>NZ_FLOB01000041.1 GCF_900089775.1 Marinomonas spartinae
TGATGTTTGTTAATAGCCAAAACGTGCGAGATCTTCGAACCCCATTTGGTGGTATGAAAGCGTCTGGCACAGGGCGAGAAGGGGGAGATTACAGTTTCGAAGTCTTCTGTGAACCTAAAAACGTCTGCATCAGTATGGGCAGTCATCACATTCCAAAATGGGGTGTATAGGACACCATTACCATGCAGAGAGACGAGGTTCTCTCTGCATGGTATTACTGAATACTGTGTCAATCTTGAAGAGAAAATTGACTTTCACCCCATTTCTAAAGCGTTTCACGATTATGTGGTTCCTGTAAAAGTAGGGACAATTTTTTAAGGTATAACACCATTTTTGTGCGCAGACGTGGTTCGCTTGGGGTTGATCGTATTTGTCAGTTCCATCGCGCTTGTGTTACCTGAAATTTTGTATCGATAATTATAAAAGTGGAGAAGCCGTATGGGTAAATTAGCTTTTGCAGCAAAAATAACGCATGTTCCCTCTATGTACCTTTCAGAGCTTGATGGTCCTCAAAAAGGATTTCGCCAAG
>NZ_FLOB01000039.1 GCF_900089775.1 Marinomonas spartinae
GTACTGGATGCATCTGCAGGATATCGCGGCCGCACGCCCATATAAACGATCGGATAAATAGCTGAATTTCCATGCCTTACGCGGTTGTCAGGACACAAGCACCATAAAGAAACAAGGGTTGGTCCGGAAGCCTTTAGCCAAGTTTAGCCACCCTGAAAGTATCTCTGGGAGGTGTGGAGGGAAAAACTGCTGTGATTTTAAACCTAAAAGTAACTTAACTCATAATAAGTTGGTAGTTAGACCACATGAAAAAATTGCTTTTGTTGGCCCAGTTCTGTTGATCTTTGAACCATGGTGGGAAAAGTGTAGTTGTAGTCAGTCTGAAGCTGCCATGTAACCAGTGCAAATGAGATAGTGAGTTACATAAACAATATACTTTGTGCTTTTTTTACTGCGCTGGTACATTTTAATGAAAGCAACTAAAAGGGAATCCCAAAATTGCATTTAGGGGGTCAGGCCAGGGCAATCTGTTGGGATATTTAATGACACACCTGGGGAGACTTTACAATAACTCTTTTTAAATCCATCTCCATTTAACTGGCTCTTAAAAGTTTGTACCATGATAATTTACTATCCAGGCAACAGCACAGACTAGACGAGCGCGAACCCCTTAACAGGCTAAGTGCGAGCGGATCCCCCGGGCCATACTAGT
>NZ_FLOB01000038.1 GCF_900089775.1 Marinomonas spartinae
CATAACATTTTAATAGTGCGCATGCGCGTTTAGACAATTCCAAAAAGTTCTAATGAACGCCGTAAGTAACTGAATCAAAGTTACTTTACGAAATTACTCACAGAAACTGAAAATGGAAAAACGAGCATGCGCGTTTACACATTTATCCACAGCGCGTTATTTCTGATGCGGATATTCTTATTCATTGATACTAAAAGACTTTCAGGCATGCTACCAGTGCAGACACGCAATTTTTTGATTATTTTTCAGACAATCCGTGCCAAAAATTGGCAAGCTAAAAAATATACTGTATATTTATACAGATTTAGGTCAATTATCCACAAGGAGTGTGTGATGTCTTCCAGCCCTTTTCTTAACTTTATTCGTAATGAACTCAGGCTGCGCGGCTATAGCTTAAAAACAGAGAAGTCTTACCTGTATTGGATTAAATATTTTATTCGATTCCATAAGCTGCAGCACCCTCAAAATATGGGGGCAGAAGAAGTAAGAGCGTTTTTATCATTTTTGGCAATTGAACAAAATGTTGCAATTAACACACAAAAATCTGCCCTTAATGCCCTCGCATTTTTATATAACAAGTTACTTGATCAACCATTAGGAGACTTAGGATTTCAGCATGCTAAACAAGGTCGGCGCTTACCCATTGTTTTAGCACCTAACGACATTCAGAAAATACTAAGCTGCTTGAATGAACGGGATCACTTAATGTTCTCATTGCTATATGGCTCAGGACTTA
>NZ_FLOB01000037.1 GCF_900089775.1 Marinomonas spartinae
GTATCATGCATAAACCCTTCACCGTGACCTTTTGCCGCGTATTCAGGCAGCATTTCACAGAATGTTTTCCACTCTGCGTTTTCCCACATTTCAACCACTCTGTGATCCAAAGTTTCTAAGAATGGACTCCACACTTTGGTGGAAAAATCTGGGGCTTGACCATTTTGCGCAAAACGGTGAGAAAGCGAACCACTGGCGAGGATCGCCACCGTGCCATCGTAGTGCTTTTCGGTCGCTTCACGAATCGCCCACCCCAAACGAGCCGAGTCATTGAGATAATGCACCATTAGCAACGCCGATACAGAGACCGCTTTAAAGTGACGGTCTTCATTCATGTATCGCATTGGCACTAATGTTCCATACTCAGGTGCCAAGGTGGTTGCATCATGGGCTAAGGTTTCCACCCCTTGCTCATTACATACTTGAGCAATGAGACGACCTAGCTCAGGGTTACCATCTAACTCATACGGCATATTATTGATAAAGTGAGGTAACTCGTTGCTCGTGTATACACCTTCCCAGTGTGGAGCACAGTTAATGTGATAGTTGGCATTAACCAACCAGTGCGTATCAAACACGACAATGGTATCCACACCCAGTTCTCGACAACGCTTCGATATCTCGTGATGCCCGTCAATGGCGGCTTGGCGAAATCCTTTTTGAGGACCATCAAGCTCTGAAAGGTACATAGAGGGAACATGCGTTATTTTTGCTGCAAAAGCTAATTTACCCATACGGCTTCTCCACTTTTATAATTATCGATACAAAAT
>NZ_FLOB01000036.1 GCF_900089775.1 Marinomonas spartinae
TTGTTTATCAACTCCCCCGAGCTTTTCGCAGATTACCACGTCCTTCATCGCCTCTGACTGCCAAGGCATCCACCGTGCACGCTTGGTCACTTGACCATATAACCCAAAGTAGTTTTTAGAGTGAAGTTACCTTCGCTCTCTACTTAAGTCACATACCAAAGAGCTTTTGTCTCTCTCTGGATTTACGATATTAGATCGTCACCCTCTCATCAGAAGGAAATAAGATGAGAAAAGTGCAATCCACCGGTTTGACGCTTGATTATCGTCTATTTCAAAATTCGAATTGTTAAAGAGCAAGTTTAGTGCAAAGCACTAAGTCAGAGACTAGGAATCCTCAGTCGATACCGATTGGAAAATAATTTCCCTTCTCGATTAACTGTCCAAGCATCTTGCTTAAGGCTTTGTTTGTCGTATTGTATGATCACCGATATGGTGGAGCTATGCGGGATCGAACCGCAGACCTCCTGCGTGCAAAGCAGGCGCTCTCCCAGCTGAGCTATAGCCCCATATCGTGTGCAGATCCCAGTTTTAAAAGACTTAAAACTTATTATTAACCTTACCAAGGTTGTCTTAGAACGCGGCATGATGTTGCGACGCATAGTTCACTATGCGAGTGACATCATAACAAAGTTATAAGAAAACTTGGTGGGTCTGGGCCGATTTGAACGGCCGACCTCACCCTTATCAGGGGTGCGCTCTAACCAACTGAGCTACAGACCCGGTCCAGACTACGACACTCTAAACTACAGATATCAGATAATTTGTGTGAACGCTCACCAAGCCTTCTATCGTTTAAGGAGGTGATCCAGCCCCAGGTTCCCCTAGGGCTACCTTGTTACGACTTCACCCCAGTCATTGACCACTCCGTGGTAAACGTC
>NZ_FLOB01000040.1 GCF_900089775.1 Marinomonas spartinae
ACCTTAGCGGGTAACGGTATTGCTTTAAATGCCAACACGCTAAATAACAGCACAGCGAACGGTCAAATTGTCTCAACGGATAAAGCGGACGTCACCATCGCTGGTGATGTAAGCAATACCGATGGGGCGCTAATTCATGCGGATAAAGATCTGACACTGCATGCCACAGGCGATTTAACCAACACCGCGTCCACCATCGAAGCGGTGAATGGGCTAGATGAAAAGAGCCAAAACCTGACGAACAGCGGCACGGTGTTAGCACAAAATGGTGCTTTGACTGTGAAGAGCAGCCAAGTAGATAATCAAGGCGTGCTGGCAGGAAAAGGTATCTCTATTACCGCAGATTCCCTTAATAATCATTCGAAAACGGCACAACTCTTCTCAACAGGGGATCTGACGTTAACCATCGAAAAAGGCATAGAGAATGCCGAGAATGCGCTGATTCATGCCGCCAACAATCTGGTATTAAACACTCAAGGGGATCTAACCAACACTGTGGCGACTATCGAAGCCGCTGGCACCAATCAAATCACCAGCCAGAATACGACGAATAGCGGGACCTTACTCGCAAAAAGTGGCGCATTGACGATTCAGACCAACAAAGTCGATAACCAAGGGACCTTAGCGGGTAACGGTATT
>NZ_FLOB01000032.1 GCF_900089775.1 Marinomonas spartinae
CCCCCTGTGTCAGGATAGTTGTCGCCTCATTTGATATTATAAATAGACAGGGGGCGGTAAGTTAAAACCAGTGGATTACCAAAGACATTCAAGAGCCTTTAAAGAAGCCATCTTACAGAAACTCAGCCAAAGCCAGTTGTCGAGACGTGAGTTTGCCGAACAAGAAGGCATTAAGCTCTCCACCCTGTATAGTTGGCAAAAGCAATTCAACACATCAGGATTTAGCGAGTCAAAAGTGAGTTCATCAGATAAATGGTCAAATGAAGAAAAGTTTGCTGTCGTACTTGAAACCGCCGTCTTGTCTGAAGCGGAGTTTAATCAGTATTGCCGTGAGAAAGGCCTGTACCCTGAGCAAGTAAAACAATGGAAACAGGCGTGTGTTGCTGGCAACACAGCGAAAGCGATAAGAAACACTAAGCTCACGGCGGAGCAACAATCGGATAAAAAACGCATTAAAGAACTAGAGCGTGAGCTGAGACGAAAGGAGAAAGCGTTAGCAGAAAGTGCGGCGTTACTTGTGCTGGGAAAAAAGTTCGATGCCTATTGGGAGGAAAAAGAGGACAGCTAATCACGCTGGCCGATAGGCAAAAGTATTCGCAGTGGATCCGTCATGCGGTGGCGTCAGGTGCACGACAAGAGCCTGCCTGCGAGATGATTGGTTTATCAGTCAGAACGTTACAGCGTTGGTATAATGATGGCTCTATTGGGGAAGATAGAAGAGTCACCGTGATCAGGCCTGCACCGGCGAATAAACTGAGTGAGGTAGAACGGCAGAAGATGCTTGAGGTCTGCATGCGTGACGAGTTTGCTTCGTTACCACCCAGCCAAATCGTCCCTATATTGGCCGATAGAGGCGAGTATATTGCCTCAGAATCCAGCTTTTATCGTCTCTTAAAATCGGAAAACATGCTTCATCACAGAGGAAAAGCAGCCCCGAGGAATGTCCATAAAAAACCCACGAGCTACACGGCGAAAAAAGCCAATGAGGTGTGGAGTTGGGACATTAGCTATCTGCCAACCACGGTGATTGGGCAGCATTACTACCTGTACATGATAGAAGATATTTACAGTCGAAAAATAGTGGGGTGGGAAGTACATCTTCAAGAAACGGGAGAGCATGCCGCCGATTTACTGGAACGCAGTGTTTGGGCAGAAAGATGCGTTAAAAAAGACCTCGTCTTACACTCAGATAACGGTGCGCCCATGAAGAGCTTAACGATGAGAGCAAAAATGTATGATCTTGGCGTTGAGACCTCCCGCAGTCGACCAAGGGTGAGTAACGACAACCCTTACTCAGAGTCGCTGTTTAGAACGGTGAAATATCACCCTAGATGGCCATCAGAGGGGTTTAAAACCTTGGAAGATGCGAGAGAGTGGGTAAAAGAGTTCGTGTCTTGGTACAACCATGAGCATCGTCATAGTCGAATCCAGTTTGTCACGCCAAATCAAAGGCATGCAGGGCTTGATAGAGTAATCTTAGCGAAGCGAGCGGACTTGTATCAGCAAAAAAGGAAAGAACGCCCTGAGCGTTGGTCAAAAGCAGAAAGAAACTGGCAGCCAATAGGTGATGTGGAATTAAATCCAGAGCAACACAAAGACGCTGCCTAATTATTTTAGGCGACAACTACCTTGAAAAACGCCG
>NZ_FLOB01000031.1 GCF_900089775.1 Marinomonas spartinae
GAACGCCCTGAGCGTTGGTCAAAAGCAGAAAGAAACTGGCAGCCAATAGGTGATGTGGAATTAAATCCAGAGCAACACAAAGACGCTGCCTAATTATTTTAGGCGACAACTACCTTGAAAAACGCCGTTATTGTTTTTATTGTAAAATGAATAATTGAAGCCTCCGAAGTGGGGCACGACATTTTCACATGAGAGATCCTTGTTCCACCCGAAGCTACACACATTAAAAGATTTGCAGATCTTATTGTCGCTGCGTTCTGAAAGCTGGGGGCCTTCTTGAATAACTTTCACAGCCTTGCGCTTGTCCTCGACGTCCAGTATTTTTGGCTGAGAGCAATTTTCAGGGCTTGCGTATCGAGTAGTGTCTCAGCCAGCAACTTTTTGAGTTGAGCATTTTCCTCTTCCAGAATGTTAAGACGTCGGGTTTCAGATACATCTAGGCCAGCATACTTTTTACGCCATGTATAAAATGTCGCATCCGAGACCCCATGCTTGCGGCAAAGCTCTCGGGCGGGAATACCAGCTTTCGCTTATTTTAAAATGGCAATGATTTTTTGTTCATTTAATCGCTTTTTCATGTTCATCATCTCCTTGGTTGGATGACTATTACTCAGTGTAGGCTGGACTAGATGACGAAGAGCAGGTCAGAAGTGCTTTTATTTCAAAAATAAACTTAAACAATACTGCATGTAGAGTTACAATGGTGAAATATAGCTAGGGTGAAATATATTAGAGTATGAAATGAATTATGCTGACTTTGAAATTCTGCTAAGCAGAAAAATGCTAAAAGCCATTTCTGAAAAATTGAATTGCTTTAGTATACATTACTTTTCTTACGTAATTTATTCTAAAAAAGAGATGTCATCACATGCAATGATTTCAAACTTTCCAAATGCTTGGTTGGTGAAATATAAGAAAGATAAACTGTACAAAGAAGATCCCATAATTAAGCACGCTAGAAAATCAATAGCGCCTTTCTCATGGTTTGATGAGAACTCCACTAAATTTGAAGATATTAAAAAAGTGGAAGTTGATGCTAGTAAAAAAAAGAATATGGTAACAGGATATACTTTTACTTTGCATGATCACCTCAATAACTTTGCCGCATTGACTGTGTGTGGTATCGAAAATGAGACGGAGTTTCATAACTTAGTTAATGCTTGTGAGGACAAATTACAAATGGTGTTGATTGATATCCATCAACAGGTTGTTGCATTGCTATCACAACAAGTTCAAAGAGATCTGAAACCTATACATATCACTGAACGTGAAAAAGAAGTCTTGCATTGGGCTTGCATGGGAAAAACGTACTCAGAAATATCCATTATCCTTGGTATCAAGCATGTGACAGTAAAGTATCATGTCTCAAATTTGTGTAAAAAGATAAACGCCAGTAACTTCAAACAAGCCATTCGTAGATACACAGAACTAAGCCTAATATAGTTGTGGGCTGATACTATAATCGGTCTGCTTCGCGCTCTGTAACAATTCTATGCTCACTATACTTCCCGCCTTCATTTACTTATTCAACAATAAGAAATCGAACCGATATTGGGTTAATCTGATACGGCATTCTATATTGAGCCAAAGCCTAGATAGTCGTCCCTGAAAAACTCACAACCTATTGAATTTAATGTATTTAGTCGCCCCTGAATAATTCTCAACCCATTGAATATAAAGTATTTTTATAAGATAGTTAATACCTAAATCTCACGATAAATACGCCTTTAGACCTAAAAAGTTGCAGAATGGGTGAGTTTTATGAAGCCTCGTCAGACAAAGATTATACCGCAAAAGGATTTATTCCAACCTCAGCTCGTAGACATCATTAACCTCAATCATCATTTAGTAAGACTGGCTAAGATCATTGATTGGAACTTGTTGGATGACAAATTGGGAGCGCATTTCGCGACGGTCGGTGCCGCTGCGTTACCCACTCGCTTAATGGCAGGGTTACTGTATTTGCAGCGTAAGCGTTCATTCTACGCCGTTATTTCATCCCATCTTTTCGCACTCTAAACTGGACTCCGTTTTCATCTCATCACCGATAACGGAGTCCAACCCATGACCAAACCCTATACCCGTCGTTCTTCTTC
>NZ_FLOB01000030.1 GCF_900089775.1 Marinomonas spartinae
GCTTCAATGGTCGAAGTCGTATTCGTTAAGTCTTCTTTGCTTTTTAAAGTGAGGTTAGCTGCTGCATGAATCAGTGCGCTCTTGGCATTCTCTATACCTTTTTCGATGGTTAAGGTCAGATCCCCTGTTGAGAAGAGTTGTGCCGTTTTCGAGTGATTATTAAGCGAATCCGCTGTGATAGCGATGCCGTTACCCGCTAAAGTGCCTTGGCTGTCCACGTTATTGGTATGGATGGTTAAAGCACCATTTTGCGCTAGGACAGTACCGCTGTTGGTCAGATTTTGACTCTTTTCATCTAGCCCATTGACCGCTTCGATGGTGGACGCTGTGTTGGTTAAATCGCCTGTGGAATGCAGTGTCAGATCTTTATCCGCATGGATTAGCGACCCATCGGTATTGCTTACATCACCAGCGATGGTGACGTCCGCTTTATCCGTTGAGACAATTTGACCGTTCGCTGTGCTGTTATTGAGCGAATTAGCATTTAGGGTAATACCGTTACCCGCTAAGGTCCCTTGGTTATCGACTTTGTTGGTCTGAATCGTCAATGCACCACTTTTAGCGAGTAAGGTTCCGCTATTTGTCATATTCTGGCTGGTGATTTGATTAGTGCCAGCAGCTTCAATAGTCGCCGCAGTGTTGGTTAGATCCCCTTGACTTTTTAACGTCAGATTGTTGGCGGCATGAATCAAGGCATTTGTCGCGTTGGTAATGCCTTTTTCGATGGTTAAGGTCAGATCCCCTGTAGAGAAGAGTTGTGCCGTTTTAGTGTGATTGTTAAGGGAATCCGCTGTGATGGCGATACCATTGCCCGCTAAAGTACCTTGGTTATCCACGCTACTGGTTTGAATGCTTAACGTGCCATTTTGCGCAAGGACAGTACCCGTATTCGTTAGGTTTTGGCTCTTTTCATCTAGCCCATTGACCGCTTCGATGGTGGAATCGGTATTGGTTACATCACCTGTGGTATTTAACGTCAGGTCTTTATCCGCATGGATCAGAGCCCCCCCCGTATTATTTACATCACCCGCCATGGTCAAAGTCACGTTGTTGGATGAGATAATCTTACCGTTCGTAGTGCGGTTACTCAGTCCATTCGAACCTAGAAAAATACCATTACCCGTCAATAATCCTTGGTTGTCGATAAGACCACTATTAATCGTTAAGGATCCCTTTTTAGCTGTCAGGGAGCCAGTATTAGTGACACTGCTCTGACTTTTTACCGTTAGGTTATTGGCAGCATGAATCAATGCCCCATCGGTATTGGTCACGTCTCCAACAATGGTGACGTCCGCTTTATCGGTTGAGATAATTTGACCGTTCGCTGTGCTGTTTTTCAGCTCGTTGGCATTTAGGGTAATACCGTTGCCCGCTAAAGTACCTTGGTTATCCACGCTACTGGTTTGAATACTTAACGTGCCATTTTGCGCAAGGACAGTACCCGTATTCGTTAGGTTTTGGCTCTTTTCATCTAGCCCATTCACCGCTTCGATGGTGGACGCTGTGTTGGTTAAATCGCCTGTGGCATGCAGTGTCAGATCTTTATCCGCATGGATTAGCGCCCCATCGGTATTGCTTACATCACCAGCGATGGTGACATCCGCATTATCCGTTGAGACAATTTGACCGTTCGCTGTGCTGTTATTGAGCGTGTTGGCATTTAAAGCAATACCGTTACCCGCTAAGGTGCCTTGGTTATCCGCAGTGCTGGTCTCAATGGTTAATGCGCCATTTTGCGCAAGAATGGAGCCTGAGTTAGTGACATTTTGACTATGAATAACAGAAGTTCCCACGGCTTCAATGGTCGAAGTCGTATTCGTTAAGTCTTCTTTGCTTTTTAAAGTGAGGTTAGCTGCTGCATGAATCAGTGCGCTCTTGGCATTCTCTATACCTTTTTCGATGGTTAAGGTCAGATCCCCTGTTGAGAAGAGTTGTGCCGTTTTCGAGTGATTATTAAGCGAATCCGCTGTGATAGCGATGCCGTTACCCGCTAAAGTGCCTTGGCTGTCCACGTTATTGGTATGGATGGTTAAAGCACCATTTTGCGCTAGGACAGTACCGCTGTTGGTCAGATTTTGACTCTTTTCATCTAGCCCATTGACCGCTTCGATGGTGGACGCTGTGTTGGTTAAATCGCCTGTGGAATGCAGTGTCAGATCTTTATCCGCATGGATTAGCGACCCATCGGTATTGCTTACATCACCAGCGATGGTGACGTCCGCTTTATCCGTTGAGACAATTTGACCGTTCGCTGTGCTGTTATTGAGCGAATTAGCATTTAGGGTAATACCGTTACCCGCTAAGGTCCCTTGGTTATCGACTTTGTTGGTCTGAATCGTCAATGC
>NZ_FLOB01000024.1 GCF_900089775.1 Marinomonas spartinae
AACGCCCTGAGCGTTGGTCAAAAGCAGAAAGAAACTGGCAGCCAATAGGTGATGTGGAATTAAATCCAGAGCAACACAAAGACGCTGCCTAATTATTTTAGGCGACAACTACCTTGAAAAACGCCGCATGCTGACTCTTAAAGTCGAAAACACAACTGCACAGCCTCATGTCACTAAACACGGTGATTCAACTTTCAATATTGGATCAATAAATGGCGAAAATGTACAAGTTGGTAACAGTAATACATTGACAACTAATGTCACCATTCAGGAGTTAGCGAAAAAGATCGCTAAAAGTGATGATCCTGAGGCCAAATCAAAACTGAAAGAGTTTTTACAAAACAGCACTGTTGGTAGTCTTATTGGTGCAGGTGCTTCAGCTTTGATAGGCATATTATAAGTGCATAACAAAGCCAGCCAATTCGCCAGCAAGCTGGCTGGACTCGTTTCACTCGCCATTGCTGGCAGGCGTTACTTTCAAGGAAGTTAAATGACCATAATATGTCTCGAAGGCGCTAGTGGAGTTGGCAAGAGTACTGCTTCCAAATTTATGGAAAGTGAGTATGGATATGTCCGGATACCTGAAGTGAATGAGTTGTTTGAGCGTTCATCCAATGAGCCTGATGATTGGTATTTCCGGATGCAAGTAAAGCGCTGGGAGTTAGCGAAAACAGAGTCAGAGTTAGGAAAAGTAGCCATTTTGGATGGAGATCATTTGCAGCCAGTTTGGTACAACTGGATATTCGATGATCTGAATTTTCAGCCTGTGAATGAGGTTTTAGACTTTTATTCAAAAGCATTTCTGCAAGGCCTACTAGATTTTCCCGATGCATACGTTTTATTGCATGTAGGTATTGATGAATTGCGAGCTAGGAAAGATAACGATAAGAGTCGAAAGAGGAGTAACTTTGATATGCACTTTCGCTTGATAGAGCCTCAACGTGAATACTTTGAATCGTTGCTATCAGGTGGGCATGAAGGGGTTAGTTTCATAGACGCAACTTCTCCAATGGCTATTGGTAATTACTGTCGTAATATTGAGAAAACAGTTCTGACTAAGAAGCCAGGATTTGATGTCGTTGAAGCTTACATCAAGTCAAAAGCAACAAGTAAAGGCAAGGGACGCGAAAAAGCCACGCCTATGCTTTAAGCGTTATAAGCCTTAATTGGATATTGGTAAATATGGAAACAGATAGACTTAAACTACTACCCCCTTCAATGGAGTATCAACCTCTGATGCTTGAAGCGATACTGGAAAGCCAAGATGAACTTGGTGCCTACCTTCCTTGGGTTCCATATGCATTAACAGAAGCTGAATCAATTGAAAACACGCAACAAGCCATCAATAACTTTGAGAATTTTGAAGGTGAGTTACGTTATTCAATCATAGAAAAAAGTACAGGGCGCTTTCTTGGTGCAATAGGGTTAATTATTCGCGATAAATCAGTACCGTTTTTTGAAATTGGTTATTGGATGCGCAGTTCAAGTGTTGGCAATGGTTTCATTTCTGAAGCAGTGAAAGCAATAGAGTCATACGCGTTTAATGAGCTAAACGCTAACCGAGTTGAAATCAAAGCTGCAGAACAGAATTTGAAAAGTCGAATGGTAGCAGAGCGAGGCGGGTATGCTTTTGAAGGAATTTTACGTAACGACCGAAGATTGCCGTCTGGTGAACTGAGTGGCACGGCCGTTTATTCGAAAACAGGCATATAACAAAGCATTTAAGAGTGATTCGCAACGCTTGGCAGTTTCGCTTCGCTCAAGTATAGCCAAGCGTCGCTCACACCTTAATGCGGCGTTATAAGCCAAAAGGAGTTAGGCATTTTCAATGAGACAATCTCTTAGGGAAAAAATTATACAAGTTTGCGATTCAAAGATTTCATCAAAAGGCGACAATGTCGGATTGTCTTTCTATGCATTCTTTTCTAATAAAAATGAAAATCCGGAATTGCTCATGGAAGCCGCAACTTGGTGGATACAAAAGCACCAACTAGACCATTTTGTTAAAGCTCGTATTATCAAAGAAATGGTAGAAAGCGGTCAGTAGCATTCTTTATATTCAGTGTTATCAACGTTTCAAAAGCATTATTTCATTTTTTGAGGTTAGCTTATAACAAACGCATTAACACTCGCTGCGCTCGCTAAGGACAAAAACATGTAGGCTCCCTGCGCTTCGCTTGGTATTGTAGCCTACGTATTTTTGCCCGTTATGCGGACGTTATGTTTTAAGGAGGAAATTTGAAAGCTCTATAAAACTTAATGGGACACCCATCGTAACTTGGCATTCATATTATTTAATATGGGTGTCTCGCAAAATCAATATATCCTCAGAAAATTGGCTTTGTATCGCCACAGAATTTGGCGCAAGAACCAACTTAATGGGACACCCATCGTAACTTTTAGAGGTTGTGGCAACGCCAAACAACATAACCTCTGTGAGCACCCCGAAAACCATCGACGTCATGGTCTGCGGCGCGCATTTAGCAGGCCAGCCACTTAACTGGCAACTAACGGAACGTGGCGCCACCTTAAAAGCCAAAACCACCACAGCCCCGAATTATCGTATGTATGCATTGGCTGGTGGGCCACCGCTTCGTCCAGGATTGATACTCGATAAAGACAATGGTGACACCATCGACGTGGAAGTTTGGTCTGTGCCAACACAACACTTCGGCAGCTTTGTCGCAGGCATCCCCGCGCCCCTCGGCATCGGCAAAATAACACTCGCCGACGGCAGCCAAGTGGCAGGGTTTATCTGTGAACCTTACGGCATCGAAGACGCACAAGACATCACCCATCTTAAAGGCTGGCGAGCATATTTGGCGTCCTTGAAATAGCAAGACGGTAAGCGCAGAGACACGAAAAATGAGGTGTCTCTGCTCCGTGTGTGGTGAATCTAATGTGGTTTATCTTGGGGAGATAAAATATTCCCCTCAGTTGGGCTTGAATAGTAGTTAACAGACGCAGGCATAAATACATTGCCTTGAAAGCGGATCAGGTCATGGAGCCTGAGGATCGAGTATTGCCTAATGCTTAGGATTCGAGTAAAAAGAGTCATACCGTGATAAAAAATAAACATAAATCCCGCCTAAATTTTGGGAATATCCCTTAGTAAGGGAGAAAAAGCACTGCGATATTAACAGGGACGTCGCCAATTCTGAAAAATCAAATCCCCTATAAATAACGCGGCCGTTCAACAGACGGTTATAGCCATGGCTTCGCCACTGTATAACCGCTTAGTAGTTCTGAGTAGAGTATGGAAATAGATACTGACATTAGGCTAAATTCGAAGCGCTGCTCCCTCCGATACATCGAAGAGAGTGATATTCCTTACATTTTTTCTGCTTCTAGATATGAAGGTTTTACGGATGGAATGCTATGGAGCCCGCCTGAAAGCGAAATGCAATTGGTCGAGCCGTTTAAGAACAATGTAAAAGCTTGGAGGGAGGGGAAAGGCTACTGCTTTACAATTGAAACTATAGAAAAGGCTGATTTTTTAGGACGAATAACGATTCGTAAAACAGATGCGCTTGGTGTGTGGGATATTGGGTTTTGGATACACCCAGAACATCAGGGTAATGGGTATATGTCAGAGGCAGTTCAATTAATAATTGAGTTTGGTTTTACGCAGCTGAAAGCCAACGCTATTCAGGCATGTTACGCTCTATGGAATAAGGCGAGCCAGTCAGTTTTGCGTAACAACGGATTTGAATTCGTTAAATACCTTCCTGAAGGCTTCCTTAAAAATGGCAAGTGGGTAGAAGAGAATTTAGTTGAATTGATTGCTAAAAAGTGGCTAGAAAACACAGAACAAGTACAGGCAATGGACGCGAAAAGACCGCACCAATGGTGTAAGTGTTAAATGCTCAAGGCGGAAATGAAAGAACTGCACGAAATCCTAGATGAAGTCAAAGATGAAAAAAGTTTCTTGGACTTTGCGAAAGCGCTGATGAAAGACCGTGAGGTTCATGAAGAAAAGCCTGTCGATGAGGTTGGTTGTGCTGGCGATTGGGCAAACAACGATATCGCTGGTTTCTTGGAGTCAGCTATTGCTTGGGTGGAAGATTCTGATTTTGGTATTAGGCAAGATTCAGATCTTCAGTCTAATAAATGGAAGCAATTCGCAGTGTTTTTGTATTGCGGAAAAATATATGAGTAATTCTGTATTTAACAAACAGCTCAAGCCGACCTCCACTGCGTTGTTTGTTTTGTGCTTTTCCGCTACGCTCGCACAAAACAAACAACTTCGTTCCGGCGGTTTAGCTGGGCGTTAGCACTAAAAATTAACATTCAAGTATAGGAGGCATAGATGGCCCTAAAAACGTTAACAGATTGGATGGGTTTTCTTTCTGGTGAGGAAAGAGTCCATAGAGAAGATGACTTAGTTGTTCATGTATATGGAGAGGGTGATAACTCATATATAGTTGTTGAAAAAGTTCTATCCAGATTGCCGAGCATTATTGAGCAATATACTTTTCATTCTGTTGGTGAAACTAATCCATTATTTTCTTTCTTTTGCTTTTTAAATGAGTGTGATTTTGATCTTAATAGCCTGATTTCAACAATCATTAAAGCAGATTATCTTGAAGAATCAATGAATGAAGTAGCTAGATTTGAAGATGTAGAAGTGGCGCGTTACGAAATCAGGGAGAACTAATTGCCATGGATAAAAAACGGAATATTGTATTAAAGAAGAAAAAGTTAGAACTTGATAAAGTATCGGATGCTAAGGGGATCGATAAACTTGAGAGAACCATTGTTGCTGCGATACAAGAACAAAAAGTAAAAAGCTCAAAACCATCTATACAGGAGTTTACAGAATGGGAGTAAGAGTTTTCACAAGTAAATTAATTAGTGAAGGCTTAAACGATTCTGAGCTGCAGCTAATAGTTTCAAAGTTCAAAGATTACAAAGAAAATGGTGATAATTTAGACTACTTTGGCCGGGATGTAAGTTTCAATAGACCAGCATCTGTAAAAGCTGCCGGTTTAATGCATGTGCATTTGAATGAGCGGAAACCATGGGGTGTAAGAGTTCTTCAGTTTGACCGGACGAGCGACACTCATTTGGTTTATTGCCAAGGATACTTCCACAAAGACTGTTACCTCTTAATTACACTCGTAAATGGTGCTCACGCAAAGTACCGAGATAATATGTTTATGCTTGGTTTAGCGGATATTGCTGAAGATTTTCGTAACAAGTTTTAGTGCTAACAAGCATACATACATAATGGGACCCCCATCGTAACTTGACGATTCTTCTCTATACTGTATATTTAACCAGTATATTTCTTATGGAAGAGAGGTTTCGTCATGCCAAGAGCCAGAAGTCAGCAAGTTAGTTTACAAGATACGCCTTACTGTCATTGTACTTTCCTTTGTAGAGAGTACGCTGTGTTCGTAGGGCGTTTTTATGTGGAGAAGATCCGGTTTCTGGTGCAAGCTTTGAGCACCGCCGTGGCTGGGTTGAAGAGCGTTTGTTATTCTTAGCCAGTGTCTTTGCTATTGATGTTTGTGCCTATGCGGTAATGAGTAACCACCTTCATGTGGTGTTGCATATCAATGCAGAAAAAGCAGCGAAGTGGTCTACATTAGAGGTTCTGCAAAGGTGGCATAAGTTACATAAAGGCACCTTGTTTACACAGCAATATGTAAGAGGGGGAATCATTGCCAGACTATGCAATGGCTTTGGTAGAAGTGTCTGCTGAAGCTTATAGAAGCCGCCTTATGGACATTAGCTGGTTCATGAAAGAGCTTAATGAGCCAATTGCTCGACAGGCAAATTTTGAAGACAACTGCACTGGTCGATACTATTCGCATCGTTTCACTCGCTCACCCTTCGGGCCCGCTAAAGCGGTTCAAATTTTTACAAAATTAGTGGGAAGGACGATTTAAGTCTCAAGCGTTACTTGATGAAGCCGCATTAGCGGCTTGTATGGCTTATGTTGATCTTAATCCGTTAAGGGCAAAAATAAGTGAAACGCCTGAAGCTTCGGAATTTACTAGTGTTAAAAAACGTGTGGTCGCTGCTAAACATCAAAAGCAACCAAAATTGCTTTATCCTTTTGTCTGTAACCCCAGAGAAAACATGCCGGATGGCCTACCTTTTGAATTATCAGATTACCTTGAATTGGTTGATATAACTGGGCGAATCATCCGAGAAGATAAGCGAGGTTCAATAGATGCCTCTCTGTTGCCGATTCTTCAACGACTCAATATATCCTCAGAAAATTGGCTTCGTATCGCCACAGAATTTGGCGCAAGAACCGGTACTGTTGTTGGTGCCGAACAATCTATTGTGCATTATTGTGATTCAAACAAACTAAATAGAAAGCCAAGATCCAGTCATAACCGACTACTCGCTTAGCTTCACTCCAGCATTCATAGCCTTTCTTTATATACTAATCATGTATTGGTAAATTTACTCGCCCAAAAATCCAATAACCAGCCTTTTTTATCAGTTAGTTATCCCTTAACGAAACGATAAAAGATGAATTCCATATAAATTCTTTCTGCGAAGAAGATAGTTTTGTATGATGTAGATAGGTATTTAATATGGGTGTCTCGAAAAAACCGAATTTAAGGTTTCCACATAGTCATACCAATCACGGCGGTGGCTACTACATTGCGGCTTTGCCTTTATTTTAAGGATGCGCGAGCTGTCGGAGTTATACTTCTGGAATATTTTTTATGATCTTTTTTGATATTGATGATACGTTGTTTGACTATAAAACGTCACAGGATATAGCAGCCAGTAAATTTTGTGACATGTTCTCTGATCGATTGATTCCAGAGAAGTCTGATTTCGTCAAAGTTTGGGATACTGTAGCTCGTGAGCACATGAAAAGATATTTGTTAGGCGAATTAACTTTTCAAGAACAACGGCGCGAAAGAATAAAGGCAGTAATTCATGGCGTCAAGAGTGATAAAGAAGCGGATTTATTATTTAGTGAATACTACTCTTTTTATCAAAGCTCATGGCAGTTGTTTCCTGATTGCATTGAGGCCTTAGATATCCTTCGTTATAAAAAGTTGGGTATTATTACAAATGGGGATCTCAATCAACAAAAGTCGAAATTAAAAAAATTACGTATAGATCATTATTTTTCTTTCGTTGTTACGCCCGCAGATGTTGGTGAGGCAAAGCCAAGCCCAAAAATATTTGAATATGCTAATAAATTAGCCGGTGTTTCAGCTGATGAATGTTGGTATGTTGGCGATGATTACGAAAATGACTATCTTGCATCAAAACAATTAAATTGGAATTCCATATGGTTAAATCGAAGACTATCCAATAAGAATCTAGAAGGTATGTATAGCAGTTTGCTAGAGTTTGCAAAAAGTATTATCTGAAAATAGATATTCACTAGCAATCTTATGGAAGTGTCACAAAACATTGAGAGCTGGTATGTATCCAGTTTCCTAGACAGTTTCTAGCTCCGTAAAGTATTGCTTTTCATATTGCTGTGGCGATAATCCATCATTTGATCCATGGTGTCGCTTTGGATTATAAAAACATTCGATATAATCAAAAATCTCTGAACGAGCATCACTTCTTGTTTTGTAGGTTCGATTGCGAACTTAATGCGTAAATTCTTTCTGTAAAAGTTGGCGAGCGTCTTTGGCGTCATTGAAATAGCGGTAAGCGCAGAGACAACGAAAAATGAGGTGTCTCTGCTCCGTGTGTGGTGAATCTAATGTGGTTTATCTTGGAGAGATAAAATATTCCCCTCAGTTAGGCTTAAATAGTCGTTAACAGACGCAGGCATAAATACATTACCTTGAAAACGGATCAGGTCATGGAGTCTAAGTATCGAGTATTGCCTAATGCTTAGGATTCGAGTAAAAAGAGTCATACCGTGATAAAAAATAAACGTAAATCCCGCCTAAATTTTGGGAATCTCCCTTAGTAAGGGAGAAAAAGCACTGCGATATTAACAGGGACGTCGCCCATTCTGAAAAAGCAAATCCCCTATAGATAACGCGGCTGTTCAACAGACGGTTATAGCTATGGCTTCGCCACTGTATAACCGCTTAGTAGTTAGCAAAAACACGAGAGAATACTATGGATAGCAACATTGAGATAGAAAAGGCGGAAGAGCAGTTGCGCCAAGCTATTCTTTCCTCAGATGTTGAAGCTTTGGATAAGCTTCTTTCTCCAAGTCTCATTTTCACAAACCACCTTGGTCAGTGCTTGGGCAAAGAGGCTGATCTTTCGGCCCATGAATCGGGTGCTCTCACCATTTCTAAACTGGAACCTTCGGAACAGCAAATTAAGTTGGTCGGAGATGACGCGGCCGTTGTTACAGTGCGGGTCCAGCTTTCCGGAACCTATGCTGGTCAACCTGCTGGTGGTGACTTCCGATTCACACGTGTTTGGGCACAATTATCAAACGGTCATTGGCAAGTTGTGGCAGCTCATGCTGGCACAATTGCCTAACAAAACGCTCCAGTCGATGCGCTAAAGCGCACGGCTGAGCTTAGCGTTCTACAGCTTTGAATTGAGCATCACCAAAAAATTATTCAAATGGAAGTAGAGAATGAATGTTCAATTAAAAGAAATAGACCGAACAAATTATCAAGAATGTATTGATTTGAAAGTTAGTTCAGATCAACAGGATTACGTAGCACCTAACATTGTTTCTTTAGTTGAAGCGGCGTATGAGCCAGATTTGTATCCCTTAGGTATCTATGATGAAGAGAGATTTATTGGCTTTATTCTTTTTGATTTCGATAAAAAAATTAATGGGTGGTCAATGAGTCCATACCAGTGAGTTGATGTGGCCAAGCGAAGGTCCTAAGAGTTAATGGGTAATCATTTCGTGGCTAGCACTTATTTGCCTATTCCTTAAACATTTTTTGATTTTCCAGTCTATACTTTCGTGACAATATGAACGGAGATAGGACAAGCCATTATGAGTGATTTAATCAATCGACGAAGCTTCTTGCGTACGCTAGGTGCTGGTGTTGCACTGTCGACCGTTGCACTTAAAGCGCCCTATGTATACTCAAAGAAGAACATAACCTTGAGAGTGATGGGAACTCATGTCACGTTACAAGAAGAGCTTCGTCAAAGGGCCATGAAAGAACTAGGCATTGACCTAGTGTTCACTCCCATGGGTGATGCTGCTTTGTTGCAAAAAGCTTCATCTGATCCTAGTTCTTTTGATTTGTATGAACACTGGTCTGATTCAATCAATATTCTATGGCAAGCAGGTTCGATTCAGCCCCTTGAAACGGAGCGATTGATATACTGGGATGAAGTTAACAATCTAACTAAAACAGGTCAGTTAACGAAGGATTCCCATATAGGTGCTGGAGATGCGCCGAATAAGATCATCTATGTCCAGTCAGATGGCTCCTTAGGCTCTAATCCTACCAAACAGTTAAGTTTTATGCCTTATGTCCATAATGTGGATTCGTTTGGGTACAACACTCGACATATCCCTGAAGGGATTGCCTATGAAACAGAGTCTTGGTCGTGGCTATTAGACGAACGTAACAAAGGAAAAGTGGCGCTCATTAATGCGCCGACGATTGGGATCTTTGATGCCGCATTGGCAGCGCAAGCTCAAGGTCTGATGACGTTTCGTGATATTGGTAATATGACCATTGCTGAAATAGATCAGTTATTTGAAATCCTATTAATGAAAAAGCGACAAGGCTATTTCTCCGGCTTTTGGACATCGGTCCCACAGTCTGTCGAATTTATGACAACGGAACGAGCCACTATTCAAAGCATGTTTTCTCCCGCTGTGAGTGCCTGTAGAGGTCAAGGGATCCCTGTTGTCTATGCTGCGCCAAAAGAAGGGTATCGAGCGTGGCATGGCGTCATGTGTTTGTCTTCGAGTGTTAGTGAAGAGGTAAAAGATGCTGCTTATAGATATATGAATTGGTGGTTATCTGGTTATCCTGGAGCATTTATTGCTCGCCAGGGCTACTATATTTCCAACCCGCAACGCAGTAAAAGTTTAATGTCGAAAGCCGAATGGGATTATTGGTATGAAGGCAAAGAGGCTGCCACGGATTTAAAAGGTACGGATGGTAATATTTCGGTGAAAGCTGGAGAGCTAAGACATGGTGGTAGCTATATTTCGCGTTTATCAAATATTGCTGTGTGGAATACGGTCATGCAAAACTATGATTATAGTTTAGATAAGTGGTATGAGTTGTTAAATGCCTAAGGAATAGATGTGCTTTCTTTTATTGCTCGCTCTATCGCTGCAAAAGTTGCTGTAGCTTTTAGTTTTGTTATCGTGACGCTTGTAGTTAGCTACATCGTCATGGCACAGCGCCTCGATACTATTGGAAAAGCAATGGATAATGTGACAGAGATCAGTAACTACTCCACCTCCATCATACGTATAAATAAAGATATTATCGAAATGCAACGAGATGTCTCCGTTTATAGTTTATCGGGTAGTGATGCGGTATTTGATAAAATAAAAGAAAGTTTTAGAGATATAAAAGTACGGTTAAATGCTTTATCCGATAGTGATATTTTAAATGAAGAACACCAATATATTGAATCACTATCAAAATTGGTTGCGCAATTAGGTGGCAATCTAAAAGATTTATCATCGCTTTATAAATCTAGGTCATCGTTAATCGATGTTGTATTAGAAAATATCTATCAATCGGCTATCAAGGAACTTTATGTTCTGGAACAAAATACTTCTAACGTAAGGGAGAAATTAAAAATTGTAGAATTAACGAATAACTGGCATACCTTACACCGTAATGCTTGGTTGTTTTTGTCCAAAAAAGACTATTACAAAAGACAGGAAGTCAATACTATATTGAGAAAAATGACATCGATTCATTTAATAAACCAAAGTGAGGTATCGATAAAATTACAAAAATTAGCGAAAGATTATCAAAAGTCTTTCATCAAAAGTATACAAGTTAACCGTAATTACTTTAATCTCGTGAATGTTGTCATGGCGGGGAATGCAATTGAATTTGGTAACTTAGCCAATATGCTAAGAGAGCATTCTCTCTCTCGTTTAAAAAAAATAAAAGAGCGGGGGCATGAGAGCATATCAACGACAGAGAATATTCTAAATCTACTAGGTATTGCTATTATTTTGTATTTGATTTTTCTCGCTTTTTTCTTCCATCTCTATATCACCAAAGCTATTACTCGACTGACTATTAGCTTTAGTCGTTTTCTTAGTGGTGATCTGTCAGCACCGATCAATCATACTCATCGAGCAGATGAAATAGGCGTACTCGCTCAGGCTGCAAGCCGATTCCGAGATATGAGTAAAGACTTAGAGAAAGAAAAGCAAGCGGCTGAACGCACCTCAAAAGTAAAGTCTGAATTTTTAGCGAATATGAGCCACGAAATTCGCACACCTATGAATGGCATTTTAGGTATGGCAATACAATTATCTAATACCAATTTAGCAGCCCCGCAAAAGGAGATGCTTGATATTATTACCTCATCAGGTGAAAGCTTACTAGTGATAATAAATGATATTTTAGACTTAAGTAAAATTGAAGCCGATAAAATTGAGCTTGAAAAACGCCCGATAGATCTGAATGCTTTATTAAAAAGCCTAGAGGTTTTATTTCAAGGTCAAGCTAACACTAAGGGGATCAGATTATCTGTCCAAACTTTTCCCATAAATGAAGAAATAGTCTTTTTAGGTGATGAAACAAGGATTCGGCAAATTTTGATGAATTTGCTGGGTAATGCGATTAAATTTACAGATCAAGGAGAAGTTACTCTTACTGCCCGTATCAAAGTCGATTTGGGTAAGAGGTTAGTCTTATTATTTAGTGTGACGGATACGGGTATAGGTATTGAGCCAAATAATATAGAAAAGCTATTTGATGCCTTCTCTCAGGCAGATACATCCATTACTCGAAAATTTGGTGGTACAGGTCTTGGTCTCACCATCACTAGTAAGTTGCTTCATCTAATGGGAGCTGAGCTTAAAGTAGAAAGTGAAGAGAAAAAAGGGTCGCGATTTTTCTTTGAAATCGAGACAGAAAAGGGGATTATTGAAACACCAAAAATACAACCGGAAAAAAATGAAAACCAATCAGAAAACATCGATTATTCTAATTTTAATATATTGGTGGCAGAAGATAATAAAACCAATCAAGTTGTCATGAGAGGCTTTCTTTCTAACCTGAAAATTGCTTCAGTTATTGTGGCCGAAGACGGTGATCAGGCAGTTAATTTATGTGAAAATCATGTCTTTGATCTTATTTTTATGGACATGCAAATGCCAATAAAAGATGGACTTCAAGCAACCATTGAAATTAAAAAAATGAATGACTACCGTGATGTACCCATTATTGCTCTAACGGCGAATGTCTTTGAGGATGACAAAATACGATGTGCAGAGGCTGGAATGTGTGATTTTGTCGGCAAACCTATTAGCTTCCCACAGTTAGAAAGTGTTATCAAAAAATGGTCTAAAACATCCTGATCAATATAAAGCTTGTCTTGTTTGGTATGTTCTTCATCATTAATGAGTCGGAGCAAGTCAAGTGCACGATGTCGCCCAGTTTTTGTGTTTTGTAGATTTAGTGATCAAGAGATAGGCAAGAATGCTTGTCGTAAGTCGTTAAGGCTTGTCTTAGTAACTGGCAAATGCGAATTCTCTGGAAAAATCCAGTTCTCTCAGTTTCTGTAAGCCTATTATTTCTACTGCTGGAAGGTGGGCCTACACTCCTCAAATACACATCTATGCTAAAGCTGTCCGTTGTTGAGGTCTTAAGTACCCAGGGCAATTAAAATAGATAAAACAATCTAGAGAGTTCAAAAGTGCTATCCCAAGAGAGTGCACAATTAATTACATTCGTAAACTCCTAGTACTGGAGACCTAGCTTAAAGCTCTGGTGAATAGGGGGCTGGTAATCAGAGTAAACCTTTGGTGTCATAGAGTAATAAAAACCTACTATAGAGAACTTTATGTAATTTTTCATTAACAGCAACATATTATTTTTGCACTCCCAAAAACAACTGCTATGCTTTTCATAACTGAATAGGAATAGATAAAAACCATGACATGCTTGAAGTATTGAGCCTAGTTATCGCCATATAGGTACGTCAAGTCAATGATGACTTTATACATATGATGAGCTAGATAGTGAACAGGACTACGCATCTTCTTAAACATCATAGTTGATTAAAAAGCCGGACCTATTTGTTTGGTCCAATCTTTATTAATAATGTTAGGTGAATGAAAAAAGCTAATTAAGCATTTGCTCTACATTGCTGAATTTTGGAGAAGTATATGTGTAGTTCGTTTTTGCGTAATATAGTATCATTACTTGTTGTTTTTTCAGTTTTATCTTTTATACCTATGGCTGGTGCAGCACCAGTGAAAGGTTCCCATGTTAAAATATATGTCTCAAGCCTTCCTTATCTTTACACATCCCATGCTGTTAATGGCTCGCTTTTAAGACCTGCTAATAATGAACTTGGTTGGGAATATTATATGGCGACATCCCATTCACAAATTAGCGATACCGTCTATGAATTTAAGCTACGTCAAGGTGTTCAATTTCAAGATGGAACACCTTTTAATGCAGACTCCGTCATTGAAAATATGGAGTACTTTAAAAAGAAACCGTTTTTATTTAGTAAAATTAATGCTGTGTATGATCATACAGAAAAAGTTGATGATTATACTGTAAGGTTCTATCTAAAAGAGAAATACGGTACATTTCTGAATGATGTCATCTGGATTCAATTTTATACTTCAAAATATCTTGAAAAATTTGGCTGGAACGGTAAAGCGACTTGCCCGAATTTAGCTGAAGCTGGACCTTATGGATTAGGGCCTTATATTCTTAGTGAAGGTTATATAGAAGGCGATAGGAAAACAGATAAAGCAGTATTAACTGCTAACTCCTATTATTATGATAAAGATTTAGTGAAAGTGGAAAAGTTTACTATTTACACAAAACTAGATCCAAAGGTCGCATTGTCTGATGTTGTTGAGTCTGAAGGCTATCTGGATATTATGCCCATCGCATTTTCTGACGTTCAGCTGGTTAGCTCTTCTCCTTATGCCAAATTGGTGACAGGGCCATCAACAGATAATATCGCCATTCACATAAATATGATTAATGGTAATGAAAAACTAAAAGATAAAAAAGTTCGTCTTGCTTTAAATAGAGCAATAGATCAACAGCAGCTATTAACTTATGCATTCTCTGGTTATGGCCAAATAAAGCCTACATTAGCTTCACCTAACTTTCCTGGGGTTAAAGATGCAGTAAAAAATATAAAGGCCTATTCAGAAGTGGAATCACCAAAAGAGATACGTCAGGAACTAAAGAGTATTTTAGATGGGCTTGAACTTAAAGTGTTAACTCAGCAGAAGTTCATGTTTCTTTGGCGTTCATTAGATCGAGACTTGCGTAAGGTTGGTGTAAAGCTTGATTATGAAATTGTTGATGAAACGACCATTTTTGGACAAATTTTGTCTACCAATTCGGGAAAGAATACAAAGTCGTGGGATTTGATTGTGTGGGGAGATGATGATTGGTACTTCAATCATCCATGGGCGGCAACCTTTGTTTATCAACCAAATAGTGTTTGGAGTACGATGCCAGCAGATCCTCAGATGGGTAAGTATATTGATGAAATGTTTAAAGCCACTGCTAATACGCCAAAATTCAGTGACGTTCTAACAAAAATGATTAATCATGTTTACAAAAATGCGTATATGCTTGTTGTACCAGCTCCTAACAAGGTTGTTGCAGTCAATAAGAAGGTTTCTTACACCCCATTACCAATGGCTTCTCTGCCGTTATGGGAAATTGGGGTGAGTGATGATCACTGGTCGATAAAACAATAATTAAGATGTGTAATTACTAGCTTAAATATTTAAATGATCCTTTTTATCGAGATTGTAATATGAAAATAAAATTAAAACTAAGAAGCCAGTTGATCATTGCTTTTTCTCTAATAGGAATATTGCCCGTTGTGGTTGTTGCTATCATTTCATTAATGAAATCAAGTGAAGCCTTGGAAACTGATGCATTGGAACAGTTGGTAAGTTCACGGGATGTTAAGGAAAATCAAATAGAAAGTTATCTTAATGGTGCCAAAAAAGACATTTCTATTCTATCAAATAGTAGAGATATATATGACTTATACCGTGCGCTTCAAGTCTATCAAGAACTAGAAGAAGTTAATTCTGAAAATGATAAATTTGGCGTCGATAATATAGACTATAAAGGTATTTGGAAAGAGCGAAGTGAAAATTTATTAAAATATGTAGATGTTCTAGGATATCGTGATCTTTTATTAATCTCTGCTGATAAAGGACATATTATCTATAGTGTGAAAAAAGGTAAAGAGCTTGGTTCGAACCTTAAAAAGAGCTTTGATGATAAAAACCCAGTCTCATTACTATGGAGAAAAGTATTAGAAACAAAACGTGTGGCGTTTCAGGACTTTACACCCTATAGCCATAGAAGTAATAGTCCGAGATTCTTTATTGGTGCGCCTGTGTTTAATTTACGTGGTGATGTTGTTTCTGTCGTGATGTTAGAGCTTTCTGGTGATGTAATTAATAAAATTATGTCTCAGCGTTCAGGGCTTGGAAAAACAGGTGAAATCTACCTTGTTGGAAAAGACCATTTAATGCGCTCCAACTCTTATTTGGATAGTAAACGTTATTCTGTTATTAATGTATTTGCCAATCCAGAAAGCAATAAAGCAAAGAGTGTAGCAATCAACGCAGCTTTGTCAGGTGAGACAGGCTCAAAACTGATTGACAGTTATTTAGGGCGTGAAGTGTTATCTGCCTATGCACCAATAAAATTTGAGGGAGCGACATGGGCTATTGTAGCAGAAAAGTCACGTGATGAAGCTTTCGCATCGGTGAGTGAAATAAAATGGGCAATCATCTTTTCAATATTGATTACTGCCGTCATCATTATTGTAATAGGTATAATATTGAGCCGCTCTATTACCAATCCTATTCTTAAAATGACTGAGATTGTTAACCAGTTGGCAAGTGGCAATGTTCGCAAGAGAACAAACATAAAACGCTCAGATGAACTTGGAGATATGGCGTCCTCGTTAGATAACTTTGCAGATGAGCTGGAAACGGTTTTTGTTAGTAGTTTAGAAAAAATATCAGAAGGTGATTTGACAAGTAATTTAACCTCTAAAGGCCAACAAGATGTCATCACTAATGCGCTGATTAAAACAAACGCTGATCTGAAAAGTATCGTTACTGATATTTCGGGGTATACCAATAGCATCGTTGAGCAAAGTAATAAGGTCATGCTTTCTAGTGAAACAATATTGTCTAACACGGCAAGTTCTGAACAATCAATACAGTCGATTTCAGCGGCGATTGTTGAGGTAAATGAGCAAGTCAAGATTACGGCTAATACGGCTAAGGAGGCTGATGAGCTGGGTAAAAAAGCGCAGCAGTCGGCTACGATTGGTAGTGACCTTGTGGGTAAAACCGTGTCAGCAATGAATGATATCAGAGAGGCTAGCAGCAACATTTCTTCTATTCTTTCTGCGATAGAAGACATTGCAAATCAAACCAATCTGTTAGCCTTGAATGCGGCGATTGAGGCCGCTAGAGCGGGCGAAGCTGGCAGAGGTTTTGCTGTGGTTGCCGATGAAGTTCGTGCTTTGGCCGCACAAAGTACAAAAGCGGCAAATGAAACCGCTAGATTAATTGAAGTAGTGGTTGAAAAAACGCAAGTCGGTGCAGAAGTTTCTGAAAACTCGTCTGAGAGCCTTAAAGAAATAGTGGATTCTATTGAAGTGGTCTGCAATTTGATGGGGAATATTGCCATTGCGTCCGATGAGCAGGCTAGAACCATTGATGATACGAGTAACAATTTAAACCGTATCGCGGCTAAAAATGTTGAAACAACATCAGAAGCCGAAGAGGGGGCTGGTACTTCTCAGAAATTAACAGAGATGTCGTCTGGACTTAAAGGCATCGTGGAGAAATTTACTATCAGTATCGAGTCCACTGATTCTAACCGTCGGTCCTAAATATCCTATTGAAATCGCTGGCTAAAACAGTAAGCCAGTCAATACAGAGATAAACGAAAACCACTTTTCTAGGGTAAGCGTTCATTCTACGCCGTTATTTCATCCCATCTTTTCGCACTCTAAACTGGACTCCGTTTTCATCTCATCACCGATAACGGAGTCCAACCCATGACCAAACCCTATACCCGTCGTTCTTCTTC
>NZ_FLOB01000034.1 GCF_900089775.1 Marinomonas spartinae
GGTACCGTCCCAAAAAGTGTGTCTTTTCTCACATTCAATTCATCTATTTCACTCTTTACTTAAACAGGTGGCTTTTCTGAAAACGACTGACCGGATGACGATAAGTCGAACTGTTCATATCAATTGCCACTTTGCTTAAAAGTGTTAAGACCGATTCCACATTGGGCATTGAATTTCGAATTTTTAGGGTTCGTTTGAACGCTTTATTCAACCGCTCAATCCAGTTCGTTGTATAGATCATATTACGGATCTCATACTCAAAATCCAGATAGGTTGCATAATAAGATAACCAATCCCCATCTTCTAGACGTTTCAAGTGCGGATAATAGTTTCTCCACTTCAATGAGACGTCTTGGGCTCGCTTTAATAACGCTTCTTTTGTATCTTCTCGATTATCTAGCTGAAAAACCGCATTAAGATCTGATGCCATTTCTAAACGATGTTGTTTCTTCGTTTTATTGAGAATAGAGCGTTTCAAGTGTAAAACACATTTCTGTATAGCGGCATTGAAATGCTTTTCTATCGTACTGTCTAGCTCTGTTAAATTGTCAGTGACGAACAGATCAACCTGCCTCAAACCTCGACGCTTCAAGTCTTGGCATATCTCATCCCAAAAACTCGCCGATTCTGTTGGCGCGTTGTAGATGCCAATCACTTCTCGAGTCATATCTGGCAGTACTGCCAGGGCAATGTAATAGGCTTCGCTGGAAACACGCTCTCGCTTTGTTTTGACAAACGTGGCATCCAAATAGAGTATAGGATAGTACTCATTTAAAGGACGGTCTCTAAAGGCTTGCATAGCTTCTGATAAGCTACTGGTGATACGTGATATTTGACTTTTTGACAGGTGTTGTCCGTATATTGTTTCTGTAATGGACTCTATATCACGAGTGGTCAATCCTTTTGCATAAAGCTCAAAACAAAGCTCATTGAGTGAGTCTGTTTGATCCTTCATAACATTAAGCAAGGTTGGCTTAAAACTTCCTAAGCGATCCCTGGGGATTTGCAAAGATAGTGAGTCGCCAATACCATAGCCAGTCACAGAACGGTAACCGTTGGCTTTATTCCCTTTTGTTGCCGCCTCTAAATAGGCGCTACGTTCTGCCTTCATTAGGCTGTTCATGGCCATCTCTAACAACCGATTCACACCGTCTTGTTGTGACGTAAGTTGATCAACAGCGGCTTGTATCTGAGTGTGGTTTAGTTTTAAAGTATCCATAGTCTCTCTTTTGTTAAATGGCTTGTTTTTTGGTCGAAATAAAATCATTTAATGAGAGAGAGGCATCTATTACAACACCTTGTCAGACACACTTATTGGGACGGTATG
>NZ_FLOB01000008.1 GCF_900089775.1 Marinomonas spartinae
AAACCTGTACTTTCACATCAAGTGAAAGTGGAGCGGGAAACGAGGCTCGAACTCGCGACCCCAACCTTGGCAAGGTTGTGCTCTACCACTGAGCTATTCCCGCCCTATAAAACCACCCTACTTTATTCAGGTGATATACTAAATAGTGGCGTCCCGTAGGGGGTTCGAACCCCTGTTACCGCCGTGAAAGGGCGGTGTCCTAGGCCTCTAGACGAACGGGACACAAATCAGTTTTATGAAAACTGTAAACCTGTACTTTCACATCAAGTGAAAGTGGAGCGGGAAACGAGGCTCGAACTCGCGACCCCAACCTTGGCAAGGTTGTGCTCTACCACTGAGCTATTCCCGCCCTATAAAACCACCCTACTTTATTGGGGTGATATACTAAATAGTGGCGTCCCGTAGGGGGTTCGAACCCCTGTTACCGCCGTGAAAGGGCGGTGTCCTAGGCCTCTAGACGAACGGGACACAATCAGTTTTATGAAAACTGTAAACCTGTACTTTCACATCAAGCGAAAGTGGAGCGGGAAACGAGGCTCGAACTCGCGACCCCAACCTTGGCAAGGTTGTGCTCTACCACTGAGCTATTCCCGCATTACAGTCGCCCTACTCGTTACTCGCATAACACAGTGAACAACTTCTAAATCTTCTACCTAATACTTAGTAAAAGTAGATGGTGGCGTCCCGTAGGGGGTTCGAACCCCTGTTACCGCCGTGAAAGGGCGGTGTCCTAGGCCTCTAGACGAACGGGACACAATCAGTTTTGTGAAAACTGTAAACCTGCACTTTCACATCAAGTGAAAGTGGAGCGGGAAACGAGGCTCGAACTCGCGACCCCAACCTTGGCAAGGTTGTGCTCTACCACTGAGCTATTCCCGCAAAATGCTTTTCATACAGCCTTAAAGAGAAGTAAACTATCATCTATTAACTAGATGGCGTCCCGTAGGGGGTTCGAACCCCTGTTACCGCCGTGAAAGGGCGGTGTCCTAGGCCTCTAGACGAACGGGACATACGTTCACGTCTTGCTGTGTGAGCGGGTGCGTATATTACTGTTACTATTTGGAAAATCAACATTTTTTTTAATAATCTGCTAAGTTAGTAGATTAAACACTTGTTTTACAACAATTTTGTATAAAAATGGAGCAACTATGCTTAATAAACGTCTCATTTTGACTTTTACATTGTCTGCCGCCTTACTCGCGGGCTGTTCAACAACGCACTACATACAAATAGACCCTACTGCCTCTATTCAAAGCGAGAAACTCAGTAATAATCGAGTGATTCAGGTTAGTACAACAACACAGATTGGCAACCAAATAGGGTCAATCAAAACAGGACTCAATGAACGTGCGGATATTTTTACCACTAATGATGTAAAACAGAGTGTTAATAAAAGTATTGTAAATGGTCTTCGCAAGTTAGGATTTACTTTAGACCAAGGTGTTTTGCCGCCGGCAAAAGTGGACGTTGTGATTACGAAAATGAGTTACACCACTAAAGTAGATAATTTAAAAACCGTTGCCACCTTGAATTTTGGGTTGAATGTTACCGTGACAGCAGGAGATGAAACTTATAAGGCGAAGTTTGCATCACAAAAAACGGAAGAATACGGGACCTTGCCCTATCAATCTGCCGTACAAAAGGATATGAATGAACTGGCAAGTAAAACGGTTACCCGACTACTTGAGGATCAAAATATTATCAAGCTTCTTCAGCAGTAGCCTAGTCATAGGCTGTCTTCAAAGCGGGGGACGTTATGTAACGTCTCCCCCTTTCCATTTTTCTTCAGACTAATATGAAACCTTTACCTCTCATTGAAAATGCTCCAGAGATAAGGTCGTGCTACTATATCTATCTACAGAATTGACCTATGAACTTAAGGTTGTCTGATTGATGAGGAATTAACGTGCACATTCGAAAGTCAAACAAACTATCAAATATCTGCTATGAAATTCGTGGCCCTGTTCTAAAAGAAGCCATGCGTATGGAAGAGGAAGGACAGCGTATTCTCAAGCTTAACATAGGCAACCCTGCCCCATTCGGCTTTGAAGCACCAGATGAAATTCTGGTCGATGTTATTCGCAACCTTCCAACCGCTCAAGGCTATTGTGAGTCAAAAGGTTTATATCCCGCTCGCAAAGCGGTTATGCAAAAATACCAAGCCCTCGGCGTGAAATCATCCGATGTGAATTACATTTGGATGGGCAACGGAGTTAGTGAACTGATTGTGATGGCGATGCAAGCTTTGCTGAACGATGGTGACGAAATTTTGATCCCGGCACCGGATTATCCATTATGGACCGCTGCGGCAACACTTTCTGGAGGTTACGTTAGACACTATCATTGCGATGAAGGCGCCGGTTGGCAACCAGATTTACAAGATATTCGCGCTAAGATATCTAATAAAACCAAAGCCATTGTGATTATAAACCCAAATAATCCAACGGGTGCTGTTTACGAGAAAGCTATTCTAGAAGGTATCATTGATATTGCCTCTGAGCATAATCTGCTTATTTTCTCCGATGAAATCTACGATAAGATCTTATACGATGGCGCCACTCATATCCCAACCAGTACATTAACAGAAGGTAGAGCACCATGCATAACCTTTGGCGGACTATCAAAAGTTTATCGAACAGCCGGTTTTCGTTCAGGCTGGATGATTGTTACAGGAGACAGGTCAGGTATTAAAGACTACATCGAGGGGTTGGATATTCTGAGCTCAATGCGTTTATGTGCTAACGTGCCTGCGCAGCACGCCGTACAAACAGCTCTTGGTGGTTACCAAAGTATTAATGAGTTAATCGAGCCTGGTGGTCGTTTATATGAGCAGCGCCAGGTCGCTTGGGAAGCTCTGGATGCTATTCCAGGTGTACATTGCCATAAGCCACAAGGTGCGCTCTATTTGTTCCCGCGGCTCGACTCTAAAATGTATCAAATAAAAGACGATATGGATTTTATTTTGCGTTTTTTACAAGAAGAGAAAGTACTGATCGTACAAGGTACTGGGTTTAACTGGCCAACGCCAGATCATGTGCGTTTTGTCTTCCTACCTCATGTCGAGCAACTCGTCCCTGCCATGGAACGATTTACTGCCTTTTTAGATCGATTAAGAAAGCGTTAACTTCTGCTTGAATTTCCACCAAACAGCCCTATCATGCTCTTTAACAATCTTTTAAGGAGCATGGTTATGCGTATCATTCTGTTTTTAGTCACGAACTTGGCTGTCATGTTAGTGGCTGGTGTGATTCTCAGCTTGCTGGGGGTGAATAATTATATGACCAGCAACGGGTTGAATTTCACCTCGTTACTGATTTTCTGTGGTGTATTTGGTTTTACGGGCAGTATCATCTCGCTACTAATGTCCAAATTCATGGCTAAGCGTGGTACTGGCGCGGTGGTTATTGAGAAACCAAGTAACCACAAAGAAGCTTGGCTAATGGATACTGTTGCTCAATTATCAAGAGAAGCGGGAATCAAAATGCCAGAAGTGGCCATTTTTCCATCGCACGATGCAAACGCATTCGCGACTGGCTGGAATAAAAACGACGCACTTGTCGCTGTCTCAAGCGGCATGCTTGAGCGTTTCCCGCCAGATGAGATCAAGGCTGTGCTAGGCCATGAGATCGGCCACGTTGCGAACGGTGATATGGTGACTTTGAGTTTGATTCAGGGGGTAGTTAACACCTTCGTCATGTTCTTTGCTCGTATTGCCGCTTATGCTGTTGATCAGTTCCTGCGTAAAGATGACAATGAAGGCTCTGTTGGTTGGGGTTATTACATTGCTACGTTTGTTTTCGAAATTTTATTCGGCATTCTAGCCTCAATGATTGTGATGTGGTTCTCTCGTTACCGTGAATTCAGAGCCGATGAAGCGGGTGCTCGTCTAGGCGGTAAAGGCGCTATGATTGCTGCTCTGGCACGTCTGCAAAGTGAGCACGAAGAAAGTCATATGCCTGATGGTATGGTTGCTTTCGGAATTAATCGCGGCAAAATGCCAACATTGGGTGAGTTGTTCTCTAGCCACCCACCTATCAATGATCGAATTAAAGCACTGCAAGCTTTATAATTAAAAATACCATTTGATACAAAAAAACGCTCGATACGTCGGGCGTTTTTTGTTTTCACCTCACGATAGACAAGTGAACAAACGCCCTTAAAGGGCTTGTGTGACGTTACCTTATCGGCATAATAAGAAATTACCCGCTGTAAAAAAGGAAGAATCTATTGTGCCCTATTCTCTGTCTTCGATTTCCATCTACCCAATCAAATCCATCCACGGCGTGGAATTAGTACAAAGCCAAGTAGAGTGGTCTGGGTTAACTGGGGATCGTCGCTATATGCTCATTAATTCAAATGGCGAATTTATCACTGGCCGAGACTTCCCCCAGTTGGTCTTGATCAAAGCTGAGCGGCTTACTAATAAAACATGGGAGCTGTCTCATCCTGATACTGCTATTAAGCTGGTATTAGACCCTGCAACCTTTAGCTCTATCTATCAAGATGTTGTGATTTGGGAAAAATCACTAAAAGCACAACATTGCTCGGAGCTGGCCAATGCTTGGTTTAGCCAAGTGTTAGACAGTGATGTTCGCTTGGTCTATTTTGGTGAGCAATCTGAACGGTTCACCAAAAGAAGGCCTGAAAGTCCTGTGGGCTTTGCCGATGGTTACCCATTCCACTTAACTTCCCAGGCTTCTCTAGAGGAGTTAAATCGTACATGCCAAGAAAGCATACAGATGACGCAATTTCGTCCCAATCTTGTTGTGACGGGCTCTCAGCCCTTTGAGGAAGAGACATGGAAACGTCTGCGGATAGGTGACGTCGAATTTGAGAATGTAAAACCCTGCGCTCGCTGTATTTTTACCACTGTGCACCCAGAGACGGCACTACGCAGTAAAAAAGGCGAACCAATGAAAACATTAGGCAAGTTTCGTTTGCAGCCTGAGGAAAAAGTCATCAATTTTGGTATCAATCTCATTGCCCTCAATACAGGGGAGATTCACGTGGGCGACAAAATGGAGGTTTTAGAGTATCAAGAAGCCTTTACTTATCAAGACAAACGCTAACGTCATTTTAGCAGACATAAAAAGGGAGCCTCTCGATATAGGCTCCCTTTTTATTGTGAATCACTAACGTGTTCAGTCAATACAAGACATTAAGCGTCCTGTTTGGCTAAATATTCGTCGTAAGTACCGTGGAAATCGACAATGCCATCACTGGTCACTTCAACAATGCGAGTCGCCAAAGAGGAGACAAATTCACGGTCGTGACTGACAAAAATCAATGTCCCTGGGTAGTTTTCCAGTGCTAGGTTTAAAGACTCAATCGACTCCATATCCATATGGTTGGTTGGCTCGTCCATTACTAGCACGTTTGGTTTTTGCAACATCAGTTTGCCAAACAGCATTCGGCCTTGCTCCCCACCAGAAAGTACTTTTACCGACTTTTTGATGTCATTTTGTGAGAACAACAGGCGACCCAGCGTGCCACGAATAACTTGCTCGTCATCGCCTTCTTTAGCCCACTGCCCCATCCATTCAATCAAATCGACGTCTTTGGTGAATTCATGGGCATGATCCTGAGCGTAATAGCCTATATTAGCATTCTCAGACCACTTTACTTCGCCTTTAGTCAGTTCCGTGTCACCGACCAAGCATTTAAGTAAGGTCGTTTTACCAATTCCGTTCGGGCCGATAACGGCGATACGCTCACCGACTTCCACCATCATATTCAGGCCGCTGAATAGCTGCTCATCGTAAGACTTGGCCACATTCTCCACCTGAACGGCCATACGATGTAATTTTTTCTCTTGTTCAAAACGAATAAAAGGACTTTGACGACTCGATGGTTTGACTTCTTCAAGTTGAATTTTGTCAATTTGTTTCGCGCGTGAGGTGGCTTGTTTCGATTTTGAAGCGTTAGCAGAGAAACGACTCACGAACGATTTCAGCTCGTTGATTTGTGCCTTTTTCTTCGCATTATCCGATAATAAACGCTCGCGAGCTTGTGTTGCGGCGGTCATATATTCATCATAGTTTCCTGAAAACAAACGCAATTCGCCGTAATCTAAATCCGCCATATTGGTACAAACCGAGTTAAGGAAGTGGCGGTCATGGGAAATGATGATCATGGTGCAGTTGCGCTCAACCAAGACGCCTTCCAGCCAGCGAATGGTATTGATGTCCAAGTTGTTGGTAGGCTCATCAAGCAACAGAATATCGGGATCAGAGAACAGCGCCTGCGCGAGCAATACACGTAGCTTCAAGCCTGGTGCGACTTCACTCATCAAGCCATAATGTTGTTCACTAGGGATCCCCACCCCCAATAACAATTCTCCGGCACGCGCATCGGCAGTGTAGCCGTCCATTTCCGCAAATTCTGCTTCCAAATCTCCGGCCCGAAGCCCATCTTCTTCGGTCATTTCGGGATTGGCGTAAATCGCATCTTTTTCAGACTTAACTGCCCACAGCTCTGTGTGACCCATAATCACCGTATCGATGACAGAATATTCTTCGTAAGCAAATTGATCCTGTTTTAATTTACCTAGACGCTCATTTGGGTCCTTAGATACGTTACCCGAACTCGGCTCTAAATCGCCGCCGAGGATTTTCATAAAGGTGGATTTACCGCACCCATTTGCACCGATTAGACCGTAGCGCTTGCCTTCAGCAAACTTAACAGACACATTTTCGAATAAAGGCTTGGCACCAAATTGCATGGTGATATTGGCAGTTGTTAACAAGGTATTTTTCCGCTTTTAAAAGTAAATTGAGCACACCTGAGTTGGCAGCTTGCATTAATGATCAGCATTATCGCACAGATACCCCTCGCTCTTTAAGACAGAAGATAAAATTACTGATAAAAAATAAGCTATATCAAGGGAACAAATGCTTACAATCCTACTCCAATTATTACGACTCAACACAGAAATAGGCTGTCATTAAATGATAGAAGACGCTAAAACTTATAGAAACAGGGATACAAAGCCAACAAACAAAGGATTACTATCGACAGAGAAGAGACATTGATTGACGGGAGACCATAAATGAAAACCGTCCTTAAGCAAGATACAAGCTATACTCTGGAGCCATCTAGACTCAAAGAAGGCTCTGTTTTTGGTGCCCTATCAGAACGCTCTATTACCTATTTACTCAAGAACGGAGCGCTTATTGAGCTGGAGTCTGGTGATCAACTGTTTGACTATGGTGATAAGGGTGATCGCTTTTACGTCGTCTTGGAAGGCTGTTTGGATTTTTACAAAACCCACAATGACCAAACCTGTCATACCAGAAGCATTAATTTTGGTGAAGCCGTCGGTTTCGTTTCAATGATTGCTTTGCATGATAAAGTAGGTAAAGCAATCGCCAAAGAAAACAGCCTTGTACTGGAGGTTACCAGTCAGTTATTTAGCGACTTTCACGATGACTATGCATTTGATTTTGGTATTTTACTGATGAATTTATCTCGTGACATGGCAAGGTCGCTAAGAGAGCTTGGTAATGCCTTGGTGGAAAACCACGTAAGTATAAAAGCGTAACTCAAGCAAGCGCGAGAGCTTTGCTTACCACCCAAAACACTACCAGAGATATGCAGCGCATGTTTTCATGCGCTTAGTACTTCTCTGCAGCAACAACTGAGATTTCGACTAACAGCTCAGGGCGAGCTAGGCGGGCTTCTACACAGGCACGAGCTGGTGTATGTCCTTGTACAACCCAAGCATCCCAAACGTCATTCATTGCAGCAAAATCTTTCATGTCTCGAAGATAAATAGTGGCCGACAAAAGATGCTCTTTGCTAGAACCTGCCTGCTCTAATAAAACTTCCACTTTATCTAACATGGTTTGAGTTTGTTCAGCAATATCTGCGCTTGCATCCGCCGCCACCTGCCCGCAAAGATAAATGGTACCGTTGTGCTTTACAATACGACTCATACGTGGAGTAATTTCCAAGCGCTCAATTTTCATAGCTCACCTCAATGTAAATAAAGCAGAATATTAGCAATATCCAGAAAGAATATTCATCTGTATATTGATTAAAACTAGGTTTTTTGACTAGAAACAGCTAAAATTCCAGTCCTTTCTGAGCTTTTATGCCACGCTTAAAAGCATGTTTCACTTCTTTTATTTCGCTGACGGTGTCCGCTAACGCAATCAAAGACTCACTCGCTCCTCTTCCTGTCACCACAAGATGCTGACACTCTGGTCGATTCATCAGCGCTTCCAGAACATGGTCTTCAGAAAGATATTCATAATGAAGTAGATATGTCAGCTCATCGAGCACCACTAAATCAAGACTTGCATCCGCCAGCATATCCGTTGCTTTTTGCCAGGCCTCTTCTGACGAAGCAACATCTGCCTCACGATTTTGCGTTTCCCATGTAAAGCCAGAGGACATAATTTCCCATCTAATGCCGTCTTGCTTTTTAAAAAAATCAATTTCTCCTGTGTTCCACTCACCTTTGAGAAATTGCACTACCCCTACTTTCATACCATGACCCAACGCACGAGCGACCATTCCTAATGCTGAACTGGATTTCCCTTTTCCATTACCAGTTAATAGTACAAAGGTTCCCTTATCTTCTTGGGCTTTGGTGATACGTTTGTCTACATGCTTTTTGATGTTTTGCATGCGTTTCTGATGTTTTTCTGGGTCTTGAATCGCTTTTGACACAATGGCCTTCCTAGTTGATGTAAATAAACAATGAGAGTTAACACCCCGTCATACTACACTCTATCATCTTCTGGGTCGTAGCCAAGATTTGGCGCTAACCAGCGTTCAGTATCTTCTTTGCTCATACCCTTGCGTTTGGCGTAATCATCCACTTGATCAGGACCTATTTTGCCAATACCAAAATACGTTGAGGCTGGATGAGCGAAGTACCAGCCACTGACCGCCGCTGTTGGCAACATAGCAAAGCTTTCTGTAATTTCCATATCAATATTATCTTTGACTTTCAATAGTGACCACAGTTTGGCTTTCTCTGTATGATCAGGGCAAGCTGGATACCCTGGCGCAGGGCGAATCCCTTGATACTTTTCTTTAATTAATTGCGCATTAGTCAAACTTTCATCTGGTGCATAGCCCCAGATCTCCTTACGCACTTTTTCATGTAAGAACTCTGCCGTAGCCTCAGCTAAACGATCCGCGACAGCTTTGATCATAATAGAGTTATAATCATCGTGATCGGCCTCGTATTTCGCAACGATGGGCTCAATACCAAAACCCGCAGCGCACGCAAAAGCACCGATATAATCAGGAATCTTCGACGCTTTAGGGGCAACAAAGTCGGCCAAGCTATGGTTATATTTGCCTGGTGCCGTCAGTTCATTTTGTATCCGCAAGAATGATAAATGCTCTATAACTTCACTGCGAGACTCGTCTGCATAAATTTCAATGTCGTCATCGTCTACTTGATTGGCTGGAAACAAACCCACTATGGCTCGTGCCTGTAAGCTGGCATTCGCGATCACGTTATCCAACATGGCGAGCGCATCGTTATAAACACGTGTCGCTTCCACACCAACTATTTCGTCCGTTAAAATGCGCGGATAAGCGCCGGCCAATTCCCATGTTTGGAAAAAAGGCGTCCAATCGATGTAATGTCGAACTTCGGCCAAATCGATATCATTTTCAGTCAACACGGTGATGCCAAGATTATTTGGCGTCACTATGCCACTGGAAAAATCGACGGGGGTTTTATTTAGACGCGCTTTGTCCAGTGAGACTCGACGACCTGCTTTGGCTCGGTCTTTATAGCGCAGGCGCGTTTTTTCATAATCGACTTTGATCTCATCAATAAAGGCTTGTCGGCGAGCTGTATCCTTGCTCAGTAAAGCACTGGCAACCCCCACGCTGCGTGAGGCATTGGTAACATGAACCACTTGATTTTGTTTATAGTTTTGCTCAATTTTAACCGCTGTATGAGCTTTGGAAGTGGTTGCTCCGCCGATCATTACCGGCAGATTGAAACCTTGTCGCTCCATTTCTTTTGCCACATGTACCATTTCATCCAGTGATGGAGTAATCAAGCCGGATAGGCCAATCATATCGGCTCCTTCCTCTTTGGCGGTACGCAATATTTTTTCGGCAGGAACCATGACCCCAAGGTCAATGACTTCAAAGTTATTACATTGCAAAACAACGCCAACAATATTTTTACCAATGTCATGAACATCGCCTTTTACAGTGGCCATGACAATTTTGCCATTACTGGACGATGCGGTGTCCATGTTCAGGCGTTTCTCTTCTTCAATAAAAGGCATTAAGTAAGCAACGGCTTTTTTCATGACGCGAGCCGATTTGACCACCTGAGGTAAGAACATCTTACCTGAACCAAACAAGTCCCCCACAATGCCCATGCCATCCATAAGGGGGCCTTCAATGACCTCCAAAGGACGGGCATACGCTTGACGCGCCTCTTCAGTGTCGTCATCGATGAATTCGGTAATCCCTTTAACCAAAGCATGGCTTAAACGTTCTGTTACCGGTAAGTTGCGCCACTCTTGTGTTTCTTTTTCTGCGACCTCGCCAGTACCTGCAAACTCGCCAGCAATGGCTAGCAAGTTATCGGTGGCATCCGGAGTGCGATTTAATACGGCATCTTCTACTGCATCGCGCAATTTAATTGGGATGTCTTCATACAAAGCTAATTGCCCAGCATTGACGATCCCCATGGTCATACCTTGTTTAATGGCATGATATAAGAACACAGCATGGATGGCTTCGCGAACAGGGTTGTTGCCTCGGAAAGAAAACGACACGTTAGACACCCCACCCGATACCTTGGCATAGGGTAATTCGCGGGTAATGTCTCCCGTCGCCTCAATAAAATCTAACGCGTAACGGTTATGCTCTTCAATACCGGTCGCTATGGCAAAAATATTGGGGTCAAAAATAATGTCTTCTGGCGGAAAACCGACTTCATCGACAAGAATTTTATAAGAACGACGACAAATCTCGATTTTTCGCTCTCGGGTATCCGCCTGGCCGAGTTCGTCGAATGCCATCACGATAACCGCTGCACCATACTTCATGAGCTTTTTCGCTTGTTCACGAAAATTGTCTTCCCCTTCTTTCATACTAATGGAGTTAACAACCCCTTTACCTTGAATCCATTTCAGGCCCGCTTCGAGAATGTCCCATTTAGATGAGTCCAGCATGATAGGCACACGCGAGATGTCAGGCTCAGATGCGATCAACTTAAGGAAACGCTCCATGGCGGCCTTGGAGTCCAGCATGCCTTCATCCATGTTGATATCGATAATCTGCGCGCCGTTTTCTACTTGTTGACGAGCAACGTCCAGTGCTGTATCGAAGTCCCCTTCTTTAATCAAGCGCTTAAACATCGCTGAGCCTGTGACATTGGTTCGCTCACCAACATTTACAAATAAGGCGTTTCCATCAATATTGAATGGCTCAAGTCCAGATAAACGACAGGCTTTTTCGATAGTCGGAATTTGGCGAGGGGTCGACTGTCGGAAGGCTTTAGCAAAGGTTTCTATGTGATTCGGTGCGGTACCACAGCAACCCCCAATGATGTTAATAAAACCGGAATCGACCCAACCTTGAATTTCTTCGAGCATTTCTTCTGGTGTTTCATCGTATTCACCAAATGCATTAGGCAAACCAGCGTTGGGGTGCGCAGACACATGAGTATCAGCAATGCGCGATAACTCTTCTACATATTGGCGCAAATCTTTTGGTCCCAATGCACAATTCAAACCAACAGAGAGTGGTTTAGCATGTGCAATAGAGTTCCAAAATGCTTCAGTGGTTTGTCCTGACAACGTTCGGCCAGATGCGTCCGTGATGGTGCCTGAGATCATAATTGGGTAACGAACACCGGTTTTTTCGAAATAATCTAAAACAGCATAAATAGCGGCTTTGGCATTTAGGGTATCGAAAATCGTTTCGATAAGAATGAGGTCCACACCACCTTTAACAAGACCATCAACGGCCACGGTATAAGCCTCGACTAATTCATCGAAGTGAATATTACGAAATCCTGGGTCGTTAACATCTGGTGAAATGGTACAAGTTCGACTGGTCGGCCCTACTGCACCAGCGACAAAGCGTGGCTTCTCAGGGTTTTGCTGAGTGAATTCATCAGCGGCTTCGCGCGCTAATCGAGCTGATTCGTAGTTCAGCTCATAACTAAGCGCCTCCATATGATAATCCAACATGGAAATGGCGTTAGCATTGAAGGTGTTTGTTTCAATGATGTCAGCCCCCGCCGCTAAATAGGCTGAGTAGATATCTTTGATGATTTTTGGTTGTGTTAATGACAGTAAATCATTATTCCCTTTTAACTCACTCTCCCAGTCTTCAAAACGTTCGCCACGATAGTCCTGCTCTTCAAGCTTATACGACTGAATCATGGTTCCCATTGCACCATCAAGAATCAGTACGTTTTGCGCTAAACGCGCTTCAATAATGGAATACGATTTGGACTTTACCACTGTCACCACCTCAATATGAATATGCGAGCTTACTATACCTAAAACTCAGCGGCTAAGTGTTGAATATTAATAATGTAGAGTTGAATGATCTGACTCATCAAGGACAAAATATAAGAAATGAAAGGTGGAATAAGCTCGCTGAAAGCACACAGACAAAAAAGCCCTGCTTCTTTTGGGGAAGCGAGGGCTTAGAGTCACTGATTGTAGTGCACATTTGTCATCGGCATTCTGTCTCTAGAAAAACCTTCGCCATAGCTAAAAAGGTCTTTGCAAGAGCAATGCAATCATGCCTCTTTCTTTCTCCTACTCATATAACCGGCCCCAAAGCCACCAGCTAAGCCAAGTAAAATAGCTCCAGCCCAGAAACCATATTTATCAAGCAGGTTATCATTATTTAACGCCATGGTTTCACTACCATCATACACTTGCCTTAAGATAACTTTATCGTGGTAGTTCATTTGTTGCGATACAAATAAGTTTAATTTGGCATTGGGCCGTTCGTTAAGACCATTTAATCGCCAACGCCATTGTAATTGGCCATTTTGTAGTGTTGCTTCAACTTTAGGGCTGCTGATCATTTGAATCGCACTATCCGTCACTAACTGAGCAATGTAGCTTTGTCCTGCTACGGGGTTGTTGACACGGGCGGTCACAACAATCTCGAAGTTGTTATGCAAAGAGGCTTCTTTAGGAAGCTGCCATGTCACACTCTGTAGACCAACGGCCAGCTGATTTTTAAGGGAGGCTACTTCTGCTTGAAACGGAATCAGGTCATTCACTTGAGCTGCCAATTTATTCCTCTCTGTAGCATCTCTGGCTGATTGCTCTTTTAAAGACGCTAATTGTTTCTCTAAACTGGCTTTATCTTGTTCTAAGCCTGTCAGTTGATTCGACAACGACTCGGCTTGAGCCTGACTCGCTAATAACGCTTTATTGCTGTCTTTTAGCGCCTTGTTTGCATCGACATTCATTTGTTCAAGTCGTGCTAATTGTGTCTCTAAAGCTTTTATATGGCGGTTATTGACTTTGTGTTGAGCGAGTTGCTTTTTCAGCGTCCGTACCTTCTTTTTATAGTCATCAATCAAACTTACCTGTGCTTTTAGCCTTGCTTCGAGGGTTGCTATCTGGCCTTGTAGTTGGCTATTGCCTTGATTGCTCGTTGTGTCGTCAGAAGGTGTTGGTTGGTTTCTATATTGTTCAGTTAATTTAGCCTGTAAGTGTTTTATCATGCCCTCTTGTACATGAATTTTATCCCACAAAGACTCTTGTTGTGCTCTAGCATCGGATATTTGCCCGCCCAGTTTTAAATTCTCTGCTTTTAGCGAATCTAATGCTTTCTGATTGGACAAGTTGTCGAGGGTCAATTTGTTATAACGTTGCTGTAACGTTTTTTCCTTGTTTTCTAGGGAGTGGTATTTTTTTTGCAGTGCGGAATAAGCAGAGTTTAGTGTTTGATAGCTTTTATTTAATGTCACAAAATCCAATTTAGCATTTGAGCTTGCTTGATTTTGTGACGTTTTGTTTACAGAAGAATTACTGGTGAGCTGCTTTTCAAGAGAGATATTTTCCGTTTTCAGTTGGGTGATTTTTTTATTAAGGCGGTCATTATCTATTCTAAGCTGAGCATACCGAGATTCTAAATCACGGCGTAGACGCTTTTCTTTTTCTAGGGCGATCAGGGCCTCAGAACTTGACGATGATTTTCCTAAAGCGTCTATTAACGCGTCTTTCTCATCCAGTTGATGTTGCAAATCCGCCAATTGGCTTTGGTTTTTGGTTAATGTTTGTTGTAATGCTGCAATACGCTGATTTTTTTCTTGCAACGTTTCTTGAAAGGAAGCTGGATTTCTCGCTACGGATGAATGAGGTATATTCCCTCCTTCAGTCCTGCCGGATTGACCTTGCGATGACGTATTGCTCGTTGTACTACAAGCTGTGGTCATGAGTCCTAATGCGATAGGTATAAACAAAGCGGTACGACTTATCATTATATGCCCCTAAACAAACCCAAGCTCATTAATTAGTTAATCTGTTATGCCAGAATCCAAAGTAAAATGCAAAAAAAACGTAAATTTTTCACTCTTTTCAATAGCTTCTATTTCTTTATTGTAGATGCTTAAACAAAAAAAACCCAAGATGAAAAGTCTTGGGTTTTTATGAGTTTACTTCATTTGATAAAAATACATCACGCTAAAGATTTTGAAACCACTTCATAAACATCTTTAGAAAGATCTTCTGCAAGAATGCGTTCTAATTGTTGCTTCATTTGTACACTTAACTCTGGCTTAAGTTTTTTCCAGCGTGTTAGAGGGGTGCATAGTCGAGAGGCCAATTGCGGATTACGCTTGTTTAAAACAATAATCTGATCGGCTAAGAATTGGTAACCTGAACCATCTTTATGATGGAACCCTGAGGTATTTTGACCAAAGCCGCCCAATACGGAGCGAACTTTATTGGGGTTTTTCAAATCAAATGATGGATGCTCCATTAAAGCTTTCACAGCACCCAATGCATCATCGCTTTCTTGTGAGGCACTTAACATTAACCATTTATTGACGACAAGAGGCTCTGCTTTCCATTGTTCGTAGAAAGCGGTGAGCATATTTTGTGCACTTTTATGGTTGGTCTTCACCGCAATAGACAAGGCAGCAAACTGATCTGTCATGTTATCTGCTTGTTTAAATTGTTCAGCGACAGCCGTTTGCGCTCGTTGATCTGCTGATTCAGCCCAGTATGACAAAGCGGTATTTTTCAAAGAACGGTGGGCGATGTCTTGTGCATTGGCTTGATATTTACCCATGACAACATGTTTTTTATAGACATCAGCAAACTGAGCAGCCAAAGCATTGGCAATGGTTACTTTCAAGAAATGACGAGCCCCTTTGATTGCTTGAGGGTCAATAACCTCTGCCAGTTCTGACAAGTAAGCTTGGCTTGGTAGCTTGAGAATCAAAGCCACCATAGCAGGATCAAGCGTTTCGTCTTCTAGTAGTGCTTTAAAGCCCGCCACTAAATTTGAATCGATAGAGAAAGCGTCACCATTTTCGGCTTGCTGAATCAGTTGACTTAATTCATTCACCGCCAATTGCTGCGCTGCGCTCCAGCGATTAAAGCCATCACTGTCACAGGACAATAACAGAAGCAGTTGTTCTGTAGTGTACTCGTAGTGCAATTTCACTGGCGCAGAAAATGAACGCAGCAAGGATGGGATAGGTTTACTGTGTACACTCGTGAATTCAAACGTTTGCTCATTGTCTTTTAAGTGTAGAACGAAATCGTCTGAGCGCTCGTTGTGAAAATCAGCCGTTAATGCGTCACCCTGTTCACTTATTAAACCAACTCGAATTGGAATATGCAGAGAAAGCTTGGTTGGTTGAGCGGGGGTTGCTGGGGTATGTTGCTTAACCGTTAAACGATAGGTTTTCGTTTGTTCATCATATTCATCCGTAACCGTCACAACAGGTGTACCAGCTTGTGAGTACCAACGTTTAAATAGAGTTAAATCCACACCAGAGGCATCTTGCATAGCAGCAACGAAGTCGTCACATGTTACCGCTTGACCATCGTGACGTTCAAAGTATAAATCGGAGCCTTTGCGGAATGCTTCTTCACCTAACAAGGTATGGATCATACGAACAATTTCAGCGCCCTTTTCATAGACCGTCAAGGTATAGAAGTTTGAAATCTCAATGTAAGAAGAAGGGCGAACAGGATGCGCCATTGGACCGGCGTCTTCTGCAAACTGTGCCGTTTTCAGAAAAGATACATCTTCCACACGCTTTACTGTTTCAGAGTGCATATCCGATGAGAAGCTTTGATCACGGAAAACTGTAAAGCCCTCTTTTAAGCTTAACTGAAACCAATCACGACAAGTAACACGGTTACCAGACCAGTTGTGGAAATATTCATGGGCAACAACGGACTCCACGCGCAGAAAAGCATCATCAGTCGTGGTTTCTGGGCTGGCTAGTAAACAAGAAGAGTTAAAAATATTTAGCCCTTTATTTTCCATTGCCCCCATGTTGAAGTCATCTACCGCGACAATCATAAAAATATCCAGATCGTATTCACGGCCGTAAGTTTCTTCATCCCAACGCATGGAGCGCTTCAAGGCTTCCATAGCATAATTGACTTTATCAATATTATGGCGTTCAGTAAAAATTTGCAGTTTTATATCGCGTTTACTCTGCGTTGTGAACACATCATTTTTTACCGCTAGATCGCCTGCCACTAGGGCAAATAGGTAAGCCGGTTTTGGGAATGGGTCGTGCCATACAACGAAGGTTTTTCCTTCGTCTGTTTTTCCTCGTTCTGTTTCATTACCATTAGACAGCATCACAGGGTAACGAGTCTCATCGGCAATGATGGTGGTCGTGAAAACCGACATAACATCAGGGCGATCGAGATAATAGGTAATGTGACGGAAACCTTCTGCCTCACATTGTGTACAAAACATGGAGGAAGAACGGTATAAGCCTTCAAGACGTGTGTTGTTTTGTGGGTCGATTAATGTTTCGCAGGTAAGAACAAACTCATCAGCCGTTGCTGTAATAATCAGTTTGTCATCTACTAAACGATATTCTTCACTTGGGAGTGTGTAGCCATCCATTGCAACACCAATTAGCTTGATATCTTCCCCACCATCTAACACCAGCGGTTGAGTAGATTTACCACAGGCTGGGTTACGGCGCATATGCAAATGCGATGTAACGACGGTGTTTGTCTCATCAAGATCAAAGGTCAATTCGGTTTTATCGATAAGAAAAGGAGGAACCTTGTAGTCTTTCAATAATATTGCTGAGGGTTGACTCTCTTTCATGTACTCTCTCCTAAAATGAGAATGATGCTTGGTAACCAGTGTATTTACGAATATTAATGACGCCTGTATCGAGCATCCAATATTGACCTTTAATGCCCATTAATACCCCTTCTATGTCTGGGGTTTTATCGCCATTAAGACTGGTTACTTTTGTTGGGTAGTCTAAAACAGGGTAAGTGAATTGATGCGTTTCATTTTCATCAGACAAATCAGTAATCGATTGCAAACCGAATTCATTCTGTAATGCATCCAACCCTTCGTATAACAACCCGATTAAACGTTCTTGCTCATATTCTAAATCCAGTTCAGCGGCACTTCCTTTTAACATATTACGCCAATTGGTCTTATCGGCCACTTGGGTTTTGAATAAGGTTTCCACTAACCCTGACATTCGACGATTGTTGACACGAAACAAGGCCCTTGCCTGAGTTGCCCCTTGGTCAATCCAGCGGGTGGGCAATTGATCACCACGGGTAATGCCGACTTTTAATCCTGATGAGTTGGCAAGATAAACATAATGATCCTGCATACAATATTTTTCACCCCACTCAGGCTCACGACAAGTACCTAGATGAAAATGACATTTCTCTGGGCTCATGATACAGGTATCGCATGCAGCTAATTTTTTAAAACAAGGAAAGCAAAAGCCCTGGTTGAAGGACTTTTTGGTTTGTCGGCCGCAATGCACACAATGAATATCTCCGGAAAGACTCAATGATATTTTTTTCCCTAACAGGTCATTTAAGGCAACATTTTCATCCCCTAGGTTCAATGAATACTGAACTTGGCCAGAGGGAGCCGATACCGACATTTTTTTCAAATTACCCAGTAACATTAAACTTTACCCTTAGGGTCATTGTTTACCCATTTAACGGTTTCATGTTCATTGGTACTGGTTTTGCTATCGCAACCCGAATGTACGTTGCGATCAATATACCCTACCCGTCTTTCTTCTGGTTTATTGCTATAGTCATAGGTAATAACAGCTTGCAGACATAGTTCTTTTTGCTCTTCCGTTAAACGTACACCATTTGGCCATTTGCCTAATTCGACAGCTTGCTTCAAGCGAGCATAGACTTCTGGCGACATATTATCGATCATTTCTTTAAAATTCATCACACACTCTCATTGCCGCTAGAAGACACGGCCTTTATAAATAACATGCAAGCCAATATCAGATTGGCTTGACATTTTGAATCTGGCTAGCAAATTTATCATTGTCTTAATGGACGGTGTTTGGTTGTCACCCAGTAAAGAAGGCACAATGCTAATCCAGCAAATAAACCAATTGTATGAGCTGTATTGGCAATGCTACCTAACCCCAGTGACTCAGGAATTTGTGTATAACCGATTCCCAGCCAAACCATGAAAAAGATCATCAAGGGTTTGCTGACAATAACTGGCCAGTCTTTGCGTAGTATCGGCAACAGCCAAGCAAAGCCGATTAACCCGTAAACGACTCCTGATAACCCACCAAATAGAGGATTAGAATCAATTTCAAACTGCAATATGTTGCTGAATATCGCGATAACAATAACGCCTACTATCCAAGCAAGTGAACCAATCATTCGCTCTAGACGACGCCCCACATCCCAAACCCATAAAGCGTTAAAAACGATGTGCATGACACTAAAATGAATCAATGCCGGAGTCAGTAAACGCCAGTATTCCCCTTGAGCCAATACATTTTGTAGCGAAAAGAAGCGAATCTGACCACCAAAAACCGAGAAAGGAGAAATGGTAAAATACTGTACCATTGAAAGATCCGACCCAAGCTGAGTTATAAATGCCACGATGACTGCTGCTAACAACACCCCCACTGTAGCTGGAGCTGCTTTTATTTGTTCGACAATACTAGAAGATTGAGGAATGGGCTGATTAGGGTCTATTTCGACTTTATTTAGCATCTGGGGGTCGTTAAGCCACATTTTAACTAACTGGGAAGCGGGCTCTTGATGAGATGGATGGTTTACCCAAAGTTCGCTACGCCCATCATTGACAACAATTCTATGGGAGATTTTTAAGCGCCAAAGTGTTTGGCTTAATAGAGATGGGTCTTCGTTCGCTGAAAATTGATAGACTAGATACATGGTCTGGGTGACACCTCTTATCCTATTGTTAGATACAACGTTAAACAATCGCTACGATTTATAACTGGATTGCCAACCTAACTTGTCACGACATACATCGTAAAAGTCATGGGTTTTAGGGTGTATTAAACGAATGCCACCTTCTTTTTTCGTGATATGAATTTCATCCCCAGGTGCTGTTGTTATATTTAATTGACCATCACAGCTAACACTTGGATAAGTCAAATTTGTCTCACAAACAACGATTCGAATGCGGGCATTGGCATCAATAACAATCGGACGATTACTTAATGTATGTGGGTGCATAGGCACTAATACAAGTGCATCTAGCTTAGGCAGCATAATCGGACCACCTGCGGACAATGCATAGGCGGTAGAACCTGTTGGAGTAGCCACAATCAGACCATCTGATTTTTGATTCATAACAAACTGATCATCAATAAACAAATCAAAGCGGATCATACGCGCCGACTTACCTGGATGGAGTACTAAATCGTTTAACGCAATACCTTCCCCACTAGGTCTATTTTGGCGCTTTATCTTGGCCTCAATCATAAAACGCTTTTCTTCATAGTATTCACCACGAAAAATAGGATCCAACTCTTCTTTTAGCGTATGGGGTGAAATATCCGTTAAAAAACCTAACGTACCACGGTTAATACCAATAACAGGAATATCATAATTACAAATAGCTCTGGCTGCGCCAAGAAAACTACCATCGCCTCCTACCACCATAACCAAATCACATTCATTCCCCAGTTCCTTTAACGGAGAAGAAGCCACCTTAAGGCCGGGCATCATGGCGGCCAAGCCCCTTTCGAGCACAGGCTGTGAGCCCTTCTCTGCAAGGTACTCCATTAAACTTTTAACCGTCTCTAGGATTTGTGACTTATCTAATCGAGCAATTATGCCAACACGTCTAAAAAGACTCATTTAGTATTCTCTTTTTCATCTAATGGTGTCATTTATCTTATCTAGCAGGGTGTTTTATTTTGCTCTTTTTATATCCTGCGCGCCGCGCCACTTTAACATGAAGCAGGCTATTATCGCTATCTGGTGATTTATCTTGTTTTAGACGTAGCCACGCCATCCTTGCAACCCACCAGTATGAATTAGCAATGTTCGTCGATAGGGCCAGCCTCCTTTCTGCCATTGCTTCATAACATAAAAAAGGGTTTTGCAAGTATATATGGGATCCAACGGCAGGTCAGGATTCACCGCATTGCATTCGTCAATAAATTCCAGCAGAGGTCCACTGTGTTTGGCAAAACCACCCTCGTGGGCATCAGAGTGAAAAAACAATCGGCCATCTAAGTCTGATTCGCCTGTGGCGTTATACGTTGTCTTTAGCTTCTCCAACTGCCTCAATCTCAATGCCTGCGCTAAGATGTCAGCTCGTTGTTGCTCTGCTCCTTTTAGGGCACTGATAACATGCAAATCCACAGGCTGTGGATGGGATAATAGTCCAGCTGCTGTCGTGCCTGTTCCTGCAGACACCACCCAAGCATCATATTGATTACCTAGCGCTTCAATGCTTTTCGCCCAATCAAGACAGCCTTGGGCACCTAGAACACCACCTCCACCTTCAGGAATCCAGTAAACATCACCGTATAGCGCATTTATTTGCTTTACTACGTCCGCGTTCAAGCCACGTTTATAGTCGAATCTTAATGTGGGCCATAGCTCAACATTATTAGAAACCATGTCTCGTAATGTTAGCGTAAGCTGTGGATGAAGCTCTCCACGAATCACAGCAAGCGCTTTAAACGTTTGGTGAGTATGAAGCGTTTGAGCGAACGCATGAAGATGATTCGAGTATGGTCCGCCAAAAGTAGCAATGAACTTAGCTTGGCGTGTTTGAGCTTCTAACAGATGATATTTCAACTTATGCCACTTATTACCAGGCGCATAAGGGTGCTCAAGATCACCACGATAGACAAAGATCTGGCCTTGGCTAAGCGAACTTTGATAGCGCCTAGGTACGATAAAGGGTTGAATAATGGACAAAAAAAAGCCTCGATGGTTAGTCGAGGCGAATTCTAGCACATATTGAAGGGAGCAAAATAAGGGAATATTTCACTGCATTCGTATCCTTTGAGTCCAGCTCTTAAAATAAGTTCAACAATAAGATGAAGATAACAAAGAAATGTCCCTATGCGGGACATTTCTTTGTTAAAATTTTGTCAGTCATCATCAGCGGAGTAAAAGATACATGATCCCATCACTTTCTGAAGTCTCGCCCGTTCAGGCTAAATACCTCTCATTTATTGAGCGCCTGAAGGCTTCAGGATTTTCAGGGGACACCAATCCTGATTATGCCAACCGAATTGTCTTGTCAACGGACAACTCTATATACCAAGTCTTACCTCAAGGGGTTATTTACCCCAAAACAGCGGAAGATCTGCAATGTCTTGTTAAGCTGACTAACGAGGATACTTTTCACGATATTGTACTCAGCCCTCGTGGTGGTGGCACTGGCACAAATGGTCAATCCCTCACGGATGGCCTGATTGTTGATGTGTCTAAATACATGAATCGTATCCTTGAGATCAATGTGGAAGAAGGTTGGGCGCGAGTTGAAGCGGGAGTAGTAAAAGATCAGCTCAACAAAGCTATTAAACCTCATGGGTTATTTTTCGCGCCTGAATTGTCGACCAGTAACCGGGCCACGATCGGTGGCATGATCAATACTGACGCGAGTGGACAAGGCTCAGTAATGTATGGCAAAACGCGAGACCACGTATTGTCACTCAAAACGGTTCTTTTAGATGGTACATTACATGAGTCGGCTCCCATCAATGATGATAAATTAGAGAAAATTAAGTCTGGAAGCGATTACGTTGCCCATGCCCATCGGGTAATTGATTCGATCCAAAAAACGAAGCAGCAAGAGATTAGTGACACTTTCCCTGAATTAAATCGTTGTTTAACGGGTTACGACTTGGCCCACATCCGTACCGACGATGGAAAGTTTAATTTAAACTCAATTTTATGTGGCTCCGAAGGAACGTTAGGGTTTATTGTCGAAGCGAAAGTTAACTTGCTGCCAATTCCGACCTATGCGGCATTAGTCAACATCCGCTACGATAGCTTTGAAGGCTCCCTTCGTCACGCTCGTGAATTATTAGCGGCCAAACCGACCTCTATTGAAACGGTTGACTCAAAAGTACTGGGCTTAGCGAAGGGCGACATTATTTGGGGTTCTGTCTCTGAGTTCTTCCCTGAAAACGAAGACGAAAACATCCAAGGAATCAATCTTGTTGAATACACGGGAAATGATGAGCAAGAGGTTTCTAAGCGCATCAAAGTACTGACAGACAAGCTAGATAATGCGAATAAAGAAGGATCTGGCAGTAGTGCTCTAGGCTATACCGTTGCCATGGGGCATGACAACGTCAATAAACTTTGGGCAATGCGTAAAAAATCCGTTGGACTGCTAGGCAACGCCAAAGGGGAAAAACGTCCAATTCCGTTTGTCGAAGATACTGCCGTACCTCCGGAAAATCTCGCTGACTTTATCATGGAATTTCGTGCTGTCTTAGACAGTTATAAAGTTCAATATGGCATGTTTGGTCATGTTGATGCTGGGGTTTTACACGTTCGCCCCGCTCTGGACCTAAAAGACGAAGCCCAAGAACCGATGATTCGCGATATTACCGATAAAGTGGTCGCTTTAACGCAAAAGTATCATGGTTTACTCTGGGGTGAGCATGGCAAAGGGGTTCGCTCTGAATATTCGCCCTTCTTCTTTGGCGAGCTTTACCCCAGTATTCAACAAGTTAAAGGAGCCTTTGACCCGAGAAACCAACTCAACCCAGGCAAAATAGCCACACCATTTGAGCTTGGGGCAGACCTTCTGAAAATCGACGAAGTGCCGTTACGCGGTCAGTTTGATCGACAAATCCCTTTGCATAATCGAGATCAGTTTAAAGAAGGTATGTACTGTAATGGCAATGGCGCCTGTTACAACTTTGACCCTAATGATGCCATGTGCCCTTCTTGGAAAGGCACACGTGATCGTCGTCATTCACCAAAGGGGCGAGCCTCGCTAATGCGCGAATGGTTGCGCGGTATGAGTGAGCATGGTGTGGATACGTTAAAAGCAGGCAAAGAGGTAAAAAACAGTCGTTTCATATGGCAGTTTATTCCTCGCTTAAAAAATACGCTGGCTAAGCGTCGCGGGGAGTATGATTTTTCCAATGAAGTACACGAGTCCATGATGGGGTGTTTGGCATGTAAATCTTGTGTCGGACAATGTCCTATTAAGGTTGATGTGCCAGAATTTCGCGCCAAGTTCTTAGAGCTTTATTACAGTCGCTACCTACGTCCAATAAAGGACTATTTAATCGGCTCTCTTGAATTTATGATGCCAACGCTCTCTATGTTTCCACAGCCATATAATTGGCTTGTTAAAAACCGCTGGATTAATCAGCTAAGCAGTAAATACTTGGGCTTGACCGATAGCCCAGCACTGAGCGCGCTCAATCTTAAAAAAGAAATGTCTCGTCGAGGCATTCGCTTGGCTACGCCGATGGCCATCGAATCCCTCAGCCCTAAAGATAGAAAGCGTGCCGTCATCATTGTTCAGGACGCCTTTACCAGCTACTTTGAGACCGAACTGGTATTGGATATCATGGAAATGTTGACTCGCCTTGGCTTTCAAGCGTATCTTGCCCCTTACCTACCAAATGGTAAAACCCTGCATGTCCATGGTTTTATGAAAGCGTTTGAGAAAGCCGCCCGTAAAAATCTAGACATGTTGCAAAGTCTGTCATTTTACGGTTTGCCTTTTGTTGGCATTGATCCCTCAATGACCCTTACCTATCGATCAGAATACAGTAAAACCTTTGCTGATAGCCGACAAATCCCTACGATTCAACTTATGCAGGAGTGGCTGGCAGAGCAAGCCGTACATATACAAAACCAACCTCTTTCCGGTGATGGCAGCACCTATCACCTGATGACACACTGCACGGAAAAAACCAATGCCGCAGGATCAATCAAGAATTGGCAAGAGGTTTATAAGCTGCTTGGCTTGGAGCTAAAGGTTGAAAGTGTTGGCTGTTGCGGCATGGCTGGCACCTACGGTCATGAAGCCAATAATGTAGACACTTCTAAAGCCATCTATGAGTTATCTTGGAAAGACAAAATACATGACCCAGCCCTTGCCGGTAAACTGGTTGCAACTGGGTATTCTTGCCGGAGTCAGGCAAAACGTTTAGATGATGCAGCACTCCCCCATCCTGCGCAGATACTGTTGAAACACCTTAAACAATCGGCGGCTACCTCGTAAGATAAAACATATCATACGGATACCCTATTCGCACTTGCTAATCGAGCCTACTGATGTCTGGCTCGATTTATTTAAAAGGAAAACCATGAAATATCTTAATTTGTTACATGACAGTGCGGACGAGTTCGGCCCCATTCGTGTTTATGATGATGGAAAGTTTCGTATTTTATCTTTCGCTGACGGAGATGAGCAAAGCCGTATCAAATTGGCGACGCCTCATATATTACAACATGAGTACACGCAGGCCATGACGCTAACCTTACTGTTTTGTCAACAGCCCAAACGAGTTGGCATATTAGGTTTGGGAGGCGGAACCTTGTTAAGTGCGCTTTACCACGCTATACCCAGCATACAAATTACCGCAGTAGAACTTAGGGAAGAAGTGATTGAATCGGCCAAAATGTACTTCAAGTTACCACAAGGCAAACGCATTCAAATCGAACACGCTGATGCCCAAGAGTACATTAAAAAAGGCTTTAATAGAAAGGTCGATATTCTAATGACAGATCTCTATAACACTGATGACATGGAGCACGGTGTTTTACAAAAAAGCTTTATCGAGAACTGCGCACAACAGATCAAAGAAGACGGTTGGCTGGCCCTTAACTGTTGGATAAATCATAAAGATGATCCCCAGTTAGTATCGACACTAAAAGCCTCATTCGGCGATATTCGAGCACTGGATACAGGCAGTGGAAACTGGGTCGTACTAGCAGGCAAAATCAAGAACGAAATGAACAGCAAAGAGCTAAAAGCCATTGCTCAGAAAGTAAGCCAACAGCTTGGTTTCCCACTCAATAAGTGGCTATCTCGACTTTACACGATTGAATAACAATAACTTTTCGCTTTCTTATGCATGACACCCTAAATACAAACAGGACGCATGTGAGCGTCCTGTTTGTATTTCATGTAGAGGGCATTGTTTATGTAAACTAAGCTGGCAGAACACTGTCAACTAAGGCTTTCGCTTCTGTTTCCAGTTTCGCTAAATGCTCTTCTGAGATAAAGCTCTCCAAATAAATTTTATAAACATTTTCTGTTCCTGATGGGCGAGCAGCAAACCAGCCATTTTGTGTCGACACCTTCAAACCACCAATGGCGGCGTTATTCCCTGGGGCATGTGTCAGCACACTCGCAATCTCTTCACCTGCTAGCGTGGTTTGGGTAACGTCTTTTTTATCTAGCGCACCAAGAATTTTTTTCTGCTCAGGGGTAGCAACTACATCAATACGTTTGTAATAGGGTTTACCATACTTAGCCACTTGCTCTTCGTATAAGGTTTGTGGATCTTTGCCAGTCACCGCTAAAATCTCAGCCGCAAGCAGCGCCATAATAAAACCATCTTTGTCTGTCGTCCAAACCGATCCATCATGACGCAGGAAGGAAGCACCGGCACTTTCTTCTCCTCCGAACGCCATTGTGCCCTCAAATAGCCCTTCAACATACCACTTGAAACCGACCGGGACTTCACATAACTGGCGACCTAATCCCTCGACGACTCTATCTATCATGCCACTGGATACGAGGGTCTTACCAAACTGGATGTTCTTCGACCATGTCGGACGGTGGGAAGATAAATACTCAATCGCTACCGCCAAATAGGCATTTGGGTTCATCAACCCAAAACCGGCACAAACAATGCCGTGGCGGTCGTAATCAGGGTCATTACCCACGGCAATGTCAAAGTTATCTTTCAATTTCAGTAGGTTCTGCATGGAATAAGGTGATGAGCAATCCATACGAATTCGGCCATCCTTATCAAGAGACATAAAGCGGAATGTTGGATCCACCTCATTGTTCACAACAGTGATGTCTAATCCATACTTCTCCGCTAGAGGGCGCCAGAAATGAATGCCTGATCCTCCCATAGGATCGACGCCAATTTTAATGCCGGCCTTAGCAATCGCTGACATATCAATCACGTTTTCAAGGTCATCAACATAATGTTTGATGTAATCAAACTCTTCAACTAACCCTGAAGCCATTACTTCATTATTCGAAAAAAACTTCACATCGACAAGCTCGCCAGCCAACAGAGCATTTGCACGTTTGGCAATCCAATCGGTTATTTCTTTGTCGGCAGGCCCACCTTTTATGGAATTATATTTAAATCCACCGTCTTCTGGTGGGTTATGGGATGGGGTGATGACAATACCATCACTGCTATCTGATGGAGAGACTTTAATATTATGCGTCAAGATCGCATGAGAAATAACTGGTGTGGGAGTATATCCCCCACCTGTCTGCACCCGTACGCGAATACCATTTGCAGTTAAAACGCTGAGTGCCGTTTGATAGGCTGCTTCAGACAAGGCGTGAGTGTCTTTCCCTAAATACAACGGCCCTCCAATAGACTGATCTTTGCGATAATCCGCAATGGCTTGGCTAATGGCTAAAATATGATTCTCGTTAAAGCTTGACTGGAAAGCGCTACCACGATGTCCAGACGTGCCAAAACTCACCTGTTGAGATGAAAGCGAAACGTCTGGTTTTTTCATAAAATATGCCGTCATTAGCTCTGGAATATTTACCAATGAGCTCTGTTCAGCCAATTGCCCAGCACGTGGATGAATTCCCATGTCTCAAATGCCTCTTAAGAAAATGATACGAGTTAGTGTGTCTTATTATTATGACGGTTTCAACGACCATGCCAAGTGTTTTCCATGAAGACTCAATCACTTACTGAGATAATTGTGTTACAAAACACATTTAAAAATATCACGCAAAACATTATTTTCTAGCTTTCCACTAATCGAGACTTAAGCCATACTCAAGACAAAAAGGATGGTTTTGATCTATGATGAATAAAAACGCACTTATTCTCTCAGGTGGTGGTGCTCGTGCTGCTTACCAAGTTGGCGTGCTTTCCGCTATAGGTCGAATGGTTAAAAAAGGCAGCCCACTACCTTTTCCGATTCTTTGCGGCACCTCCGCTGGCGCTCTCAATGCCACCATGCTGGCCACCAATGCCGAAAACTTTACCAAAGCCGTTTCTAAGTTAGCCTTTGTCTGGCGTCATTTAACCCCTGATAAAATTTATACTATGGGACGCTGGCCGATTGCCACCTCTATTACTAAAACGCTCATTTCATTATTTCATACACAAAATCATGCAACACCGATTGCTTTGATGAACAATGGGTCATTAAAAGAGTTACTCGATAATTTTCTTGATTTTTCTAATATTGATACCGCTATTGCAAATAAAAATTTAATTGCACTGGCCGTCACAGCCATGAGCTATAGCACAGGAGAGTCGACTACCTTTATGCAGGGCTCGGATATGATTGAGCCTTGGCATGACAACAGGCGACGGGGTATTATTGATACCATTACCACTGAGCATTTGTTGGCGTCTAGCGCGATTCCTGGCATATTTCCCGCTCAGAAAGTTCAGGAGCACTTTTATGGAGATGGTGCTATAAGGCAAAAATCAGCGATTTACCCTGCTATTAAAATGGGCGCAAAAAAGCTTTTTATTATTGGTGTCAGTGGCAACCGCCGAGTAAACCAACAATCCGACCTCCCTGAAGAGTACTCAGCACCAAGTGTTGCACAAATATTGGGGCAGCTACTCAACAGTGCGTTTATCGACAACCTAGAGGATGATATTCATCAACTAGAGATTATGAATCAGTTAATTCAAGATATCCCAAAAGATAAACGTGAGCCTTACAACCTTCCTTCAGATACTCTGATCATTTCGCCATCAGAAGAAGTAAACAGTATCGCGGAACATTACATCGATACCTTACCCAAAAACATTCGAGTTCTTATCAAAGCAACAGGTGGATCTATTTCTCAAACAGCCAGCTCTGCAGCTAGCTATCTACTTTTCACACCGGAGTACTGTAAGGCTTTAATGGAACTTGGCTATAAGGATGCCATGCTCGAAAAGCACAATATTCTACATTTTTTTGAAGAAGATTAGTAAAGCTACCCATTAAACACGGGGTCACTCAATCATCTAACCATCTGAATGGGTATATAGCTAAAGCAAAACAAAAAAACCGCTCTAGTGAGCGGTTTTTTAATGCGGTATTTTAGAAAAGCTAAATCATAAGGTTAAGCGACGTAGGTCGCTAAGCAATGAGTTCAAGTAGGTCATAAACCGACCTGCATCGCCACCATTCACTGCTCTATGGTCATAAGACAAGCATAGAGGCAGCATAGTACGAGGTTCAAACTCTTTGCCATTCCAACGCGGTTCTATGTCCGCTTTAGAAACCCCGAGGATACCCACTTCAGGGGCATTCACGATAGGCGTAAATCCTGTTCCACCAATAGCACCAAGGCTAGAGATAGTGAAACAGCCGCCTTGCATATCAGCAGATTTAAGTTGCTTATTAAGCGCTTTCTTAATCAGCTCATTGGCTTCTTTAGCAATTTGAGTAACCGATTTTTTATCCGCATCACGTAATACAGGTACCACCAATCCAGCGGGTGAATCGACGGCAATACCAATATGCACATAATGCTTCTGCACATAGCTTTCGCCATCCGCCATCAAAGAGACATTAAATGCAGGGTTGGCAACCATTGCCTGAGCCACCGCTTTGATAAGGAATGGAAGTGGTGTCAATTTCACACCTTGTTTTTCCATCTCGCCTTTTAAGCCCTTACGGAAAGCTTCAAGATCAGTAATGTCTGCTTTATCAAACTGCGTTACATGGGGGACAACTAATGAGTTGCGAACCATGTTTTGTGCCGTCAACTTCTGGATTTTGCTCATCTTAACGACTTCAACATCGCCAAACTTGCTAAAGTCCATATCAGGTACCGTTGGCAGACCTGTTCCTGCTACTGCACCAGCAGCGGGAGCAGATGCTGCTTTTTGAACTGCAGCTTTAACATAAGCATGCAAATCTTCTTTGGTAATACGACCACGAGGGCCTGTAGCGCGAACAAGAGATAAATCTACGCCTAATTCACGGGCTAACATACGCACAGCAGGGCCTGCATGAACATTTTTAGCTGGTGAACTTAGTACGGCAGACTGGTCAGCAGAAGACGGTTTTGGTGCTTGTTGTTTCGCGGCTTCTTGTTTAGGTGCTTGTTCAGCTGATTTTGGTGCCGCAGCTTTAGGGGCTGGAGCGGCGGCTGAACCTTCCACTTCAAGCTCAAGAATAAGATCTCCTTCGGACACCTTATCGCCTTCTTTGATGGATACAGACTTAACGGTACCCGTTTTAGGCGCAGGAATGTCCATAGAAGCCTTATCTGTCTCAAGAACAATGATGGAATCACCCTCTTCGACTTTATCACCTGCAGTAACACTGACTTCAATCACATCAACATCGGTGGCTCCACCGATATCTGGTACATTAACAGACTCTACACCACCGCTTTGAGCGGGTTGTGAGCTTGTTTCTTGTGCTGGCGCTGCGTTTTCTTCAGACTTTTGCTCTGGCTCTGACTCTTCAGATTGCTCAGAGCTAGAGACGCCTTCGGCCATAATTACAAGAATGTCATCACCTTCGGATACCGTATCGCCTTCTTTAATGAGAAGTTTTGACACTTTACCACTTACTGATGCTGGAATATCCATAGACGCTTTGTCAGTTTCAAGAACAATGATCGAATCACCCTCTTGAACGTCATCGCCCTCGGCCACACACACTTCAATAACATCTACACCTGTTGCTCCACCAATGTCTGGTACAGACACGGTTTGCTCAGACGACGCCGTTTTGGCTGGTTTTTGGGTAGGTTTTTCTTCAGCAGCTGGCGCTTCTTCTTTTACTGGTGCTTCCTTCTTTGGCTCTTCAGAAGAGTCTTCATCACCTGCTTCGACTTCAAGCTCAAGAATGTCATCACCTTCAGAAACGGTGTCACCTTCTTTCACTTTAATAGAGGTGATTTTACCTGCTAGTGGAGAAGGCACGTCCATAGACGCTTTGTCAGTTTCTAATACAATAATAGATTGGTCGACTTCAATAATGTCACCAACCTTCACGCTGACTTCAATTATATCGACGTCAGTCGCACCACCAATATCCGGTACTCGAATGATTTCAGTACTCACGGAAATCTCCTTTGTCATATAGACGCATCAAACTGATTAACTTATCTGGCTCGAGGATCACTCAAACCAGATACCTAGCTTGTTATATAATTAGCAAGTGACAGGGTTTGGTTTTTCAGGGTCCAAACCAAATGTCTTAATGGCTTCGCTAACTACAGATGCATCGATTTCACCGTCTTTTACCAACGCACTTAGCGCTGAAACGACAACCCAGTAACGGTTAATTTCGAAGAAATGGCGTAATTTTGCACGCGTATCGCTTCGACCAAAACCGTCTGTACCAAGCACATTATAAGTGCCCTTAACAAATGGGCGAATTTGATCAGCAAATAATTTGATATGATCCGTTGAAGCAACAACTGGACCATTATCTGCCAAACACGTTTCAACGTAAGACTGGCGCTGCTCACTTTCAGGGTGAAGCATGTTCCAACGACTTACATCAAGACCCTCACGACGAAGCTCGTTGAATGAAGTGACACTCCAAACATCCGAGTTCACACCGTAATCTTCAAGAAGAATTTCTGCTGCCGCTTCCACTTCACGCAGAATGACACCTGAACCAAGTAGTTGTACTTGTTTCTTATTGCCTTTCTTCTGATGAGTATGAAGCTTATACATACCTTTTAGGATGCCTTCTTCAACACCTTCAGGCATATCTTCATGGGCATAGTTTTCGTTCATTACTGTTAAGTAATAGAAAACACTCTCTTTCTCTTTATACATACGACGCAGGCCATCTTGGACAATAACAGCCACTTCGTATGAGTAAGTAGGATCGTAAGAAACACAGTTCGGAATCAAACCAGCCTGAATATGAGAATGACCATCTTCGTGCTGTAAGCCTTCACCGTTTAATGTTGTACGACCTGCTGTAGCACCAATCAAGAAACCACGCGCCTGTGAGTCCCCTGCTGCCCAAGCTAGATCACCAATTCGTTGGAAACCAAACATTGAGTAGTAGACATACACAGGAATCATTGGCAGATTGCTGTTGCTATAAGAGGTTGCCAATGCAAGCCATGCAGAGAATGCGCCTGGCTCATTGATCCCTTCTTGAAGGATCTGACCTTTCGCATCTTCTTTGTAATACATGATTTGCGTATGGTCATGTGGCGTATAACGCTGACCTTCAGATGAATAAATACCCAACTGGCGGAACATACCTTCCATACCAAAAGTACGTGCTTCATCTGCAACGATGGGGACTACCCGCTCACCGATATTCTTGTCTTTAACCATGACGTTAAGAGCACGAACAAAGGCCATGGTTGTCGAGATTTCACGGCCTTTTGTGCCCGCGATTTGAGACTTGAATGCTTCTAATGATGGCACTTCAAGCGCTTCGCAATCTCGACGACGTACAGGGAAGTCGCCATGAAGCTCTTTACGACGTGAGCGTAAATACTTCATTTCTGGGCTGTCTTCCGCTGGGCGGTAGTAAGGCAAATCTTTTAGTTCTTCATCGCTAATAGGGATGCCAAACTTGTCACGGAACTGTGCTAAAGACTCTTCATCCAGTTTCTTCGTCTGGTGAGCTGTGTTTTGCGCTTCAGCCGCTTTAAACATACCGTAACCTTTGACAGTTTGAGCCAAGATAACAGTAGGTTGACCTTTATGAGAGGTTGCTTCCGCATAAGCGGCGTAGACTTTATAAGGGTCATGACCACCACGATTAAGGTTCATGATGTCATCATCAGACATATCCTTAACCATTTCGAGCAGTTCTGGGTATTTGCCAAAGAAGTGTTCACGAGTGTAGGCACCACCGTTGGCTTTGTAGTTCTGAAGCTCGCCATCGCAAACCTCATTCATACGTTTAACCAATAAACCTTTGTCGTCTTTTTCGAATAATGGATCCCAATGACGGCCCCATAGACATTTGACAACGTTCCAGCCAGCGCCACGGAAAACACCTTCTAACTCTTGTACGATTTTACCATTACCGCGAACTGGACCATCAAGACGTTGAAGGTTGCAGTTAATAACGAAAATCAAGTTGTCTAGTTTTTCACGTCCAGCAAGAGCGATAGCACCCAGAGATTCTGGTTCGTCACACTCACCATCTCCCAAGAATGCCCAAACTTTACGATCGCCTTGATCAATCAAGCCACGGCTATGTTGATACTTCATAACGTGCGCTTGATAAATCGCCTGTATTGGTCCTAGTCCCATGGACACAGTTGGAAACTGCCAGTAATCAGGCATCAACCATGGGTGAGGATAAGAAGAAAGACCTTTACCATCCACTTCGCGGCGGAAATTATCCAATTGCTCATCCGTTAAACGCCCTTCTATATAAGAGCGAGCATAGATGCCCGGTGAAATATGGCCTTGGAAAAAAACCATATCCGCTTCCTGCTTACCATCAGCACCACGGAAAAAGTGGTTAAAGCCAATGTCATAAAGCGTTGCGGCAGAAGAGAAACTGGTGATATGACCACCAAGAGTTGAATCCTGACGATTCGCTTTCATTACCATTGCCAATGCATTCCAACGAATTATGGAACGAATACGACGCTCCATAAATAAATCTCCCGGCAATGTCTTCTCATTTTGAGGAGCAATTGTGTTTCGGTAAGACGTTGTAATGGAGGCTGGCATTGGTGTGCCTGCTTTCGCAGCCTCTTTTGTTAAACGATCCAAGATGTATTGTGCGCGCTCTGGTCCTTCTTCTCGAAGGACAGACTCGATTGCATCAACCCATTCTTTAGTTTCGATCGGATCGATATCTTCGAGGATATGCTGCTCCGTCATAGTGTTAATAACCCCCGCTATTAGGACAGATCTTCAACCTACCAAGGATTTTATTGGTTAACCTTGGAGGCTACTTAAACGAACCCGCGAAATTTATAGCAATATCGCGACCAAAACCAGCCTGCATAAGAAAAACGATGTCTTACTTTCGTAATGAAGGCATCGTTTTTCCATTTATCTAAAATCGGTATTTATTATTTTTGGAGACACTACCTATGCTTTTCGATCACCAAAAAATTTGCTGAGTTCGTTTCCAAATAGACTTGTTTTTCAAGTCTGGTGTTCGCTTTTCGTGGACATTATGTCTCGTTGTTCAAGACACCATAAAAAGCATAAAATTCTTGCCAGCAACTAATGTAATGAGCAACATTTGTCTCTCAAATACGGTTGCCAGTTCGAGAAACCGTCTTAGTGATAAGACGATTTCGAGGTTCTGATTTTCTATAAACACTTCAAAATCAACCGTTAGGTTAACACTGAATGCTAAAATAGCCTAGAGTGTTGAGTGCATATCGGCGTCAGATACCCCATAAAAACACGTAATTCAACAAGGCTAAATCAATACTTGAGCACAAAAAAACAAGCTCAGACCTTTAAAATCAACATATTTATCGTTAACATTCACTCAAGACATCCTAGCCATAAATATTATGAATTTTAGTGCTAATTGCTTATTTTTTAAACTTAAATACCCCTCTTATAGGATATTTAAACAGTAAATAGATACAACGATGACTATGTTTACGTATCAAGCAGACTGTCAGTAAGGGTCAAAAATAGTGTGTTGAGGCATTTTTTAAAACCGCAAACTGGCTCCCCCAGATGGAAATCAGTGCTATATACTCCTTACTCATAAATAATTCAACGGTAAAGACAATCTGTAGTAGCACATAAGACCTGTATAATCATCATCACTGACGTGCTCGTTTGATGGCGCTACAATAGCAATAGTGATTTTCATCAAAGCTTTTTATTTAAGGAAATAATATGACACCCTTTACTGCGGATTTGAAAGAACACATTCAATCCAGCATTGCTTTCTCTCTGAAAGAAGACATCGGCTCAGGTGACATCACCGCCCTACTTATTCCTGATGATCAGGAAATTACCGCTTCCGTTATTTCTAGAGAACCCGCAGTCTTATGTGGACAGGCTTGGGTTGAAGAAGTGTTTCATCAGCTAGGACAAAACATCTCACTCACATGGCATAACAAAGAAGGGGATTTTTTAGAGCCTAATCAGCCTTTTCTGACATTAAAGGGGCACGCCAGAACCATCCTGACAGGTGAAAGAGTTGCCCTCAACTATCTACAAACCTTATCTTATACAGCCACTATCTCTCGACAATATGCTCAAGATGTCTCAGCAACCAACCTCACTATTTTAGATACTCGCAAAACCCTCCCAGGTCTTCGCTTAGCCCAAAAACATGCTGTAAGAGTTGGTGGTAGTAGCAATCATCGTATTGGTTTATACGATGCCTTTTTGATAAAGGAAAACCATATCATGGCCGCTGGTTCAATTGCGAACGCCGTCACTATGGCCAAAAAGATTGCTCCTGGTAAAACTATTGAAGTTGAAACAGAAAATTTAGCTGAGGTTGCAATGGCTGTAGAGTCAGGTGCCGATATCATCATGCTTGATAATTTTTCTTATGAAGATATGGCTACTGCTGTCGAGCAGCACAAAGGTAAAGTGAAATTTGAAGCGTCTGGTAATATGGATCAAGACAAATTGATGATGGTCGCCAAAACGGGGGTTGACTACGTTTCCATTGGTGCCATAACCAAACATGTGCAAGCAATCGATCTTTCTTTACGAGTACATCAGGAGTAACCATGACAGACAGCATTTTAGTAATTAATTGTGGCAGCTCTTCACTTAAATTTGCCATTCTGTCTAATGCTGGACAAACGTTAATAGTAGAAGGCATTGCCGAGCGGTTAGGATCTGATGATAGTTCTATTAGCTTTAAATTTGAGGGCCAAAAAACTGAAATAGAGCTAAAAGACAGTAGTCATAAGCAAGCTGTCACCCAGATTAAATATTGGCTAGAAAAGCACCCTTACATCCAAAAAAACTTAGTGGGCATTGGGCATCGTGTGGTACATGGTGGTGAAACCTTTACCCAATCGGCTCTGATCGACCAAAGCGTCATTCAGGGTATTGCTGATTGCTCTCAATTTGCACCGCTTCACACCGCAGCACATGTAACAGGCATCGAAGTGGCATTGCAAATTTTTCCTGGGCTGCCTCAAGTCGCTGTATTTGACACGGCCTTTCACCAGACACTTGAACCTGAGCAATACCTTTACCCAATTCCAATGGCAATGTATCGAGATCATCATTTTCGAAAATATGGCTTCCATGGTACAAGCTATCGCTATATCAGCCAACGTCTAGCTGAGCTGGATCCTAAAAGTCAGCGGCAAGGGGTTCTGGTTGCCCATTTGGGGAATGGCGCTAGTACCTGCGCAATCAATAAAGGAAAGTCATCGGACACCAGCATGGGGATTACCCCCTTGGAAGGTCTCATGATGGGGACACGCTGCGGAAGCTTGGACCCCAGTTTGACTTCCTTTATTAGTAAGGCAGAACACATATCGTGCGATGAAGCGCTTGATATTTTAAATAAAAAAAGTGGCTTGTTAGGTATTTCGGAGCTTTCTAATGACTGTCGTACACTGGAAGAAGCGATGGTTTCTGGTGATAGTCGTGCCAAACTTGCGCTGGATATGTTTGCATCACGGACGGCCAAGTATCTGGCAAGCGTGGCAACGACATTAGAAAGTATTGATCACCTAGTTTTTACTGGAGGCATCGGTGAAAATTCATCTTATTTGCGGCATGTCATTTGTCAGCACTTAAAAGCACTTAATATTTCCATTCACGAAGATAAAAACAATAATGCGCCTCGTGGTATAGCCAGTGAAATACATGCGGATCATAGCAATACAAAGGTATGGATCATTCCAACCAACGAAGAATTAGTGATCGCGCTTGATACCATTAGCCTAATTAACCACTAACAATTATTGCGTTATACGCAAATACAGGAACTGAAGTTATGTCAACTAACGTATTGATGACAGTACCAACGGGACCAGGTGTTGGTTTGACATCTGTCTCTGTCGGGTTAGTCAGAGCCTTAGAGCAACAAGGCTTGAAAGCCAGTTTTTTTAAACCAATTGCTCAGCCTCATCCCGGTGATAGCGGTCCTGATAAATCCACCGCTATGGTCGCTCAAGGCTCGACGCTCAGTCCCGCCGAGCCTATCCCGCTTCACGAGGCTGAACGCTATCTTTACAATGATAATATTGAAGAACTAATGGAAGAAGTCGTCGGCCGCTTCCAAGCAAGCGTTGAACCCGACTCTACCGTTATCGTCGAAGGGCTTGCCCAGATTCCTGGTCATCCGTATGCAACCCGTTTAAACAAAGCCATAGCACGGACTCTGGACGCAGGGCTTGTTCTAGTGACGGCGCCAAATAATATGCGTGTTAATGAATTGGAACACCATGTCGAAATTGCCGCTGGCTCTTACGGGGGCATTAAAGCGCCTGATGTAATTGGCTGTATTCTCAACAAGACAATCCCAGGGTCATTGGGAGTAAAATCTTACGGTGATTTGTTTGCTCAACGGGCTATTTTTAAACGTAACTTCAGCCTGCTTGGTCAAATTCCCGTTTCAGATGAATTAACCTACCCTCGAGTAAAAGATGTTGCCGACTTTTTGGAAGCCAAAATAGTCAATGCCGGAGATATAGAAACTCGACGTGTTCAGTCGTACACTTTATGTGCACGTGGTGTTGAAAACATGCTAGAAGCGCTAAAACCTGGTGTGTTGGTTTTTACTCCTGGTGATCGTACGGATATCATTATGGCGACAGCCATTGCCGCACTGAACGATACAAAAATTGCTGCCCTTGTACTAACGGGTGGTTATCAGCCAAGTGAAGCCTTAATGACATTATGTGGTAAGGCTATGGCGAAGGGGTTGCCCGTTTTGTCTGTTGATTCCAACAGTTGGGAAACAGCCATCACGATGCAATCGTTCAATCAAGAGATACCTCTTGATGATAAAGAGCGTATTCTTACCGTAAAAGAACATATTGCCCGCTGTATTGACCATGACTGGATTAATTCGTTTGCAATGAATCAAGATGAGCGCAAACTCTCCCCTCCTGCGTTCCGTTACCGCTTAATTGAACAAGCACGCTCACTGAATAAGCGCATTATTCTTCCTGAGGGCGAAGAAATTCGTACCATCCAAGCGGCATCAATTTGTGCTGAACGGGGAATTGCTCGTTGCACTCTGCTTGGCAACGAAGCTGAAATTATACGTATTGCACAAAACAATGGTGTAGAGCTGAGTCATGGTGTTGAAATCCTCGACCCTTCAAGCATCCGTGAACGTTATGTCGCACCGATGGTTGAGCTTAGAAAGCACCGCGGCTTAACCGACATTGTTGCCCGCGAGCAATTGGAAGACAACGTTGTTCTAGGAACTATGATGCTGCAAACCAATGATGTCGATGGCTTAGTTTCTGGAGCTATTCACACTACTGCTAATACGATTCGCCCCGCCCTTCAGCTAGTGAAAACCTCCCCCAACGCCTCACTCGTTTCTTCTGTCTTTTTTATGTGTTTACCTGATCAGGTATTGGTCTATGGCGATTGTGCGATCAACCCTGATCCAACCGCAGAACAATTGGCTGAAATTGCTATTCAAAGTGCCGACTCAGCTACGGCTTTTGGTATTGCTCCGAAAGTGGCCATGATCAGCTACAGTACTGGCGGATCAGGCAGTGGTAACGATGTAGACAAAGTACGTGAAGCAACAGCCATTGCCCAACAGCGTCGTCCAGATCTATTGATTGATGGCCCTCTCCAATATGACGCTGCCATTATGGAAAAAGTTGCAAAACAAAAAGCGCCTGATAGTAGAGTCGCGGGTAAAGCAACTGTATTTATTTTCCCAGACTTAAATACGGGTAATACGACTTATAAAGCAGTACAACGGAGCGCCGAGGTAGTGAGTATTGGCCCAATGCTTCAAGGCATTCGTAAGCCAGTTAACGACCTCTCTCGTGGTGCTTTGGTTGATGATATTGTTTATACAATTGCTATTACTGCGATTCAAGCAGGACAGGCAGAAGTTTTAGCGGCTAAAGCTAACAAACCGTAAGCCAACATTATCGGCTAAAGATCAAGCAGCAGGGCTATATGCCCTGCTTTTTATTGGACATTTTTTAACCTATGTCGTATTCTAAATACTGTCAACGGGTACTGTTTGTAGGTCAATATTCATGTCTGGCAGCCTTCCTCATGCCATCTCAAGTCATACTATGATGAACAACCCATCATCAGGCTATTCTGCGTTTGACCAGCGCCACGATGATAGTAATGATCAAACCTCCCTTAATGCAGTCAATGCTAAAGCCTCCAGTGATTTTGTGATTCGACTGTCCGAACAAGGACAAGCTTTGTCTCAAAACCGTGATAAAGAGTCCGATCGTGTCAACGAGAAAGCCAGTGACGACAAAGAACAACAAAAAGAAGGGGCGACTAAAAAGGCGCTTGATCAGGACAACGACTTAACGCCAGAAGAAGAAAAACAAGTAGAGGAACTAAAACGGCGAGACCAAGAAGTAAGAGTTCATGAACAAGCTCATGCTTCTGTTGGCGGGGTTAAAACAGGCTCTCCTTCTTACACTTACACCCAAGGTCCTGACGGTAAGCGATACATCACAGATGGCGAAGTCTCTATCATCGTTAATCCGACGTCTGACGATCCTGAAAAAACCATTTCTGATATGGAACAGGTGTATCGTGCCGCTTTGGCTCCTGCCGAACCCTCCAGTGCTGATAGGAAAGCGGCAGCTGAAGCACAGGCTATTATCCAGCAAGCGAGACAACAACTTGCTAAGCAGCAGCAGGAAAAGCTTTCCACTCCAAATAGCCACCTAGCTGATTCGAATGTAAATAACACGCGCAATCAGACAGATGCTACAGAGGTTTCCCAAACCCTCTCATCGCAAATAGATACTACCTCCAGCGTGCAAAATAGTAGGTCCAATGCGTATAAAGACGGCATCAGCCGAAGGGGTGATTTTTTAAATCAGATCGTTTAAGGTATTGGGACAAAAAAAATTAGCAGGATGCTAACGTCAGAATTACCAGAGACTTCAAGGAGTGAAGCATGGCAATGTCCCTTACTAAACAGCATGGTTTTACCCTATTAGAACTAATGGTGGTAATTGCTATTATTTCAATTTTAGCGGCATTTAGTGCCCCAACGTTTGTACGTCAAATCACGAAAGCAAAACTGGTTGAGGCGGAAAATTTGGCCACCCAAAACCAGTCTTTAGTAGAAGAATACATCCTTCTGAACGGTAAATTTCCAGCTGAACAGGCCTTTAAAACGCTGACTCAACCCCTTCCAGATGACTCAATAGCCAAAAGTATTAGGGTCACAAATCCAACTAAAGCGACAGGAAATATTGTCATCACACTTAATGATGATACCGGCATCGATGCTGGTCAAACCATTACCTATACTCGTGATAAAAACCGTCAGTGGCATTGTGAATCCGATTTGAAAACATCGGTTTTACCCCCTAAGTGCACCAGTATTAAGACATCGCCTTTGGAGGGCAATTAAATGACCCTAGAAGAAATTCTCCTGAGAGCCACTCAGTCTAATGCGACAGACATACATATTGAGCAAACCAAAGAACATATTCAGGTTTCCCTGCGTCATTTAGGGCAAGTCTCGCCGCTAACTAAGCTGGATGCATCCAACACACTAATTAACCGAGTAAAAATGCGTTCCAATTTAGACCTATCTGAAACACGGCGTAATCAAGAAGGACAGTTTACTTTCTCTCATCAACAACAAGATACTTTTGTGCGAGTGAGTATCATCGCTACTGTAAAAGGTGAAAAAGTTGCAATGAGGCTGTTGCCAGAGAAGTGTCGCTTTGATCTCGATAGAATTGGTATGCCCCCCTTGTTATTAAAGGCCTTAAAATATGCGCTTGATATGGGCAGTGGCTTAATTTTAGCCTGTGGGGCAACTGGTGCTGGGAAAAGTACCACGCTATATTCTTGCTTAAATTATCTAAATAAAAAGGGGAATAAAACACTCTTCACTATAGAAGACCCCGTCGAGTATGAGATACCCAATGTATACCAATGTGAACCTAATCCAAGCATTGGGCAACACCCAACGACTATATTAAAATCGCTACTGAGACAAGACCCAGATGTTATCATGATTGGTGAAATCAGAGATTCGGAAACAGCCAATCTCGCTTTATCCGCTGCTTTAACAGGACACTTAGTCTTAGCGACATTGCATACCAACTCAGCGTTAGATGCGGTTTATCGATGTCATAACTGGAATGTAGATTTTTTCTCATTTGTTAGCTCTGTCCGTTTGATTATTCATCAAAACATGAACTATCAAAAAGACAGCCAACATGCACGGTTCACTGCCCTTGCTCCTAGATGGCAAGGGACCCTACCTTTAGATTACCAAACTCTATTATCCTCACCTAAGCTCTGGTGTGCTTACAATAAATCCAATATTCATAGTGATGTCGATGCCTTGGTATAAGATCCAATCTCAAAAAGACCACAAGCAGTACCATTTTTTTGACTCAGAAAAGGACTTGCAGCTCTTTCTTATTAACCAGGGAACGTGGCGAGTTAAATGGTCCGTTTGGCACCCAAAAAAATTTAATTACAAGCGATTATTAGGTTTCTACCAAGAGCTGCAGAGTGCGCTGCAATCTGGGTTTCAAATTAATCAAGCAATAGACAATCTGTCTCAGATAAGCAGCGACTCACACCTTTCAAAAAACAGTCAAGCGATTCTAGAAGAAATGAAAAAGGGCACGGACTTTAATCGGATTATTTCCAACCTTAGTACCACTCACGCCCAAGCATATTGCAAGTTAATCCGACCTGAAGGCTCAAGAGAAGATTTGGAGCAAAGTTTATCAGTGTCGATTTTACAATTAGAGACGCTGTTAAACTGGTCAAACCGACTATTGAAAAGTATTGCTTATCCCTTTTGTATCATTCAAATCTCTCTGATTATGAAAATACTGCATACGTTCTTTTTGACCAAGGCGACAAGCCACCACCTACTCGACATCCTATTGGATATCAGCCTTTACTCTATTACCACCCTAATACAAGGTTATGTTGCCATCAGCTTGGCCAACGGTAATGCCAGTAACCTATTTGAAAGGCTGAATCCACATTTTCGTTTAGCGAAATTATTTGCTCTTTTGGAGACAACACGTAAAACGGGCTCTCCTCTACAACAAGCACTTTATTCAATGCCTCGTTATTTTGAACACAGTGGTATAAAACACGATATCTTAATGGTGTATTACAAACTAAAACTTGGACAGGATTATCAGCAAAGCTTCCCAATATATTGGTTTCCCAATGAAGCAAGAGTTGCCCTACACTCCACTTCTCAAGGCGGCAGTATAGAACGAGCCCTCAAACTGGCAAAGCTCCAACACACTAAAAAATGGTCGAAAGCCGTGTCCTTATACGAAAAACTCATTCCAGCTTTGTGCCTGATCATCGCCGGTAGCTTTGTCACTTCATCTTTGTTATCGCTTTATAGACCACTATTAGAGATCCCTTAAATGTTATTAACTCCAACTCAATCGTCTTTTTTTGCCCTTATCATTCTTAGCTTTGGCAGCTTTGCTGCTTTATTTACTGTTCGCTGGCCGCGTTTAAGCGAGTATCTATGGCAAAAGGAGGCGCACAATGCTCTCGGTATACCTTTTGAGGCTGAAATACCAGAAAGCATATCGACTGGACGCTCACGGTGCGAGAGTTGCCATCACACACTCTCTTGGAAAGACTTAATCCCAATACTTAGTTATGGCTTGTTACAAGGCCGATGCCGATATTGCCAAATGCGGATTTCACCACATTATGTCCTTATAGAAAGTACTTGCTTATGTATCTGTCTCCCTCTTTTAATAACTTGCCACGACCTAATAGAGCTGTCACTCAATAGCCTATTGATGTGTTCCTTGCTTACTGCTGCCATTATCGACTACCAGCATAAACTCATTCCAGACGAGTGTTGTTTAATTGCCCTTGCCGCCGCTCTACTCCTAAACATCCACTCGGGCACATTGGAAAATGCGGTTCTTGGTATGATTGTGGGGTATAGTGCTGTTTACCTTCTGCGTTGGGGATACTTGAAAATTAGAAACATTGAAGCCATCGGGTTGGGAGATGTCAAACTTCTTGCTACGCTTGGAGCATGGCTAGGGGTATTACATTTAACTACGTTGTTACTCTATGCTAGCTTAATAGGGATATTGTATATTTTACTGTACCGTGAAAAAAACAAAGAGCCGATTCCCTTTGGACCGTTTTTGTTTCTTTCAGGGATCATTCATTATTATTATTTGAATTTATGACTGTAGAAAAAAAAATACCTATTGTTGGACTGGCTGGTGGCATCGGGTCAGGAAAGTCAACTATTGCGACTATTTTTAATGAACTCGGAATACAAAGTGTTGATGCCGATGACGTTGCTCGTGACGTTGTTGCTGTAGGGTCTTATTGTCTCAATGAGATCCAGAAGCATTTTGGCAAAGAGATATTGCAACAAGATGGTTGTTTGAATCGTAAAGCCCTCCGTGACATTATTTTCAAACAGCCTAAAGAGAAGCTGTGGCTTGAGTCCTTAACTCATCCAATTATTCGCGATAACCTTCAAACGAGATTAGCTCAATCAACTTCAACATACGTACTATTGGTTCACCCTCTTTTATTTGAGACAAAACAGAACACTATTTGCAGATTGACGGTTGCTATAGATGCCTCTTCTAAAACTCAAAGGGAAAGAGTATTAGTAAGAGATAATGTATCTTCGGAGCAGATAGATAGTATCTTTGCCAGTCAATTAACTAATGAAGAGCGTTTAAAAAAAGCTGATCTCATCATCAACAATGATAATGATATTAATGATTTAAGAAATAAAGTAAAAAAATTACATAATCAAATTTTAGAGCTATTATAAGAGAACGAGTATTAAAAATGACCATGATTGCATGCCCTACTTGCCAAAAAAAAACAGAATGGAGCACCGATAATGTTGATCGCCCTTTTTGCAGTGCAAAATGCAAGTTAATTGACCTAGGGGAATGGGCTAGCGAGTCTTACGCCATCCCACAGCAGACATCAGATGAAGAGGAAATATTTTCCGGTACGCTAGAGTCAGACCCAAATAAATCATTTCTTTAACTCTCATTAGACAAAACGGATCCTTGTATGGATAGTAGCGATTTTGCAAATAAAAAAGCTTTGCTCATAGAAGATATGGCCGAAGCTCGCATCATGCAAAAGAAAATGCTAAGCGATTTTGGCTTTCAGCACATTGAAATTGCGATGAAAGCGGAAACAGCGATGGAGCTACTAAAAACACAATCTTTTGATGTTATTTTATCTGATTACAACCTCGGTAATGGTAAAGACGGCCAACAACTTTTGGAAGAAGTTCGACACTCCAATCTTATTCCTAATACTGCGACCTACTTGATGGTAACGGCGGAAACGTCTATCGAAATGGTAATGGGGGCTATTGAATTCCAACCTGATGGCTACATTACCAAGCCGTTTTCACAAGCTGTTTTACAACGACGCTTAAGCAAGCTGTTAGAGATGAAGAGTCGCCTCTATACAGTCAATAAAGCCTTAGATCAAAAAGATTACGATAAGGCCATGGAAGAAGCAAAAAAGGTTATGGAACAGCACCCTTCTTTAGAGGGGAAATGTCAACGAGTTATCGGCGATTGCCTATTAGAAAAAGAGCAATATGAGCAAGCTTTAACCTTGTTTGGCAATATCTTGCAAGATAGAAAGATGCCATGGGCTCTTTTTGGTGAAGCCAAAGCCTGTTTCTACATGGGGATTCTCGATAAGGCGGAAAATAAATTTCGACAGTTGATGCTTGATAATCGCTTTTTTGTTAGTGCTTATGATTGGCTTGCTAAAATAAAAACTGCGCAAAAAAAACATCACGAGGCGCAGTCCATTCTACTAGAAGCCCTGCAACGCTCTCCCAAAAATTTACTAAGACAAATCCACCTTGGCGAGCTAAGCTTTACAATAGGTGATTATTTAACAGCAGAAATGGCTTTTCGCCGTGCTGTATTTCTTGCCAAACACTCTTGCTACAATACATCGGGGGTCTATCTCCACCACATTGAGTCCATTGTCAAACTCGCTGAGTCTGCACCCTTACAAAGCAGACAAAAAGAACAATTTAATATTACACTTAAAAAAATACATCGTTATTTTTTCGAAGAGCCAGATACCAGAGCAAAAACTTATTCTTATCAACTAGAATTGGCCCTGTTAGAGAAAGATTTGGTTACAGCAAAGGGCTTTTTGAAGCTTTGGGAACAAGAAGCAGAGTCCGGTGAGGCTACAGCACCAACCGACCAACAACTTACTCATTACCACGTCGCTTTTGGGGAACAAAATGAAGAAAATGGACATTAGTACTATCTTAGCAAGCGCCATCCATGAGAGTAAGAACCAAGTTGGCACTCTTTTATATCAGCTCCAAGGACTCAAGGAGTCAATTCCTGAGAGTGATAGTAAAAATAAAAAAATTACGGTTATTGAAGAGTCTTTAAAAAAGCTCAATGACGAGTGGGTGGAATACCTTTACTTATATAAACTGGCTTCGGATGGGTATCAGCTTCATGTCGATACCTTTTCTATTGACGAATTTTTAGATGATCAGGTCTTTGCACTACTCGGCTCTGCAAATGCAAAAAACCTCAAATTAACTTATGCATGCCCTGAAAACCTGATGGGTGTATTTGATGAAAGATTGATGACTGCCGTCGTAGGCACTGCTGTATATAATGCACTGAGGTTTGCCCGAAGCTCAATAGAAATCAATGCCGCTATAGAAGATGACTACCTCGTTATTGGCATTGATGACGACGGAGATGGATTTGATAATAATGAAGAGGAAGATTTAGTCGAATCCAACACGGGACTAGGCCTCTACTTTGCTCAGCTCTCAGCGAATGCCCACATCAGTAAAGGAAAATCAGGCTTCTTGAAAAAAGAAAGCTCACCGAGGTTAAAAGGTGCTCGCTTAGCTATTTATCTCCCGCAATAAACTGGCTTCTACTCCCATATATATTTATATCATCAATGAGTGCCACATAAGTACAAAGCCTAGTGGCACTATGCATTCCAACACCATATCAGGGAATAAAAATCTGGAAACGACTGCCTCCTAACTCGCCATCATTATCCAACTTCACCCAACCTTTTACTTTTTTACTATGATGCATATGGGCAATGCTATGGCAGAAATACCAAGCTAACATTTGATTTGTTAAATTAGCCAACTCTTTTTCAGTTACCACATTCGCAAAGTCTTCCAAAACAAAGTCAGGGTAGCCGTGACCATTATCTTCCAGTGTAATAATCGCACCATCATCAACAGGACAAACCTTGATATCAATACGATTATCTGTGTATCGGGCCGCGTTGACCAGTGCTATGTCTAAAACTTGAGAAAGTATTGCTGCATCACTATAAACATATATTTGCTCATCAATATCAAAATCAACTTGTACGTTAAATCGTGACAATAGCGCAGCATGAGAAATCATTCTCTCTTCAATCAGCTCCAGTATATACACTTCTTTGAACTGCAAGCTCAATTTTTCATTTTCAAGTAAATAAAGACTATAAAGCTGCTCAGTGCTATTTTGTAGCCGAGTGACTTCATAGTGCAGCGTTTTTGCCTCAAATCTATCTAATGAAATCCCTTTATCATCTGTTGGCATCTTCTCAAGCGTATGCTGCAGCAAATTTAGAGAGTTTTTCATATCTTGAATAGACGCATCCATTACGTGATAAAACTCATTTTTTCTTTCTACGTCGTTCATGACTATAATTGCTCACTTTTAGAGATTAGCTTTTTCAACTTAATATAACGAGAATACTGCTTATGAGTCGATGTAATATGACCCGCTCTCGTTAAGGCTTGTTTACATTCTGCTAATAAAAATGCGTCCTTCGATTTTTTCTCCATCTTTTTTAGGGCCGCTTGAATATAGTTCATATTAAGCCCTGGATGATGAGGCGATATTTTTATAGCTTCTTCAAATAACTCAATTGCTTCATCAAAATCATTTTGTGCGTAAGCGGCCAATCCACTGCCATTGATTGCTTTCGCCTTACCTCTTGCACCAATTGGAATAGGCTCATCTAAAAAATCGGACATGGCTTTGGATTGAGCGCTTGTTAACGTATTGTTGGCGGCTAACTCCTTCCATGCTTGTTTAGCCTCTTCTTCTTTGCCTGCTAAATATAATGACTTACCTAGCTGAATACGAACATCGATTGTGTTTGAATCAGGTGATTGCTCTATTAACTTCTGTGCAGATGCCAATGTTTCATCACGGAGCTTTGTTTGCCCTTGGCGAGCATAAACTCGACTCTCAGATAGTGCTTTTTTAATACGAATTTCATGATCATTTGTATACTTTTTAGAGACCTTATTTAGCGCAGCCAACGCCTCAGAAGCCATTCTTTTTTTATCCGATCCGGTTAATTCCGTTGCCGCCTCAGACAAAATTTCAGCTAATTGAAAATACTGCTCGGGAGACTCATTAATGGTGTTTGTGACAAGCTTGAGAGTTTGTTGACTCGCTTTTACCGCGCTCTGCGAGTCACCATTCTCTAAACTGATATCGACCATTTTTTGCTGTCGCTCATGGCGCAATGGAGAGATCTTTAAGGCTGACTCTAATACTTCTTGAGCCTGAGTATGCATTCCTTTATTTTCGAAACTTAGCGCCAGTAAGTCATATGCTTGAATACACTGGGGGAATTTTTGAACAAGAGTCTGGGCCGATTTAATCGCTTTATTCCAGTCCTCCTTGGCAACGTGCATACGAACCAGACCCAACAAAGCCCAGTCTATGTCTCTCACGGCTAACGTCTCTTCACAGAGGGTCGTCAGCTTTTCCCATGATTTTAATTCTAAATAGGCATCGATAAGGGTTCGTTTACACCAAGGAGAGTAGCGGCCTTCATGCTGAATGTGCGCATTACATAGTGTTACCACTTTTTCATAATGCTTATTAGAAAAGGCCTTTTTTATATCTTCTAATTCAACATTCTGGGCAAATAGGCGCTCTATTCGTTTACTTAATACTCCTTCAGTAAAAGGCTTACCAAGGTAATCATCTGGTGATGATTCTAAAATACCAAATACAATATCACGACTTGTCTCAGCAGAAATAATAACAAAAAAAGCCGAGGGCTGGATGAGGTTTAGCTGACGTAACTCATCCAGCACTTGTAAACCATTTTTCCCATTACCTAGCCGAAAATCACATAAAATCAGATCGTATTTCTTTGCCCGACATGCATCAATCACCCCTTTTCCTGTCGCAGTTTGATCAATCTGCCCAATGCCAATTGTCGTTAACATTTGCTTAACAGATTTTCGAGAGTTCTCAAACTCATCAGCAATCAGTGCTGAGTAGTTTGCATAAGATGTAAAAGCCTGGGCGCTTGTTTTTTTAAGAGTGTCTTTATTCACTTCATACCCATTAATCTATTGACCTTAAAAACGTTGTCAACTTTTCACCCGCGTCCTCAATGTGTTTTTTCAAAAGAGACAGCGCGGCCGACTTCTTTTTTAACTGAATCAACGTCAGTAGCTCATGATGATCTTGTTGGCTTTGGCTTTTATAGCCCATCGGTCCATATTGAAAGCCAATATAACGAGTCACTTGTTGATTAATACTAGACACAGTCTTCTGTAAGGTTTGCTTATCGGCAGGCAAATATAAAGCTTCATGAAAAAGCCAATTCAAATGCCCCTTCTCAATTAATGTTAGCTCATCTTTTTCAAGTATACTTAAGATACTGTGTGCTTTTAACATATCTTTTTGTTTAATAAAATCAAACGAGAATGACAGAAGAAGAACTTCTAACTGTGACCGCATTAAATACAGTTCTTCTGCTTCCTTCCAATTTAAATGAGGAACCATCAGCCCTGCTTTACCATGGGGAACTAGCCAGCCTTCTGCCTTTAAGGCAAGTAAAGAGTCTCGTATTGGTATTCTACTTACTCCATAGCGCTTTGATAACTCAGCCTGCCTTAATGGTGTTCCCTTAGGTAGCACATTATTTAAAATATCGTCTTTTATTTTCTCAGAAAGCACAATCAAACCTACTTTGATCTTATCATCTTTTGAAAAGCTTAAATGCTAATAAAAAGATGCCTCCTAGAATAATTCCCCAAAATGCCGAAGCAACGCCGAAAAATGACACGCCAGATGCCGTAACTAAAAATGTTACTAACGCTGGTTCCCTGCACATATCGTCAGACATGGCACTCTTTAGATTCATTGCGATGGTTCCGAGCAATGCAATACCCGCTACGGCTGCAACCATCGCTTGAGGGAAAGCCGAAAAAAGCGCCACCACTGAGGTCCCTGCCAACCCTGCGGCCGTATAAAAAATACCAGCAGACAATCCTGCAATATAACGACGCTTAGGATCCTTATGACAATCATCTCCAGAGCAGATAGCGGCAGTAATTGCAGCTAGGTTAAAGGCAAAACCTCCTAACGGAGCTAAGACAATAGAGGTTAACCCTGTCCAACTAATTAATGGAGAAACAGGTGTATTATAACGACTACTTCTCATGACAGTCACACCAGGAATATTTTGTGATGTCATCGTGACAATAAATAAAGGCACACCAACACCGAGCAACGCACCAAGATTCCATTGTGGCCAAACCCAAACAAACTGCCCTAGACCAACGGGAATATTAGTGAATAAAGCACCATGACTTCTCGCTAAGGCGTAGACAATACCGACGGTTAATACCGCCAGAACAACATACCTAGGCGAAATTAACTTAATAACAAGGTAAGTTGCAATCATCGTTGCAACCAAATAAGGGTCACTTTTGAGCGAGGTGAATATGCCTAGGCCAAACTCAAAAAGTACTCCAGCAAGCATAGCTGATGCAATGGGTACTGGCACCAGTCGCATGAGTTTTTCAAATACCCCAGATACACCGGTTAATAGAGTCAGCACACCGGCAAAAATAAATACGCCAATGGCATCCGCATAGCTGATACTTCCTAAACTGGTTGCTAATAGAGCCGCTCCTGGCGTTGACCAAGCGGTAATAACAGGGGTTTTATACCATAAGGAAAGAAAAAAACAGGTAAGACCCATGCCTAAACCTAGCGCCATAATCCAAGATACGGTGATATGAACGTCTGCCCCTGCGGCTTTTGCTGCCTGAAAAATAATGGCAACAGAGCTTGCGAAACCGATGAGAACCGCAACTAACCCTGCCATCACTGCACTAAAGCTTAAGTCTTTAAGTATAGACTGCATACTGGAATCCTCAAACAGCATGATTGAAAAAACCAACCATAGCGGAAAGGAGATAATTTTTGTATACATTTTTGAATTTAGGTATAAAAAAACCAAATTCAGAGCACTCACGCATAATTGCTTACTCTGAATTTGGTTAATTTATTAATCTAACGAGATCCGAATGAAACGGGGTATATCTTAAGAGTGTTATACCCCCTTATTGCCCTAAGTAGGCATTTAAGAAGGCTTTTGTCCTATCATGCTTAGGTGAGATAAAAATCTCTTCTGGCTTGCCCTCTTCTACTATGGCACCTTTATCAAAAAAACATACCCGATCGCTAATCTCACGAGCAAAATACATTTCATGAGTGACCAACAGCATCGTAAAGCTATCTTCCTTTACTAGGTTACGAATCACATCCAGCACTTCATCAACTAGCTCCGGATCAAGAGCAGAAGTGATTTCATCTAGCAACAAAATAGACGGTTTCATTGCTAAGGCCCTCGCAATGCCAACCCGTTGCTTTTGCCCACCAGATAAATCATTTGGGTAACTATTAGCTTTATCTGCCAATCCAACGAGATTGAGTAGTTTTTCTGCTGACTTTTCCGCATCTTCACGAGAGACCCCTTTAACGCGCATAGGAGCCTCTGTAATATTTCTTTTCACGCTCATATGAGGAAACAAATTAAAATGCTGGAACACCATCCCTAAGTGATTACGCATTTTATGTAGATGCTTGCTGTTTGCCGGAACGTATTGACCTTGCCAGTGCATATGCCACAAAGACTCCCCTGCAACATTAATATAACCACCGTCAATTCCCTCAAGCGTCATTAAAATCCTCAGAAGTGTGCTTTTACCTGATCCACTGGGCCCAATAATAGAGACAATTTCATTCTCTTCTACTGTAAAATTAAAATCGCTAAAAATGGTTGTGTCGCCAAAGCGTTTTTTTACGTTTTTAAATTCAATAATAGGCGTACTCATTTTAGGGTAAATCCTTCTTTAGGAAAGCGTTTTTCTACTTGATGAATACCAAATGCCGCGACAATACTAAACACTAGGTATAGAATTCCAACTAAGGTGAATGGCTCTAAATAGCGGAAGTTTTCAGAACCAATAATTTTTGCTACCTGTAACATTTCTAATAATGTAATGGCCGATAGCTGAGGCGTTTCTTTAAACATAGCAATAATATAATTGCCTGTTGCAGGAATCATTGGACGAATCGCTTGCGGTAAAACGATGTCTTTATAGGTATCGATTGTTGTTAAATTTAATGCTCGAGCAGCTTCCCACTGGCCTTTTTCAATGCCATCAATCCCGCTTCGAAATACTTCTGATAAATAGGCGCCATAGTGTAGACCAAGAGCAAACACCCCTGTCATCAAAGGAGACATGCTGATGCCAAACTCGGGCATCACATAATATAGAAAAAAGATTTGCACCAACAAAGGTGTACTTCGAATAAATTCGACTAACCAATATATACTATTGCGAAGAATTCGACTTGGGCTACGGCGTAAAAGAGCAAACACAAGCCCCATGAAAATGGCAAAAATACTACCCAGTAAGGTTGCTAACAACGTCACTTTAGCGGCAGACAAAATCATAGGAAGCACTTCCCACGCAAATGCCCAATCCCAACTAAAACCATTCATCAATTGATACCTCCGCGTCCCAAACCTTTACTTAAGCGCTTTTCTAACAATTTAAATAGAAGTGCTAGGGCTTGAGACATAATGAAATATAACAATAAAACAACCCCGAAAATCTCCCCTACTTGTAATGTCGTATCCGCAAGAGATTTCGCTTTGAAGGTTAAATCGCCAATTGTGATTAAAGAAACCAACGATGTTGCTTTAACAAGCTCGATGGCTAAGTTCCCAAAAGGTGGAATCATATTAACCAATGCTTGAGGTAAAATTATTCGCCAAACTCTTTGCCTCGCCGTAAAGTTCAATGCGATAGACGCTTCGTATTGCCCCTTAGGTACGGATTGCACTGCGCCTCGCACGACTTCTGTTCCATAAGCCCCAATATTCAGCCCCAACGCCACCACTGCGGCTGTCATGGCATCAATCGTAATACCGAAAAATGGTAATACAAAATAGATCCAATAAAGCTGAATTAACGCTGATGTCCCACGGAAAAACTCAATGTAGAAAATAGCAATTTGCTTAAATGGCGCGGGTGAATAGAGTCGTATCAAACCGAAAATAAAGGCCATTACGGCGGCGAGAGGCAAGGCCATTGCCACGATTTTTATCGTGACAACAGCGCCTTGAAGTAAGACGGAGACTATTTCTCCAAATTCCATGAGTCTGATTCCTTTATTTTATTGACATAGTTTTGCCGCCGTCATATTGCCTGGTAAGGTGTACTTACCAAAACCATATGGTTCAACCATAGCAAGGTGTGCTTTTGATCCAATAAAGCCTTTTAATTCTTTGTTAAAAGCATTACGTAGCGATTTGTCTGATGGACGGAAACCAAAACCACCATAACCTTTAATCGATTTACCTTTGATCTTCAATGGCGTGAAGGGCTGTGCTAACTCAACATGGTTGTCCTTCTTGTCCAACGACGCCATAGTTAGGCTGGTGCCCGCAAGTGCATCAATTCGGCCAGATTTAAGAGCAGCTACTCCAGATGGATAATCCGGTAGAACAACAATTTTGCTTAAACCTATGCCGAAGTCACGAGCATAACCGTATTCGACAGAACCAGACATCACCCCTAACTTAACATCATCCTTTTTGACATCTCCATATCCATGAAGATTGGCAGGGTTACCATTTTTGACCAGAAAGCCTTCGCCAATGCTATAAGTTGGGTTTGAAAACAGAATTTGTTTACAACGTTTTGGAGTAATGTACATGCCTGCGGCAATCACATCAAAACGCCCTGCACGAAGTCCAGGAATGAGAGAACCAAACTCTGTTACCACGACTTTAACGTGCTTAACTCCCAGCTCATGTAAAACATGAACTGCAATCGTTGGCGCCTCACCTGCTGGCTTCCCTTCCGGTGTTGTGTAGCCATAAGGTACCTCATTCGCTACACCGATGGTGACCGTTCCTGATTTTTTTATCTTGGTTAAAGTATCGCCTGAGGCCGATACGGCAAAAAAAGCCACAGCAAAAGTTATTAGAGATATAATATATTTTCCCACTATTTTTTTCATTTTGTCCTCTTCCTTTTGTGATTTATCACTGAATTTCCCAGAAAACTACTCTATAACACTAAATAAATTACAGAAAATGATCAAGAATTAATTAGTTCTGTAATGTTTTTGGTTGATAGTTTCAGACATTTTGGCCTGTATTTTAACGAGTTAAGAACCCAGCTAGGATATACGGCATTGACACAAATACGCCAAAGAAGGGGACGATTAAGACAGGCAACATAAAAACTCTTGATGAAGTTGCCTTGAATGAACAGGTTTATATGAAAGCCTGAGACTTAGACGAGTTATTCGTACCTTAGCTACTCAAGAAACGGTATAATGTGACACTACGCGTGTAGAAAACTCAGTATGACGCGCAAATAAGCGCTCTGTTTAGGTTAAGAAGACACGAATTAAGTTAGAACATCAGCTCAGGTTAGCCCAATGACACCAAATGAATTAGACAACATTATAAAATCGCTTTCTAACCCAGCCAGACGAGATATCCTAAGCTGGTTAAAAATGCCTCATTTGGAGTTTCAAGGACAGTCCAATTATCAGTATGGTGTCTGTGTTGGTAAAATTTTTGAAAAGTCCGGCTTATCACAATCGACTGTGTCATCTCATTTAGCCAACCTCCAACGTGCGGGGCTTGTATCATCAACTCGTCAAGGTCAGTGGGTCTATTACCAACGAAATGAGGCTATTATTGAAGAATTTGCTGAACTTCTTAGAAAAACACTATAAATCACTCAATTATTTAGTTAAATTCAATAAAAAGGCCGTCATCAGTAGATGACAGCCTTTTAAATGATCTATAAATAAGACTAAAAATCGCCGTTATTTAATTTCTAGTGCTTGCTCTTCAATACGAGCCTTCCATTCCGCTGGACCAGTCACATGTACAGATGTTCCTTTAGAGTCGACAGCAACAGTAACTGGCATATCAACCACATCAAATTCATAAATCGCTTCCATTCCCAATTCAGGAAAAGCGACTACATCTGCTTTCTTGATCGCTTTTGATACTAGATAAGCAGCGCCGCCCACAGCCATTAAGTAGACAGCACCAAATTCTTTAATAGCCTCGATAGCAATTGGGCCACGTTCGGCTTTACCAATCATACCAAGCAGACCTGTTTTTTCTAGGACTGTATGAGTGAACTTATCCATACGAGTAGATGTGGTTGGGCCAGCTGGGCCAACCGCCTCCTCGCGTACTGGATCAACAGGTCCTACGTAATAGATAAAGCGTCCTTTCAAGTCAACCGGCAGCTCTTCTCCATTGGCCATCATTTCGACCATTTTCTTGTGAGCAGCGTCACGGCCAGTTAGCATCTTACCATTTAGCAGGATGGTTTCGCCGGGATTCCAGCTTTGAACTTCTTCTGGTGTTACTTCGTTCAAGTTAACACGGCGTACACTATCTCCGACTTCCCAAGTAATTTCCGGCCAATCATCCAAAGATGGTGGTACTAAATCCGCTGGGCCAGAGCCATCTAAGACAAAGTGTGCATGGCGAGTCGCCGCACAGTTTGGAATCATTGCCACAGGTAAAGAAGCGGCGTGGGTTGGATAATCCATGATTTTCACATCAAGAACCGTTGTTAAACCACCAAGACCTTGCGCACCAATACCCAAGTTGTTGACTGCATCAAAGATGGCAAGACGAAGCTCTTCCACACGGTTTTGAGGGCCACGCTCTTTAAGCTCGTGAATATCAACAGGCTCCATCAAAGATTCTTTTGCCATGACCATGGCCTTCTCTGCGGTACCACCAATCCCAATCCCCAACATACCTGGAGGACACCAGCCTGCTCCCATAGTAGGAACCGTCTTCTTGACCCATTCAACAATATCGTCAGAAGGGTTCAGCATTGCCAGTTTGGATTTGTTTTCTGAACCGCCACCTTTTGCGGCAACATGAACTTCTACCGTGTCACCGGGCACCACTTCCATATGTATTACCGCAGGGGTGTTGTCTTTGGTGTTTTTGCGCGCACCAGCAGGATCAGCCAGGATGGAAGCACGTAAGACATTCTCAGGAAGTGTATACGCGCGGCGCACACCTTCATTAATCATATCGGAGACGCTCTTCGTTCCTTCCCATTGAACGTTCATACCAATTTTTATAAAAACAGTTACGATGCCAGTGTCTTGGCATATCGGACGCTTCCCTTCAGCGCACATACGAGAATTAATCAGAATCTGAGCCATTGCATCTTTCGCTGCAGTACTCTCTTCTCTTTCATAGGCTTCATGAACGGCTTTAACGAAATCTAACGGGTGGTAATAGGAAATAAATTGCAGCGCGTCTGCTACGCTATCAATCAAATCACTCTCTTTGATAATGCTCATGCATCTCTCCTGCTGAGGATTACGAATCAATCGAAGGCAAAATGGTAAAAGATGCGCGAGCGCAAAGAAAGACCTAGAGTCTATTTAGACAAGATATACAGTGCATTCACAAAATAAATATAGCAAGAATACAGTATACCCTCGCAACATCGAGCAAAAAACAACCAGTCATTCTTCTAAACAAAAACGATAACCAACCCCTGCTTCAGTTTTTAAATATTTTGGATTAACAGGGTCATCCCCTAATTTCTGACGAAGATGACTGACAACAATACGCAGATAATGCGTATCGTCAATATGGCTCGGCCCCCAAATCTCTTTGAGTAGTTGTGTTTGCGTAATAACACAATTAGGCGAACTCGCTAGAATCGCCAATACGCCATACTCTTTAGGGGTGAGAACAATTTGAGCATCATTAAGACGAACCTCGCGCCTTGATAAATCGATGTATAACTTACCATCGTCGATAACAGCCAGTTGATCAGGCTTAATATTATCTCTTAAACACACCCGTATTCGAGCAAGCAACTCGATGACACTAAAGGGTTTCGTAATGTAGTCCTGAGCACCGGAATCCAATGCTGCAACTTTTTCCTTATCATGATTTCGTACTGATAATACAATGGTCGGCACCGAACTCCATGAGCGCATTTCACGTAATACCTGATGTCCATCCATATCTGGCAAACCAAGATCAAGAATGACCAGGTTAGGTTGATGACGAACAATGGTCATTAGCCCTGCTTCGCCATTCTCAGCTTCAATCACTTCATAACCTTCGCTCCCAAGAGCAACTCGTAACATGCGACGAATCTGAGACTCATCGTCAATCACTACTATTTTAATGCCCACAAACTACCGCTTTATTTGTTAAGAATTTGGTTCACCATACTCTAAAGGCAACTCGACTATAAAACGAGTCCCCCTGCCTCCAGCCCCGTTACGGGCACAGACTGTTCCGCCATGTGCACCAATCATGCCACGGCAAATAGCCAAGCCCATACCTGTACTTTTACTTTTTTTGTCGCCATCTGAAACAATATAAAACATGTTAAAAATGTGCTCCTGCTCATCCTTTGGAATTCCTGGTCCTTTATCTTCTATGGTTATTCGACAGGTTTTAGCGTCCACAATAAGCTTCACCGTAATCGCTTCTTTTTCCGGAGAATAACGCACAGCATTTTCCAAAATATTAAACAAAGCCTGCTCAATCAGTGCTGCATGTACATACAACACTGGAGCGTCGTCTGTTAAAGCCCAATTGACTTTTGCATGAGAAAAATAACGTTTTAATCGATTCAAAGCACTGCCAATAATATCATCAACCGAAACCCAATCTCGTTGGATTTTCAAGCCACCATAACCGAGCCGAGTCATATCTAGAAGATTCTGAATGTAACTGTCTAAGCGATGGCTTTCTTGTAAAATCGTATCGACCAATTCTTCCTTGTCACTAACACTCAATTGCTTATCCAACATTTTCAAGCTTTCAGCCGCTCCCATCATAGCTGACAAGGGGGATTTAAGGTCATGGGAAACAGACGATAGCAAGGATGAGCGAATTTGCTCCACTTCTGTCTTAACACGAGCTGATTCTAAATCAGACACCAACCGCACTCGTCGCCAAGTACTGGCACCTTGCTGAAGCATAGATTCGACCAAATCCCTTTCAAAAGGAAAAAAATGTTCTTGCTCCGCTGACCAGCGAATCAATAACCCACCAATCACTATATTTTCTTGTTTAACTGGCAAAACCGTAATACGGGACGCATTTAATGTTTGTGTGAATCGACCTGCTTGCTCGCCGTGTGTTAAAGACCAAGCTATTGCAGATTCTTCCACTTGAGATAAAGAAAAATTTACCTGTTTAACATGCGATTCATTGTCACTACCTTCGGGGTAGGCAAAAAAACATTTCGCACCAAGCAGAGAGGATGCTTTCTCACACAGTGAATCCCAAAGAGTTGCTTCACTTTCAACAACGGACAGTCGTTGAGCCATGTCTTTTAACGCTTCGGTATAACGGTTTGACTCTTTCAGTAAAATAAATTGATTTCGAATGCGTGATGCCGCTGGACCACTCAACAAGCCTAATACCACTAAAAACACCAAGGTAGCAATATCGTCTTGTTGGTTAACTTTAAACGTATAAATCGGCTCTGTTAGAAAGAAATTGAAGCTTAAAAAAGCCCAAATCGCCGTCGCCAACGCAGGTCTGGTGCCATATTTAAGCCCCACCAACACAATCGAAATAACATACAATAAAACTAAGTTACCACTGCTTAAAAATTGCTGAAGAGGACAAGCAATGAGAGTCGCGAGCGCCACACCTATAACACCATAAATATGCCCACGATAATCCCCGAACAAAGTACCACGACGCTGCCAGTTCGTCTTTTGCGATACGATCTCTGGGGATTGGTACACACACACTTCAAGTGGTAAGTTGGATTCTATCAACTGGTGGTAAAGGCGTTTTTTCCAAAACCCCCAGCGACGTTTGGCCCCACTGCCTACCAACACGGTATTCACTCTTTGCTCTTCTAGATAAGGTAGGATGGCAGCACAGCAATTCTCACCCCTTAACGTATCTACTTGCGCTCCCAGATCTTTCGCAAGATTCATCACATTATTTAAGTGCTTGCGTTGTATGGCATTTTGGGTAATGCCTCTATCCACCCATACGACACACCAGGCTATCTGGCGTCTTTCAGCAATTTGTCGTCCAAGACGAACCAAATAACAATGATCGCTGCTGGCGCTGACCAAGACAATTAACTTATCTCTAATAGCGTATTTTTGAGCGCTACTTCCTTGCATTAAGGCTGTCTCTAAATAGCTATCTACTTGATGCATGGCTCGTTTCATTGCAAGCTCACGCAACGCAGATAAATTGGAGAGCGAAAAAAAAGTATCTAACGCCACTCGCGCGTATTCAGGAAGGTAAACTTTTCCTTGCTTAAGCCGATCAATCAACGCAATGGGGGGCAAATCAATAAAGCGAATGTCATAGGCATCGTCGATGACGTTATCCGGTACGCTCTCGTGAACCGTCACCCCTGTAATTTGAGCAACCACATCACGTAAACTCAAAATATGCTGAACATTTACCGTGGTATAGACGTTGATTCCAGCCGCTAATAATTCAGCAATATCTTGATACCGCTTAGTATGGCGACTTCCAGGGACATTGGTATGAGCAAGCTCATCCACTAAAATCAATTCTGGTTTTTGCTCAAGTGCTGCATCCAAGTCAAACTCAGTTAAAACAGTATCATGATAATGGACTTCCTTACGTGGTAAGACATTCAACCCCACCATTATGTCTTGTGTCTCTTTACGCCCATGAGTTTCCAACAAGCCAACGAGCACCTCGACACCTTGCTGAACGCTTTCCTTTGCCGCGCTAATCATTGCGTAAGTCTTCCCCACACCAGGAGCTGCACCAATAAAAATAGTCAGCTTGCCCTGCGAAGATTGCTGTAACGCATTTAAAATGGCGTCTGCTTTTTGATCACGATGCTCTTCACTCATTTTCGCGCCCTATGTGGTAAGTGCTTCAACTAATCTTATCTAGTCATTATTTGGACTGAGTGTTATTAATATCGGAGAGTGTCTCTAGCGCTAAATTCAGCATCAAAACATTTACTCTTGCCTGACCAAAAATAGCCCATTGAGGGTGTTCAATGTGCTGATCAACTAATTTTTTTACCGCATTAACAGACAAATGCCGTTGCGCGGCCACCCTATCCACCTGCAACAAAGCTGCTGCTGGAGAAATATCTGGATCCACACCTGAACCGGATGCTGCCAATAAATCCACTGGAATTTGACTCGCAGTAACATGATCCGATGTCTGAATCGCCAAACTACGTTGCTCCACTTCTGCGCGCAATTTAAGGTTACTCGGCGCAAGGTTGCTACCGCCGGTAGACTTTGGATCATAACCTACTGCACTAGGGCGCCCATGAAAATAATCTGCACTTTGAAATAATTGACCAATCAATTTCGAACCAACAGGTTTGCCATTATGGTCAATCACACTGCCCGTTGACTGAAAAGGAAACAGTGTTTGCGCTACCATAGTGACACTACCTGTATAAATAATACCGCAAAGCACCAGCATCACTAGTGACATTCTGACAGCCAAAGCGATTTGTTTGGATAAACCACCTTGATGCCATTGAATAACACCCTCATGTAAATCGTCTGTTACTTTTGCATTCATGATCGTGGCTCCTAAAAAAATGAACTGATAATAACATCAAGTATCTTTATGCTAATAAAAGGCAACAACACACCACCAAGCCCATAGACCAGCATATTGTTTCTTAACAACTTCTCAGCCGTAATCGCTCTGACTTTAACCCCTTTCAATGCAAGCGGAATTAAAGCGGGAATAATCAAAGCATTAAAAATCAATGCCGCAATAACGGCCGATTGTGGGCTATGGAGATGCATCACATTGAGTGTTCCAATGATTGGAATCGCGGTGACAAAAATCGCCGGCAAGATAACAAAATACTTTGCCACATCGTTTGCAAGAGAAAAGGTCGTTAAAGCGCCGCGTGTAATTAATAGCTGCTTACCGATTTCAACAACGGACAGTAACTTCGCAGGGTCGGAATCCAAATCCACCATATTGCCAGCTTCTTTCGCCGCTTGTGTGCCTGAGTTCATAGCAAGCCCAATGTCCGCTTGTGCTAAAGCAGGCGCATCGTTTGTTCCCTCCCCCACCATGGCAACTAAGCGCCCTTTGGCTTGTTCTTCACGAATCAAAGCAAGCTTATCTTCTGGTTTGGCTTCGGCGATAAAGTCATCCACGCCGGCTTGCGCCGCTATAACCCCAGCCGTCACGGGGTTATCGCCAGTTACCATGACAGTGCGGACACCTAAGGCTCTTAGTTGGGCAAAACGCTCTGCAACACCTGGTTTCACCACATCGGATAAGGCAATCACCCCTAAAACGGCTGTATTCGAAGCAACGACCAGAGGTGTGCCTCCCTGTTTAGCCACTTTGCGGACCAGACCATCCATATCATCAGGCCAGGATAATTGGTGATCTCGCGCCCACGTCTTCATGGAATCACTCGCTCCCTTCATCATCAAAGAGCCGTCAACGAGCTGAACACCAGAAATACGAGTTTTCGGCGAGAAAGGAATAAATTCCGCATCCGCAGGCGCTTCAGGTTTATCAATGCCTTTGTTTTCCGCGAGCAAAACCACAGATTTCCCTTCAGGGGTTGGATCATCAAGGGACGACCACACCGCCGCTTTAATCATCTCGATGCTATCCGCATCTTTGGAGACCAGAAACTCCGTAGCTTGTCGATCACCAAAAGTAATCGTGCCTGTTTTATCCAGTAGTAAGGTATCAATATCACCAGCGACCTCAACCGCTTTCCCCGACTTTGCCACCACATTGGCTTTCAGCGCACGGTTCATGCCCGCAATACCAATGGCGGGTAACAAACCACCGATGGTCGTCGGAATAAGGCAAACCAGCAAAGCTATCAGCATGGTGTCATCCAAACTGGCTCCCATAAAGTGCGCCATCGCAGGCAGAGTCATGACAATCAATAAAAACACAGCACTTAGCGAAGAAAGCAAAACAGTCAGCGCTGTTTCATTCGGTGTTTTTTGTCGCTGAGCACCCTCAACCAAACCAATCATACGATCCAAAAAACTGTTACCAGGGTCATTCGCTACTTCCAAAACTACTTCACCACTGAGCAATTTTGTGCCACCGATGACACTAGAGTGATCTGTGCCAGATTCTCTCAATACCGCTGCCGATTCGCCAGTCACCGCAGACTCGTTCACTGTTGCCACTCCGACAATAATGTCACCATCAGCCGGAATATATTCGCCTGCCCTGACTTTGACTCGATCGCCTTTTATCAGATCAGCAGCAGCCACCCAGCTTTCACTTTCACCTTTGATACGACACGCCTTGAGAGATTGCTTTGCAGAACGAAGACTAGAGGCTTGACCTCGGCTTTTTGCCTCAGCTACTGACTCGGCCAAGTTCGAAAACCAAACTGTTAAAAACAAAATGATGGTCGTAATCAGCGCCATAGCATAAGGCTTATCTTGCACGGCTTGATATAGCGTCATGGCTGCACTTAACAAGGTACCCACCCAAACGATAAACATCACAGGGCTGGACGCCATTTTTAGTAAAGACAGTTTTTTTAATGAGTCCACGCTTGCTTGGCGCAACTCAGACATTGTCATGGTTTGAACTGTTTGATTTTTCATTGATTAATTCCCCACATGAACAGCAGACAATTGCAATGCTTCGCCGATAGGTCCAATGACTGCGGCAGGAAGAAAAGACAACACATTAATAACCAGGATGACGGCAATCAGCGTGACACAGAACGTTGGTGTTTCTAATGTCAAACCACCAGAACTGGCTGGAGTCACACGTTTTTTCGCCATGAGTCCAGCGATCATTAAGGGAATAACAAGAGGCAGGTATCGTCCTAACAGAATCATAAAAGCCGCACTGAGATTCCACCATGGCGTGTCATTTTTCAACCCTGCCATGCCAGAACCATTATTCGCAAACGCTGAGGCATACTCATAAAAAACCTGTGAGATTCCATGAAATCCTGGATTACTGTTCCCCGTAATACTTGGGAAAGACACGGCAATGGCAGTAATCCCAGAATACACAAGGCAGGCAGCACGATTAAGCTAGATAGCGGAGTCACTTCTTTAGTTTCAATTTTGCGTCCGAAAATTTCTGGCGTACGACCTATCATCAAACCAGATAAAAAGACCGCCAACCATACATAGACAATGAAGTTAACAAAGCCACACCCAACACCACCCCATATCGCATTAACCAGCATTCCTGAGCGCGCCATCAAACCACCGAGTGGATTGAAAGAATCCATCGAGGCATTCACTGAACCATTCGAAGTTTGTGTGGTTAATGCTCCCCATAAGGCGGAAAGTTCGGGGCCGAATCTCACCTCTTTGCCTTCCATGTTGGGACCCATTGCACTGGCTCCAACAAATGCGGCATTGGCTTGATTTTCACTGTAAATTGTCGCTGCTGTAAAAGACACACTGAGAATGGCCATAGTAGCAAAGGACATCCACGCAAATTTTTTGCGTCCAATCAGCCCCCCTGCCATAAAAACAACAGCAATAGGAATCAGAACAATGGCAATGGTCTCAATCACATCGCTCAAAGGCGTTGGATTTTCTAACGGGTCGGCGCTATTTGATCCATACCAGCCCCCACCATTGGTTCCTAGTTGCTTAATCGCTGCCATGGCAGAAACAGGGCCAACAGGAATTGCCTGCGATGACATGGATGACTGAGTATCCAGGGGCTGGACATGTTGCGCTCCGGAAAAAGTACTCGGCACACCTTGCCAAGCAAGCAAGAGCGCAACAATAAGAGACAAAGGCAGAAAGACACGCACTACGCCACGAACCACATCAACATAATAATTACCAAGGTCCCGCTCTTCTCCTTCTTTGGCTGTCTTATTATTCTTACCACCTGTCATGCCACGTAATACAGCCACGCAAATCGCCAACCCCATCGCCGGCGAAACAAATTGTAGTGTCACAATAAGAAAACCTTGGGATAGATAAGAAAGCTGAGCTTGACCAGCATAGTGCTGTTGATTGGTATTGGTAATAAATGATATAGCGGTATGCAATGCCAAATCCCAAGAAAGGGGCCCAATATGATCTGGATTAAACGGCAGTACTTGCTGGAATTTAAGAAGCAAAAACGCCACGACACCTAAAATCAGATTGCTCATCAAAAATGCCATACCGTAAGTACGCCACGTCATAGACTCATTTGGACTCACTCTCATCAGGCGATATAGAAGTGATTCAATAGGAGAGAAAAATCCATCGGTTATGTGTTTTTGTCCAGAAAACACTCCTGCCATATAGGATCCTAGTGGAATGGCCAACGCCACTGCAATTAGGCAGATCAGCACAATTTCAAACATAATCTTGCCTCTCTAAAACTTTTCTGGTGCAAACATTGCCACCATCAGATAAATAAAAAGCACAATGGATAGAACCAGCAGTAACCACGCCATTTTCTGTCTCCTCATGGATGTAGTAGATAAGGAGACAATAGAGATGAACGGCGTAAAATATCTAGATAGATATCTTGAGAAGGCGTAAAAAATCCATAAAGACTGACATAGCATCAAGCTTTATTGGTGCTGCATAGAGCGTTTATTGAAGAGGCTTATAGAACAAAATAGAAAATAAAAAAGCGCTTTTTAGGACAAGTCCAACAAAAAAGCGCTTTCATTGCAGTAAATATCGTAGAGCGCATCACGAACACCTTAGTAGGTTTTCTTATTTTTGCTCTTATCAGATGATTTTGCTGGTGCCTGAACTGAATGTTGAACGTATTCTTCTAAAATACCTGCTGTAAAGGCTTCACGCTCAGAAAGAGACGAAATACTCTCCGCTTCCCAGTTTATAAGGCGAATAAATACTGAATACTTTTTGATGTATTCATAGCCAACGTCTCGAACACTGATACCATGACTATCCATCAAATGTATCACTTGTTCTAGATTTTTTTGGGTTTCAAATTGTCCTCCTTCATTCGCAGCAATCAACAATCGCTGAATATGCTGAATGGGGTTCTCAGAGGCTTTAGACTCCTTTTTTGAAGCGCTGGCAGTCAAAAATTTGTCCAGCATCTCTTCGGTGTATATCTCTCTTTGATGGATATCGTCAATTTGTGCGGTTTCTCGCTCCAGAAGACGGATAAATAAACTTTTATTTTTTATATCGGAAAACTCTAAATCTTTTAAGGACAAGCCGTTGTCTTGCATAATATCCAGCACCGTTGCATAAGATTCCGACGACTCGGGACTCGAAGAAACAGCTAACGCAAGATGGTTACGTAGCTCGTGCATTATTTTCGCCGCACGATAATCTTCCTTACGCTGCAAATGCTGCTTAAAAGCCTCAACATGCTGATTAAGCGACTGTGTCAGCGACTCAAAGCCATGCAATGCTTCTTGCTCGTCTCGCAAGCTGGATAAACGAATACGAGCTCGTTCTTGCTCCCATGCCTCATGCGCTTTGGCGCGCGCTTGAAAGGCGCGTTCCATGGCTTCTTCAAAACTTTGCTCAATACGCGCACGCTCAGATCGTTCCTGTAATTCCTCTTGCTCTTGCTCTAAACGATAACTCTTTTTAACCAGCAACTTTTCTTCTGCCAGTTGCAACTGCTGTTTAAGAGCGTCCATCTGGGACTTCACTTTGGCCTCATCAAAATCTGCCAAGCGCTCATAAACCTTAGACCAGTACTTATCATCAGAAAAAGGAATGGTTGGATCGCTGGTTGAATATTGAGTTCTAAGAGTATCGGCAAATTCTTGTGTATTAGGGCGAAACGCCTGCGCTGCATCAATAACATTATCAGATGACATGGTTCCAGATGTCACATTTGTGCTCGATAAAGTGGATTCCTTTGAATCTGAAATAGGCTGCTCTTTATCTAAGTGAAGATCTTCCATCGGCTCCGCTACCTTTTCCTTAGGGGCTGTACTTTTATCATCATTTAGCTCTGGCGACTCTGCTGTTTGGTTATGTTCAGCTGACTGATTTTGCTTTGTATTTGTAGTAGGGGCTTCATCATGGGCCTGTTCACTATTACTCTCAGCATCAGCGTCCGACACTTTGAACTCAAAGTCGTCCTTTTCCTGTGCTTTTTTTGCTCCTGATTGCTCACTGTATGAGTGTTTAACCGCTTCTGCAAAAGGATCTTCCATTGATGAGTTAGCCCCCTCAACTAACCCTTCTTCAATATCATCTAAAATGGTCCTTACCGACGCATAAGCCTTACTCGGATCAGCCGTCTTTTCACTGAAGCGACGCTTAGAAACAGATTCTTGAAACACAGGATTAATCGGCACTTCTTTAGCGTGTCTTGGTGCCGCACCGCCCCAACTGACACGATATAACATGCTGGTATCACACAATTGCAGAATGGGTAATTCCCGCTGCAGTATAGAATATTGTCGAATCAAAGATTCCGCATGACGAAGCGCAACCACTGATTCACTTGAGTTCGTAGAAGTAGCAAGGTTAAGTAACTTAACAACCTTACTAATGGCTTTCTTTCTTCTGCGTATATTCATACAAATTGCCTTTCCAATATCAGCCAGTGTCGTCCATTAGTTAATAATACAGTTCACTATCGTCATCGGGTAGCGTCAAATCGTCTGACAATAGTGACCTAACCTTCTGCAAAATACTCGCCAATTCTTCTTGGGAATACGCAATGGCAGGCAGCTTTCCCCAAACAGGTTCAGGCCAAGAAGCATCGCCTTCAAATCTAACAATATGATGATAGTGGAGTTGCGTTACTTTATTGCCAATCGCGGCAATATTTAGCTTGTCAGCGGAAAAAGCATCGTGCAAGGTTTCACTTAACAGGCAGCTTTCTGCCATTAACATGCTGCGGTCCTCTTCAACCAACTGATATATCTCACTAATACCATTGCGTTGAGGTACTAGTATAAACCATGGATACTGGCGATCATTAATGAGTCGCACTTGGCATAATGGCAAATAACCAATCAAGACAGAATCGCGTTCTAGAGTGGGATTTAACTCAAACATCTTATACATTCCTATTTACATCAAAGCCTTTCATAAGCACTATAGCACTCCTACATTAAAATCACCCAAAGACTTGGAGTCAGCATGACTGATATGCAATGTGTTTTGGACGTACAAGCCAAATTAGCAGAATGCCCTCGCTGGGATGAACGCACCCAAACGCTTTATTTTGTTGATATTGATGCTTTCAAACTACACGCATTTGACATTAATGCAAACACCTTAGAAACTCGTCAATTCGATGAAGAGATTGGTTGCTTCTCGCTTTCTGAAACAGAAGGCTTTATTGCCGCCTTCCGGTCGGGTGTATACCAATTTGACGACTTCAATGGATCATTAAAGCCTTACTGGCTCGCAACTTACGATCAAAAAACGACACGCTTTAATGATGGTCGTTGTGATGCGAAAGGACGCTTTTTAGCGGGTACTATGTACAGCCCAAAAGATGCTTTTAAAGGAGCATTGCATCAATTTACAAATGGTCAGCAGCTCGTTCTCGATCAGGCTGCCTGGACATCTAATGGCCTAGCCTTCTCACCTAATAACAAAATCATGTATTATTCTGATACGCCTAATCATATCGTCTATCAATTTGATTATGATCTTGAGACGGGACAAGCCACCAACAAGCGAACCTTTATTGAGTTCCCCCGTGGCAATGGCCGTCCTGATGGAGCGGCGGTTGATAGCGAAGGCAATTACTGGTCAGCACTCTATCAAGGTCAGCGAGTGGTAAAAATCAGCCCTGACGGAATGATTTTAGAGGAGTATCCTGTTCCTGCTATTTACCCAACCATGGTCGCCTTTGGTGGCCCCGATATGAAAACACTGTTTGTGAGCACCTGCCGAGGCGCACAGACCGACGAAGAGTTACAACAATTTCCACAGGCTGGCGGTATTTTTGCCATTGATGTGGACATTGCAGGCTTAACTGAGCCACGCTTTGCTGGCTAAGACATTAACTTTATAAGACATAGACACTATTATCATGCGCGCAAGCAATTATTTATTTTCTACATTACGTGACACTCCAACCGACGCTGTTGTTACCAGCCACCAATTGATGGTTCGTGCTGGCATGATCCGCCAGATTTCTAAAGGCTTGTATACTTGGTTACCGACTGGCGTAAAAGTTTTCCGCAAAGTCGAGCGCATTGTTCGCGAGGAAATGCAAAAAGCTGGTGCGCTTGAAGTCATTATGCCGGGTGTACAACCGGCTGAGCTTTGGCAAGAATCCGGTCGTTGGCAAAAATATGGCCCAGAACTATTACGCCTAATAGACCGCCATGGTCGTGATTACTGCTTGGGCCCTACCCATGAAGAAGTCATCACCGAACTGGCTCGCAATGAACTCACCAGTTACAAACAATTGCCAGTGAATTTTTTCCAAATTCAAACCAAATTCCGTGACGAAGTTCGCCCTCGCTTTGGTGTTATGCGCTCACGTGAGTTCTGTATGAAAGACGCTTACTCTTTCCACATCAGCCCAGAGTCTTTACAAGAGACGTATGAGGTAATGCACAAAGCATACTGCAACGTCTTTGATCGTATTGGTTTGGATTATCGCCCTGTTCTCGCTGATACCGGCAGCATTGGTGGCGCTTACTCTCACGAATTCCACGTTTTGGCAGATTCCGGTGAAGACGACATTGCTTTCAGTGATGAGTCCGATTTTGCTGCCAATGTTGAGCTTGCAGAAGCAGTCACACCAAAAGAAAAAGCCAGTCCCGCCACCCAAGATATGACAGAAGTCTTCACGCCTGACTGTAAAACCATTCAGAAAGTGGCCGAGTTTCTAAAGCTGGATGTCACTCAAACAGTAAAAACCATGCTGGTTAAAGGTATCGACGAAAACGAAGAAAGCACCATTGTGGCCTTGGTTCTTCGTGGTGACCACAATATTAATGAACTGAAAGTTGAAAAACTAAAGGGTATCGTTGCCCCGTTCGAATTTGCCAGTGAGGAAGACATTTTCAACAAAATTGGCTGTGCACCAGGCTCTATTGGCCCACAAGGTCTGAAAGAAAAAGGCATTCGCATTATTGTCGACCGTTCAGCCGCGGTAATGTCTGACTTCTGTGCAGGCGCCAACAAAGACGACTACCACGTCACTGGCCTAAACTGGGACAGAGATTGCCCAGACTTTGAAGTGGCTGATCTACGCAATGTTGTCGAAGGCGACCCCTCTCCAGATGGTAAAGGTCACATTGTCATCAAGCGCGGCATTGAAGTGGGACACATTTTTCAACTGGGTCAACAATACGCAGAAGCCTTAAAAGCTACCGTGTTAGATGAAAATGGCAAAGCTCAGATCATGCACATGGGGTGTTATGGTATTGGTGTGTCTCGCATTGTAGCGGCAGCCATCGAACAAAACTTTGATGACAAAGGCATCCTTTGGCCTGAAAGCATTGCACCATTCAGCGTTGCCATTGTGGCGATGAACTATGATAAATCCGAAGCCGTACGTGCAGAGTGCGAACGCTTGTACACTGAGTTATCAGCAAAGGGTATCGATGTTCTTCTGGATGACCGTAAAGAACGCCCAGGTGTTAAGTTTGCTGACTGCGAGTTACTAGGTATTCCTCACCGTCTAGTGGTTGGTGACAAAGGTCTTGCAAACGGTACGTTAGAATACAAACATCGCTCTAAGGGCGAAAACCAAGATATAGCTCAGGCCGATGCGCTTGAGTTTATTGTTAAGCAACGAGCTTAAGCTTGACTCTCGGAAGCCGTCCAACCAAAAGTTAGACGGCTTCTCTCCCTCCCCTAATACAGTACGACAGATAACAGGAAGCAACATGACGACCATTTATCACAATCCTCGTTGTTCCAAATCCCGTCAAACACTCGCTTTGCTAGAAGAGAACGGCATTCAGCCCGAAGTGCGCTTATACCTAAAAGACGCACCAAGCATTGCAGAGATCAAAGAATTGATTGAACAGCTTGCTCTTTCTCCTATCGAGATGATGCGCACAAAAGAGTCTTTGTACAAAGAGCTTGGCTTATCTAAAGAATCGACAGACGAAGAACGTATTCAAGCCATGCATAGTCATCCGAGCCTAATCGAACGCCCTATTGTTATTCATAACGGTAAAGCGAAGATTGGCCGCCCACCCGAGCAAGTGCTGGAATTATTCTAATGGGTACCCCCTATGTTTTAATTTTGTTTTACAGCAAACATGGTTCAATTGCTGAAATGGCCAAACACATTGCTAGAGGCGTCAATAGTGTCGGTGGAATTGAGGCTAAAGTACGTCAAGTTCCTAATGTGTCAGAGACCTGCGAAGCAACCACACCTGAAATACCAGACGAAGGCTCTCCCTATGCCACATTAGACGAGTTGGCAGAGTGTTCAGGCTTAGCACTTGGTTCTCCATCGTATTTTGGCACTATCGCAGCACCACTTAAACACTTTATAGATCAAACCTCCATGCTTTGGTTGACTGGCCGTTTGATCGATAAACCCGCATGCGGATTTACAAGCGCAAGCAGCATGCATGGTGGCCATGAACAGTGTCTTCATTCGATGATGACGCCACTTTTACATCATGGCATGGTTTGGACAGGTTTGCCTTACAACAATAAAGCACTCCTTAGCACCACCGCAGGTGGGACACCTTATGGTGCAAGCCACCTTGCCAGCAATACGGACGAGCACCAGCTGACAAATGATGAGAAATCTCTATGTGAAGCACAGGGCAAACGCATTGCCGAGATGGCCATAAAACTGGCTAAATAGCCTCTCATTGATCCTCATCTCAAAATTACTCAATAAAAAAGGCGCAGTGACATCGTCTGTCACTGCGCCTTTTTATTTATCTCATCACTATGTAGATTGTTAGATACTTAAAATCTTGGTAACTCAATGTCTTTAAAAAGCTGCTCAGCATCTTGTCGATTAGTGGCTTCCATTGCCGCAACAACGATATCTTTGGTTAAATGAGGCGCAAATGACTCAATAAATTTATACATATAGCCACGAATAAAGGTGTTGCTACGAATACCGATTTTTGTGCAACTGTCTTCAAAAAGATGCGAAGCATCGAGGGCTACCAAATCAGAATCTTGCTCAGGGTCAAAGGCCATGGATGCCACAATACCCACCCCCAAGCCGAGACGAACATAAGTTTTAATGACGTCTGAATCGGCCGCAGTAAAAACGACATTTGGATCTAAGCCTGCCTCTTGGAACGCTTGGTCCAATTGAGAGCGTCCGGTAAAACCAAAAACATAAGTCACAATGGGATGCGCAGCTAATGCCTCTAAAGTCAATTTGCTCGATTGGGCTAGCGGATGCCCTTTGGGTACAACAACGCAACGATTCCACATATAACAAGGCAGCATGACTAGATTACCGAACAATTCTAGCGCCTCGGTCGCGATAGCAAAGTCCACTACACCATCATTTGCCATCTCGGCAATTTGCATAGGCGTCCCTTGATGCATATGTAGCGTTACATCTGGATAACTATCAATGTATTCGTGAATCACTTTCGGCAAAGCATAGCGGGCCTGGGTATGCGTTGTGGCAATATCCATGGCACCTTTGCGCTCATCGCTAAACTCATTCGCAACACGTTTAATATTTTGCGTTTGATTTAAGATCTCACCCGCTAGAGCAATGATTTTTTCACCTGCTGGGGTAATGTGGGTTAAATGTTTGCCGCTTCTTGCGAAGACTTCAATCCCCAGCTCATCTTCAAGCAAACGGATCTGCTTACTTACGCCAGGTTGTGAAGTATAAAGGCTTTGCGCGGTGGCCGAGACGTTCAAATCATGACGTGCTACTTCCCATATGTATCTTAGCTGCTGTAACTTCATCGGACACCTTATTCTAAAAAGAGTTAAAAACATAATAAAATATTACTTTATAGAATAGTAAAAAACCTCTAGTGTTTCCAGTTCGAATCGCCATAAAGACAGAGTACGATGGATTTTATTTGGTATATTTTAGCAGGCTCTGTTGTAGGGCTTGCCATTGGCATCACGGGAGTGGGCGGTGGATCGCTTATGACACCACTATTACTACTCTTTGGTTTCCCTCCCCATATTGCCATTGGAACAGATCTTATGTATGCAGGGATCGCCAAAAGCACAGGCGTTTATTTACATGCTAAAAAAGGCAATGTGAATTGGCGTATTGTTGGCGCTATGGCGGCTGGCAGCTTACCAGCCTCACTTATCACTATATGGCTACTATCTCAATTTGACAAGCCAGATAACTACCAACATATATTAACGACGACCTTAGGATTAATGTTGTTAATAACAGCACTTGTCATTACTTTTCGCAGTAAGTTACTAAGCAGTTTTGATTTGCGCTTATCGCAAAAAAGCAGTTTAAGACTGATTTTTGTTTGTGGCATTGCACTAGGGGTGTTAGTAACGCTGACTTCTGTCGGTGCAGGGGCGCTCGGTACCGCAATTATGATGATCCTCTTTCCCGTTATGCGAGCCAAGAACATCGTTGGTACCGACCTCGCTCATGCGGTACCACTTACATTAATCGGGGGAATTGGGCATCTGCTGCTTGGTAATGTGGACTATACCCTACTGGTCGGCCTTTTAATTGGCTCCATCCCAGCGATTTACCTTGGCACCTATGCATCCAGTTATCTTCCTAACAAGGTGTTGCAACCTCTTCTGGCCACGGCATTAATGGCATTTGGCCTAAAATACCTCTTCTTTTAAAAAAGAACCTAAAAATGAGGTGTAAGAAGGTTCATAAAAGACGTAAAACACGATAATGTTCCAACACGTAAAAAATAGTAACTAGGAATCCCTTGTAATGAGTAATCGACACCTTGAGGACTTAAATATTGCCTCATTCTCTCCTTTAGTCACGCCAACAGAACTAAAGGCTGAGCTACCTGTTAGCGAGTCCGTAAGCAAAGCAATTGCGCAATCTCGTGAAACAATAAAAAACATCATGGATGGTAAGGATCACCGACTTGCCATTGTCATCGGGCCCTGCTCTATTCATGACCCAGAAGCCGCCCTTGACTATGCAAGACGCTTGAAAGCATTGGCTGAAAAAGTAGATGACTCAATTTATATCATCATGCGTGCCTATTTTGAAAAACCAAGAACCACGGTCGGCTGGAAAGGCCTTATTAACGACCCCAACCTTGATGGCACCTTTGATATTAATAAAGGCTTGCGTATCGGTCGTAAGTTATTAATTGATCTTGCGGAACTTGGTTTGCCATTGGCCACCGAAGCCCTTGATCCCATTTCCCCCCAGTATATTCAAGACCTGATCAGCTGGTCAGCCATTGGCGCTCGTACAACAGAATCACAAACGCACCGAGAAATGGCGTCTGGCCTATCTGGCCCTGTAGGCTTTAAAAATGGTACAGATGGCTCAATGACAGTAGCAATCAATGCGATGCAGTCCGTTTCACATCCACATTCCTTTTTGGGAATTAATGAAGCAGGCCAAGTCACGGTTGTTAACACCAAAGGCAATGACTACGGACATGTTGTCTTGCGTGGCGGTGGCGGTAAACCCAACTACGAAGCGCAATTTGTCATTGAAGCAGAAGAAGCGCTTGCCAAAGCCAACCTGAAAGCGAACATCATGGTAGATACATCCCATGAAAACTCTAGTAAAAAACCAGAACGCCAGGTCATCGTCGCCGAAGACGTTACTCAACAAATTCTCGATGGTAACCAATCCATTATGGGATTAATGATTGAAAGTAACATTGGCTGGGGTAATCAAAAAGTCCCCGCTGAGAAAAAAGACCTCACCTACGGTGTATCCATTACAGATGCCTGCATCGACTGGCAAACAACGGAGCAAACAATTGGCGACATGGCCAATGCATTAAAATCTGTGTTGCCTAACCGAAATCGCTAATTAACACCTTTATAGCACGTGTTTCAAAACGAAAAAGGGACGATATTTTTATCGTCCCTTTTTACATGCAACTGTATTGTCCTGTGCATACAAACATAAGCCCCCACAGGATAAATTCAATACGATAACAGTCGTTACATAAATGCATTATCCGTAACGGTATGGTCGGTTGCATCTTTTACAGCAGTTAACCCTGCTACTTTTTCAATCAAGGTTTTCTCAACACCTTCTTTCAAGGTTAAATCAACAGCACTACAGCCCTGACAACCACCGCCAAAACGAAGCACTGCCACTTGGCCATCTATGACTTCTACCAAGGTCACCTCACCACCGTGGGCGGCAAGGCCTGGATTAATATCCGAGTACAGAACATAATTAATTTGATCTTCGATTGGGCTGTCTGCTGAGACTTTTGGCATCTTGGCGTTGGGGGCTTTAATGGTTAACTGCCCTCCCATCTTCTCTGTGGCATAGTCTATATAGGCTTCATCTAAAAAATTCACTGAATTTTTCTCAATGTAGACTTTCAATTTAGGAAGATTCAAAATTTCGTCTGTCTCATTCACTTCATCAGGACGGCAGTAAGCAAGACAAGTCTCCGCATAAGGCGTACCTGGTTGTTGGATAAAAATACGCACAGCAATGCCCTCTACACCCTGTTTTTCCAGTAGTGAAGCAAGGTAATCTTGAGCGCCATCAGTAATAGTAATATTCATAACAACCCTTCTAAATCAGTCATTCATCTAATGGCACCATAGTAACGCAGATTGACTATAAAGCCAAAGACCAACTAAAAAAGTAGGGTATTTTTCCACTATTCACTTTGCTTAAACGGTTAATGAGAGGAGTTAATTAATCGAATAAGCCTTATTAGAAAAATCGCTAAAGATATAGATAAATATTCATTTTTAGAATAAAGGAAATTTGCTAGAGTAGCACAATTAAAAATTTATTAACCACGGCTTATTCTCTATGTACCAATACGACGCAATTGACCAACAGCTTGTTAATGAGCGTGTAGCACAGTTTCGCGACCAGACACGCCGCTACTTAAATCAAGAACTAGGTGAACAAGAATTCTTACCGCTGCGCCTGCAAAATGGCCTTTATATACAGCGATATGCGCCTATGTTACGCATTGCTATTCCCTACGGTATGCTTTCTAGTGATCAACTTCGAACGTTAGCGGGTATCACTCGCCGCTATGACAAAGGTTATGGTCACTTCAGTACTCGCCAAAACTTACAATTGAATTGGCCAAAACTTGAAGATGTGCCAGATATTTTGGCTGAGCTTGCTCAGGTGCAAATGCACGCCACGCAAACCAGTGGTAACTGTATTCGTAATACAACAACAGACCAATACGCTGGCGTTATCGCGGATGAAGTCGTTGACCCCCGCCCATACTGTGAATTGATTCGCCAATGGTCTACTTTCCATCCTGAATTCGCTTTCTTACCGCGTAAATTTAAAATTGCGGTAAATGCTACAGAATCGTCTGACCGCGCTGCAGTTCAAGTGCACGACATTGGCCTACAAATTAAGAAAAATGACGCAGGTGAAATCGGCTTTAAAGTCATTGTCGGTGGTGGCTTAGGCCGCACCCCAATGGTGGGCTTAACCATCAATGAGTTTGTGCCACGGGAAGATTTATTAACCTATCTAGATGCCATCATTCGCGTCTACAACCAAAAAGGCCGTCGCGACAATAAATACAAAGCTCGCATTAAAATTTTGGTTAAAGCCATGGGCATTGACGAATTCCGCAAACTAGTCGATGCAGAATGGAGCCATATCCGAGGAAAAGAAAGCACGGTTCCAATGAGCGAGTTCACACGGTTACAAAGCTTTTTTACTGAACCAAATTATGAAGCGTTAACAGACAATCCTGAAGTACTTACTGCCAAGCTAGCGGACAGTGCAGGCTTTGCTCGCTGGTTTGAGCGTAACACCTTTGCCCACAAAAAACCTGGCTACCGTATTGTCACTTTATCACTGAAAAAACCAGGTCAAGCCCCTGGTGATGCCACCGCAGAACAAATGGAGAAAGGGGCGGATTTTGCCGATCAGTATAGTTTTGGTGAGCTAAGAGTTAGCCATGAGCAAAACCTTGTGCTTGCAGATGTGCGTCAGGACCAACTAGTTGAGCTATGGGAAGCGGCTAAAGAAGCCGGTTTTGCAACCCCTACCTTGGGGCTACTAACGGATATGATCTGTTGCCCAGGCGGTGATTTTTGTGCGTTGGCTAATGCAAAATCCATCCCGATCGCAGAACAAATTCAAGAAACATTTAGCGACTTGGATTATTTATACGATTTAGGCGACATTGACTTAAACATTTCAGGCTGTATGAATGCTTGTGGTCACCATCATGTTGGTAACATCGGCATTTTAGGTGTTGATAAAAAAGGTGAAGAGTTTTATCAAATTTCCATGGGCGGCTCCTCTGGACATGACGCCAGTATTGGCAAAATTCTCGGCCCTTCATTTGCACAAGAAGAAATCAGCAGCGTGATTCAAAAGCTGATGGATGTCTATGTAAGCAATCGCACAGATGAAGAGCGTTTTATCGATACCTTCCGTCGTATAGGAATGGCACCATTTAAAGAGGCCGCATATGCTAAAGTTAATTAAAAATGGCAAGATTATCGACAATGAGCAAATCTGGATTCGGGATAATGATACAGCCGTGTCTAGCAACGCTATTGTACCTTTAGCGAGATGGCTTGCAGAACGTGAAGTCATTGGTAAGGTTGCCGGCATTTGGATAGATGCAGGAGAAGGTGTGGAACAGCTAGAAGGCGTAGATCTTGCTCAATTCTCTGTCATCGGCATCAATTTCCCAGCCTTTACTGATGGTCGGGGCTTCAGCTACGCTCGACTATTACGAGAACGCCTTAACTATCAAGGCGAAATTCGAGCGTTAGGAGATTTCATTCCAGACCAGCAAGGTTATCTTTTGCGCGTTGGCTTTAATGCCTTCCAGTTCAATGATGATGTGGATCTGGAAAAAGCCTTGTTACTAAACAAAAGCTTTTCTGTTGGTTATCAAGGGGATGCAATAGATCCCAAACCGATGTTTTTGCGTCGTTAAAGATTAAATTTTTTGTCAGCACTCTAATAAAAGGCCCATTCTTGGGCCTTTTTCTATTGCGTATTTAGGCCTCGCTGATTATCGTAGGAAACGGGTCAAAGTGATTGATTGTTAAAGGGTCTTAACGTGTCTAAAAAAAGCATAACTTGCCTTCTTGTAGGGTTGTTACTATCAGGTGTTGTACAAGCTACTACTGTCTACGTATCTGACGTTCAATTTGTTGCCATCCGTCAAGGACAGGACAATAGCTCACCCGCCGTCGAGCGAGGCATTAAAAGCGGTACACCATTACAAGTATTGGAGAAGAGTAATGGCTATACAAAAGTAAAAACCCCGAGTGGGAATGTAGGTTGGGTGGCCGACTACTTTTTAAGCGATGATCAAGTGACACGGGAGCAAGTGATTCAGCTTCAAGAACAGCTCACTAAACTATCGCAAAGTAAAGTCGACTTAAATAAGCAATATGATGAAAGCCAGCAGAATGTTGCCGCGCTGACAACACAAGTGTCAAATCTTGAGAAAGACAAAAAACAATTGACGCAACAACTTGCTTCAATGAAAACGCTAACCGATAAAGCTAAGACAATTGTCGAGAAAAACGACAATGTTACCTATCAAATTGATACACTTAAGCAGCAGTTGGCCGCCGCCAAAGCTCAGGCTAATAACAAGAGTGATAGCACTCAGCAAAAATGGTTTGCTATTGGAGTAGGAACACTTCTTGGCGGCGTCCTTATTGGCGTTCTCATCCCTTTGACTCGTCGTAAAAAGCCTAGTTCGGGAACATGGGTATAACATAAAGTATCATTCTCTAAGGGAAACAAATGGAAGCATCCATCGTACACTCCTTCTTTTTAATTTTTGCAGGAGCGGCTGTTGTTGCTTCCATTGCTTTATATACAAGGCAACCCATGATTATCGCCTATATTGCTCTTGGAGCATTGTTTGGTCGTTATGGGCTATCTTTAATCACTGAGCCAAAACTCATGGATCAAATGAGTCATATTGGCATCATTTTTCTGCTCTTTCTCCTTGGCTTGGATATGCAGCCCAGCCACCTCATCAACATGTTAAAAAAAGCGGCTTGGATTGCCCTATTAAGTTCCATTGCCTTTGCTGCTGTTGGCTACATAGTCGCCATTGCTTTTGGCTATACGAAAACAGAAAGCTTGATCATTGGCATTGCTATGATGTTCTCAAGCACCATTGTTTGTATCAAGCTATTACCAACAACGGTCCTACACCACAAGCATACAGGGGAATTAGTCGTCGGCTTGTTGCTTTTGCAGGATATGATTGCCATTGGCGTTTTGCTGGAGCTGAATAGCTTCGCCGCTGGCGGGGATGGCTCGGCCATGCAGTTCCTGAAACCTCTTGTTGCCCTCCCCCTACTCGTAGGCGGTGCTTTCCTATTCGTGAAGTATATTTTGATAAAGCTAATCACCAAATTTGATCGATTTCACGAATATATATTTTTAGTATCAATTGGCTGGTGCCTCTCAATGGCGGTTTTAGCTGAGTATTTAGGACTGTCAGCAGAAATGGGCGCGTTCATTGCTGGCGTTGCACTTGCAACCAGCCCCATCTCCCAATACATTGCGACACATTTAAAACCACTAAGAGACTTTTTCTTAATCCTATTTTTCTTTACCATAGGCGCCAGTTTTGATTTCAGCTTATTAGGAGTAGTAATAGTGCCAGCCTTAATACTGGCCATTAGCTCAATGCTGATCAAACCTGTTGTTTTTCGGTTTTTATTGAAAGGCATTAAAGAAGACCCGAGTACGTCTTGGGAAGTGGGCTTTCGCCTAGGCCAAGTCAGTGAATTTTCACTGCTTATTGCCTACCTTGCTGCCAATATTGGCTTAATAGGCACAGCGGCCTCAAATGTGATTCAAGCAACGGCCATTTTAAGTTTTGCACTATCAACTTATGTCGTTATATTGAACTACCCGAATCCAATCGCAATTTCAGATAAATTGCGCAGAGATTAGGCCAGATTTTCATGTCGATTTAAGATTTTTTACAGCTCCAGGCGCTTTTATAGAAAGGTTTGGAGTGGACTCTTTCTTTCGTCACATAAAATATAATAGAATAGCGCGAAATACCTGACTGCTAACCAAAAAGTCTTGTATAATAGCGCGCAAATTTCGTCCTCAATTATTTAGAGTAATGTAATGGCTGACTTATCAAAATACAGAAACATCGGTATTTTTGCTCACGTTGACGCGGGCAAAACCACCACAACAGAACGTATTCTTAAACTTACCGGTAAAATTCATAAACTCGGTGAAGTTCACGAGGGTGAATCGACTACTGACTTCATGGAACAAGAAGCTGAGCGCGGTATTACCATCCAGTCTGCTGCTGTTACTTGTGAGTGGAAAGGTCACCGCCTAAACGTAATCGACACACCTGGACACGTTGACTTCACAGTAGAAGTTTACCGTTCTTTGAAAGTTCTTGACGGTGGTGTAGGTGTATTCTGTGGCTCTGGCGGTGTTGAACCACAATCAGAAACCAACTGGCGCTATGCCAACGAATCTGAAGTAGCACGTTTGATTTTCGTCAACAAACTAGACCGTCTAGGTGCGAGCTTTTACCGTGTAACTGACCAAGTGAAAAAAGTACTTGGCGCTACTCCTTTGATCATGGTACTTCCAATCGGAACGGAAGATGAGTTCTCAGGTGTTGTGGACCTTCTAACTCGCAAAGCCTACATTTGGGATGAAACGGGACAACCAGAAAACTATGAAATCAAAGATGTCCCTGAAGACATGGTTGATCAAGTAGAAGAATACCGTGAAATGCTGATTGAAACAGCAGTTGAACAAGACGACGACCTAATGATGGCTTATATGGACGGCGAAGAGCCTTCCGTAGAAGAACTAAAACGCTGTATCCGTAAAGGCACTCGTGATCTTGCTTTCTTCCCTACTTACTGTGGCTCTGCCTTCAAAAACAAAGGCATGCAACTTCTTCTTGATGCGGTTGTTGATTACCTTCCAAACCCTACTGAAGTAGACCCTCAAGATCTTACTGATGAAGAAGGCAACCCAACTGGCGACAAAGCAATCGTTGATGCGAAAGAGCCATTAAAAGCACTAGCATTCAAAATCATGGATGACCGTTTCGGTGCCCTTACTTTCGTACGTATCTACTCAGGCGTATTGAACAAAGGTGACACGATTCTAAACAGTTTCACAGGCAAAACAGAACGCGTAGGCCGCATGGTTGAAATGCAAGCGGATGACCGTAACGAGATCTCTTCTGCTCAAGCTGGTGATATCATTGCAATCGTTGGTATGAAAAACGTACAAACTGGTCACACCCTATGTGATCCTAAACACCCTTGTACACTTGAAGCCATGGTCTTCCCAGAGCCAGTAATCTCTATCTCTGTTACACCAAAAGATAAAGGCGGTAACGAGAAAATGGGCATTGCGATCGGTAAGATGGTTGCAGAAGATCCAACATTCCGTGTTGAAACAGACATCGACTCAGGTGAAACCATCCTTAAAGGGATGGGTGAACTTCACCTAGACATCAAAGTAGATATCTTAAAACGTACTTACGGTGTAGATCTAATCGTTGGCCAACCACAGGTAGCTTATCGCGAAACGATCACGAAAGAAGTTGAAGACACCTACACTCACAAGAAACAATCCGGTGGTTCAGGTCAGTTTGGTAAAATCGACTACCGTATCAAACCAGGTGAAGTGGGTTCTGGCTTCAAATTCTCTTCTTCTGTTGTGGGTGGTAACGTACCGAAGGAATTCTTCCCTGCGGTTGAGAAAGGCTTTAAGTCTATGATGGAAGAAGGCGTACTTGCTGGCTTCCCTGTTCTAGACGTTGAAGTAGAATTGTTCGACGGTGGCTTCCACGCGGTTGACTCTTCTGCGATTGCCTTCGAAATTGCTGCGAAAGGCGCGTTCCGTCAATCTATGCCAAAAGCTGGCCCACAATTGATCGAGCCAATCATGAAGGTTGACGTGTTCACTCCAGATGACCACGTTGGTGATGTTATTGGTGACTTAAACCGTCGTCGTGGCATGATCAAAGACCAAGAGAAAGGTTTGACTGGTGTTCGCATTAAAGCAGACGTACCTCTAGCTGAAATGTTTGGCTACATCAGTACTCTACGTACTATGACATCTGGTCGTGGTCAGTTCTCTATGGAGTTCTCTCACTACCTACCATGCCCTAGCAACGTAGCAGAAACCGTTATTGCCGCTCAAAATGAAAAGAGAGCTAAAAAAGACTAATTCATAGCCTTTTTGCTAAACTTAAAAAGCCGATGCAACCGCATCGGCTTTTTTATTTTCTCATATTCTCATTCAGTGCATCTTTAATTTTTGGAACTAAAAAAGCCGACACATTCGACATGTACCGGCTTTGATTAGAATCATTCAATCTGGTTTATATAGCTAGAAAGGCACTGGATACTCTTTTAGAACAGCCATAATGTCACTAAGAGCCTCTTCAGACAACACCATATCAAACGCCGCCATGTCCTCTTTCAATTGCGCTAAAGACGTGGCACCAATAATAGTGGAAGTAACTCCGTCAACCTGATCACACCAAGCCAAAGCCAACTGAGCAGGAGTCATATTATGCTTAGCAGCCACTTCCAAATATTGGGTAACCGCCTTTTCTACCAATGGCGTGTCTCGGAAAAGACCATTACGTTGAGCGTACGTCCAGCGACTCCCCTCAGGCCGAGCACCATTTAAATATTTACCCGTCAATGAACCAGCAGCCAGAGGAGACCAAGGTAAATAGGCAACATCTTCATGTATACAATTCTCAACTAAGTATGGCCAATCTTTTGTATGTAACAAACTAAACTCATTTTGAATAGAAGCAGCGCGGGGCAAATTATGCTTATCACTCAGTCGGATAAACTCATTAATTCCCCAAGTTGTATCATTTGATAGACCAAAATGACGGATTTTACCCGCTTTAATACAAGCTTCTAACCCCTGAAGGATATCCAGCATTTGTATGGACTGTTCATCGCGGTCCACATTAGTAAAACGAACAGCACCAGGAAAATGTTTAGAGAAATGGGGCGTTGTGCGATTTGGCCAATGTAACTGATATAAGTCTATATAATCTGTTTGTAAACGTTTTAGAGAAGCATCAACCGCTTCAATTACAGCTTTGCCTGAAATATTGCTTCCATCACGCACATGAGACATACCAGGACCAGCAATTTTCGTCGCAAGAATAAAGTCTTGACGGCGCGATGGCTGGCGAGAAAGCCAATCGCCAATGATGGTTTCAGTTTTCCCATAAGACTCTTTAGTTGGCGGCACAGAATACATTTCCGCTGTATCCATAAAGTTAACACCATTATCTAAAGCATACTCAATTTGCTCATCAGCATCCGCTTGAGTATTTTGTGTGCCCCATGTCATGGTTCCCAAACACACTCTTGACACTTCAAGCCCAGTACGACCAAGCGGTACATATTTCATTGTTTTCTTCCTTATATTTGGTTACACGCATGCAAGGCATGCCAGATAAAATATCATTAGCCAATGTAATAAAAGTGACTGCTTTAAGCCAGTTTCATAAATGAAAACAATGAGGAGTGCTCTACTGCACTACTTTACAATATCAATGAAACCAGCCTGCGCAGAAAGATGAACTCGCTAATTTTGCTCAGGTAACGTCACATTAAGCTCCAATACCGAGCAGTCATCAGTGTTTTCGAGCTGAATTTGCACATCTTCACTGCCAATCTCAACATATTTGCGGATCACATCAATGATTTCCTGCTGCATTTGAGGGAGGTAATCTGGTTGATGACGCTTACTGCGCTCATGAGCCACAATGATCTGCAAACGATCCTTTGCAACCGAGGCGGAACTGGGCGCTCTCTTTGCCTTAAAATAATCAAAAATGCCCACATTAACCCCCTAATAGCCGTTTGAAGAATCCTTTTTTCTGTATCTCCAAGAAACGCAAAGGACGTTCCTCTCCCATTAATCGATCGACCGCATCCGTATAAGCCAGTCCCGCTTCGGATTCTTGATCCAAAATAACAGGTGTTCCCTGGTTAGAGGCCTTTAAGACAGCTTCGGATTCGGGGATAACCCCCAACAAAGGAATAGCAAGAATATCTTCCACATCGCTCACACTCAACATCTCCCCAATAGCAACGCGCTCGGGATGATAGCGAGTTAGCAACAAATGCTCTTCAATAGGCTCTTTGCCTTCTTCTGCACGGCGGGATTTACTTTGCAAAATCCCCAAGATGCGATCTGAATCCCGAACAGATGATACTTCAGGGTTTGTTACAACAATCGCCGCATCAGCAAAATATAAGGCCATTTGTGCGCCTTTCTCAATACCGGCGGGTGAATCACAAATAATGTATTCAAACTCTTTAGACAACTCATCTAATACAGCCTGCACACCTTCTATCGTTAAAGCGTCCTTATCTCGTGTTTGAGAAGCAGGCAAGATAAATAAATCCTTAGTGCGCTTGTCTTTTATCAACGCCTGAGAGAGGGTTGCTTCTTTGTTTATCACATTAACAAAATCATAAACGACTCTGCGCTCACAACCCATAATCAGATCTAGGTTACGCAAACCCACATCAAAATCGATAATAACCGTTTTATGTCCTTTTAACGCAATGCCAGTCCCTATTGCCGCGCTGGAGGTGGTTTTACCCACTCCGCCCTTGCCTGAGGTGACCACGATGATCTTTGCCAATGCTGTATCCTCCGATCACTCACTCATGAGTGGATCTCAATAAAAATGAAAAATAGTGACTAAAGTGGTGTTATATCTAAGCTATCGTCGATTAATACAACTTGTGCGGGCTCTTTCCAGATAATTTTTCTTAATGCATCACTCAGCATGAAGTTACCCGCAATAGAAACCAACTCGGCTTCTAAACTTTTACAAAAAATCCTAGCCTGGGTATCGCCTTTTGCCCCAGCCAACGCCCTGCCACGCAGTGCGCCATAAACATGAATATTGCCATCTGCTAATACTTCAGCACCAGCACTGACTTGGGTTAAAATAATTAAATCCCCTTCTGCATACACTTGCTGCCCAGAACGAATTGGCTTAGTAATCACCTTAGTTGCTTGAGGCACTAAACGCTCTTCAACTACGGTTTTAACGACCACATCAGGGCTCGTTTCTTTTGGCTTAGCTTCCGGTATCAAAATAGGGCGTGCCTTACTTGCAGGCAACATAGGTATTCTAGCCTGAGAAAACCAAGTTGGCTTATTTTCTTGATCACAACGCCAGCCAATGACCCCCAGCCCCAAGTCAGCTAGCGAAACGATCAACGTATCAAAAGCATCAAGGGGTAAATCCTGCTCTAACTTAGAGAGATCAATAATAATAGGTGCTTGATTAAAAAAATGTGGCACTTGTTCAATCTTTTCTCTTAATTGAGCAACAATGCTGTCTAACGACAAAGTTTGAATTTCGAGTAAAATGGTCGTTACGACACTTCCTTTTAACTGGAAGCCTAAGTCTGTCATGCAAACTGTCCTTTTTTCGTGCCCTATAAACGCTCAACAAGATAAGTTTTGTGCTTAGAGACTAAATGAGTTGTTAAAACACTTATTCTATCAAGCCTGTCGATTAAAGAAAGACATCAAAGATAAGTCTTTAGCATCCATCAATCTTTATTACACGCCCTATAATAGTGCCTGATTAGTCACTCTTTGTACAATAATGAATAGCCTAACAACTCATTGATTTTACTAAAAATTTAAAGCTTATTTACAAGGTTGTTCTAGTACATCTGGGGAAAACTTTTGCTTCATTAAAACTCATAGAGCGCTCATGTGTTTGCAGATAAGCAAAGTAATACAAAAGTTAGCTCCCCGTGCCTTGCACAGCAAATTCTGGCGATAAGCGACTAACCCCCAAACCACTTTGCTTGGTTAGGCGAATTTGCACGGGGATCCGTTCTTTTAACGCCGAAATATGGCTAATAATACCAATGGTTTTACCAGAAGACTGCAAGTTATCCAATGCATCCAAAGCGGACTCCAAGGTTTCACTATCCAATGTGCCAAACCCTTCGTCTAAAAACAATGAATCAATGCTGGTTTTATGGGAAACCAAATCCGACAGCGCTAGTGCCAACGCCAAACTCACCAAAAACGATTCACCACCAGACAGAGTTTTAGTATCCCGCGAGGCATTAGCCTGCCAAGTATCCACCACGGCAAGTGCTAACGCTTCTTCGGATTTACGTTCTAGCTGATAACGACGATGCAATACAGTAAGGTGCTGATTCGCCAAGTATACAAGATGGTCCAACGTTAAACCTTGGGCAAAACGTCTAAACTTAGCTCCATCGGCCGAGCCAATTAAGTAGTTCAGCTTATCAAGATGAATCATGCCATCACGACGCTCTTGCAACTCTTTCGCCGCCTCTTTGGCATCTTCCCGACGTTGTAGCTCCTCCTTGATCTGCTGTGAAACAACGCCCCATTGACGATATAGACGTTGCCGCTCTTGCTCTAACTCAGACACCTGATCAGCAAGTGTGGTTAAATCCACATCAGCTTTTTTCGCCTCTTCTGGCTGAGTGGCTTGCAGCCCTGTTAATTGTTTTTCAGCTTGCTTTACCAACACATCAGCTTTAGAGGATGCCTCTTTCAGCATTTGGTGAGTGGCTTTTAATGACGCCATTTCATCTTGTGTCAAACACGCTTCATACCAAACCGCTTCAGTTTCAAATCCGGCTTGTTGCAAGGTAGCAGACCAATGCTTTTGAGCCGTATCAACCTCGGCTTTTAATATATCAAACGCTTTTGTCAGCGCTTCGACCTTTGCCTTATTCGACGTCAAGACTTGCTGCGCTGTTTGGCATTGCGCTACCAGCGTTTCATACTGCTGCTTCGCCTCTTCAAACTGAGCCTGAACACTGGCTTTCCACTCATTCAGCTCCTTGCCATCTAGAATTTCCGCAATGTCTTGTTTTACGGATGTGAGTTGCTGATCCAGTATCATGAACTCCTGCTCAACGCTTGCTAACTGTTGAGCCAATTCAGCTTTGCCGTCATTGAGCGTTTTAATCTCAAAGCTTAGCTGTTCCAGTTGCTGATGCTGTTGGTCGTAATGACTTTTCGCAGAGCGCCAATCCTGCATGGCGTGCTGCAGGGCTTCGATACGCTCAGAAACTGGCATCGCCATGAAGGCTTCTGGCAAGTCAACTGCGCGCATCGATTGCTGCAACGCCATATCTCCTTGCTGAAGCGATTCACTCAGCTTAGCAATGTTGTCATTTACCCCTTCAATAGACTGTGCCAATAATAGCCTTTGAGACTCATGCCTAGAGACTTGCTCACGCTCTGCTTGCAACTGCTGATTCAAGGTTTGCCATTGAGATTCCAATTGTGCTTTTTCTTGCAACAAAGGTTGTAGCTCAGCAGCAATTTGCTGTTTCGCTTGCCAATCCGCTTGTAATGCCGATACAAAAGCACTCACTGCATCATGACTCAATACATCCAACTTTGCATCTGGTGATAGAATCTGACCAAGATTTATTAGCTCGCCTTCTTGCTGGGCTAATTGCTCAGCCAGTTGCGATTGCTGGGCAGTCAGCATATCCAATTCACGCTTAGCAACCTCGTTATCCGTCTTACGCTGCTGGCCTTCTTTGGTAAGTATGTCGATCTCTTTGCGAAGTGTCTCTAATTCTGCCTGGCTCCCTGAGTCTGTCTGATAATGCGCATTCTCAAGCTGATGATGAACAGAACCGCATAAAGGACAAGGATCGTGCTCACTCAATTCGTCGCGCAAACGCGTCAAGGCCGTAATCTGACGTTCGGCTTCAACCAACTTTTCTAGGCTCTTTTGATGACGCATTTTGTCTTTGTAAAAGGCTCGCTGCTGCTCCAATTGCTGATGTTGTTCGATTAGATTGCTATTTAGCATCGCGAGCTTTCGCTTAAGCTCTTCTTGGGAATAGCGATTGTTCGCAACGGTTTTATGAAGCTGTAAAAAGTAGATCGAATCTTGCTGGCGTAATTGTGCTTGCTGATATGCCTCTTGCCACTGAGCGAGCTCAGTTTGCTCAGTTAATCCCATTATCTGAGCCTGCAACTGCTCTAATCGCTGAGTGATTTGCGTATACTGAGCGTTCTTCTGCTCAAAACTTTGATTGGCTTCAGCAAAAGCCTGCTGCGCCACTTGATGCTTGTTAGCTTTCTCTGCCAGCTCATTTTGCAATTGCGTCAGCTGCTCTTGAGTATTAGAAAGCGACTGAAACTGATGGCGCCAGCCAGTCAATTCTGCCTCAACTTTTTCCCCATTGGGCCACTGATCCAGCTTAGCTAACGCCTCTTCACTGGCTCTGGTTAACGTTTCGAACGCCGTCTGTTTTTGTTGGCTTAGCGTTTCTTGCTGGCGAAGCTTATCTTTATGCTGCTGAACACGCGTTTGTACCGTTTTATGCTGCTCTGTAAGGCTTTCTTCTTTGGAAATCAACGGCTGAATTTGGTTAGCAATAATCTCTTTCAACGATTCCCATTGGACGATTTTTTCTTCAAAAACGACTTTGGATTCGCTCTGCTGCTGTTCAAGCGTTTGAAACTGACTTTCGCTCTGGGTTAGCGTCTCTTTTGCTTCTTGCCACTCAACTTCTTGGCTTGCTAAACGTGAGACTAACGCTTGTTTTTTATCAAACTCAGCCATTAAGGCATTAGCCTTTTCTGCTAGTTCGAGCTTGTCTAATTCTGGCTGAAAGGCGTCTAGTGCTTGTTTGGCTTCAACATGACTGTCTTGATAACTTTTAAGTTCCGATTCCGTTTGTTGGAACTTTTGATACCAATCCAGCAGCATCTTTTTCTGCTTATAGAGCGTTTCAGATTGTTGGTCTTTGGCTTTAAAGCCATGTTCCTGCTCTTTTAGTGCCGTAAAGTCTTCATCACTTAATAGCTTTCTTTGTGTATTGACCGACTCCAGTGCTGCAATGGCTTGTTTTTCCTGCTTATGCTTTTCAAACACCCATTTGGAAATATCGCCGTAAACTTCCGTGCCAGTCAGCTCCTCAAGCAATTCTGCTCTGTCGTTGGCTGTAGCATTTAAGAAAGCAGAAAAACCGCCTTGAGCAAGGAGCATGGACTTGGTAAATCGCCCAAAATCTAACCCTGTCAGCTCAGCCACTTTGGCAATTTTTTCATTGATTTTGCAGGTAATAATGGTGCCGTCGCGTTCACTTAATTCACAAACAATAGGTTGTAAATTACCATCGCTTAAACCACGGGAGCGACGTTGGCTCCAAAAGGCACGATAGCCTTTGCCCTTGATTTCAAATTCCACTTCCGCCAAGCATTCCGCCGTATGGCGCGTCATTAACTCATTTTGTGTAGGTGAGACTTTTAAGCGCGGCGTTTCATGATAAAGTGCTAAGCAAATGGCATCCAGCAAGGTCGATTTACCGGATCCGGTGGGACCGACAATAGCAAACACGCCGGCGTCATCGAACGGCGCTTTGGTAAAATCAATCTCCCATTCGCCTTTTAGAGAATTTAGGTTTTTAAGACGGAGTTTACAAATCTTCATACATCACTCTCTTTGCTTTCTTCCATCTCAACCAAACAGGATTCAAATAATGAGGTAAGCTGCTTCGTCTCTTCCTCATCTAGTGTCATGGCACTGGTTAGGCTTTGTTGAAACACATCCGCCACCGTCAATTCTGACAAGGTTTGGCGCTGTTCAAATGTCGATGAAGCTGGCACATCGCTACGCTTACGCATCACTCTTAACAGTTCGATTGGCCTCTCTTCGATCGCTTCCATCAAGCGCTTTTGTACATCGCTTAAGTAATCATCCGCCACCACAGTGACTTCCAGCCAAAGGGTTTTGTCTGCTTGCACCTCGATTTCAGCAACCGACTTCAGCACCTCATCCAAACTGCCTTTGAGACTCAACATAGGCTGAAAATTGGGAATGGTCACCAAACGAACAGGGCCCACTGGCTCAGAAAAAAGATCGTCGATAAAACCGTCTTCAGATAATAACTCGCTGTCGATGATGACAAGCGATTTATCTCGACCTAACTCATCAAAGCTCAGAGGAATGGGTGATCCGCTATATCGATAACGACCACTGCTATTGATGGCTTGAGCACGATGAATGTGCCCCAGCGCCAAATAATCAAAGGCAGGAAACACAGAGGTGGGTAGCGCTTCTAACGTACCTACATATAAATCACGAACCGACTCACTTACTTGCCCGCCCATGGTTGTTAAATGGCCTGTACCAATAATTGGAACAGGCTGCCCCAAGGCTTGATTCTTTTTTTCAGCCAGAGCAAACACACCTTGGTAAAAACCTGCAATCTGCTGCATCAAACTTTGCTTTTTCTCTTGTTCAGATTGCCCTTGAATACTGGTCATAACGTCTCTTGGGCGTAAATACGGCACAGCACATACCCAAGTGGCGACTTCACCCTGTTCATTGAATAAAGGTACAACATGGGAATCAAGAGCATCTGGTGTGGCACTTGCCAAGACGTGAGTGCCAAGATAGGACAGCAAACTTTTCGATTCATTAAGCATGCTCACTGAATCGTGATTCCCTCCCACAATTACCAGTTGGCAATCCAATGCTTTTAAATCAAGTACTAGCTGATGGTACATTTCTCGCGCATAGCTCGGTGGTGCACCAGTATCGAATACATCCCCCGCGATAATCATTGCGCCTATGGACTCTTGCTTTATCAAGGCAAGTAGCCACTTAATAAAAGCCTCATGTTCATCTCGACGAGACTTACCCATAAAATGCTGGCCTAAGTGCCAGTCGGACGTGTGTAGTATTTTCATTTAAAAATGGTCCATGATCTTTATTCAGTGTGGTAAACGCACGATATGGATTTGATTAGGCCGGATATAAAAGGCACTCAGCAACTGATTCCATTCTTCTTGGGTCAAACCAGCGGCTTGTATAATGATCTCGATATTTGAGGTATTAATGGCATTAAACGCTATAGCCAATTCTTCTTGAAAAAGCGGACTGTTTTCGGACAGAGAATTGTTGGCTGTGAACACAGATCGCCCTAAAAAATTCGCTCCCACTGAGCCCAAAGCCGTTTCCCAATAGGGTGAAAAGTGCTCTGTGGCAGAGTCACAAATCAACCAAACAGATCGTTCAACCAAATCAAACTCGGTTAATAAACGCCCTTTTCGCTCACCGAGCCGCGTTCTAACAACAAAAGAGTTGATTTCAGAATTCGTAATAAGTGACCATTGTGAGGCGTTCACATCGCGTTTTGAGAGTAATAACACCAGTGGTTCGCCAGCAGAGTTTAACGCCATGCATTCTATGGTGGTTTTATTCGCATCTGAAAGTTGCAACTCAACAAAATCCCCAAATGCATCATCACTGGGCCCAAGCAACACCAACTCCACTGCTGTCTCGTCAAGGAAACGACGCTCTAATACTCGAAATAAATCTTCTTGACTAGGTAAGTGTCTACTTAATATCAGCGGTTCTGAAACGCTAGACTGACAGGATAAAATCGTCCTATTCGACGTTTCATCATAAAGCGCACAAGCCCCGCAAACACCCGCCCGACAGCTAAAATTCATATCAACATGATGAGATAAACAAGAGGTTAATAGATTATCACCCACCTCAGCTTGAAAAGATTGATCATCCACCTGAATGGTGACCGAAGAAGCATCCATAGACATTACCCAACAATGGTTTCAGCCTATTATGCCACAGCCAGACAAGCCTGTGATGTCTACAGAGCGAGAAAGGAAAACAGCCAATCAAAAAAATGGCCACCTTAAAAGATGACCATTTCTATAAAAATTCGATAAATCTAGCGATACTAGGTTACCTGTAATGCTCAAACGCCCAACTTACGACAATACGTGTTTAACTTAATCAATCCAGACTCAAGCTCAAATTTTTGAACATTGGGGCTTTTAAACTTGAATGCATTGGATATATGCGTCTTAATCATCGCCGCCATGCCCTCAAAACCTTCTGGCACCGATGCCATCATACCGTCCATCATAGAAACAAGAGACTCTTGCTTTTCTTCCATTAGCGACGGATCTTCGTACACGTCCCGCAGCAACTGAACAAAAACAGAAAAATTGACCTCTTCCATAACTTGCTATCCTTAAACCTACCTAAAACCTCATACCCTATGAGTTTTCAGACTTATCAGCAAGTTTAATTCGCTCAAATAGCCTGTTATAACAGTCATATTATGTTGGTCTAGGTGGTAGTAATACACCTCGTCTTGTTTGATCAAGGCAACCGAATGGAATTCATTGGGGCAGCTGATGTACTAGGTGTATTGCCCGTTTAGGTATTCCCCTAGCAGTTGGTTACCATCCCAGATAAAGTCAATTTTGCCTTGTTCGGTATATTTGGCAATAGACGGCCCAGTGGGTCGTAGTCGTATTGGGTGCAAAACTACTGTGACTAACCTTGAGAATTATACTTATCTATCATTTCTTGAGACCCATCCCAATTAGGAGGAGTTCTTAGCTTTTTGACTCTATTGCTATTAATTATAAGCCCTCCTAAAAGTAGAGAATAATCATTACTAAAAAAGAACTTTCCCTTTAACCCATCATCAGATCTATACCCAACGATATTGATCTGAGTAGAATTCTCTTGATCAGTCATAGCTTCAAGAGATGTGATAAGCTCTTGAAAACCTAGAATATTGCCCCCTGACTTTTTAACACTTTCTTGATGAATTTTGAGAGTTGACAACTCGCTTTTAACATCAGACTGTACACTACCACAATCTGAATAAACAAGTTGAGCATGATCATTATTCAATATCGACAAAGCTTTCTGTACCCAATTTTCAGGATATCTATCTTTATTTATCATCTCTATTATTTGACTAGTAGAAATCATGGTTTATAAACCTCTAATCCCTCTCTTACACCTTTTAGTAACACTTCCTGCTCCCCCCACTCATCGGGAGACCAAGCCCAAGACCAAGAGGCCCCCTCAGGAGGAGCCCCCACTTGCGTTCTCAAAACAACTCCTAAATTATCATTTTTCATCGCGAATTTGCGCGCGATCTCAGGGTCACGGGTCCAAGATGTATATGGACTATTCGCTGAATTACTACCATAGTTATGTTCTTCTGGTGAAACCGTTCCATTAACATCGCCAGGAACTACTTTTCCTTGCACAGCATTCTCATAGTCTGGGTGGCCAAAGTAAACCCCTCTGTATAAATATTTCCCTTCTTCATGTGGGGGAAGTTCAGCAAAGCTTTTTTTATTTTCCTTACAACTCAACCCCATCGGATCGACCCAGTTCACTGGGTTAGGTGCGTATTGATAGTGGTTGATGCCGCCGACTATACCAATCGGGTCTTGATGGATAAAGCGTTGTTGTTTTGGGCAGTAGTAACGAAAACGGTTGTAGTGAAAGCCGCTTTCTTGGTCGCTTTCCTATCTAAAAAGCAGCCCTTGAAAGGTAAGCGATTAATACTCGGCAGTATTGATATAACCGACCAAGTATTAGCGTTTAGCGAGCTTCCATGGCAGAAGGGATTCGATTTGTTCGACTGTTTTAGCATACGGTAGTTTGGTCAGAACCGTATGAAGATACCCGTAAGGCTCCAGTCCGTTTAGCTTTGCCGTTTCTACGATGCTGTAGCAGACTGCACTGGCCTTCGCTCCTTGCGAACTGTCCGCAAACAACCATGCCTTCCTCCCCACAACGAACGGGCGGATAGCATTTTCTGCCAGGATATTACTGATACGTAATTCGCCATTCGTGCAGTAGACGACGAGTTTTTCCCACTGGTTTCGCATATAAGTGATCGCCAAGCCTGTCAGACTGTCTGCGGGAACTTTGTTGGCATTATTTTCGAGGAAGATTTTCAGCTTATCTAGGAGCGGGACGCTGTGCTCCTGACGATAGACGACGACTTGCTCCGGTGTGTATCCCGTTTTTTCTTTCAGCTCATTTATCTGACGCTCAATATGATAAAGCTTATTCATATACCCGAGTGCGGTATCTGCTTTGCTGACTTTGGCTTTTTTACCTTTCGGCTGCGCCGCTTGCGCTTCGATAAACTTCCGTCGGGCATGATCCATACACCCCACCGGAGTTAACCCGTATTGCTTGCAGGCAGCGTTATACCCCGCATAACCATCGGTTTGCAGGTAACCTTTGAAGCCTTCAAGCAAAGTGATTGGAACCTCTTGGCTTCGGGACGGATCGTAGTGGAACAGCACACTCCGTTCATCAGGCGGGCCACCGAGTGATACCCACATCTGCTTATCGGATGTGGCAGACTTACCGGGCTCTTTCAACACCTGGATGCGGGTTTCATCCATCGCAATGATATGTCCTGCATTTTGATGTTCTCTGAGCAGATTCACCAGTGGCTGAAGTACCTGTGCGGATTTCATCACATAATTGGCCAGTGTCGCTCTGGAGAGTTCGCCACCATAACGGCTCAACATTTTTTCGATACGGTAAAGCGGAAGTCCATCGACATATTTAGATGTGATCACATGAGCAATCAGACCCGTACTTCCCAGAGAGCCAGGTAAGGGATGCTTCGTCGGCATTGGTGCCGTCACCATCGTCTGACCGTCTTGCGTATCGAAGACCGCTTTTTCCTGAATGTATTCCAGTACACGAACTTTGGCGGGTACGATATCCAGCTCTTCTTTTACTTTGGCGAAGAAAGTGCTTTTTGCGCCCATTTTTTCTTCGTCAGTCAGGTACAGGAAGATTTGCTCACGGGGTAAGTCGCTGGATAAAGGTTTACGGCCACGAGGTTTTGATGTGTTTTTCTTCTTCTGGTCTTCATCCTGTTTTTCATGAGCGTCAAGCACAGGGTCGGTACACAGTTCTGCTTCGTCAAACAACAGGAACTGGTCAGGATGGGTTTTCTCGCTCGTTGGAGCAAAGCGTTTAATTTTCAGGTAGCGAACGACTTCTTCCAGAATGGCAATTCGTTCTTTTTGGCGTTGATTTTCAGCTTTCTGCTCATCTAACTGAGCACGAAGTTGCTCGATTTTACTCAGGTTTTCAGAAGAGGAAGTCACGATTCAAATTACCTTTAACGCCTTATTTTAACAGGGTTTATTATATCAAAACCCTGCGGATAAGTCGCTAAAATAAGGACTCATATTCCAGTTTTTTATGCCCCTTCATCAATGAGACATCGTAACCATCGAGCAGCCAGTTGATCTGCTGACCAGTGAGTTGAATGACTTCATCCGTTCGCCTGGGCCACTTGAATTTCTCTTCGGCCAACGCTTTATAATAGAGCACGAAGCCATTATTTTCCCAGAAGAGACATTTGATTTTGTTGCGCCGTTTATTGGTAAACGCATACAGGTGGCCACTGAATGGGTTGTGGCCTAACTCCATTTCAATGAGCGCACTGAGTCCCCGGTGTGATTTACGAAAATCAATCGGATCGCGATAAAGATAGACACAACTCAGGTGTTGGGCCGGTCGGAGTGTCGGCTGCATTTATCGAAGCTCCCTGAGAAGTTGGGCAACGACCGAAATATTAGTGGCACTGACATCCGAGATCTGCGTTCCGTCGGGCAAGCAAATCGTCGGCCCGGAATGGGGGGATATCCGCGTTTCGAATTGAGCGACGACGAATCCAGACTGTGTTTCACATTGGTTAACCTGCTGAGTGGTGTGATACTTTTGTTTCCAGTAAGTGAACTGGTGAGGGATAAGTCCATGATGACGACAATAGTCAACTTGAGTTTGTTGGGTTTGCATCCATGCCTGGATGTGTTCAAACCAGATTTCCGGTGATAGTGACATAGTGAAGCTCTTGTTGTGGCAATGACTACGGTCATTATGCGTCTTCACTGGAAATTGGGAATAATGTCGAGAATTAAGCGCTTACCTTGAAAGCGAATCGGTTGATAAAAATCGCTCGGTGCTTGGTTGTATTCTTCTTGTGTGCGTTGCTTTTCTAGCGCTTTGTCTTCGTAGCCATAGGCATTGGCGGTGTTTTCCCATACTACTTCTGCGGCTTGATTTGTAACGAAGCGCGGTGTATTAAGTTGATCTAGGTGGTAGTAATAGATGCCATCTTGTTTGATCAAAGCAACCGGATGAAATTCATTTGGACGATTGATGTACCAGGTGTATTGTCCGTTTAGGCACTCGCCTAACAGCTGGTTACCGTCCCAGATGAAGTCGATTTGGCCTTGTTCTGTGTGTTTAGCAGTATGACGACCGAATGGATCGTAGTCATATTGAGTCAATAAGCCATCATTCGAAAAGCTGGTTGAAGGCATTAAACGCTCGTTGCGTTTTGATGCCAACGCCCAGTTCGCTGATTTGGTTACCGCAGTCGTCGTAATCAAAGTCAATATCGGCGAAGCTAAGCAGCCTATCATCTTCGGTAACTAAAACATACAATTTATCTAGCAATCACATTATTAAGGCTTGGACCTCAATGTTAAATATTCTTCAAAAAAATTTTCAAAACTATCGGATATTTTACGATCTACCTTTCTACTAAAAAGGTTATAACTAACAATCGGAAACTCATCTTGAGTTTTAGAGTTACTAGCATCAATACACCAACAAACCTCATCATCCCTAAAAAAAATAACAGCAAGTTTTTCCGGAAGTTGGTAGTCTTCCCTAACAGTTAAAGTATCTCCGTAAACAGTGCCACCTGAATCGTTTAAAGCGTCATTATTTTCTATACCTGAAATCTCAGCTTCGACGACTCCTCCTCCCCCATATAATTTTAAGAACTCCTTAAAAGATGCTGGCAAATTAAATTCCAATAAATCTTCTAGAATTTTAATTTGATCATCTGTTGCTGAGCCTAACCAATAGATCTCGCTTCCTGTTTTTTCAATAGTTGCTATTAAGTTCGTATAATCATTCATAAAACACCTTATTTAAAATCCTCAGACCTTAATTTCCAATAGCTATTTCGAAACTTTTCATATTGGTACTGCAACTTGGAATTATTTCTAAAGCTATTACCATCCTCTATAAGACCATGCAACTTGACATGATGCTTCTTGTGAATAGAGCTCGTAAGCTCAACCATAGGCCCAGGCTCTTTTCCTAAAACATGATGTAAGTTAATTTGCTTACCATCTGGACCAATAGGCGCATAACCTTCATTCATTAAGTCTAAATTAGTCCACCCCTCATCAACTTTTTGCCTAATACTTTTATGCACACTTCTATGGACATTCTCTGGCGCTTCAGGAAATACATCAACATTATTTTTATAAACTTTCCGACCCAAGACTTCTGTAGCATTAAATTTACTATCCTTTATTTCGTCAGGTATAGATCCTAAAGCTCTATTATTACCTCCCCCCATCAACCCAACATCAATAGGTTTCCCCAAACTTCGCCACTCATCAATACTACCATCGCCTCCATTCGCTAGCCAAGTACGATAAGCAATGTCTTCCTGAGCATCGTATGTAGACCAAGTATCACCATTAGATCCAACAGCATTAAAAACCGTTTCATCACTGTACTTAGAATAAACAGTTCCATCTGGAGCCTTTATTTCTTCAAGCGGACCGCCTGTGGATGATGAATGAAAGGCTAAAAGCAAGGTTGTAGGTGCTTTAGCTAAAAACGGCAACAATCTTGATATTACTGTTTTTTCAGCGATATAAGCCGAGTCATTAGCAGCCGCCTGAACCGTAATCTTAGTGACATTAATAGGTTTTAGATTAGTTAACGGGCTTGATGGCGCCACCCTTGCTAAAGCTAAAGCGCTTGCTGCCGCACCTTCCTTACAACTCAACCCCATCGGATCAACCCAGTTAACAGGGTTAGGTGCGTATTGATAGTGGTTGATGCCGCCGACTATACCTATCGGGTCTTGGTGGATAAAGCGTTGTTGTTTTGGGCAGTAGTAGCGGAATCGGTTGTAGTGAAAGCCGCTTTCTTGGTCGAAGTACTGTCCTTGGAAACGTATCGGCTGATAGAAGTCTTTGCTTTTGCCTTCTCGTTCAGCATGTTGCTCGCTATCTTCGTAACCATAGGCGTTAGCGGTGTTTTCCCATACCACGTCAGCCTGTTGGTTGGTGACAAAGCGCGGTGTGTTGAGTTGATCTAGGTGGTAGTAATACACCTCACCTTGTTTGATCAGCGCAACCGGATGAAATTCGTCTGGGCGGTTAATGTACCAAGTATACTTTCCGTTTAGGCATTCGCCTAACAGTTGGTTTCCATCCCAAATGAAATCAATTTTGCCCTGTTCGGTATGTTTGGCTATACGACGGCCCAGCGGGTCGTAGTCGTATTGGGTGAGGACCCCGTCTTTTGCAAAGCGGGTGAGTTGGTTAAAGGCGTTAAACGAACGCTGTGTTTTAACACCTACACCCAGTTCGCTGATTTGGTTACCGCAATCATCATAGTCGAAGTCGATGTCGGCGAATTTGAGTAATCGATCCCCTTCCGTGACCGCTTGGATAGACGGATCATTCTCTGCAAATGCGACAACGCTTTCTTCACTCTCTGCCGTGCTTAGGTCGCCTTTGCTCTCTTCTTTCTCATTAGGATGACTTTTTGCTTCATCGCTCTCAATCGCGGTGCGTTGGGCGATGGGGTTGCCCACACTATCCCACTCAAATTCGGTGCGTTTGCGCTGTGAACTGTGTGATGGATGGCCTTGCGTATAAGCCACGCTTTCTTTAATCAGTTGCCCAAGAGCGTTGTATGCAAAGGCTTCTTGCTTCGCTTGTGCGAAGTCACCTTCTTCTTCCTGTGATGTTTGCGTTTGGCTTTGTCGGCCGATCAGCTGATCGATACCATCGTATTGGTAAGCACACTGATCATAAAGTCGTTGCTCTGGATGCGTGAGATTTTGCAGTGTTAAACGATGGAATACATCAAAGGTTTGCTCTAACGCAATGTGGTTACCAAAGGTTTGTTGGATAAGACGGTTTTGTTTGTCGTATTGGAAAACGGCTAACGTTTGCGAAGAATCTCCTTCGCTTAATTCAATGGCCGTTAGTTGGCTATGTTGGTTGTAACGATAGTGAAGCGTTTTACCATCGGGTAATGTTAAACGTTTACGGCGGCCAAATTCATCGTATTGATAATGGAGCGTATGTTGTTGGGCGCCTTGTGTTTGTTGACTGCTGAGCAGTCGATTACCCCGATCGAATGTCTGTTTTAAGGTGACCTCGGGATTATGCGCACGAACAAGGTTGCCATTCACGTCATATTGATAGCGGTTGGTATTGTTGACGATCTGTTGATGAGATTCGCTACGACCTTGTTGAGCACTGGCTTGTTGAGCACTGGCTTGTTGTGCGATGACACGGCCCATGACATCTCGTTGGATATTAACAATACGCTTGTCGCTTTCTTTGAGCGAGATTAACCGATTGTTGCCGTCGTATTGGTAGCGCTGCTGTTTGCCATCGAAGCCGGTGATCTGGATAGGGTTTTCATTGGCATCGTAGGCAATTCTGTAGTGAGCATCGTCATCTCGACGAATGCCCGTTAGGTTACGCTCTTGGTCGTAGGTCAGATGTAAGGCACTACCATCAGGCTGGATGATGGCGCTCGGTTGGCTCAAGCCTTCAAAGGTTTGTCGCGTGATTTCGCCTTTGTTGTTTTTACTGGCGATAAGACGACCCGCCTCATCGTAGTCAAAGTAGGTATGTTGTTTATCGTCAGGCGCGTTTTCATCAAAGGCGACGGTTTCAATCAGTTGACCCCGTTCATTACGTTTGTACTGAACCAGTAATCCACAGTCAGATAAGGTGGCATTAATGCGCCCTAAGTTATCATAGCTGTAGCGGGTTAAGCTGTCGTTTTCTTGTTTCGCCAGCAATTCACCTTGCTCATTCCAACGGAATTTGGTGACTTGACCATCGACGGTAATGTGTTGACTCAAGTGGCCTTGGTTATCGTAACTGTATAAAGCAGAACGGCCATCTGGCTGGGTTTCACTGAGCAGCAAACCGGACACATTGTACTGGCGTGCAATGGTGGTTTTATCTGGTAGAACAGTAAGGATGCGCTGTCCTAGTTGATTGTAGGCAAAGGTGGTTTTATTGCCATCGGGGGTAGTAACAGATTCCAGCTGCCCGTATGGCGTATAGGTCAGGTCGGTTGTGTTGCCCTGAGGGTCGATTTCGCGGATTTTTTGACCATTTTGGTTATACACATAACGACGTATATTGCCATTGGGGTCCGTGTGCTCGGTAAGTTTGCCTTGTTCGTTGTGAACAAAGTGCTCCCGATTGCCCCGTGAGTCAATACTGGTGGTTGTGCCTTTTTCAGGGCCGTATTCGAATTGGTAGCAGTAGGTGTCATTATCGCCCCATTGTTTGATGCATTTTGCATCATGGGCATAGCTATCCCACTCGAAATGATGGCTAAAGCCACTGGCGCGAGTTCGTTTGGTAATGAGGTTGGCGGCGTTGTAGGTGTAACGCTCGGTTTCACCCTGTTGGTTGGTGGCCGCGATAAGGTTGCCGGTCTCGTCGTAGTTGTAGTGAGCCAACGGGGTCTTAGAAGTGACAAACTGCTCTTTCTCATTGACATGATACGCTTTGACATCGACCAGCCAGCCTTGTGCATTATAGTTGAGTAAACAGCCACGGGCTTTGTTGACTTCAATCCGCGCTAAACGCTCCTTCGCATCATAATAAAAACGTGTGCTTTGGCCTGTTTCGTTGATGATTTTTTCAAGCAACCAAGCGGATTCCCCCGCTTTAAAGGTCAGATGTTCATCCTTGGGGGTCACTAAGACTTGCTTACCATTGGTTTGGTAATGCAAGGCTAACTTGCTACTTAGCTGATAACTGGATTGGCCAGGCTTAACCTTTTCGAAACGATGGGAAGCACCATGTTCATCATGGTATTCGAGCCAATAGGTGCCCTTTTGCTTTGGGCCCACTTTCGGTGGAGGAAGATAGTGCTCCGTCAAACGCACCATAAAATCATGGCGCCAGCCATTGCCCAAGGCCGTTTGCTGGTTTGAGTGAGAAGAACGATACAAACGACGCCATACTAAGGGGCGGCTTCCTGCTAAGGTAAAGTCGACAAGAGGGAGAATTTCTTCTCCAGTCAACATGGATACAGGGTCAGAGCGGCATTCTTGCTCGGTAATCGGCGTTTCACTTGAAGTATTGTTCGCGACGGCACCAGTGCTATTGACGCTGGCTTGAGTGGCTTTTTTACCGACGACTTTTTCCGGTCCCTTTTTCTTTTTACTCTGAGTATTGCTGTCATCGCTAGCGGATAAAGTGTGTCGCACATTTTGATGATAGCAGGTAATCAAGCCCTTCGTGAAAGCGGACTTCAACACTCTAGCGGTTGCCGCTCCTTTCGCGTCGCGTGGACAATCTATACCGACAGCTTGCAAAAGCTGAATAACATTGAGGCGCTCGGAAGGGTCAGAAACCAGTGTCGGTCCAATCTCTGCAATTTGAGCGTTGGCAGCTTCGGGGGTGTCCGTGGCCACCTGATGGTACCCAGAAGGTACACGACCTTCTTCACCTATCAGGTAAATGGGGTAGCGACTTCCCTTTAGTACAACTGAATAACGATCCATTAACTGTGTGCTTCCTCATTTGTCCATACATATGACCCAACAGCTTGATGAACAGATTGCTCTTGAGAAATCATTAATGCATGCTGTGAATCACGGTAACAAGGGTTATTTATGAGTGAATATAGGTTAATAACCCCACTCATTGCTCCAATTTTTCCCAACAAGTAAGCAGGAAAAACATAATCAATATCCTCACTTAAATGCGGAGCGAGCAGTTGCAAGCTATGTAACCAAGTATCTCCATCCTGAGCAACCCCATTCCCTGGTGAAAAAATTATATCTATTGGTACCGCCAAGCCTTCTGACGCATCCAGAAATAATGCTTTAAACGCATCGTGTTGTATAAAATCAATGGTGGTTTCGTAATGAAAAAAGCGTTGTGACCAACCCGCTGGCGATATTTCAAATTTTGCAGTCAAACCACCTACACCGTAATAACAATACTCAGCACTTGAATTTGCTAAATAAACACCATCTACCGCAATAATATTTGCCTCATCTATCCCTTGCTCAGCCATCATTTTTATCGCAGCATCCATACCACTAGAACCTTGAAAAAATACAAGTTCAGGCGTTGTGGAGAAAAGTTGATTAAATGTTTCAATCACAATCTCCTTTTGTTGATACTGAAATGCCCAAGCAGGCAGCAACCAAATCGTGGGCAGACTAGTGTCTTGTAATAACGGGTATAACGACTTTGCTTTCATAATGCAATCGTATGTAAAAGCCTGCCATGTCATCTCTCCAGAAACAACGTCGCACTCTAAGAAGCTCCCTGTTAGAACATCATCAACAGATAAAGCATGTGGCAACGAAACATCTGCAATTGATATTGAAAAAGCAGTCATATTTATGCCGCTCCAAGCGTTTCCTCAACAGGCTGCAAGGATTGCTGCGCCGTAAATAAATCGATCAACAAGAGGTTCGAAAAACTAACAGCACGCTTGCTTGCTCCATTAAATTTTGAAACTAAAGGATAACCACTTATCACCCGCTGATTAGCAAAATCGTCCTCATACTTAGGCCAATTCAATGCAAACTCCTGCTGAAAGCGTTTGATAGCACTCTGCTCTCCTTGCCAAGCGGCCAACTGAACATCAAACTCAACCAAGTTATCAAGAGAGCTACCTAGTAGATTCCGCAATGCTCGGAGCAGTATGGATGGAGTTTCAGATTGAGCAAGAACAGAATTAATTAGAGGCGCATGTTTCACCATACCACCTCTTACTAATACACATAACGCATCCTCCGCTGACAAAACATTGCTCGCAACATTGCCAATAACATTTAGTTGACTGGGCGTTAACACAAGTAAGAACAGTGACATGACTTTTGTATCTAGTAAGCCCTCTTCCACTAGATCAGTAAACATACGCAATATGGCATCACTAGAGTGTTGCTCTGACCTATTTAACCAAGGAAAACAGTCATAAAGCTCATGGATTGATTCTTCATTATTTGTCATGCCCATCAGCTTACTAAGCCGCAATTCTTTATCCGATACAGCATCACTTAGCAGATGATGTGAACCCGTGATATCAACAACGCCCTTAAATAAGCCCTGAAGCTTTTCAGAAAAATACAGGGCATTGATGTATTCTGCTTTTTGTTCGTCGCCCATTTCATTTATTAAAAAAGCAGCGGCATCGCTCAGAATGCTCTCGTCCAAGTTAGACACCAGCAACTCAGACAGCTCGCCAAAATCCAAAGCGCTAACGCCATCCGCTTCCTTACCATCTGTTCTGTTTTTTTGGTTAACCAGCCAATATTCTTTCGTGAGCTGTTGCCTACACAAAGCATAATAACCATGTGAAGAGAAAGGACTTACCCTTGCATCACTCAATATTTGTAATTGACGATAAAATCGATCAACAAAAACAGATAACAAATCAGCCACCTATCAAAACAGTTGGGTTACCTACTACCACTTTTCCACCATGAGAAGTAGCATCCCCAAGCCTAGCCGCAGGCTTACCATTAATGGTCACCGAGCCTGAACCAGCACTAATGCTATCAGGCGGTCCGACACAGACTGCCATATCACCTTTTCTTGCCGCAGGCATACCACCAATGAGCACATTAGGAGATCCTACAGCCACAGGGCCACCAACGTGCGGCACTGTCCCCGTCGTTTTAGGGCATACATGCATACTACCAATTGTCGCAGCAGGCTTTCCCATATGACTCTCCTTATCCTGTGATAAATGTTATCTACTGTTCATAAAGAGGAATAACCAAGAGCTTTCCTGAAGCTACGAAATAAGCAAGCTCATCGATCATCCCTTCTGACGTCAAATCTGAAATAGAGGCATTAGAAGCTGTCACATGCAGATACAGAGTTGAAACAATGTTGGTATTATTCAACCTCGGATGTAAAGTAGAAAAAAATTGAGCAGCAAAATACCCATTACTCACTTTTAGGTGAGTAAAAGCAGGGCTTAGAAGAGGGTCATCTGGTCGATTGATCGGCAAGCAAACAAGGTGAGGAAGACCATATCGACAGTAAACGATAAAACCAGCATTGAGAGCAGACTTCATAACCAAGTGAGTTGTGCTGTCTATAATTTCCATATTATGTACTTTAATCTAATTAAGTTTAATCGATCCAGCCGATAGACTAATGGCGCTTCCATTGACTTTTACATTACTTCCCTTGATATTTATATTGCTGCCTTCAATAGTAATATCGCCACTACTAGACATTTTTATTTGAGCAGAACCTGTTTTAATAACAATCTCTTTACCTGCTTCAATATTTAAAACCTTACCAACCTTTAAGGTATCATTCTCCCCAATATCAGAAGACCGATTCATTTTCACTTTAAGGGTTTCGTTATTACCTATCTCAGTTTTAACATCATGATCAACTTTATCGTTACGATCATTTTTGACATAAAGCTGTTGATCTTTCTCTGCTTGCAAATAAACAAGCTCATTGCCTTTTTTATCTTCAAAACGCAACTCATTAAAATTATCCGCCCCGCCCTCTTTTGTTGAGCGAGTTTTAATACCACTCTGCGTTTTTTGTGCAGGCAGGTCATACGGTGGCATGAGGTCAGCGTTATAAACAGCCCCGCTAATAATGGGCTGATCAGGGTCACCGTTTATGAAATCGACCAATACTTCTTGACCAACACGGGGGAAAAAGAAGGCCCCCCATTTTTTGCCTGCCCAGTTCTGAGCAACGCGAATCCAGCAAGAACTTTGTGAATCCTTTTTCCCCTCTCTGTCCCAATCAAACTGAACTTTTACACGTCCATACTTATCAACCATGATTTCATCAGCACTGTCCCCTGTAACAATAGCAGTTTGAATGCCTTGAATAGTTGGCTTTCTTTTAACGGCCTGAGGGCGATATGGAACCTCTTTAGGGACACACTCAAAATGATTGCTGTACACCTCACTAATGGATGAAGTTGATCCACCAGACTGATTCGGCACAGAAACCGTAGTCAGCATAGAAGTAATAACAAAACTCTTACCTTCTAAACGAGGGTCTTCATGCTTTTTAAAACTAAATAATTTACCAACACTGAAGCTACGACAATCACTTTTGCCACTACTCAGTTTCATGTCACGCTGTAGTGACTCAAGCTGAATTGAAGCTAGATTTGCTGCACGAGCATTATTTTCATCTTCCCCTGTATATTCAAAGACTTCAGTTGAAGATTGCGTGGGTAATGTTGATTTCTTTTGTTCACCGTCTGGGTAGCGGGCAGGCTGCTTAAAATCATAGCCCACACGTTTGAAAGAACCTGGAGCAAGACTTAATCCACCCTGCCAACTTGATACATGCGGATCACTCAAGTGCCCCGTTGAATAGGCGACTTTAGATTCATCACACTCTTTATAGGCCGTTGCGTCATCGGATAGAACAAGGGTGTGGTTACTTTTAGTGTGCTCAAAAAAGTAGAAAATACCTTCTTCTTGCAATAAGCGCTGAATAAAGTCAAAGTCCGTTTCTTGGTACTGAACACAATATTCATATTTGGGGTAAGTTTTGGTTGTCTGGTCTTTAAAAGCGACATTATGCTGACCAAACAAGTCTGAAAAAATGTCTTTGATCGTTTTCTTCTGATAAATGCGGCTATTCTTACGATTGCGCATTGAAGAGGCATAAGGAACAATAATGACTTGATAGTCAATAAAGTTCTTTTGCTCGTTTGTATCGGCTACTCTTGAGCCTTTTGAAATCAGGTCGCTTACAATTCCGTGGAAATAACGCTCACCATCATTCTTTGAGTTTTTAACCAATATACTAACAGGTTTACCTAATAGGTCTTCGTGAGCGATTTGACGACCTAAAGCATAAACAGAAGCTGAAATGACAAATAAATCCGACATTGCTTCTTGAGCAACAATTCTAGATAAATACAGCGCATCCTTACCTAGAGGGGTGTTGATCTGTATGACGTTATTTTTTTGCGTTTCGTTTTGCATTCCTTGCCTTACCCATCAAAAAAACAAAAAAAGCTCTGAGCTAATACCCAGAGCCCCTTTAGAAGTAGAAGACAACAAATTACATTTGTTGACCTTTCGCACCGCTGTAACCATAAACAAGAGGTGCAGAAATTGCGTTCTTGTCATCTGTTGGCGTAACAGTCATCATCATTTCAGTATAACTGATAGTGATGGTTTCATAAGGACGATCGTTTTGAACAGAAACTGAATAGCTAGAAATCATAGCGTCAGTCAATTCAATTTTCATAATTTCTTCTACTTTGTCACCTTGCTTAGTGATGTGGAAAACAGCAGGCTGACCTTTACCGATAGTCGCTTCTTTAAAAAGATCAGGAGAAGCTTTATCTTGAAGTTTAGTGATTGTCACATCACCAAGGCGAGTCGCACTTGACTCACGATCCATCGATGTACCAGTATGGGAACTGATTTCACGGCTTACGTTCCAATCCATAGAAAGCACTGTAATCATATCCTTGAAAGATTCAGCCGTCGCTTCGCCTTTGATTGAACCGTATTTTAGATAAGTATTAGCTTGCATTTGATAACGCTCCTTTATTTAATTTTCGCATCCGAAAACTGGATACTTATAACTTTGGTTTCCCAAATTCCCTTTGAAATCATTATCTTTTATATTGCAATGAAAGGAGTACGCTTAATCCCCTTCCTTGGTTAAGACAATGTCTCAAAATGTCCTTCTTATGAATTAAGACAGGGGAATTATAAGGTCGAGCTTAGGAAGAAACAACCCTATATCCCTGTCTTTTTAACATCCTCATTTTTTACTAAATTCAATTACTCATTTACAAAAACTGAAAACTCATTGTCAACCAATGACAAGCTGACTTTATCAATTTTTTTGTTTTCAACCATGCTACTTAATAACACTTCAGACAACAAAGGCAGTACTTTATTTTGCAATATTGCGTGAATGTTACGAGCTCCTGAACCGGCATTCTGGCAATTGTCAACAATATGACTCAATATTTCATCATCATAATCAAAGACACAATCATAGTTTGATTGAATTCTGTTTTTAATTTTTATTAATTGAAAATTAGCAATTTCTGAAATGATGTTATTACTTAATGGTATATATGGAATGACATTGACTCTACCTAGAAAAGCAGGTTTAAAAGCGGCTAATAAGTCATCTTGCAATGCATTCTGTAGCCCCTTAATACTAGGTAAGGCTTCTTCATCCTCAAAAAGCCCCATGGTAGTATCTGTCCCTACATTAGACGTCATAATAATGATTGTGTTTTTAAAGTCTATATCACGACCTTCGCCATCTTTTATCATTCCTTTATCAAACACTTGATAAAAAATATCATGAACGCCAGGATGAGCCTTCTCCATTTCATCCAATAAAATAACGCTGTAAGGCTTTCTTCTAACGGCTTCAGTTAAAATGCCACCTTCACCATATCCGACGTAACCTGGAGGAGATCCTAGCAACAAAGACACTTTATGCTCTTCTTTAAACTCCGACATATTGATCGTGGTGATATTCTCTTCACTACCATACACTTCTTGAGCAAGGGTAAGCGCCGTTTCTGTTTTACCGACACCACTCGGACCTGTCAGCATGAAGATGCCATTCGGCCTATTTTCATCTGCCAATTGGGCTCTTGAGGTCTGCACCACTTTGGCAATAAGATCAAGCGCATGATCTTGACCAACCACCCGCTGCTTCATCGTTTCAGCCAAGTTCAGAACACCAAGAATTTCATCCTGTTGCATTTTGCCAACAGGGATGCCGGTCCAGTCAGAAATCACTTGCGCAATCACTTCTTCATCAACTTGCCAATGAACCATATTACTGGCAAAAGTAGACAACTCTAGCTTGCCGTCTTTGAGAGATTCTAAAACACTCGCATCAGGTGTATCATCATGACTTATCTTATTAAAAGCATCAGACAATTTGGAAACAACTGCCCTCTCTTTTTCTAGCTGCTCTTGTAAAGGCAACAATGCCGTTTGCAAATTTGCTGACTCTTCCTTCAACGCCGCAATTTTAGCACTATGATCAAGACCAGATTTTTCTTCTCTCAATAACATACTTATTTGCGAATCGATATCCGAGATGTTGTTTTCAAGCTGCTCAATGGCATTCGGAACAGAAGCCTGACTCATCGCGACTCGCGCACAAGCCGTATCAAGCAAGCCCACTGCCTTATCAGGTAATTGTCTGCCAGTGATATATCGATGAGATAAGTTGACCGCACTCTCAAGTGCTTGCTCAGAAATAAAGACACCATGATGTTTTTCCATCACAGGCACTAATCCTCGAAGCATAGAAATCGCTTTTGCAGGCTCGGGTTCTTCGACCTTAACCACTTGGAAGCGACGAGAAAGAGCCGCGTCTTTTTCAAAGTATTTTTTATACTCAGCCCATGTGGTTGCCGCAATGGTTCTTAATTCCCCCCTGGCTAACGCGGGTTTTAGTAAGTTTGCCGCATCATTTTGCCCTGCCTGACCGCCACTCCCTATCATGGTATGAGCTTCATCAATAAAAATAACAATAGGATTAACTGAGTTTTTAACCTCTGTGATTAAAGTCTTTAAGCGGTTCTCAAACTCACCTTTCATCCCCGCTCCCGCCTGTAACAAAGCAAGATCAAGACTATGAATTCGCACATTCTTCAGCACATCCGGTACAGATTGTTGCGCGATTCTGAGTGCTAAACCTTCAACCACCGCCGTTTTTCCGACACCGGCCTCACCGGTTAATATGGGGTTATTCTGCCTGCGCCGAGTTAGAATATCGATCATCTGCCTGATCTCAAAGTCTCGTCCCAAAATGGGATCGATTTTTCCATTTTCAGCTTGGGCCGTTAAATCAATCGTAAACTGATCTAGACTGGGTGTCTTGCTCGTGGAGCCGGTTGGTTTTTCAGTTGAGTCTGAAACGAAATTAGATTCTTGAGATTGAGATACGATTTCTGGCCAAGCGTGCAACAATTGACCTGGATCTATTTTATTGAAGTGCTTGCTACACCGAGTGAGTATGCTCGACAGGGTGTCATCTTTTATTAATGTATAAATAACATAAGCACTTCTGATTTGCGTATCGGTAAATTCAATGCTTGTGCTCAACCATGATTGTCGCAATAAAGTGGTTACATGAACGGACAAGCTAGGAGAAGACTCACTCCCCGTCTTCAATGATTCTAAAGATCGATTTAGATCATTTTTGACCGCATCAGCATCCACATCAAACGCACTTAAAATCAACCTAACATCGTCAAGCTGATGTTCTAACATGGCAAACAACCAATGCTCTAGCTCCACAACAAAATGGCTACGGCTATTACAAATAGAAACCGCCTTCTCCAAACTTTGTTTACATTCAGGGCTAAGTTTTTCAACCAGTTTATTCAATGTCATAGAAGACATATATTCTTCCTTATTAAAGTGAGTTATCCTTTACGAGAAAGATGCAAGAACTTTTTAGTATTCACTCGACTAAAAGCCAAAATACCGTTTCCTCCTAGTGCCACATCTTTCTTATTCAGCCTAGCAATATCAGAATTATCAAACTCAGACTCAACAAAAATTCTGAACTGAACACTATTTCCTACATAATCTCTAATAATATTACAGGCAAATTTATATGATTCACCATTAGGGAACAATTTTTTAAGCTGTTGTGAGTTTTTTGGAAAAATATGAACATTAATAAGTGTCGAAACATCCCACATACGACTTCCAATGAAGGCGTTCACTCCAAGCTTAGCATACTGCCCTTCAAATGAACTATGACTTGCTAATCTTGTCTGCTCAGAAGGTTTTAGATACTGCCACTTACCCACCAACTGATCTATTCTAACATCACATTCCAAATAAGAAGTCAAAATATTTTTCAGATCTGATACATTTTTAATTTTCCTAAAAAAAAGCCCTGAAAAGAACAGATTATGGTTAGATTCACCACCACTTAATAGCGACAGAATTTTTGTATGGGCATCTTGGTGGCTAGCGCTATTTGATAAATTAAGAGAGTGTTTATATTTTTTCCATGAACGATAATACAGCGATATTAAACGGTGATTGAACATGTCATAAAAATCACGCATTGCCGTATCTTTATACTTCATTCTTAACAAAACTAGTTCACTGTAAAATTGTGGCATCACCCCAGAAGACCCAGTTAACCCCATAAAGGAAATATCCACTTTAACCCTTTCAAAAGCATTGGGGTCGCCGACCGGTTCGATTCGACTAATAGACGTCCCTGGGAAACCAAATTTTTGAGTAGATGAAAATCTCACAAGCTCATTTTTAGGATCACAATCGTAGCCCACTTTTCTATAAGCCATCTGCCCCTTATCTAACTGCCTTTCTATTAGGTAAATTGCCTTATAAAAATCTAGTTGTGACGCATTGACTAACAATTGCTTCATCATAATAATACCTGTCCACCCACTCGAGCAGGCCACTGATGATAAACTTGCTCTTGCTCCTTCAGCTTCAAACACACCCTTGTGAAACTGTTAATGGCTGCAAATTGCGAGAAAAAGTGCTCTAGAACAGAGGCAAAAAAGAACACACCACTGCCCGAAAAGTCATCATTAGCAAAGGTAATTTCAATATCACTACCACTTGCAAAACATACCCGCCCTTTTTGCACCACACGAGCGGTTGATGGCTCAATAACCACTTTATAAATATTATTAATTAATGCTTTGCTTTGTGGTGATGCTTTAAAGTCATAGAGCCTCAACACTTCTTTTAATCGCTCACAAGCATCAGGACCAGTAAAATAATCGAGATTCAAATGATTGATTAACTGCCAACGCGTGGCATCCCCGAGTATCGGCCTGACAGCATGGGTCGGTGGAACCAAACAGCGTATCTTTTTAATAATATCGCCTTTTTCTGGCATCATTAGCCCTAACTCATCATCCCCAAAGGGTAAGCTGGCAGGTAGGTTTCGATTACTGCATTTTGCACGGACAGTAATAACCGTCTTATCAATGTCCTCATCCAAATGTGCATTGCCAAAAGAGGCATCGACAAGAGAGAGGTATGTTTCGGTTCCGGCCTCTACGTATCCTCCTGCCCACATAGCCGTTTCCCTTCTAATGTGCCAGAATAAATCTTTGCTCCCCTGATACTTAGGGTGAGTTTGGCCATAGAAAGGGGCGGCAACTTGTTTGTTGCCTTTTGAATCAAAAACAACTACTTCCTCAATACTGATGACTTCTGATATTTCAGCATCCATATATCGAGGCGATAATTTATATTCGTACTCACTCAGTTGCGGCCTAATTGGCTCAATTTCCTGTTCAAAGTGATTGATGATAGGAGTACAACCTAGCAAAAAGCTCTCGCTATCAATTTGCTTTTCTAGCTCAGATGAATCGGTATCAATGTAAAAAAATATGCTAGTAGAGCCAGACTCCTTAGGTAACAGAGCCCTAATGTCTTTCAGCTCAAAAAACCTGAACTTTTCCGGAAATACAAAATTTTCAACCAGCATCCTAAAACCTGAGGAAGCATGATGAGAGTATGGTACAACCGTTTCAGTGTCTTTGAACCCAACAGAATGAAGCTGCTCTTTCGATAAATATCGAACGCCTTCTTGGCCATTATCGAAAGCGACACCAATACAATTTTTAAATAATAACTCATATATTTTTAAGGCATGATGCCATTGACCATTAATATAAAATCTTAAGTTATTTAAATCGGATTCATATAGAGACACGCCTTCATACTCGCAAACCACATCCAGCTTGAAAATTGATTTAACTGGTTTCTCCCACTTCGACTTTGGAGCGACAAAAGGCGCATTTTCAAATTTTGCAGACTGTATCTCGACTGGCCATAAATTTGTTTCAAAACACGTTTTAAACTTGCAAGACTTCATGCCCTCTGCATTCGACTCAACTTCTGCTCCGATAGGGACAACTACCCCTGTTGTCGAGAGGTTCTCGGCCTCAAGCTTAATAATGGACATGGAAGGTATAGTCGCTTGATAATCAGGAAACATTTGCCCCAGTAAGGCATCGGTTAATTCAGGAAAACTATCTTCAAGCTTTTGTCTAATATTAGCTGTCAAAAAAGCAAATGACTCAACCAGACGTGAGACATGGGGATCCTCAATAGTATCACCATTAAGTTTTAGCCTACCTGCTACTTTCGGATACTTTTCGGAGAACTCCTTACCCATTTTTCGAATAAAAGATAACTCTCGATTATAATATTTTAGTAATTCATCATTCATAAAGAAGCCTCAATTATTTTCATCCCTAAATTTATAGGCTCAACTTCTGAGTTAAAACTGATAAATTCAGGCTCCGGATCCGCATAGAGCAAAGCATTTATTCGTAAGTTCAGAATTCTATTAAGGGGAAGCTCTTCATCAGTAAACACTTCAACCTCAATAAATCTCGGCTCAAATTTCTCAATTGTCTTTTTGACGATATCACATAATAAATCACGGCCATCACTAGAGCTAACTGACATACTGGAAAAATCCGGCAAGCCATAGGATAAAATCGACGTTGATAGCTCTTGGTATTGTTCCGGCCAAGTATGCCATTGGATTCTGGCATTTAGTAACGCTTCAATATCCCGCCGAATGTTCCTACGCAAATCGGAAATACTTATCCCCTCGGTTCGAGAGGGTGAGTCTTGTACATCCGGATCATCGTCAATCAGACGATCAAGAATGGAGGCTTGAAGCTGTTGCTTGCTCTCTATCATGATTAATCTATGGCAACCTCTTTATCCTTTGAAATACTCAAATCAGAGATCAGCGTTGCTTCCTCATTAATAAAAAGCATCTTCATACCACGCCCTAAAGTGACATTATCAGAAAGCTCATCCCATTCCGTTATTTGACCAAGTTTCTCAATATCACTTGTCGATTGGGCATATACCAAGGGCAAGTGAGCAGTGCCTGTTGGCCCATCTTTTATGGTCATTTCAACTCTAAGCCAGATGTTTTCCAAGAGAGAATCAACTGGCTCAACCTTCAGGGTTTCAATCTCGCTAAAACGCGCTAAATAAAACTCACCGTTAGTACCTAATACCTCTAAATATGGATTGAGCACATCGTCTAAATCACGAATCAAGCTCTGGGGCTCATCATCACTTACAAAATCAAAACGCAATGATTCAAGCTTCGCGCTCATTTCGTCCAACGATTGCGTATCACCCTCTAGTTTTGCTAGATGCATATCAAGAAACAACGTATCTAACTCATCAGCTTGATGAAACAACTTTGGAATACTTTTCCCATTGTAGAAATCCCTTCTAGACTGCTCAGCACGAATGAGATGCCTAAGGTTTACCGCCCCCACAGCAAACTCGGGTTGTTTCTTCACCATAAAATCAAGCTGCTTATCTGCGCGATCTAGCTCACCATCGATACATAACAACTCGACATATGCGCTTCTGATATCAAAATTTAAAGGATCGTCTTTTAGCAGCTCAGTACAGTAATCGATCGCTTCAGATAACTTACCATTTTTGATAAATTCGAATATTTTTTTCATGTATTATTCCTTAATTTGATGATGCGGGCTTAGCTCCGTAATCAGCCGAATGCTAGACACCATTTGATCCAATTGAAAATGAGGCTGAAGTTGAAGAAGAGAAAAAAAATGTCCAGGCCTTGACTTATTTTCACTGACTTTGACTTTGGCATTACTAAGCGGATATTTACTTCTTACTTGCTCTGACGCTGAATCTGAGGCGGTGGTATAGTTATTTATCCAAGCTTGCAAATCTCGTTCACAAGCCTGTGCCGTGGTATAGCTGCCAATACGGTCACGAGCTAACACTTTTAAATAATGAGCAAACCTAGATACACATAGGATATATTGGAGCATAGATGACAAACGCGCATTAACATTAGCGACATTACTGTCATAGTTTTTGGCCAACTGTGCGGATGCATTACTATAGAAAACAAGATGTTCTGTATTAGTAACAGAAGATACTGGGATAAAACCTAGCTCAGATAGTTCTTTTTCAAGCTTTGTCGTGACAATAAGATCAACAGGCGGTTTCCCTTCTTTTTGGTAAGAATCATTTTTAAAGTAATCCTTAGCAATACCCGTCACCATTCCCTTTGATATTTTACCAGGATCCATTCCTCGTATATGACCAAACCAACCACTTGCACAGTAGGCTCGTATCAGTGTTGAGACAAAAGGAAAAGCGGCATTCCCCCATAGCATATCTTTATCTGAATCATGGATATGCTCGACAAAATAAAAGCTCTCAGAGCGCTTTCCATTATTCAAATATGGGGATCTAACCAATACCCGCGGCAACGTTAAACCGACAAAACGAGACTCTTCCATACTACGGAAGCTGCGCCAGTTAATATATTCTGGCTGCTCGAATTGTGTAAATAAATCATACGCATGACCTAACTCAGAAAAAGCATCCACGCCAAACAAGCTTGAATCACCAGCACATACAAAAGGCGAAAAAGCGGCAGCAGCGGTTTTTGATATCTCTTTTAATGTAGCAATATCATTATATAAAGAGCCATTGGATTGGGCATTGCTTATTTCATAATTACCAATGACAACACCAAAAGGCTCGCCACCAGGATGGTCAAATTCACTTTGATAGACTAATTTAAAAAATGCGCTCTGATCGAAATCAATTGCCTTACTAACATCTCGGGACAATGTCATCCAATTACAATTCAAAAGTTTAATCTTAACTTTTCTTTCATTATCCATTTGCTCAGCTTGGGATAACAACCAAAAAAGGCTACGCCAACCAGATTCTAATTTTTTAAATTTTTCTTCATGAATAATGATATTGATCTGCTGGCAAAGTTTTGCATCAATATCGGTAATAACTTTCTGTATATAGGAGCTGACAGATTCCTTATTCCAAATTAAAGGCGAGTCTGAAGAGCTTTCGAGCCAAAGTAAAAGCGCTTTATTGAGATCTTTTTCATTAAGAAATCGATCCAATAAGGAGTCACTATCACTTATTCTATACTCAGTTTGTCTTCCAAAAGCTGAGTTTTGACTTATAAACGAAAACTCTTCAACACTCATGTACTACATCATCCTTAATTTTAACGCTTAAATCGCTTTTTCTACTTAACCAACTTCAGGTATCTTAGCGACTAAACGTAATGAGGACGTTAACTCTTCCATTTGCAACCAAGGCTTAAGCCAAGCAACAGCATTATAAGCCCCTGGTTGACCAGGAATTTCCTTAACCCGAACTTTAGCGTCGGCTAATGGATAACGAGCACGAATATCCTGACCACCACCTTCTGTTGCATTCACATAAGATAAAATCCAACGGTTCAGCCAAGCTTCAACGTCTTCAGCTTCCATGAAACTGCCGATTTTATCGCGCGCCATTACTTTTAAATAATGTGCAAATCGAGATGTCGCCATCAAATAAGGCAACCTAGCTGAAATAGCGGCATTAGCCGTTGCATCAGGGGTATCGTATACTTTTGGTTTCTGACAGCTTTGACCACCAAAGAAAACCGCATAATCAGTGTTCTTATAGTGACACAAAGGTAAAAAGCCTAGTTTACTCAGTTCTGCCTCACGACGATCGGTAATACCAATTTCAGTTGGGCATTTCAAATCAGGGTCACCATCATCGCTGGTAAAAATATGAGTAGGCAAGCCTTCTACCTTACCACCCCCTTCCGCACCACGAATAGCAGTACAGAAGCCATATTGAGAATAAGCTTTGGTCATGTTAGTTGCCATCGCATAGGCGGCATTACTCCAGCAGTAATCACCATTATCGGTACTTACAGAACGACCAGCTTTCGGTTCTATTTCAAACTCTTCGAAATTAAATTCTTCAACAGGTTTAGAGGCTGCTCCATATGGCAGACGAGATAAGAATCTAGGCATAGTCAAAGTAACAAAGCGTGAGTCATCGCTTTCTCTAAACGAACGCCATTTAGTGTACTCTAATGATTCGAATACTTTTTCTAGATCCCGAGGCTTAGTCAACTCTTCCCAGTTGTCAAAGCCAAACAAAGAAGGGGAAGAAGCCGAAACAAATGGACAAAAACCAGCCGCAGCTACGTTGGACATCAAGCTAAGCGTTTCAATATCTTCAGGGTGATTCGTAAATTCATAATCCCCTACTATCGTGCCGTAAGGCTCACCACCTGGCGTACCGAACTCAGACTCGTAAATTTTCTTAAACGTTTGACTTTGGTCAAACTCAACTGCTTTACTCAAGTCTTTATGAAGCTCTTTTTTCTTCATATTCAGCACGCGAATTTTCAGTGTCGAATTGGTCTCAGAGTTCATCACTAGATGATGAAGACCTCTCCAAGTCCCTTCCAGTTTCTGAAATTGATCAGTGTGCATAATGGCGCTAAGTTGCTTCGATATTTTGTTATCGATCAAATCAATCGCTTCATTAAATGTCACCGTCATATTCTTGTTCCACTGAACAGTACCTTTTAAGGCTTCCTGTGTCAGGGTTTTTAACAACTCTTCTGCTCGACTAGATTCAGTCTGCTTGGTCGCACCAATCGCCTGCTCCAAAAGAGAGACACTTTGCTCAACAACCGTTTCCGCACCGCTTAAAGCTTCTTCCGTGCTCATTTGTCTTCCTCCTCAATGCTTAATTCCTTCGCCATTGCTTCGAGGCTAGTTGTGTTACTTAGCACCTCTTCCAAAACATTTTCCAACTCTTCGGATCGATCTATTTTGGTCATGAGATCACGCAATTTATTACGAGTCTCCATCAACTTACGCAAAGGCTCAACTTGATTTACAACGGCTGCTGGCTCAAAGTCACTCATTGTTTTAAAGTTTAAGTCAACTGCAAACTGACTATCGTCATCCGTTAAAACATTATCAACTTTCATTGAAAGGCTTGGGCTCATTCGTTTCAAAACATCATCGAAACTATCACGATCAATCTGAATAAATCGTCTATCTTTCAATGGTTTCAACGCCTCTGTATTATCACCAGAGAAATCCCCCATTACCCCTACAACAAAAGGAAGCTCTTTTTTTACAACAGCCCCTTCCGTTTCTACGTCATAAGTAATATGAACGCGAGGCTTTCGAACTCGCTTTAGATTGTCATGAATGCTCATTAGAACTCCTTTTACTATGTTTCAGTTTCGCTGACTCGAATACCAGACAGCTTAAAATAGCCTGTTCTAGCATCATTGTCTGTAATTAATTCATCCAACAATTCAGGAAGAGATAGTTTGCTCCAACGTATCACTTGCTCAATGGTGTAAGACATTGGTGAGTGCGGCTCAGTCTCTCTAAAATAAGCCGCAATTTCAGATAGTTTTTTAATAGCACTGGCTCTTGAGTCAATTTTTCCATTATCTGAACGTGATTCAGACACAGTCTCACTAGATTGCCCCTCAACATCCGACACTTCAGATAATACTTCTGCCTCGGACGCAGCTGATTCTGCGGCGGCTTCTAATTTTTCCTTACCAATGTGTTCAATAGCCGCCATACTAGAATCAAGTACGCGCTTAATATTAGACGTCGGCTGAGGGCTACCAGTCACCCTATCCATCACATCACTAAGAATAGAGAAGTGCTCTATTGCTTTTTCGACATCGTTTTTTAGATTAGTAAAAAAGTCGACACTCGTTTCAAGAGCACTCTTTTCAACATCCTCATAGTCAACTGCACCTTGAGCTATTTTTTTTTCGCGCTTATCCTCAGCCATCCTAGAAATATCATAGGCTTGTTGGTACTCCCAAAAGGTAAAGGGGCCATAGTTAATTCCTTCTGTAATAGGAATATTTTTTATTGGCATAACCAACGCACCCTCTTGGGCGATACCATTTAGACCAACCAAAGCGGATAACTTTTCAGATAGCTCTTCACCCTCTTCCAACGTGGGAAAAAGATCCAAGAAATGCTCATCAATGAGAGTGTGGGCAATTTCAAAACCCAAAGCAAGACCTTTAAAGCCCTCTAGACGACATAAAGACTCGATAAGCCAAGCGATGTATTCAATGTCCTTGCTCTCGTTTTTTATTGCTTCCTTACATTGCTCAAAAAGAGGCTGCCACTCCCGAGTTAACAAAGAAAACCCTTCTTCATCGACCAAGGCGTTCCGCTCAGCGGCTCTAAGCTGGTTTCGTAAATCTTTTAATGTGTAGTACGTAGAATTCGGAGAAATATCGGCACGTGGATCAGAGCCTGCAAACTGATCCTCTAAAATCGGAGAAGTACATTCTTCTAGTGTTAACATTCCATCGTCCTGCTCTAGTAGCATTTAATAATTAATACGAATTTTACTAGTCCCTCATCCCCTTTACAAGACAAGCGAAAGTAAAGCTTATACGAAATGTAAGCGACTAAAAAAAGTCAAGCTCAACAAAGAATTAATTAACAAAAAAAGCGAAATAGCATTATCTTTCTTACTTTTTCACTTTACTTTATCAAACATGAAATATAAAAAATAGAGACATATCTCTACAGTATGCCTGTCTTTATAAGCTCCACCTAAAAAACCACATGGGTATTAAGGTAGACGATTTAATTGGCGACCAAATAAAGGCACTGTTTTCTCACTTAGCGAATCAAACTCATCATCCATAACAGGCTTATCCACCCCATTATAAACAACAACAATACAGGTAACGTTGTCTTTAGCCCCCCTTACTAAGGATGAATGCATAAGCGCAAGCCCTGTATCTATAACACTCTGCCCATCAAGCATGGAGCAAATCTCTTGATCAGATAACTCCCCAGTAAGACCATCGGAACACAACAAAAACATATCTTCGCTGCGAACTTCACGCTTTATGACATCAATATTAATATCGTCCGCCACCCCAACTGCTCGAGTAATAACATTCGACAATGGGTGAGAGCCCATTTCACTTTTGCTAATAACGCCTTGGGCAACTAATTCATTCACTTGACTATGATCGCTAGATATTTGAGTAAAATCACCATCACGAAGTAAATAAGCACGACTATCACCAGCCCAAACAACAAAGAACTCATCATTTTTGATAAACAAAATAACAATCGTACTGCCTGCTATTTTCCCTCCTAAATGATAATGGCTATATTGTTTTAGATCATAATTCGCTTTCTTCACAGCCGAAACAATATGATCAACGGTTAACTCTTCATAAGTATAATTTAATACTTTCGCCCTGATTGCATCGACAACCAATTGACTGGCATAGTCACCCGCTTCATGCCCGCCCATTCCATCAGCGACTACCCATAAATTATGACTAGAAATTTCCGCAAATGAGTCTTCATTTAGCTGTCTTACTACTCCCCTATGGGAGATCGCATAACTAGTATTAGTTCTTGTCATTATCCCTAACCTGCACGTGATTCCATTGCCACTGCTGCCATCTACCGTCAAACATAGCCGCGGCCTGATTAACAGAAGGCAACCCTGAAGTAATAATGACAGAGGGACTCAAGAGACATGAGCCATGAGTCCACCAAATACTATAGCTGCCGTATTTTTTATATAATAAGGCGTGCAACATATCTTGCATTGCCCCACCACCAAGCTCTGTTCCTGAAAACTCAAACACCTGGGCGGTTTTATTTTCATCTGGAGAAGTAAAATACTTATAGCGCTTTGATACATCCGCTATTGGCTTAACAGCCTTCTCAACCTCTTTCCTCCAACTAAATAGATCAACCGAATCCTCTAAAACAGCAAGAACCGCATCCTCGTATTCAAGACACAGAGCATCAGATTCCATAACCTCAACGGGTAAATTATCTGTATCCGCCACCAGTGTAAAAGGGTACGGCCTTCCTACAACATCCATGCTAGGCATCACCGTCCCCATTTTGGCGCTATCCCCTGCTATACCGGGAGACATACCAAAATGCCATACTGGACCCGTTAAGAATTTATCCTTCCAAGAATCTCCCATCCTCTCTTTACTAACAGAAAGAACAGCCTGCAACCAACGGTCCCACACTTCCTGAAAGTCGGTATCGACATTATCTTGAAGAAAGTCCCCTACACTGGGTAACTTTCCAAGATAACCAAAACTCACAACTTGTTCGGACATGTAAAACTCTCTAACGAATCATTCCAAAAAGGATTTCTTACGGAGTTAGGCAATAACTTAACCACCGCACTGTTACCCTCAACATCAAAATGCATGCTTAAGTCCTTGGCAGTCTTCGCCCGTTTTCTTTGTAAGGCATCCAGCATTCTGAAAAGTGACCACTCCCCATCATAGTTTTGACTAATTAAACGACCACCACCAATCAAACTAAACTCAACTTTTGTTCCTGCAAGTGGTTTAGGCCCAGGCCAAGACATACTTGTCACACGCTGTGGCCCGTGGCGATAAACAAGAGACTGACCATTAACGTCTAACTTAATACTCGAAACACTTCGATCAAGCTCTTCAGGCTTCAACCCAAAGCCAATATCCAAAGCGCCACTTCCGTTATCGAAGAATGCTTTACGTATTCTGTAGGCCTCATGAAACATCGTCAAAGTAGAAAGACTCATACCAATATCTCTCTTAAATGACCACCTTGTGCTACCCATATTCACACTTGGCGCCACATAGGTTGTAAAGAACTTATCCAGTGTCCCCCCTGGGCCAAAGAAATGGGCAAAGTCCTTCAAGCTGATTTCTTGCTTGCTATTTTTAGCAACAGGATAACGTCCAGCTATGGCTGCCCTGTATTCAGGCAAAACATCATTGCGCCACATTTTATTGATGACTCGGTCTGCATTTAGCTTAACAATATCTGACGTGTCGCCAGCAACACTTTTAAGCCAATCAGAGAATGGGGCAACAATATCACTAGATGACAACTGATTAATAAAATCAGGTTCACCTTTCCCTTTTAACTGCTCCTTAATGGAAGCGGTCATATCATCACTTTGGCTAATTTTATTAAGATAAACATTTAGTGATTTAAGATCGGATTGGACCTTATCAAGTTTTGCGGGATCCAAGCCTAATATCCCCTGGAACGCCTCTTCAACTTCATGACCAGGAAGAAGTTTTTTCGATCCAGGCTGTGTTGCCTCAGGCAAAAACTTATTAATTCGCTCCGCTTTTTCTGCTATGGCAGCATTTGCAGCCCCAGCCAGACCAGCGGCTTTTTTAAGTGCACCATTTGTTTGGCTTTCAGGGGCATTCGTTAAAGCGACATTCCTTTGAACCACTGAAATGATGTTTTTAATCGGTGCCTCTGGACCAGATAAAGCATCCGTTACCTTAATACCTTCAGAAACCGAATTAAAATCCTTAACTTTCAAATTATCCAAAAAGCTTTTCCAATAATAGATGTAATCTTGAAAATAACGTCTTTCAAGCTCTTTTTCTACCTGCTGTTTTGACACATCGTATGTACCAGCAGCCTCTTTACCATATACCCAGTTACTGGAAATCAAAGTCCCTAGCATCTTACTTTTTTCAACATTGAATATGCCGTAAAAGCCATTATAGGTGTACAAACCTGGAATTGTATTAGACGCCTCAGAAGGGTCCTTCAACTCAAACGCATCAGCCGTTTTAGCACTGATAACGTCAGTCAGCCTGAACGGAGGAATACTGCTATTCATATAGTCCGCCCTTAATCGTTGATAGGCTCTTTCTGCCACGGGCAACTTGGTTAAAGCCAGTCGAGCAGCATGTACTGCATCACTATCCATTTGTGTCTGATCTAATTTAATAGACAATAAGGTTGCTAAGTGATGATGTAAATCTGCTCTGATTTGGACATTTTTATCCCCCGGTAATTTACGATCGAAGTAAGCATCAAACCAAGCCTCAACATCACTCGCATCAAAATGATCAGGCATATAAAGCATTAAATAGGTTCTAAGGGTTTCATAAAGATAACTTAGATGCTCTGCATTGTTTTTCATCTCAGACAAAAGCACCTTAACCATATAAGGTTCTAGATACGCTTTAAGTGAACGCTCGTAGGCACTCATCGAGGTTTGTTTTAGGTTAGAAATTTTGTCCAGCCCAACACCTACCAGCGAACCTTGATCTTCTGCTCCGGGTTTGATAGCAGGCAGATCCCGCAAGGCATTGAGACGATCATTTAATACAACTAAATTATTGGTATCAAAAACCCCAGAGTCCACTTTCTTATACTGTGTTACTAGCTTGTCAGTTTGATCTATTAATTTGGAGTTCGACGAATAACTACCATACGCAAGAAAGCCAAAACCCAGCAAACCAACGCACCCTAAAGACACGCCGGCCACCCTAAGCCACTTATTCTGCTTATCGTGATATTTATTAGTACTCGCTAAGTTTTGTTCAGGAAAAACAACACTTTCCAAAACCTTTTTAATAAAGAAGCTTCTAGATTTATTGATATGGCCGCCATTGGCGACTTTTTTGTCACTGAGAAAACTAGAAGGATCTCCTTCTTGAGTTGCACTTGTTAAATAAACGCCGCGAAATACCGGAGGCTGCTCATAAGTATTGGGAGTAAAAATCTCTTTCAAAAAAGAGTACGATACCTCTTGTAGAAACCTAAGCTGATGAGGGAACTCAAAGACTTTAGCTCGTACTGACTCATCCCGTTCATTAATTAACCTACGATTTAACATCTCAGCCAGGTTAGCAATCAAACCATGAAATTCTTTATTAAACTGCTCTATTTGGGTGCCATTTTTTGAATCCATTGGGAAGGTCACCCCCCAAATTTGGTTACTCTCTTCTTCCGTCAACTCGTTAAAAAAATCACGAAAACCATCAATAAGATCGGCTTTTGATAGAATGACATAAACGGGAAAGGTCATACCAAGCTGATTCTGCAGCTCCTGCAAACGTTGCTTAATGGCTCTGGCATGGAGATTCCTTTCCGTTTTGGTTTGCCCCATCAGCTCAGAAATACCCATACTAATAACTACACCATTAATCGGTCTTAATGGGCGATACTTTCTCAAAAGACCAAGAAAGCCTTGCCAAGCTTTCGAATCATGCTTGGCGTGACTATCCTGAGTGGTATAACGGCCTGCCGTATCAATCAAGACAGCTTTATTTGTAAACCACCAGTCGCAGTTACGTGTTCCACCCACACCTTTAATTAAATCAACGCCTAGCTTATCTTTTAATGGATAATCTAACCCAGAGTTATTGATGATTGTGGTTTTACCCGCCCCTGGTGGGCCAATCATAATATACCAAGGTAACTGATATATATTTTTACCTTTAAACAACTTAACGTCTTTTAGAAGCGCAATAGCATCCGACATACGGTTTTTCAGCGTATTGATCTCTTCGTTTATATCGTCATTATCAACACTGTCATCTATCAGCTCTTCTGCCATGTTGGTATTACGCTTACTCTGCTTAGACAGCTGATAAATCTTCGTCACCGCAACACCAAGAACAATGCATAATATTAGAATGACTCGCGCTAAAATACTTTTAAGCGGAACAAAACCAGCAATGGCGATAAGAGGGCCACCGAACCAAATCAAAAGAAACAAACATAAAAACCCAATAATAAGCATCGCTGTTCTTGAGGTTAATATGTAAGAGAGTTTCTTACATCTTTTTATAAAACTCATTTCAACTCCATTTAGAAAAGTAAGTCAATTTCTACTCTGCGATTCATTGCTCGGGATTTACTATCAGTATTAGGTGCTATAGGATCTGCAGCTCCCCTTCCCTCTGGCCAGAGGCGGCCACTTAAATTGGTATTTTTCGCCATCGCATTTGCCACTTCATTTGCTCTAGCAAGAGATAACAACCAATTCGAAGGATATTCTGCTGTCTTTATCGGAGTATCATCTGTGTAACCTGTAATAAGAATACGGCCTTTGGTACCCTCTAAGCTAAGTGCTAGCTTTTGCAAAATAGGCACTACTGAAGGCAGCAAAGAAGCTTCGCCAGGTTTAAACAAATCTCTGTTGTTTATTGTCAAACGAATTCGGTCACTCTTTTTCTGAATACTAATAATGCCCTTTTGAATTTCTGTTTGCAGTAACTGCTCAAGAACCAAAAGCTGCTTATCTTTTTTATCGACCGTTTTTTGTAAGTCAATGGGATGTATTGAAGCCAAAGAGCTATCTACTTTCGAGAGCTGATCATTAAGTTGCGTATTCAAAAAAAGATACAAAGCTAAACCAAGCGCACCAAGAATAGAAAAAACCACCCAGAGAGGGGTTTTCTGTCTTAACTCTCCGCCATTAGCAACTTTTCGCTCCCAATCAGGAGATAGAACGTTTTTTACTGGGCCATCTAATTGATTTAAAACGTTATAAGCCCTATTTCGATAGTCCTCCACACCACCGCTTTGATGATTACCTACTCTAAATTTACCTTTAAAGCCAAGGTTTAAACAATGGTACTGGAGTTCCAAGAAGTCTCGATTATGTTCAGGATAACGAAGCGACTCATCAATTAAAGTATAAAAATACTCTCCGCCAAATGTTTCCTTATGAAAAATAGAGAGCAAACTCTCTTTAGCCCATTCCATTGAGCTCCAGCGGGAGTTTAGTACACTCTCATCTAATAATGCACAAAGACAATAACGTGCATTAAAAATCGTTTTATCTGGAATGCCTGCATCACGAGCCTCAAATTCGAAAGACTTAACCGCATCGGTACACCGATGCTTAAAGCCCGACAAATCAGGCAGGCTTTCAGCCTGATTTACAAAAATAGCCAGTGACAAACAGTCCGACGCAGCCTCTAAGAGGCTGTTTTTGAAAATCGAAACTTTTGGCCCGCTTTGTTTTTGCAACGGAATTGCATTTGATGATATTTGTGTTTTATCAGAGTTATCATCTGTAGAGCCACTGTTTTCAGCATCTCGACCAAGGCGACCAGGTCTAGGCTTTATTTTAGTCTCATCCACTGAAACACACTCCTACTAATAATTAAGTTCTTACTGCCCAAAGCGTAATTTGTAAATCAGGATAGTTACCTGAAATATGCAAAGCGATACCACCACTACTAGACAAACTATCCCATTGATCACCTTGCTTATTTAACTCAAAATAGTGGTAACCAGCATGATATGGCACTTGTCGTGGTGCTGTTGGTAATGTGCTAACTGATATTCCTGGCAGCTGATTATTAACAAGGTTTCTGATTGTTTCTACACTACCAATTTTGATCTGAGACGGCAAAGATCGCCTTAATTCCTCGTGAGGAACGCTGGCTTTTACGGCAAGAATAAACTGACCACTTTTTAGCACCTCTTTGTCTTTTAGTGCACCAAAAGAAATACCATATTTGCTTTTTTCTAGCTTAATCTCTGTGGCAGTTTGCTCTATGACTTGGCTTAAGGATTGATATAAGAAGTTAGTGACCTCTGAAAATATCAACATCAAATTGAGATGATCATATTTAGGTAACTTCGGCACTAGTTTATTCGCTGAGCTAAAGGTTGCTAACTCACCAGACAGCTCAATCAATCTAGAATAAAGGTTATAAGGATGAATATTTTCAACAGCCAACAAACTGTTAAAAATAGCATCATACTTATTCAAAGTTTGCAACATAATAAAATCGGAAACGGAGGTGCTACCAGCATAACCTTGAGATAATCGACCTGCAATATTCTCAGCGCGTTGCTTAATTAAAGCAGAAACTTCCCTTACAATACTAAAAACTGGCTTACAGTGTCCAATATTTAAATGTGGCGGAATATACTTGCTATCTAAACGAATAGCTCCCTCATTACTAACCTCTATAATACGAGCAACTGGCAGAACAACATAGCCAGATACATCATCAGAGCTCAGCATTAGACGGCAATTTAGCTTAGAAATTTGAATCACTTCATCTGAATCACGCCCTAAACAGTCATCAGAAACCGTCAAATCCTCTAATTTAAAACGAGTCACCTGAGAGTCATCAATAGAAGAGACATTAACACTATTATTTTTGTAAGAGGGAACCGCCAAATAAACAAGCTGGTCGACTACATCTTTACCAACAATTAATGGATCAGGAATAAATGCATTGTCTAAGAAACTCAACGGCGTCAGATCCGGCATAATGCCTTTAAAGCCGTCTAAGCAAAACTGCCCTGTATTAAGAAGGCTTACATCAATACTTTGATCCATCATCCCCCAAGCATAATTGACATTCATACCAAGCAGATCTTTCATAGTATTGGCTAAATGTTTATCAGACTGTTGAAAATGCTGAGGTCTCAAGAACATGCCTTCAGTCCAGGCAACGGGAGAAAAATTATTCATATAAATCCTTTTATTCCTCTTTCAAATAGGTTGCGATAGACTCAACATTGACTCGCACATCATCATAGCCAGTTGGATCTGCTTTGACGACACCTCGCCATTTTGCTTTATCAATATCTCTATACGCGACGATTATACCTATAAAGCGTGTGTTTTGATTTAACTTCATTTTGTAATCAAGCTTCTGACCTGGTTGCAGTTCAATTTCATCTTTCTTAAGCAGGTCTGGACCAAGTACCTTTTCTGCATCACCGTAAAGACTAAAGAAGTCCTGTGTATCAAAAACTGCCTTAGAGCTTAATTCGAAAACCCTTATAACCACAGGCGAAGGCCTACCATTTATGTCTGGGTTGACATTTTTTGCAACATTAATTTCTAAATCAGTTGACGGTGGCACAATGTAATTAACAGTTGAGCAGCCCGTTAGGAACAAAAACAGAACAGCTAAAAACATGTATGGCAACTTGATCATTTTCACTTGAGGAAATCCTTTTTTAATTTTGTTTATTAACGTAGTTATCGTATGCACTTAAAAACTCATCAGAAAGCGCCATGACGCCTTTCTGATTCACTTCTTTAGAATATTCTTCAAATAATTCCTGATACAGTTTCCAGCTTATCGCCCCAGAACTTTTCGGCATAAACTTTAACAAGGAATTATTCTCATCTGCTTTTTTACTGACCATCTCAGGCGATAAAAGCTTCAATAGAGCCTCTAAGGAACCAGAAGCGGCAGCTAATATAGCGCCTTCATGCGTATGTAAATCATCAAAACTTTCTTTTATTGACGCAGTAGCTCCGAGAAAACTCCCGCTTTTACGCGTGTATAGATTCTGGATCGCATCATCAATCGTGGCAGAAAACTTCAACGGATTATTTTGCTCCACCTGAAACATCGTACGATTAATCTTCATCTGGTTCTTCATGTTAGCGCGTTGTCTTAACGAATTTATTACACCCATCAAAAGCGCATTCAAACCAACTCCCATCTCGAACCACTGTTTTTCTGTTTCGAGTTCATCTCTAACCGCTGATGAAACCCCTAACCCTTCTAGAAATGCCTGCATATGAGCTTGCTGGTTACTGTTTTGAGGCAATTCATGTCTAATGGGAGTGGTTGTAGTTTGACCACACTCTTTGGATGCTTCTTTTTGGGGCTGCACCTCTGGAGCTTGAGCTGTAGGCGACGTTGCGCTTTCCTTAGGTGGAACAAAAGATGGTTGCGGTTGCGGTTGCGGTTGCGGTTGCGGTTGCGGTTGCGGAGCCATTTGATGATCATTAGCAAACGGATCCAAACTAGTGTTATCGGAAAAAGAAAATGCATCCCAATCTTCGGGAATGAAATTAACATTAGATGAGGTATTATCTACAGAGTCAGCTGTATCAGCAGGTGCCATCTTTGGCGGGATCATCGATTCGTCGAGAATATCCTCACGAGCATAAGCTGGCGCAGGCTCAATTGCAGGGACAGCATCAAAAGAGGAAAAAGAATTTACAGCAGACTCAGTTTGCGCTGGGCTTTCTGCAGGAACATTAGGCTGACCAGCCTCAGATAAATCTTGTTGAGCACCCTGTAATGAGGCTTCAATCTGAAAATCACCCACATTGAAAGTGTCACCATCCACTAACTTATGTTTATTTCCCTTTCCTAAAGGCGACACACTATGATTAATGAACAACCCATTGGTTGAATAATCGTAGACATAGAATAGACCGCCCTCATTAACGACCTCACCATGTTTATTAGAGATTACTTTTTCAGGGTCAGGCAAATGCCAATCACATTCACGAGCACGTCCAAAAGTTAACGAATCCTCAGTAGACTTGGTCGCCTCTATTTCTGGTGAGAGACGATGATAACTAGTAATTTTTAATAAAACTTCCATTCTAATAGTTTCCTTGTATCTACATCCTCAAAATCATAAATGACTTTGCTGCTCACCTCAACAAGAAAGAAAACGGTCGGACGACCTGACTGTGAGGCAACTTCCCACTCTAATCAGCTATTATCAAGGCCTCAGAGCAAATTCCTCTCTTGATGATACCACTATATTTTTTATCCGTTTGTTCAGGTTTTACCCAGTTTAGCCATTATACCGCTTACTATTTACTTAACATCAATAGCAAAAGCTCCCCTCATACATCCTGCTCACTTTCGTAGCGACATACACTGAACCAACAGAAAAGCGTATCTCAATTCAGCTAAGAATAACGCTGAATGACACTAAAAAGAACCTCTTTTCTCTCTGAAAAGTGCACAATAAATGACTCTTACAACATTAAGCATTAAGAGTTTCCATTGTTTGGCCTAGCAGTGGTGTCCATTGCTAAAAATCTTTTTTTTTGTAAAAATGCACTTCCTGTGCAATGGATCCAAAGACAGTATTTGTCCTGGAGCAATATTAATTTGATAATGTGTTTGTTGTAACTAAAGGACTTCAGGATGAGCATTAATGATGATAAAACACAGATAGTATCGGTTAATTCATCAAAAGCAAATATTAGCCATTTCAACAATCAAGACTTTATTGGCAAATTGCTATCTAATAGATATTTAATCGTCGAGCTTATTGGGCAAGGCGGCATGAGCTATATCTATCGAGCCAGAGATACGTTTTTAGAGCACAATTCATTATCTGATTACCCGATCGTCATCAAAATTCTAAGACCAGAATTCTCTCAATCTCCAGAAGCAATTCGATTGCTAAAAGAAGAAGCCGCCCAGACGCAGCCGCTATCTCACCCCAATATTATTAAAGTATTCACTACCAGCACAGAAGACAATACTCATTATATTGTAATGGAATGGGTTAATGGAGAAACGTTAGAACAGCTCATCAAACGCAATAAGCCAACAGGCATTAAATTTAAAACCGCCTATCCAATCATAAAACAGCTCATCAGCGCCTTAGATTATGCGCATAGCCACGGAGTGATACATAACGACCTCAAACCATCCAATATTATTATTACTGGATCCGGGGAGTTAAAAATACTGGATTTTGGAATTGCAAAACAACTTACTAACAATGATGCTTATGCCTTTAGCAAGAAGAATGACAATGAAGTCATTGGTGGCTACACCCCCTCTTATGCCAGCCCAGAGCAGCTTAATGGCTACTCTGCCGATGTAAAAGACGATTTTTTCTCGTTGGGATGCATTATCTATGAGGTTTTAAGCAGCCGACACCCGTATGAAAGAAAAGCATCAAATACTCTTAATGAGAACACCAAAGCTAAGAAGCCTAAAAATAGCCCTTTCTTTTATTGGCGGGCCTTGAAATCAGCCGTTTCATTAAAAGCCGATAAGCGACAAAACATACTACAACGATTAAGCTGTCAACCTTTTCAAGGTTTAACAACAATAGCTACGTCTATACTTATAGTACTCGCCCTTCTCGTTGCTGCCTCCTACGCTTATCAGAATATTCATGCAGCTAATTCGCAGCTTATCGCAGAAAAAAATAATGCCGTTGCGATGAATAATCAAATAACTCAATGGATGTCGTGGGATGCACAAAGAACATTAAATTATTTTAATCAAATCCCCCCCCAATTTAACACAATAAAGCAGGGGCTTTTGAAGATACACCAACAAGAAATCATCCAAATATTTGATGATAGAATTGCCAATGTTAAAAACATAGAAGGGAAGATAAAAAACTACCCCGCCATCTCTAAAATTTATCAGCAGGCTTTAACCTATTACCCGGACTCTAGAGTATTACATACCCAATACAACAATATGCAAGTTGAGCGTCAATCAATTAGCATGGACATCATCACTCGCATTAACAACATGCTTAACCAACAACGTTATTTTGAAAAGGATCAAAATAATATTTTAGTGCTACTTCACAAATTAAGCATTATCGGTGGTGAAAATACATTCACACCAACTAAACAGCAAACTAAAACATTCAAAGCGGCTCTTAAAAAGGCCCAAGCGTCAGGCAATAAAACTCAAACCAAAACACTTATGAGCATTGATAAAGCCCTATTTAATAAGAGTGACTCATAGTGAACAAGTCAGCTAAGCTTAAAGCTTAGCTGACGACTCAACCCTATTTCACAGATGCTAACAAGGCGACCAACAATCGCCAAAACTCTCCTACTGAGGCAATCTCCATTCGCTCAGCTGGAGAGTGAGCACCACGAATATTTGGCCCGAAAGAGACCATTTCCATACCCGAATATTTCGCTCCAATAACACCACATTCCAAACCTGCATGAATAACTTTCACGTTAGCTTCTTTGCCTGTTATTTCTTTATGCACTTCGAGAAAGTGCTTCAATAAACCGGATTGGGGATCAGGGCGCCAGCCTGGGTAAGCATTTTCTAACGCTACGTCAGCGCCAATTAGATTAAATATTGACTTCGCGGTTTGAGCATGGTGTTCAACAGCGGAATCCAGAAGAGAGCGAACAAGTAAACAAGCATCGAAACATTTACTTCCATCGACATCGTTTTTCAGATTAATGACCCCAAAGTTACAAGACGTTTCCGTCACACCAGGCAGTTCTGTGCTCATACGATTAACGCCATTAGGAGCACAGTTAAGCGCATTAATGAGTGCAACCTGATCATCAGAAAACAACTCATTCTCTACCGCTGCCGAGCTAACAAAAACTTCTAATTTTGGCTCAGTCGAGGCAAACTCCGCTTTCATATCATTCGACACTTTACTAATAAGACGCTGAATAGCTGACTGTTCACTTGGTCGGTAGTTGATAGTAAAAGAGGAATCTCGGGGAATAGCATTACGCAATGTCCCTCCCGTAAAACCAGTTAATCCAAAGTGATTAACCTCTTTCAGAGCATTTAATAAGCGCCCTGCTAGTACATTGGCATTAGCCCGCCCTTTATGGATATCCAAACCTGAATGTCCACCACGTAGGCCAGTGATGGATATCGTCATGGCTTTTGCACCCTCACTAGCAGCTTGGGCCTGATATCGTTTAGAAACATTGATATCAACACCGCCAGCGCAGCCTATGTATACATCACCACTATCTTCTGAATCTAAGTTTAGGAGAATCTTGCCATTTAAAATACTCTCCTCTAATTCCAATGCGCCACGTAAACTGGTTTCTTCCTCTATTGTAAATAGAGCTTCAATCGGGCCATGTTGAATGTCAGACGATTCCAATACGGCCAATGCAGCCGCAACACCGATACCATTATCGGCACCAAGAGTCGTGCCTGTGGCATGCACCCACCCATCGACCACTCGAACTACAATGGGATCTTTTTCAAAGTCGTGTTCAACATCAGCACTTTTTTGCGAGACCATGTCGAGGTGACCTTGAAGAATCACTGTCTCGGCGCCTTCCATCCCTTCTGTCGCAGCCTTACGAATCAGCAAGTTCCCAGCCGTATCAACATAAGTGATTAAGCCAATGCTGTGCGCCCAATCAATTAGGTGTTGGCGGATAGAAGCTTCGTGGTAAGAAGGTCTTGGAGTGTTACATAACGTCTGAAAATGCCTCCAAATCGCTTTTGGTTCGAGTGTGGTTAGAATCTCGTTCATGATCTCTCTTATATTATTAAGTCGTTATCTTTGTTGAGGGGGTAAGGAAATGAGATGAATACCTCCTAATATCGATATTTATGCCTCAAAACTCGTCCTTGAGCACAACAAGCTAAAGAGAAAATTAGGAGTGAAACGACACATTTCCCTAACTACATTATAAAAAGCCCAACAATCAGGCAATCGAAATAAAGATAGCCGTTATAGAGAAAACGCATGTACGACTCAGCCTCTACCAGTATGAAGGAACGAGAAAGTAAAGAGTTTCTCAGAGTTTAAACATCTTCCGATAAATACGCTTGCGCTTCATTTTGCCCCATATACTTAGCGAGCGTTGGCAAAGGGACGCTTTTAATATCAACAACGATTAACCCATCCAAACAATCATGAAAAGCGGGATCGATATTAAAACACACGAGCTTGCCATTCATTTTAAGATATTGACGCAATAAAACAGGTACACCTTTCCCTTGATCGAGGCGAGATACGACCTTCGATAAAAGTGACACACTGGTCAAAGAAGACAACAAATTCGGCTGCCAAAATGCATTACCGCTTTTCCTCATGGGAGAAAGTGGCGACACTAAACTGGCTTTTTCCTGATCGTAATAATGAATAGATAAAGTTTCAGCAAGAAGCTGCCTAGAAATCATACTATAGTCATTACTGATACTCACTGGACCAAACAAATGTGTATAGCTTGGATTAAGAGAGACAAATCGAGCAATGCCCTTCCACAGCATTAATAGTGAGTTAAGGCTTTTTTGATAAGGCAGCGCCACAACAGATCGCCCTATTTCAATACTCTTATCAAGAGAGTTAATAAAGGCTTGATCGTAGCTGAACAGACTACGTGAATAAAGGCCACTCAACCCCTTTTGTTCAATTAACTGATCAACTTGACCTAAGCGATACGCCCCAACAATTTGCTTATCTTTTTTATGCCAGACAAATAACTGACGATAATAAGCATCATAATCATCAACATCACAAGACAAACCACTGCCTTCGCCAACTGATCGAAAGCACACTTCTCGAATACGCCCAATCTCTCTCATCAGGTTCGGAATATTTTGAGAATATGAGCAATATACTGCATAGTCACCTTGAACCAACAACAGATCACTACTAGGAAGCTGAGCAATTTCTCTTTCTAATACCACTGAATCTAAGGCATCTATAATAGGCAGATCGTGATTCTGCCCTAAAGCTTGTGGAACATCTTTATGCTGAGCTCCCATTAAATAGGTATTCAGCCGAAAATAGTTCACCATATCTTTGTCATTTTCAAACTCACTGACTTCGGAAAATGAAATAGGGCTACCAATAGAAATCGAAATACGGCTTAACTTTTTATTTAACAGTTCACGAGCCAACAAAGCGGTTCTTAGCAGTGGATGAACTCGGCCCGCCCCATAAAACAGGGCACTGTTTTTTCCATTAATAAAAATGGGGACCGTGGTCGCCTTGCTATGCTTTACAAACTTAGCGACAGAGTTGCGCCATTCGATATCTAGCAACTGTTTAGACCCTTTCGCATAAGAAGAGACCTCTCCGGCTGGAAAAATGATCAGCAGCCCCCCTTCGGCAAGATGTCTATTGGCATCGACAATAGCCAGACTATTGGTCTTTTTCGCCTTAGCTCCACCAAACACATTTACACCAATAAACAACTCCCGAATTTCAGGAAGCCGTTTAAGCATTTCATTTGCTAACACCTTCACATCGGGGCGAACCGAGCCTATCAGCTCGGCCAAGATCACCCCCTCAATGGCACCAAGAGGGTGATTTGCCACAATTACAACAGGCCCTTCTTTTGGAATATTATCTATAGAACCCAGCGACACATCATACTCAATATTGAGCGCGGATAAGGTATAACGCATAAACTCAAAGCTAGACAATCCTTGAGGACGTTGCTGGTAAATACGATCTAACTTGGCTAATCCCGTTGCCCATTCTACTAGGGATTCACCCACACCAAATGGCGTAAAGTGAGGCAAACGAAAAGGACTGCTACTCATTTTTTTCCTTATCCTGTAAAGGTTATATTAAAATATAATTTGATGAAACGACATCTAGTGCCATAAAACATACCTAAACAAAACCTTCCTTAGTCCGCTCATTTTACTTATCGAGCATTTTAAACCATCAAAGCGCGTAGTTACGGCACATACTATGAGCATCGTCATCAATATTAGGGATCGAGAAGGCAATCAGTTGCGAGGCTTCAGCGACCCTTCTGAGAAAGTCACAAACTCTTCAGCACTAGTTGGATGCACTCCGACCGTGGCATCAAAATCTGCTTTAGTCGCACCAGCTTTAAGCGCCACACCCAAACCTTGTATGATTTCGCCAGCGTAATCCCCAACCATATGGGCACCGATCACCCTATCATCCGAATTACTAACCAGCATTTTCATCAGAGCTCGTTCTGTGCTGCCGCTAAGAGTGTGCTTCATAGGACGAAAATCCGTCTGATAGACCCGAAAATCCAAGCCACGAGACTCAGCATCTTGTTCCGTTAAGCCAACCGTACCAATGGATGGCTGACTAAAAACAGCGGTCGGAATATTATCATAGTCAAAATCGATCTCTTTACCATCAAACCAATAAGCAATCAGCGCCATTGCCTCTTTGATCGCGACAGGCGTCAACTGAATATTATCAGTCACATCACCAAGAGCAAAAATGCTCGGCACACTGGTAGTGAAATTATGGTCAACTTTGATCGCCCCACTATTCGATGTTTCCACAGAAGCGTTCTCTAAAGCGAGAGCCTCCACGTTTGGCACACGTCCAGTTGCGTATAAGACCAAACCAAACTCTTCGCTACTGCCATCTTTGAAATACACAACTCGGTGGCTTGATTCGTTTGTTGGATCGGCTAGTTCAATACGCTCAACATCCGTATTTAAACGCACATCGATACCTGATTTTATATATTCTTCGCAAGCAAAATCTCGCACATCTTGATCAAACCCCCGAAGTAGCTGTTCTCCACGATAAATTAACGTGGTGTCGACATTCAAACCATTGAGAATACCAGCAAACTCTACGGCAATATAACCACCTCCAACAACCAACGCTTTTTTAGGAAGTTCTTCTAGGTAGAACATTTCATTGGAACTCACTACCCATTGTTTTCCATCAAACTCAGGAATAAAGGGTTTTGCACCAACTGCAATGAGAATTTTTTCAGCTGTATAATGAACACCATTCACAGACACTGTGTGGTCATCAATAAAAGAGGCAAAACCTGATATTATTTCAACACCTGCTTTATCAAGCATCATTTGATATATGCCATTTAAACGCGCAATTTCATTGGTTTTGTTGTCTCTTAAAGTGGCCCAATCAAAGCTTACACCATCATACATCCAACCGTAACCAGCAGCCTGTTCGACACCATGACCAAACTCCGAACCATAGACGAACAGTTTTTTAGGCACACAACCAATATTGACGCAGGTACCACCTAGCGAACTCCCTTCCGCAACAGCCACTTTATAACCTTTTGAAGCGGCGATACGAGATGCTCGAACCCCACCAGAACCAGCGCCAATAACAAACAAATCAAACTGATAAGACATTCAAAGTCTCCAAAATCATTCACGATGTAATATGACAACAGTTTAACAGTCCTATCCTCTAAGAAGAAGCTAAGAAAAAGGCTCTCAGTCATCCCTTCCTAACTTTGGGTAAGGTGATAACAAAAGCCAAAGAATCATCTTCTGATGTGATATCTATATCCCCTTGATGCAGACCTACAATGCGCTGAACAATGGCCATTCCAAGCCCGACACCATTCACTTTGCTTTGCGCTTGACTCCCGCGATAAAAACGCTCGAACACACGTTCAATCTCTTCCTGAGACATACCTCGTCCATTATCAGTCACCGACACTTGAAAGCTGTTATCCTCCTCTCTAATATCGACACAGATACTGGCACCTTCTCCGGAATATCGGATCGCATTATCAATCAGGTTGCGAAACAAACACCCAAGAAAAATTTCATTTCCTTGAATTTCTGAGGCTTGCCCTTCCGTTTCAAGCATAATTTTTTGATTCTGTTTAAGCGCTAATGGTACCAATTCAGCAACCACCTCCTGTAAAAGTGAAATGAGGTCAACAGTATGACTAAAATCTATTAGCAAACCATTATCCACTTTAGCAAGTGTCAACAACTGCTCTATGGTCCTTTCAGAACGTTTAATACTTCGTTTAATCTGCTCTAGATGATAGGCTCTTTGTTCTAAATCGGTGGTCTGTAAGGCATTCTCTGCATTCAGCATGATCACTGCCAACGGTGTACGTAGCTCATGAGCAGAATCCTGATTAAAACGTTTTTCTCTTTTCCATGCCGCATCCACTTCATGAAATAAAAAGTTTAAGCGCTCAATGAAACTGTAGAGCTCTCTCGGCACATTTTTCGTACTAAGAGGAGTCAGGTTAGTAATAGTCTTTCTGGAGACTTCTTTTTCCAGTCGATTAATCGGAGCAAATAGATAATTTGTTAATAAAACCAGTAACAAACACAGAAAAGGCGTGCTAATAACTAGGGGGACAATCGCAGGAATGACGATTTTTTCCTCTACTTCGGCACGCAAATGCATGTCTTCTCCAAACCAAAGCCACATAGGGAGTCCGGTTTGTGGATCCGTCAGCCTCACTGTTACCCCACGCCACACTCCCTTATGCGTCGGATCTTTTATATTATCGAACCCTAGATGACGCATTTGGACCAGATCTTCTGGAGGCGCATTTTTGGATTTTGCTAATATTTTTCCATTAGAGTCCAGTAGAAGATAAGAATAACTCTGTGAAGTGGGTTCATTTTTCATGCTATCACCAACCACTTTTTCAGCATCAAAATCACAATCTTTCCCTGCAGGTGAATGCGTGATCAAAAGCAGCTTGAGAAGTTTTTCATTAATCTCACGAAAGTGTTCATCATTGACCTCTAAGATGGCTTGGCGTGTACCGATATAAACCCAAATAGCTGAAACGGTAATCACCGCTAAGCAAAGGAGTACACTGGCAAAAACAAGGCGACGCTTAACGGAGTGTAACTTCATGCTCTTGTTGGATGATGTATCCAACTCCTCTTATATTTTTAATCGATCCCTTAGGCATTTTCTTTCTAAGATTATGAATGTGAACTTCTATCGAATTCAGCCCCGCACTTTCATCCCAACCATGCATATTTTGCAAAATTTGCGTTTTACTGAATACGCGACCAGCATTAGTCACCAAATATAAGAGTATCTTGAATTCATTAGGGGTTAAGTTAATTTGCTCATCCGACACCATGACTTTATGAGAGGAAAGAGACACAGCAATATCACCAACAACAATGGTATCATCTGCAATACCAGCTGAGCGCCTAATGATCGCATGAATTCTTGCTAATAATTCTTCAACCTGAAAAGGTTTCGTCAAATAATCATCGGCCCCATGATTAAGCGCATAGACACGATCATTTAATTCATCCCGAGCACTTAGAACAAGTACAGGGGTTTTATTTGCTCTACTCCTAAGCTCTTTTAAAACAGTTAGGCCGTTGATACCGGGTAAAGAAATATCTAGAATAACGAGTAAAAAGGACTCTGTTTGTAAGGCATGTAAAGCACTTTCCCCATCCTTAACCCAATCAGCAGCATACTGATTTTTATTTAAAGAGTCAGCAATAGCTTTCCCTAACATTATGTCATCTTCGACTAATAATATACGCATAGTTATCTATCCTTGTATAACCTATAACGTGTCACAAAAAGTACATTATAAAAATCTGTATAAATAGGTCTTATAAGTTAATTAAAAAATTTATAAAACTGACCTCTCTAAGAGTTTACTTTATCGAATACGAGTGTCATAACCATCTCTCCTTGAATAGAAAACTGACAATTTAGTATTTTTTTGATTCCAGACTTGTTGCTTAAAAAAGGCGATAAAGAAAAATATAATATTTGTTTCTCACGATCAACCTTTACTAAGTTGGCCTCTTCAAAGCCAAAGTATTGGCCAATGAAAGAATACAAAGCTTTAAATACACTCTCTTTAGCTGAGAAAATCAGAGTCAAAGCGACCTCGTCACTAAACCCAACCTCTTTCATATACATCATTTCATCAGAAGTAACAATAGAACTTTCAATTTCCTGACATGTTTCAAGAGTTAATATTTTTTCAGCATCAATTCCTAGGTAATAATCAGCACAAGGCAACTGTGCCATAACACAAGCTGCTATATTTTGACTGTGTGTAATGGATCCAAGCACGCCATTTGGCCAAACAGGACAACGGTCAGGACCTACTATCACCTCAAAGTCTTTCAAATCATCGTTACCGTCTTTTTGCAGCATTTGTTTGGCGAGATAACGACCCGCTAAAAATTCTGCGCGGCGTGACGCCACAGCCTTTTCTAACGATGGTGGAAAACGAACCCCTAATTCAAAAAAGAGAGAGTCACAATATAGCGAAGGGTTAAACTGACAGGAAGAGAGACATATAGGTCCTAAATCAAAATATTGTTCCTTGCAAATAAACTCATCACCACAAATATCTGACCAATCAGAGCAGATCGGCATACAACAATTTGCAGGTAATCTAAAATCCACAGACTAGTTCCTTGTATCAACCGTCACTACAGCAGATAGTCCACTATCTAGATGAACCGGTTTATCAAACACAATTCTAATAGGAACACGCTGTACTACTTTAGTAAAGTTCCCTGTCGCATTATCAGCTGGTAATAGAGCAAAAGTCGATGCGGTTGCAGGGGCAATACTCTCCACTTTGGCCTTAAAGACTTTGCCAGGATAGGCATCAATCGAAACATCAACCGATTGGCCTTTATGCATCCTCGCTTTTTGAGTTTCTTTAAAATTGGCTTTCACCCAAGGAGTTTCATCTGAAACAAGGCTAACGACAGACTGTCCCGGCTGAGTCATCATACCAACCTGAAGATTGCTATTGCTTACGGTACCATCAATTGGAGCAATGATACGAGTATAACCAAGAGATAAAACAGCCTGAGATAAGCTGGCCTTAGCCTGTTTTACCATGGCTCTTGCTTGATCTATTTTGCTTTGCAACACCTTTAGATTATCCTGCTGAGTTTTCAAACTCGCAATGGCTTGCCAATAATCCGCTTGATCAATATGAAAGACGGATGCACTTTGATCAATGTCTTTCTTAGAGACAAAATTTTGCTTTTCCAACGATTGCAAGCGCTTATACTGCTCAAGAGAATTACTGTATTTTGCCTTCATAGAATCCACTTTACTCTGATACTCACTAATCACACTTTTTTGCATCTGGTAAGACGCTCTCGCATTAGATAATTGAGCGACACTTTGATCCAAAGACGCTTCAGCAAGTTTTTTTTTAATAATAAACTCACGATCATCTAATAGTGCTAATAAATCCCCTTTTTTAACTTCCTGGTTATTAATGAAATTAACTTTAACAACTTGAGCATTAATGTGGGAGCTCACATTGGTAATATCAGTTCTGACATAAGCATTATCTGTTGATTGAAAATAGCGGGCATAATAATACCAGTAGGAACCTCCCGCCATGGCCATCAAGACAACAGGAATGACAATTTTAGCTATTTTTTTCACAATAACGCCAACCCACTTTAAAGTTAAATCATATTAAACACGTACTAATGGCTTACCCAAATGCTTTCCTTGTAACATATTGATAAATGCGGTTGGCGCATTTTCTATGCCTTCTGTAATGGTTTCTCGAAATTGAATCACCCCTTTTTCTACAGCATCAACTAACCACAAAACGGCTTCGGGAGACTCATTCATCCATTCAGTAACAAGGAAAAAACGGTTTTCGGGGGATGACGGTAGTGATGAGAAAAAACGAGATAATGTCGCGCTGTCTACATCTTTATCTTTGTCGTATAACGAAGCACTACCACAAATAGGTACTCTAGAACCTTCATTGAGATAACGAGCAACAATAGACGATACTCGTCCTCCTACATTTTCAAAATAAATATCGACACCATTTGGACAGAGTTTCTCAATCGATTCCGCCAAATCATCTTCTTTATAATTAATGCAAGCATCGAATCCCAAGACATCAACAACATAACGGCATTTCTCTTGAGTTCCTGCAATCCCCACGACATGACACCCTGCCATTTTTCCTAATTGACCAGCGACGGCCCCTACCGCTCCGGATGCGGCCGATACCACAAGCGTTTCGCCTTTTTTGGGTTTGCCAATTTTGCGTAACCCAAAGTAAGCCGCCAAACCTGGTGTACCAGCAACCGTTAAAAACAAACTGATAGATAAGCGTGTTTCGGGTAAATGTTTTGTTAGAAAGTCTGCATCACTGGATATATAGTACTTCTGCCACCCTGAGAAAGTCGCAACATAATCACCCACTTTATAATTCGGATTTCGTGATTCTATGACTGTCCCTACCGTTTCCCCTTGGATAGCTTCGCCAAGCTTAATAGGGTCTACATACGCGGTGTACTCATTCAAACGCGGCCGTGTATAAGGATCCATTGAGAGAAAATTGTTCTCCACCAGAAACTCGCCTTCTTTCAACTCACCAACAGGACGATCTTCTAACCGAAAATTATCAATAGATGCCTTACCATTAGGGTGACTATGTAAGATAACAGTCGGGTTTTTAAATTTATTCATCAAGAAACTCCCTTTAAAAATTTATTAAAAACGTAAAAGTCATATTTCACATTTAAGCTATTTTCGTTGTAGACCAACGTAATCTAGGCCAATAAACACTAAACGCAATCATAATCAATGTTAATGGCCAAGAGAAAACAAAAACAAAATCATTTGATAAACTTGGTTGAGTTTTATAAATAAAAATAACCATAACCGCTTTAACAATATAAACAAACACCCATACCAAAGAAATTTCTTGCCACACCCTACAATACTTTGGTGTACCATAAGAGGATAGTTGAGTTAACCTAGGCATAGCATTTTCTGCTTGAGTTCGAATAACAGGACGTCCAATTAAAGAATAAAATGAAAACACTAAAACAACAGAGATCGCCCCACCAACGGATAGAAAAACACCTTCTTTATCGATTCCAAAAAAGCTATAACCATTAAGATAAAAATAATGAATTATCCCAGATACCAGAATAATTGAAATAATAGAAAACGAACCAGGTCGTTTGCTAAAAACTTCCAACAAACCTGAATAACAAGCTGTCAAAACAACTGCCATACCAGCACCAAGCCACCAAAAAGCAATATTATAAATAAGAATAGGAATAATTATAGTCAGTCTCGCTTCCGGTGACATAAGGTAGTTCATAACACCAGATTGCTTTTTATCAATCATTTTTCATTTCCTTTTTAAATAGATTTGAAACTCTCGATTTGAAAACAATACCATCATAGCGGTTCCAAACATCATAACCCCCATAATAAAAAAGAGATTATTGAATGCCATTATTTCTGCTTGTTTAATTATCCTTTTTCCCATTAAGCCTATAGCCACTTTTTGTACATCTGTCTGACTGCTCGCAATACCTTGCGTTATTAAAAGGTGTTTGACGTCGGAAAAATAATGATAAAGCACCTGACTGCCCTTCAATATAACTGATTTTACCCCATCAAAATGAACGTAAACCTGTGCTGAAAAATACGTCGTTAATATTGCTGTTCCCATCGAGCCACCTATACTACGAAAAACATTAATAAGCACAGCAGAAGACATGGCATCCTCAGCTTTAATATTTTGTGTAGCAAGCATAGATAAAGGCACCATAATAAATGGCTGTCCAACCGCACGAATCATCATGGATAAAACCATTTGTGGGCCAGAATAGTTCAAATCCATATGGCAATTCATAAAAGCACTGATAGAAAGCCCTATAAAGCCAATGCATATCAGATACTTAGGGTTGTAAATTCGCACTAAAAAGGGAATTAAAGGTAATACAATCAATTGAGGTAGCCCCATCCAAATAACCACATGCCCTATTTCCGTCGCGTTATAATCATGAACCATTGTCAAATAGTAAGGAACTAAAAATAATGTCCCATATATGGCTACTCCCAGCATAGCAAAAATAATCAAGGCGTAAGAATACTGAAACTCTTTAAATAACCTTATATTGACAAGAGGGTTTATGCTAACTATTTGATCATAAATAAAAACAATAAAGCTAATAAAAGAAACAATCGACAATATACAAATCATATTGGAGTCAAACCAACTCTCCTCTCTTCCTTTTTCTAAAATAACCTCTAGTGCACCTAAAAAAAGCATCACCGAAATCACTCCAACAAAATCTCCCTGCCGGATGATTTTCCAATTAACCTTAGGATGTTGAATTGACTGATATATCAATGTAAAAGCCAGTACAGATGGAATCGCATTTACATAAAAAATCGCCTGCCACGAAAAATGATTGGTTAACCAGCCCCCCAAAGCAGGACCGATTGCCGGTGCAAAAGTGGCAATTACGCTAAACATTGACATGCCAATAGCACGTTTTTCTCGTGGTAAAATCTCAATGATCAATCGAAACGACAAAGGAATCAGTGCGCCCCCTGCAAACCCTTGAATGGCCCGAAAAACAATCATCGAATCCAAATTCCATGACCAGGAACACAAGATAGATGAGACAAGAAAGCCAGTGATACAGCATAATGCATAACGCCCCGTCCCTAATGCTTTTGCCAACCATCCACACAAAGGAATCGCCACAATCTCTGCGGTAAAATATGACGTCATCAGCCATGAACTTTCATCCAAAGACGCCGACAAAGCGCCTTGGATGACCTTCATAGAAGAGTTGGTTATCTGAATATCCAGTATAGCCATGAAGCCGCCAATCAGACCGCCAATGATAGCTAACCACTCTTTTTGAGTGACAGTGACATCCACCTTCGCTTGCTCAGCTGTCATTGTGCTCAAAGCACTTCTCCCTTGCCTATCACGCTAATGACAATGTTATCCATCTATCAACTGAATACCTGACCAAAGTTGCTCAGTCTCGGTTCTGCTTAAAGCAGAACCGACTTAAGCTTCTCAGCTAATGAGCGTATATTGGGTAGATTCATCATCGACAGATGATCACCTTGCGCTGGAATAGTAGTCACTTCTTGTTCACTATAGGCTTGCCATCCTAGGCCAGGTTCATCAAGCTGCGTCCGCCCTTGCAAAATATCATTGGCTTCAGCAACAATGACGGAGCCTGAAAAACGTCTGCCCATGTAGCGATCAGTTGCGGTCATATGTGCCCATAGAATCCCCAAGAAATATTTAAAGTCATCGACACTAATATTATCTGGGACAAGATCTGCTTGCCGGAATCCATCTAAAAACACTTCTGTACGTTGTTCATCTGGCAACGCGGCCAGTGCCGAACTTGAGGTGTTAAACGAAATACCAGTAAAGAGTTCAACCTTATGAGCAAAATAAGCCAGTCTTTCGTGCTCTGACATACTTGCACTATTATCCACATTGACTTGTGGTGCAGGCTGATCAAAAACCACAACCGATGGTTCAATGCCATAAGCCTGATTAATCTGATAAGCCATTTCAAAAGCAATCGTGCCCCCTAGAGACCAACCACCGACTACCAACCGAGAATTAGAAGAAATAATACTTTGAACCTCTTCTAAATAATGGGCAGCCAAAGCCGTAATATCATGGTTGTATTCAGGATTATTTCTAAAGTCAGCAACTTGCACGCCATAAACTGGGTAATCGCTACCTAACTCTTGAACCAATTCGTGATAACAAAAAACATTACCGCCCGCAGGATGAACCAGCACTAAGGTCGGCTTACTATCAACAAGACCCTCATTCAACCTCACTAAAGACGAACCAAATTGATTACCCGACTCACTATTCGTCATCTGCTCAATCAATGCCGATAGCTCAACAATACTGCTATTTTCAAACATTTGACCTAAATTGAGAGCGGTATTGAATGCCTTATTCACCTCAATGATTAATTTAATCGCACTAATAGAATTGCCACCAAGGTCTAAAAAGCCGTCGTGAATATCAATCTTGTCAATGTTTAGGGCATTCTGATAAAGGCCCAATAAGCGTGACTGTACATCCGTTTCAGGCTGGCTTACGGTACGCTGCTCGTCATGTCTTTTGTCTGTATTAGGCAGTGCGTGGTAGTTCACCTTTCCATTTGCCATCAATGGCATTGCATCCAGCCAGATCCACGACTCTGGTAACATGTAATGTGGTAGTAGCTCTTTTAACGACTGCTTTAAAACATCTTGTTGTGCTAAGTTTTCAGCTGGGTTGTTTTCACACACCAAGTAAGCTATCAATGTGGACGTACCATCACGGTATTCTTGATGCTTCACTGCTGCTTGGTGAACACCGGATAACGACATAAGAGCCTGTTCGACTTCTGCTAACTCAACACGGTACCCTCTAATTTTACATTGACGGTCTAAACGCCCTAAATAGGCTAAGTTACCATCCGCGAGTAATCGTCCTTTATCACCTGTCCGATAAAGACGCTCACCCGCAACAAAAGGGTGCTCAATAAAACGTTGATTTGTTTGCTCTGGAAGCCCAACATAACCATTCGATAATTGACTCCCACCAATACAAATCTCACCTGGAATCCCCACAGGAACAAGCGCTTCATTCTCATCCAGGATTAACACATGGCAGCCATCTAACGGTTTACCAATGGGTACGGACTCAATATCCGACGCTAGATCATTAGGTAGTAAGAAAGTAGATACACCCACCGTAGTTTCTGTTGGGCCATAATGATTGATAATACGACAGGTCGGAGTCACGGTTTGGATGCGCTTTATCAGCGATATAGGTAAACGCTCACCACCAAGTACCAGCACGTCTCGAGGTAGAATCGCTCCGGCATCAGGCAAAGCCATTAAGGCGGACAAATGCGTGGGCGTAATCTTCATGCAGTCCAACGGATAAGACGATAGATACTCCACTAGGTAAGTAGGGTTTTCTAGCATATTTGCGGACATCACCACTAACTCTCCCATCTGAATAAGAGATGGGAACAACATGGTATGAGCCAAATCCGTTGTGAAAGAAGAAAACATGCCATAACGCGCGCCCGAAGGCTGATCCAACACTGGAATAATCGCATGGCAATATTGGCTGAGCTGAGCATGAGAGACACACACACCCTTCGAAACACCCGTACTGCCAGAGGTGTAGATAATATAAGCAGGTGAATCAGGGGTTAGCGACGCGCAGTTAAACTCAACTAAGGAAGTCTCGCTGCCAGCCTTATCATTATTCGTAACATCTAACCACTGTATTCCTTGTTTTGAACTCAACCCTGAAAGAGAATCTGGCAGCCCGCCTGCAACCAAGGCAAAAGAGACAGAAGCATCATCTAAAATATACGCTACTTTCGACTCTGGTAATGCAATATCCACAGGGACGTAACAACCACCAGCTTTCATAACTGCTAATAAAGCCGCGACAGAATGCTCACTTTTATCCATCAATATAGCAACAGGCTGCCCCGCTTTTAAACCTAGTGATATTAGCTCTGATGCCAAATGGTTAGCCGCTGCATTAAGCCCACTATAAGTAAAAGAACGCTCTTCACAGCGTACAGCAACCTCTGTAGGGTTTGCTATGGCCTGCTCCTCAAAGAGCCGAAAAACTGGAGGGAATGCCTGAGCCTCGCTTGGTTGACATTTTTCGAGAAGATATTCTCTCTCCTCTGGGGTAACAAGAGATAATGATTTCACAGGTAAATGAGCGCGCTTAACAAACTCCATCAACAAGCTTTTAAAGCTAGCGAGCATTTTTTCAATAGTGTGGCGCTCAAATAAGTCAGTGTTGTAATTCAATGTGAAAACGAGGCCATCACCATCTTCCTCTACCCATAAATTCAAATCTAACTTTGAAACGCCGTAATCGACTTTAATTGGACTAAATGTGAACAATTCATGAGTATTGCGTGAATGTGGGTAAACCTGATAAGTAAGGACAGCTTGATACAGCGGGTTAATGCTTGGATCACTTTTATAGTGCAGCGCTTCTAAAATACGATTGAGTGGAATAGATTGATGTTCTGCCGCACTTTCACTTTCTGCCTTTGCTGCAGATACCAATTCTTCAAGCGTGGTATCTTTATCAATATGAAAACGCAGTGGCAAGGTGTTCATAAACAACCCCATCATCTCCTGCGTTTGAGACAACATCCTATTGGCAAAAGGCACACCCAATACGATGTCTTGCTGCCCACTGTATTTATGCAACAGCAGGTGATAGGCCGCTAACATTAAATGAAAGGTCGTTGCTCCCTTTTTAGCAGCAAACGACTGAATCTCTTGATAGGCCTTTGCCTCCAAGGATAAACTGACAATCCCCCCTTCAAAAGACATCGTCTGCGGACGAGGATGGTCCGTTGCTAACTCAAGCACACCATGCACACCCTCAAGTTTTTTAACCCAATAGTCTAACCCTTGGTTAAACTTACCCTCCTCATACCAACGACTCTCTTCAAGAGCATAATCTGTAAACTGTGGAACTTTTTCGTTCCCACCAAGATCAAAGTAAAGGCTCATAAACTCTTTAATGCACAAGCTCATTGTCCAACCATCTGAAATGATGTGGTGGAACGTTAGCATAATGACAAATTCGCCTTTATTCGTTTTTACCATATGCCATCGTACTAATGGCCCCTTTTCTAGGTCGAAGTTTTTACGCCCTTCTTCTCGAGCGACCTTCATAATCCACTTATCTTTCTCCACCTCAGTCCAATCAGAAATATCATCATAGGCAAAATCAAACCCGGCATTACTGTCGATACACTGGCTAGGCTCATCATCTACCAAGCGAATAGTGGTACGAAAGATATTGTGCTTATTGGCTAAGGTATCGAGTGTTTTGCGGACTTTTTCTGGATCAAATTCATGGTCTAACCGACAGCGAATCGCAAACGGATTATTGTAAGCCTTATTATCATTAAGGAACTGATCTAAAGCCCACATGCCTTTTTGGGCATTAGTTAACGGAAAAACAGTTCGGCTTGATGATGAGTTGGCAGCATTCTGTGCTGCCGCTTTCTCCTTCTTCTCACGAGCTAAACGTTTAAGTTCTTCAAGACCCTTAGAGCGAAGTATTTCATTTGTTTTCATATTCATCGGAAGCATGCCTTTTGCAGAGATGAAAAATGTTGGCTATATGGTGATGCAAATCGGTACACCGATGTTCGCCATATAGCACAACGCTAGGTTTGCCATACGGCCTGAATAAATACTATTCAGGCACTCACGTCACATTAGTCTTCTAGCAAAACTGACTCAAATGCGTCAAAAACCTGCTCTGATAAGCCTTTAATCGTTTGGTTTTTATAGAACAAATCCACCCGAATACCGACTTCGAACTTCGCCGAGACTTTCGACACGACTTGTACCGCTAGCAATGAGTTCCCGCCAAGCTCAACAAAGTTATCGTTCACACCAATGCCTGAAATACCAAGCACCGACTGCCAAACACTCGCTATCTCCTGTTCAATATCGTTTTCTGGAGCCACATACTCAACCGTTAGCTCTGGCCGTGTGTGCCCGCTGCTAACTTGTGCTTCCTGAGTAGCAACCTCGTCTTCTTCATATTCAGGACGCCCTTCAACAACCAACTGATTAAGATCACTTGTTAACACAAAGAGCTGTTCAAATTCTAAGTGCGAAAGTTGACGTTTAAGCGCATCTAACCCTTCGTAGAACAAAATATCCCGATCAGCCAGATCTAACTTCACAGGAGCATTTTGCACCGCTGAATCACCATCAACTTGGTTGTTCTCACTCATTTTGACTAAGGTATAGTTTTCTAATACCAATAGTGGTTTGTTTTCAGCCGATAAGAAGACGACATCCACCATAATGGTATTGTCTTCATCTCTATAGGGCTGTTTCATACGAATATGAGCATAACAATCCACATCTAATGGCGATAAGAAGCTGATATTGCCGTAACTAATAGGTAAGAAGTTCCCTTGTGTGATGTCATTAATACAACGAATTGACACCGCATCTACCAACGCAGGGTGATAAGGATATCGAGAAAAATCCTCTTGGAATTCGCGAGACAAATTCTTATGAATTAACCACTCATCCTTGCCTTTACAAACCTCTTGAACACAATTCCAACGCTCACTGAGCGATAAAAAAGCCTCGCCGGTTAACGCATTCTTATATTCAAGGGAAAGTGGCTCAACAGGTAACTGAGTGGTACAGCGACCACGAATCGCCTCAAGAGAACCCACTTTGTCACTAACCGCCTCTTGTTTATTACCAATACTACCAATAGCATGCTCATCCCACTGAATATCTCGGACGCCACGGCTTCTCAAGCTGAAACTGTATCCCGCGCCTTCCGCTTTCACAAAAAGATGCAGCTGACGAGGCCATGCATGGTGATAAATCACGGGTTTAGTTAATAGCAAGCTTTTCACTTGCAAGGTTTCTTGCGGCTTAAACTCAGTGATTAAGCTATTCAATAACGACAAAATAGTCGTTCCCACTAACGTAGGTTGTTCTGATAAGCGGTGCTCATCAATGACCCAGTCTTCGTTAACCGCTAGGTTAACAACATACTCCTCTTCCATACCTTGACGGTTAAACAATTGCAGCAATGAACCGCTAGAGTCTTTGCTAATTTGATTTTTACCGTCTTTCTCATCCAGCTCTTTGATGTATTTAAACGCCATCCCCACATCGCCCCATTTACCCCAGTTAATCGCAACAGTACGACCACTGCGGCTCTGGTTACGATAATGAGCAAACGCATCTAAAAAGGCATTACCAGAACAGTAATCAATACGCGCACTGTCCCCGACCAATGAGGTAATAGAGGAGAACAAGATCAAAAAGTCTGGCTGACTGTCTTTTGTTAACTCATCAAGAAGCAAAGCGCCTTTGACTTTAGAGTCCAATACACTGGCACAGTCTTCATCTGTTTTAAGAGGGATAATACCGCCACCAGCGATACCAGCTGTATGGAAAATACCGTCGACATGGTAGTAACTTGCAAATAAATCAGACATGCCTTGGTAATCACAAACATCTACCTCAACAAGATCCACCTTATTGCCTTTACTTTCAAGATGCAGTATTCCAGCAAGCTTGGTACTCATTGTATCGTCAACTGGATGCTCTTTTATCCAAGTATGCCACTGATCGCGCGGCGGTAAACTGCTGCGATAAGTCAATACCAAGGTCGCATTACATGTATCAGCAATGTGTTCGGCGACCAATAAACCTAGGCCACCTAGACCCCCAGTAATAAGGTAGACACCATCGTCTTTAAAGTTAGCGGGAAGGCCAGGAATATCTTGGCTGACTTTTACAGGTTGATAGTCTTCTTGGAAACGACAAGCACCACGATAAGCTACCAATTCCCCGTGATTCTCGATCTTGCCTTCAGCAATCAAACAATGCGCGGCTTTTTCTATCGACCAATCCGCTTTCATTGGCCAGTCAATATCAACAAGATGACATTGCACTTCGCCGTATTCATTATTAAAAACACGTCCTGGACCGACTAACAAAGCTTTTTCAGGAGAAGAAACCTTTTCCCCAGCAATACTGAAAATATTATTACCAACAAGAACAAGATGCATATTCTTCAGCACATCTTCGTTTACCAAGGCCTGCTGAAGATATAAAGGACTGTAGAAAGAATCTAATTCTCGTGTTCGGTAACCTTCGATATCAACAGCTTCATTATCAGGGGACAAATTCCAGAGGTGAACCACTCGAACCGAGTCTGCTTCAAACTCTTTAACGGTTCTTAACACTCGAATGTAATCATCTCGAGAGGACGGATTAATGATAAAGCTGCTGGCTTTCCCAGTGGACAGAACATCCACTTGATAACTGTCGCCTTTAAATACGAGAACCACTTGATGACCCGCATCGGAAAGTTGACGATTTAGCTCATTTGCTACACCGTACTCATCAACGAACAATACCCAACAGCTATTTTCGCTATTGTGTCGTTTGCTTGCCAAAAATTCGGCTGGAACAGTTCGTTTCCAAGCTGGCATATAGAACCAATCGGCGATGTCATCTTTTTTGCGTTTTAAAGCTTGTTCATCCACCGCTGAAGAATGGGAAACCTGTTTACTTTCAGGCAATTTGAATGTCTTACGCTCAAACGGATAACCAGGCAATGAAATACGGCGACGTTCTTGTCCACCATAAAATGCAGCCCAATCGACAGCGACGCCACAAGCCCATAATCCGCCAAGGGTTGCAACAAAATGCTCACCTGAAATAGACACTTCTTTTGCCGTCGGTAATGACGCTAAAATGTCCGCAGTAAACTCTTCGTCTTCGCGTAAATGCTGTTTAGCCGCTGACTCTAAGGAACGGCCAGGGCCCACTTCCAAACAAACCAAACCATCAGGATAGTCTGCCATCAATGTTTTAAACGCGTGCGAGAAAAGTACAGGGTTTCTTACATGACGCACCCAGTAGTCACTATTTTGAGCAAGCTCATCCGTAATCCAGTGACCATTCACGGACGATACAAATGGAATGCTAGGCGCATGAAGCGCAATGCCATCAATCACTTCTTTGAAGGCTGGCAACATTGGATCCATCATGCTGGAATGGAAGCCGTGGGAGGTATCGAGGTGTTTACAGAAAACCCCCTCTTCTTCTAGCTCATATTGGAATGCTTTAATCGCCTCTAATTCACCAGCGATCACACATAATTCAGGGTAATTAACGGCAGCAATATCCAAATCACTATTTGCCAAGCGTTTGCTTAATGCCTCTTCATCCATCAATACCGCCAGCATGGCCCCAGCTGGCAGCGCTTGAACCAATTGACCACGAATAGCGACCGCTTTTAATGCGTCTTGCAAAGAGAAAACACCAGACAAGCAAGCGGCAACGTACTCACCAACACTATGGCCAATCATAACATCGGGCTTAATTCCCCAGCTCATCCAAAGCTGTGCAAGGCTATACTCCACAACAAACAGTGAAGGTTGAGTGTATTGAGTTTCGTTGATCTTCCCTGCCATGTCATCGTTTGCAGGGAAAATAATTTCTCTTAAATCTTGCTTTAAGATAGGGGTCAAATAATCACAACACAGATCCATTTGTTGCTTAAACACATCGTACGTTTGGTACAGATCTGCTGCCATGTTCACGTATTGGTTACCCTGACCTGGAAACATAAATACTACAGGTCGACCACGTGACGTACTGGTTGTCGTAATTGGTGAGCTTGTTCCCAATGCCTCAATTAATGAATCTCGGTCTTTACCAACAACCGCCGTTGAAAACTCAAACTGCTTACGTCCCACTTGCATAGTATAAGCAGCATCCGCAAGATTGGTATCAGGATTAGTGGAGAGAAACTGTGCGAAACGCTTTTTCATTTCATTCAGAGCTGAACGGCTGCGAGCTGAAAAAGGAATCACAACAGGAGAAGTATACTGCTCGCTCGGCGTAACTTCTGGTGCGGTTTCGAGAATAACACAAGCATTGGTGCCTCCTACGCCAAAAGAATTGACGAGCGCATTACTTGACTTACCCTCCTCATTAAACGCACCTGTTTCTGTATGAATAACGAAAGGACTGCCTTCAAACTCAATATTAGGGTTGGGTGAGGCAAAATGTAATGAGGCAGGTAATTTACCTGTCTTAAGCGCTAATGAAGACTTAATTAAGCTTGCGACACCCGAAGCGGCATCTGTATGGCCAATGTTTGTTTTAACCGAACCAAGACGGCAAAACTGTTCTTTATCGGTATAATTACGGAATGTTTGTGACAAGGACGAAAACTCAATCGGATCTCCCAGCGCTGTAGCAGTACCGTGAGCCTCGACAAAACGGATATTTTCCACATCAATGTCTGAGTTTTTAATGGCCTGTTTAGCAACACTAACCTGCCCTTCAATACCAGGCGCAGTAAAGCCCGCTTTTAAACTGCCATCATTATTAATCGCACCGCCTTTAATAACAGAATAAATATGATCTCCATCTCGCACCGCATCCGTTAGGCGTTTTAACAAGACAACGCCCACACCACGACTAAAGACCGTACCATTGGCTCTTGAGTCAAAAGCGTAGCAACGACCATCAGCGGATTCCATGCCGCCTTCCATGTATCTATAGCCTTGGCGCTCTGGCGTATCCACAGAAACACCACCGGCGACGATTAAATCACTTTCACCACTGAGTAAGCTGTTGACCCCCATCACAACAGCCACTAATGCTGTTGAACAAGCCGTTTGAACATTGACACTCGGTCCCTTCAGATTCAACTTATAAGAGACACGAGTAGTAACATAATCCTTATCATTATTCGTAACGACTGATGCGCCACTAGCAAACTGGCTGACACTGGGATGTGACTGTACTTTATTAAGGTGCCAAGCCGTTCCTGTACCGCCAAATACCCCGACTTTGCCGGGATATGTGGAAGGCACGTAGCCAGCATCTTCAAAAGCATGCCAACTTGTTTCTAAGAAAATCCGGTGCTGAGGGTCGGTAATTTCAGCATCCCGGGGGGTAAAGTCAAAAAAGTGTGCATCAAAATCTTGCGCTTGGCCAATAATACCGCGACGGGGAATATAATTTGGCGAAGCAATCAGCTCCTCATCAATACCTGATTCACGAAGTTCTTCATCCGTAAATGTACTGATTGTCTCAAGTCCTTCAGAAAGATTATGCCAAAAAGACGTAATGTCTTCTGCCCCAGGAAAGCGACCGGACATCCCTATGATCGCGATATCCCTATCACGTAATGTATTTTTCCCTTTCATTATTACACCTCTTGGTTTTTTATTGTTTAAACATTCATCCAGAATATTCACACACATTTTCTAAAACATAAAAAATGACATTATTTCGTCATCACCTTTGAATATTTCTTATAAATATTATGACTTAATGACTCGATTGTAGGATATTGAAACAATTCTACTATGGTAATAGGCATATTAAATTGTTTCTTCAATTCTCTATGTACTTTTGTCATTAATAATGAATTCCCTCCGGCCTCAAAAAAACTTTCATTAGCCGAAATTTTTTTCGATCCCAAAGTTGTTTTCCAAATAGAAGACACTTTATTTTCAATATCTAACTGTGTTAACAATGATGTATTTTGCATATAGTTGCATCCTTTAATTAAATCAAGCTCAGTGCATTTTTATTAATTTTTCCATTAGGAAGCGTAGGCAAACTATCAAATGAGTAATAACGAGACGGCTGCATATAATAAGGCAGCACTTTCGCCAAGGCTTCTTTAATAGTTTGTAAATCATCAATATCTTTATTCGTAGGCGTATAAAATGCCTTCAAATAAGGAGAGGTTTTATTCGTGTCGTCCACAATAACCGCAGCCAGCGAAATATTTGGCAGGGCTTGAAGCTGTGCTTCAATTTCAGTCAACTCAATTCTATGACCGCGTAATTTGACTTGGTAATCTGCTCGACCATGAAATAACAGTACGCCATCCTCTCGCATACTAACCAAATCCCCTGTGCGGTACATTTTTTGACGAGGGTCTTGAGCAAAAGGGTTGGGGAGAAAACGCTCTTCCGTCAGCTCTTGCTGACCAATATAACCTTTTGCCAATGTATCCCCAGCGAGATATAGCTCCCCACACTCTCCTATAGCGACTTCCTGAAGATTGTCATCCAAAAGGTAAATCTGAGCATAGGGAACGGGTTTACCAATAGGCACCATGGTTTCATTAAGATTAGGCAAACAGCGCCAGTGACAGGAGAATATCGTGGCTTCGGTCGGCCCATATAAATTATGAATCTTACCGGAAAATTGGGCAGCCAATTCGTCCACTAAGCGCTGTGATAATGCCTCCCCCCCAGAAAAAATATGTTCAAGTGAAGAACATTGTTGGAGGATATTGCTATCAACAAGGGTTCGTAGCGAAGTAGGAACAAACTGTGCCATGGTCACCTGATGTCGACGAACGGATTCCACCAGTAGAACAGGGTCGTATTTGGTTTCCTCTGCAATCAGCACACAACTCCCACCAGAAATTAACGGCAAGAAAATTTCCCAAACAGACACATCAAAACTGATTGTTGATAAATTCAATATCCGACTGTTTTCAGACAGCTCAAACTCGCTCTTCATCCACAATAAATAATTGACCACTGTCCGATGGGAAAGCATCACCCCTTTGGGATTACCAGAAGAACCCGAAGTAAAAATCACATAACACATGGCATCCTCATCGAGATAAGACAAGGTTGGCGCCACGGGCAATGTAAAATCGACTTGATTGACGTCCAAACGTAGACAATCGCTATTCAGCCAATCCATCTCCTCAAAATTATCACTTACAACGAGTGTCGTATTAGCGCGATTCACCATATAGGCTAAACGTTCTTCAGGATAATAAGGATCAAGTGGAAGGTAGCAGGCACCGGCTTTTAAAATCCCCAATAACACCGCAACTAAATTTTCGCCTCGGTTCATGTATACGCCAATCACATCGCCACTTTGAATACCACCATTTATTAATATTTGACTAATAATATTGGCGCGTTGATCCAGTTGACGATAGGTCATGCTTCCACTATCACTCCGTAAAGCAATAGCATCTGGCGTATTATTTTTTTGCTCGACAAAATAATGATGAATTAACTTTAACATTCCTATCCATTCCTTTTGATAGATTTGCTAGGAGTAACTAACTATAAAATTTCAATAAAAAACTTACATCCCTAATAAGCTAGAAATCAGCTGCAAATAGCACTGTGCAAACCGAGACATTTGTTCTTTGGTAAAGGTGCTATTTTCATAATCAAAATTCAAAACAAACTCAGGGCAATCGTCGACAGTAAGAATTAAGTCACATCGCCCAAATTGCTCAACAATATGAGTCACATTAAATTCACATTGATCAATTTTAACGGTAGAAATCACATCATTAAGAAAATTAAAAATGACGGGGGAATGAAGCCTGTCAGCCCAACCTTTTTTTCGCAGCTCAGTTGATAACATTTGATATGGAACCATTTGATTTTCCAACATGTTATACAGTTTTTTACTGCTCGCCTCTAATTGCATCACGACATTACTTGTATCTTCGACTGACTCGAAGTACGTCATCATATTGACAAAACAACCAATTTGATTATTTCCTTGAAGCAAGGCTCGGTTTGATACTGGCAGACCAATCGTTGTCTTTTTATAAGGAGTCTCACGATTAAGAGCCAAATTAAATAACGTTAAAAGCAGTACATAAGCAGTGGTATTCTTTTGATGGGCAAAATGACGAATCGCTTGACTGAATGAGTCGGTCAGTGTGATAGATAACCCTTGTCCAGAAGGAGCCGCTTTCATTTCAAAAGCTGAGGCATCCGCCCCTCTCCCTAAGTAGCCTTCTAACGTTGTCAACCAAAAGCGCCATTCCTCCTGGTCAACCAACTTATCACTATGACATGGCTGTGTTTTTTGCCATTTAACATAGGGAGCATATTGATGGTAAACCTCACTGGCGAAGCTGTAATCTCCCGCGATAAAAGCTCGGTACGCCTGAGTAAATTGATCAAAAAACAAACCAATTGAATCATGGTCGAATACTGAGTGATGCACACGACAAATCAGCATATAGACATTTTTAGGAAACATTAATATGGCAAGGCTAATCGCTGGCGTATTTTCCAGATCAATATCAGGCAAATCAGCTAACGCCAACAAGTCTTGATGGCTCAAATGATCACTACTCATCCCCATAGACTGAAAATCACGCTTGGCGATATGAATAGCCTCTGTCGCAATACCGCCCTCTTTAACTGTAAAATGATCAAGATCAAACTGAGAGCGCAATACAGGATTGCTTTCCAATACCCGTTTTACACTCCACTCAATTCCTTGAATATCCGCTTTACCTTGAGCACGAATAAGAAAAGCGGGGTGATAAGCTTTCGGCTGTGAGCTGGTCTGCTCAAGCGCCAAAAAATAAGACTGTTGCGAAGAAAGCTCAGAAAAATCCTCTGCTGGAATAGTGAGTGACTCAGTAAACATCTGACTCGCCATATCTTCGTCATCGATATAGTAAGGTACGACCATTGCCAGTTTGCGTGGTGTGGTGTTATGAAAAAACAAACTAAAATCAATATTGCTGTACAAGCGCTGACGAATTAAGGTGCGAGCCCGCATGGCATGTAATGAATTACCACCTAAATCAAAAAAATCATCCTCAGCACCTAAGTTACAGAAACCTAACACTTCTTGCCAAATATCAATAAGCTCTTGCTCAAGGTCATTGGCGGCAGGTTGAAAAATGGTATCTAAATCAGGTCGAACGGGGGCTGGAGAAGGTAATCGATTGCGATCAAGCTTACCATTTGGTAACTTTGGAAACGCATCAAGACATATAAATTGTGAGGGGATCATCGCCCCCGGACATCTTTCTAACATGAAAGATCGAAGCTCATTCACTTTAACATGCTCCCTGCACAGCAGATAAGCAATCAACCCCATGTCTGTGAACAAAACCACCGCATTGGACACATTAGGATGCTGACGTAAGTTCTCTTCAATATCAGCAAGCTCTATACGCACACCATTGACCTTGACCTGATTGTCTTGTCGTCCTAAATAGAGCAATTCGCCATGATGATTAAATTGTCCTAGATCCCCTGTGCGGTATGCTTTTTGCTGCTGGTGGAGGAAAAAGTGTTTTGCCGTTAACAATGGTTGATTACTATAACCATAAGCGACCCCAGGCCCTGAAACACATATTTCGCCAACCTCACCATCACCAACCAGTAGACCCTGTTTATCCAACAGAAAAATATGACTCCCTTCGATAGCATGACCTAGTGTAACCGGCGTACCTTGCTCCAATTCAGAGAAAGAGCAATTCGCGACCGTTTCTGTAGGGCCATATAGATTAAACAAACGTACATTATCGACTTCTGCAAAGGTACGCTCCTTTAACACTTCAGGTACCGCTTCTCCTGACAAAAACAAGGTTTTTGGTAATACAACATCCCTATCAAGAGATTGTTTATAATCTAATAGCTCACTCCAAATAGTGGGCACGCAATATAAAGCAGCATTTGGCTTATCTTGATACCATTCTAATAGCGCTTCAGGTTGATTAAGTATCCCTGCGGGAAGAATATGTAACGTATCGCCCCTTAGCAGCGGTGTAAAAAGCTGAGTTAACGAAGCCGCAAAACTTAGTGATGATGTAAGAGGTAAAATAGCTTCTGTTTTAGTCCACAAATGAGTGTTAAACCAATGAAGATAATAAGATAAGCTACTGTGTTCAACTTCTACTCCTTTAGGTCTGCCCGTTGATCCAGAGGTATAGAGAGTATACGCAATGGGGTTCTCCTCAGAGTCAATGACAGGTCGATCACTCAAACCATTTGATAAATCAATATCATCCATTATCAAAACAGAGGTCGTTTCTGCCAGCACATTGTATTGTTCGAATAAGCGGCGAGAGGTAATAGTTAGACAAGCCTGTGAGTCATCCAAAATTTGCTGAATACGTCTGACTGGTAAAAAGGATGACAGCGGAACATAGCTTAGCCCAGCCTTCATAATGGCTAGAATAACGACAGGGAGAAACAAGCTAGGCTCAAGAAAAACCGCTATATTTTTTGCATCCGAGCCTTTATTAAAATCTAATTTTTTCGCTGTTTTTATATTAATAATTAAATAATTAGCAAGTCGATTAGAGTAGTATTCAAGCTCAGAAAAGGACAAATTTTCACCTTGAAAAAGGACGGCCTCTTTTGTGGGATTTAAAACCGATTGTTTTGAGATATCATTAAACACTTGATCTTTTTTAAACATAAAAATCTCCTTGATTCATCGGCTTATCAAATAATAAAAAGCCAATCGACTGCTCCATAAATCGACCATACACATAAAATTACAATGCAATACTTAAGATTTAATTAAGAATTCTTAAGTATGAAAATAAAATTAAAAATTTATGAAACCAGAAAGAAGCGAAGAATAAAGCAAGAAGAAAAAACAAATAATAAAAATTTATTATGGTAATAGAAAAAATAAAACCAATAAAAACAACATCTTAACTATAAATAAATCAATAAATAAAACTAACAAATACAATTAAATCACTAAACTGTTTATTATATAAACATTCAACCATAAAAACTATAAACACAAAAAGCATTAAATATTTCGCAAATTAGATGACCTAAATCATACCATCTTAATAAAAATTTAAGTTTTCTCTAATAATATTGCCCCCTTAAAAAAATTTAAAGTTGATAAAACAGGATGGTTTTATGAAAACTATGGAGTCGATAGGGAAAATTTCTGAAATGATGATGCTACCCTTAGCTGCAAAATCATTAAACGTTGCGGCGGAAATTGGTGTAGCAGATATAATCAACGAAAGTACCATACATATTGAGACACTGTCAGAATCTATGGAAGTTGATAAAGTCATACTGCTAAACCTAATAAAAGTTACTAGTCTATTTGGCTTCTTCACAATAGATAGCGATGGTTACGTAAAAAACAGCGACTATTCTATGTTCCTGACGACTGACCATCCACAATCGATGAGACAATTTTGCCGACTATTTGGTCATGAGTATTACAACGCTTATGATGGTTTGTTGCATACAACCAAAACGACCAACTCAGGGTTCAAACATATCTACAGCAAAACCTTATATGAGTATTTAGATGATACACCAGACAGAGCTCTGGTCTATGACCTAGCCATGCGCGACTTCTCCCGTCCTGTCGGCAAAGAAATCACTAAAACCTTTGCAGAAATGTTTTCTAACAGTAAAAAGATCATCGACATTGGCGGCGGTAGTGGCGTGATTACCATCGAAGTACTCAAGCAATTCGGACACCTAACAGGATGCATTTTCGATCGAGAAGATGTTTGTACAAGAAACAAAGATCATCTGCCAAAATCGGTCAGAGACAGAATAACCCTCCACCCCGGCGACTTTTTTGACAGCGTACCATCTGGCTACGATGTCTATATCCTTAAAAATGTCCTACACAACTGGAATGATCAATCCAGTAGCAGCATCCTCAAAACCATATCAAGATCCATCGGCAATGGCCGTTTGCTCATCGTCGAGCCCATTGTCACTAAAAAAGAAGATTCTCCCAGATTAATCTTTAACGCCCTCTTCCAATCCGTCATCTGTGAAGATGGCACACACCCAAGAGACACCTTAGACATTGAAAGCCTGGTAAACGCTACTGGATTTACGATCGCAAGGGCTGAGAAACTCCTCACAGGCCATACGGCTTTTGAACTCGTCAAACCCTCTTCTTTATAAACCTCCTGAAAGCAATGGTGCCCAGAGATAAACACCATTGCTCTCCCCTCGCTAAGATAATGCTATCAAAACAAGATCCAACAATAGACTTTTTGTTTATTGCGCCACATTTTTCCATTGGGTTTCCTCGCATTGCCGCTAAAATAATTTAGCAAACCAACTCATTCCACAGGCAAACTTCTTTATGACCATTCAGCAACTCGGTATCATTAAGCAAATTCGCCAAACAAGGAATCACCGTGAAATTTGTCTCATTTAATATCAATGGCTTACGAGCACGCCCCCACCAAATACAAGCACTAGTGGAAAAACACGCACCCGATGTCATAGGACTACAAGAAATCAAAGTACACGATGATGCTTTTCCCCATGACATCCCTAAATCCGTTGGCTACCATGCGTATTATTATGGGCAAAAGTCTCACTACGGCGTGGCCATTTTCAGTAAAAAACCCGCATTAAAAGTCGAATATGGGTTTCCAGGGGACGAAACAGATGCACAGCGCCGTATGATTATTGCCACCTTCGAAACCTCTGCAGGCCCTGTCAAAGTTCTCAATGGCTATTTTCCTCAAGGCGAAAATCGTGACCACGAGACCAAATTCCCTGCCAAACGCAAGTTTTATGAGGATCTAATGGAATACCTTGCCGGTCACTCCCCTGATGAAAAAATCATAGTGATGGGTGACATTAATATTTCCCCAACGGATTTAGACATAGGCATCGGTGATGCCAACGCTAAGCGTTGGTTAAAATCTGGAAAATGCAGCTTCTTACCAGAAGAAAGAGAATGGTTTAAAACACTAACGGATTGGGGTTTTGACGACACTTACCGAAAACTCAAGCCCAGCATAAATGATCGCTTTAGCTGGTTTGATTACCGCTCCAAGGGGTTTGATGATGAACCCAAGCGAGGCCTACGTATTGATGTGATTTTATCGTCAACAGGACTCACTCCTTATTTAGAGGATTCCGACGTGGATTATGAGCTACGCGCCTTGGAAAAACCGTCCGATCACGCCCCAATTTGGAGTACATTTAACGTCAACTAGCAAACACAATCAGGACGACCTCTGGTTAAAAAACACACAAAAACCAGCAATGGCCGTCCTATCTGGCAAGGATGCCTATTACCTCCTTCTACCCCCAGATTTATCCACAGTCTTTGTGGATGCTTTTCATAAATTCGCAACACTCCCATAAATTAGCCTTCTAACCACCCAAAAAAAACTTTGATTTTTTGGCAAAGCCAGAGGGGTTGTTCTAGAGTCACCATATGGCCACAATGACTGGCGACATACACCTCAACCCTCTTGCCTGCCTGTGTTGCGCTTTTGCATTCTTCTAAAGAACGTCGACTTTGTGCAGAAATCAACGAATCTTCTTCCCCCAAACAAAAGCATAACGGGATACTCAAGTTCAGTAAGTCGCACAGAATATCAGGTCGGTCCAAGCTACTAGCCAATTGCTGTATAAGTACCTTTTCTCCTAACGATGCATCCATCTCTTTGATCAACTCGATCAGATACTCGTGCTGCCTATTACGCTGCGCCAACATGGACATGGCTTTCTTAGGGGGAATCCCTTTATAACCCTTCTTGGCCACCCAATTCAGCGCTAGCTTGCGTTGGGCTATTTCACTTTCTTGTAACCCCTGAGCCGTATTGGAAACAACCATCAACTTAGCCACTCGATCAGGGTATTTAAGCGTAAACGCACTGGCAACATAGCCCCCCATGGAGAAGCCTAAGAGAAAAAACGGCGAAGTTGGCAAACTGGCTGATAACGACTCGACAATCGCTTCAATACTTTCTTCTTGTGGTAACGGGACATGCTTAAGGGTGATACCGACCAGCACCTTTTCAATAAACTGCCAGAGGCGCTCATCACACATCGTGCCAGGCAAACAATAGATCACTTTTTCTTCGGTATTGACTAACGTCATTATTAAAAGTCTCTTATGGATGACAACATCATCACTATGGAATTCATACCACTAAAAGATCATGTTACTAAAAGTAGGAGGAAATACTCATAATAACCCTACTTAGAGGCCGTTGATGATACCTTATCAACAGACGACGGCTTGGTAACGAGCGGCTCTTTGACAGGGTAGCGAACCCGCATAAAACTGGCAAAGCGAGGAATACCGCGTTTAGTAAACCCATGATATTGATAAGTAATCACATCGCCAATATGAGGTGGATTGGCACGTTCTTCATCCGTAAACCCCGTCCCAATTTTAAATTGGGTACCAGAAGGCATTTCAACGATTAATGCCCCCAGCATGCCTTTGTACTTACCTTGCCCCAGTGTCTTACCGATGACGGTTGCTTCATCGTCCATATAAGGCTTGAGCTTCAACAAGTTACCACTACGGCCACTTTGAAACATCGCCGCTTTACGGTGTAACACTAACCCTTCCGCCCCTTTTTTCACATATTCGTCCAGTACATGACTTAATGTTTGGTTATCCGGTACGGTAAATTGTTTGATGGCTTTAACAAAAGGGGTATGAATGCTCTCCACAATACGTACATAACGCTGGCTGCGCTCAGCAAAATTGTGCTCATAATCTGGCGCATCAAACACCATATAATGAATCTTATGCCACTGAGAATCGATGGGCTCATCTTTGGTGACAGCAGAAGCTACAAACTGAAAGTCGTGATGTTTGGACCAAAGCTCCCCATCAAGCCAGACCCCTTTTGGCAATGCCTGAATAAACCAAGCAGGCGCATGAATCGGCTTTCCTTGACGGCTTAATAATTCGGTGCCTGTCCAAATCCCGCGAATTCCATCATACTTCTCACTCACCAGATAATCCGTAACAGGGTAAGCCCCCTTTTCATCCCCGTAACGCTTTGCTAATTGCACATCCATTTGTGCGTTTGAGAAGGATGAAAACCACACTCCTACACTGACAACCAACCCTAGAAACACCTTACTCAACATCGTTCACTCCTTTGAACTATTTGATATGACATGAAAAACATCACGCTAAACAAAATTATCGCACTTTGCAAACCCGCCTCCTCCTTTACGGTATGGGGTTGCAACCATACAAAAAGCCCCTGCTCATCGCTGAGCAAGGGCTTTGATTGGTTTATCGGTTTTAGCTTAACTAATGCCATGCAACGCTAAGATTACCTAAATATATCATCTAAACTAAACCAAATTCTCTAAAGCGTAAATTCAATAGACTATTTACTTAATTGAACAATCAGTTTGTTCATGCGGCTAACAAATGTCGCAGGATCGTCCAACTGACCACCCTCTGACAAAGTAGCCTGTTCAAATAACAACCACGCCATATCCGCAAAACGATCTTCGTCTGTCTCGGCATCCATCTTCGCCACAATAGGGTGATCAGGGTTCACCTCAAGGCTAGGCTTAGACTCAGGTAATTGCTGACCCGCTTGCTCAAGCAAACGACGCATTTGCAGACCCATATCGTACTCACCAACAACTAAGCAGGCGGGTGAATTAGTCAAGCGGTCAGTGCTGTTTACGGCAGTGACTTTCGATTCAAGAACCGTTTTCATGCGATCCAGAAGTGGCTTGATTTGCTCTGCTTTTTCTTCTTTCTCTTTCTTCTCTTCTTCGTTTTCAGAATCAGCTAGATCCAATTTGCCTTTGGTAACATCTTGGAAATGCTTACCTTCAAACTCTTGCAGCGAAGACATCATCCATTCATCGATACGGTCACTCAACAACAAGACTTCAAAGCCCTTCTTACGAAGAATCTCTAAGTGTGGGCTGTTTTTCGCTGTATTGTGGTTCTCGGCATAGATGTAGTAAATTTTATCTTGACCTTCAGCCATACGGGCAATGTAGTCAGCAAGAGAGATTGTCTGCTCTGGTGCATCGGTATGAGTCGTACTAAAGCGTAATAGGCCAGCGATCTTATCTTTATTGCCCATATCATCTGCTGGACCTTCTTTGATCACATTACCGAACTCATCCCAGAACGTCTGGTAGGTTTCTGGATCGTTTTTCGCCATTTTGCCAAGCATATCCAATACACGCTTAGTTAACGCTGCACGCATAGAATCAACGGCATGGTCATTTTGCAAAATTTCACGAGATACGTTCAAAGACAAATCGTTTGAGTCCACTACCCCCTTTACAAAACGCATGTATGGAGGTAGGAACGCCTCTGCTTCATCCATAATAAAGACACGCTGAACATACAATTTCAGACCGCGCTGCATGTCGCGGTTCCAAAGGTCATAAGGCGCTTTGGAAGGAATGTACAACAGACTGGTGTATTCAAGTTTACCTTCTACCTTGTTATGAGACCATTTAAGAGGCTCTTGGTAGTCATGGGAAATATGCTTGTAAAACTCTTTGTATTCGTCGTCGGATACATCGTTGCGCGAACGTGTCCAAAGGGCTTTTGCTGAGTTAACCGCTTCGAATTCCGGCGCTTTGTTTTCGTCAACTGGCTTAGGATTGCCCTCTTCATCCATTTCTGGATAAACCACTTTTTCCATTTCAACAGGAATAGAAATGTGGTCAGAGTATTTTGTCACTAAAGAGCGTAGGCGGTAGTTATCGGCAAACTCTTTCTCGTCGGCTTTAAGGTGTAAGGTGATGCGGGTACCGCGTGTCTCTTTTTCAATGTTTTCAACGGTAAATTCACCGGTACCATCAGATATCCAACGTACCGCTTCGTCTTGGGCTGCTCCAGCACGACGAGTCTCGACCGTCACCTTATCCGCAACGATAAAGGCAGAATAAAAACCCACACCAAATTGGCCTATTAATTGACTGTCTTTCTTCTGATCACCGCTTAATTGCTCAAGAAACGCTGACGTACCAGATTTAGCAATGGTACCCAAGTTAGCAATCGCCTCTTCGCGGGACATACCCACACCATTATCATCGATAATGACTGTATTGGCGTCTTTATCAAATTCAACACGAACGCGTAAATTGGGGTCTTCTGCAAGAAGGTCTGCATTAGCGACAGACTCAAAACGAAGCTTATCAACGGCGTCAGACGCGTTGGAAATCAGCTCACGTAGAAAAATCTCCTTGTTAGAATACAAAGAGTGGATCATCAAATGAAGTAACTGCTTTACTTCCGTTTGAAACCCTAACGTTTCTTTTTGAGTATCAGTTGCCATCTTTAAACTTGCTCCTATTTTAATGAACCTCTGGCAAGCCGCCAAAGGGGGATTTCGTTTCACTGGTGAAACATAAATAAAGCCTCTTGAGGTGATTTCAAGAGGCTCATCCTAAAAAAGCAGGAGAAAGTCTTTAAAAAGAGAGATTTAGAATGAAAACAAGAGAAGCATCTTCAGGCGGTTCTCAACGCTTACGCACTAACGTTAGACCATCACCGATGGGAATCAACGACAAATCCACCGTATGATCGGCATGAATCGTCTCATTCAACGCCCGTACAATATTGGTATCTTTATCAGTGAAAGTATCATCTGCCACATTGCCCCACCAAAGAGTGTTATCAATCAGCAAACACCCACCAGGGCGCAAGAGTTGTTTTGCTCGTTCATAGTAAGCAAGTAAGTTTTTCTTATCTGCATCAATAAAGATAAAATCAAAGCTGTCACTGCCTGTCTCAAGAAGCGACGTCATAACGGGTAAGGCTTTATCGCAGTAGGTCGTCACCCGATCCATCACGCCTGCTTCTTCAAGGTAGCGTGTCGCAATGTCTAACCACATTTGCTTTTTCTCAATAGCGATTAACGACGCGTCTTTAGACATCGCCATGGCCATCGACAGTGTGCTATAGCCAGTAAACACGCCAACTTCAAGAATTTTCTTAGGGGCCTGCAATTTAACCAGCAATGCCAGCAACTGCCCGACTTCCGGTGACAACTGCATACGTGCCATATGATATTGTGCAGTTTCTCGGCGCAGCGCCTTTAAGATATCATTCTCGCGAACCGACACATCCACCAAATACTGATAAAGTCGATCATCCATCTTGACCGTGCGATTGGTAGGACGGTCATCTTCTGGTAACGGTTTTGGGAAATTAGGAAGCATGAGATTTAATCACCAACCCCCGACTCAGCGTTTTAAACGTTTTTGAACGAAATTCACGACGATACAATACCCCCACCACCAACAGACTGGCAACCATGCAAAAATACGGGCCAATAAACCACGCACTAAAGGCCATCGCAAAATAATAAGCTCGCAAACCATAATTAAACTGATTGGCTGCCAGACTACAGACTTTTGCCATGTGCATCGCATACAACTCACGCTCGCTTTCCTCTATCCCTCGCTCTGTGGCCAGAGGCGCGCTCCCCACCAGCACAGAGCAAAAATTATACTGACGAACCGACCAAGTGAAGGTAAAAAAGGCGTAGGCAAAAATCAGCACGAGAATAATGATTTTGATCTCCCATTCCTGCCGACTACTGGGTGCCATTAAGTAAATGTCAGACAGCACCTCTAAGGCTTCTTTAGAATACTTAAAACCAGCAAAGAGCCCCGCAATAATAATCAGAGAACTTGAGGCAAAAAACAAACTACTGCGTTCAAGATTCGCAATCACAGAAGAATCCGCGATACGATTATCCCGCCGTAACAAACGTGACATCCATGCCAAACGAAATTGGTGTAACACACTCACTAAGCAGGACTTACGCTTCGAATTATACAAGGCATAAAAGGCATAGCCCCACCAACAGGAGATAAACACAAAAAACGTTGTTAAATCTAGCGGATCCATCAGGGTAGAAACCGAACTGCTTTCCATCGTGTCACTCAACTAAAACAAACAGATTTAAAGAGGCGGTATTAAAGCATTTTTCCCTGCTCATGTCCCCGTTAGAGACTAGGAAAAAACCTTTCATCGCCGCTGAAACAGCCCCCAAAAGCCAATAAAAAAGCTTGCATCATAAACAAATATCGGTATGATTCTCGCCGTTATCACGACATGCGGATGTGGTGGAATTGGTAGACACGCTGGATTTAGGTTCCAGTGCTTCACGGCGTGAGAGTTCGAGTCTCTCCATCCGCACCATTTTTATACAACATGTGATAAATCAAATTCTCAATCCTGCGGATGTGGTGGAATTGGTAGACACGCTAGCTTCAGGTGCTAGTGGCCTTACGGTCGTGGGGGTTCAAGTCCCCCCATCCGCACCAAAAGGTAAGTGCCATATTCCTACCAAACTTTTGGTAATTCTTCCCATTTGGTTGTATAAGCAGGCGATAGATGATTGCGCTTCATGGCCCATTGTGGTGATACACCTTGTGATGCAAAGAAGACGCTACCATGACCACTGTGGTTGATGCGGTCCACCACCTTCATCAACGCCTGTGAATTGGTTTTCATACTGTTCGTTCGAAACAAATCTTGTTGATAAACTCCATACTCATAGAAATCCGCCAGCATCACGCCGCCTTTCATATAACGAAATCCGTCACGCCATAGGCGACAAAACAACACCTCGGTGACATCCAGTAAGTCCCGCGTATCGTCTGTGGGGTTGGGGAGCTCAACAGACAAAGCATTCCCATAGCGTCCACCTTGAGCATGCGGACTGGTGCGGATGAACACATTCACGACTCGACAAAGACGCTTTTCTCTGCGCAGTTTCTCCGCAGCACGAGTCGTATATTTAGCGATGGCCTCCCGTAATTCCTGTTTTTCCGTAATACGATGACCAAATGATCGACTACAAATAATCTGCTGCTTTGTTGGTCGCACCAACTCAAGATCAAGACAAGACACTCCGTTCAACTCTTGCACCGTCCTCTCCAACACCACGGAAAACTCGCTTCGAATGACCCTAGGGTTAGCATTCGCCAAATCCAATGCCGTGCGAATTCCCCTAGCACGCAACCGCTCGGTGATTCGACGACCTACGCCCCACACATCACTCACATCAACCAACGACAATAGACGCTTTTGACGCTCAGGATTCATCAAATCCACCACGGCCCCTGTTGCTGGGTAGCGCTTCGCTGCCTCATTCGCCAGCTTGGCCAGCGTCTTGGTTGGCGCAATCCCCACTCCTACCGTAATCCCCGTCCACTTATCTACTTTTGCTTTTAACTGCTTACCAAACGTCAGTAAATCCATGACATATTCGATACCCGTTAGATCTAAGAACGCCTCATCGATGGAGTACACCTCAAGCCGTGGAGCCTCTTCCTCTAAGATTGTCATCACTCTATTCGACAAATCTGCGTATAGGGCATAATTCGACGAAAAACACACAATGCCGTACTGCCTTATCATCGCCTGAGCCTGAAACAGCGGCATTCCCATTTTCACCCCCAAAGCCTTAGCTTCTTTGGAACGCGCCACAATGCAGCCATCGTTATTCGACAGCACAACAACAGGTGTGTATTTTAAATCTGGACGGAACAATTTCTCACAACTGGCGTAGAAGTTATTGCAATCAACCAGTGCAAAGGCTGCCTTATTAGCCCCGTGCATACTTACGCACCACCCCAGTTACCACGCCGAATATTTCCAGTTCCGATTCTTCGGTAATATGAATAGCTTTATAAGCCTTGTTTTTCGGACGCAACAGCACATTGGGGTTTAACTCCAACGTTTTCACTGTCATCTCTCCATGAAGGCAAGCAATCACAATATCCCCGTGACGCGCCGTTAGCGAACGGTCGACCACCAACACGTCCCCCGAGTGAATACCTGCCTCAATCATCGAGTCTCCCTGAACACGCACAAAAAACGTCGCCATCGGGCGGGGGATGCATAATTCATTAAGATCAAGCGTCTTCTCAATAAAGTCCTGAGCGGGCGACGGAAAACCTGCCGATACAGACTCAACATAAAGAGGGATCTGGATACGATGATCAGCAATAAAGGAAGCAGAGCTTGAAGATCCAAGATAAGTCACGCGCATAGTTAACACCAAATACTGTATATATATACAGTATAGTTTCAAACAATACCCATGACCAAGTGATTTTTTGTAATAAATGGAATTTAGAGATAGCCAATCCCCCTTACCGCGCCACTAATTAAAGTCCATCTCTGCTGCTGTTGGGTTAAAAATAGCGTTCTCTACAATGATTTGTTCCAAACGGCGAGTGGCTTCGTTCGCTTTTGGTGACACAAACAACGACACTTCCATATCTGGCAAAGCGGGCAAGTCACGATAAATCACTAAGTCATCATCTAACGTTTGATAAGGTACAATGGCAACCCCCACTCCTGCTCGAACGGCTGCCAACACACCCGATCGACTTTGACTGGTAAAAGCAATGCGATAGGGAATGCCGGCAGCATCTAATGATTGGCATGCATACTGGCGATGTTGGCACCCCTCTGAAAACACCACCAAAGGTAAAACAGCTTGCATGTGGACAAAATGCCCTTTAGCACCGACCCACACCAATTCATCGCGGCGCAAACGAACCCCACCTTTCGTATCCGCTAACATTTCCACCAAAGCAATATCCAACTTGCCTTTATTAAGCAGTTCCACCAAATAATCGGGGCGATAATCGCAGAACGCCTCTAGTTGAGCTTCCGGATAGCTCAATATGAAGTCTTGCAAAATCGGCGCAAGCGTTCGACTGGTGTATTGGTCATGAGTACCAAGACGCACTACCCCATCAATGTCCATATTTTGAAAGGAGCCGACTATTTGATCATGCAGATTAAGCAGCTGCTGAGCGTGGTTTTTTAACTGAATCCCTACCGCAGTCAAACGCACGCCATGCTGTCCCCGCACCATCAACGGATTAGCAATCAAATCTTCGAGACGGTTGAGCTGCATGCTCACTGTTGAGGGCGCTTTATGCAGTTGTTTGGCGGCCTCCGTCAGGTTCAGAGTGTCCGCTACAACCATAAATGTGCGCAGTAAATTAATCGGTAAATCACGCATATTTTAGTTTTCAATATTGTTGAACGTAGAGTTTAATATTTATCGATTTACCGAACAAACGCAAGTCCCTAATATGGCGACATTCATTGAGTGTTTTTTATACATCAATCTCATTCGTCACTCTTGCAAGGAGAATTGCAATGCGCCTCGCAGTCACCTTTGGTTTTAATCAGGCTATCAGCCACGGATTTGGTATGTTTTTATTTGCAGCCTTAGTGCCAATGATGCAGCAGACGCTTGATATCAATAGTTGGTATCTTGCGTTAGCAGGTGCACTCACGCAAATTGCGTATCTGTGTGGTGCCATGTTATTAGGCGTGATAGGCCATCGCTTAGATTCAGGTCGTACTTTACTTGTTACGGGCTCACTAACCTCTTCTTTGCTGTTTATCATGGGATGGCTAGATAACCCCGTCATCATGATTTGTTTACTGGCCATTATGGCCATCAGCGCCGCGATGAGCTGGGGTTCCATTGTAGAATTGGTAACACGACATGGACGCGCTGATCGCACAGCAACGAACCTTTCTATCGCCTCCAGTGGTACCGCGTGGGGTTACAGTGTCAACGGTCTGATTATTTTGTTAATCGCACCATTGCTTGGCTGGCGCAGCAGTTGGATGGCAGCGGCAGTGTTGGGTATGCTGGTTGTTTTCACCACTTTCACGCTGCTGAAAAGCATGCGCAACCAAGCACAAAGCCAAGATATTGATGTTAACTTTGCCGTAGCAATGGGCACAAAACAACTATTTAAAACCGTTCTTCGCGAACGAACAGCATTTCTATCATGCTTTATGCTCTTGTTGGTTGGCGCCTCTACCATAACATTCACCACTTGGCTAAACACCTACTTAGCAGAACTGTCCTTACCGTCTGCTTTAGGCGGGTATACTTGGGGTATGATTGGTTTGACTGGTATGATCGCAGGCTTCTTTGTGGGCAAATTGGCTGACAAAAAAGGCCACGGCGTAGCACTCTTAAGCATCTTTGGAGTCTTTGCCTTAAGCTTGGTGGCGTTTTCTTTTCACCCTGCAAAATTCGTAATGCTCGCAGGGTTTGGCTACGGCATGATGTACTTCCCTATTTGGGGCATTGTCGCAGGCTGGGTGAACAAACAATACTCATCGAAAGCCACCATGCAAATCAATGGCATTGGTATGGTTACCTTTGGTCTCGGCGGTACCTTAGGCAACTTATTAGCGGGTATGATCCATGAGGCGACCGGCAGCTTACAAAATGTTTACTGGTTAATTAGCGCCCTTGGGATTGCACTGTTTATCTTAGCTATGTACATCTACCAAAGTGAGCGTCAAACAAAAACCTCCATGGTGGGGGACATCTCGCCAACGGCCTAACCTCGCATCATCCAACGAGTTGGCCTCAAGCTATAAAAAAGCAGAAGGCATCACGCTAAAGTATGCGGCTTTGCTCTCATACTTTAGCGTTTTTCACATCGGGCCTCGCAAAGCAAATTGCTTGGGCCAATCTCGGTGATTAAACACTTGTCCGTGTTGGCGAATGCTGGCGATTTCAGCCAAATCTAGGGTAGCAAATACCCAACCAGCATCAGCATTACCCCCTTGCACCAAAATCCCATTATCTGGAAAGCCATAATCGACTGGCGTATAGACGCTTGCTCGTCCCATATTCACATCCACCGCTTCTGACCAAGACGCATTGCCAATGGTAGGCGACTGTACCACATAACATTGATTCTCCAAGGCGCGCGCTTGGCAACCAATGCGCACCCGATGAAAACCCGCTTGCGTATCCGTACAGCTTGGCACCAACAATAAGTCAGCTCCCGCCGCCACTTGCTGTCTGGCAATCATGGGAAATTCTGAGTCATAGCAAATATGAATACCTAAGCGCCCTAAGTCCGTATCAATCACCTTAATCTGATCACCACTACTAATATGCCATTGCTCGTTTTCAAAGCGTGTCATCATCAGCTTATCTTGGAAATCGATTAACCCCTCAGGGCCAAACAAATTGGCGCGATTAACAAAACAGTTACCGCCTTGCAGAGTTGGAAAGGAACTGGCGAGAATCATCACATTATGACATTTGGCCAGTGCCGCATGCAGATCGAGCCACTTAGGAAGCAGCGTTTGCATAGCGTGAATCTGGCGCTGCAAATCACTGCAAACCTCCTCGCCAAATAAAGACGCCAGCTCCATACTGCCATATTCGGGAAAAACCAATAACTCTGCTCCCTGTTGCGTCGCCTCCGCGACCCAATTGGTGAGCTTATTAGCAAAGTCTTCCCATGCAGAAAAAAAGCCTATGTCGTATTGTGCTGCTGCCAGTTTAAATGCACTCATCGCTTAAAAGTACTCATAAAGAGATTTCATCCAAAATATCATAGGCTTACGGGTTTCTTCATGGTCGCCCCTATCTTTCCAGCTAAAATAGGTCATCAATTCTGGCCGTTTCTCATAACCACGATGCTGCCAAAAAGTATCCAACGGTTGATAATCCGCAGGACGAGCGGGATGATCCTCAGGACGCTGCACGCCGCAAAAGCACGAGTATTTGATCCCCGCAAGGGCTTTTCCATGCGTTTCCCGGTGTTCAAAGAACGCCACCCCCGCCCCTTGTCCTCGATATTCAGACAACAAGACAGATTCACCACAATAGAAAATCTCGTCAATATTAAAGCCAGCGTCGACAAAAGGCTGTTTTACTTCTGCTGTCTCATGTCTAAGCGGCACACCTGTTGACGCCCCCACTACTTTATCGCTATCAAAGGCCAGCACAATGACACTGTTTGGTGCGTCAATATAGGTCTTTAGATAACGCGCTTCGTAAGCCAAATCCCCATCATAAAGATAAGGAAAATCCCGAAACACACGCATTCGCAGCTCAGCAAGTTGAGAAATGTATTGAGTCAATTGCGAGCCCGAGAGAGATTGAAAAGTCAGCATAATGTTATTCCGCCTAGCTTAAGCAGAGACCTGGGCAATCCAGTCTTCAAGATTATAGTAGTTGGTCACACGGGCTACTTTTCCATCGCGGATATCAAAGAAAGCTCCGGCTGGCAGTTTGTAGGTCTGGCCGTTTGCGTCTGGCAACCCGCCATCGGTCCCTAAGTACTCACCCAGCACAGTAAACTCCACCGCCGCACGGTCACCCGCTGGATTCGACATCACCACAATATCGACAATGGTTTCTTTGTAATTGCGATTCATACGCGCCATAAAGGCGGCAAACCTGTCTTTGCCCACTTCACGATTCCCTTGATTAATGTCATGGACCACATCGTCCGTTAGTAACGACAAAAAGGTATCCATATCTTGGGCGTTAAATGCGTCGTAATATTGTTGCAATAATTCAACCGTGGCTTGACTCATGGGCAAGACTCCAAACAAAGAAAAATCAAAGCCCGAATGGTAATAATTTAACTTTGCACGAGAAAGGCTTTTTTAACACGAGTGGCCTAATCAGACAAAAAACTGTCGAGGCTTGAACAAGTTATAAAAAAATCGAACCCATTTCTGAGTTCGATTTTTTTATAGAGCCAACAAACAGTTTTATTTTTTCAACTTCCAAGCCACTGGTTTTCCAGCAAAGAAAGGCACTATAGGCTCGCCATTCGGCAGAGTAATACTATTTGGCACTTCCCATGGCTCGCGAATCAAGGTAACCGTTTGCGTGTTGCGAGGCAGTCCATAAAAATCCGCGCCGTGCAAACTGGCAAAACCTTCTAGCTTATCTAACGCGTCCAGCTCATCAAACACTTGCGCATACAGCTCAAGGGCGGACCAAGCACTGTAGCAACCCGCACAGCCACAGTCGGATTCTTTGCGATGTTTAGCATGGGGCGCCGAATCGGTGCCTAAAAAGAATTTCGGCGAGCCGGATTGGACAGCTGCACGCAAAGCCTCTTGGTGAGTACTGCGTTTGAGCACTGGCAAGCAATAGTTATGGGGACGAATACCACCATCCAACATATCATTGCGATTCAACAATAAATGCTGTGGTGTAATAGTGGCCGCCACACCTTCGCGGGCATTAAGCACAAAATCAGCGGCATCTTTTGTGGTGATGTGCTCAAATACCACTTTTAAATGTGGCACCCGCTCAACAATATTCACCATATGCTGATCGATAAAGGCTTTTTCACGATCAAAAATATCAATGTGTTTTTGTGTCACTTCACCATGAATCAACAACAACATGTCATTGTCTGCTAGCGCCTCAAACACAGGGTAAAGCGACTCAAGGGAATTCACGCCAGAATCGGAATTGGTTGTCGCCCCCGCCGGATACATTTTTGCAGCAAGAACCCCCGCTTTTTTCGCCTCTTGAATATCTTGAACGCTGGTTTTATCTGTCAAATAGATCGTCATCAGAGGCGTAAAAGAACTCCCCTCAGGTCGAGCAGCCATAATGCGCTCTTTATAACTCAATGCTAATTCAGCATTGATCACTGGCGGAACAAGGTTAGGCATAACGACGGCTCTGGCAAAGCAGCGTGCGGTGGCAGGCACCGTTTCGAGCAACATATCCTCGTCACGAAAATGTAAGTGCCAATCATCCGGTTTAATAATAGTAATTTCGTTCATTACAGGCCTTATGTGGTAAAGAAGGGAAAGCCTTTGCATATTAACAGCCGTTTGGATTTTAGCAGAATAAAAACAAAGTCGCAGCGCCCATCTATCGGTTAGGACTGTTCCTTCCACATCACGGACACAAAAAAAACCGAACAAATTGCTCTGCTCGGCTTTTTGATGTCTTCTCAAAACTTATCGTGTATCGAAAACAATAAGCTGATCGGAATGATTAGCTGTCTTTACGTGGCGCTCTTGGGCGACGATCACCGCGATTGTTATCACGATCACGACCACCAGGAGCACGACGGCGTTCACCAGATGCATTAGAAGGACGGCGATCACCAGAAGGACGCTTACGAGCAGAAGGAGCCGCTGCACGCTTGTTCAACGCATCCGCATCTTCTAGCTTGGCAATATCAGATCGCTGACCACAGATACGCGTCTTACCCAACTTACCTAGGGCTTCACCTGTCAAATTAGAAGGCAAATCCACTGTTGCAAAGTCTTCATAAATCTCGATATGGCCAATGTAACGACTTTCAATATCCGCTTCATTGGCAATGGCACCGACGATATTACCAGGCTTAACACCATCACTGTAACCCACTTGAACCACGTAACGTGTCATCGCCGTATCTGGATCATCTTTTAACGGCATCGCTTCCGCTGTCACTGGACGCTGTTTACGAGGAGCACGTTCTGGACGGTCGCCACGCGAGCCACGATCTGAGCGGTCACCACGATCCGAACGTTCACGACGCTCTTGACGTACTTCCATTTCAGACAATAACAACGAGGTTTTACCTTGAGCCATATGAGCCAACGCCGCCGCCATTTTTAATGGATCCACTTCGTTTTCTTTTTGGTACTCTTGAACAAGCTCTAAGAAGAAATCAAGATCTTCGTTGTCCATGGTCTCAGTGATGCGCTGTTTAAAGCGGCTAACACGCTGCTGATTAATGTCAGAAGCAGTAGGCAACTGCATCTTTTCAATGGGTTGGCGAGTCGCACGCTCAATCGCTTGCAACATACGACGCTCACGGTTAGCAACGAACAAAATCGCGGTACCTGAACGACCAGCACGGCCAGTACGACCAATACGGTGAACATAAGATTCTGTATCGTATGGAATGTCGTAGTTTACTACGTGACTAACACGCTCTACGTCCAAACCACGCGCTACCACGTCTGTAGCAACAAGAATATCGATCTGACCATTTTTGATGCGGTCAACCGTACGTTCACGCAAATTCTGGCTAATGTCACCGTTAAGGGCTTCACAAGCATGACCGCGAGCCGTTAGCTTTTCAGCTAACTCAACCGTTGCCGCTTTGGTACGAACAAAGATGATCATGCCATCGTGTTCGTTCATTTCAAGAATACGGGTCAAAGCGTCCAGTTTGTGCAGGCCGCTCACTTGCCAGTATTTTTGCGTAATCGTCATAGCAGTTGATGTTTTCGTTACGATTTTTACTTCTTTTGGATTATTCAAATGGCGGTTTGCCACTTGGCGAATCACAGAAGGCATGGTCGCAGAAAACAGTGCGATTTGGCGCGTAGGCGGTGTTTGCTCTAGGATCCATTCGACATCGTCGATGAAGCCCATGCGCAACATTTCGTCTGCTTCATCCAAAACCAACGCTTTAAGCGTATCCAGTTTTAGGGTTTTGCGACGAATATGGTCCATAACACGACCAGGCGTACCCACAACGACTTGCACGCCACGTCTTAGCTGGCGGAGTTGAGTGTCGTATGACATGCCGCCGTAAATGGGCAAAACATGAAAATCTGGAATATTACGGGCATAACTTTGAAATGCTTCAGAAACCTGAATAGCAAGTTCACGAGTTGGAGCCAATACAAGTAGTTGTGTCGTTTTATCTGTAACATCAATGCGAGACAGCAGCGGAAGCGCAAACGCCGCCGTCTTACCAGTACCCGTCTGCGCTTGCCCAAGAAGATCGCGACCTTCTAATAGATATGGAATACTTTGCGCTTGGATAGCTGAGGGTTGCTCATAACCGAGATCGGCAACCGCTTTAAGAACAGGGGCTATTAGACCCAACGAATCAAATGTAGGCTGAATATCAGCGTCAGACATGTAAATGTGTACCTTTTTTTGGTGGGAGTAAGGCGTGCAATCATTTTACATGCCTTAACAAAATTCTCTGGAATTTTCTGAGGAAAACCTAGTGGACTATTATAGCTAAATAATTAAAATTTAGCTAGGGGGCTTTTATCAAAGCCGATAACTTAATGTTTTTTTATTTGTTTCTATGCCAAAAAACTATTTAAAGGAGACCTTTGCAAGATGTCACGAGCGACGCCAAGACGCGGCAAAAACAGACGAGAAAGCGGAGTTTATAGTTATAAATGAGCATTTGGAGTCTGTTTTTTAACAAAGTATTGGCAAAGGCAGTAGTCGTGCAAAAGCCTCTAAAGGGGTGTTTGACGATAAAACAAACATAATAAGCGATAGACCTCCGGCATAGTATGAATCATCGCCTCCGGCGCCTCAAAGAAGGTTTCACTACATACTGCAAAAAATTCCGCTGGACTGGTCAATGCGTATACATCAATAGGTAAAGCTACGTGGTGCTCTACATTTCGTTCTAAACGCCCCCAAGCTGACATAAACACATCATGCCACTCTCCTGCGTCCATTCCGGGATGCATCGGCGGTGCCCCATTGGCCCCATCGCGCAGCATGTCTAATTTATGGGCAAACTCATGAATCACCACATTGCTCGCTTTGCCATGACGCGCTTGAGGGCCAGACTCTAAAATCGATTGCCATGACAAAATAACTGGCCCACGTAGCCAAGCTTCGCCGCTTAATCCTGAGCCTCTTTCATGCACAACACCATCTGCTGTTCGATAGGTTCGTGGCGGAAGAAAGTCCCCTTCATAAACCACAATGCTGTGCACATGATCGTACCAATTCAGTCCCAAATGTAAAATTGGCACACAGGCCATGGTGGCCAGTTTCATATAAACAGATTCAGTAAGCTCGAAGTCGCCGCCTGCCGAAAAGCTTTTACGAACCAAAAAGCGAAAGGTTAATGCTCTTAGCGCAGCTCGCTCTTCCCCTTGAAAGCGCGCCGCCACTGGCCAATCGGCAATGGAAGCCTCCCACATTTCTGAGGTAAAGCCAGCTTCTTTAATTCGTCTACTTTCTAACCACTCACGAACATGCTCGAACATAGTGCCACTCACTTATAGGTATTATCGCCAGCCGACATGCGAACGCCTTTTCATTGAAAACAACCCCATAGCGCACGCTGAAAAGCACATTATTAATCAAAAAACACAGGCGCCCAATGGGCAATCTGTGTTTTAACATGACTTTTCTACTCAATGACAAACAATGTTAGACAAAGAGCGATTGTTTTTATAGAAATGGACGAACTCTATAGACCTAAGAAAAGACAAAGACTTAAGAGTAAAGTTTAAGAAGCCCAAACTTGATCAGCCACTTGGTTGAGTAGACGAATTTTATTCCATTGATCATCAATAGTTAGCTTATTACCCTCAGCGGTCGAGGCAAAACCACACTGGGGACTAATACATAAATTATCTAAAGGAACATAGTCCGATGCTTCTTTAATACGAGCTTTAATCAACTCGGAATCTTCAAGCTCAGGAAATTTAGAGGTCACTAAGCCCAGCACAATACGCGCCTCTTTTCCTTCGCAATAACGCAATGGAGCAAAGTCCCCTGCTCGGTCATTATCATACTCAAGGAAAAAACCATCGTAGTGGGTCGCAAACAAGGCCTTAGCGACCGGCTCATAACCACCGGAGAACAACCAAGAAGACGCATGATTACCACGACAAATATGGGTTGTGATCACCAGGTCATCCGGTTTGTCTGCTAAGGATTGATTAATAATTTGCGTACAAATATCACTGATTTTATCGGGATCAATGCCGCGTGCTACCAAGCCATCACGCTTATCTGCATCTACAAGAAACGCCCAGTTTGTATCGTCAAACTGCAAATAGCGACAGCCGTGGGCATAATAGGCCTGAATCGCATCACGATAGGTTTGCGCTAAGTCGTGATAAAACCCATCCACATCGGCATAAATCTCATCTAAACGAGACGAACCATCATTAGCCAAGATTTCTTGACGTAAGATCATCGTGGGACTTGGAATCGTCGCCTTGGCAACACTCCCATCACCCGTTTCAGCAGCCTTTTTAAGAAAGTCAAAATGCGCTAAGAAGGGGTGGTTAGGATTAAATGAGACTTTGCCAGACACACGAATATTATAAGAAGGTGCATCTTTTCCTTTAAACTGCTGATTGTAGCCTGCCTCGGGTACATAGCCTTCCACACCATTAAGGTTTTCTAGGAAATCGATATGCCACCAACTACGACGAAATTCACCATCAGTAATCGCCTTTAACCCTGCCGCTTTTTGCTGCTCAACCAGCTCTAAAATGGCGCGATCTTCCACCGTGGTTAGTGCCATTCGATCAATAGCACCTTCTTTGAACTCAGCACGAGCTTGATGAAGATATTTAGGACGCAGATAGCTACCAACAACATCAGCGCGTAAAGGAAAACGAACATCCATGGAAAACACCTCTTTCAAATCATTTAAGTGACCACCATCGTAAAGACTCCACCCTCACACGTGAACCAAATTCTCTTCATAGAAAACCTGCATAAAATTCACTTTATTAGAAATGCTCGCTGTCACTCAACTGTGTCCATTAAAGACACCCTCCATAAAACGAACAAGAGTCTAACGCCGTTGGATTATGAGAAAACGTATACTTTTTACTATGCATTTTTTGAAAATCAAAAACCTAACCAATTGAATTTAAATAATTTTATTAAAAATTATTTTTTTGTTTTTTTATAATATTTTATTTTTCCCAAAAAAATTCATTTCAGTGTAAGAAATCCAAACCTCGTCTCGACTAAGGAATAGAACATCAATAATCACCTTCGTTTTATTAGAACAAAGAAGGTGAAAAACATTCAGAGTCCGAGGTGTGTTTGATAAACCATTTTTTACAAGAGATTAGTGCTGGTCACCACGCTTACTGGTTTTTGATAGTAGGCATTATTTTGTTGTCTTACTTACTAGAAGACCTTGCCATTGTTACCGCAGCCTCTTTAGCCGCCCAAGATCAGCTGCCTATATCATTAGCCATGGTAGCAATCGCATTTGGCATTATTACCGGAGATTTTGGACTGTACTATCTAGGTCTACTCACACGAAAAGTTCGCTGGCTACGTTATAAAACGCTAACGAATAAATATTTTAAAGTAGTACAAAATAGACTGAGTACAAACGCATTTTTAAATCTCTTCATAATCCGATTTACGCCAGGGTTACGGGCAATTGGTTTCACCTTAAGCGGTTTCTTTCTTATTCCATTGCCTATTTTTTTGAGCGCTGTGACCTTTGCTACCACACTTTGGACAGGCGTTGTATTTGGTGTTGTTTATTACTTAGGAACCCGAGCTTGGCTACAAGCAACACAATATCAATGGTTATTAATCCCCGTTGGTGTTGTGGCTTTATTAATGATTAATCGCATCATTCGTCGTTCTATTTCAAGAGAGTCATTATGAGTCCAACTATGAATGTTCAATCTATTCAAGAGAATAGAATTAATGCAGGGATGCCAAGCCTAGAGATGGATTCTCATCGCGTGGTATCGCCTTTTGAATTCTATCCAACTTGGTTTTTTTATACGCCGGTTGTTTTGCAAAGTTTGTGGTTAGGACTGCGCTATGGAGATTTACGCTTACCCTTGATCGCTAACCCTAGCATCAAACTGAGCGGCATGGTTGGCGAATCGAAACATGATATTTTGCAATTAGCAGGACCGGTTGCCAAACAGTGGATTTCTCCCTACGTCACCATAACTAAAACAGAGGAATCGATTGATAAGCAGATGCAGCAGGCATTGCAAGTATTAAGCATGCAAAAACTGACTTTCCCCCTAGTGGCCAAACCGGATGTAGGATGTCGCGGGGTAGGAGTTAAATTAGTCAATAATAATCAGCAATTAACAGAATACATTGAGTCTTTTCCAGACAAGGCCCGCTTTTTATTACAACAAAAAGCGCCTTACCAAGCGGAAGCCGGCGTTTTTTATGTTCGCTACCCTGGTGAAAAGACAGGAAAGATCATTTCCATGACATTGAAATACTCTCCAAGTGTTATAGGTGATGGTATTCATACGCTTAAAGAGCTCATTGAACGCTGCCCTCGTGCCGGACAATTAAGCCATCTTTATTTACCTCGCCACCAAGAAAAATTGGATTGGGTATTACCTGCCGGAGAAGAGTACCAATTGGCATTTGCTGGGAGTCATAGTCGCGGTTCCATTTTTAGAAATGGTAATCCATTTATTACCGATGCATTAAGCAAAAAGTTAGATGAGATCTTAAAAGACGTCAACGAGTATTACTACGGACGCCTTGATATCAAATTTCAAAACATAAACCTATTTATGCAAGGTAAAAGCTTTACCATTCTCGAAATAAATGGCGCCAGCAGCGAAGCAACACATATTTGGGATAGAACTACCAATCTAAAAGAGATCTTCTCAACACTTTTAGCTCAATATCGCATTTTATTTGAAATTGGTGCCAAGCAAAAAGCCAGAGGGTTTCGTCCTGACTCGATAATGTCGTTACTGACAGAATGGAAGAAAGAACGTGACTTAAGCAAACATTACCCTACAACAGATTAACCTTGTGCTTTGTGAGAGATTTATGCAAACGAACTTAATAACTTTATCACCTGTTCAAAACAGAATGCGCACTTCTATTATTGATGGTTGTATTGAAACCTTACAACAAGGGCAACAATTTCTATCATCGATCAGCAATAAAGAATACCAATTAGCGGCGCCGCCTTATGTAACCAGCTCGATTGGCAAACATTTTCGCCATTTATTGGATCTGTTTTATGCCATTTATAGCAAAAAAGACGTAATTGATTACAACCTACGTCGTCGTGACAGTGTGGTAGAGACATCTCGAATCGTCGCATTAGAAGAAATCGAGGCATTGATAGCATGGTTAGACAATCTAGACGAACATCAATTAGGCCGTAAAGTGTTGGTCTCCACTGAAGTCTGCTTGAACAGCACGCAAGTGTGCGTTGTGTCTTCTACCTTTGAGCGAGAACTGAGTTTTGTTGCACTGCATGCAACCCATCACTACGCGATGGCTAACGTCATTGTGCGTTCATTGAAGATCAACATAAGGGCGAACGACACATTTGGCTGCGCTCCAACAACCATATCCTATTTAAGAGGACAATAAATCATGTGCTCTGTGACCTGGCAATTAGAGGAAGAAGGCTACCAAGTCTTTTTTAATCGGGATGAACAAAAGCATCGGGCCTTAGGCCTACCACCTAGACAAATACGACTAGATGATGTCAGCGTGCTGATGCCCATTGATCCCGTCGGTCAGGGTAGCTGGATAAGTGTGAATGAACTCGGCTTAACCTTATGCTTGCTCAACAACTATCAAGGGTTATGCCCCAAAGGTACGTTGATTAGTCGCGGACAACTACTCAAGAGCCTCTCCTCGAAAACGAGCACAGTGGAAATTGAAAAGGCTTTTAACGCTATTGATCCAATGGCGTATGCCCCCTTCTTATTGGTTGCGTTTGATCCTGCCTTAACCAAACACAAAATGGACGTCATGGTGTTCGAATGGAATGGACAAGACACTGAGATCTACCCAAGGTCTGGGCCATTGTTTTCTTCCGGTGTGGATTTAGAGCGCGTGGTGGCACACCGGAAGAAAACCTATGAGGATTTTGTTGCAACGGGAAGACAGGGTTTCAGTCAACTGCATGCCAGTCACCATGATGAGCATTTACATACGTCATTTTGTATGCACAGAAACGATGCCCACACCGTGAGTTTTACACAGGTAGTTGTGACGCCAAATAGCCAAAAAATGAGCTATGTAGCTGGCTCGCCTTGCACACAATTAAATGAAAAAAACCTTATAAAACATAGCGTTTATTTACCATCGAAAAACGCAATGGCGTCCTAATAATTTTATTAATAAAGGGGTTCAATATGAAAAAGTATGTATTGGTTTTAATGATGCTGCTGAGCGGCTTTGTCTACGCTAAAGACCCTATTTATACCAGTTTCTTTAGCAACAAAGCGTTAGATGGCTACGATACCGTTGCCTATTTTACTGACCATAAAGCAGTCGAAGGCAGCAAACAATACACCACCAAATACAAAGGTGCGGATTGGTATTTCTCATCGGCTAAGCATTTAGCGATGTTTAAGAAGACCCCTGAGAAATACGCGCCACAATATGGCGGTTATTGTGCATGGGCGATTGCCGCTAAAAATGATTTCGCCTCCGCCGACCCTCATCAATGGGCCATTGTGGATAGCAAGCTGTATTTAAATTATGACTCAGAGGTTAAGGCAAAGTGGGATAAAAACCCAAAAGGCTTTATTAAAATGGGCGACCGCAATTGGCCTAGCCTGATCAATAAATAAGGGGGCATAAAATGAAAGCAAAATTGGTGAAATATATCCCTACTGTGTTGATTGCATTTATCTTTGTACAATCGCTGTTTTTTAAATTTTCTGGCTCTTATGAGACCCAGTATATTTTTTCCACCTTGGGAGCATGGTCTGGTTTCATTTGGTTTGCCCATTATGGTGCCTACCTTATAGGGACGTTTGAATTGATTGCGAGCATCCTGCTGTTTACCCGATGGCATGGCTTAGGCGCCTTGCTAAGCATGGGAATTATGACGGGGGCAATTTTCTTCCATCTGTTCACACCACTTGGAACCAAAATGCCAGAGTATGATGCCATGGGGAACGTTGTTGGCAATGATGGTGGAGAGCTCTTTATCCTAGCGTGTCTTGTCTGGCTGTCGAGTGGTTTTTTAGCCATTCGGGACACTCTTTCAGTGGATGGAATCCTAAACAAAATGCAGCACAGAAATAAGCGTGTTTTATAACAAGAAATCTTTAGGTTGAAAGGTGTGTCAGCTAGATTCCTAGCTGACACAGACCGATAACAATCAGCTCATGTCTGGCTCAAATAAACCACGTTTCATATAAAACTTGACCCAAACCGCAGCGATAAGGCTAATTACCAGCAATATCCCACCGGTAATGCTATAAACCAGTTTCGTCATTTCTGGGGAAGGAGAATTGTTTAAAGCAATATAAACCATAGCCACAATCCCAAGAATCTGAGGAATTGGGAAAAATGGTGTTTTATAAGGACGATGTAGATCAGGAAGACGACGACGCAACACCATGACATCAATGTGCGCAACAATGTAGGCCAATAACCAGCTCGTTGTCGCAGCAATAACAAGGGTGATTAGTGAGTTAATGGAAAGAGACAAAAATGGGATCGCAATTAATACTGCCATTAGCACAATGCCTACCCATGGCGCACCAAAACGGTTAGACGCTTTCAACTGTGGGAAAGCCTGCTTTTGATGAGCCATACCATGCAACATTCTAGGAATAGAAGCCAGAACCGTGTTCATCGTACTACAAGTAGCCGTTAGGGCCATAACAGTCGCAATGATCATTCCGCTTTTACCAAACACAGCATCCACGTAGTTCAAATATGGAATAGGCGCCGTCGTTAACGTTTCTACATTGACATACAAGCTTGCGCCATACACAAAGAGTAGAAATATAGTAAAGATGAAAAATAATGACCCATGCATTGCTCTTGGAATATTTTTGGATGGATTCTTGACTTCATTGATCATTGGACAGATAAACTCAACCCCAACCATTAGCCACATAGCCAGTGCGACAAAACCAATAAAACTGCCGTTTAGAACCCCACCAAAACTCCAATCAACATGAGTGCCTGATAGCACCGGATGTGGCTGGCTAATACCCATCGCCGCAGATAAACCAACCGCAATCAATGCAAAAACCAAAACAAAAGCCAGTAAGTTTTGTACCTTCGCAAAGATGTCAGCACCCACTAAATTCGTCACACATAGGACCACCAAAATAATCATAGGTACGACTTTAGGCGGAAATACTCCGGGGAAGACCTGATCTAATACACCATCGACTAGAAACATTTCAACTGGAACAGCCAAAAAAGCCACAACGACGTAACCTGCAAATACAGACACAATGGCAGGGAAATGACCAATCGCCTTTTGCGTGTAAGTTGCCAATGTTCCTTCCTGTGGAAACATAAGCGACAGTTCAGAGAAACTCATGGCATTAAACTGCGCAATAATCAATGCTGTGACCATTGCTGCAATAAATGACATTCCACCTAAACCAATCCCTTGTGTTGAAGAAATCATTGCTCCCTGAACAATCACAAGCCCAATACAAATTGCCATCATAGTTGGCAAGTTCATCTTCTTAATGGGTTTTATGTTACTTGTTGAGTCCACTTGCGTGTGTGCTGTGTCGCTCATCTTATTATTCCTATCTTTTTTTATTAGAAACGACCAAATCCTTATAGATTTGGACCGACAATGGGTAACGCATTAGAGATCAGATGCTCTCCAGCAATAACTACATTCGGGCTATTTAACAAAGACAAAACCAGACTGAATAATCCCGCTGGATAGTAGAACATCTTTCTTAGGATGGATTCCGAAAGTCTAGAACCAGTACGCTTGTCTATTTTTTTGGTCATTCTATATAGGAAGCAAAATATGAAAATGTCCCTTTAGTGACATTTTTCTTTTGGGATAGGCTGATCTTAGAAAATAAAAAAGCGCCTTAGAGGCTAAGACGCTTATAAACAAACATAATAATGGAAGACGGGATTTAGTTTGTCTCGATCACACTAAAGACGGCTATTGCCGTACACAAACGAACCATTTTCAACAGAGGCTTGAGGACCAGGAACCGCCTCTCCCGTTTGTGGTGAAACAGGAAAAATAGCATTGATCTGCCCTGTACCAGAGCTCCCAAAGTATGGCGTCACCACTTCTACTTTTTGATCATAATCCGACCAACCTAATGCCCCCAATAGCATGGCAGTATCATGCATAAACCCTTCACCGTGACCTTTTGCCGCGTATTCAGGCAGCATTTCACAGAATGTTTTCCACTCTGCGTTTTCCCACATTTCAACCACTCTGTGATCCAAAGTTTCTAAGAATGGAC
>NZ_FLOB01000007.1 GCF_900089775.1 Marinomonas spartinae
GGTGGTTTTATAGGGCGGGAATAGCTCAGTGGTAGAGCACAACCTTGCCAAGGTTGGGGTCGCGAGTTCGAGCCTCGTTTCCCGCTCCACTTTCACTTGATGTGAAAGTACAGGTTTACAGTTTTCACAAAACTGATTGTGTCCCGTTCGTCTAGAGGCCTAGGACACCGCCCTTTCACGGCGGTAACAGGGGTTCGAACCCCCTACGGGACGCCACTATTTAGTATATCACCCCAATAAAGTAGGGTGGTTTTATAGGGCGGGAATAGCTCAGTGGTAGAGCACAACCTTGCCAAGGTTGGGGTCGCGAGTTCGAGCCTCGTTTCCCGCTCCACTTTCACTTGATGTGAAAGTACAGGTTTACAGTTTTCATAAAACTGATTGTGTCCCGTTCGTCTAGAGGCCTAGGACACCGCCCTTTCACGGCGGTAACAGGGGTTCGAACCCCCTACGGGACGCCATACTATATAATTTAATAAAACTGATTAAAAAAACCTCTTTTAATATAAAGAAAGGCAAATTATCACCCAAGTAGAATAGGGTGGTTAGCAATTAAGATAGCGTGTTTGTTTACAGTTTTCATAAAACTGATTTGTGTCCCGTTCGTCTAGAGGCCTAGGACACCGCCCTTTCACGGCGGTAACAGGGGTTCGAACCCCCTACGGGACGCCACTATTTAGTATATCACCCCAATAAAGTAGGGTGGTTTTATAGGGCGGGAATAGCTCAGTGGTAGAGCACAACCTTGCCAAGGTTGGGGTCGCGAGTTCGAGCCTCGTTTCCCGCTCCACTTTCACTTGATGTGAAAGTACAGGTTTACAGTTTTCATAAAACTGATTTGTGTCCCGTTCGTCTAGAGGCCTAGGACACCGCCCTTTCACGGCGGTAACAGGGGTTCGAACCCCCTACGGGACGCCACTGCATTTCAAATAAAAAGAGTACCCAATAAAATAACAGGGAACTCGATTAGCTATGTTGTTTCTCATCCATTTCCTCCGCTGTAAAATTGCCTATAAATCCACCTTTCTATCAACATTTTCCGTCTTTAAATTAGCCTTTTTCATAAGAGAAAACATAAGTAAAGGGGGGCATGGAATCTGTGATGCTGTTCGTTTTTAGGCTATTATAAACACCCTTTTTATTCTGAGTCGTTTTTTCATGAAGTGGTTTGTTAATTACTATCAGGATGACATGGTATCAGCATCGGATCGGGGACTGGCTTACGGTGATGGTGTTTTTGAAACCATTAAAGCGTCACCTTACGGCTTTTACCAGTTAGATGATCATTTTTCTCGTCTCACTGGAGGGCTAAAACGGCTTGGGATGCCATTCTCGGAAGAAGATGCTCAGCGTTTAAGACAGTTTCTTTTTGACGAAATCTTATCTGAGACGGATGATTTCTCCGTGGTGAAAATCATTGTCACGAGAGGCGAAGGTGGGCGAGGCTATTTACCGCCAAATTCTCCTAAACATACAGTTTTAGTTGGCATAGGTGGCGCACCGGATTATACCCGAGAACAGCATCATGGAGTTCATCTAGGCCTTTCTCCCATAGAAGTAAGTCGTAATCGTTATTTAAGTGGATTAAAACACCTTAACCGTTTGGAAAACGTATTAGCAAAACAGCATCTTTTGGCCCAGCATTTTGAAGACATTATGCTCGACTACTCAGGTAATGTTGTTGAGTGCATTCAAAGCAACATCTTTTGCTTTCACAATGGTTCATTAATGACGCCTTCTTTGGCCGAAGCGGGTGTGCAAGGTACTTACCGAAAACATATCATGGCCTCTCAAAGCCTTTATCCAGTCAATATTTGTGAGTTATCGCTAAATGATTTGAAACAATCAGATGAAATTTTTATCACCAACAGTTTAATGGGAGTTGTTCCTGTTATTTCTCTGCAAGGTTGTTCTTTTGCCATTGGTGAAAATACCTTAAGACTTCAACAACTAATGCAAACAAGGGATGTGCATGACGTCGCTTAGATGGCTGTTTAAAGCCTTTATTATTGTTATTACCTTTTGTGCTATCGGGGCGGGATTTCTTTATCATGAAATCACCCAGCCAATCACTCTTACTCAACCTCAAGTCTTTGAGGTTCAAAAAGGGGATACCTCATTTGGATTGGGAGAAAAATTGGCCCAACGTGGCTGGATAACCTATCCTTTTTTAACCAGAGTTGTTGCCAAACTTCACCCAGAGTGGATACCCAAAGTAGGGCAATATGAAATTACCAATGGCATGACGTTATTAAGTATGATGGCGTTATTCGACTCAGGAAAATCTATCGTCTATACCATCACCTTGGTTGAAGGAAACACTCTTCAAGAGTATCTAAAAGCCATGAAAGCCAAGGGAAACATTCAAATGACCCTTGAAGGCTTATCGAATGCTCAAATAGCAAAAAAGCTTGGGATAAAGAGAAGCAATCCTGAGGGACTATTTTTCGCAAACACTTATCAGTACCATAATAATACCACTGACCTGCGTATTTTAAAGCGCGCTCACAATCTCCTTGAATCACATTTAAAAGCAGAATGGGAAACAAGAGATCAGGGCTTACCTTATAAAACCCCCTATCAAGCGTTAATTATGGCATCTATGATCGAAAAAGAGACCGGTGTACCAGAGGAACGAGGATTAATTGCCGGTGTATTTATTAATCGATTGCACAAACATATGCGCCTACAAACGGATCCAACGGTTATTTATGGCCTAGGCAAAGATTATAACGGCACCATTACCTACAAGGATTTGCGCTCAAAATCCCTTTATAACACCTATTTGCATAAGGGGTTTCCGCCCACCCCAATAACCAATGTGGGCTTACGGGCCATTGTTGCTGCTTTACATCCGACGAAAACAGACGATTTATACTTTGTTGCCAAAGGTGATGGATCACATGTCTTTTCAAAGACATTGGCTCAGCACAATAAGGCAGTTGATGAATATCAAATGCAGCGACGTGCTGATTATCGTTCAAGTCCGGAGCCTCAATCCGTTTCATCATCAAAGAAAGAAGGAGAAACAGCACAGTGAGAGGCAAATTTATCTCGTTAGAAGGTGGTGAGGGCAGTGGGAAGTCCACTGCGATGGCGAATATTCAAAACTGGCTAGAATCGCAACACATTGATTATGTCATGACTCGCGAGCCTGGTGGGACGCCATTGGCGGAAGACATTCGTAATCTCGTATTGAGTCCAAGAGAAGAGATCGTCGACGACATGGCGGAGCTTTTAATGATGTTTGCTGCTCGATCTCAACATATTTCTCAGAAAATTGAGCCAGCTTTAGCACAGGGAACTTGGGTTATCAGTGACCGTTTTATCGATTCCACTTATGTGTACCAAGGTATCGCTAGAGGCGGTGATATCGCGATATTAGATCATCTTACCCAATGGGTAGTTGGAAACTGTCAGACCGATGCAACATTATTACTTGATGTGCCTGTAGAAATTGGCCAGAAGCGAGTACAACAAAGAAAACACTCGGATAGACTGGATAAAGAGTCTCATCTATTTCACGAGAAAGTTCGCCAAGGCTTCTTAGATCGTGCTCATCAGAATCCACAGCGAATAAAGTTAATTGATGCGAGCCAATCTTTAGAGAGCGTCAAGCAACAAATCCAACAGCAATTAAAGGCGCTTCAATTGTCTTGGAGTAAGAGCGAGAAATGATCGAACTCGCGCCGTGGTTACAGGCTTGCCACAAGCAAGTGCAACACCTCAAGCAGAGCAAAAAGCTCTCTCATGCCTTACTTATTACTGGAGCCGATGGGGTTGGCCAGGAGTACTTAGCCAAAGAGTTGGTCAAAGATCTAATGTGCGAAAAAATTGACCAAGGCGTCGCCTGCGGCCACTGTCATTCCTGTGAACTTATGGCAGGAGAGTCACACCCTGACTATTATTTTTTGGATGGGGAAGAAGCAACCATCAAAGTAGATCAGGTCCGTCAACTCATCAATAAAATTAACCAAAAGCCCCAAGTTGGTAACAATAAAGTAGTGCTGATTACTCATGCTCAGTCCATGAATATCAATGCTTCCAATGCCGTATTAAAAGCTCTAGAAGAACCTGCTGATCAAACCTACTTTTTATTGACCAGTTCTCAGTCGACTAGTTTGATGCCAACCATTCGTAGCCGTTGTTTACTGGTTAATGTGCCAACGCCCTCCCAAATGGAGGTCGAAAGTTGGTTGCAGAGCCAACCCGATGGTGAAGCTTTGAGTGCTTTATTTTGGCTGACAACACAACCTTTTCGTTTACTTAGCTTGGAAAAACAACAGAAGACGGGGATCTACACCAGTTTGCCAGAAAAGATAAAAGAGCTGATGCAGGGCACAACCACTGTTGAGTCGCTACTGACTGGCGTTAGCAACAGTAACACTATTGATTATTGCAATGGGTTAGCCGCCATACTGCATCAATGCCTTTGTCATTCTGCTGGTAGAACAATCCACCCCGTGTTATCCGAAGTATATCCGCTAATCATGCAGAGAATGGGGATTCAAGCTTTGATGACACGCTATCAAGCGCTACAAAGGTTAAAATCCGATCTATCGAAAACCAATCTTAATCCAGTTATGCAACTCACACACGAATTGAACCAATGGTAACCACTTTATGCTAATTGACACACACTGCCATTTAGACAAACTAGACTTAGCACCATACAACGGTGATATAAACGGCGCGATTGATGCGGCCGCAAAGGCTGGCGTTAAGCAGCTACTTAGCATCTCAGTTAATTTAGATGATATAGAAGATATCATTGCCTTTACTCATCGTCAGGGGGTTTATGCCAGCTGTGGCGTTCACCCTTTGCACAAAGAGGGGTTGTTAGCCAGTGAAGAGCGTCTAATTGACCTTGCTCAACATGACAAAATCATCGCCATTGGCGAAACAGGGTTGGATTACTTTTACGAAAAAGACACTGCACTCCATGAGAAACAAAGAGTGAGCTTTGCTCATCATTTAAAAGCAGCAGGCAAGCTAGGCTTACCCGTGATTGTTCATACCCGTGATGCAAAAGCCGACACGATGCAGCTGATTCGTGAACACAGAAACCCAAGCAGTGCAGGTGTACTGCATTGTTTTACTGAAGATTATGCTATGGCTAAAGCAGCAGTAGATGAAAACTACCTAATTTCTATTTCAGGTATTGTAACGTTCAAAACGGCTCAGGAGCTTAAAGAAACGGTTAAGAAGCTCCCCCTTGACTCGTTAATCGTTGAAACAGACTCGCCTTATCTTGCGCCAGTTCCGCACCGTGGAAAGAAGAATGAACCGCGTTACGTTGCGAATGTGGCGCAATACATTGCTGACTTGAAAGGGATTCGTTATGAAGCGCTACTTGAGGCAACAGCCGCGAACTTTCATCGAGTCTTTTCGAAAACCACCCCAGACCAGATCCTACAGGTTTCCAACGAGTAACGATTCGATTTAAGCAGCTTTGTTTTAAGTACCTATTTTCGTTTACTTTTCCTCTATTTTTCTATTGAAAAATTAGGTGTAAAGCAGATAAGAATGGTAGTCTCAAATCATTACACATTTTTTAAAAAATTCATATTATTAGAAAGATGAAATGATTCTTTCTCAGGTCAACCAAACGTTGACCTGTTTGCTACAAGGAAGCCCATTAATGTCAAATATGGTTACCCCTCTTCCGCACCATGCACTGTCAGCTAAAGTACCAGCGGATCATCTCCCATTTAAAACCTTAAATGATCTTGAGCCACTAAGCGGAATATTAGGGCAAGAGCGTGCGGTTGAAGCGATTCAATTTGGTGTTGCAATGCAACGTCCTGGATACAATATTTTTGCCATGGGAGACTCCGGTACAGGGCGCTCTTCCTATGTAACCAGCTATTTAAAAAGCGAGGCTAAACGCCGTACGCCACCCAATGAGTGGGTATACATCAATAATTTTACAGAAAGCCATCGTCCTAAGGCGCTTGAATTCGCACCCGGTCATGCGGCTGAATTTGAAAAAGAAATTCGCTCATTGATTGACGGCCTTATGGCTACCTTTCCAGCAGCGTTTGAAAATCCCTCTTACCAACAGCAGAAAGGGGCAATTGACCGTGCCTTTAACGAGCAATATGAGGCGGCGATTAATAAAGTAGAGAGAGTGGCGGTCAAAATTGGCGTTGCCATGTTTCGTGATGCGTCTTCGGTTAGTTTTGCGCCGATGAAAGAGGGTAAAGCCATTGAAGAAAGTGACTTTGCAGGACTAAGCGATGAAGAGCGAGATGATTTCCAAAATGCAGTTTCTCATTTAGAAGGGCTGTTAAATGAAGAGTTATTGAGCTTGCCATTGTGGAAACGAGCCTCTTATGAACAGCTACGCCAACTCAATCTTAATACCGTAAAAGAAGCGCTGGATCCTTTGATGGCGACGCTTTTTGAAAAGTATCAAGACGATGCGCCTGTACAGGAATATTTACAGGCCATGCGTAGTGATTTAGACAAAACCATTATTGATCAACTGGCAGATGACAAGGCATCGGACAACCGTGATGAGATTGGCCGTCGTCAAATGTATGAAGAAATGTATTTGCCCAATGTCGCCGTCACACACAGTCCAAATGGGGGGATGCCTGTTATATACGAGCCTCATCCGACTTATCGCAACCTGTTTGGACAAGTAGAGTACAGCAGTGATCAAGGGATGTTGATTACAAGTTATCGGTTGATTCGCTCAGGGAGTTTGCATGCAGCAAACGGCGGCTATTTGATTTTAGATGCCGAAAAACTGCTTACGGATCATTATCTGTGGGAAGCCTTAAAGCGCGCCCTGAAGAGCAAAACACTCAAAATTGAACATCCCTACGCAGACATGGGGTTGATGAACACAACGACCTTGTCACCACAAGATCTGCCGTTACAAGTTAAAGTCATCTTAATTGGCTCACGGGATATTTACTATTTATTGCAAGATGCTGACCCGGACTTTCAAGAGATGTTTCGTGTTTTAGTCGACTTTGATGACACACTCAAACGCACTAAAGAAGCAGAGCTGTCTTTTGCTCGTCTTATGAAAGACCGAATAGATAAAGAAGAGTATGCCAATGTGACCCGAGATGGTGTGGCCGCCCTGATCGAATACAGTAGCCGATTAGCTGAACACCAGCGTGAGATGGCGGCAAAAATTGGCGATGTCTTTGAATTATTAGGCGAGGCAGATTTTGTTCGCGAAATGGCTCGGGATGAGTTAATCACCGCCGACCATATTGCCAGAGCATTAAAAGCCAAAAAACACCGCACAGGTCGTGTTAGTGAAAAAATCATTGAAGAAATCATCGAAGGCACCGTGTTGCTAGAAAGCGAAGGCACTGCTGTGGGCAAAATAAACGGCCTAACTGTCATGCAAATTGGTGATAGCCATTTTGGGGCGCCTGCTCGTATTTCGACCACAGTCCATCCTGGAGGCAAAGGCATCGTTGATATCGAACGTGAATCTAATCTAGGGCAAAATATTCACTCCAAAGGTGTGTTAATTCTCTCAGGGTATCTGGGCAATAAATACGCCCAGCGTTATCCACTGGAAATCTCTGCGTCAATTGCCATGGAACAAAGCTACGGTTATGTAGACGGAGACAGTGCATCGACAGCGGAACTTTGCTGCTTGTTATCGGCCTTGATTCAAATACCTCTGCGTCAGGATCTTGCCATCACTGGCTCTCTAAACCAATACGGTGAAATTCAGGCAATTGGCGGTGTTAATGAGAAAATCGAAGGCTTCTTTAACGTCTGTAACGCCCGTGGATTAACAGGAACTCAAGGCGTAATTATTCCTAAATCCAACGCCAACAACCTAATGTTGAGTGATGACATTATTGATGCAGTAAAAGAAGGGAAGTTCCATGTTTATGCCATTTCTACCGCCGATGAAGCCTTGCATTTACTTACCGGCATTGAACCAGGCGTAGCAGATGAGGAGGGCAACTATCCCGAGGAGACTATTTCAGCTAAAGTCATTGAGCGCCTAGAAGCCATCTCTAAATTAGGCGAAGAAGACGAAGAAAAAGAGGAGGATGAAGATGACGTTAAAAATCATTCCTCGAAGGCAGACTCTTCCTCATCTAAGAATGATCAAGGTAAAAAAGAGCCTAAAAAAAATTAGTCTCATTTCGCTATTAAAAACCGCATATTTTTTAGTTAAACCCCAAGACCCAGCGAGTTAAGAACTCGCTGGGTCCTTTAGTATGTGGTCAAGCTCTCGAGTTATGCATGATTAAGAGGCCAGCTTTATACTTTCTCATCAGTACTTACCATTAGTTCGCTTGATGAAACGAGCCACACACTTTGTATTAACCAATGTAAATATTGAATAGTAGAGACCATCGGATTTTACATAAATGTAACTGGCAACTTCCTTAGTGTAGCTTGGTAAGTTCACCTTTAAAACTTCCCCTTCTTTAAATACTTTTCCGCCTGTCAACTTTTCTGATAACTTATCGGATGCTTGTATCGCCTTTATATCAGGGCATTTGGGTTTTGCGTTAGCAATTTGAGTAATGTTTGAGAGGAATATAACAAGCAATAAAACACGAATGATAATCATTTATTCACCATCTATTGAATCATTCCATCGAAAAGTGATTATATTTTTACATATTTCGACCAAGTATATGAACTAATTCATTATTTATTGGTCTGTTTTACTGTATTTATGCTATTTATATTAATAGAGTCATTTATATTGCCTCTATCTTTAATCAATCTTAAAGGATGACAGACATGTCTAAACGTTTTCTTCTTACTTCTTTGGCCGTTTTAGCTTTTACAGGCAGCTCTTTAGCTCAAGCGGGTTGTGATGGAAGCCCGCTGCCGGATTATATGCACCATATTAAAGATGAATTGCGTGCAGTTAGCTCTGATATCAAATCTGGCGATAATCAAGCAGCAGCAGAAGGAGTTAGTAAGATTATTACATTATTTAAAAAATCTCGCGAAGAAACCCCTTATCTGTTTAAAGAAGAGAATTTACAAGGTGCGGAATTAGCTAAAAAAGAAAAGGCGTACCAAGGAGTTGTTGACGATACCATTGGTGTTTTTAAATCGTTGGAAACAGCACTGAAAGCAAACGATATGGCACAAGTCAAAACCCTGCTAGGGAAAGTAGGTCAACAACGTAAAATCGGGCACAGTTCTTTCAAAACGAGCTGTTAATCATCGTTTAGAGAGATGACCTTTGAGTGTTTGACTGCTACAATGCGCGCGAGAAAGAGAGGTTATTTATGGCTCGTACGAAAAAATCGCGCAGCATGCGTGGCAAACTTGGAAAAACTGGCTCAAAGGAAATGATGAAAGAGCAAAACAAAGCTCGCAAAGCCTCATCAACTCGCCGTTTTGTTGTTAAGAAATCCAAGGAGCGCAAAGAGCAAGCGCACAAAAAACTTGAAAGACTGGGGCAACTTCCTGAAAAAGAAGCGCCGCAGCCAGCTGCACGTCCACGCCGTTTTGTGTTCGTGAAGCCCCAAGAGGCAAAAAAAGAAGAACCAGCTAAAGCGGTTAATACTTCTGGTGTTAACAGTGATACCGAAGAATTAACGGTTGATGAGCTGTTATCTGCTTTTACAGAAGAAAATTAAGTTTATAAAGAAGTAAAGTTAAAAAGGCTGCCATCGCAGCCTTTTTTTATGGGTAAAATAAGCCTTACAATGAAAGCATAAAACTTGATGGAATTATGTCTATGAATTTGAAAGCGTCGGTTCCCATGTCAAGCGTACGCTATCTCTTAAAAGCCGTTGATAACCAAGGAATAAATTGCGATGAGCTACTTGAGTCGTTAGAGCTTTCCCGAGCAGAGATTGAACAAAACAGTTACTTCCCCGCCTACCAGTATGGCATGCTCTACCAAAAAATCATGTGGTTGGTTCAAGATGAATCTTTTGGCATGTTAAGTGGTGGTAAAATACCTAATGGGGCATTTCGCATGATGTGTTTGAGCATCATTCATGCTCGCTCACTGGCCCACGCTATGTACCGTTGCAGTGACTTTTACGACATTTGTCGTGGTCCAACAATCAAACCAGTTCTAATTAAAAAAGGGCGCTTTGCGATGGTTACCTTTGCGCCAATCGAGTCAACAGAAGCCGATATCACAAGTTTAGTATTAGGGGAGTCCCAAGAGCAGCTTCGTACCACTTTATCGATGTGGCATCACTTTTTTTGCTGGTTAATTGGTCGACGCCTGAACTTAAAGGCCGCCTATTTTACCTGTGATCGTCCTAATGATCTGGAGTATTACAAAACCTTATTTCAGTCAGAAGTAAAATTCAATCAGCATGCTAATGCATTAGTTTTTCCCTCTAGTTATTTGGACATGCCAATTGTTCAAACAGAAGATAGTCTACGGGGCTTTTTAAAAACGGCACCTTATCAGCTGCTTGTTATGGTAGACAACGATAATAGTCTAAAATCACAAGTGACAGCGATGCTAGGCAAGGACTTTTCACGAGAAATGCCCAGCGCAGAAGAAGTGGCTCGCGGCCTGAATATGAGCGTTTCCACTCTACGTCGACGACTCAACGAAGAACACACTTCGTACCAAAGTATTAAGGATGAGTGTCGTAAAGAAGCGGCTATTACCTATATGAATGCGCCCCAACTGAGTATTAATGATATCGCAGCATTAATGGGCTTTGATGAACCAAGCGCCTTTTTCCGTTCTTTTAAAAAATGGACAGGAATGACACCAGGGGAGTACCGAAAAAGTGAGGGATTTACAAAAATGACTAAGAGCCTGCATCGCTGATATTGAAAGGGATTAAGCCATATATGAATGTATTTGTCAGAAATATAGCACTGAAATGTTATTGAGAGATGGCGTATCTTTGACGATGCTATAAGATAAATTTGTGCTCACCATAAAAACGGAGAATAAGAATGAGCGATTACAAATACCCCTATAAAGATATTTTATTCAGTTTGCACCATGTCGCTCGCATTGAGCGCTTAACCCCCCATTTAGATGAGTCACTTGATCAAGAACTTGTCGAAGCCATTCTTAGTGAAGCGGGTAAGTTATCCGAGCAAGTTATGGCACCACTGAATTGGCGCGGGGATCAAGAAGGTTCACGAGTAGAAAATGGGGAGGTATTCGAGCCAAAAGGTTACAAAGAAATGTACCAAGCCTACTGCGAGGGGGGCTGGGGAGCATTATCGAGTGACGTGAAATATGGTGGGCAAGGGTTACCCTCAACCATTGCCACAGCAGTAAATGAAGGCATCCAATCTGCCAATCTTGCCTTCTCACTTTGCCCCTTGCTAGCACATGGAGCCATTGAAGCCATTCAATCTCACGCCAGTGATGAAATCAAAAATACGTATATTCCTAAAATGGTCACCGGTCAGTGGGCTGGTACGATGAATTTAACAGAACCCTCAGCGGGTTCTGACCTCGCGGCTATTTCTTGTAAAGCCTTCCCAAATAGTGCTGATCTAGCAGCCGAAACCTATCTCATTAAAGGGCAGAAAATCTATATCACTTGGGGCGACCATCAAATGTCTGAGAACATCATTCATTTGGTATTAGCTCGTCTACCTGATGCCCCTGCTGGAGTAAAAGGCATTTCCTTGTTCATTGTGCCCAAGTTTTTACTTGATGAAGAGGGCAATCCTGCAGAGCGTAATGACATTAGCGTTGTTTCTGTTGAACATAAATTAGGCATTCATGCCTCGCCAACGTGTGTGATGAGCTACGGCGATAACACAGGGGCAATTGGTTATTTAGTCGGTGAGCCAAATGACGGCTTAAAAGCCATGTTCACCATGATGAATAACGCACGACAAGGTGTAGGTTTACAAGGGCTAGCCATCTCTGAACGTGCTTATCAACAAGCATTACAATATGCAAAAGAGCGTAAACAGGGTATGAAAGCAGATCGTTCGGGCAGGGCAGCCATTATTGAGCATCCAGATGTGCTTCGCATGTTAATGACCATGAGATCCCAAATCGATGCCATGCGTTCATTGGTCTATGTTGCTGCGGTAGAAAATGATTTATCGCATATTAGTAAGGGTGAAGAACAACAAGCGGCTATTGCTCGCACAGCATTATTAACGCCCATCGTTAAAGGATGGATTACTGAGCTAGCTCAAGAAGTCACCTCTCTAGCTATTCAGGTTCATGGTGGTATGGGCTTTATTGAAGAGACGGGGGTTGCTCAGCATGCCCGTGATGCTCGTATACTTCCTATTTATGAAGGAACCAACGGCATTCAAGCCATCGACTTAATTGGCCGTAAACTATTAGGAGACAATGGCCATGCCATGACTGCGTTGTTTTCTGAAATGGAAGGCGAACTGGATAGATATATAGGCTCGGAAAAACATGACAATGCAATAAAGGTAAAAAACTCGATTGAGGTGGCTAAACAGGCCACAGAGAAATGCTTATCCGCCATGAAAGACAACCCTATACTGGGAACAGGGTTAGCTTATTCTTACATGATGATGATGGGCTATGTGATAGGTGGATGGCTGCTGGTTCGAGCTCAACAAGTGAGCACAACCGACGAATCGCTCGGAGATCAACAAGTGAATTCTTGGCAACAATCTGCTGACTTTTATTGTGATCATATTTTGACCAGAGCCGGTTATTACGCAAAAACCATTGAGCATGGACAAAAGTCTGTGCAAGTCTTAAATGAAGACAGTTTTATTCGATAATGAAAAAAACAGGCAGAGAATCAATAAGTTTGCATCGTCGCAGAGGGTAAGTTTTGCTATTCTAGCGACATTACAAAAGCATGACTGCCTGTTTTAGGAGGCTGTATGACAGACAGAGAAATGATGGAATTTGATGTAGTAATCGTTGGGGGTGGGCCAGCAGGTTTAGCAACCGCCTGTCGATTAATGCAACAAGCTCAGGAAAAAAACCAAGAGATAAGCGTTTGCCTTGTGGAAAAAGGGTCTGAAATTGGGGCACATATTCTATCTGGTGCAGTAGTGGATCCCAAGGCATTAACGGAGCTTTTTCCTGATTGGAAAGAAATGGGAGCGCCTTTACTAAGCGAAGTTAATCAGGATGAGTTGTATTGGCTCGGTTCAGAAACTGGCAGTAAAAAATTCAGCTCTTGGATGGTACCTAAAACGCTTCATAATCAAGGCAATTATATTATTAGCTTAGGCAACCTTTGCCGTTGGTTAGCGGAACAAGCAGAATCCCTTGGCGTCGAAATATTCCCAGGATTTTCCGCAGCAGCGCTATCTTATGATGAAGAAGGCAATGTCGAGGGTGTCATCACTGGTGATATGGGCGTCGCTGCTGATGGCTCCCAGAAATCAGGCTACATGCCAGGCATGATCTTAAAAGCCAAATATACGATTTTCTCGGAAGGCTGTCGTGGCCACCTTGGTAAAGAACTAATTGAACGCTACCAGCTTGATGAGGGAAAATCACCTCAGCACTATGCCTTAGGCATAAAAGAGCTTTGGGATGTGCCAGCAGATCAGAGCTCCCCAGGCTTAGTTGTTCATACAGCGGGCTGGCCACTAGGTAAAGAAGCAGGCGGTGGCGGTTTCTTATATCATCTTGAGAATAATCAAGTCTCCATTGGCTTAATTGTCGATTTGAATTACAAAAACCCCTTCTTGAGTCCATATGAAGAGTTTCAAAAATATAAGCATCACCCATTGATTGCGAAGCATCTAAAAGGTGCCAAACGTGTCGCTTATGGCGCCAGAGCCATTGTTAAGGGAGGGTGGGCGTCTTTACCAAGTATGAGCTTCCCTGGTGGTTTATTAATCGGTTGCGATGCAGGAACTTTAAATCCAGCTAAAATCAAGGGGACTCATACCGCCATGAAAAGCGGTATGATTGCCGCTGAGCTATTGTTCAAAGCGCTGCAATCAGAACACCCAGAAAAAGAGTTAAGCCAATATAATGATGAAGTTAAAGCATCGTGGTTAGGTAAAGAACTCGAGCAAGCACGCAACTTCGTTCCTGCTATGCATAAATTTGGGACCTTTTTAGGAGGGGCCTATAACTGGTTGGATCAGAGTATTTTCTCCGGAAGTTTGCCCTTTACTTTCAAGGATATGACTCCGGATTACGCTTGTACAGAATTAGCAAGCAAACATCAGCCTATTGCGTACCCTAAGCCCGATGGTAAATTAAGTTTTGATAAATTATCTTCTGTCTTTCTGTCTAACACAAATCATGAAGAAAACCAGCTTTGTCATTTGCAACTGAAAGATGCCGATGTACCGATTAAAGAAAACCTCCCCAAATACAGTGAGCCTGCTCAGCGATACTGTCCTGCGGGGGTTTACGAAGTGGTTCAACAGGACGAAGAATCAGTTTTTCAAATTAATTCTCAGAACTGTATACATTGCAAAACCTGCGATATTAAAGATCCATCACAGAACATTCGTTGGGTCACACCTGAAGGTTCAGGCGGCCCAAATTACCCGAATATGTGATGTATTTATTAAAAAAACATCACAAAATGATGAAACAACATACAGATCACTATTTGTGATCTGTATGTTCATAATCGTTGCTGGATTTCATCATTAACCTGATTAATAATAGAAGCTCATTCAGAGGAATTTTCTATTATGCGAATATGGGTTGACGCAGACGCCTGCCCCAATGTTATTAAAACCATTCTTTTTAGAGCCGCAGAAAGAATCAATATTCCCTGTATATTAGTGGCTAATCAAGCCATCTCCATTCCACCATCAAAATGGATTGAACGAAGGGTTGTCAGTTCAGGCTTTGATGTCGCTGATAATTATATTGTTGAACAAGTGGAAGACTTAGACCTTGTTGTAACCGCAGATATTCCACTTGCTTCGGAAGTTATTGCTAAAGGCGCGTTGGCCATTAATCCTCGTGGTGAGTTGTACAGCAAAGAAAATATTAAGCAACGCCTAGCAATGCGTGACTTTATGGAGCAAATGCGTTCTTCTGGTATTCAATCCGATGGCCCTTCGACATTTAGTCAACAAGACCGTATGGCATTTGCCAATACACTGGACAAGTTATTAACTCAAAGAATCAAAGACTGAATAAAAAGGTGCTCAGGTTCTATGCTATCTGAAATGGACAATAGAATGGTCAAGCCAATATGGGTCGCTTGCTGCGTACTCTGTTGCGTTGAGTCATCAGGAAAACATTTTATGAGTGTTTTCCTGATTATTCATTTATAGGGGGATCGAAATGAAAGAAATTGTTGTTGTCGGCGGCGGCGCCGGTGGCTTAGAGCTTGTGACACAGCTTGGTCATGCCTACGGTAAAAAGAAAGACTTTAATATTACACTAATTGACCGCAGCCAAATCCATATCTGGAAGCCTTTGCTTCACGAAGTTGCAACAGGATCTATTGATATTAATAGCGATGGTGTTAATTATCGAGCTCATGCTGCGAAACATCATTATCAATTCAAGTTGGGAACGGTTTCTCATGTCGACCCCAAAGAACAAAGGATAACGCTTGACGCCATCAGCGACGATAAAGGCCATGTAATTTTGCCTGAACGAACTATTGGCTATGATATTTTAGTGATGGCTGTTGGTAGTATCAGTAATGATTTTGGCACACCTGGAGTAAAAGAGCATTGTTACTTCCTTGACTCACACAAACAAGCTGAGCGATTCCAACAAGCCCTTCTTACGCACTTTTTACGCCTAAACCAAGGTGATAAAGAGGACAAATTGAAGTTAGCCATTGTTGGTGGGGGAGCAACAGGTGTTGAGTTGTCCGCCGAACTCTTTCATGTCGCAGACCTTCTTAAGGCTTATGGCATGCGTGATATGTCGGGTAAGCGTCTTAATGTGCAATTAATAGAAGCAGGGGAACGCATTCTCCCTGCATTACCTGATCGTATTACCGTGAAAGCTCATTCAGCCTTAACTCGTCTGGGCGTTACAATTAGCCAAGCGACAAGAGTTGTTCGAGCAGAAAAACATGGTTTTGAAACAGCTGATGGCACAATCATTGAGGCGGATCTGATGATTTGGGCGGCTGGCGTAAAAGCTCCTGAGTTTGTCAAAGACATTGAAGGCTTTGAAACTACGCGCAACAACCAAATATTAGTAAAAGGCAATTTGCAAACCGCGAACTATGAAAATGTCTACGTGATTGGTGATTGCTGTGCTTGTAAACAAGCAAATGGTTCCTTTGTGCCTCCGCGGGCTCAGTCAGCCCACCAAATGGCTTCTATTGTCTTTGCTAACATCAAAGCTACATTCAAAGACCAGCCTTTAAAAGAATATATTTATAAAGACTATGGTTCGTTAGTCAACCTAAGCCGTTATAGCACCGTGGGCAGCTTGATGGGGAACTTGATGGGGGGCTCCATGTTTGTTGAAGGCCGTGTTGCTCGCTTTGTTTATGTGTCTTTATATCGCTTGCATTTGATTGCTATTCACGGCTGGTTTAAAGCAACCATTATTATGGCAGCTCAGAAAATTGGCAAAGTGGTAAAACCCAAACTTAAACTTCATTAATCTCACTCTCTAATCAGAAAGAAGGCCTTTCTGTTATAACCGGCCAATCCAAAACCGATGTCTTCACATCGGTTTTTCTGTTTCAGGACTCTCCATTGCCGCTTTGTTAGCTGTGCATCTTTCTTCAATGTGCAATTCATAAGCAAATAGTATTTTGTACGAAATGACATTTGACCTATGTGTTACCCATAGGTTTTATAGTATAAGCAATGTTAAGGAGTAAACCGCTCCACTACCTGTTTCAAGGGAGATTAAGATGCGAGTAAGTGAACTGGCGAAAAAAGCCAACGTGACAAGTGAAACAGTACGGCACTATACCCGTGAAGGTCTAATCGTGGCCAAGCGTGACCCTAACAATGGTTACCAACTCTATGATGGGGTTGCTCTACAGCGTATCCAGTTTATTCAACAGGCAAGAACACTAGGATTCAGTCTTAAGCAAATAGACGATATTTTCCAGCATGCCGACAGTGGGGATTCACCATGCCCCATGGTACGTGAGCTCTTATTGCAAAAAGTGCCCGAAACAAAAGCAAAAATAGCTGAGCTACAAGCGCATTTAAATACCATGGAAGCCGCATTAGCGGTATGGGATCAAATGCCCAACGGCACCCCTGATGGACACTCTATTTGCTGCCTCATTGAGGATTGGAACCATGAAGAGGATGGCACCACGACAACAGACACTCAGGAGCCGTAGGATGAATTCAAATAAACTTGCAAACTCATCTATTCATAAAATGGCATTAAACGTAACCGGAATGTCCTGCCAGGGTTGTGTCAGTAAGGTGAGAAAGCAAATTCAATTGGAAGATGAAAATGCAGAAGTGGTCGGAACGCCAGAAGAAGATCGTCTCGATGTTCAAACCGTTTTAACTCAAAAACAAGTGGAAGAATACGTTCAAGAGGCAGGCTATCAACCATTAGGTCAATACAAAAAAAATGAGCGCGCTCATTATGATTTATCCGTAGAAGGAATGTCTTGTCAGGGCTGCGTTAGTAAAATTAGAAAACGCATTGAACAAGAAGAAGGCAATGCCGAAGTAGAAGGTCATCCCGCCCAAAATCACCTAATGGTGACCACGACAAAAAGCAAAAAAGACATTCAGCAATGGATTGAAGAAGTCGGCTTCACCTATCTTGGAGACTATCAAGCCCTAGAGCGGCAAAACACTCACTCCAATGAAAAGCAGAATAGTGATTCCCTAGCAGCAAACCGACAAAAACAAGAATACTTGGCAAATGAACCTAATGGACATGAAGGTGCTGACAGCAAAGGGAGTGCACACCCCTACGATGACTCAGTACATCAGAAACAATTTTCCCTAACGGGGATTACTTGTGCTGCCTGCGTGAATACCATCCAAAAAACATTGGATAATCTAGACGGTGTCACCAAGGCAGAAGTGAATTTTGCCAGTCGTACAGCACAAGTATCAGCATCCATATCTGCAGACACTATCATTGAAGCCATTTCCGCTGTGGGATATGGCGCAAGTGTTATTAACGATCCAGATCAAGCCGCAGAGGAAAGAGAAAAACAAGAACAGCAAGAATATAAGAGCAAACGTAATGCTTCCATTATCAGTTTAGTACTTGGTATTCCGTTGATGCTTTATGGCTGGCTTGGCGGCACTATGACAGTAACAACCACATCACAACAGTTAAGTTGGTTTTTGGTGAGCGTGCTCACATTGCTGGTTATGATCATTGCAGGGCGTCATTATTACCGTAGTGCGTTTAAAGCCTTTTTACATCGTCAATCCAATATGGATACCTTAATCACATTAGGAACCGTTAGTGCCTGGTTGTACTCCTTCTTAGTGGTTATCGTACCTGATATTTTCCCGGTAACTTCACGACACTTGTATTTTGAGTCAAGTGTTATGATTTTAGGGTTAATTAACTTGGGGCAAGCCTTTGAAGTAAAAGCGCGAGGTAAGACCAGTGCAGCTCTACGTCATCTATTGGATCTTCGCCCTAAAATGGCTAATGTGATTCGTAACAAAGAAGAACAAAGCCTTCCCGTTAGTGACATAGTGGTGGGTGACATCATTCGGGTTCGTTCTGGCGACACTATGCCGGTTGATGGTGTTGTAACCAGTGGCTCATCCAGTGTCGACGAATCCATGCTCACAGGTGAGCCAATACCCGTCGAAAAACAGACAGGAGATAATATCTCAGCAGGCACACTGAATGGCAATGGGACTTTGAGCTACCAAGCAACCGAAGTGGGTGCGCATACCATGTTGGCAAAAATTATCGATATGGTGAGTCATGCCCAAAACTCTAAGCCTCCCATTAGCCAACTGGCCGACAAAGTGTCCGCTATTTTCGTTCCCAGTGTGATGATTATCTCGGTATTCGCGGCAATAGTTTGGTTTAATTTCGGACCGGCCCCGGTCATTATTCATATGCTTATTGCGGCCATTAGCGTACTCATCATCGCCTGTCCCTGTGCCTTGGGATTAGCGACCCCCATCTCTACCATGATTGGCGTTGGCAAAGCAGCACAGTTTGGCGGCCTCATCCGAAATGGTGATGCTCTGCAAACAGCCAGCCAATTAACCACTATCGTGCTAGATAAAACAGGCACCATTACTGAAGGCAAGCCTGCGGTCGTTAAGGCTGAATATTTCAATAACACAACTGAAACAGAAGCGGCTCAATTGATTGCCTCACTGGAGAAGGGGGCAAATCACCCCTTGGCACACGCCTTGTTGGAGTATGCTGACTCAGTCACAAAATCGACGTCAATAGAAACATCAGACTTTCAGTCACTCAATGGATTGGGCCTTCAAGGCATTGTCAACGGTGAACGCTACTACCTTGGCAACCAGCGTTTAATGGAGCAACAGGGCATCACTATTGATCAGATAACAAATGATGAGCGCACTCATCAAAATCGCACAGCAACAAAAGTGTACTTATCCCGTGATAATCAATTGTTGGCTATCTTTTACCTACAAGACCCCATCAAATCATCATCGAAAAGAGCCATTAATACGCTTCATGATATGGGGCTGAAAGTTGTCATGCTAACAGGGGATAACCAAAACAGTGCTGAATTTGTTGCTAACGAGTTGGGAATTGATGATTTTCATAGCGAGTTGATGCCAGAGGATAAATTGGACTGGGTTCGCCGTTTACAAAATCAGGGAGACATTGTCGGCATGATTGGCGATGGCATTAATGACGCCCCCGCATTGGCGCAAGCTAATGTTGGTTTTGCAATGGGGGCAGGAACGGATGTTGCTATGCAAAGCGCCGACATAACGCTCATTCGCAGCGATTTAATCAATGTGGCTGATGTTATCCAGGTCAGTAAAGCAACATTAACCAATATTAAGCAAAATCTTTGGGGGGCTTTTGCTTACAACAGCTTAGGTATTCCTTTAGCGGCTGGAATATTGTTTCCCTTAACCGGCTGGTTACTAAACCCATTGGTTGCTGGCGCGGCCATGTCACTATCTTCCATCACCGTTGTGTTAAATGCGAATCGACTTCGTCAGTTAAAAATAGCCAACCACTCAAAAGGAGAAAAATCATGACTTATTTGGTAAATTCCATCGGGGTGATGTTGATTGTATTTATTATTTGGTGGTTCTGGATCATACCGAACAAAAAGAAAAAATGACTGAGGTAGGTATAACATGAAAACGTTTGATCAGGCGAGCATTGTTAAAGCTACCATTTGTACTTACTCCATGCAGATGGAGCAAGCAAAATCATTCTTTCAAACGTGGCAAGAGGCGGACGGCGTACAGTGTTTAAGTATTTTATTGAAAAAACAAAAAATTCAGATTCATTATGATGTAAAATTGGTCGATCTAAACACGATTTTAGAAGCCATGACAGCGTCACGAATTATGGTTGATAATAGCTGGTTAAACCGTTGGAGATTGAATACTTTACGCCAAGTCGAACAAAATGTAAGGGATAATATTCGTCATGTTCCTCATTGTTGCGGTAAACCACCCAAATAGTGTAATGGCTTAAGTCTTACAGAAAACGGTACTTAATCTTATCGTAAAGGAAATCAAACTTCGGTTTGGTTTCCTTTTTTATTTAATTTTATGCAGATAGGGAGCTTCTATGCGAGCTTATCAATGGGGCATATTTGCCTTAGCGTTAGGTGCTTTTGGCATCGGTACAACAGAGTTTATGCCCATGGGGCTTCTACCCGTCATCGCCAATGGTGTGAATGTCTCTATTCCTAGCGCTGGGCTATTGATTAGTGCTTATGCGGTCGGCGTCATGTTTGGCGCACCAATCGTGACTTTATATTTAAGTCGATTTGGCCGTAAAAAATCACTGATTGCCCTAATGGGGTTATTTATTATCGGTAACGCGTTTTCTGCGTTAGCACCGAATTACGATGTATTATTGATCTCTCGCATTGTGACAAGCCTTTCCCACGGTGCCTTTTTTGGTATTGGCGCCATGGTGGCAATGAATTTAGCGCCCATAAACAAGAAAGGCTCAGCTGTTGCTTCCATGTTTCTAGGCTTAACCATTGCCAATATTATTGGTGTTCCTTTCACCACTTGGCTAGGGCAAACATTTGATTGGCGAGCCGCTTTTGCCGTTACTGCTTTGCTGGGTGTTCTCGCTATTTTGGGGATGCTGCGTTACTTGCCAGATATGCCGGCTTTAGAAAGACCAAATGTGAAAAAAGAATTAACGGCTATTGTACAGCCTGCCGTCTTACGAGCCTTCTCTTGTACAGTAGTGTGCGCAGGCTCTATGTTCACTCTTTATACATACATTTCACCAATCTTGCGAACCTTATCAAATGCATCAGATAATGCCATTGCTTCCATTCTTATGCTGGCGGGGATAGGCTTTACCCTAGGGAATTTTATCAGTGGTAAATTAGCCGATAAGTCGACGGACTTTGCTTTATTTTGTGTATTAACCGCTCAGATTATTTTCTTGGTGGCTTTTAGTTTCGTCGTCCAATCTACTTTTTCTGCTGCGATTATGGTTTTTCTATGGGGTGTCGCCATTTTTGGTATAGGGCCGCCGTTACAAATGAAGGTTATGAAGGTCGCAGAGGACGCACCAGGGCTAGCGTCTTCCATTAACATTGGAGCCTTCAATTTAGGTAATGCTTTGGGGGCTGCGTTAGGCGGACTCGTTATTACTGTTGGCCTTGGATATGAATGGATTCCAGTGGCTGCCAGTATATTATCTTGTTGTGGGCTCCTGTTGGTACTCATTAATCGCAAGCTCACACCAGCCAATTAGTTGCGAAAAGTCATAAAAAAGCCGTTTAAAAGTAAGGTTTAGGCGGCTTTTTAGCATTTAACAATTGTGTCTATAGGAATTCAGGACTAAATTTATACTGTTATCCTTATTATATGGTTGGAAAGACATAGTGTTACTAGAAAGAGATTACCAATCATTAGCAGAACATCTACCTAGAGCAATGATAATCTATGGAGCAGATGGACATGTCTGTTTTTATAACTCTCTTTTTTTTCAAGAATGGCTAGCGCCATCAATTGTCGCAGGCTGCCACTACAGCATAAACCGGACCCAGATAAAAAACCTATACCATAAAATTCTACAACCGATTGCAGAAAATCAGCCCACATCAACAAGTCAATCGCTATACCAAAAAGATTATTTACGTCTCCATGATCAGTCCATTTTACGCCTTAATGAATTTTCAATAGACCTTGAAGATAACAACCATGTATTAGTCGAGTTATGGGAAGATGTTTCTAAAGAGTATGCTTTACTAAACGAAGTTAGAGAAGAGCATCACCTACTTTTATCTCTTATCAACTCCATCCCCGACCAAGTTTACCTTAAAGATCTTGAGTCAAAATTTATTTTAATCAATCCCAGCTTAGCCAAACGCTATGGTGTTAAAGATACCACTGAAGCGATAGGCAAATCCGATGCTGACTTCTATTCTAATGAACACGCCAGCATTACAAGACAAGAAGAACTAAATATAATAAGAACGCAAAAGGGCGTCTATAACAAACTTCATCATGAAAAGTGGCATGATAGTCATGATACATGGAACCTTTCAACGAAGCTTCCTTTGAAAAATTCAAAGAATGAAGTGATCGGAATCATTGGCATTTCTCACGATGTTACTGAGTACAAACTGAATCAAGACAAATATTGGAAACAAGCTAACTTTGATAAGCTAACAGGCCTATCAAATCGCCAACATCTAACCAGTGAGTTTGATCGTATTGCAATCGAGTGTCGCCAGAATAACGAGAATTTTGTCTTCTTATTGCTGGATTTAGATGGTTTTAAACAAGTCAATGATAGCTATGGTCACGGCTATGGCGATTTGCTTCTCGCCCAAGTATCTGAACGTTTAAAAAATACACTGCGTCAGCGAGATTTAATCTGCCGTTTAGGGGGAGATGAATTTGTCGTGATATCAGCACCTATTAAAGACCAGCCAGTTGCGGAAAAAATCGCAGAAAAAATTATCCAATGTTTTGAAAGGCCGTTTGTCATTAATCATCGAATTGCCCATATCACAACCAGCATGGGCATTGTTTTTACTTCCGCGCTGCGCGTCAACTTGCATGATGTACAGCAAAAAGCGGATCATGCCATGTACAAAGCTAAAAAAGCAGGGAAAAATAGGTATCGATTCTATAACCAAGCAATCGCGGTGGAGAGTAAACGACATGATTTCCTATGCCAAGAGCTGAAAATAACACTTGAAGGCACTAACTCTACCGCTGAAAAAGATGAGTTCTCATTAGAAATTGCGTTATTAGAAGATTTAAAAACAGGTGTGAAAACAAAAGAGCAGGGGATTTATAGCTGGCAACACCCTCAACTCGGACGTATTTCTGCGGAGGAACTACTAAGTACTGCAGAATCAACAGGTAATATTGTTTGCTTAGAAGCGAACCTGATTAGTAAAGCCATTAATACAATAGAAAAAGAAATAGAATCATTCTCATCTTATCCGAACTATAAACCTCGTCGGATAAGTATGCCTATTTCACAGGCAATTTTATCTCAACCCGATCTACTTGCATCCGTATTATTGCCTATTGTAGAAAAACACCCAATGGCAATGCGAGGATTATTATTTGAGGTTCCTGCTGAAACTGTTTACTCAAGTTTGCCAAATAGTCTAGTTAGCCAATCACTTAAATTGCTCGACAGCTATGGGTCATCATTGGTGCTGAGTCATGTTACAGGACAAAGCCTGTCTATACAGCCATTAATTGAATGCCAAATATCACGTATCAATTTAGCTGAGTCATTGGTGCAAAATGCTTATAGCTGCGATGTTGCCAAACAAAGCATCAAGACCTTATGTGCTATGGCACATGCACTGGATATTAAAGTTGTCGCAAAAGGTATCGAAACAAACAAAAGCTACCGCTGTATCAAGTCACTTGGTTGCTGTGATTATGGACAGGGCGACTACATTGATCGTCAAAATGATACGGACATTTCTTTATAGCACTAATTAAATTAAAGCGTGTTTTTAAAAATGAACGACATAGAGTAACTCATTGAATTTAATAAAAATAATTAAAACCAAGCCAAAAAAGGCTTATATCTTACTATTACACTAATTCCGATAATCACATTTATCGGAATTAGTAGATAGAAATATGCGCCCTAAGTTGATGCTTAAATCCTATTTCATTATTTAGATAGCCAACCTAAATCGGTAAACACATTTAGTTGTTTTTTGGAGTAATGATTAAGCATGGTCACTTTGGCTTGTTGTGCTTGTCTCAACATAGTGACTAATGATTGATTGTAATGAGTCTTGAAGACGCTCAATCTGCTCAGCTACATCATGCTGCTGCTCTTCAGGAATAGTTGAAATATCACGAAAAGTGAGTAGCTCTAAATCCTTTAGTAACTCGGTTAAATGTTCCATCTAATTCACTCCTATGAACCCAATCTGACAAAATAAACAGTGAAAAATTCTGTGAATGTTCACATAAAATTATTTTTAGTATCTTTTATCCTTTATATTTCTATCTCCATTGTTATTTAAATAAAGGAGAAAAAAATGGAAGCAACAACACTTATTCTAAACGGAAATAAATATCGTTATACAATTTATAAAAACGAGACCTCAGACCAATACGGTATTTTCCTTATGGGTGCCCTACAAGAAATAGAATCAGTGGATTTTTTTTCAAAATATTTTTCTAGTACTCTCAATTGTATAACGGTTGAGTTACCTGGAACTGGAATGACCGATGTACTACCTGCTTCAGTTAGTATTCTTAAACAAACGGAAATGTTAGTGGATTTAATTATGTTTTTAAAAATAGAAAAAGCACATATTTTTGCATTTTCATATGCAACAGCAATTTCTGTCGAATTATATAACATATGGGATGGTGTTCTCAGTCTATCAATCTGTGGTGGCATTCCTGGTATTCCTGAATCTGGACGAAGAAATACAATAGAGATTATTGGGCACGCATTGACGGATAAAAAACGATTTGCCCAAGAGTTTATAAAATCCCTTACATCAAATAACGAATCAATACCCAGGGGGAAAGTTATTTCACGTAGTGCCATACAGAAAGTCTTTCGGTATACAGATATACAAATACAATCTTTTTGTGAAAACACACTTAGACTCTTAGTACATAAGCCTTCATTCGATGTTTCTAAAATAAAAGTTCCATTTTTATTATGCATTGGTGAACATGATCCCTATGTTAAAAAAAAGGGAGCGATTGCCTTCTCCCAAAAAATCCCCAATAGCAAATTCATATCGATTAAAAATGCCGATCACTTAGTACATATACAGCATCCAGAAAAAACAGCTAAGGCCATGCTTGCTAACGCTTACGCTATGGAAAGCAGCAAAAAATATATTGATGAGCTATTCCTTCAAACAGATCCTTTTTAATGGATAACTACCCTATCAGTCAAAATAAAAAACTGGGTTTTTAGGCATAAAAAAGTCCACTTTTTATCTATAAGGCTCGCAGATATAGGCTTCTGCGAGTTTTTTTAAAATTTCTGTTGCCGTTCTTTTTTGTTTTTTGGAAAGATGTTTAAGCGATTCAACAATGAGTTGATCTCTAGTGTTTTGCTGAATTCTAAGCTGATGAAACTCAGGATAATCGACCATATTGCTAGTGAAATCAACATGGCTGTTTACTTTAAAACCAAGCTTAAGTCTTGCTCCTAATGACATGGAAAAAGTTTGATATGTATTTGGCTCTTCTAATCTAGAGTATTTATATAAGGAAACACCTAATACCTTTGCCATAGTTTCGTAGGAGAAATTATTTTTTATTCTAAACTTCTTCATTTCAATAGCAATGGATTTATAATAATCTCTTGAGAACTTTTTGATATCTATTTTATAAGGTGGCAATGGAATAATATCTGTGTCACTATATGATTTTTCTTTAATAAGCTTTTGTTTTAAATTATCTACACAGTCTTGTCCTTTCGGATCCAAAAAATTATAAATAATATTAAGAAATAGGTTAAACTGAGTGGTTGGAATTCTACCGGAACATATTAGTGCATCCACTGCTTCATTGTCCATTCCTCGATACGATTCACGAATCTTTAACCCTTTATAGAAACTTGTCATGGGAACCATAGTTACCCATGAGTATGCAGCAACAATATGAATAGGACGAGTTGAAGGGTAGCTTGGCTGCATGTAACGCTTCCACATTACTTCATCAATCCCAGAAAATCGACGGCTTAATTCACGAAAAGATAGGTTTTGTGTCTTCCTGACATATGACATTGAAAATGCAATATCTATATCTAGATTTTCAAGCATTTTTTCAATGTGAAGAAGCTCTTCATCCGTTGCTATGTTCATAAGCTCCCTATTATTACGGTAAGGCACTAGGTATCTTTTTTTGTAACATCACATAGATTATAGAAAAATAAGGTCAAAAAAAAGTTGATTTTGCCCTTATTTTCTCTTGCTAGAGTGAGCTGTTGCTAACCCTTTTATAACCCCGATAACATAAGGTTTCTGTTGTTCAGAAATGTACCTTAGTGACTCTATCAGCAGAGAATCTCTTATGTGTTGTAGCTTTCTATATTCATGAAACTCCGGATAATCCTTCATGCAATGAGTAAATTGAACATGGCCATCCAGCTTAAACCCTAATTTTACTCTCAAACCAATTGCCATAGAGAAAGGTTGAGGGTTATCAGGATCCTCTAGAATTCTATATTTATACTCGGACAGCCCTAGTACCCTAGCCATAGTCATGGGAGATAACTGATGCCTCTTGCGAAACTCTGTTACCGTTAGTGCTATTGAGCGGTAATAGCTTGCTGCAAATTTATCGATATCTATGATGGGAGGAGCAGAACAAAATTGATACAAAGCCTCATTAAAAACACCATATTCATGCTCTAAACACTTCTTGAGAGTATCCACTTGCTTTTTTCCAAACTCGTCTAGAAAGCAGTGTATACATTGAAGCGCTAAGCTAAATAAATCATGGGGCATATTGGCAATGCAAATAAGGGCTTCAACCCCCGTCTCATCCATACCTCTATAGGACTCTCGAATCTTTAGACCTTTATAAAAGCTAGTCATCGGTACCATAGTGACCCACGAGTAAGCAGCAATAAAATGAATGGGCCTTACGCAAGCATATCCTTGCTGCATATAACGTTGTAATAACTGTGTATTAACACCAGCGAAACGTTTGCTTAGGGTGGAAAAACTCCACCCTTGTGCTTTTCTGACATAGCCCATGCTTACCGCCACATCTAGATCTATATTCGCTAGTCTTTCATCTATTAATAAGAGTTCTTCTTCTGTCGGAATTTCCATTGTTACGCATTACATCCTTATATAAGCCATCTTCTAGAGTACGCTCTCCAGTATGTTCTTGAGCTCAAGTAAAGAGCGAGCTTGGTAAGTTGGTATGATATGTTCTGGATGTACGTCATTGTGATGATTAATCCAACAGGTATCTAGCTCGGCATTGATGCCGCCCAGTATATCTGATGCTAAAGTATCGCCCACCATTAACACTTTGGACCGATCAGGATTGTCCATAAGAGTCAACGTATGATCGAATATCTTACGATTTGGCTTGGCGATACCAAGTTGTTCTGAAATAACAACGGGAGAAAAATATCGGTGAAAGCCAGTTCGTTCTAAACGGGTTTTCTGGAGCTGGGTAAAGCCATTGGTGATAATGGCCATATTCACCTTCTGGCTTTCCAGATAGTCGACTAGTTCTTTGGCGCCTGGTAGTGCTTGGCAAATCTCGGCCATGGATTGTAGAAAGTCATGGTTTAACTGTTGTGCAGACACAGACAATTTATCGGCCCATGTTTGAAAGCGTCTCGTTTGTAATTGCTCAGCGGTAATAGCCTGGTTTTGATATTCAACCCATAAAGGCTTATTGATGCTTTGATAATCGTTAAAGTCCCGTTCGGTAAATTCCACCCCATATTTTGCCATCATATGCACTAGGCCAGCAAAATTATCAAAATGAAACAAGGTGTCATCGGCATCAAAAATGATCCATTGATACATGAGTTCAATCTCCTTTGATTAAAGCAGTTAATGTCCCTAGAAGTGTTCTGGGTGGATAAAAGGTGCGAGGCAAAGAATCAAAGCCTGGGTATAAATACTTTCGCGATTTTCCGCTTCATTGGTAAACAAGCCGATTGCACCACCTTTTTGCTTGATGTTAACGGTGCCAAATAGGTCGTCCATCACATCACCAAGCTCTTCACCAGACACTAATCGAGTGTAAATTGAATGTGGTAGCGGCAAACTAGCAGAGCGATTAGTCACCATTTTTCCCGTTTTAGCTAAGATGGTCACGTAAGCGAAGGTGGCTGCGCCCTCCTCGAATTGATCAACCCCCCCCTCCATTGCCACAAAATAATCCACAGTATTTTCGTCCATGACATTGGCGTCTTGTTGGTGACTTTTCTGTTGATAGCAAAATTGTGCACGATTTTCTGAACCTAAGCGCGTTTCGGCCTCTGTCATGGGTTGATCTGCTACACCTGATGGAGCTGACATTTCTTCACAGTGAATAGTGTGATCTGGAAATGCTTTGTTAAATGCTTGGTAAGCTGCACTTATTTTGACAGGGTTTTTAGAGGCAATGATGATGCGAATAACGGTATTATTCATAATAAAGATACCAAATTTATTTAATTTATTTCTATAATTAAAACACCACAGTGTGATGTGATGTTGGTGATGTGGACGATATATAAAAAAGCCGCGATGCCCCCCTTTGGAATCATCACGGCTTTTATTTTATAGTAAGTAACTTATCCAGTATTAAGCTTGAGCTTTAATAATCGGGGTCGGACATTCAACATCCATATTTTGTGCACGATGCCTTAATAAGTGATCCATGATTGTCAGTGCTAGCATGGCTTCCGCAATGGGTGTAGCACGAATCCCCACACAAGGGTCATGCCGGCCTTTGGTAATTACTTCTATGGCTTCACCCTTGCGGTTGATACTTTTTCCAGGGATCGTAATACTAGAAGTGGGCTTTAACGCCATGTGAACAACAATATCCTGACCGGATGAAAGACCACCTAATATGCCGCCAGCGTGATTTGACAAGAATCCTTCTGGTGTCATTTCATCACGATGTTCGCTCCCTTTTTGTTCGATAACACTAAAGCCATCACCTATTTCCACGCCTTTCACTGCGTTAATGCTCATCATGGCTTTCGCAATATCGGCATCTAAACGATCAAAGACGGGCGCCCCTAGACCTGGCATAAGGTTCTTGGCGATGACGGTAATTTTTGCCCCAATAGAATCACCCTCACGGCGAAGTGCTGTCATATAGTCTTCAAGCTCTGTAATTGCCTCTGGATCTGGACTAAAAAAGCTATTGTTATAGACTTGAGTTAAATCTTTTACCTCTAGCTTAATTGGACCAAGTTGAGAGAGAAAACCTTGAATTTCAATGCCAAATTGTTGCTTCAGGTACTTCTTCGCAATGGCGCCTGCCGCGACTCGCATGGCTGTTTCACGCGCGGAAGACCGGCCACCACCACGATAATCACGAAAACCATACTTCTGATCGTAGGTGTAGTCGGCATGTGCTGGACGGAATGTGTCTTGGATATTGCCATAATCGCGAGAACGTTGGTCTGTGTTCTCGATCAACAATCCAATGGGTGTACCGGTAGTTTTACCCTCAAATACACCTGATAATATTTTGACTTCATCTGGCTCACGGCGTTGTGTCGTATGTTTTGATGTTCCCGGTTTACGCAGGTCAAGGTCACGCTGTAAGTCGGCTTCGCTAATCTCAATGCCAGGAGGACAACCATCAATAATGGCGCCTAATGCTAGGCCATGACTTTCACCAAAGGTGGTCACTTTAAAAAGGGTTCCAAATGTATTGCCAGACATAATGTTACTTTTGCTCGCGTCGTAATGTGTTAAGTTGCTCTTTGGTTAATACAAAGACTCCATTGCCACCCTGCTCTAATTCCACCCATAAAAAAGGAACGTCAGGGTATGCTGCCTGCAAAGCCACCTCGGTATTACCTACCTCGTATACCAATATACCGTTATCATGCAGATAATGCGCGGCTTGCGATAAAAACTTATGAGTAAATGCTAACCCATCATCACCAGATGTAAGGGCAAGCTCAGGCTCGTTATGAAACTCAGCAGGTGCACTATTAAAATCTTCTGCATCTACATAAGGAGGATTACAAATAATTAGGTCATATTGTCTACCATGCAGGCCTTTAAACATATCCGAGTGAATCGCGGTCACTCTGTCTTCCACCTGATGAAATTCAATATTTTCTTGAGCAATCGCTAGAGCCTTTTCACTAATATCACTGATATCAACTTGAGCGTCTTCAAATACTAAAGCCGCTGCAATACCCAGACACCCTGACCCTGTACACATATCTAAAATATTCAGAGGGTATTGTGTTAGCCAAGGTTCAAATTCTGTTTCAAGCAAAGAAACAATGGGAGATCGAGGAATCAATGTATCTTTACTGACTTTAAAGGGCAGCCCCATAAACCATGCTTTGCCCAATAAATATGGCAGAGGTTCACGTTGCTTAATACGTTTTTCAACTAACTTAAGAATACGTTTTTTCTCATCGTAAGTCAGAGCGCAGTCCAACATATCACGATGAAAATCGAGAGGCAGCTTTAACGACCCCATAACCAAATGAAGCGCTTCATCCCAGGCATTATCCGTACCATGACCATAAAAAAGATCACTATGTCCAAATCGGCTATAAGTCCAGCGAATAAAATCTTTAATACTACTTAAATCGCGAATGGCGGACTGTCTATTGCTCATGCTATCTTCTTCACTATCATTTGATGACCATTTTTAATAGGTAAATAAAAAGCCGCATTATAGCCTTTATTACTTATTGTCTCTATCTTTGCCTTGGATCTGTTTCATGGTTCGAGCAATCTCTTGGAGTGTTTGGTCTAGTGTTTGTCGATGCTGTTTATCCACCGCTCTTTGTTCTTCTTGTAAGGATTTGACTTGCTGTTTAAGCTTTGAGTTCTCTTCTTTAAGGCTTGCAATCAAATGATCCTGCTTCGCCAAATCAACCTCATGCTGATCAAGGTTTAAGCGTAACGCTTCTTTTTCTGAATGCTCCCGTGTTAGCTGATTGTTAATAACTTGGTGGTGAGAGTAAACATCATCATAGCGCTGTTGAGTGAGCTTAAGTTGTTCATCTAACTGCGCATTCATAATTTTCAATGATTCTCGCTCCTCCATAAGCGCATCGTAAGCGTCTTGCAATTCACACAAGGCCGAACTTAACGATGAATACTGTCCTTCCGTTGCGGCAAGTCTTAACGCGTATTGGGCTTCGGCATCCAGTATTTTTTCATCAAGGAGGCTCCCCAATATCTGCGTAACATCTCGAGAGAACCGGTTAAATGAAGGGGCTAGACTATCGCCTAGCTCTTTAAGTTGATGCTGTTGGTGTTCTTTATAGAGCTCTTCCCATTCAGCGATGGCATTCATTAAGGTTGTGTTTGAACACTTGCGACCGTCTTTTTCAAGAAAGTAATCCGCGATACGGGGTATATTTGGAAACTGATTCTTTTCGAGTAGATCCCAGCAAGCCTGATGAATCTCTTCTCGTGCGATGTTTGCCTTACGAGCCATTTTCCTCCCCTCTTATCTATTAAAGATAAAACTATGGACGTTTGATCAATTTCGTCATTATATTATCTTTTTTACGAATAAAGAATAGTGTTTACCCATATCTTATCTATATTGCATTATTACAAAACAAGGACAATAAAAAACCCCAAGAAGGGGCTTTTAAAAGGTGATATGCCGATAAAAGTGACCTTTAATTTAGCTTAGCGTTACTAAGTAACTTTGTAGCAAACTCAACGCCAAATTTTTTGGCAAACTCATCTAATGGGTCTTGTTTAGGCCCATAGATCACTTGCTTGTCGTTGGGGAATTGCGAGTTCAATACATCATGAAGGCTCGCTAAACCATCAATCAAACCTATCTTTTGTGCTTGCTGACCAGTAAACACCATACCTGAAAAGACGTCATTTGTGATTTTCAAGCGATCGCCCCGCCCCGCTTTCACCGCATCAATAAACTGCTGATGGGTTTCATCTAAGATAGCTTGCCATTTTTCCTTACCTTCTTTGTTCATAGGGACAAAAGGGTCTAAAAAGTCTTTATTACGTCCCGATGTGAAAGTTCTTCGCTCAACACCAATTTTTTTGATCAAGCCACTTAAATCAAAGCCAGAAGAAATCACGCCGATGGAACCCACCAAACTAGCCCTATTGGCATAAATTTTATTGGCAGCTGAGGCAATATAATAGCCACCCGATGCAGCCATATCTTCTACAACAACAATCACTGGGATAGATGGATACAACTTTTCTTTTTGACGAATAGCATCGTAAATGATACCCGCCTGAACAGGACTGCCACCGGGACTATTCATGTTGATGACGACACCTTTTAAGTCGGGATTACGATAAACATCATCTAAAATATCCACGTATTCATTTCCATCAATGTCTCCACCACTGCCAATAACGCCATCCATTGGAATGATGGCCACCGTATTTTGTCCAGTCACATTGGAATCTAAGGCGGATCGACCAAGCCATAAACCCACTATGCATAATAAAATAATTAAACTGGTAAAACGAAAAAAAATCTTCCAACGACGAGCACGTCTTTTTTCAATCACATTATCACTTAGCGTTTTCTCTAATAAGCGCCAGAGCTGTTGATTGTCATCCAGCCTAGTCTCAGATGATTTGCTGCTATCGCTTTCTTTATCACTATTACGATTTTGCCCAGAATTATCCTCTTCAAACAATTCGCCTTGTTGATTCGTTAAATTTTGTTGGTTCTTTTTGTCTTCTTCTTCGGTCCAGCTCATGCTTTATTTCCCTAAAATGGAGGCTAATTGATATAAATTGTCGACAACCGTTTGCGGCTGACAAGATGCTAAACGTTTTTTATCATGGGCACCATATGACACGCCGATGCTTGCCACCCCTGCAGCTTTAGCCATATTGAGATCATATTCGGTATCACCAATCATCATGGCTTCTTCCGGCAATACATTAAGTTCTGCTAAGATTTGTTCCAACATCATAGGATGTGGCTTCGACAACGCCTCATCGGCACAACGTGTTGCCGCAAAGTAATGGCCCGTTTGCGTAAGCGACATAATACGATCTAACCCACGACGAGTTTTTCCGGTTGCAACCGCTAATAACATGCCTTGTTTTTTCAACTGCTCAAGAAGCTCAGACATTCCATCATAAGCCAAAGGTGGCGTTTGGTCTGCTCGAACATATAAACGTTTATAATGCATTTTTATCTTATCTAATGTGTCAACTGGGAGCTCAGGCCAAACAGCCTTAATCCCCACATCTAAAGATAAACCGATGATATTTTGTATATCATGAAACTCTCTTTTGGGCGCCATGGCATGCTCTGCGGCCTGCAACATACAACTACAGATCTTATCAATGGAATCAAATAAGGTTCCATCCCAATCAAAAATCACTAACTTGACCATAGATTCCCCTTAAGAATAAATCGCCGAAAGTGTACCATAGCGGGAAAATCAAACATAAGGATTCACCATGACAACAGGTTATACTTTAGAAGCACTATCAATTGACCAAACGGCAACTTACATCAAAACAGTGACTCAAGAAGATGTACAAAGTTTTGCTCATATAACAGGCGATACCAATCCTGTTCACTTAGATGCAGACTTCGCCGCTACCACAAGCTTTGGCAAGCCGATCGCTCACGGTATGCTTTCTGCTGGCTTTATTTCTGCAGCGATAGGTACAAAGCTACCAGGATCCGGCTGTATCTATTTGGAACAAAACCTTAAGTTCAGAGCACCGGTTTATATTGGGCAAGATGTTATAACAACTATCACGGTGGTAGAGATTAATGAGCGCCGCCGCCGTGTGACGCTAAAAACAGCCTGTGAGTGTGATGGCAAAGTCGTCGTATCAGGGGAAGCTATTGTGATGATCCCTGCCGCTTCTTAATACCAGCAGAGCTCTTTATCCATTTCATTTTATCGGTAGTTCTACCAAAAGCAGAAAATGGCATACAAGCTATAATGCGACCAAATCATTTTGGTCGCATTTTTATGGATAAATAGTAAGTTGGTATAATAAAAATCATAAACTAAGTAAACAATGTGTCGTACAAACAGAATAAGCTATTAGTTAACTCCGTAGCTTGACGCTCTCTGCACGATCACTTATCGTTTTTACATATTGATAATGTATTTAACCTAGAATCCGGCATTTTCATCACAGTCTGTTTACAAATAACTTAATATTGAAAAATATGAGGTATATCGAAAAAAAACTGGGTTTTTTTCTAAGAGAGGCATATATTTATTAATATAAATCATAGGTTAAGGCATTTATGAACTCTCAGCTGTTTATCATCTTATTTCTGATTGTTTCGTCCCTGTTGACGCTATCAGATCGTGCTACAGCAAAAGAGATTAATAAACAGCGTTGGCTTCAACCTAATATAGAGAAAATTTGCTGCGAAGAGGCTGCTCTAGATCAAGATAAAGAAATAAAGGGGGAACAAGTTAGTTTTTCTGCTCGTCCCTTGATTTTGGCTACGCATTACACTGTTTCGGGCTACCACCTTGATCCAGTTGACTATTTTCTAGCGACTAAAACTCACCCTAGAGCACCGCCGGTTTTCTTGATATAGCTTCGCTCTTCTTACTTTTTTAACTTTGGGGAATACATCATGAAAACATTAACTTACGTCTCAACAAAAGAAGTCAACACTTTAACTTGGCCTGTAACTATCGAGAATACAACTCTCTATTCACCTGCTTTATGTGTTTTCACAGATTTTAAGACATCGGCACCTCGCGTGATCGAATCCAACACTCGCGCTGACGAATTGGTCAGGCTGATGAGAAAAGAACATGTCCGCATGAAAGTTGTCGTCGATGCAAAAAATAACTTTGTTGGTGTCATCAGCCTAGATGACTTGTCTGAAGACGCCTTTATTAAGCATGTTGCAAAGGGTTACGCTCGCGCAGAATTGCTTGTTGCAGACTTAATGAAATCAAAAGATAAAGTTCTAGCGTTATCTTATGCCTCATTAAAAAACTCTGATATTGAATCTTTACTGTACAGTCAGCGCGAAACGGAAGGCCAACATTTACTTGTTATTGATGAAGAAACAAAAACCATTCGAGGCCTCGTTTCTGCAAGTGATATCGCTCGCCAGCTACGACTAGACATTGATGTAGCCTTCTCTAGCTTTAAAAACATATACAAAATTGCTTTATTGGGTGAAAAATACAATAGCAAGAAACTTAGGGTAGCCTAATAAAAAGGCATTACTTGTAAAGTGTTTTGCTTACATAAAAAAAGAGGGGTCAAAACATACTTTCGACCCCTCTTTTTTTACTTTTCTCTCTTTTGGATCCAATAATAATAAACATCACCCTCTTGTTCCTGCTTAACCAAAGTATGCCCTAAAAATCGGCAAAATTTAGGTATGTCTCTGGTTGTAGAAGGGTCTGTTGCAATCACCTTTAGCACTTCAAGCGGTTCTATTTTTTTTATTTCCACATGCAACATCATGACGGGCTCTGGGCACATTAAGCCACTAGCGTCTAACAATGAATGGTGTTCCATAATCTGATCCTCTGACTTATTCCCTTCATTATAAACCTCTATGTTAGCTAGACAAACTTTTCTGACAACCAACGCTCAACCACGCTAGCGACCATTGAAGCCACCTGCTCTTGCGTTATAGCCTGCTTTTTGAGTGTCTTAAAATCATGATCTGCCCCTTCAACCCACACAATATCAATATTTTTGTTAAACACCTGCTCCAAGACCCAATCAGGCTTGCCAAACACATCTCTTGTCCCTTGAATAATCAAGCATGGAACCTCAACAGAATCCAAAAATTCCAAACGGTGCTTCTCAGGCTTACCTGGCGGATGGAATGGAAAACCAAAGCAAATGACTCCTTTTACCCTCTCATCATTTGCCAGTTGAGTTGCTACACGCCCTCCCATTGACTTACCTGCAACAATAAGTGGCCCAGAGTTGTTAAGACAGCTCTTAAACTCTGGAATCAATTTATCGAAACGCGGCGGCGGACGCTTTTTACCTGTCGCTTCCTGCTCTCGCATATAAGCAAAAGTCACAGGCATAACAGGACAAACTTTTTCTTCCAACTGACGACTAATATGTTGAAGAAAGGTACTTTTTTCGTGGCCGACTCCTGCTCCATGAGCAAGATAAATAGGAAATGTTTTCATGAATACACCCCAATACCAAAAATTGAAATTTTATAAACTGAAGAAAGGTGTCTCTATTGGGCATAGTGAGTTTTTACTTTGGCAATAAAACCTTGATCCAAGTCATAAGAACAAAATCTTCATAAGAGTAAACTGACATTAGAAAATTTAATAGGAACATATCATGATCTGGGATCCATTGCTCATTCAAAAATACAACTTATCGGGACCTCGATACACATCTTATCCAACAGCCCCATTATTCGATGCTTCTATCAGTAAAATTGCCCTTATCGATAGAATGTTAAGGCCATCTGATGCACCAATCAGCCTTTACTTCCACATCCCATTTTGCGCTCACCTATGCTACTACTGCGCCTGCAATAAGATTGTGACAAAACAATATGATAAAGGTGAAGAGTATGTGGAGCTACTAGAAGAAGAGGTACGTCTACGCAGCTTGATGATTGATGCCAATCGCCCCGTGACACAACTCCACTTTGGGGGTGGCACCCCAACTTTTCTGTCTGAACCACAGTGGCAACAATTATTTGATGTCATTAATAGACACTTCTCTTTGATCACGGATGGCAGCCAGGATTATAGCGTTGAAATTGACCCTCGTGAGATAAGCAAATCAAAACTAACACTTTTAACAAATATGGGGATAAATCGCGTCAGCATCGGTGTTCAGGACTTCGACATATCGGTTCAGAAAGCCATTCACCGCATACAATCGGTTGAAATGGTAGAAGAACTCGTCCATGATTGCCGCGAACTTGGCATAGGCTCTATTAATTTTGATTTAATTTACGGTTTACCATTCCAGACTCTAGACGGATTTAAAGAAACGCTCAATACGGTCTTGAGGCTGCAACCAGAACGCATTTCCGTCTTTAACTACGCACACTTACCAGAACGCTTTCCTGCTCAAAAACGGATTCTAGATGAGAACTTGCCATCCGCTGAAATAAAGCTGCACATTCTTAAAATGACCATTGATACACTGATAGAAAATGGCTATGTATACATTGGCATGGATCATTTTGCCAAGCCAGATGATAACTTGACGATTGCCCAAGAGGAAGGCAAATTACAGCGCAACTTTCAGGGGTACACTACCCATGCTGATACGGATTTAATTGCCTTTGGAGTCTCCTCAATCAGCAACTTAAATGGCGTTTATATTCAAAACCACACCGATCTATCTCTCTATCAAAACAGCATTGAAAATGGCCAGCTTCCTATCATGAAAGGCTATATCAGCGATAAGGATGATAGAATTAGACACCAAGTCATTATGACACTTATTAGTCAATTTAAATTAAGCTTTCAAACAATAGAACAAGAGTTTAACATCTACTTTAAAGAGTACTTTGCAGTAGAGCTTGCCAAATTAAAGCAGCTAGAATCGGACGGCATCATTGAAATTATTAGCCATCCGGAAGATACTATTATAAAAGTAACTGATCGAGGGCGATTACTTATTCGCTGCGTATGCATGGCGTTTGATAAGCATTTGAACAGCGTAGTCAAGTATTCGAAAGTAATATAATCTAGGGAGAGTGAAATGCCCGCAACACACACACAATCACGTTTCAGCAGTAAGCTATCATCTCAATGTCAAAATTGCAGCCTAAGCGCACTATGTCTACCGATTGCTCTAGCAGACGAAGATATTAATCGATTAGACCAAATCATTGAACGCAAACGCCCCTTAAAAAAAGGGGAAGTACTCTTTCATCAAGGCCAACCTTTTAATTCTGTCTTTGCAGTGAGAACTGGCACCCTAAAGACTTTCAACATTACCTCCTCTGGGGAAGAGCAAATTACTGGCTTCTATTGCCCTAGCGAACTGGTTGGTCTGAGTGGTATTGATGATAATACTTACCCCATCTCCGCTAAAGCATTAGAAACGACTACCGTGTGCGAAATCCCATTTAGTCATTTGGAGAACCTTTCCTCACAAATTCCATCGCTCAAGCATCAGGTATTCAAGGTAATGAGCCGTAAAATAGGCGATGATCAGCAGATGATGGTACTTCTAGGCAAAAAAAATGCCGATGAAAAAGTGGCTTCTTTCCTACTTAACCTATCAAATCGTTTTAAAAAACGCGGTTATTCTGCCACATCCTTCCGACTTTCCATGTCCCGTGGAGAAGTTGGAAACTATTTGGGCTTGGCAGTCGAAACCGTTAGCCGTGTGATCACGCGCTTCCAAAAAAACGAATTAATCCAAGTAGATGGCAAAGAAATATCCATTATTGACCTTCCAGAAATGCAAAAACTCGTGGGAGTTGCGCCTGACTGTGGTAAAATAGCTCAGTTTTGAACTACAAACTAGGCGCACTTTGATTATGCTTTATGATGATTTCTACGTTAAGTCATTAATTCGTTCAGTTGAAGACTGGCCAAAGCCAGGCATCAACTTTCGAGATATCACCCCTATTTTTAGCGACCCAAAAGGTATGCGCATGGTCGCCGACGCCTATGTGCATCGTTACATTGCAAGCGATATTACCCATATTGCTTGCATTGATGCCCGAGGCTTTCTCATCGCGGCTGTACTTGCATATGAGCTACAAAAACCACTGATCTTGATCCGTAAAAAAGGCAAGCTCCCCGGCAAAACCATTTCACAAGCATATGACTTAGAATACGGTTCCGCTGAGTTAGAAATTCAAGAAAACTCAGTAAAAGCGGGTGATAATGTTTTATTGTTTGATGACCTAATTGCCACAGGTGGCACTCTATTAGCAGCTATTGAGCTATTAACGAGCCAAGGGGCGGAGGTCAAAGAAGTGGCCGCTATTATTGATCTACCTGACTTAGGCGGAAGCCAAAAACTCCAAGATAGAAACATACCCGTTTTTAATCTCTGTGCATATGAAGGCGATTGACAGCGCATCTGTCTCTATTTCTAGAGATTAGAAAATCAACAAATAAAAAAGGTGGCATTAGCCACCTTTTTTATCTTTATGCAGTTTTAAAAGACCACATTGGCACCAACAGAAATGCCATCATTACTTCTTTGGCGCTCACCATTTTTGTAAATAGCCTCAGTCGCACCATAACTAATAAAAGCACGAGTATTGTGTGTTGTCATATACTCAAGGCGCGCGTTATAAGTATACATATGATCTAATCGAGAAATCGTTAGCACCTCAGGAGAATAGTAACCTGAAGCATATATGCTTAGGCGGTTAGCCATTGGGAAGGTATAACGATACCAACCCCCTAATGCAACAGCTAACGCAAGATCATTATTTTCATCTTTTAAGTTGGAGTCTAGAGCATAAAGACGAGCTCCTAAACCAACCTGTAGTGGACCCGTTGCATCTGTATCTTGAATGCTCAACCCTGCGTAGGCTGAAGAAGTATCTTTATCCGCATCATGCGTACCGCCCGCATCGATTGAAAAAGGACCCGCATCGATACTGGCATCCGCTTTCAACAAATCGTTTCTTAAATTTACGCCAACGTTAGAAGCCAGTACCATGGAAGAGCTTAGTAGCCCCGCTGTCAACAATAGTGCTTTGTTGCTTAGTTTCATTAGAACTTTCCTATAGTGAAATAATATTCAATTTATTAAATGCATCTTCTGATTGCTTCAAGCCTTTAAAATCAAACAACTCGTTATCTGCAAGATGGGAAGGCACCACATTCTGCATAGCAGTAAACATAGAATCGGTTCTGCCTGGGTAGTCTTTTTCCCACTGCTGAAGCATATCTTTAACCACTTGCCTTTGCAGATTCTCTTGCGAACCGCATAAATTACAAGGAATGATAGGGTAAGCTTTCATATCGGCAAACGCTTGAATGTCTTTTTCCTTACAATAAGCCAATGGCCGAATGACCATATGCTTTCCATCATCGCTTAACAGCTTAGGTGGCATGGACTTTAACTTACCACCGAAAAACATATTTAAAAAGAGTGTTTCTAGTATGTCATCTCGATGATGGCCTAAGGCAATTTTAGTCGCACCAATCTCTTCGGCAAACCCATAAAGAGAGCCACGGCGCAATCTAGAACATAAACCGCAAGTGGTCTTACCTTCTGGAACAATCTCTTTGACAATGCTGTAAGTATCTCTTTCTAAAATATGGTAATCGACACCTATTTCGTCAAGATAAGCAGGCAAAACATGCTCAGGAAAACCAGGCTGCTTTTGGTCTAAATTCACAGCAATGATGCTGAAATCAATGGGGGCACTAGCTTGTAAATTTCGTAAGATATCAAGCATAGTGTAAGAATCTTTACCACCAGACAGACACACCATCACCCTATCACCCTCTTCAATCATATTGAAGTCGACAATGGCTTGCCCTGTCAGACGCCTAAGACGCTTTTGAAGCTTATTAAACTCAAGTTTTTCTTTCGGTTTGTTAGATAAATCCATCATGTACACGCTATAAACTAAATGCCGCTATCTTACTATAATCATTATTTTGTCGCATTAAAAAAGCATCAACTTGATAGAAAGCTTGCACATTAGTAACGATTTGACAAAGCATCAATAAAGTACAACTTAGTCCGACACTGCTTGCAAATATACTCCGTGCCTTTTTGCGCTCTATTATGGCGCTGCTTAGTAAAAGTGTGAGTTTGACACTGGCATTGGTAATAATAACTGTGTTTTGGGGGAGGCACATCAAAGTTATGCGTACGCTGTGGTGGAAGTCCATACACTTTATTCATCACCGCTTGCCACTCTCTTCCATGTGGCCGTACATCATTTCCATATATCTGAAACACAATAATATGGGCTACTTCATGGGGCACAACTGTGTCCAAAAAATCTTGGGGGTTCTGCTGGTACATGTAGGCATTAAATCGCACTTCGTTTTTATGCAAATGGGCGGTACCTGCCGCGCGCCCCTTTTGTCGCAGATTGACATTCGGTATTTTAAACTCTGTGCCAAAAAATTGATTGGCTCTGTCGATGCAATCAGCAACTTTCCTCTGTATCGTCTCTAAAGCCTGTTTTGGCACATCAGACTTATAGGTCTCACTATCCATGTCGAAAGAAAGCTGGCTTTTTGCATACATAGGCCCTATTCCTCATTTGCTCTTACTTCATTCATGATGGCTAACAGTTGGTCCGCACAAGAAGAAATCACCTCGATAGATAACCCTGTTAAGCGACTTAAAGAAGCCACATTGCTTGGCTTGTGCTGCTGCACGAGTCGCAATTGACGGTCAGACAAGGGATTATTTTGATCCCGACTTTTCCATGCTTTTAATTTATGCCAATCTATCAGCTCCTTATGAAGCGCATTCTCATCTAACACTGGATAATAACGCTCATGAGGCAAAAGTATCTGCTCCTCTCCTTTCAAGACTCGCTTAGCCTTTTGATTCAGGTGCACACAAAAAGTGGTTGAATGGTCTACTTTTATATAACCAAACCCTATTAGGTGTCGAATCACTGCTTTCCATTGGATGTCGGTAAACTCTCTACCTTTTCCAAATAGTGATAGTGTCTCACCGTGAATTTTCATAACGCCTTTATTGTGTTTTCCAAGCAGAACATCAACCAACACCGAAAAAGGCTGAATCCCTTTTGTATAATAAATAAGAGAGAGTATTTTTTGTGCCGCTATAGTCGCATTTTGTTCAGAAGAGGGTGACAAGCACCGATCACAATGCCCACAAGGGGCAATTTCTTCTCCGAAATGTGAGAGAAGGTTTTTGCGGCGACAGCCTCGACTTTCAAGCACTTTAAAAAGCGCACTCAATCGCTCATAATTTTCACCATCACCAAATTGTTGCGCCTGCAGCATATCTTGAAGCCCATATAATAATAGAGACTTCGCAGGCTTACCATCCCTGCCCGCACGACCCACTTCTTGAAAGTAGGCTTCTGGGCTGCTCGGTAAATCAAAATGGATAACAAACCGAATATCAGGCACATCAATGCCCATACCATAGGCTGTTGTAGCCACCATAATGACACCAGGTTCATTTAGAAAACGCTGATGATGCTTTTGTTTATCTTGTTCTTGCATTGCAGCATGGTAAGGCAAACTGGTTAAACCAAGACTCTCAAGCCAACTTGCCAGTTCTTGTGTTTTTTTACGTGATCGGCAATAAATAATGCCCTTTTCACCCGCCATTTCATGGTGCAAAAAATACAATATTTGCTGTTTAGCTTTACGCTTTTGAGCAATTTGAATTTCAATATTCACCCGATCAAAGCTGTTTTTTAATAATAAACAACCACTGATTTGCAAAGAATTTTCAATGGTTTGAATCGTTTTTAGGTCAACCGTACCGGTTAAAGCAATGATCGGAACCTTAGGGAAAGTAGTTCGAAGTGTCCCGAGCTGACTATATTCCGGCCGAAAGGCCTCGCCCCACTGCGCGATACAATGAGCTTCATCGATGGCAAAAATGGAAATTTGAATATCTTTTAAAAAGCCAATGACAGCCGGCTGCACAATTTTCTCAGGTGACATAAAAAGCAAATCTACTTGATCATGTCGCAGCGCCCATACCAAATCGTCTTGCTCTTCAATATTTAAAGCAGAATTAAAAAAATAGGCGTTAACGCCAGTTTTTCGAAGCGTTTCCACCTGTTGCGCCATTAATGACAATAGCGGACTGATAATAATGCCAATACCGTCTCGTATTAATCCCGCAGACTGATAGACTAAAGACTTGCCGCCGCCAGTAGGCGCCATCAACAAAACATCATTACCCGAGCAGAGCGCATCAATGGCTTCCTCTTGCAGGGGGCGGTAGGCTTGGTAGCCAAAACGGGAAAGTATTGTGTGTTTGCTTATCATAGGAGAATTATCTCTCAAGTAACGCTATTGTGCATCGATTTTCAGACGCTTTTTCGCTAGAATTCGCCACTTAATTCGCTTATACCACTTTTAAAGTTTTAGGAAGTCCCATATGGCACACCAACCTCTTGATGATCTTGAGTTAGATACAATAGAAACCTTTTTAGAATCCGATCGAGTTCATGAAGAATGTCAAAATTTCGTAATGGCTCATGGCTTTTTAACCGCTCTGGCCATTTGCCCCTCCCAATTTAACGAGGAGCAGTGGCTTTCTGTCATTTTTGAGGAAACCCCAAACTTTGAAAGCCCAAAAGAAGAGAAACAAATCACTCAGCTAATGTCTCGCTTATTTATCGATATCCAAAAAGAGCTTGAGTCAGAAGAAGGTTTTCTCATTCCATGCGAATTAGAAATGGGGCCAACCCCAGAAGAATTAAGCGAACTTCAAGAGTGGGCCACCGGTTTCATGGAAGGCGTATTCATGACAGAAACCTTCTGGTTTGAGACAGAAAAAGAAGAAGTGGTAGCTGAGCTCTTGCTCCCTATTATGGTGGCCTCTGACTTATTTGACGATGAAGAAGTGATACAGATAAGACAGAGCGAGAAACTCACACAATCCTGTATTGAACAAATTCCTGAAGTTGTAACAGATCTCTTTCTCGTACTAAGGACCGAGCCGGAAAAGCGTCCAACGCCAGCTGCCTCCAAACATGCGAACAACAAACAAGCCGGCCAAAAACCCAAAAACAACAAAAAGAAAACGAACAATAAAAAGCGTTAATAACCACTTAGATGGCCTATATAAGCGATACCTTCTTCAAGTGTTATCGCTTATTTTCAGACACTCTTTTCCTTATCGCGACGAATGTTATATCATCTATTTGCTCTGAATGGCCTTGGTACTCAGAGAGTCTACTCTTTAGATCTTCTTGTGCTTGCGTTAAATTGGTATTGGCATAACAAGTTGATACAAGTGTTTCCAAAGATTCAGCTCCTAGCATCTCCCCCGCCTCATTCTTTAACTCAGAGACACCATCGGTCGCAATAACTAAAGTATCCTCTGCAGTGATATTGAACTCACCTAAAGTGCTATCAAACTCAGATGGTCCTAATATTCCTAGCGGCATGTGCATAGACTGCAAATAGTCGAGTGTACCATCCTGGCGACGGATATAAGCCTTAGGCATACCGCCACCCCAAAAGAACAAACGACCACCGGGTTTAATTAATACTATGTAGGCCGCACAAAACATATAGTCAGGCAATATACTGATAAGCATACGATTAATATGGCTTGCAAGCTTAGATATTTCTATATGATCATCTACGGCATCAAAAAACGCTTGCGCAACAGGTAAGGCACCAATAGAAGCAGACAGACCATGCCCTGTAAAATCCCCAACAAAGATAAGCCGAGCTCCATCAGAGCGCGAATTCACAAGAGCTAAATCCCCATTGAAACTAGCCGCCGATAATCGGGTGACAGCTACATTATGATCGGTGTTTTCACAACGTATTAGGACATGATCAAGCACTTGATGGGCCATTTTGTGCTCTCGCTCAATCATGGCTTTGTAATAGACTAGCTCTCGGTTTTTTTGCGACATTTCTTGCACAAGCATCACCTGACGCTTGTGACTCTCTATACGAGTATTAAATAAAGCTTCTTGAAAGGGTTTCGGCAAAAAATCATCGGCTCCTGCATTAAAGCATTTTTCCATCGTTGAATCAGAAGATTGTGACGATAAAAAAATCATTGGCACGAAGCGACCATTCGTCCTTAATTTTAGCTCTTTAATGAGGGATAAACCGCTTCCACCTTTAACAAGAATATCCAAGGTAACCAGGTCAGGCTCCCACTCCTCGAAAAGATCAATCGCTTCTTGAAACGTCGTGGCCGTTTTTACATCTAGCCCATGATTATTAGCACACATACTAACAATTTCACGGTAAATTGGCTCGCTGTCGACACACAAAAGTTTCATCAAAATGCCTATTATCGAATAGTAAAACGTTTATCAAAACGAGAAATCATCAAAATATTTTTGATGAAATCATTGGCACCTTTTAATTCTATATCGCACTCATCCCCTAGACTGTTTTTCATACTAAGCAGCATGCCCAAAGCGGCGCTATCCAAATATTCAACCTGACTCATATCAACACTAAAAGATATTTTTTGGCCAATAAAGCCAGCGTAAGCGTCTTTAAACTCATTAAAAAGAGAAAAATCGAAACTGCCAACCACGATAATATCGACACAATTATCGGCTTGATGATAATTTACTATAATGCTCATATGAACCACCATAACGCGAGTTACTACCCGCGTCCTCCTCCGTGACAATTAGGTGAAGCAGACACGTCAACTTGACGCTTCGACCATTCCTCAGGCGTAAAAAGATGCATTGCTAGTGCATGGATGAGAGTCATTTGTTTAGCTAGAGCACCGTATACCAACTGGTGGCGTTGCACTAGACGCTTGCCAGCAAACTGATCACTGACTAAAACCAACTTAAAATGGGACTCACTACCTTCTGGCACATTGTGCATATAGCTCTCATTCTCTAAATCGAGATACTGAGGAGAGAATGCCTCTTCTAAATGCCGCTTAATATCGTTTTGTATCTTCATTATTATCTCGGTCTGTCTTTCAGTATAGCCATACTAGCTCTATATTTTCCCTATATTTCCCAGTCATATAGTATTCGTGCCATTAATCCATGAATGACTCTGGCCATTAAGCTGGGTTCAAAATGGAATCCATATCACCATTAAGTAAAGTTTGGCCCTTTTCTTTTGGGTAAGCCACGTCAATAGATACTGCACCCCCTTCACGCCACACACTGATCACGGTATCCATATTAGCCGCCATAACAGCACGCTTATCATCGGGCGCTGCCGCAATAACCTGCAAACCAATATCTTTCATAAAGCCCATACAAGTAGACGTCTTAATCATATCTATTTTATTAAACGCCTCATCAAACATAGCCAATGAGAAGCCACCGACAATGTCACCATCCATGGTCTCGTGTAATCGATAAGTCGTCGATAATGCCGCCGCGATTGCCAGATAAAAAGGAATTTGGTGCTCCCCCCCCGACCCCGTTTGAATACGCTGACTTAATGTTGTCTTCTTATTGCCATCGGCATCAAGAATATCGACTTCAAAGTTATAAAACTTACGATAATCAGCCAAATCCTGCTGTTTCTCTTCGTCTGTAATCAATTCTTGAATCGCCGTAATAGCACGCAAATGCTCTGGATCGCCTGTCATTTCAGGGTCAAACAAACCGCCAACGTTGGCCTGATCTTGCGCACTAAAGCGATCAACCAAATCAAGAATATCTTTCATATCACCATTTGGGTAATAACGGAACTGATAAGTTTCATTATTAAAGGGGCGACGTTTCAAGCTGTGATTAAGCTCTCTAATAATATGAGCGACCTGATCCAAGGAATCTTTAAGCTTTGACACGTAATCAGAACGGAAGGTTTCCTCGGCTTCGCGTCTAGCAAGCTCAGCACGTTTAGCGTATTTCGCCAGTTCTGTTTCACTTAACACGTCTATTTGGTAATTCACATAATGCTGAAACTCTTCAAATTTGGATTCCAAATAATCCAGCTGAATATCATTGTCCATATTCGCATTGTGGTATTTAGCATAATGATCAGCCACGTCCTTACGTACTTTTTGATCAAAGCTTCGTGACTTATCTTCTGCTTTTTCAGCACGACTGATGGCTTCTTTATAAATGGCGGCACCATTGACCATGCTGTTTTCCAACAAGGCGTAACGCTCACTAGCAAACTCTGCATTATAAAGTGGGCTGGCAGTGAGTCGATTACGCTCTTCATCAAGAGCAGATAAGGCGGAGCTTAGCTGATTTTTCTGTGTGTTCAATGCACCGTATTGCTCGGAGATCTGTTGACGTTCGCGGTCTAATTTCTTCTGATCTAGCTCTACCGTTCCTATACGCACTTTGAGAGCTTCAATCTTGTCTTGCAAATCTTTATCATCATGTTGCTGAAGTTGAGCGATTTCCACTTCGACATTTTCAAGCTCTTGTGTCAGTCGAGTGACTGCATGGGTTGCATTATTCAATGTTTCAGCATCAAACTGATTACTGGCCATAACGCGCCCTAACAAGTTATCTGCTTGCTCTAAGCGCTGGTCAGACTTGAGATGATCCATCAACTCGCCACTTAATTTGGCCAATTGCTCTTCACGAGACTGCCTCATGCCATCAGTATTAATCCCCACCATCATATGGGGCACAGAACGGATAGTGGAAATACTACCAGACAACTTTAACATGCCATCTGCGGTCATCGCACTTTCTTCACGCAACAACTCTCGCTCTGTTTCCACCGGCTTAATGCCGCCTAAACGGCGATTCAAATACGCTTGAGCATGATCATTATTACATCGAATAAATTTGAGGGCCGAATTTCGATCACCACGGCTTAGCCATAAGCGAGTTTGGGTTGTATCAACAACACGACACCCCATTAACTGGCGACGATGGGCACGGAAAATTCGAATCGCTTCTTCAGCATCATCTGGCTCTACAATCAAAGCTTCCCGCTGAGCGCCTAAATACCCTTCAATTGAATCTTGCCATTTACGATCCGTCACCTCAGCCAAATGACTAAGAGGAGTTGCCGTAATCTGGGCATCTTTTAACAGTGCAATCAGACGTTTGGTGTTTGGGGATAATGGACTCACCCCACCTTTCAGGGAAGACACATCCGATTCAAGCTGCTTACACTCATCTTTTAAATTCAAAATCGTGCGGTTTAATTCTGAACGCTGCCTGAATACCAGAGATTTTTCAGCATCTAAACCTTCATTGAGCGCGCTCAAAAGCTGAGTTAACAGTTTTAAACTCCCTTCAATACGGCCATCTTCACCAATCAATCCAACATGCTGACTGATTTCTTTTACCAATGCATTTGTCTGTTTAGACAATAAGTCCTCAAATGCTGACAAAGATGACATCAGCACAATAATTTGGCGGGCCTGAACAATGGCCTTTTGATCTTGTTGAGCCTGCAATATCAAGAACTTTTTATTCTGCTCTAACTGCTGAAGCTTAAGCCCAACATCGGAGTGCTCATACTGCTGTTCTAAGCGTAACAACTGCCCCTGTAATTGCTTAAGCAAATGCCCTTGAGTCGTCAACTCTTCATCAATCTCTTCTTCACGCTCTTTGTGAAGCTCATACTGATCTTGTATATCATCTTGCTTGGTACTTAATTCATCAAAACGCGCTTCTGTGGCAATCCAATGATAATTAATCGCCGTTTGTTCTTGTTGGTGTTTTTTCTCACACTCTTGCTGGATCAATTTGAGATCGTCAATACGTTTGGAGACTTCTTGTGTTTTGCTTTCAAGTTGACGATATTCATGGAGTGATTTTTGATAAGCCCCCACCTGAAGTGGTGCTTCTGCTAAAACGAAATCTTGAACAAAACGCGTAGGCGAAGCAATAGGCACAAACTTTAAGGCGTTTTTAAAGTTCTTCAAGAAGCTATCAAGGGTAATCAACTGGTCCGCGCTCGGACTAAGCTCTTCCAAATAGCGATTGATGTATTGTGTTGCAGATGCACTGCCCGACTTAATATAAGGATCCAAGCAGGCTTTCTTCATATTTTCCCGCACTTCAATCCAAGGCTTAGCTTTATAGCTTTTGCCTTCCATCGCATCGATAAAGTCTTCTTTATGAACACCAAAGTTTGGTAACACATAACGACCCAAGGTGTCCTCTTCAGGAGACGCCAACGACGCACTTAGTGAGATACCGACCGTCGATTCTTTACCCGTGATGGAATCTTCGAACACTAAGGCCAGATAACTGATGGCATCTTGTCTTGGTTGAGCTCCCAAGCTTTTCGTATTGGCTTGGCCTGAGTCAATCATTCCTAAAATATAAGAGCGGATACTACGACCACTCGCCTTACCATCGTTTGCACTGGCGTTATAGTTAAGGTGACGCTTACTTGCCCCCGTTAAGACGGTTTGGATGGCGTCTAGAATCGACGATTTTCCAGAACCTGTTGGCCCGATAATCGCGGTATTACCTCGGATATTGATTTCTTCTGCACCCAACAGGTACCAGTTTACCAATACAATTCGGTTTAACTTTTTCATGTCTTGGTTCCTGTCCTAGTCTTCTTTTTTCGTCAATTCTGTCGTATCTGCACTGCTATTTGATTCTTTAGAGTCACTCACTGTATTGCCCCCATCATGACTCTCTTCCGGGTTGCTAGCCTGCTGAGCCTCTTCTGGCTCTAACTCAATGTCATCGTCCTCAGGGTCCACACCATTAAATGACTCCAATTGACGCAAGTAAGCCTCCGTCACGATCAAACGCACGACTGGCGTGATATTAATGATCATATTTTTACTGTCTTCTTCGTATGTTTTGCCACGAATAATGACACCATGACGGCTAAACAAACTTAAAATGTCTTTAAAGCGGGTTTCTGTCGGAATTTCACGTTTCACCAGTTGCACATAGCGATCCAAAATCGTGTGCGTATTCGTAGCAACAAACCCATTATCGATTTCGAAGTTTTCCACTTTTTCTTCGTATATCTGGCGCAATACCAATAGAAAAAGAGTTTCATCAGTTTTTAAACGAACAAAAGCTTCACGTTGAACCGGTAAAACCCCGGCCAAACGCTCATTCTCGTTCACATACAGCTTCATACCAAGCGCATCAAATACATTGGAAAAATAATCATGATATGACTCAACCAATAAATAATGCTTTCTTTGCCCATGCTTAAAGGCACTCACAAACTGGTTCGCAAGTATGAAGTTGGCGGTTTGTTGAAACTCTTGAGCGTCTTTTCCAGACTCCTCAACCACTTTCTTTAATTCTCTAAGCATTACGCCTGGCTCCTACGTACTACATTAAATTCACGACATTCTACAAAATCATGCACATCTAAATAGCGCTGTGTAAATTGTACTTCAAACGCTTTTTCTATCTTCTTCGCGGCTACCCCCAAAGAACCAACATAACGCAAATGGTCAAAGCACACCAAGTCTTCAACCGATTCAATAGTGAAGTCTAAAATATGCTTGTTGTCTTGACTGTTCATTTGTCGTTCCAGATAACTTTGCAGCTTGGTCACCGTTACTTGACGCGCTTCGTGGAAGCGACGCTGCTGATCTCTAAGCTTAATGGCATCAATAGAGACTTCGACGGGTGTCATTACTCTGGGTGGTGGTGGCTCTCGGCGTTTCATCGGCTGCGCAGCAGATTCCATCCCCACAATGCGAGAACCAATGACATTCTTTAAGGTTGGCAAGCGCTCGAACTTGGCTACATCAGAAATAATCCCCGATATTTTATTTGCCATACCCGGACGAGAGCTGTCCATATAGCGAGCCGTATCTGCAGCCCGCTTTTCTAATCGATAACGGTATTCATCAATGCGATCCAAACGTTGTTCAATAGAACTGAAAGTTTGAATGATGTCTTGACAGTCTTTTTCAACCAGAGCCTGAGCTTCTGCCATGGTGATTAACTGTTGATCCACATAACATTGGGCCACATCCCCCATTAAAGCGGGGTTGGACAAAAACTCCTGAGCATACTCTAGAATTTGCCGTCTAAAACGAAAAGGGTTATTACTGGTTTTGATGGTTTTATAGTCTGCGATTAAAATGCCTTCTACAAATAAATCAAAAAAACCAGCCACAATGGCTTTTGGATCACGACTTGAAAACAACTCTCTTTGTAAGCTACGAATCCCCAGCAGAATCTGATTAAGGTGGGCCGAGAAATCCCGCGATGCTTCAGCGGATTGACTCAAAGTCACCCCACGCTCTTTGGGGTGTTTCGCAACGGATTCCAAGTTACTTAGAATACTGAGTACGGTGGCACCATAGTTGCGTTTACCATGACGACTAATTTCCACCAAAGCACGCAACAACATAGAAATTTGTGGTGTCATTAAGACACTAACACGGTACAACTCTTGCTCTTCGACAAGCCATCCGGTATTGACGAGTCGATGATAGATCCTCAACGCGTAATCATGAATGGTTTTAGGCGATTCAAACGATTCTTTCTGATCATCGTGCCAAGCATAACTGTCTAAGTTATGCAGAGTATCTTCAATCGCTTCGATAATGGTCGATTTTTCTTTAATGGGATCTTCAGCGTGGTCATAAAAAACCTCTGCTAAATCGTACAATACCGCTTCAATTAAACCACGGTTTGAGCCAGATAGTGCTTGGAAAATCTCATCAGGAAGGTGTCTAAAAAGCATCCATTATGCTCCAAAGGTAGAGAGTAAAGTCAGCATTAATTGTTTTGTCCCAAATGGTGTGCAATTACCTGATCCATGGCCTGTTTGACAATGTCATCCTCACCAATAGGAGACAGCAACTCTATCTCTAAGTCATCACGTTTTAGACTTTCTATTTGAGCAGGCACGTCATGACGCAAATGGCGACCTACCGCGAAAAACAATGGCAAAACAGCCACCTTTTTAACATGCTTATCTAAATGTTGCACAACGTATTCCAAACTGGGCTCTGTTAACTCCATATAAGCCAAACTTGAGCGCTCTGCACCGAAACGAGAAATCGCTCGATCATATAAAGACTCGAAAGGCTTCTTCCACGTCGGATCTGGGCTTCCATGTGCAAGAAGTATGATGTGATCGTATTCTTTGCGTAGCATTGTGATACCTAATGTTTCTTAATCCTCCCATTTTAGCCATCATAGGGTAGAAAAAGAAGGCGTTTCTAGAAAAAGCTTACTTAACTGTACAATAGTTAAACCACTTTCGGGTTTTTTTGCTTTTCTATGGAACGCATTGATCCCATTTCCTTTTTTTTGCGTAATTATTCTTGTGTTTGAAAACAACTAAGGCCATAAAAATGAAGATATTGGTATCTGGAGCAACAGGTTTTATAGGACGCTCACTTATCCCCGCTCTGCAAAAAGCCGGACATCAAGTATATGCACTAGTGCGTAAAACAGACAGCCGGCTAGATAAAAGTATCCCTCAGTTTACGATTAATACATTAGCAGAACTGAGTGAACCAATGGACGTCTTAATTAATTTAGCAGGCGAAGGCATCGCGGATAAACCGTGGAGTAAAAAGCGCAAACAAATCCTTTTTGATAGCCGTGTAAAACTAACCAAGCAGATTCAACAAGCACTCAAACATTGCCCCAAACTGATTATCTCTATGTCGGCAGTCGGATTGTATGGAAGCGACTCAAACCAAACCTATCATGAAGAGACGACTTTACCGACAGATGGCTTTGCTCATGAGATTTGCCAAGCTTGGGAAGAAGCTGCACACGACTTTGCAACGCACGGTGCACGCCTAGTTATTTTTCGGCTTGGTGTTGTATTGGGCCCTAACGGTGGTGCCTTAGACAAGATGCGCCCCGCTTATTTATTTGGCTTGGGAGGAAAAATTGGCCGCGGCAATCAATGGTTTTCTTGGGTACACATTGACGATGTTATCAAGGCTATTAATCAAGCCCTATCGGATGAAAAAATGCAGGGAGCATATAACCTAGTTGCGCCAGAACTCATTCAGCAGAAAACCTTTGCAAAGTCTTTTGCAACGTCACTCAACCGCCCTGCTATCTTTCCTCTGCCAGCTTTTATCTTGGAACTGACTCTGGGCGACATGGCAAGCCTACTAACAAAAGGCCCTAAAATTCTCCCGACTCGATTAACAAATGAGGGGTTTGAATTTGCTTATCCAACGATTGATAGCGCCCTAATAGCGGTTCAAAATCAGCGTTAGTGCTTTTTCTTTATCTCTTTTTCCTAAGCACTGGCATGCCATTATCATCATTCAAGGTGTGGGTGCATTTGGGATATTGAATACAGCCCCAAAAATAGCCATTTTTGCTTTTTTTCCTGACCAAATAATGGCCACACTCTCGACAAGGATATTTTTTACTACTGGCCGGCACGCCATTGTCATCTTCAACAGTGATTTTACAATCGGGATAATTGCTACACCCCCAAAAGACATTATCCTTAAAAGATTTGCGCCTCAATGGTGAATGGCAAGCAGGGCATAAATAACGCTTTGCTCTTATTGGCTTACCCGCTTCATCATTGGCCGTGTAATCACAAGCAGGATAAGACTCACACCCCCAAAAAAAACCATTTTTCCCTTCCTTACGGAGCAAAAAATTACTGCACTTAGGGCAGCGATAATGGACTTTCGGAGCCACTATACGCACATCATCTTGGGAGAGAAACTCTTGCTCCCAATGACTTGCTGGTAAGTCATTTTTATCGTCGTATCCTGCCATTATAATCCACTTTCACCGCCCAGATGGGTCACTCTCCCGCTTCTGTGCGTATTTTCTGAGCACCATCACGGGCCGCATCAGCCGCCTTACCGCCCAGCTCTTTCATTTTCTTCCAGACAGAGGAACCAACTTCTTTGCTTTTTTCCGCCGCAGCTTTACCATATTTAGAGGCATTTTTAGATGCTTTATCTGCAATAACACCACTTTTTTCTTTCGTAATTTGCCAAGCCTTCTCACCTTTTTCAGCGGCTATTTTTCCGTATTTTGAGGCTTTTTCCGTAGTAATATGCCAAGCTTTATCGGCCTTTTCTTTCAAGGTCGTTGGCGCACTTTGATCTGCAGCCTGAGCAAAAGGAACAAAAAACAATAATAAAGAAAACATAACCGCCAAAATTCGCATAGAACACCTCATAATAAATTGTCAGAATGACTTAACCAAGAAAGAAGAGAATCAATAGTTTCAAGTGTGACTAAATCAGGATATTTAACTAAGTCTTTTTCTAAGACTTGCTCATGAGCCCATGTACAATGATAGGGAACATGAATAGCTTGCGCTCCAACATCCAATACCGGAAGCACATCAGACTTCAGTGAATTACCCACCATAAGAAAGCCTTGTTTATCAATCTTATGCTTCTCCAGAATCCGCTGGTAAGCCATTGGTGTCTTATCACTCACCACTTCAATGTGATCAAAATATTTCACTAATCCAGAACGAGAGACCTTTCCTTCTTGATCCAACAAATCGCCCTTAGTGATCACCATTAGCTGATAATCCCCTTGCAATTTGCTCAAAACGGTCTCGACATGATCAATAAGCTCAATGGGAGCGGACAGCATGGTGCGCGCAAGCTCAATAATCTGATGTATCTTTGTGCCTGTTATGCGTCCTTCTGTCAGCTCAATAGCTGACTCAATCATTGATAATGTAAAGCCTTTAATACCATAGCCAAAATACTTTAAGTTTCGCACTTGTACTGCCCCCAGATGGGAACGAATGTAGTGCTCATTATGATAGCTGGACAATATCTCAATAAAGGTATCTTGCGCATGATTAAAAATATCTTCATTACGCCATAGCGTGTCGTCCGCATCAAAAGCAATTACCTTAATAGACGAACTCGCTGTTTGGGAGTTTGTGTCACTATTCGCCATTTAATCCAACCACTGAGATGTGTTTTTCTGGATTAAGTCCAAGTAAAGAGCAACATGATCATCGCCATCGTTCAAAGCAGGTATATAGTCAAACCCTTCGCCACCATGCTGCTTAAACTCATCACCTAGCTCCAACGTAATTTCTTCCAATGTCTCAATGCAGTCAACGGCAAAAGCCGGACTAATAACATTCACTTTTTTAATGCCTTTGCTTGGTAGCACTTTAAGTGTCTCACTCGCATAGGGCTTTAACCATTCTTCACGACCAAAACGAGACTGATATACGTGTGTCCAATCCCCCTCTTTTAAGTCAAGTTCTTGTGCCACCAAACGAGTGGTATCATGGCAGCGACGCGCATAAGGATCACCGTTTGTGACATACCGCTTGGGAATGCCATGGTAAGACAAAATCAAATGGCGACGCTCACCTTGTTTGTCCCACTGGTTTCTCACCGAGTTAGCCAACGCTTTAATGTATAAAGGATGATCCGCATAATCCTGCAATAACTGTAACGCGGGCCAATGGGGACATTGTTTTAACGAACTCATGAGCCTATCGTAGCCTGCCGCTGTTGTCGTACCAGAAAACTGTGGATACATAGGAACGACAACAATTTTATCCACGCCAGCTTTACGCAGCTGATTTGCGGCGACTTCCATACTTGGATTGCCATAGGTCATCGCCATTTCAACCGGTATCGCTTGACCTGTCTCACGTTGAAGAGCAACCTTCACTCGCTCTTTTAAGCGATTTCCCAGCACCATCAAAGGGGACCCTTCGTCCATCCACACCTGCTGGTACACTCTAGCCACTTTTGCTGGACGTACATTTAAAATAATCAGATTCAAAATAGGCTTCCAAATTAATGGATTTAAGTCCACCACACGTGAATCAGAAAGAAACTCTTTAAGAAAACGACGAACTTCTGGCGCTCTCGGTGCATCTGGCGTTCCCAAGTTAATCATCAGAACACCGTATTTGGGCGTATTTGTCATGTCATTCCTTATTTATAAATAAAAACCCAGTAAAACTGTCCCTTACCACACTAGGCAAATTATCAGATAGCAACAAAGCCAATTAAAAAGACCAAAAGCCATTCAGTCTCCATAACATTATATTGCCTTAGATAAGGCTAGAGCGAGAAAAAACAAGGCATTTCAGCGTCGCTTTGTCAGTACCTAAGCCAAGCAACGGTATGTGCAGCAAGATAAGGCTTAATTTATCCATATTCTTAGCACAGCAATGACCAAGAAAATCACTGCTGATATATGAACGACACCTTTATCTAAGTTATTGCCTTTATTACGACATAAGAGATAAGTAGCCAATTGACTAATCGCGAGTACCATACAAGTGGGTAAGTGCACTGCACCAATAAAATAGTGCGTTCCACTCAGAGCGAAGGCTTTGGCAGGAAAGGAAAAGCCAACCATTGCCGCAACAACGACAAAAAGAGCAAGACCAGTCGAGACACCACTTACCTGCTCCTTTTTAATAGTATGCATTTGCAACATCACAGTATAAAAAAGCTTTCCTGAACTGGCCGACATCACACTGACACAACCAATCAACAAAGTAATGGGTAACCGGAAGGCGCTTTGTGACAACTGAGCAAAGCAGCGCCACTTAGATGACTCGGCAAAAGGGCGATAGAGTAACAACACATTGATCACAGCCATCACGACCAATAAACCAAATAACAACCCAAAAGTACCAAAGGTCATCAAAGAGACGACTTGAGCACCAATGACCCCACCCATAGCTGCACCTGGTGCAAAGGCAATCAACGAATGAGTGTCTATTTGCTGCGTTTTCATATCATGAAGCCAGTCAACTAATAGGATAGGCACCATGGAGGTTATGGCCGTTGCAATGACTGGAACAATAAGTGCCGATGGCGGGAGTTGAAAAACAGGCATAAAAAGCAATGCAGTGGGCACAATAAATAAAGCACTTCCTATTTTTACCGTGGCAAACAAGGCCCCAGAAAAAGCACCACATATAAGCAAAAATATAATAAACTGAATATCCACAGATCTAACACCTTACAGCACAACACATAATAAAAAACAGGCTAATAAGCCTGTTTTTTTAACTTCTTTTTAGCATGATATAATCAGTCACTCATCACACTACGAATTCTATCTTGGATTAAAGTCGCTAATTTATCAGGTTGAAATTTTGATAAAAAGTCATCACAACCAACTTTTTGCACCATGGCTTTATTAAAACTACCACTTAGCGATGTATGCAAAACAATGTATAAATCTTTTAGTCGAGAATCTTCACGAATTTCACGGGTTAAACGGTAGCCATCCATTTCCGGCATTTCGGCATCAGTAATCACCATTAACAGTTTTTCAGGCACACTCTTTTCCGTCTCCGCCCAATTTTTCAATTTTTCGAGGGCACGCTTACCATCCGTTGCTTCATGAACGGTAATGCCCATATAATCCAGCGTTGAACGACATTGCGCCAAACCAACGGAAGAATCATCCACCACCAGCACCTCTAACCCTTTAGCCACTTCCATCAAATCATCATCGATAATATCTGGGCTAATACTAGTATCATAAGGTGAAATCACCGCCAATACTTTCTCAACATCAATAATTTCAACAAGGCGATCATTAATACGCGTGATAGCGGTTAAATAATGTTGACGACCCGTACCATCTGGAGGAGGAAGGATTTCATTCCAATTCATATTAATAATTCGATCAACTTCACCAACCATAAATCCCTGTACTGTATTATTGTATTCTGTAACAATTAGGTTACAGGGCTGGCTACGATCAATAGGTCTCATACCAATAGACTCAGATAAGTCAATCACCGGAACAGTACGGCCTCGAAAATGCGTCACACCAGCAACAGAAGGATGACGATGTGGCATCAAGTTCAATTTGGGTAATTGCACCACTTCTTGAACTTTGAAAACATTAATCGCGAACATCTGCATTCCACCAAGGCGGAACATCAGTAGCTCTAATCTATTTTCGCCAACTAACTGTGTTCGCTGGTCTACGGCGTCTAACATGCTTGCCATACATTACTCCGGACTGTTTTCCATGTTCAACATAACTTCATTATAACCATGATATTGTATTACGCTTTAGCTTACAGTAATTTTTTGCATCAAATAGGCATTCAGAGAGTATTTAATGATCAGTAAGGATTTTCTTTTCACTCGCCAAACGATTGTTGGGGATAACGCCTCCATCAAAGCGAACAACTTGCTTCACCTTGATGGTATGACCGAAGAAACGAGTCATTCTTTTCTCGCAACACTTTTTTCTGATGTCGATCTAGTTGACACGATAAAACCCTACCCCATTTTTATTAAGACACTGTGCAGTGAAGTAGAAAATATTCCATCACCACCAGCATCGTTTAATTTTGTCCTCTTTTTTGATGCGACAAAAATAGCCCTGAGACAAGCGAATGACACACAATGGGACGACATGTTTACCGAATTACGTCTACAAGGTTATCAGCTTGGCATTCGTAACCCATCCCTCGCCATCTTAAATCGAGTATCCATTGATCCGTTCATTTATGTTGAGTTTAATTTATCAGATAGCACTGTGACCGAAAGCATAAACCTTTGTAATCACCCATCGTTAAGCCAGAAAAACCTTTGGTTTAGTCACATCAACTCTCAACAGGACTTTACTCTGGTTAAAGACAAAACCACCGCCCAGTGGTTTAGTGGTGATTTTCTCTCGGAAAGTATTCCAGTGAAAGGACGGAAAATACCCACCTATCGCTTAATATTATCAAAGTTATTAACCATTTTAAAAAGCCAAGATGGCTCGTTAAAACAGATGGCAGAATGCATCGAAACCGATCCGACATTGACGTTTCGTGTCATCAAACTCACCAAAACCGTCACCTACTATCGCCAATTTAATGTGCAAAATGTACAACGTGCGATTGAAATAATCGGCTTTCGAGACTTGATTAAATGGGTAAGTTTGGCCATGTTCAGCAGCATAGATGGCAAACCCGATTGTTTATTCTCTATGGCCGTTCATCGTGCCTGCTTCTGTGAGTCCTTAGCGAAAAAACTATACCCTAGAGAAAATGGCGCGTTTTTAACCGGACTTTTCTCTTATCTACCCAGCTTTTTTGATGAATCGCTAGAACAACTACTGAAAGACTTGCCTTTATCCCCAGATATAACGGACGCACTGCTCAATAAAAAAGGCAACCTTGGCTACACCCTTAGTCTAGTCATGCACTACGAATCAGGGCGGTGGGATAATATTTTATTTGACTCCCTTGCTAAAAGTGGTGTGTCAAAACAAACGCTTCGAGAGCTCTACATTGAAAGCTTGCGTGACGCTAAAGAAATTTATTCGAAATGAGAGTGAGACATGATTGATATCGGTGTAAATATAAATCACAACGACTACTTAAAAGACTTGGAAGACACACTTCAGCAAAGCTACCAAGCAGGAGTGGAAGGCATCATTTGTATTGCCTCTGACTTAGCTGAAAGTAAAAAAATACAAAGTCTCTGCGAAAACCACCCGCGAATGTGGTTTACTTTAGGCTGCCACCCCCATCAGGCGAAAAGCTGGAGCGCTTCGAGCACAGAAAAACTCAATGAATTAATCGCTCAAAAACGTCCCGTTGCAGTCGGTGAAACCGGCTTGGATTTCAATCGTAATTACTCAACACGTGAAGAGCAAATCTCCGCCTTTGAACAACAAATAGACATTGCAAAAGAACATAATTTGCCTTTATATCTGCATGAACGCGATGCTCACCAAGAAATGCTGACAATATTAAAACGCCACTATCATAATGGGGTAAGGGGTGTCGTGCACTGCTTCACGGGTTCTAAAGAGGCTTTGAGTGCCTATTTAGACTTAGGGCTATACATTGGTATCACAGGCTGGGTGTGCGACGAACGCCGCGGACAAGACCTGCAAGAGGCAATTCCACATATACCGAACGACAAATTACTCTTGGAAACCGATGCTCCTTATCTCTTGCCTAGAAACATTCGCCCACGACCAAAGAGAAATCATCCCAAATATTTACCTTGGGTCGCCGCTGAAGTCGCACGACTAAAAGGCATTAGTGTTGACGAACTCGTTCAACACACACAAAAAAACACCAGCCGGCTATTTTTCTAAACCTTGCTGGTGTTTCCAGTTAATCAGTTATGTTTATTAGACAAACTCCATATCGTCGTAAGCTATTGCTAATGTTGAAATAGGTAATGGCGTTAGCGGCGTCACAGGGCAACTCATTAAACTCAGCTCACTAATATTCTCAACCTGTATTCCAACACTATTGAGACAAATATTCGCTACTTCATTCATGAAGTCTTCATCCAACGGCTGTTTCGTGAGATAGCGATTACGAATAATGAAAAATAAACCGCTCTCAATGAACTCAGTGGTGATGTCGATATCATTGACTCTAAAGACACGCTTAGACACCCCTTCGATCAAAATAGCTTTAAGGGCTTTACTAATCCCTCCTTCCAACCTTTCACCAAAACTATTGCCACCATAAAGGTAAGAGGCCCATTTAGGCTTGTTCATAGTCAGGCTAATGAAATATTTCACGAGTAAAGTGAGACGTTTATCAATTTCCTGATGCGTGGTTAACAACAAATCCAAATCGCGGAAAAGTACATCACTTAGCACTTTTCTCACATCCATCAGAGCCGTATCTTTACTATCAAAGTAGTTATAAAAGGTACCAATACTGACATTAGCGTGTTGAGCAATATCCTGAACAGAAACTTGATTCCACTCTCTATCAAGAATCATCTCTTGGATAGCTGAACGAAGTTTATCCAGAGTTTGACTACGTTTACTTGGCGACTTCATATTAAATCTCAATGTCATTTCTTCTTCCATCCATAGATAAACAAATTAACTTGAAGGATGAATATATACTGAAAAAGGTAAAATTTCTGCAAAAAATTAAGTGATTGAAAGATCTGTTGCGCAAAATATTGTCAGCTTTTCTTAGAAAAACAATCAATCTAACCACTCAAAAAACCTATAACAATGATATCTGTTTACTTAAAAGACTTTCCATATTAGTTTTGTAAAAAGGCAGGATGCTATCCGCAATTGGCTCAATTTGTTTACTGATATAGTGCTCATAATCTAAGTTTACAAGGTCAGCTTCACTTTCATAGGGTACCACACCCGTCACTTGGTAGAGATAATTTACCCGTTTACGCCCCTTATCAAACTCCAGAGGTTGACCTAGCTCAACTCGGCGCTGATCAATTATAGCGGCCGCTCGAACATGGGGCGGTTTGTTCTTCGTGTATGACGCCAAAGGACGACTAAGTTGCTTACTGTATACCAGCAAATGATCTAGCTCGCCCGCTCTTAATCTAGCAACCGTCTCTTGAATAAAGGTAATGGGGTTTTCATCATTGAAGATTTTCTCAAACAGTGTTTTTTGAAACTCTCGCGCCAATTTAGTCCAATCCGTTCGAGCAGCTTCTAGCCCTTTAAAAACCAATTCACCGCCAGTTAGCCCCGCATAGCGCTTTTTACTGCCCTCCTCTTGCCCTCGGATAGTCGGCATAAAGAAACGCTCGTAGACACGCTCAAACTCAAGCTCAAGATAAGAATCTATATGAGCGTAGTCTTGGCACCATTCGGACAACAGACCATTAATGTCGTCACAAAGTTGTTGCCCTAATAAACGCGGATCTTCTTTGTCATTATTGAGGGTGATAAACAAAGAGTCGGTATCACCATAAATCACCTTCGCCCCTTTCTCTTCCATCCATTGCTGTGTTCTTCCCAATAACTCATGCCCACGCATAGTGATCGAACTCGCCAATTCAGCATGATAAAAGCGACAAACATTTGATCCCAGTACACCATAAAACGAATTCATAATAATCTTAATCGCATAGCTTAAGATCGTGTTCCCTTCGCGCTTTGCTCGCTCCCTTGCCTGAGCAAGCTCAGAAACCAATTCAGGCAAAATGGCTTCTTTTTTATAAAAACTTGCGCCGAGATAACCTGGTACCAAATCCGTGCTCGTTTGCTTAACGGCGGGAGCCATATTGCCAGCAATAATCCGCGCTAACGGGTCGATATAAAATGTACGAATAATACTGGGATACAGGCTTTTGAAATCAAATACCAAAACATTTTTATACAACCCAGGAATCGACGACATCACAAAACCACCTGGGCTAGGAACAAACACATCTTCTCGCCATGCTGGCGCGACCCAGCCTGCCTTATGTAAGCGAGGCAAATAGAGATTTTCAAACGCGGCAACCGAGCCCCCCGTTTGCTCAAGTGGAATCCCTGTTAAATCCACACGGGTTTGCTGTAGTTCTATCAGTTTTAACTGATCGAAAATACGCAATACCAAATCACAATCTTGCAAGTTGTAATCAACAAACGCGAGCAAATCCTCACGGTGCAAACGCTCTATCTCTTGCCAGCGATCGCCACCATGGAGCAATTTCTCATCCTGTAGAATTTCTTTACTGACATTATTCAGACTATAGGATTCAAAATGATAGCCGCCCACTTTCAGTAGCGTAATGCCATCCAGTGCGACTCGCCCAGGGATGGCTGCAAAATACTTACCTTGGTTATCCGAAGAATGAATCCGCCATTTCTCGCCATTTACCCCGAAAGCAGGACGAATGCCTAGCGCTTGACAGCGCTTATCAATAAAGTTCAGATCGAAGCCAATTAGATTCCACCCGATGAAAATATCTGGAGCATGCTGACGAACATAATGGATAAAATCGAGCAACAGCGCTTTCTCGTTATCATAAGTACGGACATGAGGCGCGCTGATCATTTGATCCGTTACCACAAAAGCAATTCTCTGATCCCTAGCCGTTATGCCAATCGATAACAGACAATTATGGGTTACCGAGGTTTCAATATCTAACGACCACACCACCCAGTCTGGTTGCCAAGTTCCAGGAATCACTTTTGCTTTGCTAAAGCACCGTCCGCTAGCATCAGGAATACCGATGAATCTCACACTACCACGGACATTACGTTCCATAAGATAGCGATTATGGGCTTTGATATCTTCTTCGTAGACTTGATAACCATCTTTTTTGGCCAATGCCACCATTTGCTGATGTAAGGTCAAACTTTTACTTCGGATCAACCTGACAGGCTGATCTTGAAAGGAGCGAAAACCCGCCTCTGTTACCTTAACGCCAGACAAATGCTCTGGAAACACATGCGCAGGGGCGTCACTAAAAAACGTGGTGAATTGACGGTCCGGTAAAACCTGAACCGTCCCTTCTGAGGTTTTGACAAATAAACTCATCTCGAGCTGGCCATTCACCTCTTTCGTATGGCGACTGACAACATAGCCATTTTTTTCTACAAACATCTAGATAACCAAATTAAGTGTTAAATACCGCGCAACAAATGCATCGGCGGCACTTTTAACACAGTTCGACTGGCAAATACACCGACGGCTGTAATCAATAAAGCGCCAGCACCTGGGCCCAATAACCATAACATAGGATGCCAGCTTGGTTCTGAGTTAAAAATGTACACTTGAACACCGTATAAAGACGCCTCCGCCCCCATCGCAGCGATGCCACCGGCAAACACCCCTAAACAAGCAAATTCAATAATCAACGCTTGCCGAACCAAAGCACCACGCGCCCCGAGTACTCGTAACAAAGCCCCTTCTTCCATGCGCTCTTCTAACGTTGAACGAACGCTGGCCAGCAACACCAATCCACCAGCAGCTAAGATACATACCAGTACCAATTGAATGGCCTGTGACAACTGGGCAATAATGGATTGAATTTGTTTGAGTATGTCACCTACATTCAGTATGGACACCGTTGGGAATGTCGACATAGCATGATAGAAGGCTTGTGCCTGGCTGGGTTTAACAAAATAGCTGCTCACATAATTGGCTGGCGAATCATTTAATACGGATTTCGGTACAATCACATAAAAGTTAGGCCGCATAGAGCTCCAATCAACAGAGCGCAATGAGGTAATAGGCAAAGTATGGAACACCCCGCCGATATTGATCGTTAATTTATCACCCAGTTTTAGGCCGGCTTCTTTGGCAACCTTTTCCTCCACCGACAAGCCATTGGCTGCAAAATCCCCAGCAACGACCTTATTGCCCTCGCCCACTTGTTCTGCCCAGGTTAAGTTCATGGCCCGTTCAAATAGCTCTGGCTCAGGCTTATCATCAGGATACAATTTACTTACCTGCTCGCCGTTAACTTGCGTGATTCGGCCTCGCACCATAGGGTACCAAGAGGACGAAGCAATCTTTAGAGTGTGAGACATCTGGTTAATGGGCGCAATTTGATTGGCTTGAACATTAAACAAATAATGATTAGGCGCATCGGCTGGCAATTGCTTCTGCCAATCGGCAATCAAACTGGTTTTAATACCGACGAGCACCAAACCCAGCATGATAATCAGCGTAAACACCAAAAGCTGAAACAGATTGGGCACCAAGCGTCGGTATAACGCCGCCAAGCCAATTTGCCAACCACTGGTCGCCCCAGCCGTCACCGACCGCCCGAACTTAAACATGACCCAGCCTAATACAGACACAACCAAGCCAATGCCGACCATCGCAACCACCATGATAGTGGGTAGCATAACGCCCTGAGTGTATAAACACATCAAAGCGTACATGCCAGCAAAGCCGATTAAATACAACATAACGGAACCCTGCTCAACGCGGGCGGAAGGCTGTAAAACAGATAAAGGCGAAATGCGAATTAAGCGACGCATCAATGGCAAGCAAAAAGTAACCAAGGAAATCAGCCCCGTTGCCACACCCAACCACATTTTCCAAAGCTCAGGTTCTGGCAATGCCGTCGTCACTAGGCTTGATAGCAATGCGGCAATCATATTCTGGACAATCCAGCCAAACGCTAACCCCAGTACCGCCCCAATAACAAACAAAAACAACAGCTGTAGCAGAAATAAACGCGATAACGTTTTAGGCGTGGCCCCTAACGTTTTTAAAACCGCAACTTGCATCAAATGGCGCTTCACATAACGAGATGAGGCAAGCGCCATGGCGACACCCGATAACACCACCGCCAATGTCCCCGCTAACAATAAAAACGACTCCGCTCGATTAATCGTCTCACCAATTCGTTCACCCCGTTGTTTTGGGCTAATCCAACGTTGGCCATCCGTCAATTTAGGGGCGAGCCATGCTTGCAACGCATTGAGTGAGCTTGCCTCCCCAGCCACCAGCAAAGAATAGCGCACACGACTACCAGGAATAATCACATTAGTTGCCGCTAAATCGGCTTTATTCATCATTGCCCTGGGGGAAATAGAAAACGCGGACGAGCTCGCCCCCGGATCAAGAACCAAATACTTCGACACCGTTAATGTTTTGTCACCTACTTCCACTTTTTGCCCAATTGTCACCCCTAATAAACTGGCTAAGCGAGACGATATCCAAATGAAGCCCGGTTTCGGTGACTCACTCGATTTGATGCCTTGTCCAAACAACTTTGAGTCGATCAAAAAACGGCCCTTCAACGGATAACTGTTCGTCACAGCACTCACTTGAGAAAGCTGCAGCTTATCATTAGCAAAGACCATGGTGCTGAACGACGCCCGTTCTGCTACTGACAGTTTTAAAGACTCGGCCTTTTGCCGCCAAGATGGGGGAATCACCTGATCAGAACGTACTACCCGGTCAGCGGCGAGCAAAGAAGCGGACTCCTGCTCAAATGACAGACGTAAACGATCGATAAACAAGCTAATGGCCGTCACCGTACCAATGGCAATCACCAGCGCAACCAACAAAGTCACCACGTCGGTACTGCGCATTTCCTTACGCATAAAGCGCCAAGCAAAATTCATAATACTGGATCCTTCCGGTTATCTTGAGAGGATTCTTGCAGTCGACCTGAGGACATCACTAACTGACGATCACATTGCGTCGCTAGGTGATTATCATGGGTCACCATTACTAATGTCGTGCCTTCTGATTGGTTTAACTCAAACAGCAGCTTAATTATGATCTTTCCATTCTCCTCATCCAGATTGCCTGTTGGCTCATCGGCAAACAAAACCTTCGGCTCAGAAGCAAAAGCACGCGCGATGGCCACCCGCTGTTGCTCACCACCAGAGAGTTGTCGTGGGTAATGGGTTAAACGATGAGACAACCCCACTTTTTCCAACAATTGCAGCGCTTTTTGGCGCGCCATTTTGTCACCCTTAAGTTCAGCCGGTAACATGACATTCTCCAGCGCATCTAGGCTGGGCAATAAATGAAAGGATTGGAAAATAAAGCCAACATATTGACCGCGCAGCAAGGCACGCTTTTCTTCATTCAATGTTGTCAGAGAATGCCCGTACAAGGCAATGTCCCCTTGTGTGTTGACATCCAACCCCGCCAGCAGACCTAATAAAGTGGATTTGCCTGAGCCAGAAGCGCCGACAATCGCAACGGATTCCCCCTCCTTGATTTCTAAATCAATTCCTTTCAGTATAGTCAAATCACCTGTTTTTGAAGAAACAGTATGTGTCAGGTTTTTAACGTCAATGGCAACTTCAATAGCGGTTTGGCTTTCCATAAATAATGCGTCTCACTTAATAAGGTTTTATATGCGTATCACTCAACAAATAAGGGTCGCTTGTGTCGCCCTCATACTATTTTGCTCATATGCTCAGGCCGCCCAACCCCATAACCTACTGGTAATGGGAGACAGCTTAAGTGCCGCCCATAATTTAAGACAACAAGATGGCTGGGTTAGTTTACTAAAAACAAAACTTTCTCAATCACACCCACAGATTAGCATCATTAACGCCAGTGTGGGGGGCGAGACAACGCAAGGTGGCCTAGCCCGCTTTCCCGCGCTACTTAAACAATATCAGCCTCAGTGGATCATTTTAGAGCTCGGTGCTAATGATGCTTTACGTGGCTACCCACTGGATCAGACCACAAAAAATCTCAGCTCCATGATTGAGCAAGCTCAACAAAACAAAGCAAAAGTCCTGTTAATTGGCAATCGTATTCCACAAAACTACGGAAAACGCTATACAGAGATGTTTTTTGGGCTCTACAAAACCCTCGCCGCGAAATATAATGTGTCCTATGTGCCTTTCATGTTAAAAGGCGTCGCATTAAATAAAAACCTTATGCAAAGTGATGGATTACACCCGAATGCGAAAGGCCAACCGATCGTATTACAAACCATTCTTCCTTATCTTCTTCCTTTACTAGATAAAAACTGAGGGCACTATGAAAGCCGTTTTTTTAGATCGAGACTCATTTCCAAGTAATATGAAGTTTCACTACCCTGAAGGTATTTCAGAGGTCATTGAGTACCCCAATACTACCCTTGACGAAGTCGCTGAGCGTATTCAAGGGGCTGACATTGTGTTAACAAACAAAGTGGTACTGACAAAAGACGTTATCGAGCAGGCTCATGATTTAAAACTGGTTCAAGTCACCGCGACGGGGATTAATAATGTGGATGCTCAAGCCTGCAAAGAACAGGGCATCGCCCTACAAAATGTCGATGGCTACTCGAGCATCAGCGTGCCCGAACACACTTTTGCTCTATTACTTGCCTTACGTCGCAACCTAGTTGCTTACATTGATGATGTGCGAGCTGGCAAATGGGGAGAATCCAGTTTTTTCTGTTTTCTAGACTACCCAATTAAAGATTTGGCCAATACTAAGTTAGCCATTGTCGGTAAAGGCATCATCGGCAATAAAGTCGCAGAGATAGCCAAAGCATTTGGTATGCAGGTCATGTTTGCTGAGCACAAAAACGCTAAGGTCGTTCGTGAGGGTTATGTCCCCTTTAACGAGGCAATTCAGCAAGCTGATGTACTGTCTCTGCACTGTCCACTTACCGAGACCACAAAAGACCTGATTAGTACCACTGAATTTGAACAAATGAAGCCCGACGCCATCTTACTAAATATGGGGCGTGGTGGCATTGTTAACGAACCAGCATTAATCAAAGCACTGACAGAGAAGCGCATCATGGGGGCCGGCTTTGATGTCGCCACACAAGAACCCATGCCTCACCACCACCCGTTACAAGCCTTGACCAAGCTACCGAATTTCCTACTCACACCGCACATTGCTTGGGGAAGCAATGAAGCAATGCAAAAATTGGCCAACATCGCCATGGAGAAAATCGCTCAATTTATGAACCCAAGCTCATGACGCTAAACATTTTATTTCAAGACGACGATCTTGTGATCGTCAATAAACCCGCAGGGCTATTGGTTCACCGCACAGAGCTGGCAAAAGACGAGGAAGATGCCGTCGTCCAGCGGCTGCGTGATCAAACAGGAAAATGGGTGTTTCCAGTACATCGGTTAGATCGCGCCACCTCAGGTGTGCTTATTATGGCTTTTTCACCACACATCGCCCGCGCGCTGGGCGAGCAGTTTACCCATAATAAAAACCAAAAAATATATCATTGTTTGGTACGTGGTTTTTGTCACGACCAAGGTATTATTGATTACCCGTTAGTTAAAATCAGTGAGCCCAAAGGTATGCCGCGTTTTAAAGTGCCAGGGTCGGAAAAAGAGGCACAAACTGAATTTGAATTACTCGAACGCTATCAACTGCCCTACCCAGTCAGCCGCTACGACAGCATGCGATTGAGCTGGATAAAAGTAATGCCAAAACAAGGCCGTAAACATCAAATTCGCCGACATTTTAAACACACATTACACCCATTAGTGGGAGACAGTCGCTATGGGTGCCGTCATATCAATAAAGCAATGAACACATTGTGGCCTGAGGTGTTTCGATTAATGCTACATGCATCCAGCTTGTCTTTTACCCACCCTGCTACCCATCAAGCAATGACGGTCAGCGCCCCCTTTGACGGTAAAATACAAACCACTCTGGCTCGTTTAAAACCGCATCAAATCATATAGTCCAGAACCAAGCGATGTTTATGGCAATAAAGGGAAGTAAAACGAAGAGAAGAAAGGAAGAATGGCGGTCGCTCGCTAGTAGACAACGCCTATTGCAGGCGCTCTTGCGAGCCTACACGCCACTTGTAAACAACGGTATCCTGGATACCAGAGGGCATCTTGATCGAGGCCTCTTTGGTAACGGAATACTCAAAACCGCAAGACTTCAGAACACGGATAGACGCTTCATTTTCAGAACTCACCTGAGCGTATAACTCGTTAATACCATAGCAAGCCAAAATCGGCAGCAAGCTGCGCAAAGCAAATTGAGCAATCCCGCGGTTTGAGCACTGTTTAGCCACTCGATAAGACACTTCTGCCACCGTATGTTGTGGGTCGAGAAACTGGAAACTAAATCGACCGACTAACGCCCCATTGTGTAAATACACAAGAAACTGAACAAGGTTTTGCCCCCCTGATAATTGTTGCTTAAAATAACGCTCGTTTTGACGCATTAACACTTGAGATGGCAAAAACTCAGAGAACCAAGTTTTATTATGAAACTCGAATAATAAAATGGCCTCTAGATCAGTCTCTGAGGCTCGCTGTATTTTCAATAATCTATTCATGTTTGACCACGCTGTTCAACCTATAAAATTATAGTAGAAGAAAAAACTGAGTCCTGCCTCATTTTTTGTAAATCGTCATTATTTTTGCAATGTTACAATGCTTAATTCGCCACCATTTTACGATAAGAGATTGAATTACAATGAAATCACGCAACCTCGTTTACTCAACAGACCAAGGACGACTCTGCCCTCTTTGTGAACATCCTATTGATAATTGCACCTGTAAAAATAACCCTATTCTAGGAGATGGCAATGTACGCATCATGCTGGAAACAAAGGCAAGAAAAGGCAAAGGGGTCACCGTTGTTACTGGCTTAGCAATGACTACAGATGAATTAAAAGCCCTCGCTAAAAAACTGAAGGCGCAATGTGGCACAGGTGGTTCGGTAAAAGAGGGCAATATCGAGATCCAAGGTGACAATCGAGAAAAAATCAAACAATTACTCGAAAAGGAAGGTATCAAAAGCAAACTGGCTGGTGGTCGATAGCCCCTATGGAAAAACCATAGCACCGACTCCAATCACCGCATTTAAACGTACAATACATACAAAAATTTACATTAAAGTTTTTTTTATGGCTTTCGATAACAAAAATAGCAATATAACTGTTTGATTTTATGTAACAATGGCATTCAACTCATAGGTGAACCTATCTATGAGTTGAATCTTCAGCAAGCGCCAAAAGAAATAAATCACGGCGGCCATTTCTGTATTTGAGGTATAAATGTGGGATGAAAAACCAAAACAAGCACTAAAGTGGATGCAAAAAGCTGTGCCACTGATGCTTCAATTGGATATTTCACCAACCCCTTATAACTATGGGATTTGGTATGAGTATGTATCTAACCGTAACAAAGCGTTAAATCAGCTAGTTGATGAGACTCTAAGAAAGCTAGGTAACATCCCCAGCTTTTTATCCCGTGACCTTTTTCACGAGTTTGTACTACCTAACGAGTTTCATCAGAACAACAAAAACCAAAAAAGCGTAGAGCAAGTCGCTAATCAGCTTGAAATGTCATCTATTAAAATGGGGGACAACTTATCAGACTTAAATGCGGTCATCAGCAAAAGTAGAACCGCCCTCAAACATTCAGATAGTCCACATCAACTTAACAAAGTGATTGCCTATCTGGATCGTGGTTCTCGAAAAGCACTAGAAGCTTCACAGAAATTTCAGTCAGACCTATTAACGGCACAAAAAGATATTCAGCAACTCAAACTTGAATTAGAAACATTGAAGAAAAGCCTAGATATCGACCCTTTGACGAAACTGGAAAACAAAACGGCATTAGAACGCCACCTTTACGAACACTTACCAGAAGCAGAGGACGATATAAGTTTGCTTATCTTGGACATTGATTTCCTAGGCCGCATTAATAAAGACTATGGTCAGCGCGCTGGCACTTCGCTTATTCGCTATGTTGCCGCCCTATTGGAAACCCTACAATTAGAACAATCACACATTGCTCGGCTAGAAGGTGGAACCTTTGGCATTATGTTGTATAAATCAACGTCAGAAGAGGCGCACAACCATGCTGAACACCTACGTCATGAAATTTCACAACAAAAAATCCGACACAAACAGAGCAAGGAGACAATACCACAAGTGACTGTTTCCATCGGGGTCGCCACGTTAGTCGGAAAAGAAAGCATAGAGAGCCTCTTTACACGAGCAACCACACAGCTAAAACGGGCAAAACAGCAGGGCAAAAATTGCTTCTGCTTCCTTTAAGCCATATTTATTACAATATCGTTTACACAGACTCTGCTATCATGCGGATCATAATTACCCTTACACCCCTGAAATAGGACAGTTCTAATGGAAACAACTCATTCACAGGATCATACACTCTTTTTTGACGTCAGAGACTATGAATGTGATATGCAAGGCATTGTTAACAATGCGGTTTATCAAAACTATCTGGAACACGCTCGTCATCAATTTATCAAAAGCCGAGGGTTGGACTTTGCCGACATAACTGCACAAGGTATTCATCTTGTGCTCATAAAAGCCGAAACACATTACAAGCGTCCGCTAAAAAGCGGCGATCGCTTTTATGTTACGACAAAGACAGAAAAACTCTCGCGTTTCAAACTTTTGTTTCAACAAAACATTTACCGCGAAGATGACACGCTCATGCTGGAATCGCAAATGACCACCGCTTCTATCAATCCAGAAGGACGCCCTATCGTCTTTGCTGATTTAGACAAACTTCTTTAGAATGCGGCTTCCATAAGTCAACATTAGGTCGCCCCTAGCTCATGGTGTAACGCCCTACCTAATGTAAAAAAGTAGTCCTGAAAAGTGTGGTTAATACGTTGTCGCTGTTCTGCTTTCGGGTACAACCCTAATTTGGCCTCGTCAGAATAGCGGCTGCCTTTGACCAAAAAAGCACTTTTCGGCTGTGCATCCTCAATAAAAGCCTCAAAGGCTCTCGCACACATTTCTTCGGGCTTGGCGTAGTAGAGCACCTTCAGCTTTTCATCCATCAATTGCGAACAACGAAATAACTCACTGGGCTCACTGCCATTTTCACTGAGCATGATCGCTCTAAAACAGTCCGCCAATAATGTATTTAAACGATGCGGGTGAATAACATGATTTTCCAGCCAATGACTGGAAGCAAAATCCATATTTCCAGCCGTCACAAACATCTTCTCGCCAATATAATGATCGAAAGCATGAAACCACTCATGAGCCAAGCTTCCGGCACCCGCATTTTTCGCTAAAGACAACTGCCGCGTAGCAGGCACATAATGCGCAGCGACACCAGGTCGTCCGCCTTTTCCGTATTGCAACCCCAATGTACCACGCAATGAAATAAGCGGTTCTGGGCCTTGCAAAGCTGACATCAAATCGCACAAAGCTTGATAAAAATTCACCGCTGCTCTATCACGCTCCGCTGGCGTGACCCAACGCCCCATTTCTATTCCACGAAAATTGAATTGCCGACGAATGGCGACAAAATTCACACTACCATTCATTACATCCCACACTTTTTAACAAACAAACAACATTACTGTATATAAACAAGGGCTATCCATTTAGAGCAACCAGACACTATATTTAGTGTTTATCTGGTTTTAATGTCCTTATAGGTTAGGGGTTTTGTGGTTACCGATTGCTCAAGTAATCGATAAAACAATAGCCCTCTAGACCGAGATTTTCTTCTGTTAAATCTAAAGGTATATTCATCTAAGTAGTAATCGAGCTGCTTAGATTGAACAGCTCCTTGATAGGTTCCCAATAGCCAGCGCTTTAATAAAGAAGCTACTCTGTGAACCCCTGGCATAGTTTCGTGGGCTGGTATATTTGAACCAAGATGTACGGTCTTTTTTCTTGAATATCCCATGTTATCAACTGAACCATAAATGGCAGATCCGTCAGTGTGAATTCGACTATTCGGCTCAATAACATCTGTTATAAATTGCTCAACGTTGTTTTTTGTTGCTTTATCTACCTGTCTTAATCTAATGCGACCAAACCCTTTTGGTTCTATAAGCTCTATTGCAACCAATACAACAAATTTCTTCTTATCTTGTTGATTTATATCGACTACACCACCAACAAAGGTTTCGTCTACCTCAACAAGTCCAGATAATTTGTCTCTTTCAGGATTGATCATTGCGTAGCGTAATCGGTGTAATATCGCCCAAGCCGTTTGATAGCTGCCAAGTCCGAGTAAGCGCTGAATACCAAGTGCACTTACGCCATTTTTCTGATTGGTGAGGTACCAAATCGCAGCAAACCATTCTTTAAGAGGCGTTCTCGTTTTCTCAAAAATAGTGCCTGCTGTGACAGAAGTTTGTTTTCGACACTGAACACATTTAAGTTTATTTTTTGGAAGAGTATAGGGCACATTATGTACCAAACAATTGGGGCATATGAAGCCATTAGGCCAGCGAAGCGCGTACAGATAATCACGACAAGCTTGCTCATCGTGAAACCAGTCAACAAATTGGCTCCAATTTTTAGGGTAATCAATACCCGCTGTGAGTGAAGAAGATTTTTTGTTCATCACTATATATTGACATTGGTTGCTCTAAATGGATACCCCTTATATAAACACAGTACCAGTATAATCCGATAAAGCCAGTAAGTTAAGATATGGGCGCGTAAGAGATGTAAACGGAGACAGTCGCCCAAAGATCGGCACGAATACGAAGAAATAGATTAATGATGGAACACATCCAAAGCAGAAAACCAAGAAGAATGAATCAGCTGAGAAGAAACGATATACCCCAAAATTATAAACTGCCCTCCTCCAAGCAATAGACCTGCCGTGGACAACACAGTAAAGCGCAACCAACTTACTCGCATATTCCCAGCCAGAAAAGGCATAAACCAAGCGACAGGGCCCAGCACACGAGCAAACAGAATAGCCCAATTCCCTTTCTTATCCATTACTACTCGGCACAAAGCAACCTTACGCCTGAGTTTAGGTCGTAAACGACACAAAAACCGTTGCGCTCTTTGTCCATATCGAAAACCTACCCAATAACTTAACTGATCTCCCAGCCAACCACCAAGTAAGGCCATGAACACAGCAAACACATTATGATGGTAAAGCTGATAACCTGCGGCAAGGTAAAAAGGCTCTCCTGGTACAAAAATATTGATGCCAATAAACGAATCAGCAAAGGTGCCAAGTGCGAGACTTAACTCCTTAATCACGACTTAATTGTTCTCATGGTAGTGACCAAACTTGTACTCAATTTCGTTATTGTACATTTCACCAATAAAAAAGCGTCTGACATTCGCCCGAATGTATAAATACCCCATTTTTAGGACACCATCTTGCTTTAAGCGGCGTGGATCAAACTGAAAGGTCATCGCTAACATTCGAAAGCGCCAAGTCTTACTCGCTCGATTCACATAGTCACAGTCTTCGCATAAGTTAATTCTCTCATTAAAGCCACCTAACTCACGATGAAGACGTTTCGTGGAAAAGATACAAGCACCAACAGCAGTAGGGAAAAAGAACTGAGTCAAATAAATACCGACATTAAACATGCCATAACTTAGCTTCGTAGGTAGCCCTAATCTGCTCGCCCCCATATAAACCCCAGCGATCTCCAATTTGGACTTATCTAACTTTTTAATCGCCTTAGATAAAAAACGCTCATGCAAGCGAACATCGGCATCCAAAAATAAAATACGCTCATACTTCGCCAAGTTCGCCCCCACATTACGACCAAGACTTACCCCTCTTTTCTCCATTTTATGGACTCTGAATTCGTCAAAGCAAGTTTCATACTGGGCAGCGACCAATAGCGTGTCATCGTCACTATTCGAATCGACAACAATAACCTCAAAATCTTTGAATACCTGATTATTCAAATCTTCTAAAAGCTGTCCAATTCGCTTTTGCTCGTTGTAAGTAATAATAATGACACTTAATTTGTTCATCTGTTTTCCTCTCTCATTGCCTATAAAAGGCGTCATATTCACCATGGCTTACCCTCCTGTTTGGCAAAAATAGAGCTTGCTAAACAACACCAGACATATTCACCCTTGATAATAAAGGGCAAAGCTGACGGGAACCTTAACGGTTATAAATTTTGACTCCCAAGCCATAAGAGGTCATACAAGCCCCGATCAACAAACCTCTTTATCAACATGATGTCATCTATCGGTGAAAGAAAGTCGTGATTTTTAGGAAGCAATAAGGCTATTCAGTAACGCACAACAAAAGAACAGGAGATGCTCGGTGAATAACAAAGCCATCAGTAAAACATGTCTATATAACAAACCAATGACAACCTCTCGCCACGAAACGCTATTACCGCGCGATCTACGAAGCCAAGCAGCCCATCGAGTTGGTAGTGTGTAACAAGCTTTACGATGAACCATTCGTCCATACTATTGTCATAATTGTATGAGTGAAGACGTGCCATAATTCGAGCAACAGCGTTTATTTATCACCGACTCGATCCGTGCGTAATTACAAAGCTAAAGAAACGAAGACAAGAAGAGAGAGGCACATGAGCAATCCTTACAACAAACTAACGCCAGAAGAAGCCCGCGTCATTTTAGATAAAGGCACAGAACGCCCTTTTACTGGTGAATATACGGATACCATGGCAGCAGGCTTATACGTTTGCCGCCAGTGCGAAGCGCCACTTTACACCTCAGAGCATAAATTTATTTCCCACTGTGGCTGGCCTAGCTTTGACGATGAGATAGAAGGTGCTGTAGAGCGCATCCCAGATAGAGACGGACGCCGCACCGAAATCGTCTGCGCCAACTGCGGTGGTCACCTTGGACACGTATTTGAAGGGGAAGGACTCACCGCAAAAAACATCCGCCACTGCGTCAACTCCATTTCCATGAAATTTAAAAGCCAAGACTAACTGTCTTGGCTTTTAAACGCTCTATTCCACAAAGCAAAATATCAGGCATAAAAAACCCCGACTAGACGCCAATCTAATCGGGGTTTCTTGATAATGGCGGTAAGCAAATTCCGCTATAGGCTCCAATAAAGTGCATAAAAATACATTAAATCATTATATATCAGCAGCTTAAAAAAACACGTTTCCAATAGAGTCCAGCAGATACACTTAAACCCCACCTATATTGATGTACCTCTCCTTTTACATCCCCTTTAGCGATACAGCACTCGATGTTGGGGGCATCGAGATATCAGACTTTTATAGTACTTAAAAACTTCTGGTTCTGTGCTGCGATACAGTTCGATATTACTGGCTCACACTCGTAGTCTCTTGCAAAAGAACGGTGAAAGTCGCTGTCTCGCTCTAGAAACATAGCGCTTGGCCCATCGCTAAACTGGTCGGCGGTGATGTCGATAATCCAGCCGTCCCATCCAAGCCAAGCGTGTGTTTGGTACTGGCCGTTTACTGTTCTTTCGCCTGCTACATAGCGGACGTTTGCATATCCTTGGCTGATGAAAAAACAACCAAGGATATGACTCGCCGCAGCAACCTGTTGGGAAAGGCTCAAATAGATAGTTTCCTATTGGTTGCTTTGCCAGCTTTTCGAAGTAATTTCGAGCTTGCTGTAAATGCAGTTTTATCTGATCGACTTCAGGCAAAGCTACAGCTGGCCAGAGAATGCTCGTTGACCTAAAGATGAAAAGATAGCCTCACAATTAAATATACTTTCTTTTCGCGTTGTTAATGAGTCTTTATATCTCGTACATACAAGTTCAAATTCCGTTTGAAGTTCTAAATTTGGAACAATAACTTCTAATGATTTCACGTCCTGCTGATTGATACTTGATTGATTCACAGCATCTTTTGCAAGTTTAAGAACTTGATTTTTAACATATGGAGTTTGCAACTGATGGACCAAAAAGCATGGATTGATGATTTTTTCATTGGCCGAAAAGTTCATCATATTTGACTCAAAGACAGTAACTTCTTCCAACCTTTCAACAAAAGCACTTTTCCCCAAGTAATCACGACTATTAACACGGTTGATTAAAATACTTCTATCTTTTAATTGGTACTTTTCGATTTCGTTTTGCCCTAGATTTACGCGTTTTAGTTTTTCCTGTGGTGACAAAACGCCGTTATAAAAACCATCAATCCGAAGTATCCTTATTCCCGATCCATATTCAGTAGAAGGCTTATACAAACCATTTGTAGGACCCGACTCAATCAGACTTCCCAACGACTTAACCTCCCACCCCTTGGGATTGATCACTGGATCACCAAACATGTCCAAAAACACAGAACGCAGAAAGTCGTCGGCGAGGTCGATGGCTTGTTGGCGTTTGCGGCGGATGGCGTCGGCTTTGTCTAGGATAGCCGCGATGCGTTTTTGTTCTTCCAGTGGGGGAAGTGGGATTTCAATTTCTCCCATCACCTTTTTATTAACAAACTTAACAGTTCCACCAGTAAGGTATTGGTCGTAGTATTTGATACTTAGAAGACGATCAAAAAAATACTTTAGATATGAAACATCAATCAATTCTTGCTTTGGTCTGATTAAAAACACATTCCAAGCAAACAGGAAAGTGGAGCCAGTATCTATAATTAATGATTTCCCTATGGAACCAATATTTGCAAAAAGAATATCTCCTTTTTGTGGTACATATTTAGGGCTATATTTTTGAAAGTCCGACTCACTTAAATACTTAACACCATCAAAATCGACACAGTTTTCTTTAAGATGCTTTGATTGAATAATAGGATAGCCACTTTGCGAATATTCTACTTTATCCGCAGCCGTATTAATTCCTTGATGCATTACGTCAACTAAGTTTGATAAAGGCATTACAGGCCATGTCATAGCATCCCCTCCAGCTCTTTTAGGTCAGCCATGATGTCTTTTTCCAGCGCCATGAGTTTGCCAAGGATAACTTTTGGGTCTTCATAGACTTCTTCTTCGTATACGACTTCTTTGTAGCGGTTGATGGAGAGGTCGTATTTGTTGCTGGCGATGTCGGCGGCATCGACCACAAAGGCTTTCTGCGTTTTGTCCTGAAAATATGCTCCTGCATTTTCTGGATTAGCGCATCCCTGCGCGTCATCACCAAACTGCGAAAAATCAAAGTTGCTTTCAACGAGCTGACGATAGGCTTTCCATTTGGAGATGGCGTCAGGCAGGTCGTTAGTGCCTTCGCCTTTTAGTGGCGTGCGTTTATCGTCAAGGGAAAGGCCGTCTGCTTGAAGATCGTAGAACCAAACCCGCTCGGTGGTGCCGCCTTTGGTAAAGAGTAGAATCGCGGTGCTAACACCAGCGTAGGGTTTAAATACGCCGCTGGGTAGGCTGATGATGCCTTCCAGTTGGTTGTTCTCAATTAACTCTTGACGAAGTTGTTGGTGGGCTTTTGAAGAGCCAAATAACACGCCATCTGGCACGATCACGGCGGCACGGCCACCCAATTTGAGAGAGCGTAAAATGTGTGCGACGAACAACAACTCGGTCTTTTTGGTTTTCACCATGCTGAGCAGTTCGGGGTTGGTGTTGGTTTCGTCTAGGCTGCCTTTAAAAGGCGGGTTGGCTAGGATGACGTCAAAGAAGTTTTCTTCCTGCTGCGGGAAGTTCTCACGGATGGATTTGTTCAAAGTGTCTTGGTATAGAATGTTAGAGCCGTTTACCCCGTGTAGCATCATGTTCATGCTAGAGACGCGCAACATGGTGGTATCGAAGTCGAAGCCCCAGAACATGTCGTCACTGATGTGTTCGCGGTAGTTTTCCAGTAGGTCACCAGGGTAATGTTGGTTACCTTCTTCGTCTGTCCAAATATTTTCTGGACTGGTGTGTTTACGATTCAGGTATTCCATGGTGCGTGCTAAAAAGCCCGCTGTACCACAAGACGGATCGCAAATGGTGTCCCATGGTTGCGGATCGATAATTTCAATCATGGCGTCAATAATATGACGCGGTGTGCGGAACTGGCCGTTGATGCCGGCGGTGGTCAGCTTGCTGAGTAAGTATTCGTAGATGTCGCCTTTCACGTCGCTTTGGTTCAGCGGTAAGGAATCCACCATTTCTAGCGCAGCGACCAGCACAGATTCGTTTTTAATTTCGAGATCGGCGTCTTCCATGTAGTCACTAATGTGGCCCATGGCTTTGACTGGGGTATCTTCGCCTACTTGGTCTATGTCGGCCACTTGACCCAGTTTGGAAAAGTAAGGATAGACTTCGTTTTTCAGGTGTTTATGCAGGTCCTTCCCAGATAAGTTTTTGAAGTTTTTCCAACGCAGTAATTGACCTTCTTTGGTGTCCGGAAAAAGACGCACAAAGGCTTTGCCTGTGCGGTTGGCTTTGCGTTCTTCCGCTTCTTCCTGCATGTCGAGCATACGGGCAAACATCAGGTAACTGATCTGTTCAATCACGGTCAAAGGGTTAGTAATCCCCCCTGTCCAGAATTTTTCCCATAGTTTGTCGATGTCGTTACGGATTGGTCCGGTTAGCATAAGGTCTCTCTTGTATATCGTGTTTTAAACTGAAGTCGATTGATACGCCGCGCGCTGCTCTTGAATGCGGAGTATGTGTTCACGCTCGCGCTCTAACTCTCGTTGGAGTTCTTCTTCAGTCGGTAAAGTGGTGGTGTATTTTGAGGCAAACAGTTGTTTGCTCTCGTTGAGTACAGAATATTTGGCAACGGTGTTATTGCGCTCACTACACAAAATCAAACCAATGGTTGGGTTATCATCGTGGGCACGCTTTTGCTCTTCGTACATGCGAACGTACATATCCATTTGCCCCACGTCTTGGTGAGTCAGTTTGTTCATTTTTAAGTCGATCAACAGAAAGCATTTTAAATGAAAGTTATAAAATACTAAGTCGATGTAGTAATCACCATCTTCGGTACGAATGCGCTGCTGACGCTCGACAAACGCAAAGCCTTTGCCTAACTCCAATAGGAATTTTTGCAAGTTGTTGATGATGCCCTCTTCTAAGTCGCTTTCCTGATACGTTTTGTCCTGAAGATTCAAAAAATCGAGAATATACGGATCACGCAGATAATCTTGCGGCGAGTCTCCTAGCGGCGCTGTTTTATTAGCCGCTTCTTGCGTGAGTAATTGTTTATCTTTACTCGCTAACAAGCGCTCGTAATATAACACACCAATTTGGCGTTCTAGTGCTCGAACGCTCCAACTTTGTGAGACGGCCTCTTGGGCATACCATGTGCGAGCAGCGCTATTTTCAACACGTGCCAGTACATTGTAATGTGACCAACTCAATTCGAGAGACAGTGTCTCTCGAATTGGAAAAGCGAGATACATGCGGCGCATATTGCGCAAATTGGTCGTGTCGAAGCCTTTGCCAAACTCATCCGTTAGTCGTTTGGAAAGCTGTTGCAACTGTTGCTTACCGTATTCAGCACGCACTTGTCCTTGTTGCTCTTGCTCAACGATCAAACGCCCTATTTCCCAATACGCCATCACCATTTGATGATTAATGGTTTTTTTAACCTGCTGGCGTGCTTGATCGAGCACACTTTTAATTTGCGCAAACAGTGCGTCGTTTTGGTTAGTTATTGGCCCCATATTGAACATCCTGTTTGATAAAGGGTTTAAGTACAGAAACTAGATCTTTAACATCTGCTTCTTTAAATACACCATCAACACCATTTGGGCTGACACTCGTAAAAGGCGCTTCATATAGTTTGGCAATGTCGATAAAACCATAGTTGGTGATATAAGTTTTGAGTAGGTCCATGAATCTCACTTGTTGGGAAGTCAGATTCGGGTGACGATGCACAAAGTCGGTGAAGTGCTCACTGACTTTCTCTGGCTCTAGCCCTACCAATTCTTGCAAGGTGATATGCAGTTGATCGGCAGTCCGGCCATAAAATTCGTTCAGGGCATCCAAACTCACTGTGGGGTGCGTGGTTAAGATGGTTGATGTTAGATTTTTTAGGTCGTCTTCCGAAACCGCCTCATGGGCTTTGATTTTTTGCAGTATCGGGTTCGTCGCAACTAAGTTGTCTAGCAGCTCTTTGGCTCGTCGGCGATAAACGCTCACTTCATCTCTGTTATAAAGTTTATGCTCACGTACTTCTGTGACAACCTTGCCATCTTGAGTACGAGTTTTCAGTGGGTCATAACTGCCACTGGTATCACTCTGACGGAACTTCATAATACTGCGTAGCTGAGTTCGAGCGTTTTCTAGCTTAGTTATACTAGGGGCTTGCCAGAACTCAGCACTGTTTACTTCGTCGATGATAGCTTGCTTTTGGCGAACCGCTTGAATGTTAACCGCTAAGGTAGATATTTGCTCGATTAAGGTGTCTCGTCCATCTTCAAAGCTTGCTGACTGTTCAATAAAGCTGGTTTCCACGACAGCCATTAAACGATCCAATTGTGTTGCATGCTTACCTTTCAGTGGACGAACCGCCATCAGTGGCGCCACCGTTTCAGATAACAAATGCTGCGTTGTTGCATTCAGCGTTTGTAAGCTATCGGTTTGCAGAAGTGTATCGACTTGTCGCAACACTTTACGAACGGCCACACTGTCTTTTGGTAAATCAGCAATATCCGCTTTGATTAATTCAATGGCGGTATCGAAGCCTTCTCGGTGGTTATGTTTAAGGGCCTGAATCGCTAGATTTACACGAGCCTCAAAGCAGGTTTGCAGTAACGGCTTGCCACCCACATCTTGAGGTTCTTTGTACTCTTGTTCGAAAAATTCAAAATTACCGTAGTGATCGAAAATTAAAAACTCTGTTTTATCTTTGCCTTTACCAAACAAGTTTTTGCATAAGCGCGTTCCACGGCCAATCATCTGCCAGAATTTGACCGACGATTTAACCGTTTTCGCAAAGACGAGGTTCACCACTTCTGGCACGTCAATACCTGTGTCCAACATATCCACCGAGATCGCGATACGGAATTCGTTGTCGCCTTTTTTAAATTCTTTGATCAAGCTCTCTACATGGGACACTTTGTTATGAATGACTTTACAAACTTTGTTGCCATATTGTGGGTAGAGCTTGCAGAAGAGTTTTTCTAAATGCTCTGCATGTTTTTGGTTATTCGCAAAAACAATCGTTTTACCTACTAGCGAGTTGGTTTCATCCTTAATGCCATAATTCATCAAGTTTTCAAGAATCTCTTGGTCGGTTTTTTCACTAAAAATTTTACGCCCGATGTCTTTGCCTTGATAGCTAGCATTTTGCGCTTCTTCAAAGCCAAGATCGTCTTCTAACTGGCGTTTTTGATCATCGGTTAGGTCGTTGTAATGAATACCATCACGAAGAAACTCTGTGGTGACGTCTTTGACTTTAAAATCCACTAAATAAGGTGGCTCATGCTCGATGGCTTCTTTTAAGCCAAATTGATACGTCGGGTCCGTGGTTTCACAGCCAAACATATCAAAGGTATTACGGCTGATAAATTTGACTGGTGTGGCGGTCAAGCCCACCTGTAATGCATCAAAATAATCAAATATATCGCGGTAACGATTATAAATACTACGATGACTTTCATCGGCAATGATCAGATCAAAGAAGCCTACATCCAGCTGAGCAAAGCGGTTCATCATGCCGGGATAAGTGGACACGTAGATACGTGCATTTTCGTCAATCTTATTGGTTTCACCAATTTCACAGCGAGGCTCACTGGGTAAATTGGTTTTAAAGGCTTCACTCGCTTGGGTACGCAGCTCTTTGCGGTCACAAAGAAACAACACGCGCTTTGCCCAGCCAGCGTTTAGCATGAGATCTGCAAGCGCAATGGAAACACGGGTTTTACCTGTGCCCGTTGCCTGGATAATCAAGGCTTTACGACGCTGTTCTTGGAAAGTATGGGCAACCGATTTGATGGCATTGATTTGATACAGACGATCGGCAATGTTTAAGTTTGGATTGTTTTGTTCAAGTTGGTTATCACGGTACTGGCGTTGGTAAATGAGATAATCCAGACTGTCTTTACTGTAAAAACCATAAACAATTCGCGGTGCATTGTATTGTGCGTCGTCCCAAATAAAAGTCTCGTAGCCATTAGTGTAGAAAATCACTGGGCGCTGGCCAAACTGCCTTTCAAGCGAGTCAGCATAGAGCCGAGCTTGTTCTCGCCCCGCTTGATCTGAGCTATTGCTAGAACGTTTCGCTTCGACGACGGCGAGAGGTTTGCCATCGCTGCCCCACAACACATAATCTACATAGCCTTTACCAGAAGGGTTGTTCGGAAAAGCTACCTCGACTTCAATGCCGACTTGTTCTGAGTCTGACACATTCCAGCCAGCTTGCACCAGCATGGAATCAATTAAAAGCTCACGGGTTTTCGCTTCGCTCCATTGCAAGCTATCCGCAAGGGCTTGGCTTTCTTGCTTGCGTTTAAGTTGATCTGGATAAGCAGGCGCATCTAGGTGCTTAAGATTCTTAGTGCGCTCTTTTTCAATCTGTTCAAGCTGCTCGTCATTGAGCTTTTTCTGATTATCTAATTCTTCTTTGTATTTATTGATGGATCCAGACAAGGCAATGGCATTCGCACGATTGTCTTTTATATCAACAAACGCTGGGATGGTTGCCTTTTTCTTCATGTAGTATTTGATGGCAAGGTAGCAGGCGAGCTGATGGGCTATCCCCAATGCCATTAGAGCGGTTCGTAAATCCCCTTCCCCGCCATGTGCCGTTTCATTGCCTCGGGTACGTAGATAATTCAACTGATGAACAAGAGGTTTTGTCACACAGTTTTGGAACACAGTGTCACGTACCATGGTGTTCAAGGTTGATTCGGGTAAACGAGGCAGGCGCTCTTCTTTATAAATGGCCTTGGTCAGCTCCTCCGCAAAAGCGCGAAGACGTGTCAGTGCGCTGCCAGGGTCTATAAACAACACGGCTTCAGCCAAACCCGCAAGGTTTGCTAAGGTTTCGTTTTCAGGACGAAGAAACTCAAAATTTTGTGATTTCATAAATAATATTGTTTTCATACTCGTGCTATAGCGAAAGCTGTTCCAACTTCTATTTCACGTCGTATTTATCCATCCAGTTGGTTAGTGTTTGGTAGTTTTTAAGTCCTAATAACTCAGCCGCTTTGGACTTGCTGCCATTGGCATGCGCTAATGCTTTCGGAATATACTGCCTTACCAAATCAGAAATAATATTTTGAATATCAATACCTTGTGAAACATCTCTATCTAACAAACTGGTATTATTATGAGGTCTAACAAACAAGGCTTGTTTGATGTCTTCAGCCGATATTGCGTCTTCGCTACTCCATAGAGAATCCCGTAATAAAGTTGAACGTAATTCTCAAATATTACCCGGCCACTGTAGTGAAAGGATAATATTTTTTGCGTTTGTAGGAATTTTTTTATTTGTTAGGGCGACATCTTGCTCACCAAACTCATCTAAAAAAAGCGTTCCGCCATTAGCTTGTTGGAAATACCCTTGTCGACCAGCTTATGCGTCCGTAAAAGCGCCTTTTTGTGACAGTTGAAGCAGTAGTCCTTAAATCTGTTTCGCCAATCCATGAAAAAATACTTTTTCCACCACAAATACATCCCTAACAAAAACAACTAGTTACTGACTGTAAAGACTACTACAACTTTTCTAACAGCACATTAATAGATATAACTAATTTGGGCAATCCATACCTTTAGACCTAGCAACATCAGTTTTGCCCTTCTTTTTCGATCATTTCTCACCTAAGTTAGCGAGCTAAACGTACACAGTTTTTGTACCACAGCCTTATAGTATGTGTATTTTCACTAGATTACTGGTCTATAAATGCATAAATTCACAACACATTGTATATAGTGCGTTCGATTCATATTAGTAGACAAGGAACGTTTTATGGGTAAGCCCGCTGCGCGGTTAGGGGACATGCACGTACGCCCTAAAGTCGAGCCAGGCCTTGTGCCTCACGTAGGCGGTCCCATTGCTGGAGGGTCTCCAAATGTTTTCAAATGCGGCAGGCGATGAAAACTAATCTGCTTATTTTGGCTTTAAGCAGCAAGCTGATAATAAAAAACCCCGACTAGACGCTAATCTAATCGGGGTTTCTTTATAATGGCGGTGAGCAAGAGATTCGAACTCTTGATGCCTTTCGACATACACGCTTTCCAGGCGTGCTCCTTCGGCCACTCGGACAGCTCACCAAAACTTGTTAAATCTCGCCCTGCGTAATTTGTGCGCGTATCTTAATGGTGAAGTTATTGAATTGCAACTCTTTTTTATAAAAAGTCCCGTTGCAAGGATAATTTATTCTGTCACCCATTCTAGACGTGAGGCAAAGTCTGTCTCTTCAGGAATCTTCGGTGTTGAAGTGGGTGTTCCAACGTAGATTAGGCCCACAATTTGATCAGTCTCTTGTAAGTTGAGCAGGTCTTTGGTTTTTTGCGTGAAGCAGGCAGGGCCACTTCGCCACATAGCGCCATAACCTAAGGCATTTAGGCCAAGTATGGCTTGTTGAGCCGCCGCTGATGTCGCCATAATTTGCTCTATTGCTGGCACTTTAGGATGTTGCTCGATATGGGCATAAACCAGAAGAATCGCGGGGGCACGATGAGCTTTTTTTACAAAAGCCGCTTCTTTCTCTTCGGTTAAATCATGCACTTCACTTTTGGCGTGCTGCCAGTAGACCTGCCCTAGCTTGTCCAGCCCTGCTCCTTCGTAAATACGAAAACGCCATGGTTTGATTCCACCGTGATCAGGGGCACGGCAGGCAGCATCTAATATTGTCTCCCACTCGGCTTTACTTGGTGCGGGGGCTTCCAAGCCAGGCTGAGACACGCGATTTCTCATAAAAGTAATAATGTTGTTCGTCATAAGCTGTGGTATTCCAACTAAAAGTACATTCAACGTTCGTAAGCACAATTTCTTAATGATAATGAATATCATATAAGTGCTTTTTAGGTCTAGCGCTATTTAACAAAGCCGTATAAACAAAAAAGCCAAGTAACAAGACTTGGCTTTTTAGATGGTAGAGTCACTCGATAACGGCTGCTACTATTTCACTTGAAAATCGAGCATTCTCTGCAATGGAATCAAGGCCTTAACACGCGTTTCTTCATCCACATGAATTTCCCCTGTTCCGTCTCTCAGGGCATCTCGCAGCATCTCAAGAGAGTTTAATGCCATCCAAGGACAGTGCGCACAGCTACGACAAGTCGCTCCAGAGCCGCCAGTAGGCGCTTCAACAAAACGCTTCTCAGGAGATGCCTGTTTCATTTTATAGAAAATGCCACGATCCGTTGCCACAATGAAGGTATCATTAGTCATGGACTTAGAAGCATTGAGCAGTTGTGAGGTTGAGCCAACCACATCGGCAATTTCAACGACGGACTCAGGTGATTCTGGGTGAACGAGCACAGCGGCATCCGGATAAACCGCTTTAAGGTCTACAATTCCTTTGGCTTTAAATTCTTCATGAACAATACACGCACCATCCCACAGGATCATGTCGGCACCGGTTTCACGCTGAATGTAACCACCAAGATGTTGGTCTGGTGCCCAAATGATTTTTTCACCCTGCTCTGTTAGGTACTCAACTACATCCAATGCAATGCTTGATGTTACAACCCAATCGGCACGTGCTTTGACGGCCGCTGATGTATTGGCATACACCACAACAGTCCGATCAGGGTGCTGATCACAAAAAGCGGAAAATTCCTCGATAGGACAACCAATATCCAAAGAACAAGTAGCTTCCAGTGTTGGCATTAAGACAGTTTTTTCTGGGCTGAGGATTTTTGACGTTTCGCCCATAAATTTGACACCCGCAACAACCAAGGTATCCGCAGGGTGATTTGCTCCAAAGCGCGCCATCTCAAGAGAGTCAGCGATAACACCACCTGTTTCTTCTGCCAATTCTTGTATCGCATCGTCTGTATAATAGTGAGCAACCAAGACAGCATTTTTTGCTTTTAGCAGGGATTTGATTTCTGCGCGGATTTGCTCATTGTCTACAGATGACATTTTGAGCGTATTTTCAGCAGCAGAGAGGTGCTGTTGGACGGTGGCACGCAAAGCAACTTTATCAAGAAGTTCAGTCATACAACACCTCTTCAGGTAGGTACGTAAGAGCGTGTGATTCTGGTGGGTCGTACTGGATTCGAACCAGTGACCAATTGATTAAAAGTCAACTGCTCTACCAACTGAGCTAACGACCCGTAAATCACATAAGGTATATTATAAAAAGAAAGTTGGTGGGTCGTACTGGATTCGAACCAGTGACCAATTGATTAAAAGTCAACTGCTCTACCAACTGAGCTAACGACCCAACGGGTTGCGTATAATACAGAGCCCGTTGAGGATTGCAAGCTATTTTAGTTTAGCTTCGTCAGATAGCTTTTTGATAGCTTTGCCGCTTTGCTATCAGGAAAACGTCGAATCACTTCCTGTAAATAGGATTTTGATTTGTCGGTATTACCTAACTGATCATTAACAATACCTAACTTATAGAGAGCATCTGGCACTTTGTTATGGCCAGGAAATTTTTTTATGACGATATTAAACTGGTTAATCGCTTCTTTTGGTTTACCCAAAACAAGTTTTAATTCACCAAGCCAATAATGTCCATTCCCTGTCAGCTGGTTATCAGGAAAGTCTTTTACAAACTCAGTGAAAGACACCTCTGCTGTTTCAAACTGCCGTTCTCTAATCAGTTGATACGCATTGTTATAGGCTTGCCTAGCTTCAGGGGTAACTGGCTTAAGAGCAATCGGAGCAAGCTTAACATCGGATGCCGATGCACCATTCGCCTGCGCCCCCATATCAGAGATATTTGTCGGCTCGTTATCAGTCTTTGACGTTGATGGCGCATTACTAGGAGTAGCCGCTGGCATTGCAGACGGAGCTGCTGTTGGCACAGAACCAGGTGTCGCGGCTGGAGCAGCCGGTGCCTGTTGCTGAGCTAATTTTGCCATAAGCATAGAAACACGCTGGTCAAGATCTACATAACGATCACGCTGCTGCGACTTCATTTGATCAATTTGGTGTTGTTGATCCTCAAGTTTACCTGTAAGGGTTCTTACTTGACTCTGAAGCTGGTCGAGCTGAGTTAACAGCTGTGTTGCTGCGCTCACTGACAAATTCGTTTGATTCTGACCCTCAGCCATTGCAAGTGGTGCTGCTAAAAGCAGCACCACCGCAAAGGAGCGAAAAGTAAAACTATTCACGATCATTTTTCGTAACGAATTTCAACTCGGCGGTTTAGCTGCCAAGATTTTTCGTCATGACCGAAAGCAACGGGCACTTCTTCACCAAAGCTGACTGTTTCAATTTGAGAAGCAGGTACGCCTTGGATGGTTAGATAACGAGCTACCGCTTTAGCACGACGCTCACCCAGCGCCATGTTGTACTCGCGAGTACCACGTTCATCAGTGTTACCTTCTAAAACGGCATGTACATTTGGATTATCAATCAAATACTGAGCATGTTTTGCAAGTGCTTCACGCGCAGCAGGACGTACAATAGATTTGTCGAAATCGAAGTAAAAAACAGTGGGTACGCCATCAAGCATGGCTTTGCTGTTTTTCGCTTTGTCTTGTTGATTATCGACAACACTCGTCACTGAGTTATCTTGGTTTGCACCGTAGGTAGCACTTTTATCCGTATCCGCGGGAGCGGCTTGTTCAGTGGTCGCAGAACCTTCGTTTGTTGCAGTGGTTGCTGTAGACGCATCTGTATTTGCACCAGTCGTACTACAACCAGCAAGCCATGCTGCAGACAAACCAACTACTGCAAACTTTCCAAGTTTGTTTACACTCATTATTCACTCCTTCCAGTTATTTTAATTGAAGTACGGTGACCATGCTGGTTCACGTACATCACCATCAGTTGACGGTACTTTGTATTTAACAAGACCATCAACAGATACGACTGCCAGTATTTCTTTACCATGTTCGGTAGTTGCATACATTACCATAGTACCATTAGGCGATATGGTTGGCGATTCATCTAAGTCAGTATGTGTCAGTATTTTAACACGCCCTGTCTTAAGATCCTGTAACGCTATATGGTAATCACCATTGAGTTTTTCAATACAGACGAGGAAACGACCGTCTGGTGTTAAACGTGCTCGGTAATTACTGTCTCCTTCAAAGGTAATGCGTTCAACTTTTTTAGTCTTAATATCTAGGCGATAAATTTGCGGATTGCCACCTCTATCCGACGTAAAATAAATTGTCTTACCTTTCGGCCCCCAAGCAGGCTCAGTATCAATGGCGTAATTATTGGTCATACGCTCTAGTTTTTGCGTTGCTAAATCTAAGGTATAGATTTCAGCATTGCCATCTTTCGATAGCACTAAAGCCAATTTTTTACCGTCCGGAGACCAAGCAGGAGAGCCATTCAAACCTTTAAAACTCATTATCTGCTTTCTTTTCCCCGTCGCTAACTCTTGAATAAAGATCCTGGGGCGCATGTTCTTAAACATAACATAAGCAATATCACGTCCATTGCGACTCCATGCAGGTGACAGGATAGGCTCATTGGATTCGACAATAACTTGTGGACGATGGCCATCGGCATCCGCTACTTGTAACTTATAGAGAGGATGATGAGTACGATCATGCTGCTCCGTCACGTAGAGGATACGAGTGCTAAAGTCTCCGCGAATCCCAGTTAATTTCTTAAAGACCGCATCACTAATATAGTGTGCCGCATCGCGCAGGTGATTTTTCGTCACATCAATGGTGGTGTAATCATCCGCAGGCTTTTGCGTCAGTACGTTGAGTAGCTGGAAGCCGACACGATAGCGATCACCTTTAATTTTTTTAATAGAACCAATTAAGACATAATCCGCTTTTAATAAACGCCAATCTCGATAGTAAACATCCGACAATTTGCTGGGCTGGCTCAACATGCTAGAGCGAGGAATCGCCTTGAATAAACCGCTTCTCACTAAGTCGTCCTGAACGATTTGAGCGACGTCTTGTGGCAACGGATTTGTGCCATTATAGCCAAACGGAACAACGGCAATTGGCAAAAGTTTATCCGCCCCACTTGTCACTTCAATAACAAGCTGAGCCCTAGCAACGCTCGTAAAGAGCAAGCACGTAAATAATACTAAGCACCATTTTCTTAACATCATTAGTTTCTTAAGTCCTGTGGATTAAAAATGATCACAACGTTACGAAAGTTTCTCTCAAATACATAAGGATCCACTTTCGACAACTCTCGAATAACACCCATGTTTCTAGCCGCATTCACTGCGCGCTGATCAAACAAGGCATCCCCACTACTTTCAACGACTTGTACATTTTGCACCTCACCCGTCGGTAAGAAAGAAATTTGAAGTTTTGTCTTCATATTATTACGCGCGTTGGGCGGTCTTATCCAAGCTTGCGCAATACGATTATTAATTAAGCCACTAATAGACTGGACCAACTTAGCTTCTTGGGCGGCTTTCTTTTCCGCCTCAGCCTTAGCTTTTGCCTGCCTTGCCGCCTCTTTGGCTAAACGCTCTTGCTCTGCTTTTCGGGCAATCTCTTGTTTTTGGCGCTCAAGTTCTTTTTGACGTTTCGCCTCTTCTGCAGCTTGAGCTTTTTTCTTCGCTTCTTCTTGACGCTTTTTCTCTTCCGCAGCTTTCTGAGCGGCTTTTTCTTTCGCCCTTTGATCCGCTAACTGTTTCTGCCTAGCAATCTCTTGCTCTTTTTTCTTTTTCGCTGCAGCCGCTTCCTCTTTGGCTTTTGCTGCCGCCTCGGCTTTACGGATTGCCTGTTCTTGTGCTTTTTTGGCTTGAGCTAACTGTTTTTTCTGAGCTTCAAATGCTTTTCGCTCCGCTAGCTCTTTTGCTTTTTTCTTAGCGGCTAATTCTTTCTGTTTAGCTATCTCAGCCTGCTGCTGGGCTTCTTTTTTCTTTTCCGCTTCTCGCTTACCAATAATCGTCTTAGAAATATCGACCACAGTGGCATGCACAATAGGCGGACGCTTTGGCGCTGGCAACGAGTCATCACTAAAGTTAATCGTCACCACACCTATTAAAAGAATAGCCAGATGCAAGCCAACCGCCAGCACGATTGGTACACCGTATCCGTCTTTCTTAAAAAAACTCATCAAGTATTATCCGGATCCGTTACAAGACCAACATTCGGGACACCCGCACCCTGTAGGGCGACCATTAATCCAATAACCGCGCCATAGGAAACATTTTTATCCCCTCGAACCATCACAGGCGTACCTGGATTTTGGCTAAGCACCTTTCGCACGCGAGCTTTAAGCGCATCAAGCGTTATGGATTGTTGCTTACCGCCGACATCCAAATAAAACTGACCTTTGCTGTCCACGGAGGCAATCAAAACGTCTTTTGAATCCTCTTGAATGGCTGCGGCACTTGCCTTAGGTAATTCAACATCAACCCCTTGGGTAATCATAGGCGCTGTAATCATAAAAATGACTAGCAACACCAACATGACGTCAATGTATGGGACAACGTTAATTTCCGCCATTGGACGACGGCGCTTTTGTCTTCTGTTGGAGCGAGCCACTATGCTACGCCTCCCTCTCTCACATGAAGTTTACGATGCAAGATACTGCTAAATTCATCAGAAAAATTATCGTAACCTGCGGCTAGAGACTCAGAGGCAGCTGAAAAACGGTTATAGGCAATAACCGCTGGAATCGCCGCGAATAGACCAATTGCGGTCGCGATCAACGCCTCAGCAATACCCGGCGCGACCGTAGCAAGGGTCGCCTGCTGCACATCCGCCAAGCCAATAAATGAATGCATAATCCCCCAAACGGTTCCAAATAAGCCGACATAAGGACTGGTTGAGCCAACCGTTGCTAAAAAGCCTAGGTGCTTATCTAATTTTTCTTCTTCACGGTACAAAGCCACACGCATCGAACGCTGCACACCTTCCATCACTGCATCAGGGTCAACATGTTGACTTTGACGAAGACGAGTAAACTCTTTAATACCGGCAATAAAGATATTTTCAACCCCTTCAACTCGTCTACCTTCTTGATTGAGCTTTTTATATAACTTACTTAAGTCAATGCCAGACCAAAATTGGTCTTCAAATGCATTACGAACTTTCTTGGCTTGCTTTAGCACAAAAACCCGCTGAAAAATAACCACCCAAGATAAGATAGATGCAACCAGCAAGAGCAACATAACAATTTGCACAACTAAACTGGCACTGGCGACTAACCCCAAAATTGACATTCTTAACCTCTATTTAAAGTCCGACGGTAATTGATAATTAAAATGTTCGTAGGCGCGCTTAGTAACTTGGCGCCCACGTGGTGTTCGTATAACAAAACCTTGTTGTATTAAAAAAGGCTCAATGACATCTTCAATCGTATCTTTATCTTCGCCTAACGCTGCTGACACACTGTCCAAACCAACCGGACGTCCGTCAAACTTTTCAATCATAGTCAATAACATACGTCTATCCAAGTGGTCAAAGCCCTGACTATCAACACTGAGCATATCCAACGCTCGTTGAGCAATTTCTTGCGTCACAACACTTGCACCACTAACCTGCGCAACATCACGAACCCGACGCAACAGCCGATTGGCAATACGTGGCGTACCACGAGAACGCCTTGCCACCTCGAAGCTCCCTGTCTGATCCAAGTCCATACTCATTTTACTGGCTGAGCGAGCTACGATCGTCGTCAATGACTCCACATCATAAAACTCAAGACGTTGCACAATACCAAAACGATCTCGCAATGGTGATGTCAACAACCCTGCCCGTGTAGTAGCTCCGACAAGCGTAAACGGAGGAAGTTCGATTTTTATTGATCGAGCGGCTGGCCCCTCACCAATCATGATATCTAATTGGTAATCTTCCATCGCTGGGTACAATACTTCTTCAATGGCAGGACTGAGTCGATGAATCTCATCAATAAACAGTACGTCCCCTTCGTTCAAGTTCGTCAGCAATGCGGCCAAATCACCCGCCCGCTCCAACACTGGGCCTGAAGTGGTGCGAATTTCCGCCCCCATCTCATTGGCAATGATGTTTGCCAAAGTCGTTTTCCCAAGACCTGGCGGGCCAAAAATCAGCGAGTGATCCAGAGGCTCGTGACGCTGGCGGGCCGCTTGAATAAAAATCTCCATTTGCTCACGCACCACAGGTTGCCCAATATAATCAGACAAGGATTGCGGGCGAATGGCTCGATCAATCTGTCGATCGTTGCCTTTCAGTTCAGCTGAAATAATACGATCTGTTTCTATCATTTATATTACCTTAACATGGCTTTTAGAGCCGCTTTGATAACGTCTTCACTGCTGGCACCATCTACCGGGATGTTGGCTATGGCTTTTGCCGCCTCCTGGGGTTTATAACCAAGTGCAATCAGCGCCGCTTCCGCCTCTTGTCTTGGATCAGCCTGCACTTGTTTGAGCACAGCAGGTGCCGAAAATAAATCCGCTTTCGCCGCTTGGCCTAATTTATCCCTTAACTCAATAATCAAACGCTCGGCCGTTTTTTTACCGACCCCTGGAATGCGAGTCAGTGCCGTCACATCCGATTCTTGTACGTTTGCAATCAACTCTTCGGATGACATGCTCGACAGTACCGCTAAGGCCATTTTCGGCCCTATACCATTTACTTTTATTAGTACGCGAAACAGTGCTCGCTCCGCTTTATCAATAAAACCATATAATGTCTGCGAATCTTCTTTTACTTGAAAATGCGTAAACAAGACAACCTTCTCACCAATCGGAGGCAAGTCATAAATAGTTGTCATTGAGGCACTTATTTCATACCCCACACCCTGAACATCAACCAATAACTCTGGAGGTGTTTTCTCAATCAAGGTGCCAACAATACGTCCGATCACACAGACTTCCTTATATCTAATTCAGACCATCTTTTCGATGTGCGCCCTGCCCGTTTACCTACCCCAAACTCCATGCCACCCGACGTACGGGTATTGGCATGACACAAAGCGATGGCTAAGGCATCAGCCGCATCGGCTTGTGGTGGAGAAGGCAGAGACAAGAGTAATTGTACCATCGCCTGCACTTGGCTTTTATCGGCGTTACCATTTCCTACCACCGACTGCTTCACTCGCCGTGCAGCGTATTCATGTACAAATAGTTCTTGCAAAGAAGCCGCGACAATAGCCGCTCCTCTTGCTTGTCCCAGCTTTAGTGCCGAATTGGCATTTTTTGCTAGGAACACTTCTTCAATCGCAAACTCATTTGGTTTGTGCTCTTCCAACAAGGAACACACACTATTGAAAATATTTTTTAACCTAACGGATAATTCACCGCCTGGTAAACGAATACAGCCGCTAGCCACGTAGCTAGATTTCCCATTGATAACATCGATGATGCCAAATCCGGTGATGCGTGACCCTGGGTCAATTGCTAATATTCTTGTGCTTTTCAAAACCAGACCTATATCAATTTAGCATTGATGTATATTCCAACAGCCCTTTACAAAGTATGCAATCTATAAATTTAAAAAAACGTCTTTACACTGTTAGTTTTACGGATATTTTTCAATATCTTAGCACTAGTAAAGGTTAAAATAACAAGCTTTTACCCACGTGCAGAGACAAGAGCGCTTGCTCATGACTTCCCTAACATCATGCCTTATCACCAAACGCTAACTTGGTAAGAGTACACGAATATTTGATCTCTAAACATACAAGAACAAAAAAAACCTCTGGCAACCAAGGTCACCAGAGGTTTTTTAGAAAAATCAAACATCTTCAGTTCAAAACTTTTATGTTCAGTAAGCAGAATTAACCTTCTACAACGGGTTTTCTGACGCGAATGTTAAGCTCTTTCAGTTGCTTCTCGCTCACCTCACCAGGTGCTTGAGTCAATAAGCAAGTGGCGCTTTGCGTTTTAGGGAAGGCAATAACATCACGAATAGAGGTGGAACCTGTCATCAACATCACCAAACGATCCAAGCCAAACGCCAAGCCACCATGTGGTGGCGCACCAAATTTCAACGCATCTAACAAGAAGCCAAACTTCTCTTCTTGCTCTTCTTCGGAAATTTTTAATAATTCAAATACGGTTTCTTGCATAGAAGACTGATGAATACGAATAGATCCACCACCTAACTCAGTACCGTTCAAGACCATATCGTATGCTTGCGACAATGCTGTCAGTGGGCTTGCTTTAAGCTCTTCAGGAGAACAAGAAGGAGCGGTAAATGGATGGTGAATTGCAGTGATGCCGCCATCAGACGTTTCTTCAAACATTGGGAAATCAACGACCCACAAAGGCGCCCATTCGCAAGTATAAAGATCCATATCTTCACCTAACTTGCAACGCAATGCTCCTAGCGCTTCGTTAACGACGTTTTTAGAATCCGCACCAAAGAAAATCAAATCCCCATCTTGTGCCTCAAGACGCTCAAGCAACGATGCTCTCACTTCGGTGGGCAGGAACTTAACGATTGGCGATTGTAGACCTTCTTCTAAGTTCGATTTGTCATTCACTTTAATGTATGCCAAACCTTTTGCACCATAAATACCGACAAACTTAGTGTAGTCATCGATTTGCTTACGTGTCAGCGTATTACCACCAGGTACTTTCAGGGCTGCAACACGACCTTTAGGATCCTTAGCAGGGCCAGAGAAGACTTTAAAGTCTACATCGGCCATCAAATCCGATACAGACACAATTGTTAGAGGAATACGTAGGTCTGGCTTATCACTACCGTATGTTTCCATCGCTTCAGAGTATGGCATGCGTGGGAAGGCCCCTAAATCCACATTTAACAACTCTTTAAACAATTTCACGATCATATCTTCCGTCATCGCCATGATTTGCTCTTCGCTCATGAAAGACGTTTCGATGTCTACTTGAGTGAATTCTGGCTGACGATCTGCACGTAGATCTTCGTCACGGAAACATTTGGCAATTTGGTAGTAACGATCAAAACCAGACACCATCAACAATTGTTTGAATAGCTGCGGCGATTGAGGCAGTGCAAAGAAGCTGCCTTGCTGGGTGCGACTTGGCACCAAATAATCACGAGCCCCTTCTGGTGTGGCACGCGTTAAAATAGGGGTTTCAATATCTAAGAAGCCATTGTCATCCAAGTAACGACGCAACACGGACGTTACTTTTGAACGAAAACGCATTTTCTGTTGAATTTCTGGGCGACGCAAATCGATAAAGCGATTTTTCAAACGAACGTCTTCACCAACAGATTGGTGTTCATCAAGCTGAAATGGTGGTGTTTTTGCGGCATTAAGGATTTCAAGCTCTGTGCCCAAAACCTCTATCTCGCCGGTATTCATATTCGGGTTAACCGTCCCTTCTGGGCGAGCGCGAACCAAACCTTTTAGCTTCACAACAAATTCGTTACGAACGCTATCGGCTATGGCAAAGCTGTCGGCACGATCTGGGTCAAAAACAACTTGCGTGATGCCTTCGCGATCACGTACGTCCAAGAAAATAACACCGCCGTGGTCACGGCGACGATGAACCCAACCACATAAAGTGATTTCTTGTGAAATGTTAGAAGCATTTAACTCGCCGCAATAATGGCTGCGCATAATTTTTTTCCTATTACTGTCTCAGTGAGAGAGTGATGTGTTCTTACAATGTCTTTTTTGTTTCGCGGGTAAGTGATATTTCGATGGCACGACCAGTGTGTATATCATCGTCGTTACCATTTTGAGTCTACCGAACAAAAAAAAGAATCTTTTAAGGCGAAGCATTATATGCGAACCGCGCCGGACTCTCTAGAGCCAGAATCAAATTTGTCAACGACAAAGCATTCGGATAAGCGCCATCAGCACACTCTGGTTATTTCATAAACAACTTCTAGACCATTTTGCCGTAAACAAATCTCATCACCCTCTTCTTTTCCTATTAGCGCCTTTCCCACTGGACTAGAAGGCGTCACCAAAAAAACGCTTTGATGATGTTGCTCTACAGTGAGTCCGCCCGCACAAGGGGAAATAAAAAACCATTTAGTGTACGGCACATGTTTATCGACTTCATTCAGTTCTACCAGTGCCCATAGAGCAACCACATCATCTTCTTCAAACAGTACAACGCCCTTCTTTTCAAACGTTCGCCAATCATTCTCGCAGTCGAGCACACGCTGAGATTGCCCATGGGCGAGATAAGACGCTTCTAAACCGAAGGTATCGTATTTATTTTCGGCCACACTTTCTTCATTGGTAGCAGCATCATGTGCTTGCTTGGCCGCCCACACAGCCGTGTCAAAACGCTGGCGCAATGCATTTGTGATCGTTTCATATACTGTCAGTTTATTCATACCATCGATATACCTCGAATTACCTGCAGGCATTGTAGTCATTCGCCATTAGAAGAAAAGACATAATGAAAGCTTCGCCACTTCCCCCCTAAAAACAAGCTTAATAATGCACCTCAAAAAGACAAAAAATAAGAAAGTATCCTCTATTTTCAGAGAAACACATGTTATCAATCTTTCTAAGTTGACTTGATCAACTCAAAATAGTATTTTGATAATCATTCTCAACTACATGCAAGAGCACAGATCACCATGCAAGATTCCATAGGCGAATCGCTATACAAATTAATTCACAGCTATAAAAACACGCTTAGGGAGACGGCGATTCAGTCAGGTATCAAATTGCCAGTCGGGCACATCCGCCTACTCAAAAGCCTAAGAAAAAAAGAAAGCTGCAATGCTAAAGCGGTAGCTACTCAATTAGGCTTGGATAAATCTCAAGTGACGAGAGTAATTAAAGACCTTGTTGAACGAGGCTATCTCAGTAAGGAGCGCCACCCAACAAATCATCGCAGCAGCCTACTCGTCCTGACTCATTCAGGAAAAACACTACTGGATCACATTCAGACCTTTGAAAATACTATTTCACAGGAAATGGTCATAGGACTAACAGATCAACAAATAGACCAATTCATCCAGATCGCCGACACAATGCGGCATAATCTCGAACAAAACAATGACTAAGGAGTCAGCAATGAGCAGACCACAGCCAAGAGAACTCAGAGTGACCCGAAAAACACTGATCACACCTAATATGTTACGTGTCACACTAGGTGGCGAGAACATTCATACTATTCCTGAAGATCATGAAAGTGGTTACGTTAAACTGATATTTCCCCAAGGAGAAACAAAGCCACTCGTCCGAACCTATACAATACGTCAGCAGCGCCCAACAGAAATAGACATCGATTTTGTTTTGCACGAAGAGGCAGGCCCCGCTTCAACCTGGGCAAGAAACGTACAATACAATGAGACCATTATGGTCGGTGGTCCGGGCCCTAAAAAGATGATCACTCATACAACTGATTGGCAATTGTTAGTCGGTGATATGACAGCCTTGCCTGCCATTAGCGTCAATCTTGCTAAATTACCTGATAACGCAAAAGGCTATGCGGTAATCGAAGTGGCCAGCAAAGAGGACATTCAAGCACTTAGTCACCCTACTGGGGTTGAATTGAAGTGGGTTATAAACCCCCATCCAGGTCAGCACTCAAGCACCCTGCTTAACGCGGTTAAATCATTACCTTGGTTAGAAGGCATCCCCTCAGTATGGGCAGCCTGTGAGTTTAGCAGCATGAAAGCGCTGCGTGCCTTCTTTAAAAATGACAAAGCCATTAGCAAAGAAAATTTATATATTTCTAGTTATTGGAAACAAGGAAGCAATGAAGACCAGCACAAAATCGCAAAACGAGACGATGCAGAAACAGCGCCATAAGGAGCCCTCTCTTTGAGAACCTAAATAGCGACAATCATCGGATCAAAAAAAATGCCAGCTCAATTTGATGGGCTGGCATTTTTGTTATTAATACGCACTAGGCTTCAAGTTATTTAGAGCCAAGGCCCTTATAATCGAGTGCTTTCGATAAGCTGGTCTATCACATCATCAATACGGGTTTCTTTGATCTCCGATTCAGCAATATCCGCATTACCAACAAGGAAAACCACACCCGTTTGGCGAACTAATTGAGCTTCTTGCTCAGTAGCATCAGCTTTAACAAGGGCTACCACGCCTTTACGTAGCAATTGGCGCTCCAAGGAAACACTGTTTGCTAGTACGTCAGCGGACAAAGCAATGATAGCTGGCTTTTGCCCAAGGCGAGCAGCACGGTCTTCCCCGCTAACGTCTGACTCTTCATCCAACTCGGCAACGACTTCTTCGACCATACCCGCGCCCACAGTGACGTTAGTCAAACGGTCGATAACCACTAAGGCACCTGTAAAACGGCTATCTGTATATTGGTCAAAAGCAACGGGGGCATCAAACTGAATGACCGCATCACCAATTTCATTCAAACCTAACACGTCAATGTCGCTTTCTTCCAGCGTATTGACGTCCACACGATGGTTAAAATGATGGACTTTACCAGGCACCGTTTGTGTACCCAATTTGAAGTCATACAATTTGCCCGAGACCAATGGGTGGTCTGACATCCAAACCATAGAGGCTCGAAGTGTCGAACCAATTAAAGGCTCCTGACCAACGTGGGACAACATATCACCACGACTGATATCAATCTCGTCTTCCAGGGTAATAGTGACCGCTTGACCGGCTTTAGCAATCTCTAAATTGCCGTCGTAAGTCACAATCTCAGCGACTTTAGATTTTTTACCGGAGGGTAAAGCCACCACATCATCACCCGGCTTCACTGCACCAGCAGCGATGGTGCCTGAGAAACCACGGAAATCCAGATTAGGACGATTCACATACTGCACTGGGAAACGGAAAGCGTCGCGCTTCACATCGCGGTTGATCTCTACATTTTCCAGTATGGCCATCAGTGGCTGTCCAGCATACCAAGGTGTACTGTCAGAGGCATTCACTACGTTATCGCCACGCAAAGCAGAAATAGGCACAAATTTAATGTCTTCTGGACAGCGATTACCAAGCTGCTCAGTAAAATCCAAATAATCCGCTTGAATCTCTGTGTATTTGGCTTCTGAAAAGTCAACCAAATCCATTTTATTAATCGCCACGACCACATGCTTAATGCCTAACAGTGCGGCAATATAAGTGTGTCGACGTGTTTGTGTCTGTACGCCGTAGCGAGCATCAATCAAGATAATCGCCAAATCACAGGTGGATGCACCAGTGGCCATGTTGCGCGTATATTGCTCATGCCCTGGGGTATCCGCAATAATAAACTTACGCTTCTCGGTGGAGAAATAGCGATAAGCCACATCGATGGTAATACCTTGCTCACGCTCTGCTTGTAAACCATCGACTAACAGCGCCAAATCCACCTCTTCACCTTGGGTGCCAGACTTTTTGCTGTCACGTTTGACGGCATCTAAATGATCTTCATAGATCAATTTAGAATCATGCAGCAAACGACCAATCAGGGTACTTTTGCCATCATCTACGTTACCGCAGGTCAGCAAGCGAAGCAGGTCTTTTTCTTCGTGTTGTTTCAAATAACCAAGGATGTCTTGGCTGATCAATTCGGACTGGTGAGACATTCTTTCTTTACTCCAAACTTAGAAATAACCTTGTTTCTTCTTCTCTTCCATCGACCCAGAAGAATCATGGTCGATGACTCGGCCTTGTCGCTCTGAGCTCTTGGTTAACAGCATTTCCTGAATAATATCAGGCAAGGACGCCGCGTCAGATTCCACCGCGCCGGTCAGAGGATAACAGCCAAGTGTTCGGAAACGCACTGATTTCATATCAGGCACTTCACCTTCTTTAAGCGGCATGCGCTCATCATCCACCATAATCAAGGTGCCATCACGCTCAACTACAGGACGTTGTGCAGAGTAATACAAAGGAACAATAGGAATGCTTTCTAAATAGATGTATTGCCAAATGTCCAGCTCCGTCCAGTTGGACAAAGGAAAAACGCGAATACTTTCGCCTTTATTCACTTTACCGTTATAGATATTCCACAATTCTGGGCGTTGGTTTTTCGGATCCCAACGATGTTGCTTATCGCGGAAAGAATACACTCGCTCTTTGGCTCGGGACTTTTCTTCATCGCGGCGCGCACCACCAAAAGCCGCATCAAATCCATACTTGTCTAACGCCTGTTTAAGCGCTTGAGTCTTCATGACATCGGTATGTTTGGCACTACCGTGAGTGAAGGGATTAATCCCCTGCTCAAGGCCTTCTTTGTTTTGGTGAACGATCAGTTCCAAGCCTAGATTAGCAACCAGCTCATCACGGAATTTAATCATTTCTTTGAACTTCCACCCAGTATCGACATGCATCAACGGAAAGGGTGGTTTACCTGGGTAGAAAGCCTTCATGGCAAGATGCAGCATCACCGCTGAATCCTTACCAATGGAATAAAGCATTACCGGATTATCAAATTCAGCCGCCACTTCACGAATAATATGAATACTCTCAGCTTCGAGCTGCTTAAGGTGTGTCAATCTTGCTTCAGTCATAATTTCCCATCTCAGATTGTAGGACTCTAGCATTTTTTCCACTATAACATGCATAGAGGTTATAAAAACCATTCCAACTAGATCATGATGATATATAGATATTAAAAAAGGCTCATAAGGTGAGCCTTTATAGAAAGCGACAAGATAGAGAATGAAAATCAGTGACTAGGGCACCAAATCAGGCTAAGCATTAGGGAGATTGCGCATAATCATGCCGAATTGCAAATCATCAGGACAGCGATCCATGGGGATACGCACCTTATGACCAGAGCCTGGCGCAACGACCATAGACTCTCCATGGAGGGTCTCCATGGCTTGCAATTGTACAAATTGACTACCAGCGGGTGTCATTAACTCCAATGTGTCACCCACTTTAAAGCGATTTTTTACCTCCACTGTCAACCAGCCATTTTGCCAATCCAACATTTCACCAACAAACTGCTGCTGGGTGGAAATAGAATTGCCATTTTGGTAGTTCTGATATTGATCATGTACATGACGACGATAAAACCCTTCAGTATAGCCACGGTGAGCAAGCCCTTCTAGCTTGTTCATTAAGCCCATATCAAAAGCACACCCATACGTCGCATCATCGATGGCTTGGCGATATAGCTGGGCGGTACGAGCCGCATAAAAATGCGATTTAGTACGACCTTCGATTTTCAATGAGTGCACGCCCATTTCAATCAATTTTTCGACATGCTGAATGGCTCTTAGATCACGACTATTCATAATGTAAGTCCCATGCTCATCCTCAAAGGCTGGCATGAACTCCCCTTCTCGACCTTGTTCACGAAGCAATACCACCTCGTCAAACGGCTCCCCTATTCCCAAGGTGGTTTGCTCTTTTGGGTCAAACAACTGAGGAGAGGCTAAATGGCTACCATCAGCAGGGACAATATCGCCTGTTATTTCTTCTTTGGCAGCCTTGACATCATATTGCCAACGGCATGAGTTGGTACATGTACCTTGGTTTGGATCTCGACGATTAAAATAACCGGATAACAAACAGCGCCCTGAATAAGCGATACACAAAGAGCCATGAACAAAGGTTTCAATTTCCATGTCTGGCACCATGGTGCGAATCTCCCCGATCTCTTCTAAAGAAAGCTCTCGGGATAAAATGACACGAGTTAAACCGTAGTTGTGCCAGAATTTTACCGTTGCCCAGTTAACCGCATTTGCTTGAACCGAAAGATGAATATCCATATCCGGCCATTTTTCTTTAACCAGCATCATCATTCCAGGATCTGACATGATTAAGGCATCAGGCTGCATATCGATAACGGGCTCAATGTCCCGCAGATACGTTTTGATCTTGGCATTATGGGGAGCGATGTTACTCGCTACATACAACTTTTTGCCTTGTTGGTGGGCTTCTTCAATCCCCACTGCAAGGTTTTTCATGTCAAAGTCATTATTGCGTACACGCAAACTATAGCGTGGCTGCCCTGCATAGACCGCATCAGCGCCATAGGCAAAGGCGTAACGCATGTTTTTGAGAGTACCGGCGGGAGAAAGTAATTCAGTCATGAGATCAATAAATCAGAATAATAAGAATGGGCGCATTCTAATCATTTGTATGGCTGTGGCTATTTGCGAAACAAAAAAAGACCGACAAAGTCGGCCTTTCAATGACGTAGATCAAACGAGACCTAAGATACTCAGTTTGAACCTGAACTTAACTGCTGCTGTAGCATGATTTGATTGATCTGTTTGCGAATCCGTAAAATTTCAGAGTTAACTTGTGCTCGGAAGGCATCATTTGAATTGATCGCATCTTGGTGCTTGCTAAGCTCCTGCTTCATTGTCGTAAGATCAGATCCGCCGCCAAGTTTCGCAACTTTTTTCTGCAAACTAGACAAATCCTGAGACACTTGATCAATATCCAACGCTTGCGCATCGTTATTGTCACTTTGAGCCGCAATGTTTTTTTCAAGCTTAGCCAGTTTATCACTCATCTTAGTCAAGTTGCTTTTTAGGTCACTCATATCCGATGAGAGAGGCTTGACCTTATCCGTCACATCAGACACAGACTTGATCAACTTCTTATAGTTGTTTTCAAGATCATTAAACGAGTTGCCTTGCATCGCAACGCGTTGTCCCTGACTTGAAACATTATCCTTCAACAGTGCGAACTTTTTATTAAGGGCATCAATCGCATCACCATTATCTGCAATGTTTTTGCGGTTGCGATCATAGGCAACCGCCCAAAGCTTACGCACTTCACTCTCATTATCCTTAATACGATCTTCCAAGCTTTGGCCTTTCTTATTGGCTGACACATCTGCAGCAAGCAACTGGTTGTCCAAATTTTCAATCTTATTTTTCGCTCCTGACAACTCATTACGCAACTGTAGATTCTGCTGCCATAACCAGTAGCCCGCTCCTGCTGCAGCTGCCAGAATGAGGAAAAGTAGTAGATAAATACCAGCAAGGCTTGGCTTTTTGTACACCACAGATTGACTTGTGGTTGGTCTTGTAGGGGGTGGATTTAAACGGCGTTTAGGCTCCTGCTGCGGCCGTTGTTGTGGGCGTCTATCGCTGACTTCATCCTGGTCTAAAGTCAAACTTGGGATTTCGATGTCATCTTTTCTTGGCATGGCGTTATGGTATCTTCGCTATTAACAAAAATTATGAAACTAATAACCACAAAAACTTAATGATTATTATATTTCAAAGTTCGGTGCTACTATATAAGCACCATTAACTGCTTGATAACAAGCATTTTTCGTTAATACAAAGCAAGGAGAAAAGAAATGGCTTTTGAATTACCCGCTCTTCCTTATGCTAAAGACGCACTTGAGCCTCATATGTCAGTTGAGACCCTTGAGTACCACTACGGCAAGCACCATAACACATACGTAGTGAAGCTAAATGGTTTGATTCCTGGTACTGAATACGAAAACAAATCTCTAGAAGAAATCATCACTTCTGCTCCAGCAGGCGGCGTATTCAACAACGCAGCACAAATCTGGAACCACACTTTCTTTTGGAACAGCCTAAGCCCTAATGGCGGCGGCGAGCCTACTGGTGCGCTTGCTGAAGCGATCAATGCAAAATGGGGTTCTTTCGCGAAGTTCCAAGAAGCATTCAACGACAAAGCAGTTAACAATTTTGGCTCTAGCTGGACTTGGCTGGTCAAAACCGCTGACGGCTCTCTAGACATCGTGAATACGAGTAATGCTGGTAATCCACTAACAGAGGACTTAACACCAGTACTGACTGTCGACTTGTGGGAACACGCTTACTACATCGACTACCGTAACGTACGCCCTGATTATCTAAAAGGTTTCTGGGCATTGGCTAATTGGGACTTCGCTGGCGCAAACTTCGCAGCGTAATTCTCTTTTAGCAAGTTGTAATGCAGTCAAAAAACGCGGCCAAGTGCCGCGTTTTTTTATTATTAATTAGGCAACTATCGAAACAAGTTAATAAACACACTAAATAGTCATTATTTTTCAAACCCATCTAGGCTTAAAAAACCTCTAACTTAATAGCTTTTATTAATACATTGATCCCATCACTTTTGCATTTCTTTTTGTGCAATCAACTTAGCCTGAATAAATTCTGAGTGAGGCATGAACAGCAAGTCACTAATGGAACGAATACGATGATCTTCGTAAGCATCAACATCGCCATCGGCAAAGGCAACCCGCCATAAGCCAATCAATAACGCCATTTTCTGATCTAAAGAGGCATTATCATTTATCACTTTAGTAAACTGATAAAGATCATTCGCCTCCTTAATACCGGACTTAGCTTCCTCAAAAAGCATGTCCACATCATCTCCTAAATCTGTCACGCCTTTTAGGAAGTCTTTCATTTGGATGATTTCTTTTTCATTTACTTCATCGTCCGCCATGATGACTTCCATCATGAGAGCGGCTACCGCTCTTTGATAGGAAATACGTTCATGGGGCTCAGTTGGTACCTGAAAAAGGCTTTTTAATGCTTGTAACATGGACTCTCCAGTAAATTATCCAGAACCTGATGACGCAGCTCAGCAATTAAACGATTGGGGAATTGACGATAGTCAAGGTATGGGCACCAAATTTGATGTCCCCAAAAAGCAGCCTGCTGTTTCTCTCCCACAATGGTCGCACCTTCGTCAATGGCTATGTCTTGGCGAAAACTATTACCGACGATAAACACAACGCGCGCTTGTCCAACATTATTGCTTACCGCGTTATACTCCATAAGCTGTTGCTTATCCCAAACGATTGCACAACGAGAAAATAAACGCTCATCTCGATAATATCGCCAATCTTGTGGCGAGGGTGATAGCAACTTCGCCATAATGGTGAATATCTTACGCCAATGATTACCATTCAACTCAATTAGCAAAGGCACATTCGGGTTAGATAAAAACGCCTCATTATACTCCAGCGGCAAAACGGGCTTATTCGGCATAAGAAAAATACACTGCGCAGCCTCCTTTGGAGCGCCTAACCAAAAATGCGCTTCATTACTAAAATCAGACATTTCACACCATATATTGGCTTATTTTGTACAACCATAGTAACGAATTAATGTTCAAAGACGATGGAAAAAGAGAATATTCATTAAAAAAACAAATAACCTTCTAGATTAATCCTTTAATCCAACGAAAACACAATAGAATAAGCTTATTCTATTGTGTTATAATGCGAATTGTTTTCTCAGATAACTTCAAACGAGATTAGCACCATGACCGATATACTTTACCCCATTCTTGGTGGACTTTGCATTGGCCTTTCTGCCAGCATTTACCTATTAGCAACAGGTAAAATTATGGGGGTCAGCGGCCTCCTATCTCAAGCCCTGTTTAGCCCACCAAGCATGAACACAAAATGGCTACCTCTGCTATTTCTTATAGGCACCATTATTGGTGGCGCGAGTTATGGCGTATTAACCCATCAAACAGTCCCCTTTCCCGATCCCAGAAGCCCGCTTTTATTGATCGCGTCCGGTCTTCTTGTTGGCTATGGAACTCGCCTCGGCAGTGGCTGCACCAGTGGCCATGGCGTATGTGGCATTTCTCGCGGTTCCATTCGTTCGTTGGTGGCAACCGCCATATTTATGCTGACCGCCATTTTAACCGTTATGATCACCAAATGAGGCTCTTGTTATGATGATATTCATTACTTTATTGTGCGGCATTCTATTTGGTGTTGGCCTAGCTTTGTCGCAAATGACCAACCCTGCAGTCGTGCTTGGCTTTTTAGACATTCTCGGCAACTGGAATCCCTCCTTGATTTTTGTAATGGGCTCCGCCATTGTAGTAGGAGTTATAAGCTATGCCATTAAAAACGGACTTCAGGCTCCATGGTTAGCAAAAAACTGGTCTGTCCCAACCCATTCCCACATTGACGCCAAACTCGTTATCGGCAGCACCTTGTTTGGCATTGGCTGGGGGTTGAGCGGTTACTGCCCAGGGCCTGGACTAACCGCCTTGGTTAACAACCCTCAAGAAGGTTTTTATTTTATTGGCGCGGTTATCGTCGGAAGCGGAATTTTCTACATACAAAACAAACGGTTATCAAAAGCCTAACCCATCTAAGCATGGATTTTTTTAGCAATAAAAAATCCATGCTTTCTTCCTAGCCCCCCTCTACCTACACTTTCTTTTTTTGATGCAAAAAAACACTTGACGGAAGCACCATTGGGTTTTAAATTTCGCCCGCGTCATTGCTGAACATAATCCGCACCGCTTCAACTGCTGCGCTAGTCGCTTAAGGCCTTAGGGCCGGATAAGTAACAGCTTAAAGTAGGATGGAGGGAGGTAAAGGCGTTCTTACTTTTATACGGTTTATGTTTTGCCAGATAAGGAGCTTTAGCCCATGACTACTGACGTCTATTCTTTTTACACCCCAGAACGTTTCGCACGCTTCAAAGCATTTGCTGACACCAAAGAAACCCCTTTTGTTGTGATTGACACACAAATGATTGATGAAGCTTATAGAGAGCTGACTAAAGGGTTCCCCATTGCAGATGTTTTTTATGCCATTAAAGCGAACCCCGCACCCGAAATTTTAACCCTGTTACGTGACCGTGGCGCCAACTTTGATGTCGCCTCTCGTTATGAGTTAGATAAGCTGTTTTCTATTGGTGGCATTTCACCAGATCGTGTCAGCTATGGTAATACCATTAAAAAAGCCAAAGACGTTCGTTATTTCTACGAAAAAGGTGTGCGCATGTTCGCTACCGATTCCGAAGCAGACTTACGCAATATCGCCAAGGCTGCCCCGGGCTCTCGTGTCTATGTTCGTATTTTGACCGAGGGAACCGTGACAGCGGACTGGCCTTTATCGCGTAAATTTGGCTGTCGCCCAGATATGGCAATGGACCTATTGATTCTCGCAAAAGAGCTTGGTTTGATTCCTTACGGTGTCTCTTTCCATGTAGGCTCCCAGCAACGCGACATTGGAGCTTGGGACGCGGCAATTGCCAGCGTAAAAGTGATTTTTGAACGCTTAAAAGATGAAGATGGCATTCAATTAGAAATGATCAATATGGGCGGAGGTTTCCCGGCAAATTACATCGCTCGTACAAATGACCTTGCTACCTATGCGGAAGAAATTTCACGCTTTTTAGAAGAAGACTTTGGCACCGATTTACCAAGAATCATTCTAGAGCCTGGCCGCTCTTTGATATCCAATGCAGGCGTATTAGTCAGTGAGGTGGTGTTGATCTCTCGCAAATCCCATACAGCTCTTAACCGCTGGGTATTCACTGACGTAGGGAAATTTTCTGGTTTAATCGAAACCTTAGACGAAGCGATCAAATACCCTATTCATGTGGAAAAACAAGGGGAATTAGAAGAAGTCATTATTGCCGGACCAACTTGCGACAGTGCTGATATTCTATATGAACACTATAAATACGGCCTGCCACTGAACTTAGCCATTGGGGATCGTATGTATTGGCTATCGACTGGAGCTTACACCACAACTTATAGTGCAGTAGAATTCAACGGCTTTCCTCCCTTGGCATCTTACTATTTATAAGATGTGCACACAGTAAAAAACACCGCTAGTTGCTGGCTTTTTATGAGGCCAGCAACCTACCCCTTTATTTATTCATGTATTTTTAATTGGGTCAGCCTTTTTGCGTTTCCAAAATAAAGGCTCTTAGGGTGATTGCAGCTTCTCGACTCATATTCTCAAAACGCACACCATAAACATAAAAGTATTCTGAATTCATTTTTTCTAAGAATTCATTATCGACCAGACTAGCTTGAAGCTGATCGAGCATCTGTATCTCTTGAGAACGAATTTCACCATCAAGTTTTAGCGCAACATGGTAGCCAGCCACATTCAAACCCAAAGAGAGCTTAAGCTTCTGACTCACTAAACCAAAATCTTCTCTGGACACAAGCTTTGCACCACCAAGGCTAAGATCCACCAACACGCCTGAGGTAAAAGCAGGAATCGAATCCGGACCATCGACAGGCTCTAAACGACAAATTAGCTTTGTCTCTACCCTTGCGGCAGTTCGAATCATCGACGCCTCTACGTACTCAGGGTAGGCGATATGAATATGGGGCCCTGGCTCCAAATAACTTTTTGCCACCTTGCTACTAAACGCACACACCTCAGTATCTAGCATGACACGAATATTCACCAGTTGACTTTCACGAACCAGAATATTTTTGCCATTCACTTTGGGACAAGACAAAATGAGCGAGCGACCAGGTATCGCGCCTAAGACACGCACCATGTATCGACTTGGAGGAGAAATAAACTCCAACTGTACACTTGTCCCTATGGGTACATCCAATTCATCAAGATCTACTTGTCTTACTCCAGACATTCAATGCTCTCTTCTCATTTTTATGATCGATATCAAGACCCGTGAATCATTGTGGGCGAACTCCACCACGACAGATTTCAAGGTAAAAACGACTTAAAACCCCATTGCTTTTAGCTTTATAAGCGCCTGCTGGCTTGAGGATTCCACTGCACAGGTAGCAAATTCATCCCGTTCAACGTAATGCTTACGTAACCAGTCAAAAGTAGCCTTATCAGCATAGCGGCGATAATTAAATCGTAAACGCGAATCATCCCTTGCCACGTCATAGATTGCATGAGCTGTGCGGGCCAGTAATTCCTCTTCCTCTAACTCTTCTTGTAACGACAATGCACGAAGCCGACCAGGACTGATGGCATCTCTTAAGCTCACTTGTTTGTCGATATTGAAATACTGACAAAATGCTTGATAAACCATCCAAGTGCCTTTTTCACGCCCTTGCTTGCTATACCCCGCTATATGTGGCGTCGCAATGTCCACAATGGACAATGTCTCTAGGTCAAGCTCTGGCTCCCCTTGCCAAACATCCCAAACCAAATGCAAGTCGCCACGGCGCTCTTTATATAGCTCTCGCAACGCCGACTCATCGATCACACCACCACGACCGGCCGATATAATCGCAGTCCCCGCTTTTACTTGTTGCAATTGCCCCTTACCAATCATACCAATGGTTGGATAATCACCCTCTTTCGTCAGCGGTGCATGCAAAGAAATCACATCGCAAGCCATGATCGATGCCAAGGAAACAAACGGCACTGAGTCCTTATTTTGACTTGCATATTCTGCCTGCTTGATTGGGTCATAAACGCACACATCACACCCTAGCGCTGCAAAACGATCAAATACTGTCTTGCCGACATTGCCGTAACCAATCACGCCTATTTTTTTATTCAACCACCTGAGGTTTTTTGTTAATGCCAAAAAACCTAATCCACTAAAAACATAGTCCGCAACCGCATCGGCATTGCAACCAGGAGCACTACTAAAAGCAATGCCTTGCTCCGCCAAATACTCAGTATCAATGTGATCTACACCAATAGTAGCACTTCCAACAAAGCGAACACGGGAGCCCTTTAACAGCTCAGACGACACCTTTGTTACAGAGCGCACTAATAAGACATCAGCATCCTTAACTTGTTCTTTAGTTAATGTACGACCATTAACCAATTCAACCTCACCGAAAGCTGAAAACAACTTGGTCACGTTGGGCATATTTTCATCGGCAATTATTTTCATATTGCTGGTTCATGTACCTATTAAAGTCTGTATCTTGACAACGCATTGCCAACAAATACTGAGAAAAAGTGAAGGCTCGCTGAGGCAAGCCCGACATTAGATAACGCTTTACTTGCTCATAAACAGCACGCTCAAAAACACTGGCGTCATACTCAGGCAGCGCCAAATTATCAACGCTCACACGAAACGTCATACCCGCAGCCCAATGAAAAAGACACTCGACCGCTTGAGGTTTCACCTCTACGGTTTCAAAAAGTCGTTGCTGCTCTTCTGTACGTGTATCAGGCTCATACCAATACCCATAATCTTCGAGCTTACGCCGCTCTTCACCAGCAATACACCAATGACTGATCTCATGAAGCGCACTGGATGGATAATCTAGACGAAAGTACAATAAAGCTGGATGCGTCTTTGTGGCTGGAACATATAAGGGCTCATCAGCACCACTTACAAGCAAAGTGTTAAAATTCGATTGAAAACAGGCATCAAATGCCTCAACCAGCTGTTTGGCCGTTAGCAAAAGCACCACTCCAGTAACTGACAATATCAAAAGTGAAATTATTACACATTTACAATGTGTCGGCTATTTAGCATTTGACGCTTATTCACAGAAAAGTACTAGTACAGCCCAAAAAAACGCCTCATTAGATATCACCCAATGAGGCGCGTTGTGAATTTTGAATCAAGAACTTAAATCAAAGAACTTAACCTCTAAAGTAATGGGCAGGTACAAATGGCATTTTGGTTTGAATCAACGGAATGCTTTTACCCCGAACATTGGCAAACAAAGGTGTCTCATCCGTCAAGCTTTGTGTTTCAACATACGCCATGACAATAGGTTGCGACAGACTAGGTGAAAACCCCCCGCTGGTCACTGTACCTTTCACATCGCCAGCTTCATCAATGATCTCAACACCTTCACGAACTGGCGCCTTTCCATCCACCAAAAAGCCAACACGTTTGCGGTTTGGTTTGTTAGCGAATTCAGGCAAGACCACATCAGCCCCAATAAAGCCCCCTTCACGCTCGCCCCCAAGACGACGAACGGGTTGAATCGCCCAGTTTAGTGACGCTTCAACGGGCGTTGTGCTGGTATCGATATCATGACCATATAAGCACAATCCCGCTTCCAAACGCAGAGAGTCACGAGCCCCTAGGCCAATCCACTCCACTTCGGGCATATCAAGCAAGGCGTCCGTTAAAATTTGAGCATGCTCATTGGAAACGGATATTTCGTATCCGTCTTCGCCTGTATAACCAGAGCAACTTACCCATAACTCAATACCCTGCCATTCAAACTGAGTACTTTGCATAAACGTCATTTTAGCCGCATCAGGTACCAAGCGAGCAAATGCTTCACGAGCTTTTGGGCCTTGAATAGCCAATAAGGCTCGATTATCAATCACTTCAACTTCGCAACCAACAAGCGACGCTTTCATATGAGCAATATCATTGTCTTTACAGGCCGCATTGACCACCACAAAAAGCGCCTCTCCCCAATTCGCAAACATGAGATCATCAGAAATAGCACCATTTTCAGTAGTAAATAGAGCGTAGCGTTGCATACCTTCTGGCAAACCTAAGACATCGACAGGGACAATTTTCTCAAAGGCATGTTTGACATTGACACCACGCAGCATCACTTGCCCCATGTGCGAAACATCAAACAAACCAGCATTTTCACGAACCCATAAATGTTCTTTTTTAACACCTAGAGGATATTGAACAGGCATTTCATAGCCAGCAAACTCAACCATTCTGGCGCCTGCTGCAATATGCTGCTGATATAGAGGGGTACGTTTCATAAAACAAACCTTTCGATGATTTAGAGAATTTTTGTTTCCGATTGGAAACAGATTATCTAAAAAAACACCCATTTTACAAGTGATGCGTACAATTTAATCTAAACTAGAGATAATCCTGCTTCAGAAATCACCTATAGGATTAACCAAGTGGTCAGCATTTTTTGCTGATTTAAAATCTCTGACTTGCTTGTTTATTTCTTGTTTCCAATCGGAAACTTTTTCGCTATGATGATGCCAAGTTGACGCATAACAGTCGTTGATCGGCGCTCTTATAAAGATGATCTTTTTTCATCATCTTGGACGGCTCAGATGTTATCATTGGATAACGATTTATCGTATTGGACAGAAATGTTTATTTAAGAGGAATTACACCATGGCCAACACCGAAGCCTTTTTCAGCCAAACACTGGCTGAACGAGACCCAGAACTTTTCGCGACCATTGTTGAAGAACAGGATCGTCAAGAAACTGGCATCGAATTGATTGCTTCTGAAAACATCACCTCTAAAGCCGTTTTAGAAGCTCAAGGCTCTGTGCTAACAAACAAATACGCGGAAGGCTACCCACATCGTCGCTACTACGGTGGTTGTGAAGCGGTTGACGTTACTGAACAGCTTGCCATTGACCGTGCAAAGCAACTTTTTAATTGCGAATTTGCTAATGTTCAACCACACTCAGGTGCTCAAGCAAACGGTGCGGTTATGCTTGCTCTACTTCAGCCAGGTGATACGATCCTAGGTATGTCTTTAGACGCTGGCGGTCACTTAACTCATGGCGCGCCACCAGCTCAATCGGGCAAATGGTTCAACGCTGTTCAATATCAAGTGAACCCTGACACACTATTGATTGATTACGACGCGATTGAAGCACAAGCATTGGAATGCAAACCAAAAATGATCATTGCAGGTGGTTCTGCCATCCCTCGCGTGATCGATTTCAAACGCTTCCGTGAGATTGCTGACAAAGTTGGCGCTTACCTTTTTGTGGATATGGCTCACATCGCTGGTCTAGTTGCAACAGGCGCTCATCCATCTCCACTTCCACACGCTCACGTTGTCACCACCACTACACACAAAACACTGCGTGGCCCACGTGGCGGTATGATCCTGTCTAATGACCTTGATCTTGGCAAGAAAATCAATTCTGCGGTTTTCCCAGGCTACCAAGGCGGCCCATTGATGCATGTAATTGCAGGCAAAGCCGTCGCGTTTGGCGAAGCGCTAAAACCTGAATTCAAAACCTATATTGATCAAGTCGTTGCCAATGCGAAAGTATTAGCTGAAGTCATGATGGAGCGTGGCTGTGATATTGTGACGGGTGGTACAGATAACCACTTGATGCTTGTTGATCTTCGTCCAAAAGGCCTAAAAGGCAACGTCGTCGATAAGGCTCTTGAGCGTGCGGGCATCACTTGTAACAAAAATGGCATTCCATTTGACACTGAAAAACCAATGATTACCTCTGGTATTCGTATTGGTACGCCAGCGGCCACTTCTCGCGGCTTTGGTGAAGAAGAATTCCGTAAAGTAGGTCATTTAATCAGTGATGTTCTAGATGGCTTGGTTGAAAAACCCGAAGGCAATCCAGAAGTGGAAGCTCGCGTACTTGCAGAAGTAAAAGAACTTTGCAAGCGCTTCCCTCTTTATCGCTAATCACAAACAACCCGAGCCTGACATCTCGGGTTATTTTTTAAATGGGGCAAAGATATGAGCACTATTCCAGATAACCTAAAATACGCTGATTCTCATGAGTGGGTATTAGATAATGGTGACGGCACTGTGACCGTGGGCATTACAGACCACGCACAAGACCTTTTAGGTGACGTGGTTTATGTTGAATTACCTGAAGTCGATACAGAAACCGTTGCAACCGAGCAATTCTCCTTGGTTGAATCAGTTAAAGCCGCTTCAGACATTTATGCACCGGTCACTGGTGTCATAGTCGAAATAAACGAAGCATTAGAAGACTCACCTGAGTTGATCAATGAATCGCCATACCAAGATGCATGGATTGCTAAAATCAAACTTGCTGAAGACGCAGACCTGAGCAAGTTAATGGATGCAGACGGTTACGCGTCCAGCATCGAATAATCTGTTATCTGCTCTCTTACTGCTAGCACGTATTTTGCTGTTATATACAGTAAGAGAGCTCATCTCTTCTGCTTTATTTTAATAGGTGATTATTACCATGACCTCGTGCATCCGTGATTTGCAAAACAATGACGAATTTATCGCACGCCACATTGGCTCTGACATATCTGAACAGAGTCTGATGTTGCAGACAATTGGTGTCGACTCTTTAAATGCGTTGGTTGAAAAGACCATCCCCGAAGCGATTCGTCAAGCAAACCTTGACCTGTCTACCCAACCAGCCAGTGAAAGCGACGCACTAAAACAACTCAAAGCCATTGCTAACAAAAACACGGTGGCACGCTCCTTTATTGGCATGGGTTATCACGATACACATGTCCCTTCGCCTATTGTACGCAATTTATTGGAAAACCCAGGCTGGTACACGGCTTATACCCCTTACCAACCAGAAATTTCGCAAGGCCGCTTGGAAGCGCTATTAAACTTTCAACAAGTGATCATTGACTTAACCGGCATGGAAATCTCTAACGCTTCACTGTTAGACGAAGCCACCTCCGCCGCCGAAGCCATGACGCTCATGAAGCGCTCTAACCGCAAAAAAAGCAATACCTTGTTTGTTTCAGAGCAGCTACTGCCGCAAACCATTGATGTAGTAAAAACACGCGCCGAACTACTGGACATTGAAGTAGTTGTTGATAATAACGATAACCTAGGCCATTACGATGTATTCGGTGCCATTTTCCAATACCCAGGCACCAATGGCGAGGTTATCGATCTAACCGATCTTATCGCTCAAGCGCATAAGCAAAATGCATTGACCAGTGTTGCCGTCGATTTATTAGCCCTTGTGTTAATTAAATCCCCAGGCGATATGGGAGCGGATATTGTTTTCGGCAGTGCACAGCGTTTTGGCGTACCAATGGGATTCGGTGGTCCTCATGCAGCATTTTTAGCGACCAAAGATGCGTTCAAACGCTCTATGCCAGGCCGTGTTATTGGCGTTTCTAAAGATAGCCATGGCAAACCAGCCCTTCGCATGGCCATGCAGACTCGCGAACAACACATTCGTCGCGAGAAAGCCACTTCCAACATTTGTACGGCTCAAGCACTACTCGCTATGATGGCTGGCTTTTACGCCGTTTACCACGGCCCTGCTGGTTTGAAGAAAATCGCTTCTCGCGTTGCCGCATTGACCCACTGCTTTGCAACAGCTTTGCAACAGAAAGGCTTTACGACCAATGCCAACTACTTTGATACCCTTGTTGTCGATACCCAAGACAAAACACAGAGTATTATTGAGGCCACTCAAGCTAAGCTGATCAACCTTTTTCAAGTGTCTGATCGTGCGTTGTCGATTTCTTTCAGCGAAACCACCACGACAGAAGATGTGATCGATCTAGCGGCGTGTTTTGGCATAACATTAAACCAAAACGATATCGACTCAAGTGCGGCAGGCGTTGGCTTTGATGAAAGTTTACTGCGCCAAGATGCCATCTTAACGCACCCCGTCTTCAACTCCCATCACAGTGAAACCGAGTTGATGCGCTACCTACATCAACTTGAAGTCAAAGACATTGCTTTGAACCAAAGCATGATTCCACTTGGCTCCTGTACCATGAAGTTAAACGCGGCATCAGAAATGATTCCCGTCACTTGGGCCGAGTTCGGCAGTATCCATCCATTTGCGCCGCAAAACCAAGCAGCGGGCTACCACGCCCTGTTGTCTGAGTTGATCGACATGTTAGCAAAAGCCACTGGTTACGATACGATTTCTCTTCAGCCGAATTCAGGTGCCCAAGGAGAATACGCAGGTCTGCTTGCTATCGACAAATACCATAAGTCACGTGGTGATCACACTCGAAATGTGTGCTTGATCCCAAGTTCTGCCCACGGTACAAACCCTGCTTCTGCTGCTTTGGCTGGCATGAAAGTCGTGATTGTTAAATGTGATGAAAACGGCAACATCGACTTGGTCGACCTTGCCGCAAAAGCGGAAAAACACGCGGCGGAACTCAGCTGTATCATGGCAACCTACCCATCCACTCATGGCGTATTCGAAGAGCACATTCGCGAAGTATGTGAGGTTGTTCATAAATTCGGCGGCCAAGTATACATCGATGGCGCCAATTTGAACGCGCTTGTTGGTGTCGCTCCTCCGGGTGCATTTGGTGGCGATGTTTCCCACCTGAACCTACATAAAACCTTCTGCATTCCACATGGCGGTGGCGGCCCAGGCATGGGGCCAATTGGTGTTAAATCACACCTTGCACCTTTCCTTCCTGGCCATAGTATTGAACCGGTTATGGGCATGGCCGAGCAACATGGTGCTGTCTCCGCAGCCCCATACGGTAGCGCAAGCATTCTTGTTATCACTTGGATGTACATCAAAATGATGGGAGACAAAGGTCTACGTGATGCGACGTTTAATGCTATTTTGAACGCCAACTACATTGCTAAGCGTTTAGCCGATCATTACCCAGTGCTTTACACGGGGAAAAATGGCACGGTTGCTCATGAATGCATTATCGACATTCGCCCAATCAAGGCTGAATCAGGCATTAGCGAAGAAGATATTGCCAAGCGATTGATGGACTTTGGTTTCCATGCTCCAACGATGTCTTTCCCTGTGGCTGGCACCCTTATGATTGAACCGACAGAATCCGAGTGCAAAGAAGAGCTTGATCGTTTCTGTGATGCCATGATTCAAATTCGTAACGAGATCAGCAAAGTATTGGCGGGTGAATGGCCCCTAGCAGACAACCCATTAGTCAACGCTCCGCACACAGCAGACAGCCTATTGGATATGGAATGGAACCATGCGTACTCTCGAAAAGAAGCAGCATATCCATTACCTTGGATCAAAGGGCGCAAATATTGGCCGAGCGTTGGTCGTATCGACAATGTTTACGGTGACCGCAACTTGTTCTGCGAATGCCCACCAATCGATAGCTACGAAAGCTAAACCAGCGTTTTAAAAGTAACACACCCAAAAGGCAAGCCAGAAAACGGCTTGCCTTTTGGATTTTCATCCTCAAGCTAGGCACCAGTATTAAAAATCACCCGCATGGGGATCTAACACACCAAAAATAGCGACAGCCAAAATCACCAAGATCCCAAAACCCAGTTCAAGCATGATTGCTTTTTTTAGTGAGGCAATGCCTCCTTGTCGAAGAGCAGATTGACCAAGCATTGGAGCCAACACCACCCTATTACGAATCGCCAATCCTATCATTAGTGCAACCAAGAGTATTTTGCCAGTCAACATGGCCTGATAGGTATTTTGCAAACCAAATGGCAAATGCCCGAGAATCAATAATGTATTAATCATGCCAGAGCAAACAATAATACTAACAGATACCATACCAAGGCGAGAAAAACGCTGGACTGCCTTTATTAAAAACAAAGAATTCTCTGTATCGCTAAGAACTTTAAAAACAAAATAAAGAGCAAATAAGCCGCCAACCCAAGAAGCTCCCGCAAAAACATGAAGAATATCTGAGAGCTGATGAACAACGCCTCGCCATCCCTCATTCATTTGAGCATGCCCTGTAAAAGAAAAACTCACCAAAATAAGCCCTCCCCCAAGTAACAACAGAAACATTTTATATTTCTGCACCATCTTGGAGTTGGAGGCAAAAAAGTTGCTCAGCAGTAATATACATCCCCCTATCAGGCTAATTTGCCAAGCAAGGCCTGCTGATGTTTCAGTCACTACAGGCCACCATAGCGAGCCAGAGAACACATCTGACCAGCCATCACCGATCATAGCAACATTAATAGGAAGGGTAAGTAAAACACAAACAAACAACACCCAGACACAGGGAGTTATAAATTTAGAAATGGAAACCAGTAGCGTTTGAGCGACCTCTTTCTGGAGAAAAAGGATGGGATAAAAAAGCATCCCCCAAAATAAAGAACCAACCGATTCCAGCAAGAAACGATTGGTTACCAATGCCAAATGAACCGTTAAATCCACGCAGCTTTATTTCTTAATGACAAAAGTATAATGACCTTTTGTTTTATGGCCGTCTTTCGATAATGCGTGCCAATCTACTGTGTATTTGCCTTTAGCCAGCATATCAGGTAAAGGCACCACCATGGCTTTATCATCACTGCCGGACAACAATGCGTTCCCTGTTTTGATAGGCTGGTGATTCGCATTCATTAATTTTACACCCGTAAAATGAATATTAAGCCCTTCGCTAAATTTTAAGACTAGATTAGAAGGAGAGTTAACCGCAACACCATTTATCGCAGGAAAAGCAGATTTCAAATGAGCGTGCGCAAAAGCGGCACCAGACATTGTAATTGCGGCGGTTGCCATCATACCTAAAAAGATTTTTTTCATACTTTTTATACTCGTTAAAAACAGAAGTTGAGAGAAGTGTAGCTCGATATACAACAGCAAAGTAAGCATTTACTGTCTTACGAACGGGACTGGGTAATCAATCAGTTACACCCCCCAGCCTGACATCATTAACCCTAAATACGCTATCTGACATATAACCAACAATCACTTAATAATCGGAGGTTCGTTTTATGAAAGCAAAAACATTATGCCCCCAAAAAAAGTCATTTTTCAGTAAACAATAAGCAAGATAGGGCATTTTTATGAAATCACCCTATAAATAGCGACATCATTCACCCTCTCTTTGAAATCATCTTAACTTGCAAAAGAACAGCCCTCCAAGACAACTCAACAGGCTAGCAGAGGAACCGTGGGGGGGCATAAAATCACCTTTCATAGACGCGGATAAGATAAATAAATTATTTTATTTATTAAATTGTGATGGGAGAACTACGTGATGTCACCCAACTTGGATCTTCGCCAAATCGGTTATCACCAATCGAGCCCTCTAAAGATAAAAGAAAGATCAGTAGAAGAGTACCAAATACAGGGATTGCATTAAGCAAGATAAACCAACCAGAGCGATTTATATCGTGTAGACGGCGGATACTCACTCCTATGGTTGGCAATAAGGTCAAAAGATTAAATGCCAAAACAACCACTATAAATTGATCTACGGTAAACAATGATCTTGATAAGAAGGAGTGCAAAAAAAACAACAAAGCAAGCAATAGATTGAGCATCATATTACTCATCACAAAACACCAAAACTCTTTACGACACGAACGGCCTGAAAACACAGCATATTTCTTAAAGGCAACCAGATACCAACCCATATCTTTCCTTCTCTTTTCATTCAGTTAGCTGATAGATAAACGCTCTGTAAAGAATATAACAGCATGGAGTTAATCGCTAAAAAAATTGCGCATGACTAACAAGAAAAAAGAGAGAAAATTCAAAGGCTAGCCTAGAAAACCATAAAAAGCGTCATACCACTCCAAACTGACGGGCAAATTCATCAAGCTTTTTACTGCGAATCAATTTCAGTTGCTCCAACTCAGTTTTTGCTGATACTTTTGCCTCTGCGACAAGTTTAGGATCTTGGTTTACATCAGCTTTTTTTAATGCCTCTTCATAGGCATCTAGCACCTCATCAAAATGATCTTGATAAGCCTCCTCCACCATCGCAAGCGCTACGTGATAAGAACCATTAGCCGATTCTGCATTGCGTTTTATATGATCTAAAGAATTTTGAAAATACAAGGACTGTAAGGTCGCGTGGGGTGAAGAAGTGCCTCGAGATTGTCTCCTTTCATTTACAACAACGCCTGATGAAACAGGCTGTGTCGAAAAAACCGTGCTCGCCTGCGTATAGCTAACAGGCATTGTGTTCAAAACAAGAATAGCAGTGAGCGACTGCAACTTCTTAAAGAAAACTTTTTTCATGCTCACCTACCTCTATTAAAAAATAGCAACACACAATCTCCTCTATAAAAACGCGATTCGATTCTATGAAAAGTGAGTTTTCATTCTATGGAGCAAATATCATCAACACAATCCAATCGCTGCCATTGCACATTTAAACCTCACCCTTGCGCTTTTATGACAAGGTAATAAGCAAATAAACACATCAACCATGCACAAATTGCAAACAAACCCAAATAAAGGTAAGTATTTTGTCATGAAAACGTCATTGTTTCTGTGATCTACTGATTAAGATAAATTCGATCGGGCAGTGATCGATATTTCTACTACATATCAATCAGGTATCCCCTGACTCAATGAGGAACGAAAAATGACCCAGTCCATTGATAATACTCGTCGTCGTATGCTTGGTTTTATGGCCGGTGCCCCTTTACTCCCTCTAGCTGGAGGCATATTCACTTCCAAAGCATTTGCTGACAACATCACAGACTCTCCATTGGCTTCTGTCAGCTTTGTCCCAATGGCCGCGCCGTCGTTAAGCAACCCAGCCGCCATGGCGACAACCTATATCAATTCGGCAATGCAGCTTAAGTTCGAAGATGGCTCTAGCCGCCTAGTTAAACTGGACTACCATCCTTTTTTCATTTCTGGCGATAAAGTTCCTGATGGTCAAGGCGGAACAGTCGTTGCAGGCGGTTATTATGATATTAACAACCGTCCAATCAACGACCCAACAGCGGGTAATCGCCAATTTTTCTCAGACTGTCCAGATGGTTCAAGTCTATTAACGGTAGAAGGTGCAAACGTACCTGGCGTTTACGGCAAACCAGTATTTGCGGTGGTTCAATTTGAATACACCTCCCGTGACGGTGGCGGTAATAATATGTATGGTCGTCTCCCCTCTCCTATTGCTGTATTAACACTAGACCAAAACCAAGAAACGGGGGAATTGAAACTAGTGAAATATCACAATGTTGATACCTCCAGTGTTGGTGGTTTATGGATCACCTGCGGGGCGAGTTTGTCACCATGGGGCACTCACCTTTCCAGCGAAGAATATGAGCCAGACGCATCAAAAATGGATGATAAGCGTTTCAAGGCCTACAGCAAAAATTTATTCGGTAATGAAAACACGGCCACACCTTATAATTATGGTCACCTGCCAGAAGTCACCGTCAACAAAGACGGTACAGGGTCTATCACCAAGCATTACTGCATGGGCCGTATTTCTCATGAGCTGGTTCAAGTCATGCCAGATGAACGCACCGTCATCATGGGTGACGATGCCACAAATGGTGGTCTGTTCATGTTTATTGCTGACAAACCACGTGATTTATCTTCTGGTAAGCTATATGTAGGAAAATGGCACCAAACTTCTAACGAAGGCCCAGGTGCGGGTGATATTTCTTGGATCAAACTGGGCGAAGCCAATAGCGATGAAATCAAACGGCTGGTTGATGCGGGCATCAAATCTTCTGACATCATGGAAATCCATCATAAAGACCCAAAAGACCCAAGCTTCACTAAGATTGGCTACGGCGGCAAACCAAACTGGGTAAAACTGAAACCAGGTATGGAAAAAGAAGCAGCCTTCTTGGAAACACACCGTTATGCAGCGCTTGTTGGTGGCTCTTTAGGATTTACCAAAATGGAAGGTACAACGGTCAACATAAAGGACAAAAAAGCCTACTCAGCAATGTCTTACATCTATAAAACCATGACGGATGGCAGCAATGACATCCATGTTCAAGGACCAAAAGCTGGTGCCGTATACGAGCACAAGCTAACAGGCGGTCAAACAGACAGCGATGGCAACCGCATTGACAGTGAATGGGTATCAGTTCACATGCACGCTCCATTCAACCTAACGGGTGAAGACCTAAAAACAGCCGATGCAATTGGCAATACAGCCCATGCTGACCGTATCGCTAACCCGGATAATATCAAGTACTCTGAAAAGCTTCGCACTTTGTTTATTGGTGAAGACAGCGGCAATCATGTTAACAACTTCCTATGGGCCTATAATGTAGACAGCGGCGACCTATCTCGCATTATGTCTTGCCCAGCAGGCGCGGAATCAACTGGCCTGCATGCGGTTGACGAAATTAACGGCTGGACCTACATCATGAGCAACATGCAACACCCAGGCGACTGGGAAAGCCCATTGCATGACAAAGTAAAAGATGCATTAGATCCATATATCCGAGCTAACTACAAAGATCGTTATGGTGCTGCTGTTGGTTACATCACAGGGATTCCTAAAGTCTCTTAAGTAAGCGACTTTACAATGGTTTATCTGATCGAATAAACAAAAGGGCAACCATCTGGCTGCCCTTTTTTCTAAGCCATGAGCTAAGCAATTAATACCAATGAAAAAAACCATTTATCACGTAAAGTAGGATTGATAATAAAAGTGCACCAGCAAACCCAAGAGCAATCCTATTCTCATCTTCAATATTATCTTTAAAAAAATGCTTCTGGCATGCACCAAGAACGCAAACCACAACCAAAAACGTCACCCCTTGACTTATCCAAAAGTAGTTACCAAATAAAGGCAGTATAGGGCTTATGACTCCATATAAAACAAGAAATTTAGACGCAGCGAAACGATTTCCATCTGATACCAATATCGTCGCACTCATGGCTAACGCCGCAACACTCACACTTAAAAAAGCAATCACAGGCCACCAGACAGGCTCTGGAAAAGCCAACAGCTCATGAAATGAGGCCGATATTTTTTGTACAGAAGGCAAACTAAGATAAGAAGCAATAAAGCGTATTATCCCAAAAAGCATAAACCAACAAATAACACCTGAGAAGAAATAGCTGGGAGAGAACGCTGTATATCCTTTACGCTCCGCTAACTTAACAAGTAACACACCGACTAAATTAACTCCGCCAAAAATAAACAATGCATGCAAAAAGTCATGACCGTAAAAAATACTCATTGGCACCGTTATAGCAATAAAAATACTAGGACGAACAACACTATTTATGTATAAATAAACAAAAATCGGCTGTAATATCAGCATGATGATGGCTAACGTCTTTAATTCCATTTGCTTTTCCTTAAGTGTTCATAATCATTAATTTTTCTAAAAAAAAGCGCTTCAAAATTGAAGCGCTTTTTAAAACATATAAAACTATGCAAATCAACTAGATATTAATCGACTAGAGACAATGCAGTTCTAGCTAAACGATAAACCATCTTTAGCGTTTGCTCAAAAACCCAGCGAATAAAACTATAGGACAAATCTTTAACCTTAACGCCCGCATATCCAGAAAACTTCAGCATACATGCAAGGAGCCCAGTCGCAGCTCCCGCAAGACTTGGCGAACCAAGAGCTCCTTCTGATAAGATCATAGCTATTTTATCATATAGATTTAAACCGTTAGCTACTGCAGACTGCAACACTTGAGCTGCTCCATGCTTGGTATCATTTAATAGAGTCAATAACCCTTCGCTTAGACGATTCATCCAGAAAATAGATGGCTGTACCTGTGAAGCCTGTTTTACACTTAAAACAACTCTTTTATTTGAATGAAAACCAACTTCTTTATTAATAGACGTCCATGTTTTACCCTCACAATTACGACTATAACGCACCATTTTATGCTGAAGAGGGTTTATTAATTTATTATTATCAAGGCAATATTCAGCTGCATTATAGGGAACATGAACAAATGGCCATACAGGAACCATTGGAACGACATCGCCACCATTTACACAACGATAAATGTTTTTTAATCCAATTCTATTGGTTGCAGACAAAGCAAAATCAGTATACCCAACTTTTGGTGCTCCAAAACTATAAAGCTTCACCTCACAGGAATATGTTGACTTAACCCAATCGGCAACCATCAGGGCTAGCGCTCCTCCTAAACTATGACCGACACAGTGCAAAGTTCCACCAGGTTTCATTTGCTCTACATGTTTCGCTAGGGACCCCTTGATCATTTCAAAAATTTCATAAAAACCAGAATGCACTGTTTTCCCAGAATCACTAACGCATATGGATGTTCTAAAATCACTAGACCAATCACTGGCAGCGTCAGTACCTCGCATAGAAAAAACTAGGTCATTTTTAAAGGGATTCGATCGGCCGACAGTTGAAACCCCCTTGCCTACCAAAACGAAACCAGTCTCATTTCCTTTCATATGAGACACAAAACCACCTGAAGTAGCTTTAATCGGACCGTTTGACAAATCGAAACTGAAAAAGCCTTTTACTGTTGAAGTTATTTTAAGATCATAACCGCCAAATACTGATGATGGTTTTTTAACATCGTATGATAAAGCTGCCAGTTCAACGGATAAGCTCGGTGTTAATAAGCTCATATTATAATTCCTTTTATATATTTTCCCAACGACAAATACTTTCTACACTATATTTTTCAAGTTTATCATTGGGGTCTGTAAAGTCATGATCTATCGATTCTAAACTTAAATCACCATTCAAAGATGACATTCTTTTTTTATATTCATTAGGTATGTTAATTCCTCTTTGATTACTAAACCATAGAGTATGCATTACCCCTTCATATCGTGTTATAATAATCACACGAACTACTGGTTGATGAAAAATACTACCGGGTTGACGTGATTTTAATGACTTAGCTGGCATGGTAAAATAGCCACCATCGTCTGTATAAACACTATCAACTTCTTCTTCATCGTAAGTCAGGCTACGCTCAACTAGCTGATTTATTAGTGGTTTGCCACCTACAGTCAAACGCCCTTTCACCTCACAGCATAAATGAACCTTATATCGTATCAATCCAAACATCGATAATTCCCTGTGCATTACTTCATATAAGCGCACCAAGCTATCAAAACAACGCGGTACTTTCAATATATCTAGGAACAGCTTGCTTTATATTGAAATATCTTACAAAAACCTATAAGTATCAGACCAACTTCTTCATATGAAATTTTTTATTACTAACACATACCACCACGCAGAGCGATTTGTGTCGTGTAGTCTTCGCACCGTTAAAGACAACATGGGAAGCAAAATCAGCAAGCTGTAAATGACTTCAACTTTCCATGTCGTCAGATAGAAGGCTTCCAAAGCAAAAAACACCGCAGAGATCAACATATTCACTAAAAAGAAGGTCAAAAAGGCTCCTCGCGATGCTCTTCCTGAAAATTGCCAAAAACGCCGCCACCCATCAAAATACCCGTTCATATTTTTCTCCAACAAAACCGATCGAAGATGAAAATCTAGAGTTTTGAGGAGACAATAGCGTCCTAAATCAGGTTCTAGGACGTCCTTGATGGCTTTCTAGGTCATAATAGCGACCAAAGAAATAAGAAACGGAGTTTAGATGATTGCTATTCCCTTACCTTTTGTGGTCGCCCTGTTGCTAGGCATTTTGGCTATTATGCTGTTTATTCGACGTGAAGAGAACACGCCTTCAGCATTTGTCTTTATTGCTTTATGCACCCTAACAACAACAGTCGTTGGTCTACGTTGGACATTTGATTATCCACTGTTTCGTTTTTTCCAACCGATCTTGGCGTCATGTATCCCTGTTACCGCTTGGTACTGTTTTGCGAACGCTCATCAACGTCATAGATTTCGATTTTGGCATCTATTACCACCCATTTTTGTCTTTTTAGGCTCACTTACCTACCCCTTTTGGCAACCACCTTTAGACCCTCTTTTGACATTACTCTACGTAAGTTACGGCGTCGCACTGATTCGAGCCTCATATAGAGTAACCAACATTCCTGAGCAGGTGCGTTTATCCGATATTGAACAAGCACTAAAAGCAGAACGAGTGGCGGGGGCCATGTTGTTAATGTCGGCTTGTATTGATGGCGCGTTGGCCATTGATTTCTCGCTTTTCGCAGGCGTTCACGCCATTCATATCTTAGCCATAGGTCATGCCATATTATTGCCAATGCTCGCTATCGCAGTGATCAGGATTAGCCTAAGTATCGCACCAAGCATGACAGAAACAGCCAATCAAAATAAAGAAGAAACCACGGTAGAGGAACAACAAAAGAATAAGACTCATCAGCAAACAGACGACGAAGCGAAAACTATAATAGATCAAATAGACACCTTACTCACTAAAACAGAAGTCTTTTTAGACCCAGACCTCTCTCTAGACAGACTTGCCAGAAAGGCACGCATTCCCGCACGCCAGATTTCCAGCGCAATAAATCAAATGTATGGGCGAAACGTGTCTCAAGTGGTTAACGAATATCGTATTGAGCGCGCCAAACAGTTGCTCATCACAACAGATAAGCCCATCACTCAAATCTACTTAGATTCCGGCTTCCAAACCAAATCCAATTTCAATAGAGAGTTTGCCCGTGTCACTGCGCAGACGCCGAGCGCCTTTCGACGCTCGAACAGACAATAAATTAGGACTGACGTAGAAAAGACAAAATGTCCTGATACATGGCTTGGTGCAACGCCTTTCGTGAACGTCCTTTACCATCTCGACAAACAATCCCATCGCCTGGGTTTTCTTTGTCGATCATCGTTATCGCCCCTGGTTTACAAAGCTGGATAAAGCTAAAGTGCGCAGCATCAGGATAGACAATGTAATGACGTCTGTTTTTAGGGATATGCTTTGCGAGAAAGCCCGATTCTTCCGCTTGCGGTAAATCGCCAATATCGACACCAGCAGCGAGTATCAGAGTGGGTGTGGTCAAAGTTTGTAAACTGTGACGTAGCAAGCTTCGCGCTAGGCCCAAATCCAACGAAACGACTCGTTTAATCCGCTTGTCTTTTAGGCTGCCTGTTGGTTCACCGATTTGTGGCTTATCCAAGCCCAATTCAGGCATCAAACCACATATTCGAGGATTTGGCTTGGCAATGCATTCCTGCCTCAACTGGCTTCGATCAAATTGCGCGCCCGCTAAAAGCATGACAGTCCAACCTCCCAAAGAGTGGCCTATGGCAGTGATATCATGGCGATTAATATCACGACGCCACATGGATGAGTGTAACAACCAATCCAATAAACGTGATATATCTTTGGGGCGTTGCCACCATTGCGCAGCCGCTTGTGGTGAGTGATCGAACGTCGTGGTGCCAGGATGATCGATGGCTGCCACTATATAGCCATCGTGGGCCAACTTAGTTGCTAACCAATTCTGATTACGCCAGTTCCCCCTATAACCGTGAGAAATCACTATCAGCGGAAAACTTCCCGTCATCGGCGTCCCAATTCGGACCACATCTGTTCCAATAAACGCTGCATTTTCGGCAATTTTTTCCAATGGAAAACGCGTCTGTGACGGATACCAAATACTGGTTTTTAAGGGTCTATCACTGCCTGGATACAAAATAATTTGCTCAAAGCCCACCGCACCTTGTGCACTGACCTTACTGGTCATACCCATTGCAAGTAACATCAAAACCAACACTAATTTCATTACTTTACTCCTCATAGTGATTGCAAACACAATCACTATGAGGAAAAGAGAAACACAGAACGACCTAAAACAAGATCGAGGACATAATATAAAACACGGATTCGGCAAATAGGGTCATACCAAATAAATTTCGACTCGCTCTTTCCCTTTGCCTATATTTTTGCGTTTTAGTTTGATATGTCCCACTTCTGAGGTGCGGTTAATATGAGTGCCACCGCAAGGCACTTGAGCAAAATGTTCGACCTTCCAATAACGCCGCCCCTTTTGTACATCCGAAAAGTCTTTCTCGATGGGCAAATCCGCATCAAACAACGACTGAGCTTGAGCTTGTATCTCGGGTAACATGGGCGAGATGCTTTCTGGCAACTCAAAATCAATACGGCTTTTCGATTCTGAAATGTGCGCACCCATTTTTTCAAGATTGGGAATTGCTTTATAAAACAATTCAAGAACCACTTCCGCAGCGAAATGCAGACGCATCAAGTTGTATCGCCTTGGCCAATCTATTTTGACATCAACGGTTTGCCCAATCTGAAAACCTGCAGTCGACTCTAGCGTATAAAGAATCGATTGATCCCTTTTCTCAGCGCTGACTACCTGGTAACCGCCAATCGTGCCCCCATCACTTTCTTGGCCACCCGACTCCGCATAGAAAATCGTTTCGGCAAGTTCAACTTGGTTTCCATCCAGTTTGCTAATAGTCATCGTCAGTTCAGTCTGATACGGATCCACCCAAAATTGTTTTTTTGTCACGTTCCTTTCTCCTCAGCTACATCAAGCCAAAAGCTAATGCTTCATGTTACCCAGTAGAGAAAGGAAATACAGTCAAACGTGAACCTTTACAAGCAAATGATGACCTACCAGAGACCTTTGCACGAAGCCGCAGGCACGACCATCATAACAGTACTCTACCAATAACCCAGTACTTTCCACCATAGACCACCAACGATACCCCAAACCGAGAGGTTCACTAAGCTCATGATAAAGCCCATAATCCACCAATCTTCCATAGACACATAACCAGAGCCGAAGATAATCGGCGACGTCCCTGTGGCATAGTGAGTCAGTGACATCATCAAAGAAGAAGCACCAGCAAGCAATAAACCAAGGTACAAAGGAGGCGCGCCTAATAACAAACCCGCAGCGTAAAAAGCCGCAAACATGGCGGTGATATGGGCCGTCGTACTGGCGAAAAAGTAATGCACATAAAAATAGGTTGCCACCAAGATCAATACCGATATTTCCCAACTAAAACCTAAATGCTCAATATTGGTTTCTACCACGGTGGAAAACCAATGCACCAAGCCAAGCTTGTTTAAAAAGGTGGCCATCATCACCAAGGCAGAAAACCAAACAACGGTATCCCAAGCGGATTTTTCCTTAAGAACATCCTCCCAACTTAATACACCTGTGACTAAGAGCACCGACAACCCTAAAAAAGCGACTGCGGTTGTATTGACGGCAAATGCCGAGCCAAACAGCATCGCAGGTACACCGGCCCAAAGGATCAGTAGGAGAGCAAACACCGCCACCATGACTTTTTCACCGTAGCTCATCACCCCCATTTCACTGAGTTTGGATTTAGCAAAGGCACTCGCATCTGGCGTGCTTTTCACCTCTGGCGGATAAATGGCGTAAACCACTAAGGGCACAAGCGCAATACACACTAAGCCAGGCAAAAGAGCGGCCAATGCCCAAGTGCCCCAAGTGATGCTAATGTTCGCTCCAGTTGCATCGGATATTAGCTTCACAATCAAGGGATTGGGAGCGGTCGCCGTAATAAACATAGCCGAGGTAATCGGATTAATATGGTAATTCACCAAGGCTAAGTAATGACCAATTTTACGCGATGAGCCCTCTTCTGGTGAAGAACCAAAACTGGTTGCGATGGATTTCATAATGGGGTGAATAATACCGCCGCCACGAGCAGTATTACTGGGTGTCACGGGGGCAATCACTAATTCCGAAATAGCCAAAGCATAACCAATACCAATGGTTTTCTTGCCAAACAGAGAAATAAAATAATAGCCAATGCGATTCCCTAGCCCCGTTTTAGCAAGCCCACGTGAAATCATAATAGCAATACCGATCAACCATATAAGTGAGTTTGAAAAGCCACTTAACGCATCTTTGATTGCACCTGAAGGCGAATTATTAGTCACTCCCGTGAAGGCAACCAAAGTGATCGCTAAAATCGCAATGGCGCCAATGGGCATCACCTTACCAATGATCGCAACGACGGTCCCCACAAACAAAGCCAGCAAATGCCAAGCGTTGGCAGAAACGCCTTCAGGCACTGGCACGACAAACCAAAGCCCCAACGTGACAATGATCGAAATAATTCCTGGCACAATTTTTACGCCACCCACCTTCATAGAGATTCCTTTTACAGCAACATGAAAAAGACTTTAAAAGGACATAATAACGGGACAGCCAAAGTCTCGTGATGACTTATATCAGATAAGCTTTGATCATGAGTAAAATAGGAAAAACAAGATAATCGACTGACTCTATTTTATTGCTCGACAAAAGGTTACTGTCATGTATTCTTCATTTTTTTGACTTGTCTAGATAACCAAACCGTCACATATCTCCCCTACCATGGTTTCAACAAACCCATAATTTGTTTCTTTTTTTTGTCTTATAAATTTGTCTAGACAAACCAAGAAATATGAATGAGAACATCATGGCCATTTATTTAGATATTGCCCAACAACTAAAAAATGAAATTCACCATCAGTACGAGTCAGGTGATTTACTGCCACCCGAACAAAAACTAGCCAGTCGTTTTAATGTCAATCGGCACACCGTTCGTCGTGCTATTGATGAACTGGTACAAGATGGTTTAGTAAAACGATTTCAAGGGCTGGGTAATCAAGTGACCCGACCTGCTATTGGTTACTCTTTAAATAACCAGTCATGCTTTACCTACAACCTTTCAAAAGCTGGCTTAACCTTAGACACTCAGGTGCTTGAATGCTGTGACTATCAACTACCCCAAGACCTTGCCTTGCGTCTTAAGCTGAACGCAAACCAAGAGGTGTTGTTAATCAAAACCTGTCGCTCTATTAATAAGCAAGCCACCACACTGATCAAGCATCACTTATTTGGCGTCGACAAAGAGATTATGAGCCAATACCAATCGGGATCCTTACACAGCTTTTTAAAAACACACTATCACTTTCATGCCACCCGAGGCACCACACGACTTAAAGCCCGAATGCCAACCTTTGATGAATGCCAGCAGCTACAAATTGGTCGTGGGGTTCCTGTCATGGAAATCCATTCTCAATATTATCTGATTGAAAGCGGTGAGCTGATGGAGTATTCCATTAGCATCAGCCGCAGCGATATTTTTGAATACAGCGTGGAGCCTTAATGATGCCGAGTGAAAACCTTAACGAGTCAAACCAACAAGCGCGACAGCACTGGATGTCAGTAATAGCAAAGTCAAGTTCAGAAGCGCTCATCGACTTATCAGATACCTATATTAATGGGCATCGCTTTGAAACCATCCGCGCCGCCGAAGTGGGCCTAACCCAAGTTCGTGGGCGCATGGGCGGTACCGGCTCTCAATTCAACCTTGGCGATATGACCATGACCCGATGTGTGGTGCGTTCCAGCAATGGTTACTATGGCCACAGCTACATTGCAGGACGCAATAAAGAACACGCTACTCGCGCTGCACAACTGGATGCCATGCTACAAGACCAAACCTACCAACAAGACTTGATAACGAACATTATTCAGCCTTTGGCAAACCACTTAGCCGAGCAGAAAAAAAGGAAAGCGGATGAGGTCGCCCAAACCAAGGTGAACTTTTTTACTCTAGTGAGAGGGGAAGACTAACCATGATCAAACCTACCTTAGTAAAGGGTTTCCAACATTTCATTCATGACAGTCAAATAGCCTTTCGACAATTACTCAAAGCCATGAGCGAGCCCGGCACACTGGTTTCAGTGAATTCACCTGACCCCATCGATCATCTCAATGCCAGCACCTTCGCCATATGCCAAGCCATGCTAGACCAACAAACACCGCTTTGGCTATCACCCTATTTTCATACCACGAATATAAAACACAATCTGCATTTTCATACTGGCGTGTCCATTATTGACGAAAGCCAACAAGCCCTATTCGCTCTGCTTTGCCCCGATGATTTGGATTCATTTGCCGACTTGTCTCAACACTTTTCAAAGGGAACAAATGAATACCCAGAAACAGGCTGTACCCTGATCGTACAAGTCGGCAGCATAAAAGACGATCTCTCAGACGAGGGGAATTTACGCCTCACTGGACCTGGCATAGAAACGGCGAAATTCGTTTCTATCAGTGACCTTCCACTTGCGTTATTGGACTACTTATCAAACCAAACAGGAGAACGAAATGCCTCTTTTCCACTTGGTTTGGATTTTATCTTCGTCGATCAAACGCACTTAGTTTGCCTACCCCGAACCACTCAAGTGGAGGTACTTTAAATGTACGTTGCCGTTAAGGGTGGAGAAACCGCCATAAACAACGCACACAAATTACTCGACAAAACCCGTCGTGGTAGTTTGGACATTCCTGAATTATCAGTGGCACAAATCAGCGAGCAATTGCCTTTGGCGGTTGCCCGTGTGATGACAGAAGGTTCCATTTATGATCCGCAGTTAGCGGCTTTGGCCATCAAGCAATCCGCCGGAGATCTGGTTGAAGCCATTTTTTTATTACGCGCCTATCGCACCACACTCAGCCGCTTTTACTGCAGCGATCCAATCGATACCACACAAATGCAAGTTGAACGGCGTATTTCAGCTACTTTTAAGGACCTTCCCGGTGGACAACTGCTAGGCTCCACATTTGACTACACACACCGACTATTAGACTTCACTCTGCTTGCCGACGGCCGAACACCCGAAGAACTCGAAACAATCACTTCGACCAACCAAGAAGATGATGCCGAAGCCATGACACGTGTACTGCATATGCTGGAGCGAGAAAACCTTATGGTGGAGGAAGTCGATGAACAAACCACACCCACTGACATCACCCAAGACCCACCAGCTTACCCTTGTCATCGCAGTGCTCGACTACAAGCCCTAGCCCGAGGTGATGAAGGTTTTTTACTGGCACTGGGGTATTCCACTCAGCGGGGGTACGGGCGCAATCACCCTTTCGCGGGAGAAATCCGCACAGGGGACGTCACCATTAGCATCACCCCAGACGAACTGGGCTTCAGTATCGATATAGGTACTCTGCAAGTCACCGAATGCGAAATGATCAATGGCTTTAGCAAGTTAGAAAACGATGATATTAAGTTCACTCGCGGCTACGGGCTGGCCTTTGGACAAAACGAACGTAAAACCCTGTCCATGGCTTTAATCGACCGCGCCTTGCAAGCCGAGAAATACGGAGAAGAGCGTGTTTCTCCGGCCCAGCAAGAAGAGTTTATTTTATCCCATTGTGACAATGTGGAAGCCGCAGGCTTTGTTTCTCACTTAAAACTTCCCCATTACGTTGACTTTCAATCTGAGTTGGAATTATTACGTCGCCTTCGCAAAGAGAGGATGGATAACGAACAACAAGGAACCTCAGGAGAACAAGCATGAGCATTTCTTCTACTACATCGATAAACAAAGCCACTCTTGAGCCCATCAAAGACGGCTACAATTTTGCTTATCTTGATGAACAAACCAAACGCATGATACGCCGTGCGCTTCTCAAAGCCGTAGCAATCCCTGGTTATCAGGTACCCTTTGGCGGCCGAGAAATGCCCATGCCTTATGGTTGGGGAACGGGTGGAATACAATTAACCGCTGCGCTCATCGGTGAATCTGATGTACTAAAAGTCATCGACCAAGGGGCCGACGACACAACAAATGCCGTCAGTATTCGTGCCTTTTTTAAAGCCCTAACGGGAGTCAAGACAACGGAAAACACCGTAGAAGCCAGCTTGATTCAAACCCGCCACCGTATTCCAGAAACCCCATTAAAAGCCGACCAGATTCTCGTTTACCAAGTACCTATTCCTGAGCCGCTACGCTTTATCGAACCCAGCGAAGTGGAAACGCGAAAAATGCACGCCCTACAAGACTACGGCGTTATGCACGTCAAACTCTATGAAGACATCGCCCATTTCGGCCATATTGCGACCACCTACGCCTACCCGGTGCAAGTCAATGATAGATACATTATGGACCCATCGCCCATTCCAAAATTTGACAACCCAAAGATGCATCAAATGCCAGCCTTGCAGTTATTTGGCGCAGGACGCGAAAAGCGTATTTATGCCATTCCACCTTTCACTAAGGTCAAAAGTTTGGACTTTGAAGACCATCCGTTTGAAATACAAACATGGCAAGAGCGTTGCGCAATTTGTCACTCAGAAGACAGCTTCTTAGACGAGGTCATCATCGACGATCAAGGCACTCGCAGCTACATCTGTTCAGACACGGATTACTGCCGACAGCAGATAAGTAAAAACGAGGCGACTCCCTCCCAGGCTGGAGAAAAAACCCATGACTAATACCCAGTTGTTCCAACAAGATCGTTCAAATTCACCGTTACTCAAAGTGAACAAGCTGACCAAGCTGTACGCCCCAGGAAAAGGTTGTGAAGACATTAATTTCGACCTCTATCCCGGTGAAGTATTAGGTATTGTGGGTGAATCAGGCTCTGGAAAGTCCACATTATTAACTTGTCTATCCGCCCGCCTCGCGCCAAATGATGGCGAGGTACTGTATCTCAACCGAGAAAATAACTGGCTTAACCTATACCAACTATCAGAAACCGAACGTCGTTACTTATTAAGAACCGAATGGGGAGTGGTCCACCAGCACGCCCGTGATGGTCTACGCATGGGGGTCTCGGCAGGAGCAAACATTGGAGAACGCCTGATGGCCATCGGTGAGCGACATTACGGCAAAATCCGCGAAAAAGGCATGAAGTGGATGCAAGATGTTGAACTGGACGTGGACCGCATCGACGATAAACCCGCCACCTATTCAGGCGGTATGCAGCAGCGTCTTCAGATTGCCCGCAATCTGGTGACGCACCCAAGAGTCGTTTTTATGGACGAACCGACTGGTGGTCTCGATGTGTCGGTGCAAGCCCGCTTGTTAGACCTGTTACGTACCTTGGTTACCGAGATGAATCTATCGGTGATTATCGTCACCCATGATCTGGCGGTCGCCCGCTTGCTGGCCCAGCGTTTAGTGGTGATGCGCCACGGCAAGATAGTCGAAACCGGACTGACCGATCAGGTGCTCGATGATCCGCAACATGCTTACACCCAATTATTAGTGTCTTCCGTGCTGACCCCTTAATCCTCTTTAACAAGGTAGATTTAACATGACAACAATGATCAATGTGGAGCAGCTCAGTAAAACCTTCACTTTGCACAATCAAGGCGGTATACAACTGCCTGTTTTAGACAAGGTTGATTTACAGGTTTTTGCCGGTCAATGCACCGTGCTGCATGGTGACAGTGGTTCGGGTAAAAGCACCTTGCTACGTACTTTATACGCCAATTACCTGCCAAGCTCCGGTGCTATTTACGTTCGTCATCAGGGAGAGATGTTGGATCTGGCCAGAGCCTCTAGCCACCAGTTGCTGAGCGTCAGACGGGATACAATGGGATATGTCAGTCAGTTTCTGCGCGTGATTCCCCGTATCGCCACGTTGCATGTGGTCATGCAGCCGCTAAAAGAGCGAGGGATTGCCGACAAGGAAGCCAAAGACAGAGCCGCCGACCTACTACAAAAACTCAATATTCCTGAACGGCTATGGTCACTTGCCCCCAGCACCTTTTCAGGCGGTGAACAGCAACGGGTTAATATTGCCCGAGGATTCATTCAAGATTACCCGATTTTATTGCTGGATGAACCGACCGCTTCTTTGGATCAAAAAAATGCTGATGTCGTCGTGCAATTGATTAAAAAGGCGCTCGCCAACAATACCGCTGTCGTAGGTATCTTTCATGATGCGCACGTTCGTGACGCTGTTGCTGATCAGGTCTTTTCAGTCTATAGCGATACCTCCCATGCAAATGATCAAACACCATCGCACATAAATTGATGCTGGAGCACTCACCATGATCTTAACCAATGCTCGAATCGTCTTACCAAATGAAATCATCAAAGGCACCCTAGTCATCAATGAAGGGGTCATCACACAAATAGATCAAGGCAATGTTTCACTGCCTACGGCACTAGATTGCGAAAATGGTTACCTAACCGCTGGCATGATAGAGCTGCATACAGACAATATGGAGAAGCATTTCACTCCACGACCCGGCGTCAACTGGCCAGCCATCCAAGCCTTTAAAGTGCACGATGCGCAAATGGTTAGCGCGGGTATTACATCCGTGTTCGATGCTATCTCGGTGGGGGATGTCATCGAAGGCAGTGAACGATTAAATAACCTAAGCCGTATGGTAGAAGCACTCAATGAATCCCGTGACCGTGGTTTAACACGTGCAGATCACTTCTTGCATTTACGCTGCGAAGTCAGCCATAAAGATACGTTAGCAAACTTTCACGCCTTATTAGAACAAACGAACGTGCAGTTAGTATCGGTGATGGATCATTCCCCAGGGCAACGTCAGTTCGCCAATATAGAGAAATATCGTGAGTACTATCAAGGCAAATATAAATTATCCAATGCGGAGATGGAGGCCTTCATTACTCGCCAACTGGATGACAGCCAACGCTATAGTGCACAGTTTAGAGAAGCCATATGCGACACTTGTCACAACCGCCATATTCCTCTTGCCAGCCATGACGATGCCACGATTGACCATATTGAAGAGTCACATCATTTCAACATGGTGATTGCTGAGTTCCCCACAACGGAGAAAGCGGCAAAAGCAGCCCATGAAAAAGGTATGAGTGTTTTAATGGGCGCTCCCAACGTTGTTCGTGGCGGCTCTCATTCAGGCAATATTGCCGCTCATGAACTCGCTTCTGCTGGGGTATTGGATATTCTCTCCAGCGATTACTACCCCGCCAGTCTTTTGGAGTCGGCTTTTAAAATCGCACGATTAGAAGATAATGATTACGACATTCCAAAAGCGATGAACCTAGTCAGTCTTAATCCCGCAAAAGCCGTTGGTTTACACGACAGAGGTTTAATTGATTTAGGGTGTAAAGCGGATCTAATTTGGAGTAGCGCGAAGGAAGACCATGTGCACATTGAGCAGGTTTGGAAAAATGGTCAACGTGCTTTTTGACCCCAAGCCTCATCCATGTTGACGAGTATTATCACGATAAACCGTCTGTAAAGTGAAACATAGCGATGAAAAAAACAAGCAAAATCCTTTATTTAATTGGCGCTTCAGGCAGCGGTAAAGACTCTATTATCTCCGCGTTACGCCAGCATATTGACGTTTCTCAGGCGCGGCCAAACCTAATGGTTACTCATCGCTATATCTGTCGAGATTGGCACTCTGGCAGCGAAAATCATATTCAGTTGAGCGAAAAGGAGTTTTGTCAGCGCAAACAATTAGGGCTCTTTGCCCTAGATTGGCAAGCCAATGGCCTACGCTATGGTATAGGTCGTGAAATAGACCTTTGGCTGGCACAAGGGCAAACAGTGATTGTTAATGGTTCCCGTGGCTATTTACCCACCGCACGAGCGTTATACCCTGAGCAGTTAATGCCGGTATTGATCACAGTCGATGAGGCCACCTTACGTCAACGTCTTATCGACAGAGGACGAGAGTCGCTTGATGACATCGACTCACGCATTATTAGGAATCAACAACTCATGCGGGAACAAAAGTTACTCGCTGATTGCTATCGGATTGACAATAGCACGCAAATTGATCATGCCGTTAAACAACTGATGGCGTATATCAACCGTCTATTGGATCATCATTAAAGGAGTCAGTCATATGCTAAAGCGCCCTGAGAAAAGACCAAGCTTAGAGCAAACCAAAGCGGCGAAATCTCTATTAACGATTCGTATTCTTGGCTCGGGCAACGCAGCACAGGTTCCTGTGTGGGGTTGTCACTGCTTAGCCTGCGAGCGCGCCAGACGGGATCATTCCTTTCGGCGTGGCCCTTGTAGCCTTGAGATTCGCACGGAACTTGGCACCACACTCATCGATGCAGGCTTTAGTGATTTGGCCGAGCGCTACGACTTCGAAGAGATAACACGCATTGTGTTGACGCATTTTCATATGGATCATGTACAAGGGTTATTTCATCTCCGCTGGTCAGAAAGAGCGCAGAAAATTCCGGTCTTTCGGCCGGATGATGAGAAAGGCGCAGACGATCTCTACAAACACCCTGGCGTACTGGATTTTCAAGCGCCTTTTATTCCATTTAATACCGTTCAACTTCAGGATTTTTCCATTACGCCTTTACCTTTGATTCACTCTAAAATTACCTTGGGTTATGTGATCGAAAAAGACGATTTCACCTTCGCCTATCTGACGGATACCGTAGGATTACCAGATGCTAGCTTGGCCTTCTTAAGAAACAAAACCCTCGACTGTCTGATAGTTGATTGTTCCGAACCACCGACTCCAACCGCTCCAAGAAATCATAATGACATCAACCTTGTCCTTTGGATGTATAACACCCTAGAGCCCAGGCAAATGGTACTGACTCACATTAGTCATCGACTTGATTGTTGGTTGTTAGAACATAAGGAAGGTTTACCCGCCAATATAAAGATAGCCAGCGATGGACTGACAATATATCAAAGCACAGAATTTTCATCAGGAAGGCATTAAAAATATATGATAAAACGATATTAAACATTTTATATTTACATCCTTCCCTCTCTTTAATGGCATTTTAATATAGCATGACTCACTACGTTCTCTATTTATAAAATCCATTCAATTATCTTATAAAACCTTTCTGTTTATTCATTATTAAATCAGCATTTAACAAAAATGTAAGATAAATATGTTCTATTGATTTTATTAAAACTCATCGGAACAAAAATCATATGCAATCTGAAAAACTTCTTTCCATTGTCAATTTGGATAAAAGTTATGGAAACCATCATCCTGTTATTAAAAAACTCAGTATGGATTTATACGCAGGTGAATTGGTGGCCATCATTGGGCGATCTGGCGCGGGAAAATCGACACTTTTGCATATGATTAATGGCACAATCAGCACCACAGGTGGCGACATCATCGCCTTTCCCGATAGCGATACTCCTCAAAAAGCCCACTTACTCAAGGGCAAAGCGCTGCGCCATTGGCGCTCTCAATGCGGCATGATTTTTCAAGATTTTTGTTTGGTCCCTAGATTAGATGTGATCACTAACGTGCTGTTAGGAAGATTAAGCGATACGGGTACGCTGCGCTCTTTATTTAAATTTTTCCCCAAGAAAGACGTGGAACGTGCCATTGAATTATTAGAATGGACAGGGCTAATCAACCAGGCCTTACAGAGGGCGGAAAACCTATCTGGAGGTCAAAGTCAGCGTGTTGCCATTGCCCGAGCATTGATGCAAACACCCCGTATTTTATTAGCTGATGAGCCGGTTGCATCTTTAGACCCCAAAAACACTCACCGAGTCATGGAAGCCCTACAAGAAATCAGCGCACAAAATATTGCGGTGATGGTCAACCTGCACTCCATCGAACAAGTGAAACAATACTGTTCCCGTGTTGTTGGCATTGCTTCAGGAGAAATTATTTATAACGGCTCGCCAGATGGACTGACCGAGGACATTCAGCAACGGATTTATGCAAACCCGGCCTCTTAGGCATTCATAATACTTATCTCAACGAGGATATTCAGACAATGAAAACCAAACTCATTAGCCTACTTTTAGGCTCAACGATTTTAGCCTACAGTGCCACCGCTTCTGCCGCTGTTCGTGAATTAAACTTAGGCATTTTAGGTGGTCAAAATGCCACTGAGCAAATCGGCGATAATCAATGTGTCAAAGCGTTCTTAGATAAGAAATTAAATGTTGATACAAAATTACGTAATTCATCTGATTACTCTGGCATTATTCAAGGACTCATCGGTGGCAAAATCGATGCCGTCATCAATATGTCTCCGTCAGGCTATGCTTCTGTTTATATCAACAATCCTAAAGCGGTTGATATTATTGGTATTACTGCAGATGACAAAGATCAATCTAAAGGTTATCACTCTGTTGTCCTCGTTCGTGCGGATAGCCCTTATCACAAATTGGCGGATTTAAAAGGCCACTCTTTTGGTTTTGCTGACCCAGATTCAACCTCAGGGTTTTTGATACCGAACCATGTTTTTAAACAAAAATTTGGTGGCAACAAAGACAACGACTACAACCATTTTTTCAGCTCAACGACTTTCTCTGGCGGTCATGAACAAGATATTTTGGGCGTATTAAATAAACAATTTGATGGCGCCGTGACTTGGACATCCATGGTCGGCGATTATAATAAAGGTTACACCGCCGGTGCTTTTAGGCGTTTAATGCGTGTAGACCAGCCCGATTTAATGAAAAAAATTCGCATTATCTGGGAATCCCCATTAATTCCAAATGGCCCAGTGATTATCCGTCATGACCTACCTGCTAAGTTCAAAAAAGAATTAACTCAGGCGATTTATGATCTCGATAAAAATGACCATAGCTGCTTTGCTAAATCAGCAGGCGGTATGGTTCATATGGTTCCAGCTTCGGTCAAAGATTACCAAAACATAATCGATCTAAAACGTGAGCTTATGCAAGGTAATCGTTAACTCCAACGAAAACAGCAAAGACCAGACGCAGCCATTAAAAGAGAAACGCGGGATATGCCAAGCCAAACATTTGAATCTTATTATCAAAGTATTCGACAACGTCAAAAACGTGAGAGTTTACTTTGGTCTATCGGAATTTTAATCGTCTATTTTTATTCAGGTTATCTATCCGAATTTAGTTTATCAGTCGTTTGGCAAGGCATACCGCATTTTTTTGACTACCTGTCGGATATTTTGCCGACTCTGCATCTTCCGGTTTTATTTGCTGATGGTCACACCAAAGGGTCTTTTGCCTATTGGGGGTATCGCTTAAATATTCAGATTCCTCTATTAGGACAAACCATTGCCATTGCCATTGCCGCGACTTTATTTTCAAGTTTAATGGCAACCTTTGCCTCTTTTCCTGCTTCCAATAACACACAAATACATTGGTCATTACGTTATGGCTTACGCTCTATTGCCGCGTTTTGTCGAACAATGCCAGAACTTGCTTGGGCCGTCATGTTTGTCATGGCGTTTGGCGTTGGCCCCATTCCAGGCTTTTTTGCTCTATTCCTACATAGCTTTGGATGCCAAACAAAATTGTTTTATGAGACCGTGGAAGTTGCCTCTGACAAACCTGTCCGCGGCCTTCGTGCTTTAGGGGCCAGCCGATTAATGCGAATGCGTTATGGACTGTGGCCTCAGGTAGCACCCACCTTTATGTCCTATACCTTTATGCGCCTAGAAACCAATTTTCGTCAATCCACTATTTTGGGGTTAGTTGGCGGCGGGGGTATCGGCCAAGAGCTAATGACGTCAATTAAGCTCGACCATTACGATCAGGTCAGCATTGTACTCATACAAATTATTCTCGTTGTCTCATTACTGGATTTTATATCCGGCAAGTTACGTCATCGCCTATTAAAAGAGATGTCAGTATGATAAATCACAGCAATACAATCTCAACATCAGAGCGCTCTAATAATGAGCGGCAATATGCTGCAATCTATGCCAGCCGAAGAAGACATATGGTGATCACCTTCAGTCTGGGTCTGATTATCCTCTTCTATTATATCTTCTTTTTCTATTTCAATGGATTAACACCAGAACAGATGTTTCAAGGGCTTGATAAACTGGGGCAATATTTTGCTCGAATGTTTATTTGGCGCAATGTCAGTCAGTGGCCATTCGGCTACTATTTCACACAAATTGCAGTGACATTAGGCATTGTTTTCGCTGGCACTTTCACAGCAACATTACTCGCCCTGCCTCTCTCCTTTTTAGCCTCTCGAAGGGTGATGAACACGTTTATTTTAGCCTCTATTTCTGTTGTCATACGACGTCTTTTTGACATTATGAGGGGCATAGACATGGCAATCTGGGGGATGATTTTTATTCGTGCCGTGGGTATGGGGCCCCTGGCTGGTGTCATGGCGATATTTATTCAAGATACTGGGCTACTGGGTAAACTGTATGCTGAAAGCCACGATGCGGTTGATAAGCGCCCCAGCCGAGGATTAAGCGCCTTAGGAGCAAACCACCTACAAAAGCACCGATTTGGTATTTTCACTCAGTCCTTCCCGCAATTTTTAGCCCTAACACTTTACCAAATAGAGTCCAATACCCGCTCGGCAGCGGTTCTTGGGTTCGTGGGTGCTGGAGGAATAGGCTTGGTTTACGCGGAAAATATGCGACTTTGGAATTGGGACGTGGTGATGTTTATTACACTGGTTCTCGTCTTATTAGTAATGATCATGGACAAAGCCTCAGAACTCTTGCGCAAAAAATACATCATCGGCGAGGACATCCCGCTGTTTAATCAGCCAATACAGCATATAGAAAAATAAACACTCTTTATAGCATATTATCTGATCAATAAAGGTCTGCCAGAGCCGAAAAGAGAGACCACTTAGGCCTCTCTTTTGGTAACAATATAAAAAAGCCTTAACCCCCACACCCAAGCAAGAGTTAAGGCAAAACAGTACAAGAAAAAGCTAAAACGACTCTTTCTCTATCAGGCGTAAGAGTATTTCGGCAACCTCTTCGCGCCACTCAATCCATTTTTACCAATAACCAAGCGCCTTCCACCACAGGCCGCCCACCACGCCCCAGATCACTAAGTTGATCACGCTCATCAAAAAGCCCGCTTTCCACCAGTCTCCCATGCTAACGTAACCAGAACCAAAAATAATTGGCGAGGTTCCCGTTGCGTAGTGTGTCAGTGACATCATAATAGAAGAAGCACCAGCCAGCAGAAGACCAAGATATAATGGTGGTGCCCCTAGCGCTAAACCTGCAGAATAAAAAGCGGCAAACATGGCGGTCACATGAGCTGTTGAACTGGCAAAAAAGTAATGGGCATACAGGTATACGCAGACAAGAATCAAAGCAGACGCTTCCCAACCCAGACCAAAATCAGCAATGTTGCCCTCAATGACATGAGAGAACCATTGCACTAAACCTAGCTTATTTAGATAGGTTGCCATCATAACCAAAGCGGAGAACCAGACAATCGTATCCCAAGCAGACTTTTCTTGGAGCACATCTTCCCAAGTCAAGACACCGCTAACCAATAACACAGAGAGTCCCATGAAAGCCACTGTTGTGGTATTCACAGCAAAGGCTTCACCAAAAATCATCCCTGGAATGTTTGCCCACAACAACAGCAACATGGCAAATACACCAATCATGACTTTTTCGCCGTAAGCTATTGGCCCCATTTCTGCCAATTTCGCTTTCGCTTGCTGGCTGGCGTTAGGCGTTTCTTTCAACTCTGGCGGGTACAGCGCGTAAATAATCATTGGCAAAAGAAGAATACAGACTACACCGGGTAATAAAGCGGCTAATGCCCATGTTCCCCAAGTAATGCTGATCTTCGCCCCCGTTGCATCGGCAATCAATTTCACAATCAATGGATTGGGCGCGGTTGCCGTTATAAACATACCTGATGTAATGGTGTTAGCGTGGTAACTGACCAAGGATAGATAGTGGCCAATTTTACGCGATGTTCCTTGCTCTGGGGAGGAGTTAAAGCCAGCCGCAATGGATTTCATAATGGGGTGAATAATGGCTCCACCTCGGGCGGTATTACTTGGGGTTACTGGGGCGATGACCAAATCAGACAAAGCTAAGGCGTAACCGACACCAATGGTTTTTTTACCAAAAACAGAAATAAAGGCGTAGCCAATACGACGCCCCAGTCCTGTTTTGGTTAAACCGCGCGAGATGATAACAGCAATCCCGATTAACCAAATCAAAGAGTTAGAGAAACCACTTAGCGCATCTTTCATCGCAATCGATCGATTTGCATTGGTCACACCAGTCAAAGCAACTAGAGCAATCGCCACGACGGCAATCGCACCGATTGGCATCACCTTACCGATAATTGCTGCAATCGTTCCGACAAATAAAGCAAGCAAATGCCACGCATTCGCCGATACACCTTCTGGCACTGGGATAACAAACCAAATCAGCAGAATCAACACCACTGAAATGATCCCTGGTAAAATGTTTATACCGCCAACCTTCATCTCAACTCCTTCCAAAATCGATAAGCTCCCACTCGAGAGTGGGATGTCGGCGCGATTCTAGCATGAGAAATTCAACTATATGAATTTTTGAGACTTTAGAAACTTACATAACTAATTTTTTTGACTATTTGATCAATATGACACATAAAAATAAAAAAGGACTGGTATTTACCAATCCTTTCTATTAACTCAAGCTAGATGACATCATCCAAATTTTGCTTCGAGCTTTTCATTCATTAAAGTTTGCCATTCTCTATCTAGAGGTGCCTCAAACAACATACGCTCACCATTTAGCATAATATCTAAGCGTGTTGCATGTAGACACAAGCGCTTAAAGCCCAACGCTTTAGTTTCTTTTAAACACTCTGAAGGCGAGTACTTGTCATCGCCGACAATGGGATAGCCGGCGTGAAGCGTATGTACACGAATTTGATGGGTTCGTCCTGTAACGGGCTCACATTCCACCAAACTATACCCTTCAAACTGTCTGACCAACTTAAAGCGCGTTAGGCTTTCTTTACCGTCAGTATGGACTTTAACAACCCGCTCGCCAGATTTGAGCTCATTTTTCAGTAACGGCGCATTTACTTGAAGCTTGCGCTTAGGCCAACTTCCGTAAACCAGTGCTAAGTAGGTTTTCTGTACACCTTCTTTTTCCCGCAGCGCCGTATGCAGTTCTTTCAGAACGCTGCGTTTTTTAGCGATCATGATCAAGCCAGAGGTATCCCGATCCAATCGATGAACAAGCTCAATGAATTTTTCCTGTGGCCTCATCTGACGAATGACTTCCACTAAGCCAAAACTAAGACCACTACCACCATGTACGGCTAAGCCGGATGGTTTATTGACGACAATCAACCCCTTATCTTCATAGACAATGCGAGCCTCAATATCATTTTTTAAACGATCCGGTAATGCCGGTTTTTCCGACTCCGGTGCGACCACAATAGGTGCAATGCGGACGATATCGTCATGGGCCAATCGATAATCGGGTTTTGTACGTTTTTTGTTAACGCGGATTTCACCCTTTCTAAGCAAATTGTAAATTTTTCCCTTTGGCACACCTTTTAGTAAGGTAACCAAGAAGTTATCGATTCGTTGACCGGAATTATTGCCATCAATGGTGACATAACGTACCGCTGGACGAGGGGCTGAATTTTGTTCTGAATCCGACATAACCAAAGATTGGTTTCCTTTATAATTGAAGCACTTAGTTTTTACTGCTATATTCACATTCGCAGAGGGTAAGAGGCAACAAAACACCTCGAAGATAAGACGCTGAAAATGAAATATATAGCCGAAGCGACACTTCGGCCCCCTATCTTACCTCTGTAACAGTTAAGCTTAAATAATAAACCGCATGATTCGGATAATTCTGTCTCAGTGGAAGAATTTCTCATTAGTTGCACGGCCGCGCGTTCGCGTCGTTTGGTAAAAACGCAAAAAACGAGACTGGTATAGAGACTTTTTGTTATTGATTTGGCGGCGACCGCATAAAAACGTTTTATTTTAATAAACGCACCGCGCACTCCTTTGCTAAATACAACGAAATAGCACCTCAAGACTTGGGTCAGCGCATCTAACTGTGGCTCTCTTCCACTGAACACTTGTTCGCATCAGCTAACAGAGTTCACACATATAATGATTAGAATGTTAATAAATGCAACTCAACAAGAAGAGTTGCGAGTCGCCCTCGTCGATGGACAGCGCCTTTATGATCTTGATATCGAGTCTGGTTCACGCGAACAGAAAAAAGCCAATATTTACAAAGGCCGTATCACTCGTATTGAACCCAGCCTAGAAGCCGCATTTGTGGATTACGGCGCGGAACGCCATGGCTTTCTTCCGTTAAAAGAAATCTCCAAAACCTATTTTTCTAAAAAATCGAACCACGACGGCCGCATCAACATCAAAGATGTGTTAAGCGAAGGCCAAGAAGTTATTGTACAGGTTGATAAAGAAGAACGTGGTAACAAAGGTGCCGCACTAACCACATTTGTTAGCTTGGCTGGTCGTTACTTAGTATTGATGCCAAACAATCCTCGTGCTGGCGGTATTTCCCGTCGTATCGATGGCGATGACCGCTCACAACTCAAAGAAGCCATGTCAGGTCTCAACACACCTGAAAATGGCGGCTTGATCGTTCGTACCGCTGGCGTTGGCCGCTCCACAGAAGAACTGCAATGGGATTTGGATTATCTAGACACCCTATGGAGCTCCATTACCAAAGCCGCATCGGAAAAACCCGCTCCGTTCTTAATTTACCAAGAAAGTAACATTGTCATTCGTGCGATTCGCGACTATCTTCGTGAAGACATCGGCGAAGTGTTGATCGACGAAAAAAGCGCCTATCAAGATGCCATCAACTTTGTGATGCAAGTCATGCCGCATTTCAAGTCGCGCATCAAAATGTACACGGATTCTACCCCACTATTTAACCGTTTCCAGATCGAAACCCAGATCGAAACGGCTTTCCAACGTGAAGTCCGTTTGCCGTCGGGTGGTTCTATCGTTATAGACCCAACAGAAGCCCTTGTGTCTATCGACATTAACTCCGCTCGTGCTACAAAAGGCGGTGACATTGAAGAAACGGCACTACAAACGAACTTAGAAGCCGCTGACGAAATTGCCCGTCAATTACGTCTTCGCGATATTGGCGGCCTAGTGGTCATTGACTTTATCGATATGACCCCGGTTCGCAACCAAAAAGAAGTCGAAAACCGCATGAAAAATGCACTGGAAGCGGATCGTGCCCGTGTCCAGCTTGGCCGTATTTCACGCTTTGGCTTATTAGAAATGTCACGTCAACGTTTGCGTCCTTCCCTAGGTGAGACCAGTGGCATTGTCTGCCCTCGTTGTAATGGTCAAGGCTTCATCCGTGACGTTGAATCTCTAGCTCTGTCAGTACTTCGCCTTATCGAAGAAGAATGCTCTAAAGAGCGTACGGCTCAGATCCGTGCCGTATTACCTGTCTCTGTGGCAACCTTCTTGCTAAACGAGAAACGTACTAACATTGCGAAAATTGAGAAGCGTAATAGCGTTCATATTATCTTAGTGCCCAACCCGCACATGGAGACGCCACATTTCGAAGTTGAACGTATTCGTGATGATAGCTCCGTTGTCTCTCAAAATGAAAACAGCTACACCCTAGTTGAAACACCAGAACAACCACCTTATGAGCCTCGTCAGGTTAAAGAAAGTGCTCGACCACAGGCAGCAGTGACCAGCATTGCGCCCAAATCCCCTGCACCAGCTCATACTGCAACATCTCCCTCTCCTTCAGAACAAACTAAGAAGAGTGTGACGACACAAAAACCTGGCTTACTCAAGCGCATTATGACTGCGCTATTTGGTGATGCAGAGCCGGCCCCTGCTGCTGCGAAATCAACACCAGCGGGCAAAGCACAAACCAACAAGCCTGCCGCCAAAACTGAGCGCCATAGCGGTGGTGAGCGAAACACTGACCGCGACCGTAATAATGAGCGTCCAGCCAGCAAAAATTCGAACCGTAATAACCGCAATAAACGCAGCAAACATCAAAATGCTGATCGTGATAATGCAACTGAATCGAGTAAAGAAAATAGCCGTTCGACTCGTCAATCTCGTCGTGAGCAAGCGGAAGCAAGTGCAAAAGGCAGCCGAAACAACACAAATACACGCTCGAATAACAAACAAGATTCTCAAGAGGCGAAATCTGAAAGGAAAGACAGCTCTACTAAGGCGCCACGCCAGGAAAAGTTTGTTCCAGAAGTTGCCGAGCGTAAACGCGAGAAAAATGAAAACATCCGCCGTAGCGGCAAGATCAAAGATGAAGCGATTGAAGCTGAAAAGCTAAAAGAGCAAGAAGATGCCGCTTTGGTCGAAGCAGCAGCTCAGGCAGAAGAAACACGTCGCAACGATGAAGCCAGTAACGAAGATGGTACGCCTCAGCGTCGCTCTCGCCGTTCTCGCCGTTCTCGTAAGCCTGCTAACAGAAACGAGGACAGCAACACAAACGAAGAAAGCGAAGTAGAGCAAGCCGCTACTCAGGAAGAAAGCAAACAGGAAAAGGCACCTGAGACTCAAGAGCCTGCTCAAACAGAAAAAGCAGCCTCTTTCGATAAAAAAGCACCTGAAGAGAAGGCTCCTGAAGCAGCTCAACCAACTGAAGCTACTGAAGAGATTGCCGATGCACAGGCTACTCAAATGCCTACTGAGCAAACTACTGTAGTGAGCGAAGAGAAAGCCGAGACAGAAGACAAACAGTCTAATGCCGTACCAACAGACGCTGAGGAAAAAGCAGATGTCGCTCCTGAGCCACGCCCTGCTAAACCTAAAATGTCTGCGAAAGCGCAATTAGGCGATGTCCGTGCTACGCCATCTCAACCAGATCAGTCTGAAATGGTAGCCACTGAAAGTACTGAGCAGGCACAGTCATCTGAAGCAGTACAATCAACGGAACCGGCTGAAAAAGCGGAATCCGCTGATATCTCCGAAGAGGCCGCTTCTTCTCAAGAACCAGTTGTTGCTGATGAGCCTGTCGCAGTCACACAACAACCAGTTAAAACAGCTGAAGCAGAACTAAGTGAAGAGAAATTAGAACTGCCTGAAGCAGAAGCAAGTGATGCCGTAACAACAAACACTCAGACAACCTCTGCCGAAACAGAAGAAGTGTTAGTAGAAGAAGTGTTAGTAGAAGAAAGTAAGCCGTCTGAGCCTGAAGCCGCAAACACTGCCACTGAAGCAACAGAGCAAGTAGAAAGTGTGGAAGAATCCAAAGAGGAAGCAGCTGAAACACCAGAAGCCCCGGCTACAGGGAAACGCATTCGCACTCCCCGTAGAGGACGCGGCAAGCCCGCTGTGACAGCTAATACCGCCGATCAAAAAGAGCCCGTAGCGCTGCCTGAAGCCATTCTCGCACAGCAAGAAAAGCTCAAGCTAGAACAGGAAGAAAAACGTAAAGCCGCCACCTCTCGTCGTCGCTCTTCAACAGGACGAGTGAAAAACGATCCACGCCTTGAAAGAGAGAAAGAAGCATCTCAATCAATTAAGGCGGAAGCAGTGGAAGCAACTGATACGGAGTAACCCTTAGTCTTAACTAACGCTACTCCATAAAAAAACCCGCCTATTTGGCGGGTTTTTTATTTACTCAAGAAAGCTAAAAAAGGTCATCAACCTCTGTTTACCAAGATCTCTGGGTATCAGATCAAAGCAGAACATACTCTTTCTGACAGATAGAAGCACTATCCTCTATCCATTGCGTCAGACGGTCCATATTCATGGTTCCTTGCGTGCTAAACAAAGCAATTTGCCCAAAAGACTCTGAACTCAAATCTATCTGCGCTTCGTCAGAGTAAACCTGATCCAACCGACGAATAAGCTGTGCAACCACACCATCATTCGGCTCAATGATTTCACAGTTTGGCCCAAGAGCCATTTCGAACAGGTTTTTCACTAAAGGATAATGCGTACAAGCTAATACCAAGGTGTCTACTTCTTGCTCCAACATTTGTCGGCAAAGGCACTCAACGGTTTCAATCACCTTTGACTGAGACTCAGGCCAACCATCAATCGCAAACGCTAATGTAGGAGACGACATCACATTCACTTGACTATCTTCTCGCCAACGATCAATAAGCTCCTTTAGACGCTCACTCTTCGCTGTTAAGGGCGTCGCTAGGACAGCGACATGACGCTTTTTACTTACCCGACAGGCTGGCTTTACAGCAGGCTCGACTCCAATAACAGGCAAATGGGTACTTGCTCGCAGCGCTTCGATCGCCACCACCGTAGCCGTATTGCAAGCCACAACAATAGCCTTGGCATGCTGAGCTTCAAAGAAAGCTCCTATCTTGATCAAACGGGACTGAATTTGCTCTGGACTTTTTTCTCCATACGGTGCAAACGACTCATCCGCCAAATAAATAAGGTCCAGTGCCGGACTTTTCTGGCGAATGGCATTTAAGATCGTCAAACCACCTGCACCAGAATCCAATATGCCAATTTTCACTGAATACCACCCTCAACAATGCTTGCCATCGCATCTACCGCAGGTAATTTAACAGGCTCCCGCTCCAAGAACACACCATACTTATCTAATACCGACTGCTTTATTTTAGATTCAAGCTCTAACAATGCATCCGCTTTATGCTCTGAGTAATTCACTAATACTAAAGCCTGCTTATCGTAGACCCCCACCCCCTTGTGAATGACCCCTTTCCAGCCTGATTGATCGATTAACCACCCCGCCGCTAATTTAAACGCCTCTCCAAAAGGAAAAGACACCAAATTTGGAAAGCGACGTTTTAACTCTTCATGTTGCTCAGCATTAACTATAGGATTTTTGAAAAAGCTGCCAGCGTTAGCAAGCTTAGCGGGATCCGGCAATTTACTTTGGCGCACCGCACAAACAGCATCAAACACTTTTGCAAGCGTCACCTCACCTTGGATTTGCTGCTTAAGGCCACCATAGTTAAGAGAATAGGATGGCAAACAGTGCAATTGCATTTCAACGGCGGTAATAATATACCGCCCTTGCCAAAGCCCTTTAAAATGACTATCTCGATAAGCAAAACCACAAGACTCTGCTGTCAACCACTCAAGCGCCTCTGACATGACATCTAAGACTTGGACCCGCGTTAATACATCCTTAACTTCAACCCCATAAGCACCAATATTCTGTACGGGCGCAGCACCCACGGTACCAGGAATAAGCGCTAAATTCTCAATGCCATACCACTGATGCTCAACCGTATAAGCCACTAGCTGATGCCAGTTTTCCCCCGACGATACTTGCAAAAGAACACTATCTCCTGACACTTCAGCCGTCTTCCCCATTAGACGGTTAACTAAGACGAGACCAAGCACCTCATCGCTAATCAGTAAGTTACTACCTCCACCAATCACGGTCACAGGAATATCGATATGCTTTGCCCAGCGTAATGCCTCAGTCAAAAGGTCAAGGCTATCAATCTCGGCAAAATATTGTGCTTTATGCTCAAAACGGAAGGTATTATAAGGGGCTAAAGAGACATTTTTCTGAATAAACAGCGGTTGTAAAAAGGTTTCAAGGGAATCGTCAGTCATGACATTACAGCCTTGTTAATTGAAATTAAGAGTGAGCAGTAAGATGCTCAATAAAAGATTGAGACATGAGTTGCAAATGCTCTCGCATTTTCACAAAACCATCCTCTTTACCATAATAGGGATCAGCAACCTCACCCAAAGAGACACCCTCCGCAAATTCACCGAACATAACCAATTTTGCATGACTGTTATCAGGCTGTATTTGACGTAGATAGTTAAGATTGTCTTTGTCCATCGCGAGAATCCAATCAAAATAATCGAAATCCTCTAACACAACTCTTCTGGCTTTTTGGTTTGCGATAGTGATCCCAATGTCTCCCAGCGCTTCAATGGAGCGCGAGTCAGGACACTCACCAACATGATATGCCGCCGTCCCAGCCGAATCGACCTCAAGGTCAACACCATACTCATCTGCACAAGACTCTAAAATACCTTGAGCTGCCGGCGAGCGACATATATTCCCCAAACAAACGGTTAATATTTTGATACGTTTCATTTTGAGGAACTGGATTCCAAACGTTCATCAGTCGTTAAGGTGCGAGCCTCGGACTCAAGCAACACTGGAATATCGTCACGAATCGGATAAGCCATCCCACCCACTTTACTAATCAGCTCTGAGCCGTCTTTGCTCAATGTGAGCGGTGTTTTGGTCACAGGACAGACCAAGATATCCAATAGCACTTTATTCATGATGTTTCTCATTTTTGAATGTTGTTTAATTTTTGAAGTAATTGCACTTTCAATTCAGCTGGCAAGGCCAACTTAACAGGCAAAAACCACAGGTCATTATTGACTAGAGATAATGTTTTGCATTTTACAGCATCTTTTTCCGTCATGACCACAGGGCCCTGTTTTGGTATATCGTCCGCTTGATAGACATAATGATCGGCAAACCAACGCACACCGTCCACTTTATTCAACCCTAACGATCCTAAAGTTGATAAAAATCGCTCAGGGTTCCCAATCCCTGCCATCACACTCCAACTTCGGCCCCCCTTAACAAATGCCTCGTCAAAAGACAAAGAGCGAGAGCCATCTAGAGATAATAAGCAATCACTTTGTAACGCTGCAGGCATCACCGGAAAAGGCAAGCTATTTAATTTGGCGGTCAATTGCTCCGTTATACTAACAATGAAGTCCACACTCGCCAAACGCTCAACAGGCTCTCTTAACGGCCCCACTGGTAATAAATAACCATTGCCAATGCCACGCTTTGCATCAATCATCGCAATTTCGATATCTCGATTCAGCGCATAATGCTGCATACCATCATCACTGATGACAACATCTACGTCAAACCGCTCTAACAGACATTGAACCGCTTCTGCACGCTTGGAGTAAACCACCATAGGACAGTGGGTACGACGAGCCAACATAACGGGCTCATCGCCGACATCTTGTGCTAAGCTTGACTCCATTACATTTGTTGGAGCCGACAATTTAGCCCCATGACCACGGGACACAATACCAGGCTTAAAGCCCTCACTTCTTAACCATTCACATAAAGCCACCACCATGGGAGACTTACCCGTGCCCCCTGTAGTGATATTCCCCACGACAATAACTGGAACAGGGGCCGTGTAAGACAGATCAGGATTCGCTAAGAAGGCCGCTCGCTTTTTCTCCACAACGCGTTGTACAAGAGGCATCAGGGGCAAAAAAAGTTGCGTCCACTTTGCCTCACCATACCAAGAACGGGTCAGTAGCGATTCCAAGCTCACTTAGCTGGCTCTTTTTGTGTCGTATGAGCAATTTTCGTGATACCTAGCTGAGAGGCTGCATCATAAATTTTCAGCACCATCTCATAAGGAGCTTTAGCGTCCGCCGTGATAATTAAAGGTCTGGAGTAATCACCATGGGAGACTTCTTTTATGCCTTGTACTAGTGTATTGGTTTTTTCATTAATCAGTGTTTGTCCATTAATCACATACTGACCATCTGCGGTCACAACAATATCAACATCTTTACTGTTATCGTTAGCAGGAGCACCTGCTTCAGAAGATGGCAAATCAATAGTCAGCTCAGAGCGATGATTAAAAGTGGTACTGATGACAAAAAACAGCAACAACAGAAAGACCACATCAATCAGAGGTGTTAAATTGATTTGCACGTCATCTAATTTTTGACGACGAAACTTCACTGTGCGGCTCCTGATTTTGTTTCTCTTTCACCATGAAGAGCATCGACAAGCTTAGTCGAATTCTGTTCCATTGAGACAACCAACACATCGATTTGACGACTGAAATAACGATGAAAAATCAGTGCTGGAATCGCCACACCAAGACCTCCCGCCGTAGTTAACAATGCCTCTGAAATACCACCAGCAAGCAAAGCCATATTACCCGATCCCTGCTCCATCAAAACGGAGAAAACCTTAATCATACCAACCACAGTACCAAGCAAACCAAGAAGCGGAGCGACGGCCACAATGGTCCCCAAAAAATTCATAAACCGTTCGAGTTCATGTATGACATGGCTGGCAGCCTCTTGCATACTTTCTTTCATGGCAACACGCCCATGCTTTGAATTAAGCAGACCAGCAGCAAAAATAAAGCCTAAACCTTTTTGAGCTTGCATTGAACGAATATATTCGACGTTCATTTTATCTTCGCGAAGACGCGTCATTACCTCTAACAATAAATTTTTTGGGGTAACTTGTGATTTACGTAACGTCCAAAAACGCTCAATAATAATCGCAAGCGCTAAAATAGAACAGGCCAATAAAGGCCACATAAAAAAGCCACCAGTTTGAATAAAGGTTAACACTGCGCACTCCCTTCTAAATTTTTTGTTAATTTAACACAAACTCTAACGTTTCAACACGCTTGCAAGTGTCAGATTTAAAGAGAAAAAAGGCAAAAGAACAAGCCTGATGCCAGACATAAATATGATGATCCACATTGCGAAACTGTAACTGTTCATCAATTGGTACAACAATCCATTTCACTTGCAATGCAGATAAGCGTTTCGACATCGTCTTAGAAGGAACTTTCTTAAGCACCACCCAATCAATGTGATTCTTCAAAAGACTGTCTGCTGACAAGGTTTTCTTATAGGCATTAGGTAACAATATCCTCGGAGTCGCTTTGGGATCACCAAGCCATTGATTAATAAACTGACTAGATACATTGTCATGCCAATGATCGGACATCAACAACTCCCCTCCGCGCGTAGCCACCAGATAACTTCCTACGTGCCGCACAGTTAAAGATGCCGTACCAGCAAAAAAGCCGCGTGGTAACAAGAGCACTCCCCAAATAGCCACCACTCCAAACCAACCCCGTTTCAACGGTGTTTGCCATACCCAAAAAGCCAATACACCCAACAGTAAAACTTTTAATAGATCAGAAAAGATCAACTCAAATGACACTTGAGGCCAATAAAACGCCACGACCTCGAGACCATGAATAACTGGCTTTAATAATGAGTCGAGCAAAGCATAGCAGTAGCTACTGCTGGACAAATAACATGCAAAACAAGCAATGATCGCCCATGGGAACCAAACAAACGCAGCCAATGGAATCATGATGACATTAATTAAAATAGTCGCGACGGAAATATCAGATTGCCAACCAAGAATTAACACCGAAGACGCAGTAGAAAACATGATTTGCATTATCAGTAGTTGTGACCACTTCTTCCCACTCTGCACAAAACCAATTAACAAGCATACCAAACTAAATGACAACCATAGCCCTGGCTCCAGCACATTTCTTGGGTCAATGAGCAAGATCAACCATAATGCGAAACCAACAGTCCTATAAGGGGACAAACGCATCACGGACGCTCTGGATAACAGATACAGGCTTAGCATAATCCCTGCTCGCACCACAGGTGCCCCCCAGTTAGTTAAATACGCATAGACAAACAACAAGGGAATAATCAGCAAAGCATCCAATCGCCAAGCAGTCATCTTACCGGACAGCAAGAGTGACTCAGGTATCAATCGCCATGTCCCGCGACTTAGTAAGCGCCCAAAACCATAGACAAAACCCGTATGCAAGCCTGACACAACAAACAAGTGAGCCAAGCCCAATACTCGAACAAGCCATTTGTCTCGTTCACTCCAATCATCACTGTTTCCTAATAGCAAGGCTTTCGTGAAACGCCAGCTTGAAAAATTAGCAAAGTGCTTATCAAGGTAAGCATTAATCTGCTGCCTTAATGAATTTTTCTCAGTAACTATACTGTTATTGTGATGACGAGCCCGATTTGATTTATAACTAAGCCAATGAACATCTTGCAACGAGAGACGAGCCACTTGGTGTTCAATGTAAAGTTGTCGCTCTACCCATCCACCTTGCTTATTCGGCAACATGAAGCTGGCGACCTTTCCAACCAATATCGGGACTGCCCTTTGCCCACCACCCCATTCACTAAATGCTGTCTCTCCATGAGAAAACGGTATGTTTTTTACTGACACATTTGCAACACGTTGACGCTCTCCATTTGGCATCATGAGGACAAGAGTAGCCCTTGCTGCTCCCCAAAAAGGCTGCGTTGGTAATGGATTGGTATAAAGAACCTTCTCTTTAAGATTGACATAAACAAGCTGCCCTGTATTAGGGCGCCAATTCAGATTCGATGAATAAAACCCATCGATGACGATAGAAGTAAAGGAAATTAATACTAAAATAAGGGATAAAAAGCGATGATGGCGGATTAAGTAGAGACACAAGATAATGATATGAGTAGAATACAGCCACGAGTATTCACGCGGCACCACAATGGCGCCAATCAAAATTGACACAACACTTAGTAACATCAGACCTCCATGTCTTACGTTGCTAACTTAACATTGACAGCTTATGCCAAAGCGCTATATAAAAAAATTCATCCCAAATCCAGAAAAACTAAGACAAAACAAAGCCTTGGGGCTATTAGGAAGTCAGATTTATGAGCCTGACCTCTGGCATCTTAGTCGCCGATCTGTCGCAAAAGCCTTTTTAAATGGGTTGTTTTGGGCTTTTATCCCAATGCCCTTTCAAATGCTTGCATCAGCCCTCGTAGCCATTCCAATCAAAGCAAATATTCCTTTGTCTATTGCTCTTGTCTGGATAACCAACCCACTGACGATGCCGTTTGTCTTTTATTTTAATTACAAATTAGGCTCATGGATACTTGGCTCAGAGAGCCAAAAAAACTTCCATCTCTCCGTCGAGTGGATTTGGGCCAAACTAGAACACATTTGGTTGCCCTTGTACGTTGGCTCAGCCAGCGCTGGATTGGTTTGCGGCATCATAGCCTACTTCACTATTTTGTTTGTTTGGCGCTTACATGTCATCAAACGTTGGAAGCAACGCAAGACAAACCGCTCGTAATATTCTCAGAACCACAATTGCAAAGCATAAGCGAATAGCTTGAGCACAGAAAAAATGAAATAAAAAAGCCGCTTAGAGACTCTCTGAAAGCGGCTTTTTCGTTTATTCATACCGTTAAAACAAGCTATTTAGCGCAACAATATCATTCGTCATGCATTGATTCCACTTTCTCAGGGATCGGTTGGAGCTGGCCTTTTGACAAGCGGAATGCACTGTCCATCCAGCCAAGCATTTTCTCGTCATGAGTCACTACTAAGAAGGCCATGTTATGACTGATTTTTAATTCATTAATCAGCTTTTGAATCTCCTGAGAGGTGGTTTCGTCCAAGTTCCCCGTTGGCTCATCCATCAACACACAGGCAGGCTTGTTCGCTAAGGCTCGAGCGATAGCAACCCGCTGACGCTCACCACCAGAAAGTTGCGCGGGTTTATGATTACCACGTTCTGCTAAGCCGACCTGAGCAAGCAATTGTTTACCTTGCTCAATAGCAACCGATTTTGCAACGCCAGCAATCCACATTGGCATCATAATATTCTCAAGCGCAGTGAATTCCGGGAGCAAATGATGAAATTGATAAACAAAGCCCATGTCTTTATTTCTCATCATGGCGCGCTTTGAATCCTTAAGACTCGCCCAAGACACATTCGCCAACTTCACTTCACCACTGGTGGCCAGATCTAAGCCAGCCAACAAGTTTAACAATGTTGTCTTACCTGAACCCGATGCCCCTACGATGGCGCATGCTTCGCCTTTGTGCAAAGTAAAATCAATGGACTCAAATACGTTGACGATCTGCTTACCGTCTTTATAGTGTTTAGATAAGCTCTGGCACTCTAAAACAATGTCTTTACTCATAACGTAATGCCTCGGCTGGTTCTACTTTTGAGGCGCGCCATGCGGGATAAATAGTCGCAGCCACCGTCATGATAAACGCGCTGGAAACAATCACTTTAACATCAGACCATTCAAGCTGAGACGGCAAGTAATTGATAAAATACACATCTGAACTTAAAAATTGTACATGCAACAATGCTTGCAACCAATTCACCAAGGTACTGACGTTCAACGCTAAGGCAATACCACACGCTAAACCAACCAAAGTACCAACCAACCCGATAAACATACCTTGAACAATAAACACGCACATCACTTGTCGAGATGTCAGCCCCATTGTTCGCAAAATAGCAATATCATTACGCTTGTCGGTAACCACCATGACCAAGGTAGACACAATATTGAATGCCGCTACCGCAACGATTAACAGCAACAACAAGCCGATCATGGTTTTTTCCATTTTAATCGCATGGAATAAATTACCCTGTGTACTGGTCCAATCGCTGACGCGATTTTGTCCAGGAATAGCCCGAGCAATCTGCCAAATCTTAGTTGGAGCCATAAATAAATTATCAAAACTAATGCGCAGCCCTTCTATTTGATCAGGCTTATAACGCTTCAAGCGAGCAGCATCTTTATAATTTATATATGCCAAGGACGCATCCAACTGAGCGCCGACTTCAAAAATACCCACTACCGTAAATCGCTTGAGCTCTGGAGAAACCCCTGCAATTGATACATTTGCCCTTGGCAAAATGGCGGTAACCTTATCTCCCACCCCCACTTGCAGCATTTGAGCCAGTTGCGACCCTAAGACGATACCATAGCGTGTTGTATTAAGTGCTTCTAAGGATCCTTGTATCATGTGTTTGCCAATAATAGAGACCTTTTGCTCCATTTTTGGATCAATACCATTTAGCAATGCCCCATGCACACTTGAGCCCGCTTGGAACATCACTTGCGCTTCTGTATGGGGAGCAACTGCCTTAACCCCCGGCATCGCCTCAATCTTTTTCATATCCTCTTGCCAATGCGGCAAAGTGGGATTTCCCCACAAAGTGGCTTGAGGCACCATTCCTAATATTCGCTGCTGAAGCTCACGGTCAAAACCATTCATGACCGACAGCACCGTAATTAATACCGTCACCCCCAGAGCAAGCCCTGCGACAGAAGAAAAGCTAATAAAGGAAATAAAATGATTGGAACGTTTTGCTCTCGCATAACGCAAGCCAATAAGAACGGGAAGAAAGTTAATCAAAGTGAGTCCTTATATACGAAAAATGAAGGAGGCATAAAAGCCTCCCTCATCATTTACGGCGTCACCAAATGTTAGGCATTAAAATCAATACCGATACGACGACCTACGTCCTCGTATGCCTCAATGACACCACCCAACCCCTGACGGAAACGATCTTTGTCTAATTTTTCCTTAGTGTTGGCATCCCATAAGCGGCAGCCGTCTGGAGAGAACTCATCGCCTAAAACAACTTCCCCCTTAAACAAACCAAACTCTAACTTATAGTCCACCAACATCATGCCACCATCTGCAAACAATGCTTTTAAGACATCATTGACTTTAAAGGTAAGCTCCTTTGCTTTTGCCAGGTCACTGGCTTTTGCCCAACCAAAAGCCTCAACGTGAGACTCGTTGATCATTGGATCACCAAGCGCATCATTTTTTAAGAAAAGCTCAAAGGTTGGTTTCGTCAGGACAAGCCCTTCTTCCACCCCAAGACGACGACACAAACTACCTGCCGCCACGTTACGCACAACGCACTCTATCGGCATCATATCAAGGCGTTTAACAAGGCTTTCAGTGTCGCTTAACACTTTTTCAAAATGCGTGGGAATGCCAGCTTCTTGTAGCTTTGTCATGATGAAAGCATTGAACTTATTGTTCACCATGCCTTTACGGTCAAGCTGCTCAATTCTTTTACCATCAAATGCTGACGTATCATCACGGAATACCAGAACCATCTTGTCAGGGTCATCTGTTTCAAAAACAGATTTGGCTTTACCTGCGTATAGCTCTTGTCGTTTTTCCATTGGAGAGTCTCCGGTTTTTGCTGTGAGGGTTAATCTTATTTCGCTATAAAGCGTTGCACCAATTGGAACGACGCAAATTCTGGATCAGTCACTTTAGAGGCATCGATCACTAAAAACTTACCATCCCGCTGGGTTTCTACTTTATACGGAAACGTTTGCTCATCCAGCTTCGCACCTGACTGTGCCTCTTGTTTATCAATCGCCAACTTATTTGATTGACCATCAACGAAATGCAAGCCTGCCGCCTTTACCTGAGCAGCCAGATCGACTGTTGTTTTAAGGTGAACAGCAAAAATCCCTCTGTGATCCACCCAAATCGGAAAGGGTGAATTTTCACCACGTTGAGAAAGATAAGCTGACGCCTCACTAATTTGACGACCTAAATTGCCCCACAATCGAATGGCATCCGTATAGCGCTTAGGATCTTTCTCTGGGCTCTGCCAAGACGTGACATCTTTGCCTTGTTCTTGCTGTTTAAACTGCATTGATACAATCGTGTCATTCCCAGATGGCTTAAAGGTAAAGGAGAAGACCGTTTTCTCAGGAAAATTACGTGTAAACGTACTGGCAACAGAGCCCCAAAAACCTTGTTTTACAAACTCAAAAGGCACACTGATTATTTGGTTGTCTTTATCTGTTGCAATAGCTTCACCTTGCCCATGCAAAGCGCCTAAAAATCCCTTGACCATTTCTTTGGTTTTATCCAAACCCGCTGGCACATCAAATACCATCCGATCAGCCTTGTTAGAAACAGGAATTTTAGTCATTGGATAGAAAATAAAAGGGGCTCTGGGCGTAACAAATTTCCCCGTTTTTTGAAGATCTGGGATTTCGTTTGCATTAGGAATCACCAAATCATCCCGCACCTGAAGAGAACCTGGCGGCTCTTTCAATTGCGTTGTGTTAGAAACAGCATATTGATAATCGTTAGCATGATCAGTCAATATGGAACTACAGCCAGACATCGCCAACGCGAGCACTCCAGCACTGGCTAATTTAAAAGAAGTATTTTTCATTAAAGGATTCCTGCTTGAATCATCGCTTGTTTCACGGCTTCATGATGGGCTGAAGACAGCTCTGTCAAAGGCAAACGAATGCCTGTACCACACAACCCCATTTGAGCACATGCCCATTTAACAGGAATAGGATTGGATTCGACAAACAGATTCATATGCAAAGGTGAAATGGTTTGATCAATTTCATGAGCGCCTTGAGAATCTCCCGCTATTGCCAACTCTGCTGCTGTAGCAACCGCCTTAGGCGCAACATTCGCCGTAACAGAGATATTACCTTTGCCACCCAAAAGCATTAACCCAACCGCAGTAGGATCGTCGCCCGAGTAGACAAAAAAATCGCTCGGTACAGCCTCAATCAGTGCTTGCCCCCTTTCCAAATTACCCGTCGCATCTTTAATGCCAACAATATTGGGAACACTAGATAAACGCACTACCGTCTCATTTTGCATATCACAAGCAGTCCGGCTTGGTACATTATACAGAATTTGAGGAATATCAACGGCTTCAGCAATGCTTTTGAAATGCTGAAAAAGCCCTTCCTGAGTTGGCTTATTGTAATATGGCGTTACTAATAGACATGCATCAGCGCCAGCCTCTTTGGCTCGGCGAGTTAAATCTATAGCTTCGTGTGTGGAATTCGCCCCCGTCCCTGCGATGACAGGAATGCGGCCATTCACGGTCGCAATCACTTGACGGATAACATTGGCATGTTCCTCATGAGTCAATGTGGAAGACTCACCTGTCGTACCAACAGCAACAATGCCGTGAGTTCCTTCTTGGATATGAAACTCAATTAGATCATCTAACTTTTTCGCGTCAACCGCTCCATCTGATGTCATAGGGGTAATGAGAGCGACTAAACTGCCTGTGATCATTTTGAGCCTCCAATTAATTATAAGCGTGCATATAGTACCGTTCAGACTAAGGTTTAACAATCATTCAGGGACGTAAAGCACGAGTAAATTCCAAGGAAGCGATTTTTGAGGGGGATTTTTCTCTCGACTGTTGATAAGCTAATAATATTAAGCGATTTTTTACCTTAACCATAACGGAATCGGAGATGAAAGTATGTCACTAAAAGTTGGCGATATCGCCCCTGACTTTTTAGCAAAAGACCAGCACGGTGAAAACATCACCCTAAGTCAATTTAAAGGCAAAAAGGTCATTCTGTATTTTTACCCAAAAGACTCCACACCCGGTTGTACTGCCCAAGCCTGTAACTTACGCGACAACTATGAAGAGCTTCTGGAAAAAGGTTATGTGGTTCTCGGTATCAGCACAGACAGCGTAACTCGCCATCAAAACTTTATCGCGAAAAACGAACTTCCCTTCTCTTTAATTGCAGATACTGAGCGAGTGGTACATGAACTCTATGGAACTTGGCAGCTTAAAAAGTTCATGGGACGAGAATTTATGGGCACAGTTCGCACTACTTTTGTTGTCGATGAAAAAGGCGTTATCAGTAAAATCATAGAGAAAGTGAAAACAAAAGATCACACCGCTCAAATTTTAGACTAATTTCTGAAACCTCTTGCTCTCCAATGGAACGCTTCCTTTAATAGCGTTCCATAACCCCAACAAAATAAGCCGTATTGAAAATGGCATATAAAGACAAAGCCCAAAAGCCACCTTGTCACATTTTAACAAGGTGGCTTTTGGGTTTATCTTATGTGTAGCGGTCTATTGCCTGGTAAGGCGATCATTTCCCAACACTAACGGAGCAGAAGAACGATATGGATTTATATCCAATCCTCCACGACGAACGTAACGAGCATAAACAATCAAACTCTCAGGTTGGCAAAGCCGCATAATATCAATATAGATGCGCTCCACACATTGCTCATGAAAATCCGTGTGCTCACGAAATGACACGATGTATTTTAATAAACTCTCATGATCAATTCGGGGCCCTCTGTAATCAATAAACACAGACCCCCAATCAGGCTGATTGGTTACAGGACAATTGGATTTAAGCAAGTGGCTTACCAAGCGCTCTTCAACGATACCTGCATCACGATCAAGGGTCAGTAGATCTGCTTTCGGATGATACTCATCGATCTCGACATCCAGCTCATCAATACAATAATCAGGTGTCAGAACAACAAGAGAAGACATAGAGTCAACCTCTCGCAAAACAACTGTCACTGTCACACCAGCAGCATTGGATAGATCCTTCTCCAACGTTGCCTGAACATCTTCTTGCGAATCATACCGCATCTGATTCAAAGAATTTAAGTACAATTTAAAAGACTTCGACTCAATAATATTAGGAGAATTGCAGGGGAAACGAAATTCAGCCAGTGCAACAATCGGCTTACCTTTACTGTTTAACCATGACACTTCATAAGCGTTCCAAACATCTTCGCCATAGAAAGGAAGACGCTCAGAGGCGACTCCCATTTCAGACCATTTATCTACTCGAGCAATGGGATAAAGCAACCCTGGATCGTATTCAGAAACGTATTCAGTTTGCTGACCTAAGGGTAAAGTGCCCATATTTATTTCCTCAATTTCTAATGCCTTTGCCTTTATTAAGCAAATGCAAACCAAACGTAAATAACACTACGATAAAAATGCCGACAATCACGAGCGCCATGTATACATTAATATCAGAAACACCAAGAATACCGTATCTGAAAGCATTTACCATATAAAGAACAGGATTCAGAAGAGATACGTGTTGCCAGAAACTAGGCAACAAATCAATCGAATAGAATACACCTCCCAAATAGGTCAACGGCGTCAAAATAAACGTTGGCACAATAGAAACATCATCAAAATTTCTTGCGTATATAGCATTCACAAAACCACCCAGTGAAAACATAATGGCTGTTAAGCACACTACGGCAATCGTCAAAAACAAATTTTGCAAATGTAAGTGAGTAAAAAATAACGACAAGACAGTAACAATGGCTCCTACAAACAGGCCACGGGCCACACCACCTAACACATACCCTACCAAAATCACCCAATTAGGGGTCGGTGATACCAATAGCTCTTGAATACTATGCTGAAACTTTGCAGAGAAGAATGAAGACGAGACATTCGAATAAGAGTTGGTAATCACAGACATCATAATCAAACCTGGCACAATGTACTGCATATAGCTAAAGCCACCCATTTGGCCAATTCGACTACCGATCAAATTACCAAAAATGGCAAAATACAAAGACATGGTAATAGCTGGCGGCAATAAAGTCTGTGGCCAAATACGAGTGAAACGACGTATTTCACGACGTAGGATAGTATAAAAAGCGATAAAAATTTCCGAATTAGACATATTGCTTAACCTTTAATCAATTTGACGAAGAGCTCTTCGAGACGATTCGATTTATTTCTCATACTGATCACATTAACGCCTGCCTCATCCAGTGCTTTAAAAATATGATTAATCGATTGCCCTTTGATCACCTCTACTTCAATAGTGGATAAGTCCTTGCTTAGTTTTGTCGAATAACCATCAACATGCCAGTCATCACTCACTGGTTGATCAAGATCTAAAATAAATGTCTCTTGATTCAAGGTTTTTAATAGAGCTTTTACACTGGTATTTTCAACAATTTGCCCACTATTAATAATGGCTATATTGCGACACAATTGCTCAGCCTCTTCCAAATAATGGGTAGTCAGAATGATTGTCGTTCCCTGCTCATTAAGGTTTTTAATAAATTCCCACATAGAACGACGTAGCTCAATATCCACACCTGCAGTTGGCTCATCTAAAATAAGCACTTCAGGCTCATGAATCAGGGCGCGAGCAATCATTAGGCGACGCTTCATTCCCCCCGATAGCATGCGGGACTGCACATCTTTTTTATCCCATAGATCCAATTGCTTTAAATATTTTTCAGCTCTCTCTTCAGCGACTCGATTACTGATACCGTAAAAACCCGCTTGAGTCACAACAACATTAAAGACGGTCTCAAATACATTAAAGTTAAATTCTTGCGGCACTACGCCAAGGTACTGTTTCGCTTTAGCAAAATCTTTATCAATATCAGCCCCAAAGATAGACACTTTCCCTGAAGTCTTGTTTACCAGAGAGCATAAAATACCAATGGTTGTGGATTTGCCCGCCCCATTAGGGCCAAGCAAGGCAAAAAAGTCTCCCTTTTCAACATTTAGATTTATTCCCTTAAGGGCTTCAAATCCACCTTCATAACGCTTTTTAAGATCACTTATTTCAATTGCATATGTCATAATGGTATATCTCGTTAGGCTATTGCCAACTTAATCGTTACATTTAAATAGGTTTTTTACGTGGAATCTCGCAATCAATACATTCTTAACGCTTTTACAGAACTACGCCAACGCATCGCAGAGCACGACCCATTCCATAGAGAAGATCTGGCCGAAGAAGAAGTTGATTTTCTTGATAAATGGGATCAATTGGAACCCAAAATAGAAGCGAACAACGTAGACTATATATTTGATGCACAAGAGCTACTATCACGCTTTATTCGTTGCTACCCCAACCTAGTTCCTCTCATTAAGAGAGAGCTACTTTGGTTTGTTGGAGGCGAATGCTTGCATTTCTTAGGAGATGAAGAAATTTCGCTTTATCAACACCTTGAAGAGCATCTATACGAGCTAGACTCACAAGGTAAAACTTACAATATTTCAACAGAAATCAGCGTACTCAGAGGCGACTTAACACAACGACATTAATAAACATTCAGGGCAGTTGCGCTGCCCTGAATAAAATCACACTCGCTTAAACACAAGCGTCCCATTGGTGCCGCCAAAGCCAAATGAATTATTTAATACCACATCGATTTTACGCTTTTGTGGAGTCGATGCCACATAATTCAAGTCACACCCTTCACTTGGTTCTTCTAAATTTATTGTGGGTGGCGCCACTTGATCACGGATGGCTAAGATAGAAAAAATCGACTCTACCGCCCCAGCTGCCCCCAATAAATGACCAATCATTGATTTAGTTGAACTGATCGCAACATCTGATGCATCAGCCCCCATCAATAATTTTACGGCTTGCGTTTCTGCCAAATCACCAGCCATCGTTGACGTGCCATGAGCATTAATATAATCCACTTCATGAGAGGCAATACCAGCATCTTTAATGGCTGCATTCATGGCTGCAAATGCACCCTCTCCCGTTTCTGGAGGGGCCGTGATGTGATACCCATCATCACTCATACCAAAGCCGGCTAACTCGGCATAAATAGTCGCACCGCGCGCAACAGCGTGCTCATACTCCTCAAGAACTAAAATCCCCGATCCTTCCCCCATCACAAAGCCATCACGATCTTTATCCCAAGGACGACTTGCTGTTTTAGGGTCATCGTTACGAGTCGATAGCGCCCTTGCCGCACCAAATCCACCAACACCCAACGGTGTTATGGCCATTTCGGCTCCACCAGCCAGCATGACATCCGAATCCCCATAGGAGATCATCCTTGCAGCCATGCCGATGTTATGAGTACCCGTTGTACAAGCAGTAACGATGGAGATATTCGGCCCTTTAAAGCCAAAGCGTATCGCTACATGACCAGAAATCATATTAATAATGGCACCCGGCACAAAAAAAGGTGAGATACGCTTAGGACCAGATGCTTTTAAAAGGTCGAGGTTTTTTTCTATCATCGGCAAACCACCAATGCCTGACCCTATAGCACAACCCACGCGAGTCAAATCTGCCATTTCTGCATTCAGCTTTGCATCCTCAATAGCCTGCACTGCGGCAGCGATACCATATTGAATGAAAAGATCCATTTTTCTGGCTTCTTTAGCACTCATATATTGAGTCACATCAAAGCCTTTCACCTGAGCTGCAAAACGTGTAGAAAATTGACTAGCATCAAAAGAAGCAATATCAGAGACACCGCTTTTCCCTTCCAACACATTATCCCACGTGTCTTTTACATTGTTGCCAAGGGGTGTCACCATTCCCATTCCAGTGACGACAACTCGACGACGCGACATAGGATTCCTCCGAAAATAGCCCTAAACCTTCAGGGACTTATTAATAAGAAAAGCCGCTGTAACGAATACAAGCGGCTTTTCGGGAAACTCAATTCACTGAAAATTACAAGTTAGCGTTAATGTAGTCGTTCGCTGCTTGTACTGTAGTGATTTTTTCAGCTTCTTCATCAGGAATTTCAGTATCAAATTCCTCTTCAAGAGCCATAACCAATTCAACAGTATCTAGGGAATCGGCACCCAAATCATCAACAAAAGATGCTGAAGGGACAACCTCTTCCTCTTTAACACCAAGCTGTTCGCATACGATTTTTTTAACGCGTTCTTCAATGCTACTCATTAGAAGTTCCTACTTTACTCGTTAATAGCTCATTTTGAGCAATATTATAATGTTCGACAACCTAAACTAAAAGGCGTGATTCTCAACATGAACCGGAGACGTATTTTCGTTGAATTAAATATAAAATTCAACTCAAATTACGACATATACATGCCACCATTGACATGTAATGTTTCACCGGTGATGTAAGCTGCGCCATTAGACGCTAAAAATGCGACAGCTGCCGCGATTTCTTCTGGTTGACCAAGACGCGAAGCTGGTACTTTTGACACCAAATTCGCTTTGTGCTCTTCAGGAAGCACCTTAGTCATATCCGTTTCAATGAACCCTGGCGCAACACAATTGACTGTGATGCCTCGAGATCCAATTTCTGCCGCCAAAGAACGACTAAAACCTTCTAGTCCGGCTTTAGCTGCAGAGTAATTAGATTGTCCGCCATTGCCCATAGAGCCAACGACTGAACTAATGCTAATAACACGACCAAATTTTGCCTTGGTCATGCCACGCAAGCAAGCTTTTGTGACACGAAAAACAGATGTTAAGTTAGTATTAATTACTTGATCCCATTCATCTTCTTTCATTCGCATCATTAGGTTATCACGAGTTATCCCCGCATTGTTAACCAAAATTGTAGGCGCTCCGTATTCTGCGTTAATTTCTTTGATTACCGCATCAACAGACTCGCTAGATGATACATCCAACACCCAGCCCTTGCCATTTTCACCAAGATATTCGCTAATGCTTTGGGCACCAGACTCACTTGTCGCGGTTCCGATGACCGTCGCACCTTGCTGAACAAGAGCAGTCGCAATGGCTTTACCAATGCCTCGAGTTGCTCCTGTTACCAGTGCAATCTTGCCTTCCAGACTCATCATTGTCTCCAATTTTCGATTTACTTAGTTGCTATATGGTACTAAAAAATCCCGTCACAACCCCAGTTATGCAGAAATTGCTGCTTCAAAGCCACCCAGATCCCCTAAGGACGAAGCAGCCATACCTTTCACAATACGCTTATTCAAGCCACATAGGACCTTACCAGGACCACATTCTAAGGTGGTGCTGACTCCCAGTTCAGCCAGTAACTCAATGGATTGAGTCCATAATACAGGCTCGCTCAATTGAGACACCAAGTTAGCTTTAATCACTTTAGCATCAGATACCGCTTGAGCACTGAAATTTTGCACCAAAGTACACGTTGGCTCATGAAACTCGATTGAAGCAAGCTTTTCAGCCAACTTTTCACCGGCCGGCACCATCAGCTCGCAATGGGAAGGCACACTAACAGGGAGAGGTAGCGCACGTTTTGCTCCAGCCTCTTTAGCATGGCTCATCGCCTCTTCTACCGCCTTCACATGACCTGCAATCACCACTTGACCTGGTGAGTTAAAATTCACAGCACTAACAACCCCTGTTGCCGCCTTACAGGCCGCCATGACATCATCGTCACCTAATCCAATGATGGCTGCCATTGCCCCTTCACCAGCGGGTACGGCGTCGAGCATGTATTCACCACGCAGCTTAACGAGTTCCACCGCTTCTAAAAAGGAAATAACGCCAGAACACACCAATGCGGAATATTCACCCAAACTATGACCGGCAACATATGCTGGCTTAGGGCCGCCTTGCTGTTCCCACAAACGCCACAAAGCAACACTGGCCGTTAACAAAGCGGGTTGTGTTTTATCGGTTTGATTTAGCTTATCTGCATCATTTTGAACAAGGTCCCATAGATCATAACCAAGCACTTCTGACGCTTCAGCGAAAGTCTGACCAATAACGTCATACTTCTCAGCCAAATCCGCCAGCATACCCAACTGCTGGGAACCCTGCCCAGGAAAAACAAAAGCTAACTCATTACTCATTTAGACCCCTCATTATCAAGTCGCGCAGTTATAGCCTTAGCTAAATCCGCTTGCGCAATGTCAATTCCATATTCTATCGCCCCGATCATGGCCGCTAAATCCGACCCACCGTGACCCTTTACCAAATTACCGTTCACCCCCACAAGGCAAGCCCCATGTCGACGCTTAGTTTGGTAAAACGTCTCGAACAACGATTGATCGCCGCCTTGCTCCTTTAGCTGCTTCATCAAAAAAGACAACAGCCCCTCTGACGCTTTTAATACCGCATTTCCCACCATACCATCACAGACAATGACATTTTTCTCACCATGAAACAGTTCACTTCCCTCAGCGTAGCCTAAATACATAGGCCATGTTTTCTCAGAAAGCAATGTATCCGCTTGACGAATTACGGAACTACCTTTCGTACTTTCTACTCCAACATTCAGCAAACCAACCTTGGGCGCTTCACTGCTCAACACTTCAACATAAGCTGCACCAAGCTGTGCAAACCCCTCCAACATTGACGCTGGACAATGAACATTTGCCCCCAAATCCACCAGACAACGTAGCGGATCAGCGTGCAACTCGCGAATCAACGCGGGATACAACTTAGGCCGAATAACCCCTAATAAATGCCTTGCTAGAGCAACCACCGCTCCGGTATTACCAAATGTCACCACCACATCAGCCCCATCACGCAAGCTGTCAATCGCTTTAAATAAAGTACTGTCTCGACGCTTAAACAAAGACAGGACTATATCGTCCTCCGCATGGATTTCATCCAGACAGGACACGAGCGTTAATCGACTATGATGAATTTGGGGAATACATTCTGATGTTAAATAAGAAGAGTAGTAGAGAGTAATTTCTACATTAGGGTACTGAGAAAGCACCTCAAGCGCACTTTCAAATGCAATGCGGGGACCTAAGTCCCCGCCCATAGCGTCTAAAGCTACCCTGATCATGGGTATCTTAGTTACTCACCTTTAGGGGTGATAACTTGACGACCACGGTAGAAACCGTCTGCAGAGACGTGGTGACGACGGTGAAGTTCACCAGTAGTCTGTTCTACAGATAGAGTTGCACTTGTCAAAGCGTCATGTGAACGGCGCTGGCCGCGACGTGAACGTGTCACTTTACTTTTTTGTACTGCCATTTTTGGAGCTCCTAACTTTTACTTGGCTTAAAATTAGCCAATATACTAAATGGATTCGGTTTTTGTTCGTCATCCGGTGCGTCATCGGTAGACGAGGCATACTTTACAGCTGTTGGGTTGCAACCACTTTCTTCATGATAGGCGACGATAGGTAAAGCGAGTATGATTTCTTGCTCTACCATGTCTGCCAAGATTACTTCACCATCGGTCATGACAACAGGGTCATAATCACTCGGTATATTTTTCGCGTGCTCCTCGTCATAAACGAAAGCAAGCGACAAATCGACCGCCAGCTCCTGTGAAACCGAGTCCATACAACGTTGACAAACAACCTGAACAACGGTTTTTAAAGAACCAGTAGCAATGTAGCGCCTATCTTCATCAACTCTAAAGTCTAGATGAATAAACGCATCACCCTCATCAGACGCCAAGACAGCACAAAGCTCCTTAAGCTGGTTAAGGGGCAAGTACCCTTCAATCGCTGACTCATGGTGAGCGTATTTGCGAGGGTCAAAATATTTAGGTAATGAGTCATTCAACATGGCGGCAAATAATATGGTCAAGTGCTCGACTTGTCAAAGTCTAAGTGCACTCAAAGGCCTTTTTTTCACTGTTTTTCACTTTCAGGAAGAAAAAAACGTAAAATAACACGCTTCTCTAATCAACTAGCGATTTTTTATGACCAAAAAACTCATTCTCGGCTCATCATCCCCTTATCGTCAAGCTTTATTAGAACGACTCAACTTGGCATTTCAGTGTCACTCACCCGACATTGACGAAAGCCCAAAAGAACACGAAATGCCAGAACAATTAGTTAAACGACTGACCATCCAAAAAGCACAAGCCGTTTGCCAAGACTTAAACCGCCACGACCTTCTTATTATCAGTTCAGACCAAGTCGCGGTGTTAGATGGCCATATTCTTGGTAAGCCGCATACGATAGAAAATGCGACGGCTCAATTATTGCGCTTCAGTGGACGAAAAGTCACTTTTTTAACTGGCTTATGTGTTTTAGATTCAGAAACCATGACACACTCATATACACTCAATGAATACCATGTGTATTTCCGAGAACTTAACCGAGAAGAGGTTGCTCGTTATGTCTGTATAGAGCAACCCTTGGATTGTGCAGGCAGTTTTAAATGCGAAGGACTGGGCGTCGCCCTCTTTGAAAAAATGGCAGGTGATGACCCCACGAGCCTAATAGGGCTCCCTTTAATCACGCTCTGCAAAATGTTACGCCAATACGACGTCTCACCTTTCTCTTAAGACAAGAGATTTAAAAACAAGAGACAAGACACGCTTGCCTTCCCTTATCACACCCCTTTAGGAAAAGAGAAGTGAATGGGGTTTTCAGAAGTGAGCTCCTTCAGTGCTCTTACTGTTACCTCATAACCAAACTCTATCAGCTCAGTGGCACGCCAGAACTCATAAAAACCAGAAAGATCCTTAGGAATTGAGATCAATAAATTGGGAGAATATCCTGCAAGTTTATACTGAGCTAAAGACTCTTGCATGGTTTCAAACATCATATTAACGGTTTGAATCCGCCCCCAACTAACCGCATTATTTTTACGAGCCAAGTTTGCGGTAGAAGCCTTCTGCTCCTCCTCATCGGATTTATGACGACCAAACAACCCCTTAAAGGTTAACCACCATTCAGGCGTATTACTTTGCTCAACCAAAGATTCGGAGGTTAATTCTTGAGCTGGACCATTGAGATCAACCGCAACTAAATAATCCGCACCAGCCGACACGGTTGGAATAATCGGCAAAGGATTCAACACCCCACCGTCCACATACACTCGTCCATTCAATTCAACAGGCGATACAATAGAAGGAATCGCCGAAGAAGCGCGCATTGCATCGATGAGATCCCCTTTTTGAAACCAAAACTCTTTTTGATTGAGAAGATCCACCGCAACAGATGTAAAAGGAATAGGCAGTGATTCAATAGTAGGACGGCCGATAATCTCTTCGATCACCTTAAAAAAGCGATCCCCTTTAATATAAGCCCCATTTCGAAATGACATATCCAACATGCGAAGCACTCGCACCTTATCTAAGGAAGATGCCCACTCAGAAAAGTCAGACAATCGCCCCGCCGCATAAACCCCGCCGATGACAGACCCAATAGAACACCCAGAAACACTTATAATTTTATAACCATGATCTTCAATCGCTTTTATAACACCAATATGCGCATACCCTCTTGCTGCGCCACTGCCCAGCACCAAAGATACTGTTTTCTTCATACTCACAAGCCTTAGGGTAAAATATAAACAAAGGAAACACGATCTTGACCAAGAGACGCTCGCCCCATATCCGCCACATTAATGAAACGCACTTTAGACTGCAATCTTTCCCCGATCCCTAGCTGCATCTGCTTAATAAATCGATCCCCTCGAGATATAGCACTATAACCCGCTTCCGCCTTACTGGAGACATACCCCACAACGTGTTGAGTCGGCAACAAATCGCTCAAAAAGCGGCGAATTCTAGGTATATCCTGAACGTCAAACTGTGCAGCCACCTCAAAATCCGCTTTGCCCGTTGCATTGGTAGAAATATCGCTCACCCATACCATGATGTCGCCTGCACCACGCTGATTAATATACAATACCTGATAATCACCAAGACCATCCTGCAACGACATCAGCATCTGATTGTCATCAGCGCCATACAGCAAATACTGTTTAAAAAAATTATTGGCCCACGCATTACTACTACCACAGTTACGACCATCACATTCAAACAACAGACGCCTATCTCCCTTAAGCATCACGGATTTGTAGTAAGCCAAAACGCTACTTAAGGGTTCATTACGATTAATTTTATACAAGGAGTAGCTGTTTTCGCCTTTCACCCGAATCACTGATTCTGGCTCCCAACCCCGACCTGATCGACGAATTTTCCCTAAAGGCACTTCGATTAAAGCAGCCTCCTCAGTACCACTTTTTACTAGCTGAGCCCCTCGGTAAGGCTCAATATTGGATAAATCCGCCAACGCGACGCAACTCACCAACATCGAACATGCGACTATAACTTTCTTAAAATTGACCATGAACCTTACCTGCCAGCTAAATCACCATTGTATTGGTGTTAGTTTTGATCAATGAACTTCCTCACTTCCTCTGCAACCATTGGTGCTGTATCGCGCTCCAGATGAAAATGATGATTCCCTTCTAACCATTTAAGCTTAATCCACGGAAACTGAGCCGCACGAGCGTTAACAAATGCCTCACCTTCGCGGTTTGCATACACCCCCTCTTTAGCAACTAAGGACAAAGCGGGGCATTTTATTTCAGAAATAAGCGCAGCCACACCCTCTTCGTCCATTCTATAAGGGGATGGAAAAGACAGCTTATGATCATGGCGCCACCCCCAACGATCGTCATCGGTTAAAATAGCCCCACGTTCAACCAACTCACTTGCCGCCTCACGAGACAAACTGGTAAAGCCATACATACGCGCACCGACCATATCATCCAAAGTCTCGTAGCGAGCAAAACGCCCCTCTCGATGTTTTGCCATACGCTGAATCGAGCGCTGTAACATTGAAACACGCTCCGAGGGCTTCGCTGTCAAAGGCCCCATATTATCCAACACGACCAAGCCTCGCACTTTTTCCGGCGCAATTGCAGCCACAATCATCGCAACAGCGCCCCCCATACTATGACCAACCAACCAAGTACTTTGATTCGATAAATTCAGAATGGAAACCACATCTAACGCGTAATCCCAAAGATGATAAAACGACCCTGCCACACGATGGTCCGATAACCCATGACCAGCAAGATCAATCGAACTATGAGTCAAACCAGACAAATAAGGAGTGAGACGATTAAAACTGGCGGCATTATCCAGCCAACCGTGCAAACATAAAACTTTGACTGCCGAAGGATTGGATGACAGTGTCTGCAACCCTGCGATTTTGGTGTGGGCTAGATTAAAAACAACATCACTCCCCATGAAACCTACTCCTTAAAAACAACCTCTACATAACACGGCATTCAAAATTATTTAAGAGACCTTTCTTCGCCCCTAACGACAAACATCTTCCTGAGAGATAAACCAACGAAATTGACAGCACGCCGTAGCAAAAAGCTCCCCTTCAAGGGCGGCTAATGATGCCGTCCCCATTGAAAAGTCATGTGGCAACGGCTCATCTGCCAATAAATCAACCAACTGATAAGCAAACGGCTGATGAGTCACCAATAAAATAGACTCATAGGGCTGTTCATTTAGCCATAACGCTACATCCAGCGCCTTTCCACTCGGCGTAATCATCGAGCAAGTTTGTCCTTCTAAAGACGCTCCATTGCCATCGTTAAGTTGATTTAACTCTGTCAAAAAATGTTGTGCCGTTTGTTGAGCTCGAACATATGGACTAACGAAGACAGCGTCCAACGATTCACCTTTTTTTCGAAACGCCCCAGCTGTCGCAATAACCTCATCCACCCCAAGTGGCGTCAGCTCGCGAAAAGCGTCCTTATCAAAGCCATGGGCCTGGGCATTGCCATGACGTAGTACATACAAACGTTTAGTTTTGCTCATCAGTATTCACCTTTGGCCAAGGCTGAAAAGGAAAGGGTTTTTCCTCATCTTCAAACGATAAAAAGCGACACGCCTGACGAATAAACATACTGATACTTTTCAACCAAACAGATAACATCTCAGCCTTTGATGAAGTGAGTAATTTGATGAGGCTAACGACCACTATCAGCCCTCCGAACACTGTCAAAGCAATGTTTAAAATAATCCAATACAACACCATATAAATCAATCGCAACCAAAAGCCCTGATCGCTATAACCTGGTTTAGCCATGTTTTGTCCCCTTCTCTGTCGCAAACTCGACGTCCCATTTTTGCTCACCTGTCATCATTGAGCCAATTAATGTATCTAGTTTAGCACCATCAAATAAAAGTCTAGACAAGCCCACCGCCAATGGCATATACAATTGATGTTTACTTGCTTCCTCGACCACCATACGCAAAGTGTTCACCCCTTCGGCCACCTCACCAATTTCTTCTACAGCAGAATCAAGGGATTGCCCAGATCCGATCGCAAATCCTACTCGATAATTACGGCTTAATGGAGAAGAACAAGTAGCAATCAAATCCCCCATACCAGCCAATCCTAAAAAAGTCATCGGATTTGCACCAAAATGCACGGCAAAACGACTCATTTCTGCCAAACTCCGCGTCATAATCATTGCCATGGTGTTTTCACCCACTTTGAGCGCCTTCGCTAAACCACACACAATGGCATAAATATTTTTTAACGCCCCCGCCAACTCAACACCCGTGCTATCTACATTCTCATACACACGAAATGTCTTTGATTTCAGCAATTCAATCACACGAGAACGAACCTTCTCGTCATCACTGGCAATAACTGACCCAGTGATTTGACCCGCCGCAATTTCCTTCGCTAAATTGGGACCACTTAATACACCAATTTGTTGCGTGGCTGGATTGCGACGCAGAATATCACTCATCAGTTCAAAACGATTTGGGTTAAAGCCTTTTGTGGTACTAATAAGCAACTTATCAGCCGTTAACAAAGGCGCGATTCGCTCAACCACTTGCTCAAATGATTTAGAAGGAATTGAAACAAAGATAGTATCACTGTCTTTTATCGCCTGCTCTAAGTTACTGGTCGCCAATAACTCATGGTGCAGTTCCGCGCCGGGAAGATAACGGCTGTTTAAGCCCGTCAAGTTAATCTCTTCCACCTGCTGCTCATTGCGCATCCACTGACTCACCTGATAGCCATTATTGGCCATAATATTCGCTAAAGCGGTACCAAAACTGCCGCCACCTAACACACAAACAGAGTGCTTTTTTATCATCCTTTTTCCTACAATTTATACATTTGCCCCTCTCAGACGATGGATCTAATTTACACTGAGAAAGCCAATATTTATACGTTAAGAAGACCTAGCATGATGTCTTAAAGAGTCCACCCTTCTGTTGTTACGAAGAGCAACTCACTTCTAATGATTTACCCCAGTCTGGCGCTCTTTGTGCCAGCTTTTCATTCTCCACATGCTCATCAAATGGCGCACTTAATACTGTCAACAATCGACGAAAAGGCAAATAATCCCCTTCCTCAGCAGCAACAATAGCTTCATGAGCAAGGTAGTTTCTTAATACATATTTGGGGTTGACTTGTTGCATTTGCAAACTGACTTGTTGCCAATTTTCATTTTCCTGCTCACGAGCTTGCTGGTACTGAGTAAGCCATTGAGACATCCGCTCTCTATCAATAACTTCATCAAGGATTATATGGCGGTTATCAGGCATCAATTTGCTCAATAAGCGGAAAAAGATACTATAGTCCATTTTCTCTGCGGCCAATATAGAAAACAAACTCGGCAACAGAATCTCTAAGCGCTTCGTATCATTAACCCCCATCTTCGCCTTCATCAAACTTTCATAATGAGACTGCAGTTCAGACTCATAATGCTGCAAAATGGCAATCAATTGTTCGCGCTCAAGCAGTCGTGAAAAACAACGCATCAAGCAGTTTAAGTTCCACAAGCCGATACCTGGCTGCCTAGAAAACGCATAGCGTCCTTCATAATCTGAATGATTACAAATCCAGTCTGGTTCATAATCTTCCATAAAGCCATATGGCCCATAGTCAATGGTTTCGCCAGTAAAAGAAAAATTATCGGTATTCATGACGCCGTGCTGAAACCCAACAGCCTGCCACTTAGCAATCATTCTGGCGGTCCGTTTCACCACTTCAATCAGCATATTTTCAAGCGGCGCGTCTGTGGCTAAACACTGCGCATAATAATGCTCAAGACAGTAGTCAAGTAACGTCTTGAGCTCATCATCTCTACGTTGGTAAAAGAAAAATTCAAAGTGTCCAAAACGAATATGTCCTTGCGCCGTACGCAATAACATAGCGCCTTTTTCAGGCGTTTCGCGATACACAGGCTGCTCGCTGTCAAACAAGGCCAGAGCACGGGAAGTAGGAACCGATAACCCATGCATTGCTTCACTCGCCAGATACTCGCGAATACAAGAACGCAGTACTGCTCGACCATCACCGCGACGAGAATAAGGCGTCGGACCCGCCCCCTTCATATGAAGATCCTGCAAGAGCCCGCGATCATCACGCACTTCGCCTAACAGAACCCCTCTGCCATCCCCTAACTGAGGAGAAAAGCCGCCAAACTGATGCCCAGCATAAACCATGCTTAAGGCCTGTTCTATTGGCGTTTCGCCATTCAAAATAGACTTAGTTTCAGAGGATTTAATGTCAATAGACAGAGAGTGAGCAAGTTCCTGGTTGAATTCAACCAAGCGCTGCTGAAGAAGTGGTTGGATCCGCGTTTTGGCATAAAACGCCTCACCCAAACCTGCAAAGTGGTGCTCTAAGTTCATAGGTACTCACTTGATGAGCCCATCGCAATATGGCATTCGCTAAGCGCATATTGCAATAGGCTTTAATGTAAGAAAAGTATTAAAGTGCCGTATTCACCATATATTCACAACGTATACTTTCGCCCACTACCTTTTCAATTTCAGGAATCAAAAAGGCGTCGTCCTCACTGGCAAAGCTGACTGCTTTACCGGTTTCTCCACCACGACCAGTACGACCAATACGGTGCACATAGTCTTCTGGGTCTTCAGGTAAAGCATAGTTAACAACCAATTCGATGTTATCTACGTGAATACCACGCCCAGCGACATCCGTTGCCACTAATACTTGAATAATGCCTTCTTTGAAGTTTTTCAATGTCTTAACTCGTTTATCTTGAGCCACTTCACCTGACAGAATCGCACAATTAATATTCGCTTTTCTGAGTTTCTCATAAAGGTCGCGGGTTTCATCACGACGATTTGCGAAAATAATCGTTCTCTGATTGTTGTTACCTTCAATCAACTGCTGCAGAACAGGCCATTTCTGTTCGGCCTCTACCGTATAAATCACTTGATCAATATTCTGGTTTGTCGCTTCTTTTGGCACCACAGATACTTCTTTCGGGAAGAAGGTCCACTGGCGCGCTAAAACCTGTATATCTTTTGGGAAAGTCGCACTAAACAACATTGTTTGGCGCTTTTCTTTATGAGGCGTCATGCGAATAATACTTTTGACATCTGGAATAAAGCCCATCGATAACATGCGGTCTGCTTCATCTAGCACCAAGCATTCCACCTGATTTAACATAACTTTTTTGCTGCGCGCAAAATCCAGCAAACGTCCAGGCGTCGCGACAAGAATATCCACATTCTCGTTTTCTAAAGCCTGTTTCTGCTTTTCATAGCTCATACCCCCCACCAAAGAAACCACATTCAAATGGCAATTTGACGCTAACTTCACCGCTTCATCGGCAATTTGTAACGCCAACTCACGGGTTGGAGCGATAATCAAGCCTCGGGCAAAATGATTAGCCCGTCTTTCTGCAAGCGGATAATCCAAAAAGTCACTGATCATGGCGATCAAAAAGGCAGCCGTTTTTCCGGTTCCTGTTTGAGCCTGTCCAATAAGGTCATATCCTTTAATGGTCATCGGCAAGGTTTCTGCCTGAATTTCACTACAGTACTCAAAACCCATTTCTGAGATGGATTTCAATACACGGTCAGGTAAGTTCAAATCATGAAAACGTAATTTGCCTTCTAGTTCTGGCACTTGAAACTGATCGATTGACCACACTGAACCGTTATTTTCCATTTTTTCCGCCACTGAAGAAGCTGTTTGTGCAGGCGCACTGTTCGATTTGTTATTTTTGTTCGGGCGCTTATTAGAACGGCGCGGACGCTTAGGTCTTTGTTTTTTCTCTGGAGCGGATTCTGTTGTTTGGTTTTCCATATTGGAATCTATATTCTTCTATATTTTTGAATTTATGAAACTTTGCGGGGAGTGTACCTAAATGATAGGTTTTTATCACCCCTTGCTTTACTAAGTTACTGGTTTTCACACCCCGTCATTAGATAAAAAGGGAGTAAGCTATAACATGCGATACGGTGGAAGACTATCAATTAACTGTTGCCCATAGCGCTTTGTCTTGAGGCGTTTATCCAATATATGAATTTCTCCCGAGTCTTTTTCACTCCGCAATAAGCGACCAGTCGCCTGCACCAAGCGCAAAGACGCATCTGGAATAGTAATTTCCATAAAAGGATTTCCACCACGTTTTTGTATCCATTCAGCCAGCGTTGCCTCAACTGGGTCATCCGGTACGGCAAAAGGAATCTTAGCAATGTACACAGAGGTCAAATACTTACCCGGCAAATCCACCCCTTCGGCAAAGCTCGCCAAACCAAATAGCAAGCTACCCTTGCCCTCATCTATCTTAGCACGGTGAGAATCCAAAATTACTCGTTTAGACTGCTCACCCTGAGTTAAAAGAATTTCCTGCAATCCAGCAGAAAGCGATTTAGCAACGTCCTCCATTTGACGACGAGAAGAAAACAGCACTAAACTTCCTTTATCGGTATGAACATTCTTATTCAGGTAAGCCACTATCTCTGCAGTATGTTGATCCACACGATTCGGCTCATGCTCCATATTGGGTACCACCAATAGGCCATTATTCTGAAAATCAAACGGGCTTAACACTCGCAAATATTCACTTTCCCGAGGAACCCCTGAGCGCATATTAAAACGATGGAATTGATTCAGCGCAGTCAGTGTGGCCGATGTAACCACCGCCCCAAAGCACTTATCCCATAATTGTTGGCGTAACGTATTCGCCGCCAGTATCGGCGAACCACCAAGCTCAACATCCTGCTCCATCCCTTGCCCTATCACCATTAACCAACGTGCATTAGGCGGAAAGTTTTGATCATCAACCGTGGAGTATAAGCGCCATAACTCAACACATTGCTCCAAACGACCTAAAATCACCCCTAGAATCGGCTGCCAAGTCTCGGCGGTCTCTGAGGTAATTCCCATCCCCTCATTCTGTTTGGTTTTCTTACATTCATCCTGAATGCTTTCGATATTGTTGAACAACTTCTGATAGGAAGTCTGCAAGCTATAAGCCAACTGGCGCAATTCATCAGGTATCACGCCAAACTCAAAGCGGTGATGATTATTCTCTTGATCCAACCCCAAACCTTGTATGTAAGGCGCCAAACCTTGTTGAGCATACTGAATAAAATTCACAATACTCTGAATTTGTTGGGGAATTTTCAACAACAACTGACCCGTTAAACTAACCGCATCGGTCAACTCCTGTTTCAAATTCACCAAGTTCTTCTCTAACTGGCGAAGCCAAGTGATACTTTGCTGTAAACGCACTTCATGGCGAAAGTGACTAATGGCTTTATCAGGAAGATGATGGCCTTCGTCGAAGACATAGATGGTTTCTTTTGGCGGCGTGAGTATAGCCCCACCACCTAGAGATAAATCGGCTAACACAAGGTCGTGGTTGGCAACAATCACATCAGCAACTTCAATTTCAGCCCGTGCTTTAAAAAACGGACAAGCTGAATAGTTTGCGCAGTTTCGATTCGTGCATTGCTGGTGATCCGTCGTTAAACGGCGCCAATCTTGATCTCGGATCAGCCCTTCCCAGTTATCTTTATCACCATCCCACTCACCCTTTGATAACGCCACATCCATTTCTTGGTACAACACCGTATTCACGTCATCGGCTTGCAAGTGCTGCTCAAACAACCCTGCAAACATGTCTTCCATACCTTGATCTTCCGAGCTTAAAAAACTCTCAAGATTGTTTAGACAGAGATAGCGGCCACGCCCTTTTGCCAAGGTATATTTAAAGCTTAACTCTGTATGCGCTAACAGGTTAGGCAATTCTTTGTGCAAAATTTGTTCTTGCAAAGCAACGGTTGCCGTGGAAATGATTAGTTTCAAGCCTCGGGCTTTGGCTATAGGGATGGCCGCTAAACAATAGGACAGAGTCTTCCCGGTCCCTGTTCCAGCTTCAACAACCGCCACGTGCTTTTCGTCTAGTCGGTTTCCCTCGCTATCTTGCTTGATATTACCCAAGGTACGGGCGATTGCGCCGATCATCTGACGCTGACCAACTCGGGGTTTATGCTGTTTGGCTTCCAAAGAAGCACGATAAGCAAGATGAATTTGTGTTTTTAGTTCGTCTGAAAGCATTTAAATTATTGAGAATCGTTGGTGATGCTGTATATAATAACAGTTACTGTATAAACAACCAGATGGCCCTATGATTAAATTAACCAAAAGACAATCTGACGTACTAGAAACCATTCGCGAATTTATTAGCGAAACCGGCTTTCCTCCAACACGTGCAGAAATCGCAGGTCGCTTAGGCTTTAAATCGCCTAACGCCGCTGAAGAACACCTAAAGGCCCTTGCCAAAAAAGGTGCCATCAAAATGCTCTCTGGCGCATCCCGAGGCATTCAATTAATTGAAGACTCTGTAGAAGCAGCAAACGACGAAGGGCTTGGCTTACCCGTCATTGGCAAAGTAGCTGCCGGTTTTCCGATTCTTGCACAAGAAAACATTGCATCACACGTGAGCGTTCCTCCTAGTATGTTTTCTCCAAAAGCAGATTACTTTTTGTCTGTATCCGGCACCAGCATGAAAAATGTTGGTATTATGGAAGGAGACCTTCTCGCCGTCCATAAAACCACCACCATCCGCAATGGTCAGATCGTTGTTGCCCGCATTGGCGATGAAGTTACCGTTAAACGCTTCTATCAAAAAGGCAGTCAAGTACGCCTACAGCCTGAGAATGAGGAGTTTGACGATATTCTTGTTGACCTAGAAAGCGAAGAGTTTGCCATCGAAGGCTTATCCGTCGGTGTGATTAGACAAACTGTTTAATTTAATGCCTTTGCTAATCCGGCACGCATTCTAACAGATAAAGATTAGGCGGACCTAACCATCAATTAAAATACGTATAGAAAAAATGCGAAGCCATGGCTTCGCATTTTTTCTACCTCGTCCTGACTAATGCAGGATTTTAGGGCGCATTTCCATGTCTTCCATGTACTCAGCATCGTCTCCAAACGCTGACTCATCTGAATAAACAAAGTCTATGCCTGCATGAAACATACATTTAGCTAATTCAAAATACCGCTCTTTCAAATACGACTTCGTCGTATCGGAAATAACCAAGGTGGCCAATGGCTCAACACTCTCTCCGTCTTCACTTGCTGGCCTCAATACAATATCGCCATTATCGAGCTCAACAATCTCTAGATAAGATTCTTTCATAATTAATACTCTGATGATTCTTCTCTAAAACGCAACACCAACTCAACAAGCTTGGACAAGTACAGACCAACTGAAGCACCAGCATCCGATCCCTTACCAATTATATTGTCCGAACTCATACTAGAAAACGACGTATAGTGACATTCCAACTGAGCAAGGAATGCTTGTTCCAATTGGTTCAGCCAAGAGTGGGGCTGTAAAGCAAGATCCGATAGCTCACTCAATGTGGGTACAACAACCCCCTCTTCTTTCGCTGCATGCTGTAATTTCAAAATATCTAATTCTGATTTCAGACTATAGGCTGTTTTGACTTCTTGCAGCAAACCGTTCAAGGCACTGCGAAGGTGAAACAAAGATGCCCCTTCTAAACCAGCAAGCAGCCAAGCCTCTTCGCACTGCTGGCTTTGCTGCAAAAAACGTCGTGCTGCGTCTAACTTCTGGTTGGTAACGCTTGCTTGACTCGCGTTACTCATTTCTTTTTCTTACCCTCTTCAACAACCCACTTAGTACCAACATAATACGCTTTCCAGCCCGTTGGTTTTCCTTCTTCTTCAGTCATCACATACTGCTCTTTCGTTTTGCGACTGTAGCGAATCACCGTAGGACGTCCCTCATTATCCTTAACTGGCGCCGTTTTGAAAAAGTGATATTTAGGATCTATTTGATCCATAAACGGAAGCAACTCTTTCACTAACGGCGCACGCGTTTCTCGTTTACGAGGAAACTGACTGGCCGCCAGAAATAAACCGGTTGCTCCATCACGCAATACATAATGATCATCGACTTTGTCACAAGCCAAATCTGGCATAGGAACTGGATCCATTTTTGGTGGCGCTGCCTCACCGTTTTTCAATAGCTTACGAGTATTTTTACATTCTTCGTTTGTACACCCGAAGTATTTCCCAAAGCGACCCGTTTTAAGCTGCATTTCGGAGCCACACTTATCACACTCTAGAACAGGGCCATCGTAACCTTTAATCTTAAAGGCCCCCTTCTCCACTTCGTAGCCAGAACAAGCAGGATTATTACCACAAACATGCAATTTGCGATGCTCATCCATCAAATAGCTGTCCATGGCGGAACCACAAATTTTACAGCGACGCTTTCCTATTAAGGCTTTAGACTCTCCTTCTTCATCATCAACGGCAACGGCTTCATCACCACGAATCAAATTAATTGTCGCCTTACAACGCTCTTTAGGTGGTAACGAATAACCAGAACAAGACAAGAAGACCCCTGTACTCGCCGTACGAATTTGCATAGGGCGGGAGCAGGTTGGACACTCAATATCAGTCGGTGTCGGCTCGTTTGGCATCATCCCTTCATCTGACGACTCTGCCTTGGCTAACATTCCACTGAAATCTTTATAAAACGCATTCAACGTTTTAATCCAATCTTTCTTACCTTCCGCAATGTCATCCAGCTGCTCTTCCATTTCAGCGGTAAAGCTAAAATTCATCAAAGAATGGAAGCTATCCACTAAGCGCTCAGTAACAATGTCGCCCATTTTTTCTGCGTAGAAACGACGGTTTTCAACCCGAACATAACCGCGATCTTGAATCGTTGAAATAATGGAAGCATAAGTAGAGGGACGACCAATGCCACGTTTTTCCAACTCTTTTACCAAACTAGCCTCACTAAAACGGGCGATAGGCTTGGTAAAATGCTGTTCCGGCAATAAAGAGTCAAGCACTAACGCTTCCCCTTGGGCCACATCTGGCAAAATATTGTCTTCGCCTTTTTTCGCGAATGACTGCATAGCCCGAGTATAACCATCAAAACGCAAAATTCGACCTTTGGCTTTAAATTCGTATTCACCGCTCGTTACAGTAACTGAGGTTGAAGTATATAAAGCTGGTGTCATTTGACACGCCATAAATTGGCTGCGAATCAAGTCATAGAGGCGATGGGAGTCTTTTTCCATGCCTTTCAAATCATCAGGTCGTACATTCACATCCGATGGGCGAATGGCCTCATGGGCTTCTTGGGCCCCCTCTTTACTGCTATAGCGTATCGGCTCTTCAGGTAAATATTTGTCGCCAAAACTCGATAAAATATACTCTCGCAACGCCTCAACCGCCTCAACACTCAAGTTGGTCGAATCCGTACGCATGTATGTAATGTAACCCGCTTCATACAGGCGCTGGGCGAGCATCATGGTCTTTTTCACACCAAACCCTAGACGCGTACTTGCGGCTTGCTGTAACGTCGAGGTAATAAAGGGTGCAGAAGGCTTGCTACTGGTCGGCTTATCTTCACGGTTGCTAACTAAATAGCTCGCACCATTCAGTCGAGCCACATGAGCATCAGACTCTTCTTTGCTAACCGGACGGTATTCTTTACCTTGATACTTTACCGCATCAAACTTAATAGACTCTTTGGCAGGTGTGTTCAGTAGCGCTTGCAGCTCCCAGAACTCTTCTGGAACAAAGGCTCGAATCTCTTTTTCTCGCTCAACGATTAAACGAACAGCAACAGACTGTACTCGCCCTGCAGACAAACCACGGGCGACTTTAGCCCATAGCAAAGGCGACACCATAAAGCCCACTACACGATCTAAGAAACGTCGTGCCTGTTGCGCATTAACACGATCAATGTCGAGCTCAGAAGGCGTTTCAAACGCAGCTTGAATGGCCTTTTTAGTAATCTCATTAAACACCACTCGTTTATAGCGATTGTCATCACCACCAATAGCTTCGCGCAAATGCCATGCAATGGCCTCACCCTCTCTATCCAAATCCGTCGCCAGATAGATATGATCGGCATTCTTCGCTAAGCGCTTGAGCTCATCAACCACCTTCTCTTTGCCTGGTAACACTTCATAATGGGCTTCCCAATCATTTTCAGGGTCGATGCCCATACGAGCAATAAGCTGCTGCTGTGATTTACGACGCTTATACTCCGCCTTTTCTTCAGGGCTCATCTTACGCGTCAAAGCCGCTTGCTTAGCACGCTCTTGAGGCGTTGACTTCGCTGTCGTACCAGAAGGCAAATCGCGAATGTGACCCACACTCGACTTAACAACAAAGTCATTGCCTAGGTATTTATTGATGGTTTTCGCCTTAGCTGGCGATTCCACGATAACCAGTGATTTTCCCATTGAACTGTATAAGCCTTCTTTTTGAGTACGTCTGCAAATATTTGTTTTGCGTAAATTAGTCTTCGGGGCGCTGATATTAAGCAAACACCTTTTATATGACAAGTGATCACTGTATTGTTTCGCATATTATCACTTGCTGAACTAAGTATTTCTTATTTAACATACTGAATTCATTGCTCAAGGACAATCATGGCAACACTTCAAATTCTTACCATTGCTTTTTTAATGATCATAGTCGTTCTTTCTGTGGTCATTGGTTCTCGTGCTCAACAGAAAGAAAAAGAGTTAACGGAACGTCGCTTTAAGCAATTACAACTTTCCAACCGAGCGGATCGCGCCGAATATCATCTGCGAGGTCTAAAAGATATTAATACGGATACCATCGTAAGCGATGTGCTTTACGATTATTATCTAGACACACTTCGCGAACTTTTACAATATTCCGACGACCCTGAAAAAGTAGAAGTTCGTATCGCCAAAGCAGAAGATGATCGTAATGCATTACCCGTTGAATTTAACCCAGAACCCGAAGCACTTAGCTTTCAGCAAAAGGCAAATTACAAAGAACGTCTAACGAAAACAGCAAAAATGCTACTTTTTCTTCGTCGTCGAGGCCGTATTAGCAACTCCCATTACAAATTATGCTATGACTACCTTCGTTGGCTTAATTTATGGGTTCAGTTAAACCGACAAATGGTGCAAGCGAATAAGAACTTTAATGGTGGCGACTTGCGTGTTGCACAAACCCTCTATGGTGTTATTTTGTCTCATATCAAGTCCGATTCCATTGAGCGACCTGAAAAGAAAGCGCTACAGGATTACGTCATGGATAAAATGAAGCGCATTATGCAACCTAAGTTAGACGCCATTAAAGATGCCGAAAACCCAGAAGAAGTGTTAAGTAAGCTAATTCAAAACATTGAAGCAAACAACGATGTCGCCAACATGATCAATAATCAGTTAGATGCTGACGATCAATAAACAAAACATTTTCACTAAGTATTAATCAGTTATCACATTTTTGCTTACCCCAAAAAGCTAGACCTTCAGTCGTGCTTAAATCAGAGAAGGCTTTGCCAAAGAATGCGTCAGTCTTGATATCAGTTTGACTGTATCCTCATCGCCTTTTTCCTCATCCCAGTATACCGACACACCGTCTTTATTAATCTTGATGGCAGTTGCCAAACCTGACAGCGTTGCCAAATCCTGCTTGTCCTGATCCGTCAAATTCAACTCCTTGCTCATCCACCAATCTGATGCAACTGGAAGATATTTCCAGACTTCATACGTAATTAGCCAGAGATCTTCTTCAATAAAATTAAGTGGCTTATCTCGAAATAAGCAATAAGCATAAAATTTATGTACTTCTTTTGACTTATCCCACTTGTCAGGTAGCCCGATTGATGTAAGCTGAACAGTAAGCTTTAATTGCCGAGCGTTCATTCGCAAGTCCCCCAAACGGCGTTCTCGTTTGGAAGGAAGAATCCATGATGCAGCTCCCATGATGGATAGTGTAATAAAAATAATGATCGCTAATTTCATATACTTTGCTCGTTACATATAGACTAAAATAAATAGAAACTGATATTTGCGTTTTAGCACTTAAAATCAGCACCCAAACCGGAGGTATCCTATGCTGTACAAAAAAATACTACTTGCTATTGATTTAACCGATGAGAGCATTAAAGTTGCCAACAAAGCGGCTGAACTGTCTAAAGCTATGGGAGCCGAACTCGTTATTATACACGTAATTGAGGCCCTCAATTACGCCTATGGAGGCGATGTTCCTATTGACATCACGGACATACAAAATCAGCTTAAAGAAACAGCAAGAGAGCGCATGACTGTCTTGGAAAGCCAAATCGATGTACCAGTAAAAGAAACCTGCGTCACTCAAGGCGGCATCGAAAGTGAAATCCACCGCATTGCCGACGAAAAAGACGTCGACGTCATCGTCGTTGGTAGTCACGGTCGTCACGGCCTAGCTCTTTTATTAGGCTCAACAGCCAATGGCGTACTTCACGGCGCACCTTGTGATGTACTAGCGGTTCGAGTTCATCGTAGCGAATAAGATTGCTAAACGAAAATATTGGGGGCACACCCAGAAAAAAGGCGATGCTAATATAAAAACATCGCCTTTTTTTCATCTACTAAACGTCACGAAAAGACAATAAACCGTTAATGGCGAGTCCAAGTTGTTCCTTCGCGACTATCCAACAGCTCAATACCTTGTCTTGCTAACTCATCACGAATCTCATCACTGCGAGCAAAGTTTTTATCTTTGCGGGCTTGTGCACGCTCATCAATCAACGTTTGTATTGCCGTCTCACTCAATCCTTCTGAGATAGTACTGTTTTGCAAGAAATACTCAGGTTCTTGGCCAAGCAGCCCTAGCAAATCCGCCAATACACGTAATTCAGCTGCCAACTTAGGCGCCATTGCTGGCGACTCCGTTTTGGCTTTATTCAGCTCGCGAACCAATTCAAACAGAACAGAAACCGCCACAGCCGTATTGAAATCGTCTTTCATCGCATTTTCAAAACGCTCAGTAAACTCAGTCGGCTCGTAAGAGTCAGCAACCGATTGCTGGCGTAAGGCCGTATAAAGACGTTCCAACGCCACTTTCGCTTCTTGCAAACTTTGATCCGAATAATCAATCGGACTACGATATTGGCTCGACACCATTAGGTATCGAATCACTTCTGGATTAAATTTTGCTAACACATCGCGAACCGTGAAGAAATTGCCCAACGACTTAGACATTTTCTCATTGTTAACACGCACAGCACCACAATGCATCCAGTAGTTAACATAGTCCTTACCCGTCGCCGCTTCAGACTGAGCAATTTCATTTTCATGATGAGGAAATTTAAGGTCAGGCCCACCACCATGAATATCAAAATGGCTGCCAAGGCAACTCGTCGACATAGCCGAACATTCAATATGCCAACCAGGACGACCCTTCCCCCAAGGGGAATCCCAAGCCACCTCACCTTCTTTAGCGCGCTTCCACAAAACAAAATCGGCAGGGTGCTCTTTCGCTGCCTCCACTTCAATACGTGCACCAGCGAGCATGTCCTCAAGTTTACGATTGTTTAGCTTTCCGTAATCTTTGAATTTCGCTGCACGATAATACACATCACCAGAAGCGCCCTGATAAGCAAATCCTTTCTCAACTAAGATGCTTACCATATCGATGATTTCTTGCATGAACTCTGTGGCCTTAGGCTCACGATCAGGCATTTTATTACCCAATGCCAGCTCATCTTCACGCTGAGCCGCAATCATGCGTTCAGTCAATGCCTGAGTCGACTCATTATTCTCTTCTGCACGTTTGATAATCTTGTCATCGACATCTGTAATATTGCGTATATAGGTCAAATCATAACCAAGGTGACGGATAAAACGTGAGATAACATCAAAGGAAATCATCGCACGAGCATGCCCAATGTGACAGAAGTCATACACGGTATTGCCACAGACATACATACCGACTTTGCCTTCAACAATGGGTTTGAAAATTTCTTTTTTGCCCGTTAGGGTGTTATAAATCTTCAACATGCTTTTACTTTCCTTTTGCTTCGATTTTTGCCCAAGAATCTCGTAACGTTACGGTGCGATTAAATACCATGCCCTCTTCTTTCAAATCGCGACAAAAATATCCTTCACGCTCAAATTGAAAGCCTTGACCTTTCTGCGCAGAAACAAGGGACGGCTCCACTTTTGCGTTAGTTAAAACACTCAAAGACTCAGGATTGATAAAATCTAAAAAGGTTTTGTCTTCATAATTGGCATCAGGTGCTTCATTAACAAACAAGCGATCGTACAAATTCACCGTTGCATCAACAGCATGTTTTGCGCTCACCCAATGGATTACCCCTTTAGGCTTATAACCTTCTGGGTTAACTCCCAGGGTGTTTTCATCGTATCGGCATAGCAGTTCAACCACCTCACCCGCATCGTTCTTAATCGCCTGATCACAGGTAATCACATAACCACCGCGTAGACGAACTGCACCATCCAATGTTAAGCGCTTCCACTTGCGAGGAGGGACTTCCGCAAAGTCCGCTGCATCAATATACAAATTTTTGCTGAACGGTACCTCGCGAGTACCAGCTTCTTCATTTTTCGGATGATTACTAACCGTGAAGATTTCTTCTTTGTCTTCTGGGTAATTGGTTAATGTTACCTTGATGGGATTCAAAACCGCCATGGCACGGCTAGCATTCGCATCCAAATCTTCACGAATCGCGTGTTCAAGCATGCCCACATCGACCACACTGTCCGATTTAGTCACCCCAATACGTTCACAGAAGTTGCGAATAGATTGAGCTGTGTAACCACGACGGCGAAGACCTGAAATGGTTGGCATACGAGGGTCGTCCCAGCCGTTCACATGCTTCTCATCCACTAATTGCTTGAGCTTACGCTTACTGGTCACAGTGTAATTCAAATTTAACCTTGCAAATTCGATTTGCTGAGGGTGAACGGTATTTAGCGTATCCAACACCCAATCATATAATGGGCGATGGTCTTGGAATTCCAATGTGCAAATGGAGTGCGTCACCCCTTCAATGGCATCCGACAAGCAATGGGTAAAGTCGTACATTGGGTAAACACACCACTTATCACCAGTTTGGTGGTGATGAACGTGGCGAACACGATAAATAATAGGATCACGGAGGTTAATGTTTGGACTGGCCATATCAATTTTGGCACGCAATACCACTTCACCATCTTTGTATTTACCGTTTTTCATGTCCATAAAAATGGCCATGTTTTCTTCCACAGTACGATCACGATACGGGCTGTTTTTACCCGGCTCTTTCAAGGTGCCACGGTATTCACGCATTTGCTCACCATTCAACTCACAAGCATAAGCCTTACCCGCTTGCACCAGCTGGACCGCATAATCAAACAATTGGTCAAAATAGTGAGAGGCAAATTTGGGCTGATCTTTCCACTCAAAGCCTAACCACTCGACATCATGCTTAATGGACTCAATGTACTCAACACTCTCTTTTTCAGGATTGGTGTCGTCAAAACGTAGATTACATTGCCCATTGTAACGTTGCGCTACGCCGAAGTTCAGACAGATAGATTTAGCATGACCAATGTGTAAATAGCCATTTGGCTCAGGTGGGAAGCGAGTTAACACCTTGCCTCCATGCTTTCCTGATTCGTTATCTTTATCAATGATTTGGGTAATGAAATTACCTGGTTTTGACGTTTCTGACATGTTTGATGTAAGTCCCGATTAGTATTCGTCTAACAATAATTGTTACTTTGATTGGCAAGTATATATTATTTAGGTTTACCTTGGATATTGAGCGTAAAATCTTTTTGTCTGTTTTTCTGTTAGCCAATTGCTGATGAGCCTGTTCTTTCTCACCAGTATTTCGCTACAAAGAACACCAACACCCCAACCACAATGGTCAGCAGCTGTTGTTGACGCCAAATTCCTACCACAAAAGCCGCAATGGCACCTAACAACCAAGGATTATCAAGCGAAATATTTATATGCTTGTTTGGCATCAAAGTCATGGGGGTGATAATCGAGGTTAACACAGCGACAGGTACAAACTTTAACGCTTTCTCAACAAAAGCAGGCATAACGACCTTATCTGCTCGCGCAAACAAAACAAAACGCACCCCAAAGGTGACGATAAACATACCAGTGATAATCAAAATATAATCGGGCAATGTCATGATTCCACCTCCTTAATATCGTTATCTTTTTGTGGTTTGGAGTTCACCATTGCATCCGCAACAACCCCCATCAAAACACCAATTAATGCGGACACCAGCAAGCCCAAGTTATTGGGCAGTCCAGATAATAGAATGGAAGACCCACCCGCACAGACAAGACACAACCAAAACGACTTGTGCTTTAAATACGGCGTAATAATGCCAATAAAAGTGGCGACCATCGCAAACTCTAGTCCCCAGTGACTCATTCCAGGAATCAGCTCACCAGATAAAATTCCCAGCAACGTGGTCAGATTCCACATAATATAAAACGATAAAAAAGACCCTAAATACACTTTATGACCGCTATCCTCATTAACAGCCCCTATACCATACATCGGCCGAACTGCCGCATAGGTCTCATCAATGAGTCCAAAGCCCATAAGAAAGCGCATTGACAAAGGCAAGTGACGGACAAATTTCACCATATCAGCGGCATACAAAAGATGACGCAGATTAACGATAAAAGTCGTCGAAACGATGACCCAGATGGGCGCATGCAAGGCAATTAATCCCAAGGCAACAAACTGAGCAGACCCTGCAAACACAATAGCCGACATAGCAATAGCAAACCAAGGGCTCAAACCATGACTGGATGCCAAAGAACCAAACAATAAACCAAACGGAATGCCCCCAACAATCATAGGAATGGAAGCAACAAAACCACGACGCATTTCCTTAACGGTATTCATATGTGATCACCCAATGATTTTTCCATATAGACATCCGCCCTTTCATACGGAGAAGGAAAAGGAAAAGGCTTTTCCACAAAGCCGTTTTTGTCGTAAAGTCGTCGCGCTGCTGTCAAACAAGACGCAGTCTCCAACGTCAACTTAGTCAAATGATTTTGCCCAGCAAATTCGTACACTTGCGTCAACAACCGTTGGGCAACGCCTTTTCCCTGGCAATGTTCCGCCACAGCTAATTTACATACCTCACCGCTGTGCTTGTTACTGGATGAAGTGTCATGGGATGGCACAAAGGCTATGACCCCAACAACAGAGTCGAATGTTGGTGTTTTTCTAATAGCCACCCAAACCCTACCGCCTTTATCAATAATTTCTCGTTGCGGATGTCTCAATAGTTTGTGGTCTTTCTCTGCTATTTGATTAGGAAAATAACGTTTTAACCATGCCATATTGAGGTCATAAAAGGCTTGCTCATGTTTTTTGGCAAGCGGCACAATAGTAATTCCCCCTAAACGGTCCATGACTTTATTAGCAAGACCGCCATTAAAGAGTTGTTTCTCTAGTTCAGACAAGCCCTCCATGAAGTGATTACTTGAAAAATTCGTCATATTTTCTATGACCACTTTCATTTCTTCTAAAATCGGTTCCACCCGCTGCATCGCCTGTATACCGTGTTCCGATAGCTTCAACAACGAGCGTCGCTGGTCTTGAGAATCAAGGGTTTTCTCAACTAAATATTCCTTCGCCATTTTAGTGACCTGTTTGCTAACTGCCGGATGGCTGAGCCTTAATTGTTCGGCGATTTCAACAACAGATAACTCACCAACATGCTGCAACAAGCGAAGAATTGGAAAATAAGTCGACGATATAGGGATATCGCACTGCAAATAAATCGATTGCACCTCGCTAAATAAATCGTCGCTTATCCGCTTTAAACGGCTCCCTAAAGTTAATACCCCAAATTGTTCCACTTTCCCTCCAGCACACCGACAAAACAATTAATTAACATTCTTCATAAATACGTAACTAGTTACGCATTGAATTTATCTTATCTTTTCACCCTTTGCAATATTTGCTGTTTTCTATTGAATTATTATGGATTTCTAGTTTGACTCATCTCCCTTCTGCTATAATCCCCGCCCTTATTACCCATGCTTGGGAAATAAGCCCACACTCTCACCACCTAAGTAATCAGAGGTAACAGATATGTCAGAAAAAGCCGTTGTGGTGTACTCAGGAGGAATGGACTCATTTACCGTCCTCAATACCGCACTTAAAAGTGGATTAGAGGTTTACGCACTCTCTTTTAATTACGGGCAAAAACACAGCAAAGAGTTACAAGTCGCCGCACAAGTTTGCCGTGAATTACAGGTACCTCATAAAATCGTCGACATCACAGCGATTAATAGTTTGATGGCTAACTCATCACTTACTGGTGATGAGGACATCCCTGAAGGCCATTATGAAAGTGACAACATGAAGTCCACTGTGGTCCCCAATCGTAATATGGTATTACTTTCCATGGCGATTGCTTATGCCGTCTCACTAGAAGCAGGTAAAGTGTACTATGGCGCACACTCAGGCGATCATCATATATATCCTGACTGTCGCCCTGAGTTTGTCACAGCCATGAATGCCGTTTCTAACATTGCTAATTATCAGCCTGTTGAAATCGTCACACCGTTTTTGCACTCCTCCAAAGGCGACATTTTAAAAGCGGGATTAGCAATGAATTTAGATTACGCTAAAACATGGACTTGCTATAATGGCCGCGAAAAGCCCTGTGGCAAATGTGGCGCCTGTAACGAACGACTAGAAGCGTTTGCTGAACAAGGCATAACAGACCCACTGGAATATGAAGCCTAAGTGGTCATCAACGTCAGTTAATGACTTACTTACCCTGATTTTAGTCTGCTAGTTTCGGCTGTGATTGGCTTTTGTTCCACAAATTCCCAATACACCGATAACATAACAACTAAAGTGAACCCTTACCTCGAACTGTTTTTCGAGACGTAACTGGTGTAACACATGTACTCAATTAAAGAAGCCTTTTATTCATTACAAGGCGAAGGCGCTCACGCTGGTCGCCCTGCTCTATTTTGTCGATTTACTGGCTGTAATTTATGGTCAGGACAAGAGAAAACCCGCGCACAGTCTGACTGCCAGTTCTGCGACACCGATTTCATCGGCACTGATGGCCAAAACGGTGGAAAATTTAAAACGGCAGAACAATTACGCAAACACATCGATGCCCTATGGCCTGCAGGCCAGGCACACAAATACGTTGTTTTTACTGGTGGGGAACCCGCCCTGCAGCTCGATGAAGCACTCATTACAGAGATGAAACAACATGGCTATACCATCGCCATTGAAACCAATGGGACACTTCCATTACCAAACGGCATTGATTGGATATGCGTTAGCCCTAAGACGACGAAACCGTTAGTAGTCACCAAAGGCAGCGAACTCAAGCTCGTGTATCCTCAATCTCACATCACGCCCGATTTATTTGAAAACTTGGATTTCATGCATTTTTACCTGCAACCCATGGACCAAAGCCACCTAACCGTCGATCAAATACCGCTAATTGACACCCAACAAGCCACATTACACTATTGTTTAGCACATCCACTGTGGCGTCTCAGCTTACAAACACATAAAATGCTTAATATCGATTAACTATTGAGTACGTTTTTCTCTATACCAGAAATAAGGAATCATAAATGATTATTCTACATACTAACTTCGGCGACATTCATGTTGAGCTGGATTATGAAAAAGCCCCAAAAACAGCAAAGAACTTTGAAGATCATGTGGTAGCAGGCCACTACGATGGTGTGATCTTTCACCGTGTTATCAATGGCTTTATGATTCAAACAGGGGGATTTGAGCCTGGAATGACACAAAAAGACGCTAAGCCCTCCATCGAAAATGAAGCGGATAATGGTTTGAAAAACCTAACAGGCACACTAGCGATGGCCCGCACAATGGACCCTCACTCAGCTTCAACACAATTCTTTATCAACGTAAAAGATAATGACTTCCTCAATCATCGCAGCAAATCAGCTGACGGTTGGGGTTATGCCGTATTTGGTAAAGTAACTGCGGGTATGGATATCGTTAATAAGATTAAAGAAGTCAAAACCACTATGAAAGCGGGACACCAAGATGTTCCCGTGGAAGATGTTATCATCGAAAAAGCGGAATTGGTTAAAAGCGAGGGCTAATGACTCGTTATTTCATATCCGATCTGCACCTTTACGACAAGCGTCCGGACTTAATCCGGGCGTTTGTTCGTATGTTGCAAGAAATCGCCGACAGACACACCAACAATGACGCCAGCCTCTATATATTGGGCGACCTCTATGAAGCTTGGATTGGTGATGATTTTCATGCTGACTGGAACAACCCAATCAAACAGGCTCTAGGCAGTCTGTCAGATAGAGGTGTAGAGTTATTTATTCTTCATGGAAATCGTGACTTTCTGATTGGGGATACTTGGTGTCAGGAAGTTGGCGCAACACTACTCAGTGAACAAACGCTAATAAGACAAGGTAGCCACCCTATTCTGCTTACCCATGGTGATGAATACTGTCAAGAAGACATTGAATACCAAAAGCTTCGTGCGATGGTCCGATCCACACAGTGGCAAACTCAAGTGCTCTCTATGCCGATGGAACAACGACTCGCTCTAGCGGAACAATTGCGCAATGACAGCAAAAGCATGTCTGCAGACAAAGCATCCAACATCACAGATGTCACGGAAGCCCATGTTGCCCAATCTATGAAAGAGCACCATGCTAATCTTCTTATCCATGGACATACCCATCGCCCTGCGCTCCACACCCTCGTGGATTATAGCCGCTGCGTGTTAGGAGACTGGGATGATTATGTTTGGTTAGCCACCCTAGATGATCAAGCCTACACACAAGCTAACTGCAGTGTGGATGACTTTTTAGCCAATGGCCTGAGCGCCTTAAAAAAGGTTCACACTCTGCCACTAGACTAACGTAACCGAACCTGGATTACTGCATAGCATTTGATACGGATGCTAGTCATTGTCAGGAGCAGTCCGTCGGTGCAGAAAACAAAACGCCCAACTTTTTCAAGTTGGGCGTTTTTTATTGATATATACTTGTTACCAAGCAAGCTAACTAGAAGAAAGCGCCGTCTAGACAATGCACCATATGAGTTAGTTGAGGTGAAGCAGCTCCTTTACCCATTGAGTTTCAGCGCCTTTTCGCAAACGTGAAAACTCTAAATGACGCTCGTGTAATAATGCTACGGCTCGAAAAAAGGCATTATTCACGATGACTGGATTAAGCTGAACGCCATAGGTTTGCCACCAATGTTGTTGAGCTTTACTGGTTAATAGTTGATACAAATAATCCAATTCCACAGAGCCTTGATATACCTTATCAAGGTTTATCATTTGATCGTTTTTAGATATTTCCAATGCCAACCAATAGGTAACATCTGGCAATTGCTCACTCATTTGCATACCCATCATTCACCTCTCCAATCATCAGCTGTTACACCGATAAGTCTAGCACCCTAAACTCAAATAACTTGTAGGAATATGAAATGCTTTGTAGCCTTTCGTAATAACAAAACCAGCAGTAACGTCTTGTATATCATCGTAATTGCCATATTTCTTTTCCACCATACTGCCCTTTTTTAAGCGACTGCAATCATTGGCGGACCACTATGAACACGAAACGCTTCATCGGGTTCAACGATTAAAGCATGTTCTAATTCACGGAAAAATTCAACGCGTTCTTCAATCGATTCGCCTGCGTATTCTTCCGCTAAGGCCAAATAATCTTCAAAGTGACGAGCCTCAGATTTAAGCAAGGATTGATAAAACTTAGACAGCTCTGCATCCAAATGCGGGGCCAACACCGCAAAACGCTCGCAAGAACGAGCTTCAACAAAAGCACCAATAATTAAAGTATCAACCAGACGAGCGGGTTCGTGAGTACGAATATGTTTTCGCAAACCGTCCGCGTAACGAGACGCCGTCAAATGCTCATAGGCAACATCACGCTTACGCATCAATTTATGCACTTGCTCAAAATGCAATAACTCTTCACGGGCCAAGCGAGACATTTTATGTAGTAAATTATCACGATCCACATAGCGATACATCAAACTCATCGCCGTAGAAGCGGCTTTTTTTTCGCAATGTGCATGATCATTTAACAGCAGTGATTGGTTTTCAAGAGCCCAATTCACCCAAGCGTCAGGGGAGCGACAGGGAAGAAAAGCCACAAGCTCAGGATACGCAGATAACATTACTCTACCTTTTCATCTTAAAAAACGAGATTATACTAGGTAAAGGATGGATAAGTCTTCTAACTCTCAGTCTCTAATAGTAATTCTCATAAAAGATGAGACAATAAAAGCGTTAGTCACCTTCCCTCACCGTATACACATAGGCAGTATTGTCTTGATTTGGACATCAAACGATTAATGATAGAATTCTACGACATAAATAAATTAAAAATCGGCCAGCATGTTGGCGTAGAACTGGATCCTTATGTTTTAAATTACCCAACTGGTAAAAATAAGGCCTCTTGGGTGGCAGATCATGGTGGCAGATCCTTTGTCATTCGATTTTACGAAAAAGACCGCGGCAAGGTTGACGACTTTGTCCAAAATGCGCGTAAATATGCCCAGCTAAAACTCCCAGCGATTACCCCAAATTACCCACCTTTCTATTCCAAGCTATGGGTGTTTTCTTGCTCCGCCGTATGTGGTGGTGAGAACTTGTACAGTTTTTTAGGCAAATACCCTGAAGGTGCCCCCTTAAATGTCGTCATTAGCCTATTCGACACCATTGCAAAAGCGTTAGATCAAATTCATGAAAAAAACTTCTTCCATGGTCACTTAGATTTAAGTGCTATACAAGTAGTAAACGGCATTGGCATCATGACAGGCGCTGGTGCGCATCATTGGATGGAACGCATCAGCAATAACGAAATGGATCCGAGGCTATTTCCACCTGAGTATCTGAAAAAAATACAAAATCGCTCGCCTATTTCAGATCGTTATTGCTTTATGCGCTTACTCATGGCCGCGTTACTGGGTGAATCTATTTTAGATAGAGCCCAACCCAGCCAACTGCCCAATTCGCACCCATATTTGAGTAATGACACGTGGAAAAAGCTCAAAAACTGGACCCGTAGCTCAGAACGTCATCGTCCAAAATCCTTAGTGGAGGTCATGCGCCTACTGCGGGCAAACTTATATCGTCCAGAAGTCGCAGAAGAAAAAACACCACCAAAAGATAACAAACGCTCCCTCTTATTGGCTCGCAAGAATATGTTGATCGCAGCGGGCCTGATCGCCTCTGTCGCCTTCGCATCGGTGGTTTTATGGCCTGAAGAACCGACACCAAAACCCATTATTGCTCAGGCGGAAGTGCCAAAAGAGAAAACACCAGAGGAATTATTCAATGCCCTACCGCAAGTTCTACAGGAGCCATTAAAAGACGGCGGAAAAGCACCTAAAGTAGAGAAAATTGCCCCTTCGACCTTTTTAATGGGAGATCAACAACATATAGGCGACGATAACGAAAGGCCTGTTCATGAAGTGAAGATTCCCAAAGGCTTTTATATGAGTAAATATGAAGTCACTTTTAATCAATATGATCGCTTTGCCGAGGCGACGGGGCGAGCACTTCCCTCCGACAATGGTTGGGGAAGAGGCAATCGCCCAGTCATTAACGTCAGCTGGTACGATGCAAAAGCTTATGCCGCATGGTTATCGGAACAAACTGGACAAGAGTACCGGCTACCAACAGAAATAGAGTGGGAGTATTCAGCCAGAGCCAACTCAAATACCAGCTATTGGTATGGTAACAAGGTCAAACCAGGCTACAGTGTATGCGACAGCTGTGGCAGCCAATGGGATGGAGTATCAACCGCGCCAGTTGGTAGTCAGGCCAGCAATCCGTTTGGCTTATATGACATGCATGGCAATGTAGCCGAGTGGGTAGAAGACTGTTACCATAAAAATTATGACGGTGCGCCAAGCAGCAATCAGGTCTGGCTATCAAACCAATGTGATAGCCGCGTACTACGCGGTGGTTCATGGTTTGACATTCCAAGAGTGGGTCGCAGCTCTACCCGATATCGTGCACAACCCAAACTCAAAGCCAGCAACTGGGGGTTCCGCATCGTGCGCGTCATTCCAGATTCCGCCCTAACTCCTAAATCAGAATAATTCCGCTAAATGTCACCTATTCGAAATTATTATGGGGTTTATTAAGCCTTTAACCTATTTTTTATATAAAATGAAAATACGACAAAGGATTAAATTTCTATTGTGTTCAGATAATTCGCTAGTCTGTAATGAGTTAATTATCTGAACTTACGCCTCAACGCATCGGTTACAAGATATATACACTGATGTAAAAACCTAAGGGGAACTATTGTGTTAGAAGCATACCGTAAACATGTCGAGGAACGCGCTCAACTAAGCATTCCACCGACACCTCTCAATGCAGAACAAACCTCTGCTTTGATCGAACTACTTAAGAATCCACCAGCAGGTGAAGAAGAGTTTATTCTTGACCTTCTTAAAAATCGCGTACCAGCCGGTGTGGACGAAGCCGCCTATGTTAAAGCAGGCTTCTTGGCCGCTATCACAAAAGGCGAAGCAGCTTCCCCACTAATCGATAAAGCATTGGCTACTGAGATTCTTGGTACCATGCTGGGTGGTTACAACATCCAGCCCCTTATCGAATGCCTTGAGATTGAAGAACTTGCTCCTATTGCGGTCAAAGCACTGTCTCACACTTTGTTGATTTTCGATGCGTTCCATGACGTTGAAGAAAAGTCCAAAGCGGGTAATCCACACGCGAAAAAAATCATTCAATCTTGGGCGGATGGCGAATGGTTCACCGCGAAGAAAAAATTGGAAGAAAAAATCACCGTTACTGTGTTCAAAGTAACAGGTGAAACCAACACAGACGACTTGTCTCCAGCGCCAGACGCTTGGTCTCGCCCAGACATCCCACTACACGCCAATGCTATGTTAAAAATGGCTCGTGATGGCATTACACCTGACGTGGATGGTGAAGTCGGACCGATCAGCAAAATTCTTGAGCTGAAAGAAAAAGGCTATCCTTTAGCTTACGTTGGTGACGTTGTAGGTACAGGCTCTAGCCGTAAGTCAGCAACCAACTCCGTACTATGGCACATGGGTGATGATATTCCTTTCATCCCTAATAAACGTGCTGGCGGAGTGTGTATTGGTAGTAAAATCGCCCCTATCTTCTTCAACACCATGGAAGATGCTGGCGCCCTACCAATCGAAATGGACGTTGATAAAATGGACATGGGCGATATCATCGATATCTACCCATACGAAGGCGTGGTGAAAAAACACGACTCTGACGAAGTGATCAGCACTTTCTCTTTGAAAACTCAAGTACTGCTAGACGAAGTTCGTGCTGGTGGCCGTATTCCTTTAATCATTGGCCGCGGCTTAACCACCAAAGCTCGTGAATCTCTAGGCCTTGGCGCCACAGATCTATTCACACTTCCTGGCGCTGTTGCCGATTCTGATAAAGGCTTCACACTGGCTCAGAAGATGGTTGGTAAAGCCTGCGGTCTTCCAGGTGTTCGCCCGAACTCTTACTGCGAACCTAAGATGACAACTGTCGGCTCTCAAGATACAACAGGCCCAATGACACGTGATGAGCTAAAAGACTTGGCTTGCCTAGGCTTTACTTCCGACCTTGTTATGCAGTCCTTCTGTCACACTGCGGCTTACCCAAAACCAGTCGACGTAACCACTCACCACACTCTTCCTGATTTCATCATGAACCGTGGCGGTGTTTCTCTACGCCCAGGTGACGGTATCATCCACTCTTGGTTGAACCGTATGCTACTTCCAGACACAGTGGGCACGGGTGGCGACTCTCATACTCGCTTCCCTCTTGGTATTTCTTTCCCTGCAGGCTCTGGCCTTGTTGCCTTCGCGGCAGCAACAGGCGTTATGCCTCTTGATATGCCTGAGTCTGTTTTGGTTCGCTTTAAAGGCAAAATGCAACCTGGTATCACACTACGAGACCTTGTTCATGCCATTCCATACCAAGCTATCCAAGAAGGCCACCTAACGGTTGAGAAGAAAGGTAAGAAAAATATCTTCTCTGGCCGCATTCTAGAAATCGAAGGTCTTGAGCACCTAACAGCTGAACAAGCATTTGAATTGTCTGATGCTTCCGCTGAGCGCTCTGCAGCAGGTTGTACCATCAACTTGTCAGAAGAGTCTGTTGCCGAATACCTAAAATCTAACATCGTTATGCTGCGCTGGATGATTTCTGAAGGTTATGGCGATGCTCGTACTCTTGAGCGCCGTGCAAAAGCGATGGAAGAATGGTTGGCGAACCCAAGCCTTATGCGTGCTGATGCCGATGCAGAATACGCAGCGGTTATCGAAATCGACCTAGACACCATCAAAGAACCTGTTCTTTGTGCGCCAAACGATCCAGATGACGCTCGTCTACTTTCTGATGTACAAGGTCAACAAATCGACGAAGTCTTCATCGGTTCTTGTATGACTAACATCGGCCACTTCCGTGCCGCTGGTAAGCTTCTAGATGCTGCAGGTAAAGTGGTTCCAACTCGCCTATGGGTTGCACCACCAACTAAGATGGACGCCGAGCAACTGACCGCTGAGGGCTACTACAGCATCTTCGGTAAAGCAGGCGCTCGTATGGAAATGCCTGGTTGTTCACTCTGTATGGGTAACCAAGCACGTGTTGCAGAAAAATCCACTGTGGTTTCTACCTCAACACGTAACTTCCCTAACCGTCTTGGTAATGGTGCAAACGTATTCTTAGCTTCTGCTGAACTTGCTGCAGTTGCCTCTCTACTAGGCAAGCTACCAACGCCTGAAGAGTACTTAGAGTATGCAAACAAGATCAATAGCATGTCGTCCGAAGTATACAAATACCTTAACTTCGACAAAATGGGCGAATACGTGAAAAAAGCATCTAGCGTGATTGCGACAGATGCAGCGTCTGCTTAAGACCGCTTAGATAAGTATTAAAAAAACCGATGCAGAGAGATCTGCATCGGTTTTTTATTTCTGATACCTTCCATATATGTAGATTTTTATACCTCCAGCCATACCCAACTAGATAAACGAATTTTTCCACTAGACGAGAGGCTTACATATCCAATCTTAGAAAGAGTATTTTAGATATAAAAAACCCCAACCGCTCTTTCAAACAATTGGGGTCATTGCCTTTTTATGATATCTGCATGCTTTATTAGCAAACCCTTATCGGTCCACGGTGCAACAGTACTTACAGTCAATACAAGAATCAGGCCAACCTTTAAAGGTTGACAAGAAGTATCATAAAAAGATGACTCTTAGTCCGAAAAACATCCCAGTATCGGTACAAAACCACTTCCCCCCTTAGACACCTATCTAGCACCAAAGAGCTAACCTAACATTAAAATGCAAACAAAGCTGATCGTCGCCCTAAAATTAAACACCACTCTACTAAAGCGCACCATCCTGGAACAAAGTCTCGCTCTAATAGCACCTTAGGAAAAATGATGATAAAGGATAGATAGCAAAAAGCCTCGCTTAGCGAGGCTTATGCTTGTTGTCACTTACCTTAAGGTTCATTAAAAGGCAAAGTGAAGAATGATGTTCAATATTAAATAACTTCTCTTTCTACTAACTCGTCAAACTCAGCCTGCTGCTCCCTTTCTCCAACACTTTCGACATCTTCGGCATTAATGTGATGCTGACGCCCTGTATGTTTGGCTTTATGTTTCACTAACTGTTTTTCTAATTTAGCAACCAATGCATCCAATGCAGGCTTCAGTTGCTGCTCGGTTTTCACCGTAGCAAAGAGGTCATGACCAGGAATATGGACACTGGCTTCCACTATCAAACGATGTATCTCATGCTTTTCTGTATTTAATATCACTTTAATACTAGTGATTTGTTGATTAATGCGGGCCAGATGATCCATTTTCTCTTTAACTAACTGCTGAACTTCTTCGCCAGATTGTACGTGGTGACCGCTAATGTTTAATGTATACATAGAGAATTTCCTTCATTTTTATTGGAAAGCTATTTGTAAAAAAGTCGTCTTGGTTCCTTATGTTAGGTAGATAGTAATAACCTATGGACTATTGAAGCGGATTTCAATCCTAAATTTGTAAATTGTTTTACAACTTTGATAACAAATTTGTCACAACAATGAGTTAAGTCACACCAGTGTCAACATAGCCTTATTTGTCCGCACAAAAAAGCATCGACAAACAGAAAATGCGTAAAACGAGCTCATAATCATCACCCCACTCCTTAACAATACGGCACCATTAACAATCTCTTCCATACTATTTTAGAGTGACCAATGCACCGTCTATTTTACGAACGGGAATACGTGATAGTACATCGCCTTCCGCCATTCTCATATTAATGGCCAAAATAGCATCTGGGCATTTCTCTGTTGCCACATAATGAGTTAAGCAGCCACAGCAATTACAGCGGTGGAATTCAACCTCTTGCCCCCCAACAATAGAAATCGGCCTTTACTTTACTATTGATTTGAAGATGCTCGGGAGAGAAATACGCCCAAGCAGTAGCATGACGTCGACAAATAGAGCCATTAGCCCCCACGTCATCGGGCATAGTACTGAACCCCAAGCGGACATTGCCATTTTCATTCAAACAAAAACAGCAACGATAATGTAGAATATATAAATTAATTATCATATATACGATATTTCATTAATACTTCCCTATCCTATACCTATATCCTAACCCTTCTTTTTCACCCCTTTTGCACTCGCTCTTGCAGAATCTCTTTATCGTATAAGCAACTAGTAGCCCTAACCAAGCAAGAGGATATAAAAAATGGGCCTAACTCTCTTCATCCGCATGAGACACGACGTCAAAAATGTCTACTTGCTCAAAGTTTTCCAACCAAAAGTAGGAACTAACCAAGCTAAATTGACGAGTTAAACCTTCATCCGTCAATTGTTTCAACTGCCAAACGAGGCCGGGGGCTTCAGGAAACCATGTGCCTTTGATTTGGTCTTCGTACAAACGATTGATCAGAGCATCATCCCCCTGTCCATTGGCTAACAATCGCACAATAGAGGAATGTAGAGACTCATCAAAAATAACCATATCTTCAACATGCTCGACCGTCACGGTCATTTCAAGCTCAACGCCTGTAGGGCTCGCAAAGGTTCCATTAAAGGCATCACGCAATAAACCATAAGCGCTAAAGAAACGCTCATGAAACAGGCAATCTGGGTACTCTTCCCATGAACGATCATCAATCATATCGTGACTGACTTGATCTATTTTGCCTTTTTCTAGCTCTGGAAATAAATGCGTCAATACGGCCTTTGCCGCATCCGCTGACCCAAGATCGTTTAACGACATCAAGCACATCTCGCGGAGCTCCGCCGCGTCCATTTGTTCTACATCATCCTCAAAGCCCACAATGCTCAAAAGAGCACGATAATCTCTGTCAGACCAGGCACCTTGAATCTTGCTTACTTTACGAAAAGCGGCGTTTTTCAAGGTAGTTGTCGCCTAAAATAATTAGGCAGCGTCTTTGTGTTGCTCTGGATTTAATTCCACATCACCTATTGGCTGCCAGTTTCTTTCTGCTTTTGACCAACGCTCAGGGCGTTC
>NZ_FLOB01000006.1 GCF_900089775.1 Marinomonas spartinae
TCTCCACACCCACCACTTATAAGACAGTGGTTAAACAGCTTATGACAACGGAGTGGTAGTTCAGTTGGTTAGAATACCTGCCTGTCACGCAGGGGGTCGCGGGTTCGAGTCCCGTCCATTCCGCCATCTTTCGACAAGATGTAAAACTACGAGTCGGGTGTGTAGCTCAGTTGGGATATTGATCTTAACAAGGCGCATATCAGTGGGAGTTCACGAACTCCACATCGAACAGATGTAAAATGTTATTGGGTGTGTAGCTCAGTTGGGAGAGCGTCGCCCTTACAAGGCGAATGTCGGGAGTTCGAACCTCTCCACACCCACCACTTATAAGACAGTGGTTAAACAGCTTATGACAACGGAGTGGTAGTTCAGTTGGTTAGAATACCTGCCTGTCACGCAGGGGGTCGCGGGTTCGAGTCCCGTCCATTCCGCCATTTTTTTCTTAATAAAGAAAGACTCAATATATGACAAATAGCTTCTTAGTAGGCTGTTTGATTACTTCCTGCCTCTAGTCATAGCAAGTCCTTCTATTTTTTAGCTTCCCTTCAGTATTGATTATCTATCCTCAATTATTTTTTATCAAATATTCTCTCTTGATAGTATTTTTGCATTTTAGTGCGGTTTTTTGTGGCATGTAGCCTTCCTCCTGAGGCAATTTTTTTATTTCAGGCCGTGAGTGGGGACTATGAAATGTTTTTTGTAAATATTCAAATAAAGTTGTGATGTCTACTGGTAATATCATAATGAGGAGTACTATACTCAAGGCTTATGGGATGATTTGTCAGATATCCCTAAAGATTCACCAATAAAAATAAAAAAATGGAGCTTAATATGACAACCTTTTCAACTCGTTCTTGCATTTTATTTAAAGCAAGTGTTGTCGCTTTGGCGGTAGCGTCGGCTTCTAGCGCTTACTCAGCGGGATTTGCTTTAAATGATCATAGTACGACAGCATCAGGCAGCGCTATAGCTGGTGCTGCAGCTTCTGGTGAAGATATTTCTTTTAGTTACTGGAACCCAGCCCTTTTTCTGAATGCCAAGAAAAATACTTTTTATGTCTCTGGCGCGTATGTTATGCCAAAAATGGACGTGACGAATATTTCAGCAAAGAATGCAATAGCTTTTGGGGGATCTCCCATAAGCGGATCAACAACCAATTCAGATTCCGTAGACAATGCCTTTATTCCCGCTTTCTATTACGCGATGCCTTTGTCTGATGACACAGTCGGTGGGATTTCTTTGAATGCGCCTTTTGGGTTGTCTGGGGACTATGGTAATTCTTGGCCAGGTCGTTTCCATGCGACTGAAACATCTTTAAAAGACGTTGCCTTAGCTTTTTCCGTCGCTCATAGAGTAAATGATTGGTTTTCTGCTGGTGCCAGTGTGCAAGTTCATCGCGCTCATGTTGTGTTGGCCTCTGCTGTGGGAGCCGCTACACCTAATCCTGGAACAGAAGGACTGGGTAAGATTAAGGCTGCGGCCACCGGGTATGGGTTTAGTTTGGGTGTATTGATGGAGCCCATTAAGGGAACGCGTATTGGTATTGGATATCGAAGCAAGGTGAAATTTGATTTCAAAGGCGATGTGAAATACGACAATGTTGCGGGGGTAAACCAAGCCCTTGCCCAGAAAGGTTATCAGTTGGTTAATACCAGTGCTGAAGATAACCTTAAATTTCCTGATGTGTTAACCATCAGTTTGGATCAAGCTTTAACGAATAAATTGCGTCTTGGCTTAAGTGCGATACATACAGGTTGGAGTTCAATAAGTGACGGTTTAAATATTAAATTTGGCAGCAAGCAGCCGAACTCAGTCCTTACTTTTGGGTTTGATGATGAATGGATGTATTCAGCAGGCTTAACCTACGATTATTCAGAAGCTTGGACATTGCGTACTGGTATTGCTATGGATAATAGCCCTGTGACAGATAAATACCGCTCAGCGAGAACACCTGATGGTGATCGTAAATGGTATTCTTTGGGAGCGACTTACCATATTGATGATTCAAGTTCCGCTTCTTTTGCGTATACCTATGTTTCAATAGAAGATGTCAGCGTGAATCGTGATGGTAGTTTGCCGGAAGATGCGTCCAGAGGTACATATAAAGCCGATTACGCTTCTTCAGCGAATGTGGTGTCATTGGCCTACACGAAATCCTTCTAGGTTTTAGGTAATCGTATTGCCGTTAGATACGAGTGCTGGCATGTTGAGAAGTGAAATAATGGTTAAAGCCTGGGCAATAATTGCTCAGGCTTTTTTTGTTTCTCTTGGAGAATCAAGATGATGTTATATCCACACATTTCCATATGGAGAATTTTGGTTTGTCTGGGCTAGCGTACCAGTCTCAAGTGTTTTGCTTTGGCGTGGTTATCTTTAGTCCACTCTGTCATAGGAGCGGGTTTACCAAAATAGTAGCCTTGCATGATATGACAGCCCAAGTCGATCAGTGTATCGGCTTGTTCTTTACTTTCTATACCTTCAGCGATGACTTTCATATTAAGTGATTGAGCAAGCTGAATGGTTGACTTAACAATATCTAGGTGGCGTTGGTCGTCAGGTAAAGGAGAGATAAAACGTCGGTCTATTTTCAAAATTTTTGCGGGAATATCGATTAATTGTCCTAATGAAGCCAAGCCCGTGCCAAAATCATCAATGGCAATAATAAAACCATACTGCGATAGTGCCTTGAGACGTTTATGGACAATCGGGTGGGTCATGACGGAACTGGTTTCTGTAATTTCCAATTCAAGCATTTTACCTAACCAAGGATGGTCTGCAGATAATGACATTAGATGAGCAAAAAATACATCGTTCATCAACTCTTGGCCTGCTAAATTGAAAGCAACAGGTGTATAAATTTTTTCTTTGTGCCACTCGGATAAAATTGGGATGAGAGAACGAAGTAAGTTTTCTGCAAGTGTGGGTAAAAGCCCCAGCTTTTCTGCTAAATAGATAAATGCCATAGGAGAAACAAAGGAACCATCTGCTTTCTGCCAGCGAGCAAGGGCTTCAAAGGAGCAGATATAGCCATCCCGCCCAACTTGAGGTTGTAACCATAAAACAATGTTGTTGCATTTTATGGCGTTGCTTAATTCAAGCCCAAGCTGATGTTCTTCTACCAATTTGTCTTCAAGCTGGTTGTTGTAATAAGAAATACGTTCCGCGCTCGATGAGTATTCCAAAGCCATTTCGCAGCGATCAAGCAATTCTTCTGCACTGTTTCCATCTGTTTGATAATAAGAAACACCGACTTGATAGTCCATATTTAATAGATTGCCATCCATTTTTATTTGATCGGGTAGAGTGGATTGAATCAGGGCAGATAGATTTCGTTTAATTAAGTAGGTTTGCCCAAGGGGGACAAAACAGGCAAACTTCACCCCTCGTAGGCGGCAGATAAAGGTTTGATCGGATAGCTTATTTTTAAGGATTTTGGCGAAACTTAAGATGAGTCGATTGGCGTTGTCTTTTCCGTATTGTTTATTGAGCAATTTAAACTGGCTAATGCGAATAATGATCATAGCGCCAGAATAATGAGCCCTTTCGAATGCTAGCTTGTTATTTACCTGCTGACAAAAGTGTTTCACGTTTGGTAACAAAGTGAGTACATCAAAATTTGTTAATCGGGAATTGGTTTGTTGGGAGTTTTCCAGTTGCTGTTTTAAAGCTTTGATCTGCGAAATATCCTGTAAATGCAAGATATAATGTCCATGATTCGTCAGGCTGACTCTATGCATTTCAATCAATGTATTAGGATTCGTTTTCAGTGAACATTCTCTAGTGTTCGAATGCCAAAAGTAACGCTCAGAACGTTCTTCGGTGGGGGTCAGCCAGTGTTGTACCTGACTGTTTTCTATTTTGTTTTGCAGGCTTTCTGAGTTGGAAAGTAGCTGTCTAGCCAGCCCATTCACCTTTAGAATTTTTCCTGCCTTATTGCAGAGCATGGTTGGTGTGCCTGTATGCTCGAAAATTTCTTCATATAAGGTGTTGTTTCGATTGAGTCTGCGATACAAAGATTCTAAATGCGTGGTATTGCTTTCGAGTGTATAAATCATCCGCGATACAGCAAACGGTAGACCAAAGTTTAAGGTTGCAAACGTGAGCAACTGAAAATAAAACGAAGTAAACTCAGGCAGCATGTCATCATTAATCTGTTCCAAAGAATGTGACATGTGTACAACAAGGTAAAAGGAGCCAATATTGGCAATGCTGATGGACAAGGTCGTGCGAAAATTAAAGAATAAACGGGCTATTAGGGGTAAAGAATACAGCGATAGTAGTCCATATTTTATGGCGTTAGTGTTAGTTGTTGTGGTAATAAGCAAAATGCCAGTGGTCATCATGACGATTAAAAAAAGCACTGAAACAGTAAAAGTATAGCGCCGACAATATACTAGCAACCCAATTAAGATGGCTACGTAGCCGCTATTGATGGTAAGGAAAAACGCTTTTCCCTCAAATGCGGGAATAAGCAGACTGTTTATTTCAACGAACATGAACACTAATAGTGTCACAACGATCAGAATTTTAAGGGCACTTTGCTGAAACGTGATCTTGCTGTGCTGATGTTGTCTTTCGGGTTCAATCAGAAAAAAAGCTTTCAAAAAGTCAATTAACATCGATTAACTTCATATACAGATGGAAGGAGTCTCTAAATACTACCAGAGGCTACCGAAAAAAGAGCCTAATGACTATCATGTTTTTTTATTTATAACAGTATTTTTCAGAAATGATGGCTATTATGAGTGATATTTTCCCTATGAGAATCGTTTCAGAAGAAGTGCCTTTAGGGTTGCTACTTAAAAGGAACAGCTATTGCTCTGTCAATAGCTGTTCTTACCTATTGGCTAGCGTCAGTATCATAAGAGTCTGTGGTTGGGGGCGGGGGAAATAAATATAACAAGAGAGGGCTTGGGAAAGCCCTCTCTTGTGTGGTGATCATCGCCGTGAGAAAAGAGACTTTATTGGTCGCATTGGGTGTGAAAGTTGTTCGTCATTAGGTTTTTCATATCATAAGAACAGGCATTTTCACGTATAAGGTCTTTTCCTTCCCAAGAGACGTTCATAGACGAAGGGACTTGATGTCGATAACTTGGAATAAAACGATATGCGGCAATGACATCAACACTTGAGTGAGGCCCAACTTGTACACTTTGGCCAATGAGTCGTTGGCGTGTATCTGCATTATATAAAGTGTAATCCGTTGTGTATTCTCGAGTGCCATTGCGGTGATTAAAATTGAGCCAGATTTTGCGGTAGGTTTGTGGTTGAGAGGTCGGATTATTTAAACGCAGTCGTGTATAAATAATCTGTGATGTAGCAAAACTAGGTCGGATCTCTTGGGCGACTTTTACATAGCTCATATCCTGGGTTTGCCAAGGCATGTTTGCACCAAAGGAAGCTTCGACAATCTCAATATTTTGGTGTTGAAACTGTTCATGAAGATAAGAGATTAGGTCCTTTGTCGGTGCATAGAGCGCAAGTAGAGCTAAAGTGCCAATGATAAGCTGATTAAAGTAGCGTCTTGGTTTTGTAATGCCAATCATATCCACAACCTCAAGAAGTCAATTTACTGTTTGTTTGTACAGTACTGTATATAAAAACAGTAAAGATGTATACTATTAAGTGATATTTCGTTCAAATTTTATGCGAACCATTGAAATCCCCTTGATAAATCAAGAGAAATAAAATTACTTAAAATAATGTTTGATTTTAAGTAACTTGTTGAATATAAAAAGTTTATTGATGATTCCCACAGCCTTCTTCACGGATTCTGTGGACAATATAAATGGACTGGTTCGTTTACCATTCTATGGTTAGGAAAAGAGCAATTTTCTCTCGAAATACAGATTTAATGGCAATATTAAGGCCAATCTTTATAATGCAGGCCAACAAAAATGAGAGAGGCTAAGTGTGGATAAACGTGATGTAGTGATCATTGGGGCGGGAGCATCTGGGTTGATGTGTGCCGCGACGGCGGCGTACCGAGGTAAGCGAGTATTAGTGCTGGATCATGCCAATAAAGCAGGGAAAAAAATCCTTATGTCAGGCGGTGGTCGTTGTAACTTTAGTAATATGGATGCCGCTCCCAAACACTTCTTGTCCGACAATCCACATTTTTGTATTTCGGCGTTACGTCGGTTTTCTTCTCAAGACTTTGTTGACTTGGTTGACCGTCATGGTCTGGACTATGTAGAAAAAGCCCCAGGGCAATTATTCTGTGAACATTCTGCTAAAGACTTGCTCGAAATCTTACTGACAGAGATTGAATGGTCTGGTGCAGAAATTCAGCTCAATACCAAAATCCATCATATTGATTTTCATGACGGACATACGATACTCAAAACCAGTCAAGGTGATATCACGTGTGACTCTTTGGTTATCGCGACGGGTGGCCTGTCCATTCCCACTATGGGGGCAACCGGATTTGGCTACGAGATTGCCAAACAAGTTGGTCATGATATTCTGCCCACTAGAGCCAGTTTAGTGCCAATAACCGTACAGCCAGAGCGCAAAGCACAATTTGCTGAATTGTCTGGTATTGCCTGTGATGTCTCGGCCACTGCCAATGGTGTCAGCTTTCAAGAACCTATGTTATTCACTCATCGCGGTGTGAGTGGCCCATCGATTCTACAAATTACCAACTTCTGGCAACCCGGCGAGGCGTTAAGCATTAATATTGCTCCAAGCTTGTCGTTTGATGACTTGCTCGCTGTCCGCCAAAATACACCAAAGAAAAGCTACGAAGGCGTTTTATCGAACTTATTACCAAAACGTTTAGTGGAGTTGATTAAAGCTGAATTTCCTTGGTTGAATGAACGCAGCGCGCAAACTTCCAATGATCAAATCGACAGTTTATTCGAGTATCTGGCAAACTTTGATATTGCACCCAATGGTACAGAAGGCTACCGCACTGCCGAAGTGACTCTGGGTGGTGTGAACACTAATGAGGTTTCATCCAAAACCTTTGAGTCACAAAAACAAAAAGGGCTTTATTTTATAGGGGAAGTGCTCGACGTTACAGGCTGGCTGGGTGGTTACAATTTCCAGTGGGCTTGGGCGAGTGGTTATTGCGCGGGACAGTATGTTTGACTCGTCTTATGACAATCCCCAGTGAGATATCGGCCATAGGCATTTTTGCCAAGTATAACTAGATAATAAGAAAAATTTTATCTAATTGATATATAAACATATTACTTTATTTTTGGTGTGTCCTGTCTGTCTTTAAATCTCTTTAGTTCGAAACGATCTTTATTTCATTTTTAATATTCTTTTGGTTTATATATAATCCACAGCCAATTCTTAATTATCTGGAGAGCGTCCATGCGTCGATTAGTGACTCTGATTGCTTTGGTGTTATGTGGCTGGAGTAGTTTGGTGTCCGCTGCTAACAAGCCCCTTGAAATTGGCTATATGCCCATTATTCCGGTTTCCCAAGCGTTTGTTGTTTTGGAGAGTGGTGCCCTAAAGAAGGCTGGTGTTAGTGACCCTAAGTTATATCAATTTCAAAACGGTCCTGCGATTGTACAGGCATTGTTGGCTGGACAGTTGGACGTCGCGTATCTTGGTATTGGGCCTGCGATGGTTGCACGCGCCAAAGGGGCGGATATCAAAGTAGTTGCTTCCGACATTGTTGAGCAGATCAGCATGGTGGCTTTAGGCAAGTTAGCCCCTTATTTTAAAAACGGTGATGCCAAAACGGCGTTTGCTCGTTTCAAGGCAGCGACTGGGCGTAAAGCGGTCATTTCCACTTTTCCTAGAGGGTCTGTACCAGAAACTGTGTTGCAGTACTGGTTGCAAAAACAGTTGGGTATGAGTCGTAATGAGATCAAAGCCAACATCGATATTATTTACCAAGGCGCTGCTCAGGTTCAACAGTCGCTGATGACAGATGCGGTAGATGGCGCGGCGATTTTAGAGCCCGTGGTTAGCATCGTACTTGATCGTAGGCATGATGCGAAAGTTGTGGCGTCTGGCTCTGCTATGTTCCCTCATCAGCCTGGAGCCGTATTGGTTGTGCGTGAATCTTTGATTAAGCAGCACCCTGAAGTGGTGAAGGCTTTGGTGAAAGCACATATTGCGGCAACTAACGAATTACGTAACCACCCAGAAAAGGCTGAAAAAGCCGTTGGCAAATATGTTGGTGGTGGGCGTTTACCGGCAAACATTGTGTTAACTGCTTTAAAGAACTCTGCGGATCATTTCCAAGCCGACCCAAATACCATCATTGATGGCACTCGTACCATGCGTGATTTTCAAGCCAGTCAAGGCACGCTTAAGGCGAATTTGAATCTTAAAACCTTGTTTGATGTTAGCTTCTATAATGAGTTAACTAAGGAGTAATGGTCCCCTCATGGTATTAAAGACTGACTCTTTAACACGCTCTCGATGGGGGCGTGCCTTGCTGGGATTTATCGGAGTCGCGGCATTTGTCATGTTATGGAAATACGCTCAATCAGCAGGCTGGGCGGCACCAGGGACGATACCAGATCCGTTTAGTTTACCACAGGCGTTGGCCGATGAGTGGACCTCTGGGCGCTTGCTGCCGGCGGTACTGTCTAGCTTGATACATTATAGTTGGGGCTTGGCGATTGGTACGTTTCTGGGCTTCTTAGTGGGGACATTGACAGCATCCTCATTGCTACTAGACGCGTTGCATGCTTGGCTGGCGCGGATTCTTCGACCGATTCCACCATTGGCTTGGGTCGTCTTTGCTATAGCTTGGTTCAAAGTTAGCCATGCTGGGGCGGCGTTTGTTATTGCTATTGGCGTTTTCTGGGTGAACTACTTTGCGACGTATTCAGCGGTACGAAATGTGGATTCTCGCTTTTATGAATTGGCCAGTGCATTTGGTCAAAATGGTCACTTACGTCAGGCACTTCAAGTAACCTTGCCCGGGGCGGCAACCGGTATTTTCTCTGGTATTCGAACCGGTATAGGACAAGCTTGGATGACGTTAATCGCTGCTGAGTTGTTGGGGGTTCCCGGCATGGGGCAGGAAATGAATTCGGCTGCGGGTGTTGGGGCTTATAATGTTGTTGTGGTTTATATGCTGGTTATTTCTCTGGTTTACACCCTGAGCGATACACTGTTTGGTTTGATTGAAAAGCGAGTGTTGAAATGGCGCCCATCCTAAATATCGATCATCTGAGTTATCACTATGGTAACAATTCAACCCCAGTGTTTGCTGATTTGGATCTTCGGGTCGAAAAAGATGAATTCATTGCGGTAGTGGGGGGGTCTGGCGTTGGTAAGTCGACTTTGCTTCGTTGTGTGGCGGGTCTTGCTAAGGCGAGCCATGGTACTATCTCTCTCAATGTCGAGGAGAATGATACCCGACGCTCTCGCGGTATTGTGTTTCAAGATGGTCGCTTGATGCCTTGGCGTCGATTACGTAGTAATGTTGCCTATGGTCTAAAAGGGCTTAATCTGACGGCAGAAGAGAAGCAAGCCCGAGTGAATGACGTGCTAAAACTCGCTCGACTGGAAGAGTTGGCGGATCGCTGGCCACACCAATTATCTGGTGGGCAAGTTCAGCGAGGCGGGATTGCCAGAGCATTAGCAGTCAAACCTCATTTGTTATTAATGGATGAGCCGTTCAGTGCGGTGGATGCTATCACCCGCCAACATTTGCAAGATCAGTTGTTGGCAATTTGGGAAAAAACACGTAAAGCGGTGATGTTTATCACCCATGATATTGAAGAAGCTGTATATTTAGCGGATCGAGTGGTCGTGTTATCTGGCTCGCCTGCAAATATTGTATTAGATCAACGTATTGAACTGGCTCGTCCTCGTCGCCGAGGTTCTGATGCACTACAAAAATTGGCTCAAGATATCGCGAATACACTTTAATTTTAGGAATACACTTTCATTTTAGAAGGATACCGTGATGGCAGTCACTCAGTTATTGATCCACGCACCAACTGTGGATGCTTTGAAGCGAGCTCAGAACAACGCTCGTAATTTGCTTAAATTAGAACCGGATGCTCAAGTTGAAATCGTCGTAAATGGCCCTGCTACGGCGTTAGCAGTCACCTTGAATGATGAGGAGATTCTGAGTCGGTTGGTGCTGTGTCGTAATAGTCTACATGCTCAAGGACTGACCGCTCAGCCTCTGGTTCAGGAAGTCGATGCTGCCGTGCAGTACCTAGCGCATCAACAGTTAAAAGGTTGGTCTTACATCCGCGCCTAAACGTTTTGCTACTCCTTATAAATGCTTAGTAATATTCTGCGAAGAAGGATCGATAGAACGATGTATTTTTTCAGACACATCTTCTAAACGTTAAAGAGGTATAAGTCTATGGAGCTACGTTTGTTATCTGAATCCGATCTGCATAGCTTGTTGTCGTTTGAGATAGGTAACAGACAATGGTTTGAAGCCTATATAGATCCAAGAGCCGAAACCTTTTATAGCGTCGATGGCGTGAGAGAGCATATTACTGAATGTCTCTCATTATATCGAAGTCAAGAGATGCTTCCTATGCTGATAGTGGATGGTGGCGGTGAGATAGTAGGGCGGATTAACCTTAGGGACATTGATATGCAGAATCGATCTGCTTATTTGGGCTATCGAATAGGAGAAGCTTTTACTAATCGAGGGCTTGCAAAACGAGCCGTAAAAGAGTTGATCGCACAAATTGCCCACTTGAATCTCAAAGCCTTAATTGCTTATGTATCTGCTGATAATATCGCCTCGCAAAAGGTTCTACAGCACAATGGTTTTTTACCAATAAAAAACCATGAAGATTATGTATTGATCAAAGGGATTTTTGTAGATTGTATTGAATATCACCATAGTCTGTGACAAAACAATGTAGTGACAGTAATAAGCTGGTGGCTCTTAAGGTGAAGTGGTTTTTTTATTGATTTTCAAAATGTCCGGCGGTGGATGGTTTGTTATTCGCCACTGTGGTTAAAATGTAGTTGTCGAATCAAGGGCATGAAGATGAATGCCCTTGATTCGACAAAAATATCATTTATGAATAAAGCTTTTAAGTAGAGCTAAAAATTGCGCAGGAGATTCTACCGATGGAACATGGCCGATCTTCTCTATTATTTCTAGCTTGTTAACCTGAAGTAACGAAGCAAGTGTTTCCATCAGTTCCGGTGTAGTGGCGACGTCTTTTTCTCCACATATCAATTGTACCGGAAGTGAACTTGGCTCTAGTTCATCAGTGAGATCCATATTAGCAAGCCAAGCACACAGCGCACCGTAGCTGAAGTCATCTACCTTAGCGAGTTGCTCTTGCCAGTAGCTTGCTAATGTTGGGTTGGTCTGTACGCTGTTTTCACTAAACCAGCGTACCACTAAGGTAGCCGCCATACTCTCCAGCCCCTGAGCCATGACATCTTTTTGGCGATTTAACCACGCCTCTTTAGTGCCAATTTTTGCCCCCGTGTTGGTTAAGGTAGCGCTTAATAAACGCTCAGGATATTGGGTCACCAGTTGTTGACCAATCATGCCGGCGATGGAGGTTCCCACGTAGTGAAATTGCTTAATACCAAGTTCATCACATTTTTCAATCAGTGGATTAATTAAGGCATTTTCAGTTAATGGGGAAGTGCTTGGATCAAGTGCGTCGCTTAGTCCATGACCTGGAAGATCCCAGCGAACGACTCGAAATTGTTTCAATAACTCTGGGACAATACCGTCCCAAACTCGGCTGTTCATACCCAAAGGGTGACCAAGCACAATAGTGGGCTTGTTACTATCGCCTTCAAGTGTAAAAAATAGCTTTTTCATTAAATGTTGCTCCGTTCGATCAGCATAGCAATGCCTTGTCCGACGCCAATACACATGGTACACATTGCATAGCGTCCACCAGTACGTTTTAACTGCATAGCGGCAGATTGTAATAGACGAGCCCCTGACATACCTAATGGGTGCCCGAGAGCAATCGCGCCGCCATTTGGATTAATGCGTTCGTCTTCTGGTGAAAGTCCCAACTCTTGCATGCAAGCTAGCCCTTGTACAGCAAAGGCCTCATTTAATTCGATTACATCCATATCGTCGAGAGAAAGGCCAGTACGTTTTAGTAATTTTTGTACGGCGGGAACTGGTCCCATGCCCATTACACTGGGTTCAACGCCAGCCGTTGCCATGCCGATGATTTTCGCTAATGGCTCTAGTTTATGGCTTTCAACCGCCGCTTTACTCGCGATCAACATAGCAGCGGCACCGTCGTTTATACCGGATGCATTGCCTGCCGTCACTGAGCCATTTTCCCGAAACGGTGCTCTCAGTTTTGCTAAATCTTCAAGTGTGGTATTAGGACGTAAATGTTCGTCTTGATCGACGATGATTGGATTACCACGTTTGGGCTGGATCGTAATAGGGGTGATCTCTTCGGCAAAGCGACCTTCTTCTTGTGCGGCTTTGGCTTTTTGTTGAGAACGCAAAGCGAATGCATCTTGCTGTTGACGCGTTATTTTGTGACGTTCAGCAATATTTTCCGCCGTTTCTGGCATGGATTCCGTGCCATACATGGACTTTAAGACGGGGTTGATAAAGCGCCAGCCCATGGTGGTGTCTTCTAATTTTTGCTGTCTATCGAAGGCGGCATTGGGCTTCCCCATAACAAATGGCGCGCGAGACATGGATTCAACACCACCGGCTAACATCAATTCTGCTTCACCCGCTTGTATGGCTCGGAATGCGGTACCAATAGCGTCCATTCCTGATCCACATAAGCGGTTCATAGTCGTCGCAGATACGCTATAGGGTATACCAGACAATAGGGTTGCCATGCGTGCCACGTTACGATTGTCTTCACCTGATTGATTGGCGCAGCCAAAAATTGTGTCATCAATAGCGGCTGGATCAAGGTCTGGGGCATCTTTGAGTACTGCTTGAATGACTTGAGCTAGCATGTCGTCTGGGCGAACTGCCGCAAGAGATCCGGCGTAACGGCCAATGGCTGAACGTTTAGGGTGACAGATGTAAACAGAACTCATTTTATCTCCTGTGCACTGTGTGCTTTTTCAGTTCGGGCTTTTAATTCGCGTAATACTTGCAGCTCTTTTTCATTTGGTGTTGGTGTGGTCTCAAGAGAGTCCGCAAATTTAATTTCCCACCCCGTTGCATCAATAACGTCTTGTTTTGTTGTACCAGGATGTAAGCTAGTGACAATCAGCTCTTTGGTTGCTGGGTCAGGTTTTAAAATACATAAATCTGTAATCACCACACTTGGTCCACGACCAATAGTCGGTAAGTTATCGCGGCCTTTGCCATCACGACCAAAACCTATTGTGGTGATGAAGTCTACGTCTTTTACAAAAGTACGTTTTGAGTGTTTAACGGTAATAAAGACTTCTTTGGCATTGGTGGAGATTTCAGGGGCACCACCACCACCTGGTAAACGGACTTTTGGGTTGGCATAACTGTGTGCGCCATTTTTCCCGCTTTCAGGATGATTGGCTGCAATGACCGTCGTGTTTAAGTTAGCAAAACGGTCGATTTGCGCTGTGCCTAAAAAGCCAACATCGATGTGTCCACCTTGTAGCCAATAACGGAACATTTCTGGTACAGAAACGGTGGTGAGGGCGGATTCGCACAGTTCACCATCGCCAATGGACAAAGGCAACACATCCGGTTTGGTTTGCAAGGTGCCTGATTCGTAGATCAAGGTAACATCAGGCGCGTGAGTCAAGCGTGCAACGTTAGCCGCTTCACTTGGTAAACCAATCCCCACAAAGCAAGTCATGTCATTACTTAGTGCGCGTGCCGCTGTGATGGTCATCATTTCAGAGGAAGTGTATTGGGCTGTATCGTTATGTGTTGTCATGTTAAACATCTCCTTGGCCAAACACATGGGATTCCAACCATTGGTTGAAACTGTCTCTATCGCGACTGATGTTGTCCCATTGTTTGTAATAATTGTTGTCTCTATCGTAATAGCCGAGCGTATAAGAGGGTTTCGCGCCTTCTGGTGCGACCGCAATCGCATCCACTGTCCATGCAGGTAAAACGCAGGCATTTGGTGTGACGTCTAAGTCATCGACAATCTCTTCCACTGTGACAATGCTTCGTTTGGCAGACAGGACTACTTCTTTCTGCACACCAATAATCCCTTCAATGAGCACATTGCCTGCTCGGTCTGCTTTTTGAGCATGAATAATACCCACATCGGGTTTGATGGAAGGAATGGCAGCTAGCTGCTCGCCAGAGAAAGGGCAAGTTATGGTAGCAATCTCTTTGTTGACGAGAGGTAGCTCACTGCCAACATAACCGCGGAAAACGGCCAGTGGTAGGCCAGCAGCTCCGGCTTCATAGGCATTCGCCATGGCTGCATGACTGTGCTCAACCGTTTCTAGCTTGCAAGGGTACTCATGTTCTATCGCATCACGAACGCGGTGAAGTGAGCCAACACCAGGGTTTCCACCCCAAGAGAAGGTCAATTTCCGAACGCAACCAGCGCCGACTAGTTGGTCATAAATTAGATCGGGTGTCATACGAATTAGGGACAAATTGCGTCTTTTCTGACGGATGATTTCATGCCCTGCCGCGAAAGGGATGAGATGAGTAAAACCTTCAAGCGATATGGTGTCACCATCTTTTACATAGGTCGCGACAGCGTCTTTCAGTGTCATAAACTTAGTCATAATGTATCCTGTTCGTTATACGAATTTAAGTTTGTAATACGAACAAGATAAATCAAGCCAAGATTACTGGTCAAGTTAAAATTTTATATTTGTCTTTTTTCACTTGATTTATATAAAAAGTGCGATGAAAAGTCTCTTTCCTCTAGCGAGCCTGTAACGAATAATAAATAATGGCGGGATTATTAATGGCTGTGAGTAAGCAGGGTATGAGTGAGGAAAAACTGTCACCGGATCATCGTGACTATGTTGGCGCATTGGCATCAGGGCTGGATGTCATTATGGCATTTGATCCGCAGCATAAAGATATGACACTGTCCGAAGTAGCTGAGCAAACAGGTATGGATAGAGCCAAAGCCCGACGTTTTTTACTGACTTTGCATGCCCTTGGGTACATTAAGAGAGAAGGGCGGAAGTTCACGTTAACCCCCAAAGTGTTAGCACTCAGTTACGCTTATAACGTCAGTAACGATCATCTCAATGTGGTTGAGCATTATCTACATGATATTACCGCGCGACTGGGGGAATCTTCATCTTTAGCTGTGTTAGATCAACAAGACATCATGTATGTGGTGCGTTCGCCAGCAGCCCATCGTTTGATGTCCATAACATTAAGTGCCGGGACGCGATTACCTGCGGCTTATACCTCTATGGGCCGGATGTTGGTTGCAAGGTTACCATTTGAAGAACAAAAAGACTGGCTTGAAAGTGTGCCTCTTCACGCCTATACCCAGAATAGTATTGTCGATAAGTCTGCTTTTGAGCAAATGCTTGTGCAGATTGGAGAACAAAACTATTGTGTAGTGGATCAGGAATTGGATCTTGGCTTACGCTCCTTGGCAGTGCCTGCATTCACTTTCGATGGCGCGTTGCTGGGGGCAATCAATCTGAGTACCAATGCGTCGCGGGTAAGTCATCAAACCTTGATAGAAGAATATTTACCTGTATTGCAGGAGGCGGCAGAACAGATTCGCCTACACACCAAATAACATTGCCATAATCACTGGTTATAAACCGCCCTGACGATTTTTAACCAAGTTTTTGAGAATTTTAACAGCCAGTGCGGTAATGGAATCCATCGGTTCTTTTCGACGGCTAAAAATAACCGGACAGGTGATGGACTTATCTTGTAAAGGAATGAAAACGACATCATCTCGTCCAAAATGCCTTACTTGTTCAGATACCAGAGCAAACCCCATTTCAGAAGCGACTAATCCTAATGCCGTTTGCAGGTCATTGACCTGTTGAGTCACTTTTGTGGTTAGCCCTCGGCTGGTAAACAATGAAGTACAAATATCTGCGAAGGTAGGGGTAGCCGCTTTGTTTGCTGGGTACAAAATCATTGGCATTTTCGCCAGATCTTCCAGTGTAGGCTCTCCTTTTTTAAGGAGCGGGTGGCCGACATGCAAGGCCACCAATAAGGGTTCTTGGAATAATATAGTCTGTTCCACGTGTTCGTCGGGAATGGTTAAACGGCCAAAACCGATATCAATTTTTCCCGTCTTTAATGCCTCGATTTGCTCGCCAGTTTTTAAGTCATGTAGCAAAATATTCGCGTTGGTTTGTTGGCGTAAGTCTCTAACTAAGGAGGGGAGTTGTCCATAAAACACGGATGGAACAAAGCCAATGCTGAAGACGGCCTTTTGTTCCTCTGCTATTCGGCAAGTATTTTCAATGACCATATCGGCCTTAGCCAGCATTTGCTTTGCTTGTTCCCAGAAGTATTCTCCTGCAGGGGTTAGTGTTAACCCTCGCGAGTGACGATCAAAAAGCTTTGCTCCCACATCGTCTTCCAATTGCTTTATCTGCCTTGTTAATGGTGGCTGAGCAATGAAGAGTTTTTCAGCAGCACGAGTAAGATTTTTCTCCTCAGCAACGGCACAGAAATAACGTAGATGTCTTAACTCCATTATACCTCCTAGGTATTACTAATAACTTAATGGATATGGGAAGTAAGCAACTTACTGTACATCATTTGATTCAGCAAATAATAACGATAAAAAATGGGTAATTTGTAATGAAAAATCTCTCCGCGTTTTACTACTTTCGCTCTATATGCTGCTTTGTTCAGTGGCTTTGTCCATAGATCAGTATGAGATCTTGGTAAGTCGTGTAATACTGGTATCAAACAAGAAGGGGGAGTAGTACCGCCTAACTATAAAGCGGTAGCCAGTTTTAGTTGACCACGACACCCGACCTTCTAAGCTTGTCCGGAGAGCCTCGTTTTAGCACGAAAAATATAGGCTAAAGATGTTATGACGATTCAGGAGGAAACGCCCCACAGAAAAGAAAAGGCCAGATAAATAAAGTGGTTGATCAGTAACCTGAAGCGCCTATTTTAAAAGGCGCTTTGTTATCGCTAACAATTTTTACATAATCAGCATAAAGGTTGTGGCAATCGCAACACCTGATATCCCCAGCCAAATGACTAAATATCCCATGATGTCACGTGCAGAAAGCCCTGCTACGCCTAACAAGGGCAATGCCCAAAATGGTTGAATTTGATTAGTCCAACCATCTCCCCAAGTGAATGCCATTATTGTCTGCGCTGGATCTGCTCCTAACTCATAGGCCGCTTGCATCATAATTGGGCCTTGAATCGCCCATTGACCACCGCCAGATGGAATAAAGAAGTTGACAATGCCTGCACATAGGAAAGTAAGTAATGGGAAGGTTTTAACTGTCGCGACAGATATCATGGCATTAGAAAAAATAGTAACCAATCCAGCTTTGGTCATCATGCCTGCTATACCTGCATAAAGTGGGAATTGTACAATGATGCCTCGTCCCGCTTTTACCGCTGACTCAGTAGCATTCAGGTAAGAGACTGAGTTTTTATGAAGCATTAATCCTAGTGACAGAAAAATTAAAATCATGCTGTTTAGGTTGATGCTAAAGCTACCGTTTAGGATCTTGGCGATTAAGTAACTTGCCGCTAGTAACCCTAAAAACAAAGTAGGTAGTCGGCTGTGTTCGATCCAGTCAGAAAAGCACATTTTTCCCTTAAATTCCTTCGTTTCAATACGATCATCCTCTTTATCTTCCAATAGAACGATGTCTTTAGGTTGTTTTTGTAGCATGAAAAAGGCAATTAATAGCACTAAAAGTCCGATAGTCAGCGCGATATTCCAGCCAGAATAAAGGGTTTGCGAAACAGGTATAATTCCGATGGATTTCTCCATGAAGTTTCCAGGCGTTGCAATCACTAAAGGAATGGAAGAGGAGGGGCCACGTACTAGCTCACCACCATAAGCAGCGGCGACAATGAGTGGAAAGTGTATCTTTACGCTGCGTCCCATGGCTCTTGCTAAAATCGCACCCGCTACCATACCAAAGCCCCAGTTTAGATAATAACAAACGAAACTAACCAGAATGGTAAGGGCTAAAGCTTGTTTAGGCGTACTAGCCTGTTTTGCAAGAGTATTTAAGGCATTTTTTACGATGGGGGTCATTGCTAGGACATAGCCAGTCAACAGGACTAAAACCATCTGCATACCGAAAGTAAATAATTTGGAGAAGCCATCTCCCCAATAACTGACCATTGCCATAGGGCTTTGGCCTGCAATAGCAATACCTAATAGAAAGGTGATGGCTGTTAGTATCACTGCGAGTACAAAAGCACTTGGTAAGTATCGTTGTACAATACGTACGGAAAAATTGGTTATTGCTTCCATAATAGGTCTCTTATTTTTATTAGATTGTTGTTCAATATCGATTTAGCTCTTCTGACTATTGCTGTAAATCATCATTGAACTGTGAGTGTTCATGTTATTTTTATGGTTCAGTCTGGAGTGTTGCATAAATAGACATGGTTCGTAATGCGAACGAAAGTTTGCACTACGAATATGGTTGACCAATAGATTCTGCTGGTCAAGTGAGTTATTGAGTAATACCTAAAAAGTATTGCTAGCAACTAAATTGATATTTGTTCTCTGTTTCGAGTGAGTCTAGTGTAGGAAAAAACAATAAACGGATGCACCTTAGAATGACATCGAAAATTACTCATATTGAAACAATGCTTGTGGATATTCCCACGATTCGCCCTCATAAATTATCTATGACGTCTATGGCCGTGCAAACCATGGTGATTGTTCGTATCAAAGATGATCAAGGTCGTGAAGGCTTAGGCGAGGGCACGACTATTGGCGGTTTGGCCTATGGTCCTGAAAGCCCAGAAAGCATTAAAATGAACATCGATACCTACCTTGCGCCTTTACTTATCGATCAGCCACTACATAGCATAAAGCTACTTATTCAACGCCTAAGCATGTCCGTACGGGGCAATATGATTGCCAAATCAGCTCTGCAAACTGCGTTATTGGATTTACAAGGTAAGCATTTAGGTGTTCCTGTCTCTACCCTATTAGGCGGCGCTATACACCAACATATTCCCTGTCTTTGGGTATTGGCATCGGGTGATACGGATAAAGACATTACTGAAGCGAAAGCGCTTATTGCTAGCGGTCGACATTGTGACTTTAAACTTAAAATTGGCTCTCGACATGTGAATGATGATGTAGCCCATGTGGCGGCTATCAAAGCAGCATTGGGCGATAGCGCGAGTGTGCGAGTCGACGTAAACCAAGCGTGGGATGAATCAACTGCAACAAAAGGTATGGCTGCGCTTCAAGAAGCCGGTGTGGATTTAGTTGAGCAACCAACCCCTGCCAAAGAATGGGATGCTTTATCCCGATTATCTCAAAAATTTACTATTCCTATTCTGGCGGATGAAGGTGTTGCCGATGCCTCAGATGTTTTCCAGCTTGCCCAACGTGGTTTTAATGGCGGTATCGCTTTGAAAATTGCCAAAGCTGGTGGACCTATTGAAGCGCTTTATGCGGCGACCGTTTCGTTGGCATCGGGTATGGAATTATATGGTGGTACTTTATTAGAAGGTTCTATTGGTACTGCGGTTTCAATACATGCTTGGTCTACCTTACCGAAATTGCATTGGGGTAGTGAAATGTTTGGCCCTCTTCTCTTGCAAGATGACATTATCAAACAGCCGCTTTGCTACCATAACAATGGTGTGGATGTTCCAGATGCACCTGGTTTAGGTATTGAAATTGACGAAGAAAAGCTAGCGCTTTATCGACGTAAATAACACAGCACCAACGCAAACAATCATGAGGAAATGAACATGCTTTTTAAAGTTGAAATGACGGTGAATATTCCTAAGGACCTTCCGGTTGCAGAGGCAGATGCGATCAAATTGAAGGAGAAAAATTATTCACAAGAATTACAAAAAGCGGGTATTTGGGTGCATTTGTGGCGGATTGTCGGACAGTATTCAAATGTGAGTATTTTTGACGTGAAAGACAATGCTCATTTGCATGAAGTCCTTACTGGCTTGCCTTTGTATCCTTTTATGACGATGGAAGTGACAGCTTTATGTCAGCATCCATCTTCTATTAAATAGCGCCAGCTATTTAAAACAAAATTTAATAAAAGTGCTGTCATGGCACACAAAAGCGGAGAGATTGAAATGACTGTTAAAACAATTCAAACAGAAGCAGTACAAAACCTACTTAAAAAAGTCGCTGGCTTGGACAAAGATCAAGGTAGTCCTCGCATGAAAGAAATCGTCTTTCGTCTAGTATCAGACATTTATAAGATGATTGATGACCTAGACATTACGCCAGATGAGTTTTGGCAGGGTGTGAATTATCTAAATGAACTTGGAACCAATAAAGAGGCTGTTTTGCTTGCACCAGGCCTAGGTTTCGATCACTTCTTAGATATTCGTGAAGATGCTAAAGACGAAGCGATTGGTCTAGCGGGTGGTACGCCACGTACCATTGAAGGTCCTCTATATGTGCAGGATGCACCAATCTCTGAAGGTGAAGCTCGTATGGATGATGGCCAAACACCAGGTCAAGGCATGTGGCTTCACGGCAAAGTATTGGATGAAGAGGGTAATCCTGTAGCTGGCGCTGTTGTCGATCTGTGGCATGCAGACTCTAAAGGTGGTTACTCTTACTTTGACCCAACTCAAAGTGAGTTCAATTTACGCCGCAGAGTGATAACAGATGACCAAGGTTGCTATCGAGCGCGTAGTATTGTGCCAAACGGTTACGGCTGTCCTCCAAATGGTTCTACACTAAAGGTTCTTCATGCACTTGGTCGTCATGGTAATCGTCCTGCTCATATTCATTACTTTGTTTCTAAACCAGGCTTCAAGCATCTAACCACTCAGATTAACTTAGCAGGCGATGCATATACATATGATGACTTCGCTTTTGCGACTCGTGAGGAGCTAGTTGTTGCCGCAACACCAATGAATGACAATAACCACGGTTTTAATGAAGAATATTTGGACGTTGAGTTCAATATTGAAATTCTTAAAACTGACAACGAAGAATTAACAGACAAACATGCCCGTGCACGAGCGTCAGTAGCTTAACTTTAATTAGTAATGCTTCTGGTCGACTAATTGGCTTTTAACGAAAATCCCTTGTTGAGATTTCAACAGGGGATTTTTAATTTAAGCGATTAGGCTCGAGGTTAACAATTTAGTGCATCTGATATCCACTTCTTAGGAGGTTTTTCTGTCGTAGTTGAAGCCTTCGTTCTGTCTGAAGCTGAGTTTAATTAGTATTATCGCCCTATACGGTCGTCAGAGGAAGGTAAAACCCTAAAAGATGAACGAGAATGGGGAAGTCCTGAGCGATGGTCAATAAAAGTAAAAAATGGTTGGTCAATAGCTGATGTGGTGTTAAACCCAGATCAACACAAAGGCGCGTCTTAATTATTTTAGGCGGCAACTACCCGTTGTGAGCAGCCAATTACCCTGTTTTACGGCGTCACTCAGGTAGCCGATCTGTGTGAGATTGAGCGTATTCAGAAAGTTGCTGAAAAGCTGCCGAACTTCCAATCATACAGCATAGTGATGAAAGAAGCGGCTGATTGGGAAGGGCCAGTAGGCGTAGTAACCGATCTGTTTGAGGATCGTTATTTCAACGATGGTGAGGTTGATCTCTACCTTTGTGGACCGCCACCTATGGTGGACGCCGTCAAAGGGTGGCTGGATGATAGAGATATGTCCAGATCTACGGTGCACTATGAGAAGTTCTCTGCTAGCTAACCAAAAAACTTTGTCGTGGTCTAATGGCAAGACAACAGGGGGCATGGGTCGATACCTTTAGTGAGCCTAAAATGCTTTACTTCTGTCCCCGAAAGTCGTCGATATGGTGATCTGCAATAGAACAAATTCAGTCACCTTTATAAGGAGGCGCTAATGTGATCATGAAAGTTTAGCGTTTTTCGCAGCTAAAATAGTGATATGGGGATTTATCACCGTAGTCAATATGGCAGGATGCCATGAAGTAACGCTACCATCAACGCAGCACAACCGACACCAAGCAAGGCGCCCATTAGTGTGTCGGTAGGGAAGTGAACCCCAAGTAGTAGCCGAGACAATCCCACATGAGTAGCCCATATATAAAAGAGCAGATAATAGGATGGAAAAGCTTGTGCCAAGCAGTAGGCTACAAAGAACGCTCCGGAAGTGTGTCCAGAAGGAAATGAAAACTTATCCGATGGCGTGATGTAGCTGTGGAAATTCTTCAGTGTGTCGGCAGGTCGATTTCGTTTAAAACCTAGTTTTATCGCAAAATATAAGCACCGCTCAAGCGCAAATCCAAATGCAATGATTCTTGCTAATAACCGGTAATGGAAATGCCACAATACGATATCCGTCACAACGTAGAGTGGACCATCTGCGCTAAATGAAATAAAACGCCCAATTCTAGCCAGTCTCTTACCATTTTTTCTGGCCATAAACCAAGAAAACACGAAAACATCAAGCTGGTGAATTCTCTGAATAACATTCATTAGATACCCCTAACACTTTTCAAAATAGGCTTGTTTATCATTATCATAGTGAAATAGCGAAAAATTAATAAAAATTCATCTAAAAATTTTCTTTGGATGATATAGGCCAAACTATTTTGACACTTAGCGTAATAGTGGGTTTAGTTAGGGGGCTTTGTGGTGTTCATTATCCCTTCGATATTGTTGGTTCCATCGTGGTGTCATGCATTGCTTTTATATTAACTTGGCTATTAAAAGATTATTTAAAACAACTTAGTATGGTTGTTTTTAGAGCGTTGGAAAATAAAATAGGTTTTTTACGTCTATTTACCCATGAAAAATAATGGTGACCTTGGAATGTTTCATAGAAATAGTGGAATAAATTCTTTGGGCATTACAGCACTTATAATAAGTGCTGTAATTTTGCAATTTGAACAAGATAGTTACAAGAAATGTAACGATTAATAAAATTTAACCTTATCTAAATACATACTTTCTTCTATTCGGTTAACATAATGGTTTGGTGTCGTATTCGTCAGTGATTTAAATTCACGTGTAAAATGCGCTTGGTCCGAAAACCCTAATCGGTGGGCTAGATCGGAAGGTTTTGTATGAGTGTTTAAGTTGATCTCATATAAAGCGGATTGAACTCGAACAATACGACAGAATGTTTTGGGTGTCATGCCTATGTCTAATAAAAACTGTCTTTGTATTGTACGGCAGGTATACCCTGTTATCTCTTCTAACTCTTTTATTTGAACATTGCCTTTGTTAACGAAAATATATTGGATGACTTGTTTTGAAAGGCTTGAATGATTTCTAATGCCATGTTTTATTAAAAATTTAGAAAATAATAGAACCTGATTGCTAAAAGACTCTTGACTAGCAACTTGTTCAAATAAGTCATTTATTTTAAGGGAAATATCTTTAAAATCTGGCCTTTGATTGACTAATTCAGCGGCGGGTAGGTTCAGGAAGTTAGGTGTAGAGGTAGCAGAAAATCGAACACCAAAATAACGATGTTTATAGGTGAAATCTACTGATTCCGCTCCGAGCGTTGTCCCACAAACCATTGCTTTTGGCTTGGAGCTGTCACAATCAAATAAGATGTCAATACAACCATCTGGAATGGCATTGGTGACTTCTGATGATGCGGATTCAAAACTATAAAAATGGGATACATATGGGATGTCAGATACTTTTACCGAATATTCTTCCGCTGCACAAAGTACAAACCAAGGCTGTTTTGATTTGATTTTAGAAATACTATAGTTTTCAATCATATTGGATAACCAAATTTTTATTATTCTTTTGTTGTGGTTTTCCGGTTTAAAAAAGCGGACACCGATTTTTAATAATACTCAAGCTGAATGAGATTTTTTATCTTTCATGTTCAACTCTCAATTATTGTTTTTATTTTAAAAAGACCTTTTATAGAAGGTTAGCACTCTGGTATGTATGCAAAAGTTTTAGTACATAACTTTAAAAAGTATGACCATAGGGCTTGATGGTTCAGTCATGCCCTATGGATGGTAAGGTAACAGAAATCAGCTAAAGATAACTTGGATATCAGTATATTCCATTAAGCCTTCTTCTGAGAACTCGACGCCGAAACCAGAGGATTTCACGCCACCAAAAGGGGCATTGGGTTGAATGGCACCGTGTTTATTAATCCAAACAGAGCCACACTCCATTCGAGCAGCGACTTTCTTGGCCATATCAATATCAGATGACCAGACGGAACCGCCAAGGCCATTAGGGCTATCATTGGCAGAGCGAATGGCATCATCAATATTCGAGTATTTTATAATGGGTAATGCAGGACCAAACTGCTCTTCATCAACTAGAGAGTCGCCATTTTGTAAGTCGGCAATGATAGTGGGTGGAAAGAAAAGACCTTCACCAGGCTCGCCCCCTAATAACACTTTTCCACGTTCTTTGGCCTCAGAAACCAATTGCGATACTTTATCAAATTGCGCTTTGTTTTGGATGGGTCCTAATATGCTGGCTTCATCCATGCCGTCACCGACGGGGATATTTTTAGCAAATTCAACAAGTGACTCGCATACTGAATTATAAACAGACTCATGAACATACAATCGTTTCATTGCCGCACAAGTTTGACCATTATTAATAAAAGCACCCCAAAATAACCCTTCAGCAATGGCACTAGGGTCAACATCTGGTAAGACGATTCCGGCGTCATTGCCCCCTAATTCTAGGGTCAGTCTCTTCATGGTGGTTGCCGCAGACTGCATAACTTTCTGACCTGTTGCACAGGAGCCAGTAAAGACGATTTTTCTAATATCTGGATGGGCAGACATGGCAGCACCTAGGTTAAATGTTTTGTCGTCACCTGTGACAACATTAACAACACCTACTGGTAAGGCTTCTTGCATGATTTCTATGAGACGAATGGTAGATAGCGGTGTACTTGGGGAGGGCTTAATAACCACCGTGTTACCCGTTCTTAAGGCAGGCATTATGTGCCAAATAGCGATCATCACCGGAAAATTCCAAGGGGTAATCGAGCCAACAACACCAAGAGGTTTTCTGTATAGTTCAACTTTACCGTCTTGGTTGTCTTGTAAGGTTTTAGCAGGAAGAGAAAGTTTCGATGTATAGTCTGCCCAAGCGATAGCACCCCCTATTTCCCAACGAGAGCCCAGACCATTCAAGGGTTTTCCTTGCTCCAGTGTGACCAGTTTCGCCAGCTCTTCGGAGTGATCTTGTATCGCTTGAGTGGCAGCAAGACAGTTTTTTTGAAGTTCCTCATCTGATAATGACGACCATGAAACAAAAGCGGACTTAGCTGATTCTACGGCGGCGTTTAGTTCTTCGTTAGCCATGTTCGGAGCATGACCGATAAGCTCACCTGTAGAAGGATTAAATACTTCAAAAGGGGTATGTCTTGTTACATTATAAGCAGAACTATTCATTGTTTTTATTCTCTCTAGTGACTCGGTACATTAAAAAATTGCGAGTACCTAACATCTTAAGAACTCTTCTTGATAGGGGGCTTGGACTTATCCGCCAACCGTATTGGACGATTACGTCATTGTTCCATCAAACTGGGAGGCATATTGTATTTTTTGCGAAACTCACGATAAAAGTAGGATAGATCATTGAACCCAGAGCGTAATGCAATATCCGTAATGCTTTCATCCAGCAAACCGTCTTTTCGTAAACAAAGCTGCTTGTAGGCATATTCTAGCCGTGAGCTGATAATTCTATGTTTTGGCGTTTCACCTAATACTTGAAAATGTCTCTGTAATGTTCGTTCGGAAATATTCAGGTGAGACGCGATTTCCCGTGGAGAAAAGTTTGAATGTAAGTAATGGCGGTTAATGAGCGCTAAGGCTTTTGACAGTAACTGTTCACTTGGCTCTGCATGATCAACCCGATGATTAGTATGAAGGTAGGCGCTGATTAAACTAATAAATGCCTCGCCCAAATGCTGTTGATCCATGCATTCATAGTCAATCATTTTCTTTAGAACAGAATACATGGCAAGCCAAAGAGGATCATCCCGTGAGATGTTTACACCACAATCGACATTACCAAAGCGATGTACGGCCTCATCACGGGGTATATGAAATGATATTTGGCGGGATTGACCATAATCGTATCGAAACAGAGATGGTTTGACGGAATCGACAAGAAACATATCGCCAGGACGTAACTCGACTGTATTATTCCCTTGCTGAACTTGGCTGTATCCTGAATCTTGTATTAAAAGGAAAAAGTATTCCCCTGGGTCTTGGCGTATGGATGCTTTATCCCGCTCTATATGCACAGAGTCAACATCAACAATCGCGGCTTCAAACGCGCCAAAGCGCCTTGTTGCTATGCTTCCATTAATAACACTCGAGCTGGATTGAGGCTCTATGTTAAATAATCCGCAGACTTGACGGAGTTCAGAAGCAAACACCTCAACGGGCAAATGATTATGATGAGATTGAAGAAGCGGTTTCATCTAGACCTCATTGGAATTTCTTTATGAGACCTTTGCGCGGCGGCTTCGTCCGCGATTTCACACAAAGGTCTTCTTCATTATTGTTATTTGATAGACCTTACCGGGTCATTATTGAACCTGCTCATGGCTCGATGAAAGCTCAATGATGAGAAATCCAAAAATATGGGGCTCCATTGCTGTCAACAGTACAACATCCAAGGTGCTATCGCCAAGTGCTTTTAGCAATCAAAATGGCACTGGTGGGTCGTCAAGTCGGTTCACTGATGGGAAATAAGCTCAAAGGAAATTCTCTGGTGATTTTGGGCTGTTTCATTGAAAACATGGTGTTGACAGAGCGCACCCCTTTGGCTTGGAGCAGCTTTTTACTTAACAGCTCGTCATAACTGTCTAAGTTTTTGGTGATGATTTTTAACAGGAAATCGCAATCGCCACTGACGGAATGACATTCTTGTATTTCTGGGCATTCCCGTACAATTGTTAAAAACGGGGCCAAGGTTTCTGGGTGATGGTTGTCCATTGACACCTGAGCAAAAGCGATCACATGCAAGTTCACTTTTTTGGCGTTTAACTCAGCCGTGTAGTTGGTTATATAGCCTTCATCCTCCAAACGTTTTAAGCGTCGCCAGCATGGCGCGGTCGAAAGACCAATCTTCTCGGCTAACTCCTTGTTACTTAAGCGTCCGTCTTTTTGTAAAGCGGCTAAGATACTGATATCAAACTTATCAAGCATAAGAATGTTTCCATTTATTGTTATTTGGAGAAACGATATTGCTTAGTTTGGCAAAAGCTCAGCAATTAAGAAAGATAATTTCGCTAAAACGTCGATAACATTAACTACATCATATTAATAACAACAAAGCTGAAAAGCTGCCAACAAAATGGTGTACAACTATGAATGATGTATTGAGAGAAACTATCAACACAAAGTATCCCTCCAAAAGTGAGCCCGCTGTCGATTGGACGCATATCAGCCGATTGATGTTGCAATCACGGGCCCTTGATGAAATTGAAGAGAAAGAATTGGTGCCTGAAAAGCTGGTGTTTAATCAGTTTTCTGCCCGTGGTCACGATTTTGCCCAGATTTTGTTAGGCTCTCTGCTAACCCATCCGCACGATGGGGCAACTGGCTATTATCGGTCTAGACCTTTTGTAATGAGCCTTGGTATTCATTTAGATGATGTTGTTGCTTCCCCAATGGCCAAAGCCGGAGGTTACAGTGATGGAAGAGACATTGGCGTGGTATGTAATTTTCCCAATGCCAATAGAAAGGGTGCCATGCTGTTTCCTATGTGTGGCGGCGTCGGGGCGCAATACACACCGATCTCTGGTTGGGCACAATCCATTCTTTATCATAAAAACCAGCTAAATGATTCAAGCTATTCTGGCGCAATTGCTGTCTCAATGGGAGGGGATTCCTCCATGTCAACCAGTGGTTTTTGGGCGGCATTAAACATATCGACCACCAATAATCTACCGCATTTATTTTACATTGAAGACAATGGCTATGGCATTTCTGTGCCTCAGGAAGTGCAAACGCCTGGCGGTGATCAGGTGGCAAATCTTAAAGCTTATAAAAACCTAAAGATTATTGATGGCGACGGAACTGACCCAGAATTGACGCCAGTATTGATAAAAGAGGCCGTCGAGTATGTTCGATCTGGGCAGGGTACCTGCTTGCTTCGACTAAAAGTACCGCGTTTATGTGGTCACACTTTTCAAGACACGCAAACCTATAAAGATGCAGACTTTATTGCGAGTGAGCAATCAAGAGATCCATTGCCTAAACTCAAGGGCTATCTACTAAACAATGGCTTTATGACTGCCGACGAATGGCAGGACTTAGAAGATGAGAGTTATCGTGATATCCGTCATTCTGTGGATAAAGCGAAACAGCGTGAGCAGCCTGATCCAGACAATCTTACGCGCTTTGTTTATGCTGAAAAAGACCAGGTCCAGCTTAGAGGTGGGTTGGCGGCCAGTGGTCATACTTTTCCAGCTCAAAGTGATCAGCCTAAGCCTGAGGGCTCCCGTTTGAATATGTTAACGGCGATTCGTAAAACATTGGACAACGAGTTAGAGACGAACCCTAAAGTCATTGTATTCGGTGAAGACGTCGGCCCAAAAGGGGGCGTTCACGCGGCAACGCTTGGTTTGAATGAAAAGTTTGGCAATCAGCGAGTGTTTGATACCAGTTTATCTGAAGAAGGGATTATTGGTCGTTCTGTGGGGTTGGCCTTGAGTGGCTTAATGCCTGTACCAGAAATACAGTTCCGCAAATACGCGGAACCGGCTGCAGAGCAACTGTCCGATACGGGGATTATGCGTTGGCGAACCAATAACCAATTTGCCGCGCCTATGGTCGTCAGAATTCCGGGCGGGTTTGCTCGCCGAGGCGATCCATGGCATTCCATGAGTGATGAAGTGGAGTGGGCGCATAAAGTGGGTTGGCAATTGGCCATGCCTTCCAATGCCGAAGACGCCGTAGGTTTACTTCGTTACGCACTACGAGATAACAATCCGACTATTTTCTTTGAACATCGTTCTTTACTGGACAATAGCTGGTCCCGTCGGCCATATCCTGGTGATGACTATGTCATTCCATTTGGCCAAGCTAAGACCATTCTTTCAGGCTCGGCATTAACCGTGGTGTGTTGGGGGGCAATGGTGGAGCGTTGTGAGAAAGCGGCGCTAAGTCTTGATATGAGTGTAGAGGTGATCGATCTTCGCACCATTCAGCCTTGGGATAAAGAAGCCATACTGACTTCCGTTGAGAAAACTGGACGTTGTTTGATTGTTCATGAAGATAACAAAACCGCTGGGTTTGGGGCGGAAATCGCTGCAACGTTAGCCGATGAATTATTCTTTAGTCTTGATGCTCCGATTCAACGCTTAACCATGCCTGATATCCCAAATCCTCATAATTTCTTGTTGTTAGAAAAAGCGGTGCCGAGTGAGCAAAAGATCGCTCTCACGATGCAAAAACTGATTGAAGTGTGAGGGGAAAACGATGAATGAATCCATGATGATTACGCTTCCAGTCGGTGCATTGGAAGGAACTGCGGCAGTATTATCTACTTGGCTGGTTGGAGAGGGGGATCACGTTAAAAAAGGCGATCCAATATTGGAACTGGAAACCGACAAAGTGTCGATGGAAGTGTGTGCTGAAAATGATGGTGCCATTGGAAAAATCGTGGCGAAATCGGGTGATAATGTTGATGAAAAGACCATCCTTGGCTACTTAAATTGTGGTGAACAATCAGCAGTCGATAAAGCAGAGGTAGACAAAGCATCACTTCAGGTTACTAATGACACTTCATTAAGTGAACCAGAAGCCGTATCCGATCAATGGGATGCCCCTAAAGAGGGTTCTAAGCGTCACTTAATCGGGCCAGCCGTTCGAAAGCTACTAAGAAAATATGATTTGAACTTGTCCTCTATTGAGGGAACGGGGAAGGGTGGACGTGTTACGCGAGATGATATTCTCGCCTTTATTGATGCTCAGGCTGACAGCGAACAAAGTCAGTCAGATGCTCCTATTTCATCGGCAAAAACCGAAGGCTTAAAAAGTAAGCTCGTTCCTCATACCGCCATGCGCAAGAAAATTGCCAATCATATGGTAGATAGCTTACTGCACACGTCTCCTCATGTGACTAGCGTCTTTGAAATGGATATGGGGGCCGTTATCGAGCACAGAAAGTTGTGTAAAATGGGCTTTGATGAAGCCGGTGTGAAGTTGACCTTTACCGCCTATTTTGTGGTGGCTGCGGCCCAGGCCATCCAAAAAGTCCCTTCCATCAACTCACGATTTCATGAGGAAAGCTTAGAAGTATTGGAAGACATTAACATCGGAGTGGGGACCGCGTTGGGAGACGATGGGCTTGTCGTGCCTGTTATTAAGCAGGTACAGATGAAGAAACTGTTTGAAGTGGCTACCTTGCTGCAACAGCAAACGGAGCGCGCCAGACAGGGTAAGTTGACCCCAGCAGACATGAAAGAAGGGACCTTTACCATATCCAATCATGGAGTCAGTGGTAGCCTGTTGGCGGCCCCCATTATTATTAACCAGCCCCAGGTGGCGATTTTGGGCATTGGTAAGCTGGAAAAAAGAGTAGTTGTCGAAGAGGTGGATGGACAGGATGCCATGGTCATTCGTCCCAAATGTTACGTTTCCCTTAGCATTGATCATAGGGCATTAGATGCCTATCAGGCGAACGCATTCCTGAGTCATTTTGTTGAAACAATTGAACAGTGGGGAAAGTAGCAAGGCAATGAATATCATACAGGGCGTTATTTTCTGATGCCCTGTATGATCAGGACGTGTTAGCTATTAAGCCCACCAAAACGCTCATAAAATAAAGCGTTGGCTTCTGGCAATGGCCCGTGAACGGATTCTAGATTGTGCTCAATCCATTTTTCCGTTGCTGGCGTGAGTTTGCGATAAATGTTTCGGCACAGTTGGCGTGCGGCTCTGCCTTCCCAGTCTATTGGGAGAAGTTCTCTTGGTAAATGTGGGTCTCTTAACAAGAGTTTACGGTAGTCATGAATCAGTAGGGTTCGCGTTAAAAAACAAGACTGCGGGTCAAGTGTATCCAGCTCGGAAAGCTCTTGCCAAACCGGTAAAAATAATTCGATAAACTCTTGGTAATGTTGGCTGAGAGCGTCCAGATTCCAGCAGTCTCTAACCAATTCTTGTATCGGTTTGTTGCTAAACTGGGTGTTTGATGAGGCCTCAAAGACAATGACTTTCTCTTCTAGATTAAGGGAGAGCAAAATCGCTTTGAGGGTTTGTTTCTCGCAACATGGGCTGGCAATCAGTTGCGTGGAAAACGTGGCAAAGCCTTGCCATTGAAGCTCATCCATTAGCTGCTTTTTTTCATCAGGATTGAGATGACTGCCAATAATGAGTAGCCATGAACCGTTCCAAGTTTGTATGTTCGGGCTATAAATGCGCTGAAAAGCTTGCTCGAATTTTCTGTGTCCTTGCGTCGTTAAGCGGTAATAGCTTTTACGGCCGACTTTTTCACTCTCGAGCCAACCGTCCTGTGTCAGGCGAAAAATCGAGGTTCTCATTAAACGTTCGCTAATGCCTATCGGCTCTAGGGCATTGATTAGGCTACCTAGCCAAACGGTACTGCCGTGGGGCTCGATGGTATCACCATAGAGAGAAATAATTAAAGAGGACGCCCTAATAGGTTTTTGGTTTTGAAAACGCTTCAGTAGAGTGTTAAGTGTTTTTAATTCATTCATTTAGATAGGCTATGAGTATCGTTTGATTGAAGGCACCATTCTCTGAAATGGTGCCTTAAGAGTAAAGCTAATTATTTTTTGGCTTATGATAGCCCGTTTTCAAGCTGGGTCTATCGGCTTCAGGTTCGGTTAAGGGATGACACTCAACCATAGACTCCAAACAGCGAGTGGTCAGGTCGATGTACTCTTGCGTTCCGGTTTGTTTCCATTTTAACTCTTCATCGCTGACTTGTCGGACGAGTCTTGCTGGACTGCCCATTAGGAGTGAGCGAGCGTCACAAGAAAAACGACTTTTAACAAAGGCCGCTGCGGCGACAATAGATTCTGCCCCAATGTTCGCTTCGTCCATCACCACAGCGTTCATGCCGATCAAGCTGTCTTCACCGATAACACAACCGTGTAATATGGCACCGTGACCGATATGCCCATGTTTGCCGATGATGGTATGACTGCCAGCAAACCCATGAACAACGCAGTTATCTTGCACATTCGATTCTTCTTCCATGGTAATACGACCAAAGTCACCTCTTAAGCAGGCGCCTGGGCCAACATAACAGCCTTGTTTAATAATAACATCACCAATTAAGACAGCAGTAGGATGAACATAAGCGGTTGGGTGAACCACAGGCGTAACGCCATCAATTTTGTAACAGGCCATCGTTTTTCTCTCTTTTTGTATTTGTCTGTTTTTGTATTTGGTATTACCTATCTGTTTAATACTTCAACTATTTGGAATTTTATACAAATATTGTGTCTTAATCTAATCTAAATTTTGGTTTTTTTGCTAATGAATCGGTTATTAAAAATCAATTTTATCTTTTTTGAAAATTTAACTAATTGTTTTTTAATACTTTATTTTAATTTTATTCAATATCTTTTAAGTGATACAAAAATAATTAAAAAAAACATTGAACCGTGTCTCTTTTTGAGTCATCTTATAATGGCTGATCATGACTTAGATCAATGTATCGCGTCTTTAAGGCTGACAAATAAAAAAATAAACCGTGCGTTAAATGAATAGAGAGTTAGGTCAAATGTCCAATAGTCTATATAGCATGCTAGATGTTCATTCACCGGCCAATGGTGTACAGCAAATTCAGTTACATCGTCCTGAAGCGCTAAATGCATTGACAACCGCCATGCTGGGTGAGTTGGCGCTGGCATTAGAAGAAGCTGAAGCGAATGAGTCAGTGAAAGTCGTTGTACTAACTGGTTCTGCCCGTGTGTTTGCGGCAGGGGCAGATGTAAAAGAAATGGCCGAACGAGATATGGTGGGGATTCTAAAGGATCCTCGTCAACAAAGCTGGCAAAGTATTAGCCGTTTTCCTAAGCCTCTTGTTGCCGCTATTAATGGCTACTGTTTAGGGGGTGGCTGCGAACTCGCAATGCACGCTGATATTCTTATCGCCGGAACCGATGCCAAATTTGGTCAGCCAGAGATTAATCTAGGCATCATGCCCGGAGCTGGTGGTACCCAGCGCCTTGTACGTGCTGTCGGTAAATCCCTTGCCATGCAAATGGTGCTGACAGGCCAGCCGATTAACGCGCTTCAAGCGAAAGAGGCAGGTCTTATTAGTGAAATTACCCAACCAGAATTAACCCTTACCCGAGCGATGGAAGTCGCCTCCCAGATTGCTAAGAAAAGTCCATTGGCATTACGTCTTGCGAAAGAATCCATACTAAAAGGCATGGATACAGATCTAAATACGGGTCTACGTTTCGAAAGGCATGCTTTTACGGTATTGGCTGGCACCAAAGACCGTGAAGAGGGCATTGCTGCTTTCTTAGAAAAACGTCCTGCCAAATTTACGGGTCAATAATTTAGAAGAGGCCTTTGCACAACGTCGTGTTCAAAGTGTCCAACAATAATAATAGGAGCGTTATCTTAATGAGCTTCCAACATATCTTATACTCAGTGGACTCGGGTGTGGCATTGCTTAGCCTGAATCGTCCTAAATCACTTAATAGTTTTAATGAGGCCATGCACTTAGAGGTGCGTGAGGCGTTTAAGCAAATTAAGAGTGATAAACAAGTTCGTGTTTTGGTTTTAACAGGGGAGGGGCGAGGGTTTTGTGCCGGACAGGATTTGTCTGATCGCAATGTGGATCCCACTGCTGATGCACCCGACCTAGGTATCTCAATTGAGAAATTTTACAATCCTCTGATTAAAGCCATTCAAGCCTTACCTATGCCTGTTATTTGCGCGGTGAACGGTGTTGCGGCGGGGGCCGGTGCCAATCTTCCTCTAGCCTGTGATCTGATTATTGCGGCGCGTTCAGCTAAGTTTATCCAAGCGTTTTGCAAAATTGGGCTGATTCCAGACTCGGGCGGCACTTGGTTTTTACCGCGCTTAGTTGGGATGGCAAAGGCAAAAGAAATGGCGTTATTGGGTGAACCTGTCAGCGCCGACGCCGCGTTGGAAATGGGATTAGTCAACCGCGTTGTGGATGATGAATTACTTCGACAAGAAGCCTTAACCCTAGCTCAGCATTTGGCGACGCAACCTACAAAAGGGTTGGCTTATATTAAGCGGGCGTTAAATCAGACATTTGACCATGGCTTAGAAGAGCAATTGCTGTTAGAGCGTGATTTGCAGCGCTTAGCGGGACAAACCCAAGATTATCGTGAAGGGGTGGCTGCTTTTATGGCGAAACGTACTCCTGAGTTTAAAGGAGAGTAATGATGGCAGCTTTAGACAAATCAATGATGATTGGTGTGATTGGGGCTGGCGCCATGGGCGCTGGGATTGCCCAAGTAGCGGCTCAATCAGGCCATCTTGTGAAGCTTTATGATAATCGTGCTGATGCTGCAAAAGAAACCATCGCTTCCATTGAAAAGCAACTGAAGCGCTTAGTCGAGCGTAAAAAATTCACCCTAGAGCAAGTTCAGCAAACAGTCGCCAACCTACAAGTGGCAAATGAATTAGCGGATTTTGAACATGCAGGCCTAGTGATTGAGGCGATTGTTGAAAATAGGGACGTGAAGCAAGCGGTCTTTGCAGAACTAGAGTCTATTTGTTCTGCGCAATGTATTTTAGCGACAAACACCTCGTCTATTTCCATTACCCGTTTAGCAGCGGGAATGAAACATCCAGAGCGTATGGTGGGAATGCACTTCTTTAACCCCGCCCCGATTATGAAGCTGGTGGAAGTGGTCTCAGGTTTGGTCACCTCGAAAGAGATCGCGACAACGGTATTTGATACAGCGGCCGCTTGGGGGAAAGTCCCTGTGTATGCGGCATCGACACCGGGGTTCATTGTGAATCGAGTGGCACGTCCATTTTACGCAGAAAGTCTGCGACTAAAGCAAGAACAGGTAGCCGATTGTGCGACGTTAGATGCCTTAATGCGCGAGGCAGGAGGCTTTCGAATGGGGGCCTTTGAACTGACGGATTTAATTGGTCAGGATGTTAACTATGCCGTGACCTGTTCGGTTTTTGATGCTTATTATGGTGACTTTCGTTTTCAACCTTCCTTGATTCAAAAAGATCTGGTCGATGCCGGTTACCTTGGTCGTAAAAGTGGTGAAGGTTTTTACTCTTATAAAGAAGGTGCGGTAAAACCTGAGCCGCATAGTGTTCCTCCTTCCCATCATCCAGCGCCTTCATGTGTGGCAATGGGGAACCTTGATGCTCTGTCTGCATTAGTTATGCGTCTCAGTGGTTCAGGCATTACCGTCGACCAGGATCCTTCATCCCTGCTTAACGTTTTAAAAATCGGCGATGCGACAGTGGTATTGACCGATGGACGCATGGCAAGTGAACGAGCCAATAGCGAGTCGCTAGAGAATTTGGTGCTGGTGGATCTGGCTTTGGATTATCAAAAGACAACACATCTTGCTTTATCTCGTGCTCACAATACGCCAGATGACGTTTTTCAGCAGGTGGTGGATGCGTTCTTTGCTGTAGGGATTAAGGTTTCTGAGGTAGCGGACTCTCCTGCTTTGGTGGTGATGCGCACCGTTGCCATGTTGGCGAATGAAGCGGCGGATGCCGTATTAAATGGTGTGTCCAGTGTGGAAGGGGTCGATAACGCGATGCGCTACGGCGTGAATTATCCACTAGGGCCACTGGCATGGGCTGATCGGATTGGTATTGACCGTGTCCAGCAGGTGCTTAATGCCTTGCAAACCTCCTATGGGGAAGATCGTTATCGAACCTCTCTGCTGCTGAAAAGATTGTCAGATCAGGGGAGAGGGTTTTATGAAAACAAATAACGATACTCAAACCGATGCACTTGTGTTGGCAAAAGAGTGCGCTCAGGAACTTTATCGCCGTGATGTGGCAACACAACATCTGAACATTGAGTTGCTGGATTCGGCACCAGGCGAGTCTTTGGTCAAAATGACCGTGCAAGACTTTATGTTGCAAGGGCATAAAACCTGTCATGGTGGCTATATGTTTACCTTGGCGGATTCGGCCTTTGCGTTTGCTTGTAATACCTACAACCAACCGACCGTTGCCCTTGGTTGCTCCATTGATTACGTCGCCCCCGCTTTTCAAGGGGATGTGCTGATAGCAAGATGCCATGAGAAAAGTCGTGGTGGCCGTACCGGAAATTACGATGTCGAGATTCACAATCAACAAGATCAATTGATCGCTCTATTTCACGGTAAATCTTACCGCCTTAAAGGTGAAATACTTTCACAGGAGAACGTAAATGACTGATGCGCTTATTATTGATGCTATTCGTACGCCAATTGGACGTTACGGTGGTGCGCTTTCTAAAGTCAGGGCAGACGATTTGGGGGCCATTCCTATTAAAACACTCATGGAACGGAACCCGACAGTGGATTGGTCAAAAGTTGATGATGTCTTGTATGGCTGTGCGAACCAAGCTGGTGAAGACAATCGCAATGTGGCGCGCATGTCTTCCTTGTTGGCAGGGCTGCCACACAATGTGCCAGGCTCGACGATAAACCGTTTGTGTGGTTCTGGTATGGATGCGGTTGGCGCGGCGGCCAGAGCTATTCGTGCTGGCGAAGCGGGATTGATGATTGCCGGTGGCGTGGAGTCCATGTCGCGAGCCCCGTTTGTTGTAGGAAAAGCGGATCAAGCTTTTTCTCGTCAAGCAGAAATGTATGACACGACCATTGGCTGGCGCTTTGTGAACAAGCTGATGAAGGACCAATATGGCGTCCACTCTATGCCTGAAACCGCTGAAAACGTGGCGGAAGATTTTCGCATTTCCCGCGCTGATCAAGATTTGTTTGCGGTGCGTAGTCAGCAAAAAACCGCGATTGCTCAAGAGAATGGGCGTTTATCGCAAGAGATTGTGCCCGTGGTTATTCCACAACGTAAAGGTGACCCAGTCGTAGTGAGTCAGGATGAGCATCCTCGCGCAGACACCAGCTTAGAAGTATTGTCGAAGCTTGGAACGCCTTTTCGAAAAGATGGTAACGGATCCGTTACCGCAGGAAATGCGTCAGGTGTGAATGATGGGGCTTGTGCTTTGTTGTTGGCAAGTGAAGCGGCCGCTAAGTCCTACGGCTTAAAAGCCCGTGGACGAGTGTTGGGTATGGCGGCGGCGGGGGTTGAACCGCGCATTATGGGAATCGGTCCCGCTCCGGCGTCTAAAAAGGTGCTCGAACAAGTCGGTCTTACCCTAGCAGATATGGATGTTATTGAATTAAACGAAGCCTTTGCATCGCAAAGCTTGGCGGTATTGCGTGAACTTGGTTTAGCCGATGACGATGCTCGAGTTAATCCAAACGGCGGTGCCATTGCATTAGGTCATCCACTAGGCATGAGCGGTGCGCGCCTGATTACAACAGCGTTGAATGAGTTGGAAGTTAAACAGAAGCGTTATGCCTTGTGTACTATGTGTATTGGTGTAGGGCAGGGGATAGCAATGGTGATTGAGCGCTTAAATTAAGGCTCTGTTCGTGACGTCGTGGCGTTGTGGGCCACGCCGTAGTCGTAAAAATTAACGAATCTAGACGTCAAAATCATGAGGTTGTATTACCAAGAGTGAATGCAACCGTGAAGACTGAATTCTAAAAATAATAAATAGAGAGAGTGTAACAATGGATATTCGTAGCCGGTTTAATCCAGATCAACTTGATCCAATGGAAGTTGCTAGTATTGATGAATTGCGAGCCCATCAATTAGAGCGTTTGCAATGGTCGGTGAATCATGCCTATAACAATGTTCCTATGTATAAACAACGTTTTGATCAGTTAGGGTTGCACCCAGATGATATTAAAACCTTGGACGATCTTGCCAAACTTCCTTTCACTACCAAATCAGATTTACGTGATAACTATCCATTCGGAATGTTTGCCACACCAGTGAATCAACTGGTTCGCCTTCACGCTTCAAGTGGTACAACGGGTAAACCAACGGTCGTTGGATACACCCAAAATGACATCGATAATTGGGCCAATATTGTGGCTCGCTCAATTCGTGCTGCGGGTGGACGCAAAGGGGATATTTTGCACAATGCCTATGGTTACGGTCTGTTTACTGGAGGCTTAGGAGCACATTATGGTGCTGAACGTCTTGGTTGCACGGTAATCCCTATGTCTGGTGGGCAAACCGAAAAGCAAGTGCGTCTGATTCAAGATTTTCAGCCTGACATTATTATGGTGACGCCATCTTATATGTTGAATTTGCTGGATGAAATGGAAAAACAAGGTATTGATCCCCTCGACCTTAAGCTGCGCCTAGGTATTTTTGGTGCCGAGCCGTGGACGCAAGAGTTACGTCGTTCAGTCGAAGAGCGTGCAGGTATCCGAGCCATGGATATTTATGGCTTGTCCGAAATTATGGGGCCAGGGGTGGCGATGGAATGCGCAGAAAGTCAGGATGGACCAACGGTCTGGGAAGATCACTTCTATCCTGAAATTGTTGATCCAAATACAGGTGAAGTATTGCCAGATGGCGAGATGGGCGAATTGGTGTTTACCAGCCTCAGTAAAGAAGCTTTGCCAATGATTCGTTACCGTACACGGGATTTAACTCGCTTGTTACCCGGTACTGCCCGTCGCATGCGCCGCATTGACAAAATTACTGGCAGAAGCGATGACATGATGATTATTCGCGGGGTGAACGTTTTTCCAACGCAAATCGAAGAAGAAGTGATTAAAGTAAATCACTTTTCAGAGAGCTATGAAATACATTTGTATCGCAAAGGGAATATGGATGGTATGGAGGTGCATGTTGAACTGCGTCCTGAATGTGCGGATTTTGATGAGCAAAAAATCAACGACGCAATCAATCAGTTGCGCCACCATGTGAAGTCGTCTGTGGGCATCAGTATTAACGTTAAGCTCAGAGAAATAGGCAGTATTGCTCGTTCAGAGGGTAAAGCCAAACATGTTTATGATGAGCGAGCATCCGCTTAACGATCTTTTTTCTTGTGTGATAATAGAGTGTTGCCTCTTTTGAGGAAGAAAGAGGCTTTATTATCGATTGTTATGATACATTAATTTAAAAAAATATTGTTTTATTGTGTCGTTAATGTATTCTTATAAGAAAGCAATAGAGTTCATTGCTACGACTTTGCGGAGGTTTGTATGTATGCACAACAAGTTGAAACAGGGGTAAAGGCGGTAAAATCCTTGGCTGAAATGGGGCCAGAAGAAAGGGCCTTTCAGGAGAAAATTGATGCCGAGATTAAAATCGAGGCAAAAAACTGGATGCCAGATAACTATCGTAAGACCCTGATTCGTCAAATTTCGCAACATGCTCACTCAGAAATTGTGGGAATGTTGCCAGAAGGTAACTGGGTCACACGTGCCCCAACCTTGAAACGTAAATTGCAACTGATGGCGAAAATTCAGGATGAAGCCGGGCACGGTTTGTATCTGTATAGCGCAATGGAAACCTTGGGCGCAGATCGTGATGAAGAGATCGAAAAACTTCATTCCGGTCGTGCTAAATACTCCAGTATTTTTAACTATCCCACCTTAAATTGGGCGGATATGGGAGCCGTGGGTTGGTTAGTCGATGGTGCTGCTATCGTCAATCAGGTGGTGTTGCAGCGTACGTCCTATGGTCCTTATTCACGTGCCATGATTCGTATTTGTAAGGAAGAAAGTTTCCACCAGCGCCAAGGTTATGAAATTCTTTTGCATATGATGCGCCACGGCACGCAAGCGCAAAAAGACATGGTGCAAGACGCAATCAATCGCTTGTGGTGGCCATCGCTAATGATGTTTGGTCCAAGTGATGCGGAGTCGCCAAACTCAGCTCAATCCATGGCATGGAAAATCAAACGTCACACCAATGATGAACTGCGTCAACGCTTTATCGATCAGACGGTTCCTCAGTTAGAAATATTGGGTTGTACAGCGCCAGATCCAGACTTGAAGTGGAATGAAGAGCGTGGTCATTACGACTTTGGAGAAATCCAATGGGAAGAGTTCTACGAGGTGCTGAAAGGTAATGGGCCTTGTAATCGCGAACGTTTGGAAACACGTCGAAATGCCATCCAAGACGGAGCGTGGGTACGTGAAGCGGCGGTCGCTCATGCCAACAAAAAACAAAAACAACAGGCTGCAGCCTAACGAATTTGAGGTATTTACCATGTCTGAATGGACACTTTTTGAAGTCTTTATCCGCAGTAAGCACGGTCTTAATCACAAGCATGTGGGCAGTGTGCATGCCACTGATGCTGAAATGGCCATTGAAAATGCACGAGATTTGTACACTCGTCGCAATGAAGGTGTGAGTATTTGGGTTGTGCCATCCGCCGCTATTACGGCAACGGCGAGTGATGAGAAAGAGCCTTTGTTTGATCCAGCAGAAGACAAAGTCTACCGTCATGCCAGTTTTTATGAATTGCCCGATGAAGTCGGACATATGTGAGGTGGTTATGACACAGTACGATGAATTAACCGAGTTTTTACTGCGCCTCGGCGACAGCGCCTTGATCCAAGCCCAGCGCTTGTGTGAATGGACAGGCCGCGCCCCAGCTATTGAAGAAGAAATGGGGATGATGAACGTTGGGCTTGATTTGGTAGGCCAAGCGCGCAATTGGTATGAGTATGCGGCTGAGCGCATTAACGATGGCACCGATGCCGATGTATTAGCGTTTCGTCGTGATGAGCGTGCGTTCCGCAACTTGTTATTAGTTGAACAGCCAAATGGTGATTTTGCTGTCACCATGACAAAGCAGTTTTTTTATGACGCTTGGCAATTTCACCTACTGACAATACTGAAAGACGCAAAAGACGAGCGCATTTCAGCGATTGCCACAAAGTCATTAAAAGAAGTGATCTACCATTTGCGTCGTTCTTCTCAATGGGTTGAGCGTTTAGGAGACGGTACTGACGAAAGCCATCAACGCATGGAAAAAGCGATCGATACGGTTTGGCGCTTTACTGTTGAGTTGGTTGAGAAAAACGCTGCCGAGGTGGCTTTAGCTGAGTCGGGTGATATCCCATCCCTTGCCGAGCTGCCTGAGCAATGGTTAGCGACAGTCAATGAGGTATTCGCTAAAGCGACCTTGACGGTTCCTGATGCACCAAGCACTTTCTATTTGAGTGCGCGAACAGGTATGCATACTGAGCATTTGGGCATCTTATTAGCAGAAATGCAATTCTTACAACGAGCTTATCCCGATGCGAGCTGGTGAGTTAATTACCACCGACCAACAGGGTCGTTCTGGGGGCGAGGCCGATATCCAGCAAGCCTACAAGGTGCTGGAAGAGGTAATGGATCCAGAAGTGCCGGTGGTGAGTGTCATGGACCTTGGTATCGTGCGGGACGTCAGTTGGGTTGATGGGCACCTTAAGGTGGTTGTGACACCAACTTATTCAGGCTGTCCAGCGACGGAATATATCGAAACATCGATACGGGATGCGCTGCAAGAAGCAGGTTTTGCTCATCCGAAAGTATCCCAGCGCTTAGACCCTGCTTGGACAACGGATTGGATTAACGAACAAGGTCGAAATCGCCTTAAAGCATACGGCATCGCTCCCCCAGTTGGGAGCTCAAATAAGCGCTCTTTGTTGTCGGGAATAACACAAGTTGAATGCCCACATTGTGGCAGCAAAGACACGGAGCAAATCAGTGAATTCGGCTCGACAGCCTGTAAAGCGTTATATCGCTGTAAGTCCTGTTTAGAACCTTTTGACTATTTTAAATGCATTTGAGCCATAGATAACAATAATTTGGCCGTGGAGACACAGATGAATCAATTTCACCCACTTACTGTTTCAGATTTACGCCGTGAAACGCGGGACTCTATTTCCCTAGCTTTTGACATCCCTGCGGATTTAGCAAAGGCCTATCAATTTAAACAAGGTCAGTATTTAACATTACGCACTCATCTTGATGGTCAAGAAGTGCGTCGCTCTTACTCCATTTGCAGTGGTGTTCACGATAATGAAATGCGGGTGGCCATTAAACGCGTACCTGATGGACTGTTTTCTACGTTTGCGAATGACTCGATTAAAGTAGGTGATGTTATTGAGGTCATGCCTCCGTTAGGGCATTTTTATTCAGAGCTTGATCCCGCTCGTCATGGCGACTATTTATTGGTTGCTGCAGGCAGCGGTATTACTCCGATTCTATCTATTGCGAAAACCACCTTGGCCACTGAGCCGCACAGTAAAGTCACCCTGTTATATGGTAACCGCTCCACGTCTTCTACCATGTTCCGAGACCAACTTGCCGATCTCAAAAACGCTTATATGGATCGCTTGAATTTGATCTTCGTATTGAGCCGCGAACAGCAGGATATCGATTTGTATAACGGCCATATTGATGCGGATAAATGTCGTGTTCTATTTGATCGTTGGCTGGATGTGAAAGCGCTAACAGGGGCGTTTATTTGTGGCCCTCAATCTATGACAGAAACCGTTCAGGATGTCTTGAAAACGTTAGGCATGCCAGACGAAAACATTCACTTTGAACTGTTTGCTGCCGCTGGCAATGAGCGCAAACGAGAAAAACGTGCCCAGGCTGCTGCCCATGCAGATATGTCAGAAATCACCGTTATTCGTGATGGTCATGGGATGACTTTTGAGTTGAAACAAAATACCGAGAACTTGCTGAATGCGGGCAACGAGCACGGTGCAGACCTGCCGTTTTCATGTCGAGCAGGCGTGTGTTCTACCTGTAAATGTAAGGTGGTTGAAGGCGAAGTGGACATGGACATCAGCATTGGTCTTGAAGACTACGAAGTGGAAGCCGGTTACGTGCTTTCTTGTCAGTCTTACCCTGTGTCCAAAAAGGTTGTGTTGGATTTTGACCAAATCTAATTCAGCTTGATCGTTCGTCTTATTGCATAGAAAGCATAAAGACAGTTAACAACCGAACAATACGATCAGTACATCATAATAACAAAGATGACGGTGGTACTACGCCACCGATGGAGAGAGAACACTATGAGCCAAAGTCCTATCTTACAAAGTTTTATTGCAGGCGAGTGGTTAGGTAACCAAGCTGGACAAGCGTTAGTTAGCCCTGTTAACGGTGAAACGATTTATCATACACACGCTGAAACCATTGATTTTGGCCGTTCACTGGAATTTGCTCGCAGCAAAGGTCGCGCTGCTTTGATGGCGATGGACTTTCAGAGTCGGGCGTCTTGTTTACGAGACTTAGGTAAATATTTACTCGAACACAAAGAGTCATTATACGCGATTTCCTTATTAACCGGTGCCACTCGCAATGATAGCTGGGTAGACATTGAAGGCGGTGCGGGGACGTTATTTGCCTACGCGAGTTTAGGGCGACGAGAATTGCCATCAGGCAACTTGATTCATGAAGACGATGCCTTTCCGTTAGGTCGCGAAGGACAGTTCTATGGCTCCCATATTTTGGTGCCACGTCACGGTGTGGCCGTACATATTAACGCCTTTAACTTCCCTGTTTGGGGCATGTTAGAGAAGTTTGCTGCCAATTTCCTCGCGGGGATGCCCTGTATTGTTAAGCCTGCCACATCCACTTCCTATTTGACCGAAGCGTGTGTGCGCCTGATGCAAGAGTCTGCTGTATTGCCGGAGGGCAGTCTACAGCTGGTAATAGGTCGTACCGGCGATTTGCTGGATCGGTTGGAGGGGCAAGATGTGGTGACCTTCACCGGATCTGCAAGCACTGCCGCCAAGTTGAAAGCCACACCGAACTTAATTAATAACGGCATTCCTTTTAACGCTGAAGCGGATTCACTGAACTGCGCCATCTTAGCGCCGGACGTATCAGTCGACAGTCCTGAGTTTGATCTTTTTGTTAAAGAAGTGGCGCGGGAAATGACCGTGAAAGCGGGGCAAAAATGTACGGCAATTCGTCGTGTCTTGATCCCTGAGAATCAAGTTCAGGCGGTATCTGAACGTCTAACCGCCCGTCTTGCCAAAGTGTCCATTGGTGATCCTCATCTAGACTCGGTACGCATGGGCGCATTGGCGTCTTTTGAGCAAAAAGAGGATGTGTTATCTCAACTCAATTTGTTGTTAGAAAGCAGTCAGGTTGTTTATGGTCATAATGCCTCTTTTGAATGTCTTGGCAACGGCTCTGAAAAGGGGGCGTTTGTACAACCTACCTTGCTACTGAGTAATGACCCAGATGCCGAAGGCGGAGCGCACGACATAGAGGCCTTCGGCCCGATTAGTACGTTAATGCCGTATAAAGATCTTGATCACGCTATCGCGCTTTCTGCCCGTGGTAAAGGCTCTTTGGTCACAACCTTAGTCACACAAGACCCAGATGTTGCCAGAAAAGTGGTGCCTGCTTTGGCTGCGTATCATGGTCGAGTGCATATCTTGAATGAGGCCTCCTCAAAAGAATCCACCGGACACGGTTCGCCATTGCCCATGTTAAAACATGGTGGCCCTGGACGTGCTGGTGGCGGCGAAGAACTGGGGGGAATTCGTGGTGTAAAACATTATATGCAACGTGCTGCTATTCAGGGTTCACCTACCATGCTATCCGCCGTAACGGGTGAGTACGTTCGTGGTGGCGAGACCTATGAGACCGATGTGCATCCTTTCCGTCGTTATTTTGAAGACCTTCGCATTGGCGAGTCTCTACTGACTCATCGACGTACGGTCACAGAAGCCGACATCGTGAACTTCGGTTGCTTGTCTGGCGATCATTTCTATATGCACTTCGACGATATTGCCGCACGAGATTCTCAGTTTGAACAGCGTATTGCTCATGGCTATTTTGTGCTATCCGCTGCTGCGGGTTTATTTGTCTCTCCGGGCGAAGGCCCTGTATTGGCGAATTATGGCTTGGATACGTTGCGCTTTATCACACCGGTTCCAATGGGCGACACCATTCGTGCGCGTTTAACCTGTAAACGCAAAATCGATCAAGGCAAACTAAGTCCTAAAGGTGAGCCACAAGGTGTCGTGGTTTGGGACGTGCAAGTCACCAACCAGCGCGATGAGTTGGTTGCCAGCTATGACATTTTAACCTTGGTTAAGAAGAAATCTGCTTGATCCCGAAAGGGCGGTTAATCCGCCCTGATTTTTTGTAAATGATGTAGATTGACCTAATAAAATAATAAAATAATAAAATAACAAAAATATAGGAGCTGTCATGTCGATTAAAGGTTGGATTGATAGGCATTACCCAGAGCCAAATATCTACCGCTGGGTTGGTTTGGTACTAGAAGGCATTTCTGCAATCGTTTTGCTTTTTTTGATGGCGCTAACTTGTGTGGATGTCGTAGGCCGTTATCTATTTAATAATTCTATTAATGGCGCTTTTGAGCTGACTCAAATCGGTTTGACTGTGATGGTCTTTGCCCAAATGCCATTGATTACATGGCGAGGAAGTCATGTGGTCGTGGATCTATTGGATAATGTACTAGGCAATCGAATTGTTAAGGTGCTTGGTTTATTTTCAGTATTGATTGTCTCTTCTTCGTTTTACTTCTTAGCAGTTCGTATTTATCAACTGGCTGAACGCTCTCTGCGCCGTGGTGAAGTGAGTGAGTATTTAAAAATCCCCACCGGATATTTAACCGAATATATCGCCGTTATGAGCTGGATAACCGCTGCTTGTATGTTGACCTATGGTGCATACCGTGTTCTGAAAGGCAATAACGAACCACAGCAGTTTGGAGAGTAGTATGTCAGTTGTATTAATCGGCTTTGCCGTTCTATTGCTTTTAATCCTAGTTATTCGCATGCCAATCGCGTTCGCAATGGGTGTGGTAGGCTTTTTCGGTTTTGCGATCTTGCAGGGCTTGAGTTTTGACAATGTACTGTCTTTTCGTTGGACGGCGGCCCTTACACTGGCGTCCAGCCGGGTGATAGGAACCGTGCAAGACTACAATTTATCAGTCATTCCTCTATTTATTTTGATGGGGAATTTAGTGACCCGATCTGGGTTATCACAAGAATTATACAATGCGTCTTATGCCTTTCTAGGTCATAGAAAAGGCGGGTTAGCCATGTCAACGGTATTGGCCTGTGGCGGTTTTTCCGCTATTTGTGGATCTAGCTTAGCCACCTCAGCCACCATGGCCAAAGTCGCTATGCCACCCATGCGCAAATTTGGCTATGCGGATAGTTTGGCAACCGCTTCGATTGCGGCTGGTGGAACATTGGGCATATTGATTCCTCCTAGCGTTATCTTGGTTATCTATGGCCTGCTTACCCAGACCAGTATTCGAGAGTTATTTGCGGCTGGTTTTATTCCTGGCATGCTGGGTATTTTCTTGTATATGTGTGCTGTGCGTTTTGTTGTTTGGCGTAACCCTGCTGCAGGCCCTGCTGGTGAACGAATGGGCTTTAAAGAAAGAATGACCGCCCTAAAAAGTATTTGGGGTGTTTTGTTGCTTTTTATTATTGTGATGGGCGGTATTTATTTGGGCGTATTTACTCCGACAGAAGCCGCTGGTATTGGTGCGGGTGGGGCGCTCATCATTGGTTTGAGTCGCCGTAGCCTGAGTTTTGGTGGGATTTTTGAAACGCTGGTAGATACCACTAGAACCTCTGCCATGTTGTTTTGTGTGGTGATCGGTGCGTTCATTTTCTCAGATTTTATAACCCGCGCTGGTCTGCCTGATGCCTTGTTGAATTTTGTCACAGCATTGGAATTAAGTCCGATGCTAGTGATCATGGCTATACTTGTTATTTACATTATTCTTGGAATGGTTTTCGAAAGTCTTTCCATGCTGCTACTGACTGTGCCGGTATTTTATCCTCTGGTATCTAGCCTAGGATTTGACCTTGTCTGGTTTGGCATTGTCGTTGTGGTGGTGACCGAGATTAGTTTAATTACTCCACCTGTGGGGATGAATGTCTTTGTATTAAGTGCCGTATTAAAAAATGTAAAAGCAGGCACAATTTTCAAAGGGGTCACCCCATTCTGGTGTGCCGATATTATTCGGCTTTTTATCATCGTTTTCATCGTTCCGGTATCGATGTTTTTACCCAATTTTTTATATGGGTAAATGGTTTTTATCAATCAGTAGGAGAGAGGAGGGGGGAGATCTATAAGTGTTTAAAGCTTTGGATTCAAAAAGTTGTTATAGAGAACTAAGTTTTTAGTAATGTAAGTCATTAATAATAGGAATAATAAATATGATAAAGATTAAAAAAAATCTACTTTGGGTCGTATGCGGAACGTCTATTTTAGCGTCCGGATTGGCTTCTGCAGCAGAAACGACCTTACATGTGGCAACTTGGCTGCCGCCTACTAGCGCGCAAAATTCAATCGTTTGGCCAACTTGGAAACGGTGGGTTGAAAAGGCGACTGACGGTCGTGTTAAAGTGGATATTGAAAATTTTACTGGTGATCCTAAAACGCTTTTCGATGCAGTAGAAGACGGTGTTTATGATGTAAGCTTTTCTGTCAACACTTATGTACCCGGTCGATTCAAATTAACCAGTGTGGCTGAAATCCCAGGTGAGATAACCAATGCAGAGGTGGGATCTGTAGCACTATGGAAGACCTATGAAAAATTCTTTAAACCTAGTCAAGAATTCCAAGGTCTCAAATTGCTTGCCTTGTTTGTGCATGGTCCAGGTCAGTTGAATACAAACTTCCCTGTCAATTCATTGGACGATCTGATAGGTAAAAAAATGCGTATTGGCGGTGGTTTAGTGAATATTCTTGCTGAACGCTTAAAAGTGACACCCATTTCTGCTCCGGCACCTAAGTCTTATGAATTACTGCAACAAGGCGTCGTTGATGGCACATTCTTACCAGCAGAGCAGCAAAAAACGCTTCGATTAAGCGAAGTAACAACCAACCTTACCTTGTTTCCTAAAGGGCTTTATACAACGGCATTTAGTATTTTTATGAATTCAGATACGTTTGACAGTCTTAGCAAAAAAGACCGAGATGCCATAATGAGTGTTTCGGGTGAAAAGCTTTCAAGATTAGCTGGCGCGGCATGGGGTAAAGCAGACAAGGAAGGCATTTTAGCGGCAAAAGAAAATGGTGTTAACGTGGTATTTCTTACCCCAAATGATGCCATCGTAAAAAAGATGAATAAAGTAGAAAAGGGCATTGATCAGGTATGGATTAATTCTGTCTCTGATCGCAAAGTGGATGCAAAAGCGGCACTTGCTTACTTTAGAAAAAATGTAAATTAATTAAGCCAATAAACATTCGTTGTAAATAACATTAGGACTAAGTCATGTTTATAATAAATAAAAAAATATCAAAATTTATATCGTTTGCTACATTTTGCATTTTTGCTCTTAATATACAACAGGCACAGGCTCGTTCTTGGCAAGAAATTCAACAAAGTGGTGTTCTTAAAGTTGGTTTGTCAGGCGACTATAAGCCAATGTCATATTATGATAAATCAGGAAAACTAAAAGGGTTTGCTGTGGATATGACAACAGATCTAGCAAAATACCTAGGTTTAAAAGTGAAGTTTGTGAAGTTTACTTGGCCCACTTTGTCTCAAGATCTTGCTAATGACAAATTTGATATGGCTGCTGGAGGAGTGACATTAACCAAAAAGCGTTCCAAGCAGTTTTTGTTCTCTGAACCGGTAGTTAAAAACGGAAAAATAATTTTAATTAATTGTAAGAATAAGAAGCTACTAAGTACTCTGAATGATATTAACAAACCCGATGTGAAAGTAATTGTCAATCCTGGTGGTACTAACCAGATTTATGTGGACAAGCATATAACGAAGGCAGATGTAATTCTTACTAAAAATAATTTTGCTAATTTGCAGGGAATTCGTGATGGCTTAGCTGATGCGATGATTACTGATTCAATTGAGGGAAATTACTACCAAGCAACTGAAAAGAATGTCTTTTGTGTCGCTTCGAAAATTTTACCAGGTACATCTAGTGTGAAAGCTTACATGGTGAAAAAGAATAATAAAATTTTGGTAAATAAAATTAACACTTGGTTAAATGGTTCTGAGAAGAACAGCATTATCGCGCATTGGGGATTGCAGCCATAGCTCTTTGCTTCATCATAGGTTAATAAAACGACAAACAAAATGCGAATAAATCCTCTTGCCTCGAATAGCATGATTTGATTCATATGTTGAGGCAAGAGGGCTTGCCGCTCCTTCCCTAGCCGCTATCACTCAATTTTTTCACTCTGCAATAGCGCCCTAAAGTCACAGAGTTAGGGCGCCTAATAAGCTCAATGTAGGCTTCTAAACAACCAATTCCAATGGGCGATACCATTCGTGCGCGTTTAACCTGTAAACGCAAAATCGATCAAGGCAAACTAAGTCCTAAAGGTGAGCCACAAGGTGTCGTGGTTTGGGACGTGCAAGTCACCAATCAGCACGATGAGTTGGTTGCCAGCTATGACATTTTAACCTTGGTTAGAAAAGCGGGCTGATTGGTGGAGAATTTTAGCATCGTTGGCTAGGAAAGGATGACCTCATGTAATCCCGTGTAATTGAGTGATGGTGATGTTTTTTTTATCTTTCCTCTTGGGACAGATAATTGGCTTGCGTTTCACTCAAATACACAACAAAGGGAATACCATATGTCATCCTTCCGACAGCTATATGCACGTTTGGCCTTAGATACGAGTACTCAACGCTCACTATTTACCGCATCATTTTTTGATGCTACAACGTTGACATTAACGCTAGATCCTTCAGCAGAAGGGACGGCTAACTTTGCTATTTTTCAAAACAAAAAATCGGTCGTTGATAAAAGAGTCACCGCAGGGGAGTCCGTTACCTACACGGGTGGGGGGTTAACCTTTTACGTTAATTATTATGATGGGGCGGATTTGCCAAGGGTGAACGTGACGGCAAATGCCTAGATAAAGAGAGTAAGAGGAGAGCGTTCGAAGCTTTCCTCTTACGTTTAAGTTGTTCTCAAGCCGTGACTATTTTACTACCTTATAAACCGCTGCGATGTCTTCATCCGCAAAACCTGCTTTCATGGCTTGTTTGAAAGCTTCGTTAGCAATAGCGGCCGTTGGCAGAGGCTGATCAAGCTGATCCCCTAACGCAACCGCAAGTCGCATGTCTTTTTGCATATGTTTAAGCGGAAAGCTGGTCGTGTAATCTTCATTCAACAGCATGGCCCCTTTGCCTTTAAACATGGGATTCGCCATGGCGCCAGCATCAAGGATTTCTAAAATCTGCTGGCCGTCTAAGCCTGCTTTTTGGCCTAAAGACAGACCTTCGCTGAAGATGCTCAACATGCCGCCCATCATCATGTTCACCACAAGTTTCATATTGGCCCCTTGGCCGACTTCGCCAAGATAGGGGGACATTTTACCCATCACGTCAAAAGCGGGTTTGGCATCGTCATACAGGGATTGATCACCCGCCGCTAAGATGATTAACGTACCGTCTTCGGCAGGTTTTTTGGTACCAGACACGGGGGCTTCTAAAAAGCGGCCGCCTGCTTGAGTAATTAAATGAGCGATTGTTTTTGATGTGCCGTCGTCTACGGTCGACATATCAACATAGCCACGACCTGAGCCAATGCCAGCAGCAACGCCATCTGGCCCTTGGCAAAGTGCCAGAGCGGCGTCTGGATCTGAGACCATGGCAAAGGTAATGTCACAGTTCGCTGCAACGTCTTTCGGTGAGATACCTTGATGGGCACCTTTAACGACTAATTCAGTACATTTTTCTGGGTTGCGATTCCAAACCGTCACATCAAATCCGGCGTTGAGTAAATTTAACGCCATCGCTTTACCCATAATGCCCAAACCTAAAAATCCCACACTAGCCATAAAACCCTCTTTCTTAGTGATATTTCCACCATTGTAACAAATAGAAAAAGGCAGAGTTTGTAAATAATGTTCTAACTGAGACCTTTGCACGATGTCACGAGCGACGCTAAGATGCGGCAAAAACAGACGGCTTTATTCAGCGCGGTCATTCCTCTTATAAGCCAAGTGGAAGCCAGTACGTTGGCGAGGGGCGTTACTTGCCTCCTGACTTTGTGTGTCTTAACGTTTATGGTTTCTCGCATAATGACGACATTCGACGATGCAATTGAGAATACGTGGGTCTCGTTCTCGACTGGCAAGGCACACCATCACCACGTGTTGCTTCATGTCTGGCATATTTTCTATCGACAAAAGTTTGATTTTATTATCAAAAACATGTTCTACGCGGCGCGGTAAAATGGCGTAACCAACGTTGCCACTGACCATGCTCATTAGCGAGAATATATCGCCTACTTCCATCACGACATTGGGTTGTATACTGGCACGCTGGAACACTTTTTTGGTGTCCTCTGCCGTAGCAAAACCACTTGAAAGGGTGACAAAATTTTCGTTCTGAAACGTTTCTAACTTGATGCTGCGCTGCTTGGCAAGAGACGAATCACGACTAACCGCTAACATCAGCTCATCTTCAAACAAAGGCAGAGAGGTAAATTCGTCATCCTCCAGTGTTTTTTCCGATGAAACAATGATGACATCGAGCTCGAAGTTCCTCAGTTTACTCAGCAAAGAGGAATTTGAGCCGAGTGACAGTTCTATATTTAAATCACTTTTGCGTCGTTTTAGCCCTGCAATCAGTTGCGGCAAGGTATTAATGGTCAGCGAGTATAAGGCACCTAACTTAAATTGATTGGAATAGATACCCGCCACTTCCCGAGTGCTGGTAATGCCATCTTGTAAATCATTGAGCACTTGAGTGACTCGTTCTTCCAGCACTCTGGCGCTGGGCAGCGGTGTGAGCAGTCGTCCTTCTTGGCGAAACAAAGGGCATTTTAAGCCTTCCTCTAAGGAGTGAATGGCTCTGTGTACACTGACAGAGCTCAGTTGCAATTGGTTAGCGGCTTCAGACAAGGTGCCTACTTTCATAAAAGTCAGAAAAATTTCCAGCTTTTTCAATGTAATCATTTCATCAAACATAAGGCATCCTAAATCCTGTAAGAGTGTTCTAGAGGAGAGAGTTGACTATCTGTGGGCTGTTTAAACGATTATTAGCATGAGAGTAATGAAGCTTCAAGCAGCTTGATTGATGGCATCGTGTTTCCTTCATACTGTTAAAGAAAAAACAGGATGAAATGCGATGCAAATGAACACTGATTCTGAACGCAATTGGTTCAGTCGCCGTCAGAACAAAGAAAGTCGTATGTTAGAACTGAGTGATCTAGTCGACGGTTCTATCATTCCTACATCAAACATAGTCGCCGCCATGGAGCGACTAATAAAACCGAGCGATAAGGTGGTGCTGGAGGGGAATAACCAAAAACAAGCTGATTTTCTTTCTCGCTCTTTAGCGAGCGTCTCTCCCGAAAAAATCCATAACCTGCATATGATTATGCCCAGTGTCAGCCGTCCCGAACATTTGGATCTTTTTGAGGCGGGCATCGCGCGTAAATTAGACTTTTCTTTTTCTGGCACACAAAGCCTACGCATTGGCCAATTGATGGAAGATGACCTTTTAGAGGTGGGGGCAATACACACCTATATTGAGCTGTATGCACGTTTGTACGTTGATCTGAACCCCAATGTGGCGCTGTTGGCGGGTTTTAAGGCGGACAAACTAGGTAATATCTACACAGGGGCCAGTACAGAAGACACGCCTGCCTTGGTGGAAGCAACGGCCTTTCGTGATGGCATCGTTATTTTTCAAGTCAACGAGATCGTTGACGATGTTGCCGATTTACCCCGAGTGGACATTCCGGCCTCTTGGGTAGACTACATTGTACAGGCTGATCAACCTTTCTTTATTGAGCCTCTTTTTACACGGGATCCACGCTTAATTACGCCATTGCAAGTGTTGATGGGCATGATGGCGATCCGTGGCATTTACGAAAAACATCAAGTGCAATCCCTTAATCATGGCATTGGTTTTAATACTGCGGCAATTGAATTGTTACTACCAACCTATGGCGAGTCCTTAGGGCTAAAAGGCAAAATCTGTCGTCACTGGACGTTGAACCCTCATCCGACTTTGATTCCCGCCATCGAAACTGGCTGGGTCGAGAGTGTGCATTGCTTTGGTACGGAACTTGGCATGGAAGATTACATTGCCCAGCGGCCAGATGTTTTCTTTACCGGAAAAGACGGTTCTATGCGCTCCAACCGTGCTTTTTGCCAGCTAGCAGGGCAGTACGCGGTGGATATGTTTATAGGATCCACCTTGCAAATCGATGGGGATGGCAATTCGTCTACCGTAACGCGTGGACGTTTAGCTGGCTTTGGTGGGGCACCGAATATGGGCCACGACCCTGGCGGTCGTCGTCATTCCTCCCCCGCATGGCTGGATATGAAAGCAGACGATTCCTTGTTAACAAAAGGCCGCAAGCTGGTGGTGCAGATGGTGGAAACTTACCAAGACAGTAGTAAATCGACCTTTGTTGAAGAGCTGGATGCCTTGGCAATGGCCCGAGATTACCGCATGCCCTTGGCTCCCGTGATGATCTATGCCAGTGATGTGACCCATGTACTGACCGAGGAAGGGATTGCTTATGTATACAAAGCCCAATCCTTGGAACAACGAAGAGCCATGATTGCCGCTGTGGCGGGGGTAACACCACTTGGGCTCAGCCAAGACCCGGAAGTAACCGCGCAATTACGCCGCGATGGTTTGGTTGCTTACCCGCAAGATTTAGGGATCAGGCGCAGTGATGCCAGTCGAGATTTACTGGCCGCTTCCAGTATCGCGGATTTGGAAACTTGGTCAAACGGGCTTTATAAGCCACCTGCAAAATTTCGGAGCTGGTAATGGGAAGCTATTTAAAAAAAGACACACAGCAAGTCATTGACGCCGTAACTGGGATCTCCTTAAGGCGTCTTGATGCGGCGAATCTTGCTTACCTTGCTTACAACGCATTAGTGCAAGAAGCCACGCTAACGCCTAAACCTGCGTTGGTGGATCGTCGCGGTTCTGGTGCCCATTTGGATATGGACATGGCTCTGTTATTAACATCGGCCCGTTGTCTTCAACCTTACTTTTGTGAGATGGCGGATAAGGCGTTCGCATACCCCTTAGGTCCTGAATTACGCCAGCATATTGGTGCCATTGGGCGGGATGCTGAAAAGGCCATGTTACAAGAAACAAATGGCGTTAATACCCATAAAGGCGCTATTTGGGCGCTGGGGTTATTGGTCTCAGCGGCAACACAAGCCAACACCCTTGATGAGCTGTTTGATCATGCTGCGCACTTAGCGATGCTACCAGACTCAGGCCTTAATACGGTCTATTTAAGTAATGGTTTACAGGTACGTCACCAATATGGTCTATCCGGCGCCAAAGAAGAGGCCCAATTAGGGTTTCCCCATGTGAAAGAACTTGGTTTACCCATGTTGTTACAGAGTCGAGCCCGAGGCGATAGCGAATCCCATGCACAACTCAATGGGCTATTAGCCATCATGACGAGACTGTCAGACACCTGTGTAGCATCTCGTTCAGGGCTGGAAGGATTAGAGGCGATGCAGCAAGGCGCCAGTGCTGTGTTGAATGCAGGCGGCGTAGGCACCTCGTTGGGTTGTCAGTTACTAAGCGATTTAGAACACACACTCTTGTCATGTAATGCCTCGCCTGGTGGTGCCGCGGATTTACTGGCTGCCACACTTTTTATCGATGGTCTGTTTGATCGACAGTCTGCTCAAACATCAAGCGAACCGCTAATTTAGGAGCTTCTATGAATACTTTTCATTTTACTCGTCCGGCCCGTAACGTGCCAATTGATCGAGCCCTAGTTGGCTATGTGGGATCAGGAGACCTAGAAGTCATGATCGACAATAGCGATCAGCCCCAAGCGGAGATTTATATCCATTCATCCGCTGAGCAGGGAGAGCAGCGTTGGTTAAGCATCATTGAGCGTCTTGAAGTGGCGCATCCATTACCTGCGATGCGCATGGATATCCATGATTTTTCTGCCACACCGGGGGTGATTCGTTTGCGTCTAGAGCAGGCTTTAGAGCAAGCCTTAGCCAAGGAGTTGTCTTATGAGTAATGGAAATGATCCAAGATTGGCCATCAGTTTTGTTGAGCAAAGTGCGAGAAAGCGCGTTGAACACATACTGGATGCGGGTTCCATGCGAGAAATGGTGACGCCGTTCGATCGTGTCACCTCTCCTTGGTTAGAAATGCAAGGTATAGTGCCGCAGTTTGATGATGGTGTGGTGACGGCTCGCGGTTCGATCAATGGAAAATCGGTGGTGGCCATCGCCGTCGACGGCAGTTTTCAGGGCGGTAGCTTGGGGGAAGTGGCCGGGGCAAAAATAGCCGGCACACTTGAGTTAGCGGTCGAGGCGAATCAAGCAGGGGAATCCATTGCAGCGGTACTGATATTAGAAACCGGTGGCGTGCGGCTTCAAGAGGCCAACTTAGGCTTGGCGGCGATTGCCGAAATTCAATCGGCGATTGTTGCCTTGCGTCAGTTTCAGCCAGTTGTCGCTTTGATTACAGGTCCTGTGGGTTGCTTTGGTGGCATGTCTATTACGGCAGGCTTATGTAGTTATCTATTAATGACCCGCGAAGGTCGCCTTGGTTTGAATGGGCCTCAGGTGATTGAGCAAGAAGCAGGCGTCAGCGAGTACGATTCTCAGGATCGCTCCTTTATTTGGGGATTAACAGGAGGCGAACAACGTGATGCTACGGGCTTGATTGACGATTTTATTGACTTGGATGTCATCAAAGTTCGCCAAAAAGTCCAAGAATATCTGAGTAAAGGTGTGCCGGAGGCATTTCGTAGCGAAGCAATTCAATCCTCTTTAGATCGACTGAAAAAGGTGGACACCCGCTCACAAATAACAGCGGAAATGGCCCGTGCGATCTTGTCTAAGGAGGCGTCCCTATGAATATGTTGGCATCCCATCGTGGCCGTATTTGGTTTGATTTGCTCGCAGCACAAATGACCGTCAAAGAAGGTGCGGTGCCTTCTCTTTTGATTGGTGAAGGTGAGCTGTCTGGACGAACCTGTTCTCTATTATTGGTTCAGCCCGATGCTAATAATCGCTATCCGCGAGCACGCCATGGGGAAGTGGGTCTGTTAGAAGGCTGGGCTTTGGCAGAGGCGGTTAGCCATATTGTGTCGCAGGAAGCGACGGTTGAGCCAGTACATAAATCGTCCATTATCGCTATCGTTGATGTGCCTAGCCAAGCTTATGGGCGTAGAGAAGAAGCGTTGGGCATTCATCAAGCCTTGGCGGGTGCGGTATCCGCTTACGTCCAAGCGAGGCAAGCAGGCCATCCGGTTATTTCTCTATTAGTGGGGAAAGCCATGTCGGGGGCATTTTTAGCACACGGTTATCAAGCCAATAGTATTTTGGCGTTGAATGACTCAGGCGTCATGGTGCATGCCATGGGCAAAGCGGCCGCCGCACGCATCACTATGCGCTCGGAAGACGCGCTGGACGAGCTGGCCAAAACCGTACCACCTATGGCTTACGATCTTAAAAGCTTTGCCACCTTGGGGATTATCGACCACTTTATCGATGTTAGCAGTGCCATTGCTCCCTCACTTGAAGACATTGAGTTAGTACAAAGACAATTGGTTCAAGCGGTGAAAAACCTTGGTGGTGACACCCAAATCACCAAGCGATTGCAAGGGGAAAATCGAGAGGCATCCCGCTTGGTACGTGAACGGCTTCGTGCCCAATGGAAAGGCGCTGCATCAAAATGATGAATTGGAAGGCGCACGATTTACTTTGGCTTGATCGTTCTTCGTTGATTGCCAAAGACGAAACACAGGGCTTGCCTTATTGGGTAACTGAGGGAAATGGCCCTGTTGTCGTGCGCCGCGAAAAAATGGCAACACCCAAGTTAATTGCCGTTGGTGTGCGTGGTGCCAATAAACGCCAGCGTTACGCCGCCTATGCGTCTGTGGCTGCTGTGCAATCACGCGTCACCCCCTATGACATAGCCAAGGGGCAAGCTTGGATGGAGCATCCGGATCGATTCACCATGCCCGTGTTGCAGGCGTTGGCAAGCGTCGCCCCAGTGCTGGATGGAAACAATTTACCATGGGGAATAACGGGCAGCCTTGGCTATGAGCTAGCGACAGGAGATCGGCAAATACACGCGGACAGTGATCTTGATTTAGTGATCCAATCCCCTGAGCCATTAACTAAGCCTTGCGCTCGGGACATATGGCAAAACTTCGGTGAATTACCCTGTCGCTTGGATATTCAAATCGAAACCCCCACGGGGGCCATCGCGTTACTGGAGTGGGCGGGGCAGAGCCAAACAGTATTGCTGAAATCGGAAACTGGCCCCTTTTTGGTGAGGGATCCTTGGCGAGAAGGGGGGAGCTTATGACCACGGTATTTACTTTTCCCGGGCAGGGGGCACAACGGCCATTGATGCTGCAACATTTACCCAAGCATCCACAAGTGAGGGAGGCGATAGAGCAAGCGGAAGAGGGGTTAGGTGTTTCGTTAGGCGCTCTAGATTCTGCTGAGGCATTAAAAGACACGGTGAATGTACAGCTTAGTTTGCTTATCTGTGGGGTTGCTTGGGGACGTTACCTGCAAGCGAATGACATCACACCTGCCTATGTTTTGGGTTTGTCTATTGGTGCCTATCCTGCTGCCGTTGTGGCTGGCTGTTTGCGTTTTACGGATGCCCTATCTCTGGTGAAAACGCGTGGAGAATTAATGAAAAGCGCTTATCCGTCCGGCTATGGCATGCTCGCCATCACAGGTACGGTGTTTGAACAAGTGCAAGCGGTGGTGGAAGCACTCCAAAATCAAGGCAAACGTATTTATCTAGCGAACCTAAATGCTCCGAAGCAATTTGTGTTAGCTGGCGATCAAGCATCACTCAAACAAGCGGCAGAGAGGGTTCGTAAAAAAGGTTCGGGTACCAGCTCGCTTCTTGATGTGGCCGTTCCGTCTCATTGCCCTTTACTCAGTGCGGAATCTCAGCAGTTGTTGGAAACATTTCAGTACATCGAGCTAGACGAGCCTGTTGTACGTTATGTCAGCGCCGCTAAAGCCAGAGTGATCAAACAAGCGAGCGCCATAAAGGAAGATCTAGCGCTTAATATGGCGCATCAACTGCACTGGCATGATAGCTGCGAAATGCTCGTCGAGCGCGGTGTGAGCAAAGCCATTGAAATGCCGCCAGGGAGCACACTAACCAGTTTGTTTCGTAACACGCTTCGTCACGGTGTGTGTTATAGCGTCGAAAATACCAAGTTGAATACTTTATATTTTGGAGGAAGACAGTAAATGGAGGGAGAAAGCAAAGATAAACGGTAATGGACTCAAGATAAGGTAACGAAGAAGAAAACCTTTTTATCCAGTAAAACAAAAATTACAAAATTGGAGAGCAGTATGATTATTTATGGAGTGTCATTATTAGCAATCTGTACGTTAGTTGGTATTAGCATTGGGCAGGTGTTAGGGCACTTATTAGGCCTTCCTGCTAATGTGGGGGGTGTCGGCATCGCGATGATTTTATTGATTCTGTCTGGCAGTTATCTCAATAAAAAAGGGGTGATCGATCCAAAAACGGAACAGGGTGTTGAATTTTGGAGTGCGGTGTATATTCCCGTCGTGGTGGCGATGGCGGCAAAGCAGAATGTATTTGGTGCCTTTAGTGGCGGTGCCATGGCAATTAGTGCAGGTGTGACGGCGGTTGTCCTTGGTTTTGCCTTGGTGCCAGTGCTTGATCGTATGGGCAAAGAGAAGACGCAAGCGTCAACGTCCATTTCGTCTCCCTCTACTGACCGCGTCTAAGGTGGCACTATGTTTGAGTCTTTATTGTTAGTTAGCACAAAATACAGCTTAATCGTCGGTTTTGCCGTGATTGGTTTAACCATGTGGTTTTCTTACTGGCTGTCCGCAAAGTTCACCCGTGGACGGGTTCATGGCTCCGCCATCGCGATTCTTTTAGGGCTAACCATGGCGTACTTCAGTGGGGCGTTTACGGGTGGTCATAAAGGGGTTGTTGATATTCCCTTGTTATCTGGTATTGGTTTACTGGGTGGGTCGATGTTACGAGATTTTGCCATTGTCGCGACTGGCTTTGGTGTCAAAATTGAAGAAATCAAACGGGCGGGTAAAAGTGGTGTATTGGCGCTTTTCCTTGGCATCTTCTCTTCCTTTATCGCGGGGGCAGGCATTGCCATGGCGTTTGGCTACACGGATGCGGTTAGTATCACAACGATTGGCGCCGGTGCGATTACGTACATTGTCGGTCCTGTGACAGGGGCGGCTATTGGTGCAAGCTCCGAGGTAATGGCACTGTCTATTGCGGCTGGTTTGGTGAAATCCATCTTGGTCATGGTAGTAACACCTTTTGTTGCGCCACTTATTCAACTTAATAACCCAAGAACCGCCGTTATCTTTGGTGGATTAATGGGCACATCGAGCGGTGTGGCGGCAGGGCTTGCGGCAACGGACCCTAAATTGGTTCCTTATGGTTGTTTAACCGCGGCTTTTTATACCGCGCTTGGTTGCCTTTTAGGGCCTTCTGTTTTGTTCTTAGCAGTAAGAGCGTTGTTGCCAGGTTAACTTGTTAATCACGTATTATGAAAAGTAATGATTAAGGAGGTGCGAATAAGTCGCCTAAGCTTGTATTCTTTGTTAAGCATCTCGTCAATAGGTTTACTATTCACATTCGATGCTTGCCGCGAATAGCAAGCTTTTATCCGCATGCTGATGCCTACATGGATGTAGGTGATTAGGGCAATGCAGGAGCAGTTGCCGAGACCAGAGGACTTGTTCGTACCTTCCTCAGTAATGGCGCTTTAGTCCCAAACAATTGCAGAATCAGTGAATTTTTATGAAGCCTCGTCAAGCAAAGCAAGATCCTCAGAAGGATTTATTCCGGCCTCAGCTAATCGATATTATTAACCTCAGCCATGAACCAGCTTTCTTTCGCCGATACAAAATTTACTAGCAAACGTAAACCCGGAACCCCACAAAGAGCTTTTTATAGGACGGATGAATGAGCTGATTCCATGGCAGCATCTTGCAGCCCAAATTGATCCGTTCTAACCAAAAGCAGGAAATGGTTAATACTAAACCACAATTTTACCCACTAAATTCCCCAGTATAGCCTGCAATTGCGGATATGCGCTATTACCCTGTAAGCACTGTAATAGGCGTGTTAGTACTTGGCCTAGCATTTGTGCCAGGCTGTGGGTGAAGATTTTTTCAGCCTGCATTTTGCGTGAGTAAAGGGTGGTAAATGCTTGGAAGATCAGGCAGCTGGCGAGGTGTTGGTCCCAGTGTTGATCGTCTATAGCGAGTTGCATGTTGTGTTGCCAGCGTTGGCGGTATTGTTCGGGTAAGGTGAGTGGGGCTTGCAGGTGGTTGTAGATCATGACATTGCTGTCGAGGTGGCGTTCCATTTTGCCGATTAGTAGGGTGGCTATGTCCATTAGGGCGTGTCCAAATTTGCCATGTTCGAAGTCGAGCAGGTAGATTTTGCCATCACGTAAAATCGATTGTCGGCCATCGACCAGGTCGTCGTGGATAAAGGCGTGGAAGTGGCCGGGTTGGTTGAGGTCGTGTAGTACTTGCTGAGTGAGTTGGATAAAGGTGTGGTAGTTTTGGTGGTCGAGCACTTCGATGTATTCGGAGAGTAGGTCGCGTGCTTGGGTGAAGGCGTGTTGTTGTACGGTTTTCAGGTGTTGGCAGTTGTGTTGGTCGTTTGTGCTTAATAATGCTTGGTATTGTGCGTGTTGCTGATGGGTGGCGGTATGCAGGTTAACAAATACGTCGGCGACTTCTTGCCATAGGTTGTCGGGTATCTGTGGGTCGTTTGCACCCAGGTCTTCTATCAGCAGGATGCGTTGGTTGTAGTGGTAGAGTAATGGCCAGGCGGCAAAGCGGTTTCTGATATTCATTAAAAAGCGATAACTGAGGATTTCATTGGCAAAGGTGATGGCTTTGGTTTGTTGTTGCGGGTCGAAGAAGTAGTCTTCAGATAAGTATTTGGCAATGCAGCGCAGTTCTTTTCCTTGTGGGGTTTGCAGCCATACTCTGGCGGCATGTATGCGCGCATTGGAGTTGAGTTTTTGTTTTTTCACTACCTGTACTGGAGTGTTGAAATAACCCGCGGCTAGGCGGGCTATTTCGTGTTCTACGGTGTGGTTATATTCCGCTGTAGTGTGGTTGGGTTGTTCTACAGTTAGCACAATAGGTTCTCTCTTTGGCTTAGCTCGATCTTATGTTTCACCGATCGCAGTAGCAGATCGGTGAGGCATGTGGGTTAGAGTGTGATCAGGTCATTTTTTGAATAAAGGCCAGGGTAATATAGGCTGGCATGATATTGACCGGGCTCGGGTTGCTTTGACCAACGGAAATGTTCACCGTGGCGTCATCAATTGAGCCGGTGACTGTGACGGTGGTGTCGCTGGTGTTAATGGTTGTGGGGTCTTCCCATAGGCCTACGCCTGAGCCGGTGCTGGCAATATTACTGGTCCATTGGGTGGTTTCTCCATCTAGGGTGGCATGGGTGTATGGGTGGCTATGGGGGGAGGCTGTGATGGTAATACCATGGGTATGTTGTGAGCTACCTGATAGTTGCGGAATGTTTTGTGCGTTTAGGGTGGTGGTGTTGCTGCCTCCGGTTGGGTAGGTCCCTTCGGTTTGGCTGCTGGCGCCATAGACAAATTTATTGCGTAGGTCCGGGGTGCCATTGGTGCCGTCGCACAGTTGGTAGCCTGTGGGGATGCCGGTGGTGTCTCCACTCCACATTAGGATGGCGCCTTTGGGGATTTGCGAGCCATTGACGGCTACGGCGATGTTTCTGGACAGCCGCACCGGTTGGCCGTTATCGACTTGGCCTTTGACTTCTACGGTAAAGACGGTATCTCTGGTAAGTGCGGGAGATTCCCATTCCCATTGTTCGCTGTTGCTGGATTCAGGATTAATCTTTGTTTGCCCGGAAAACGGTGTGGAGTAGCGGATGGTGATGTTGTTGGCATCGACGACGGAGGTATTCCACAGTAGGGTAATGGTTGATCCACTGTCGACTTCGGCAACCGGTTTGTATTCACTGCCATCTTTGACGACGGCACACAGACCATCAAAGTAAAAGTTGGTGGGGAAGGTGGATACTTGGAAATCACAGTGGGTGGGATTTTGCTGGGCCAGGGTTTCGGTGATGGTGATATTGCTATTGCCGCTGGATGACATGGTGGTCATGCCAAATAGTTGCAGCACTAGGGAGCCATTGTTCGGCATTTGGTAGCTGGGACTTTTGGGGGACAGGGTAACGTTGCCCGAGCTGGTGTCTATGCTAGCGCTCCAGTTTGTGCTATCCGACAATGAGCTGCCAATACCTGCCATACTGGGGGTGATACCGCCACTGCCGATCGGAATAGCAAATACGATGGAGGTGATTGTTTGGGCGGCACCGGTGGTATTGGTAATAATAAATTCTAGTGATGCGCTGGTTTTATTGATTACCAACGGGTCAGGGTTGGTTTGCAAGGCATAGGTCAGATTGGTATTGCAGGTAGTGGGTACAATAATGGTGCAGTTGGGTTTTGTCGCTTGCATAGTAATTTCCTTGGGTAATAACGTTTGTTATGGTTTTTGCTTTTTTTGTTGCTGTTTGTCTTTAGGTAATGCATTGGAAAGCTGTAAGCGCCCGCGACGTAACGTGGGCAAGATATTGGATAACCGGGCTTGGTTATTATTGGCTGCCACGGTGTAGTTGTTCCAGGTACTGCTGCTGTCTTGTTCTAACCAGTTCCATTGGCCGGCTTTGGTTTTGGGGGTTGGCATAAGTACGGTGCTGATGCCTGCATGGTTGATCTGTTGATCGGTTAGTATGCCATCCACTTTAAAGCTGATTTTGATTTTGGCCAGTGCTTCGGCAATCAGGTGTGGTGGTGGGCGCAGTTGGACTATCGGTAGTATGGCGGTGGTGGCATGTATGGCCGCTCGTGGATCTACCAGCATCGACACATAGGCTGAGTTTTCCCCGGTAACAGGAAGGTAGATGTAGTTATTGCTGTTACCTATGGTGTTCAGGTAGCTATTGTTGGTGCTATCTGCTTCTGTGACGATATTGAAGGTGTCGTATTGACCTTGGGTGAAGTAGCCAATCAGGCCGTCGTCCAGTTTTTGCCGGTTACCCAGTTCTATGGCGAATTGGTAGCCCGGTAAGGGGGATTGTGCCGGCGTTTGGGTGTATTGCCAGCTGGGGTCATTATAGGGTGCGGCATTGAGGTCGAGTTGAAGTTTTGCCCGTAGCATGGCCAGTGGGCGTCCCATCAAAATGGATAGGTCTTTATCAAATGTTGTACCGATTGGCGCGGTGGTCCACAGGGTTTCGTCGATGGCGGTTAAAAATGCGGCGAAGGTACTGACGCTTTGTTGCTGTAATGATACTAAAAACTGCCCAAAGTGTGGGATGGCGGTCGCTATTTGTTGTAGCGTGGTATAGGGGCTATTGGGTAATGGGGTCCAGTTGATTTGGGTGGCTGTGGCGTTGGCGGCCATTTCACCTAGGGCATTGCCTTGGGCATCGTAAGCCATCAGTGAGGCATCCAGATGATTGGGCAGTACCCAGCCACAGATGGGGTCGGTGGCCGCGTTGCCTGGAACATAGGCGGTATTGTCGCTGGTGGCGGAGATTAGCGAAAAATTGAGCTGCGCAGGCTGTAGTAAGGCCGGGGGGAACTGAATGCGGCTGTGTCCATTATAGACTGGCGCGGTGCCGCTACCACCTGTGGTGTCGGGTGCTTGATAGTGTGGTGTCAGTTCTGCTGGCAGGTATAGGTTTTCCAGGGTTTGGTCTTGTAAGTTAATTGGCCATAACGCTTGGCCCCATTCGTCAACAATCACCAGCGAGCTGAATTCAAACTGCCCTGAACGCCAGGGCTGGAATTGGCTGGGAGGTGGTTGGTCATTAACATCATCCAATAATAGGGGCGGTTTGGTATCGGTATGGCCTATTAACGAGGCCATCGCAGCCGATGATGTATTTGGGCCTGGGTAGACACCGGGTAGTGCTAGACGTAATTGGCTGTTAAAACCGTCCAATGATTGTGAGAGTAGTTCCCATTCGTGCGATTGAGTAACGAACGTTAGCAATGTGTTAAACGCGGCGGTTTCTTGGGGGGTTAAATTGGGGTGCAGGGTCAGAAACTTCTGGATTCTGGCTTTCATATTGGTGGCAGCGGTGGGGGCTAGTTGAATCAAGCCACTCAAGGCCATTAGTGAACCGACACTGGCTAATTCGCCATTCCACTGGTATTGGTGATCGCTAAAACTCCAGTTGGGTGCGGCGGCGGTGCCGTAGTCAATCGGGTAATATTTGCCTTCCCACAGGAGTAATAATGGGCGCCAGGGGTTTTGTTGCCATTGATGCACGGCGACTGTATCGGGGTAGGTGCCGAGCACATTTTGTGCGTTGACGCCTGCGGTGCCACTGCCAGCAACGGCTGCATTTAATGCCGCTGCATTGTTTGGGTCTAGAAAAAAGTTTTCTGTGGTCAGTGCTGTCATCAGCTCTGCGGTCCACGGTGCGCCAGTCACTTGCGTGAGTGTGGGTTGTGGAATGCTTAAGCCTGAAGTGGCGGCATTGATGGTATGGCCTTGATAGGTAAAACCGCTTACTAGCTGTGAAGGGAAACGGCATAATACGGAATCTGCAGTGCTTGCGATACCTGCCGCCCCGGTGCCGGTTAGCAAAACCACCGGGTCATTGGGGACAAAGAACGCACTGTTGTTTAAACGTTTGAGTTGTCTGCTACTGGGTAGTTGCTGTGTTTGGGCATAGCTTTGAATTGCCGCTTCCAGCGCTGCTGGAGTATTGCCATGAGGTACACTTTGCAGCAGCGTTTGCACGTGTTGCAGTTGTTGGTTGGTTTGGTAAGCAATACTGCCACTGGTTTGTGGGTCTAATTGCTGGGCAAAAAACTGTGGATCGGGCTGGCTGGGATTGGCCGGAACTTTTTTAAATTTATGGTCAATAAATTTGGTGATGGTTTTATAGGGTTGGATCGATTTCCACCACATGACATATAGCTGTGTTTGCAGTTCGGCCAGTGTCAGAATGGCCTGGTCCAGTGCTGTTTGCGCTTGGTTGAGGGTGGCTAACCAGGTTTGTTCTTTTTGTAATTCACTGTTGGAGATGGGGGTGGTGTCATTCGGAGCATCGACAATACTCCAGTGGTAACCACCGGAATATTTTTGAAAAAAACTGGCTTGTAATTTTTCTGCTACCAGGCCTATGCCATCCGGGCGGTCTAGTAAATCCAATGCGTCCAGCTGAAAGGCATTCAGAAAATTGGCGGCAATACTGCCTGAGGATTGCGTCGAAATTAAGCTTGTCAGTGCTTCGGTGGCGGTATTGCCAACGGCGATGGCAATTGGGTTTTCTCCAGTGGGGGTCCCACCGGCTGGCAATTGCGTTGTTTGCCATTGTACGCCATCGACTGCGCCGCTAAGCAAACACCAGCTGGCCTGGGTGCCTTTTGGGGTATCTTTGGGGATGGTCCAGCTCAGGGAGGTCAGTAAATCAGCAAAGCTGAGGCTGTTTGGATTGCTTAGTGGGTCGTCTGTGGCGCTGGAAAACCAGCCATATACGGCATAGCTGAATGTTTGTGCGGCTGTATCATTCAGACAGTCAACAAATGAGAAAACATTGTTACATTGTGGTTGGTAGGCGGCAAATGCTGGGTTGCCCGGGCCTACTGCGGTTAGGTTCAAACTATGGCCGGATTCCTGCCAGCTTTGCGTTGCCAGGTTGATATTGCGTCCTATCCAGGTTGGGGTGAGGGCTTGGGTGGTTGATAGATATTCGGTGCTTTCCTGGGCAATGTTCTGTGGTTGTGAGGGTGGTGATGATTGCTCATAGTCGCTTTCTATGATCCAGGCGGTTGCGGTACGCTGCGCCAGATTGGTGCCACTATAGCGCACTACCAGCCAGCGATTGGGCACTAACGGGAAGACGGTATTGTGTTGTTGTGCATTGTGCACGCCATGGGTGAAGGCTTTGGGTAAGCGCCATTTTAGATACACGCCATTGTAGTAATCGGCAGTGCTGATTTGGGTATTTGGTATATCGCCAGACACGGTAGTGAAATCGGTGTCGTTATTATTCAGCCCGCCTTGTGCGTTGCCAGGGCCGACAGTTGTATTATTCAATAGGTCGTATTGCATTTGTGAGCGGACGAAGATATTGCCTCTGACACTGTTATTGACCACTAGGGCTTCAACTGTCATGGGGACAATTAATGGGTTATTGGTTTGGCTCATGCATAGCTCCTGTTGTTATTGTTGTTGTATCCTTCACGGTTACGATGCGCTGGGAAAAGGTTGAATTTCCGGGGTTTTAACCATTTGTAAGGCAAAGTCCCCGGCATTAAATTGACTAGTTGGTGTCACTTGAGTCGCCGTTGCCAATGCGGTCACAATGCTGGCAACGTCCAACACTCCACCTAATTGGCCTTGTGTCACACTGCGATAGCTGGGGGTGACATCTTGGCCAGGTATTAATGCGCCAATTGAGCCTGTGGTGGTCAGGTTACGTGCGGCAATGCCGGAATCTTCTATCCCAAACTGTAGTCCATGGTAGGGTTCGGCCAGGTTGACGGTGTCGGGGATATCTTCAAACAGGCATAAACGTACATTCGGTGCCAGGCATTCATTGCGGATTAGATTGACCGGTAAACTGTTCTGGCTTGCGGTAATCACCAGGTTGGGCCAGGCAGAAACCAGTTGCGAGCGAATCAGTAAGCCGCAGATTTTGCCACTAGACGGCGCGGCATTAGGGTAAACCCGTGTGCGTAGTGCCAGCAGTTGTTGCTGCACTTCGGCCATTAATGTGGGGAGTAAGCTGCTTTGAATGCTTCTGTCTGCGGCACATTGTATGCCAATGGATAATGCACCGGCGGTTAGTGCATCGATCCAATTGGGGTCCAGGTAAAAGAAGCGAATAGATTCAGCCGGTAACATCCGTGCATCGGGCACTAAATGGGAGAAAGGTACGGGTGTTAAGCGGATTAATTTGGCTAGCCATAAGGCGACGGTGGTGAGTGATTCGCTGACGTCGTTGCCAATGGCGGTCATGGCCTGTGGCATATTCAACACATCTTTTGGATGTACTGTGGCTGTTTGTGTTGTGGCAGCGGATGCTGCTGGCCCACGGTGGCGTAATGCCGCACTCATGGTTGCTCCGAGACCATTTGCCATCGCGCGGGTAAATTGACGTTGCATTGCCTGGGGATGCAGCATTTCCTGATACGATAAGCCCGCCAAATGTGGTGTGGATAAACGCTGTGCTAGTAGTGATACTTTACTATGAGTGGTGCGTTGTAACTGGTTAAGTTTTTGCGCGAAATCGGCATCGGTTAAGGCCAGATTACGGCCGATATTCCATGCAGCGGCATAACTGAGATCAAAAATTCCCTGTTGTTGTAGGTATATCATCAAGGCATCTGCTCTAGGTGCTTGTAAAATGGCAAGTTGTTGTTGGCCCACTGCAGGCAAGGTGGGTGCTGGCATGGCGCATAAAGGGCCTCGGTACCAGGCAAAGCTTTGTTCTCCATCACCTGCCATAAAGGTAAGTGGTGCATATCCTTCTGCCAGACGATTCGTCACACTATCTGGGGTGCCTGCAGTTGGGGTGGGCAGGGTTAAACTACCGGTGCCGGTGGTTTGTTCACTGGCAATCAGCCCGGTCAGTAATTGTTTAAAACTGATATTTTCTTCAGCCAGACAGGTAAAGCTCCAGTTATACAGCGATATCAATTGCACCTGCATTAATTGTTGTGAATGAGGCTGTGTAGGAATCGCAGTGGTGGCAGATGGGCCCAGGTAATCGGCAAAACCTTCCAGCGAGACCAGATGTGCAAAATAGCGCTGTGATTTGCCAGGGGGCGTAACCGGTAAGCGATTGGCTAATACCGTGCTATGCAGACTGCCATCGGCATCAGCCGTATGGCTGCAACAGCAATGGGCCAAGTAGGTTAAATCGGCAACTGATGGCAGCACTGACGCAAATAATTCGCCGGGTATACAAATTGTTTGGCATGATGCATTTAACTCATCTTGCGACAGGCCTGAAGTCGACAGTTGTGGTTTAAATACAAGGTTGTGTGGGTCTGCGGTTAATAACTCAGTTACGGTGGTGGCTGTAATTGGTGAACTGGCTCCCTCTGGCATGATTACCTCGTCTTCTGCCAATAACAGTAATGCCATCCACGGTGTGGTGGTGCCACCATCCTGAGGTGGCGGGTCACCCGGTACCAGACTGCGCTCCCAAGGCAGTGCGGCATCGTGTAATACCACAAATGGCAAGACCTGTTCGTATTTGCCCTGACTGGCCTTGGGTGGATAAATGCTGCTGATAATATTCGGGTCAATCCTGAACTGAGGTGCTTTAACTTCAAAGGTTTGCTGTGGCGCCGTATAGGAAGGGGTATCGTCTCCAGGGTAATTTTGCAGGTTTTGCGTTAAGTTAATATGGTGTTCTCCTGGCAATAAGCTGGGAAAGTACCCCTTATAAAACTGGATGCTGCCTAAGGGTGGTGGTGAGGTCAGCTTGGTGAAGGCGATTTTGGGTAATGCATTGGGCATGGTGTCATCATCCTGGCTAAGCAATCATCAATGGATCTGCAGTAAAGGTATTGGCAATGTTTTGGCTAAAGCCTGTCATGGTGTTATTGGCATTGTGTGGCAAATATCCCAAGGTCTGTAATGCGCCTAACAGCTGAGTTCGGGTATGTTGGGTGGCTGTGGCAGCGATACCGGTTTGGCTGTTAGTGATACTGGCAATATTAGTGGCACTATAGCTTGGTGTTTGGCCGGCAGGCTGGGCCGATGCGCTGACTGGCAAAGTAGCACCAGCTAACTGCAGTGGGTCTGCAGTTAAATTTTGTTGAATATTGACGGCGCCGGCACTGGCTCCCACTTGTGGTGGTAATACTTCTAATGAAACACCAACCAGTTGACTGGCTACCAGTTGTTCACTGCTATTAGGGGCAGTATGTTTTGGTGGGCTGCCCCATAACGAGGCTGGCAGGCTTTTGGTCAGTGGCTTGGCAACAAAAGAACCACTGAGATCGACACCGGCCTTGGTTTTTACGGTGATATCCAATGTGGATTTCACTTCACTGTATTGTAAAGGTGCAATATTGAATGAACTGCCGGTAAATGAGTTGCTATCTGCCGTTAACATGCTGTGATCTTCAGATGTTGCTTGGGCAGAACCAAAGGTCGCTGTGCTTACCGGAATGCTGGTAGTGGCTGCAAATGCAAATTGCCCGCTACGCGCATGCCACTTGGCGGTGGTTGGGCCATTGTCAGGGCAAGACGCCAACGGTGAAGTGCCTGCTACGGGTGTTAACCCCAGCACATTGTAGGCTGCTGCGGTACCTGTGTTGGGTAGCATGGTTTGCACATCACTCCAACCTAATGTGGTACTGCTGGAATTTTTAGGCGTACCGAACGGCACGGTAAATGAAATAACAAACCAGTCAACATGAACATTGCCGCCGCTAGGAGGGCCCCATAGGCTTAAATCACAACCCAATTCAATCGATACGGTGACTGACGTGAATAACAGGTCCATACGATACGATGCCCCAATATTGATGCCGATATGCGCGTCGAACCAAAAGGGTTTCCATTGCACAATAATATCGGCTTCGGCATCAAACCAGGCTTTAAGATTGCCTGAGTGATATACGGCATTTAAGGCTCCTCCGACCATCATTACTGACGGTGTGAAAGCCAGATAAGCATTACCGCTAATACTGATGGAGCTGTCCAGTGACCAGTGGAATCCTAGCTCTGGCACGGTGGGGTAATATGATGGCGGGGTAAAATACGGGTTATATCCACCCAGTGTTAATACAAAATCACCGGCGTGAGGGTTATCGCCGAACCAAACATAAAAAGCAAAACCACCGGTAAGCACACAGGCTGGGTCTAGCAAAAAGGAAGATTTGGATAAGACCGCTTCCAGGGTAAAGGCTCCAGCTTCCGGTTTAAATTCAGCATCCAGCTCTAATTCAATATAGGCGTAGCGGGTTTGCCCTGCAGTTGCGTTTTGTGGGAACTGCGCCTGAGAGGTGCCTAATAAGGCGATGGTTAAATCGTCTCCAGGTTCTACGATGATCAAGGCCTGGGAGTTCACCATTTCAAAGCTGGTAAAGGTAATGCCCGCCGCAAACCATAAGTCACCAGCATGTTGCGTGACCCAGGCGGGGTTGGAATCCAGTAAGGTATTCAGCACCGCTTGGGGTGTTTTGGTCGGCAATGCCCCGCTATTCGGAGGGTTGGAGTCAGGCAAGGTTTGGATAAATGGAAAATTGGCGACCTGATCGACACTGGGTAATGTTAATTGCGAGTTATAGCCAAAACCTAAGGCTATTCCGGTTACAAAAAACGCAGGTGGGCCGCCAAATGCTTTGGCAACATCGCCAAAAATAAACATGGATGGCACGCCGGTCTGATTGCCATAAAAGCCAAATGCCTGTAGCTCAAAGGTCTCTGCACCAATGGTAACACCGCCATCAAATTCAAACTGACCGGCGCCGGGTGGGTTTAAATTGACAAAAGAACCGGCAATATTTAACGGTGGTTTATCATAACCCACTCCAAGACCTTGTAACTGGAATTGGGGAGAAAAGCTGGACAATGGCGAGCCAATGCCTAAACCCTGTAATGACAGCTGTGTTGGCCCCATCATGACGCTGGCATCAATCTCAAACCATAGCATTTGTTGCTTGGAGCTAAAGCGTACCCCAATTTTTTGTATGCTCAGCGGCCCAAAACTTTTCTGGATGGTAAACCAGGTCGTACCATCCGGCAGCGTTTGTGGTGCCGCTGCACTGGCTGGGCTTGCTGCAGTCGTGGCAACAATGTCGGTATTGTGAGCTGGCGTGGTGGTTGCTGCTGATGTAGATGCTGTTTGTTCGGTGGCTTGTTGGCCACTGCTATTATCCAGACTGACTTGTAACGGGAATGTTTTATTGCCCAGGTTGAGTTTTGCACTTAACAACAGCTTGCCATTAAACCCTTGGGTCGGTATTTGCGGGTACTGGGTGCCTAATGGCTGAATCAGCGCATTGATCTGGCTGGCAATCGTACTGGTCATCGGTGAAATGGAGCTGATGGCTACACAGAAAGAACCGATCTCGATGTTGTCGATGCTGGCCAGCTCATGTCCAACCAAGGGTAAATTACTTAAGCTGAAGGGGTTGTCGATTCCCAGCAGAAACACATGTTGGCGTACTTGGCTGACCAATAAAGACGTAAATACTGCATTGCCATAATTGGCTGAAGATGCTGCCAAAGTAACTGTTTTTTGATTCAGATCGCAGCATAAGGCGATGGATTTTAGGCTTAAATCCAGCGAAGATGGGATATTAGGCAAGGTAAAATCAAATACATCTGCAATGGTTTGAAATTGTAGATAGTCGATACCGCTAAAATTCCATGAGGCATTTAATATTTTGTCTGTGCCAAAGGTCACATCAAACTGCGAGCCGGAAAAATTCAACTGGCCAGCGAAGGTGGTATTGTATACACCTTGCTGTTTCACTATATCTATATTGAAGAGTAGGGGGAGGGACGTGGTTTCGGTTAATGGAAAATCCAGGCCTAAGGCAAAACTATAATCCTGCGTTTGTGAGTTAATCGAAATGCCTAAAGTAGTCACTTCCAGGCCATCTAATACCGGAGGTAGAGTGAAATCGACCAAATCCTGTGTCACATGATTGATAAAAGTCCCGATCGCAATACTGCTACCGGGTTGTAGCGAGCAATTAAATATCCAGCCAGCACTGGTACTGAGTGGCGGTTGCAGTGAAAGAGTAAAATCAGCGCCAAACAATACCAAGGCCGCATTGATCGTAATTGACTGTAATTGCAGCCCACTTTGGGCATGGCGAAAAATAAATTTCACCTCAGTGATCGTCAACGAGGTAAAACCGATATCCGATAACGCCGCCTTAATGGTGTTTTGTAATGTGGTTCCACCGATTAAACACGCCATATCCTCAATGGAGGGCAGATCACCAGTGGCACTGTTGAGTACCTCAATTTCCAATAAATCACTGCCCGTAAAGTGGGTAATAACCGTAAAGCTTTTGTGCAAATCCGGGATACTGAAAACCGCATTCACACAACCACTATACTGCGATTGCAGATCTCCAGGGCTCACCAGGTGTTGGGTTTGGGTTAGTGTCAGATTCACTGATTGCAAGGTCAGAATATCGGGTATTAATGGCCAGTCACTTAACTCACCGGTCAATGAATTCACCAGTGATGTACTGGCACTGGCAGAACAATTCAGTTGCAGTGACAAATTCTTTAAGGTGACTGAACCTAGGCTGCTTAATACGTTTGGCAGCAAATGATACGTATCGCTACCAATAACAAATGCGATAAGTTCGCTTAACGAGAGAGTGCCGTTACCGGACTGGGCAAACTGAAAACATATGCTATCGGGCATTTGTAGTGTTGCAACAACATCGATAGTGCTACCAGCGACTGTTATTTGTGAGGTAATTTGATAGTCACAGACTACAATGGTGGTGGCCGTTTCAATAAACGTCAGGGTAATATTTTGCGAGCTAAAAGTCGGGATATTGAGTTGCAACGCAGTTGCCGTCCAATCACCCACCGCGCCTGTCACGGTAAAGGCTAGGTTATTATCGGCGTTATTGGCCACACTGGAGATCTGTACATTAGATAACGACAATTGTTGGCTGGGAAAAGGCGTTAATAATGTATCCAGGGCATAACTGGTAAGATCCGTAGTCGTGATACTTAAGTTGGTGCCGGATAAACTGCTGTGTAGATAATCATGTAACTGCTGGACTAGACCATTGTTTGTACTCATAACGCCCCTTGTCACTAGTGCTTATGGGTTGTATAGCGATTTTGCTGCAGACTTAAATGTAGCTTGTACTTTATTGTTAAATGCCTGATCTAAATTCGGCTGTTGTTGTTGTACGATAGCGACGGTAATGGCAGGAACAACATCTTCTTTGTTTAATGCGAGAAAACTTTGGCCAGTTGGCGTAAAAAACAGGTTTAAAAACCAGCGTTTGATGGTTCGGCCATCTTCAGCGGGATTACAAATCGCTGGACGATTAGGGTTCAAACTGTTGCCCCAACTCCAATGATTTTTCCATCCTCCACCAGCCATTGGAAATTGAGTGGCATGCTGAAAAGTGGTTGCTGAACGTTCTAATTGCAATATACCTAACAGCAATTGGGCCCAGTTGCGGCATTCCTCTACCATATAGTTGGCGGTTAGCACTGTTAGCGTATTTAGTGCGGTAGCCATAACCTGATTACTACCGCTGGCGGCATAAGTCGCACTGGTAGGAGATGGCACTAACTCATTTGAATCTTTAACGGGTAATTTCCCTGTGGTTAGGAAACTTTTTACTTCAGCGCAGCTTATATTGTTATTGGCAAAGCTGATTAGGGCACTATAGTCGTGTTTATAAGGTAAATTTGTGATGGAAGCCCATAAATCAGCCACGTGCTGGCCATAAATCCGTAATGGATAGGCATACTGACTATCATTGGTCAGCAAAACATAACAGGCGTTATCTTGTAATGTGCCTCTATTGGTTGCTGTTGGAGCAGCACTAAAATCTAATTGTGTTTGTTGGTTGCCCAAAGCAGCAAATGCGGTTTGGTCAATAATGCGAATAATATGTGCAACATTATTGGTTTGTAGAGGAGCTCCTGTTCCACTACCTATCTCCTGAAGCGCACCAATATAGCTGGCAAAATCATACACTGTATAACAATGGATGGTGGCACCAGCGGGTATTTGTGTGGTAACAGTTTGCCCGAGGCCAGGATCCCATAAAGTAGTACCTCCTAAAGCAGTATTTAAGCAGGTAAGATCATTTTGCAACTCTGTGAGTGAGTAATTACCTGCATTCGTCGTTATATTAATGCTGCTGATAGCGGGTGCTGTTGGTACTGCTGTATTTGTAAATAAGGTTGTCCAATTAGCCCAAGCAGTTGCAGGGTTTAACAACCAACCAATCCAATTCCACACGCTTTGAAACAAATTATCTTCTACCCATTGTTGTATTACATCTTGTGCTGTGGCTGGTGTAGTTGTGCTGCCAGATAGAAAGCTATATTGTCCACCAGTATATCCATCACATGCAGAGAAAATATTGCCAGCTAGTGTTGTCGCTTCAGTTTTTACCCAGGCCTTTGCAAAATTAAAAATTTTACTTAATAAATCTTCCAAGCAATCTTTGGTTGGGAAGCCGGCAATATTTGTCTTAATAGCTTGCATATCAGCAAGAAAGGGTTTCCAATTTAAGAAAAGTGTTGTTCCAGTAGGGGTAATTGACGGTATAAAAAAAGCAGTTAACACATCACTTAAATACGGTGTTGGACCACCGTTTGTGGCACTAGGAAATTTAGCACCCGCAGTTTCAGGAGCTCCACTATAAGTGGTGATCGCACCTAATAAGGTGGTTTTTGCTCTAACAGCCGCTGTATTAGTATCGGGAACAGTGATAGCGGTGAAAAATGTTTGTAGATCAGTTAGATTCATACAAATCCCCCCATTCATCTCTTAAGAGATAACCCTTCTTTGATGCTGCTTTTCTAAGAATTGGTCGCCTGTTAGGCTCAACTAAATAACGGACACCATACCATGTAGAGTCTGAGGGCCATTTGCTACAGAACTAGTAGGGCACATTAATCACATTAATGGAGTTAGCTTTAAATTCCTATTACATACTATTACACCAATAATATCTGGTGTAAATGTTTAATATTTAGTTTCCTTGAATAAATCTCAACTTATTGAAAAATAATATATTTTACATAATTCTAGGGATTAAGATTTCGCCAGGGAAGATGCGAATAAGTCGTCTAATACTCAGGCTTTCAGAGAAATCGTCAATTAAGGCGCGATGCTGAAGGAATGTAGGTACCTTTCAAAGCGTCGCAACGCAGAGTGACCTGTTCTTTTAATTGTAATCTCTGAAAGCCCCGTATCCCTGCATGGGTGTAGGTAATTAGGGCAATGCAGGAGCAATTGCCGAGACCAGAGGACTTGTTCGTACCTTGTATGGACTCCCCCGGTTTTGTAAGAGTTTGGTGTTATGGCATTGAGGTTTGACTGCTCGCTTGTATTCGGCCTCATCGTTAAAGCTGTTTTTAGCTTGGGCCCTAATGGAGATCCGCTCGCCAGCTCCTCATTTCCTTATCGACCTTTTAAGTTAAGGCCCATTGCGAATTCAGGTTCTGCTGACGTCGATTCAACCCGTTTTGCCATCCTACCACTCTCTTTGCAAACTCTTAACGATGCATCATCGCTCTTGGTAACACTTTCCTTTTTGCTGTTTCATCACTCCCCCCCGTTTACGGGATAAACTCTATAATCACTCCCTTTTGAGAGAATTGCCCATAAAATACGAGCATGTTTTGCGGCCAACGCGACCGCCGCTTTATTAAAACCTCGTCGTTCTTTAATGGCTTTTACCCATTTACTTTTACGGTCATGGTTATTGTCTATAAATCGCATTACCGCTCGTGCACCATGAACCAATAAGGTTCTTAAATAGACATCACCACGTTTCGTTATTCGACCATACCTTGTTTTTCCGCCCGAGGATCGTTGTCGTGGAACCAACCCCAACCAAGCTGAAAATTGTCGACCGTTTTTAAATTCTCTAATATCTCCCACAGTTGCAATCAACGCGGTTGCGGTTAATGGCCCAATCCCTTCGACTTTCATCAGTCGCTTGGCTCTTTCATCCCTTCGACTTTCATCAGTCGCTTGGCTCTTTCATCCGTTCGAGCAAGCGATTCAATCTGATGGTCATAGCCTTCTATCACATGATCAAGTTCACACAAACGCTGATACTGGTCAGCAAGAACCGAGCGGAGAAGGTGAGGCAATGCCAGTTCTCCTTCATCTAATAAAGCAGGAAGCTGTGCTCGAATTTGGTTACGCCCTTGTGGTAACACAACGCCAAATTCGGTCAGAAAACCTCGAATCTGATTCACTAAAGCGGTTCTTTCTCCAACCAACAAGGTTCGTGCCCGATGAATAGTCAGTATCGCCTGTTGCTCCTCATCCTTTATGGGGATGAACCTCATATTTGGTCGTCCAGCCGTTTCACAAATCGCTTCAGCATCATTGCGATCATTTTTTTCATTTTTACGATAAGGAGCAACAAATTGAGGTGCCATCATGCGCACCTCATGTCCTAATTTTCTGAGTTATCTTCCCCAATAATGCGTACCGTCACAGCTTTCCATGCCAATGACACAAGGAGGTAACTGACAAAAATACGATAAAATCTTATTTCGCTTTAAGGTCTTACGTTGTACAACGTGCTCATGTTCATCAATCGCGCAAAGTTCAAAAATATTTTTTGCTAAATCTAAACCAACTCGCATAAATAGTCATGTGGGCGCTCCCTTTAGATTAGTGGTCTCAACAACTAATCTTGGCACATAGATGCCGATGGTGGGGGAGTCCATTCCATTTCCTTAAGCCCTTTGAAAATCCTCTCAAAGGGCTTTTTTGTAAAAACGCTAAACCAAAACAAAAAAAGATAATACTTCTCAAGAAAGCATCAATTTACAGTCTGCTTACTCTCTTTTAGAGATCCTTCAATGAATAAAAATAAAAGGAATGAAGACGATGAAAAAGATCCTTTCAATGAGTTTGATTGCCAGTTGCCTACTTGCTTCTGTGCCAGTTATGGCAGCAGGTGAAAAGATCGGTTTGCTGATGTCTGACTTGCGTCTTGAGCGCTGGCAAAAAGACCGTGACTTTTTTACCAAAGAAGCGGAATCCTTAGGAGCTAAGGTATATACCCAATCCGCCAATGGCAGTGCCACTACCCAGATCTCACAAATCGAAAACATGATTTCTCGGGGCGTGGATGTCCTAGTGATCGTACCTCAAAATGGCGAAGTATTGGGCAGTGTCCTTTCTGAAGCCAAAGAAGCCGGTATCAAAGTGCTAGCCTATGACCGATTGATTAAGTTTGCTCACGTTGACCTGTATGTGTCTTTCAATAACGTTCGTGTGGGAGAAATGCAAGCACAAGCTTTGTTGAAACGTGTCCCTAAAGGCAACTATTTCTTACTGGGCGGCTCCCCAACCGATAATAACGCCAAAATGTTCCGTGAAGGGCAAATGAAGGTACTTCAACCGTCTATCGATGATGGCAATATCAAGATTGTTGGTGACCAATGGGCAACCGGATGGTCGGCGCAAGCGGCAATGAATATCATGGAAAATGCGTTAACGGCCAATAATAACAAGATTGATGCGGTGGTGGCTTCTAATGACTCAACGGCGGGCGGTGCGATTCAAGCGCTTGATGCGCAAGGGTTGGCGGGCAAAGTGGCGATTTCCGGTCAAGATGCCGATTTAGCTGCAGTGCGTCGTATTGTTGCTGGCACGCAAACTATGACGGTTTATAAGCCCATTAAAAAAGAAGCGACCATCAGTGCCGAGTTGGCGGTGAAGCTGGCAAAAGGTGAAAAAATCAACACCACTGGCACAGTGAATAACGGCAAAATGAACGTTCCCTCCGTCTTGCTAACCCCTATCGCAGTGGATAAGAGCAACATCGACAGTACCGTTATTGCTGACGGTTTCCATTCTCATAAAGACGTTTACAACCCTTAATTTATTGATGATAAGGCGCTCACCTGAGCGCCTTTGTTTTCAAGAGAGTGTCGATATGAAACAACCCCTTTTGGATATGCGCGATATAGTGAAGAGTTTTTCCGGTGTGCGGGCATTAAACGGTGTCAGCATAACCCTTGGAGAAGGCGAGGTATTGTCGGTTTGTGGTGAAAATGGTTCAGGTAAGTCGACCTTAATGAAAGTCTTAAGCGGTGTCTGGCCCTATGGTTCCTATGAAGGCGAGATCTATTTTCAGGGTGAGCTTATCCAGGCAAGCGGTATTCGAGATACCGAAGCTCTAGGCATTGTGATCATTCATCAGGAACTTGCACTCGTTCAAGAACTCTCCGTAATGGACAATATTTTTTTAGGCAATGAAATCGGTTCGTTTGCCCGCTTGAACGACGAGGCCATGCATCATCGAGCCAGTGAACTATTAGGGCGAGTAAAGTTAAATATACAACCCGATATGCTGGTGCGTGAGCTAGGTGTGGGCCAACAGCAGTTAGTCGAAATAGCCAAGGCACTGAATAAAAACGTCAAGTTGTTGATTTTGGATGAACCGACGTCCTCTTTGACCAGTGCTGACATTCGCATTTTGCTCGATATTGTTAGCGAACTGAGAGATCAAGGAATTGCCTGCATTTACATTTCTCATAAATTGGATGAGGTGCTGGCGTTGTCTGATTGGGTGGCGGTAATTCGCGATGGTGACCACATTGCCACTAAGGTGGCTGCTGAGTTAACGCAACACGACATCATTGCAATGATGGTGGGACGTCAGCTAGAGGAGCTGTTTCCGCGTGAGGATCATGAAATAGGTGAGGTGGTATTGCGAGTTAATAACGCCACCGCGATACAAGCCGGCGCCTCGCGACCTCAAGTTGATAACGTCAGTTTTGATCTACATCGTGGGGAAATTCTGGGCATTGCGGGCTTGATTGGTTCCGGTCGAACCGAGTTAATGCAATGCTTGTATGGTTGTTACGACGGTCAGTACCAAGCCACCGTTGAGTTAGACGGACAATCTAAACAGATTCGTACCCAGCGTAGTGCATTGGCAGCGGGCATTGCCATGGTGCCAGAAGATCGCAAGCGTCACGGCATCGTCCCGATTATGAGCGTTGGACGCAATATAACCTTGTCCGTACTGGATAACTACAAGACGAATCATTTCAGCTCTGTGTTTGGGGGCGTAGATGAAGACAAAGAATATCAAGACATAGAAGAGTACATTGCTCGCTTAAAGGTTAAAACCGCGTCTCCTGAACTGGCCATCAAACACCTCAGTGGTGGCAATCAGCAAAAAGCCATCATTGCCAAATGCCTGTTAACCCACCCCAAGATTCTGATTTTAGACGAGCCAACTCGTGGCATCGACGTGGGGGCGAAATACGAAATCTACAAGCTGATGTATTCACTGGTGAAAGAGGGCATGTCCATCATCATGGTGTCGTCTGAGTTACCGGAAGTGATTGGTATTAGTGATCGCGTGTTGGTCATGCACGAAGGGAAATTAAAAGGGGAATTTGATCACCAAGGGTTAACTCAAGAAATCATTATGAACTGTGCTATCAAAGAAGGTGCTTAGGATGTTTATAAAAATAAAAACCAACCAGCTACAGCTGTTCGCCATGGTGGCGGCGATTTTGTTTATTGTGGTATTTTTCACCATCATGACCGATGGGTCTTTTATTTCTCCTCGTAATATTTCCAATTTACTGCGTCAAACGGCCATTGTTGGTGTGCTCGCGATTGGTATGGTGTTTGTTATTGTCAGCGCGGAAATTGATTTATCCGTCGGTTCCATGATGGGCTTGCTGGGCGGTATTGCCGCGATTTTCGATGTTTGGTTTCACTTTCCCATTGCGCTCACCATTTTTTTGACCTTAGGAATCGGTTTGCTTCTGGGGCTATTTAACGGCTGGTGGGTTGCCTATCAACGAGTGCCATCGTTTATTGTGACCTTGGCAGGCATGCTGGCTTTTCGTGGTGTCCTAGTTGGTTTTACCGATGGCGTGACAGTGGCACCGACGTCCAGCGCCATGTCTGTGATTGGTCAAAGTTATATACCATTTAGCTGGGGCATCAGCGTGGTCAGCCTATTATGTTTGGGGTTATTAGCAAGGGTATATTCGCGCCGTAAGGCTAAACAACAGCACGGTGTTCGCAATCAATCCGCTAAGTTTGAATACAGCAAAGCCATTGCCATGGTGGTGGCGTTACTGGCTTTAGTTTTTATTTTGGACCATTACCGAGGCATTCCAACCCCTATTTTGCTTATGGGTGGTCTGATCATAATCCTGACCTATGTAGCCAAACGTACGGCTTTCGGTCGTCGAGTCTATGCCATTGGCGGGAATATCGAAGCGACACGCATGTCTGGCGTGAACGTCGAGCGCACTAAAATGTTAGTGTTTGGGCTGAACGGCATCATGGTGGCGGTGGCCGCCTTAATTTTAACCTCTCGCTTAGGGGCAGGCTCGCCAGCGGCGGGAAACATGGCAGAGCTAGATGCCATCGCCGCGTGTGTTATTGGTGGAACCAGTTTGGCTGGCGGTATTGGTACCGTCTTCGGTGCCATTATGGGGGCGCTTATTATGTCGAGCTTGGATAACGGCATGAGTATGCTGGATGTGCCCACTTTTTGGCAGCTGATCGTGAAAGGGGCGATTTTATTATTGGCTGTTTGGCTGGATGTAAAAACCAAAAAAGCCCACTAAGCCACGTTTTACTATTTGAGAAGAGAGCACGCTTATGTATTTAGGAATCGACCTTGGTACCTCCGCTGTTAAAGTGATTTTATTGACAGAATCAGGGCATGTTGCCGCCAGTTACTCATCACCATTAAGTGTTTCAAGGCCCCATGATTTATGGTCTGAGCAAGATCCAGAATCCTGGTGGCAGGCCACCGATAACGCCATGCTCGCCCTAGCGGCTGAACATAACTTGCAGTACGTTCAATCCATTGGTTTGTCGGGACAAATGCATGGGGCCACTTTATTAGATAAAGACAATAAGGTGCTAAGACCTGCCATTTTATGGAACGATGGACGCTCTTTTGAAGCTTGCCAACGATTACAGCAGCAATGCCCTGATGTTCAGGCGATTACTGGCAATCTAGTCATGCCGGGCTTTACTGCACCGAAATTGCTTTGGGTTAAACAGCATGAGCCGGAGATTTACCAACAAACCGCGAAGGTATTATTACCCAAAGATTATTTGCGCCTGCGCATGACAGGGGAATTTGCTACAGATGTGTCGGATGCCTCAGGCACCCTCTGGCTAGACATGGAACAGAGAATGTGGAGTGAGCGCATGCTGGCGGCAACGGGTCTTACGGTAGAGCAGATGCCAAGAGTATTTGAAGGCCCAGAGATCACCGGAGAGTTAGATAAAACCTTGGCCCAGCGTTGGTCTTTACCCGAGGTGCCCGTGGTCGCTGGAGGAGGTGACAATGCCGCCGGCGCGGTGGGCATGGGCGTGGTGTCAGAGGGACAAACCATGTTGTCTCTGGGTACTTCCGGGGTGATCTTCTCTGTGAGTGATGGTTTTACGGCGAACCCTGCGATGGCGCTGCACAGCTTTGGGCATGCGTTACCCAATACATGGCATACTATGTCGGTGATTTTAAGTGCTGCCAGCTGTATGGACTGGGTCGCAAAACTCACAGGTTTTACGAGTGTGCCTGCGGCATTTCAAGCCCTAGAAGCGCATCAAGGGGCTTTTCGCCCAGTGACGTTTTTACCTTATTTGAGTGGCGAGCGAACGCCCCATAATGACCCTAATGCCAAAGGCGTGTTTTGGGGGATGACTCACGAAACTGAAGCACTGGATCTGGTCAATGCCGTATTAGAAGGCGTGACTTTTGCCTTGCTGGATGGTCTGGATGCCGTGCACTCGGTACAAAGTATTGGGGACAGTATTGATGTGATTGGTGGTGGGGCAAAAAGTGCCTATTGGTTGCAACTGCTGGCGGATATATTGGCTGTGCCCATGGATTACCGACAAGGGGGCGACGTTGGCCCGTCTTTAGGAGCGGCCCGTTTAGCGGCCCTTGGCGTGCAAGGCTTAGCGTCTGTTCATGAGGTTTGCTTTCAGCCGGAATTGATAAAACGTTATGAACCTCGTGTTCATATGCTGGATCAATACGAGGAAAAACGGGCTCGTTTTCAGTCCTTATATCAAGGAGTAAAAGGACTCTTATAAGTTTGCTTTAGCTGAGAAATTCAACTATCTATCACCGACGTTAATAAAAATAAGAGATGGAATATGTTTGAAAAACGTTATCGACTTAACTTGGTGTTCAATGCCAATAAGGTATACGACCGACAAGTAATCGAAGGGATTGGCGAATATTTGCAAGCGGCTCAATGTGATTGGGACGTGTACTTTGAAGACGATTTTCGTTATCGCTTAGATGGGCTTAAAAACTGGCAAGGAGACGGAATTATTGCTGATTTTGATAATCCAGAAGTGGAAGAACTCCTTAAGGACACAACAATTCCGACGGTCGCCGTGGGTGGCTCCTACCACCACAAAGAAGACTATCCTCGTTTTCCTTATGTGGCGACTGATAATGGAGCCTTGGTCAAGCTGGCTTATGACCACTTAAAACGCAAAGGTTTGCCTCAGTTTGCTTTTTACGGCGTACCGAGTACCCCGTTTACCCGTTGGTCCAATGAGCGGGAATATGCCTTTGTTGAGCAAGTCAGTGCGGATGGCTTTGAGCCTTATGTGTATCAGGGGCTTTGTACCTCGGCGGAGTGTTGGCAAAGCGCCCAGCAGGATTTAGAAGGCTGGTTGATGAGCTTGCCAAAACCCATTGGCATCATTGCTGTTACGGATTCCCGTGCCCGTCATCTATTACAAGCCTGTGATCACCTGAATATTCTTGTACCTGAAGAAGTGGCGGTGGTCGGCATAGACAACGAAAACATGGCCAGATATTTAAACCGTACGGCTTTGTCATCGGTGCAGCAGGGTTGTAAGAAAATGGGCTACGAGGCTGCCAAAATACTGCATCGAAATCTGCAAGGATACGCCGCTGAAAAGGCGCTCGTGGTGGTCAGCCCTGTGGGCATAGAAGATCGTCAGTCGTCGGATTTTCGCGCGTTAAAAGACCCTTATGTCATGCAAGCGATGCATTTTATTCGTCATAATGCTTGTCGAGGGGTGAAAGTTGCACAAGTCGTCGACTTTGTGGGCATCTCCCGTACCAACCTAGAAACCCGCTTTACCGAAGAAATAGGTTGTTCTATGCATGAACAGCTGCACATGACCAAGTTTTACCGCGCCTGTGAACTTATCACTTCCACCGATTTGCCCTTTGATGAAATCGCCCGCACCTGTGGTTATCCTTCTGTGCAATACATGTACACCGTGACCAGGAAAAACCTTGGCATGACACCAGGGGAATATCGCGTGTCGTCGCGGCTTGCCAAGGAGTAAAAGCGACATTAAGTGGCATTCGATCCGCTTTCTCTATAACCCTATAACCCTTTGGCTATAAAGAAAGCGGAGTCAGAGATTATTCTGAGCGGTAAGGTGTAATGGTCTCAATGCTACCATCGTCATTGTGAGTTAAAGGGGCCATTTTAATGGAGCGCAAGTGGGTAATGCCTTTTGACAGCACGGAGTCATGGTAAAAAAGATACCATTGTCCGTGGTATTCACAGATGGAATGGTGAGTCGTCCAGCCAATCACGGGGTTTAAAATTCTACCTGCGTAGGTAAAGGGACCATACGGGTTGTCTCCAATGGAATAGCAGATGTAATGGGTATTCCCCGTAGAATAAGAGAAATAATATTTGCCGTTATGTTTGTGCATCCAAGAGGCTTCAAAGAAACGACGATCATGGTCCTGCGCGAGTAATGGTTCACCGTCTTCATCCAGTATTTGTAGATGACGTGGTGTCTCCGCAAAGGAAGTCATGTCGCTGTCTAGACGGGCTACAATTGGGCACAGAGCCGGACTATTATCCGTCGGCTCATCATACTCCACACTATATTGGTTGTTTCTGTAGTGCTGTAATTGTCCTCCCCAAATCCCGCCATAGTACATATAGTATTGGCCGTCATCGTCCTCAAATACCGCCGGATCAATCGAATAACTGCCTGGAATCGCTTCTGGTTCCGCTTTGAATGGGCCTTTTGGTGAATGACTGATGGCCACACCAATTTGAAAAAGGCCGTTATCACGTTTGGCAGGAAAGTAGAGGTAATACTGGCCATTTTTGTGGGCTGCATCGGGGGCCCACATTTGTCGGCTGGCCCATGGTACGTCTTTTATATCCAAAGCAACACCATTGTCTACGGCTGGGCTTTGTGGCGAGTCTAATGAAATAACGTGATAGTCCGTCATACCAAAATGATCGCCATTGTCATTAAATGGAATGCCTGCCTCAATATCATGGGAAGGGTAGATATAGATTTTTCCGTCAAACACATGAGCGGATGGGTCCGCCGTGTAGATGTGTTCAACGAGGGGCTGTGATAGCGCCCGTTGTTTTAAGTCTTCAACGATTTCTGGAGCAAGTTGTTCTTCAGACATGATTCATCCTTGTTGGTAAAGCAAAACAGTCGTTATTGAGCGGATCGACGGCGAGCATTCAAATCTTCTTCGATTTGATTTTCTACCTGTTTATTTATGCCGTAGAAAGCTAAGCAGCCAACCGCAAGAAAGAAGGGCAGAGAGGCAAACAGGCTGACAGCGGTTTTAATGCCTTCTATGGTGTCTGCATTTTGCACATGAAGAGATGCATCGTAGCCGTAATGGGCTAAAAGCCCAGCCACTAAAGAACCGCCAATGGTTAAGCCGACTTTTAGGCCAAGAATCATGGCAGAAAAAATAATGGCGGTTGCTCGTCGGTTGTTTTTCCATTCAGAATAATCAGCAACATCGGCAATCATCGCCCAAAGCAACGGGATGGTAATGCCATAGAAAAAGCCATGGAGTATTTGGGATAGAAAGACCAAGCCAATGCTATTTGCAGAGAGAAATTTGAACACTAAAACAAATAAGGTGGAAAGAAACAGGGCGCTACCGAAGACATTACGCTTACCAAAGGTGTCCGCCAGTTTTTTTGAAAAGCCAATACCAACGATCATCATGATAATGCCAACCCCATTAAACACACTGAAAGCAGAGGTTGGAGCATCTTTAGGCCACTTAAATGACGATAACCCAAGAGAATTGAGTACATGATTTAGATTGGTAATAAGGTCATTAAATCCAATGTTCTGTAAAAATAAAGCCAATTGAGCTTCGTTAAGATAGTTCTCAAAGTAATAAATATACATGCCACCTTTTAAGGCAAGCGTGATAAAAATCAATATGGTGACCAATAACATAATCACCCAAGGCATATTCTTAAAGAGATCGGTAACATCGACCAAAATGGCATTTCTTTTCGTACTAACGGGAAGAATGCGTTCTTTGGTGGTCGCAAAGGTAATCAAAAAGAAAATGGTGCCGACGATGGAAAACAATAACATGGTATTGTGAAAGCCTGTGGCTTTGTCACCATCGCCTAGAATGAGTACTAACGGTAACAGCAGTACCTGAATAACAAATTGCGCCACCATAACGGCGACAAAACGGTAAGACGATAAGCTATTGCGCTCCGTCATACTGCTGGTCAATACGCCACTCAATGCGGAGTAAGGTAAATTGTTGGCGGCGTAGATCATTAAGAGAGCAATATAGGTGACAAACGCGTAAATCACTTTACCATTGTCTCCGAAATTGGGGGTGCTGAAGGCTAACAACGCCACCGCGCCAAAGGGGATGGATGTCCACAAAATCCAAGGCCGAAACTTTCCCCAACGAGTTTGTGTACGGTCTGCAATGATTCCCATGACGGGCGTAAAAAAGGCACCAAACAGACCGCCAAAGGCAATAATGGCCGTGGCTTTTCCCGCCGAAATGCCATAAACGTCGGTATAGAAAAAAGCCAAGAAGGTTAATAATGTCTGAAAAATCAAGTTAGCCGCTAAATCGCCAAGGCTATAGCCCACTTTCTCAATCACAGACAATTTATGAGAGTAGGTAGGAAGAATCGTATCTTTTGGTTGCGCTACGGAAAGAGTCATAGTTGTCGTCTTCTTTTTTTATTATTTAAAAGATATCCAGCACGATGTTTAACACACAAATCGTGCTGGACGCTTTCTAATTAAGGATAAATATAACCATTGACCATATTTTCTAGCATCTCCTGACGGCCCGAGACAGGTTTAGGGTCGAGATCATGTTCAACGGCGTAGTTGGCAAGATCTTGTAGCGAGAGCTTGCCACTGAGAATGTCGCTGCCGAGTGTGTCGTTCCACTTGGCGTAGCGTTGCTCAACAAGCTTAGACAGGGTTTCCCCTTCGATCATCTTCACCGCACGTTGCAGAGACAAGGCGAGGGTATCCATGGCACCAATGTGGGCGTGGAACATGTCTTCAAGGTCAGTGGATTGGCGACGCAGTTTGGTGTCGAACATATAGCCACCGGTTTTAAAGCCACCCGCTTTGAGAATTTCATAAGTGACTAGGGTGTATTCTTCCACGCTGGTTGGGAATTGATCGGTATCCCAGCCCAGTTGCGCATCCCCTTGGTTGGCATCCACTGAGCCTAAAATCCCCAAAGAACAAGCGGTGGCGATTTCATGGTGGAAGCTGTGGCCCGCTAGGGTGGCATGGTTGGCCTCGATATTGACTTTGATTTCTTTCTCAAGCCCAAACTCTTTTAGGAAGCCATAAACCGTGGCGGTATCGTAATCGTATTGGTGTTTGGTTGGCTCAGCGGGTTTGGGTTCGATTAGTAAGGAGCCAGCAAAGCCTATTTTGTGTTTATGTTCGACCACCATTTGCATAAAGCGTCCCAACTGTGCCCGCTCTCGTTTTAGGTCGGTATTGAGCAGGGTTTCGTAGCCTTCGCGGCCACCCCATAACACGTAGTTTTCACCCTTAAGGGCATGAGTCGCATTCATCGCATGAAAGACTTGCGTTGCGGCATAGGTAAAAATGTCTGGGTTTGGGTTAGAGGCCGCGCCAGACATATAGCGTGGATGAGAAAAGGCATTGGCAGTGCCCCACAACAGCTTTAAGCCCGTTGTTTCTTGTTTGGCTTGAAGTACTTCTACCATCTCGGAAAAATTGCGAATGTATTCTTTTAGGGATGATCCTTCTGGGCTAACGTCCACATCGTGGAAGCTGTAGTAGCCAATGCCCAGTTTGCTAAAAAACTCAAAGGCTGCATCCGCTTTTAGCTTGGCAGCCTCCAGTGGATTAGACGGCTTGTTCCAAGGGCGGTCAAAGGTATTCGCACCAAACACATCGCTCCCAGACCAACAGAAGTTATGCCAGTAACAGGCTGCCATTCTTAGGTGTTCCGCCATGCTTTTGCCCATGATGACCCTTTTGGCATCATAATGTTTAAAAGCAAAAGGATTATCTGACTCGGTACCCTCATATTGTACAAAAGGGATGTTTTGGAAGATCTCGCTCATGTTGAACTCCTGATGAATTTTTTGTTCTTATCTCATCTTCATCATTGTTTTTTTGAGCGATGGCTTCAATTACGAAATTTTCTCTAGTGATTATTGATTTTCAGTATTGAGTAGGGTGGAGTAATGGTCGGGCTTGACCGTTGACGGTAAGCATTATGTCGTCTATTGGCTCCGTCACCGACCATTCAGGGCAATAGCTTGGCTATCACAAAGCCAGTAAATAACGCGATGCTCATGGAAAATAGTGAGCCTAGCATAACGTATTCGGTAAACTTCCTATCGTGGGCTTCCCGTAGATCCCCCATACGAAAGATAGACTTAGCCGCGAGTACGAATCCAACCGCCGTGTATTGACCGTTTAACACAAAGGTCAGGACTAGCACGCGCTCAATGTAACCTAAATATTGGCCTGCGTTGGTTAAGGATTCTGCTTTTTTGTCATGAGTGATGGCGCCGGTGGTGTTTAAATCCGCTGACCATTTAGACAGAATCTCACCGACCACAATAGAGGCAGGTTTTAGCATCATCACATAAGCCAAGGTGATAAGGAAAAAGTGGTTGTAATCGACTTTATCCGCGAGCATGGTAAGTTGCGAAAACGCGTTCTCGTATAGATAGAGCCATACGAACACAAGGGTGACGATATGGAGAAACTGGTCAAGCAGGAACCAGCGAAAACCTCGACCTATTTTGATTTTTGCGTAATCGATTATGCCATGGGCGAGGGCAACGATGACACCAATAAGGAATGAAGCCGAGAGGCTGGCAGTGGTCGCGCATGCCAAGATCAGCAACACAATGACCCCATGAACAAGGGCATGATAGTACAGAAAGCGCGAGCGGCCTTGGCGCACGTTTTTATCTTTCACCCAAGAATCGGGTTGTAAAAAGAAATCGCCAAGCACATGACCGAGCAACAACATAAGCAACACAGACAAACCATCGACCTGAAGCATCCCAATCCCCTTTATAAGCCAGTTTCTAATACCGCCAAGGTGTCTAGTATCAAGGTGGCATTCGCTCGTTGCAACCGTGAGGCGAGTGAACGTCGATGAATGCCTGTTTTGTCTGACAACGCATCTTGAGTTAAGTCGGGGTAGAGGAGGCGAGGGAACAAGACTTCAGCCTGTTTTTCACTCAGTCCAGTGAGAATAGAGTCTAAGTAGCGCACCAATAATTCATCGCTGGGGCTAATATTATGGGCTGTGGGAAAAGAGATTTTGAGCCGCTCTTCTTTCATATTTTTTAACGCTCTGCCAGACAGTTGAAAGGCTTCGCCCTTGGCGGTTTTTCTCAGTTCGCTTTCGATCTGTTTATAGCCACCAATGCCCACAGAGACACGAGCATCCGTACCTTTAACGGTTTTCATCAGGGTGAGCCTTAATAACACAGCGCAGCGTAGGGCCTCTTTTGGGCTGGGGACAAATACTTGGAACTCATCGCCGCGAAACACATCGCCTTGGGCATGGAAGGTTTCCTGCAAAACAGTAATCGTCTGTTCAATTTGCTGCAAACACGCTTGATGCTCAGCATCTGATAGGGCGCTGGAATTGACGATGTCTCCCGTGACAACACCGCCTGTACTCAGGTTATAGGTAGCATCATTGGCTGTTTCAATACTGTTGAGTGATGTCATCGAATTCTCCTCCTACGACAGCCTCTTACATGGCAAAACCTAATCTAATGGCTTTTCAGATAGACTATCAAAGCATAAACTTTTGACCAAAGCTAGTTTGGTCAAAGAATAGTGACCAAATCAATCTTGGTCACTATTTGCTGGATGAGGAAGTGTTGATTTGATCCATCCACGTTATTCGCTTATGGATTATTGATTGATAAGTTCTTTATTAGAAACGCCTATGTGACGCTTTGTTTTTGCTAGTTGGCTTTCGTTTGCTTGTCTTTGGTTTGATTGACAATCAAAGTACGCTCTTTCAAAAACAGGGTAAAGAAAATAGTGAACATGAACAGACTCATGCCACCAGCAGACCACCACAGAATCTTGGGTAGCCCGAAGATGCATTGCACAAGAACAATCCCTGCGGCGGGTCCGATTAAGAACAGCGCCATGGCGCGTAATCGCCATAACGCTTGTATGCTAGGAGATGATAATGTTAGGGAGGCCATTAGAATAGCCCCCCTAAAGTTACATTAGTCGTGGTCACCATAGCCTGCCAATTTGCCAAGACGAGCACGGAAGACCCAAGCTTGATAGAAATTGTACGAAAGCATAACGGGGATGAAGAACAGCATCGAATAGGTAAACGCACCCGTTGAGTTGGATGGATTAGCCGCATCGAAAATCGTTATGGTATTCGGTACAAACCAAGGGAAAAGCGTGATCATCATGATCGCAAAGTTAATGAAGACAATCACAGCGAGCCAAATCATAGCCGCCACATCTCGTCTTTGGTGTGATGCACGACGCATTGACCAAGTGGCAAAAAGAACCACCGCACCAGACAGCACGAAAAACCACCAATAAGGCCCAACCCATTTACTTCTAGCCCATGGAAACTGAACGAATGTCCAGATGACAGTGCTAAGAATGGCCACTAATGCTAAATAGAACATAACATTGGTCCATTTCAAGGCTTTATGGTAAGTGTCACTGTTTCGATCAAAGCGAGCGCGAATATAGACGCCCCCTGCTAGTGAGGCGGCAATCGTCGCGGTAACACCAGTCCAAAGACTAAATGGGGATAAGAACTCCAAGTAGCTACCACCAAATGTGGGCACTTCGCCTTTCGTCAGTGGGAAACCTTGCAGGAATGCTCCTAAGGAAACGCCAGCAAAAAATGCTACCATCAGGCTGCCAATCCCAAAGCCCCAGTCCCAGTACTTTCTACTGGTTTTTGAGTAGTGGTGGAATTCCAAAGACACGGCTCGGATGATGATCCCCCAGAGCACAAACATCAGTGGAATCATTAAATAGTGGAATACCGAACCATACACCATAGGGAAGGTGCCAAAAAGCGCGCCCCCAACAATGACGAGCCAAGTTTCATTGGCATCCCAAGTTCCGGCCATGGAGGCCATGATCTCACCTTTTTCTTTACTGTCTGAATGGAATAAAGAATAGATGCCAGCTCCCAGATCGGAGCCATCAAGAATAATGTAAATCACGACAAATAGGCCAATTAGAAACCACCAAACGAGGGTTATCCAATGGTCGCCGTTTGTAAAGTCCATAACATGTTGCATATGAATTCTCTTCTATATCGATTAGAGGGTAGGACGCTCAAACAAAGGTTTTCCTTCAGGCACTTCTTCATTGGGCATATCGCCCAAGTGCATGGGCTCTGGTGTGACACCATGGATAACCTTAGTATTCATATCAGGCCCTTTACGGATCAATTTGGAGAAGAAGTACCAAGCCCCAAACCAGACAAGAAGATCAAAGAACATAAAACCAATAAACCAAACGATTTCTGCGCCAATGCTCATTTGACTTACCCCTTCGGAGGTACGCATCAATCCATTGATAAGCCAAGGCTGGCGTGCGACTTCACGGGTCCACCATCCTGTCCAAATGGCAATGTAAGGTAGCGTGGAGCTAAAAATGACAGTACGCAAAAACCATGGATGACGCTGTAGTTTTTCGGCGGTGAACTGTCCTCGAAGGCGTAAGAAGAGAGCCCAAAAAGCCACTAACATGAGTGCCGCTCCGGCTGCCGCCATAATACGGAAGGAGTAAAATGGAACCACAACAGGGGGGCGATCTGCTTTCTTAAATTGATCTAGGCCTGGCACCGTACTGACCCATTTATGGTCTTCGAGTAAGCTAAGAACATGAGGAATAGCAATTTGGAAGTCATTTGTTCCTTTCTCCTCATTGGGCCAAGCAATGACATTCCAGCTTGTATTTGGGCTGCCATCCGCATTATAAGTATGCCAATGTCCTTCCATTGCGGCTAAGGCAGCAGGATCATATTTCGCTACGGTTCGACCTAGTGTATCTCCCATGTAAACCTGTAATGGCGCGACAATCACTAATGCCATAATAGAGGCCGTCAAAGTACGCATAAACATTTTGGCATGGCGATTTTTATAAACCATCAAAGCCGAAATAGACGCAACAAAGAAGAGTCCAATTTCAAAACAAGCAATCAACATATGAGGAAATGCGGTTAAGAAATTGGGGTTGAAAATGGCATGGGTCCAGTTATCGACTAAAAACAGTCCTTTTTCAAGGTGAACACCGGTTGGAGTTTGCATCCAAGAGTTGGCCACCAAAATCCACATGGCAGACAGCATAGAAGAAAACGCCACATTAAAAGTAGCGAATAGGTGCATCTTCTTGCCTATTTTGCCCCAACCAAAAATCATCAGGCCGATGAAACCTGCCTCGTACATAAAGGCAGTAATGGTTTCATAGCCAAGAATGTTACCAAAAAACGGCCCTGCGGCTTGAGAAAAGGGGGCAAAGAGAATACCAAAAGACATCTCCATGGTAATCCCTGTGGCGACGCCCGCACCGAAGTTAATGATGAAGAGTTTTTCAAAAAAACGTGTCAGTCGATACCATTCGTCATCATTGGTTTTAAGCCAGCGCCATTCACTAAAGAATAGGAAGGCGGCCAAACCAATGGTCAACGGCGGATAAATAATATGCATTGACGTAATCCAAGCAAAATCAAGTCTTGCAAGGTCTGTCATGAGTGAGGGATCTATCATTTTTTTCTCCAGAAGTTGGAAGCTAAAAGACTGTCCTGAGGCAGTGTGTATAGGGATGCATTGGTCATGTTGGCACCATCGCAAATGTTAATCTGTATATACTTATTATACGTTATAGTTATAACCTTATGACTATAATTCATAATATATCCATAAAGTTTTCTATTAAGTGTTCAAAAAGCGGCTTGTCTTTTTAAACGCGCTTATCGCAATATTAAAAAGCACAATTAAGACATGATGCGCCCGTTATCCATCATCAAACGATGATCGGCGAGTGTCAGTAGCTGCGGTCGGTGAGTAATAATGATGGCTGTACGGCCTTGTAATAATCTCGCTAACGCTTGTGTTACTTGCTGTTCTGTTGCGGCATCTAGACCTTCTGTGGGTTCATCCAAGATGACAATAGGAGCGTCCTTAAGAAGGGCTCTAGCAATGCCGATACGCCTGATTTGTCCACCTGATAAGCGAGTGGCGGCTTCACCCACTTCGGTATCAAACCCTTCGGGTAAAGTCAGAATATCGTCAAGAATCGCTGCGGCACGACAAGCCTCAACCAGCTCATCATGGGTGGCATTGGGTTTAGCAAGGTATAAATTCGCTGCCAGAGTGGTATTGAATAAATGAACTTGCTGAGACACGACGGAGCAGAGTTTGCGGACCGTGTCGCCCGTTAAATTTTCTAGGTTCGCTTCACCGATGGAGATTTGTCCACTATCGGCGGCCCAAAATTTCAGTAATAACTGTGTCAAGCTGGTTTTACCTGAACCACTTGCTCCTTGAATCGCCAGCTTTTCTCCTTGTTTTAAGCGGAAACTGACTTCTTGAAGGGCGGGTTGCGTGTTTTGCGGATAGCGGAAACAGACAGCATCAAACTGTATGTCAAATTGTTCAGGGGCTGCACAAGGCTCAATAGGATCGCTAACCGCAGGCTCTGCATCGACTAGATCCAAAATGCGCCGTGCGGCACTTCGCGTTTCGCCTAAGGCAAGGAAAGCGGCGGGCAAAGTGGTAACTGCTTCAAAGCTGGCCATACCAAAAAAAGCCAGCATAACGAGTTCTGGACCATCCAGCTGACCACTTTGTACCAAGGGAATGGCAATGACGATCATTGCTAGCCAAGTTAATTGACTGAATAGTCCGTTCAAAGAGGTGCTGCTGGCATTAATGCGGTTTTGTTGCCTTTGAGGCGCAACCAGCTCCTTGTTCTCTTGTTGAATACTGTCGATCCGTTGTTGGCTGTCGCCATAGAGCGTTATTTCGGCCAAGCCTCGTACGGTTTCACTGACGCGTTGTCGCAACACAGATCTTGCTTCAACAATTCTCTGACCACTGTTTGCTCCTAAATGCAGGGCAGCCCAAGGTAGCGCAATGCCAACAATCAATAACCCCACTAGGTTGGTTAAAGCGATAGCAGGGTTCCAAAATAAAAGGAAAATGACCATTAAAATACTAGCAAGCAGAGCCGCTAAAGAGGGGGTGAATAAGCGTAAGTAGGCATTTTCTAAACTATCAATGTCGGCGCGTATGCGGCTTAGTAAATCGCCTCCTTGATAATACTGAAGTCGTGCTGGCGCTAAAGGTTCCAGTTTTTCAAAAAACCATTGGCGTAACCCTGCAAGCAAGCGAAAGGTTGCTTCATGGGTAATTAATCGTTCAAGGTATCTCCCCGCAGTTCGTAAAATCGCTAACCCGCGAATGGCGGCGGCGGGAGTAAAATAATTGATAGCGGCTCCCGTCAAGCCACTAATTGCCATGGCGGTAATAAACCAGCCAGATACCGAAAGCAAGGCAACATTGGCAAGAATCACCGTGGTGGCGAGAAAAACCCCAGCCATCATCCAACCAAGGTAGGGACGGCTGATGTTAATAAGCCAGCGGAGCTCTCTATTATTGCGTTTACGCTTCATAATCCGGCCTTGCGATACTGGTTATAGCGCTCTGTGTAAGCTCCATTTAACGCCATTAATGCATCGTGCGATCCTTGTTCGATGATTTTTCCACTGTCCAACACCACAATTTGATCACTCTGCTCAATGGTGGTCAGCCGATGGGCAATGGTGAGTAGGGTACGGCCAACCGCTAGCCTTGCGATGGCAGCGGTAATCAGTTGTTCACTATGAGGGTCCAAACTGGCTGAAGGCTCATCAAGCAGTACGACGGGCGCATCTTTGTAAAACGCACGAGCCAAGGCAATGCGTTGGATTTCACCACCAGATAGCCCTTGTCCACGGTCTCCTACAATGGTCTGAAAGCCTTGCGGAAGGCGGTTAATAAAGTCCAATGCGTGTGCATTCTCAGCCGCCTGCTTTAATGCGGCCTCGTGACCTTCTAAACGAGGTGACAGGGCAATATTTTCTTCAATGGTGCCATGGAATAAAGTAGGGTTTTGCGGTAACCACGATACATGCTGATACCAGCTGCTTGGGGCAATGTGTGCTAAGGGGGTTTCATCAACCATAATGTCACCTTGCGTCGGATTCAAAAAGCCCAGCAGCAATTGTCCTAAGGTGGATTTCCCCGCGCCGCTCACGCCAATAATCGCTGTGCGACTTCCTGCAGGTAGGGTAAGGTTGACACCGCAAAGAACAGGATCTCGTTTTGGATACGCAAAAACCAGATTGGAAAGGGTAATATTCGGTGCCTGTTGCAGGCACAGCTCAAGTTTACCATTATGCTCAGTAGGGGCTTGAGTATTCAGAAGCTCGATAATGGGTTCAATGGCACCTAATGCATCCATTCGAGCATGAAACTGAGTGCCCATACTACGTAAAGGCAAGTAAAACTCGGGCGCAAGTAATAGGACAAAAATACCATTAAGGTAATGAATATCGCCATACATCAAGCGGAAACCAACATACACGGCGACCATGGCAATACTAATGGCGGCAAAGAACTCCAACACCATGGAAGAAAGAAACGCAATGCGTAACACCTTCATGGTCTGTAGACGATAATCTTCGGCTATTTGACCAATAAAGCGGGCTTCTTTTTGAGCCGCGTTGAATAATTTGAGTGTGGTTAGGCCTTCAATCATATCAAAAAAGTGGGCGCCCATACGTGTTAGGCTACGCCATTGTTGGCGATTCAGCTTTTCTGTCTGACTTCCTATGATGATCATAAAGATGGGTAACAAGGGAGCAGTAATGGCCAAAATAAGCCCAGAGACCCAGTCAAATGGAAAGACAAACACTAAAATAGCCACAGGAATAATGATAGCCAGCTGCTTTTGTGGCAAATATAGGCTGAAGTACTTTTCTAGTTCCTCGACACCATCCACCAACTCGGTTGCACGAGCACCAGAGCGCTGTTCTCGGCTCCATGCTGGCCCTAAATGATGAATATGGTTAAAGAGCTTGGCCCTTAGATCCGTACGCAGCCGAGCGGCCGCTTCAAAAGTGAATCGTTGATTGCCGTAATTGAGAATAGCGCGAACAAGAAATACCCCGACAATCCCAGCTAAATAGGGCCAAACGGCCATAATAGGTTGGTGTTCAATGGCGGTGGCGTTCAGTACATGGGCTAACAGCCAGCATTGAGCGATTAAGAAAAAGCCATTAACACTACCCAGCGTGATAGCGATATTGAGCGGACTTTTTACGGCTTTAGCCTGATTTTTGAGCCAACGATCCAGTTCGAGAGTGTGTTTTCTATCTCGTAAGGGGATGGGGTTGGCCATGTATCAATATCCTTCATGCTCGGATTATTTGTGAAGAGGTCTATAAAATACTCCAATTTTGTAAAAGAATCATAAGGATAGAGTTGTTTACGAATATTTACCGAATGTTTAACGAATGTTTCACGAATGTTTTGTGAATATTTAATAAAGGCTTCACCAATTTAACGGGATCGAGATGAGGTGTGGGTTGGTTTATCCACTGTGGATATTGAGGAGTGGCTTGTCAAGCAAAGACCGCCCTCTAAATTATAAGCCAACCTCTAATATCACTAAGGCGTCTAGTATCAGGGGGGCCTTGGCCCGTGATATGCTCACCCAAAATCTATTATCTAGCCAAAGCTCTTATTAAGGAACCGCCAATGAATGGCCTGATTATCGCTGTATTTGTTGCCGTTTACCTTGGTATGGCCTTGGGCCGCTGGCCAGGTTTTGCTATTAACCGTACGGGTGTTGCTATGATAGGCGCCGTGGTGTTGATGGTGACACAGGCCTTATCCGGCTCCCAGGCCATTCAATCGATCGACTTTTCTACCTTAGCAGTGTTGCTTACCCTGATGGTATTGTCAGGTCAGTACGCCGCCAGTGGCTTCTTTGACTGGGTAGCCGATCGAATCACTCATATGCCTTTATCATCCCGCTCTCTATTAGGTGTGGTCATTGGCATCGCTGGTGTGTTGTCCGCCTTAATGACGAATGATGTTGTGGTGTGGGCCACCACGCCAGTGCTGATCCGAGGCCTATTGGAAAGGGGGTTGGACCCCAAACCCTATTTAATCGCTCTAGCCTGTGCTGCCAACGCCGGCTCGGTGGCTACCATGATTGGTAATCCGCAGAATCTGCTGATCGCCCATGTGGGGGATCTGCATTTTCTGACCTTCGTAGGACGCTGTATTGTACCGGCCGTGCTAGCCATGGGGGTGGTGTATCTGGTGATCGGCCGTTCTAAGTTCATGGATGCCAATCACGCGATTGCACCAAGGGGGAGCAAATCGTCTCAGCCATGTCAGCTTAAGCCACGGCTGTTGCTGAAAGCCGTTTTGGCGACCATAGCGCTCATTGCGATTTTTATTTTCGTAGAAGATAGGGGCAGCTGGTCCTTGCTGATTGTGGCGTTGTTACTGCTTAACCGAAAACTTGGTACCGAGCGCCTATTGCAACAGGTGGACTGGCAGTTACTGGCGCTTTTTACTTGTCTGTTTATCGTTACCGGTGCCTTGGCCAATGCACCGGCGCTAGCCGGCGACTTTCAACATCTGTTAAGGGTGATGAATATTGATCATACCGCCGTGCTGGCGGGCCTGTCCCTGCTGGGAAGCAATACCATAGGTAACGTGCCTTGGGTCATGTTGCTATTGCCCATGGGGCATTGGCCGGATCATCTGCTCTACAGTCTGGCTATTTTCAGTACTCTAGCGGGTAATTTACTGATCGTCGGCAGTGTGGCCAATATTATTGTGATCGAGCAAGCCAAAGCCCATGATATTCATATTGGCTTTGGCGAGTTTGCCCGCATTGGTGTGCCCGTTACCCTGATAAGCTTTGTATTGGCAGGTATCTGGGTGATGCTATCAATGTAAATTTAAAGTCTCGATAAGTTTATTTGGTTGTTCCTTTTTTGCGTTCCGACAGCCAGATTCCTGCCAACACCATGGTCAAGGCGATAGCATGGTAAAAATGGAAGGTTTCGTGTAGCAGCAGTACTGCTAAAATAGGGGCGAAAATTGGCACAAAATTAATAAACACTCCGGCTCTGGCGGGGCCGATCAACTCCACTCCACGCATAAAAAATACCTGAGAAATCAGAGAGGGAAAGAACGAAATATACAACACAATCAGCCAGCCTTTCGGAGTAGGCCAGTAAGCTGCTCCAGTGGCTATTTCATAGACCAACGCGGGCAGCGCCGTGATCGCACCAATACTGGACAGAACCGTAAAGAACACCATGGCGGAGACGTTTGGTTTACTACGTAGGGCCAGAGTGTAGACGGCATAGCAAACACAGGCTATCAATATATAGCCGTCCCCCGGATTAATGGACAGCTCTAGCAGCTTGGTCAGGTGGCCTTGGGTGGCCACTAGCGTCACCCCCAGTAAGGTGAGAATAATGCCAATTGCCTGCAAAAGATGGACTTTTTCCCGAAACAGCAACATGGCTCCGAGCAGGACCAATACTGGCACACTGCCTTGAATGATCCCAATATTAATGGCGGTGGTCTGGTAAGCGGCAATGTAAAACAGGGAGTTAAAGCAGGTGAAGCCCAAGGTCGCCATCAGTATCATTTTCAACAAATGGGGACGTATTATGTGCCATTCCTGACGTACTTGACGACCATAAAATAACCACATCACGGCACTCACAATCAGCCAGCGTAGAGACACCACGGACAGAGGTGAGACCTGAGCAATCGCCAGACGGCCTGCAATGGTATTCCCACCCCAAAACAGAGTGCATAAAATCAGTAAGATATAGGCATTGGAGTGAATGCGGGTAGTGAAGAAGCTCAACAAAGCGGTCATTATCAATCCTTAAAGTGGTACAGCGGATCCCAATTTATTTTTGCTTACCAGCATACCCATGCTGGCCTAGGGAAGAAAGCAGAAACTGATCATTCACCGTTGGATTTTTCAATGACTAGTGTGATTTTGGGTGATTGAGACACTGACCTCCGCGTATTGGAGTGGTGCTCCAAAGGCGCAAACTAATAAGCTTAAGAGTAAATCTGCAAAACCGCAGCCGATCCAAAAAAGAGAAGGACGCTTGTCATAAACCAGAAAAAAGCCAAGATAAACCATCGTTGGATATGTTTAGGTACCTTTTCCCTTTTTTCCAACATGCCAAAGCGTTTAGCGTGAAATCGCCATAGGAACACCGTGGCGTATCGAAGAACGCCTTGCCCAGCAAAGAATAAGCCTAAACCGCTGAAAGTGCGACAGCCATTATCCAATATATCTTCAAGTTCAGAGAGCCATTTTTTCTTTAAATAAATGACGATTCCAAGCCAAATAATGAAAACTAAACCACCTAAGGCACCAGATCCAAAAATTATACCTTTAACTGTGTGATCGTCTAATATCATGTAATTTAACACCTAAGTGGATGCAGGGGGCGAGCGTCTACGCCACAGGTTTTATAGTGGGAAAGTAGGTTTGCTTGTTAGCAAAGTCGGATGAAAGTTAGTTACGCATAAATTTGCACTAATATGCCTGCAACAACAAACAAAGCAAAACTCAGCATGAACTCCCAAAAGGCGAAAATAAACCAGCGTTGGATGTGTTTAGACACCTTATCTCTTTTCTCCAACATGCCAAAGCGTTTGGCGTGAAAGCGCCATAGGAACACCGTAGCGTATTGCAGAACACCTTGCCCAGCAAAAAACAGCCCCAAACTGCTGTAAAATCGGGTGCCATTATCAAGTGTGTCTTCTAACTGTGCCATCCATTTTTTCTTAAGATATATAACTATGCCTACCCAGAAAAACAATCCCAAGAAGCTAGCTATTCCACAGAAAGCCATAATGCCTATTGCTATTTTTGTTTCCATATTGATTATTAATCCCTAATAAAATTGGTATAGCGGCCAACCACATCACCTAATTTATGACTAACAAGAGTGAGGGAAAGTAGATAGGCGACAATTTTAAGAGTTAATCTGTAAAACCGCAGCAGAGCCAAACGCGAGAATGCAACATACAACGAACCACCACATAGCGAAAATAAACCATCGTTGGATATGTTTAGGTACCTTTTCCCTTTTTTCCAACATGCCGAAGCGTTTGGCGTGAAATCGACTACTAAACACCGTGGCATATTGGAGAACACCTTGTCCGGCTAGAAAGATATTTAAACTGTAAAAACGCACCCCATCATCAAGGATATCTTCTAGTTCAGAGAGCCATTTTTGTTTTAAATAAATAATGATTCCAAACCAAAGGAAAGTGCCCCAAATACCTAGTCATCCCTGAATAATTCTCAACCCATTGAAATATAATGTATTTTGTATAATGCTAAGGGCTAAAATCTCGCCAATAATGGCGCTTTAGCCCTAAAAAGTTGCAGAATCAGTGAGTTTTTATGAAGCCTCGTCAAACAAAGCAAGATCCGCAGAAGGATTTATTCCGGCCTCAGCTAATCGATATTATTAACCCCAACCATGCACTCGTTCGGTTGGCTAAAGTGCTGGATTGGGATCGGTTGGATACCGAATTGGGGACGCATTTCGCGACAGTTGGCGCAGCGGCTCTGCCGACTCGCTTGATGGTAGGGCTACTGTATTTACAGCATTTGTATAATTTGTCTGATGAAATGGTCTTAGAGCAATGGCTTGAATCGCCTTACTACCAATACTTTTGCGGCGAAACTTTTTTCAACATGACTTCCCGTGCCATCCAACCAGTCTTGTTAAATGGCGCAAACGTTTAGGAGAAGAAGGATGTGAATGGCTGCTTACTCAGACGATACAAGCAGGACTAAAGCTGAAAGTGATCAAGTCTGCGAGTCTAAAGCGTGTGATTGTTGATACCACGGTACAAGAAAAAAACATCACCTTCCCAACCGGTGCCAAACTCTACAACAAGGCACGACAGCAACTCACTCAAGTGGCAAAAGACCTCGCTATCACGCTAAGACAAACCTATGACAAAGCCTGCCATGAGTTAATACCAAAGATTGGACGCTATGGGCATGCCAAACAATACAAACGAATGAGAAAGGCGATTAAGCAAGTCAAAGGCTTCTTAGGGCGGGTATTGCGGGACATTGATCGGCAAGTAAAGCGACAAGGATTAACACTTACCCAAAAGCAAGAAGACACTCTCAACCAAGCTTATCGATTACTAAAACAAACGCGTCAGAGTAAAAACAAACTCTACAGCCTGCATGAATCCAATGTGGACTGTATCTCCACAGGCAAAGCGCATAAACGCTATGAGTTTGGTGTGAAAGCCAGCATCGCGGTTACGGCAAAAGAGTCCTTCATTGTGGGCGCAAGCAAGAATCTATCCAGGTAATCCTTATGATGGCCATACCTTGAAAGATCAACTTCAACAAGTGGAAACCCTGACAGGAAAAAAACCGGAAACCTGTTTTGTTGACCGAGGATATAAAGGGTCGGGCGTGGAAGACATTAAAGTCTTGGTTACAGGTCAAAAACGTGGTGTGCCCAAGAAAGAGAAGCGCTGGATGGGGAGACGAAACAGTGTAGAACCCATCATCGGGCATCTCAAATCCGATGGAAAACTCAGACGATGCTTCTTAAAAAGCATACTAGGCGATGCGATGAACGTGATCTTAAGCGCCTGTGGCCAGAACCTACGTAAGCTACTGAAGTGGCTTTATTGCGCCCCATATATTGGGCCATTTTTAAGACGATTATGGCTGAAAATAATTTTTCCAACGGAAAGACCTAAAAATAGCATGGCGCTTCTTGCCTGAAACGCCATTATTCAGGGTCGATTAACTTTTCTACTTCTGCTTATTTCAAAATCGCCATGATCTGGCTATCGGAATATCGTGACTTTTCATGCAGAACCTCCTGCGTTTAGGTTACGAGAAAATTCTACCCTTGGCTGCTGCTAATTTCGAGGGAATTACCACACGAAAATGTAAAGCTATTAGTTAATAACGTTTCTTGTTTAAAAATAATCTTGACTTTATCAATATAATGATAAATATTAGTTAATAATTATCATTATATTGAGAATTTTAAAGTGAAAAAAAATCAATTTAAATATCGCTCTTGTAGCCAGATAAGTGCTGATATTGAAATAGCCCTTGAATATAAAGGGCTTACGCTGTCTGAGTGTGTAGAAGCGTTTGATAGTCGATACGATGCTGAGATCGCGAAAGGTAAGAAGTTGCCAATGAATAAAGATTTCATCAGTCGCGCCAAGAACGGTGGATTTAAGGTAGTGAGTCGACGTGTCTTAGATTTATGCGAATTACTCGATGTTAATCCGTATGAGACTGACAAGAAAATGATAAATATGGATCAAGTAGAAGTCCCATTCGGACAGCTTAAAAAAGAGTTTGAAAACGTCGAAAAAATTGTGAGAAAGCGCCCTGATCTTGAAAAAAAAGTTAAGATAATTTTACGTAGCATTGCTGATATTGTGTCAGTACAAGGAGTGTAATATGCATAGTGTGGGACCCCTTGCTGTAAATGAAATAAAAACCGAATTTTTCTCTTCACGAAACTCGGAACCGATGAAGTTTATTGACCTCTTTGCAGGGTTGGGTGGTTTTCACACCGGATTTGCAAACAGCGGCTATGAGTGTGTGTTTGCTTGTGAGATTGAACCTCACTTGCGGACCCTATACAAAGAAAATTACGGTATAGAACCCCATGGCGATATCACCAAGGTAAATGAAGCTGAGATCCCAGAACATGATGTAATGTGTGCGGGTTTCCCGTGCCAGCCGTTCTCGCTGGCAGGGAAGAAAAAGGGTGCTGAATGCCCTGCGTCAGGTCGACTTATTGACCACGTCATCCGTATTGCCAAGCACCACACACCAAAGTTTGTGGTGCTTGAGAATGTTCCCAATGTACTGACTATTGCAGAGGGGAGCTTTTGGGCATACCTCACGTCTTCTTTCTCAGAAATTGGCTACACCATCCACCACAAGGTGATTTCCCCCGTGGATATTGGTATCCCTCAGAATCGCAAACGCGTCTTTATCGTCGCTATACGAAATGATCTTGATGTCGGTTCATTCGAATGGCCTGAAATAACCGGACTAGCTAAAACGTCATTGCTAGATATCTTGGACGAAAACTTAGAGCACAAGAAGCTGGAGCCCGCGAAGGTCGATTTATTAAAGCATTGGCAATCCCTTCTGAATCAACTTGCATTGGACCGCTTGGTTTGTACTTCGATAGTTGCCCCTGAATTTGGTGCAACTTATCCCCTTAATTTTGATGCCCTCAGTTTAAAAGAAATCAAGCAGTATAAGGGGGCTTATGGTTCAGATCTTTCTCAATGTGTTTCATGGGAAGAGGTGATGGCCTTGATGCCAAGCTACACCAGAAAAAACCGGGCTGTGTCGAATTGGTTATTAGAGTCTGTTGAGTTTTCTCGTGATCTCTACCAGGCAAAAAAGTATATTTGCGATGCGTGGGCTGAAAAGATAGACAAAAATTACAATAGCTGGCAAATCTTAGAATGGCGTGGAATACATACCACAATGGATATCTATGAGCATGTTGTGCAGTTCCGAGCCTCAGGCATTCGTATTCTAAAGCCTCATGTTGCCCCATCTTTAATATCCATGACACCAACGCAAATACCCATAATACCTTCGCAAAGTCGGTATATGTCGGCGCACGAAGCGGCCAAATTGCAAAACCTACATGAACTCCCCAACCTTCCGGAAACAATTGTTGGTGCCTTTAAGGCGTTGGGTAACGCGGTAAATGCCAAGGTTATTGAGTTAATTGCAAACAACCTGAAAGTATGGAAAACTGCATAGAGAAAACAGATTATTAACATTTTTAAAAAGGATATTTAATGAGTCGAGATGACAAACGGGCGGATAAAACCTTCAAAGTTGATGTGTCGCCCGAAATGAGAATATATAAAATCCTACAACACCTTAATTACAATTTAGAAACCGCCTATGCGGAATTAATTGATAACTCAATTCAATCATTTCTGGATAAAAAGGCTGATATAGGGGAGCACCACGGAGAGTCATCTCCCAAACTAAAGGTTACAATCTATATATCAACCGCAAAAAAGCAGATTGTTATTAAAGACAATGCTGGCGGCATCCTTAGCGAAGACATGGATAGGGCCCTTAAGTTGGGTGTTGACTTGGGTACTGTTCACTCTTCGGATAGCTTAAGTGTTTACGGTATTGGGATGAAAAGCTCGGCGATATGGTTCTCGGATAATTGGTCCATTAGAACTTCCGCTATAGGTGTGAATGAAAAGCTAGATTTTAGCTTTAACCTTGATGAGTTATTAGAAAATAATCAAACAGAAGCCGATGTAATCCCCTCAGCAGCTGGTGTGAATGAACATTACACTGAGATTGTATTAAGAAATCATATTCGAAACGAAACAGCTGAACACTATCAGGATACAATAATCCCATTTTTAGAAGAAACATTTTACAAGTTTAGCAACTTCACTACTATTGAGTTCTATTATGATGATGTACTTTTAAAGCCGAATCCAAAGCGTTTAGAAACTTCAACACCTATTATTTTGGAATATCCTCGAGTAAATGGCCAAGGTTTAATTGATTCAGAAGCTCTTATTAAATGGCTATTAAAACTAGATTTCACATACGAAGGGCGCAGAGTACAAGGATTTATATCAATACGAAAGATAGGTAAATATGGTCAACCAGGCATTAGGTTGCTTAGAAATAACCGCGTGATAGAAGGAACGTCAATTTCGCCAAATTATCCTGATTCACTTTTGAAATCTAAAAATAAGTTTACTGCTCAGAGGATATACGGTGAACTAAACCTCGATTCATTTCCTGTTGATTTCATGAAAACTAACTTTAATGAAAATCTCAAGGGTCTTTACGAGGAAATTCATCAGAGGATAAATACAAACTATTTAGTGAATTTAGTATATCAAGCAGATAAATTTCGTGTCAAAAACCTTCCAGCAACCGAAAAGAATCTTCTGCAACAAGCTAAAGAGCGAATGTCTGCGCTAAGTATTAATGAGTTAGATGAAGAAATACTCGGTGGCGGGCTGAGTAAATCGAAACTTGAGGAAAACGCTAGCCCAGCCTCGGAACCGTCTGAGAACCCTGAGACAAATAAACCACTTCCTTCAAATTCAGAGGATAAAACCGAATCGATTGAAGCCCCTAAAAATCAAGTTGAAGATGATACCTGTATCGATGGAGCTGCATCTGGAACCGCTTTTCCGTTTGAAGTAAAGGAAGAAAATAAAATTGATTATTCAGATGTATTAAATGCGTACTTAGCGCAGTTAAATGGTGATAAGGCGTGCCATTTATATGACTCTTTATGTAGGCTTTCACTGAAACAACACTCGGTTCTTATGTACATTGGTGCTTGGTCATTTCTCGAAATGCTTACGGCCTTGATTGGGCGGAACTCTAGCACCTCTTTTGACGATTTTTTAGGGACTAAAATAAATGAATATTCTACAGATAAGAAAGTTAAGGGTGAATTGAGAAAAGTTGTCGGTGACATATCAACACGAGGGAATTGCACTAAGCATTCTGGAATTTTTTGGAATTACTCAGCTATGGACTTAAAACCAGCCTTCATCATACTTGAACCTTTCATAATTCATCTTATTGAAAAATATATTCAAAAAAATAATTAACTGCACAGCACTCCACTTTTTGGGTGCTGTGCACTATAAAGTAGTGGAACAATTTACAGTCTTACACTAAACAAGTTAACCAAGTAACTGTTGTAAGATGCATAAGCTTAAAGATGAAGACATTAAGCTATTGGATTTAGATCATGGTCTGATAATAGCTGAAAATTAATACCCCCGCAGTAAAAAGATCAAACTTTAATGTCAGAGAATTGAGAGTGGGAGAGCTGAAAAGTATCAGACTTTACCTCTCTCAAACCTCCTTAAAGTGTCACTTTCGTATCAAACTATAATGTTGCTGTATATCACGGCATTTTAATGATTATCTACGTGCTTTGGTGAGGTGCCTGATAGGCACTTTTTAAACGAGTCAAGGCAATGTTAATCGAACGTTCATCAAACAAATTGGCTTTGCGTTTTGCGCTTGTCTCGCCAGCAGGCCAGTGCTGAATACCTTGAATGATTTTTTGTAGATCCGGCTCAATGTTTTCTTTGCTAATAAGCCAATCAATTGTCGATAGTAGCTCCATGCCATAAGGCGTCTCAAAACCGTCTATCAGTTGTATTGTGTCCTGTAGTGATGGCCGATAGGGTTGCATTTCCGCGCTGTTTAAGTACTCGTTCAGCTGACTCTGTTTTGAGTCCTCAAACCAAATGACGTCGAGTGGTTCTGCATCATTAATGCGCTTGTTGCAATGCAGGTAAGTGCCATCCAAGTGATCGATTAAGTGTCTGAGCCTATCTGCGTATGGGCCATATAAGTTCGCTTCGAATCTAAGGTCTAGGGGGTTATCGGCTTTATTCGGTCCGTTGCGTTTTTCAATCGAGCGTTCTAAGAACCAAGCCAGCTTCTGGACTTCCAGCAAGGTGCATTCCATTCCCATCACCCAGTATTGACGAATTAATTCTGCAATCATGGCTCTGGCAGGGGTGAGTTTTGTGTGGCCTTTTTGTTTGGCAACATTTTGATAGTGCTGTGTTGGTTCGAAAACTAAAATATTGACAGATTCTAGGTCACCGAGAATGCGCTCAATTTCAGGTTTTACGCTTTCCCAGTTAAGCTTGCCATTACCCGCACCCAAAGCAGGAATGGCAATGGAATTTAGGCGTTTATCAAGGATGAATTGCTTTAAATCGACTAGGCCTTCTGTAATCCATTCTAGTTTAGATGGATTACGCCAATGGCGCTTCGTCGGGAAATTAACGATCCACTTGGGGCCCACGAGTTCATCCGTTTGAGTGACGAACATACGGCCTGTTTCTACCTGTTTCGCCTTACAAGCTTTTGAATAATCTTGTGTATTTTGGGGAAAGCGCTCTTTAAACATAAGCGCGATGCCTTTTCCCATTACACCAACGGTATTGACTGTATTAACAAGGGCCTCGACATCCGCTTCCAGTAAGTTGCCTTGTGTGTAATGAATCATTGAAAGTACCACTGTGTCATTTTTCGAACATCAATAGCTAAAGATTTTTCTCTTACTATTTGTTCAAGCTGTTGTTTCATTTCGTCAGTATAGCAAACAATGCCGAGTAAACTGGTAATCGGGCAGTGTTGGTAAACCAAGGCTTCTGCTTGGTAGCGTTCTATTTGGGCAGGATCATCCTGGTTACGCTGAAAGTTTCGTTGTTGAATAATAGGCCAGTCTAGCTTGATTAGCTCGTCTGAAGTGTTGAAAAACTCTGCAAACACCGTATAAGCATGACGATCAGTGAAAATAAACGGCACCTTTGAGTCTATTAGTTTTGGTATTGAAGACACTAAAATGACAATTTCCTCATTGGCTCTTTTTTTTACGCCACCGCGCCCTGTGTGTATGTTGTACATCATAGGAGAGAAGGGGGTGAAATAGAAGGGAATATAATCACTTAGCGTACCATAGGGTTCGATAGGTACGTTGCGCTGGGTGCGCTTATGAATCAAGTCTGTATTGCCTATTGGTTCATAATGCTCCGCGAGCTTTTGTGAGCTAGCGCAATGAAGGCCATTATCCAAAATCCAAGCAAGGTTGTCTCTATGGACGATTCTCCATATGAGTGCTTTTTCAGGGTTTAGGTTTGGATAATGGTTAGTCATGATGTTTTACAAACATATTCTCGTTTATCTGTGTGCTGACCGTGATGTTAACAGATTTCATTATTTCTTGAACTTGCTGATCTACTGTTTGGTTTTGGGTGAAAATTTTAAAAAATTGATTGGCTGGAACCGCTTCTGGAGAAAGGCATTCTGCCATACAGACGCTTTTACAATGATGATCACTGTAGTTTCTTTGGTTCATTAGACCCCAGTTGATGGAATCCATTCCTTGGCTGTAATTGAGTCGTGTTGTCTCTTCGTTTGCAAGTGGGTGACGTGGAATGATTTGCCAGTTATTGGCACTGGCATGATCTCGTCTTACCGCGATCAATACAAAAGTTTTGTCCTTGTAAGTGTGCTGAGCCGCTAAGTCAAAAGGGTTTTTGCTGAAAAAATGAAAAGGTACATAGTCTTGTAGTTTTTGAGCTTGGCGTTTTGTAACGATGTCACTGTCTGCGACATCGGTAAAATTGTTTAGTTGGCTACGGGGTAATAATCCATGGGTAAGAATGGATGCAAGATTTTCTAGGCTTGTTAAATGGTACAGCAATTTTTGGTCTTTAATTGACATATTGAAATCCTTTTCAACGACATTTTATTGGTTTCTATCACGTCTTGGTCTTGAAATCTATCAGGCTAATGAGGCGTAGTGTAATGACGACTTTTCTAAGGTCATGCTCTTCCTTAATGCTGGCAAACTTTTGTTTATTCTACCGTAAAGTGCTCTTAGGCTTCATTTTTATTTTTGGATAAGATGTGGTGTTTGGGTGAGGGAGCTTGCTATTGGCTTTCTCTGTTTTCCTTATTGCTGGCAAGTTTTGTACGCTTTACAGTAAAATGCTTCTCAAATTCATTTCTTAATGGGCGGGCTTTTCGACGGAACGGTAAGGTCTCTTATTTTCGTTGTTGGCGTTTTCGGGCGCTTTGTATTTGGCTAAAAGGTAAACAGTATGCAGAAGTCTTATTTTCGCCGTAGTGTGGTGGTTGGTGTTTTCTCGGTAGCGGTTTTGGGTATGTCTGGCTGTGCGCAGATGGGTTCTAAGGAGGCGTCTGCGGCTCCTACTATGGCGTGTACAGTGGGCGATCAAATGCAGCAGACAACCTTGTATTTTGGTATGAGTCGTCCTGCGGGCGGTGTGGTTACTGAGGCTCAGTGGCAAGGGTTTGTTGATAAAGAAGTCACACCGCGTTTTCGTGATGGTTTAACGGTGTTTGCGGCGAAAGGCCAGTGGTTGGGAAATGACGGTAAGGTGGCGAAAGAAGACAGTCGTGCGCTGATGCTGATTTACCCTACCAATGACAAAGCCAGTAATAAGAAGATTGAAGCGCTGCGCAATTTGTACAGAAAGCAATTTCAGCAAGAGTCTGTGATGCGTGTGGATTCACCTGAGTGCGTGTCTTTCTAGCGGAGTTCTTGACTTGGTACGTTTATTCTAGAGCTGAGTCAGTTTCAGTGTCCTCTTATGGGTAAACGCTCTGTTTATCTGTAAATACCATAATATATTTATCAAAAAAAGAGGTCGATTGACCTCTTTTTTAATGGTTTTTTGTGTCTTTATTATGGGCGGTTATAAAATCGCGCCCACCACAGCAGCAGATAACAAGCTCACTAGCGTTGCACCGTAAACAAGACGGAAGCCAAAGCGAGAGACCACATTACCTTGTTCTTCACTGACACCTTTGATCGCACCAGCCACAATGCCGATGGACGCAAAGTTAGCAAAGGAAACCAGGAAGACAGACAGAATGCCAAGGCTACGGGGTTCAAGTTGTGAAGCAATTTTCTGAACTTCTAACATGGCGACAAATTCGTTGGACACCAGTTTGGTTGCCATGATGCTGCCAACTTGTAGGGCATCGTGCGCGGGGATGCCGATGATCCAAGCAAGTGGGTAGAATAAGTATCCCATGACGTCTTGAAAGCTTAAACCGAACAGGCTGCTAAATATTGCGTTTAGCAGGGCGATTAAGGCGATAAAACCAATTAACATGGCCGCGACAATCATGGCTACACGGAAGCCCGCCAGAATGTAATCGCCAAGCATTTCAAAGAAGGTTTGCGATTCATGCATGTCGTTTAGTTCGGGTTCTGGCTCTTCGTGTGGGCGGTATGGGTTGATAATGGACAGAATAATGAAGGTGCTGAAGAGGTTAAGAATAAGTGCCAGTACCACGTATTTGGGTTCTAGCATGGTCATATAGGCCCCTACGATGGACATGGACACGGTCGACATGGCGGTTGCTGCCATGGTGTACATGCGACGAGGTGACTGTTTGCTCAAAATGCTTTTATAGGCAATGAAGTTTTCTGATTGACCAAGCAATAATGAGCTAACGGCGTTAAAAGACTCCAGTTTACCCATGCCATTCACTTTAGACAAAGTCGTGCCGATGATGCGAATGATCCAAGGCAAAATTTTAAAGTGCTGCAAAATACCAATGAGCGCGGAGATGAAGATGATGGGGCAAAGCACGTTGATAAAGACAAATGCTAAGCCTTGTTTATTCATATTGCCAAAGACAAAGTTGGTGCCTTCTCCAGCAAATTTCATCAATTTCTCAAATCCAGTGGCAATGCTCTGAATGGAGGCTAAGCCGTAGGATGAGTTGAGCAGAAACCAGGTAATGGCAAGCTCAATAATAATCATGAGTGCGATGTATTGAAAACGGATCTTTTTGCGGTCGTAACTGACTAATGCGGCTAAGGCAAAGATAACCAGTAACGCAAGGATAAAGTGAAATATCGGAAGCATAGTCTTTCCACTGATAAGTTATGAAGTTCAAGCACGTTCACGAATACAGGATGTATTACCATCGTGTATTAGTGTTTGCTTAGCATGATGGTGGCATTAGGGGGGAGTGCCATTTAAAAAATCTACGAGACTTTTGCACGACTACTGCGCTTGCCAATACTTTGTTAAAAAACAGACTCAAAATGCTCATTTATAACTATAAACTCCGCTTTCTCATCTGTTTTGCCGCGTCTTGGCGTCGTTCGTGACATCCTGCAAAGGTCTCTCTACGTTCGTTGTTCTGATTCCATACAGCAAGAACGCTGACCATATGGGCAGTATTATGCTTAACTTTATGCTGTTTTTCCATTGTTAGAGTCGAATAGCCAAGATTCTCGTTTCAGCCAAGTCATATTATCTGTTCGTCTCTGTTTTTAGATGGGAGGTGGTTAAGCGTGATCCATGACTTCTTTCTGAAACATGACTACTTGGTTTCTCCCTTGCTTCTTCGCCAGGTAGAGAGCATTGTCGGCCATCTGATAGATATGACGAAATGCTTGAGCGTCACAAGTGTTGGCTTGGCAATACAAGCCAACACTGATGGTGACTTGGGTGCTGGTATTGTTGATTGGAATATTGGTTTCTTCGACGGCTTGTCGAATGTCTTCACAAATGGTGTTGGCTTTTCTTTCTGAAATATCGGTAAACAATATACAGAACTCTTCGCCGCCAAGGCGCGCTGCAATATGAGGAGGCGTGGTGTATTGCTTGATGATGTTGGCGATGGCTTTGAGGGCTTCGTCTCCCGCTGGATGCCCAAATAAGTCATTCACTTTTTTGAAGTGGTCAAGGTCTAAAATAGCTAGGCCAATAAAATCTGGGGCTTCTGATAGGAACTCTTGGGTCTTTTCTGCAATAAAGCGCCGGTTGGGTAATTGAGTAAGATGATCCACGTTGCTTTGTATGGTGAGCTCTTCTCTTTTGGAATATAAATGAGTAATGGCTAGGCATAGAGCAAATAGCGTACAGAGGAAGGCGAAGACAAGCCCCCAAATCAGCAAGGTCAATTTGTTTTTTAAGCGGCGCTCTATGTCTGAATTAACCTGAATAATAGTGTGTAGTTCGTTATAGGCAAAGCTCATATCGACATCAAATGTCGTGAGTAAATCGACAAGAGGTGCTTTGTTGCTTGGGTCTTTCTGGAAGGCCTCAATACGTTTGCCTAATTCTGGTAATAAACTCTTTAACATTTGTAATTTCTTTGTATAAGGCTGGTATGTGGCCGGCTCAAAAGAGCTTTTTTGCATTTTTCTATCAATGATAGGAAAGCGGTATTGCATCCTTAAGCTGATGGCTTTTAGTTCATTGCTGTCAAAGTAGGGGCTGTTGCTTTTCAGCTGCATTAGAGCGCGTTTTAATAAGTGGGCATCTTCTTCTGCCTGCATTACGTCAATGACCAGCGCCGTAAAGTTAGACCCCAATAATTGGCGAGACTGTTTTTGGAAATACGACAAGGATCCAATACACAAAATTAAAAAAAAGATAAAGATCAGCCAGATAATGAGGCGCATTGTTTTTGCGGAAGTGGTGATTTTCATTGGGCAATTATGGTGTGCAGGGCCCAAATCCAACGGCTTTTGGATGCGGCTTGGGTGATGGGTAGGTCTAAATCATAAGGGATGAGAAGCATCAATGGCCCTAGATTGTCGGTTGTAATAGGAAGATTGTTTAACCGAGTGGCTAAAAAATATTGTCGTTTTTGTCGGCTTGATTTATCGATAAATACTTCGTACCCATCTAGAGCGGTAAAGCGCAGCCGTGGGGCATCCTTAAGGTGGTATTTTTCTAACAGATCGTTAAGCCAGACACCATAGAACTGTCCAGAGGGGCCATCAAAATGCTCGATGTTGTCCGTTTTGTATATCGGTAGGCTCTCAATGTCGGCAATGGACAGAATGGTCGTATGTTCTGGAGGGCCCAGCTCTAAAACGGGGGTAGTGTCTTTAGAAGGCGGCTCGAAAGTCGCGTTCACTGTCATCGCATTGACGCTTGGCGATGACAATATTGTAATCATAGTAAAGAGGGATAACAGAGTGATATAAAATTTGTTTATATTCTTATTGTTCAGAATGAGTTTTTGATAACAACGTACTTTGACCATGACAACCTGCTACAACAAAAAGTCTAAAGAAATTGCAAAGAAAGAGTATAGACTTGCTTGTTATCTTAGTCACCCATTCTAAAGGTTATTTTTTAAACAGTTGGTTAAGAAGTGATGGGGTGTCTAAGGGCGCTGGGTGTCAATAGAGGTGTGGGTAAGCTTGCCGCTAATGATAAAATAGAAATTAAGGTATGATTTTAAGTTATAAGTGGGTCGTGGGTGAGAGCATAATGTATGGCGTTATAAAGGCTTAGTTGCCTTTATAACGCTTGTTGCTTGTTGCCTGATACTTTTCCCTGATGCTTGGGCCGTGCTTTATTTCGCAAAATCTAAATGGTGGCTGGCGGGGTTAATTTCTAGTATTAAAAGCGGTGTTTTGATTGTTGTCTACGCTGTAGATAGTCCAGCGAAGTCTATCCGTTTTTTGTTTCGCAAATACTTCAGCGACAACGCGGCGATTACGCTCTTTTCCTGCTTCTGTGTTATTAGAGGCAATAGGATTATTCTGACCGTGTCCGATGGCCTCCACTCGAGATGGCGAAATGCCAAACGTTTTGACCAATACATTGGCAATGGCTGACGCCCGTCTTTGAGATAGGTTTAAATTGTAGGCTTGGTTGCCAACATTATCTGTGTAGCCTTCAATTTTAACGTGGCTCTTTGGGTATTTTCGTAAGAAGTCAGCTAGCCTTTTGACTTGTGGGTAAAAGGGAGGTTTGACAACCGCTTTACCTGAATCAAATAGAACCTTCATATCTAAGCTGAGCAGCTTGGTGGAGGCAACGGAGCAGCCATCGTTATTAACAACGGTCCTTGGTGGCGTACTCGGACATAGGTCACGTCCATCAATGACGCCATCTCCATCTTGGTCGTTGAGTCTTTTTTGAATCGCGCTGCTGTAGAGTCTGGCATTGTTGTTGTAGGTGCTGTCTTTTGGGAATGTTAGAGTGCCTGTCTCAGCAAAGACATTTTGTACCAATGCAAAGGTGCTGGTTATGATGCAAAGTGTCATAAAGCGATAGATTTTCATGAGAGCCTCCTAAACGACTAGTTCCATCAATTTTTGAGAGTGTTTTTTAGTGTTTGGTTGTTGCTAGAAGAAAAAGCACTGCTCAACTTCTGACTATGGGATCAAGATTAGGAGATTTAGGTGGGCGTGACTGTAGTGCAAATGTAGTAACGACCTGTCACAAAACACCTTTTTGTAACTAAATGTAATCAAAAAGAATGTTTTGTAATCAGGTTGTTCTTAGATAAAGTGCTTACCAAGAGCCAGTGTTTTCCATGGATAGCCAAGGCTCTGCGGGTTCAAGGCTGCCATCTTTTTGCAATAGCTCGATGGAGATGTTGTTCGGGTCTTTGATAAATGCCATGTGGCCATCGCGTGGGGGACGCAAGATGGTGACACCCATGGATTGCAAGTTGGCGCAGACGTCATAGATGTTGTCTACTTCAAAAGCAAGGTGACCGAATTGGTCGCCACCGCTGTAGGTTCGATCGTCCCAGTTGTGGGTGAGCTCCACTTCTGGTGCCCCTTTTTCCGTTGCGTAGTAAATAAGCGAAAATTGTCCTTTTTCACTGTCCATACGGCGTGTCTGAACAAGCCCCAGACCTTGGGTGTAGAAGGTATGGCTTTCTTCTGGTTTGTCGGTTCTGATCATGGCGTGTAGATATCGTACTGACATGAGTGCTCCTTGTTGGTCTCTATTAAGATGCCCATATTGAGATATATCGATATAATAAAGGTATTGGGCAGCGAAGAACACCTCACGGGAAATATTTGCACTATTCTTCCCATACCCAGCGTATCGGTTCGCCAAAATCATCGTAGATAATTTTCTTTTTAGGGCGTTTCTTAATGCTGGATGATTTATGTTTTGGGTGTTTACGCTCATCTAGAGCGGCCACAATGTGATTTAGTGGTGTACGCTCTTTTTTGGGCTCGGTAAAGCCTATGTGGCTCGTGTTATACTTGCCGTCAACAAGACCAGATTCTCCCATCTCAACTTGCTGGATCTGTCCTTTAGCTTTGATAAATTCCTCGACGAGAGAATCAATCTCTTTGCGTGTGTCTTTCTTTGTGCTTTTAGGTTTGATCATAAGTCGTGCTATCGGTGTTGAATTGCCTTTCTGAGGCGTGGTCATAATTTATTCATACTAAACGTAAGAGGTTGCTGGTGTCTATTACCAACTTAATTGTGCATGAAATTCAAAAGCATGAAGGTGAGCGGAAAGCAATATTAATTGCGCGCCCTAATGAAAATCCGGTCGATATGCAGGCCCAAGCGCTTTCTGAACAAGTGATTAATTTATTTAATCGTTCCGGTATGAATACGGGACGTTTTTCGAATCCACATGGTAGTGATGAGGGGTCACAACTCCCCGCGTTACTGACAAAGCATTTTAAAGATGGCGCGTTTTTGGATTTTGCTGGATTTTCTAAAGAGTGTGCTGCTGAGTATTTAAAGTATTTAGAAAATGTTGAAGAAGCGGAAGGTGGGCTATTGTGGTTTAACCATTACGAGCTGCATGATACGCATTTTTTATACATTGTCTTGTTAAAGCGCAAACAGGGGATTGGTCTCGGGGCGGATTTGAGCCTGTCGCAAGTGGAGCAAATTGAAATAGAAAAGCTTCATATGGCATTGCGTATTAATCTTAGTGCCTGGCAGGCGGAGGATGAAGGGCGCTATATTGCTTTTCGTTTTGGTCGCGCGCCTAAATTTGAAAGTGAGTATTTTACGCAATTTATTGGTTGTGATGAGCCGAAGGCGGCGGCCAAAGAAACTCGTAAGTTGGTGGATTTAACCTCGGCGTTTTGCCAATCCGAAGGCTTGCCATCAAAGCAGGCAAATGATTTTAAGCGTGTGGTATCAGAGCATTGTCAAAGTAAAGCGGAAGAGCGGGAGCCGTTGGAGATTAAGGACATCGCCCATGAAGTGGAAACGCGCTTTTCTGTAGAACAGGCCAATAAGTTTTTGGAGATCGCTGATTCAGACAGTTTTAAAATGGAAAAAGAGATTTTCGTGGAGAAGGCTGGGTTGAAAAAACTAACGCGCCTTTCAGGGAGTTCACGAGCACTCACCATGAGTTTTGACAGTGATCTGCTTGGTGAGACGGTTCACTTTGATGCAGACACTGGCACTCTTACTATTAAAGAGTTGCCAAAGAGTCTGCTAAAGCAATTAAAATCCATGAGCTAGTCGGTCTTGTTACTGGTTTGGCGAGCAATAATCGCTGTCAAGCTAGTGCAAACCGAGCAGCTTTTCGAGTTCTTCCATGGTATCAAAACAAACCGTTGCGCCAGCGGCGGTTTGTTTGTCAGCGGATAGCGTTTCGCTAAAGGCAAAAACACGCATACCGGCGCCCCGCCCTGCGGTAATCCCCGCAATCGAGTCTTCAATGACAATGCAATCTTCTGGGGCAACCCCCAATGCTGCAGCGGCCTTTAGGTAGAGGTCGGGAAAGGGTTTGCCTTTGCTCACGTCATCAACGCTAAAACGGGTTGCAAAGCGTTCCGCTAGGCCAATTTTGTGGAGTTTGAACTCCATTTCATCCCGTCTTGCGTTTGTTGCCATGGCGATGGGTACGGTTATTTTGCCTAATAGCTGGCGCACACCATGAATGGGTTCTAAGTGATGATTAATGGTGTGTTGGAACTCTTCTCTGAATTCTCTTTCAAATGACTCCGGTAAAGCCTTGCCAAGCATTTTTTCCGCTGTCTCAATGTTTTTTTTGTTGGTAAAGCCTGAGAAGCGTTCGTGTAGCAGGGCATCGTCAACGATGAGACCATATCGAGCAAATTGTTTTTTTAGTATTTGGTTAGAAATATTTTCTGTGTCAACAATGACACCGTCGCAATCAAAAAGAATGGCTTTGTATTGGTCAGTCATAAAAACAATTTAGGTTATGTGTGAGCTTGGATGATAGCGAATTTCAAAGTATGAAAGAAGGTGTAAGGTTAATATAAAAAGGTGTGGTAATGGTGTGAGGGTAACGAAGAGGAAGGGAGGGGGTTTTATTGTTTTTCTCCCCTTAAAATGTATCAAATAGGTTATACTGTTGCCCGATGATTGGGTCTAAGTATTATTATTTGTTTCAACGTGCTGTTCAGCACTAGTGGCTTGTTGCGTGTGAACGTGGTTTGCGAGCGTGAAGAATCATATCCTTACAGACAGATAAGACAATTTTGGCTGCGCGAGCAATTTTTGCACGACGTGCTTGGCGTTCTACACTGCGGTCTTCAAACCCCCATGCTTTTAATAGTGCTTCGTATTGGTCTTGAGAATCCATAATGGTACTCCTTTATTCAGTATTTTTAATGAGCTCTTGTTCGTGCTCTTGGTTGAAAATGTTGTTTTATTACAACATTTGTAATGATAGAGGTGGATGGGGCGGGGAACAAACGATCCTTTTTCATCTATTTGGTTACTTTTTTTCATCTTTCATGGTTTACGAAGGAAATAATGGCATACACATCGTTAGACAGTTTTTCAAAGAATTGGATTTTTAAGCGTGAAGACCCAAAGGTCACGACGCAGGACCTGGCTGAGATTCGCTTGCTGGATGAGCAAGGTGCGGCGTCAGTATGGCGTGACTATATTAGTGATAATCAAATTCACCCTGATCATTTTACGGAGCAAGACTGGCCGAACAAGGCTGAGTTACAAGTGATGAAGGTGGCGTGGGAAAAACGCTGGGACTCCACAGAAGAGGCGTTGCCTGAGGAAGTTCTGACCCATGTCACTACTTGGGGGGAAGAAGCGAAAGTCTTTTTTTGCTGCCATAATGAGTTGGTGTTTGAGATGCCTTGGGGAGTATTTAAGCGCACTTGGAAAGCGTTCTTGTTTCTCGATAATGGTCCGATTCTAGTGGGACGCAAAAAGAGCCAAGCGGTACAATTTCATTCTGATGGCATGGTCACCATGCTATTTCGTCGTTAGGCTGTCTTTGAGTGCATTAGGTGACTATATCTAATGCTCTTTCCTCTCTTTTTATATCGTTTTGATCAAGTGTTTGCTCACTCTGCCTGTCTGCTAACTTCTCCGTTTTCGGCTATTAAGACAGTGGGTATTGAAGAGGCTGTTATAGGCTAACAGATGGTTGGCCTCTTGTTGGTGCCCTAGGCTGTCCATCAGTAATGCGACGACTTCAGCAGTGGCAAATTGCATGCTGTGACTGGAGTGCCTGACTAAAAACGATCGCTGTGCTTCGCTGTTAATTTCCAAATGAGGGATGGCCTTTAGCCATTGGCTTTGATGAAACATTTTGCTGGCCTGTTTCCAAGTGCCATCTAGCACAATAAAGGTGTGTTTGTTGTCTTCTGGTGTTGTGGGCAGTGGTAAGCTTTGTGGCTGTCGGTTTTGTGATTGCGCGGTCGGGGTGTTGGGAAACAAGATGGAGCAATGCCCTTGGACGGCTTTAAGCTGCTTCACAAGGGGCTCTGGCGGCTGTGTTCTGTCCCAAATAAAGGCTTGTGTGTCGTTGGGGTATAAGTCGGCGATCAGCCTACCGCTATTGGTCGGTTTATGTATTTCATCACGATGGAAGAGCAGAATGAACTGGAAGGGGGGTTCGCTGGTTTTTCTGTGTTGGCAAAAGCAGGCAAATTCCGCCATCAAGCAGGAGGGGCAACGAATGGTATTAGAGCCACGAGCGATGAAAGGACGCAATGCGTTTTGCTGACATTGTTGACGGAGTTTATCGACACAGTGTGGTGGGTGTTTTAGGAGCATAATGTGTTCTTGATCGGCATAGATGAGTTTTTTTGAGGGGAAACATTCTAGCGCACTTTTCGACAGAATCATTGAAAATCAATGAGTAGGAAGCTCTTTTGGCTGTAATTTGCGCATATATTGACGAAAAATAAGCAAAAATTGAGGAATAAGATCTAAAGGTTAAGGGTTGTTCTGTTCGCGTCGGCGTTAGCAAGCTAAGGTGTGAGTTATATATCTGTTATCTGAGTATTTTATGAGTCGCTACATCTCGCCCGTGTTATACGTACTCCTGATGTTGGTAGGTTGCTTAGCTTTTATATCCATAGCCGGTGTTAGAGTGGGTGTGTTTGACCCTGTAACGGGGTTTGCGTTATTGAAAAAGAGCGTTATTGCTTCTCTTGTGTTGTCTTTATTAGCGGTGATTTCCTTGATCGTCTGCCGTAAAGAGTGCAATGCAGCGACCGCCCGTTTCTTCTATTTGGTGCTGGTGTTAACCCTGTTATACAGCGCTATGTGGATTATCTTTTATGTGCAGCGTTCTGGGCTGCCTGAAATTAACGATATCACGACGGATATGGTGACGCCTCCTGCTTATATAAACGTGAATTTTTTGCGTCATTCTGGTGAGAACAGTCTTTCTTACCATAAAGAATGGGCGAGTATTCAGAAAAAGTTTTATCCCAATGTAAAGCCTCTTTTGACCAACAAGAGCAAAGAGGTTGTGTTTCAAAAGGCATTGAAACTGGTGCAGGATAACGATTGGGTGTTGGTTGCCTCTTATCCGGAAGTGGGTTTGATTGAAGCGACGGCAAGAACGCCCGTTTTTGGTTTTCGTGATGATGTAGTGATCCGCCTTATGACGACAGATAATGGCAAGACTCGTGTGGATATGCGTTCTTGTTCTCGAGTCGGTAAAGGGGATTTTGGCGTCAATGCAAAGCGTATTATTAAGTTCATGTCCTCGTTATCAGAGAGCCTGAATTCCGATCAAATGAAGCGGCTGCGTTTTCTTAATTAAGGGCTGGATTCTGCGTGGAACGGCTTTTGTGGTTTTTTAAGTGAAAATAGACTCGTGTTCATAATTGGGACAAGATAAACTCCAAAACGTACTGTTACCAAGAGGATGTTTTGTGAGCTCGCGTCAAACTCAAAAGGCCAATACTCGTGCCAAAATTAAGCGTATCGCCAAGCAAGCGTTTTTAGACAATGGCATCGAGAATACGAGCACGCGTTATTTAAGCGCTCAGGCTGGCGTGTCTGTAGGTACTTTATTTGTTCATTTCCCAGATAAACTCTCCCTTGTAAAAGATATTTTCTTCGATGAAATGGACGTTGCTCTTCGTGAAGCGGCGGACGCACAAACACATTCCCTATCCCCAACCGATTATTTGTTGCAAATGGCTCAAGTTCTCTTTGCTTTTTATGATCAATACTCTGAATTTGCCCGTTTGGCTTTGTTTGATAGTTTGGCTCATGGGGGTTACCACAGTAAACAGCTTTCCGTGATGACGGAGGGAGTCACTAAGCGTTTTAAAGCGGTAGGCGTCGATGAAAAAACGGCCGTTATTTTTGCCGAAAACATGGCGGCGAATTTTTGTATGGTGTTGTTTGATGGTCTGCCTTCTGGTGTGCTGGGAGTGAAAGCAATTGAGCGTTTGAATAGTTTAAACTTGCCTTTTGATGTGTCTTTTAAAAATGCACAAAAGAAGACGGGTTAGTGGGTCTCGTTTGCTTTTCGATAAGGCCCTTGGTAATCAAATAACCGTTCACTTACCTGCCAGTAGTTTTTTTGTTTCTTAGCGATGACAAAATCTGGCGCAGGAAAGTAGGACTCAAACTTCATGGCGTCTTCTGGGGTATCAAACGTCAATGGATGAGTGCCATTGGCAATACGTCGACCAAACTGCTCATTAAAGCGCTGTCTGGATTTTTTCTGATTAAAAAAGAAAGATTCACTGAGCGTGCTGCCGTCTTCGTCGTGGTAGGTCACTTTGATGGCTTGCTCAGCCTTTAATAAGGTGAGTGTGATGCCGGAGCAACGTAGGACCTTGTTATTTTTTAAGTTGAGTGCGTTACGCAGCTGGTCGTCTGGGTCGATCAATCGCTCATGGCAGTGGGTGCAATGGCGTGCGGCGATGTCGTTTTCTTCATTACAATGTGGGCAACGTTTGAAGGTAAACCGATAGGTGCATTCTTCTTCGCCATGAGGGGTGTCCATCAAGCCGTGGCAGCGACGTCCAAAATGCTCAATAATATTGCCCTCACTGTCTTTTCTGCCCCAAAATATGTTGGCAAAGTCGCATTCAGGGCAATGTACTAAGACGGCTTCTGAGTCTTTGGTGGGTTTCTTTTCGCCCACTTCAGGTTGGAATATATTGTAGCCATTGTTGGTGTAATCCAAAATCAAGCAGTCTTTTTTGCCTGGACTTAAGCGCAAGCCTCGGCCGACGATTTGTTGAAATAAACTAATGGATTGGGTCGGACGTAAAATGGCGATGACATCCACATGGGGAGCATCGAACCCTGTTGTTAGTACCGATACGTTCACCAAATATTTAATTTTTCTGGCTTTGAATTCATTGATTAATCTGTCCCGCTCTTTATTGGGTGTTTTACCTGTAATAAGGGCGATGGACGATTCTTTTGTCGTGTCTGCTTGGTTGTGTTCTAGGTGTTTTAAATAGCCTACGATCTCGGTGGCGTGCTCAATGGTGGAAGCAAAAATCATTACGCCTTGGCGCTTCTGGCTTAGCTGCACGATCTGTTCCGTAATAGCTTGTGTGACTCGCGGGTGTTTGTGAATGAGTTCGTTTAACGCAATGGCATCGGTGTCTTGTTCACCATCTAAGCTTTCGGTGAGCAAGCTAAAGTCATAATGGGCAATGGCAGCATCATAGTGAATAGGTTTGGTTAAATAGCCGTTTTTCACCATATGTTGAAGCGGTAATTCGTAGATGCAGCGTTTAAAAAATGTATTGACGGCATCACGGACAAAACCATGATAGTGGCTGTGATAAATCCAACCAGATCCTAATCGGTAAGGGGTGGCGGTTAACCCCAATATTCTGGTGTTGGGGTTTAATGCTAAAAAATGAGCGAGGGTTTTTTGGTATTGGCTGCCTTCTTCCATTTCAACACGATGACATTCGTCAATGATGATGAGGCTAGCAGGCTGTTGAAACGCATCCAAATGAGCCGAAATAGACTGAATACTGGCGAACGTGGTTTTTTCCGTGGCGCTCTTTTGATTGAGTCCTGCGGAGAAAATGCCTGCTGATAAGCCCGTCGCGAGAAATTTGGCGTGATTTTGCTCGACCAATTCTTTTACATGGGCTAAGCAAATTACGCGACCGTGTGCTAAGCGGCTTAGCTCGGCAATGACTAGGCTTTTGCCCGCGCCGGTAGGTAAGACGATGACAGCTGGATCGGCACTTTTTCGAAAATGGGATAAGGTCGCGTTAACCGCTTGTTGCTGATAATCGCGAAGAACGTAGGGCTGTTTCATGGCTGCGAAAAATAGCACGACTCAATGTTGTTGGGAAGCATGACGCCAGTCACTTATCGGTAACGAAATTCGTGTGTTATGGCGTGTGCTACAGTATCATAATGCTTTGGCAATAATGCCGTTTTTAATGCGAATGAAATTGATATGACTTGTGATACGACCCTTTCTCAGCTTGATGCGGCTGAGCTATTGCCTGATGATTTGCCTGAACGATTATTGCCTGCGTTTAGCCGCATTGAGCCGTTTGCCCTGTTACTGAACGATTTGCAGACCAAAGGCTGGAGCATTCAGGACGACTTTTTTTCGCAGGCGTTTACGGAAAAGCTGATGGAAGAGGCGCAAAGTATTCGCAATGCCACCATGTTGCAAGCGGGTATTGGCCGTAAACAGGATCACCAAGTCGCCTTGGATGCGCGCCGTGATTATATCCAATGGATTGACCCAGTAACCCCCACCCGTAAAACCTTTTTGGATGAAATGGAAGCATTGCGTGTTGTGTTGAATCGTCAGTTCTTCTTGGGGCTGTTTGATTACGAAGCCCACTTTGCTCGCTATGAAAAAGGCGCGTTCTATGAAAAGCATCTTGATGCCTTTAAGGGGAAAAGCAACCGCGTGTTATCCACGGTTTTGTATCTTAACGATGATTGGCAAGACGGGGATGGTGGTGAGCTTGTGGTGTACGACGAGCATAATCCTGATGTGGAAATAGGGCGTTTTTTCCCGAAAAAGGGTCGGCTGGCAGTGTTTTTAAGTGAGAATTTTTACCACGAGGTCAAGGTGGCGAAGCGCACTCGCCACAGTATTGCCGGATGGTTTCGTGTTAATAACACTACTGCGAAGACTCTCGACCCAGATCAATAATCACTTTCTCTGCTATGTCGTTTAGGTCGCCCCGTGTACGAAGCCGCAAATCAGACTCGAAATGTCCTGAAAAAATCTCTATAATGCGCCGCTTGTTTAATTGCTCTGGTTTTACGTTCCAGACCGCATAGGAGAAAGAAAGTGTCTAAAGTTGTTGTTTGTGCACTCTACAAATTTGTCGAGTTGCCCCATTTTGAATCTTTACGTGAACCGCTACAGGCGGTGTTAGAAGACAACGGCATTCGCGGTACCTTATTGCTGGCTAGTGAAGGCATCAATGGTACGGTGGCTGGGTCGCGCGAAGGTATTGATGCGATGTTGGCGTGGTTGGATCAACAGCCAGGCTTAGAAAACATTGGCTATAAAGAATCTTTCGATGACGCTATGCCTTTCTATCGCACCAAAGTGAAATTGAAAAAAGAAATCGTCACCATGGGGATTGAAGGTATCGATCCTAAGCGTGTGGTGGGGACGTACGTCAAGCCAACGGAATGGAACAATCTTATCTCTGATCCAGATGTGGTGTTAATCGATACCCGTAACGATTATGAATACCAAATCGGTACCTTCAAAAACGCGGTGAACCCTAAAACGGACACTTTCCGTCAATTCCCAAGTTATGTGGAAGAAAATTTAGACCCGACTAAGCACAAAAAAGTGGCCATGTTTTGTACTGGTGGGATTCGTTGTGAGAAATCTACCGCTTTCTTAAAAGAGCAGGGTTTTGAAGAGGTTTACCATCTTGAGGGCGGTATTCTTAAGTATTTAGAAGAAGTGCCACAGGAAGAGTCCATGTGGGAAGGCGACTGTTTTGTGTTTGATAACCGTGTATCGGTAAACCATAGCTTGGAAAAAGGACAATATGACCAGTGTCATGCTTGTCGTATGCCAATCACCGAAGAAGAAAAGCAAGACGAGCGCTACCAGCAAGGGGTTAGCTGCCCACATTGTTTTGATAAATACACGGATGAACAGCGCCAGCGTTTTATTGAGCGTGAGCGCCAAGTGCAATTAGCCAAAGAGCGCGGCGAAGCCCATATTGGGGCAGAAGTCATGGATGCCGTGGAAAAACACCGTCGTGAAAAAGAGCTAGAGCGTGAGCGCCAGCGTAAAATTCATGAGCAAAAGGTAAATTAATTGCCTGTGACTCACTCAGGGCCTCTGGGTGAGTCGATTGATTAAATGCTAACCTACTGATCTATAAAATGATATTTTTAGTATTATCCCCATCTTAACGCTGCAAAACTTGAGTTTGAATGGTTTCGAAATTGCTCGGACTGCCGTACAATAAAAAATCGCTTTTTATTAGCCAGTATCTATCATGAGTTATCAAGTTTTAGCACGTAAATGGCGTCCGCAGACGTTTCTTGAAATGGCTGGGCAAGACCATGTCCTTCAAGCATTGGTCAATGCTTTGCGCCAGCAGCGTCTTCATCACGCTTATTTATTTAGTGGTACACGCGGTGTGGGGAAAACCACCATCGCCCGTATTTTTGCTAAATGCTTAAACTGCGAAACCCATGGTATTTCCCCTGAGCCTTGTGGCACCTGTGACAGTTGTGTCGAAATTGCCGAAGGGCGTTTTGTCGATTTGATTGAGGTTGATGCGGCGTCTCGAACCAAGGTCGAAGATACCCGCGAACTTCTGGAAAATGTGCAATATGCGCCCACTCGTGGCCGCTTTAAAGTCTATTTGATCGACGAAGTGCACATGCTATCGACCCATTCTTTTAACGCCTTGTTAAAAACCCTGGAAGAGCCGCCGCCACATGTTAAATTCTTATTAGCGACGACGGATCCACAAAAGCTTCCAGTGACGATTTTGTCGCGCTGTTTGCAGTTCAACCTGAAAAATATGTCGCCACAGCGAGTGGTGGACTATCTACAAACGGTGCTGAATTCCGAACAAGTTTCCTTTGATATGCCTGCGTTATGGCAAATCGGTCAAGCCGCGAACGGCAGTATGCGTGATGCGCTAAGTTTGACGGATCAAGCCATTGCCTTTGGTAACGGCACGATTACGGAAACCGGTGTAACGGCCATGTTAGGGTTGGTGAATCAGTCCCAAGTGATGGATTTGCTGGAAAGTGTGGCCGCTAAGAATGCCGCTGACGTGTTACAACGAGTGGAATTGCTTGCCGATTATCAACCGGATTTTTCCGCCATTTGTGGCAGTTTGCTGGACGTCTTGCACCGAGTGGCGATTGAGCAGCAAGTGCCAGGTGCCTTGTTGGATCAGTTGGGCGACCTTGCTCGTATCCAACATATCGCCGCGACAGTGAGCGCTGAAGAAATTCAGATGATGTATCAAAGTTTATTGATCGGTCGTCGTGATTTACATTTGGCGCACACGGCACGTTCTGGCTTTGAGATGTTGATGCTCCGCTTGATCGCTTTTCGTCCGGCCCCCCCGATGAGGGTGAGTCATGCCACGCCACCGCAATCGTACCAGACAGAGGTTGGCCAGCCGACAGCCGTTGCCGATGGGCCGACTCAAGCACATTCGTCAGTCTCTCCAGAGGCTGAATTGTCTGAACAGAGTACTGTACAAACTGAAGACAGAGCTGAGTTGACTGGAAATAGCCCTGAATTGACCGAAGACAGTTTTGAATCGGCTAGAGACGACGCTGAGTTGTCCAATCCTATCAGAGAGTCAGTACCTGAATCTGAGCGTCCCCCTTGGGAAGATTCTCCTGAACTGGGGCCGATGGTCCCGCAAGCCTCACAAGATGATGAGGTTTCGCCGCTATCCGCTGCGGATAATACGACCAATGAGCGCGCTCAAATAAAAACAGATTCCTCCTCTGAACCCGTAACGGAGCCAGAGCAGGAAAGTAGGACAGATGAAAGTCAGCCGCAAGATGTCATACCGCCATCGAGCAAACATATTGAAGCGGTCGTTGAAAAAGTAAAAGCCGCCGCTATAGAAGAGGATGAGGACGACGAAGAGGATGAAGAAGAGGCAGAGGAACGAGCCATTGCCGATGTGTCTGATCCTTTTAATCCGGCGGCGGATTTGGTTGAAGCCCTTGGTCATTCAGATAGTGATGAGCCTTCTACTGAGGAAGAGGCCGCTCCGGAAGAAGTCGAGGCCAATGTGCCTGCTCACAGAAAGCAGGATACAGTGTCTCAGCCAGCATTGGGGATGCCGTTGCCTGAAATTGCCCACTATCAAGATCTTACTATGGAGCTTTGGTGGCTGGTGGCCCCTAGGTTGCCATTAACGGGGCTAGTACAAAATATATTAATGAATTCGAGTTTGGTTGACGCAAGCGAGCAAGGGGTTCGTTTGGAGGTGCCATTAGAGTATGGCCATATGTTGAACCAAACACGTTATGAGCAAATACAAGGCGCCTTAAGCGACTTTTTCTCTCTGCACGTACCTTTGATCATCGATACGGTTGAAGATACAAGGGGCGTTACCGCTGAGGAGTTTGCCGCCAGCAAGCGCGCGGAAGCGTTGCAAGTGGCGATTGATCATCTTAATTCGCACCCAGTTGTGCAAGCTTTATCGCAGACGATGGGCGCACAACTGATTTATGATACTGTTAAAGTGAAAGCTTAATTGGAGACGACTATGTTTAAAGGTGGAATGGGTAACATGATGCGCCAAGCGCAGAAAATGCAGGAAAATATGCAAAAAGCCCAAGAAGAAGTGGCCAATATGGAAGTTGAAGGCCAAGCAGGTGCAGGTCTTGTAAAAGTGGTTATGACGGGCCGTCATGATGTCAAACGTGTTTCCATTGACGACTCTTTGTTTGAAGACGACAAAGAAATGCTAGAAGATTTGGTGGCGGCTGCGATGAACGACGCTGTTCGTAAAATCGAAGTGGGTCAAAAAGAAAAAATGGAAGCGGCGACGGCTGGCATGTCTCTTCCACCTGGTTTCAAAATGCCGTTCTAGGAGAAGCGCTTGTTTAGTCCCTTAATTAAAGAGCTGATTGAGTCGCTCCGGTGTTTGCCCGGTGTTGGTCCCAAATCGGCTCAAAAGATGGCGTTATATCTTTTGGAGCGAGAGCATCAAGGGGCGGATAGGTTAGCAAGTGCACTACGTAACGCTTTGGATAAGGTCGGCCGCTGTTCTAGCTGCCGTACCTTAACTGAAGAGTCCGAGTGCAGTATTTGTCGTGATGAAGAGCGTGATGCAACAAGGCTGTGTATAGTGGAAACACCAGCCGATGTGATTGCGATTGAGTCGGCAGGTACGTTTGATGGTCGCTATTTTGTCTTACTTGGGCATTTGTCTCCCATTGATGGTATTGGGCCGGAAGAGCTGGGGCTTGAGCACCTGGAAAAAATGGTCGAATACAATCAAGTGGAAGAAGCGATTATCGCAACCAATTCAACGGTCGAAGGCGAAGCAACCTGTCATTACATCGCTGAAAAACTTAAATCCAAAAACATCAACGTTAGCCGTATTGCCCATGGTGTGCCTATGGGGGGTGAACTGGAATACGTGGATGGCAACACTCTGGCTTTGGCGCTAGAGGGTAGGAAAAAACTCTAGCATGGATAACCAAGAACACGCTTTAAATATTATCTGGGTGGATGACAATGAGTCGCTGGCATCATGGTGCCAGTATTGGACTGAGTTGCCTGTTATTGCTGTGGATACGGAATTTATCCGTCGTACGACATACTTTCCCATAACAGGACTTATCCAAATCAGTGAAGGGGATAAGGCGGTACTGATCGATCCGCTCACGATTGATGCGTGGGAACCTTTGCGGGAATTGATGGTCAATCCGTCTGTCATGAAGGTGTTTCATGCCTGCTCTGAAGATTTAGATGTGTTTGATCGTCTATTAGGCGTTTTGCCTGCACCGTTTTACGATACACAAATTGGTGAAGCCTATGCGGGAGGGCAATGGTCTCTTAGCTATGTGAGGTTGATCCAAGAATATTTGCAAATTGAAGTGGCAAAAGATGAGACTCGTTCTGACTGGATTCAGCGGCCATTGACGGAGGCTCAAAAACGTTATGCGGCGTTGGATGTTGTGTATTTGGCCGAGGTCTATCCTTTACAAGTGGCTCGTTTGCAAGAAAAAAATATGCTTGATTGGGTGCTTGAGGATTGTGAATCCTTGAAATGGCAATACCAAATGAACGCCGATCCTGAGCAAAACTGGGACGGTATTAAAGCCGCTTGGCGTCTTTCGCCTGAAGGGTTAACGTTACTGCGCTTATTGTATATATGGCGAGATGAACAGGCACGTAAAGAAGATATTCCTAAAGGTCAGATTCTGAAAGACAGAACCTTGTGGGCGTTGGGGAAAAATTTACCCGATCACCATAAGGCGATCGCCAATACGGAAGAGTTGACTGGGCGACAACATCGACTCTATGGCGAGGAGATTCTCAAAAAAGTCGCTATGGTGAAAAGCCTTTCCAGTGACGAGCTCCAATTGCCTTTAGAGGTGCCGCTGCCTTCTCAAGCTGGTGAGCTGACCAAGGAGATTAAGGCCTTTGTACGAGAACGAGCCACAGAGTTACAGATTGCGCCAGAAGCGATGATGAAACGAAAATTGTTGGATCCTATTGTGCGTCACTTGTTTGATGGAACACCAATTGATTGGCACAATCCTGCGATGACCGGATGGCGTCGTGAGGCGATTATTAATCCAATTCTAGAACGTTTTAAATCCGAAAAACCGTAACCTTGAGAACACTATGAAACAGCACTTGATCGTTGAAGTATTTCGCTCCTCTAAAAAGGATGGCATGTACTTGTATGTGGAAAAACGCGTTGGCTTAAAAGAGATTCCAGAGGATCTAATGACGCGTTTTGGTTCAGGCATCAGTGCCATGACGATGCTCTTGACCAAAGAAAGTAAATTGGCACGAGCCAATGCTGAGAGCGTCATTAAAGACATTAAGGAAAAGGGCTTCTATTTACAGCTGCCACCAGCGAAAGAAGACTATTTATTGGATTTGTATAAGACGCCGACAGAGGCGGTTTATTAACTATGATTGCCAAGCGTTATGAGCCATTTTGGCGAACCACTTCGTTGTTTGATATGTCTAAAGACGAATGGGAATCCTTATGCGATGGGTGTGGTAAATGTTGTCTGCAAAAGTTAGAAGATGAGGACAGCGGCGAAGTTGTGTATACCAATTTGGCTTGTGAACAGCTTGATATTGGCCAGTGTCAGTGCACAGTCTATGCCACTCGACAAGAGAAAGTGGCCTCTTGCATTACCTTGACGCCGGAACAAATTGACGAGTTCGATTGGCTGCCAGATACTTGTAGCTATCGAGTATTAAAAGAAACAGGGGATTTGCCGAATTGGCATCCCTTGGTGGTAGGAAGTCATCGTGAGATGTTGCGCCAAGGACTGACTGTTCGTGATTATGCGATCAGTGAGAATAAGGTAGAAGAAGATGAGTGGGAAACCCATGCGATTAAATGGGTCCATGGTATGCCGAAACCTTATGATGTCGCCTGATGGTGGCGGCTCACTGTATGCTGGCACGCAGTGTCTTAGTGCTGTTCGATTCGTACACTGACTTGGTTATATGTGATCTAGTCACAACTTGCTAGTACGGTTTAATCAGTTCTGTTTTTGAGATCAGCGACTCAGCGAAATGATACGTTTATTGTGTTCATGCTTAGGAGTTATCAGACGTGAAATGGTTTAAAGTCTATGCAGTATTGACTCTTGTTGTTGTCTCGACGTGGTCTTCTTTTAGTCAGGCAGAGACACAGTTTCGTGTTCTGGTTGACGCCTCTGGTAGCATGCAAACCAGCGACCCCGACAGAATTACCCCTGAAGCAATTCAGCTTTTATCTCAACTTGCACCAGAAGGTAAAGCAACGATTGGTGTTTGGCTTTTTGGCGAGCAGCCAAGGGTCTTGTTTCCTGAATCTGATGTGACGGAAGCCAGTCGGATTAAATTGGCGAATTATCTTAAAAGCTATGTGACACAAGATTTAAAAACGGATGTGGAGTCGATTCTCAATCTTTTATTGAAGACGCCCGCTGCAGGCTCACTCAAACCTGGGTTCCGGCAAGATTGGATTTTAATAACCGATGGTAATGTCGATTTAAGCTTGGATGAAAGTGTGAACCAAGCGTCCCGTCAACGTATTTGGACAGGGATAACAAAACAGCTAGAAGAGCGAGGTATTCATCTTCATACCATTTCTCTAACGGGGTATTCTGATAGAGCGTTATTGAATCACTTGTCTTTTAGAACCAACGCGACCCATACAGAAGCCGCTGTGCCCGAAGATATGCTGGATGCGTTTGATCGTATTTTTTCGCAAAGCATGCCTTATCAAGAGCTACCGCTCGTAGATGACCACTTCAAAGTGGATCCATCTGTCAGTCAAATTTCCATTGAGTCGCTGCACGAAGCGGGTGCTTTGCCAACGATTGTGCAGCCCAATGGTAAGAATTTAGTGTTATCAAACCATTCCGATGTTTCGGTGAGCGAGGGGCCTCACTTTACGGTGATTACCATTACTAATCCCGCTGCAGGTGAGTGGCATGTGGATGATGTGAATTTGTCCCGTGTGAAAGTGCGTGCTATCTCGGATTTGAATTTAAGAGTGACCAAAATCGCTCCCGTAACCTTTGTTAACGAGCCCATTCATTCAACGGTGTCTTTGTTCCGAGATAATCAGGCTTTAAAAGGTGCGCAAATTCCTGAAGGGGATGTTGAGCAGGTTTTAACTCGCCTGACCGGTAGCAGTAAAGACGTTATTGTTAAGACGGATTTAGACGCCTTAAAAGGTCGCTTTAAAAATCGTATAGAAGGTCTGACACAACCGGGTGAGTATGTTTTGACAACCGACTTTCTCGGAAAAAATCTCGATCGTAAAATGAGCCAATACTTTACAGTTCGCCCGCCTATTAATTTTACGATCAAAAGCAGCAGCGATAGCCTAGTGACGGTTTCTGCTTCCCCCTCAAATGGCAAACTGGATATTAAACGTTCCAATGTGCGTTTGGAGTTAACGTTCACGGATGGCACCAAGCAATTTGATCAAATGGCTAAATTGAAGGACGGTGATTGGAATAAAGTGATTCCTGTCGCAACCAATTCCAGCATCAAGGCGCGAGCAAGGTTAATGGGCATTACCCAGTCTGGTGCGCGTATTGAGTACTGGACGCCCACTTGGACCATTCATCGTAATGGGTCAGACCCTGTTTATGTGGAAAAGGGCAGTATTGCTTCGTCTACGCCTCCAACCTCGACCGTTTCAGTTGAGTCTGAGCAAAATGTGGCGCCTGTTTTGGTTGAGCCGAATGTTGAATTAGTAGGCAATACTCCGACAGGGAATAATCAACAAGCGGCCAATGATACAGGCGGTAATAACCAAGGGGATGACAGTGCACAAGATGCAGAAACCTTTGGTGCAGACAGTTTGCTACTCTACTTAGGTATTGCAGGTGGGGTTGTCTTATTATTAGCGGTGATAGTTTTCGTCATTCGACGTAGCCGTCGTCGCAACCGCTATGACGATTTCCAGGATGATGATCTAGACGATGTGTGAGTTATTAGGCATGAGTGCCAATGTCCCAACGGACATTTGTTTTAGTTTTTCTGGCTTACGTGCTCGGGGTGGTCGAACGGGGCCCCATAAAGACGGCTGGGGCATGGCAATGTATCGGGATGGACAAGTCTGGTCCATTCATGATCCGCGCCCTAGTGCCGATTCAGACATGGCAGAAGTGATGAGTAAAACGTCGCTTAAGTGTGACATCGTTATCAGCCACATTCGTCAAGCGAACGTGGGCATGGTGAGTTTGCCCAATACCCATCCTTTTTGCCGTATCTTATGGGGGAAAGCATGGTCCTATGCTCACAATGGACAATTAGAGGGTTTCCAAGGCTTACCCGTTGGCATTCATCAACCCCTTGGCAATACCGACTCAGAGCGAGCCTTTTGTTGGATTGTAGAACAGCTTTCCCAGCAATTTGGCGATACTGAGCCAGCACTGGATGTATTAAGTGTCGCCATCTTTGAACTTGCCTCACAGCTTAAAGACAAAGGTGTTTTTAATATGATGCTGTCTGATGGTGTGCGGCTATATTGCTTTTGTACCACGAAGCTACACTGGATCACTCGACGAGCTCCGTTTAGAAAAGCGACCCTATCCGATGAAGATGTGATTGTTGATTTTAAAGAGGTTACCACGGACAAAGACGTTGTTACCGTGATCGCCACACAACCCTTAACCCATGATGAAACTTGGCAACAAATGCTAGAAGGGGAATTATGCGTGTTTAAAGGTGGTGAAGTGGTTAGTCAGATCAAACCGTATTGATGCAGGGGTAAAGAAACAAATTTTTAAATGTCTTTCCCTTATGTTGAAGGACTAAGATGGGGTTACCATACAACGAAGGAGATATGTATGAGACGAGTAGAACTGGATAGCCTTCCTAAAGAGACTATTCAACTGATAAACGAGAAAAATCCACTGTCTGAGGATATCGGGATTTATGACAAAAATGGAGATCTTTCTTCAGTCATTATTACTCCAGCAGCATATGCTTACTTTCTAAAAAAAATTGAGGAAGATGAAGATAAGCAGGATTCTGAGTCCCTTACTGGATTTGATAGTGCAAAAGAACTTGAATCTGCCAAGTCTATTGATGACTTCCTAAATGAGGATAAGTGACGATGCCTATACATTATAAAAATGACACAGACTACAATATTAAAGGCGAAGAAGAGCAAGATAAAAGAGACGCGACACTTGCAAAACTTGAATCGCTAGATGAGAAAAACATCATGGATTTTGATGAATTTGTTCAAAAAGAGGGAATTGGTAATGACTTACGCAGTCAAAATCGCAAGTAAAGCCCAGAAGGAATTAAAAAAGGTATCTTCCCCCTATCAAAAAAAGATTGTTAACGCCATTAAAGAGTTGGCTGTTAACCCTATGCCTATAGGAGTTAAGAAGCTTAAGGGGCAAATTAATCAATACCGCATTCGTGTCGCAGACTATAGAGTTATTTACGAGGTTCATGGTGCAGAAATGATTATTTTGGTTATTAAGGTTGGTCATAGACAATCCGTATATCAAAGATAGACCTTAATAACAAGGACATTAAAAAAACATGATGAAACGTGGCAGCAAATGCTAGAAGGGGAATTGTGCGTGTTTAAAGGTTGGGAAGTGGTTAGTCAGATCAAACCTAACGACCTGTCAGATACTGCATAATCTAGGTTTTTTGTCCTTTTTTAGGGGGAGGGATGGGGTTGTTTGGTGTTGCAGATCTTCTGATTAGCTTGGTGCTTGCGAGTTCAGTTCCGTTTTGCTGAGCGGGTTAATTTTGTCAGTTGTTAGCTTCCATTCAATGAAAGAACTTCCTGGATTAATCCGCACTTAACAAGCGCATCAAAAATCGTTCCTCTATAAATTAATCTGTGTAGTGGATGATTGCTTTCGCTGTTAAAAAATATCGACCAGAGCTAGCCATTTATTGCGGAAAAACAAAACACTTCAGAAGATCCTGATTGTAGGGCGAAAACACTATATGACAAACAAGCATTTCCAAGGTAAGTATGAAGTGGAGCTAAAGTTCTGCTTACACTCAAAAGCTGAATTTCTAAAGACATTGAGTGGCATTCATCATGACGTTATGCTGCAAGACAATATTGAAAGTGACTGGTATTTTGATCGACCTGATAAGTCGTTAGAAGCGGATAATAAAAGTATCTGCATCCGTACCATGGAGCCGTCCGGCATTAAGTTATGGATTGTTAAAGGGCCAGAGCCCGATAGGTGTGAAGCCACCAATATTACAAATGCCTCAAATGCCATCAGCATGTTGGAAACCATGGGCTTTGAGGTTGTGTTAAAAGCCCAGAAAACTCGCAGTATTTACTTTGTCGAAGCGTTTCATATTACGGTGGATTCATTAGCGGGTATCGGGGATTTTGCGGAATTTGCCATTATGACAGACGATGAGTCAAAGTTGCCAGTTTATAAATCTCAGCTCGAAGCACTGGCGCAGCAATTTGGCTTAACCAAAGAGGCTTTACAAACCAAATCTTACAAGCAGATGTTTACGGAAAAAGCCGCACTTAATCACGGCGGCCATAGCTGTTATGCTAGTGCCATGATTGATGTTATAGAGTAGTAATAATGATTAATGATAATGATGTAATCGAAACCTTAGATGAGCTTGAGGCGTTTTTACGTTTGGTTGAATCGGGCGGTTTAGCGCTTGAGAATGCGGCGGGGGTTGCTTTGGCGACTAACAACGCGAACGGTCGTCCATTTGTGGCCGTGCTGGATGATAATCAGCAGCTGGTGTTGGGGCGTTGGGTAACCAATGAGGTATTTGAAAACGGTAAGGATATGGTTCGCTACGGCCTTAAAAAGCCACATTAACAGGAGACAGTAACCCCTCCCTAGCCCTCCCCTTGAAAGATATAGAGGAGGGAACTGTTTGCCCCTCCCCCTTGTCAAGGGGGAGGCTGGGAGGGGGTATGACGGTTAGCGATTATTGAACCAATTCATTGTCAGTGAATTCGCCTTCGAAAAGGGCAGTAGAAAGGTAACGTTCACCGGAATCAGGCAGTATCACGACAATCTTTTTATCAGCAAATTCGTCCAGTTTGCTCAGGCGTTCTGCAGCGACCACAGCAGCACCGCAAGAAATACCACACAATATACCTTCTTCTCGCATCAAGCGACGTGCCATTTGAATGGCGTCGTCGTTTTCGACTTGCTCAACACGATCTACCAAAGAAAGATCTAAGTTTTTGGGAATAAAGCCCGCACCAATGCCTTGGATTTTGTGAGGCGCTGGTGTCGGCGTGACACCATGAAGGGTTTGACTGATAACAGGCGAGCTAGCTGGTTCAACTGCAACGCTGGTAATGGGCTTATCTTGGACTTTCTTAATATAGCGTGTGACCCCTGTAATGGTACCGCCTGTGCCTACACCGGCCACAAAAACATCGATGTCGCCATTGGTGTCTTCCCAGATTTCTGGTCCAGTGGTTTTCTCGTGAATTTCTGGGTTGGCAGGGTTTTCAAATTGTTTTAGTAGGACGAAGTTGTCGTCCTGTGCAATTTCTTCGGCTTTTTCGATGGCGCCTTTCATGCCTTTGGCGGGCTCAGTCAGGACGATGGTCGCCCCTAATGCTTTCATTACTTGGCGGCGCTCAACGCTCATGCTGGATGGCATGGTGATGGTAATAGGATAACCGCGCGAGGCAGCAACAAAGCACAATGCGATCCCTGTGTTACCACTGGACGCCTCAACGATGGATTTGCCTTTGGTTAAAATGCCTTTTTTTTCAGCATCCCACACCATGTTCGCACCAATACGGCATTTTACCGAGAAAGCAGGGTTGCGAGACTCTAGTTTCGCCCAAATATTACCCTTACCAATATGGTTGAGACGAACGAGTGGGGTGTTACCAATAGTCAATGAATTATCGTCGTATACTTGTTGAGACATGATGCTTCCTTATTCGTTGATCTGGTTATGGATGTGACACCGTAATAGATGTGCCCTTAACTCTGTTCACTATAACCCTTACTTAGCGATTGATGTTAGAATTTACAACTATATAGATAGAAACGGCGCGCCTTATTCACTGTTTTTGCAAGCTTTGTTGCTTTGCAAATTATTATCTGCGCCCAGCAAAAGGATACTAGTTTACTTATCATGCCGACAAATGACGTAATGACGCGTGATCGTCATCTTATTGATCAAAAACACGCTCAGCTTTTAAAGCGCCAAAAGGACGGTTTGCCTTTTGACCGGATGCAAGCTGAATTGAATACCATGATTGAGCAGTCAGAAACCCTATACCAAGCTCGCATGGCTGCTTTACCGAAGGTCACCTATGACGAATCCTTGCCCGTGGCGGCGCGTTCTGAAGAGATTATTGAAGCGATCCAGAATAACCAGGTGGTTATTATTGCAGGGGAAACGGGCTCCGGTAAAACCACGCAGCTTCCTAAAATGTGTTTACAGGCTGGGCGCGGCATTGCGGGCTTGATTGGACACACACAACCAAGGCGTATTGCAGCACGCAGTGTGGCGCAGCGTATCAGTGATGAAATGCAAGTCTCCTTGGGTGAGCAAGTTGGTTTTCAGGTACGCTTCAACGATGAGAGCAATGATAAAACCCTGATTAAATTAATGACAGACGGTATTTTGTTGGCAGAAATCCAACAAGATCGCCTGCTTTACCGCTACGATACCATCATCATAGACGAAGCCCACGAGCGAAGCTTAAACATTGATTTTTTGTTGGGCTATCTTAAGCGTGTGCTGGCTCAGCGTCCTGACCTTAAGGTCATTGTGACCTCTGCCACGATTGATGTGGAACGCTTCTCCAAGCATTTTAATAACGCGCCGATTATTGAAGTGTCAGGCCGGACTTATCCGGTAGAAATCCGTTATCAGCCTTTGTTGAGCAAATCCGACTCAGAAGAGTTAGACGAAGACCAGAGTATGGAGCAGGGCATTCTTGATGCGGTGGAGAGTTTAATTCAAGAAGAGCGTCAATCCGGTTATCGAGGGGCTGGCGATATCTTGGTATTTTTACCGGGTGAACGTGAAATTCGGGAAACCGCAGAGATTTTGCGCCGCGCTGAGCTACGCAATACGGAAGTTTTACCTTTGTATGCGCGTTTGAGTGTGAGCGAACAACAGCGCATATTTAAGTCCCATTCTGGGCGTCGAGTGGTGTTATCCACCAACGTGGCGGAAACCTCTTTGACCGTACCAGGTATTCGTTATGTGATCGACCCAGGTTTAGCGCGCATTAGCCGCTACAGTGTGCGTTCAAAAGTACAGCAATTACCCATTGAGAAAATCAGTCAGGCCAGTGCGAATCAGCGAGCAGGGCGTTGTGGTCGTGTTGCGGATGGTATTTGTATTCGCTTATATGACGAAGCTGACTTTGCTACTCGTGCAGAGTTTACCGACCCGGAAATTTTCCGTACCAATTTGGCCTCAGTCATTTTGCAAATGGCGAATTTACGCCTTGGTGCAGTGGATAAATTTCCCTTTGTTGAAATGCCAGAAAAACGCATGATTAACGATGGTTATCGTGCGTTGACCGAACTGGGAGCGATCAAAGGCGATAAAATGACGCCTATTGGTCGTCAGCTTGCTAAGCTGCCGATTGATCCCAAACTAGGACGAATTTTGATTGCCGCTCAGCAGCATTCGGTGCTCAAAGAAGTCTCGGTGATCGTCAGTGCTTTATCGATACCAGACCCGAGAGAACGTCCGCAAGATAAAAAAACGCAATCGGATCAAGCGCACGCTCAAGACAAAGATGAAGACTCGGATTTTGTCGTGTTCTTGAATCTCTGGGAGCGCTATGAGGAGCAACGTCAAGCCCTCTCACAAAATCAACTACGTCAGTATTGCCGTAAGCAATTTTTGAACTTTTTGCGAATGCGTGAATGGCGCGATATTCACCGTCAGATCATTATCGCCTGCAAGCAATTGGGCTTTAAAGAAGTCAGCCATGAGAATCGAAATTACGAAGCCATCCACCGTTCTTTATTAGCGGGTTTGTTTACTCAGGTGGCGAACAAAATGGATGACAGTAAAGAAATGCTTGGCTGTCGTTCCCGGAAAGTGTCGATTTTTCCTGGTTCCATGTTGTTTAAAAAGCCACCGCAATGGATCATGGCAGCGGAGTTGGTCGAAACCAGTAAGTTATATGCTCGCGTATCGGCGCGTATTGATCCCGCTTGGATCGAAGAGTATGCAGAGCCTTTTGTGAAGCGCCAATATTTTGATCCCCATTTTGAGCGTAACCAAGGCCGAGTGATGGCCAGTGAGCAGGTGTCGTTATACGGGCTGATTATTGTTGCCAAGCGTCGTGTTGATTACGGTCGTGTTAATCAGCCAGAGGCCCGTGAAATTTTGATCAGACAAGGCTTGGTAGAAGGCGAGATGCGCTCCAAACAAGCCTTTTATCGAAAAAATAAGGCGTTAGTTGAGCAGTTAGAAACACAAGAGGCCAAACTGAGAACTCGCGATATTCTGGTGGACGATGAAGCCGTTTTTCAGTTTTATGATCAACGCATCCCCAAAGATATTTATAACCAAAAAGGCTTGGAGTACTTTGCAAAAACCTCGCCTGAGGCCTTGGTGATGACCCGTGAGGATCTGATTAATCAGGATGTGAACGTTGATGATATGGCGTTCCCAGATTCTTATGGTCTTAATGGCGTGGCCTTACCGATTGATTATCGCTTTGAACCGGGCCAAAAAACCGATGGCGCCACACTAAAAGTGCCCGTTGGTTTATTACGTCAGTTAAGTTTAGAGGATCTAGGTTGGGCGGTGCCTGGTTTTATCAAAGAGCGCTGCGAAGCCCTTTTGAGAGCGCTGCCAAAAGCCTTGCGTCGACGATTTGTCCCCATTCCACAATTTGTCGAACGAATTTATCCCAATTTGTCTAAAGATAAGGGAGATTTGCTAGAACAGCTCAGTTTGCAGATAAAACGTGAAACCTTGATTGACATTCCCCTTAATGAGTGGAATTCGGATAAGCTGGACACACACTTAACCTTGAACTTGGAAGTGGTCGATGAGCGGGGGAAAGTGCTTGGTATAGGCAAAGACCTCGCGCAGCTGCAAACGAAATTTGGTGATTTGGTAGAAGAAAGTTTTGCTAAGTTCGGTACCAAACAGCACGAGCAAGAGAATTTAACCCATTGGCCTGATCAAGATATCCCTGAACGACAAGAGATCCAGCAGGCGGGGATTAAAGTTACCGCCTTTCCTGCCTTGGTGCCTCAAGGGGAAAGTGTGGCGCTGAAAATGTTTGACGATCAGCAAACGGCGGTCGAAACCCATCGCAAAGGGGTGATTACGTTACTCAAGCTCACTTTGTACAAAGACGTGCGCTATTTGCAAAAGAATTTGCCTAAGCTAAAAGAGTCCATGTTGATTTTTGCACCCATTGGTAAAAAAGAGCTGCTATTAGACGATCTACTCAACGCCATTCTGGATAAAGTGTTTTTAGATGGTCGAACACTGCCGCGGCGTAAGAGTGACTTTGAAACATGCATTGCCGATAACAAACAGCAATTGGTCAGCGTCGGCAATGAAATGGCGAATCAACTGTATAGAGTGTTGTCATCTTACCAAGGAGTTGCCAAGAAAATGAAAGGCAATATTCCATTACCGTGGACAAGGGTCTATGGTGACATTAAACTGCAGCTCGAAAACTTGGTCTATCCCGGTTTTATCGGGAATACACCCTTATTTTGGTTGGGCCAACTGCCTCGCTATTTTAAAGGAATCGAAGTGCGCTTAGAGCGCTTCCAAAATCATTTGAATAAAGAGAACAGTTACGTGTCTCAATTAGAGGGGCTATGGCAAACCTATATTAAACAAAAGAAAGCCCATGATGAAAAAGCGTTATATGACCCTGAGCTGGTTAAATATCGCTGGATGTTAGAAGAATACCGTATTTCGTTTTTTGCACAATCGGTAGGGACGCTGGAGCCCATTTCGGATAAACGGCTTAGTAAACAATGGCAAGAAGTTAAAAAACTGGTTTAGGAAAGGTTAATGACAAATTCACTTTTACAACGAGTGGGCGGCGTATTGCTCGCTTGCCTTTTGGTTTTCTCGCAAGCTGCCTTTGCTGCGGCCACAGATGAAAGCAAGCAGGATCCATGGGAAAGTTGGAACCGTAAGGTATTTAACTTTAATACCACCCTTGATACCCATTTCTTTAAACCTGTTGCTAGAGGCTATGTGGACTATACGCCTGTGGTTGTACAGCGAGGAGTGAGTAACTTTTTTTCTAACCTTGGTGAAGTCTCGAACATTACCAACAACGCTTTGCAAGGTAAGAAAAATGGGTTTGTGGCGTCGACCTGGCGCTTTGTGATTAACAGTACGATTGGTATTTTTGGCCTGTTCGATGTTGCTAGCGCGTTGGGACTTCGCCAGTATGATGAAGACTTCGGCCAAACCTTAGGATACTGGGGGGTTCCTAGTGGCCCCTATCTCGTTTTACCTTTCTTTGGACCATCCACCGTGCGAGATGCCAGCGGTATGGTCGTTGACTATAGTGATTACCGTCCTCAAGACGAAGTAGGTTTGAACCGTGACCAGCGTTGGGGCTTATTAGGTTTACAGGCGATTAATAAGCGAGCCAGCTTATTAGGGGCTGAAAACTTGATTGTGGGCGATCCCTATACCTTTGTACGTGATGTGTATTTCCAATCTCGAGATCATCAAGTATACGATGGCAATCCGCCGAAAAACTCGAAGCCTCAGGCAACAGACAGTTGGGGTGAGGATTCTTCGACCGATAGTTGGGGCGATTCGAGTTCTTCTGAGCCTCAAGCAACAGATAGCTGGGGCGATCCTATTCCAGCTAAGCCTCAAGCAACGGATAGCTGGGGGGATCCAGTCCCTGCAAAACCTCAAGCGACCGATAGCTGGGGAGATCCAGTGCCAGCAAAATCAGCTGCAGCGGAAACGACCTCAAATCAACCAGTAGAACCCAAGGTTAAGGTTGATAAACAAAGTACTTCGCCAACAAAGACTGATAGTACTCAAAAAACCATCCCGCAAAATACGGATAGTTCAAAAAACACGCAAAAATAAGTAGTTTTGAAGTGTTTTCATACTGAGCAGAGGTGTCTCTACCTGATGGTTAGTCCGTTAGAGACGCCTTAAATGTGCATGTGACTTTACAAAACCTATAAACTTGATGCTCTTGTCTGCGGCGTTCTGGTATTTTATCTTAAAGTTCTAAATACCCCACCCAATGGAATATGCTATCAAAAAGGATGATGTAAATGCCTGGACCATTTCTAAACCAACGCCCCCAAGATGTTATTGCACGCCAAAGATTTAAATCTCGCTTAGAAAAAGATTTCAAACAAAATCGTTGTGATGCCTTTTCGATCACAAAAGAAGAGTTCACCTGCCTTTGGGTTGAAACTCAGAAATTCTTGGAAAAACAGAAACGCAAATCAAAGAGAAGCTCTCCAGCTTAACTGGCTTGTCTGTTACTGATAGTATCTTATCGTTTACTGCGAATTATGGCTCAGCAATTAAAGATAGCTCTTATTTAATCCCTCTTATTAATGATTTTAAACGATCCGGTAATATTCTTGGTAGATATGACATTATCATTAGAAATGGTAGGGAGTATGTCACCTTTAAAGGAAACCCTAGATTGAGAAATATTATCAGAAGATCAAGATAGCTTTTGAATCATACTAAAATGATAGAAATTGGTATTGGTAAAGAGGGGGTGAAAAGTGGTGCAATAGGTGGCTTTTACATTGCTGTCTTCTTTTCTATTACGCTTGATATGATAAACTGGATTTTTAAAGATAACTATCGTTGGACGAACTGGCTAGGAACGGTTAGTACCGATATTGTTAAAGCAGCGATAAGTATTGCTGCTACACTTATAGCTGGCACATTAGTAAGTGTTTTTTCCTTAGCAATAGTTGAGGTTATTGTTGTTATAGGTACAGGGTTATATGTTGGTTATGAATTAAACAAGCTCGATGGCAATTATCATATCACGGATTCGGTAATAAAAGCTTTAAACCATATAGATAAAAAGACCTCTAAATTAGCAGATGAAACTTATAAAGTTTCTTTTAACTCTGCTAGAGAAGTCATTTCTTTAGCCAGAGTTGATGTAAATAAAATAGGTCTTTTTTATAATAACGTTGTTAGTCAGGGGTTGGTGTTTTGAAAAGTAAGCAACATAAAGTTGATTCGAAATATATATGGTCTCTTATTGCTTTTTTCATAATGGCCCTATTTTTTTCATGGTCTATGGATGATACATTTAATGAGCTTATTCAAGAGGTATTATATCCTTACAGTAAATACCCTGTTGTGGTGCATACTAGTGGAGAGATAATAATTCTACCAGGTTTCGTGTTTATGTGGATTATAGTAATAAGCGCCATTAATCATATTCTACTTACAACATTTGAAAAAAAATCTTTAAAATTTTTAAAGAAAAACTAGTGTTATTTCTTGTTGGTACGTTTATTATAATGGGTATTGTATTTGTTTTAGATATTACTGCATGGCCAATTGCGGCTAAAGCGAATGGCTATTCCTCTTGTCCATATGATACGCTGTTATTTGGTGAAAAGATATCGACCGCTTGGTCTAAAAAAGAAGCCTATTGTTATGATAAAGGTGTACAAGCTAGGCTGACAACCGGAACCTTTGAGCAAGTGGTTGATGTGGCAAAGTATTTAGAAGGTAAAAAGCAGTAAGCTTCTACAAAGTGCTGGCCTATTAAAGTATTTCAGTAAAACACAATGATAAACGCTTATTGGTCTGAATCATTGTAGAGGCGTGACTTCTAATAACATGCCTGAATCCGTTCCAATATAGAGGGCGCCATCTTTGCTTTCTGCCATGGAGTGTCAGCGTTCATCTAATAGATTTCAAACAAAATCGTTGTGATGCATTTTCGATCACAAAAGAAGAGTTCACCTGACTTTGGGTTGAAACTCAGAAATTCTTGGAAAAACAGAAGAGCAAATCAAAGAGAAGCTCTCCAGCTTAACTGGCTTGTCTGTTACTGATAGTATCTTATCATTTACTGCGAATTATGGCTCAGAAATTAAAGGTAGCTCTTATTTAATCTCTCTTATTAATGATTTTAAACGATCCGGTAATATTCTTGGTAGATATGACATTATCATTAGAAATGGTAGGGAGTATGTCGCCTTTAAAGGAAACTCTAGATAGAGGAATATTATCAGAAGATCAAGATACCTTTTGAATCATACTAAAATGGTAGAAATTGGTATTGGTAAAGATGGTATGAAAAGTGGTGTAGTAGGGTTTTTTATATCACAGTATTCTTTTTATTACGCTTGATACGATAAACTGGATTTTTAAAGATAACTATCGCTGGACAAATTGGTTAGGAACGGTTAGTACGGATATTGTTAAAGCTGCGATAGGTTATGCTGCGATACTTCTAGCTGGTGCCATCACAGCATTTCTTTGTCCTGTAGCAATTGTCGCGGCGGGGATTGGTATAATTGTAGGTGTAGGTGTAGGTGTAGGTGTAGGTGTAGGTGTAGGTGTAGGTGTAGGTGTAGGTGTAGGTGTAGGTGTAGGTGTAGGTGTAGGTGTAGGTGTAGGTGTAGGTGTAGGTGTAAAATATATATTAAATAGAATAGATGAAAGTTATCATATTACAGATACAGTAATAAATGCTTTAAAACATATTGTAGAAAAGGCACCCTTATTAGCAAGCGAAGCTTATAAAGTTTCTTTTAACTCGGCTGGAGAAGTTGTTGATTTTGTAGGGGGTGGTATAAGTAAAGTTGGCAGTTTTTATAATGGTTCTGTTAATCAGGGGTTGATATTTTGAAGAATAGGCTTAGTAATATAAAGTCAAAAGATATATGGGTCGTTATTGCCTTTTTGATTATGACTCTAGCCTATACATGGTTTATGGTCGCTATCGGGTTTAATGAGGTTGTTCAAGAGATAATGTACCCTTATAGTAGTTACCCTGTTGTGTTACATACGGCTGGAGAGTTAATAATTTTACCTATCTGGATACTTATGTGGGTTTTAATATTGGGTGGTGTTAATCATCTATTATTAACATCATTTGAAAAAAATATCTTTAAAGTATTCAAGAGAAAGTTGATGTTATTTCTTTTTGGTGTAGCTATTATAAGTGTTTTAGTGTTTGCGTTAGATGTTCTTATATGGCCAATTTCGGCCAAAGCGAATGGTTATTTTCCTTGTCCATATGATACATTGTTATTTGGTTCAAAGATTTCAACGGCTTGGTCTAAAAAAGAAGCTTATTGTTATGATAAAGGTGTACAAGCTAGGCTGACAACCGGAACCTTTGAGCAAGTAGTGCAAGTGGCAAAGTATTTAGAAGGTAAAAAGCAGTAAGCTTCTACAAAATGCAGGTCTATTAAAGTATTTAAGTAAAACACAACGATAAACGCTTATTAGCCTGAATCATTGTAGAGGTGTGACTTCTAATAACTTGCCTGAATCCGTTCCAATATAGAGGGCGCCATCTTTACTTTCTGCCATGGAGCGTAAGCGTTCATGTAATGACTCAAGGTAGCGTGTTTCCTTTGTTTCATTATTGTCTTTCATCTCAATGCGATTGAGGTGTTTCAGCACTAAGGCTGTTGATAAAAAGCTGCCATCCCAGTCGGCGAATAATTTCCCGCGATAGCGAAGCAGTGAGCTAGGGGCGATAGAGGGAATATAGACTTTGAGTGGTTTGACAATGCCATCTTTTTCCTTGGCCTCACCTACGGGATTATTGTTGATGTACTCTTTGCCATGGGAAACAATCGGCCAACCATAATTCGCTCCGCGACGAATTAAATTGATTTCATCACCGCCTCTGGGACCATGTTCGTTTGACCACAGTTTCTGATCTTTTGTATCGTAAAAAATCCCCTGAGGATTACGATGTCCATAGCTCCAAATTGCATTTCTCACTCGGCTGTTGTTTATAAATGGATTGTCTGCCGGAACTTTGCCATCTAACGTTAAACGTAAAATGCTACCGGCATCGTTGGTTAGGTCCTGTGCGTTCTTTCTTATACCGCGATCACCAATGGTGAAAAAAACGTGCCCTGCATCATCGAAGGCAATCCGCCCACCAAAGTGTCGGTTGGTTTTAGTGGCCGCATCGGAGATAAAAATATCTTGCCAGTTTGTTAGCTTATTCCCAACTAATTTGGCACGAGCCAAAGTCGTTGTTGCGCCTTTTGGTGTGGGTTTGGCATAAGTGAAATAGAGTAACTTGCTTTGTTCAAAGTTAGGTGCTTTCGCCACATCGAATAAACCACCTTGGCCTCGATTATCCACCTTTGGCAATCCACTGAGTATCTGTTTGTCACCATTTTTTAGGTCAACTCTGTAAGCTTTCCCTTTTTTGATGGTGACAATGGCTTCTTTATTGCTAAGTAGGGTGACTCCCCAAGGAATACCGTTAAACTGGGTGACCTGCTTTACTTTGAGTGGTCCACTGGTGGTGACCATTTGCGCATCTACTTGCAAGCTCAATAAAAGTGAAATGCATAACAGCCAAGTTTTCATAACAAGTTAATCTCTTAAACATGTTCTTTGAGTATATATAAAAAATGTCATTATGCTGATTACAGAGTTGGCGTTCCTCAATCATTGCCAATTACTTGCCTAGTAGTGAAATTTTTCATAGAGAAGGCGTCACCCTATATAGCGTTCGTTTGCTAAAATATCACGTCTTACCACGGCATTTGCTGCGATAATAGCATTATCGCCGATGTTTACCCCTGGAAGTATTTTTGCTCCCCCACCAATCCAGACGTTATTGCCAATGCTAATCGGCTTGGCAAAGCATTTTCCGTCGGCTCTTTCTTGGGGGGCTCGTGGGTGATCCACCGCATAAAGGTGGCAGTCTGGGCCAATCAGTACATCGTTGCCGATATAAATGGCCGCGCTGTCTAAAAACACACAATTGAAATTAATATAGCAACGCTCACCGATGTGAATTTGCGTCCCATAATCACATTGAAAGCCAGGCTCAATGACGACGCTGCCAAACTTAGCAAAGAGGCGGGTGATATGACGTAAATTGCCTTTGCTTGGGTGAGTGTTGTATTTGGCGCAGGCAAGGCGAGCGGCTTCTCGACGCAACCTAAGGTCTTTATCTAGGCCATTAAATGGCTCCCCGCTTTTCATCTTTTCAAATTCTGTCATAGTTGGTTGATTACTCCCTGAGTAGGGTTACTCATTGTTATAGAGATTGATAAATGGGACACATAAAAAACGCGACCGAAGCCGCGTTTTAGATAGTGTTATCGTTAAGCCGATTGCTTACAGCATAGCTGCCAGCGTTTTTTCTAGCTTACGTTGGTCGGCCGCAAAGTTGCGGATACCTTCCGCAAGTTTTTCAGTTGCCATAGCGTCTTCGTTCATTGCCCAACGGAATGCCTGTTCAGTAATTGCTTCAGGCGCTGGTTTAATCTCTTTAGCTGGGATCAATTTACGCTCTAGCTTCCCTTCGTCTTTTTTCAATTCTTCAAGTAGAGCAGGGCTAATGGTCAATCGGTCACAGCCCGCTAGCTGTTCGATCTCACCAATGTTGCGGAAGCTCGCGCCCATCACAACGGTGTTGTAGCCGTGGTCTTTGTAGTAGTTATAAATTTCAGTAACAGACACAACGCCTGGGTCCGTTTCAGCGGTGTATTCTTCGTCAGTAGACTTTTTGTACCAGTCAAGGATACGGCCCACGAATGGCGAGATCAGGAATACACCCGCTTCGGCACAAGCTTGCGCTTGAGCGAAAGAGAACAACAAGGTTAGGTTACAGTTGATGCCGTCTTTTTCCAATTGCTCTGCTGCTTTGATACCTTCCCAAGTCGACGCGGTTTTGATCAAAATACGGTCACGCGACACGTCGGCTTCTTCGTAGAGTTTGATCAAACGATGGGCTTTTTCGATAGTGGCGTTGGTGTCGTAAGATAAACGTGCATCGACTTCTGTCGAAATGCGGCCAGGTACGTATTTTAGAATTTCCGTACCGACGATAACCGCTAGCTTGTCGCTGGCGTCGATCAATTGTTGCTCTTTGTCGTTACTTTGCTCTTTAGCCCATGCAACGGCTTGATCTAGAAAAGGTGCGTATTCAGGAATTTGAGACGCTTTTAGCATCAAAGAAGGGTTCGTAGTGGCATCTTCTGGCAAATACTCTTTGATTGCCGTGATATCACCCGTATCCGCTACAATGGTCGTGAACTCTTTTAATTGAGATAACTTGTTGCTCATTGCTCTTATCCTTTACGTTGGTGTTGTTTGACCAAGTCAATGGCCTCTAATAATACGTCTATATTTGCGTCCGCTTTATGACCTTTCTCAGAAAGGTAGCGTCGAAATTGTTTACCGCCAGGTTCGCCTTGGAAAAGGCCTAAAATATGGCGAGTGATATGCATCAAACGCTCACCTTTGGCGAGTTGCTGTTTCGCATAAGGCACAAAGGCCATCAATGCATCAAAGCGGTTATCAAAACGGTCATTTTGGCCGAATAGGCGGCTGTCTACTTGGCTCAGTAACCAAGGGTTTTGATACGCCTCGCGACCCACCATGACACCATCGACAAATTGTAAGTGCTGTTCGCATTCCTCTAGTGTTTTAATGCCACCGTTTATAATGATTTCAAGGTTTGGGAAATCTTTCTTCAACTGGTACACATAATCGTACTTTAATGGAGGAATCTCTCGATTCTCTTTTGGGCTTAAGCCCGCCAAAATGGCATTACGAGCGTGGACAATAAAGGTCTTAACGCCCGTTGTCGCCACATCACCCACAAAATCTCGCACCACACTGTATTCTTCTTGATCATCGAGCCCGATACGATGCTTTACCGTGATCGGTAGGCTAGACGAATCCTGCATAGCATGCATGGCGTCTTTTACCTTGTCTGGATAAGCCATTAAACAAGCGCCAATTAAACTGTTTTGCACTCGATCACTCGGACAACCGACGTTTAGATTGACCTCATCGTAGCCATAGTCTTCCGCCAACTTCGCGCATTTGCCCAGCGCCTCCGCATCAGCACCGCCAAGTTGTAAGGCGATAGGATGCTCACATTCATCATAATGTAAGAATCTTTCAGGATTATTGCCCTGTAATAACGCCCCTGTGGTAACCATCTCAGTATAAAGTAGCGTATTCTTGCTTAATGTTCTCGCAAATACTCGGTAATCGCTTGTGGTCCAGTCCATCATGGGGGCGATCGAGAAGCGTCTATCTACTGTATCCTTTGATTTTACTGGCTTAGCGCCTATAATTTCTGTAATTTCATTTAGCATTTGTATGGTCATTTTGGGTTAAAATATGGCGTTTTAGGTATTGCAGTGCTAACAAAGTGCTAAAAATTTTTTTTAGCACTGGGGCCTTTAATCGCCAAATAACGCAGTTAAAAAGTGATAGCCCTATTATGTCATAAAATTACAGGTTCATGGTATGGCTAGTTACAGGAAGCGACAAAAGAAAGATGGAACTTTAGTGTTTAAAGGTGTTTGGTCAAGCGGGGGACTTGGTATGTACTAATCGAGGACGATCAACTCGTCTCATCCCTCATTGTTTTTGGCCTCAAAGAGACTTGCTTTGGAGTGGGGGCAGTCTCGACGCCACTAGATCTAAGAGGACGAGCGTACGCGCCTCGCTTGGTATCTTTAGTAAAGGTTGAATTGTTCGCTCATCACCAGTGTCATGCCATATATTTATATAGCGACATTGGCCATCAGTTTTATAGCAAGCTTGGCTTTGATCCTTTTTTACATTTTTGTTCTGGTTAGGATAGTCATCCCTGAATAATTCTCAACCTATTGAAATACAATGCATTTTGTATAATGCTAAGGACTAGAATCTCGCCAATAATGGCGCTTTAGCCCCAAAAAGTTGCAGAATCAGTGAGTTTTTATGAAGCCTCGTCAAACAAAGCAAGATCCGCAGAAGGATTTATTCCGACCTCAGCTAATCGATATTATTAACCCCAACCATGCACTCGTTCGGTTGGCTAAAGTGCTGGATTGGGATCGGTTGGATACCAAATTGGGGACGCATTTCGCGACAGTTGGCGCAGCGGCTCTGCCGACTCGCTTGATGGTAGGGCTACTGTATTTACAGCATTTGTATAATTTGTCTGATGAAATGGTCTTAGAGCAATGGCTTGAATCGCCTTATTACCAATACTTTTGCGGAGAAACCTTTTTTCAACATGACTTCCCGTGCCATCCAACCAGTCTTGTTAAATGGCGCAAACGTTTAGGAGAAGAAGGCTGTGAATGGCTGCTTACTCAGACGATACAAGCAGGACTAAAGCTAAAAGTGATCAAGTCTGCGAGTCTAAAGCGTGTGATTGTTGATACCACGGTACAAGAAAAAAACATCACCTTCCCAACCGATGCCAAACTCTACAGCAAGGCACGACAGCAACTCACTCAAGTGGCAAAAGACCTCGCTATCACGCTAAGACAAACCTATGACAAAGCCTGCCATGAGTTAATGCCAAAGATTGGACGCTATGGGCATGCCAAACAATACAAATGAATGAGAAAGGCGATTAAGCAAGTCAAAGGCTTCTTAGGGCGGGTATTGCGGGACATTGATCGGCAAGTAAAGCGACAAGGATTAACGCTCACCCAAAAGCAAGAAGACACTCTCAACCAAGCTTATCGATTACTAAAACAAACGCGTCAGAGTAAAAACAAACTCTACAGCCTGCATGAACCCAATGTGGACTGTATCTCCAAAGGCAAAGCGCATAAACGCTATGAGTTTGGTGTGAAAGCCAGTATCGCGGTGACGGCTAAAGAATCTTTCATTGTGGGCGCAAGAAGCTATCCAGGTAATCCTTATGATGGACATACCTTGAAAGATCAACTTCAACAAGTGGAAACCCTGACAGGAAAAAAACCGGAAACCTGTTTTGTTGACCGAGGGTATAAAGGGTCGGGCGTGGAAGACATTAAAGTCTTGGTTACAGGTCAAAAACGCGGTGTGCCCAAGAAAGAGAAGCGCTGGATGGGGAGACGAAACAGTGTAGAACCCATCATCGGGCATCTCAAATCCGATGGAAAACTCAGACGATGCTTCTTAAAAAGCATACTAGGCGATGCGATGAACGTGATCTTAAGCGCCTGTGGCCAGAACCTACGTAAGCTACTGAAGTGGCTTTATTGCGCCCCATATATTGGGCCATTTTTAAGGCGATTATGGCTGAAAATAATTTTTCCAACGGAAAGACCTAAAAATAGCATGGCGCTTCTTGCTTGAAACGCCATTATTCAGGGACGACTAGGATAGTGAAAACATTTTACTATTTCTGTCGATGGCATCCGTCAGCATGCCATCAACAGGGGAAGTAAGACAGTAATAGATATTAGCAAATTTGGTTTTTAGCAATATCATAAGGGAGGATATATGAAATTTGATATGTCACGAGAAGATAATTTCGCCTCGTTTTTTGACGCGGAGAAAGAGAAACATATTTTTGTTGAGAGTTTTGATAATGAAACGTTTGAGGTTCTCATTGGCACAGTTGAAGATTCTGCATCAGTTGGTAGTTTTGTCGCTTCCAATGACGAAGAACTCAATTCAAAGATAATGGAGTTGTATAATAAGCACATTGGAGGTAGATAATGATTACCCCAGCATAGATATTAGCACTTGAAAACTCAGTTAATGAAATCCTTTATCATCACAATATGTCTTTTAAAATGTCTAAACATGTTGTGAAAGATAGAGTAAATGACCCTCGAAATACTCCTCTAATCATGATTGCTGAACTGAATAGCATATTTAATCGTTTGACAGCGTCACATAAAGTTACAATTTTGAATTTAAAACACAATGATACTTTTAATATTAGGTGTACCGTTTCTCATATAAATATGCCTTGTGCGGTAAATGTAATTAGTAATCATTATGGTGAGCATCGTGAGAATATTATTACTATAATGAGAAAGTCGGATTGGAAATCAAAAGACTCAGTCGAGTTTATTGTTTAGCTATAGATGTTTAGTGTTAAAGGATTAGACAAACTGCTCTTAATCCTTATCTATGCTAAATTTTTCGACCTCAACCGACACCACCGCGCTGAAAGTCGAGAGCGATTCCCTCCAAGGAAAGTAACTCATCAACAACATCGTTACTTCCATGAAACGGGAAAGCAACCCCGTCGTCCTCGCCGCCAGCGACTTAAACGACATGGTACAAGCCATCCGTACTTTACTTGAAAAAGTAAGCAACCCTAAATCGTTCAGCTTTCTTTCTAATTCAGGTAAGCCGACTGGGTCAATAAAAACGTCGAATGCATCAAGGAATACGCCAACTGTCAACCGCACTTTCCTAGACGACTGGCCAATACCTAAGTACAAATAACAAACACAAAAAGCCCACGAGAGTGGTTTTTTTAGTTCGTGTAACGAGGTGTAATTGCCATGTTTAAATTAAATGACTAATTTGGGTTTTGAAGGCTGAAGTTACTTTTGTTTAGAGGTAGTGATGTTTTAGATATATAAAAAGGCGATAAAAAACTGCTACTGATAAAGATATGATCTTAATTTAAATAACTTATAGGTGAGAATTATGGGTATTAGCAACATGGTTAGTAATATGGATGATGAAGATTTACTTATTGGAGTGGGGGCAAGTGGTTATAATGAGGCTACAAAATCACGTATTTTAAAAAGTATTCGAAATAGTGATTCTCGTACCAAATCAGCCAAGAAAAAGTATGGGAATGGTATCAGTGTTAAAGGTATTATTGTTAATATTAGTGGTGAGCACTACCTTCGACTCAGAGAAAAAAAGCGGGAGAGCGGTAAAGATTGGAGTGATCCAGAAGTCCTTGCTCCAGATAACGAGATCGGGCCATGTCAAGCTGGTGCTTTTTTTCATGCAAAACGAGATGCCGCTGCTACAGGTACTAGGGGTGGGTTTGTTTATGAAGTTCAAGATAATAAGAGCTTTATTAAAGGAAAAATAAGTATAGCTTGGGAGAACCCTTGGGATCACGTTAGTGGTGGGCCTTTTGTTAGCTGTATTCGTGTATCTCGAGATACTAATCTATTGCCAGAGTGTTTAGATTGGTGTGCTAGCAATAGAACAAGTAAACTGGATTCTGACCTTACGATACCTGAAGGTAAAGAACTTAAACGTTACATTGACGTTTCAGTACTTCAGGAGAACAAAACTACTGCATATTTAGTTGTGTCTATACAAACAAATGATTTGGTTAAGGAGGTTTTTGAAGACTTCGGGTGACTTTGAAGAGCCTAGTTACAGTCTAAGGGGAGGTTTGGGATTAGATGAAGGAGTTTGAGGCGAAAAAATAGCACCTAGCCTTCATCGACCCCAAACAACTCAACAAGCAAAAACACCTTCCCGTCGACACCATCGCGCTGGAAGGCGAGAGCTATTCCCTCCAAAGAAAGTAACTGATCAACAACATCGTTACCTCCATGAAACTAGAAAGCAGCCCCGTCGTCGTTCCCGCCAGCGACCTAAACGACATGGTACAAGCCATCCGTATGTACCAAACCCAAATCGCCCAGCTACGTACCCCCGATTGGGTCAATAAAAACGTCGAATGCATCAAGGAATACGCCAACCGCACCTTCCTAGACGACTGGCCGATACCGAAATACAAATAACAAGCACAAAAGCCCACAAAAGTGGGCTTTGCATTCACTTTGCTTGCTATAAGCAACAAACTCAATCTGAAATGCTATCGCCTACAGGTGTTTTTGTTGGCGATAGCGGTAGTTTGAAAGGAGTGGGTGAAAGTAAAAATAATGCAAAGAGATGAAGACTGCTTTACTTAAAAAAAAGCCCATAAGGTATATTCCTGTACCAATAAAATGTCATGGAGTGATTATATGTTCCAACAAAAGGAATATCTTACCTTATTTAGTGACGATCTCTACAGAATGGGAACGTCCAAAGTCTCTAAGATCAATGTGGTTCGGCCTATTGATATCCAAACGCTAGAAGTTAATGGAATTGTTCATGTTATCCCTGGTACTGGGGGGATTTCATTGATGGATTCTGTCGGTCTCAGCAAAACACGAATGAGTGGATGGGCTTGGAAAATCGAAAAGAATACCAAAATACCAACTGGTCTAAAGCTGGTAAATGATAAAGTAGGCCACTATTCTCTTATGCCTGCAAAACAAATGACCATGACTCAATACATTGCTCTGCTTGAAGAGCTTGTTATTCATTGTGAAAGGTATCAAAAAGTATGAGTAAAATTAATCTACAACTCGACCAAAAAAGCGCTTATGTTTTGCTTGAAGCAATGACAAATGAAATTGCTAGATGGCGAGCAATGACCGAAGAAACTGTAGGCGAAGATGCTTTAGCAGACTACGGCAATGACATGATACATTTGTTAGATACTTATGAGCAGTTGAAAGATACAGCTGTTAAAGAATTCGGTGAGCATATTCTGGATTTCACTAGAGGAGAGTAATTTCTTCTCAGAGTTCGGGGTCAGATGAAAAATAGCGCCTAGTCTTAGAGTCTTGAGACAGATAAAAACACCCCTTAACCTCTCAAACCCAAACCAAACACCCCAAGCCCATCCCTGATGGGCTTTTTCGTTTCTGTCCTTCCATTTTTATCTAAGGAGTAATCATGCGTCAGATGATGTCGCTCGGTGGTTTTGTGTTTTCGCTGAGCGAAGGCACGCCATACGAGGGGTTGCAGCGCACTAGCGACGGCGGTTGGGTCGCGGTGGCGCGTTACGGTCAAAAGCCCATGAGCCAAAACACGGGCCAACAGTTGGAGAACATCACGGTCACAGGCACGTGGTTTCAAGGCGATGGCATGGCGAATCTCAATGCCTTACGCACCTTACAAAACCAGCGAGCGCCCTTGGTGCTGGCCGATGGCTACGGCAATAACTTAGGCCAATGGACCATCAAACGCTTGCAAGAGAAGCAAGACAAAATCATCGACGACGGCACCGCCTTCGTCCTCGCGTTCACCATCGAGTTAGAGGAATACGCCAATGACCACCATCCGTAGCCGCGACGGCGACACCATTTCCAACATTCTGTGGATCGCCCTAAAACGCAACGACGACCAAGCGGAAGAAGCCTTGTTCGAACTTAACCCCGGCTTAGAAGCCTACGGGCCAGTGCTGCCCGCTGGCGTCATTATTGACATCCCCACCTTGTCAAACAAAGCCCCCGAGACGGTAACCAACATATGGGACTAAACAACCAATCCAACTACTTGCCAAGCGTGCGCGTGAGCGGAGCAGGGGAAAACACCATCAATGCGCGTCTCACCTCGTGGGAGCGCATCGACGCCGCAGGCACCCAAAGCGACCAACTCACCATGCACATCGACACCACAGGGCAAACAGGCTTGCCAAAAGAGGGCGCGGTGCTCACGTGGCTAGAAGGCTACGGCGACAACCTGATCGACAAAGGCCAGTTCAAAATCACCCGCATCGTGCCGAAACTGTTTCCGCCCAGCGTCACCATCGTCGCCACAGCCGCGCCGTTTCAGGTCGAAGACAAGACGGGCTTTAAAGAGCGCCGCACACGCACCTTCGAAAACGTCAGCCTTGCTGACCTGTTCCGCCAAGTCGTCACGCCCCACGGATTCAGCCCACGGGTGGCCAAAGAGTTTGAAAGCATCGTCCTCGAGCACATGGACCAAACCGACGAAACCGACAGCGCCTTCCTAACCCGCCTCGCACGGGAGCGGGACGCCATCGCCAAACCCGTCAACGACCTGTACGTCCTCGCCAAACGCGGCCAAGTGAAGACCATCACAGGGCAAACCATGCCCCCCGTCGTCAGCTTACCCAGCCAGAACACACCGAGCGAAGGCCAATTCATCAACTGCCAACTCGACCGACCCAGCCGAAGCGCCATCACCGGCGTCAAAGCCAACTGGACAAACCACAACACAGGAGAAGAACACACCGTACACGTCGGCACCGCACCGTTCAAATAACTCCGCCAAAGCTACGACAACCCAACCACCGCCCAACAAGCCTGCCAAGACGACCTCATCAAAAGCCAACGCCAAGGCACCAGCGTCACACTCGACGCTCTTATTGACTAGGTAGGGGCAACCCCAAACTCGTTGCAGAAGGCATCCTCACCCTAAACGACACCTTCCCACCGGAAATGAAAGGCAACTGGTCCATCGACAAAGTCACCGCACGAGGCGACAGCAAAGCAGGGTATAGGTGTACGGTTGTCGCGAGTGAGGTGGTTTGAGGCAGGGCGAGAGCGTGAACATTTTTGAATAGTAAAGCTCAATATTGTTGCTCATAAAACAGACAAAAAGATGAGAATTTAACTGATACGCAATAGATTCATTCAAAATTGAGCTGTAATTTCCGCCCTAACGCATCCAATTAGGTTAAAAATCAAACAGTTCAGTTGGTTATAAAGTATTCACGCTCTTTCCCTAGTTTGAGGGGGAATAAGAATATAGTGGAAAAGGAGTAATTATTAATACATAGGAATTAAAAATCAGATAGTAAGTCGTAGCTGACTTCTATCTGATTCAAAATATTTAATCTATTCTATTCAGGGTAGTATATTGAAATTGTTGCAACGGTTCCTTTAGCATTAGTAAATACGATTCTTGCATTATTAGCTTGTTGATCTTTTATTTCATTAAGGAATTTTAAGACTTCACTGTAAAGGCTAGTGTAGTTTGATCCTGATTTAAATATTTTTGAAAGACATTTGCTTTCTGCTGGTACAAATGAAGTAGTTGTATTGGCATCATAAAACAATACTGCTCTAGCATCTTTTCCTTGCATATCACTTATAGCAATTTTATAAGTCGTTCTTTCAATGTTAGTAAGCTTATTAATCTCACCAAGAGCCCACTTTTCAAGTGTGCTTGCATCTTTGTCATTTTTTTCTTTAAATGTCCATCCCATTTTAATTTCCTCTATTTCAACTTGTATAAAATAATTTTCTTATAAACTCAATCATTACAAATCAAAAATTAGTCCATTTATTTCGAATTGTCGATTACACGGTGTTACACTAAATATTCAAACAATAAGGAAGGGCATGAAGTAGGTAGTTGGATTTTCTTTATTGACCCCAGCTCAATCTTGGTCTAACACTCTCCTTGCACTGGCAAAATCCAGTGCAAGGAATCTCACCCCGTTTTAACCAAAGCGGCTTAAAACACGCACCGCGTGTTTTTTTGTGGCCGGAGTCCACCTGTTATGGTGGGTCTTTTTTGGGTCTAGCTTTTATTTCTTGGGTTGCGAAAACACCCCATCAAACAAAAATGTCTCTTCACTAGTGATGTAAACGAAGTAGTGCAAGCCATCATTATTGAAAAATGGCTGTCAGATCATCTAATTTCCTTAAAAAGCCGATTTGATTTTACTCGGCCCCCATCTATCACGGATAATTCCCGCTAATGACTCACCCTAGCCGATAAACGGTGTTGGGTGAGCAACTCGTATACAAAAAGTGGAAACCCTGTTTAATGGAAATCAAAGTTAATTTTCTCGACAATTTGAGACTTGAAGCCAAGTTTGATGATTTTACCGTGATCACCGATCAGCCAATTCGCTACAAAGGGGATGGTTCTGCGCCAAGCCCATTTGATTACTTTTTAGCGTCATCGGCTCTGTGCGCGGCGTATTTCATTAAGGTGTATTGCAAAGCGCGTGATATTTCGACGGATAATATCCGCTTGTCACAGAATAATATTGTCGATCCAGAAGACCGTTACAATCAGGTTTTCCAGATTCAGGTTGAGTTACCAGACGATATATCCGATAAAGATCGCCAAGGGATTTTACGTTCTATTGAGCGCTGCACCGTTAAGAAGGTGGTGCAAACAGGGCCAGAATTTAAGATTGAAACCGTTGCCAATCTGGATGCTGATGCTAACGCGATGTTAATGGGGCAGCCTGATGGTTCGTCCAACACCTTTATTCCTGGGAAAGACTTACCGCTAGAGCGAACCATTGCCAATATGACGGCGCTGCTGGCAGACCTTGGTATGAAGATTGAAATCTCATCATGGCGTAATATCGTGCCCAATGTGTGGTCGCTGCATATTCGTGATGCGGCCTCGCCAATGTGTTTTACCAATGGTAAGGGGGCATCGAAAGAGAGTGCATTATGCTCGGCTCTTGGTGAATTTATCGAGCGTTTGAACAATAACTTTTTCTACAATGATCAATTCTTTGGGCTGGAAATCGCCAACAGTGAATTTGTCCATTACCCCAATGAAAAATGGTTTGCACTAACAGAAGACGATGTCCTGCCAGAAGGCATCTTAGATGATTACTGTCTGGACATTTATAACCCAGATGACGAACTGCGTGGTTCCCATTTAATTGATACCAACTCAGGCAATAAAGAGCGTGGTATTTGTGCCATTCCCTATACACGCCAGTCTGATGGCGAAACGGTGTATTTCCCGTCAAACCTGATCGAAAACTTGTTTTTAAGCAATGGCATGAGCGCAGGTAATAACCAACAAGAAGCACAAGTACAATGTTTATCGGAGATTTTAGAGCGAGCTGTTAAGCGCCAAATTATCGAAGATGAAATTGTCTTGCCTGATGTGCCTATGGAAGTCTTGGCGAAATACCCAAGTATCTTGGCAGGAATTCAGGCTCTGGAGGAGCAAGGCTTTCCCATCCTAGTGAAAGACGCTTCCCTGGGGGGGCAATTCCCGGTAATGAATGTGACTTTGATGAATCCTAAAACGGGCGGTGTCTTTGCCTCGTTTGGAGCGCACCCAAGTTTTGAAGTGGCTTTGGAGCGTAGCCTAACGGAATTAATGCAAGGCCGTAGTTTCGAAGGTTTGAACGACGTACCTAAACCCACATTCAACAGTATGGCGGTGAGTGAGCCAGAAAACTTTGTTGAACACTTTATCGATTCTACTGGTGTGATCTCTTGGCGTTTCTTCAGTGATAAGCAGAATTACGAGTTCTGTGAATGGGATTTCTCTGGTACCAGTGAGGAAGAGGCCAGTGCACTGTTTGGCATCTTGGAAGGCTTAGGCAAAGAGGTGTATATCGCAGAACTGAACGACTTGGGTTCGTCCGCTTGCCGTATTTTGGTTCCAGATTATTCTGAAGTGTATCCAGTGGAAGATCTAGTCTGGGATAACACCAATAAAGCTTTGGATTATCGTGAAGATATTCTCAATCTGCATTCGTTAAGTGACAAACAACTTGCTGGCTTAGTGACGCGTTTAGAAGACAGTCAGCTCGATAACTACACCGACATTGCTACCTTGATTGGTATTGTGTTTGATGACAATACGGTGTGGGGCCAGTTAACCATCATTGAACTGAAGATACTGATTTATTTGGCCCTGGGTGAACACGAAGAAGCGTTAGAGTTAGTTGGTGAGTATCTACAATTTAATGACAACACCGTAAAACGCGGTCTCTTCTATCAAGCCATGAATTGCGTGTTAGAAGTGACGTTAGACGATGAGTTAGCGTTGGAAGACTTTATTCATAGTTTTAATCGCATGTTTGGCAAAGAGGTGATGGAAAACGTCGTTGGCTCTGTGACGGGTGAAGTACGCTTTTATGGCCTCACAAAAACCAGCATGCAGCTTGAAGGTATCGAGCCTCATTTACGCTTGATTGAAAGCTATAAAAAACTTCATCAAGCTCGTAATGACAATACAGCCAAACATTAATTTTTGATTTTTAAGGCTCGGTAGTGTGGGGGGCGTACAGTCCCCCTACAATAAGCTGACTAGGTAATTGTGCGGTACTCTTATTATATAAGGAGTTCTAAATTAATGCTTTAATCAAAAATAAAACCCCAAGAATAGTTAAGATGCTTCCTGTGAAAAGCTCTATTTTAGTCTGAATTTTTCTATCATTTATTATAATGTTGATTTTGTTTATTAAACTTACAAAGATTAACCACCAAAAAAAACCTATTATTATATCAATGATTCCTAATATCAAAATTTGATGTGCAATATTGCTATTTTTATCTACAAACTGTGGGAGAATACTGAAGAAAAAAATAGCCGCTTTAGGGTTTAGGACATTGGCAATGAATCCACTTAGATAAGCAGAGTGTCTACTTTTTGAAGAGCTTTCATTAATATCTTCAGTTTCAATTGCTTTATGTTTTTTTAATGTATCTGCAATAGAGGAATAACCAAGCCATATGATATACAGTGAGCCAAGCAGTTGAATTATAATTAGAGTTTGTTCCGATGCTAAAAGAACTGCATAAGCTCCTACAACGCTGAGGATCATATGAAAAAATAGCCCTGATTGGACACCTAAGGCTGAAATGATTCCACTTCGTTTATTCTTTAAGGTATTTTGAGATATGATTAACCAGTCAGGCCCAGGAGTGATATATGATAAAAATGCTACAGATATATATACCGTTATAATGCTAATAGATATCATTTATTCCTACTTTTTTATTAAGAAACTTGAGTGTGTATGATCAAGAAATTGCTGTCGATTTCTATTTTTGCTGAAATATTTTTTAGATTTCTTATATTGTCTATGTGTGTACCCCCACATGGAATGGATACTTCTGTGGATTGAATTTTAGTCTTCCATAGTCGGTTTGAATCAATAAATGGTTCTTCAGAATCAATATAGGATCTTGAGTTTTCTTTCGTCCATTGAATTAATAATTCATTGACTTCTTTTTCAATCGTTTTAGGGTTTTCTAATATGTAGTTTGTGTCGATTCCTTTGCGTTTAGCTGACTTATTTAACCGATATGTATCTATTGATTTCACCGGTTCTATTTTAGAGCTAAATATCGCTGCTTGATCAAAGTTGTAGCTTCTTAGACAATCTTTTTTATATTCTTTAGACCAGTGGCTAGATAGTGCTTTATTTAACGCAAGAGACATAAGATGGGCTGCAGTATGAGCTTTTGATAAAGAATGTCTATATTCTTTATCAACAAAAACATTAATTTTATCGCCACACTTTATATTGTGATTTTTGTCTATTAGGTGAGCTACTCCAAATAGACCTATAGAATGATCTGGTTTTGATTTATTTATTTGTTCATCAAAAACGAAATTTTTATCTTTAGAGTAGAAGACAATTGCTTTGTTGACAGCAAATTTTTTATCGCCATACATTATATATCCTTTATCGGATGGTTGATCTTTCCACTTATAGTCTTCTGGATGAAAAGGTGTTTTATCAAGTATAATAGCGTCTTGATAGGTGTCGGCCTCCACTATATCTACGATGACAGATTGAGATTCTGTGGCTCCTGATGGAAATAATATTTCTGTTTTCATTCTTAAACCTCGAAAGTTGTTTCAATTTTTCTTGGCGACTTTAAGTTTACAGCGTTACGAAATGAGTTAATGCTTTGCATAGCGCAAGTTCTTAAAATCCATCGATCATATCCATCATATAGAGGGTTAAACTCTGATCTACCATGAATTACCTTATTGTTATCGATAACAAGTAAGTCACCTTTTTCAAGTTTGATTGAATATTTACATCTATTGGCCGCTAATCTTAAATTATATAAAGATTTCCTTGCTGTTTCTGTTAGGCCGACCATTAGATCTAAGTCATAGCAAATGAAATCATCTATTTTTTCATCAAGTATTTTTAGTGTAGGGCCATTACCTTTAGTGTTATTTGGACTGCCAAAAGAATAATCTACTCCAGTTCTAAATAGAGGTTGGCATAATGTTTGTATGTCTTACTTTGAAAGTTGACTTCTTATCTCTTTCGCGCTTGAGATGAAGGTTTCTGCTTCCTTGTTATGATCCTGTCTTAAACATAAAAGAATGACATAATCCGTTTTCTGAGGATGAAAGGCCACCTCAGTATGGAAATCCAGTATTATTTTCGAACTTTCTGAGGATAACTTATCTTCATTCTCTTTTACCGGAATAAGGTTTTGAATAAGTTGGCCATTTTTTTCTTGCTTGTAACTAATAGCATGACCTAAGTTTTCAGCAACAGCAGCTATCCATTTTTCACTTAAGAAACTACTCTTTTCTGGTATATTTAAAGGGTCTTTTGGGGTGAAAGGAATGTACGAATCCAGCGGTAAATTTTTGAAAAGTAAAATGCCTTTTCTATTTTCGTTGTTCTTGAATTTATATATTGCTTCATGAAACTCTTGTGGGAGTTTTTTTGAGTCAATATATGATTTCTTAAGAAAAAACTGCAGGTTTTTATGGGGGGATAAATTTATCTTATCAATAAATTCACTCTCAATAATCTTTTTTCTATCTAAAGAAATAGAAAACTCACTTTCAGGTATTAGGGTGTTTTCTTTTATTTTTATAGCTTCCATAGCTTCCATAGCTTCCATAGCCTCAAGGAGTGTTAAAATCTAAACCTCAATGAGAAGTAAGTCATTTTTTCTCTTTGTTATTGCCTTATTCTATATGAGGGTGGGTAAGGCTATTGTATGAAAAACTGAATGTCAACTTCCTGGTTTGTAAGTTTTTGTGTTTTTTTTAGGGAGGCCATGAATGTTATTTAATCTACTACTTAACCTTGAATAGATACTCATCATCCCAGCCACAAGCTTTTAAGTTATTTTTTAATGTGTCCACATTGGGATCGATAAACCAGTTGCCTTATTGTGCTCGCGGGATTTTACAATTGTCTATTGATTAAAGCTTCATCAAGCCCGTCAAGCGAACGAGGGAAGGCATCGTAGCGATTAAATAGCTTTGTGTACAAAAAGCGTTTCAAATGGGACGCTTTTTTGTGTGCTGGTGAAATATTGACTTAGATCGCATCAAAGTAGAGGATGTATGAGAGACTCAATTATGTAAACAGCTAAGGCTCTAAGACTAAAGTTTAATAGACCTTCTCTTTTTATTGGCTATAGTTGCTCTTAGCATCCTCAAAACAACTTTAATAATGGAGCGGATCATGGAGTCATTGTCACCATCGCATTCAGTCGTAAAGAACGCAAACATCAGTGAGTCGGAGTTTAACGCTCGCTATCAAGAGTCAGTACAGAACCCAGATGCGTTCTGGGCAAAAGAAGGCCAACGTCTAGATTGGTTTACTCCCTACACCAAAGTAAAAAATACCTCCTTCGCACGTGGCAACGTGAGCATCAAATGGTTTGAAGACGGCGAGTTAAACGCGGCTTACAACTGTATTGATCGTCATTTGGAAAAGCATGCCAATAAAATCGCTTACTACCTAGAAGGGGATAGCGAGAATGCCGATAAGAGCGCCATTACCTATCAAACATTACATGATGAAGTGGGTCGACTTGCTAATGTGTTGAAACGTCAAGGCATTAAAAAAGGCGATCGAGTGGCCATTTATATGCCGATGATTCCGCAAGCCGTTTATAGCATGTTAGCTTGTGCCCGTATTGGGGCGATTCACTCCGTTATTTTTGGCGGCTTTTCAGCCAACGCCATTGCAGATCGCTTGAATGACAGTAGCGTTAAACTGGTGATGACATCAGATGAAGGCCGTCGTGCGGGCAATACTATACCTCTTAAGCATAATGTCGATGCCGCTCTTGAGAACAATAAATGTCCTTCGGTTGAGTGTGTTCTGGTTTATCGTTATACCCAAAAAGACGTGCCTTGGTTGGAAGGGCGCGATTTGGATTGGGCCGCAGAAGTAGCAAAAGAGTCGACCTTATGTCCGGCTGAACCTATGAATGCGGAAGATCCTTTGTTTATTCTGTACACATCTGGTTCAACGGGCAAACCAAAGGGCGTCGTGCACACCACAGGCGGCTATTTGGTGTACGCTTCTTTGACCCATGAGGTCGCCTTTGATCTAAAACCAGACGATGTTTATTGGTGTGCTGCGGATGTTGGTTGGATTACTGGCCACAGTTATATGGTTTATGGTCCGCTTGTTAATGGGGCAACCAGCGTCTTGTTTGAAGGGGTACCCACTTACCCTGATTCTGGTCGTATTGGTCGTGTCGTGGATAAATACCAAGTGTCGCTTCTTTATACGGCGCCAACGGCCATTCGTGCCTTGATGGCAAAAGGGGATGAGCCAATCAGCAGCAGCCGACGTGATTCGTTACGTGTGCTGGGCAGTGTGGGTGAGCCGATTAACCCTGAAGCTTGGTCTTGGTATTTCGCTCAGTTTGGTAAAAGCAATTGTCCGATTGTCGATACTTGGTGGCAAACAGAAACGGGTGGTATGATGATGACGCCCCGTGTTGTACAGACCAATGCGAAACCTGGGTCATGTACTGGGCCTTTGTTTGGTGTTCAGCCTGCTCTTGTCGATGCTCAAGGTGAATTACAGCAAGGCAACGGACCTGCTGAAGGCGGCTTAGTTATTGTCGATTCTTGGCCTGGTCAAGCACGTACCGTGTATGGTGATCATGAACGTTTTGAACAGACCTATTTCAGTACCTTTGAAGGCATGTACTTCACTGGTGATGGCGCTTCCCGGGATGAAGATGGTCACTATTGGATTACTGGTCGTATGGACGATGTATTGAATGTCTCTGGCCATCGTCTTGGTACCGCTGAGATAGAAAGTGCGCTGGTCGCTCATCCATCGGTTGCAGAAGCCGCACTGGTTGGTTATCCACACGACATCAAAGGGCAGGGTATCTATGTGTATGTCACCTTGGTCGACGATGTTCAGCCAAGCGATGACTTGATGAAAGAGCTCAAACAGTTTGTGCGAAGTGAGATCGGCCCCATTGCCACGCCTGACTTGATTCAGTGGGCGAACAAAGGGTTGCCAAAAACTCGCTCAGGCAAAATTATGCGCCGTATTTTGCGTAAGATTGCGGCCAATGAACAGGATCAATTAGGAGACACAAGTACCTTGGCAGACCCAAGCGTGGTTGATGATTTAATCGATAACCGTTTAAATATGAAATCCTAATAACCCTTTACAAGGATTGTGAGTGATTTCACTTATTATCGCAGATGATCATCCTCTGTTTCGGAGTGCGCTAAGTGGTGCGCTTCGTGCAGAAATAAACGGTATTACCATAGAAGAAGCAGACGACTTAGATTCGACATTACGCTGTTTAAGCGAGATGAAGGAGGTCGATCTGCTTTTGTTGGATTTAAAGATGCCTGGCAGCGGCGAGCTGTTTGGCTTGATACGCATTCGTACTGATTTTCCTGATGTGCCTGTAGCGGTGATTTCTGGTAGCGACGAGGGTGCCATGGTTGCGCAAGTCATCGAAGCCGGTGCGTTGGGGTTTATTCCCAAAACCAGTGAACCTTCGGTTTATAGCCGTGCGATTCACGCCATTTTAGCGGGCGATATTTGGCTGCCCGATTATCTACAATCTGCATTACAAGACCAACCCACCCCGGATTTGAGCATGCAACACCGAGTGGCAGAGCTCACTCCTCAGCAATATAAGGTGCTTTGTTATCTTCATGAAGGGCTGCTTAATAAGCAAATTGCCCATGAATTATCCATATCCGAAGCGACGGTAAAAGCCCACATTACGGCTATTTTTCGCAAGCTTGATATTAATAACCGTACACAAGCAGTACTAGTGGCCAGTGAGTTAAAGCTGCAGATGTGATGCGAATCTGGAGTTGATACGTTACGAGGGCTGATTATGTCTTATTCATTGAGCTTTCTCACTGCTTTGTATCATATGGGGTAATCAATATGTTCAAGGGCTTAGGTAAAGGTGTTTGCTTGGCTCTCTCTTTGTTTATGGATGTGTTGAATCAGGGCGCGTAATTTTGCTGGTTTAGCCGGCTTAGCCATATAGATCACGTTATTCTCTTTACAGTGATCCACAAGCTCTGGTTCTCGCTGTGCGGTGATGAGTACCGCTGGGATGTCTCTATTGGCCTTGTGGCGTATCTCACGAATAAGCGATAAGCCGTCTTGCCCCTGTTCCAGTTGATAATCGACCAATAACAGTTCTGCCTCTCCTTCTGCTTGTCTGGCATCCGCCGCACTTTTAAAGGTTTGGCAGTCACATTGCCAGTGACTTAATAAAGAGGTCATCGCCGTGAGGTTATTTGGATCGTCGTCGATGCACCAGACGTAACAGTGGGCGAGATGAAGAGGCTTGTCTGTTGATGTTAAGGGCGGGTTAAGGGCGCTTTTCTGTTTATGGATGGCAAGAGGAATGCGAATCGAAAAACAGCTGCCTTTTGTTGGAGTAGAGCGTAACTGAGTTTCCAGACCTAATTTACTTTGTAAGCGTCGAACAAGTCCCAATCCTAATCCCATGCCTTGTTCTTTGGTGTTTTCCCAACGATAAAAATCATCAAACACTTTTTTCTGTTCCGCTTCGGGAATACCAATACCCGTGTCCCACACTTGCAGTAATACATGATCTTTGCGCTTACGTGTGCATAAGAGAATTCGTCCTTTGGCGGTGTATTTTACTGCATTGGAGACAAAGTTCTGAATGATGCGGCGCAGGTAAATCGGATCACTATGGATATGTAAGGGTAAAATACGAGTGGATAAGGTGAGGGATTTATTGTCAGCAATAACGCCAAACTCCGCAATAATAGGTGACAAGATTTCTTCTAAATTGCAATCGACTAAATTGGGTTTTATGGCCCCTTGATCTAAGCGTGCGATTTCCAATAGGGTAGAAATCAGAGATTCGGTCGATTCGAGGGAATCGGATAATTTATCAACAACGTTTGCGGTATTGGCAACCAGCTCGCTGGATTGCAACACCCCCATGTAGAGTTTTGCTGCGTTCAGTGGTTGGAGAATGTCGTGACTGGCCAGGGCTAAGAATTCGGTTTTCGAGGCGTTAGCATGCTCGGCTTCCGCTTTGGCTTTTATCAGGGCTTTTTCCGCGATATTACGACGTTCTATCTCTTCCATTAATGCTTGATTGATCCCTTGTACTTCTACTGTACGGGCTTTAACGCGTTTTTCTAGGTCGATATTGGCTTCTTTAAGAGCTTGTTGGCTTTCAATGTGTTCAGTGACATCAGTAAAGCTGGTGACAAAGCCTCCGCCAGGTAGTGGGTTTCCGACCATTTCAATCACTTGTCCGTTAGCACGGCGTCGCAAAAAACGATGGGCGCAGCCTTTGCGAAGATAACCTAAACGTTTGTTGACCAGATCTTCCACTTCGCCTACTCCGCATTCTCCGCGCTCAGCATTATGGCGTATCAAGTCTTCAACGGGTAAGCCAATTTTCAGCAGCCCCTCTGGATAAGGATAAAGTGTTAAGTAGGTTTTGTTCCAAGCTACCATGCGTAATTCTTTGTCGATCACACTGATGCCGTGGTCTAAATTGTCCATCGAAATAAACAATAAATTTTGATTAAACTGGATCGCCTGAGTGGTTTCATCTAGGTAGGTTACCATTTCTTCTACCTTGATACGCTTATCCACCAAGACCGAATTAATAATGGTTCTTGCCGATGAGCCACCTAGAACACCGCCTAAAATACGCTCGCAATAATCGATAAAATGGCTATCAGGGGGCACATTGGCAGAAAGGTGATGAGCGTGCTCAGTCTCAAAGGTGTTTAATACTTGCTGGCACTTTTGGGAACCTAGGAAGGTCTCTAATAGGACAAAAAGATCACTGTTCAGCGCTTTGCTCTTAGGCTTGAAAAAACGGTGCTCAATCTCCGCAGTGGGGCTGACAAATGCGGTGGCTTGTATCCGATCAATTAAGCGCTCTGTCGATAATAGAGAACCGACTATGTATCCTATGATGTTGACGATTAAACTAATAAAAGCGCCATAACTGAGTAACATGGACCAAGATTTTTCATCATTCAGTGTCCAGTTCATGTTGCCTGTTAGGGGCATCATGAGTAATACACTCCAGCATAAAAAACCTAGAATTAAGCCCGTGTAGACACCGTACGCATGACCCCGTTTCCAATAGAGTCCACCGATGACGGAGGGGAGTAATTGCAGTACCAAAGAAAAAGCAATTAAACCGATTCCCGCTAGGGATTCGCTGTTTGCCATTTTCTGATAATACAGAAAAGACAGGGTTAAAATTCCTGTCATAGCGAGGCGTCGGATGATTAAAATGCGACGTCTATAAAAAGGTAAGGCTTGTTGGGCGTTGCTGCGCGCCAGCATTAAAGGCAGCACCACATCATTACTGATCATGATGCTTAACGCAAAGGTTGAAATAATGACCATCGCGGTGGTGGCAGACATGCCGCCAAGAAAAATCAGCATCTTCAGCGGTAGATTATCCGATGCCAGAGCAAATTGGATTACATAGGTGTCAGCATTGATGTCACTCGAAAATAAGCTTTGCCCGCCAATCGCAATGGGAGGAATAATCAGCGCAAAAATTAATAAATACAAAGGAAACAGCAGACGCGCCATATTGGATTGACGTTTATTCTGATGGTCAACGACTGTGACATGGAATTGTCTTGGTAAACAAATCACAGCGGCGGCAGACATGAGGGTCTGCATGACAAAGGAAAAAGAAATAAGCTGATTCGAGTGCCATGCACTTAGGTCGAGAGTGATATGGCTTAGTTCTGGTAAGTTTTTTTTCATCGCTACGACGGCCACAACCCCCACGCCGACAATCGCAACCAGTTTAAACAAAGACTCCGCGCCTATGGCCAGCATCATACCTGAGCGATACTCGGTCACTTCCACTTTGCGGGTGCCAAACAACATCGCAAATCCGCCAATTAAGATGGTCGCGATCAACACAACAAGATTTGCCGAGGGTTCATCTTGGTTGACAAACAAAGCGAAGTTAGAGCCCAGTGCTTTGAGTTGTAAAGCGATATAAGGAATGATGGCCACCATGGCAATTAAAATCACCAGAGGTGCCGTTAATGGCCGTTTACCATAACGAGAAGAGATAAAATCAACAATGGAGGTGATATTCTGCTTATGACTGACGGCAATCATTTTGCGGATAAATGGAAAGGCAAACAAGTACAGCAAAATAGGACCAAGTAGAACGGGTAAATAATTCCAACCAGAGCGAGACGCTTCGCCAACCGCACCATAAAACGTCCAAGCGGTACAATAAATAGCCAATGAGAGGCTGTAGACAACAGGATGTCGAGTTAGCTTCTTCGCGGTTGGGCTTTCCTTATCTCCCCATAGAGCGATCCAATACAAACCCAGAATATAAAGTATGGCTAAGAGGGCCCAAAAAAGCGTCATCGATTAGATTACCTGTGCTAAGACTCATTGTGATAATACGCCAATGTAACATAGCTTATTCCAGAATCCTCTACGACTTAGGTCGTGGTTGGGCGCTCTTTAATGGGTGGAGTAAAATGGGTTAAAACAAGGATGGATGAGTGGGTATGATTGTATGCCCACATAGGGTATGCGGGCATCAGAGAAAGTGTTAATACTAAGGCGTAGGGTGGTTAGCTACTTTTGGTAGATCTCATCCCAAATTTGGGACATCCCTGCATAAACTGCAGACGCTCCACAGATAAGTCCTTCATAACCAGCTAGGTGTTTGATGGTTGTGCTTCCGGTGTAATCACCCAGTGCAAGTAGGAAAAACAGAATGGTTAAAGTGGCAAAAACGACTTGCAAGGATTTGCTTAAGCGTAAGGTGCCAATAAATAGACCACCCGTAAACACGCCCCATAGCACAAGATAGGCGACCATCGATGCACCTTTGGGACCATCAGACAATCCCATTTTGGGTAAGGCAATTAGGGCGACCAAGGTTAGCCAGAAAAAGCCGTAAGAGATAAAAGCGGTGGTACCAAAGGTGTTGCCTTTTTTCCATTCCATAATGCCTGCAATGACTTGTGCCAAGCCACCATAGAAAATCCCCATGGCCAGTATCATCGAGCCTAAAGGAAATAAACCAGAGTTGTGTAAGTTTAACAAGATGGTTGTCATACCAAAAGCGAGCAACCCCAATGGGGCTGGGTTGGCTGACAAATCGACTGTTTTGATTGAAGACGTGACGTTTTCCATAGATACCTTCTTATTATATTTATTTTAGTGATTGTATTTTTACCTAAAAACGTTTTGGCGCCACAATCAGTTTTCGGGGGCGATTGTGTTGCCGATAGCTGATGCTGACGTTTAATCTATAGTGTCTGGTTTCTGGTTGTTCGTCAGTTCGACTTTAGTCGTATACAAGCTTGCTGATAGGTTACAATCCCAATGGCTAACTTAGTTATTATGCGAGGTTTCGTTGTAGCTACTAATGCTTTTTACGATCATTCATAATGACTAGGAATAACAGATTAGGAGAATGTGCTAATGCTTGGTCGGTCTATTTTCTGTTTGTTGCTGATGTGTTGTTTATCTTCGTGTGCTATCCGAGATGCTTACCCTAATGCGCGTAACCCGATCGATGTGAGTCAGGTCATTGTTTTTAATAAGCCGCCACGTTTTTCTTATGAAGTCATTGGCTCGATTCGGTCGCCAGCTTTGGATACGTTTGACCGACAGACTATTGTAGCGAGTGCCGTAAAGGGCCTAAAAGAAAAGGCGGCCGCTCTGGGGGCAAATGGGGTGATTGTTGGCGATACGGATATGTTCTTAGCCGCCTATATACGAGCCAGTACGGGAACCTACTTTTTTAGGGGGATGCCTTGGATGTGGGGAAGGAGTGAAATGGACGGATTTTATCGGGGAGATGGCTTCCCCCCAGTGCAATTAAGTGGAGAAGCAATTTTTTATTCTAAGAAAAAAGTACCCTCAAAAAATGATGAGTAAAGAATGGAAACCTTTCTGATGATTTAATGGTGTATTTGTCTCTTTTCGACGATGTTAGCCCTGAGAACATAGAATGACATTTTTGCAAATAGGATCTTCATGTGATGGATGATCTTTGTGATGAAAAAAATTCGCTTGGCTATTCCCTATAACTGACTTTATTCTGAAAGAATAAAAAGTACGAGTGATGCTGTTATGCGTGTATCTTATCTTGGCTCTTCCGAATCTGCGTCTGTCCTTGCTATGAGCAGGGCTGAAGCGTTGCTTCATTCTCAGTTCTCTTTCGTTGATGAATCCGTTATGCAAACAACGAGTCCACACTCGATGACGGTCTTCTTTGTGCGTGCTCAAGGCAGTACTATGGAAGAGTTTGGTATTCAGTCAGGTGATATTTTGGTAGTGGATCGATCTTTAACCGCTCGCAGCGGGGATATTGTTCTGGCACGTGTGAATGGAGAAATAACGGTACAGACTCTCATGTTACACCCCGATGTTTTGCTGCGACCCAAAAATAAGGCTTACCCAGCGGCGGCATCTGTGAAGGCATCTGGGTTTGAGTCTCTTGGTGTGGTTGTTAATGTCATCCATCAGTCAGCTCTAGAAGAAAAAGCGGTGTTATAGGGAGAAAACTTAGCTCTCTTCTTTAGAGAATATTCTGATACACTTGTTTCTGAAAAGATGGTTTTCGGATAGGTTTTTGCTGGATGGTAGTTTATGTTTGAGGTTAGTCATGGAAGAGATTGTCAGTAAGTCAATGTGCCGTTTAGAGCGGGCGGTTGAGTTGCTAAAAAATGGTCAATTGGATCGATGTGAGTTTAGGCGGTCGATAGATGATATCGCCTATTTAAACTTGGTCATAATATCAGGCCATGGTGGGCAAAAAGAATATATTATCGAAAATGATCAGGGAAGTTGCTTGAATATTCTCACATACGATCAGGCACTTAGTATTGCCTTGAAAATTGGTTTTGCTCCCGAGCAAATAAAGATTAATTTATTTTAGACTCATTTTTTATCTTAAATGTCTTTTAATATTCGATAAAAATCCCGACCTTTTACCTGTTATGAAAGACAGAAGATAAAAGATCGGGATTTTTTTAGCCCGTAGGGGCCATTGAGAATCAATAAAAAGCACTAAAAGCTTATTTTTGCCTTTTATGATGCGGTTTTCTATTGCTCCCCTTTCGTTGTTTACCGTCCTGCTGCCACCTTTTTGTGATGGTAGCAGGACGATCTAATCAACTATGACTCGAGTGTTTCCCCGGCGGCTCTTGAATAAGCTCGTTTGTATCTTGGTTGACATCTTTTGAGCCAGACAATGGACGAATTTGGCCATTTTCACGGTGAAAACCAATATCTTTTAGAAAGTGGTCATCGAGATGGCGAAATGCTTGTTTGGTTCTGCGAGCTTCTAAGTATTCTTTTGCTAGGTTAAATAGGGCGATAATACTCATTTTAATTCTCCAAAAATAATATTTTGGCGGAATTTACGAGGTTTAATATTTTCCTAGAGGTATAGACCGCGTAAATTCCGCGGTCAATGTGATATTACATAGACATTGAACGCGTGGAGTGCAAAGCTTGCTTATTGTTACGAGGCAAACGGAATGCAGCTGAGGACGAAACGTTATTACGTTGGGTGTTCATCATCATTGCGTCCTCCATTTCTACGTATTAATCCAGCAAGTTATGCGAAAAACGTTAACAGTATCGGGTTTCTCGATTGACTGTTGAGGAAGTAAAATGATTATGGTTAGTAATGATCATAATAACTTCCTCCGTTTATTTGCGTTAAACTCTATGTAATGTTTGATATTCTATTTAGGCTAAAAAACTGTGTTGATTTTAGGACTAAATAGAATAAAACCTATTACGCCTTAATCTTTGCTTTATGTCAAATAAAAATAAATAAATAACTGAAAAAAATTTTAAGGGGCGTTGTGCCTTAATTGGCAATTCCTTATAAGCCATGGTTTTAGGCGACTTATTCGTACTTTATTTAACCATTTGGTCAGGATTTTTGTATCTCATTTTGATGGTATTGTGTGTGGTAATTTACCGGAATAGCATCATTTGCTGTATAATACCCGCATCTTCTATTGGCAGAGCATGGTTGATCCGCTCAAGTGCTCTGTTCTTGTCTATTTCCACTTTTAGCAGTAAGTGAACAAGCATGGCAATCAAAGCAACAGTATATAAAGCCTCCCTTCAAGTGTCTGATATGGACCGTCATCATTACCAAAGTTATGACTTAACCTTAGCGCTTCATCCTTCTGAAACAGAAGAGCGCATGATGGTGCGTTTGGTTACCTTTGCGTTATTGGCTGATGAAAAGGAAGGGGCGGAACAGTTAAGTTTTACGAAGGGAATTAGCACGGAAGATGAGCCAGACCTGTGGCAGAGGAGTTTTTCAGACGACATTTTAATATGGGTAGAATTAGGTCAGCCAGATGAGAAGCGACTGCGTAAGGCATGTGGTCGTGCTCAGCAAGTGGTGGTCGTGAACTATAACGATAAGTCTGATATTTGGTGGGAACAGAATAAAGGTAAAAACAGCCGATTTGATAATCTACGAGTATTGCAATTTGCCGAATCGCAGGTGCAAAAGCTGGCAGCCTTATGTACCCGCTCTATGCAATTAAACGTGACGGTGCAAGATGGTGATATGTGGGTTTCTAGTGATGTAGGTGAATGCACCCTGCGCCCAATATGGCGAGGCGGGCAATAAGCCGACCTCGCGTCTTGATTAGGCTTTGTGCAGGGCTCTTTGAAATAAGGCTACCGCTTTTGTATAGCATTCCAGAGCCAGAGCGGGATCATAGCGATCACCTTCGTCGCGCATAAAGGCGTGCTGAGCATTAAATTCATGCCAGCTAAATAAGCGATTGGTATCGATCAATTGTTGATAAATTTTCTGCCGACCTTCGGTGGGCACGTGAGGGTCTTGCTTGCCCCACACCATGACAATTTCCCCTTGAATCTCACCTGTGCGAGTGAAGGAGTCATTACCTTCACCACAAGGGATGGTATTCGAGTGGATGTCGGTTGCATACAGGCAGAAGGTCGCTTGTATATGCGGATTAAGTGCGGCGCGGTAGGCAAGGTGGCCGCCTAAGCAAACCCCCATGCTGCCAAACTGTCCGTTGCAATACTCTGCGTTAGCAAAAAAGTTCAAGATGGCAATGGTGTCACTATCATGAGATTCTAGAGGCTTGGTAAATTTATCGGTGTTGCCTTTGTCTTTGCCTTGATCATCGTAACCCAATACAGTGCCAATTGGGTTTAGTTCATGAAAGACTTCCGGCACGATAACCACGAAACCATGCCCAGCCATCATCGCTGCAGAGCGAGCAATGGGAGCTGTTTGCTGGAAAATTTCAGAGTAAAAGATAATACAAGGGAATTTTCCATCCGCTTGAGGGCGATAGACAGTGCAGCACATGGTTCCTGTCGGCGTGTTAAGATCAACATCGTGTTTTTGAATGATCATGAAATTCCTTACGAAAAGTCGTGTTTGAATAGCCAAAGATGGCCCTATGATATTCGAGCCTGCGAGGATGGGCCAGACATACTCAGTCAGTTAATCTAAAATGCCGTGTCTATTAACCTAATAAGCGGAAGCAAGGCGTGCGAATATTATTACTTAGTGCCTATGAGGCGAGCAGTCACAAAGCCTGGGCAAACAGTCTGATAAATGGATTGAGTGAGCATGATTGGACCTACCTAGCGCTTCCTCCAAGGCATTTTGCCTGGCGTATTCGAGGCAACGCCATGAGTTTTGCGTTTGATGCAGCATTCAAACCCTCGATTGAACAAGCGTACGACTTGGTGATCGCAACGTCCATGACGGATTGTGTCGGTCTAAAAGCCCTCTGTCCAAATTTACAGTCTATTCCTTGGTTATTGTATTTTCACGAAAACCAATTTGCCTATCCCGCCAGCGAAAAACAACAAGGTTTAGTTGAAATGCAAATGGTCACTTTATACAGCGCTTTAGCGGCTGATCAGTGTGTTTTTAATAGTCATTTTAATAAACATTCTTTTTTCGAGGGCGCTCGTCGCTTGCTCAAGAAATTGCCAGATTACGTCTCGCCAGACTGGTTGAGTAACATAGAAGGCAACGCTCGAGTTATACCTGTGCCAATTGATATACCTATTGAAAATAGGGGCGAACGGACCCGAATCAATCCTTCCCATAATCATTCCTCCATTAGATTGGTGTGGAATGCCCGTTGGGAATTTGATAAAGGGCCTGAGCGATTACTGGCTATCTTGCTGGCGTTACAATCCCGAGGTGTGGATTTTGAAATCGCTATATTAGGAGAGCAGTTTCGTACCATACCTAAAGTGTTTGAGTCTATTCAACATCGCTTTGCTTCCTATATTCGCCAATTTGGTTTCGCACCAAGCCGAGATGAGTATCTTGGTTTTTTGGCTGCGTCAGATATCGTGCTCTCTACGGCCTTACACGAATTTCAAGGTCTAGCGATTCTTGAAGCCGTTGCTCTTGGGTGCGTGCCTGTTTTGCCCGCTCGACAAGTGTACCCAGAACTCTTTGGACCTGCTTACCTCTACGATAGCCATCTAAATGACATTGTAAGGGAGGCAAATAGCGCAGTGGACCGCATTGTGCAGTTTGCTAATGAGAAAAAGGCTGCACCACAGGTGAATGAGTATCAAAGGGAGGCGGTGTTAAAACACTATAGAGCGTTAATAAATGGTTTTGCTCTATAGTGAGACTTTTCCACGGCTACTGCGCTTGCCAATACTTTGTTAAAAACAGACTCAAAATACTCATTTATAGCGATAAACTTCGCTTTTTCGTCTATTTTTGCCGCGTCTTGGTGTCGCTCGTGACATCGTGCAAAGGTCTCATCGTGTTTTAATCTGTTTACAGTATGAGGCTCTGCTAGAACGAGCTTTTCTATCTGGGCGGCAGCTCTTCAATAAGAAGGGTCTGTGAAAGGAAAAAATGTAGTCTCCTTTCATTATCATGCTCCATTAGATTTGCATGATATCACCACGGATAGTTTGATGAAGGAACTGATTGTTTACTCTCTCTCTATCACTTTTCAAATTACTGACAATGTAATGAAAAATTTCATACTCCTCCTAGGCAAATAATGAGTAAGTTGTAACTCCCTTCTTAGCTGCTATGGATTAAGAGTATTTTTGTTTTTCAGTCTCTACTAGTTCTTCAATATTTATAAAAATCATATGGTTACCTAGAGTTTAGATAGTTTTATGGCTCAAATTAATAAAGAGTATTTATACGGTTTTTAGGCTGGTTGATAGTTGCTTTATCAACTATTTAGACGCCTTCGTCCTGTTTTTTTTTAGCTACTTAACACTATGTTTTTTATAGTTTTATTTCCTTAAAAGGAAAAAAACAATACAAATTTATTGTTTCTTTTTTTTCTTTATGTATTATAAAGAAATTGTAAGTATTTGTTGATTTTATCTTAAAAGGATTTTTTAGTATGACAGGTAGTATTTATTTTAAGAATAATAAAGCTCTCTTTGGTAATGTGAAGAATACATTATACTTGACGTTATCAACAAAAAGTCGTATCAATTGTCAGCTATATAACTCCAGCCTCTCAGACAGTCCCACCAGATAAGAGTAGAAAATTTATCTTTTACTCTTTCTATACACATTAAAAGAAAAATAAAATTCCCCTAGGCATTTCAAGGTCGATTTGTTTTTGCGGCTAGGCCATGTCGTATGGGAGATTTATAAATAAAAATCAAGTAATGAAAAATTTGATTAATATAAAAGGACTTTAATCGTGGCCGATGATAAAACTTATCTATTAAAAAAAGACTTTGAAAATGATAAGGTAACAAAAAAAGTATCATTTGATAAAGTTGATCATTTATTTTGTTTGACATTGTATAACGAAGAATCAGACTTCCTATCTTCTACTCTATTATCCATCTTGAAAAACTCTAATGAGCTAAGGGAGAACGATAGCTTTGAAAAAGTAATGGTTTGTATTATTTGTGATGGCTATGAAAAGATATCCAATTCTTCTTTCGAGTATTTAAAAAAGATTAATGTTTTAAATGGCGATAAAGCATATGTATATAGAGATGAAGAATTAAAAGATGATGATTTTGCATCAATATATAGACAAAAATCTGGGCCTTTTACTTTGTATGAAGATGGGAGGGGATCTACTATTTCTTCCTCTATGGATATAATGCTTTGTATTAAAAATAAAAATGCAGGGAAACTAGATTCGCATTGGTGGTTTTTTAATAAGATATGTCCCTTAATTTTACCCGAGTATTGTTATCAAATTGATGCAGGGACGGTTCTTGCTAAGGGAACCTTGCAAAATATGTCATCTGCTTTTATGCACTATCCACAGACTGTTGCATTTTCAAATAATGTCTTAATTGAATCAGAAAACCCTTTTGATTTTCTCGAATCGTTTCAAGTTTTTGATTTTATATTACAAAAAGCTATTTTATGGCCATCGGAATCTTTCTTTGGGTATCTTTCAGTTATTCCAGGTCAGTTTTGTGCTATTCGGTATGATGGTTTTGACAAAAGTAAAATAGAGGGGGAGTCAACGCCAAAGGAGCGTTATTTGAGAGGACTGGAATGTAGCTCTCCATTTGAAAAAACTATGTACATGGCTGAAGATAGAATGATGGGGTTTGAATTGTTAGTTCAGAATCAGTCTGATAACCGTTTAGAATACAACCCCCAATCCACTTGTTATACTGATAAATGTGATTCAATTGATGAGTTTTTATCACAAAGGCGTCGTTGGTGTAACAGTGCTTTTATGTGCCGGATTTGGATGATGTTTAATATGCTTAGATATTGGGAAAACTCGACTTCATCAATATTTAAAAAAGCTCATACTATGTCATCGTTAATTAGTATGGTACTTAATACTTTATTTGATTTTTTTCAGCCATTTATTGTTTTTCTTGTCCTTAGTGTTGTCTTTGACTCAATTGATGGGGTGGTGGATAAAAATATAATTTCAAGCTCTTTTTCAAAGGTTTTATTATGTTTTATAGTGTTTTCTTGGATGTTGCCTTTGATTTTCTCTTTTTCTTCTTATAAGAGTAATAGGTATTTTTTTAGATTTGTTTTGATTATGGCATCAGCAGCTACTTCTTTATCTATTCTTTTTATTGTGTCAGGTGTTTTTTTAAGTGATAGGCTGTTTGAAATTCAAAACGTTATAATATTTTATCCTATCATTTTTGTTGTCATAGTTCTTCTTAGTTCACTACTCATAAGTTATGAAAACTATAGATTGGCTCTGCGCTCTTTTATCCCTCATTTTTTGATTGCTATTCCTTTTAATTTGATGACGTTTGGCTATTCCTTTATAAATATGAATGATAGTAGTTGGGGGACAAAAGGGCTTTCTAATAATATGGAAAATAAAATAAATGCTAAAAAGTTTTTATATTTTAGAAACAAATTTGTTTTTATATGGTTGTTTCTAAATCTATCACTGATTTTATTTTCTGTTTTTAGTGATGGTTATATTGGTTTGATCTCGTTTGTAGGTTATTTGTCTTTAATTATTATGTTTACCGGGTTTTTAGGTAATTTACGGATTTATTGTCTTAATAGTTTTAAGATGAAGTCAAAGGGAAAAATAAAAAAATTAAATTATTGAATTTTCATAATTTATTTTAATTAAAAGATTGGAATTGTTAGTATGTTTATTAGATTTTATCTTGTTTTAATATTAAGTCTGTATAGTTCAATATCATTCTCATTGACAGTGGATGAGGCTAGGCATTTATTATCTAGAACGGGTTTTGGTGCCTCTCCAAAGGAGATATATGAATTGCTTCCTCTTACTAGAGAGCAAGCTGTAGATAAAATATTATCTGGGCTGGGTGGTCGGTTGGATGAGCCAGAGCTCGCTTTTACCAAGAAACCAATGCCAGACTATTTTTGGTATAAAAATAAACCAATTAATAAAGCAGAACCATTTTGGTTCGCTCGTGAAAAAGAGATGTTTCAGCTACGTGGTTGGTGGTTGGATAAAATGATTAGCACAAAAACACCGATAACAGAGCACATGGCTTTATTCTGGCATAATCATTTTGTTTCAAGCTACAAAGGAACAGGAGGCCTAACGGTACCTCTTTATAATCAGCTACAGCTGTTTCGTACTAAGGGAACAGAGAGTTTCTCCAGTTTGCTTCATGCTATTTTGAAAGATCCAGCAATGTTGATTTATCTAAATAATGACTTAAACACAAAAGAAAAACCTAATGAAAATCTATCACGAGAGCTTATGGAGTTATTTACATTAGGGACTGGTCATTATACTCAAAATGATGTGAGAGAGCTTGCTAAAATTCTAACAGGTAGAAGTGTTGATATTAGTAAAAGCTGGCATTATGTATATAAAAAAAATGATCATGTTGTAGGGAATAAGACTTTTTTAGGAAAGACTGGAGACTTAAATGTAGATGATGCAGTAGAGATTATTTTAGAAAACCCACATACAGCTGAGTTTTTGAGCAGAAAATTTTATAAGGAGTTTGTTGGTTTATCGCCGAATGAAAAGGCTGTGGCTGAGTTTGCTAAAGTAATGAGAGATGAAAAATATCAAATAAAGCCTTATTTACGCTATATATTTTTATCAAAATATTTTTGGGATAAGAAAAATAGAGGTAATCTAGTAAAGTCACCCGTTGACTTAGTGGTAGGTTTTGTTCGTACAACTGGCCTCAAGTTACCTGATATTCAAATACTTGATAGGTATATCCAAGTATCAGGGCAGTCTCTATTTTATCATGTTGATGTGTCTGGTTGGAAAGGTGGTTTGAGCTGGCTTAGTTCCTCTCAGCTTTTTTCTCGTCCAAAAATAATTAGTCGTTTATGGGATGCATATGATGATTCACAACAATTTGAAAAAGCGGCTCATGGTGATCTTCTAGTTAGAGTTTCTGGTGAATATTCAGGTGCTTACATACCCGCTTATGAAGTTCTTGTTAATGGGAAAAAAGTGGCTAGTGGTGTTTTAAAGACAGCAATAAATACCTTAACTGAGGGTGATTCATCAGTCCCAGATAGGCCGAATCCTATGTGGCAAACAATCGTGATTTCAAAATCTAAGTTACCATCCAATATTGAAGAGGTTGTCTTCCATTTTGTGTCGCCATCTGGTGTGCCAAAATGTATCCCTAATGACCAGAAGATGAGTATGGAAAGGTGTAAACAGTATTCATCTACCAGAGCCATTTTTGTCAATTGGATGCAAGTTAATGGTCAGCGCTTTCCTGTAGAGCAGGGGGTTCAATCTTATGATTCTGATAATGACATAACACCAATTGGAATGCTTTATCATCCTGCCCGTATTCGATTCGATATTGCAAAATTAAAAAAAGAAAATTCAGGTGTTAATCCGGCTCTTTTGGATTTATCCATTGGTAAGCATAGACTTAATAGTATTATTGAGCATGGTACTACAAGATTGCCATTAGCAATGCAACCAGCAGCAAGAAAACTGGGAACACCAACAGATTTTATCCGTGAGTTGAAAAATTATAAATTAGTTAAATCTTACCAATCAGTGCTTCTTTCGTTGAGCCCAATTGGAGGGTTTTCTGATGACAGTAATGAAATGAATGCTTCGAAGAAGATGTTCTTAGAAGATATCAAGAAGCTAACACTTGATCCTTCTTATAATTTCAAATGATTTTTACTATCAGTTCATAAAGTAAAAGGAACGACATTATGAAAATGGAAAATAAAAAAATAAATACTTTTGATATAAAGCGTAGAAAACTATTACGTAATAGTTTTCTAGGGATGTGTTCATTGCCATTTTCCAGCTCTGTTTTTGCTGGTTTGTCAAGTTCATCTGATGATTCTATCTTAGGAAAAAAACGAGTGATAGTTTATGAGTTAAATGGTGGGAATGATGGTCTAAGTACGATTATTCCTTATAATGACTCACTGTATAAGAAATTTCGTCCCACTTTAGCATTAGGTAGAGATGAAGTAATTCCGTTGAATAGTGATATTGCTCTTAGTAATAACCTTAGTTATATGAGTCAATTATTTAAGGACAATGATGTAGCTATCATTCAAGATGTTGGCTATCCAAATCCTGACCTTTCACATTTTGTATCGAGGGCCATCTGGGATAGTGGAAAGCCAGCCAAAGCGAATAGTGATGCTACTGGATGGTATGGAGATTTAGTTGTTCAAAATCGTTCTGCATTTCAGGAAGCTAACTTAGATGTTGATGCATTATGCTTCGAATCACATGCTGCATTTACTAATGGTGAAGGAGTAACATCATTAAATACGAAAAATATAGCTGAGTTTTTAAAAAGTGATTTTGTTGAACCGAACGCTAATACGAATTCATCTAGCGCACAGCAGTATCTCTATTCATTAATGGAAAAAAACAAACAAGTACGCTTACGCCTACTTTCAAGGTTGAATAACAAACTTCCTAAATGGAGTGGTTATGATACCCCCCTAAACAGGAACATTGAAATGGTAAACTGGTTTATTAAAGAGGGGGTGAAAACGCCAATTTATAAGATTGCACAAAGTGGTTTTGATACTCACTCAAATCAAAAAAATACTCATATACACCTAATGAAAACCTTAAATCAATCATTAGAGATGTTAGTGACTAGTCTAAAGAAGAGTTCTGAATGGAATAACACTATTATTCTTGTTCGTTCTGAATTTGGCAGACGTGTTGAGGAGAATGGTGGTAGAGGGACCGATCATGGAACATCTGGTCCTGTGTTTTTAATAGGAGGGAGTGTAAATGGAGGAGTTTATGGGAAACGGGCTGCTCTTGATGACCTAGATGGCAATGGTAATTTGAAATATACGACAGACTTTCGACAAGTATACTCAACTATTGCAAGTAACTTTTTTGAGCTTAAAAATAATGTCTTTTTGAAACAAGGCTTTGAGACAATTGGATTTATATGATAGTGAGTTTTTAATACTATTCGCCTGTTGGGATAATGTCATTTTTACTGTGCTGATTAAAACGAAAGAAAACCAGTATTTGCTATTGACCTCAAGTTAACCTGAGGTTTTATGCTTGCTTCAATACATGAGGCATTCAATACCAATAAGCAGTTATGGAGATTTCTAATGAGTATTATCGCCCTTTTAACTTAGCGAAAGAGTATCTAGAAACGCGTCGGACAAAACGAGCCTTTCGTCACCTAGATAATCATTTCTTAAAGGACTTGGGATTTTATCGCGAAGAAGGGCATATTTACCCTTTATCGGGCAGTAAAGAGGTGACAGAAGAAACAAAAGCATTTGCTCAAAAAACACCGACTGAAGCGTCATTAAAGCGTTGAATAGATCGGTGGGCTTGGCGATTGGTGTTATGCACTGTTGAATCAGCCGGATTAATATCCGGCTGATAAGCACTGGCAGGTTCTAATTCATCGGAGCGCTGAATGATCAGTGCGTCTGATTATCGGGTGACTTTAAGGTTGTGTTTTTGCTGAAATCGCTCGATGGCAAGCTCTATCAGCTGGGTAACGAGTGACTGCTGTGATAGACCAGAATGTTCCCACAGTTTTGGGTACATGCTAATGTTGGTAAAATCAGGTAATGTATTGATTTCATTTATGAAAATCTCATCATCTGATGTTAAAAACATGTCTACCCGTGCAAGCCCAGAACAGCACAGTAGCTGATAGACCTGAATGGCCGTGGCTTGAATTCTAGCCGTTTGGCTTGCGCTAATGTCGGCGGGAATGTTCAGTTCGGTGGCATTGGCATCCAGATATTTGCTTTCATAGCTATAAAATTTGTCACGGGTAAGGATCTCTCCAACGCTGGAGGCCATTACCTGATCGTTGCCAAGAATGGCGACTTCCAGTTCACGTCCGTCTACGGCTTCTTCGACCAGTACTTTTTGATCGAATTGGAAAGCATGGGTTATGGCTTGGATCAGGGATTCTTTATCGCTTGCTCGGCTGACACCAATGGAAGACCCCATGTTTGACGGTTTGACAAACACCGGGTAGCCGTATTGGGCTTCGATCTCATCGATCGGCCATTCCTTTTGCCAATGATAGAGTGTTGTAAACGCCGCGTTATGGATGCCAGCATCCCGTAGTAGGCGTTTCATGATGTCTTTATCCATGCCGACCGCACTGGCGGTGACATCGGCACCGACACAAGGCAGATTCGCCATTTTAGCCAGCCCTTGAACCGCACCATCTTCGCCATAAGGCCCATGCAGGACGGGAAATAACACATCAATTTGCCCAAGAGCCTCTTTATTGTCCATACGCACCAGCTGTCTTTCTGGGCCATTTGGTATCAGGCCCACTTGGGGGGAGGACACATTAAGAGCAATGTCTTTTGGGTTATCCGCATGAAATAACTTTATGGATTCTTCGTTTAGGAACCAGCGTCCATCACGGTCTATGCCAATGAGAACCGGCGTGAAGCGCTCAGGATCAAGAGAACGAATCACATTCTGAGCCGACTGTAAGGAAACTTCATGTTCCGCCGAACGCCCACCAAAAACAATAGCAACGGTGATTTTACCTGCTGTCATAGTAATTCCAACTGCACAATGAATAAGTCTCGATTTATAGCTTGAGTCTAGCAGCCCGACCAGCGTTGTCCTACTTGGGCGTCGCGGTACCAATGCATTAACACTTTATGATTATCGTCGTCAGCTGCCGGCGACCATGGCGCAAAATCCTCTTCTTTGAAGGCTTTATAAGGACCCTGTTTTACTTCAAAGATGACCGCATCGGTGTCCAGTGAGAGTACGGCGTGCCAGCCCGCTACAGGCGTTTCAATAACGGAGTCTTCTTCTCCTAAGATGGCACGGTTGATCACTACACCCTCATCGTCAAAAGTCAGGACGATGAAACGACCACGCAATGCTGTGAGCAGCTCCCATGTTTCCATATGACGATGAGGGCGAATGTAGGTGTCTGGCTCCATCGCGATGGCTAAGCGTTGAACGGGGTCTGATAAATCACTATGAATATTGTGATTCATTCGCAGACGAGGTGATAGCCGAGCGTCATCGCTAAGCGCGGAAAGTTGATCAAAACGGAGTTTATTCATGGTGTAGGGCACTTAATATAAAAAGAAAAAGTATGCTAATGCCAGTGTCACGACGAGTCAAACTTGTTTTATAAAGGCAGAGCGAATCAGCCCAATACCCGCTAATGCAAAAAGCCCTGAAACAGAGCCATCAATCCAGCGACTCGCTTTCTTATAGCCATTCATGACACCGTTCAAAGAAAACACCATGGAGTAGAGGGCATTCGTGAAAAAGCCAACGAGTACGCACACAAAAACGCCTAGTACAAGAAACGCCGTGCTATCGTTAGCTCCTAGGCCTACGGACAGCGCGGCCATCCAAGCGATTACTGTTTTAGGGTTCGATACATTGAGAAAGACGCCTTTAATAAACCAGCTCATAAGGGATCTTGTGCCTATTTCAACTTGGTCCATGTCGTTATCGGGATGTATCGCGGATTTAGCGGATAAAAAAGCTAGCCAGATGAGATAGAGACCTGCGAACACTTTAAGCGCCATAAGTAAATAAACAGAACTTTGCAGAACCACACCTAGGCCGCTTGCGGCAATAACGCCCCAAAATACCAACCCCGTGGATAGTCCCGCTCCATAGATTAAGCTGGTTTTTCTTCCTAAACGCATGGCCACGGTGGCATTAGAAACCGTGGCAGGTCCAGGTGACGCCGCAATCACAAAGAAAGCGAGACCGATGCTAAGTAAAGAGAGCATATTTATTTCCTCATGCAAGTAGATAAGATGACAGTATTATTGTGATAATGCGTATTGTAAAAACACTGTGGGTCTACTTACGCACCAGTCGTTCAACATTCAATTTAATGGAGCTATTCCTCAGAAAAGAGCTCCTTTAGCATTGGCTCAGGGTTGTTTAAAAATGCTTTAGTGACCTCATAATGTTCGGTATCTTGGTATTTTATTGGATACAGTCCCGACTTGTCGATTTGATAAATTTTGGCGCCGGGGTAAGCCATTAAAATGGGGGAATGGGTTGCCATAATGAACTGCGACCGCTGTGTCACGAGTTGATGCATTCTGCTTAAAATAGCTAGTTGTCGAGTCGGTGAGAGCGCAGCCTCCGGCTCGTCGAGGATATAAAGTCCATCGCCAGAGAAGCGCTGTATCATAAGTGATAGAAAGGATTCTCCGTGGGATTGATGGTGTAGCGATTTCCCACCATAACTGTCTTTAATTGCAGGAGGATCAATATAGGGAAAAGCAGCCTCGTCTAACTCGTCAATATTGGTAGCGACGTTATAGAAGCTTTCTGCCCGAAGAAAAAAACCATCTTTATAGCGCTTAAAAGACTTTGAAAAGCGCAGGTAATTATGCAGCTCAGAGTGGGTACTACGAGTACCAAAATGAAAGTTTTTCGAGCCGCCTTCGGCGTTGAATCCTAGACCCACCGCAATGGCTTCGAGCAGTGTTGATTTACCACTGCCATTTTCACCAACAAATATGGTGACTTCTTTGTCAAATTCTAAAAAATCCAGCTCTTTGACCGCCGGGATTGAGAAGGGGTAGACATGGAATGAATCGATGGTTTTCCTTTTCAGCTCAATTTCTTTTAGATAGGGCAAGGATTCCATAAGGTGCCCCTAGTCGCTTTTAACGGCATGAATCGTTATGTGATCGTTTGTTTCTCGTTCAGAGCGTTGGATGTCTAGTATACTAAAGCCTGATTGTTCTAGCTCAGCAACGAGATCTTCAGCGGAGCTAATATGACGATAAACGATACCATCTTTAAAAAGCTGATAGCTATCGCCTTTTGAACATAGGCTACTGACAAAAAAGACGCTCGCTTCTTGTAAAGCGCCTTCATGCGGGTCTGCTAAAGAGCCCTCGCGCGGGTCTGCTAAATAGCCATGTACTTTTTTTAGAAAGGTTCGTCTATCGTCACCAATAATGCAGTGCAAGCAGTTGCCATCGATTATTACCTGATAGCGTTCTGGTAAATGGACAGATTCATCGGTGAGATCAGCCACGAAAAACCTACCCTTAATGCCACTGGACAGGGCTTTTTCTTTTGCCCACTCAATGGCAGTAGGGAATATGTCTACTCCAGTTACGTCGTAGCCGTGTTGGGCAAACGCACGACATAAATGGCCTTCGCCACAGCCTAGTTCTAATAATTTGCCTTTTGGCATTGGGGCATCGATAGCAAAAAATCGTGTTACCTGTTCTGAATTTGTCAGTCTCTCGTTGCCACCCCAGCCCGCCCAACCTGCGTTTTTCGCCTGAACATACATGTCATCATGAATAGCGTAATTTGGTTGTTTGCTATTGTGATGAGTTGTCACTTTAACGTCCTCAATTCCAGAGAGCGAGCTTTCTCGTTATATGGGATAACACTAGTCTGATAGATAGTAAGTGACGGTTGAAACCACTCTAACTTTTTTGATTTGAGGGTTGTTCTTGTCTCTTTCGCTAATGCTAAATTGACCTTGCGAAGCGGTTTTAATTTTACCCAATGTGCTTTTTGAGTCGGAAGCAAATTTCTCGGCAACCTCACGAGCGTTTTGGGTCGCCTCTTCAATCATTTTGGGTTTTACTTCGTTTAGGCGGGTGAAAAGGTATTCTGTTTGCGCCTGATAATTGTTGCCAGTAAAGACGATGCCTTGTTTTCCTAAGTCTGACATATTCTCCATAACACGGCGCACAAGGTCTATATTTTTGGAATAGACAGTGACGGTTTGGGTGGCGGTATATCTGAATTTGGCTTGGCTATCATTGCCGTATTGTTGGGCAGATTTATCAATGATTGAGGGAGAAGAGAAAGAGATTTCATTCGCTCCAATGCCTGATTTTTCCAGAAAGGCTTTGATTTTTGCGGTGTTGTTATCAATCTCGTCGTACACTTTTTCAAGGTCGTTGCCAGCGATATTAAACTGAATGGGCCAAATAACAATGTCGGCTTTGTATTCTCGTTCGGATAGCCCTTTTACGGTCACCGTTCGCTCTAATTCCTTGTATTGGATGGCGGCATGACCAAGAAGATAGCCCAGAGAAGACAGGCCAATAATAATACAGACTCCCAGAATGAGTGAGCTTGTTCTATTCAATGTCGACACAACGTTCTCCCTTTGAATGTGATGGTATTGAATCTAGATCCATCTAAGCACATTGTTATGTCGCGGCAGAAAAGTCAATATACGGTTCTGCTTGGTGTCGTTGTGCATTCGCACCAAAGGCAGCCCTTTAATTGCTTCTTAACACGTAAGCGTTAATGAACTATTGATGTGTTCACATACCAGGTATCATTTTTTCGATGGATACCAATAGTGATAAGAGCTTCGCGTTTTTCGTAAAGACCTTTCCATACAAAACGGTAGCATCCATCGTGATCGTCAGCACGGTAGCATTGCAACGAACCAAAATACTCGTAGCCAAGGTTTTTACCATTTCTCGCGTTCATGTGTTTTATGTCATCCTCAAAAACCGCTCGAGAAAAATTGACCAAGTCTTTTTCTTCATAATGCCTTGTGAAGAGCTCATAGTCACCCGTCTCGTCTGCTTCGAGCATTTCTATTAAGAAGCCTTCTGCGATGGCTTTTTCATCTTGCAAATTGGACATTAGATCTTGCTCCTTGGAGATTCATTTTCAGATTATAAGAATAACGATCAGGCACTTGATGGGGAATAACGTTTTTTACTCAAAGCGTCGTCCTTTCTAACCTTGTTTATGTTCCTGTATAGGATAGTACATGATTACTATGGAGTTCGCCTTCAAGGTCAAAGTTGAGTTCTCCGATAATTTGAAATCCCAGCTTTTTATAAAACGCGATGGCTCCGTGATTGTTTATCCAAGTCGATAGCCAAAAAGGCGAGCCATACAAAGATTCTATTTTCTTTAACAGCTTTTTACCTATGCCTTGTCCTTGGAAATGTGTGGAGACATACAGTGTGACCACTTCATATCCTGCGCTTGAGCTTTCATTGAACCTAGACTCAATATCAACAAGGACAAAACCCACAAGGTGATCTTCCTCTTCATACACAAGAATATTGCACGATGCCTGATCAAGTAGCTTAAGAAAATGACTTTCAGTAAATGTTGATAAAGCATATTCGGATATCTTTTTTCGAATCCCTTCGGTGGCGTAAGTATTCAGCCAGACTTGCAGTGAAAGTGCTGCTAAGTTTAAGCAATCGCTTTTTTCAGCTCGTCTTATCATATAGGCTTCTTCCGTTTACTTTGCTTTATGGCTCTTTTGACATTCAGTTTCCATAAATGTATGTCAGCTTCACATTGCATTAGTCTAATATTTTTATGATTCCACCGCGCTAACACTTGTTACGTTCTTCAATTCCAAACATTCTCCTTCCATGGCTTTCGCGTCCTCAGGATCATGGGTGACAAGCAGGGCGGGTATGTTGGCTTGGCGTATTTCGTCCAACACAAAGGCTCTTACGTCGCGTCTTAGGGCTGGGTCGAGTTTGCTAAAGGGTTCGTCTAGGAGCAGGTATTTCGGTTCAGCCAGTAGAGTGCGCAGCAGGGCGACACGAGCTTGTTGGCCGCCGGAGAGTTCTTTGGGTAGGGCGTTGGCTTTGTTTTCGATATCGAGTCGAGCAAGGGCCTTGATAGCAAGTGCTTGGCGCTCACTTTTTTTGACTCGAAAGGGAATGGCGAAAAGTAAATTTTCTATGATGCTCATATGTGGAAAGAGCAAAGGCATTTGCTGTAGCAAGCCGACTTGTCGCTCTTGAGTGGGTAATAAGTGCAAAGCTTGATCCTTGAGGTAGATCTCACCTGAGGCGCTAAGATGAGGCGTGAGTGAGCCACTCAAAAAGTTGAGTAAACTGGATTTGCCAATGCCGCTTGGCCCCATAATGGAGAGAACTTGTCCGCTTTCAATCTTGAAGCTTAAATTGTCAATCAGTCGTTTACCGTCTAATGACAAGGAAAACGCGTTTACACTGAGCACATTATCGTCCTTCTGCTGGCTTTTTTTACCTGTATACAGTTACTTTTTATCGATAGAGGATTTTTTCCTCATACTAAATGACGTTTTTAACGCCAACCGCCATTTTGTCCAATGGCGCGGAAGCTGTTGTGACAGCCAAAAAACAAAAACAGGGAAGAAGGCTTGTAATAAGGCCATACTACCAACTTGTTTTCGGTCGCCTGAAGCGGCTCTTGCCACGGCTTCCGTGGTCAGTGTGCTATGGCGACCTTCGCCTGCGATCAGGGTCGGTAAATATTGCGCGACACTAACGGAAAAGCCAATGGCAAAGGCGGTAAAGAGGGCGGGTTTTAGCATAGCAAGTTTAATGAGCAGATAGTTGCGCCAAGGTTGGTAGCGTAAGCGGTTTGCCTGATACAGATACTCTTCTTGATAAGCCAAATAGGGGCCTTTTAACGTCAAATAGACATAAGGCAATACATACAACAAATGCATGGCGATAATGGCCAAAAAGGAGCCATTGATATTGGTTTGTAGCATGAGGACGGAGACCCCAAACAGAAAGCCAACTTGAGGTAACAGAATCGGTACGTAGATCAGCCAATCAAAGGGATGGTGTTTTGGCGGCGTCTCTTTAGTGTAAGACGCGCGTTTGCTTTCCAGCATGAGCAAGCTCATTAAACAGGCGATACCCGTCGCAGCTAAGGCAATGAGTAATGTATTGCTGGATAATTGAATTAATAAAGGGATGGCACTGTGGATGTTGTCCCATGTCCATTGACTGGGCAGGGCATCAGGAAAGCGCCAACGGCGTGTTAGCGACCACATTGGCAATACCAAAAGGGCTAAAAAGGCCGTGATTAACGATAAGACGCCGAGCATTGCCCCGAGTTGGACAAGATAATCTGTTGCCCCTTGGCGTTTGCCGTTACTGCGTTCTGGCGTTGTCAGTTGTTGTAATACACGGTGACCAAACTCCCAAGCCGCCAAGACGATGGCAATGACGATCATTAATACCACTGCACCGGCACTGGCGATATAGCGCATAGAAAGGTCAGGAGCGTTAAACCAACGTAGCAGTGTGACGGACAGCGTGGAGGGGGTATTGGGTCCGATAATCATAGCCAAATCGACCACCGTGAGACTAAAGGCAATGACGATAAAGATAGGCAGTCTCACAATGGGGTAGAGCTGCGGAATCAGGATCTTACGCCATGTGGTTAACCGGCTATAACCGAGCGTCCGACACACTTGTAAACTCTGTCTGGCTTGCATGGTTTGCAAACTGGCCAACATCACAAACAACAAATAAGGCATCTCTTTGATAACGAGAGCGAAGATCAGCGAAAGAGCATAGGGGTCTTGGGTGGTGATCCAATTAGGCGGGCGCTCAAAGCCTGTTAACCAAGGGCTAAAAAGGCGAAGTAACCAACCCGATGGGCTAAGTAAAAACAACAAGCCAATGGCGATGGCGGCATGGGGGATGGCCAAAATGGGCGCAAGCATGGCTTCAATGCGACGGAAAAGCGGCTTTTCATACCCCCAAGCAAGCAAGGATAAGGCCAGCCAAACCGCTAATAATGGAGCGCCAATGCCAGAAATTAGGGTGAGTGTAAGGCTTGAGTAGAACTCTTCAGAATGAAAGAGGGTGAGCCAAGGGGCGAGTGAAAATTGATGGCTACCTAAGGGCGGAAAATACTGAAAAGCAGGTAACACGGTACCGACTAGCCCCACGGCAATGGGCATGGCTAGTAGAAAAACCAGCAAACTTGCAACCTGCTTTGGGTGTTTCAACGGCATGGAAAAGGTTTGCTCATGTTTTCACTTCTATCAATGGCTTGCCTCGTTTTATTGGGCATAACGTTTGCGCCATTCTTTTTCTAAGGCATTCACCCAGGTGCTATTAGGTTCTGGGAGCGTTTTGCCTAGTTGTTTGATACTAAGAGTGGCGATGCCTTTTGGTATGGCATCAAATTTCGCTTGATCGGCTGGCGAGAGTTTGGCATAAGACAAGACGCTTAAATCCCCCCATACAGTTGGTTTTTGTTTCTCTATTTGCGCCTCGGGCGAAAGCATAAAGTTGGCCACCACCTGTGCCGCGGCTTTGGCGCTACTGTTGTAAGGAATGGCTAAGAAGTGTGTGTTGCCAATGGTGCCATTGGTGAATACGTAAGAGCGAACGCTGTCGGGCAAATTCCCCTTGGCGATTTGTACGGATGCGGCGGAGACATCGAAACTAAACGCAATATCGATTTCTTGATCGTTTAATAAACGGATCATCGCCTGAGAATCTTTCGGGAAGGTCTTTCCATCGCGCCAAGCAACCTTATTGAGTTTATCAAGGTACGCCCAAAGAGGTGCCGTCACCTTTTGAAAGGTCACTTGATTGACGGGTTTAAGCAGTGCGGCACGATCATTTGTTAATTCGTATAAGGCTTGTTTTAAAAAGGTAACCCCTAAGAATTGTGGTGGCGCAGGATAAGTTACTCGGCCAGGATGGGCTTGGGCGTAAGCGAGCAAAGCTTTCATGGATTTAGGTGGATTTTTTAGGGTGGCAGTGTCATACATAAAAACGACTTGCGCCATGCCCCAAGGGGATTCCATACCATCGACAGGAGTGCCGAAATCGTTTGTTAAACTTTCCCGAGCATTTGGATCGACGTATTTTTTATAATTGGGCAAGTTGTGACTAAAAGGACCGTATAATAGGTGATGGTCTTTCATTGCTCGAAAGTTTTCGCCATTGATCCAGATTAGATCTACAGAGCCGTGTGTGTTTTTCCCCGCTGCTTTTTCGGCCAAAATACGATTGACGGCGTCTGCGGTATCACTCAGTTTGACCTGTTTTAAGGTGATGTCGTATTTCTTTTTGACTTGTCCCGCTGCCCATTGAATATAATCGTTAATATTATCTGCGCCGCCCCAGGCATTGAAATAGACCGTTTCGCCTTTGGCTTCTTTTAAAGTCTCTGACCAGCTCTGCGCCATCAGGTTGCTTGAAAGTGATAAGGCCATTAGGCTGGCAGACAGAAAGCTGGCCATCTTTATAGTTTTCATAAACGTCATGGTAGAAAGGCTCCTGCATTAATAGGGCTGATTTATCAAGCTCAGCTTTAATGTATCTGGTTTATTACGATGATTAAGGTAAATATAAAGTAGTAAGTTTAGCGGTTGGATGCAATTTATATCCATAAGTTCAATCATTTAGCGTAAAATAGTGACGATTTTCCATGGTCGACATGTTTAGACGATGAGGTTTTATGCCATATCAGATTTTCTCTCACGTATTACCCAGTGCTTCGTTGGGCACTCAGCGTATTATTAAAGCCCACCATTTTGGTGTGCAGGGTGCTCGGCCAAAAGTGTACCTACAAGCCGGATTGCATGCGGACGAATGGCCAGGCTTTTTACTGCTGAATACGTTACTTAAGCATTTAAAAAAAGCCGATGAAGCAGGGTTGATTCAAGGGGAAATTGTGATTGTCCCTGTGGCGAATCCAATTGGTTTAGCACAAAACTTCCATGGTTATGTCCCTGGTCGGTTTGCTTTTTCTGATGGAGGTGGCAACTTTAATCGTAACTGGCCGCAAATCGGTCAACAGGTCGCCAAGCGTATTCAATCCTCCATTACAGGGGATGTTGAAGAAAATAAAGTACTGGTGCGTGAAGCGATTCGAGAAGAGTTGAAGCAGTTGCCGGATATGACTGAGCTGCAAGGCATGAAAAAGACGCTCTTGGCACTCTCTATGGACGCCGATGAAGTACTGGATTTGCATTGTTCCGGTGAGGCGATGCTTCATGGCTATTTGCCACAAGAATTTGAAGACTATTTTAAGCCATTGTTAGGGTTGCTTGGGGCAAAAGTTGGTTTGTCAGAGTTAGAAACGGGCGCGGCCTCATTTGACGAGACCAATGTAAGTGTTTGGCGTGAGTTGAAAGGGCACTATGCTCATCTTATCCCGTGGGGCTGCCGTTCGATGACCATTGAACTACGGGGGGAGAATGATATTTCCGATGAGGTGGCCGAACACGATGCCAAAGCGCTGCTTGAGTATCTGGTGCTGCGTGGTGTCGTTCATGGAGAGGTCTCTCAAGGTGAGGTTACTCAAGATGATAGCTCAAAGAGAGACGATTCAGCGGTTGTTTACTATCCGTTGGATGCTATGGATCTGGTGAAAGCACCTTGTGCGGGTATTGTCTGCTACAGCAAACAGATTGGCGACGAGGTAGAAGCTGGGGAAGTCATTGGTGAAGTGGTCAATTTAATGGAAGATGATGTAACGACCTCACGCTACCCATTGGTAGCTCGTACGAATGGCGTATTGTTTGCCCGTTACCAGCGCCGATTAGTCATGTGTGGGGAATCTGTGGCTAAAATTGCGGGACGAGAACACCTTGCCTATCGTGAAATTGGTCGTTTGTTTGAGGACTGATGTCGAAGTAGTGGATTGGCTTAAGTGGCCAAAGAGAAGACAACGATTGTATTTTAGTATTGAGAGTATTGAGTGACAGAACAAGCCAGCCAGACACGACAGCTCACCCAAGAACAACAGTGTGTTGTGCAACACGATTTAGCCACGCCAGCCAAGGTCATTGCCGTGGCGGGGGCGGGTAAAACCACCACACTGATTTCGCGCATTGAGTATTTGTTGATGCAAGGAGTGGATGCCTCACAGATTGGCGTGTTCATGTTTAACAAAAGCGCCCAAGAAGAATTTTCCGAGCGCTTAAGTCAACACCTGTCTTCAAATGGCTTTATGCGTTCACCCAGCGTGATGACGTTTCATGGTTTTGGTTTAAAGCTGTGTCGTCGGATGGAGCAGCAAGGCTGGTTGCCCAATGCTAAGTTAGTCACCGATGATTTTAGTTTGGTAAAAATGTTACGGGAGGCTATGAGTCTCTTAGTTCGCAAAGGCGAGAAGGTGACACTTCAAGATGAAAAGGATTGGCTCGAAGATGTGTTGCTGTTTATTGACCAAGTGAAAGCGTCCGCTCAGCCCGCCCAAGAGGTATTCAAACGTCTCGGTTGGTCGAAAGAACGTCAATTTTTTCCAGCGCTGTATAATGAATTGGAAAGCCTGCGTAAACGTCATAATATACGTTTTTTCTCCGATTTATTGTCTGATCCCTACGAATTGTTATTTGCGTTGAGTGAAGAAGAACGCCACCAAATACAAGGTTTTGTGCCCGCTTTTCGCTATTTGTTGATTGATGAATTTCAAGATATTAATCCTTGTCAGTACGAGTTGCTAAAAATGCTTTATCCCGCGCCTTGTCAATGGATGATTGTCGGGGACGTTCAGCAGTGTATCTACGAATGGCGTGGTGCAAGCCCTGATATTATGGCGACCCAGTTTGATAGGGACTTTCAGTCCGTGCAAACTTACCCACTTAGTACCAGCTTTCGTTTTGGGCATTCCGTGGGATTAATGGCATCGAGCGTGATCAGTGAAAACGATCCGGATGCCTTGGTCATCGGCGAAGGGGATCGTACGCGGGTGTCGTTTGCTCGCGCACCAAAAACAGGCAAAGCGCTATTGAGGGAACTCAAAACTTGGGTCGAAGAAGGGCGAGCCTTGAGTGAAAGTGCTGTTTTGGTGCGTTTGTACAGTGACATGGTGCCTATACAGTTGGCTTTGATGCACAAGGCTGTCCCTTACCAATTACATGGTGATTCCCCTTTAATGGAAAACCGCCAGATTCGGATGTTGGTAGCGTATCTTGGGGTAATTGCTGGTGGCTTGGAGAACCCTGATTTGTTCTTTCGTCGCGATGATGTGGAATTCCTACTGAGTGTGCCCAGCTTAGGCGGTTCTATGGCACAGCGAAAAACCTTGATTCAACAGGCAAAACAATCGCCACACTTACTGCCACAAATGATCGATACCATGGCGGATCAAGCCGAAGGCTGGCGAGCCAAAAAGCTCTACGAACGCGCTGATTGGTTGCGTAGTTTGACAATGTATCGCTCTGACCCAGCACAAGGGTTAGCTTATACGTTAGAAAAGCTGGGAATCTATCGATACTTTGAAAGCACCAGCAATAAAGATATTCAGACTCAAGAGAAGATTGCCACTTGCGATGCCTTTATCGCCTATGTGCGTGGCGTTGGCGGGCAGGCACAGGATATTTTAACTCAGTTGGCGGCATTGAATGAACGACATACCGACGACGTGAACGGCGTTCACCTAATGACCATTCATAAATCCAAGGGGTTAGAGTTCGACTTAGTTTTGTTGTCTGGACTGCAAGAAGGGCGCTTTCCCTATTACGATGAAGACTTAAGTCATATCGATCAGCAGGCAGCCAGTCAGATGCAATCTGAACGCCGATTATTTTATGTGGCGATTACTCGGGCTAAGCAGCAATTGGTGATTTTAGAAACGCCTACAGCAGATGAAAATAAGCGGATGAAACGCGGTGATATCCCTCGGACAGCGTTGAAGAATATGGCTTTGTCGCGTTTTGTGTTTGAGGCTCAGCCCTACGCCGTCAGTCACATTTGTCAGCGTTGGCACGAAGATAGCAATGATGACCCCATTGATACGGCAAAAGGCACGTTGTTTCAACGCTATTTGAGTCGTGTTGATTCGGCACCGAGATTGATTTTTCGCCACCAGTTAAGTGACCAGACCCAAGGCTTAAAAGCCGGGGATAAAGTGCGACACGATCGATTTGGTCAGGGGGTCGTAGTGCGTCAGGAACAAGAAGGTAAGCGAATGATTTTTGTGGACTTTGGTGATCAAGGATTGAAACGATTCAACCCTCAACAAACTCAACTGGTGAAGTTGTCCTCTCGCTCTTAGGCCTTTCATGTCACAAAAACTATATATTGTCGTTATTAGATTGTTGGAGAAACCATGTCTATTCCATTGATTGATTTTGAAAAATTAACGAGTTCAAACCAAGCTGTGAGTCAGGAAGAAATACAAGCGTTGGACTCCGCCTGTCGTGAAATTGGCTTTTTTTATTTGGTGAACTCCAGCCTTTCTCCCGCCCTAATGAAAAAATTAATGGGCGCAGCACAACGTTTTTTTGCACAGCCTGATAAGGTAAAACGGGCGATTGATATCAAAAATAGCCCCAATCATCGCGGCTATGGCGGCATTGGTGAAGAACAGCTAGACGAAGTGTCCCATGCGGATTGGAAAGAAACCTTCGATATGGCGTTGGACTTAGCAAAAGATCATCCGTTAGTGGGCAAATACCCAGCCATGTATGGACCAAATCAGAACCCGAGTGATCCATTGGTGGTTGAAGTGTTGCAGGACTATTATGTGGCGGCTTTTGAGGTGGCTCAAAAGGTACTGATGGCGATGGCGCAAGCGCTGAAACTTGAGCCCGGTTTTTTTACTCGGTGTTTTACCGATCATGTAACGGTTTTACGCATGATTCATTATCCGCCTCGCCCTGCGGACGATCATCATAACGGCGCCGGTGCCCATACGGATTACGGTTGTATCACTTTGTTATTACAAGACATGATCGGTGGATTACAGGTGAAAAATCGTCGTGGCGAATGGGTGGATGCGACGCCAGTCGAAAACGCCTTGGTCGTGAACATAGGGGATCTGATGCAGCGCTGGACGAATGATGAGTATGTTTCCACCTCTCATCGTGTGGTATCGCCTTTGTCTGGTGTGGATCGCTACTCGTTTCCTTTCTTTGTGGAACCCGATTACGAAACCAATGTGGCATGTGTGCCTAGCTGCTTTTCGGCCGATAAGCCCGCCAAATATGCACCGATTTTAAGTGGTGACTGGATTCAATCGCGATTTGATGCCACCTATGCCTATCGAGAAAAATCCTCATCTTAACAACATCGTTTTATCCTATGCCATCTTGTAGACTGCATAGGATAAACAGTATTAATGGCTAAGGGTAAAAGGGCAATTCAATCAATAACCCTATTAAGAACAGGACGTTGTCATATAAAGGTAACTTTGTATGCTTGAGTTTAGTGCTATAATCAATTTCAAATTGTAACGGTAGGACACTATGCCATCGCATCCCTTGGCCATCCAAGAGAATCTCTATTTTCTGTTAAATGAAGTCGAAAAACATTATTTCCTCGTCGATCAGTTTTTTAAAACACAGTCTCCGGATGTGTTGCCCCGCATTTATGCCCGCCGTGGTTATATGCAAACTCTGCGCGAAAAAATCGAAATAAAATGTTCTGAAATGACCAAACGGCGTAAGCCTGGTACGGCCCATGCGATCCGAGTTGAGGCCGTTCGTTCCCTTGCTGCTGCCCTTGAGGGGGTGGCTCAGCATTATTTGGATTGTGTTCAGGAAGGGACATTAGAGCAAGCCTATGAACATCCAGGGGCCCTTATTTGCAGTAAGTTACTGCGGCGCATGGACCGTTCCCTCAATTTAGTAAAAGTAGGCTTGGATAAATCCCAGCGTCGTATTGGTATCAAACTAGGACGAAGCACGCAGGGATTATTGGCGATGTACGATGACATTCAAGAAGCCACATTGGCAGCTAAAGCAGGCTTGACCGACACACAACTAAAGTCTGCTATTTTGAGTAATTACGCCCTTAAGTGTGCTATTCAGCAATTGGCCATTGTGGGCGAGTCTTTGATCAAAGCAGATTTAGGTCAAGTAGTCAGTTTACAGAACTACGACCATCTTCGTGATTCTGTATCCTCTCTTAACTACAGTCTGAGCGATTTAAAAGTACGTCGTTTAGCGCTGACTCGTTCAGGCAGTGCTATTGCCGCGATTTCCCATAAAGATGAGTCGGGTAAAGACATTCTGGCAGTTTACAAAGAGGGGGATCACAATAAACTTGCCGAAGAAGTCGAAGGCATGAAGCACTGGCGCGATGTGGATCCTCAACTTGCCCCTGATGTACTGGCTCACACCACTTCTAATGGTCGCTCTTCTTCACTGTTAATTGAACATTTACCCGGTAAAACATTAGAAGCCTTGCTCATCGATCCTGATAAAGACAATGACAAAGCCTTTGAAGCGCGCAAAGAGACGGTTAATAGTGCGCTTTCTATACTGTTTAAAACCCTCAATCGAATCTGGAAAGTGACGTATACACCAGAACATTGCCAAGCCCGCTTTATGCAACAATTGGCTAAGCGAATCGATGACAGTATTCGGGTTCATCCAGACTTTTTTACGCCAGAACATCGCATTTGTGGGCAAGTTCGTCCCAGCTTTGCGGAGTTAATGCGTGAGGTGGGAGAGAAAGAAGCCCATTGGCGGGTGAACTTTTCGGTGCTGATTCACGGGGATTTTAATGTTGATAATGTGATCTATGACTCCGTTGAAAAGCGTATTTATTTTATTGATCTTCACCGATCAGCGTATTTTGATTATGTGCAAGATTTGTCTGTGTTAATGGTGTCCATCTATCGCTTACAGGTGTTGAGTGGCTCCACCCGTGAACTCATGATGCAAAGTGCCATGCAGATTTATCAATTTGGTCGTCGCTTCGCTAAGCGCCAAAATGATGACTATTTTGAGTTGAGGTTGGCAGCAGGTCTAGCCCGATCATTTGCCACGTCGACACGCTTTATTTTCGATAAAAAACTCGCTTCACGAATGCATTTACGCGCTCGCTATTTACTTGAACATTTGGCGCGAATCACAACAGAACAGGAACTGAATTTCAAACTTCCCATTAAGGAATTGTATGTTGAATAAGTCAGAGCAACTGAGCAACTTGAAGGTTGGCGTGATTGGTATCCCGGGGAAATGGTCTACTGAAGTATTAGCAGACCGTCTTGAGGCAAAAACCGGCTTTCGAACCGTCATGGATGTGAGAGACATTGCCTTACACTTGGATACGAATAAAGTTTTTTGCAAAGGACTGGATTTGACGGAACTGGATGGCGTGATTATCAAAAAAATCAGCCAAGTTTATTCCCCAACTACGGAAGACCGAATTCATATTCTGTCGCATCTTGAAGCGCTAGGTGTGCCCGTTTTTAGTCCAACGGGAAGCATGGGCAAATTAATCAATCGCTTGAGCGGTACGCTGGCATTGCAGCAAGGGGGCATTCCAATGCCGAAAACACGCATTACCGAGTCCGTTGAGGCGGCCTTTGAGATAGTGCGTGAATTTGGTGCTGCCATTCTGAAGCCCTTATATTCGACGAAGGCTCGTGGCATGGTGTATCTGCGAGAAGAAGACAGTGACGAAACGGTGCGCACCCAACTGGCTGAGTATCAGCAGACACAGCCCTTGTTGTACATCCAACAGGCACTTAATCTGCATGGTCGTGACTTAGGTATGGTGTTTATCGGTGGTGAGTATTTTTGTACTTATGCCCGAGTAGGAAATGCAGAGGCTTGGAATACCACCATCAACAGTGGCGGACGTTATGAAATGTTTGAACCAGACGCTGAGCTGATTGAATTAGGCCGTCGTTCTCAAGCTTGTTTTGACTTGAGTTTTACCACCGTCGATATTGCATTGACAGACGAAGGTCCAGTGGTGTTTGAGGTGTCTGCTTTTGGTGGTTTTAAAGGTGCATTAGATGGCTGTCATTTAGATGCGGCTGAGGCCTATGCCAACTATGTGCTAAGCTCTATAGACAATCAAAAGGGTAACTAACTATGACTCAAGGACCTCTAGATAATCTTACATTAAAGACAATGATGGGTACTTGTCAGCATCAGCTTACCCTGATATTTGGTGTGTTGACGGTAAGAGTTCATGCCAACAACCCTGCCATTTTAGTGGAGCTCGACGATTACTATAAAAGCTATCGCGACGGAAAATTGGGCTCCCAAGCCATTGATTTGTATGTGGTCGACCACGAGGAAGTCGTGGAGTCAGTCAATTGGCAAGAAGTGCCAAGAGAAGTGGGAAAACGGGGTCGCAAAGAAGGCTATCTAGATCATCTCTGTGAGCAAGGTGTGTTTGAAGGGCGCTGGATTAAAAAGTTTAAGACCGGCATGCTCATGCTACAGCGACTTGAAAATCCGGTGGTGGTTGGGCCTTGTCAGGCGAACTTAGCGCAGGTTATTAACTTTATTAATAATCAATTTTTAAATCTTCACCTTCGTAATGGCTTTTTATTGGGGCACGCGGCGGCTTTCAGTGTAGATGGAAACATCACGGCTATTGCAGCGGGTTCAGGGGGCGGTAAATCTACCCTGATGTTACGTTGCTTAGAAAAAACCAGTCGCCAATTTGTCACCAATGATCGTATTTTGATGCGTCAATCTGATGAAGGGGTTGAGGCGGTAGGGGTTGCCAAGTTACCTCGGGTGAATCCAGGTACGTTACTAAATTCAGAGCGTCTTAAACCCATTTTAACAGCCCACAGACAAGAAGAGCTGCTGACGATGACGAAGCAGGACTTGTGGCAGTTAGAAGAGAAATATGATGTCCAGATTGAAGATAAATATGGGCCAAACCGTGTTGAACTAAATGGTAAGTTACGTAATTTGGTGATGCTGGATTGGTCTTTAGAGTCAACCCAGCCAACGCAATTAGTGCGTGTAGATTTAACAAAATCGCCGGATACCATCGAAGGACTACGTAAACGTCCAGGGCCGTTTTATCAGGATGAGTCCGGAGCCTTTGCGGATTTACATGCTTGTGATTCCGTTGAGACATACTGTGATACGCTGAATGGTGTGCAGGTGTTTCGTTTAACGGGGGCAATAGATTTTGATAAAGCCTTTGCTCTGATGGACACCATGGATTCGTTATGACGGCAAGATTCGCGTTGATCCGCCACGGTGCTTATCAGCAACTGACCGATGTGCCCAGTGCCTTACAGCCTTTTCCACTGACAGAGGAAGGAGAAGAGGAGGTGCGTCGTCAGGCGCGGGCCTTTGGCCAATGGTTAGCCCAGACGAATCAAAGGCTGAATCCAGTGGTCGATACTTCAACACTGTTAAGAGCCTTCCAAACGGGAGGCCTTTATATCGATGAACTGCGGCCCTTTTTTCTGGGCGAACCTCGTATCCAAAGTACGTTTAGCTTGTGCGAGCGTAGTGTTGGCGCCGTCGCTAATTTGACGATAAAAGAGATTGAGCGGATCTTGGAACTGGATCCAAGGTTTGACTTGCCTCCTAAAAACTGGAAGTCTAACAGTGAGTATTGTTTACCCTTTGATGGTGCCGAGTCATTAAACCAAGCCGGTGAGCGGGTGGCCGATCACATTCGTTCTTGGCATGATAAGGCCGAAGCTGGCATTAAGTTGTTTATTGGCCATGGCGCATCGTTTCGCCATGGTGCTTGTCATCTTAATGTCATAGATTTTTGCGATATTAGACGATTTAGCATGCATTACGGCCATCCGATTGTGATGGAATTGGCCGATAATCAAGCGCCCAACCGACTTTATGGAGAGTGGAAACAGCGCCAGATTCAAGATGTACCTGATTGATAGCCCCGAACTGAGAACTCAAAATGCAAACTGTAGAAGAGAATACCACCACGAAAAAAACGCGAAAAAAGTCTTTACTGCCTGTCGTTTCGGATCGTCACGAACATCGTGACATCATTTCTAGGTTGCCTACAGAATGGGCTCCGTGGCCGCAAGATAAAGGTTCTTGTAATTCTATTGCAAGAAACCCCAGCAAAATGCCAGAAAGATTTCGCAAGCGTAAGTTGAAATGGCCAAAGCGTCCTGTGGTATTTATTTCGGATCCCCATGCGGATGCGACGGCATTTGAAGCTTCTTTGATCGCCGCTGGCGTAGTGCAGCAAAAAGAAGAAGGTCTGCAGCATTTAAAACTCACGAAAACAGGGCGCAAGACAGAAATTATTATCGGTGGGGATTGTCTTGATAAAGGGCCAAGCAATTTGTCTCTTTTGCGCAGTGTGAAGCATTTATATAAATTGGGCGCGCGGGTCACCTTATTGGCGGGGAATCATGATTTGCGCTTGCTAATGGGGTTATTGGCGCTCAAAAGCTCAAAGCATAATATTGGAAATCAGCATTTTTTTGTTCGTATGGGGAAAAAGGTTATTCCCTTATTTAAAGAAGTGTTTGAACAATATTTAGAAGGTACCAAGTGGGATAAGAAGATTCCAGATGAGGATACCTGTCGTAAAATCTTGTTCCCCGATGGCAAGTGGTTTAAAGAATTTCCTTACCATGCTGCAGGTATTTTAACGGCAGAAGGGGTTGAACGAGAAGTGCATAAAATGCACAGCAAGGCTGATAGCTTTGAACAACACTGTCATACGGTGGGGTTATCGTTAAGACATGTTTATGCTGCATCACTACAGTGTCAAAAATTATTCTTGCATAAGAAGGGCGAGTTTAACTGGTTTTTCCGTAAAATGCGCTTGGTGGAAAAACGTGGTTCTTTCTTGTTTCTACATGCTGGATTAGATGATGCCATGGGCGAGCTGTTGCTAAAAAATGGCACTTCCTATGCTAATAAAGCGTTTCATCGCAACTTAAAGCACATGGATCTCTTTGGCTTTTACTATAGTTCCATTGCCAACACGTTCAGAACAAAATACCGCGATGCGGACCTGCCTTTGACAGACCGAGGCGTGAATGCCATTCACAAAGCGGGAATTCACTTTGTGGTACAAGGCCACATCAATCGCCAAGAAGGTCAACGAATTGCCATCAAAAAAGGCCTGATTCATATTGAAGCCGATATTACCCTAGATGAGCATTCTCGCCAGCGAGAAGGGCTATTAGGCTATGGTATAGGTGCGACCTTGATCAATAAAAAACAGGGGTTAATTGGCATAAGTTGCGATTATCCTACCGCGAAAGTCCTCAAACCTAATGAATTAAGTGCCATTTATGGATAAGCCATGAAGTCAAAAACCGAATTTAAACACGAAGCTTTGCTTGATCCTGTTGATATTCAGGATGTATTAAAAGCCATCTCCAAGGGATTGGGAAAAGGTAAATTAGAATTCTCGGACGATAAAGGCACTCTGTCCCTTGGTCCTCAAGGGCTACTGTACTTAAAAGTCAGTGCGTCAGATGGGGATGATCGCCAACAAGTGGACATCAAACTGCGCTGGGAAAAAAAACCGAAAACCCTAAACAAAAAGCCCCCTAAAATAGAGGGCTAAATGACAGGGCTAAGACATCATGAGTCCGCCATCACTATTGATGGCTTGACCCGTGACATAAGCGGCATCTGGTCCTGCTAGAAAGGCCTCTGTATCGTTTCCCGCTTCGCATGACGACGCTTGGGTTATTGTTGAGATCGAGGGGGGTCATTCGGTCAGAAAATGAGGCAGTGGTTGCGTTATGTATTGTTGACCTGCGATTCTGGCCATATATCCCTCTGGGATCAAGGTCCAGCCTTCTCCTGATAATTCCAACGGCTCAGAACCGATCACAATATGTTTCTCAAAAGCTTTACAATATAAGCTGGGAGCATGTTCATCGCTGGAAAAACGCACAGCAAACAGTTCTTTTCCGTTAGACAGTACCGCCGTAAAGCGAAACGGCTCGGTAATATTTTTACTATCCATCAACACCAGAATTTGTTTAATCGTTTTAGAGATCGCATCTTCTGGATCCGTCTCCAAGCCATTGGCAACCATCAAAAGAAAGATAACTTCTGAATCGGTTGCGCCTCTGCGTTCGTTATACAAATATTCAGGTATTAAACGATCCAAATGCCAACGTAACGCTTCATAGTCACCAATTTGGCCATTATGCATAAACAACCAGTTTTTATAGCCAAAAGGGTGGCAGTTTGAGCGATTGGTGGCCGTACCCGTTGATGCGCGGACATGAGCAAAAAATAACCCGCTTTTGATATGGCGCGCGAGACTTTTTAGGTTGCAATCACTCCATGCAGGTAAAATTTCATGGTAGAGGCCTGGCTCTTCTCGTTCGTCATACCAGCCAAGGCCAAAGCCGTCTGCATTAACGGTGACTTCGGATTTTCGAGCACTTAAGCTTTGATGAATAAGAGAGTGGTCAGGTTCAAATAGTAGGGACTCAAGGTAGACAGGGTCACCTTGATATGCCATCCAGCGACACATTTATGCTTATCTCCAAAATAAAACAGGAAGGTAAAGTACCTTCCTTATAGTTATTAAATTATTGTATAGGATTTTATACATTAAAATAGCGAATTTTTGTGGAAAGTTGACTGGCGAGGTCGGCTAATTGCTCTGCTGACTCACTGATTGAGTGAATGGAGTCGGTTGTTTTCGTAGCGATGTCAGTAATGTTCATTACGTTCTGACTGACTTCTTTGGTGACTTGTGCTTGTTCTTCCGCTGTGGTGGAAATGCGATCGTTCATATCGCGTATCTTAGATACCGACTGATGAATATTCGCTAGGGAAGTTTCTTCGTTTCTAACTTGTTCTACCACTTGAAGCGAGCGCCCATGACTGATGTTCATGGCTTCAACGGCACTAGAGGCACCGCTTTGTAGTCGGTTGATCATTTGCTCAATTTGTTGAGTAGCACCATGGGTATTATGGGAAAGCTGGCGCACTTCATCGGCTACTACAGCAAACCCTCGACCTTGTTCACCCGCTCTTGCCGCTTCAATAGCCGCATTGAGGGCCAGCAAATTCGTTTGTTCTGCTATGTCTAGAATCACATTTAGAATATTGCTGATTTCATGGGTGTTTTCATGTAGTTCATTAATGCTATTGACTGAACTTTCAAGCTCTTGCGCCAGTTGGGTGATGCTGTCTATTGTTCCATTAACAATTTTGGTGCCACTCGTAGCGGCTTCTTCGGCCGCCTGTGCGGCTTCGCGGGCATCAAATGTGGATTCAGACACATGGGTGGCGGTAGATTGAATTTCTTGTACCGCATTCGATATTTGAGAGGTCTCGCGATGCTGTTGGTCTACCATTTTAGAGGAATCGTCTGTAATACTGTTAAGGTGGTGAGCCGCGCTAGTCAGTTTGTTGCTGGATTCAGAGACCTCGTGAAGAATACCGCTTAATTGCTCTACCAGCTTATTCATAGCACTTTCAAGGGCGCCTATTTCGTCTTTTCGAGGCTTGCTTTGCTTATTGCTAGTGTTGATTAATTCACCTGAGGCAATTTCTTCTGCCCGTTTGACGGCCAGCTTCAGAGGTGTACAGATGCCATTGATAATAAACCAGCTAATAATAATACCCACGATAATCAATGCTACAGCAATGCTAGAGCTGGTATAAATGTTTTGGTTAAGCTGCTTCTTCTTATTAGTAGCGAGGCTGGCATCGTATTGATCAATAGTAGGCAGGATAACATCCATCGTTGTATTGATTTTGTGCAAGGTCGCGGCGGCGGCTTTTCTAGGTTTGTTCCCTTTCATCGTATTGAGTTTGACCCACCACGAATAGGTTTCTAGGGAGGAGCTTAAAAAATGGCTTTGGAGTTGTTCTAAGTCGTCAATTTGTGCCACGAGGTCTGTCTTTAGCTGATTTTTAGGCATGCTTGCCAAGGTTGCTTTTACTTTCTGGATACTCTTAATAAGCTGGTCTGTATAGCCTTTAAATTTTGCCTCAGACTCTTGGACTCTATCCTTGCCATAGTTACCCATGGATTTTGCTATTAGCACCTGAAAATAGCCGCGTTCAAATTCAACGGATTGCTGAAGTAATAACTGCCTACTTTTTTCAAGATTACTGAGCAGATCTAAGCTTTGTTTTGATAAGGTTTGTAAGTCAGACGATACCTGACGGCTAGAAATGGCAGAGTTGAGATTGGTTCCAATAATGACGAGAGTAAAGAGTGCAATGATTGACAATATCTTGGTGCGAACTGAAATATTTTTCACAATAACACCTTTCGGAATCTTGGTTATTTAAGGGAAGGTTGTTTATGTATTCATTAAGAGAGAAGGCTTGTTATTGTTGTTACCCCCTTCATGAGGCATCGCCCTTACTTCCATTTAAAAGTTACATATATTTACACCTTTAGGACGAAATCAGTCTAATACTTTACAAATAATTTTGTCTATTAAAAAATGGATTAAAGACGCTTTTGTTTTAATCAAAGGGAAAGTAGAACAGGTAGGAGAAGAAAGAGGGAGAAACGGAATTAACACGACAAGCACAGCGCAATAGGCCAAAGAACGCTAAACTTACCCCAAGAACGAGAGGCTCTTAAGGGTAAGACTAGGCTGTTTTCTTGTGTTATTTATCAACTGGTGCCGAGTCAACGACAATGCGATCGCCGTCTACTTTAAAGAAGAAGCAATCCCGCCTGTTGGTATGGCAAGCGGGTCCCGTTTGATCAACCTGCAATAAAATGGCATCGCCGTCACAATCAAAAGACATAGACACTAAAGATTGGCGGTGGCCAGAGCTTTCACCTTTGCGCCAGTAAGTTTGACGAGAACGTGACCAATAGCACACTTGACCCGTTTCTAGGGTTTCACGAATGGATTTTTCATTCATATAGGCGAGCATGAGGACTTCACCTGTATCGTGTTGCTGGGCAATGGCCGCGACGAGACCGTCTTTGTCTGTCTTTAAATTCGCAAAAAGAGTGTCTAGGGAAAAGGTTTCACCTTTTTTTAGGTGTTCGTAGTCTTTTAAGCTCATGCGTCGACGTCCTTAAGGAAGGTTTTTTCAGAAATCGCCCCTTTTCCAATCCCTTCAAAGGCATGTACCTCGATGTGTTTGCCGGGATTTTCTTCCGCTAGTGTCTGTGCAATATGGGCGGACAAGGATTCAACGGTAGTATCACCGTTCAGCATATAAACTTGCTGACTGTTAATGGTCAGCTCGAAAAAGCCTTGCTGACTAACATAACCGAAATGGTGATAGTGGTGACCATGCTCTTCAATGATACCCAGTAGATCGTCTTCTGTGCCGAGATAAATATCATGCCAACGCTGTGCCCATTGGTTTTCCAACTCGCTATCTTGCTGACCATCGCTATAGATCTTAATGGTAGAACGGTGGCCATGGGCGATGCGTTGACAATTACCTGCGTGTTTTTTCAACCCATGGCTATATTGGTATTGCGCGCCCTCGATATTCTCAGGTGTAAAGCGAATACTGACCGCTTCTAATTCAGCAGGTAATAGATCCAGAATCTGTGATTCTACCCAACTGGCGGCGGTTTGCGGCGTGATATTCTCCATAGGGAGGGCGCAAATGGCTTGTACGGGGGCGTCGCAGCGAAAGCGGCTTCCATCGTCGTGATCAAATTGAAAGGACACACGGCCTTGAGTCATATCCGTAAGATGTGCATTGGGATGATTCACAGGAATCGCCAGCATATGGTCGATATGCTCGTCCAGCCATTTTTTAATTTGCTTTTTAACGATGCTGAAATCGCAAATCATGCTCTCGTCGTTTAATTTACCTGTTAGCACGACATCTGTTTGCCAGCTTTCACCTAAAAGGCCACGTTGGGCATCAAAATAGGATAGATCGACCTGGGTCAGGTTGTTAACAAATAGCTTCAAGTAGCCACTCCTTTATTCATAATGGCGCATATATTACAGCAAATACGCAAAGAATACCGTAAACGGTGAGTTTGCGACTATAGACAAGCCTTCTAAGAGCATGGATAGAAAGTGCATTTTATCCCTTAAGTGACTTTTCTTCGTTAGCTGGGAGCCGAGGGCGAAGTTAGTAAGGGAAGTAGGGGATAGAGAAGGGCGAGTGGACCAAAACATCTATTTGATGAAAGGAAAGCCTAAGCGTTTGAAAAAGTTAAAAAAGCGTGTTGATATCTCAGATTAGATGCGTATAATCTCGCCCCAAGGTCAACAGGCCTCCTTTATGGTGTCTCTGCTGGTCCCCTCGCAACAATAAACCGTTAATCTGGTCAGGTCCGGAAGGAAGCAGCCACAGCGGTGGACTTGTGTGCCGAGGTGCGGCTGGTGGAGATGCCACCTTAATCTCCCCATTGTAAATTCACTCCATAAGTTGTCAAATTTGCAGTATATGCTGACATAAATGCAATCTTCGCTAGCCTAGTCCAAATAAAACTATCTACAAATTTCTTTGCAGAAAAAATCGCTCAATGATTATGCAAGCCGCTCAATAACTCCAGTCTTCATAAGCCAAAGGTAAACTATTGAGTAAGTCTCGGCGTTCGCGCCAGTTTGGAAGGTGCTTATCCATTAGGGAGCGAAAGCGCTGGTTATGGTGGCGCTCAAGTAAATGTATCAATTCATGCACGAGAATGTACTCCAAGCATTCAGGAGGCTTTTTGGCTAACTCGAGATTGAGCCAAACTCGTTTTGCCTGAATGTTACAACTTCCCCATTTGGTTTTCATTTTCTTGATATTGACAGAATTTGCTTCAACATTGAGTTTGTGTTGCCAATAGGGGAGTAGTTTGGCTAGCGAGCCTTGTATCTCGTTACGATAGTAGCGGTTAAGCAGTTTAAGCTTATTGTCAGCCGTCGTATTGTGAGCGGTGGCGAGTTCTAATTTACCATTACCTTTTGCGAGCACACGGTGTTTCCCGTCTGAGTGGGTGAGTTCTAAGCGGTATTTCTTCCCCCAAAGATAGTGGCATTCACCATTGACCATTTCACGGACAGACTGACGCTCTTGGCCCTTAAAGTCTGCTTGTTGTTTTTTTATCCAACTGAGTTTATTAATGATGGCGAGTCGAATTTTCTGTTCAGTTGTCGTACTCGGAATGGCAAGACGAACTCTGCCATTGGGAGGCAAGACACTAAGATGAATGTTTTTGATATTTCGCCTATGTATCTCCACCTCTACATCGCCAATTTGTATGAGCTCTACAGCGTTTCTATTCGACTTCGGACTGGCCACTAGCGGTATTCCTTTTGTGCTTTAATAAGCTCCATTAATTCGCTGATGTTTACATCATAGTCAGCGGTCTCTTCTCGGATAGCATTAGCGATTTCTCTTTCTTTGAAACGGTCTCCATGCCAGTCTGCTTTTTTAGTAAAACGCACAGCCATATCAATTTTTGCAGTAAGGGTCTCATTTTGACCAAAGTTATCGAAAATAGCCTGTTTCGCAGGGGAGTCTACCGATTCTGGGTAGTTTTTTGAGCTATTTTCTGCTGGCTTCTTTACTTTGCAGGCAAGCTCTCGGATTTGCTCAAGATACTCTTGATAGCTGATGGCTTGCTGTCTGCGCTGTTGAATGATTTCGTCTAACAGTGAAGCCATGCTATCGAAATATTTTGGATTGACTGGGTTTTCGTCAATGATGGTTTTGCGGACGTTGTTTTCTATGGCTTCGGCCATTGCCTCTTCGCTTTGACGTAGACCTTCAGGTAAAGAGTCGAGTCCTTCACCATTATTGTTCACCACTAAGTCAATCAGGCCAAACTCTTTGAAATCTATTAATAGTTCACTATCATCCGCACGAATATACATATCTAACAGATGACGCATAGCGGGCTCAAGGCGCTTCATATCAAGGTTGTCTTCACTCGCCCATTTCACTTCGTCACGTACTTTTTCATAATAGGCGACTTCGTTCTTAATATTTTCTGCTTGTTCGAATGTGTAGCCTGCCTGTTCCATTTCATTAGCGAGGTTGGTATAAGCGCGAATCAATTTAGCGACCGATTGATAAAGTGTTAAACGCAGTGCTTCTTTCTCGGTGCGTTCGTTTTCATCCTTTGGTTCTGCACCAGAGATACCACAAAAAAAGTGAATAAAGTCGATGGTATCTCTAGGGGCTTTGACTGGCTCACAAAGCATCCTCACAGCTTCTAGCGCATTATCTAAGTCTGAGCGAGAATCTTGTAAGCGATCTTTCAAAAGGTCTTTAACATCCTCCGCATCGTAACCATCAAACGCTTCGGCGGTGTAGTCCTTAATGGCTTTATCCAGCGAACGAAACAAGTCCTTATAGTCGATAATATAACCGTACTCTTTTTCTTCGCCATCCAATCTATTTACACGGCAGATTGCTTGAAACAGGCTATGATCAGCCATCTTTTTATCAATATAAAGATAGGTTGCCGAAGGCGCATCAAACCCTGTTAGGAGCTTATCCACAACAATCAATAAACGCATTTGACCGGGTTCTTCGATAAAACGCTTCTTCACTGTAAGTTCAAATTCTTCCACCCGTTTTGCGGCTTCATCTTCACTTTGCTCAAAGTAGTCGGCCAGCATCTTACGGTAGGTGTCATACTTAAACAGCTTTTCGGTTAACCCCTCACCCGAGGCTTCACCTTTAATCGAGCTCGTTTCTGGCTTGTAGCTGGTTACCACAGCGCACTTACCGGCAAAGTCCGTTTTACTAAAGAGGTCATACACCACACAGGCTTGATGAACGCTGGCGCACACCAACATGGCATTGCCTCGTCCGGTCATCAAGGCGGGCTTGGTCTCCATATCCATTAGAATATCGCTGACGATTTGCTCTAAACGCGATTTACTAGAGAGCACTTTCTGCATCGTGCCCCATTTCTGTTTAAGCTGCATTTTGGCTAGATTAGATAAGCCCTTGGTTTTTGCATCAAACCATTGATCTACCTTCTTCTCGGAGGTTAAATGTTGGTCAATATCTCGTGCTTCATAACGCAGATCTAGTACCACACCATCGCTAACTGCCTCATCAAATTTATAAGTGTGGATAAAGGGGCCAAACACTTCTAAGGATTTTTTCTTGTCCTTTTTCATAAGTGGCGTACCGGTAAAGCCAATAAACATGGCGTCCGGTAAGAGATTTTTCATGGCCTCATGCAGTTTGCCCGATTGAGTTCTGTGGCACTCATCAACAAAAACAAACACATTACCCTTGGCGACAAAGTCACTGGGTAAATGATCGGTGAGTTCATCTAGGTAGGATTGAGTCGCCTCTAAATCTTGCTCCTCGGTAGTGGATTCGCCATGACGACCAAATTTATGCACCAAAGAACAAAATAGCCAAGGATTCGGCTGATTTAACGTCGCGACCAAATCACTGCCACTCTTGGTGCGATAAATGGCTTCATCGACCCCAGAAAACACTTTTTCAATTTGCTGATCAAGCTCTGTCCGGTCGGTCACAATAAGCACACGAGAGTCCGTCACATTTTCTCGTATCCACTTTGCCAACCACACCATGGTCAAACTCTTACCTGAGCCTTGAGTATGCCAAATAATGCCATCTTGACGATTTTTAATATGCTGCTTCGCGGCTTGAACGCCAAAGAACTGGTTGTGACGACAGGTCTTTTTGATGCCTGCATCGTAGACAATAAAATTATGAATCAACTCCAGAAAACGATATTTGTTACAGAGCTGAGCAATATGAGTATCCAGAATGGTTGTGGTGTAGGTTTTAGCAAGAGGTGGCGTATTCGGTTTTTCTGCTTCCTTCCATTCTAAATAGTATTTTTCTGACGTTTCTATCGCCCCATAGCGAATGCCTTGGGTATCATTCCCCGCCATGACCAACTGCATGGTTGTAAAGAAATTGCGGATAAAGTCCTTCTTTTGATTATCTAGGTTTTGGCGAATGCCTTCACTTACCGAAACCGAAGAACGTTTTAACTCGATCACCCCAAGCGCAATACCATTCACATAAATCACAATATCAGGACGCTTGGTTTTAGGAGAGAGCTGCGTGCCTTTTATCGTCACTTCTTCTGCGATGGCAAAGTGGTTTCTTTCTGGATTTTCCCAGTCAATCAGCCAAACGGTTTGGTTTAGTTCACCTGCACCTTCCTTTTCCTTTACGCCATAGCGCAAAAGACGATACACCTCTTTATTGGCATCAAACAGCTTTTTACCTTCACCCAATGCCGCAGCGGAATCCAAGCGTCGTAATGCTCGTGTTATCAGTGCCTCCGAAACACCACGACCTTTAAGCCACTGAGTCAATAAGCCAAACTCAATATTGCTATTGCCTTCGCGATATTCCCAATTGCCCAAATAGTCATAACCCAGTTGGTCTTTAAAGAACTTAACCACTCGGTTTTGTGTACTTCTTTCTAACTGACCGACATTGCTCATACTGACATTTCCTTTAGTCCAGTAATCTCATAGGAAAATTTGCTTAACGCCTTTGTTGATGCATCATCTTCAAAGATAGCTTCTTTATCGTCTTGCCATAACTCATAGGTAAACGTTTTGTTGAAATAGAAAAAAAGATCACCATTTTTCCAGCTCTTGAAATGTACGCTGGGCACATCATTATCACCGGAAACAAAATCATAATTAGTTTCGTGCTTTAATAAACTTGTTAGTTCTGGCCTAGAGTCTTTAATTAAATTTTTTAGTTTTAGGAAGATAAAGTAACTATATAACCCATAATGAGAGCCAGACATTCTTTGGCTACACAGTAAATATATTTCGCCACTTTCATCGTAATCAAAGCGAACGCACATTTTTCTGCAATCTTTAAGAACTTCAGGTTCATCAATAATAAACTTGCGCCAGTCTGTCACTTTTGAATTCTCAATAAGATGTTCCATACCCTTTATTTCATGGCCTTCATCAAGTGTATCTAAAAGTTGAAATAGGAGCTTTTGTCTATGAGATTTATCATTAAATACACTGCGCCAGTTTTCATTGCGATCACGAGCATTGCTTTGAACATTTTTACAAAAGTTTTTATTTCTTCCTTGCCAAACAAAATAGTCGCCAAAAGTTAATAGTGATCTATGTAGTAGATAGTCTTTTCTTTCAAGCACTTCGCTTGAAAATAATACTGAGGCTTTGTTGGCATTACGTTTAAATGTATCTATACAAAACGAACTTTCACTTTCATGTTTGCATGAATCAAGTAAGAACCCAATTTGACCATAAAAGTAACTATGCTCGTGGTAGGGTTTGAACGCTTTTAGCCATTGCTCATCATTGATAATAAGTTGCGCTTTAAGTATTTCTTCTTCTCTTTGTAGTTCATTAAAGAATTGGATATCTTTGTTTTCAAGCTTGGCTAAATTAGTAAAAACATTTGAATAGAGTTTGTTAGCCAAACTAGAAAGCGAATTTACTGCATTTACATAATCTGTCGCAGAGTCGTAAGCTGTGTTGTTTATAAGTCGTTCTGTAACCTCTAACCAATGCACTAAGTTCTTCATATCCTCATGAGAGAGCGTATTGATGTTTTTAAAAAAAGGGTTAATACAAACAAAAATATAAAGCGAAGCAAAACGAACTTTTTCCAAATAGCCGTTTTTATTGATACCCTCATTAAAGGTTTTTAGCACTTTATATTTAATAAAAGTTTCACCGTCAAAGTTAAATTGTATGTCGTGAATAAAATCAAGGAATTGGTAAGTATTATTTAAGGAAGTATTTGAAAAACACTTCAATGTTTCATACTGCGAATGACCAAAGTAAGAATTGTCGCGCAATTGGCTTACAACGCTTTCATATTCTTTTTCATTCTTCTTACTCGCATATTCAATGGTGGAGACAAATTGAGTTAGGGCAATGGTTTTAAAAAAGCGTAAGTAAGTATCATCAACCTCAGTACTGCCTTTAGGTCGCATTTTCCAAAAAACGTCTGTCCATGATTTGTCGAGCTTCAACCAAAAATCTTCAGCTAAACAGATCTCTTCAGAGCGGTTAACATAACCTTGCAACCATGCCTTTAGGTTTTCAAACTCTGTCAAAGCCTGCCCTCTAGCGTTCATTTTTATATAAAGTTCGTCTGTTAGGGCAAAATTATCCATGTTTAGGAAATGGAAGGTAACTGGTGGCTTTTCACTACAAATCAACATATTCCATAACTCAGGCGAAAGTGCAGCTTTAAATACCCGATGGATCTCATCTAGCATTACTAGCATGGCCTTTACCGTTGGATCGTCTTTCCATACCGAGAAAAACCAGCTCGCATCAAAAAGCGTTTCAGATAATCTTCCCTCTATTTCTTGAATTACAATATCATCACTGAAACGTAGTAATGAATGCGTAAACTCTTTAGAGGTGACTCGATTCTCATATTTAAATTTAGCCAATTTACTTTTTGCAGTAGTAAGGTTGCCCGTGCCAATTGCAATGTACCAATGGAGCAAAAATAACGTGGTAATACGTTGCTGGCCATCTAGCAAAATCAGGTGGTCATCTTTAACTGAGCCATAAATAAAATCGAGATCTTGGCTTTTTTTCGGGTCGTTGATCATGGTAAATAGATCAGCAATAAACTCAGTTCTTATTTGGTTTGTCTTACTATCGTCTCTACCCTGTACATAATCTCGTTGAATAATCGGTATGCTAATGGCATGCTCGTCAAGTAATTGCCAAAATGTCTTTTTCATACTCATGCTAGTCCCTCCATGACACTATAAAAGTTAAAGCATGCAATTAACTCGTTGCGATAAGCTTTTCTGTCTTCAGTTGACCACTGGTGCATATGTGACACATTTTCGCTATAAAATTTAGAAAATACATTTTTTGTCGCAATAGGAATAAAACACTGCTTTTGTTTGCCATTAATTCCTTTTTCATACTGTAAAATGAGTTTCCTTTTTTGCGCAAAAATAGCATTACCTATACCTCTGTTTACTTTGGCAGAAAGTAAACACAAGTTATCAAGTCCATCCATTTCTTCTTCTTTAAGAACACCTACAACATCACCAAGCTGTTTTGTATATTCTTGAAGTGAAGCTTTAAGCGCTAACCTATTTTCTTCATCGTCAGTGGCTATTTTTCTTAAGCTATTCCATTGAGTAAGTGAGTCGAGCAACTGAGCTTTGCTTTCCTTTGGAATATCTTCACTTTCAATAAGTGCTTGCTGTGATGAGTACCAAATGTCTTGCTCTCTTGAATCATCAAGCTGTTGCGAGTTTTGTGCGTGAATATGCTCTATATCCCACTGCGTATTGGCATAGGTATTAAAAGAAAGTCTTGTACCTTGTTTTCTGTGGGCTGCAATATTAAATAGAATTAGCACCGAAATAATATGCTGACGATTGCCACCATATTGCAATGCGCTAAAGGTCTGATTTTTAGTTTCGTCAGTAAAATATTTAACAAGCTCTTTTGCAATACGTGCTTTTAGCAGTTTTACAAACTCAGATTTTGTCACCCTTTCAGACATTTTCCATAACGTTTGAATGTTACAAATACTGCGAGTGATTAAAAATCCTGTTAAATGATAAAGCTCATCATTTTCAAACCATTCCTGTAAGCGATAAAACCCTTGTCTTAGCTGGTGCCATTGATAGTCAATAAATTCAGCTTTATTAGCTGCTTGTTTTAATTCGCGGTAATAATGGTTAAACGAGAAGAATGCATCTTGGCTTTCGAGGGTATTGGCTTTATGAATTGGCTTATTGGTAAGTAGGTCAAACAGTAGTTCAATATGGTTGGCGTGCTTATTTTCCTTGTTGTAGGGTTGCAAAAAAGCCCAAAAATCTTGGTTTTGTAATGAATGCTCAATAGAATCCCATTGCTGCGCCATCTGCGACTGTTTTAATCTAGCCACCTCAGTGAGTTCTTCGGCATTAGCGTAATGCAAAAACAGTGCTTTAATAAGTTCTGCGTTAGTCAGCGGGATCTTGCCACTGTTTAAACGCATAAAAATATCAATCGACTTTTGTTTATTTTGCGCTGCATCCATATCCAGTGCTGCATACCAAATAACTTTGGTATGATTTAAAAACTTATTAAGCCAACCTTGCTTTTGCTGATCGTTTTTATTTTCAAACCACTTAGCAATAGTGCAATATGCAGTATAAAAATGATAATTATCAACATTATCTAAATTACAACTAGAAAGTCCTGAGCTTAATTTTTGCTCATTGAGTTCTGAATCATAATTTTCTATATAATCTTGCCATGACTCACTTTGTAATGTACTCGGCAAATGATAGGCTAAAAATTCACCACTACTTTTTCGTGTACGGTAATCAATGGTGAATTTACTGTGTTGTAGGAATGACAAAATCATATAGCTGGTTGTCATTCGTTGTTGTCCATCAATCAGTTCCCAACTTGATTTATCTTTGCTTGATTGCGGTGCTTGATATTTCACAACTACAGGCTGCAAACAATAGAAACCACTTTGAGTAACAGTAAATTCATCAATATCATTGAGTAAATCTTTAACTTGCTGAGGTGTCCATTTATAACCGCGCTGATAGTCATCAACAAAAAAGTGCAGCGGCAATAACTCAGTCATTGATTTTAAAATAAGTGCGTTATTACCTTGTACTAACTGATGTAATTGCTCCATAAAATCTGTGACATTTTCGTCATGAGATTGTGATAGGGCATACTGAAACTTTGAAAACAAGTTCTCAATTGCAACCATAGAGCCAGCACTGTGATTATTGCTATTGTTTTGCATTTAAAACATCCTGTTCATTAATACGGCAATCGAGTGCGCCCTGTGAGCAGCTCTTGCATCATACCTTGTATGATTTGACGGGTTTTCGCCAAGCGTTGTTCAAGAGTTTGGATTTCGCTGTCCATATCTGAAAGGATGGTAGCGATGGCGGTTTGTTCTTCTGGTATTGGTGCTATTATTTTTAGCAATCTCAGTTTTTCAGCTGATAAACCCGGTTGAGCAGATGATTCTGAATATTGATTCAAATTCATTCTCTCAAGATAAATTGCTAACCACTTAGCATCGTTACCCTTGCTTGGCGTTGCTACAAGTGCATGCTCCGAGGCAAAAAATTTGCCGCTAGCAAACTGAATATTTCCGCAAAGAGCACCTTGTCGGCCTATAAGCGCAAAATCACCTTCATGAGTATAAGTCTTGGTGTAACCTCTAAGACCATTTCCTCCATAACATGGGAATTGACTATCTGAATTTATATCCTTTGAGGTTATTCCGAGGCCACTTTTTAAAATACATACCCTCCCAAGCTCTTTAACTTCCCAATCCACAGGGATTTCGCCTAGCTCGCTGTGTTTTGTGCCTTTGCTCTTACCTTTAGGAACGCCTTGGCTCTTTCCTTCGACAGCACCTTCGGTGTTAGTGGCAACTTCTTCGCTTTCATTATTAGAATAAAAGGCGAACTGAGGTAAACGGGTTTTACCTGTTAGCAGTTGCTGCATGGTGGCGGTTTTAATCGCTTGTTTTTTCGCGATCAGCTTTTCTAATTCCGTTAATAGCGCATCCACATCGGATAGGGCATTGGCAATAGCGGTTTGTTCTTCTAGTTTTGGGAGGGCTGTTTTTATCTTTTTTACTGATTCTAAGTTCATTCCAGCCTTTGCTCCTTGGTCGGCTGAGCCTTGAAATAGCTTTTGAACTGCTTCAGAAGAAAGAAAGTATGCAATGAACTTAGGGTTTATAAGTGAGTTTTCAAAGCGGATTAGTGCTATGTGTTGGTTTATAAAGGCTGGTTTAGCTAACTTACTGTCAACATAACTGCATATTCCAATATCAGCAGTAATTGAAATTAGAATATCGCTATCTTTTAAAGAAGTTCGTCTTCCTTCTGCTGAGTTTGCAGGTAAAGACACAAATTTCGTACTATTCATATTTAGGTAAATCGAACTTCGTTCCATGTTTGTTATTCTGACAAACGGATTGCCAAACTCTGAATAATACGAAGCCCAACCTCTAGAACCACTTGTCACGAAAGGATTTAGCTCTCCAATTGAGACACATTCCCAATCATTAGGAATAATCCCAACCTCAGTTTGTTTATATCCATCTGGAACTTCTTGCTCAATTACGCTCATAACGACCACGCCAAGCCCATTGCTTTTAGATGGCCTGCGACTTTATCGCTTAGCTTATCAACTGATTTAGAGAGAGTTGGTAATGGTGTGCTATAGCGCTCTTCCAGTTGCTTAACGCGATTTGCCATTTGTTGGGTCACGCGCTCAATTTCGGCAACAATATTGGTTTGTAATGTGGCAAGCCATTTATCTTCCACAATGAGTGTTTTGATCTCTTCGATAGACAGTTTTGGATATTGGTTAAAGACTGCTAGGTCGAGCGCTTCTTGGGCTTCTTTAACGGCTTTTTTGGCATTAGCTTCCGCGTTAAATAGCTTGGTGGCTTGTTTCAGTGCCTCAACTTCATCAATGTCAGTTGCTAGCTTAGTTCTGGCAGCAACGCTGGCTTTGGTGATTTTGTCTTTCTCGTTTAGGGCTTCAGCCAATAAACCCTCGTCACCGCCATGTTCTTCCAAATAGCTTTCCAGTGCTTGGGTAGCTTCATCTTGTGCAGCCTGTAGGGCGTCTACTTGGGCTTGTTGGTCGGCAAAGTAGCGAGCAACCATTAAGCTAGGTGGTATAAGCTCGGCTTTGTACTTTTTCTTATTAATGATGAGGTCAGGCGTTTCTTTAAGTTTTTCACCTTGCCCATTACCTTTCTTGGGGGCAATTAATTCACGTAATTTATTACCCGCTTGCCAGTCGTCTTGTACCAATACATACACATCGTCTTGCATGGTATCGGCCCAGTAATCCATGAGGATTTGGTAAATATCGTATTTGCTCAATAGTTCACTATGGGCGTAACGGGCGAGTAAGTTTTCTGAGATGTTAAAAATGAAAGATTTAGGCTTATCACCCACTACTATATTGGTTAGGTTGGCTTCTGTTATCCACTGTTTGAAAGGCAATACACTGCGTGCGGCAAAGTTTTTAAACTCTTGGTGGGCCAAAATGCTGCTTTTTACTTGGCTGGCTTCAATCATACCGTGGCTGTAACCCGTACGTGCAGGCTTGAATAAGGTGGCTCGAATACTAGGGAAGACCTGCCAGTAATGCTTAAGCGCATCAATATCACGGTTTGGAATGCCGCCTTGTAGGTGAGCGCTTAAATCGTGTAAATCTTCTGGCTCAGAAGAGTCGATATAACGTGGGATATTGAGGTTGTAATCGTTTTTGGCAATTTCATCTATGGGGACTAAACGGCTGTAACGCTCTAGTTCCAAACCTTTGTTAAAGACATCGACGATTTTATGAATGTCTTGGCTGCGCAGGCGGTTTTTATTGCCATCTTTAATAAAACCCTTGCTGGCATCAATCATAAAGATTGGGCGACCCGAGACTCTGGGCAGGTCGGCGTCCTCTTTATTGAAATGTGTGGCCGCTTTTTGGGCGTGCTCTTTATCAATCACGATAATACAAGCCGGAATGCCCGTACCGTAGAACAAGTTTGCCGGTAGGCCAATAATGCCTTTGATATAGCCTTGTTTTATTAGGTTCTCGCGGATCGTGGCTTCGGCATTACCACGGAATAAAACGCCATGGGGCAAGATCACCGCGCCTTTACCTGTACTTTTTAGGCTTTTAATAATATGCAGCAAAAAGGTGTAGTCGCCGTTTTTCTCGGGTGGAATACCCCACGTAAAACGATCATACATATCTTTTTCTGGGTTAATGCCGCTGGTCCAGTTTTTGTTGGAAAAGGGCGGGTTGGCCACAGCAAAGTCGAAGGTTTTTAGTTGTTGAGTGCCGTTTTTTGTATTGGTTTCTTTCCATTGTGGATCGGCAAGTGTATTGCCTTTCCAGATCTTGGCGGTGGTGTTGTTGTGCAAGATCATGTTCATACGGGCAAGGGCGCTGGTAGCGTTGTCCATTTCTTGCCCGTAAAGTGTTAAACCACGTTCCGCTTGATCGTTGGCCTTTAATAGCAAAGAGCCTGAACCACAGGTAGGGTCGTAGACTGTGGCATCTTGAGGTGTGTCCTCTTTAATGCCAACGACTTTGGCGAGAATCTGCGACACTTCGGATGGGGTATAGAACTGGCCTTTTGACTTGCCGGACTCGGTAGCAAAGTGACGCATTAAATATTCGTAGGCGTCGCCAAGTAGGTCGTCACCGCCAGCACGGTTAGAAGATAAGTCTAAGCCTTGGAATATGCCAACAAGCTTGGTTAGACGATCTAGCATTTCTTTGTCTTTGCCGAGCTTGTCTTCATCATTGAAATCGGCAACGTCGATCACACCTTTTAGATCGTTTTCTTCGGCCAGAGCGGAAATGATTTTATTGATTTTATCGCCGATTTCTTTGTTGTTCTTGGCGGCGATCATATCGTCATAACTTGCGCCTTCTGGCACAACAATCATGCCGTAAGGGTCACCTTTATACTTGTCGCTCACATACTTCATAAACAGCATAGTGAGTACATAGTCTTTGTATTGGCTGGCATCCATCCCGCCACGCAATTCGTCACAGCTTGCCCAGAGTGAAGAGTAGAGTTCTGTCTTTTTAATGGCCATGTGTATTCCTAGAGTTGTAAAAGCAAGCGATTAGAGTTGGTCTGTGTTTAAGCCAGCGGCTTTTAATCGCGCGGTCAAATTACGCATTTTTGAGAATTCAGTACCAAAACTGGGTTTTAACCCAACGCCTTCGCAAAACTCCTTGGCTGTAATAGTTGTTAATTGATCTGCGTATTTGATCATTTGTAGATGCATTTCGGTGGTGTATTGGTTGCGCGGCGCAGTGTTTAGCGCCGATTTGATGTTGCTAAAGATAACGCGCTTGTCCATTGCTCATCTCTTTATTGATTGCTGAGTTAGCTAATTTATATAAATTAGCTAACTTTGCAATGGTCTTATGTGATAGAATATGCAAAACAGAGGAGTGCAAGCATAGCAGCGAAGTGGCAAATTGTCTCTCAAGCTGAGATAATGTAAGTGTTGATGTTGACGCCAATTATCTGAACCGCACGTTCAGACGCTTTATGTGCCATTCTTGTAAATTTACAACGTTCTTGATTTAACTTCGTGGTAGCAATATAAAAGTTGTCAACTTATGGTTTAATTCTTTGTCAACTTATGGTTCAAAAAACTACATAACTCATTGATTCTTCGTTGTCCAATTTGTCACTTTATGCTTCAATCAACATTAATCCTCCGATAGATAAAACTTTGCCCTTTCTCAGTTGGATAAAGTTACATTAGAATCACTAAAAATTCCCCCATCTATTTTTCAACTAGGTTTTCTCATAGGTGGCTGCACGTTTGCTTTTTGCCTACCGGAATCAATATCCCAGTTTGCCTCCAGACTGAGCCCAAGTGTTGGTTCATCTCGTGTAATGAGGTGTAATTGCGCTCCTGATATTTGTTTTTTAACATCGACGTGACTGTTCTAATGAACTGTCGCTCTGTGACGTGCCTGTGATGATGTCTTTTCCTACACAATGACCAGAACAATGAGGGGATCCACCTTTGTTCGTCATGTTTTTCCTAATATAGTGTGATTACTCGAAGTTGAGATTGATATGAATGATGATAAGTTGAAACGCGCTGTACCGGAAGGTTTTGAACAGGTCGAGCTGCAGCCAGTAGAATACAGTCCGTTGATGTACATTGATATTGCTCTTTCTGAGGGGATGCCTAAAGGGGAGGGGTTTGATTTATGGTATACCTCGTTTGGCCTTAATAAAATGAGTGCTATATCAAGTATTCGGTCTATGACAGGAATGGGGCTGAAAGAGCTTAACGTGAAAGCGCATTATCCCCCCATTTTGCTAAAAGAAAAACTATCAATCACCGAATTAAATGAGTTTATTCTGCGTCATAAAATGGATCACATTATATATTCTTTTAAGGAATAATCGTTGAAAAACGAGTAATCTATTTTTGCTAAAAACAGCTGCTAAAATTTTAAGATCTATCGGGGTGTTTTGCTATTCTAAAGTTTGTATTGCACTCTCAATAAAGTATAACGATCCTTGTATGGTTGCCTAATAAACCCTCTATATAAATGTCATCGTCAATAAATTCCTCGGGCGGGCTTCCTTAAAAGTGCCCGAGGAGTGACAAAAATTCACAGAGTCGGAAATGTTGTTATGCAATCGAACTGCAGATGTATTTCATCTCTAAATAGTCTTCGATACCATATTTTGAACCTTCCCGACCTAAGCCTGATTGCTTCACACCACCGAAAGGGGCGACTTCATTGGAGATCAGGCCAGTGTTATGACCAACCATGCCATACTCAAGCCCTTCGGATACGCGAATCATACGCGCATGGTCTCGTGTGTAGAAATAGGCTGCTAAGCCAAAGATAGTGTCATTGGCCATCGCAATGGCTTCTTCTTCTGTATCAAATGGGAAAAGCGGGGCAAGAGGGCCAAAGGTTTCTTCTTGAGCGACATTCATGTCAGGTGTTACACCTGTCAGAATGGCAGGCTCAATAAATAAGCCACCTAGACGCTTTCCACCATGGACCAAGGTTGCCCCTTTGCTAACGGCGTCTTTGATGTGCTCTTCGACTTTTAAAATGGCTTTTTCTTCAATCATCGGGCCAATCTCTGTCCCTGCCTCGGTGCCATTACCCACTTTTAGGGCTTTTACCTTTTCAGTCAGTTTGGCTGCAAAGGCATCATACACACTTCGTTGAACCAGAATACGGTTTGCACACACACAAGTTTGACCCGCATTACGATATTTAGAGGCCATTGCGCCTTCAACGGCTTTATCCAAGTCGGCATCGTCAAAAACGATGAAGGGGGCGTTACCGCCTAATTCAAGAGACACTTTTTTGATGGTGTCTGCACATTGCGCCATTAATAAACGACCAACTTCGGTAGAGCCGGTAAAAGACAGTTTGCTGACAACATGACTGTCGGTTAATACTTTACCAATTTTGCTTGCAGAACCTGTGACAACTTGGAATACACCCGCTGGGATTCCAGCACGTTGCGCCAATTCCGCCAGTGCTAAGGCGGTAAGTGGGGTTAAATCAGCAGGGCGAACAATCATCGAACAACCTGCAGCCAAAGCTGGAGCGGCCTTACGTGTGATCATGGCCGCTGGAAAGTTCCAAGGCGTAATGGCCGCCGTAACACCAATTGGCTGACGAATAACCGTAAGTCGTTGATCCGCTCGTGGTGCCGGAATGGTGTCGCCATAGAGGCGTTTGGCTTCTTCTGCGAACCATTCAATGAAGGAGGCTGCATAGGCAATTTCACCTTTGGCTTCCGCTAGGGGTTTGCCTTGCTCAGATGTCATCAGCAGCGCTAAGTCGTCGGTGTTTTCAATGATTAACGTAAACCAACGGCGCAAAACGGTCGAACGTTCTTTGGCAGGTAAAGCGGCCCATTTCTTTTGGGCGATTTTAGAGGCTTCGATCACCGCAGGGATTTCTTCAGGAGAAAGGTGAGGAATCTCGATAATGGTTTCACCTGTTGCTGGGTTGGTAACAGGGTGGGTGGTTTTTGCTTTTGCTTCAACCCACTCGCCATTGACTAAACAACGAGACTTAAGAAGGGACATATCCTTTAACATGAGTATCACCTATATATTTGGTAATTAAATAAAGTGAGATCTATGCACGGTCGCTGTGCAAACCAATAGGTTTGTCTTGGGCTTCGCTTGCGACATCGTGAAACGATCTCAAAGTAAGTTATTCTTGTACTAATCACATTGCTATTATCAAATCTTCATCAATCAAAGTAAATAGGTTAACATGTTAACTAATTTTATTTGATAAAGAGAATACCCTATGAATATAAAATTATCGGTCGTTGATCAAACCCCAGTGCATGGTTCGCATCATAAAAAAGACGCTCCTTTGTTAACGGTTGAGTTAGCAAAACATTGTGATGAATGGAATTACCACCGTTATTGGGTTGCAGAGCATCATGATAGTGTCCATTTTGCTAACCCTTGCCCTGAAATCTTAGTTGCTCATTTGGCCAGTATAACAAAGCGTATCAAAGTCGGTAGTGGCGGTGTGATGCTATCTAACTATAGTCCATTAAAAGTGGCGGAATGCTTTTCTATGTTGGCATCACTTTTTCCAGAGCGTATTGACCTTGGTGTTGGGCGTGCGCCTGGTGGTTCGGCTATGACATCCGCTGCTTTAGCCTTTCCGAATAAAGCGTCGAATGGTCAGTTTTATGCTGAACAAGCGGCGTTGCTAGAAAGTTTTATTCATGGCTCTTTTAAAGAGGCTCACCCTTTTAGCTCGATACATGTGATGCCTGAAGTGCGCGATGTGCCAGATTTATGGATGCTTGGGTCAAGTGGCGGCAGTGCTGAGCTGGCTGGAAAGCTGGGCTATCATTTGGCTTTGGCTCGATTTATTGATTCTGAAAATTGTCATCCGCGTATTTTTGACGCGCATCAGAAAGCGTGGCAACAGGCTGGGCATGAGCGTCCATTACAAAGAATGTTGGCGATTGCTTGTATTTGTGCGGAAACAGAAGAGGAAGCGAAACTCCGAGCAGGAACCGCTGTGTATCGTAAATTTGCCACGCATATAGGGGAGCGGGAAGACTTTTTAACGCCAACTCAAGTTCGTGATAGATATCGTGGAATGCCAGCCTCTCATCAAGCTTTGTTTGATCGTATTGAAGCCAGTTATACGATTGGTACACCAGAGCAATGTTGGAATGAAATGGAATCCCTTGCCAAGACATTTAACACCGATGAGATTTCTCTCGTTACTGTGACACATAGCCAAGCAGATCGTTTAGACAGTTATCGTTTGTTGGCAAAGAACTTATAAGCTGAGACTTTTGCACGATTACTGCGCTTGCCAATAGTTTGTTAAAAACAGGCTGAGAAAACAGCCTGTTTTTGATGATGAGGGCTCTTGTTCGTTATTCTTCGTTGAGGATAAATTCAGCGCAACGTTCTGCGATCATAATCGTCGGAGCATTGGTATTCCCCGAGATAATGGTTGGCATAATAGAGGCATCGCAGATACGTACCCCTTTGACTCCATTAACACGGAGCTTAGTGTCGACAACCGCTTGCTCATCAGAGCCCATACGGCAAGTGCCAACAGGGTGGTAGACGGTTTTAGCATGGCTGCGAATGTGGGCTTCGATTTCAGCATCTGATATATCTTCTTTAGCGGAGGGGCGCAGTTCTTCGCTGATCAGTTCTGCCATGGCTGGTGCGCGTATAATCTTGCGGGCCAATTTAACACCACGGATAAGCGTATCAACGTCGTCACGGTGTGATAATGCACCGCTTTCGAAAATCATTGAATCTGTTGGGTTTGCACTGCGTAGTCGGGCGAAACCTCGGGATTTAGGACGTAAGAAACAAGGGTTGATGGAAATGCCGTGACCTTCAATGGGGTCGCGGTCTACGTCACCTACCAAGGTTGGCAGTACATGGAATTGAATATCAGGACGACCACAGTGGCTGGTATCCACAAAGCCACCTGACTCAACAACGTTAGAAGTCAATAAACCTGTTTTAAAACAAGTCCACTGGAAACCATAAGACAGTGCTTTGAGGCCTTTATCACTGCCAAGTAAGCTAATAGGCTGCTTCGCTCGACCATAGATACTGACTTCTAGGTGATCCTGATAGTTTTCGCCCACTTCTGGAGAGTCGTAAAGTGTTGATATGCCGTGTTTAGATAATTGCTCTTTTGGACCAACCCCCGACAGCATTAATATTTTGGGGGTGGATAATGCGCCAGCGGCTAGGATGACTTCTTTCTTCACCGAGAGTACTTCTATTTTGCCGGACTCATTACGCAACTCAATGCCGGTCGCGTTGTTATTAGCATCAAAGATGATCTTGTTAACGTAACATCCTGTGCGGACTTCTAGGTTTGGCGCGTTCTCTACCTCGTTGAGGTAGGTTGCAGCGGTACTACCACGACGACCATCAAAAGTCGTGGTGTGATAGAAGCCAATGCCATCTTGTTTTTCACCGTTAAAATCATCGTTATAAGGGATGCCCGTTTGTTGTGCGGCTTTTAAAAAAGCTTGGCTGAGGGGGTGTCTAAAACGTGTGTCGCTTACACGCAGAGGGCCATTCGTACCGTGAAATGGCTCGCTTAGACGCATGTGGTTTTCTGAGCGTTTAAAGCTTGCTAGGACATTTTCCCAACCCCAGCCATCACAACCGTTGCGTTCCCATTCATCGTAATCTTCTTTCTGGCCACGGATGTAAATCATAGCATTGATTGAGCTGCCTCCACCGAGAGTGCGACCTTGTGGAACGTAGGTTTTGCGACCACCGGCGTCGGGCTGAGGTTCGCTTTCATAAATCACGGATCGCTTTGATCCAATAACACGGATGAATGTGGCTGGCATTGTCACGAATATAGAATCGTCTTTTGGACCGTCTTCCAGTAAGACTACCTTAAAGCCTGCTTTTACAAGTCTATGTGTCACTGTGCAACCGGATGAGCCACCGCCAACGACGATAAAATCAATGGACTTCATGGGTAAACCTCTTGCTCTTATTATTGTGTTTGGGGGTTGATATGGAGGAGCATAGAGCTTTATTGAGAGGGAAAATTGACCCCATCGGACGGGGGATTTGACTCAGCAGGACATTTTGGTAAGACACGTAGCAGCCAATTTAGTTAACATGTTTACTAAGTATTTGGCTAGGGTTATGATCCAAGTGACATCATTTTAGATATGCATCCTTAAAAACAAAAACTACATTGAGGGATTTATGTCATTTTCAGGACAAGTTCGAGTATCGACTCGAGATATAGGCCTTATGTCTCGACACCATTATTGGGAAAAAGCCGTTAACCAGTATGTGATTCATATTGATTGCCCTGTGTCTTCCGGTTCACCATTGGAGGCGGAATTACGACATTCTCACGGTGATATCATTAATGTGAATTATATTGAGGCGAATAGGCACTCTGTGCAACGCAGCCGTATTGATATTGATGAGGATCGCCGCGATGGTTTTTTCGTATGTCTAATGACGAAGGGGAATGGTTATTCATATCAAGGTATAAATTGCGCCAGTCATATGCCAGGAGATATGGTCATTTATGATACTGCAAAACCTTATGGACATGGATTTCCCGAGAATATGGGAATGTATGTTTTGGATGTGCCTCGATTCATTGTGGAGCGGGAGTTAGGGGTTGTCGATGGCCTTATTAAAGTAGATCGCACTTTGCAATGCGGCACTTCATCAACAAGTGCTATTTTTAAATTATTAGAGAGTAACCCCGTTAGTCATCATGCTTTTCAATTAAAAGCAGAAGAGGTGATGCACCATATTCAAGTATTGTCAGGATTACATGGCGCGAAGTTCAATCAGAAAAATCGACATTTATTGTTTTTCAAATGCAAAGCATTAATTGAACAACATTTAACCTCACCGGATTTGAACACTGAGATGATAAGCAAACAACTATCTGTGTCTTGTCGTCAAATAGCCCGAGCGTTTGCGGCTCATGGTATGACGATGAGTCGATATGTCTGGCAATCAAGGTTGCATAAAAGCCGTGAAGATATATTGAATTTGGATAATTTGAGTATCACTGATATCGCTTATAAGTGGGGATTCAGTCACTCTTCACATTTTAGTCGAGCCTATAAGCAGTATTTTAATGAGTCTCCCCAATTAACCAGACAGCAAAAAAGGCAGATTCTTGTCTGAGAGCTGCCTATTATCAAGACTGCTCAGCTTTCCAAATCAATAATATCGCTCAATAGTCGGCTAAGTTCTTTTAGTTTGTCTTCACCTAGCTTTTCGATGATACGTTGATATGCTGCATCTACTTCTGGGCGGAACTCTTTGACGACTTTATTGGCCATTGGTGTTAACGACAGCAGGGAAATTCGCTGATCAGTCGGCGATTTTTTGCGTATCAAGAAGCCATCTTCTTCAAAGCGCGTAATAATCCGCGTCAAACTTGGACTAAGAATACAGCATAGGTGAGCCAGCTGTTTGGCTTCTAGCTCTTCATGATCATTTAAAACCCGTAAGACTCGCCATTGTTGTTCGGTAAAACCTGCCTTTTGCAGTACAGGTCTAAAAAAAGTCATGGATGATTCACGTGCTCTTAACAGTTGCAGAGTGAGGGAGTCTTCTAATCTTTTCATGTAATCTCGATAATTCCTAAAATATGATTTTGATAATATCCAATACGCTTTATAAATAAATGTTAGTGCACAAAAAGTGCTGCTATTTCATTGCTTGGATGTTTCTATGGGTAACAGTTGCTAAAAGTGTACAAGCTAAGATCGCAAAGGCAATCGTATGGGGGTGTAGGTCAATCAATAAAGGCACAATTTGAGAAAAAATGGCCCCGAAACTTAATTGGAGAAAACCCAATAATCCTGAAGCCATGCCTGATAATTTATCGGCCGTTGCTATGGCGGCGCTTTGATAGCTTGCTTGGCTGATACCGCGCCCCAGCGTAATGACAGACATAGGTAAAAAGAGTGAGGCAAAACTCATTGGCATGCCAAGTTGCAGTATCAATAAAGCCGTGGCGTCAAGTACGCATAAACGGTTTCCAAGTTGGATGGATTTATCTAACGCCAATCGCTTATTAAATAATGTACTTAGATATCCTCCCAGCATAAAGGCACCAGACACCAAGATGAACCAATAACCATAGGCGAGTCTGTTGTCGCTCAGGTCTTTGGTGAGATAGGGCGAGGCACTAATAAACAGGTAAAAACACAGGGCGATCAGTGTATTCGCCATGGCGTAATGCCTAAAAGAAGGCAGACGAATGAGGCTCATATAATGACTAAGCAACATTTTTAATGGCAGCTTAGCTGGTTTTTGCGCTGCTGGTTGAATCAGTTTAAGACTAAAAAACAGTAAAATAGTCCCTTGAAAGGCTGAAAGAGCAAAGATAGCTTGCCAACCTATATGGGTATTTAATGAGCCACCCATTAAGGGAGCAATGCCTTGTGATAAGGCGATGGCCATGACCAGATAACCCATCTTCTGTGACGCGCGTTTTCCCCCATAACTGGCAACCAGTAATGCTCTGGACATGGAGAGGGTAAAGGCGCCACCAATACCTTGCAATACCCGACCCAGCAGCATAAAAAATAACTGTTCTGTTGCCAACGCGATTAATCCACCAACCACAAAGAAAGAGATACCTAATAGAATGGTAGAGCGGTTTCCGAGTCTGGCAATGACGGCTCCTACAGAAAACTGGCCTAAGGCAAGCGCGGCCAAATAAAGAGAATAGTTTAATTGTACTGTTGATGAGTCAATGCCCAGTTGCTGCGCTATATCAGGCAAAGCCGGCAAAATGGCATTTAGGGCGATAGGACTACACATCGCCATCAAAATGAAATAAGGGAAGGGGATCATTGGTACAACTAATAACTTAACGTGTTAAATAAAAGTTATTATACATACATAAAAAAATCCCACGAGGGGATTTTTTATCTTTGACCTTAAAAATCAACAAATCGAAGTTAATTAAGCCAATTGTTTTAACAAATGTTGTAGTTGCTGTTTAAAACTGGCTAATTCATCTTCTTTAAAGTTTGCAAAGATATCTGCTTGTTGCTGATTGGAGATAGCCCATAATCTCTCAGCCATTTCCTGACCTTTTTCAGTCAGTGATAAATCACTGCTAATTAGACCAAAACCTTTTAGGCTTTCAACGCCATCAGCCACATCCAAGGATGGAATAGTCACCAGATTGCTTAAGTCATCTAGGGTGACGCTTGTGGTATCACTTAAGACAAGTAGTAATCGAGCTTCGCCGGTGCTGAGGCCAGTTGCAGATTGCTTTGGTAGATAGTTCTCTTGTACCTTCTGCAGTACTTTGTGCATAAGATAGATAGCACTGTCGTGCAAACGGGCCAATGTTTTATCGGATGCCACATTCTGAGCCGGTGTTTTGGCGCCGGTAAAAGGAATCGCACCAGCATAGTTACCCTGAACATAAAGTAATGGCGCACGACCATGGTTTTCAAATGCAACCACTTTACCAATCATAATCCAGTGATCACCGCCGTCGACGACTTGGTATTTTTCACATTGGAAATTAGCCGCTGTATTGGTGAGCAGTGGGGCGCCACCGACACCAGGATGCGTCACCAGACTGTCGAGAGTGACCATATCTTTGTGCTTTTTTTGGCAAACCAAATCGTAAATTGGATCTAGCAGGTAGGCCGACTCGCAATACATTTCGTCCAGTTTTGACATGGGGCATTCTCCAAGAAAAACGGGCTTATCCGTTTTGGAGTAACTGACAATTTTGATTTCATTAATGACATCAAGGGTTTGGATAGAGTTAGCAACTTGGTCGTAGAAGTGTTCTTGACCAATGCTTTCTATCAGGTTTGGTAATGATTGATATAAGCTTAAAGTTACCATGTTTGTATGCCCTTATTATAAGTTCTTGTTAGGGACCTCTTTTGATAAATCCGTCTTATTCAAAGGTCAATATTTCATCTCTCGTGTACTGAAAGCCATTTTAAAAATTATTGCGCTTTATTGAGCTTTCCTTGACACAGTGGCTTGACACTCCAAGGTCATTACGTTTAATTTATTTAACATGTTAATTAAGTTGAGTCAAAAAGCACCTGATTTCTAGCTTGGAGAATGAAGACAATGATTAAGAATTTAATAAATGGGAAATGGGTTGAAAGTAAGGAGACGTTTCAAACCTTTAACCCTGCGACGGGAGAAGTGCTTGCCGAAGTGGCCCACGCGTCCGATACACAAGTAGCAGAAGCGGTCGCCGCTGCGAAAGCCGCATTTC
>NZ_FLOB01000015.1 GCF_900089775.1 Marinomonas spartinae
GAACGCCCTGAGCGTTGGTCAAAAGCAGAAAGAAACTGGCAGCCAATAGGTGATGTGGAATTAAATCCAGAGCAACACAAAGACGCTGCCTAATTATTTTAGGCGACAACTACCTTGAAAAACGCCGGTGTTGATTAAAATAGTTCGTTAACGCTTTTTCCAAATCCCCATTTAGAGACCCCAGCGTGGAACGTAACAACTGGTCACTGAATTTAGAACCATAAACTTCAATGTTCGTTATTCTAGGAGAAACAAGATAGATACGATTCTCATCTAATCTCACACCGGATGATAGCGACGGTTTCACCTGGGTACTGAAGGTAAAGCTCTGCCCAAAGGCGTTGACCTTACCCGATAACAAACACACCATATCGACTAACGCCATTCCACCGTCTTTTTCGGTTAAATTCACCTGCACACTTTTTACCTTGAGCGCCATATTCAAGGTGCCATTATCCTTTAAACCAAGCGCTATTTGACGCTCTTTTCCTTGTGCGATTTCCTTTTTAATCGCCTCATTTAACTGCGCTTGTGTGACGCTTATACCGTTCGTACATCCACTCAGAAACAAACAAAAAAAGACCAGTGTACAGGCTGCAATAACACGACGAATCATTCTAAGCTCCTAAGCTGTTTGGGACTTTTGTAATATTTTAGCCCGTTTTTCATACCAAAAATGCATAAAGTCTTCGGTGACTTTTTGCTCAATATCCATCGCTTCATTGGTTGGGCAAAATAGCGATATGGTGAACTGGGTATGCCCCTCATGGGAGGTGGTAATGCGAACCCGTGGTTCTGGCCCTGATATTTTAATATCGAGACGCTTTTCAATCAGGCTGTTATAGCGAATGGCAACCCCATGGAAGTGCTCACTGTATTCCTTCAACTTATCCAAAATGGCTTGCTTTATTTCAAACAGGTTCACATCATCAGCTTGTCTCGTAATGGCAAACACATGGGTGACATAACGCCGCATGTAGTTCAAATTTTGCACAGTACTCGTAAGTAATAGGCTATTCGGCACAACCGTGGTACGTCCTGTATAACCATAACTTCCACCCTTCAAATCCACTTCAAATAGGGTCGTGGACAACCAATCACTGTCAGTCACCTCGCCTTCGAAATTACCAATCCTTACCCAATCCCCCACTTGGTAAGGCCGAGTACTCGCGCGATAAAACGCACCCACGATACAAGAAATAAATTCCTTCGTTGCCACGACCAAGGCAACCATGAAGGCAGCAATAGAGATCGCAAGGTTTTGTAATTCAGAGGACCAGATTAAGATAAACCCAACCACTAAAAAAAGATTAAATATATTATCAAGCGTGTTAATCCGCTGACGCTTTTTATCATGCTCAAGCGTAGGGTGACGACGTATCACCCGTCTTGTATAACGACGGACAATATAAGAAATAAGCGCCCAAGCAATGGTTAATACGATTTCAACGTGATCTCTAATGATCGTCGTATCAAAGTGTGAAATTTCAATTGGCATAACGTTCGGATTCCTTCATTTAGGGCGCTACTTTAGCACTATCAGCCCAATCAAAAAACAATGTAAAGCAGTAAGAATTGAAAAGAAAAAAAGCTAGACACTGACAGAAATAGTACTGTATATTTAAACAGTACTATTTTTCCCGAGGTGGATTATGCCTGTTGTTATTAAATACGTTGTAGCACGTGATGGAATTGAAAAAATGACCTTTACCTCAAAAGCCGACGCCGATGCCTATGACAAAATGCTAGACACTGCCGACGCACTTTACGAATTATTGGATAACAGTCATTTAGCTGGTGATCACAATCAAAAAGAAGCGTTATCACTGTACTTAGCCGAACATAAAGACGAATTGCTAGAGGCGTTGGGAGCAAAGCGCAAGACGGCATCGAAAAGCCAAAAAAAGAACAACAATGCGCCTCAAAAAACCAATCACAGCACACCATTAGAGCTGGCTCACAAAGAGGCTAAAAAGCCCCTTGAAGATCTTGTCATTGAACCAGATGAAGATGCCTTTTACGAAGAACCAGACATCATAATTGATGAAGAAGAATTAACGGGCTACACAGATAGCGATGCCGCCTAACAATACCTGATAAGGCATTTTGTTATGGCCAAAAGTAGAAATAAGGTTTGAGAACGGTCTACGTGTAGACTGTTCTCAATACAGCAAGCTCACAAAAAGGCTAGCTGGTATGCACAATACGATGAATAAACGCCAGCTTTTCTCGTACTTTTGGCACCAACACAAAGGGGTATAAATCCGGTTGTCCCATACTTCGGTTCAAATTATTCACAGCAAAGGTCAACGGCAGATATTGGGCAATGATATCCTCAAAATTAGCATGGCAGTAAGGGTCAATGTTAATAGTCGCCGCTAAACCTTGATGCAGATTATTCGGAGGCGACATACTAATACCAAATTCGCTGGCCGTTTCTAAGGTATCAACAATATGCAGGTAGTGCGCCCAAGTTTCGGCCCAGTCTTCCCAAGGATGCGAAGAGGCATAGGCACTAACAAAGCTGTCCTGCCAATTTTGAACAGGGTTTTCATAATGCTTGCGCAGGGCGTCAGCGTAGCTTGCACGCTCATCTCCAAACAAAGCCCGATAGTTTGCCAGCTCAATATCATTCTCAGCGATTAACTGATCCCAGTAATAATGCCCCACTTCATGTCGAAAATGACCTATCAAAGTTCGATAGGACTCCTTCATGTCCTCACGCATTTGCTCTCGTTCTGCACTGTTTGCTTCGGATGTATTGATGGTCACTTGTCCAAGGGCATGACCCGTTGTGGACTGTGCGTTCACAGGAACCGCATTCTCTTCGGAAATAAAGTCAAACGACAATCCCTCTTCTGGGTTCTCTGCTTTATTTAATATAGGGAGCCCTAATTTAATTAACGAGTACACCAAGCGATGCTTAGCAAACTCGAGCTTTTGCCACTCGTCACGCTGCTTGACGCGTTCTAGATTGGGAATATGGCGATTCAGCTGACAAGCTTCACACAAGGTATCAGGACTATCCACCAGCCAATTACAAACAAAATATTGCGCATTTTTACAGTAATACCACTTTTTAGCAGGCATATTGGTGTCTGCTAGCGCATTAAAACCAGAACCATCTGGTTTTAATGCGCTCAAGACCATTGGGGTAGATAAAAAACCTAAAGAAGAGCCGCAGCTCTCACATAAAGTATTTTCAAATAAAACCGTTTGAGAACATTGCTGACAGGTAAAAATTTTCATAATGCCTCTTCGTCTAAGACGGTAAGCTCATTGCTATAACGTTCGCTTGATTACTCGCTGTCCAACACGCCATCCAGTGATATGTACTATGGTTTGGGAGGATTAAATAAATAGTCTGTAGCCTGATCAATGGACATAGGTTTGCTAAACAAATATCCCTGCAACTCATCACAGCCATGATCCGCTAGCCATTGAGCAGTGGCCTCATTTTCCACACCCTCGGCAACAATCTGAGCACGCATTAACAAACAAATACTAATGATCATTTTAACCAATTGTGGGTTATCGGGAAGGCTGGCAATTAGGCTACGGTCAATTTTAATAAAATCAAAAGCGATGTCATTTAAACGTGCAAAGTTCGAATACCCCACGCCAAAATCATCCACCGACACTCTAACACCTAAATGGCGAAGCTGCTGAAGATTCTTAATAACCACCACATCTCCCTTTGTTAAAGCGGACTCAGTCAGTTCCAATTCTAAACTATTTGGTGCACAGTCATTTTCATCCAACATACACTCCAAGTTTGTCACAAAATCTTCTTTAAACAATTGGTTGATCGACACATTCACAGACACAGCCACATCCTTTCCTAACACATGCCAATGGGCAATCTGCTTAATCACTTCACGCAATACCCACTCGCCTATTTGTGTCATCTGTCCAGAACGCTCACACAGATCAATAAAGCTATCGGGATACATCAAACCACTCTCTGGATGATTCCATCTCAACAGCGCTTCAAAAGAAACTACGGATTTATCTTTGGCGCTAACTCTTGGCTGGTAATGCAAAACAAATTCATCATTACTAAGCGCTTCTTTTAGTTGTGCAAGCAAAGTATGCTCATATTCGAAGGCTTCTCGCATAGCGGCATCATAGAGACAATACTGGTTACGCCCTAACGACTTAGCCTGATACATAGCAATATCTGCCGACTGCATCAGTTCCTCTAGACCTGCTCCATGGCTAGGATAGGTCGCAATACCAATACTCGGCGTCACTTTTTTCGAGCGATTTTTTACTGTGATCGGCTCGGACAATAGTAGCAATAAGCTTTGAGCAAATTCTGCTAATGCTTCTCCATCATTTTCTCGAGATGTCAAAATAAAAAATTCATCACCACCAAGCCGCACCACCGAGTCACAAGGGCCGCATAGAGAAGACAAGCGCTTCGCTACTTCCACCAATACACGATCCCCTTCAGCATGCCCCATTGTGTCATTTATCGCCTTGAACTCGTCCAAATCAATAAACAATACAGCAATGGTCTCATTATCTTGTCGCGTCGCTTTGATAAATTTTTCAAAAATATAAGGTAGAGCATGGCGATTCGGTAGATTGGTTAACGAATCCAATAGGGCTCGTTTAGAGGCTAAAGCCTCGGCTTCTTTCAATTTGCTGACGTCAGTTGCACTAATCAACACCGATGGCTGACCTGTCACTGGATCGTGACACGCCCTTGCGGTCAATTCATGCCACCTTTTACCAGAGACAGTATGCACCAAGGCGGTCGTTTCCCCCTCTCCTTGTTGCTCCACCATCTGCATCAAGCGGGTATAGTCACGCTTAAAAACAAAACGCTTTGACAATCCCTGTTGACTGTTCTCGACAAACTCGCGCGCTGCCGGATTTAAATATAAATTGGCCCCTTCAGAGGTATGCAGTGAAATCATTAAATGCGTATGCATCAATGCATCTCTCCCACGGGAAGCCTCAGGCGTAGCACGCTGAATTTCCTGTCCCTCGCACAGCATAACAATTCGTCCATTGTCCATTTTAATCCCTGTGTAGCGGATATTTAAGCTCACAGGTTTGCCATCTGGGTACAAAGTCCATTGTTCATAAAACTCGGCATCACACTCTAAAAAATCCACTAAATATTGCTTTAAACGGCGCTGCACTGCAGGAGACATGTCCGTCGCCAAATCTCTTGCTCGAAGCGAGTCAATATCAGGCGCATTCCAAACAACAAGCGCCGCTGCATTGGCAAAAATAACCCGGGAGTTCTCTACATCAAACACCCACACGGGTAAGTTAATTTGTTCAAATATTTTAGAGTACAATATGAGTATCCAGGTAAAATTAAGAATAATGAGAATAGGCTTTAGCTGTCAGAGGGCTTGTTCGTACCTTAACTTAACGATCCCAACGAAATAATAAGACAAGCCTATTAATGACGATAAAGAAACGGCCTGCTTTAAATGGTAAGCATTGAGTTGATTATAGATGAGTCACCTACTCAGGGCGAGCTAACCACCCTGCCCTACAACAAATAGCCACTTTTTTTTACCTAAGGTCTATACTTCACAACACATTGCTAACAGCCTCTATCTAGCTCGTAACCCTAAAGTCATGATGAATCGCAAATTCCAGTAATAAAACCTAATTTTGTTCTCATATTTCCCTTTATAATAGGACACTTAGGCGTCGAGCTTAGCTTCCGCACCTTTTACTTTTAGAGCCTTTAGAATGACAGACACTCTCCTTCTCGCTTTTATTTTCCTCGTGGCAGGTATAATAGCTGTGCCCCTTGCTGCTCGGCTTAAACTGGGCTCAGTACTGGGCTATTTACTAGCAGGCATTGCTATTAGCCCCTTGCTCTCATTGCTACAGGTCGATCTCGATTCTATTCAACAATTCTCAGAGCTTGGCGTTGTCATGATGCTGTTTCTCGTCGGTTTAGAGCTCAAACCTCAAAAGCTCTGGGAAATGAAAAGTCGTTTAGCAGGCTTAGGTGGTGGACAAGTTGTCTTAACAACCCTATTGGTCATGGGAAGCGCCATGTTGCTAGGACAACCTTGGCGTATTGCACTGACCATCGGCATGTTATTTTCTCTATCTTCCACGGCGATCGTATTGCAAACACTGGGCGAAAAGGGCCTGATGCGCTCTGATGGCGGTCAGTCTTCTTTTGCCGTGTTACTTGCACAAGACATCATTGTCATCCCCATGTTAGCACTTTTACCACTGCTGGCCACACCAGACTTATTAGCTCACTTGCAACAAGCCTTTACCAGTTCAGGGGCGAGCCACCATAGCAACTTACTTGGCGACTTTAATGCTTGGCAAAAAACCCTCATCACTTTAGCTGCCATTGGCTCAGTAATTTTAGGAGGCAACTTTCTGGTGTCGCCGATTTTGCGTTTTATTGCCACAGCCCAACTGCGTGAGCTATTTACCGCTGCTGCCCTTATGTTTGTTATCGGCATTACCTTACTTATGTCTGCGGTCGGTCTGTCTCCCGCATTAGGTACATTTTTAGCTGGCGTAGTGCTCGCCCGTTCACCTTATCGTCATGAGTTGGAAAGCAATATCGAACCGTTCAAAGGTCTGCTGTTAGGACTGTTCTTCATGACAGTCGGTGCTGGTATCAACTTCCACTTATTGTTCAGTCAATTTGCAACTATTTTAGGTCTCACGGTGGGGCTCATTCTGATTAAGGTTTTTATTCTTCGCTTACTCAGCACCGTCTTTCATATTCGTGGGGCAAATAAGTGGCTGTTCGCCTTGGGCTTGGCGCAAGCCGGCGAATTTGGTTTTGTGCTGTTGTCTTTCACTGTTGCTAATGGCATTTTACCCAAAGCGATCGCGGATCAGTTGCTCTTAGTGGTGGCGTTGTCGATGTTGCTGACACCAATGCTGTTTATCATTTATGACCGACTAGTGGCCCCCCGTTATCTAACCGATCATCCAGCGGGGAAACACGAAGACATTCCGGATAGCAACAAAATCATTATTGCTGGCTCAGGTCGAGTCGGCAGTCAAATTGACCGAGTCATTCGTCTAGCAGGCTATGATTCCACCGTCATCGATTTTAGTGTGAAACGCTTGAAGGCTTTACAGCGTTTTGGTGTAAAAAACTACTTTGGCGACGCTACACGTCCAGAACTTTTGGAAGCGGCAGGCATTAAAGACGCCACCATTTTGATTGTCGCCATTGATAATCCAGAACAGATATCCAAGCTAGTGAAGTATGTTATTGGCACTTACCCACACGTTCACATTATTTCCCGAGCGTTTGATCGTCATCATGTTTATGACTTATGGTCTTACGGATGTCGCGATATTGTGCGTGAAAACTACGATAGTAGTTTACGCATGAGCCGTTCTGTTTTAGAAACACTGGGAAGCTCACGACAACAGGCCGAAGAGATCATTGAGCTGTACAATAAACATGATCAAATGGCCATGGTGTCGGTGGCAGATGCTCATAAAACAGGCGTACCAGCCCATGAAAATGAGGCTTACATCAAACGCATCCGACAATATTTAGATCAACAGGACCCCTCGTTAAAGGCTCAGATGAAAGACATTCTGAATAAAGAGGCGCATTAGTTTTAACAAAAGGAATAGGCACCACGATGTTGAATTTTTATATTATTGCCATTGCCCTAGTGGTCACTCTCTTTCTGGCCTTTTCCCGTAAGCTCGCCCATTCTGAGGGCTGGAAAGCCACCGTCACACCATTGGCTTCAATTATGGGCAGTGGCTTTTTGGTAGTGGCTCCGTTATTGGCAGAATCCGTAGGCTACTTTGCCGTGCTGTGCATGGGCTTATTGCTTATTTTAGCCTATGCCGTGGGCAGCGCGATCCGCTTCAACATTCGTCACTTTGAGCCCATCGAACACCAGAAGGGCCCTGCTCAGGCCGTTTCCTTTGTCTCTCGCATTGTTTTAGCAGGCGCCTATTTTATTTCCGTTACCTATTACCTTCAGCTGCTGTCGGCATTTTTACTCAAAGCTTTTGGCTACGAAAGCGACTTTGTGGCAAACATTATCACCACACTGATTTTGACCGTTATCTGTAGTGTGGGAATGTGGCGCGGCTTAGGGGAATTAGAGAAAATCGAAACCTACGCGGTGAGCTTAAACCTTGGCATGATCGCCGGGCTGCTCTTCTCACTCGCGGTATATAACCTTCATCTTTTCCACTCTGGCCAATGGCATTTACCCGCCCTAGACTCCCGTATCGACTTACACGATTTACGTGTGCTGCTAGGGCTATTAATCGTGGTACAAGGTTTTGAAACTTCTCGCTATTTGCAAAGTGAACATCCTGCTGAGTTACGTATCAAAACCATGCGCATCGCCCAGTGGATTTCAGCGGCCATTTACCTAGTATTTTTAACCCTGATGACCGTCTTATTTCATAAAGGTATGGGGGCCGATGTCACCGCGATTACCAGTATGGTGGCACCAGTGGCAGTGCTATTGCCTATCTTAATTTCTGTCGCCGCGATTGGCAGCCAATTCTCCGCCTCCGTTGCGGATACCTCGGGGGCGGGCGGATTGGTGGTCGACATCGCACGCGAAAAAATTCCTGTGCGTTATGCCTATATGCTGATTTTGATCGTCACTATTTTCTTAACCTGGGCCACCGATGTGAATGGCATTATCGCCTATGCCTCACGGGCATTTGCTCTGTTCTATACACTACAATCCGCCGTCGCCGCCATTGTGGCACTGCAAACGAAATCAGTCGAAAAACACACCAAAAAAGCGGCTCTCTATAGCGTGGTTTCATTGCTTTGCTTAATGGTGTTTTTATTCGGCGTGCCATCGGCTTAATAATAGAGCTGTTAGGATAGTCAAGAGCCGAATGGGGCTTGGTTTAGTAGCCATGATCAAGGTTGATGGGGTTTAGCAATGCATCCCCTCGTAAAAACCTCGCGGCATTCTCTGCAACCTGATCCACTACGACGGTTTCCCCCGCATCGGAAGCCATATGCGGGGTAATCACTATCCCTTGAGTTGTCCAAAGCGGGTTAGTTTCTGGCAAAGGCTCTTCGTCAAACACATCCAACATGGCACCACGCAAATGGCCACGTGTAACCGCTTGAATCAGATCCGCTTCTTTCACATGACCACCACGACCACAGTTAATCACATAGGCTCCTTGCGGAAGCTGATCGAATAACTTGTGACTTAAGATGCCTCTTGTCACCGGACTTAAAGGCAGCAAGTTAATGAGAATATCGGTTTGACCAAGCATGTCGGACAAAGAGGCTTCCCCCGAATAACAGGTGATATTTGCCATCGCCTTTTGGCTTCGGGACCAGCCAGAGACGCTGTAACCCAAGTCCGCTAAGCCTTTTGCAACGTATTCCCCTAATGCTCCTAGCCCGAGGACCGAGACACGAATGTCAGACGCGGCCTTTTGTTTATACCGTTGCCAACGATTTTGTCTTTGATTCAAAGCGGCAAGATCAAAATAACGATGAACATTCAATACGCCCCACAGAACATACTCAAACATGCCCTGCTTCTGACGCTCATCAACAATGCGACAAATGGGCAAACCAGAGCTTAGCAATGATTCCCCCAAATGATCGACTCCGGCTGACAAAGCATGGATAAACTTGATGTTAGGATAATTCGTTAAAAGCGTATCATCTGGGAACCAACAGGCGGCTACCTGCACCTTGTCTGAACCTGGCTGTCCAGGCAGTAGAACATCCACCTCAGGATGTCGTTGCTGAAACGCCGCTATCAATTGCTCGGTAAACGCCGCATCATTGTTAGCCAATAAAATAGGTATCTTCATGTTTACTCTCGGTACGATGGATCAATACGGTCTAACTTTCTTAGCCATGCCTGCCAAACCAAATGACGTTCATGCGCTACTTTCTTAAACTGCTCGCATACATAGCTTGCTAACGTTTCAGGGATAGTAGAAACGGGCGTTAGACTGGCCATTTGCGCGGCTGCGAGTTGAATCTCACACGCTTTGTTTAAGTAATACATAATTTGAAAGGCATCGGCAACCGTTTCCCCTACGCTCAGCAAATCATAATGGCAGATAATGAAACTAGCGTGATTTGAACCCGCTTTTTGACATCAAAAAGCCATTTTGACGCAATTTAGGCCCTCATTATATAAAAAGTTCATTCACTTTTTTATTAAGAAGATATTCTAACCCTCGCTCTTTTCCTGCTTCTCATCATTTTTTATTCAAATAATTCAATTAGTTAAAAATTAAATCGGACAAATTAAAGCATATTTTTTTCATAAACCTTTTTTTCACTAGGCTCCCTTTACTGTAAAAACAAGCAAACTCTTTTCCTTTTCATCTGAGTCGCTTACCTGAGTTAACTTGCCAAGTGAGACCATTATGCAGTCATCCAATGCACTCTATGTAATGCCAGAGCAATCTCTTATTCCCACGCCAACTCTGCCTTACGAGTTTCTTTCTGCTGCCATGGAAGACCCAAAAAGAATAAACCTAGAAGCCTTTGTCCAAGAAGGCTTCGCCAAAAAATACCAAGCTCATGTCACAAACTTTATGCCATTGTTGTTAGGGATTCATGCACAACGCTTAAGAGCGGTAGTGGGCGTAAGACGAGCGACTCAACCTCTTTTTATTGAGCAATATTTACCTGTTCCCATTACCAATATGCTGCAAAAACATGGTGTTTGGACACAGCGTCATGCCATAGCTGAACTGGGTAACTTATACAGCCAGAACCAACGCTTTACCTTGCCTTTATTAATGACGGTGGTGATGAGTTTATATCTCTCTGAGATTCAATATTTAGTCTTTTCAGGCACAGATAAAATTCGTCAGCTATTAGAGAAACTCAAGCTCAAACTCACCTTTTTAGCGGATGCAGATCCTAGCAAGCTGCAAGATCAGTCCAATTGGGGAAACTATTACACCAGTCAGCCAAAAGTCATGTTTATTGATGTGGCAAAAGCAGTCGCAACGGCGTTAATGCAACCCGAGTTACAAGCACTGTTTGGCCTAGTTCAAGCCAATCATTCAGCACTTTTACAACAGATGAGGACGCTATAATGTGGTACTTTTCTTCACCGGATTGGGCCAATAAAATTGCCTTAGAATCCTCCCGACAGTCGCTGACCTATCAGCAATTGGCAGACGCTGTCACCGCTCATCAGACTTGGTTACAAGCGCAATCCATCCAAACGCTTGCAATCGCTATGGACAACTGTGTGGAATGGGTATTATTTGACCTTGCCTGCCAACAAGCTGGCCTGTGTTGTGTTCCCGTCCCCAGCTTCTTTAGTCCAGCACAAACATCCCATTTATTAACACAAAGCGGTGTTGAACTGCTGTTAACAGAAGATTCATCGGAGCAAACAAACGAGACGCCTTTTCAGCAGGTGTTCATGCAGCGCTTTCAAGTCGATACACCACCAGTCATGCCTCAAGGTACTCACAAAATCACCTTTACTTCTGGCACCACGGGCAACCCAAAAGGCGTTTGTTTAAGCACTCAGTCACAGCAAAATGTCGCACAATCCTTAGCCGAAGCCGTCGCGATTCCTCAAGTTCGTCATTTGTGTTTGTTACCCTTAACGACCTTATTAGAGAACGTAGCAGGGGTCTATGCACCGCTGCTGGTCGGCGGCACGGTTATTCTTGCTAGTCAATCTGATCGCGGCTTTAGCGGAAGTCGGCTCACTCAGCCACAAAACATGCTTACGCTTATCAGTCAGCAACAGCCCCATAGCGTCATTTTAGTACCGGAGTTGCTGTCTCTATTCATCGGTGCTTGCATCCAAGGCTGGCAACCACCAAGCTCTTTGCAATTTATCGCAGTCGGAGGTGGTAAGGTAGCCCCAGGTTTATTGAATAAAGCACGCGCTTTAGGCTTGCCCGTTTATCAAGGGTACGGACTATCAGAATGTGCGTCCGTTGTAGCGCTCAATACCCCCCAAGAAGAGCTGTTATCGAGCGCCGGAAAAGTCTTACCACATAATCAATTGCGCATTGAGGATGATGAACTCATCGTCTCAGGGAACCTCTTTTTAGGTTATTTAAATCAGCCAGATAGCTTTTATCCTCAAGAAGTCCACACAGGCGACTTAGTCCGCTTGGATCAGCACTTCTTAACCATAGAAGGACGTCGCAAAAATGTGTTGATTAACTCCTTTGGCCGTAATATTTCACCAGAATGGGTAGAAGCAGAGCTGATGGCAACGGGCTGTTTTCGTGAGGTACTCGTCTTTGGAGATGCACTGCCCTGCTGTGGCGCTTTATTAACACCCCTCCATGAAGCCATCAGCGAGCAGCAAATAGCGCACTGCCTTCAAACCACCAACCAAGGCCTGCCTGACTATGCGCAGATTGTTCATTGGATCACCTTGTCGCAGCCTTTTATATCGATAAACGGACTGGTTACGGCCACAGGCAAACCAATTCGAGACAAAATTTTAACGCACTTTCAACAAGAAATTACCGCCTTATATGCCTCTTCTTACGATAGTGCCTACCCCTCTTCCATAGGAGACATACGATGAACCTTTATCAACGCCTACAGCAAGAAACCCAAACAGCGCGCCACTATTTGGTCACATCCCCCATCATTGAACGTTGTTTTCATGGCACCATTACCCTTAACGACTACTTAGCCTTCCTGACCCAAGCTTATCATCATGTCAAACATACGGTGCCCTTGTTAATGGCGACGGGCAGCCGCCTTCCCGAAGAGAAAGAGTGGCTGCGTGAGGCCGCGGGGGAATACATCGAAGAAGAAATGGGACATCAAGAATGGATTCTTAACGACATCGCGGCCGCTGGAGGCGATAAAAACGCGGCCCGCCATAGCCAACCCAATGCATCCACAGAATTAATGGTAGCCTATGCTTACGACGCGATTCAGCGGCGTAACCCGTTGCGCTTTTTCGGCATGGTATTCGTACTGGAAGGAACAAGCATTGCCTTAGCGGATAATGCCGCACAACATATTCAAGATAAGCTAAACTTACCCCCACAAGCGTTTAGTTATTTGCGTTCGCATGGATCTCTGGATCAAGAACATATTGTTTTCTTTGAAAATCTCATGAATCAGATTACCGATAAAGAAGAACAAGATATGATCATCCACAGTGCCAATATGTTCTTTACCTTATATGCGAATATTTTTCGTGAAATAGGCCATGTAGATCAGCAGGTGAACGCCGAGTCCAAGGAGGCTAAATGAAAAAACAAGGTGTAAAAGGACTCTGGGCACAACAACGTTGCCTATTAACTGGAGCAACAGGCGGCATTGGTCAGGCCATCGCGAAAGAGCTCGCTGACAGAGGCGCCACTTTAATTCTACAAGGCCGAGATAAGCAGCGTTTAGAAACGCTTGCCCAGTCCCTTAAGGGTCAGCATCACATTCTCGTGGCGGATATCAACCAAGCAAATGACAGAGAAAAAATCCGTCAAACAATGGCTGAATCCGGCCCCTTCACCATGCTGATTAATAATGCAGGGGTGGGACAATTTTCCCCATTTGAGCAGCTTTCAGAGGAGGAAATCACCCACACCATTAGCACGAACGTCATTGCCCCTATTTTATTGACTCAAGCGCTATTGCCGCTTTTAAACCAACAACAGGCCCATATTGTCAATGTCGGCTCCACCTTTGGCAGTATTGGTTTTGCGGGTCAAACAACTTACTGCGCCAGCAAATTTGCGATACGCGGTTTCTCTGAAGCCCTCTATCGGGAATTAGCGGATACGAATATAAAAGTGTCCTATTTTGCCCCTCGCGCCACTGCAACAACAATTAACAGTGCAAAAGCCATGGCGATGAATAAACAACTTGGCAACGCCGTTGACTCACCAGAAACGGTAGCCCAAGCGCTTATTAGGCAATTGGAAACAGGCAACCCTCGTCAATTCGTTGGTTTCCCTGAACGACTTTTTGTCAAAATTAACGGCTCTTTTCCTAATATTGTAGATAAAGCTCTCTTTAAAAAGCTCTCTGTGATAAAACGTTTCTTAAACACACAATAAGAAGAGGTATGATTATGAAGTCCCTATTTGTTGCCCTTATAACCCTTGGCTTCTTGTCCAGCGCTTGGGCTCAAGACAACAACCCCCTGCTCGATATTCAACACCAATGGTCCCATATCAATTATCAAATGACGGATAACGATAAAAAAGTCGAGGCGTTAAAAACCTTGGCAACAAAAATGAAAGCCATGGTAAAAGCCGACCCAAACAATGCCGATGATTATATTTGGCTTGGTATTATTCAAGCCAGTACAGCCCAGGCAAAAGGAGGGCTTGGTGCATTATCTTTTGCTAAAGAAGCCAAGAAAAACCTCGAACATGCTATCAAAATCGATCCTAATGCTTCTGAAGGTAGTGCCTATACCAGCTTAGGTGTGTTGTACCATAAAGTACCTGGCTGGCCAATTGGATTTGGCAGCGACAGTAAAGCCAAAGAACTGTTACAAAAATCCATTGCGATTAACCCCAAAGGGCTGGATAACAATTTCTTCTACGGCGAATTTTTATACGACAATGGCGATTATAAAGAAGCCAAAAAATATTTAGAAATTGCTCAACAAGCAGCCCCAAGAGAAAACCGCCCCGTGGCAGACGCTGGTCGCCGTAAAGATCTCAACACTCTATTAGAGAAGGTAAACAAAAAGCTCCAATAGATAGCCAAGCATTTAGTGGCTGAAAAGGTGCCCTGACGGCGCCTTTTCATAGATCAATAACATTCTGTATTTAGCAATGATTCTCTATATTTAGACATGATTGAGAATTAAAATAGAACAATCTCAAAACTCACCGGCGCAATCCCCTCTTAGTCATGAATTCTCGCTAAAATGCGGCCATCTAAGACTGAAGACTCAAAGGAACTGTCAGTGAAAAAACTATTAATCGCTCTCCTCATCGCTATCGCAGCAGTGGCTGTCATTACTCCTAAAATAATGGGATCACAATATCAAAAACAATTAACCGATGTGGTCAAAACCATCAATGCGACTCCCCCTTATCATGCCACTATCGTCAAGTCGAAAAATGGCTGGTTTGGTTCTCAAACTACCCTACAAATTGAAGTGGACCTGAAAAAAGTCGATCCTGAGCTGGCTCACGAGCTGAAGCAAAGTGACTTTAAAAGCGAACTCACCCTTCAGGCTCACTATGGCCCCGTTATCATGGATAAGGGATTCAAGTTGGCGTTGTTTTCTTTCAATGGTCAAATCCAAGGGGACGACCTACGCAAAAGCATAAAATGGGACAAAAACACACCACTATTCACTCTATCAGGTCTTCAAACCCTTAGTGGAAAACTCACCTTCCAAGATACCATCGCACCTTTTACTGCAACACTGCCGTCAGAGTCTAAAAGCAATGTCATATTTAGTGGCTATCAAGGACATGGTAGCTGGGCAAATCACCACCTAACATACGACAGTAAACTAGACCATGCGTCCATCCAAGACGTTTCCACTCTGGAAGTAAAAGGGTTATCCACCACACTCAACTTTGATGGCGACTTAAAGGATTTAACCTCAGGTGGACTAAAAAATAGCGACATGACGATCAAAATGGCAGCGCTACAGGTTGACCCGCTATTCACGGCCAAAGGTGTGGTTTTCCAAGCCAACAGTCAATTAAATGGTGCTGACCAAGTGGGAAGCCTAGCTCTTAAAACCAATATTAACCAGCTTAACTCTCAAGATGAAAACGTCTCCAATTTTTCCATGAATGTCACCTTAAACCAATTGAACAATCAGTTTTTTAAAGATTATGTCGCCTTTAACCAACAACTTGACCCAAAAAATACCACTGATCGAACCCAAGCAATGACCCAGTTTATGCACGATCATATTGGTGAATTTTTCAAAACCACCCCAGAACTGGTGATTAATAACGTTAAGGGAACATTACCGAATGGCAAATTCAACGCCCAGTTCGATGGACACCTTACCGTCCCTCATGACAAAATGACTTTCGAGCAGCTCAGTCAACCAGACTACTGGCTGGCTAATGCCAACGTCAGCACAGCTATCAATGCGGATAAAGCACTAGTCAAAGATTTGGCCAAATTCGCTATTGAAGATCAGCTCGCTGATAATCCCAACATCCACTCACTGACCACACAAGAATACAATCAGTTAGTCAGCCATCAAGCGGACGTGCTGATTAAGCAAGCAATGGACCAAGGTGCTGTGGTAGTGAAAGATGGCATGTATCATTTAGATGTCAGCGTAAAAAAAGGCAAAGCCCTGCTGAACGGTAAACCATCAGCACTTCTAGACGGACAGAACTAATCTTGGATAACGCTTGAAAGCCATAATTAGCAGGCTTTTAAGCGTTATCTACCCGTACAGAGTCTCTGTATCGACTCGATAAAATAAAAAGGAGAAGAACCATGAACACCAAACTCAGTCTTCTATTTGGTGCGTTAGCCTTATCTGGATGTACGACAACGGATTCTGGAGCCAAACAAAACGTGGACACACCTCCTCCACCGACATTAATAGAGCACAGAAGCTGTAACGACGTATATGATTACCACCTGAGCAATCAAGATTTTTCACGTTTTGATGAAATGGCCCAACAACTGGCCCACGCAAGTGGCTGCTTTATCAGGACAAATTTAGCCAAGACGGGAGCGGTTAAAGTCCATTCTGTCGAAGGTAAAATGTCGATTCTTGCGGCCATAAAAACCGCCATCGCAGGCACCCAACTTAAGGTAGTTCATCACACACCTAAGACCATCACCATAGAATAAATATAGCTGGAGACCTTTGCTGGGTACGACGGGCAAAGGTCTCTTGTCCTTGTTCGATTACCGCTCCACTTTTTCAAGTGCATTGAACAACATGCGCTTATCAGACTCACTCAAATAACGATTGTTTACGGTTGCTTGGAAACGTTTCCAGTCACTGCTCTGAATACTATACCCCGTTTTTAAATACGCAGCTAACTCCCTATTCAACTCATTATTGAGTTTAATAAGTGCAGGTCGTACGCCTTTTTTAAGATCTCTTGGCGTCTGCTTGGTGGTTTTACTCAATAAATCCGCACGGTAACGATATTGAATGGCTTTAGCTGCGCTAATTTGAGCCTTGGTCAATCGCTCTACACTGTGAGCGTTTAAATGATACTGCTGCGCCGACTCTCCCGCCTTTTTAATCACGATTGCTTCTCTTGGCAGATCTTCAATGGCTTTGTGGTGCTGTGCCTTATATAAAGCCACGTCCTCCATATAACTCAAGCGTTTATTCATGGTAACAAAAATCGTGTGAACAGTTGGCGGGGTTGCAAAGCAAGAAAAAGAAGCAACGAACATCGTTACTAAAAGCATTTTTTTCAACATGACAGACACTCCGATTCACTAAAAGCATCATAATAGAGACATTTATAGACGAATAAAGCTTCTTATCACTATTTTTATGCCCACTCACTTATCCAACAAAAGCTTTTTACAAACAGAAAGAAAATACAATAAAGCTTTGATATATAAAACAATTATTTAAGATAAAGAGAGATTGAAAGTTACAAAAAATAAAATAGTAAAAAAAATGTCGTAAAAATGTCACGAAAACCACTTAAATTGGCGCCTAAATTCTCCAACCTAGAAAGAGCTTAAACGTGAAACAAAGACACTTACGACTGAACATCTTATTCGCAGCCTGTGCAATCGGTTTTATCCAACATGCATCGGCCACTGAACTGAGCTATGAACATCAATACGAAGATGTAAGCAAAGACCATGTTGATGAAATTGAACTATCGCATAAATTTGACTCAGGTTTCAAATTAGCAGGTGCCCTCAAGTTCAAGCCTCATGAACAAGCCAACGGGGATAGTGGAAAGGCATTTCACGATGATCGCTGGCATGAAAGTAAAATTAGCGGCAGCTATACCATTCAATTGAATAATGATTGGCAGCTAACACCAGGGTTTTCTTGGGTTCGAAAACAAAATGAATACAAATACAAACCTTCACTTAAATTAAAAACAGCCATCACCGACGATACCCACGCTTCCATCCGTTATCGCAAGGAAATCACCGATGCAAGCGGTAAAAAGAATAAAAAAGTGGACCGTATAGATTTAGGCGTTAGCCAAAAAATAGAGAAAGTGACTCTTGGCTATACCTATACCTACTACCATGGCAACCAAAACCTATTTGATAAAAAGCGAAATGATTACCAACATGAGATTGAAGCCGCTTATAAACTAACCAAAACCTTCTCTCCTTATATTGCTGTTAAAAATGAGTCTGTTAGCTCTAAAACTGACCAGCGACAAACAGAATTTGATATCGGTTTTGCGCTTAAAATCTAATAGGAAGTTGCTATGAAGCACCTTTAGTTTTTATGCTTTACCCCTAGAAAAATTGAAAAAGGCAAGGTTCACATTTAGGTAAAGAGTGAACCTTGCCTCTAAATCAAGTTCTTAATGCCCTCACCATGAAACTATTTTACCAATCAGGTTCGCTCCTGTTTCCTTAAGATAAGACAGTCGACATAGTATCAACTTCGATCTAGCATAACGCCTATGTCATCCAATAGTTGGTACTATCACCCTCCCGTCATCAATCAGACAAGTCAACAAAAGAAAGAAAAATAACGAAGACTGTCCGCTGAGAGGTCAGACTCACCCATTGTGTAAAAATGGATGCCATTTTCTTGCCTCAATCAAAGGCGAGCGATAGATAGTGATGAGTTTTGACGACCTTACACTTCATTACCTTTTTAGAACATAAATAAGAGCTCTATACCCACTGTTTACTACTATTATGTAATATCAATTGAACTTCGAGGGGAAGGAAATGTCGATAAAGCTAAAAGTTTATTTTGGTATACTCTTGTTCGTGATCATTGTTTTAAGTAGCTCAGTCATTGCGCTTTTATCGATTAACAAAGTGAGTAAAGAAATAAAGTACATTACAGGAAATGCTTGGAATGCTGCAGACGGGGCAATGGAAGGGACAATTGGAATACAAGCACAAATCATTGCTCTTGATTCGTTTATATCCAACGAAGCCTCTCTTGAAGAAACCAAAAACAAAATTGCCGAAACCAACAAATTCACTCTAGAAGCCCTTAATAGAATGAAAGCGTCCGGTTTAATGGACCCTAAAGAGCTACAAACCCTAGACAGCTATTTAGCGACGCTAGAAAGTTTAAAAGCGCAGATTTTGTCTGGAGACAAAGAGTCCATAGCAAAGACGTTAACAAATTTTGATGAACATGTAACAACATTGCTCGACTTCATTGAGAAGTTGGAAGAGGTTGGAGACAGTCAAGTTGAAACCCGCGCTGCTGGCTTAGATACCGTTATTCATAACGTTGAACTCAATAACTACATCAGTTTAGGTATTATGCTAATCCTTTCTGCCATCATTGCATTGGCAGCAAACCGCCTGATTATTCGACCTTTGCGCCAAATGATAACCGTTTTAGAAGGCTTGAGTAGCACCGATGGTAATTTAACGACGCGTCTCAACAGTTCAGGCAAAGATGAAATAGCCGAAGTAGCAAAACATCTAAATGGCTTTATCGACCTTGTTCACTCTATTATTAAACAAGTGTCCTCCACCGTCTCCTCAACACAACACTTTGCAGAACAAATAGATAACACACTTCAACAAGTGGATCGTCTATCCCAACATCAACAGCAGGGTACCAATGAAATATCCAATTCTGTCAGCGCCATGTCACAGGCGTTAGGCGAGGTCTCTGCTGATGCCAACAAGTGTGGCGAAATGGCCGTCGAAGCGACAAGCAATTCCACTAAAGGACAAACCAACCTTTCCCAAACACTGCAATCACTCCATTCGGTTGTTGATGAAATGGAGAAAGCCTCTTCCGTTGTCTCCACCCTCGAAAACGACGGACAAAATATTGGCAATGTCTTAAATGTCATTCGAGAGATCGCAGAGCAAACCAACTTATTAGCACTGAATGCAGCAATAGAAGCGGCTCGTGCTGGAGAAACAGGCCGAGGATTTGCAGTCGTAGCAGACGAAGTTCGTAGCCTAGCAAATCGTACTCATGAATCCACTCTCGAAATAGAAACCGTCGTTGAGCGTATCCAAAAAGGCTCGGCTGATGCTGCACAAGTCATGCGCTCATCGCAAAAGCTTACCGAAGGTGTTTCAAGTCAAGCACAAGAAACCATAGAAATGTTCAACACCATCATGGACTCGATCAATACGCTTAGCCAAACCAACCAACAAATATCCCTATCAATTCAAGAGCAAAATCAACACGCAGGAGACATTTCCGAGCAAACTAATGACGTGATGGCGACAGCGGCATCGAATGTGGAACACACACAAAAAGCCGTGGACATCAAACAACGCCTGATTGCAGATGTTAATAAACTCAGCAGTTTAGTAGCTCGCTTCCGTATCTAAAATTGGCGGTTCTAAAAAGCACTATTGTTAACCTTATCTCCCTTGCCCCTTACTGAAACCCAGTAAGGGGAATTTTTTATAATGCCCTTTATTCACATAGCTCATAAAACGGAACAGTTAAATGGATAAAAAGATTCTGTGCTTATTGCAACAAAATGGCTGTCCAAGCAACGCTAATTTGGTAGAAAAAGTGGAAAAGAGAGATACGCTTTCTAGTTAGCGTCATCGAAAAAGCACGCTGCATAGTTGTTTCCGCTCTGGATAATATAGTGAGTATAAACAGGGAGATAGAAATAAGATAAACGAGCCATTAACAATCCATTCCATGCGTTAAAGTGAGAATGTGAAAGGCTATCGTTTAATTAGATAAAAACCGGTGACACTGACCCCATTGATCAAAGATGATTAGCTAAGGAGTAGATTTAATTTTACTCTTCCCCAATTGTCATTATCCCTAGGTTAGTAACTTATTTAAAACATGGATTTAGTTTTGGCAAGGAGACATTGCATGACGCAATATAAAGAGTTTGGATTTTTCGATAAATGCTGGGGAGTATTGGTTGGCCTAGGGGTAATTGGTAAAGCTTTTATCACCACCCCCCCCCCTAAAACACTGCAGCAACGTCTGGCTATGTTGCCAACGGATAAGCTAACACTGGGGTCTCCCGTTGACATATATTGGAATCATCATCAGGTTCCTTTTGTGAATGCGCAATCAAAGACCGATCTGGCACAAACGTTAGGCTTAATTCACGGCCACCTTCGATTGGCACAAATTGAAATCATGCGCTACTTGGGAACGGGACGAATCTCTGAACTGATTGGTCCACTGGGCGCTGAAATTGATCGTTCTCTACGCTTATTGGATATCGCTAAGGCAGTGCCTGAGATGATAGCGACAATGGATTCAGAGACTCGTGAGTGGACAGATAACTTTCTAACAGGCTTGAACACAGCCATTTGTCATTGCCCTGAGCTGCCACACGAATGTAAAGTGCTGGGGATTCAACCAAAGCCATGGACGATGGAAGATTTGATGACCTTTGCACGCATTAATTCCGCCGACATCAGTTGGTTAGTGTGGTTAAAATTGTTGAAAGCTCGTAGAAGCATGTCGACGAAAGATTGGCGAGCGTTATGGCCTACTTTGGTAAACGCCGACAGTCCAAGTGCCTATGCGGCACAAGGTCGGTTTAGTGCAGAACATGTATTGGCGTTACAAACTCGAAGTGGCAGTAATTCCTCAGGGATTTCCGGCCAACGTACTGAAAGTGGTTATGCTGCCATTGTCAGCGACCCACATTTGCCGATTGCCGCTCCCAGCCCTTGCCTATTTATTGGTGCACAAGCCCCTGGTATGCATTTGGTTGGGGCTATGATGCCGGGTATTCCATTTTTCCTATTGGGGAGAAACCAGCATATTGCTTGGGGAGCTACCAACCTACATGCGCAAAGCAGTGATTTGTTCGATGTGTCCGGCTTTACAGATGAACAAATCGAAGAAGAATGGCAAACAATTCAACCTCGTTGGAGCCGACCTCGTAAAATCAAACTGCGTCGGACGGCACTTGGACCCATGGTTTCAGATGGTAAATTGATGCGCTGTGATCAAGCAGTGTCGATGCGTTGGCAAGGACACAAGGCGAGTAATGAAATAGGCGCTTTATTGACCATCGCCAGTGCTAAAAGTTGGGATGAGTTTCATGACGCATTGACGCCATTTGGTGTTGCTGGCTTGAATATGATCGCCGTGGGTGGTGACGGCCAGCGAGCGGGTCATTGTCTGGCAGGTCATTTGCCAAAACGTCCAAATCAGGCACCAGAAGATGTTATTTTACCCAGCAGTGCAGCAGAAAATTGGCAGGATATGGCGAACACCAAAGATATGCCTGTCAGAGTAGATACTGAACAAGGTTTTGTGGTATCCGCCAATCAACGTCCAGAAAACAGTGATTTCCCTGTGGGCTACTTCTTTTCCCCATTTGATCGCAGTGAAAGGTTAACCGCGCTTTATCAACAAGATCGTAAACTGACCTTTGCCGACTTTCGCAACAGTCAGCTCGATGTGCTTATGCCCAGTGCATTGCCATTATGTCAGTTGTTTTTATGCAGTATTAAAGACAAGCAGTACCCCGCCAACTTACAAAGTATGATTTTCTTATTACAAGAATGGGATGGCGGTTATCAGGCGGAGCGTGTTGAACCTTTGGCATTTGAACTTTTGCTTTGTGAAGTCGTTAAGCAATTGCAACTGATGAAAACAGCAAAACATTATCAGACGATTTGGATGGCCTATTCTCGTTTGTTGGATGACCTTCAAGAGGTGGCAACTGAGCGATTGGCGAATGCTGTCATTAAAGGTCTTAAAAAGCTAAGTAAACAACTTACCCATCATTCGAACTGGGGAGATATTCACCGTTTACGATTTGACCATATGTTTGCACATCTGCCCTTTATTGGCCGTCGTTATCGCTTCGCGGATGTGCCAGCAAGCGGTGGAGCTAACACGGTAAATAAAACTGGACACCCATTAGTCAGTAAAAAACACAAAGTCAGTTTTGGTTCTTGTATTCGTCATATCAGTGATATGAGCGATGAAGACAGTAATTACTTTGTAATGATAGGCGGTCAAGATGGTTGGATCGGCAGTGACAACTTTGCGGATCAAGTCGAGTTATGGCAAGCCGGGCAGTATATTCAGTTGCCAATGAAGCTGGATACCGTGAAGCGTTTGTTTACACACAAAACGGTACTACTGGCTAGGGAATAATGTGTGCATTCATAATCCCACTTGGAATGAATAGAGTCGGTGCCATTGATTCTAATTAAATAAAACTCAATGACTCTGAGCCTATTAATTCCACAACCGAATCGGCCCAACAAAGTAGCCTAGCTATTGAATCACGACTCTCATAAAATGAAGTTTTCAGAAATAACTACAAGAGCATAATAAGACTTTTCTGAATTAAGCATATATTGTATCAAAAAAATAAAATGAGGTAAAAATGTTCACAGGGATTATAAAATCAGTTGCTAGAATTATCGACATTGAAGAAAAAAACGGTATCAAAACTTTTCAATTAGAGTTTAAAGAAAACTTCTGCGAAGAGTTAGAAATTGGTGCTAGTGTCGCTGTAGATGGTGTTTGTTTAACCGTAACAGAAATTATCACAGATAAAAAAGCAAACTTTGACATAATGCTTCAAAGTTTAATTGTGACAACTCTGAACACTTTTGAAAATGGAACTTATGTTAATGTTGAGAGAGCTGCAAAAGACGGTGCTGAGATAGGTGGACATCCTTTATCTGGGCATATTGATTTTAAAACAAAAATACTTAATATTAAACAAGATGGTGATAATTATTGTCTCAGAATACACCTACCTTCGCATTGGAAAAAATATATATTTCCTAAAGGATATATAGCAATTAACGGAGCAAGCTTAACATTATCTGAAGTAGATAAAGAAAATAATTGGTTCGAAGTTTGGCTTATACCTGAAACAAGAAAATCAACAACATTTGAATTAAAATCGATCAATGACTATCTAAATATAGAAATAGAGAGAGGGACGCAAGTAGTCGTAGATACTATTAAAGATACATTACATGAAACTCTCGGCGATTTACTACCCATTTTTGAGAAATTACTTGAAAGCAAAGGAATTGATATTAATAAAATTTCTCAAGAAGCAACGGTCAAATTAAATAAAATCAATTCTTAATGAGAATCTATTATTTAACCAGGTGATACTTGATTTCAGATAATAAGTGCGACACTCATAGGTGAATTGAGATGAAAGGCCAACCTTTGATGGTAGCCTCTGAACAATGGCGTTTCAGACAAGAGACGCCATGCTATTTTTAGAACTTTTAAAAGTACCTATAGGGTCAATGTCATTGATTCTTCTTATCTTGAAATGCCTTGGATTTCCTGTCTCCTCCTGGCCCTAAAGGATTCGCTCTCCTGCCTGTTTTATCCTCGATTTCAGCTTTAAAACGATCATCGTCCAATACTCGAGCCTAGTGTGTGTCTTCTTTATCCTTATCCAAGATTAAGGGATTCACTGTGCGGTGTAATCAGTGCAATCTCTTTTCCAATGGCATTGCTTTGATAACTTGACCAAGGGTACTCTGAAGCATGAGTCGCCATGTCCGCTCTCACTGGATTAAGCTCAATATAACGATTTTTAACCTTTAGCTCCCCTGCCTCTTACTAAAACACAGTAAGGGGCATTTTTTGTTTATAATGACCGTTATTCGCATGGCCCATAAAACGGAACCGTTAAATGGATAAAATTGATAAAAAGATTCTGCGCTTACTGCAACAAGATGGCCGTCTAAGCAACGCTGATTTAGCAGAAAAAGTAAATGTGAGTGCCGCAACCTGCCATCGGCGCACCCATCAGCTGTTTAAAGACGGCTATATCAGTGAAGTCAGGGCTTTGATTGAACCGGAAAAAGTCGAACGCGGTGCATTAGTCTTGGTTGGTGTGGTATTAGATCGCTCGACTCAAGAAAGTTTCGCCACCTTCGAACTCGCCGTCGCGACACTTTCCTTTGTTTTGGACTGTCATCTTGTGGCAGGGGATTTTGATTACTTTCTCAAAGTTCGCGTAAAAGACATTGCCGATTTCAATAAACTGCACAGCGAGCAATTACTCGCTTTACCGAACGTGCGCCAGTTGCGTACGTTTTTTGTGATGAAAGAAGTCAAGGACAACGCCCCCTTGGATTTCTAGGCTTGTCCTTGCCAGCGACATGACGCAAAAAAAAGGCACCTCATGGATGCCTTGATTATCAATAAACAAAATCCCATTAATGGAATCCAGGCATTTTCTCGAAATTAACCATTACGATAAATATAACTGTAACCATTGATAGCAGGCACACCGCCTAAATGCGCATAAAGCACCTTTGAGCCCTCGGGGAAGAAGCCTTTTTGCGCCAAATCGATCAAACCTTGCATGGATTTACCCTCGTAAACAGGGTCCGTCATCATGCCTTCTAAACGTGCAACCAAACGAATCGCCTCGTTGGTTTCATTGGATGGCACACCATAAGCAGGGTAGGCATAATCTTCTTTAATGACGATGTCTTCAGCTGTTATTTCGCGGCCCAATTCCACCAACTCTGCTGTTTGCTGAGCAATGGTTAATACCTGATCTCGAGTTTGAGCGGGCGTTCCTGATGCATCGATGCCAATCACCTTTTGTGAACGACCATCTTCGGCAAAACCTACCGCCATCCCCGCATGAGTCGACCCGGTTACCGTACAAACCACAATGTAGTCGAATTTAAAGCCAAGCTCTTTTTCCTGCTCACGCACCTCTTCAGCAAAACCGACATAACCCAAGCCACCATATTTATGAACGGACGCTCCGGCAGGAATAGGATAAGGAACGCCGCCTTTGGCTTTCACGTCTTCAATGGCATTTTTCCAACTCTCACGAATACCAATATCAAAGCCTTCATCGACCAGGTCAATCTCAGCCCCCATGACACGGCTCATTAAGATGTTACCAACGCGGTCATACACAGCATCTTCAAATGGTACCCAGCTTTCTTGGACCAAACGACATTTCATACCAATCTTGGCGGCTGTCGCTGTAACCAAACGAGTATGATTCGATTGCACACCACCAATACTTACTAGTGTATCCGCACCCGAGGCTATCGCATCAGGTACGATGTATTCCAATTTACGCAGTTTATTGCCTCCGAGGGCAAGACCAGAATTACAGTCTTCGCGCTTTGCATAGACCTCAATATTACCGAGATGCTCAGAAAGGCGGCTTAGCTTTTCGATAGGTGTGGGGCCAAATGTCAGTGGGTAACGTTCAAATTTTTGTAAGTTCATAATAGTCATTCCTTAGTGAGTGAAGTTGTAACCAGACTACCGAAACCAAGATGAAATGTGCTTTCTAATTTTGATTTTTATTGATCTTAAAAACATTAAAAAATCGAAATAATGAGATATAAATTCATAAAAATATAAAATATAGAGATATTCTTTCATTAAAAACTCACCCCTAAAAAACGGTTCATTGAGCCACTTTTACCCCTATAGATGGAACAAAAAAATGCCGTTAACGCATCCTATTTATGCGTTAACGGCATTCCAAAACACGCGATTAAAGCGCTAACCTATTAAGTCACAGCAAGAGCCCAAGCAGGATCCGCAATCATCATAATCGCCTCGACTTCTAGCTCGGCATTCATGGGTAAAGCCGCTACCGAAATCACCGCTCTGGCAGGCAATGGATCTTGAAAGTGCTTTACCATCTCACGGTTAAATTCCGCTAAATTTGCCATGTTTTTTAGGTAAATAGTGAGCTTCACCACATCGCTAAGCGAGCCACCAGATGCCTTTGCAATGTTCTCTAAGTTACGAAAGACCTGAGCGGTTTGTTCTTCGATCGAACCGTCTAGTAAGGTATTGGATTCAACCAGCAATGGAATCTGTCCTGACAAGAATACCCAGCTGCCAGATTTTATCGCTTGGGAACAAATCTCTGATTCCGATGGGGCCAACTTGGTTTCAATTGAATGCAGCATTATGTCTCTCCTATAGCAGCCTGTGATTCATTAGGGTAAAAGCAACACACTCTTCGCCACCGCTTGAGCCCTAGGCACAAATGTGTCTAATAAACACAGCTCACCGTCCGTATGCATTTTGGCTCCCACTGGGCCCGTTCCACATAAGGTCGGAACCCCCATTGAGGAAGTGAATCCAGCATCAGAACACCCACCAGTAAACTCCCCTTCAACAGAAAAACCTAAGGTTTCTGCTTGTTGTTGATAATGCGCTAATAACGCTTCGCTCATCCTTGCTTCAAACGGATGAAATGCGGCTAACAAACGCATGGATGCGGTCACCCCTTGGAGTCTGGGTCTATCGATAATCTCCTGAATCGCCGCTATGGCTTCTGTCATCTGCTCTTTGGTTATGTAGCGTAGATCTAGGCGCGCACTCGCCTCGGGGGCAACGGTGTTAGAGGACATGCCACCACTGATTAATCCTACGTTTGTCGTCACGCCACTGTCATAATCCGTCAGTCCATGAAGATCGGTGATAATCAAAGCCAAGCCAGCAATGGCACTGGCTCCATCGGCATGGTTAACGCCAGAATGCGCGGCTTTGCCTTTGACTAAGATGTCAAAGCTCGCACCGCCTTTTCGGGCGGATACCACATTACCGCTGATTCGACCAGGTTCGGCATTGAACACCGCTTTCGCTCCCTTCACCATCCGCTGAATCACATGGTGGCCTTCTGGCGAGCCAATCTCTTCATCTCCCGTAAACAAGCCGATGACAGGGCAAGGCAACTCGCCAATATCAGAGTGGGTCAATAAATACTGCAACCCTTTTAAGACAAAGCAGTTCAGCACCAAACCGGATTTCATATCGGCCACCCCTGGTCCAAACGCGGTCATCCCCTCTCGACTAAAACCTCGCGTAGCAACGGTACCTTTTGGAAAAACCGTATCTCGGTGACCCATAAGATAAATAGCGGGTAATGTATCTTGCTTATCGCAACCTGAATCAATACGCGCTTCTAACACATCCCCTGAGTTCACCGATGTATGCCAACGGCATTCAATACCATCCACTTCCAACCAAGAAGCGATCAAACGGCCTGCCGCATCAACCCCCTCTTTGTCATAGCTGTTCGAATCGATCTCTACCAATGCTTGCAAACAATGAATCATTTTCTCTTCTTGTGTGGCTAGCCATTCACACAAGAGGTCCGCATAAGGTAGCAGCGCCTTATCTGTGATCATTTTGTTCTCCCTAACGTTTTGCATGAATCGATGCACCTTGCTCGGATAAATCCCAAAACAGCCCGGTCATAATCTGTAAAGCTTCACGACACACAGGCGCCAGCACATGTTCATTCGGCGCATGTTGACTACAGGCGGGGTAGGAATGGGGCACCCAAACGGTTGGTAAGTTAAGAATATTGGCAAAGACATCGTTTGGTAATGAACCACCTAAGTTAGGTAATAACACAGACTTCTTACCCGTCGTCTGAGCCAGCGAACCCAACGCCCAATCCACCCAAGGATCTTTTGGGTCAAGGCGTGTGGCTTCCATAATATCCTTGCTGGCAATAACCTCCACATCCGAAAAACCGTGATGATCAAGATGCTCACGGATGTGCTTTAGGAAGTTTTTACTGTCGCTTTCTACCACAAAGCGCAGCTGACAATGGGCACTGGCGTAACCTGGAATGGCATTCACAGGCATATCAGGATTACCCGTTTTGCATGCCAACATTTCCAACGTATTCCAAGCAAACACACGCTCAGCCGGAGTTAAATCGGGCTCTCCCCAATTTGTATCCACCTCCGGGCTGTTCGCGCCCTCGCCCACAGGAATATCCTTGAGGGCTTGGCGCACCGATTCGGGTAAACGCGCCGGTAACAAGCCTTTAACCAAAATTTTACCTTTGGCATCCACCATAGAAGCCCAAGCATGAGCCAAACGTGTCCCCGCGTTACTCAATAATCCCCCCCAATTGCCGGAATGATGCGCCCCATCGCGCAACGTCACTTGCAAATCAAAATTAAACCCACCTCGGGACCCAAGAAAAATGGTCGGATGATCCGCGCTTAACCTCGGACCATCGGAGGCAATAAATAGATCCGCAGCAAGGGTTTCTTTGTGGATGTCACACAATTCCGCCAAGCCCGGAGAACCGGCCTCTTCCCCCATTTCAAAAATGACTTTGACGTTAAAGCCCAGCTTGCCTTTTTTCGCCTCTATTACCTGTTTTAAAGCCGCAAAGTTAATGGTGTGTTGGCCTTTATTGTCCGCCGTTCCACGTCCATACCAACGCTCACCGTCTACAACCATTTTCCAAGGCGACAACCCCGCTTTCCATTGATCATCGTAACCACGTACGACGTCCCCATGACCATAAGTTAGTAACGTCAGTTGGTCTGGATCCTCTATTCGCTCAGCGATGAGAAAAGGCCAGGAACCGGGTTGTTTTGCGTCGGTAACGGGGTTGGCCACAATACGAGATTGAAACCCCAGTGAGGCCAATTCGGGCATAATACTATCTTGTAAATAGACATGTAGCTGATCAAAAGCGTCCTGATTTTGGCTTTCACTGTGCACGCTAACACGCTGTTCTAATGCCGTGAAAAACGCCCCTGAATCAAAATACGATTCCGCTCCTTGAATAGTGGATTGACGGCTCATGCTCTCTCCTTGGGTAAAATAAAAAAAACACTAAAAGCTCAACTCAAAAGCGCGCAATAAAGCGGACTCAAAAACGACCATAGCAATGAAATTATGAGGCTTTATCCCATGAACTGGAGTCCAACACCTCGGGGACGCCTAAAGCAGGCTCTGGAGTTAATACAGAAGACAGCAAGGCTTGAGTATAAGGATGTTTGGCATGATGAAATATTTCCTCTCGAGTGCCTTGTTCAACCAGCTTTCCACGGTACATAACGGCGACTCGATCGACTAAATGTTCCACGACTCCCAAGTTATGACTGATAAATAAATAGGTTAAATTCAATTCTTTTTTCAGATCCATCAACAGGTTAAGAATTTGCGCTTGTACCGAGACATCCAGTGCCGAGGTCGGTTCATCGCAAACCAAAATATTGGGTCTTAAAATGAGTGCACGCGCGATGGCAACCCGTTGTCGCTGTCCGCCTGATAACTGACCTGGATATTGCTTTAGTAAGCGCTCTGGCAACCCAACCAGATCACTGATGTCTTTTACCGCTTTTTTCTGACTATGCCTGTCGCCCACTTTATGGAGTTGTAACGGTAGACGTATGATTTTCTCAATGGTTTTACGGGGGTTGAGCGAGGAATACGGGTCTTGAAAAATAGGCTGAAGCTGACGCGCCATAGCGAGGCGAGAACTTGCCCCTCTGGCCTTATCATTCACCAATACATCACCATCCGTTGGTTCCAATAACCCTAGAATCATTTTTGCCAGGGTGCTTTTGCCGCAGCCAGATTCTCCTACCAATCCTAAGGTTTCACCGGGGCGTATACGCAGGGAAACACCATCCACCGCCTTGAGCAAGGTTGCTTCTTTAAACGCGCCATTTTTCAGATAAAAATGGCGCGACAGATTCGACAATTCCAATGCATAATCTGGCATCACACAGCCTCCTGAAATGACAAGCTAACCTCAGGACAACGCACCTGATGGTCTGCTGAACTCGGTTTAATGGCTAAATTAGGGGTTCGACGACGGCACTCACTGGTTGATACAGAACAACGATTCTCAAAAGCGCAACCTTTGAATTCACCGATTAAGCTTGGCACCACCCCAGGAATAGAGGCCAAATGACTGCCCGGTTTGGTTTTGCCTGGAATAGGAATGCAATTTAGCAACCCCTGTGTGTAAGGGTGTAATGGATTGGCAAACAACGCTTCAGCGCTGGCCGTTTCCACCACTTGTCCGGCATACATCACCGCCACACGATCCGCAATGCGCGCGACGACCCCCAAGTCATGAGTAATAAAGATAACCGCTGTTCCAAACTCTTGTTGAAGTTCACGAATCAAACGTAATATTTGCGCTTGAATCGTCACGTCTAGCGCGGTGGTTGGCTCGTCAGCAATGATCAAGTCTGGCTCGCACATCAGCGCCATCGCAATGATCACCCGCTGACGTAAGCCTCCAGATAGCTGATGTGGGTATTGGTTTAATCGCTTTTCTGGATAAGGTACGCCTGCTCTCTCCAGTAGATAAACCGCCCTCTCTTTTGCTTTCTCTCTACTCAACCCCTTGTGTTTGATGATGCCTTCGCACAATTGATTGCCTAAGGTGTAAGAAGGGTTTAAAGACGTCATCGGCTCTTGAAAAATCATCGACATCCGCATACCACGTACTTGGTTGCGCTCTTTTTTCGACAAAGACAACAAGTCCATACCATCGAATTGCATTGCCTCTGCCGTGATAGCGGCGCGCTTGGGCAACAATCCCATCAACGCCATCGATGTCATGGATTTACCACAGCCAGATTCCCCAACGATACACAGCATTTCACCTTTATTGACATGTAGATCAATGCCACGCACCGCCCGTAATGTACCGTTTGCCGTAGGTAGATCCACTTGCAAATTTTTAACCTCTAGTATTCGTTTCATGATTGATTCCTCTTCTCTTAGCTACGGCCTTCCGGTGCATTCATATCCCGCAAGCCATCACCCACAAGATTGATCGCCAATACCAACACCATCAAGGCCACACCAGGGATGGCAATCACCCAAGGCTGGAAAAACATATAGGATTTACCTTCCGCCACCATTAGCCCCCAAGAAGGTGAAGGCGGTTGCACGCCAATACCTAAGAATGACAATGCCGCTTCCAATAAAATGGCATGAGCCATTTCTAAGGTCATCACCACAATCAAGGCACTGAGAATATTCGGTAGCAGCTCACGAATAAGGATATAAGAGGTCGACGCACCCAACACTTTCGCCGAGGCAATAAACTCCGCATCACGTAATTGCTGAGTCGTAGAGCGTGCCACAACCGCAAAACGGTCCCATAAAAGCAACCCTAAAAGAACAATAACCGTTTGCAAAGAACCACCAATCAAAGAGGCCATCGCCAGTGCGACCAATACCACAGGTAACGCTAAACGAGTGGTGATGATATAACTGATTACCGCGTCCACACGGCCACCAAAATACCCGGCTAACACCCCAAGTGTGGTGCCAATCAGACCGGATATAACCGCTGCAGAAATCCCTATCATCAACGAAATACGAGCGCCATATAAAAGGCGACTGAGATAGTCTCGCCCCAATTTATCGGTACCAAGGATATGGTTCCAAGTTCCTTTGTCATGCCAAATGGGGGGAATCATACGTTGCGAAACATTTTGCACATAAGGATCATGGGGAGCTAACCAAGGAGCAAAGAGTGCTGCCAAGATAATCACGGCAAGAATGACGGAACCAATCATTAGCCCACGATGACCAAAAAAGCGATGCATGATGCGACGCCACTCCGGCACAGCGGGTAACGACGTCATCACTGAGTTAGCAGTAAGTGTCAAGTTGGACATAGAGGCCCCCTTAGCGAACACGCAAACGTGGATCAAGCAAAGCGTTGAGCACATCTGCAAAAAAAGTTAACGCGATATAGAACACCGCAATGATTAGAACAACCGCCTGAACAACCGGATAGTCATTGCGGGAAATCGCATCCCAAGCCAGTTGTCCTAACCCTCTTAAAGAAAACACGGACTCTACAATCACGGAACCACCAAGCATAAAACCCAGCTCAACCGCCGCTAAAGCGACCACAGGAATAACCGCATTTCTGAGCGCATGCTTTAACACCACCGTCGATTCGTTCAACCCTTTAGAGCGTGCGGTGCGGATATAGTCAGAGTTCAATACTTCTAACATACCCGTTCGGGTTAAACGCATCATGGCAGGCATGGCGTAGTAGCCAAGGCAAATCGCAGGTAACACAAAATGTTGCCAGGATGAGTTCCCACCAGCGGGCAGCCAGTGTAAATTCACCGCAAACACGATGATCAATGTCAGACCGAACCAAAAGCTGGGCATGGCTTGACCAATCACCGCGAAGCTTAAAGCAAGACGGTCAATCCAAGTATTTTGTTTAATCGCAGCAATGACCCCAAGCGGAATAGCCACCAAAATAGCCAAGCCCAATGCCAGCCCTCCTAATGTTAAAGTGATAGGTAAGCGCTCACGGATCAAAGAGATCACCGTATCTTGAAAGTAGTAAGAGCGACCAAAATTAAGCTGTACAGCCGACACCAGCCAGTGAAAATACTGCTCTACAATCGGTTGATCTAAACCAAATTCAACACGAATTTTTTCTACCTGCTCAGCCGTCGCATCAGGGCCAGCAATAGACGTCGCTAAATCACCAGAGAAATGCAGCAATAAAAAGCTCACGATGGAGACAGTCAACGCGACACTCAAAGCAACCAACAAACGACGAGTCACAAACACCAACATAGAAACTCCTCATAGATAACGCATCACTTAGATAAACCATGCCATTACAGGAATTGCCATGAACGACGTGATTGGATGAAATGGTGGCACCCATCAAAAAGTAGCATGGGCGCCCTCATCTTATTTCCAAGTTGACAAATAAAAGCGTGGTAATTCATCAGGATAAGGTGTGAAATTCAGATCACGATCAAACGCATAATTACTAGAATAGGTAAACATAGGCGCCCAATAAGCTTCGTCTGTAATACGTTTTATTGCCGCACTGTAGTCCTTTTTACGCATGGCTGGATCAACCGTTGCATCACCCTTTTTTAACAAGCTGATCACTTTTGGATCTTTATCAAGATCATCCGCACCCCCTTCAAAATACACACTGGTAGACGCAGAGATATCATTCACTGAATAAGATCCCCAGGTTTGGAACGCAATGGGAACATGTCCTGCACGCTGGGCAGTACGCAGTGCGGCATAGGTCATAAAATGCAACTTCGCTTTAATGCCAATAGCACGTAAATACCCCAGCATGGCTTCGGCTAAACCTCGTTCACGATAGGCATAAAAATCGGTGGTAAAGCCATTGGGATACCCAGCTTTAGCCAGCAACGCTTTGGCTTTAGCGGGGTTATATGGGTATTTTTTGGCAGCAGACACATCGCAACCAAACTGACTAGGAAAACAAGGCGTATACAAAGGACGACTGCCACCGCGAACCAGTTGGTCAGCAAACGCCTTACGATCAATGGCATAATTCACGGCTTCACGAACCAATTTTTTTCTAAATGGCGAGTCTTTTAATGACGCACTGGTTGTATCCATTGCCAAATAAGCGATACGCATGGTTTCCGCGCTTTTTACCTGGATGTTTGGCATGTTTTTCATCTTATCCGCTTGATCAGAAGGTACTCGCCATATCCAGTCCACAGAACCTGTCAAAAGTTGTGCAATACGTGCATCAGGGTCTGGGATAACCCTAAATTTAATATACTTGATCGCGGGTTTTTTAATGGGGCCGCCAGTAAAGTAGTGGTCATTGCGTTCTAAATTGACACCTTGACCACTTAATACGGCAGTAATCTTATATGGACCAGTGCCGATAGGCGCTTTTGAGTAGCCCTTTAGGCCGACTTTTTTATAATACTTTTCTGGATAAATAGGCGTCGGACCAGATAAATATTCTAGCGCCGCAGGAAAGGGTTTTTTAAGGACTAAAACAACGGTGTAATCGTTGATTTTTTTGACATGGTCTATCCAGTTAATATTTTGGGCGGTAACGGCTTTTGCTTGCGGGGAATTCATATAATCAAAAGTAAATACCACATCATCAGCGGTAAAAGGGTCACCATTTTGGAACGTCACACCTTTGCGTAAATTCAGCAACAGATGCGTGCTGTCCTGCCATTTCCAACTTGTCGCCAAATCCCCTTCATATTTACCTGTTTTGGGATCCCGATAAATCAGTGTATCCCAAGCTAAGTGGGAAAGAATAACCCCTTCCCGAGCGTTATTATGGTAAGGACTAACGTTCTCCGGTTCCGTGTCAGAGGCATAAACGAGAGTATTATCCGCTTTATTTGCCAGCGCAGTAGTGGGCAATACAACGAGCGAGCAAATAAATACAGAGCTGAGCAACGAAAAACGCGAGAGGGACTTAAAAAGAGCTAATTTTTTCATCGGTTTCATTCCTTTTGGGCGGCTTAACGTAATCTGATCGTATGCAACTTTTATTCACACTAAGTAAAAAAAACCTTTGCCACAATGAAAAAAAATGCAAGGAAACATTGCCAAAAAGGCATGGCTATGGCGAAATAAAAAAAGCATTAAATCTTCTAAAAAGTGGATAAAATCCATAAATTACAGGAAAAACAAGATGAAAGCGGCATTACGTTTACAAGATACAGCCCTTCGCTATTTTTTAGAGGTAGCGAGATACGGATCGATCAGCGAAGCATCTTTGCACCTAAATGTGGCATCCAGTGCGATAAGCAGACAAATAAATAGTCTAGAAGATATTCTTGGCACAACTCTCTTCGAACGCCGCCCTAGAGGGATGGAATTGAGTGCTGCAGGGGAAATGCTCGCCGTGTATGCGCGTAAAAATGCATTAGAATCGGACAGAGTCGTATCGGAAATTGCTGCATTAGAGGGCCTAAACCGAGGTCATGTAAAAATCTCTTGCTCTGAAGGCTTTGCCATGGAATTTTTACCTCGTAACATTGCCAATTTTCGCAAACAACACCAAGGTATTCATTTCCACATCAATGTCAGCTCACCAGCGGAAGTCTCACGGCGCGTCAGCCATGGAGACGCAGACATCGGAGTCACGTTAAATTTGTCCCCAGCCAAGGACATTAAGGTGGCTTACCGACAGCCTTCTCCAGTGGTGGCCGTCTTTCATCCTACTCACCCTCTAGCCCACAGAAAAACCGTCACTCTAGCCCAGCTACAACCCTATCCAATTGCTTTACCAGAAGAAAACACCACCGTCAGACAGCTATTTGATATCTGCTGCAGTCGTTTAAACCTGTTATTCGACCCTGTGCTGGTCTCCAATAACATGGCGACATTAAACCGCTTTACGACCTATGAGGGCGGCATCCATCTCGCTGGGGAGATTTCCATGCGCCATCAATTGGCCAGTAACGAATTAGTCGCCATCCCCATTCGAGACCGTGGTATGGACATCCGCAATATTGAAGTGCAAACCTTAACAGGACGCACCTTACCCGCTGCCGTGAGGGTCTTTTTGGATTACATGATCGAAAAAATGCAGTTTGAAGAAAACATAGAGCCAACAATAGACTAACCGCGCCTTAATAAGCGTTAACGCAACAGAGCTTGGCCTTTTTGGTAGTAGTTTTTTCTCTCTTCTTGCGGCACCATATCTCCACCAGTGGCCCACATAATGTGCGTCGCTTGTGGCAGTTTATCATCCAGTTGGTGATCACTAAGATAGCTACGTCCGGCGGTTAACATACGCAGCACACCGCTTACCCCCGCTGCACCTGATGGTTCTACTGGCATGTTTTCAGTGTCCACCAGTATAGCCAAGTGACGATATAGGTTGTCGTCAGAAACGGTATAAACACCACTGAGCAGTGTATCCATCATGGGACCTACAAAGGCGGAAGGTCGGCCAACGGCCAACCCATCGGCACAGGTTTGGTTATCGATACCCAACTCTTGTACGGAAATAGCATTATGCAAACCCGTTTCCATACCTAGCACCATGCAAGGAGAATGGGTCGGCTCAGCAAAAAAACAATGTACATGATCGCCAAACACTTGTTTTAAACCAAAGGTAATACCGCCAGGCGCGCCACCCACACCACAAGGCAAGTAGACAAATAAGGGATGGTTTTCATCAACCACAACCCCCTGCTCGATCAGCTGTTTTTGCAATCGTAACGCGGCCACACTGTAGCCTAAAAACAACGACTTAGAATCTTCATCATCAATAAAATATGCCGTGTCTTGTTGCATGGCTTCTTGTCGCCCTTGCGCCACTGCCACACCATAATCGGCAGTATGTTCAACGACATTGACGCCTTTGCTTCTCAACAAAACCTTTTTCCATTCACGGGCATCCGACGACATATGAACCGTGACATCAAAGCCCAATTTAGCACTCATAATACCGATGCTTAAACCAAGGTTGCCGGTCGATCCAACAATAATTTGATGCTTGGAAAACAGCTCTCGAAAGCTGGCTGAATCAAACAAACGATAGTCATCACTGGTTTTCAAAAAGCCCTTCGCCAATGCCAAATTCTCTGCATGCAACAAGACTTCATAAATACCCCCTCGCGCTTTAATGGAACCTGCAATCGGTAATTGGTTGTCGCACTTCATCCATAAACGACCCGGTATATCTAGATTCATCACATCCGACAAGGCAAGTTGCAGAGCCGGCACGGCTATCAATTCGGACTCGATAATGCCATTCGTGGCAGCCGTGTCGGGAAAGACTTGAGCAAGGTAAGGCGCAAAACGCGTTAGTCTATCGGAAGCATCGAGCATATCTGACATTTGCAGTGGTAGCGTAGATTGCACATCATCAAAGCGCGCTTTTTTTGGATTGAACCAAGTGATTTCTTGCAACGCAATAAGCGACTGCACAACAGGGGTATGAATATAGTCAGTCACTTACAGACTCCATTAAAGATCTATAGAAAATTAAAACCCCATAAAACCCTCGGCATGTTTCAGCGTGGGTAAACGGGATAACATGGCGATATCGACCCTTGGACGCGCCAAATCGGGTGTTTTCTCTAACAGAGCTTCTAACGATTTGGCAAACGCCAAGGTAGATAAGTCGTCGCCTCGTCGGCCAATAATCTGTAAACCAAACGGCATATGGTTTTTATCTCGCCCAACAGGCAAGGTCACAGACGGATGCCCTGTTAAAGTCGAAGCATATGCCATCGCAAGCCAGTGATAATAACTTTGTGTCGGCTTACCATCAATCTGCTCTGGGTAAAGTTCGTGCCAGTCTCGTGGGCTAATGGTCGTCGTGGGAGCCAGAATAAAATCATACTCTTCAAAAAATATCTGCCATGCACGATACATAAGCGTTTGTTTGTTTAGTGCACTCACTACGTCTAATGCACTGTATGACTCGCCTTCTTTAATATTCATCAGAATATTTGGTCCCATTTGATCTGGGTATTGGTGGGACAATTCCCGGTGATGACCGGAAAAGTTAAGCGCCCTTAGCACCGCAAAAATATGATCTGCATTGTCACAGTTAGGGTGGGCCTGGTCACATTTCGCAAAGACCGAGCCAAACTGATCGATTTTTTCTTGAAAGGACTCTTTGATTAATTTTTCCGTCATGGCAAAACCAAAATTATGGGTAACAGCCACCTTAGCACTGCTCAAATCAAAGTCAGGCAAATGGCAATAAGCATCCCCATTGTGTTGCCCAACTCCTTCCACCACAGATACCCAAGGATCACGGCGATCAGGACGAATCATTTGTGATAACATCAGACTCACATCTTCGACAGAACGCGCCATCGGTCCGTTGGTTGGTAATGGTATTAAGCCAATCGGACGACTGTGCCCGGGCACCACACCCGGTGACGGACGAAAGCCAACCACACCACAAAACGCCGCTGGATTACGCAAGCTGCCCCCGGTGTCTGATCCCGTTGCTAATGGGGTGATGCCGCAAGCCAACGCCACGGCTGAACCGCCGGAAGACCCTGCCGCTGAACGGGTCACATCAAACGGGTTCGCCGTCGCACCGTACACCGCATTGCGCGTATTACCACCTGCACTCCATTCCGGATTATTGGCTTTGCCCAGTGGCAAAGCGCCTGCTTGGCGTAATTGCGCTACCATAGGGTCGTCTGAGGTTGCCATATTGTCTTTGTAGATAGTACTGCCGAACGTCGTTGGGAATCCTGTTAAGTCAACCATGTCCTTCACACTCAATGGCAAACCATGTAACGCCCCCAAGGGTTCCCCTTTATCAATGGCTTGTTGGGCTTGCTTGGCTTGGGCCATAAAATCGTCTGGGTCACAAGCAACAATCGCATTCACCGCATGATTCACCAAATTCATTCGAGCAATGCAGCTTTGTGCCAGTTCCATAACGGACAATGACTTTTTTGCCATTAAACGGCGCGCTTCGGCTGCGTTAAGATCACATGCTTCCATCCATACCTTCTTAGTGAATCATCACGGTTATTTGTTAGAATAAACAAATGGTAACGTCACACTCAGGCATCGCAAAAGATGAATTTTTAGAAGAGATCATTGCTATTTTGGCAATACAAAAAAAGCGCTAACAACGTCATTTATTCGCGCCTTTTTAAAGGTCGTTTCTGAATCAATTAACGATGTGGCTATTTATTTCAACTCGCTCCTCTCTGGCGACCCGACGTAACAAAAAGAAAAGCACCACTAAACCTACAACGCCAAATATCGCACCCGCCACGCCAACACTTTGTAAATTAATCCGTTGTATTACCTGGTTACCAAACAAAGCCCCCGCACCAATACCCAAGTTAATAATGCCGGAAAACAACGACATGATAATGTCAGAGGCGTTAGCATCCACGTTAAACACGCGTACCTGCATGGCAAGACCAATGGTCATCATGGCCGCGCCCCATAGGATAATCAAAGCGATCATATAGCTACTATACTGAGCAGCAAAATACAGAAGAGCCGTAGAAGAGGTCACGATCAAGGTACTACCAATCAGTAGTTGCTTATTAGCTCGCTCACCAAGATAACCAAATACCACACTGCCGATGATGCCTGCACCACCAAACAAGAGCAGAATCAATGTGGTGAATCCCGCCGAATTATGCCCAATGACTTTTAAAAAAGGCTCAATATAACTGTAAGCGGTGTAATGGGCAGTGAACATCAAAAAGATAAAAAAGTACATGTGCAACAAAATGGGCTTTTTCATCAACTCAGACACTTTACTCAAAGAACCAGAGAACAAACTGGGTAAACTTGGCAATAACCGAAATAGCGCGATAAGCATCACAAACGAGGCTACAGCAATTGTCGCAAACGTCATGCGCCACCCTAACGACTCCCCTATCAAACGACCTAATGGCACACCCAATACCATGGCGAGTCCTGTTCCCGTCGCCAGCACACTCAAAGCAAAGTTTTTCTTCCCCCAAGGGGCCACCCGAATCGCGATGGAAGCCGTAATAGACCAAAATATGGCATGGGCAAAGGCAATGCCAATACGGCTAATCAATAGGGCCTCAAAACACCAAGCAAAGACAGACAAAATATGGCTAATAAAGAACAACACAAAGCTTGCTAGCAACAAGGTCTTACGATCCATTTTCCCCGTTAGCAGCATTAAGGGCAGCGACATTAACGCCACAATCCACGCATATACGGTTAGCATCCAACCGGCATGGGCAGGCGTTATAGAAAAATTTTGAGCAATAGACGATAACAAGCCCACAGGCACAAACTCTGTGGTATTGACGATAAATGCAGCGATCCCCATTAATATCACGCGCAAGTATTGCGTCTTTTTAGAGGTATTATCAACCTCAGTAGAATCCAAATTCATTTTGACCTGCAAAGTAATAAAAGAAAAAAGTATCCTGTTTAAAATCAACACCAAGATACAAAGAACATCCTATATTATGCGACGGATGTTATCGCCGCTTTACGCTTTGAGAACCGATTTGCCAATAACGCACATACAAAAATTTGCAGCGGATGATAAATCATAATGGGCAGTAACAGCATACCTAGCATAGGGTTTGCACCAAAAATAACTTTTGCCATAGGCACACCTGCTGCAAGGCTTTTTTTCGTACCACAAAATAAGGCAGCGGATTGATCTTCCTCGTGAAATTGAAAGCGATGGCCTAAAAAATACATTAGCGCGATCATGGAAACCAATATCAAGGCACATAGCCCCACCGCGTACAACAAAGTGACGATGGTAAAATCATGCCAAATACCACGCACAACCGAATCACAAAATGCATTATAGACAATCAGCAAGATAACCCATTTATCCAGTTTGCCAGTGATCGCTTTATGGCGACTCACCCATTGTCCAATAAATGGGCGCAGCAGTTGGCCTGCTACCATGGGGACAAACAATAACAAGGCAATGTGGGCAACAGTACCACTAAAGTCCGCATGACTACTGGTAAAGCCCATAAATAACTGAACATAAAGAGGCGTCAGAAAAATACCTAACACACTGGATAAGGAAGCATTAAAAATCGCCCCAGGCACATTACCACCTGCTATTGCTGTCATCGCCACAGAAGAGGAAATGGTACTTGGCAGAACCAGTAAATAACAAAAGCCAAACGCCAAAGCTTTAGGCAAAAAGCTCTCAAACCAATGCCCCAACGTGAGCCAAACCAGAGGATAAATGACGAAAGTGGCGGATTGAATAAACAAGTGAAGCCGCCAGTTGCTTAAGCCTTTGCGTATATCCCGAGGCGAAAGCCCGATACCATGTAAAAAGAAAACAAGGGCAATCCCCCATTGTGTCACTTGGTCCAAGTGCAAAACACCACCACTTGACCCCACCTTAGGCAACAATGCCGCCAAAACAATTGCCAGCAACATTCCCACCAAAAACCACTCTTTTTTTATCAACGCAAACAACGTCATCTCCCTCTTTTATTACCTCAAAAAAGCCGCTCATAGGCTTCTAAATAACCGTATGCCAGCGTGTTTTTTACAAGACGTATTGTCCACTGTCTGAGACAAAACAAAAGCAATAAAAATATGAATATTGCGGACAACAGCATACTTTTTCACGAGTTTAAGTCACTGAAAGAGGCATTGTGACAACACCGAAGTCAAACAGAGCATGACAATGGATTCTATGTAACGCAATGCCATGAGCGGCTCAAATAAAACTTGTGTAATACTGTGTAATTGCCCTTTGAAAGAAAGCTTACTAACTTAATAGACTGACTTTTGATGACAAGCGGAACCGCTGCCATCCATAAAATAAAAAGGCTATTGGTTACTTAGCAAAGACTTTTGGAGAGAATCATGAACAACAAGGATGGACGTATTTCATTAAATGTTGATGTGTTAAAAGCACAAAGAAAACAGCGAGGTTTAAGCCAAGAAAAAGTCGCTGAAGCATGTATGAAGCAAAGCCTTCTCGTGTCCGTTTCTTCCATTAAGCGAGCGGAACTGGGGATGAATGTCCTCTATCGCACTGCAACACAACTCGCTACGTTTTATGGTATTCCGGTTGAATTACTCATAACCGATAACAAGTCTGCAAGCTCTCCAAGAGTATTATCAGGTTCCCACACTCAGAATAAAAATACCTTAACCATTGTTATCGAAACAAAAAATCCAATACACAGAACAAAAATTGACTCTCTATTAGATAGCTCACAGAAACGCTGCCACCAACAAGGCAATTATATAACAATTGACTGGCACATCAGTGAAGACGACACACAGGTGTATAAACAGATCCAGTGTCTATGTGCCAAGCTAAAATCGACGTTTCAAGCGGATATTCGTTTATTTATTGAATCCACCATCACGGAACACAACTCAGAGGCAAATTTCCAGCCTTTATTTATTCACAACAAAAGGCCCGATCGTATATTGGACCATAGTGTTTAATAGCACGACCTAGCGGCATTCGCGCCGCATCTATTAGGATCAAAATAAGTAATGGAAGCCACGCGATGTGGCTACAATCACTTCTAGCCAAGCAAACACCAACAAACTAGGCGCTTACTCTATGTTGTTGTTTACTAGGCTTAATTAGACGGCGCTGCCAAAAAGGGTGATTAGGCCAACGTTGCTCTTTTTTATAAAAGTCCCATTTGGTTTCGCAGTACTCATCAAAAGTCAGTATGGCATCTTGTTGATAATCCCGAACGGCTGTTTTTTGTTCATGCATTAGCGCATAAGCACCATGGCAACCACTGAGCATTGCAAACCCTATTCCCATAGAAGAAATCGGGTCAAAAGAGGCGACCGCATCACCAACGGCAACAAACTTTTCTGGGAAATCTGAAGCATAATACTGACTGTTGGCTTGTTTTACCCAAAGCTTTGGCTGCGTAGAAATACAGCCCTGCAAAGAGCCACCAATAGCAGTTGTCTTAGCGAGACACTGATTCCAAACCTCCTGATGATTAAGCTGCTTCTCTTTCATGATATCCATATCGGTAAAGCAGGTTACCACAGCAAGGTCTTTCGACAAGCCTGCCATATACCACCAGCCATATTCACAACTTTCAATTTTCTGTTGCTGCTCGAAGACACGCTCAGGATGCTCAACAAAGGCGCCAATACCCACAAGCTGATCGGTCACCACTCGTTCAATTCCTAGCAATTGACCTATTTTTGTCTGTCGACCTGACGCATCGATCAAATACTCACTTTGATAGTGCAGTGTACCTTGTTCAGGATGAACACACTGAACTTGCCAACAGCCTTCTTGTTGCGCCATGCTAATTTGTTTACAGCGAGGAATAATCGTGCCTCCTCGTTCTGATATTGTCATCAGCAAGGTCTCATCAAAACGCGCGCGATCCAGTTGATAGGTTTTACCTTGTGCCGTGAACAGGCTGAAATGATGAGTCTCCACATCACTGCCCCAATAGCTTTCTTTGCCATAATTTGGTGTAAAACACCCTGCTCCAAACGCCTCTCGTGGTATGTCCAGATACTCCAAAAAATCAAAGATACTGTGAGAAACCTGCTCACCAATACGCGGTTGTGTGAAATCGCCACGCTCAAGCAACAACACTTTTTTATCGTGGAACAACATCAAGGAGAGCGCACAAGCGGCCCCAGCGGGGCCGCCTCCGATGATAATGGCATCATACGTTTGCATCACTAACCTCTCGCCCGAGTGCCTGAACGTGGAAGAATATTTGTCGAGCGAACAGGTTTAAAAGCACGCTCTTCCAGATATTTCGCCATATTTCTACCTTTCTCCGTTTCCCCGCTACTAATATCCCTTAATTCATCCTTGACGGTTCCAAAAGGCACTTTCTTATCATTAATGAAAAGCACGGGTAAGGTAGTCTCGTTATCTTTAGGGTTCCCACTGATTTGCCCCACGCCTATTTCTCTGTATTCAAACAGTTCATGGTTTCTTTCGGATTCCGTGAAATAGGGGAAGCCTTCATTTTTCGAGTTTTGATCCCGAATAAAAGCCAGCGCAGACCAGTGCTCCACCATCTGACCATAGCTATTAATTCCACGAGCATAGTTGATTTGCTGACCAGCAGGAAAATGACTCAGGAGCTGACCCTTAGCATCCATTTCCCCAGTTAGCACATCCCAAGGGCTTTGTGGCGGCCACCAATAACTGTAGTAGTTTGGCGGAAGCGGCTTACTGTCATTTTTTCCAACTTCTTTCGTTGCTGAGGCCGTGATAACAGGGGAAACGTTAACGCCTTCGGGCAATCCACTCCATTGGACATCCGTCTCTTTGAAAGTACGACTCGTCTCTGTCTGAGTCGCCTTATTGACTTTAGGCTCATTAAAATTAATCGTCTGCACTGTGCAATTGAAGAAATCCGCCTGCCAAGGGCATGCCATACGTTTGGTTAAATCCCCTGGTTCACAACCACCACCTTCACATTCATCTCGACCCGGTGATAAGCCAGTTTCAGCGTAATCATCAATACTCTTATAGTGCTTAATTTTATATGCATCTTCGTACAAGGCCGGATTCTGTAGGCTCCATGTCACTTCAATACCTGGACACATAGGCAAGCCCACGCAATTACCAATACTGGCAGCATCCATAGGGTTAACAGGGAAAGCTTGGCAGTCTCCAACACTGAATTTCCCTTCAGCCCACTGCTTTAACAAAAACATTTGCGTGGCATCTAAGGCAAGAAACTTTTCCACTACATTGTTAGTTAGATCATACGCATTGGCGCTTTTTACTGAGTTGCTGCCCGAGTTCAGTGGCATCATGGGGAATCTATTTCCATCAGAATCCCCACTAATAAGCTGCTGCTGGGGCTGATCATAATCACCAATGACTTTCTTATCCAGCTGGCGAAAGTAGTTATAATACTTCATCCGTTCCGGCTTTCTTGCCTCACTGTTGTCACGATAATCAAACTGATAAGAAAAGAAACCGCTCATGGACTGCACATTCGCTACCCACTGATATTGACTAATACGCTGAATAATAGGAAGGATATCTCGCTCGTAGTTGGCGATATAGTTTTCATTAAAGCCTTTCTGATAGCCATTCTTATTATAGCCACTATCATTACAACCATCTGAGTCATAACCGTCTTTGTCATAACCATTCTTATTGTAATGATAACCATCCTGATCATAACGATTCTTATATTTTTTCAGATCATATATATCTGGAGCCAAGTTAAAATTCCGTACACCGACATCAAAAAAGGTATCATTTAAGGTAGAAATATTGACGATTTCAGGAGCAAAGTCGGGGGACCCCACCACAACCCAAGCTTTAACCGGATCGGATTTAGAACCGCCCTTGAAAGTAACAATACATGAGACAGGTCCGTCCGAAATATCGTCAAACCAATCATTACCACCGCCGTAACCTTCTAAGTCGGTATTACCACCAGCGCGACCATAACCTCCCAATACAATCAAATGACCATGCTTATTCATAATAAGCGTTCCTAAGCTTTTAAAATCTTCCCCTTGTTTCACATCTAGTGGCGGAAAGTATCTATCCTCTTCTTTTACGTTTGCTCCATACTTATCTTTTGTATAGTAGTCATCTGGTATACTACTTATATCAAACTCAGCTTTGATAACCGGATGAGATGCCATACTTTCAGCAGATCCTGATACTGTTCGTGGCCCCAGATCAATAATCAGTTTCTGCCTCTCTACATCATCGATGTTACAGCCAACCGATGGATTGCGTAGCTCCGTTTTTCTGTTTCTGTAACTGTTTTCTTCTCCATAAAGCAGGTTGCCATTAAGTTCGTTAAAGTCATACCATGCCGCTTTTTTATTGGCTAAATGCACCGTCCATTCAATACGCTCAACATTAGGCGATTGCAGTGTTAACTCTTCACCAGACTCATCAAAGACTTTAAATACCTGTCCTTGGCGACGAATACGACCCGCTTCATCTTTAAAGTTGATAACTTCCGTCGTCGGTTGCATATTCTCATCGTGTTCATGGGGCAAACCACCAATCTTCGTGGGGTTTAAAACAAAATTATTACCTTCTGCATTGCCCAATCGAGCCACACCAACGGAAGGGTGAATTGAAAGTGTCATATCTTGCTCCTGTTACTCAAGCTAAAATGGGGGGTGTTTCCATTACCATTTCAGTAAAACAGGCGGGGGCATTTTTAGCAGTATCAGTTTGGTGTCAGTTGTCTTATTGACAAAGGGAAGAAAAGAAGAGGAGTAACAGCACAATAGCATTTATCGTGCCGTCTATCAGTCATTTGCTTAGCTACTTTTGCCTAGTTATCAAAGAGCGTTCTTGGCAATTTAAATTTGCGTCCGCCAATCTCAACCGTCGGTTGTAACGGTTTAGGGATGAGCGAATCAGGAGGAAAAAAAGCAGGTGGCAAATTGTATACCATTGGAACGCGTCCTACGTATATCCAAAAGTTCTTTTCGTTCTGCTGGTTAACCATATAGATCAAATATTCATGCCCATTGTCTTGCCAACTAGCGTCAGTATTATTTTCGCTCCAATCAGAAGACGCCCCAATATAGGCTAACCAGCGCCACTCTATTGTCTTATCAGGGTTGATTCGGATTTGGACGTTAACAGCATTATTAATATCAATTTGTATGGCTAGATTGAAACGAACATGCGCTCCTTCAGGTATCGATTGAGGCATATCGAAAGCAAACACATCTGTATCTTCATTATTTGCCGCCACATTACTGGTATACAACTTGTAAGAGCCTTCTGGTGCAGGCTCTTCACCAAATTGGCAAGCCGTTATACCAATACTGCCCTCCTGATGAATAGGTTTTCTGCCAACACCTGAAAGCATTCTTTTGTCAGCCTGTAGCGTTACAGTATAGTCCATCACTTTTTCCTTACTCTGCGTGTTGTTAGAGAATATGCATGAATACCAAAGCTTTCCAGTATCAATAGAGTATCAGTTAATAGGATAGCTTTAGCCAATCACCAAACGCTCCAGTTTGGCTTTGGTGTCCTCATCGTCCGGCACATACACCATTAGGCGTTCACCATTTTTCGGGGCAGACCACCAGTTAACCTGATGAAAAGCCATCTTACCAAGATCTGGAATAAGAAACTTCTTCACATGATTTTCAACATCAAGGATTTCATATTGCTCCCAGTAACGGTTGAACTCAGCTGAAGCGGCTTGCATCATGCTCAATCTAGCTTGCCAACTAGGATCATCCATATAGTTTGCCATTGCCGCACGAAAGCTCCCCGCAATACGCGACAAAATTACCTCCTTATTGTCCATTCGTATAAGCCACTCATCATTAGTAAAGGCCAAATACATACAGTTACGATGTTCATCCGGTAACGACGCTAAATCCACCCCCATTAACTCACGATAAGCTTGATTAAAGCCCAAAATATCAAAACGCGCATTTTGCACTATCGCTGGCATGGGATTCAGTTGGTCGAGAATCATTTGATTCACTGACGATAACTTCTGACATTGTCGCTGGTACTCAGCTGGTCGAGACAAGCCAGACAAGGTAAACACATGGGCGGTTTCTACCTCGCTACATTGTAACGCCTTAGCTATCGCACTTAAGGTTGCAACAGAAGCATTCACCTCTCGACCTTGTTCCAACCAGGTGTACCAAGTGGTACTCACATCTGCCAGCATGGCCACTTCTTCACGACGTAAGCCGGGCGTGCGTCGCCGACCACTGTGTAAAATACCCAGGCGTGATGGGTCTAAACTTTCTCGGCGCCGACGTAAATACAACCCAAGCTCTTTGCGATTATCTTGAGCAATAAAGCCAACATTTTTTGTACGGTGTTGTTGATGGGAATCAAGCAAGGCGGTTGTCATACTCCCTCTTTCATAGCATAGGTCTGCTGAATAGAAGCCAAACAGGTAGTTCTAGTACTAGGATAACCAAACACTGGTACCTGTTTAACGGTTTTTACATACTGTCGACCATTCAATGATAAATCAAGAGAAACAGAGAAAATGACGACAACAGCAAAGACACTAAGCCGAGCTGGTTTGATCATTCTGATGGCAGGCCAGCTACTGCCGTTAATTGATTTTTCCATCGTCAACGTAGCGCTCGCTTCCATCGCTGAGTCCCTCCATGCCAGCCATATTCAACTCGAGTTAATGGTGGCCGCCTATGGTGTGAGTTTCGCAGTATGCTTGGCAATGGGGGGACGACTAGGCGATAACTTTGGCCGCCGTCATTTGTTTATTCTCGGCGTCTGGGTCTTTGGTATTGCCTCTCTCGCTTGTGGGATTGCCTCTTCCATCAATGGACTCTTGTTCGCTCGTGCTATTCAAGGTGTCGGTGCAGCCATGATTGTGCCGCAAATTCTCGCCACCTTACATGTCACACTAACGGGCAGACGTCACTCTTTTGCAATTGGCCTCTATGGCGCCATTGGTGGTTTGGCGTTTGTCTTAGGACAGGTTCTCGGTGGCTTTTTAGTCTCTGGCGATGTGGCAGGACTGGGCTGGCGCAGTGTCTTTTTGATCAATATTCCCGTTTGTCTCGGCATTCTTGTTTTTGCTCGTGTTTGGGTACCTGAAAGTCGTTCAGAGCACCCTGCCAATGTGGACTGGCCTGGTACTTTTATTCTTGCAGCAGCACTGCTTTGTCTGCTGATTCCTGTCTCGCTTGGACCGGAATACCACTGGTCATGGCCATTTATTGTTATGCTCTTAGGTGTTATCCCTCTTTTGTATGCATTTTGGAATATTGAAAAGCGCCAAGAAAATCGTCAGCGCTTCCCACTAATGCCGCCTCGTTTGTTACGTCTTCATTCCATTCAATTTGGCTTTATTCTGGCGATCTTTATGTTCGCCAGTTGGAGTGGCTTCATGTTCTCGGTCGCCCTAACCTTTCAATCTGGCTTAGGGAAGTCTCCTCTGGAATCTGGGAATGCGTTTATCATGCTGGGTATGGCGTATTTTGTAGGCTCTCTTTTCACGGCAAAAATATCCAACCGCATTGGCAAGCTCAATACGCTGTTTGTAGGTTGTGCATTACAAATGCCTGGGCTGCTTGGCTTAGCGTGGACCTTTTACCATTTTTGGCCAAATATCGGCATTACGACCTTACTACCAACCACCTTATTTATCGGGTTAGGACAGTCTTTTATCGTTGGCAGCTTTTTCCGTATTGGCTTGTCCGAAGTGGCTTCAAAAGATGCTGGAGCAGGCAGCGCCATGCTGACCACAATACAACAAGCCGCTTTTGGTCTAGGGTCCGCCCTACTTGGCTCCATCGCCTATCAAACCTTTGATATCACCCAAAGCCATAAAATCGCCATATCCACCACCTTATGCGCCGAAGTGTGTTTGATGGGCACCTTAGTCATCTTTGGGCTTATCTATCGTCGAAAATTGCATCATATCTAGGGGAATACGTCCTACAAACTCACATTGATCACCAGATAAGTGAGGGTAATGATGTTGATTCGATTGCGATTATTTCGTCACTTATGGATAGATAAAAAATAGTAAAGTGGCCCCAAAAGAAAACGGGTAGACTGAGCCTACCCGTTTTTTATCAACAGATCATGACACTTTCTGAGACAATTAACTCTTCAGTTTATTCAATTGGCTATCCAACTCATCCAACTGGTGAGTCACTTGCTCACTACTGTCATTCGTCTGGTGCGCAAAGTGTGCTAACACTTCGGCCGCGTCTTCTATTTTTTTCAACATACCAGTGATATCAATACTGACTTGGCTTTGCTCTTCTGCCGCCGCCGCCACTTGTTGAATGTGGTCATTTATCAGTTCTATTTCGTTAACCACTGCGGCGAGACTATCGTTCACCTCTTGAGTAGACTTAACGGATAACGCAACTTTTTCACCACTGTTGGCAATGCTACTGACCGCAATTTTCACTTCTTGTTGCAAGTTACTGATTAAACTGTCAATTTCTTCGGTAGAGTTTTGTGTTTTAGAAGCAAGGCTGCGTACTTCGTCCGCCACCACTGCAAAACCTCGCCCTTGCTCACCCGCTCGAGCCGCCTCAATCGCGGCATTCAAAGCTAACAAATTCGTTTGCTCAGCCACGCTACGAATGACTTCTAGAATTTGATTAATATCATTCGAACGCGCAGAGACTTTATCTATAGAGTCCTTTGCACTTTCCATACTGCTGCTAAGCTCTTGAACCGTATTCGTTGAACTCACGATACTATGCTGAGAGTTACTAACTGTATGATTCATTTCTTTCATTTTCTCTGCTAATTCAGCAGTAATTCCGGCAACTTCATGGGCCGTGTTAGACATTTCTTGAGTCGACAGAACCACATTCGCAATTTCTGTTTTTTGCTGTGCAGTTTCTGCTAAAGAGCTCTGACTCGCGCTCACATTCTCACCCGAAGATGCCCTTACCGTTACTCCAATGGATTTTAATGAGTTCACCATCCCACGAAGTTTTTGTAGAAACACATTAAAGTTAGCGCTCAATTCGTTCAATTCGGCATGTGAATGTAAATCTAGAGTTTGTGTTAGATCCCCTTCATTACCAGACAACTGAGCCACTTGCTTATTCAGCAATTGCAATGGGCGGATAATGGAGCGAATAATCAACAACATTAGCAGTGTCGCAACGATAGCAATAATCACAGCCAATGATAACTGCTCAATGAGTGCTCTTTGTTTAACGCTTGCCATCAACGCTAATTTTTTATCTAGCTTCGCCATGGCAACTGACATAGGCAAGCTAATCAAAAAGTGCCACTGAGTATTCGCACTTTCAAGGTTTAAAGGCTGAGCAACAATCAATTGGCCATCTTGCTCCAATACGCCTCCCTTCTTAGACAGTGCTAACAACGCTTGACCGTTTTTGGTATCGATTGTCTTAAACGGCTTACCTAAACTTTCCTTATATTTGCTAGAAGCAACAATCAGTCCTTTTTTACTAACGATAGTGACAGAGCCCTGCCCATCATAAAGCCCCTTAGATAATTCATTAGCAAACACTTGTATAACAGGCAAATCAAGATCCGCACCAACAATACCTTTAAACACACCACCGTTCATAATAGGCACCGTTAAGCTCGTCATGAGAACTTTAGAGCCATTAGGCAAATCGAACAAATAGGGTTCAACAAGACAAACGGATTTCGTATCACGCGGACATAAATACCACTCAGAAATGCGCTGCCCGTTAGGATCTTTCTCGGTATTGTATTTTATTTTTGCGCTATCAATTGGATAGTAAACGGCCTTTCCATCTTCACCTACAGCCACCGTGATACTAAAGGAACCATCATCTTTAGCGCCGACATTGGAGTCTTTGCCCACGTATTCGCTATCTTTATTATCGAATGCATTAGGCTCAAAAAAGCTATATAGGACACTGGCATTGGGGGCGCTTTTCTTTGCGGCCGTTATAAGAGGCAAGACTTGCTCTCTAGACAAAGGCGCTGATAAGTTCAAATTATTAGACAATTGCGCTGCCAAAACATTCACCACATCAAGGTTTTTCTCAATGTAAGCTTGGATTTTCTCGCCAGCAACACGAGTATTCAGCTTAAGTTTAGATATAGCCGAATCTTTGAGATCAACAACAGCATCCTGCTTTAATTGATCACTTAAGGAAGAAATTTTTGAGTAAGTTTGCCACGTGAATAACAAAGAAATAAATAAAACAGAGCCGATACTAATGAGTAACAACTTATTCTTAAGGGAGACACTCGCCATAGCAAACCTACTTATCAATGATAATTTCTTTCTTAAAAACTATAATTAAGCACTAAAAGATATATTAATACAGTTTAGATTTGTATCTAAAAACTATTATTTAGCTTCTCTCCCCAACCGACTAACACTTTTAGAGCAATATTGCTCATTTTACCAATATCATCTGACTTAAGAAGAGATTAATAATAGTGAATATCATTACTATAAAAAGCCTCCAATACCAAAGTTGGCTCTCTATTCTTGATAATGCCTTTCTTACCTTTAATCACCAATTTGGCACGAATGGAATACACTGGGACAAACAACAAGCATCCACTTTCTACTAGCGGTTTTAGGTGATCCTTCATTCGCTTAACTGATCGACTAATGCAGCAATATCCTGTTGCGCGTTTTCCACCGAAGCCTGATGGCGCTCATCGGAAAACTCTTGATATTCCGAACCAATCTCATAGAACTGATCCACTCCCAGATATTGCGCCAACGCTTTAATATGCGGCGTTAAATGGTTCATATGCTCACGTACTCCACCAGCACCAAAACCAAACTCCCCAGATGACGTCAATAAGACTAAGGTTTTGCCCGATAAGGTCGGTTCAATGGGAAAATCCCCACGAGCGAGATCAAAAGTAAAGGTTTTATTCACTCTCAGCATCTGATCAAACCACGCCTTCAATACTGCTGGCATCCCATAGTTATACATGGGTGAGGTGATCACAATCACATCGGCTTGGGTCAGTTCAGAAAAGTATTCCTCGGACTCGGCCAATGTTTGTTGTTGAGACGGGCTTCTTTGCCCTTTAGGGGTAAAAGCGGCCGCAATCCAATCCTGATCAATAAAGCTGGGAGAGTTGAGACCGAGGTCTCGATATATCACTTTGTCATGATGATTTTTATTCAGCCATAGCTCAATAAAATAACGTCCAAATGACTTCGAAATCGAATTATAGCTTTGCGTTGAGCTGTCAGTACGACGAACACTGGAGTCGATATGTAGAATAGTTTTCATATTTTATGCCTCTTTCATTGATAGTGAGTAGGCATAGTGTGTTCGGCAATCGTTTTAGTGACAAATGGTGTTATTTTTCCTATAAAGTAATTATTCTCATCCATAGAGTACCTTTATGTTTCATCAACTCCCTTCTCTAAATGCCATCAAAGCCTTTGAATCCGCTGCTCGGTTAAGCAGTTTTAAAGACGCTGCCAATGAATTGAATGTGACGCCGACGGCGATTTCTCATCAAATCAGAACACTTGAAGACAGCTTAAAAGTAAGATTATTTGAACGAAAAACGCGAGCGGTGACGTTAACGAAAGAAGGCGAATTACTGGCAGCGTCTGCCAATCAATCTCTGCAGGATTTACTCTCAACAGTAAATCAATTAAAAGGATCCCCTCAAACATTCACCATCAGCACCACCAACTCGTTTGCGGCCATGTGGCTGGTTCCCAAGCTTGCGCATTTTCAGCAGCGATATCCAGACATCGATATTCAAATAAGAGCAGAAGAATCTATTATAGATATGGAACATGATAGACGAGTCGATATGGCGATTCGTTACGGAGAGCCGCCTAAACAACTTGAAACTAAGACACTTATTCACCAACCTTTAATTCAAGAATCAATTGGCTTCTTTGCAACACCTGACTATTGGAAAAAACACAATGAAAACCTATCTGAAGCCGTATTTTTCTGTACTCAATGGAAAAACCCAAACCTACCAAATTTAGGAATAGAAGAAACGATAAAAAGCATCGTTGCCAACACTCAACCACATATTCGTTATTTTAACGATGAAAACCTCACCGCCCAGGCCGCACTTTCTGGACAAGGCATCGCCATCATCAGCCAGCTTGCCGTCGCAAACTCGATTAAAAATGGCTGGTTAATGCAAGGTACGGACAAAATGGCAAGATCTATTACTGGTTTACATTACTACCTTGTTATGCCCAAGCGATTGAAAACCAACCAAGCTGCAATTCATTTTAAAGAATGGTTGTTATTGCAATGATTAAAAATAAAGCATACCTGTCCATCCATATCTCCTTCGTTACATCGTCTTATCGTAAATAACTCGGCTAATCACGGTTGTTTCTCCCTATCCTCAGCCTTCGACGCAACGATAAAACAAGCACGGCCTACCAGAACACCCCGTCCTAACCTCCTAACCTTGGAAGACAAAAGGGGAAGGAATAATCTGATAAAACGACATATCAGGTGAGCGCTTTCAACCGACTAGAAATAGGATGGTCGTCTTTGAGTTGTAGCAAGTCCCATAGGTTGCCATATAAGTCTTCAAATACCGCCACTGTGCCGTATTCCTGCTCGGCAGGCGGTCGGATAAAGTGAATCCCTTCGGCGAGCATACGTTCGTAGTCTCGCCAAAAATCATCGGTGTTTAAAAACAAGAAGACACGACCACCCGCTTGGTGGCCGATAAAGTCCATTTGTTCTGGTTTAGAGGCTTTTGCCAATAACAAAGTCACACCCTTTGAACCTGGCGGCGACACGACCACCCAGCGTTTATCTTGCTCTGGCTGGTAGGTGTCTTCCAACAGCTCAAACTTTAGCTTATTAACATAAAAATCAATGGCTTCATCATAGTCTCGAACCACTAGGGCAATATGTACTACGTCTTGTTTCATGTGTTCTTTTTTCTCTTTTTCTAATGGTTCTAAGAGCAGCCAATACGCTTTAAACCGAATAAGGTGGTAATGTCCAAATCTCATCAGCGTATTCTTGGATGGTACGATCCGATGAGAATTTACCCACCCGAGCGGTATTCATCACCGCCATTTTTGCCCAACGCATTTTGTCTTGATAGGCTTCTGAGACGCGTTGTTGGCAATCAACATAAGCTCGATAATCTGCCATGACTTTATAAGGATCCCCACCTTGAAGGAGGCTATTTCGAATATCATCAAAGGCATGGGGGTCGTTTGGCGAGAAATGACCCGAACAGAGCCAATCTAAGGCACCTTTCAGTTCTTCATCTTGCTGGTAATATTGATAAGGCTGGTAACCATGGCGATCCAGTTCTTGGACTTGGTCGACATTGAGCCCGAAGATAAAAATGTTCTCTGGCCCCACTTCTTCCAATATTTCCACATTCGCCCCATCCAAGGTGCCAATCGTCACCGCGCCATTCAATGCCAATTTCATGTTCCCTGTTCCAGAGGCTTCTTTCCCAGCAGTGGAGATTTGCTCGGACAAATCGGCCGCTGGAATAATATGTGATGCCAAGGAAACTCGATAATTGGGCAGAAAGGCCACTTTCAATTTCCCATTAATACGTGTGTCATTATTGATCACATCCGCAACGGAGTTGATGGCATGGATAATGGTTTTGGCTAATGCGTAGCCCGGAGCCGCTTTGGCGCCAAAAATAAAGACCCTCGGGACCATATCTAACTCGGGTGAATTTAATAATCGATGGTAGAGCGTCAGAATATTTAATAGCGTTAAATGCTGACGTTTATATTCGTGCAAGCGTTTGATTTGCACATCAAACAAAGCATGGGGATCCACGTCGATATGACATTCTCTTTTAATAATCTGGGCAAGATGGACTTTATTTTGATGTTTGACGTCCATAAAAGCGGTCAAAAAGTCCTCGTCATCCTGTAAGGTTTCTAACTGACGCAGCCTATCTAAGTTCTTTGGCCAGTCGTTTTCGATACCATATTGGTCAAAGAGTTGCACCAGCCCTTCATTACAATTCAATAACCAGCGGCGTGGAGTGATGCCATTGGTTTTGTTGGTGAATTTATGAGGGTAAAGCTGATCAAAATAAGGGAACAACTCACTCTTGAGTAATTGTGAGTGCAGTTCTGCCACACCATTGACCTTATGGCTTGCAATCACCGCCAAATGGGCCATGCGGATCATTTTATGATTCCCTTCTTCGATGATGGACATCGCCCGTTTGATATCATCCCTACCAGGCCAGTGCTGCTCAACGTCACCTAGAAAGCGATAGTTGATTTCATAGATTAACTGCAAATGTCGTGGTAGAACCCTTTCGAATAATTCCACCCCCCATTTTTCTAACGCTTCGGGCAGTAAAGTATGATTGGTATAAGCGAAAGTACGAGTGACAATATCCCAGGTGGTCTCCCAGCTTAAATGTTTGTCATCCAGTAACGTCCTGGTCAATTCGACAACGGCAATGGCGGGATGCGTATCATTCAATTGGATGGCGGCTTTTTCTGGTAACCTTGACCAATCCGAATTCATCACCTCAAACCGTCGTAAAATATCCGCTAAAGAGCATGCCACAAAAAAGTACTGTTGTATTAAACGCAGCTCTTTACCATTGGCATTTTGGTCATTCGGATACAATACCTTGGAAATCGTTTCCCCAAGGACTTTAGAATGCACTGCTTCTACATAATCGCCCTTGTTGAATTCTTCCAAGTCAAAGTCTTCTGTGGAATGGGAAGACCACAATCGCAAAAAGTTAACGGTTTTCGTGTCATAGCCGGCGACGGGAATATCAAACGGTACGCCCATAACACTTCGTGTATCCACCCAATTCGGCCGACAGTTACCAGCGCTATCGTAAGAGACCTCCACGCGGCCATAAAACTGAATAGTTTGCGAATACTCCGGACGCATGACATCCCAAGGTGTACCATATTTGATCCAAGTATCAGGATGCTCTACCTGTTTCCCTTGCAAGAACTCTTGTTTGAACAAACCAAATTCATAATAAATGCCATAGCCAATCGCAGGTAAGTCTAAGGTCGCTAACGAATCCAGAAAACAGGCCGCTAAGCGCCCGAGCCCTCCGTTTCCTAGACCCATGTCCATTTCTTCATCACAAATTTGCTCCCAATCCAGGCCCAGTTCTTCGATGGCTTGTTTCGCTTCGTGATACACACCAACATTATGAGCATTATTGATCAGCATTCGCCCCATCAAATATTCCATTGATAGATAATACACCCGTCGCACATTCTCTCGCGTATGCGACACCTGCGTTTCTACCATGTCATCCGTAATACGATCACGGATTGCAAGGGACAAGGCCAGCCACCAGTCTCTTGGGGTAGCTTGCTGAGGCAAATGCACCAAGGTATAACGCAAATGATGCAAGATACTGTCTTTCATACTTTGATAAGAAGCCAAACCGTTATGAGAATCTTCATGGGAAGAATCCGTCACTGAAAACATAACCTGCTCACCTTATGATGGGTTAAATGAAAAAGATCGGACTGAAAACAATACGCACTATACAGGTCTTATATTATGTTAATTCGCTCCTGTCACGTCTGATAACCAAATACCGTTATGAGTCTGTTGGTCTCTCTAAAGAGTGGTCAGTGGGTTGTGGTGTCACAGTCATCACCTTGAAGTGGGTCGATGATTCAAATCTATGCCATACATTCTTAGGAACAACGAATAATTCCTGCTCGTTAAGCAGATGCTTTTCTTCCTGACCTTCGATTAATAACACCAGCGTAGTCGTTCCCTCTAAAGCCATGACAATTTCATCACCAACGGAATGCCGCTCCCACTCACTGTTACCAGAGTAATGCCCCACATAAATGGCACCATCTCGGTATTGGGATAATTCAAGAAAGGCCTTACTCGCCCCACCAGAAAAGGCCATTTCTGGTGTGCGATTCGGCAGATATTCCAAGCCCGAAAAGGCCGTTTCAATAGATTTTTTCGCCAATTTACTCATTTAGCTCACCTTTTTTTGTTAGGACGGTTGAACAAATATGGCGCTCAATCGACACGTTTCAAAGGACGATACCACAAATGACTTGGTATTCCGTCACGATCATTTATCCTGTATTTAACACCGAAAGCAGGGCATTTCACGTTCGAAAAGCCCTGCTTACATCAGGAATAAAAGCGACTCTATTCAAGTTGTTGGTTTAAGACAGTCAATTCCTTCTGCCATTGTTGTTGCTTAGCGGGCTTCTGGCGTTTGGGTTTACGAGCCAGATCCTCCTCTAGCAACCGCTCCAATTCGCAAATACGCTCCAATATTCGCTCATCTTCCGTCATGGCCGCTGTAGCAACCGACTCTTCTGGAAATAAAGGAGACGCATCAGTGAGTGCACTTGGTTTACTACCAGCGTCATCTCCCTGAGAAGTGAAATAAACATCACTATCGTGCAGTTCCACCAGCTGACCATTGTGGATCCACCAAAAACGCGTGGCGATATTTTCAATAAACCGCTGGTCATGGGAAGTAAACAGCAAAGAGATGCCCTCTTGCGTCAGGTCAGACTCCAATTCTTCCTTACCCTGCAAATCAATATGGTTGGTCGGTTCATCCATGATCAACAGGTTCGGTTGCTCCAACAGAAAGGTTAGCAGCAAAATACGTGCCCGTTCTCCACCACTGAGTACATTGACTCGTCGGCCATGATCAAGGTAGGGAAAGCCCCATTGGATCAGCACACGACGAATCTCTTCTTGGCTGGCAGTACAGTTTTGCCGGATCCAATCCGCGATTCCCAGTTCAACATTGAACTGCTCAAGCTCTTGGTCAAAATAGCCAATGCGCACATTAGGATTAAAACGGGTGGCACTCTGCTCACCAACATTTTGTTGATGCACCTTTATCAAGTGCTCAATACAGCTGGATTTACCACTCCCATTGACACCCAGTAGAGCAATACGATCACCGGGGCGAAAGTTAAGATCAGCAATGCTAAACAGCGGTCGACCATCCGGACTGCTAATGGTTTCATTTTCAAAAACAAAGACTTGTTTGGTTTTTAAAAACTCACTGTCCACTTTTAACGATAACCCTGACCCTTGAGTGACGAAGGTTTTATTGATTTCCAACTTATCGATGCGTTTTTCCATAGACTTGGCTTTTCGTGCTAAGTCTTCGTTGTCGTACACTTTCCCCCAGGTAGCCAATCGCTTGGCACTGGCTTTTAGCTTATCGATTTCTTTTTCTTCCGCTTCCCGAGTTTTTCGGGCCGCTTCATCCGACTCCGCAAGCGCGACCTTGGCTTGTGAATAAGGAAGATGAAAGGCATAACAACGCCCATCACGAAGCCACAAAGTCCGTTGTGTCACCGAGTCCAATAAATCACGGTCATGGGAAATCATCAGAAACGACGGCGTATCCGGCAAGCTCAAATAACGTTTTAAGCAATACATAGCACGACTGTCCATATGGTTACCCGGTTCATCCAACAACAGCAATTCAGGCTCTTCAATGATGGCACGAGCAAATAATACGAGGTTTTTCTGACCGCCACTGAGAGAGTTTAAGGGACGTTGTAAGGTCGCCTCGTCAAAGCCAAGCTGTTGTAACAAGGTATCAACTTGATAACCACGTACGACCTGTTCATCCGCTGGAATCTTATCCAGTACCGCTTGATGGGCCGAAATGGCTTCTAACTCTGGGGATAAAAATTGCTCAACCAAGCCAATCTTAAGCCCCCGCTGACGATGCAACTGACCGCTGTCTAGCGTCAGCTCGCCAAGAAGAAGTTTTAATAGCGTCGATTTACCGCAACCATTGTGGCCCACAAGGCCAATACGATCGCCAGATTCAATGGAAAAAGACAAAGAGTCAAACAGGCGCTTACTACCCGCTTGATAAGATAATTCGATAACAGAAATTAAAGACATAAATCACCTATGCGCAACATATCAAAAGATAGGCACAGATGAGCACTGACATGTTCAGACGTTGTGTATCAGTTCAGAATAGTAATATCAGCGAAATCTGTGCGTTAACAACAAATTTGCGCTGTGCGTGGATCACCAAGATGAAATGCGAAATCTAATTCACATTGATATGCAATTTCTTGCATGGGTGGCCTCCTTTATCTGACGAGTGAATGGGGTCTAGAAAGTATATACCGCAGTCTGTCAGAATATCAACGCGGCCAACAAAAAGTGTTTTTTTATACTGACAGAAATTGACACAGGTATGTGCCAATATAGCGGCATATTTAGGTGGAATTTAAGATCAAACCGCTGAAGGAAACGAAACCAATGTCTGAACCGTTTAAAAACCTCTTCAATGACACTGTTATAAGAAAAATGGCAGGCCACTTTCAACATCATTGGACAGAGTTTGATGCTCAAGGCTTTACCGAAGCGGCTTGTTATCAACTTGAAACGCTAGAGCTGAAAGAACGCTCAGCGCAAATCACCAAGGCCATGGCCTCTTATTTACCCAAAGATTTTATCCAAGCGGGCAATATTCTGCTTGCCAGCTTGGCAACGGAGTCAGACAGCAACGATTCACATACAGAGGAAAGTGGCATCACAGGTTGGGCCATTATGCCGATGGCGGATTACGTGGGGCAATATGGCATCGACTACCATGAATTTTCGATGACCTTGCTAAACGCCATGACTCGTCGCTTTACCTCCGAGTTTGGCATTCGTTTTTTCTTATTAACGGTACCAGAAAAAACCTTAAATACACTAGATAGCTGGATTACTGACCAAAATAAACACGTACGACGCTTAATATCCGAAGGAACTCGTCCGCGCTTACCTTGGGCGATGCAGTTGCCAGACTTTATTAAAGATCCTACGCTCGTGATTCGATTATTGGAAAAACTCCTCGATGATCCAGAAGAATATGTACGCCGCTCGGTTGCCAACAACCTGAATGACATCGCCAAAGATCACCCTGACCTAGTCGCTGATCTCGCCATCGACTGGATGAAAGGGGCAAATACACCTCGCCAGCAACTCCTTCGTCACGCTTGTCGCACCTTATTAAAACAAGGTCACACCACGGCACTAAAAGCATTCGGTTATGGCACACCAGAATTAAAAAGCCATCAACTGACTATTGCAACGCCGAGCATCTCACTAAACCAATCACTTGTGTTTTCCTTTTCACTAAGCTCAGATCTGAATAAAGACCAAACGTTGATGATTGATTATGTTATCCATCATCAAAAGAAAAACGGCACCACCTCACCCAAAGTATTTAAATGGAAAAAAGTCACTCTGCCTGCGAGTCAACACCTATTTATCACCAAGAAGCACCTTTTCAAGCCCATTACCACAAGAGCCTATTACAGTGGACAACATAGCGTGGAAATCATGATTAACGGCGTCTCTATGGCGAAAGAGGATTTCTTATTAACACTCTTCTGATAGGGCATGGGGGAACTAACCTATTTTCACTTGATTTCGTCCAGCCCCTTTCGCTTTGTACAGCAGCATATCCACACGCTTTAAAATACTAACTTGATCGTCGCTTTCTTGGCTGCCTGTTACACCGAGGCTGATCGTAAACCTAGGAAGAGAAGGCGTGTTGAATGTTTCAACTTTCAAGCGAAGCGCTTCGGCAAGCTTACCGGCCTCATCCAGACCTGTATTTTTTAGTAGAATGGCAAACTCTTCCCCACCAATTCGGAACAGCATGTCGGTCTCGCGGATGAGTTTATTTAACTCCGTCACCAGAAATTGCAACACTTTGTCCCCCACACCGTGACCATGCATGTCATTAATTTTTTTAAAGTAATCGACATCGATCAGCGCAAGACTAAATCGACCGCCACGATTAGCTAACGCTAACTCTTCTTTTAATAACTCATCCCATTTATGACGATTATAGGCGCCTGTTAACTTATCTCGCGTGGCAAGCTCAATCAATTGACGCTCTACTTCATAGCGATTGCTACGCTCTTTAGAAAGCCGATTCGTCAAGATATTCAAATCCGCTTCAAGCACACTAAACTCATCTAAATCTTGATAGGAGTTGGCACCCACTTCATCAGAGTCTTCGCCTAACGTTCGATGTAAAGATTCAATTTTCCAACGAATAGAGCCCACTCGGCTCCGTACCGACTGCACAATATATAAGGTCAAATACGTCCCGATGAACAATGCCGCGATACCTAAGATCGCGTTCACTATCATCAACTCTTGCTCTTGTCTTTCAGTATAAAGAGACGCCTTGAGGGTTAGTTGATCGATATTTTTTAATAACATACCGGACTGAGTATCGAGCTTTTTACAATGCTTTTCTATGTTGCTCCAATGGAGAGAAAAATCGGTATCTCCATGTAAAAAAAACTGGTTTACTAGATGATCAAAAGCCTCCCGTTCAATATGCAATGAGCGAATCTGTTTAATCAATGTTTGATGATCCGCCACTTGTATTCGTACACCGCCACGCTTCAGGCCATTTTGAATGACCTGCATGGCTTTAACTAATTGTTCAGACAATGACCTGTTGTAGTCATTGAATCCGAGCAAGGCTTTCTTTTTCAGTGATGGATGATCGAAAAGAGCTTGTTTTTGTTGACGGATGGTTTCCATCAATAAATGTTGCTTAAGTTGTATAAGCTCTATCTGTGAGATAACGTCCGATAAAGGCACATCAATCTGAGCCACTTCCCGCATTTCATAATTTATTTTCTGCAACTTTAAAACAGAATAAAGAATCACCACAAACAGAAAAGACAACAGAACAAAAGAAAGACTACTCACTTTTCTTGTAATGGAGGCATTAAACCACTTAAACATATATTACTCTTTCTAATTACTCTCTAACGAGACATTGGCAAATAGGTCTTACATCAAACTCCAAAAAGCGTCGACCAAGGGATTTTTTAAGTTTTTCTTCAAGGTAAACAAACCAATGTCGTAAGGCGCTAACTCAGGCTTTACCTCTAGCACCTTAATTCGATCCATCAACGGGCTATTATCTAAGACGATTTTGGGCACTACACCAATGCCAAAGCCTAAACTCACCATGCTCACAATGGCTTCGTTACCCGTTACCTGCGCATAAATCCGTGGCGTAATGTCATGTTGACGAAACCACTCATCGACACGGGTTCGAGACACGCCACTTTCCGACAGGATCATCGGAATGTGCGCCCACTCTTCTGGTCTAGTAGGGGGATTGGCAGGTACATTCGGTACTTGCTGATCTAGTGGCGCAATAAATAACAAAGGTGAAATGGCAATGGGCTTAAACGCCATACCACGGGGTAAATTCGCAGGCCGCGCAGCAATGGTAATGTCTTCTTTACCATCCAGAATGTGCCCGATCGCATGCTCTGGATCACCAGTACGCAGCTTAATCTCAATCGCCGGATAGGCAATGCGAAAACGGCGCAGTAATTCATACAAGAAACTATAACTGGCGGTGACCGAACCATAGAGACTGATTTCACCACTCAGCTCATCGGGATTATCCGTCAGCTCATGGCGGATCAAATCCCATTGCCGACTAGTATCACGGGCGTACTTGAGAAACTTTTGTCCTTCTTTGGTCAACACAACAGTGCGATTATCACGATTAAACAACACAACACCTAGTTCATCTTCTAAGTGTCGAATGTTACGCGACAAGGCCGAAATACTGATATGACATTCGTCGCTAGCGCGCCCGAAATTCAATGCTTCTGCTAACGCAAGAAATTGCTTGATCGTTCTAATCTTCATAACACACCTTCGCCTACGAACTACTCATCATAAACCATGTTTGCAAAAAGTGGGACACTATATTGCGAATATATCAATTTACGAAAAAATGTTACTAGGATAGATTAGCTCTACTCGCAGAACGTCATCAGAATCTTGCTTGGCGGCTGTGTCATCCATTTTTAATATCGGCATGCTGTTATGGCCGATACATTAAACATAAAAACTAGGAAATGTTTACCATGGCTAACTACTTCAATACATTGCCGCTACGCGAGCAACTAGAACAACTGGGCAAATGCCGTTTCATGGACATGTCAGAATTTGCGGATGGCGTAGAAGCGCTAAAAGGCAAAAAAATGGTTGTCATCGGTTGTGGTGCACAAGGTCTTAACCAGGGCTTGAACCTACGTGACTCTGGCCTTGATGTTTCTTACGCGTTGCGTCCAGAAGCCATCGCTCAAAAACGTCAGTCTTGGAAAAACGCCACAGAGAATGGTTTTACTGTTGGTACATACGAAGACTTGATTCCAACAGCTGATGTGGTTCTTAACCTAACACCAGATAAACAACACTCTTCTGTTGTTGAAGCGGTTATGCCACTTATGAAAGAAGGCGCTTGCCTATCTTACTCTCACGGTTTCAACATCGTGGAAGAAGGCATGCAAATTCGTGACGACCTAACGGTTATCATGGTAGCACCTAAGTGCCCAGGTTCTGAAGTACGTGCTGAATACGTTCGTGGCTTTGGTGTTCCAACACTGATCGCTGTTCACGAAGACAACGATCCTAAAGGCGAAGGTCTAGCCCTAGCAAAAGCTTACGCAGTGGGTACTGGCGGTCATAAAGCAGGCGTTCTAATGTCTTCTTTCATCGCCGAAGTGAAATCTGACTTGATGGGTGAGCAAACTATCCTTTGTGGTATGTTGCAAACAGGCTCTATCCTTTGCTTCGACAAAATGGTTGAAGAAGGCATCGATCCAGGTTACGCCTCTAAATTGATCCAATACGGTTGGGAAACTGTAACTGAAGCATTGAAATACGGCGGCGTGACCAACATGCTAGATCGTCTTTCTAACCCAGCTAAAATCAAAGCATTTGATCTGGCTGAAGAACTTAAGCAAATCATGCGTCCTTTGTACAACAAGCACCAAGACGACATCATGAGCGGTCATTTTTCTAAAACCATGATGGAAGACTGGGCAAACGACGACAAAAACTTGCTTCAATGGCGTGCAGATACCGCTGAAACCAACTTCGAAAAAACGCCTGCTGGCGACGTAGAAATCTCTGAACAAGAGTACTTCGACAAGGGTATCTTGATGGTGGCTATGGTGAAAGCAGGTGTTGAGCTAGCATTTGAAACCATGACGGCTGCGGGCATCATTGCAGAATCGGCTTACTATGAGTCTCTACATGAAACCCCACTCATCGCGAACACCATCGCTCGTAAGAAACTGTACGAAATGAACGCGACGATCTCTGATACAGCAGAATACGGTTGTTACCTGTACAACCATGCTTGTGTGCCTCTATTGGCTGATTTCATAAAAGGCATCAAGTCTGACGTCATCGGTAAAGGGCTTTCTGTAGAAGACAATGGCGTAGACAACGCTCGTTTGATCGAAGTAAACACAGCGCTTCGCTCTCATCCAGTTGAAGCGGTAGGCTCTGTTTTACGTGGTCATATGGCGGACATGAAAAAAATCGTTTAATACGATTATTGCGCTCGCCAATACTTTGTTAAAAATAGACTCGTATTGGCTTCGCTCATAACATCGTCATTTTCATTTAAAAAGCCGAGCTTCAGAACTCGGCTTTTTTGTCTTTCTTGTTCTCAACAAAACATTAGGAAATACCATGGGCAGCATCCGCTTAGATAATATTCTCTTCAACAAGGTAACGGTGAACTTTGATGATCGCTTTACGCTAAGCGAGATTAACTGGACCATTGAGCCTGACCAGCACTGGGTAATTACCGGTACAAACGGCGCGGGTAAATCGGCCTTGGCGGCCGTGCTTGCAGGCGTTGGTGAGATTGAAAATGGCACGATAACAGGCCTTCCGCAAAATGTGGGGTTGGTGTCTTTTGAAGCCCAAGCCGAACTGATTGCCAAAGAACTAAAAAAAGACGACGCCGACATCATGGACGTGATTTCCCTCGGGACGCCCGTTCATGAAATGATTTTCGATAACTGCCAAGATCCAGAACTGGCCCAAGCACTGGTAGAAAAGTTCGGTTTAAGCCAATTGCTTGACCGTGCCTTCCGTAAACTCTCCACAGGCGAAACGCGCAAAGTCATGCTGATTCGCGCTTTGTCCAGCAAACCAGATGTATTAATTCTCGATGAACCCTTCGACGGCTTAGACGCCAATACGCTTACCATGCTACAAAAACATTTGGCAAGCATAGTCGATACCACCCCCATGATCATGGTGCTTAACCGATTTGATGAAATGCCAGATTTTATCACCCACATTGCGTATGTAGACAATGGCAAGCTGGCTCTAACAGTAGATAAAAAAGACGAAAATGCTTTTAACGAGTTGTATCAATTACTGCATCTGAAAACCACAGATCTAAGTGTGCCAGACGCCGACCCAGCGAATAAACTGCCAGCACTCGATCCAAACCAGCCACTGGTCAGACTCAAGCAAGCCACCATCAAATACGGCGATACTGTGATTGTCGATAAACTAGATTGGACCATAGAACAAGGGCAACATTGGCAACTCAGCGGCCCCAATGGCAGCGGCAAAACGGGCGTCTTGTCATTGATTACCGGCGATCATCCGCAATGCTATACCAACGATATTTTCGTCTTTGGTTTTCAACGCGGCAACGGCGAAAGCATCTGGCAGATCAAACAATTTATCGGCTACGTTTCCACGGCACTACAGTGGGAGTACCGCGTCAGCACCAGCTGCAAAAACGTCATTATTTCCGGCTTCTATGACAGCATCGGCATGTACAGCAAATCCACCGATAACCAAAAGAAAATCGCCGACCAATGGCTTGCACTGCTAGGCATGGAAGACCGCGCTGACCACCCCTTTAACAAACTCTCCTACGGCGACCAGCGTTTATTACTCATCGCCCGCGCCATGGTGAAACACCCACCATTATTGATCCTAGACGAACCTTGCCTTGGTCTAGACGACATGAACCGCCAGCTCGTCCTCGCACTAATCGAAAAAATCTGCGAAGGAAAAGAAACCACGGTTCTCTACGTCAACCACCACGCGGAAGACCAGATCAAAGGGATAGAGAACTACTTGGGGTTGAAGAAAAACAACTAGGCTTTTCGACTTTCAGAAACGACAAAAGCCAACTGAATGAGTTGGCTTTTCATCAAAAAATTTTATCAAAATTAAAAAATATGTTTTATATTTCCGACTAGAAATGTATTAAGTCGACAGTTTTAAATTTTAAAATGCTTTTCTAACCGGCTCATTAGCTGTGGATTTTTCGAAATTTCTTCCTGCAAATATTCCTTACATTCAAAAATTTGCATCAACCACTCTTCTACATCCTCAACATCCGTAACTGTTTCACTATTTCTTAAAGTATCATTAAACTTTATTGCATCATTCATAGCACACAAAATAGTTGCTAACCAATCATCTTTTATTTGCATTAAGCCACCTCATCTTTTTCAATCATACTCGCTAATTGATTAAGTAACATTTTAAAGCGTACAAGAGGCATATCCATTTCAGGAGCTATAGTATGATGAGTAGCTTTAAATACAGGGTTATAAGAATCTCTCACAATGACCAGCCCCTTAGGTAACAAGGAACCTGCAGGTAACTTATAGTACTCCCACTGTCCTTTAAAAGTATTTGGCCTATCAAAGGTACTAATTCCTCTTGGCCTATCTCTAACAAAAACCCTATCATTCTCTATAGTAATATCAGGTTTTCTTGGAGCACCTCTTTTTCTTTCAATTTCAGTCTCAACCAAATTGAACAATGGCTCATTACTTTTTACTTTCTTTGCCCTCCACAAGTCTACTGGTATTTTTCTACCAAAAAAACGATCAATACTTCCTGACTCTAATAATATATCTTCTAAAAGTTCTACATTATCCATACTCTTCCCTTTTTACTTTAATGTAAATTGAATATTTTTTTAAGAAATTTCTGCTGTAGCGTCGCCCCAAGTTTTTGCCATTCTTTACAGAGCACTCTTTTTGAATTCGAGTTTATAAGTCAGTGATGCTGACTGGGATACTTTCTTCATTGGCGCGTTCCTTCACGAGTGCTATCAGTTCCATATCTTCCAATTTATCCATTAAGGCTTCATACGCTTCGGCAGGGACACAGTAGAACGCAGGTTCATTGCGATTTAATACCGCAACCGCTTTACCGTGTGCGCTGGCGGCAACTTTCATCGGGTTGGCTTAAACTCTGTAATACTGGCAGCCACGTCGGAAAGGATTCTAGAAGTCATTTTAAAGCACCTTTAATCGACCTAATAAAAGGTCATCTTAATTTGCGACTGATCATTTATCAAGCAAACAGATGCTGAATATCCCTTGACGACTCCTCTCTGCAAAGGTAAAAATAGAGCTATGAAAAACGTATCCCTTACTCAACAACGAATTATTATCATCATTCCTAGGAGTGGTGGGTTCGTTGTTGAGTAAATAAAGCAAACCCGCCCAAGAGGCGGGTTTCTTTTTTCGGCTTCTTGGGTGTTAACAGGAAGCCGATATGCGCACTCAAGACTCCCCTTCGCATTTAGCCCCCGAGGCGAATAATCCCTCTACATCCGAGCGTTTTTCGTTCGTTGATGCCGAACAGGCTGTATTGACATTTTGGCAGGATAAACAGATTTTTAAGCGTTCTCTTGCCGCGTCGAAAAATAAACCCGACTATGTGTTTTACGATGGGCCGCCGTTTGCAACGGGGTTGCCCCATCATGGTCATCTAGTGGCATCAACCATCAAAGACATCATCCCGCGTTACTTTACGATGAAAGGATTCCATGTAGAACGCCGTTTTGGTTGGGATTGTCATGGTTTGCCCATCGAGCATGAAATCGATAAATCCCTTGGCATGTCCGCCAAAGAAGCGGTTGAATCGCTGGGTATCGCCCGTTACAACGGGGCATGCCGTGGCATTGTTCAGCGTTATGCCAGCGAGTGGGAAAAGACCATCACGCGCCTTGGCCGCTGGGTAGATTTTGACAACGATTATCGCACCATGGAGCCTTGGTACATGGAATCCGTTTGGTGGGTCTTTAAACAGTTGTGGGATAAAGGGCTCGTCTACCAAGGCGACAAGGTCATTGCCTACTCCACTGAGCTGGAAACCGTATTATCTAACTTTGAAGCCAGCTCTAACTACAAGGAAGTTCAAGATCCTGCGGTCACAGTGTTGTTTAAACTCGTAGAGGAAGACACCTATTTTGCAGCATGGACGACGACTCCTTGGACATTGCCTTCAAACCTTGCCCTGTGCGTTGGCCCAGACATTCCTTATGTCAAAGTGCATGATGCCTCTATCAACAAAACTCTTTGGCTTGCCGAGACGCAACTAGAGTCTATGAGCAAAGGCCGTGATATAGAGGTACTCGATAAAGCTCTAGGAGCGGAATTGAGTGGTAAACACTATGAGCCGCTTTTCCCGTATTTTAGCCACTTGAATGAGTCCAGCGCTTTCCAAGTATTTGCCGATGATTTTGTCTCAACTGGCAGTGGTACAGGCATTGTCCACATGGCCCCCGCCTTTGGCGAAGACGATAACCGCGTCTGCAAAGCCAATGGTCTACACGCCTCTGTTTGCCCTTTGGACAGTCGTGGCCGCTTCACCCATGAAGTGACAGACTTCGAAAGCTTGTATGTGAAAGACGCGGATAAAGCCATCCTGCAAACATTAAAAGCGCGTGATCTTTTGTACCGTCAGGAAACCATCACCCATAGTTATCCTTTTTGCCCTCGCTCCGATACGCCCATCATCTATCGCTCTGTGCCCTCTTGGTACATCAAGGTAGAGCAGATGCGTGCCGAGCTACAAGCCAACAATGAACAGATCAATTGGGTGCCAGAGCATATCCAACAAGGCCGAATGGGAAAATGGTTAGAAGGGGCGATCGATTGGTCGGTATCGCGTAACCGCTATTGGGGCACTCCGCTGCCAATCTGGGTAAACGATACAACAGGAAAACACTTATGCCTTGGCTCTATAGAAGAGTTAAAAAACTACACCGGCGTCACTGTCGACGATTTGCATCGCGATCATGTTGATGAACTGACTTTCTCCCTTCCAGAGGAGCCAGGCACCTATCGACGCATTGCGGAAGTATTCGACTGCTGGTTTGAGTCCGGTGCCATGCCTTATGCACAAGTGCACTACCCCTTTGAAAATAAAGAGCAATTTGAGCAAAACTTCCCTGCTGCGTTTATCGCAGAAGGAGTGGATCAAACACGAGGCTGGTTTTACACCTTACAAGTTCTCAGCCAATGTTTGTTTGGGCGACCAGCGTTTAAAAACGTTATCGTCAATGGCATTGTGATGGCAGAAGATGGCAAGAAAATGTCCAAACGCCTCAAAAACTATACTCCCCCTGATACTCTGATGGAGCATTACGGAGCGGATGCTTTGCGTCTCTATTTGATCAACTCAGGCTTGGTAAAGGCGGAAGAGCAACGCTTTTCTGATGCTGGCGTACAAGATATGGTGCGTCAGGTCTTGTTGCCTTGGCTCAATGGTTTTCGCTTCTTCTCGACTTACGCCGAGATCGACCAATGGCAAGACACTGGATCGGACAACCCCTCTGATAACATCTTGGATCAGTGGATATTGTCTCGCCTGCAAACCTTAACAACCAAGGTCAATCAGGAGATGCAAGCCTACCATCTCTACAACGTGGTGCCTGCGCTCTTTGAGTTTATCGAAGATCTCACCAATGGCTATATCCGTTTGAATCGAGCCTGCTTTTGGCAAAAAGAAATGAATGAAGACAAACAACAGGCTTATGACACTTTGTACTCTTGTTTGGATACATTTGGTACGTTAATGGCACCTTTTACGCCCTTCCTTGCGGAGCATCTATACCAAGAGCTGCTGCCTTTTTCCGCTAACGATAGGCCAGAGTCTGTGCATTTGTGTGACTACCCCACAGCGAATACGGCATTAAAACACGAAGACTTAGAAGCCAGTGTCGCTCGTGTTCAGCATATCTTGGTAATGGGTCGTCAACTGCGTAACGATTTGAAAATTAAACTAAAAACCCCGCTCAAATCGCTGACCGTATTGCATAAAGAGGCTCAGGTACTAAACGATATCGCCCGTTTGACGGATTACATTCAAACCGAGTTGAACATCAAAGACGTACTCTTTAGCCAACAAGAGAATGACTTCATCGATTTCTACGCGAAAGCGAATTTCCCAGTTTTGGGCAAACGCCTTGGCAAGCAGATGAAATACTATGCTGCACGCATTGCGCAACTCAATGAGCAAGAGCTGGAGCATTTAGAAACCCAAGGGCAAATCGAGGTGGACGGGCAAGTATTTAACCAAGAGGAGATTCACGTCTATCGTCAGGCCAAAGCAGGTACACACACCACATCCAACCGTTTTGTGTCGATCAGCATCGACCCAGAACTGACAGAAGAACTGGTGGCAGAAGGCGCCATGCGAGAGATTGTCAGCCATATTCAGAAAATGCGTAAACAACAGGGCTACAAGGTATTGGATCGTATCGACATTAGCATTGAAGCGAGTGACGAACTGGCTCATTGGTGTCAGCAATACCTTGAGTACATTAAGACAGACACCTTGGCAGATAAACTGCATTTTACGAATTTATCTGAGACGATTCCCCCCTTAGTGACGGATCTGGGCATGGTTAAAGTCATGGTTGATTTAAGCAATCAACAATAATTATATCAATCTGTGGGCTCTCCTTCTTGTCAGAGAGGTCCATGAAGCTCCCTTCCCATGTTGCCATAAGTCAGTTCTGCTGATGGCAATATATCCTTGAGTAGGGCATGTAACCATAAAAAAGCGCACGATGATGTGCGCTTTTAAAATTGGTTGCTATCGGTTAAATCACTAGTTTAGGCTGAGTGTAATACCAGAGTAACTGCGATAACCATTTAACATAATATAGTAGGTTGTATTTGGGCGAGTAATGATGGTACAGCGTTCGGTGTTGCCATTTTTGTAGGGACGACAATCGTATGACGATTTCGTAGGTTTTTGACCGGCTTTAACATACAGATCCGCATCCCCTGTTCCACCAGACATTCTTATGGTTGATCTCGATGTTCTATCCACGGTGAAAGTAAAATACGTTTGAGATCCTTTTCCCCCTGACAAGTTGGTTTTAGGCTCTCCTTTTTTTAGAACTGATTCTGGCGTTGATCCAGTACCACATGACGCATTTACACTTACTGTTTTAAAGGCAGATTCAACATCAGCAACGGAATAGCCTAAGTCCTTCGCAGCTTTTGCAACACCACACGCTCCTTGATCAAAGGTACTATTTGCCGTCCAATACAATTGGTTTGCAACCGCAAACACTTCAAACCCTTTACGAGGGTTCCAGCCAGATTTCGTTGCTAGCAAATAATAAGCACGGTTGTAGACACCACTTGAGTTATGAACATCAAGACTATCATTGTATTGTGAAGCGCTATCGATAGATCGGCCATCTAGTGAAGGCTGATAAAAATAACGCAGTCCACCAGATGATTTGATGATATCTGCACCAACAAGCCAGTCGACCTTACCTCTGGTGTAGTATTCTGCTGCTTCCCCTGCGATATCCGAAAACGCTTCGTTCATTCCGCCGGACATACCTTCATAAATAAGCCCAGAGTTTTGCTCAGTAAAACCATGGCTCACTTCATGAGCACTGACATTAATATCAACCAGTGGATAGAACCTATTCTTTCCGTCACCAAAGCTCATTGACGTACCATTCCAGAAAGCATTTTCATAATTACTACCGTAATGCACACGCATGGTCAGCTTAAATGTAAGGGGGGAAGTGTTAAGCCAGTCTTTGTACATGTCAAAAATAACTTGACCGAAGTAATGGGCATCATTGAGTGGAGAATAAGCGCCATTAATCGCTTTGTAGTCGTTATAGTTTCGAGAGTCAGTACACTTATAACTGTACGGAGTACTGCCAGATTCCCTCCCATTAAGATCGACTGTTTTAACCACGCTATTATCCATCGTACAGGTTGTCCCTGTTTTATCGATAGTAAATCCATCGTAGTCTGAACCATAAATATATTGACCTGTTTTCTCATTCCCTCCAGGTCCAGTACCCTTTTCCTCTATATGGTTTAGCCCTTCCCACGTTTTCAACACTTTTCCTGTGGTGGCATCAATGAAAAAGAATGGACGCGCTGGCGTGTTTGTGGCAACAAAAAAGTTAACCATATAAACCAGCTGGGCTTGGTTGTTTTCATCAAGACGAACCATTAGCTTAGCATTTTCGTTTTCTGTTTTAGTGTCACTAGCCACTAATTTGTTTTTGCCCTCATAGCTGGATTTTGCAAGACTAATAGCTTTCTTCTTATCAAAAGCTGGCTGAAGGATAGATATATCATTGGCAATCCCTTGTGCCATAACCCCATAGACGTCATTACTTCCAGATTGAGATTCTGAGGCCACCACAGAGGTATTGAAAACGGGAAGACCATAATGCGTTTGTTGATAGCGGATTTTGACTTTTCCGTTGGGTAGCGTTACGCGTTTTACGGCTTTGAATCCAGTTTCGACTGGAGCAATACTGCGGGACTGAGCTTGCAGTGACTGTTCAAGTAACCCCCTATCTTGAACTGTTACCATTTCTGCTGCGGAAACAGGAAAAGCAGCCGCAATACCAATAGCCAAAAACCAATTTTTGTGTCGTTGTGTTTTATTCATTTCTCATTCCTTGAGAGTATTCCTTAATTGTTAATATCTAGTACGCCAGCTATTAACTCCAAATGCGAGGTCTCGCACTAACAACATTCTATGACATTTCAGAAACAATCTAGTAGAGAAGAGAAAAGGCTAATGCACACATGCCATTTAAATGAATACATATTCATTTAAATGGCATCAACAAAACACTCAAATAAATATCAAAAAAAGAGAAAATAGTGCCAAAACATCAATAAGTTACAAAATAGCCTCCCATCATTTTAAAGCATGTAAACATCAAAATATTATCTATAGGCATTTTTCATCTTCATAAAATACGCCTACATCATTAAAAATAAACACATTAAAGCAATGAAAAAATACATTTATTCTAAGTGTTCTGTATACATCCACACAAACACCTAAACCTGCTGTCTTAATAAGCCACCTACTTTTGCTCTTTAATGAATCAAAACAAGATCATAGAAAGTCACATTTTTTATCTATAGAATAAAAGCCATTAGAGACCCTTTGTAGGACATCACGAGCAAAGCCTAGACGAAGCAAAATAGACGAAAAAGCAAAGTTTATGCTCCATAAATACGTGTTTTGAGTCTATTTTTAATACGCTATTGGCATACGCAGCAGTCATGCAAAAGTCCCTATTATGACAATAACGCTGAGGGAACACTGTGAACCATACTTTACGCTCAATGACTTTAGTACTGACTTGTATAGCTAGTCTATCGGCTAATGCCGACCCGAAAACACCAGGCACTCATAAGGGCTATTCCACCATTGATATGACCACTGCCGGCATGCCAAAGGATGTGAAAATGATTTCTGTTGCGGATCTCAAACAAGAGTTCCAAGGCAAAGCGCCTTTTGCCGTTGGCTTTGATATTGATGATACAACCTTGTTTAGCTCTCCCGTGTTTTACCGTGGCCAACAAGAATTCTCACCAAATAGTTACTCTTATTTAAGCAATCAAAAGTTTTGGGATAAGGCGAACTGTGGATGGGACAAATTCAGTATGCCCAAACACATTGCAAAAGAGTTAATTGCCATGCACCAGCAACGTGGTGATAGCATCTACTTTATTACGGGTCGCACTGGCTCTAAGTGTCATTTTACGACAGAGTATTTGAAAAAGACCTTTGATATCAAAAATATGCACAATGTCATTTTTGCAGGGTCTAGCCGCACGGAATACACAAAAACGAAATACATAAAACAGCATGATATCAAGATTTATTATGGTGATGCCGATGGCGATATCATTTCGGCACGTAATGCAGGCGCGGAAGGAATTCGTGTTATGCGTGCAGCCAACTCTAGCTATAAACCGATTCCAAAGAATGGAATCTATGGCGAGCGAGTCCTAAAAGACTCCCAATACTAGGCACTCGACTTCCTTAACTATAGGTATTTAAAAGCCGCAAACTATTTGTCTTGCGGCTTTCTATTTTCTTTAATGCATTCGTATCAAAGCAGATCAAAGTCCTCTATTCCAGATCATGACAGTTGTTACGCTCTTCAGGCAAGTCAGATAAATACTCAACAAACTCCACTTCATAGCCAGATGGGTCGATAAAATAGACATTTTTCCGGTGTGGATTTTCTGGCCCTCTGTGCGACTCCTGAAAGCCCGCCAGCCTTATACGATTGATAACAGCCTCTAGATTATTAGTGACATAAGCAAAGTGAGCCAATCCAACTCGATGATCTTTAAGGTCGCGATTTTCTCCAGCACCATTATCGTTAAAGGTAAGAAATTGATAATCATCACCAAAATGCACCCAATTGCGCTGGACACCATACCAATCCGATGTGCCTTGGGCACGAATTCGCCAATGAGGAAATACGGCTTTGTAAAAGGTTAGCGTTGCATCCATGTCCTTCACGACTAAGTTAAGATGTTCCAGTCTCATACTTTTTCTCCTTAATTACCTTGTAGGGTTGAAATAAACAAAGGCAAAAACACACCGTAGCAGCCTTCTGTGTTGCAGTGTCTTCACTATAGAACCTCAAGTTATATTGAGGTAAAGTGTTTTTTAGACTTTTCCCTATTTATTTTTTAAGACTGGAAAGATTATGAAAAAAGAGGAACTAACCGTAGGCTACATGGCAAAACGCTGCGGTGTTAATGTCTCGACGCTACATTTTTATGAAGAAAAAGGCTTAATTAAAAGCTGGCGTAATCAGGGAAACCAGCGCCGTTATCATCGAGATACCTTACGCCGAATATCGGTTATCAAGGCCGCTCAGAAAATCGGTATCACACTAGATAACATTAAGCATGCCCTTGACTCACTACCGGAGAATAGAACACCGACAAAAGAAGATTGGCAGCTTCTCGCATCAAACTGGAATGAAGAATTAAACACCCGAATTGCATATCTAGAAAATCTTCGTGACTCACTAACAAGCTGTATTGGCTGCGGCTGCTTGTCCTTAACTCAGTGTCCCATCTACAATGACCAAGACAAACTCGCCACCGAAGGCACAGGCCCTATTCTCTTAGATCGAAAAGTATCCATGAAATAAAAGCGAGATAGATGGAGTTCAATAGCGTATGTCATTTTCTAAATAGGAAAGCGTCATGGCGCTCAGCTCTTCGATCAATTCATTCCAGTCTTGCTTGAGAGTCGAATCATCCTCTGTATCCAAACTCAAGTGTCGCGCTAAAGAGGCAAAAATAATTTGGAAAACCATACTCGCTTTTAGCGCAGCGTTGCCGGTAATTTCATCCTGAAAATTCAATACAGCATCGACACTTATCTTCATGGCTTTTCTCATTTTCTCATTACCAGAGCTGCTTGCTTGAGGGTCCATACCGGCACGACGCATCGCTAGCCGCATCAACAACGCATGGTCTTTTAATATGTCGGAATACGCTTTGACATAACGAGGCATGTAATCCGCTAAATTTGTACACTCTTCCAGTAACGAGTTAATGGCATCCTGCTCTTTTTCAGCCATTTTATGCATGCCCTGAAAAAGCAACTCCCTCACTAACTCGTCCTTATTTTTAAAGCGATAATAGATAGAGCCAATTGAAACCTTACCTATTACACTCACTTCTTGCAGCGTAAAATCGTCACTTCCTCTTTCCTGTAACAACCCCATTGCTGCATCAAACATTCTATTAAGTGAGGCTACACTTCTGCCTTGCTGGGGTTTTCGGACACAGGAAGCACTTTGCGCAAGCGTTGTTTCGAATTTCAAATTTTTAGACATAACGTTCTACTTAAATCTATCTCCTAAAATGAGGCGATAGAGACAAAAAAGTGACTCATTCTTTTTAAGAAAGAAATGAACCCAAGTACATACATACTTGGGTTCTCATAAATACACTGGCAACGATCCAAATGATCGTTTGAATGTTAAAGAAACAATATCAGACTTTCGACTAATATGCAGTTTTACCACACAAAGGCCAGAGACAGAATGAAAGTCTATTCTGACTCCCTATCCTCAAGAATCAACTCACTTGCTCTATAACCAAGCATCATCGCTGGCCCGTTAGTATTACCAGAAGGTGGCGTCGGCATAGAAGAGCAATCAACGACTCGTAACCCTTTAATACCATGCACTCTCAGTCTTGAATCTAATACAGAATCTTCAGGAGAGCCCATACGGCAAGTTCCAGTCGCATGCAGACCCGCACTGACTAACCAATTTAATGCTTGAGAGATCTGCTCGTCCGTTTGGCAATCATCCCCCGGTGACACCTCATGCTCAATGTATTTCGATAAGGCTGGCTGAGCAATAAATCGACGAATCAATTTTACTAGCTGAATATAGGTTTGCCGATCCTCTGCATCTCCCCACCAATTGGCATCGTTCAACGCAGGCACATTAATATCGGCTGACTCGATTGAAATGCTACCGCGGCTTTTAGGACGAAGATACATAGCGTTGACGGTCAATCCTGGTTTATCTTCAAGCGCACCTTGACCCGGATTCGCTTTCATCTCCTCAGATGAGCGCATAGAAAATGGCCCTATGCCAAATTGAACATCAGGCCAGTTTGGCTCTCCTTTCATAGAAATCAGTGCGGTCAACTCAGGCGAAGTATAGGCCATTTGACCTGTTCTGGTTAAATAGTACTGCAGTACATTTTTCGTCAAACGCCACCCGTCAAATTCAAAATTTGCTCCTTTGGCATTTTTCATACGAAAAGAAATAGACAACATGGCATGATCAACCAAGTGTCGACCAACGTTAGGGGAATCTTTTACCACCTCAACGCCTGCACGTTCCAATACATCAGCCGGGCCAATACCCGACACCTGTAACAACTTTGGACTTTGCATCACTCCCGCGCTGACAATCACTTCACGGTTAGCATACACGTCGAAGGTCTCATCATTTTGCTTACAACGAATCCCTGTGGCTTTGCATCCTTCCATTACAATACGCAGTACAGACGTATCCGTAATGACCGTCAAATTACTGCGCCCTAATGCAGGCTTCAAAAAAGCACGATAAGACGACGCTCTTCGACCACGGCGATCCACTGTTGCTTGGGTATAGCCAATGCCTTGAGTATTTGGCGTATTAATATCCTTCAATATTGGCAGGCCAAACTCCTGACCTGCTTTTAGTGTCGCATCCAACACAGGGGATCGATAAGGTAATTCCGTGATTTGTAACGGACCTTTTCTGCCGCGAGAGGGATCAGCATGATCATATTGATAGCTTTCCATTTCATTAAAACAACGGGATACGTCTTTCCATGACCATTCACTCAGCCCTAAGTCTCGCCATGAGTCATAATCGGCCTGCATACCTCGCAAGAACCACGTACCATTGGTTGAGCTGGAACCACCCAGCCCTCTGCCATAAACCCAGGTTTCATCAGCGGGTCTATCTTTTTGATTCTTAATAGGAAAGTAGGAAAAATACCCCGGTGTCCCCCACATTTTCAAAAAAGCACGTGGCATATTCACTAACTCGGAATGATTACGCCCGCCCGCTTCAACTAAAAGCACACTACTTTTTCCATCGGCACTGAGTCTATCAGCCAACACACAGCCAGAAGAACCTGCACCAACAATTATGTAATCAAAGTGTTTTGTCTGTAATGTCATAATGATTTATTGCCCCTTCTGAGCAGCATGAGATTTATTATTAACAGCATTCATTTTTTGGCTCTGAGCGAAAAAGAAACTCAGCAGAGCAAGCGCCATAGCAATAAAGCCAAAAACCACCATCGCCTTTTGCAAGTCATGGGCTTGCTCGACCATATTGACCAGCATTGGACACACGAAAGTGCCTGTGAAAAAAGCCGTTGCCCAAATCCCCATACCTCGGCTGCGCTGCTCAAAAGGTAAAATGGATTGTCCCCACGCTAATAAAGCAGGAATGACCATGCCAGCGCCCAGTTGTTGAATACAAGCACCAACGGAAACATAGATATAATGTGGGGCAAAGCCGATCACAATTTGACCAATCGCGATAAACAAACCTGCTAGAGCAAGTAAATTGCCAATGCTCCAGCGGAATAACCAACGATATAACATGGCTCCCAGAATATAAGGCAAGGTCGTTAAGGCTTGAATAACACCGATTGTAGAAAATGACTCAATACCCGCAGCAGATAAAATATTGGCTATATTTAAGGGTTCGACATAGTAAACAATGGAAGCAACAAAGGTCACACCACCGATTAAAAAGGCTATTTTGAAAGGAAAGCCAAGTGGTTGTATCGTACCACTTGATTCCGTATTGGATTTCAAAGGTTCATCAATGAATATCAGCGTCATAATAAAGCCAGGGATGGCAAGCAGATAAATAAAGAAAGGGCCTTTCCAACTGATATCGGCGAGAGCTCCGCCGGCGATGATTAATAAAGTACCCGCGATTGAAGTCGAGATACCAACCCAAGAGACCCAGCCATGGCGCCGCTCTCCAAAGTAATCCGCTATTAGGGTACTGGACACCGTAATAATAAAAGCTTCCGCGATCCCAAGCACTGCGCGACTCGCAACAATCATATCGAGCCGATCCACCAAAACAGGTACCAAACCAGCGATAGAATACACCGCCATTCCAGCAGTAAAACAGACACGTCGACCATAACGGTCTGATACGATGCCTGCTACAGGTGCAAAAATCGCTAAGAATAAAGATGGGATGGTGACAATCATGGGGATAAAAATGGCCGCATGCTCTATGCCGCCAAAATGCTGAAACAGTTTTGGAATCGCTGGAAATAAGCAGACGATTGCCATAACCGGTAATATTTGCGCGTAAAGCAGGGTAATGCCTTTTGCCGTTGTACCCCGGCCCCGACTAGCGCTGGATCGTGTGATGCCAAACATAGGTTTGATCTCCAAAATATTATTTTTGTTTTTTTGGTATGTAAAATACATTCTCTCAACGCGATACCGCGTCATGTTTTTGTCTTTTCACTCTCTGTTATTCAGTGATTATTTTGATTGAGCAATGAGCGTAATAGCGCATGCTGGCGACGAATTTGATCACGGCCGCGATACGATTCACGACGCCCTTCATATTCGCTCGATAACCAACCTGACCAATTGTTCGCCTCTAGGGTCTGAACAATGTCAGACCAAGGCACATGTAGATCATTAAGCTGATCATCCACTTCAAAAAATTTAGATTGGATAAAGTGAACATGTGGCAATATTTCGGCAAGGTCCGCCATTGGTACTTTAAGTGGCTCAAGGAATGGCGGTCTTTTTTGCCCAGGCTTGAGCTCAATGCCTTCATGACCATCATCACAAGGTGCTGTTTGGAAGATTCCAGTATCAACAATGAGTTTGAAGTGATCGGTTTTTGTTTCCTCAATAAAGTCGATATACCCTTGAGTAACAATGTGTTTGATCGGGGTTGGACTATGGATTTCAGGACAAATAACGATATTCAACTTATTCGCTAACTCCAGGGAACGCTCTACCGCTTCACGCCAAATGGGATGAGGCAAGAGATCAAGGGACGTCACACCAAACTTTGGACGAATAGAAGAAAAACCTAACTGTGACGCAATTTGAAGATCTTTCTGAATTTGTGCCACCCCTTCCGCTACAGTGAGGTCTCGATCTAGCCACATATTGGTATCAACCCAAGTGCCTAGGTTAGTTGGCTGCAACGTATATTGATCCAGCAATCGAAACCAATTATCCAGCCAAGTGCTAGAGATATTTGGATAACCTGGGATATCGCCCTCACTCAGCATCTCTAAACCGCTCGCGCCGATATCAGCCATGTCTGCCATGACATCTTCTAATGTCATCAAGGTATTGATATCGCCTGAATAACTGTAGGTGGATACGCCCAGTTTGATATTAGAGGCGGAATCATCCTTATCAACCACAACGACTTTTTTTGAAGTTTTAAAAGGGGAACGAGAAAATTGAGCAGGAATGTAAGGTCGACGAATAAAGACACAAACAAATAAGTCATGCACACCGCATTGAATGGGCTGTTCTACGGGCAAGGTAATGGTAGCTAATTCATCCAACTGCCAGCGAACGTCGACGCTCTGGCGTAGCTGTTCTAAACGATAAGTTTCCCCTTGCAAAGTCCACAGAGCACTATCAAACTCGTAGGAAAGGCCATCTAGCTTAATGTCGATGCCATCCACTAAACTCGCCTGCACTCCTCGATAATTTGGATTACGAATTTGAAATTGAAATCCAGGCTTGCCATTTGGCAAGGTCACATTTTTACAGCCACGAGACTGAATAATGGTTCTTTCTAACATGTTAGTTTCCTTGGGATGGCAATGATCATTGACCTCAATGGTTGGCCTAGGCCAACCCACCAAAAGCGTTACTTTTCAAAGGACAATGACACCATCACTTTATCGGTTAGTTATTTTAATTTTTCGACAGCGAAAATATTACTAGAATATAATTCTATTTTAGCAACAAAAAAGCAAGACCAAAAATAAAATATAATTCTATTTTTGAAATATTTTTAAATATAAGATCTCTTTAAGAAACCGAAACCCACTCACTGCCTTGCTTGCTAGATACCACGGTTGCAGTAATAAACTTCATACCATGCAGACCATCAAGCAAACTTGGAAGGACATCAGACTTTGTATTTTCCATAAGCTGTAGTGCAAATTCTCGATATAAATTAGCAAACGCCTCTAGATAACCTTCAGGATGACCTGAGGGAATACGTGACGCACTGCTCGCAGCTTGGCTTAAATACGCATTACCACGACGTAAGCTCTGACGAGGCAATCCGATAGGAGAGAAAGTCAACTCATTAGGCGATTCCTGAGACCATTCAAGCCCTGCTTTATCACCATATATTCTCAAGCGCAGACCATTTTCATTGCCTAGTGCCACTTGGCTGGCCCACAAATGACCTTTTGCACCATTGTTAAAACGAATCAAAATATTCGCCTCATCATCGAGCTGACGCCCCTCTCCCCAACTAGATAAGTCTGCCAATACTTGTTGAGCTTGAGTATCTGCAACAAAGCAGGCTAGCTGATAAGCATGGCTGCCGATGTCCCCAACACAGCCTGCAATACCCGCTTGGCTAGGATCCGATCGCCATGAGGCTTGTTTATTACCCTCTTTCTCTAGCGCAGAAGTTAACCAATCTTGGACATATTCCACCTGAATAGAACGAATGTAGCCCAACTGACCTTCTTTCACCATGGCCCGTGCCTCGCGCACCATAGGGTAGGCAGAATAGTTATGGGTCAATAAGAATTGCGCTTGGTAATGCTTGGCTTTCTCTAATAATTCTTCCGCTTGAACCAAGGTTGCCGTCAGGGGTTTATCGCAAATAACGTGAATACCTTTTGCCAAAAAGGCTGCGGCAATAGAAGCGTGGAGGTGATTTGGCGTCACGATAGACACAACTTCAATGCCATCTTCTCGTTTGCTTTCTTCCTCCGCCATTACCTCAAAATCCGTGTAATAACGAATAATACCTAGCGATTCGGCAGAGCGTTTTGCCTTTTCGCTCTGACTCGATAAAGCCCCAGCCAGCAGCTCATAATGATCATCAAGACGCGCAGCAAAACGATGCACTTCACCAATAAAAGCACCTTCACCGCCACCCACCATACCTAGACGTAAACGTCGTTTACTTACTTCAGACATCCTATTACTCCAATCCCAACATACGACGATTCGCTTTCGCATCCACACCGCTATCCGCAAAATCATCAAATGCTTTATCGGTCACGCGGATAATAAAATTTTGAATATGCTGCGCACCTTCGCGAGCACCATCTTCAGGGTGTTTCAAACAACATTCCCATTCCAATACCGCCCAACCCGCAAAATCATAAGCGGAGAGTTTAGAGAAAATGCCTTTGAAATCCACCTGGCCATCGCCAATGGAACGAAAACGCCCTGGACGGTCGACCCAATTTTGAAAACCACCGTAGACACCACATTTACCACTAAGATTCAATTCTGCATCTTTTACATGGAACATCTTGATGCGGTCGTGGTAATGATCAATAAAGGCCAAATAGTCCAAATGCTGTAACACAAAATGGCTTGGATCATAGAGGATATTAGCTCGTGGATGATGATCGACCTCATCGAGAAAACGCTCAAATGTCACGCCATCATGGAGATCTTCACCTGGATGAATCTCATAACACAAATCCACGCCGGCCTCATCAAACGCATCAAGAATCGGTGTCCAGCGTCGACCCAGCTCGGCAAATGCCTCTTCGACTAACCCCGCAGGACGCTGTGGCCAAGGGTAAAAGTAAGGCCATGCCAATGCACCGGAAAAGGTTGCATGAGCCGTCAAACCAAGACGCTTGGAGGCCTTGGCAGCCATTTTGAGTTGCTCAACCGCCCATGCTTGCCGAGCATCAGAGTTGCCTCTCACACTGGGGTCGGCAAAGCCATCAAATGCTTCATCGTACGCTGGGTGTACCGCTACCAATTGGCCTTGCAAATGGGTGGATAATTCAGAGATCACCACGCCATGTTGTGCTGCCGTCGCAATTAGCTCGTCACAATATTCTTGGCTGCTTGCGGCACGCTCCAAATCCATCAAACGTTTATCCCACGTTGGCACTTGTACCGCTTTGTAACCCAATGATGCCACCCAACCACAAATGGCATCAAAGTTATTGAAAGGGGCTTCATCGCCCACAAACTGGGCCAAAAAAATGGCCGGTCCTTTTATTGTCTGCATTTTATTTTTTATCCTTATACAAATGCCCTGATAAAAATTCAGTAAGTGAGTTTACGCTCAATCGCTGCTAAGTATAAAAAAACAGACACATACTCAGCCAAAAGAGCGCTTGCAAACCTCGCTATTCCTTACTGCTTTTTTCAGTGTGCCCGATTAAAATAATTAAATTAATTTTATTTTTTAAATATATTGATAAGTTTTTTAAATATAAAAAATATCCAAATATATTAATAACGTCATCACGAACCATCAAAAAGTGAACCGCTAGATTAAAGCCTTCTAGCGGCTTCTCTCATGAGTTCGCGTAACCAAATCATGCCTAAATCAGTATTTTGGTATCTACTCCACTGCATACTCTCTTGCAATGCGGGCAATTCGACTGGTGCCGCTAAACTGGTCAACTCTGCGCCTTGTGAAATGGCTTTTTTAATGAGCTTTTTCTGCACTGTGGCTATTCGGTTGGTTCCCTCAATTAAATTAGGGATACTGGAAAAACTATAAGTCAGTACTTCAACTTGTCGCTTTATGCCCATTTTTTCAAAGCAATAGCCTTCAAAAGAAAGGTCTGAATGAGGAGGTTGCATGCAAACATGACTAGAGACCAAAAAGCTTTCCCGTGTCAGCCCTTGTTGGGCAAGTGGGTTTTGATTCCACACAATACAAGCAAATTCATCCGTTAGCAGTGTTTCGCTGGGCTGATCCTCGGAACAAAAAACATCGGGTACAATCAGTAAATCCGCACTGCCTCTGTCTAATTCTTTTTTAGGGTCGCTAACCTGAGGCAAAAAATTCATTTTTACCTTACTGCCCTGCTCACTCGCCACTTCAAGCACATAGGGTATCAAGGTGTTTAAAATATAATCCGATACACAGATGCGAAACTCACGATCAGAGAGGGCTGGATCAAACCCAGGCTTCATCATGATTGAGGCATCGATTCTAATCAGTATATCCCGGATAGGATGCTCTAACTGCTCAGCCAAGGCCGTAAGCATCATATTACGCCCTACTTTCATCAGAATATCATCATTGAAATAAGCTCTAAGGCGCGATAAAGAATGACTCATCGCAGATTGACTCAAGTGCAATTCTTCCGCAGCTAAACTCACACTTTGCAGGCGAATCAAGGCATCTAAAGCAACCAATAAATTCAAATCTAATTTACGAAAATGCATGTTACTTCTTCTTATTGTTTTGTTTTTATCGTGATGAGTGATCTTAGCGACTCAAATACATCAACCTAGAAGTCAATTTTACTCATGTTGTATCGATGCCATCAATACATTATAGAAATAGAATCCATTTATAGTTTTATTTTTTTTTCAATACCATGATCCCCATCATAGCAAGGAAGTGGCGGACGAAAGCCGCAGCGTCCTGGCCCAATAACACCATGCTCACTATAAAAATAATTAGGAGTTCGTATGTTTCGCTTTTTTCCGACCAATTACGTTTGGGATTTGTCCATTAATCTTGCCCTAGAAATGGGAGCAAAAATTGGTGAAGTCCAAGAAATGTGTGGTCCTCTTAAAGAATTTGCTGACAAACCCGATGCCGCTGCCTCTATCGCCTTCCGGGAAAGCTGGTCAAAAATGGCAAATAAACTATGTGGCTTAGCCGAAGAAGATGAAGCCTTAGGACGCTTGTATTCCGCTGGCGATAAATATAACCGCGCCGCCATTTACTATCTTACAGCAGAGCGCTTGCAAGGGATTCATTCTGATGGTCGTGCGGCCCTGTACGATCGTTTTCAAACCACCTTTCATCGTGGTCTTCAACTTTCTGGAGAGGCATGTCAGCGAGTAGAAATTCCCTATGAAGGCAAACATCTTTCAGCCCTATTTGTTCCTGCCGACAATGCGACAGGCCCAATGCCTGTACTTGTTCAAGTCAATGGCTTGGATTCCACCAAAGAAATGAAATACCGCGTCGGTCTTCCTAAATGGTTAGCACAACGCGGTATCGCGTCTTTGATTGTTGACCAGCCAGGCACGGGTGAAGCCATTCGTTTACAAGGTTTTCACGCGGTATACAACGCAGAAGTGTGGGCATCAAAAGTGGTGGATTACCTAGAAACTCGGGACGATATCGATCCAACACGTATTGGCTGTGAAGGTGTGTCTCTTGGCGGCTACTACTGCCCACGCGCTGTGGCATTTGAACCTCGCTTTGCCTGTGGTGTGGTCTGGGGCGCAAACCATGACTGGCGCGATGTTCAGAAAAAGCGCCTAGAAAAAGAAGGCAGTTTTCCTGTCCCTCATTACTGGGAGCACGTGCAATGGGTGTGGGGCGCGAAGGATCGCGATGAATTCTTCAAGATTGCGGAAAACGTTCATTTGGATGGTGTGGTTGAAAAAATCAAGGTTCCTTTCTTGGTTACCCATGGCAGCAAAGATTCACAAATTCCCTTGCACTGGGCTGAACGTACCTATGAACAGCTGGTGAATTCTCCAAAACGCGAATTAAAAATTTTCACGGAGCGTGAAGGCGGTGTGCAACATTCTAGCTTTGACAATTCAGCCAATGCCGGAACCTACATTGCTGACTGGGTCGCAGAGAACTTAGGCGGCCGGACCAAAGCTTAAAAAAATAAAATTAACAATTTATAGAATAAAAATAAGAGGTTAACGATGTCTGCAGTCAATAAAGTACTTATCGTTGGTGGTGGTTTCTCAGGAATGGCAACCGCCATTGAATTACGCAAACACGATATCGAAGCGGATCTGGTTGAACTGGACACCTCATGGCGCCCAGAAGGTGCTGGCATTTCCTTAGGTGCGGCCACTCTACGAGCATTAGAGAAACTTGGTGTGTATGAGGAATTTGAAAAAGAAGGTCATCACTCTACCGGAGCTGACTTATTAGCACCACATGGCGCCCTAATTGCTCATATTTCTGGCGGCGGCGTAGAAGGCTCGGAGGTAACGGGCGAAGGTGCAATTTTGCGTCCTAAACTTGGCAAGATCCTTTCCAATAAAGTGCTCGAGCTGGGGACCAATGTGTTCTTAGGCAACAGCTTTGAGACCATCGAACAAGACGAACATCAGGTTCATGTCACCTTTTTAGATGGCACGAAAAAAGATTATGACTTAGTGATTGGTGCCGAAGGGCTGCACTCTAAGCTAAGAGGCCAATTCTTCCCTAATGCTCCGACTCCAGAATACGTTGGACAAGGTGTATGGCGCGCCGTTATTCCAAGGCCAAGCGAAATCAACAGCACCAGAATATGGCTTTCGGATGACGTCAAAATTGGAGTGAATCCTTGTTCTGATGCCAATATGTATATGTTCATTACTGAAAGTCGTCCTACGAAAGATCACATCGATCCAATCCTATGGACAAATATCATGGCGGATCTCATCAAACCATTTCCAGACCCAGCTTTACAGGCACTTATTCCCCACCTTTTCGAAGAGGGAGCAAATATCGACTATCGCCCTTTGTTCAATCTATTAATGCCTGCACCTTGGAATAAAGGTCGCATCGTGTTGATTGGCGATTCCGTCGCTGCAACGACGCCCCATCTAGCATCCGGTGCTTGTATCGGTATAGAAAGCGGCATAGTTCTGGCGGACGAATTACACCGTCAAAGCACACTTCAAGCCGCACTAGATGCCTTTCACGAAAGACGCTTTAAACGCTGTGAACTTGTGGTGAAAAACTCAGCTCGCTTGTCCGAAATCGAAATTCAACACGGTGATAAGCAAGAGCATGGTCAATTAATGAAAACCTCTTTCCAAGCAATGGCACAGGCCATTTAAGTCATACACAAGGAGCATTACATGAACATAATTGGCCTTGAAACCTTAGTTTTTCAAGTAGATGACATAGAGGCTTGCCATGAGTTTTTAACCGACTATGGCTTGAACTGCGTGAATACTTCGGCGCCTATCAGCCGCTACGAAGCACTTGATGGCACAGCCATAGAAATTTGCCTTGGACATCACCCTACTGCGCCGAGGAATGGTTTGCCCTCCCCAAGCCTGATCGAAACTATTTACGCTGTCGAAAAGCAAAGTGACTTAGATGAGATTCGCCAAGAACTTGAGAAAGATCGCCAAGTCTCGGTTGATGAGCACGGTGTATTGCATTCTATTGACGATGAAAAATTTGCCCTTGCCTTTAAAATCACCGAACGACGCCCGATTGAGGCACCGAATGATTTAACCAACGCACCAGGCCACCCCGCCCAACGACCAGTGAATAAGGTCGCGGTTGACCCTGAAATGTCGGCCAAGCCTCGTACTCTCTCCCATGTGGTGTACTTCGTTAATGATGCCGACAAAGCCGAGGCCTTTTATCAACGTTTGGGCTTTAGAACGACCGATAAATTCCAAGGTGTAGGACCATTTATGCGACCAGCAGGCTCAGACGATCATCACTGTTTGTTCATGATTCAAACCCCTCCTTTCGTCAAAGGCTGTGAGCATTTCACCTTCCACATGGGCAGTGGCACTGAAGTGTTAGTCGCAGGGACACGATTCAAAGAAAAAGGTTACCAAAGCTTTTGGGGGCCAGGGCGTCATCTATTTGGCTCTAATTGGTTTTGGTATTTCAACAGCCCACTGGGTTGCCATATTGAATACGATGCAGATATGGACAAACACGATGACACATGGGCCGTTCGACAAGCGCCAATGTCTGCCGATACCTCGCAGCTTTTTTTGTTCTCAGCAAAAGACAAATGGGCACCAGGTGGAGCACCACCAGAAAAACACTGATCGCCAACAATGTTCATAAACGTAACGAGAGAGATCATGGCAACACTCCTCTATTTATGTCCGTTAGACGAACTAAAAGACAAAACAACCATGGGGGTTGACCCGTTTAGCACAGGGTCAGATACGCTCTTTGCCGTTTATAAAGAGGAACAGGTATATCTCTATAAAAACCAATGTCCTCACGAACCTGTGAGCTTGGAATATAAGAAAAATCGGTTCCTCTCAAAAGATAAGAAAAACATTATTTGTTATGCCCATGGTGCACGGTTTGAGCCCACCACAGGGCTCTGCATATATGGGCCTTGCTTAGGTAAAAGATTGGTCAAAGTCAATTTTCAGTTAATCGACAACAACCTCTACCTAGAACAAGACACCATCGCCTAGCAAGCAACAACAATAAGAATAAAAGGACAAAGGTATGAAATTAGCGAGTCTACAATCCTCTCATTCAGATGGCCTACTGATACTGGTTTCTAAAGACATGAGCCAAGCATCGTTAGTCACTGACATTGCACCAACCCTACAATATGCCATTAACCATTGGCAGCAGCTCGAAACCTCATTGCAAGCACGCTACGAGTTGTTAAATAAGGGGGAAGATCACAATGCTTTCCCCTTCCACCCACAACAAACCACCGCTCCTTTGCCAAAAACCTATCAATGGCTAGATGGTTCTGCCTTTCTAAACCACTCTGATCTGATGCAAAAAGCCTTTCATCTCGATCCTATTGTTGGCGCCGACAAGACACCACTTATGTATCAAGGCGCTGGGGATGATTTTTTGGGCGGTTATGATCCAATCATTGCCATCAGTGAAGATCACGGCATTGATTTCGAAGGCGAAGTGGCAGTCATCGTCGATGACGTGCCCATGGGATGCGGCAAGCAAGAGAGCCTAGGACACATTAAGTTAATCGTACAGCTAAACGATATCAGCCTGCGTGCCTTTGCACCTAAAGAGATGAAAACAGGCTTCGGCTTCATTCAAGCCAAACCATCTACCAGCTTTGCCCCCATCGCCATTACCCCAGATGAGCTGGGTGATGCTTGGCAGGATGGACGCATTCATTTACCGCTACAAGTTACATGGAATAACCAGTGGTTCGGGCACCCAAATGGTCGCGAAATGAGTTTCGGTTTTCACCAGCTAGTTTCCCATGCAGCGAAAACTCGCAAGCTCAGTGCTGGCAGCATTATTGGCTCTGGCACTCTCTCCAATGCTGATCGAGAAGCAGGCTCTGCTTGTATTTCTGAACGTCGAGCCATTGAAATGATTGCCAATCAAGGTGTGCCATCGACAGAATTTATGAAATTCGGTGACCGTATCCAAATGGATATATTAGACGAAAGCGGACAGTCGATGTTCGGTGGAATCGATCAATTCGTGCAACCCTACTCCCCTAAGAATTAAGGAGAAACTATGAAACCTTCAAAAAACAGACGTATCGTCGACTTATCCGTCACCTTAGACAACAACCCATACACTGACCCACCACCACTACTACCTAAAATTGAGTACACCGATCACCAACAAGGCTGGCCGGAAATGGCAGGCATGTTTCCAGGGTTAAAAAAAGAAGATCTACCTGGTAACGAAGCGTGGGCGGTGGAAAAAATGCAAATCAGTGCCCATAACGGCACTCACATGGACTCACCTTGGCATTATGCGTCTACCACCGATGGCGGCAAGCCTGCGTATGGCATTGATGAGTTGCCCTTGGATTGGTGTTTGCAGCCAGGCGTCAAACTCGACTTTCGCGACTTTCCAGATGGGCATGTGATTAGTGCAGTGGAAATAGAAGCGGAACTAAAACGCATCAATCATGACCTTCAGCCACTCGATATTGTTCTAGTGAACACCCGCGCAGGTGCAATTTATGGCGAGCCAGGGTATCTAGAAGCTGGTGTAGGTATTGGAAAAGACGCCACCATGTATCTGCTAGAGCGCGGCGTTCGCATTGTCGGAACCGATGCTTGGAGCTGGGATGCTCCCTTCAAATACACCCGAGAACGCTTCGCTGAATCAGGAGACGCGTCTATTATCTGGGAAGGCCATAAAGCGGGCCGAAACATCGGCTACGGCCAAATGGAAAAACTGTCCAACTTAGAATCCCTTCCTGCAAATGGTTTTTTCGTCTCTTGCTTCCCTTACAAAATCAAACATGCATCAGCGGGGTTTATTAGAGCAGTCGCCATTTTTAATGATTAAGTAATTTTTTATATAAAGCTCAACAATAAAAATAAGAGAGAATAAAATGAAAAAAACAATAATAGCACTATGCGCTCTTTCACCATTAGCCCATGCAGATAATACTTTGGGCGATTTTTTCACCAAAAGTAAATATGATGTAACAATCGAAAGTGTCTATCAAGGAATAAAAAGCGGACGCTATGATAAAACAGGCAAAGCAAATCTAACAAACTGGGTAAAAGCAGCAGCATTCGACTTTACCTCACCAGATGAAAATGTCTTTGGCTTTAATTTTGGGCTTTACGCCGTTGGCCCAATCAGGTATGGACCAGCTTTTTACAATAAAAAAGTATTAAAATATAGAATAAAACCTAATGGAGAATACGTAGCAGAAGGCTTTTCTAAGGTCTCTCATGCTGTGTTGACACAACACTTTAAGGTTAATGGCTTTGACACTCACCTGTATGAAGGGCTACGGGTACTAAGAGATTTTGGGGCACTGAACCGAGAAGATGAAGTTATCGAAAGTGCCTACTATGGTCTAACAGGTGAAACAAAATCCAAAAATTGGCTAATAAAAGGTGGCTATTTAACTCAATATTCAGATTCAAATGCTTCTAGCCGTGCTGATTTTAAAACCAAAGAAGGTATTGATATTGACTACATCAATACCTTAGACGTCACATACAAACACAATAACCACTCTTATCGATACGTCATTGGTGAAGGGCAAGACTATCTACGCAGTCAAATTTTTGAATATGCCTACCGTTTTTCCAACAAAAGACTCTCTTCTAAACTCTTTTATGTCAACGCTCTAGAAAACTATAAAAATATGAGTGCTAGGAACAAAATGTTTGATAAACAAGCTTATTTAGCGCAAATCAAAGCTGAATTTTTTTACCCCTCTGATTACCTTGCTCTAGGCTACAGTTACACAAAAGCAAATAGAGCCTACGGCTTAGGGAGCTTTGAAAATGACCTTGCCTCCGGTACCAAAGGTAATAACGTTAATCTAACCCACGCTTTTACAAAAGATTTTAACTTCAACAATGAAAACCTACTGGCGGCTATCTACTTCCATACCTTTAATGAAAGCTATAAAGCAGGCTTTTTAGCTCGTTATGGTTTTGGGTTTCATTATAAAGGCGCTCGCTTGCATGAATATGAAGTGGGACTTGTCAGCATTTACACCCCTCAACAAGTCAAAGGTTTGACACTCCTTTTAGCCGTCACCCCTAACAATAGCTTTAGAAGGGGCTTCGATAACAACCCCTATCTAGATGCCAATGGAAAAGCCTCTAACTTTAATGGCTCATCCGTTTTAGGGAAAGTAATATACAAATTCTAATCCTCTGTCTAAAAAGCTCAACACAAGGGTAGATAGGTTTATCCATATCTACCCTTTTAACTCACCATCTTTGAAAAGATACATTCAGACCAATCAACACCTTGCTATTGGATTTGCGCCGATGCGTTGGGCCTGCGAAACAGGCGCAAGCGAATACAATGGCAAATCTGCTAGTCTGTCATAGAGAGCCCCATACGACCATCGTCGATGCTGAGCGCCTGCGGCGAATCAAGAGTCAATTCTGAACGCCTGTGGCGAGTAAAAGGCGGGTAGGATCAGGTGGTTCAACGCCTTGACCCCCTCCCAACCTCCCCCTTGGCAAGGGGGAGGAGTAAACAGTAAATCTTCTGTCCCCTCCCCTTTTTAAGGGGAGGGGTTAAAAAAGCTTGAGACAAGAAAAAGCCCTGAAAGGATAACCTATCAGGGCCTTCTTATTTAAAATCTTCATACCGTCCCAATAAGTGTGTCTGACAAGGTGTTGTAATAGATGCCTCTCTCTCATTAAATGATTTTATTTCGACCAAAAAACAAGCCATTTAACAAAAGAGAGACTATGGATACTTTAAAACTA
>NZ_FLOB01000028.1 GCF_900089775.1 Marinomonas spartinae
TCTCAAATCTCAAACGTCCACGGCAGATAGGGACCGAACTGTCTCACGACGTTCTAAACCCAGCTCGCGTACCACTTTAAATGGCGAACAGCCATACCCTTGGGACCGGCTTCAGCCCCAGGATGTGATGAGCCGACATCGAGGTGCCAAACACCGCCGTCGATGTGAACTCTTGGGCGGTATCAGCCTGTTATCCCCGGAGTACCTTTTATCCGTTGAGCGATGGCCCTTCCATACAGAACCACCGGATCACTAAGACCTACTTTCGTACCTGCTCGACGTGTCTGTCTCGCAGTTAAGCGTGCTTTTGCCTTTACACTCTATGCATGATTTCCGACCATGCTGAGCACACCTTCGTGCTCCTCCGTTACTCTTTGGGAGGAGACCGCCCCAGTCAAACTACCCACCACACAGTGTCCTCGATCCGGATTACGGACCTGAGTTAGAACCTCAAACATACCAGGGTGGTATTTCAAGATTGGCTCCAATAGAACTGGCGTCCTATCTTCAAAGCCTCCCACCTATCCTACACAAGTAGGTTCAAAGTTCACTGTGAAGCTATAGTAAAGGTTCACGGGGTCTTTCCGTCTAGCCGCGGATACACAGCATCTTCACTGCGATTTCAATTTCACTGAGTCTCGGGTGGAGACAGTGCCGCCATCATTACGCCATTCGTGCAGGTCGGAACTTACCCGACAAGGAATTTCGCTACCTTAGGACCGTTATAGTTACGGCCGCCGTTTACTTGGGCTTCGATCAAGAGCTTCGCTTACGCTAACCCCATCAATTAACCTTCAAGCACCGGGCAGGCGTCACACCCTATACGTCCACTTTCGTGTTTGCAGAGTGCTGTGTTTTTAATAAACAGTTGCAGCGGCCTGGTATCTTCGACCGACTAGTGCTTACGGAGCAAGTCCTTCACACCGGCCGGCGTACCTTCTCCCGAAGTTACGGTACCATTTTGCCTAGTTCCTTCACCCGAGTTCTCTCAAGCGCCTTGGTATTCTCTACCTGACCACCTGTGTCGGTTTGGGGTACGGTTCCTACATATCTGAAGCTTAGAAGTTTTTCCTGGAAGCATGGCATCAACCACTTCACCCAAAAGAGGGCTCGTCATCAATTCTCGGTCTTAAGAGGAACCGGATTTGCCTAATTCCTCAACCTACTACCTTAAACACAGACAACCATCGCTGTGCTGGCCTAGCCTTCTCCGTCTCTCCATCGCAATATGTACGAGTACAGGAATATTAACCTGTTTCCCATCGACTACGCATTTCTGCCTCGCCTTAGGGGCCGACTCACCCTGCCCTGATTAACATGGGACAGGAAACCTTGGTCTTCCGGCGGGGAAGTTTTTCACTCCCCTTATCGTTACTCATGTCAACATTCGCACTTCTGATACCTCCAGCCTGCCTTACAGCTTGACCTTCAACGGCTTACAGAACGCTCCTCTACCGCTCATCCTAAGATGAACCCGTAGCTTCGGTGGCCAGTTTGAGCCCCGTTATATCTTCCGCGCAGGCCGACTCGACTAGTGAGCTATTACGCTTTCTTTAAAGGATGGCTGCTTCTAAGCCAACCTCCTAGCTGTCTAAGCCTTCCCACATCGTTTCCCACTTAACTGGCACTTTGGGACCTTAGCTGACGGTCTGGGTTGTTTCCCTTTTCACGACGGACGTTAGCACCCGCCGTGTGTCTCCCGCGCTAACACTCACTGGTATTCGGAGTTTGCATGGGGTTGGTAAGTCGGGATGACCCCCTAGCCCAAACAGTGCTCTACCCCCAGTGGCAATACGCGAGGCGCTACCTAAATAGCTTTCGAGGAGAACCAGCTATCTCCGAGCTTGATTAGCCTTTCACTCCTATCCACAAGTCATCCCCGGACTTTTCAACGTACGTGGGTTCGGTCCTCCAGTTAGTGTTACCCAACCTTCAACCTGCTCATGGATAGATCGCCCGGTTTCGGGTCTATTCCCAGCAACTAAACGCCCTATTAAGACTCGGTTTCCCTACGCCTACCCTATGCGGTTAAGCTTGCTACTGAAAATAAGTCGTTGACCCATTATACAAAAGGTACGCAGTCACGGAACAAGTCCGCTCCCACTGCTTGTACGTACACGGTTTCAGGATCTATTTCACTCCCCTCACAGGGGTTCTTTTCGCCTTTCCCTCACGGTACTGGTTCACTATCGGTCAGTCAGGAGTATTTAGCCTTGGAGGATGGTCCCCCCATATTCAGACAGAATAACACGTGTTCCGTCCTACTCGTTTTCATGACTAAGGCATTTTCGTATACGGGGCTATCACCCTTTACAGCGATCCTTTCCAGAATCTTCTACTAACACCAAAGCCACTTAAGGGCTAATCCCCTTTCGCTCGCCGCTACTCAGGGAATCTCAATTGATTTCTTTTCCTAAGGGTACTTAGATGTTTCAGTTCCCCTCGTTCGCCTCGTATGACTATGTATTCATCATACGATACCCGCAAGCGGGTGGGTTTCCCCATTCGGACATCTCGGGATCAAAGTTTGTTTATCAACTCCCCCGAGCTTTTCGCAGATTACCACGTCCTTCATCGCCTCTGACTGCCAAGGCATCCACCGTGCACGCTTGGTCACTTGACCATATAACCCAAAGTAGTTTTTAGAGTGAAGT
>NZ_FLOB01000004.1 GCF_900089775.1 Marinomonas spartinae
TGCTCGTTTTTCCATTTTCAGTTTCTGTGAGTAATTTCGTAAAGTAACTTTGATTCAGTTACTTACGGCGTTCATTAGAACTTTTTGGAATTGTCTAAACGCGCATGCGCACTATTAAAATGTTATGAGTAATTGAGCATGGAAGAATTAATTAGAAACTCTGAATTTTTTAAAGAAATCTCTGATAGTAGGCTTGATGTTGAAATCTGGGATGATGAATACATCGAAGATGGTTGGGCGTATTGGAATGTTGTCTCTAGAAATTCTGGCGTAGTAAAAAAACTGGCCTACCTCAGAATTAAAGAGAGCACCATTCAAAAAAGATCTTATGACGAACAGGGTGATGATCTATGGAGCGTCGTACAGTGAAACTCATAACAAGTTTAGGCATCCTCGCACTTCGTGCTGGACCTTCTCAAGCTGTCATCTTTTTTGTTCCAAAAAAGTCGCCAGCTTGCTTCGGCCGGTGCTAAAGGCGTTATGTTTCTTAGGAGATTAGATGGAACTTCCCGCTACAATATTCATTGCTATGGGCGCTGTACTGGCAGCTTTCATTTCTGGCATATTTGCCTTCGTCAATCTAGTCACTTCAAAGGATCAAAAGACTTCCGAGTTTAGGCAGATCTGGATCGATAGTTTGCGAGAAGATTTATCAAGATTTATTTCGCTAGTAGACCATATGGCTTCATTGCTAATTTACTATCAGGAAACTTGTCAAAATCATGATGAAATGATGAAAAGGTACGACAAATCGTTACACGACAACCATAACTTGGTGGCTGAAATAAGGGAACTTCATACAAGAATCTTGCTTAGGATTAACCCCAAAGACGATCTTGCTTTAGTCGAAAGCTTAGAAGAGGTTCACAAACTGTTTGACAGTAATGTCATACCTGAATCCAGCATGGAAATAGAAGAAAAAATTAACAAGCTTGTTTATTCCTCACAATTTTTATTAAAAAACGAGTGGCGGAGAGTAAAGCGCGGTGAGCCTGCATACTGGGTTTCCAAATATTTTGCTCTATTAACAATAGTTATTTTTATTGGAGTTTCATTCTGGGTTGTAAATCATTACCAAGAACTGCCAATGAATGTTTTAGATGATAAACATAACAAAACAATGCAGCCGACCGCTAACGCGGCAGCTGATTGAGGCGTTAGATTTCAGTCGTGAGCAATATTGAGTATTTGGAAGTTAAATGGAAATAATATTAATTAGGCATGGAAAACCAACTGGTGCAATTAATCCTAAATTGTCAGCAGCAGGTTTTGAAAATTGGGTTAGCAATTACAATTTATCTAAAATTGAAGAGGGTAGCCTTCCACCCAAAGAACTTGGTGGATCACTGAGCTCGCATTTTATTGTTGGAAGTAATTTGCCACGTTCGATTGATTCCGCATGTTTATGTGTAAATAAAGAGCCTGATTTAAAATTTAAAGAGTTACGAGAAATGGAAATTCCAAGTCATAAATTTCCGTTTGAATTTAAAGCTTATACTTGGCTTATCATTAATCGTATTCTTTGGTTGCTAGGTTTCAGTGGGAAAGTAGAATCTTTTAAAGCCGCAAAGGTTCGAGCTAAAAGTTCAGCTGAAAAGTTGCATGAGTTAGCAGTGCAACATGGAAATATTGCTGTTTTTGGGCATGGATTGATGAATAAATATACGGCTAAAGAATTGAGTAAATTAGGTTGGAGTATCACATCAAAAGGTAAAAAATACTGGGGTGCTACCAAATTAAAAATCTAACAAGTTAATCAACTGGACGTATTACGCTTGTCATCGTTTTTGCAAAAAAAAAACCGTAAAAACAATACCAATCTACACGCCAGTTATTAAGGCGTTAGCCATCAAAGGAATCGTAGAATTGAACCAGCAATTGAAAAATGAATTGCAGTCGATGCAACAGGAAGATCAACGAGTTTTGCAGGAATTAATTGATAGTGGGGAATTGAGAGCCAATGATTACCACCCTAGAATGAAAGCAGTTCATGAAAAGAACAATGCACGCATCAAAGAAATTATCAACCAATATGGTTGGCCGGGTTTTAGTCTAGTCGGCAAAGAAGGTTCAAGTGCTGCCTGGTTAGTAATTCAGCATGCGGTTCTGGATACAGATTTCATGGATAAATGCTTACCCCTATTACAAGATGCAATAAATCGGGGTGAGTCAGAGGGATGGTGCTTGGCATACCTTCAAGATAGGGTTCTTACAATGTCTGGCAAGCCTCAAATATATGGCACCCAGCATGATATTGACGAAAATGGAATTGCCTATCCATTGCCAATTGAAGAGCCTGCAAATGTTGAAACGCTACGCAAGGAAGTAGGGCTTGAGTCACTTTCTGATGCTACGAGACGCATTCAAGAAAGACATAACACAACCGTGGCCAATCGTCGTAAAAATAATGGCTAACAAAGCAAATTCACTCGGACAGCAAAAGAGCCGCTTCGCATTGCTTTTTGATTCCGGTGATTTGCGGCATTAAGTACTTTTATGGAAAGTCAATTTTTATCGTATCGGCAAATTTCAGTTGAGGCACTTCCTCATCTAATCGGGATTATGAATAATTCTGAACATATGAGGTATAGCGTGAACCTTGATTCATATGATAAGTGCGCTTTATATATAAAGAGATTTGCTGAGCAATGGAAAACGTTGGGTTATAGTTGTTGGACGATTACTGAAAAGAAAACCGGCCAGGTAATTGGGTGGGGTGGTATTGTCATCGATGAAGATGACCCACATTGGGGTCCTGAGCTGATTTACTATATCGCCCCAGAGAAAAGTGGATTAGGTTATGCCAGTGAGTTAGCGAATTTTGCTACGAGCTATGCTACGAATGTAATTGGGCTCAGCAAAATCGTTGCTTTTGCACACCCTGAAAACGTAGCATCAAACAAAATTTTAGAACGAGTTGGTTTCAAGTTAGTTCGATATCTTGATGATATGTCTAGGAACCTCTACGAGTTCAATGCTGGTACTTAATAAACCGTTGCACGGGACTCGTAGGCAAGCCCGTGAGCAGGAATGTTAGCCGTACGGAGTCAGTTAATATGAATTTGGATACTTCAGAAAAGCAAAAGCTATTAGAACCATGGTTGTCGGTTATCGGCTTGCTTACAGTCATGTGGACTCCAATAGAACGGAAAATTGATGAATGTGTATTTCTTCTTTCATCTTCAACAGGAAATGGTAAAAAGCGACTTAGCCTAAATCGAAAACTTGATTACATTAAACAGTGCTTGCCTCAGGCAATGGTCTGTAACCTTGATATAGATGAAATTATTCAACTCACAAAGGGAACCGCTCAGGTACGAGATGTGTGTGTTCATGGTGTAATAGACAGTTATGGCGATAACAAAATGGTTATCGGGAAAGTACAAGGTATATCGGACGACTTTCACATAGAAATGTTTACATATGACCAAGCAAGACTTTTCTCTGCTGGTAATAATCTGAATGTTTTGTATGAAATATGGGAAAAGGTTTATACGGACTTGAGTGCAAGCGTTGGTTCTTGACAGCACTTGTTAACTGGTGCTATTAATGGCACCAAATCGTTGGCTAGGTGATCACTATGCAAGTGAAATTTTCCGAGGATGTCATTCCTCTCTCAGACCTGAAGATCAATCCCGGAAAGGTGGTTGGTCGAGCTCAGGATACGCATCGCCCAATCCTGCTTACCAGTCGTGGTCGCGGTGTAGCTGTTGTTCTGGGGCTTGAGGATTATGAGAAAACCGCAGAGGAATTGCGGTTTGTAAAGGCGGTGGCGCAGGGACTTATGGATGTTCGCGAGGGCAATACGGTATCGCTGGAGGACGCCAAGAAAACGTTGGGCATTAAGTAGATGGAATTACGCATCGCACAGTCCGCTCTTGAGGACTTACAGGCAATTCAGGAGTATTACAGAGAGCAGGATGTGCCACATATCGGTGATGATTTCGTGGCTGCTATCTTGGAGCATTGTGGAATGCTTCAAATCTACCCTGATGCTGGTCGAGTTGTTCCGGAGTTCAACCTGGATCATATTCGCGAATTGGTTCACGCGCCATTTCGGGTTGTCTACCTCAGGCAGATTAAAGAGCTTGTGCTCATACGAGTCTGGCGAAGTGAGAGACAGCTCGAATTGCCAGAAAACGAAACATAACTAGGCCATGCACCGGATGCCAAAACCTCCGCTTCGCTGCGGCTTTGTCACTGGTGATGGCGAGCGTTATGTAACAATGAAAAATCGAGCATGGAAATATTTACGGATAGACTGAAAATGACTCAAATTGCGGACAACGATTGGGAATTATTTGAGTCTTTATATCGTGATCCTGCTGTTATTAGCTTATGTTTCGATGAACCATCGGCTTTTGAAATAAAAGAAAAATTTGAATCAAGGCTTCCTATGTGGTCTAAAACTTCAGAAAATTGGCTATGCCTTACAATGACTGTACGGGAAACTGGTGAAAAAATTGGAATCACCGGCTTTCAACTTATCGATGGCGTTGCAAACGTTGGGTATTTAATTCTCCCTCAATACCATGGTCTTGGGTTTGGTACAGAATCATTGAAGGCATTAATCAACTGGGCTTCCAATGAACAAGCTATTACGGAATTTAGTGCAGTAGTCACAGAGGGCAATGTTGGTTCAGAGAAAGTACTTGTCAAATGTGGTTTTTTTCTCAAAACCGTAGTACCGAATGCCTACGAAATTGGTGGGAAACTGTATGCTGATCATATTTATTGCATCGAAAATATTGTTACATAACAAACGCATCAAGACGGATTTGCAACGTATGGCTGTTTTGGTTTGATTTTGCTTTTGTGTTTACGGTGCAATAATTTAGTGTCGAGGTAGCGTTGCTCACCACCTAAGCGGGCGTTATATTTTCATTGCAGTAGGGAGAATCTGTGGAAATTAAGATATCTGAGTTGATTGCACTATTTAGTCTTATTGTCGCTTTTCTAGCTTATAGACATGCGGTTAAATCTTCCCTTTCAACAGCTAAGCAGATGCAAAGAATATCTGAAGATCATTTGCAACTCACTTCCAATGTTGCACTAACGGAATCCAGCCAAAAATACGTTAGGCTGTTGAGTAAAGTGAATGGTGAATTCGAAAAAATTGTTAAGTCGCTATCTTATCCTGCGTTAAAGGCCAGTACAGAAATAGGTGAGACTCTAGACAGATATGATAATTCAAGCATTGGACACCCATACCTTCGGCATTGTTTCCACAATGCAATAACGGTAGTAAGGGAGGCTTATGATCATGAACTAACTTATCAAACCGGACTTAATCTCACTAGTAGGGTTAGATCTCTCAAGTTTATAAAAGACGATGTATCTCATTACGAAAACACTCAACCTGAAAAATCTATTTTCTCTTTTCTGAAGAAGGAGAGAGCCCCTAGTACACCTGAAGAGTATATAAACTTATCAACAGTATTCTGGGATAGTGTTAAAGAGATTTATACAAGAATACCTAGTAATAAAGAGGCTGAGGTTTTTAAAGATACATTAAGTGTATTGAAAGAATATATACAGTTACATGAAAGCAAGCGCGAGATATTGGAAAATCTTGAAAGTGAACTGGAGCAGGCAATCAAAGAAAACTCTCTTGAAATGTTTGAAATTCGTGACATTCCCAACCTTGGGCAGAAGTTCTATCGAGTAAAAGGGGATATTGGTCGTTTTCGAGAGCTTTATTCCCCCGATTTTCATGGTATAGAATCGGCGCCAGTGACTGATGGGATATCATATTCAATCTATGCGGGAAGTATCGCGTTTATAGCATCTCAACACTTTATGTGGGGAAAAATATAACAATCGCGTCAATTGGGACTGGTTCTCCGATGGCGCTACAAACCATCCCATTACGCGGGCGTTAGAAATGCCAACATCACCTTAAACGCAGAAAAATCATTATGCTAAGGCTCTACGCAATCAAGTCATTACCATAGATTAGGAAGATGAAGTTACACGAATACGTTTTTTAAAAAAAAGTTAACGCATTAAGGTTTTGGTTAGGTTGATAACAGTCAGTTAGAAAGGATAATGTCTGGCTCTTTCATCCGTTAACGTTGCCTGCTATGCGCCTTGATAAATTTGTTTGTAAAAGTACCGAGCTAACCCGAAAGGAAGCGATTCAATGTATTCACTCTGGTGAGTTGAGTGTTAACGGCGAAGTGACGATGAATGAAGCGGTTCAGGTCCATGAAAACAATACCGTACTGTTGCATGGCGCTAGGCTGAAAGCACGGGACTTTCGTTATATCTTGATGCATAAACCAGCGGGTACGGTGTGTTCCAATATCGATGAAGTTTACCCGTCTTTGTTCAATTATTTAGAGATTGATAAGGTCTCAGAACTTCATATAGCAGGGCGCTTGGATGCGGATACGACGGGCTTGGTTCTGATCACGGATGATGGGCGTTGGTCTTTTCATATTACTCTACCGAGCAGTGATTGCCGCAAAGTCTATCGAGTTCAATTGTCCCAAGCCATTCCTGCAGAACGGAGTAGCGACCTTGTCACTCAGTTTAAACAAGGCTTACAACTGCAAGGTGAGCTGGGGTTAACTCGTCCTTCCAAATTAGACATTATTACTCCAAAAGAAGTACTGTTAACCATCACCGAAGGCAAGTTTCATCAGGTAAAACGTATGTTCGCTGCCGTAGGGAATCGTGTGGTTGGCTTGCATCGTGAACAAATCGGCGAAGTTTGCCTTGACCTAGATGTTGGGCAATGGCGTTATTTATCTAAGAATGAAGTAGAGTCTTTCAACAATAATTAGAATTCATGGAGGTTAGCTTATGACTACAAAGCGCATATTATTTACTGGTGGATCGGGAAAAGCAGGAAAGCATGTTATCCCCTACCTTCTCGAACAGGGCCATCGAGTGCTGAATGTAGACTTGGTGCCTTTGGATCATCCAGGAGTGGATAATTTGATTGCTGATATTACGGACTCTGGGCAAATGTTCAATGCATTGAGCGCTTATGCGGGATTTGATGAGCTGGACCCCGGTCTCGGTGTGCCAAAATTTGATGCCGTCGTGCATTTCGCCGCTATCCCACGTATTTTAATTCACCCTGATAATGAAACTTTTCGGGTTAACACCATGGGGACTTATAACGTCATCGAAGCCGCCGTGAAGTTGGGTATTAAAAAAGTGGTGATTGCTTCGTCAGAAACAACCTATGGTCTTTGCTTTTCGGATGGTCAAACCGACCCGCATTATTTGCCGTTAGAGGAGGATTATGATGTTGATCCTATGGACAGTTATGGGTTGTCTAAGGTGGTGAATGAGAAAACGGCTCGTAGCTTCCAGAGCCGTTCAGGTTTTGATATTTACGCACTGCGCATTGGTAATGTGATTGAGCCCCATGAATACGCGGAACTGTTTCCGCATTATTTTAAACACCCTGAAGTGCGCCGCCGAAACGCGTTTTGCTATATAGATGCTCGCGACCTCGGGCAAATTGTGGATTTGTGTTTGCAAAAAGACGGCTTAGGTTTTCAGGTGTTTAATGCGGGTAATGATCATAATGGGGCGATTATCCCAACAAAAGAGTTAGCCGAACGATTTTTTCCTGGCGTGCCATTCACTCGAGAAATGGGAGAGCACGAAGCCTTGTTTTCGAATCGTAAAATTCGCGATGTGCTGGGGTTTAAAGAACAGCATAATTGGCGTCAATACGTGAGTGTGCCCGAAGAGTAGAACGGGTAGGACAAAGCATGGCGTCTATTGCTAGACACCGTGCCTTGAAGAAGGTCAGCCTGAATAATAAGGTTAGGCAAAGCGCTTTTCTAAATAGCGAATAATCTCAGAGGATTCGTACATCCATTCTACCGTTCCCTCTTTTTCAATACGTAAGCATGGCACTTTCACTTTACCGCCTCCTTCAAGTAATTCTTGACGGTGCTTTGAGCCTTCTGGGGCATTGCGCTTTTCGATAGGGAGGTTCAACTTGTACATCGCTCTGCGGGTTTTAGTACAAAATGGGCAGGCCGCGAACTGATAGAGCGCAAAGTGTTTTAATTCATCACTCACTTCTTGTTGCTGTTCGGGCGGACGTTTTTTCTTAGCGCCTCGGGTAACAAGGTCAAGGGCAATAATGATGTAGCCCAATAGATTACGGATTAAGTTGATAACTATTTTCATGGAGATGACTCGCTTGTTGTCTGATCAATATGGAAGGCTAAATTTTGGCCATTCTAGCGGTAAAGTGGTGATTATTTAAGTGCTAGAAGCAAATGTTTTTAAGTCTTCACATTATTTGTGTCATGATGGCTAGGTCTCACACTGAGGCTTTAAATTTATTGGAGTACATACATGAATAATAAAATTATTGGACTGATTTTGATTGTTGCTGGTGCTGCTTTAGCGGTATGGGGGTATAACATTTATGATGCTGCCACCTCTCAAGTGGCTCGTGCATTAAGTGGTGATACGCCGATGAAGGCGTGGGCAGGTATGGTTGGTGGCGCCATCTGTATTTTATTTGGTCTGTCTAGAATGCGTTGAAAAAGCATTCGATAATGCGAGGGTAGGATTAGAATAGAAATGTAACCCTTAATATCCGCTTGATGTGTGTTTGTCTATAAAATATAGCAGGGGGAATGTGTGAAATTTATTTTTATTTTGCTGGTATGTTTTGTCAGTTGGTTGCCAGCACTTTCGTTAGCAGATGATAGTCGTGTACAGCAGGCCTTTGAGTCTCATCAGAGTGACCTTCAAGTGGAGGGGACGGGGCGAGTGGTGCGTATACTGAAAGACGATACCAAAGGGATAAAACACCAACGCTTCATTCTGAAACTTCCCAGTGGTCAGACTCTGTTAGTAGCACATAACATTGATTTAGCCCCCAAAATTATGGATTTGAAAAAGGGCGATACGGTTGAGTTCTATGGTGAATATGAATGGAATCGCAAAGGTGGCGTACTGCATTGGACCCATCGCGACCCTCATCATCGTCATGTGAATGGTTGGCTTAAGCACAATGGCCGTACTTATCAGTAGTGAATTGATTAGGGTTTATAGACGTTCCCTTATTATCTCCTTATTTTATAAGTTTTAGGTGGTTTCAGACGGCTCTTTTTTTCTGTAACAATATAGAGGAATACTTGGAGTGAAGCTGATAATGGTCAGTGAATTTTGTATTGGTTCGCTGTATGTTTGTAAGGCTCACCGCTGATTGATCGCTTGGTTGATCAGTATTCTAAAGAGGAGGTAATAACATGACAGACATTGATATTGGTATTAATAGAGAAAATAGATCCGAAATTTCAGAAGGACTAAAGTGCCTATTAGCGGATTCTTATACTTTGTACCTTCAAACCCATAATTTTCACTGGAATGTTACTGGCCCTCAGTTCCGTGAACTGCACCTAATGTTTGAAGAGCAATATCAAGAGCTAGCGTTAGCGGTGGATGATATTGCGGAACGGATTCGTACCCTGGATGTTGTTGCTCCAGGCACATACAAAGCCTTCGCTGAATTAAGTTCTGTGAAAGAAGTTGATGGCATACCGAGCTCATCGGATATGGTGAAATTGTTAACTAAGGGTCATGAGCAGGTGGTGAAAACTGCGCGTAAGGTCTTAAAAGTCGCACAAGAAGCGGATGATGAATCCTCTGCATCATTGGTGTCCGATCGTATGCGATCGCACGAAAAAACAGCGTGGATGCTAAGAGCGACCCAAGCTTAATCTCTATAGCACTTCTAAATTTACACTCAAAGCCAGCGACTTGTTTTTCGCTGGCTTTTTTGTGTGAATAGAATGGGTTAAGTGACAAATATCGAAGTATTGTCTGAAAAGCACGCCGAGAAAGTGCTTGCCTATTATCAAGAGAGTTAAGCGCCTTTGTCCCCTGGAGCTAATTCTAGGAGATGGTTATTTTACTTTGCCAAATTAGCTTGAAGTTACACGGGCTAGCGAAGAGGCGTTTGTATTAGGGCGAGAATATAAAATGGTGGATAAAGGAAATATGGAGTTAAGAAGCGCTAAGTTATCCGATGTCGATCTCTTATTACCTCTGTTTCACGACTACAGACAACTTTCTGTCAGCTTGGATAGTACGGCGGGCCTTGAGGAATCTAAAAAGTGGATAACAGATTGTTTGACTAATAATGATGCGACGTTTTTACTGGCAATAAAGGAGGGTCAGCTATTCGGCTTTGCGACCTTGTATAAAGGGTTTAGCTCGGTGTCTTTGCAAAAATATTGGATCTTGAATGATTTGTATGTGACAAGCGATGCCCGTGGTTTAGGGGTAGGTACTTTGTTGATGGCTAAAGTGGACGACTATGCGGTGCAGACGCATTCCAAAGGCGTTGAGCTAGAAACATCGCTTGATAATCGTGTCGCTCAATCGTTATACGAAAAATTGGGGTATCTCGAAAACACTCAGTACAAGCGCTATTTTAAAAAAGTGAGAAAGGATTAGTTTCTCACTTTTTCTATAGAGAGGTTAGGATTATTGCTGAACAGTGGTTTTAAACACTTTTCCTTCCACATTAATAAATTGTAAATAGGCTGGTTGCGTTGCACTGACTTCGATGCCTTTTGGCAGAGCCAATGACCAAGTGGCTTTTGAGCCTAGTTGGCAGCGTACTGCGAAAGCCATGGCTTTACAGCTAGACCAAGGAGCAAATGGGTTTTTAATGGTCACGATGTTTGGGTCTTTTAATTGAGTTGCTTGATAAGAGGTTAGTATCGTGCCATTTTGGACTAAATTTACTTGTGTAATATAAGCACCTTGTGTATCTGGCCCCGTATTAATGTAGGTGTTCACATCCAGATGACTGTCTTTGAGTGTTGCTTGGAATAGGGTTATTGTATGGTGGGCACTGTCAATGCGTTTACCCAGTGGGGTAACAATAGCACCATAATTATAACCGTAGAAGCCGACAGTAAACAGAATAGATAAACTCCCCATCACAATTGAGAACTTTTTCAATTGGTCGATAGACAATGGCAAAGGGCCACTGGTTAACCAGCAAGCCCAGCTTCTATTCTCGATATGCTTCTGAAAGAGCTGATCAACCGCGTATTTACCACCACCAGTAATGAGAGTAACGGATGCGGTGGCAAAGCCAAGAGCAGCCATTGTCCATTCATCTAGACATGTGGTGCCCATCCAGCCAAAAATGATCATTAGAGTACAAGCTAAGCCAATGCTAATGAATGACATGAGTCGTGTTGCAAAACCAATAATTAATCCGATACCAACGACAAGCTCGACCAGTGTGAAGAAGATGATTGCGGTATGAAGTAGAGTGCCATGGGCCAGTAACCAATGCATCACCCCCGTCAGGTCAAAGGCTACACCAGGAGCGGCATGAACCAGTTTATTCGCTAAATAAGCATGGGATGTTGGGTCTAATTTTACTGGGTCATAAATCAAACGGCGGCTGGCACCGCCCCAATATATCCAACCGGAGACGAGTCGAATAGCAAGTGCCATGACACCTGCTATTTGCCAAAATATGGGAGATAGCAACATATTGCTATCATTTTTTTCTTGATTAACTTGCATTAAAAGACTCCATTTATAAGAAGTTATCATTTGATCGAATAGGATAAAGGCTGTTGAACTGTATTTTTTAATAGTTCTTAATAATTAAGATCAAAATAAGCACTATAAAAACAGTGATATTGTTTGTGGTTTACTGCTTTTACGAGTGGTTCGGCTTAGTTATCTAAATATATAGCTAATTGATATTAAGTTATTCTAAAATATTCTTTAATCAGGGTGAGGTCAATATGAAGTTTTTAATTTTTCTTGGCTCGGTAAGGGACAGTACACCTCCACGACCTGCTCGCTTGGGTGAGCGTGTGGCGAAATCGTGTATTGCTTGTTTTAAAACACATTTTCCTGAGCATGAAATCGAGTTAGTTGATGCGCTGGATTATGCGTTAGAGCCTGTTTTTAAACCGCATTTTTCTTATTCAAAGAGCAAAGTCCCGAAGCAGTTAGAAGAATTGGCTCAGAAGATAGAATGGGCGGATGGCTATGTCATGGTGAGCCCAGAATATAACCATTCAATGAGCCCGGCACTTGCCAACTTACTTAATCATTTTGGTAGTTCTTTGTTCTCTTATAAGCCCAGTGCCATTGTGACTTATTCAGCGGGTCAGTGGGGCGGTATGCGTGCGGCCATTGGTATGCGAACTTTTCTTTCTGAACTGGGCTGTTTGCCGGTTTCTTCAATGATCCATGTACCACAAGCACAGGAGGTTTTTGAGGAAGATGGTGAGACAAAGGACGCTGTTAATCGATCAGCGTGGTTTGGCTACTTTGCTCGTACGTTTCAACAATTAGTATGGTGGGCACAAGCAACGGCGGATCATCGAGCACAAGTCGATCCTCATAAGATGATTGAGAGCTTTTTGGCTGATCCCTCACAACGGAATGCGCCTTAATGGCTTTATAGCGAGAGGTGTTTTAAATGAAAAAGTTGGCTTTTTTGGTAACGGGTGCATCAAAAGGAATTGGCTTTGCTATAGCCAAGAGATTAGCTGATGACGGCCATCATGTTATTGGTTTGGCTCGGCACATTAAAGACATAGACTTTCCGGGAACACTATTGGCCTGTGATTTAACAGACGTTACGCAGGTAGAACATGTTTTGTACAAGATAGATCAAGAATTTCAGATCATCGGTATTGTGAATAATGTGGGCATTGCCATACCACAGTCTTTAGAGTCGGTGGACCTATCAGCGTTAGAAAAGGTCTTTGATTTGAATGTTAGAAGCGCCGTTCAGGTAACTCAGTTTTTTATAGAGCAAATGAAGTGGGGAAAATTTGGTCGCATTGTGAATGTTTGCAGCCGAGCAATCTATGGTTCTCGAAATAGAACTGCGTATTCAGCAGCAAAAAGTGCCTTGGTTGGTTGCACTCAAACATGGGCGCTAGAGTTCGCAGAGTATGGTATCACAGTGAATGCTGTCGCACCTGGTCCGACTGAGACTGAGCTATTTCGTCAGGCACATTCTGTCGGTAGTGCCTCTGAAATGGCGGCGATTTCCAGTATTCCAATGCGTCGGCTTGGCCAGCCGAAAGAAGTGGCTTCTGTCGTTTGCTTTCTTTTATCAGAAGAGGCGAGTTTTATTACGGGACAAGTTCTTGCGGTGGACGGTGGAGGAAGTCTAGGTGGCAGATGAAATGTGCTTATTCTGAGGAAGCCCCGTCTCTTTATAGCTGAGGGTAATGGCTTGGGTGTAATCTTCTTTACATTACTCTTTGTATTTTAACGTTTTATTAGAAGGAAATAGATTATGTCATCTTCAACATCTGCTGGTCCTTTACGTCGCTTGCGTCGCCTTCGGGGGACACAAGCCATGCGTGACTTGGTTAAAGAGCATGATTTTTCTCTCAATGATCTGATTTATCCTCTTTTTATCGAAGAGAGCATTGATAAAGCCATTCCACTTACTAAGTTGCCAGGCATAGAACGTTTGCCAGAAAGCGCTTTGGCTCAAGAAACAAAAGACTTGTTTGCTTTAGGCATCCGCTATGTGATGCCGTTTGGTATTAGTCATAAAAAAGATGCGATAGGCAGTGATACTTGGGATGATGGCGGCTTACTGGCGCGGATGATTTTGACCATAAAAGAAGCGTGTCCTGAGATGATTGTGATTCCAGATATTTGCTTTTGCGAATACACAGATCACGGTCATTGTGGTGTGGTGCATCATGGTGATGTGGATAACGATGAAAGCGTCAAAAACTTAGTGAAGCAATGCATTACGGCAGCTAGGGCAGGAGCTGATATGTTAGCGCCTTCGGCTATGATGGACGGTCAAGTGTTGGCCATTCGCCAAGGTCTGGACGACGCTGGCTTTAAGCAAGTGGGCATTTTGGCCCATTCCGCGAAATTTGCATCGTCTTTTTACGGACCGTTTCGTGAAGCGGTTGAAAGTGAATTGAATGGTGATAGAAAGTCATACCAATTGGATTGCGCTAATGGTCGTCAGGCGTTGCAAGAAGCCTTACTGGATGAGCAAGAAGGCGCGGACGTTCTGATGGTGAAACCAGGAACCCCTTATTTGGATGTTTTAGCCAATTTACGCCGAGAAACACATCTTCCATTGGCCGCTTATCAAGTGGGTGGTGAATACGCGGGTATTAAGTTTGCTGCGTTAGCGGGTGCGCTGGATGAGCAGCAAACGGTATTTGAAACCCTAGTGGGCTTTAAGCGAGCCGGGGCGGAGTTTATTGTTAGCTACTATGCTAAACAGGTTGCACAATGGCTGGCAACGGATCGACTTGTAAAATAGAGGAAAGCGATGAGTTCCCAGTCTATAACCGTCAGTTTGGCACAAATTCCTGTTGTTAAAGGCGCGGTTGATGAAAACCTTACAACACACCTTTTCGCTATCGCTAGGTCTGCGGCGATCGGTGCAGATTTGGTGGTGTTTCCTGAATTATCACTGACAGGATATGAGCTAGAGTTGGCTGCTGGTCTTGCTTTCCATGCTCATGCACCGGAGTTTGCTGTGTTATCTAAAGCGTCTATCGAGAACAATATTATTGTGATCGCAGGCTGCCCTTGCGCGGTGGAAAAGGATAAGCCAGCCATCGGTGCTGTGATTTGTTTTCCTGATGGTCGGATTGAGCATTACGCTAAGCAGTATTTGCACGATGGAGAAGATCAATATTGTTCTATTGGCACTAAGGATTATGTGTTCTTAGTTGGGAATTATCGAGTGGCCTTAGGGATTTGTGCGGATTTTTCGGATGCTCGTCACCCTGCGAGGGCGGCTGAAAAATTGGCGGATCTGTATGTCGCTAGTGCATTGATTTCAGAATCAGGCTATGAAGCGGATGCTAAGATTTTGTCTCACATTGCGGCTCAGTATCAGATGCCTGTTATGCTCTCAAATCATATTTCTCAAACGGGTGGTTGGCAGACATTTGGTCACAATGCCGCTTGGGATTCGTCTGGTCAGCTGGCTGTTTCATCTCATAGTAAAGAAGCTTGTTTGCTTTTGTGTACGCTTAATACGAGTGAGATAACAGGCTATGTTATCGCCTAATAAAGAAAGTGTACAAAATACAAAAGATGTTTTGTTTCTAATCCTGACTCTATTTGAGTATGGATTGTTAAGTGAATTTTTCTGTTAGAGGTTGAGTCAAGCCAAGAACAAACGCTCAATCAATGATCTGTTCTTGGCTTAGCTGTCTGCTATTTTTTAAAATAGTAGCGAGCGATGATTTCTTTTTGTTGACCCCATTCATCGGCAATACCGATACCAATACCCACAATTTCCCCTTGGGCTTCTGGCGGATGTTTCTTCATTTTTATATTGAAACTGGCCAGTTTTGGGCTTTTTTCGTTCGCTAGTAGAGTTAAATGGGGCTGGAAGTTTTGGAAAACGTTCGGGCTGCCATAGCGTTGGAACGCAGCAAGCTTGTTAGGGTAGTTTTTTACCCAGCCTGGTAGAGGCGCATGCTTATCTCGCAATGGTTCAATAGCGAGGGTCACTTCGTCTGCAAGACGTTGAAGTTTGCTTGAGTCATCTAGATTGATAAAGGCCCAGTTGCCTTTCGTGACCGTCAGTCCATTCGCTTTAATCGGAAAAGGGCGATACTGTGTGGCTATCTGCTTAACGGCTTTTTCGATAGCGGATTTCGCATCTTTTGGAAAATTGGTCAGGTAGAGTGTGGCATGTACAGGCATGCCTTTTTCGTAAAAGGTGGTGATGCCTCCTTTTTTCAAGGTGTCACTGGTGTGCTTGACTAGTTCTGTAATGGGTTTAGAGGGGATTGCAAAGACATCCATACTGATGCTGTCTGCGAAAGCGCTGGTGGATAAGCTGACGGCCCCGATCAGAGCGATGTGTCCCAGTGCTCGTTTCATAATGTGCTTGTTTTTAAACATGTCGATTCCTTGTAGTGAATAGATAGGCGCCAATCTTGGGACGGTGCAAATAAGCTGTCTAAGCTCCTATACTACCTACATGGATGTAGGTCATTGAGGTAGTGCCGGAGCAACTGCCGAGGCAAGAGGGCTTGTTCGTACCTTCCCTTCATGGAATGAAGAACGCTTTTTATTAGTAAACACTATTATGATGAAGACTGGATGACGTTAGCAAACAGTAATGCCATTATTCTTAAAGACAACCCTCTTTTGATAAGTCATCAAAAGAGGGTTGCGTAGAGAGGGAAGTTTAAATCACGTTAGGCGGGCGCATTGTTTTTGGCGTAGGTCTTATTCCCCATGACAAACAAGGCCAGAAAAATAACGAGACCAATGAGTTGTAACCAAAGTGAGAAATGCGGCCAAAGCATTAGAATAGAGGCAATAAGTGCTAATACTCTAGTGGGAATCGACAGCCTGTCTTCCAAATAGCCTTCCATCGCAGCAACGAGAGCGTACATGCCGAAGATAGCAAAGATCGTTAGCCTGATGAGTGTTTCTGTATCGCCGCCAATTAATGGAGTATAGGCCATCAAAAGCGGCACGATATACAAACCTTTCGCTAGTTTCCAAGCGGTTATCCCCGTCCGCATAGGCGGTGTTTTGGCAATGGCTGCGGCGGCAAAGGCGGTCAAACAGACAGGTGGCGTGACATTACTGTCTTGTGATAACCAGAAAATGATCATGTGAGCCGTTAACAGCGTCATTGCGACGGTATTGGCACCGAGTGCTTGATCCATCAGCATGCCCTTAAAGTCTGCAGGGACTTGCGCTAATAACGCAGAGGCTTGATCCATCGGCATGCCTTCAGTCAGTTTGCTGATCGATGTCGGATCCACCAGCATAAAGACCGCATGGGCGGCTTGCGGTAAGGTGCCGTTGCTCATCATTTCTAATAGCTGGCTTTGGGCGATCAAGTTAAAGATAGCGGGCGCAGACAGTGTGCCCAGTACAATATAGGATGCGGTAACGGGTAAGCCCATCCCTAGTACTAAAGACGCGATGGCGACTAATATGATGGTTAATAACAAGCTACCACCAGCCCAGTCTGAGATGAGGAGAGAGAAGGTATTACCGACACCTGTGGTGCTAATGACGTTGACCACCAAGCCAATGCCTATTAGTAATACGGCCGTTGTAGACATGTTTTTGGCACCTTGTGCCATGGCATCAAGAATACGTATTGGCCCCATGCGGTGTGTTTTGGATAACCAAGAGGCGGCAATCACCGCAAGAATGCCCAACCCTGCAGCGTAGGTCGGTGTATAGCCTTTTATTAACAGGGCGACTAATACGCCAAGGGGAACGATATGATGCCAGCCTTCTTTAAACACTTGGGATACAGGTATACCAACGTCTGAGGTGCTGGTTACTTTGCTACGTTTAGCTTCAACTCGCACGAAAAAGCCCACTGATAAAAAGTAGAGTAGGGCAGGAATGGCAGCAACACCAATAATGGTGACATAGGGCACTTGAGTGTAAGAGGCCATAATAAAGGCACCTGCTCCCATCACTGGAGGCATCAGCTGTCCACCTGTCGAGGCGGCGGCTTCGATGCCCGCAGCAAAGCGTGCAGGAAAGCCCGCCTTTCGCATCAAAGGAATGGTGATGACGCCAGTGGAGACAGTATTGGCAACAGAGGAGCCCGATACCGAGCCCATTAGACCAGAGCCTAATACCGCCACAAAGCCAGGGCCGCCAATCATTTTACTAGCCAAAGAGCGAGATAGATCGATAATGAAGTCTCCAGCCCCTGATTTGACAAGAAAGGCACCGAACAGGATAAACATAAAGACGAAGCTCCATGATATCCGCGAGATTGGGCCAAACATGCCATCGGCACTAAAGAAACTGCGATATAATAGCGTTTCAACGCTGAGTCCTGGAAACGAAAAAGGGCCTCCCAGCCATTTACCCCACCAAACGACATAGGTGAGAGCGACCAGAATTAATAAAGGAATAAACCAGCCGCTGGTACGTCGAATGAGCTCTAATACCATCAATATTGAAATACTAGAAACGATCCAGTCGCCCGTATCGAAGGTAACTCCTCGGGCGTAAAGGGCATCTTCAAAAAACACGATATAGAGCACCATGCCAATCAAGGCCAGTACCATCAAGGTGTCGAAAAAAAGAGCCAGCTTGCTATCTCGCCATTTGGGGCGAGCGGGCACTAATAAGGCACACAAGGCACCAAAACCAGCAAAATGAAAGGAAGATACCCAGAGTTCAGGTAGGGTACCTATGGTGTTGATGTACACGTGCGCTACGGCGAGAAAAATGCTTAACGTAAAAACAACACGATTAAGCCAATGGCCTGAACGGTGTTGGGTTTCAAAATCGTCTAAATTGATTTCATTGTCAGGTGATGAGGGGGTTGGTGAGCTGGCGTTAGAGGAAACAGACATAAAACAGTTACCTTTGTTGCAAACAGAATCTGGTCTTTGTTTAGCATTCTTCCATTTATGCTTATAAAAGATTGTAGGGGGCTCTCTGGTAAATACACACTGCCTAACTTAGACAGTGTGTATTTGTCATTTTGCTCTGGCTCTAGCGCCAAGGCGCTTACTAATCCGCAATGAGTTCAGCCGGGATCTTAATGCCTTGCTCACGATAGTAGCGAGCAGCTCCTGGATGTAATGGAACTGGTAAGCCTGCAATGGCTTTCTCTATCGCCATGACCTTGGTCGCTTTATGGATGGCGCTAAGATAAGCTAAATTTTCATACAAGGCTTTGGTTAGATTGTAGATATCCTCTTCCGATACATCCGCTCGTGTTGCCAAAAAGTTAGGTTGAGCAATGGTCTTGATCGGTTTGCTTTGGCTTGGGTAGGTGTTTGCTGGAATGATGTAGCGCGTCCATAAGTTATAGTGCCCATTGGCTTCTTTCATCTGTTTGTCAGTGAAATCAAGCACGGTCACTTTATCACCCACAGAGGCAAATAGACGGGTGACGGCGCTTACTGGCACACCCGCCGGGGTGTTCATGCCATCAATGTTGCCATTTTGGATGGCATCCGCACTGGAGCCATAGCCCATATATGCCAGACTGAATTTATCTGGATCGATACCAAGCCCTTTTAAAAGTTGACGGCCAGACCCTTCTGTACCGGAGTTTTTGCTACCAATCGAAAACTTATGATTGGTATTTTCAAGGCTTTTTAAATCGCTAACCGTACCTGTTTTGGTTAGGTTGCTTCTTAGAACAAAATGCTCAACGTTCTGCCACAGCATCGTGACTGAGCGAAGTTCTTTTTGTTTGCCGATTTTTTTGTATGGACCTTCACCGTTCCATGCCCAAGCACCATATAAGCCTTGTAAAATACCAAACTGAGCTTGGTTTTCTCCCATCAGCTTGATGTTTTCACCTGAGCCAGCGGAACTGATAGCGGACAAGGAAAAGTGAAATTTGGGTTCGAGTTTCACTTTACTCAACGTGGCAATTGCCACGCCGACAGGGTAATAAGTTCCGCCCGTTGATGCTGTGGCAAGTATGTAGTCTTTGTTGGCCGCAGCGGCGTTCATGGCACCGAAGGTGAGCGTAGCGAGAGCGGACGCTGTTAATAGGGCTTTTGATGCGAAGGCTAATTTCATCTTATTATTCTCCAATTAAAGCGTTGAATCGATTAATCTATTACTAATTTTATGGAAGGTAGCCAAATTAGTAACCTGTTTTATTTGTTGGTTTTTTTGCGTATTGTTTTCGATTTCTTTAAAGAGGGTATGACGTTTGTTGGTTAAAAATCAAGATATAAATGTAGTGATGTTTGATTTGGGGAATGTTCTTGTGGATCTTGGTAGTATCGAGCAGATGTATACTATGCTGAATACTCAAGGGGACATAACAGAGGTGTGGTTAAAATGGCTGAAATCTCCAGCCGTTGCGGCGTTTGATTCTGGTGAAATTTCTTTCGATGAGTTTGCCGAGCGGCTCCCTACAGAAGTCGGTACGGAAATGGATAAAGAGGCTTTTAAGGCGTGTTTTAAAGCGTGGCCTAAGCAATTGTTCGATGGGGCACTTGCTCTGGTTGATTCGGTTAAGCCACATTATCACAGGGCAATTTTATCGAATACGAATGCAGCCCATTGGCCAAGGCTGATGAATGAGATGGGGTTAGCTGGGCATTTTCATAGCTATTTTGCTTCTCACTTGATTGGCAAAGTGAAGCCTGAGCCTAGTCTTTATCAGCATGTTTTAAATGCGTTACAAGTCCCGCCTGAAAGCATAATATTTGTGGATGATAATCAGATAAACGTTGATGCCGCGAATGCTTTAGGTATACAAGCACATTTAGCTCGAGGCGTTGAAGAGGCGAAATCGATTTTGAGTTTCTATAATGTATTATTGAAGCAATAAATATTATGCTATTGACAGTCTAAGCACATCTCTTCCCTTTATTTCTGGAGCAAGTCGTCTGGTGTAGGGTAAAATAATAACTTTAATTGGGTGTTTTTATGCGAACTTTTGATGGACGATCTTCTGGTATTTATTCTCGTTCTCGACCGACGTACCCTGCGGAATTGTACTATTGGTTATCTCAACAGGTTAAGGCTACAGATGTAGTCTGGGATTCGGCCTGCGGCACTGGGCAAGCCGCTATTGATCTTGCTGCGTATTTTAATCGTGTGGAGGCCTCGGATATCAGTGAGTCGCAAATTGCTGAGGCCACCCCTCATCGTAAAGTCAATTATCAGGTATTTCCTTCTGAAAAAACCCATTATCCGGATAACTATTTTGATGCGATTTGTGTTGGTCATGCTCTGCATTGGTTTCATCTTGAGGCATTCTGGCAAGAAGTGAAGAGGGTAATGAAACCCGGTGGATTATTCGTTTGTTGGGGATATAACTGGCTCCGAGTCGGAGAGCAGGAAGATGAAGTGATTGCTCAGCATGTGCTGCCTCATCTTACTTCTTATTGGCCACAAGAAAGTCGTTTACTTTGGGATCAGTATAAAGACATTCGTTTCCCCTATGAGCCCATCGAAACCCCTTCGTTTGATTTACAGTGTAATTGGACCATGTCTCAAACCATGGATTTTATGCGCACTTGGACGGCATCACAATTACGTATTCAAGACAAAGGCGATGATTTCTTGGTGGAGGCTAACCAGATTCTATCCACCGTCTGGCAAAACCCAACCCAAAAGAAACGTATCACCTTGCCTTTCTTTGTTAAAGCGGGAAAAATTAAATAACGGGCAAATCTATATAACCTAATTGAGACAGCCTTTAAGTTTTTGAACATATTGTTGGTTAAGTGGGACATCGTCGTAAAAGCACTTTGAACTCTGGTTCGTTATGAGTTCTGGCTAGCTATGAGTGCTTTTTCGATGACGGATACTATTACGCCACGTTAAGGGAGCATCGAAGGCGCGGGTTTCCGCTTTGCGATGGTTGTCTAACGCACTTTCTAATAATTCGCTAATGGCGTCGGCTATTTCACTAAGTGGCTGTGAAAAGGTGGTTAATTGGTAACCGTACCAGCCAGCTTGTTCGATGTTATCGAAGCCCAGTATGCACAAGTCCTCAGGGATCCGCAGTCCGAATTCGTGACGGGCAACGTCCATAAACCCACAGGCGATCAAATCCGTGACACAAAATACAGCGTCTATTGGGGTCTCCCTAGACAACAATTGTCTGGCAGACTTAGCTCCCGTTTCATAACTGGTGGGGCCATCACGTCGTAATTCGCAAGCTTGTCCTGAGTCTTTTGTCGCTTGAATAAAGACGTTCTCTCGTTTAACCAAACTGGGCGATTGTATTGTCGATGAGACGACGGCAAAGTTTTGACAGCCTGCCTCAGACATTAATTGATGGGCTTTGATAATGCTAGATTGAACATTAACCGTAATATGATCTGGGCCTTCGAATTGCCCCTCACGATTGACCAATATAACGTGCTGTCCTGCCTGTAGGCAGGTTTCGATTAATGAGGCAGGTGGGGTGCCTGATAGAACAATGGTCGCGGAGGCTCGATAATTTAGGGTTTGTCGAATGGCGGCCTCGGAGCTTTCTTGGTCACCGAAACTGTTAATCACCATGACCGCCCGACCCACCTCTTGTAGGCGTTTTGTTATCGCATTCAATAAGCTAGCCTGATAGGGCGCTTTTAAGTCCGCTCCTAAAATACAGACAGGACGGCTGCGTTCATGGGATAGGCCCCTGGCTAAATGATTGACATGATAGTTCAACTCTTTCGCTGCTTTTAACACCCGCTCCCGAGTTGCCGCAGACACGCTGGCCCCCGGAGTGAAGGTGCGAGAGACCGCAGAGCGGGATACGCCCGCTAACTTGGCGACTTGTGTCGCATTGGCAATATTCTTCACAGACATACAAGTTAACCGTTATTATGTTTGATTATACTGTTTAGGTTATTCGCCATCGGCATCAAAATCGACCTCTCTGAGTAACTTTTCCATCTTGACAGCACGCTCAGCTAAGTGAATGAGTTCTGGTTTAGGTGTCTCATACCACTCATCTGGGTGGAGTTCTCGCTTATCACGGATGTGTTCGATAGCCGCCTCTAGGGTTGGGTAGCGTTCCGGCATTTCTAAATGCAAAAACAAGGCGACAACTGTGACGGAGCGACTCCGGCCGCCACGACAGTTAACCAAAATATTGCCTTTTTCTCGGACCTTGTAGGAGGGTTTAACCGGCAGTTCTTGTTGTAAAGACGAGCGCATTAAGTAATACGCCGCTAACATCAGGGTGTCTGGATTACCCGGTCCATCAATTAAGCCGACTTTATAGTAACGCACCTGACTGGAGCCATATTGATGCAAATGCGCTGGAATGTTGTCTTCTGTATAGTGCACCATGTTGATGTCTAGATTGACGGCACAGTTAAGCACGACTTTAATATTATGTTTTTCGAGTAATAGGGGATCAGCTACCCCCGTTGAACCACCAATATAGACATCAATCCCCCAGCCTGGGATATTGCTTTCAATTAAGCTAATCGGTGGGCGTGGGTAGCGAGGTGCTTGAGGCTTTTGTTTTCTATCTGATGTATTGTCTGGTGTTGTCATACTTAATCTCTAGCTGTTTTTTTGAGTCGCTCTAACGGTAACTTAAAGCGCTGCTGTATTGTTTAGTTCGATATGGCTCGCTTTGGCAATATCGTTGGCCAGTGCACCGGTAACCGCAATAATGGGGCCACCCTTAGCAATCTCTTCATGGTTTTCTGGGAATTTGCCAATTCGTCCACCTGCTTCTTCCACCATGAGCAGTCCCGCCAAGCAGTCCCAAGCTGCCATATGTTGTTCTACGTATCCGTCCGTTCGACCTTCGGCAACCCAAGCAAGGGCGAGGGCGCCAGAAGCACCACGGCGAATATTGACCCCCGCTTGAAGTAGGGAATTGGTTATTTCGAGAAACGTTTGTGTTGAAATACGATTAGACCAGCCTAGTTCGATGGTAGCGCTTGTCATACTTTGCATGCTTGAGACTCGCAAAGGTTGATCATTTTTGGTGACATAGCGACCGCGCCGAGCGAGATAAAGTTCATTGCTGGCGGGGTTATAGATGGCACCTAGGTGGGTAACACCTCGATGAACGAATGCAATAGATACGCAAAAGTGCTCAATACCTCGGGCAAAATTGGCGGTGCCGTCAATGGGGTCGACGACCCATAATGATGGCGTATCAATAGAGCCTCCCGTTTCTTCTCCCAACAGTCCGTCGTGTGGGAATTGGCAGAACAGGGCATCACGAATGTACTCTTCTACTAAGGCGTCCGCTTCCGTTAAAAAGTCTTGTTGGCCTTTTAGGGTGAAATCTCCTTGTCGGCGGCTTCTAAAGTGTTGTAGAGCCAAATTACCTGCTTTTTGGATGATGCTTTTTAACGCGGATTCCCGTGTTGTTATATCGTCTACCATTTAGTTTTCGTCCTTAATTACGTCTAGAATCAAGAGAGTGAGGAGGGAGGTTCCCCACTCTCATCAAATGGTTATTTGCGGTAGTTCAAACTCCAAAGGTCTTGCCAATCCTGGCGACTTTGCCAGTCCGAATTGGCACTAGAAGCCTCATACCCCATGATTTGATTACGTACCTTACCAACGCCGGATGGTTCGTTTTTGGGTAAGCGAACGGTTTGGTTGGTCGACATTTTGCCATCGATACTTTGTGGTGCGATGCCTTGCGCTGTCATTACATAATGGATAAACAGCTTGGCGGCATTTGGGCTATGAGACCCTTTGACAATCAGTCCTAAGGTTGGATAACTCCAGCCACTAAAAGGAACCATGTTTTTACATAAGCCAAGTTTCATTCCATCTTTGTTTTTACGAAACTTAGCGGTACTGATTAAGCCCACAAAACTGTTGGTGACATCTGGTGCACCAATGGCCGCAGCGGCAGCGGTGTCGGAGCTGGTTAATAGGGGGCCATTTTCTGCTAGCGCTTTAACAAACGCGGCTGTCGCACTGCTCTCGTCGGTTTTTAATGGCTTACCAAATTCTGCCTGGTAGGCAGCAGCTACGGCCTTGTCATGATGGGTCGCCATTTGGTTAAACCAGTCGGTATAAGCGGGTTTGCCTAATGGATCTTGCATAGCGACTTTACCGTGCCACTTAGGTTCGGTTAATTGCCATATGTTAGTGATTGGGCAGGTTTTATACAGTTTAGTATTGTACGCCCAGACGTTGGGAGCAAGAACCACGGTTAGAGGATGTTGATAGTTAGCAGGAATGTGCTTTGCCAGATCGGGTGGTACCCAGCTTTCTACATAGCCTTTAGAGAGTAGCTGTTCGATGCCCGCCGGTGCATCCTCTAATAATATGACGCCAGTTTTGACGTTATGAGCTCTGGCTTCACGGGAGACGATTTCCAAAATCTGTGGCGCCTTCGCTTTGACCCCAGTGGCATGAAGACCATACTTTTTGTCAAACGCTTTGGCTTGTTTAACAATCTTCCCTGTTGAGGCATACACGATTAGAGGGGGCTCTTGTTTGGCTGCTTTGACCAAGGCTTGTAAGTCAAATGAATCAGCAGCAAATGCGGATAAAGAAGATACTGATAATAGGCAGCCAGCTACGGCAGTTATTGCGTTTTTTGTTGATAATTTCATGGTCATCTCCTAGGTCTAAGGTTGAAGGTCTATACCCTGTGATTCACTGGCTGAGTAAGTGGATGATTGGGTTCAAACGTATGGTTTGATCCGAATTGATTAGGCTGCTTTAGCCGTTTTAGCGATTCGTCTTGGGGCGTGTCTATTATCAGTCGTTGATGGTGTTGATCAAAAAAGTGTAGGGCTTGAGCCGGCAAAAAAGCGTTGACTTGTTCCTGCACGCGCCAGTATGGGCGCTGCTGTGTTGAGTGGAACAGACGACTGCTCCCGTAACTTAGCTCAATCACCCAGCTACCACCTGTTGGCATAATATTTTCTATGGTCATTGGCAGAGTGTGGCTATGTGGTACGTCACTTAAGACTATCTCTTCTGGGCGAATGCAGCAGGTGTCTGCATGTGCGCACTCAGGTAGGCGTGCTAGGATATGATCCGCCACTTTGTCGAGGGAATTGGTTGCTTTGCTAAGCTCGATCATATTGATTTTTGGGTTTCCGATAAATTCGGCAACAAAGCGATTTTGCGGTGTTGCATAGATTTCATCGGGTGTACCAATTTGCTGTAGTGTGCCTTTGTTCATCACGGCGATGGTATTGGCTAAGGTCATGGCTTCCCATTGGTCGTGACTGACGAACACAATGGTGGTACCAAATGTCTCATGAATACGGCGCAATTCGGCTCGCATTTCTAAACGCAGCGTGGCGTCTAAATTAGAAAGAGGCTCATCTAATAGCAAGATACCTGGGTTCACCGCTAACATACGTGCTAATGCGACGCGTTGTTGTTGGCCCCCAGAAAGCTGTGACGGGTAACGATTTGCATATTCCGCGATACGCAGTTTTTCCATAACATCTTGGCAGCGAGCATGGCGTTCTTCTGCTGGTATCTTCTGTATACGCAGGCCAAAGTCCACATTACGTTCTACGGTCATATGAGGCCAAAGTGCATAGTTTTGGAACACTAAGCCAATCTGGCGCTGCTCAGGGGGAGTAAAGTGCGACTTGTTGACGGAGTCAACGACTGAGCCTCCTAGTACGATTTCCCCTGAGCTGGCATGCTCAATGCCTGCGATCATGCGTAAAATTGTGGTTTTACCGCAACCAGAAGGGCCAAGTAAGCACATAAACTCGCCGTCAGCGATGGTGATAGTGACGTCATTAACCGCTGGTGTTGTATTTTTTCCATAGGTTTTTGTTAGGTTTTTCAGTTCTATAGTCGGCATATTAGCTCTCCAGACCTTGGGCCAAGTGGGTACCAGAGATCCGTTGGATCAATAGGGTGCCAAACCAAGCAATCAAGGCGATCATAAAGACGACGGCGTTGGCTGCTTGGTCATAGTTGTAATCGAGTAAACGAAGGGAATAGGTGGTAAGAACATCGGTCGAGGGAACCGCTAGAATAATAAACAGACTGACGCCTTTAATACCGGATATGAAAGGCAAAAGAATACCGGTTGCTAACGGCCCTGCTTGAATGGGAACGATGATTTTACGCATGCGAGTGAACCAGCTCGCTCCGGCGATACGAGCGGCTTCTTCAGGCTCTTTACCGAGTTGTGTCATTGCCGCGATTCCAGAGCGACTGGCAAAGGGCATTTTTTCTGCAATAAGTGCGATGATAAGTAATATAGGGGTGCCGTAAAGGGCAGGAATAGGGCCGCGAGCGACAGCAAACAGTGACAGAAAGGCGGCCGCAAAAGCAATCCCCGGAACCAAATAGGGCATAAAGGTAATATGGCGTAAAAAACCGCTGACGCCACGGAATGAACAGCGTGTTACCGCATAACCCACCAGCAAGCCTAAAATGCCAGAACATAGAGAAGCAATACCTACAATGAAGATGGTATTCCAAGTGGCTTGCCAAAATTCTGGGGTGAACAAAATACCATTGCGCAGGGCGACGGTCGTTAAATGGTGTCCTATCCAATAATCAAAGGTGAAATTGCTTAGGGTGAAGCGGCCAGGCAGAGTCATGATGGTTGATAAAAATAAGGTGATCAGTGGGATCACCATGGCAATGAGCATAAACGCCATGGGAATACTGGCCGCAATTACGCGGAATTTGCCAAGGGAGGTTTGGCGATCCATATTGCCTTTACCGCCCACGGTCACAAAACGGCGTGCCTCACGCATCATGTGCATGTCGATGAGCAAGGTGATAACACCAATGATCATAATGACGGCGGCTAGAACCGCCGCAACGCCGTTTTGTCGAGAGTCAAGGGAGCGATACAAGCCCGTTGACAGCGTGTCGTAATTGACGGGTAATCCTAGGATGTATGGCACAGCAAATTCGCCAATGCAGTCGGCAAAAATCAGCAAAGCGGCGGACATAAGGGCTGGACGTACTAAGGGTAAAATGATGGAGAAGGCAATAGTGCGACGAGGGGCACCTAAAATACGGGCACAGTCTTCCATTTGTACATCTAAACGAGTTAGCGCATTGCCAACAATTAAAATGACCAGAGGGGTATAGTGTAAAATTAAAATAACGACAATTGGGAAAAAGCCATAAGCGAGCCAGTTTGGGGTATGAAATCCCAATGCTTCGAGCCATCCAGGCTGCCCGCCGATCGTGCGGTTTTTAAAGATGGTTGTCCAAGCCATGGCAAATGTCCAAGACGGGAGCATGAAAGGGACAATCAAGGCGCTGGCAAACCACCTACGGCCTGCCATATTGGTTCGATTGATCAACCAAGCCAGTGTCACTCCCAAGGTTAAAGAACATGCTACAGTACCAAGAGCGATCGCGAGGGTGTTGTACAGAGGAGTCCAAAGAATAATTTGCGACATACGTGACATAAAAGCACGAGTCAGATAGTAGAGAGTGAACGCACCTTCGTCTTGATGAGTTCGTCCCGCATCGCCTGAGTGAACAAAAATGGCATCAAGTAATATGGAGATAACAGGCGCTAGAATCAAATAGGCAAAGCAAACCGCTAATATAAAAGCGATGACGTTAGCTGGCTCATGCCTGCTGACTGCGATGGAGTGACGTACTCTTAGCCACCAATCTGGCTTTAAATGGTGAGGTGTTTCAACCGACAACGGCATGGTGTTTTTCCTTATTGCTTATCCACGGCAATCACCATAGAGAGGTTATGTTACAAAGTGGTGACGTTTTTGCGCCTATGTGCAAAATGTTGAAACTGACACGTCATATATATGACTTTATGGAGGATAAAGTATTAAAAATCATAAGGTTAAAGAGAGTTTTTGTCTTTTGTGAACTTTTTGTTATATTTTTTGAGTGCTGATGAGCGTGATTCTGATAAAGGGAAAGGATAGATGGAGAAAATTAGAAATTTTGTTCAATTGACACCGCTTATTGCGACAGGAGGACAGCCAAAGGCCGAACAATTTTTGAGTATCGCAGAAAATGGCTATGACTATGTTATTAACCTTGGGATGCTTGATCATCCAGACGCGGTCTTAGAAGAGGATCAGTTAGTCAGCGAATTAGGGATGAGTTATATCCATGTTCCCGTAAAATTTGATGCGCCCTCTAAAAAACAAGTGGCACTTTTTTGCCGATTACTTTCTTTGTTAAAGACTCAAAAGGTGTTTGTTCATTGCATTATGAACTATCGTGTTTCGGCGTTTATGTACCACTATTTTTCTAAGGTTGAAAAATGCTCCGAACACGCTTCTAAATCCATTATGTTTGAGCGTTGGGATATTAATCCGGTGTGGCAAGAGATGTTGAAATGGTCAGCCGAGGACCTAGGATTGGGGGACTAAAAAGGTGTTATAAAGGCCTCTTCTATCTCTAACATCATAATAAAGAAGAGGTCTTATATTATCGTTTTTTTGGTCTACTATTAAATGGAAGGTAGAGCTAAAAAGTGTTTGCGCTAAAACGTAAGTAACTTTGGCTCAGCTGGATGCTCGTGCTATAGAGTTGACATGAGAGTCGATGTTTACCGCTAATAGTATACTACCTCATTCACTTCGGCCAAGAGAGGTTAGAAGAGCCGTCCATCGTTCTACGGTGCTTTTTTAAGAGGTGTTTATTGAATTCAAAACGCAGGCAGAAACAAAAAACTAGAGTGTGATATTGATGGTATGGGGTTGGGGGCTCTATTGTTAGAAACTTGATGGATATGATGGGCAAAATTAGTATTGAGAGTGCTGCGGATGTAGGAAGTCGATTTTGAATATATTTACTATTAAAAGTTCGGATTGCCGAAGACATTGCGATGCAAGATAATCCACGTCAATCTATCTTTGTATTGATTGTCGAAGGTGATCCATTAGAGGCTGAGCATCTTCAGAAAATGACTCGTGCATTGGGGTGGCAATCAAGCCTTGTCAATGATGGCTCAGAACTCGTTCAAGAGTGTATTAAACATCATGATAATAGCTCGTGCTCACCGGATGCCTTGCTGGTTAGCAGCCATATGCCTTCTATGGATGGCCTAAGTGTGATTCGTTCGTTGGCTCGTCATATTGGTCGAGAACATCTGCCAGCAGTGCTGATGATTTCTGCTTACGATAGTGACACTATAATCGAACAAGACACAGAGCGTTTGGTGGACCGTGTTTTGCGTAGGCCATTAAATGCATACGTGTTATTTAACGCGGTTAACGATGTTGTGACAAATCGGACGGGGGATTTCAATCGAGTATTACAAGCTACCTCAACCGAAGTCATCAAGGCCAAATGGTTACCCAATACCCATCTACTTGTTGTCGATGATAGCGCGACGAATCTAGCGGTGGTCAGCTATATCTTGAAGCATAACGGTGCGAAGCTACAGACGGCGAATGGTGGTGAGGAAGCGTTAACTATTCTGGAAGACCCAAACAATGATTTTGATGCCGTTTTAATGGATGTGCAAATGCCAGGGATTGATGGCTTGGAGGCAACGCGCCTTATTCGTAAGCGCTTGCACTTAACGACTTTGCCTATTATTGCCCTGACTGCAGGGACGTTGGGAGAAGAAAAAGATCAGGCATTAGAAGCCGGGATGAGTGACTTTTTGACAAAACCCATTGATCCATCAACGCTTATTACTCTATTACGATTGTATATTAAGGTCTATCGAGGCAAGGATATTCCGATAGAATCGCTACATTTGTCTATTTCTGAACCGCCTAGTCCAGACGCCCAACAGACAACTTCGGAGCAGGATCGTTGGCCAGCTATTGTAGAGCTCAATATAGATAAAGCGAAAAATATGTTGCTTGGAGACAAGTCATTATTTTTGGAGACTTTAGAGAATCTGTTAATTGAATATACTAATTTAAGTATGCCTCCTCAAATCGATATTGATGATGCAGGACACGCAGACTTGCGCCTTCAAATAGCCTCTCAAGTGCATAAGTTAAGAAGTGTTTCTGGTATGGTTGGGGCGGAGAGGGTGCAGCAATTAGCATCCGAAGCTGAGGAAATAGTACGTACTGAAAGTCAGTCAGCAAAAAAAGTGTTGATGAATCTTTCTCTAGCATTACAAGCCTTGCAGAATGCTAGCAAAGAGGCATTAGATTTATGGAAAGAAGAAAAGCATGTCGCCTCAACATCCGCTGTCGACGTGATGGCTCCATCGCTTAAATTGGAAACGGTAGAATCTATTTTGATACTGTTAGCAGAACAAGACTTAAGTGCTTTGGATGAAGTGGATGAGCACAGTGCGTCACTTCGTGAGGCTTTAGGGAATGAGAGGTTCCAACAATTTCAACGAAGTTTAGCTAGGCTTGACTATAAACAGGCCATAGCTTTTCTGGAGCCACTCATAAAAAGGCTTGGGGATACGTAGCAATATGAAGAAATTAGTAGAGAGCCAACGTTCTGATATTCTGATTATTGATGATGATAGGACGGTAGTCATAGCGTTAAACAAAGCGCTAAAAGATCTTGGGCGAGTTCGTTTTGCATTGAACTCTAAGCAAGCATTTGTAATGATAGAAGAGCGACTTCCCGATTTGATTTTATTGGACGTAGAGTTACCCGATATGCGAGGTTTAGAAGTATGCTCGACTCTAAAAAATAGACCGGATACCAAAAGCATCCCCGTGCTTTTTATTACCAGTAATACCGAAGTGGGTTTTGAAGAGAAAGTGTTCGATGTTGGGGGCGCGGATTATATAGCGAAGCCACTTAATCCTCGTGTTGTTGCCGCACGAGCCAAAACGCATGTTGCCTATCATCGAGCGATTGAGTTGCTAGAAAAGCTGGCCCATACCGATGCCATGACAGGTCTTGCGAATAGACGTACGTTTGACGAGCAATTAGCTATAGAATTTAAGCGATGCTATCGTGAGCAAGAGCCGCTTACGGTGGCAATCATTGATATTGATGAATTCAAAAAATACAACGATCATTTTGGTCATATCGCGGGTGATGAGTGTATCAAAAGTATCGCTTCAGCTTTAATTCGCAGTGCTAGACGGCCAGTCGATCTTGTGGCTAGGTATGGTGGCGAGGAGTTTGCGCTTCTTTTCCCAAACACACATGCTGAAGGCGTAGGGATGCATCTTGATAATCTACTCCACACGATAGAGCAGTTGAATTTAACGCATGCTCCCAGCGCTACCCATGATGTTGTTACCATATCGATTGGCTACAGCACTCTCACTTGTAAGCAAGCTGCTAGACTGGACGACTGGGATGTTGTTCAAGCGGCAGACAAAGCTCTTTATGAATCAAAGGAAAAGGGTCGAAATCGCGTTAGTTTTGCGAAAGTCGATGCGCCGTCTAGCCTTACTTGATTTTGTGTTTTTATTTAGCTTTATCTTAAAGTTTCGCGATCATGACCCCACGGTAATGGCAGTGGATTTGCGTTTTATCAACCTCTATTCCTGGTGTTTTATAAAGTACGTCTAGTTGGGTGGTGTTTTTTGGTAATGGCACGCTTAGAGGGTGGTCTTCACGATAAAAGACAAGCCAAAGGTGTGTCGATAAATCCGCTGGGGTAAGGATGGCCGATAAAAAATCTCGCTCTTTCTGAGCCCAGTCGTCGTTAGTCATGGGTTGGCTGTGCTCATTCAGCCACTCTATTTGGTCTGAGGGTTGGTGTTGGTATAGGGGGTCATCTTCTAAATAAATTTCTGCCAGAATAGGGTAGGCTTTTCGTATCGCCATTAAGCTTGTAATGGCTTCCTGTAATGCGGTTCTAGGGGCACTTTCTTCCCACTTAAGCCATGTTATGTCGTTGTCTTGACAATAGGCGTTGTTGTTTCCTTGTTGCGTGTGAGATAGCTCATCACCACCCAGAATATGGGGGGTTCCCTGACTAAGAAGCAAGGTTGCGATAAAGCAAAGTTGTTGATTTAAGCGACGTTGCAAGATCTCGGCGTTGTCTGTTTCACCTTCGACACCAAAGTTTTGGCTAATATTGTCGCCGTGGCCATCTCGGTTGTTTTCCATGTTTGCCATATTATGGCGGCGATGGTAAGAGACCAAATCATGCAGTGTGTAGCCATCATGGTAGGTGATGTAGTTGACAGAATGCAACGCACTTTTTTGACCCTTATGGAAAATGTCTCTTGACCCCATCAAGCGTGTGGCCAATTGAGAAGTTAAACCTTCATCACCACGCCAAAAACGTCGTATCGCATCACGGTATTGGTCGTTACACTCTAAGAAACCTCTAGGAAATTGCCCTAGTTGATAACCGTTTGGACCAATATCCCAAGGCTCCATAACTAAACAGGCTTCACTTAGTACTGGGTCTTGTAAGATGGCTTGTAATAACGGCGCTTTAGCTGAAAAATCATCGTCTGTTCTACCCAAATCCACACCTAAATCAAAGCGGAATCCATCGATACCCATGACCGTTATCCAATAGCGCATGCTGTCGCAAATAAGACGAATACTGCTTGGGTTATAGGTATCCAGGCAGTTTCCACAGCCAGTATAATTAAGATATTGACCTTCTTTGTGGCGATAATATTGGGCATTATCCAAGCCGCGGAAGCAGACGCTTGCTTGATCCATCTCGCTTTCGGCTGTGTGGTTGTACACCACGTCGAGAATAACCTCAAAACCAGCTTCACGAAGCCCATCTATCATGGTTTGAAACTCGCTGATGGCATCTTTTTGAGCATAAGAGGGTTCTGGGACAAAAAAGCTGATGGGGTTATAGCCCCAGTAGTTGCTGAGTCTGAGGTGTTGTAAGTGTCTTTCTGTGGCAAAGCTGAAGCAAGGCATTAACTGAATGGTGGTAATGCCAAGGGACTTTAAGTGTTTAATACCAGGTTTGGAAATGACTCCAAGATAGGTACCTTTAAGCGTCTCATCAATGGGTAAGTTCTGACTGAACCCTTTGACATGCAGCTCGTATAAGGCGCGTTGGGCATGTGGCACATGGACTCGTTTAGGGCGAATCGATGAGGCGCTAACACGTCTAACAATGGATTTGGGCACACAATAGGCGGAGTCTACAAGATGTTGTTCCCCGTCTTTTGTGATAGCGGCTTGATCCTCATGCCATTCGAGTTTACCGGATAATGCTTTCGCATAAGGGTCGATAAGCAGCTTGTTTTCGTTAAATAGTCGCTGTGAACTGGGGTTAAAAGGACCTTGTGCACGAAATCCATAGTGTTGGCCTTCTGTTAAGCCAAACACTTCCATATGCCATATACCACGACGCTTAGCAATAAAAGGCAAGCGTTCTAGTTCGTTCCCTTTGTCGTCAAAGAGGCACAAAAAAATGGTGCTGGCCTCTTCAGAGGCGACGGCGAAATTAACACCATTTTCGGTGATTTGAGCCCCGAGGGGAAAAGGATGGCCAAGATTAACCGTGTAAGTATCGCTCATGAAAGGTTCCTTTTTATTCACCTAGCCACTTTAAAAAGACACCGCTGAGAGGCGGCACTTTGATTTCAATGCTATTGGCTTTGTCGTGGCTGGCGATAGCCTCAGTTTGATAGATGTGATTTTTTTGGCAGCCTTGGCTTAATAGGTAATCACTTCCCGAGTAGCGTCCATCATCGGAGTTGAAGATCACTTGATAGCGGCCCGGCTCTGGTACACCGATACGATAGTTTGCTTGAGGCACAGGTGTAAAGTTGGTGATAGCGATACCATGGGCGGTATACTCTTTGGCTTTTCGAACAAAGACTAAGATACTGTTAGCACTATCATCATAACTGATCCATTCAAAACCATGGCCTGAGTGATCTAGATGCAGGGCTTGTTCATTTTTATATAAATGGTTTAAATCTTGCGTTAAACGGTGTTGCCCTTGGTGGTAATCAATGTCCAGCAAATGCCAATCAAGAGAACGTTGGTGACTCCATTCCTGACCTTGAGCAAATTCGTTGCCCATAAAGTTGAGTTTTTTGCCTGGGTGAAAATACATGTAAGCGGAAAAAACGCGTAAGTTCGCGAATTTTTGCCATGGATCACCGGGCATTTTTTCGATCATGGACCCTTTGCCGTGGACAACTTCATCGTGTGATATAGGCAAGACAAACTGTTCGTCGAACGCATAGACCATGCTAAAGGTGAGTTCACCTTGATGGTATTTGCGATGTACAGGGTCTTTTTTAATGTACTCTAATGAGTCGTTCATCCAGCCCATGTTCCATTTAAAGCCAAAACCCAGGCCATCCATATAGGTGGGTTTCGACACACCAGGGAAGGCGGTTGACTCCTCTGCCACGGTAAAACAACGAGGATGATTTAAATAGACGGTTTCGTTCAGTCGACGTAAAAAAGCAATGGCTTCGTAATTGTGGTTGCCGCCATCCTGATTAGGAATCCATTCTCCCTCTTCCCGTGAATAATCAAGATAAAGCATCGAGGCGACGGCATCCACACGTAGGCCATCTATATGGAACTCTTCAAGCCAAAAAACCGCGTTACTGATGAGGTAGTTGACGACATGATCCTTGCCAAAGTCGTAAATCAATGAGTTCCATTCCGGATGCCAGCCCTTTTTTGGGTCGGGGTATTCATATTGTTTGCTACCATCAAAGTTGGCCAAACCATGGCTGTCTGCTGGGAAGTGAGCGGGTACCCAATCCATGATGACACCAATGTTTGCCTGATGGAGTGCATCGACTAGCTCTTTGAACTCTTCTGGTGTGCCATAGCGGGAGGTTACAGCGTATAAACCAACGGGTTGATAGCCCCAAGAGCCGTCAAATGGGTATTCACTGATAGGCAGTAATTCCACGTGGGTATAGCCCATTTCTTGTAGGTAAGGAACTAATTCGGTTTTCAATTCCAAGTAGGTGAGTGGCTGGTTATCTTCTTTGCGACGCCATGAGCCAAGGTGAAGTTCATAAATGCTCATGGGGGTTTCGTAAATATCGACAAGTGGACGCTGGGTCCATTGCTCATCTTGCCATTGATGTTTTTCATCAAAGCAGACTACGCTTGCAAAAGACGGGTATTGTTCAATACGCTGAGCAAAAGGGTCGCTGCGGTGTGGCAGGATATCGCCATTGTTCGCACGAATTTCAAATTTATAGCGGGCGCCATGATTGACGTCTGGAATGAACAGTCGCCAGATGCCATCACCATTGCTTGACATAGGATGAAGGCGTCCGTCCCAAGCATTAAAGTCACCAACCACTGAAACCGAACGCGCAGCTGGAGCATACACAGCAAACCGTGTGCCATTAATGGTTAATTGCTTGTTAATGTATGCACCGCGATGTATCGCCCCCTGACTTTTGTAGAGGTTAGCTTGATGATGCTCAGGGTCGTGAAAGGTGGCGTCGGAAAATTGGTAAGGGTCGACAATGGTATAGGTATTGTCGCCATAAGTGACGTTAATACGGTAGTAAAAAGGGGCTTTTGCTTTAGGAAAAGATAACTCAAATAACCCATCTTTATGAAGACAGTCCATTTTTCCTAAAACGGTATCATCCGTCAGTGATATCACCGTGATAGCGGTTGCAGTAGGACGCCATACAGTCAGAGTAAAACCACTGGAAGTCTTTGATTTTTGTAAGCCTAAACAGCCAAATGGGTCGGCACAACGTGCGTTCAATATATCGTTAATTAGAACATTTTTAAGCGGATCCATTCACTTCTCCAAAGAAGGGTTAGTGTATTTATAATATTAATTTAGTGTTTCTTTTCCGTTACTTGTTGGCGTTGTCGACTGTGTAATTTGCTGACCGCCCAACGCAGATATTGGTTCACTTTATTTGGTGTTAACTGGGCAAATTCATCTAAGGCGGCTTCAGTCAAATTTTCTTCAGGGTGATCTACTTGGTGTTGTTTCACATGATCTACCGCTGCACGGGAAACCAAAACGGGCAGATTAATCTCTTGATCGAAATGGCAGTTTTTATGTTGCTGACAAAATTGAATAAAAGCGTATAAGCCTTCAAAAATTAGGCTTTTATACCAAACGGGATGAATGTCAGAGGTAAGACTTTCTATCAAAATTGCAAAGGTATCTTCCCCCGGTGTCATGGAGCTTAATGTTTGTTTGCAGTGTAAGGTGGTGTTACTTTGCATATCACCAAACACAATGGCATCCACATGGCTTAGGCTTTCCCATAGCTGTTTGAGCATGGATTCCGGTAGTTTTGTGATGATACCTTGTTCTATACGCCAGTCGAACCAGTCCATATCTTTCATTTTACTGTTGTCGCTGTCTACTTTGTGATGATAGCGAACATGGTTCACCACGTGGTTAAAATCCTCATGTTTTTGTTGTAACACTTGTTTGAAGGTGTCGTAAAGCAAACTAGGTGAAAGTTTTGATAAGGTTTCGAATACGGGGGCGTTTTCATCAGGGTTTATATGCCTAGCACAGAGTAAGGCCAAACTATGAATACGAATGGTTCGTACTCCAGAAAAAAACTCAGGATGAACTTTTATCAAAGTGCCTGCAATGGCTATCAACTCATGACAAATGACTAAAGATAGGGACGATGATGAGGTTGATTTTAACAGCTCCATAATTTCATCTTGGTGTAATGGTAAGGTGATGTCAGTTTCGTTTTCCAGCGCATCCCCGACGACTAATAGGCGCTGACGAACCGTAATGTCGGCGATATATGTAGCAAGATCTGTTGTGGGCTTCAGCATCAAAGAGAACAGTTGTCTAGAAGCTTGCCAGTTTTCTGTGAGAAGTGCTTGAGTGTAGACGGAGTCCAATACTTTATAGGCGGTGACGGCGGGTGTTGACCCAGGGATAGTATTCATTAGCGCTCGTCGTGTGCCTAGTTCTATTAAGGAGTCAATGGCTTCCGATAAGCTTGGTTTTTGGTGTAAGCGAGCCAGTAATGTGTCTGTGTCGATCTCATGAATTTTTTGCGTATCGTAATGTGTATTGCTCTTCGCTAATGGCCAAGGTTTTTCGTGCAATGGTAACGTTGCACCCAGTACCTGGGATTCTGGTGATACAATCGTGATGGTTCGACGGTTCCCTGATTTAAAAGCATTCTTGGCAGATTGAGCAATCACTCGAAATTCTTCCGTTTTACGTTCTTGCAGTTGACGGATAAACTCAAATAAATCATCGCAGCCAGGCATTTCGCTTAAGGCTTCATCGATCAAAATAGTAAACACGGCATTGGCAGGATAATACCAATGATCTTTAATAATATTTAATTCATTACTAATATGCGCTTTAAACAGTATGGGGTCGACTTTGCGATAGTCTTTGTCTTCATTCTGAATCCAAGATAAACACAAGTAGCTTTCATCGTTAATACTAAAAGGTTGGGACGTGGCTAAGCTGTTTAATGCTCTATTAGGGCGCCCACTGAGCCCTAATGCCGGAGAGGCGCCTAAGTGACGATAGGTTTCGACAAGCTGGACAGCACTAATGGCCTTAAAAGGAGCAATTTCATCGATGGTTTGACAGAGGCAGCCCGCCTTTAACAGCTTTTCTTTTACTGCATTGTTTTGCGCGAGAATCACCATGGAGGTGGTGACCACGTTAGGTCGATGCTGAATACGATGCAATCCTAGAGGGTCGAGATCATCCGTTCGAATCAGCTCATCATCGAGCATTTTACCCACTAAATATAAGCTTTGTGCCCAGACGAGAGGCAGGTTGTCATTCGCAAGGCGCTTTTGCGAACCGGGTTTTTCTTTTTCTGCCAAGATGCTCTCTTTCGGGACATAGTAGAGTTCGGGGAGTAGCATCTCACCGTCTTTTTCTATCATCAGTGTTTCGAGTTTATGGCGATAGAAATTTGCGCTTTCCCAGTCGCGGGCAAAAAGTCGGTCAATGTACAAATAAGTGAAAAAGAGTGGCCATTCAGATTCAATATGTTCAAAGTTAATCAACTCATTGTATTCGTAGTAGATTCGGCTTTGATCTTCTAGAACCGATTGATGTCCATCTAATAAGAAGCGTTTACATCCATATTCACCACCTAGCTTGCTAAGGATTTCATCACGAGTTTTTTGGGTAAGTTTTTCGTCATTCACTGCAAAGGCAGGAAAACTGATGATGCTTAACAGCGCGCTGTCCACCTCTTTTGAGCGTGACTCTTTTGGCAGGAGAGATTGTAACACGGAACCTGCTCTGGCCACGGCGTCTGCAAAGGAATGGATGACTGCCCATTCAGGCCCGTCATTACCAAATAAATTTAAGCCATCTAAGGCCTCCATTGCGGCTTTGGCCATGCCGACGGAACTGGCGTTGATTTCCGCTTTGCCGTTATTTACTTTATTACCTCGCTCCCAAATACCGTAATCAGGGGTGCGATAGGTGCGAGAAATATAATAGACGAGGTTCTGAATGAAATTGGCTTCATCGTGGGTGAAGATGAGTTTGCTACCCGCTTTGGTCATTTGAGCCAATGTCAATAAGTAGAAGCTGGTGGCATCAATTTGCAAGTGGCCCCAAGCATCGTCTGCGACCGCTTCGAGCCCTGTTTTGGTGTCGTATTTTGCATGCAGTGCATCTTTGGGGTCGAGGCTGTGTTTAAAGGCTTCAACTTTATGGGATTGGCGCATCATGGCATACAGCAAGCCACGCATCATTTTGATGCAGGAATACTCTAACTCATGAGCACGTTTATCTGGATTAGATGCACGTTTGTAGGCGAGGTGAAGAGCCCAGACAGCTTGAATGCTATAAACGTTATCTCGCACCCAGGCATCGGTGTAGTTGCCGTGGTTATTAATGCTGGTGCTAGCGGGAAAAAGTCCAGTAACAGGGTGTTGCCGAGAGAGGATCACAGCCTGGATGTGTTTGTATAGAGAGTTTAGCTTTTTTTGGGTATCAAACGCCATATTCCTTCCCTCAGAACGTAAAACATGAAATCAGTTGTCTGGATGCTGGATTCGTTTACTTATATATAAATGTACTACCGTAAGCATATGGTGAGTTGCTACTAAGATAAAGCAGTAAAGCGAACTTCTTATCGATTCAAGTTAGTGAAGCTATCATCATAGGCGCTTTTTTTGGTAGTGCATAACGGCTTAGAGTATAGATAAAAAATAATCAGCAAAAAGGATGCCGTCGTGAGCTCATTAGCAGAGCAGAAGCCAAAATACACGAACGCAAGCAGGGCAATAGAAGGGAACCTGATAGTAAACAGGTATAGATTTAGGTAGCGCCCGCTTTTTATAAAAACGGGCGGTCTGATGAGTAAGTAGGATAAATTAAAGACGGTGAAATTGGCGTCTCTTCAGCCTTCTTTATGTGCTGAATTGGTTCACAAGAATGCGTAATTGAGAGGCGCACTGGGTTAATTGCTCAACTGACTCATGGATCTCATTAGAATTGACTGTGGTGGTACCACATACATTAGCAATATTGTCCAAGGCTTCGCTGACAGTTTGCGACGAGGCATGTTGTCGACTGGTCGCTTGGGTAATTTGCGTGTTGAGTTTAGAAATGGATAAGACGCTACTGGCGATTTCCTTAAAGGTTTTTCCTGCTTCAGAAGTTTGTTCAGCTCCTTGGTTTGCCGTGTTTTGTGCATTTTCCATGACTTCCACGGTAGTAAGGGTTTGTTGAGTTAGTTCATTGATCAAACCGCCAATATCCGTAGCCGCCATTTGTGAGCGTTGAGCTAACTGGCGAACTTCATCTGCAACTACGGCAAAGCCTCGGCCTTGTTCACCTGCACGGGCTGCTTCAATGGCCGCATTCAGCGCTAACAAATTGGTTTGATCGGCAACTTCGGAAATAATACCGAGTCGCTCATTGATATTGGTAACATCTTCTCGGAGCTGGTGGATTTTTTTCGTTGCATCGCCTACTTCACGAGAAAGACGCTGAATGTCTTGATTCGCATTGTTCATGACACTTAAGCCTTGCTGCGAATGCTGCCCTAACTCTGTGGCGGTTCGGCTCGCGCGCTCGGCAATGTCTTGTGTTTCATCGACTGACGCTATCATGTCCTGCATAAGTTGTGTGGCTTGTTCTGTGTCTCTTAGCTGCATGGACACACCGTTAACGGTTTTTTCGGTAGATTGGTTTGTATGGCCAACAATGTTGTCTAAAGTTTCGCTGGAGTGACTGACATTACGGACGATCGACTGGAAATCACTCATCATACTGTTGAAAGCGTCTGCCATTTCTCCCATTTCATCCGAACCATCAAACTCAACACGGCGAGTCAAATTGCCGGACTTTTTCACCGATGTCATAGTATTGCATAAGGTGCTGATGCGGGTTGTGACTATGTGAATAATGAACAAAGCAGAACCGCCAATGACGATGGTTAACACCCCCACCAGAATGGCATAGTTAATTAAAGTGTCTAAAAATAGGTTAATTACCTCGTCCATAGAAGAGGTAGTGACCAAGGTTAATTGCCAAGGTGAAAATGTTGTGCTGCTGGCTATCATGCTGTGCTGTTGGCCATTTTTATCTTGATATTGAAAACGCCAAGCTTGATTTTCAGTATGGGTATTTATTCCGGTAAGGAGTGAGTCTGGCGGTGTTTGGCCACCTGAATTCAGGCTTGGGGCGTTTAGTAACTCTTGGTCATTACCCAATAACCATATTTTTTGATCGCTGCCGTAGTGAATAAGTGAAAGGGCTTGAATCGCCTGTTGTTTGGCTTGAACAGCCGTCAGTTGACCCTGTTTTTGTTTTTCGTAAAGAGGAGCAATGATAGAGTGAGCAATACTAAGTACATCTCGAGTTTGATTTTCTCGGTCTTTCACTTCGCTGTGAAACAGTGTAGTCAATGACACTAGGATTAATGCCGCAGTCCCTAATGACATTAAGCCAATAATTGCCCAGAGTTTATAGCGTATTTTTATGTTATTAATTTTTTTCAGCATGCATTACTCCCGATGTAATCCCTGGCGCATTCTACTGTGCTAATGATAAGAACTCGAACTTACACTTTGATGTATATCATAATATTCACAAATAAAGTATGTGTGGTGCAGTCTTTATAGCGGCTTTTAGGAATAAAAATTGAGCTATTTAATTGTTTTTGGTACAGCATTTTTGTCCGCTACTATTTTGCCCTTGGGTTCAGAAGCTTTTTTGCTTTACTATGCTAATGAAGCTGTATCGTCCGTTGTATGGCTATGGTTTTTCGCTAGTGTAGGTAATACCCTAGGAGCGTTGACTAATTGGTATCTCGGTCGTTTTATCTCTCGTTTTGAGACAAAAAAATGGTTTCCAGTGAGTGCAACATCACGCCAGCGTGCTGAGCGTGTGTTTAATAAATATGGCTACTGGAGTTTATTATTTACTTGGCTTCCTGTCATTGGTGATGGAATTTCATTAATTGCAGGTGTATTTCATACGCAAATAAGGTATTTTTTACCTTTCGTTTTTGTTGGGAAGGCGGCAAGATATGGGTTCATACTGTGGGGGCAGAGCTGGTTCTTAAACGGTTAGAGAGCAATAATGTTCTTGATTATGCTTTCTCATGGTTAGTTTTGCCTTATTTGGTGTACATGGAGGAATTTTAATGGGTGTCACACAAAAACTGCTGGTTGTTGCAGCGGCGTTATCATTAAGTGCTTGTTCAATGTTTGAAGGTAAAAATACCTTTATGACGTATCAGGACTTGCAGACAAAAGTAAGAGAACACGATGCCGAGATAAAAGCGGTACAAGATCAGCTTGCGCAACTTAAACAGACTGACAGTGCGAATAAACCAATGGCTGCCAATAGTGCATCACAGTCTAATAATGCAACCTCTCAATCTAATAGTGATGGTTTAGGATTGTCTGAGAGTGAAACGCAAGCGGCGCCCAGTGTCGCGCCTCAGGTAACCCCTGTTGCGAACAACCAAAATCAGCAAATGGCACCTGCTCAGTCTTCTCCTGCACAAAGCTCTGCACAAACCGCTTCCTCCCAGTCGTCTTCAATGCAAGCCGCGCCCATGTCGTCTTCTGAGCCTAAAGCCTTAACGCCGAATTACAATAATACGCCTTCTGTTGCCAAAACTACGAGCAAAGCATCGAGCGGCCATAATCAATATGGTGTTCAGCTCGCGGCTTATACAAGTCGTCAAGAAGCGGTGAATGGATGGAAGAGATTGAGTAAAAATAATTCAGATGTCTTTGTGAACCTTACTCCACATATTAATCAAGCTGTTGTTAATGGACGCACCATGTACCAGTTAAAAGTCGGTCCGTTTTTAGATCGTGCTTACAGTGTTGGTTTCTGTAATATGCTCAAACAAAAAGGCAAGGATTGCATCGTCAAAAAATTTGATGGTGAGCCATTGTAATTCTATGGTGTGACTTGCTTCTTGATATAATGATGCTAGGTTCATCTATTTAAGCGCCTCTTGCCTCTTATAAAGGTAAGAGGCGTTTTTATTGGGTAAGATCGACTTTAATTGGCGTGGTGTAGAATGTCGATTTTGGGCGTAAAGAGTATTTTTTTGCTGCTGATACCGTTGTTTGATGAATAGTCGGTATAAGCATAGCTAATGATTCATACACAAATATTGTGAATTTCAACTATATGTTTTTGCTAGAATCCCCGTCACACAACAAACACAGAGCCATGCCAGTTCTTCAGGCAGGGTACTTGGTTTGATGGAGCGATATACAAGAGACCTTTTTTCATAATTATCCTTGCGCTTTCTTTAGCTTCAAAACTAACCAATCAGTTAAATTCTGATGAAGCCTCTATATTAGGTAGGTATAATGCCCTGCCATCGCACCATGTAAACTGACGATAGATTTTAGGAGTAGATTGATGGCAACACCTTCCCAACATGATTTGCGAAATGACTTTCGTGCATTATTAGCAACAAAAAAATGTTACTACACTGCTTCGACCTTTGATCCTATGTCAGCGCGTATTGCAGCAGACCTTGGTTTTGAAGTCGGTATATTGGGTGGTTCCGTTGCGTCTCTTCAAGTGCTTGCTGCTCCCGATTTTGCATTGATTACATTAAGTGAGTTTACAGAGCAAGCGACACGCATTGGCCGTGTTGCCCGCCTGCCGATTATTGCGGATGCGGACCATGGCTATGGTAATGCCTTGAATGTGATGCGTACCATTACTGAACTTGAGCGTGCTGGTGTTGCCGCTTTGACAATCGAAGACACTTTGCTACCAGCCAAATATGGACGTAAGTCGACGGATTTAATCCCTCAGGAAGAAGCGGTTGGTAAGATTCGTGCGGCGCTCGATGCCCGTATTGATCCTGCAATGTGCATTATTGCGCGCACCAATGCGGGGCAATTGACCGATGAGCAAACCATTGAGCGTGTGAAAGCTTATGAAGCAGAGGGCGTTGATGGCATTTGTATGGTGGGGATTCGTGACTTCGATCATTTAGAGAAAATCAGTCAGCATGTTTCTATTCCATTAATGTTAATTGCTTATGGCAACCCTGAATTAGAAGATCGTGAGCGTTTGGCAGAGCTGGGTGTTCGTATTGTGGTAAATGGGCATGCTGCCTATTTTGCCGCTATTAAAGCAACATATGATTGTCTGCGTGAACAGCGTGGTATAGCGGAAGGTAAGTTAAATGCCTCTGAATTGTCTACTCGTTATTCGACACTAGAAGAAAACCGAGTTTGGGCAAGCAAGTATATGGATGTTCAAGAATAATACCGCCAGTGTGCCACTTTTGTAGATGGGCTATCCGTATTGTTCATTGAATAACAATGAATTTGAATAAAAAGCGCCCTTGAGCGCTTTTTATTCTCTATCTAGCCTTATTCTCCCTCTCCTTAAATCTTAAAGCTTCCGACCTGTTCCTCCAACCCATTGTAGAGACTTGAAATTCGTGTTGATTGGCTGCTAATGAGCTGAGAGATCTCTTGAATGCTGTCGGTTTGTTCTTGGAGTGATGCTAAGTTTTGGTTAATTTCGTTGGCAACGGTGGATTGTTCTTGGGTAGCTTGAGCGGTTTGTGATGCCATATCCTGAACTTTGTTGAACGATTCCGTTAAGGCGTTGAAAACTTTGGTGACCTCATTAAAGTTGTCGGCGGTATGATTTGCATTGGACTGACTGTTTTGAATAGACAGAGACGATTTTTGTACGTTTTCACGAAGTTGAGTGATCATGGCTTCGATTTCGTTAGTACTGTCTTGTGTTCGGGTCGCAAGTGTTCGAACCTCATCAGCAACGACAGCAAACCCTCGTCCTTGCTCACCGGCGCGAGCGGCTTCGATAGCTGCGTTTAAGGCCAATAAGTTGGTTTGCTCTGCAATGCTGCGGATGACTTCCAAAACCGAAGCAATGGCTTCCGAGCTTTTTTCAAGTTCGTTGGAACGGGATAAGTCTTCGGCAATGTCTTTTACTAAATTGGACATGGCATTTTGAGAATCATTGACCGCTTTGAGGCCATTTTTCGTTAATTGGTTTGAGGTTTTCGCCTCTGCTGCTGTATTACTTGCGATCTCCTCCATCGATTGGTTAGACATATTCATTTCGTGACCTGCGCTGACAATGGACTCTGACGCCGCGACCAATGCATCGGTAATCCTCCCGGTTTTATCGGAGACGGTATTAAGTTCACTGGTCGTGTCCCCCAAGGCAAAGGATTCTTTTTGGATATGACTGATGATGGTGCGTAATTTCTCTAAGAAATTATCGAACTCATTAGACAGATCCCCCAGTTCATCTTTAGAAGATGAGTTGATACGCTGAGTTAAGTCGCCATCACCTTCTGAAATCTCTTTAATCCGCTGGGTGATGCTTTCAACGCTTTTTGTCAGCTTTAATGGAATGATGTAACCGACAACGAGAGCAATCGCGAAGGAGATCAGTAGAATGATCTTCGCAATGTTTTGGTATTCTTGAACTTTCTGCTCTACATCGACTTGTAGGTCGTGGGAGCGTTCTCTTACGGATTCGCCTGCTTTGTCTAACAAATCACGAATGGCAGAAAATTTTTCTTCCATTTGCTTGAATCCTTTTGGCTCTTTGTTGCTGCCTGCCGAGTAAGTATTGATTAAGTCTGTACTGTCAGCCAGCCACTGACTAAATTGCACATCAAAATTACCGAAAGGCTTTGTGAGATTTGGCTCGTTTTTAAGATAGGTGCGATAGGTGTTAAAGCGTTGAATGACCTGTTTTGCATTGTTTTGAAACTCAGCTTTATTTTCTTGAAATTCGCCAATGTGATTGATGATTTTTTGTTGGGCCAAGCGGGCCTGATAAAGATCTCGGTCAGCACTCAATACTTCTGTGATAGCTTCTAGGTAGCGTTCTAAGCTCTGAGCACTAAGGCTTTGCATATTTTCTGTGCTACTGGCGAAGTCATGAAGGCTTTCACCTGCTTTATCGAGCGTATTACGTAGCTTAAAAAACTGCTTATCTATCTCTACCACGGGGGATGGTGTGGCCGCTTGGCTGGTGCTAAGAAGTGATTGGCTTACATTTAGCCACTCTTTATAGAGGCGATCAAAATCTGCAAAAGGCTCTAGGACTGCTTTCGGTTCATCAGCTAAGTATTCCCGATATTTTTGAAATCGATCGAATACTTGCTGGGCATTTTCTGTAAAGGTGTCACGATTTTTTTGAGGGTTGCCCTGATTAAAAAAAAGTTGCTCTTGCGCTAAGCGTGCTTGGTAAATGTCTCGATCGGCATTTAACACCACCGACATGGCTTCAAAATAGTGACTGGTTTGCTTTTTTAAAATGCTGCTTTGATAACTGCTTATGATTGCGTTAAATGCAAATAAACCGGCGAGAATCAAAGATAGGGCAATAATGGGGAGCATCATTTTGATTCGAATTGATTGTGTTCGCATAACTTAATAATCCTTTATACAGCCAATTTTATCATTAACCATAGACTAAATATGGGAAACGGCCATAGAAAGACGGTAAGTTATCATCAGAAATTGTGTTGTGTTTGTTGCGAAAAGCTAAGGTTTAAGCACTGTGTATATGATAAGAAAAAGCTGTTTTTTTGCTGTGTCAGAATAGGGGGGTGAAAAAAAACTGATTATTTTTTGTTCTCTTTTGTGTGGCTTTTTGCTATGAAATAAATGCGTTTCTGTCGTTAAAATTCAAAAAATAATGATATCTTGCGGCTAAAATCTTTTAACTTCTGGTTAGCTGTCTTTTTTTGTCATGAATTTGTCATGGTGGGTTCTTATACTGCGCTGCATCTAGTGGGGTAAAGAAGGCTCATTCCTATGAATATCAAAGATGTGGCGGCGTTAGCAGGGGTGTCTCCTGCAAGTGTATCGCGATGTTTGAATAATACAGGTCCGATGAGCAAGGCGACTCGCGACCGTATTGAGAAAGTGGTCGCATTGACAGGATATGATACGGGCCGAACATCGAATCAGGTTGAGTGGAATCAAAACCCGACCATTGGTGTCATGATTCCTAGTTTGCTAAACCCCGTTTTTTCTGAAATTGTTGCGGGCATTCAAAAGCGAGCACGACATTTTGGTTATTCTGTTATCGTCGTGGATACGCAATATGAGCGTTGTCTTGAAAAACAAGCCATTATCGACCTCATTCGCCAACGCGTCGCTGGCGTGATTTTGACGACGACATCGGTGGATGATAATGACGCCTTATCTTTACTAAGGGAGTTTCGTTTCCCTTTTTGTCTTGTTCATAATCAATCAGTAAACGAGCCTTGTGTCTTTGTGGATAATTATCAAGCAGGCAGAGAGGTTGCAGCGCATTTTTTGTCTCTTGGTCATACAAAAGTCGGCATGGTGGCTGGCCGTTTTCTGTCTTCTGATCGAGCTAAGCAACGTTATGTAGGATTTACCGATTTTCTGCAAGAGCATTCTTCTGAGATCTCCAGTCAATTGATTGAAGTGGATCAATATGCCCTGACACCTTTTGATCAAACCCAATCGTCTTTTTTTGATTCCCCAAGTGCGCCGACAGCTTGGTTTTGCAGTAACGATTTGTTGGCGTTAAAGCTGGTGAATCATCTCAAGTCAAAAGGTGTGGCTGTGCCAGAAGCGGTATCAGTAGTGGGGTTTGACGGCATGGCTTTGGGGCAGATTCTTTACCCTCCATTAGCAACAATTCAAGTACCACACCACGATATGGGATTGTGTGCAGTGGATTTGCTGTTTAACGCCAAGCACAAAACGGCGTTTCCTTTAGCAAGACAATTAGATTACCAAACCCACTTTGTGGGAACCGTGGCTGAACGTCATCAGCCATCCAACATGCGAAGCGTTCAATAAGAAACGTTCTTTTAAAGAGAAGGAGAAAGTTGTGAGTATCTTAAAGCAGTTTACTAAACTGGCGGTCCTATCTTTAGGGTTGACCGCAGGAGCGTCTTACGCAGCGGATGCGATTTGTTATAACTGTCCACCTGAGTGGGCTAATTGGGGGGGGCAGCTGCAGCTGATCAAAAAAGACCTAGGTATTTCTATCCCAATGGATAATAAAAACTCAGGTCAGGCGTTATCGCAATTGGTGGCTGAAAAAAACAGTCCTGTTGCTGATGTGGTTTATTACGGTGTGTCGTTTGGTATCAAAGCCGCTGAAAAGGGGGTTGTTGCATCATATAAACCCAAAAATTGGGATAAAATTCCCAAAGGATTGAAAGACCCTAAAGGGCGCTGGTTCGCCATCCATTCTGGAACCATTGGTTTTTTTGTTAACAAAGATGCTCTAGATGGTCGTCCTGTTCCACAGTCTTGGAAAGACCTTTTGAAGCCAGAATATAAAGGTATGATTGGTTATCTTGATCCGACCAGTGCCTTTGTGGGTTATGCCAGTGCCGTGGCGATTAATCAGTCGTTTGGTGGCAATATGAGCAATTTTACCCCCGCCATCAATTACTTTAAAAAATTAGCCAAGAACGATCCGATTGTCCCCAAACAAACGGCTTACGCCCGCGTGATTTCTGGTGAGATTCCGATTCTGCTGGATTATGACTTCAATGCCTACCGTGCGAAATACAAAGACGGGGCGAATGTGCAGTTTGTGATTCCTAAAGAGGGCTCCATTGTGGTGCCTTACGTGATGAGCGAAGTCAAGAATGCACCACATCCTAAATTGGCTCATAAAATTTTAGACTTTGTCTTGTCTGATAAAGGGCAGCGTCTATGGGCTGAGGCCTATCTCCGTCCTGTCATTGCCTCTGCTATGACTCCAGAAATCGAGAAAAAATTCTTACCTGAGTCAGATTATAAACGAGCTAAACCCGTCAACTTCGCGAAAATGGCAGCCGCCCAGAATGGGTTTGCTCAGCGTTATTTAAACGAAGTTCATTAAGACCATCACGAAAAGAGCGGAGTGCGCATGCCGCTCTTTTTATTTCATTTTCTTGAACTATCTCGCAACGAAGCGTTTTTATGAAGAAAAATAGGCAATATATTTTATTGATGATTCCTGCGCTGGTTGTCAGCTTAGCGTTTTTTTTGCTGCCAATGGCGAAGCTGGTATGGCTATCTTTTGCGAAACAGCATGGCATCAGTTATTGGTACATTTTGACTAAACCAATGTATTTAAGCAGTTTGTGGTCAACCTTTTGGCTGTCTACCGTGGTTACCCTAGCCAGTTTGATCATTGCCACCATTGTTGGTTTGTTTTTGACTCGCCATGACTTCAAAGGCAAATCTATATTGGTTGCTATGTTGAGCTTTCCTTTGGTGTTCCCTGGGGTCGTCATTGGCTTTTTTGTCATTATGTTGGCAGGGCGACAAGGTTTGCTCGCTGAGTTGAGTCTTGCATTAACAGACGAACGGTGGACGCTCGCTTATTCTATTTCGGGCCTTTTTATTGGTTATTTGTATTTCTCTATTCCTCGCGTGGTACTGACGGTAATGGGCGCGGCGGAGAAGTTGGATGATAATTTGATTGAAGCGGGACGTTCCCTAGGAGCAAATCGTTGGCAGTTACTCCGGGATGTGACATTACCCGCACTGACTCCAGGTTTAATTTCGTCTGGCTCTATTTGCTTTGCTACCTCCATGGGGGCGTTTGGGACCGCTTTTACCTTGGCAACCAATCTCAATGTCTTGCCGATGACGATCTATACCGAATTTACCTTAAATGCGAATTTCGCTATGGCGGCCGCATTGAGTTTAATTCTTGGCTTTATTACTTGGGTATGTTTGACCATTGCGCGGCGTCAAGGTGGTTCGTCGTTAGGGATGGGAGGTTAATATGAAAAAGGGCGTGTTTTTTTATTTGCAATTGGCCTTCACTTTATTGATTTGTGCTTTCTTAATCGTGCCCGTTTTTATGTCAATCACGGCAGGCCTGACCAATAACTATTTTGTTGGTATTAAAAGTGGCTTGACCTTTCGTTGGGTCGAGCAGGTATGGGATATGTATTCCAATACCATTTGGCTAACCATGAAAATTGCCTTGGTAACAACCTTGGTCAATCTTTGTGTGGGTGTGCCTTGTGCCTACTATTTGGCGCGCACTCGAAGCAAATTATCGGCCTTTTTAGATGAGTGTTTAACCTTACCCATTGCCATCCCAGGTATGGCGATTGCGCTGGGGCTGATCTCTGTATACGGCGGTATCACTGAGTTTCGCATGAGCTGGTCGTTTATTTTAGTGGGTCATGTGATTTTTACTTTGCCCTTTATGGTGAAGTCCGTCTTAGCGGTTTTGCAAAGCATTAATTTCCGCGTATTGGAAGAAGGGGCCGCCAGTCTAGGGGCGAGTTTTTGGCAGCGTTTTTTTCATGTCATCGTGCCCAATTGCAAAACAGGTATCGTGAGCGGCATCTTGATGACCCTGACCTTGTCAGCAGGGGAGTTTAATTTAACCTGGATGTTGCATACGCCATTGACGAAAACCTTGCCCGTTGGCTTGGCGGATTCTTATGCTTCTATGCGGTTGGAAGTCAGCTCCGCTTACACCTTGATTTTCCTTGGTATGATTTTGCCTTTATTGATTGCCGCGCAATTTCTGAACCGTCGACCCAAGCGTAGCGCGTAGTTCGCATTAAACAGCCTTTATGAATGAATAAGATGAGTAACACAATGAAAAATGCATCAACGAGTGTGGCGATTACATTAAAGCAGGTTCAGAAAACCTTTTCTGATGGCACACTGGCCTTGAAGCCTTTAGACCTTCATATTGAACAGGGTGAAATTTTAGTTTTATTAGGGCCATCAGGTTGTGGCAAAACCACCACTTTGCGTCTTATTGCTGGCTTAGAATTTTGTGATCAGGGTGGTCAAATTCTGTTTGGTGAGCGGGATGTCACTCAGATAGCCATCGAACAGCGTCGTGTTGGTATGGTCTTTCAATCCTATGCACTGTTTCCCAATATGGATGTGAGTGAAAATATTGCTTATGGCTTGCGAGTGCGTGGTGAAAATAAAGCCACCCAACAGAAAAAAGTAAACGAAATGCTAGAGTTGTTTGACTTACAACCCTATGCCCAACGTGCGATCGATCAGCTATCTGGAGGTCAGCGTCAGCGAGTGGCTTTGGCTCGTGCCATCATTACCGAGCCAGAAGTGCTTTTACTCGACGAGCCATTATCCGCTTTGGATGCTTTGTTGAAAAAACGCTTACGGACCGATATTAACGCTTTGTTAAAACGTTTGGGCATTACGGCGGTGTACGTGACGCATGACCAAGAAGAAGCCATGGCGATGGGAGATCGTATTGCTATTTTGGATCATGGCGAAATCGCCCAAATAGGGACCGCTGAAGAGATTTATTTGTCACCTAACAGCGAGTTTGTGGCTAACTTTATTGGTCAAATGAACCATTTTGATGGTTTGTTACAAGGCCAAGCTTTGTCTTTTGGGAAGCAGTTTTTACCACTGTCTCCATCGCTGTATCAATCCTGCTCCGGAGGTAAGCGTCTTCGCTGTATGGCTCGTCCTGAAGATGTGTGTTTAATGGCGTTTGACGAGGCCACCGTTAAAGGGGCTGTGTCTCACAGTGTATTTTTAGGGGACAGAACACGAGTTTTAGTCGAAGTTGAAGGGCTGCAAGAGCCTGTGCATGTAGATTGTTTTGAGCGTAAGCGCTATACGATAGGGGATCGGGTGGGCTTAATGATTCCGCCATCACGTCTTGTGTTGTTACCCAATAGTGGTATGGAGTAAGTGCTATGCTGATTGCCCAACTAACGGACCTTCATATAAAAAAACAAGGTAAAATCGCCTATCAAAAAGTGGATACATTACAGTGTCTCAAACAGGCGGTGACGCACATTAATGGTCTCTCTCCCCAGCCAGATTGGGTGGTGGTAACAGGCGACTTAGGCGATTTTGGTGTCCCTGAAGAGTACGATGTGTTGGTACCAGAGCTAAAAAAATTGCATGCTCCCGTTAAAGTGATACCAGGGAATCACGACCATAGAGCATACCTTCGTGCTGCCTTTGAGGGTTTTTCAAGTTTTGATCATGCAGATTACTGCCACTTTTCCCATGTTGTGGATGGCTACCATTTGATAGGGCTGGACTCTTCTGTATTAGGTAAGCCATACGGACAGTTAACCCCAGACTCATTAGAGTGGTTAGCGACTCAGCTGGCCGACAAGTGTGACTTGCCAACCTTGATTTTTCTTCATCATCCGCCAATGAAGGTGGGGATTGACCATATGGATGTGCAAAAACTCCTCAATGATGATGAGTTATGGCAAGTACTTGAGCCTTATAAACAGGTAAAAGGACTAATAGCAGGGCACTTACATCGTGCTATATACGCCACATGGAATGGTTTACCTGTGTGGGTTGGACCCTCCCATAGTCATGCGGTGACGCTGGATTTAACCCCCAATGCGCCATCAAGGTTCTCCCTCGAACCGCCTGCTATCCAGTTGTTCAAGCTGGCGCCTGATAGTATTGTGAGTCATATTAGTTACATTGAGGTCGGTGAAAAATCAGCTGGGCCGTTTCCTTTTTTTGATGAGAATAACAAGCTGATTGACTAGAATAGGATAAGAAGCAGAAAGCACTTTAAGTCTTTCTGCTTTTTTTATTGACCTTGTTTTCAACTCACCTTTTTAACAATATTGCCACGCCTTCTTTTGCCTTGGTTGTTACTGATGACTGGCTTGCCTTGTTTCTGTGTTCGACTGACACTTGTTCACCGTACCGTAGAGTTGTTCTATGGCAATCTTAGGCAATACGAGTGTTTTGAGTATAGAGAATCGGACTGGAGCTTCGAGAGCGTCAAAGAGTTAGAGTTTGTCATTTATAACCTTGCTTGCACAACATTCACGGAGCGTCCGCAAGTGTTATGCAGTGAAGAGATATTCTTTGCTTTGATGGATGATAAGGCTATTTGGTCGACATTCTATAGCGAGGAAATGTCAGTCTTTGAAAGAATTGGGCGTCAAATACTCCTCCAATAAATGATTCTCTATATATCTTTACTATAGTTAATAGAAGAGCAAGTTTTGTTGTCTTTTTATATACAAATAGACGTTCTATGTCAGCTTTTTTATAAATGAAAAAACTATAAGGATGAAGCCGTTTCCTCCTAGAATATTAAAACAAAAGGAACTATAAATTATCTTAGAAGCTTTTTTAAAAGAAGCTAAAGATATTTATATATGACTTATTATAAATAAGTTGTTTTATGTATTCGAGGGATGATTATGACTACGATAACAGAAACATTCGCACTTAATATGAAAACGGTAAATACTGCCGTTGAAAGTAGGGTAGCCACTAAAAAATATGATATTGGCTTTTTGCACACCTCTGCTTTATCTGTTAAACACTTTGATGCCATTATGGCTGAGCTTGCGCCGGAGTTATCCGTTAAACATGAAGTGAGGCCCCACTTTTTGAGTCGAGCTCACGCCAATGGCATAGATAGAGTATTAGAAGGTGATGTGACGGCAGCCATAGAAGCGCTAAGCCAAAAATCGAAAGTGGTGGTCGTCACCTGTTCGTATATTGGGCAAGTAGCAGAAAATATCGGTATGCTTAATGATAGCCATATTGAAAGCATTGATAGAGCGATGGCGGACTTTGCGGTAGAGAGAGCAAATAATATATTGGTCTTATCAGCGTTACAGAGTACGTTAAAGCCAACTCGCGAGCTATTGAAATCTTCTATGAATCATTTTGGAGTAAAACCCTTAGTGACTCTTCAGTACGTTGATGATGCTTGGGAGCATTTTTTATCAGGCAATGAAAAAGGCTATTATGAGGACATAGCCAAAGTCTTAAGGGAAAAAGAACAAGACTATGACTTGATTCTGCTCGCTCAGTCCTCTATGGCGGGAGTGACTGATGATGTTGAACTTTCAATCCCAGTGATTAGTAGCCCTAGAATAGGTGTTGAGCGGGCTATTCAATTTTTGGCCTAACTTAACTGGATCATTTTTTCTGTTTAAAGCGAGTTTATATCATCCTAAAAAAGGGCGCCTTGGCGTCCTTTTTTGAATGTGTTTTTTATGATTCTTAAAAACTAACGCGAAACGGTTTTGAGGGTATTTAAGGAAGGCACCTTATAAAGAATGCATGCCTTTAAATCTTGTTCAATATGTCTTTCAGAAAGGCACCACTCTTTTTACGTACACCTAGATTCCTTCAGTATCACGTCTTAATGCTGCCTTAGTGCTCTGTAACGAGGAAAGCTTAATTTTAGGGTTAAAGGAAAATTAGCCTGCATAGCCAAAAAGAATGTTGAGTCTTCCAACTAAAACTAAGTGTTTCTTGAAGTGCTAGCGAAAAAATAGTTTCCAATTTCATGGAATGAATTTGGATGGGGGCAGGGTGTCTAGCCTAGATAATATTTCATGAATCTACTTAGTCAAAGTGGCCATAGAGTATCAAATACATCAGGTAAAAAAGCAGGATGATTAAATAATTATATAGTCAAACTGTTATTTCATGTAACATTTTTGAAGTATACTCGAGGTCTTATCGAATAATGGGGTATAACTCAGAGAAAATCTATTTATCAATGGTAAGAAACGTCCTTTGGAAGGGGGTATAGATCTAATGTATAGGGTTGTTTCCAAGTGATTAATATTTATTCCACTTTTTTTACGAATTATTTTCCTCCTCCAAAAAATCATCTAAATTTCTATATAGCCTATTTGTTTGCATGTTAATTGTTTTTTATTTACGATTTTTTTAATATTTTTAGTCTTATTTATTGCGATTTTTTTGTTTTTTGTGTGCTTTATGTTTTCTATTTACTTAAAAAGTATAAACATCATAAAAATAAAATCTTTATAAAACAGTGTCTTATAAAAAATCCTGTTAATTCTGATATTCATCGACATTTAATGGTTCAGCTTTTTGCTAATTTCCTTAGCGTGGCTTTGCTGCTTTAAGTCAATATAGTGATCCCTTTCAAATAGTTGACACATTTTAGAAAAATAGTGATAAATCAGTACTTATTATTTAAAGAAAGAAGTGTCTTCAAATAAAAAATAATAGTGTAGTTCACTTTTCCAACCTTTTTGCTTTCGTAGGGGAACGGCTATGGCTGATGGTAAGCTTAAGAAAAAATTAGGATTGTTAGACTTAACGCTGCTTGGAATCGGTTCTATGATCGGTTCTGGCTGGCTTTATGCCGCATTAAGAAGCTCCGGCTTTGCGGGAGCGTGGTCTGGTTATGCCTGGGCGTTGGGTGCCATTATGGTACTTTTTATTGGTCTGGTATTTGCTGAATTAGGGGCAAGTGTGCCACGTGCTGGAGGATTTGTTCGCTATCCAAATTTCACGCATGGTAATCTTGTTGGCTTTGTTATTGGTGTTAGTGCCTTATTGGCTTATACCAGTACGGCGGGGGTAGAAGTTGAGGCGGTTCGTCAATATGCCATGTATTGGTGGCCTGCATTAGGTCAGTCGGATGGCAGTCCGACGGATCTTGGCTTCTTTATGCAGATCCTTTTATTGGTATTTTTCTTCGCCTTAAATTATTGGAGTGTGAATGTTTTTGGTCGCATTAATACCATTGTTACTGCAATTAAATTCATTGTTCCTATCGTGGCAATCGTTATCTTTTTTGGCTACTTCAAAAGTGCGAATTTGCAAGTTCCTGCGACTCATCCAGGTGGGGTGCATGGAGTGTTTGCCTCACTAACTGGGGCAGGGATTGTTTTCGCTTACCTTGGTTTTCGCCAAGCGGTGGACTTTGCTGGTGAGGCGAAGAACCCACAACGAAATATTCCGATTGCCATTATGTTGGCACTAGGAGCCAGTTTTGTTATCTATATTCTGTTGCAATTCTCTTTTATGGGAGCCGTGCCATCAGACTTATTGAAAGCACATGGCTGGCATGGTCTTGCGAATGTGTTCAATTCTCCTTATGCGGATTTGGCTCGTTCTCTAGGGCTTGCTTGGTTGGTTAACTTAATTCTTGTGGACGCGGTTATTTCCCCAGCGGGTACAGGCAATATTTATTTGGCAGGCGCAAGTCGTATTTTGTTTGCTTGGGCAAAGAATGGACATTTATTTAAGGCGTTGGGTAAGGTGGATGTGAAGTCTGGTGTGCCTCGTGGTGCTCTGTGGTTGTCTCTGATTCTTGCCATTGCTTGGACGTTGCCTTCTGAGTTTCAGGTCTGGGGTGGTCTGATTGCAGCGGTTACATCGGCTAACGTGCTAACGTATATGCCAGGTCCTGTTAGTGCGGCAGTTTTCCGTAAGCGTCTTCCAAATTTGAAGCGTCCGTTTGTGTTACCAGCTTTTGCGATTATTAGTCCTCTAGCCTTCATCGCAAGTACTTTACTGATTTATTGGAGTAGTTGGGGCGTAGATGAACTGCTCTTACCTGTGTTGATGCTGGCGTGGGTCGGATATGCTTTATTTGCTAAGAATGATCAAGGAAAAGGCGATGTTAAGCGTGCCGTTTGGTTGCTTGTTTATTATATCGCGCTTTTCATCTTGTCGTACGCTGGTAACTTCGGCGGTAAGGGCTATGTTAGTTCACCCGTAGATATCATCATTCTTGTGATAATTTCTTTGGTGACTTACTTCTGGGGAATCGCCTCTAGTTATGAAACGCCGGTTATTCCTGAAGAAGAGGATGAGCATCAGGTTGAATATCATGAAGGGACAGAAGCAAAAACGGCTTAACATGGTAGTGTAATTATTCGCTATTATTAGCGTCTAAATCCCCCTCTGACACAGATGCTGTGTCAGAGGGGGATTTTTATTTAGTGATCGAAAAACCTTAAGATGCGTTGAATTAAGAAACCTTTATCTGGACGCTGATAGCGGGGGGAGGCCGTAAAATATTTTCCTATAGCCTGAGTGTCTTTATGGCGCTCATAAAAAAGCCAAGGCTTTGATTTATCAGTGGAGTCACCTTGGCTTGATTGATATCACTTTATTCTGCTGTAACGGTAAAAAGGTTAGCCAAGCTGATGTAGCTGCTGATAAGTATTACGTAACCAGACTTTCATACGCTGGCGTTCGGCAATATTCATGATGCTACGGTCATTGGCGACAGCCCAGAAACTACTGTTATTAAAGTCGATCTTCTGCGTTAACTTCGTTTGCAATCTAGGCAGCTCAATGATCAATGCGTCGCGTTCTACCGCCTTTTTATAGGTGTCAGACTTTTGGAAACGAGAGAAGTCATTGCCTCGACCATAGTTTTGTACGATGACAAAGTCCACCGACTCTTGTGGATAGCGCTCTAGGAGTTGATCAAGTAGAGTAATGGTATCGGCTCCATCGTCCATGACATGCCAAAGACAGACTTGGTAGCCCATTTCATCAAGTAGACCAAACACGTCAGTTTCTTCTATCCACTTTCCTAATGGTTTAGCTGTTTGTGCTGCTAAGTCGACAATTAAATCACGCTCTGGGTACTCTTCGACAGCGGCGAGCATACCATCTAAGCTGTCTTCTTCACCCACAATAATTGGGGAAGCGAAATCACTGTAAAAACGAGAAAAAGTAGCATGAGAGGCGTCACAGTCGAAGCCTAAAAAAGGTTTTTCATTATCGATATAAAATTGTGCTAATACCCGAGCCGTCATGGACTTACCCACACCGCCTTTTTCACCACCAACAAAATGTACCTTAGCCATTGATATCTCCCTATTACTGGAGGTTTAAGTGTTTAGAGTGAGTGTTTTTTTCTATTATTCTGCTAGCTGGCAGAATAATAGAAAAAAATTCAGAGCTTCTACTGTAGCAATAAAACATGACAAATAATTATTTTTATCGGAAAAAGGAAAGCCAATCGTTAAAACAATTGGCTTTGATTTCCATCAAGTTAGATGGGGAAGTGCTTAATAATAAATCCAAATTATAGTAAGCCTAGTGACTCCATAGCCTGACGGATCGCCGCTTTACTACTGTCCTGTAACGCGGTAATCGGCAGACGGCACTCTTCGGTACATAACCCCAGCAATGACATAGCGTACTTAGCGCCTGCTGGGTTGGGCTCTAGAAATAATGCACTGTGAAGGGCAAACAACTTGTCTTGTAGATGCATGGCATCGGTGAATTTACCTTCCGCACACAGCTGTTGCAGTTCGACTATTTGTTTTGGCGCAACGTTGGACGAAACTGAAATACAGCCATTTCCTCCGCCAACGTTGTAGGCGACGCTGTTAACATCATCGCCACTTAAGAAGCAAAAGGGTTTATGGATGAGCGCGCGTTCACGAATAGGACGAGTGAGGTCCCCAGTGGAGTCTTTGACGCCGATGATGCGAGGCATCTCGGCTAACTGGGCAAGCGTATTGACCTCTACGCCGACAATGCTTCTAGGTGGAATGTTATAGATGATGATCGGGAGTTGGGTGTTGTCATGGACATGTTTGTAGTGTTGATACAGGCCAACTTGATTTGGGCGATTATAGTAACCTGCGACATGTAAAGTGGCATCGGCACCCGCTCGATAAGCATATTCTGAGTAAGTAACCGCTTCCACCGGATTGTTCGAGCCTGCTCCTGCGAGAATAGGGACTGCTTTATTAGTTTCTTCCACCGTGATTTCAATAACACGTTTATGTTCCGCTTCGCTTAGAGTTGGGGATTCCCCTGTGGTACCAACTGGAACCAGCCCGTTGATGCCTTGATCTATTTGCCAGCGAACAATATTACGCAATGCGACTTCATCAAGCTGTCCGTCACGAAATGGGGTGATTAATGCAGTGATGGCACCATGAAACATACTATTACCTCAATGGTTGTTATTTATATTTGGCTAAAGTAACCGGAGGCCTGCCGCTGAGGAGTGTATGTGCCCGTCAGCGATGAAGCTGCCGGGGAAATGTTTTCTTAAATCCACACGCCAGCTACACAAGGTGGTTTCACCTTACGTTTATCGCCGTTGCGTTTTTTTGCAGGAGTTAAGAACAAAAATATCATGTTATGAGTCTGTTTTTATTAATGCTGCCTTATGCTGACTGTTTTATTTATAAAGGTCAATAGTCAAAAAGCGCTGAAACTTGTTAGTAATTACCCCAGCAATCGGTTAATATTCGTCCAAGCTATTAATTAGTATGGCCTTGTTAACATATTCCCAAATAAAAAAACTTCCGACTTCCATGGAGCCAAATACCCAAAAGGTGTGTCTGGTCGGTGGTTAATTGTGTGAGAAAACTATGCAGGATATGCTTCATACACTGATGGAACGACATTTGAAAGGGCGCACATTAGATTCTGATGTTGCTTCTTTCATTGAAGAGCTTTCTCAAGCAATGCAGCAACAGCAACAGCAAGTGCAGTTATTAGAGCGTTCTTTAGAGCTTGCTTCCAATGAGTTATATCAAGGTCGCGATTACCTTCATATGAGTCAAGAGCTGTTTGATGCTACTTTCCACGCGGCAAAAGATGCCATGCTCATCATTGTGCAGAACGATGAGAGCTGTATTCGCTATAATCAATTATTTGCCAGTATGTGGCGTTTGCCTGCTTCTTATGGCTATGAAATTACCCCATCCAGCTTGCAGCAATTCATGCAGCCAGCGTTTGATGACCTCGATACTTTTTACAGCATTTTTAATGCCATTATTCGTAATGATCAAGACTCAGTTGGAGAAATTCGCCTAAAAGATGGCCGCTATATAGAGTATGAATGCCGTATTAGAGAACAGCCTGGTAATCATATTAGCCGCTTGTGGATGATGACAGATATTACTGAGCGTAAGCTTGATAAGAAAGCCTTAGAAGCCTCTGCTCATGATTTGAGGTTAGCCCACCGATTAGCCAAAATGGGGGCGTGGACATACGATATTGATCGTCAAGAGTTTCGTTTGTCCGCAGAATTATTGACCTTGCTTGACATATCATGTGATAAGACGCGAATTTCTGCTAATACGTTTTTCAGCTTAGTGCCTTCTCAAGATAAAGTTAAGATCATGCAGCTATTTAGTGATGCAGCATCTAATAAGCAGTCTTTTAAAATCGAGACAACCTTTTATTTAGCGGATGAAGAAGAACGTCATGTTGTGATTCGTGGTGGCTTTAAGCAGAGTGACTCTTGTACTTGTTTATTGGGAGTGTTACAGGACGTTTCCGATAGCTACCATACTTCTGAACAGATAAAGTTGTCATCACGCTTTTTTCAATCTTCTTTGCAAGGCAATATCCTATTGGATCGTCAGCGTAATATTATTGACTTTAATGATGTGGCTTGTGAAATTTTCCATTTAGAACGCAATGAGTTCGCATCTGGCATAATGTCACGTCTGAAGAGTGCTTGGACGGCCAATATGTCGATTTCAGGTATGTGGAGCTATGTAATAGAGCACGGTAGCTGGTCAGGAGAAGTGTACTTCTCAAGTTCAGATCTATCAGACAAAATATTATGGTTATCTCTTGAGGCATATAAAAATAGCCATGGCAAAATTGTCAATTTTATCGCGATTGTTAATGACATTACGGAATCGAAAAAGACACAAGAAAAGCTTCATCAAATTGCGTATTTTGATTCCCAAACTAGGCTACCTAACCGTCTCCAGTTTGAGCGTTTTTTAAGCCAAAAATTGCGTGCAATGGCTTTTACGAAAGAGCCATTAGCGTTGATTTACTTAGATTTAGATCGTTTTAAATATGTGAATGATTCGCTAGGCCATCATGCTGGCGATGCCTTATTGACCTTGGTTGGTGAGCGGCTTCGGGAAAGTGTTCCTGATGCTTTGATGATTGCTCGTCAGGGCGGCGATGAGTTTGTATTAATTCTGTCGGGTTATGTGAATTATGATGGGGTTGCTCAACGCTGCGAAAAAATAGTTAGTGCTTTGTCTAGTGTTTTTATGATTGACGATAACCCCGTCTATGTCGGTGCCAGTTTGGGTGTTGTCGAGTTACCCAAACATACTTCTGATATGGTGACCGCCATGCGTTACGCGGATATTTCTCTGTATAAGGCGAAAAGTGCTGGTAAAGGGTGTTATCGTTTCTGGCAAAGTGAATATCTCACAGACGTTACACCGGAAAGAATGCGTTTGGAATCTGAGCTTCGCGAAGGGATAGAGAATGGGGAGTTGGAGCTTCATTATCAGCCAAAAGTTGAGGCGGAGACAGGGCAACACTGTGGCCTAGAGGCTCTGGTGCGATGGCAGCACCCGAAACTGGGACTGCTTTACCCTGATCAATTTATTTCTATTGCCGAAGAAACTAATTTGATTATCGAGCTGGATCGGTGGGTGATTCGTGCGGTCGCACATCAACAGGCTGAATGGCGGTCAGCAGGCTTTGAGTTGTTACCCGTTTCGATCAATGTTTCTGCCACCCACGCTAGTCGTCATGAATTGGTTGTGCTGTTTGCCGAGATATTAGCAGCGTATCCGTACCTTGCGAATTATATTGAAATTGAGCTGACTGAAACCGCTATTATGGCGAACCCAGATCAAGCCACCTTGTCTTTAAACAGTTTATTGGAAATGGGAGTGAAGTCATCAGTAGATGACTTTGGTTCTGGCTACACGTCCCTTGGGTATTTGAAGAAGTTGAATGCTAATACCTTAAAAATAGATCGTAGCTTTATCAATGGCATAACCACAGATTTTTATGATCGTGATGTTGCTAAAGCCATCATCGCTTTGGCCAATAGTATGTCGATGGAAGTGGTGGCGGAAGGTATTGAAACCAAGGCACAATGGGATTTATTGCGTGAGTTTGGCTGTCAGTATCTGCAAGGATTTTATTTCTCAAGACCATTAACTGTCGCGTGCATGACGCATATTTTGAAGCATCGTTTAGAAGAAGCTCCCATGTTATCATAGTGTTAAAATCCTTCTTATGTTTTGCTTCCTGATACAGGATAAATAATAACAATATGGATACCTCTACTTTTTTTTCCCTTGCGACAATTTGTGTGATGGGAGCGATTTCACCTGGCCCGAGTTTGGCGGTTATTCTTAGGGTGACACTTTCCCAGTCTTCCTACCACGGTGCGGTTGCCGCACTTGCCCATGGTTTTGGCATTGGTTTGTGGGCGCTGTTTACCATGCAGGGTTTGGCCATTTTAATGCTTCATTACCCCTCTGCTTTTCATGTTATAGCAATGCTTGGTGGTTTATATCTTGCCTGGCTAGGAATTAAGGCTTTGCGCTTTGCGGGCCAGGGCAGCCAAGAGCAGCGCGTTGTTACAAGTGTATCCTATTGGCAATCGGCTCGTGATGGGTTGGCTATTGCTTTGATGAACCCAAAAGCGGCATTATTTTTTCTTGCTTTGTTCAGCCAGTATATTAACAGCAATATGGGGGCGGTTTTAAAAATGCAACTTTGGGGCATGGTGTTTGCCATCGATACGGTTTGGTATTTATTAGTTGCCTTGTTGCTGGCAGGTGGCCCTCTATTACGTTGGTTAAAACGTAATAGAGTATGGGTAGATCGCATTATGGGGTGTTTATTAATGGGTTTGGGGTTAAGTATCTTTTTACGTTAGTTATTTACTGCGCTTTTATAGCGAATCCGAGACTAAATATTTGAGAAATAAGTCCTCATCATGAGGACTTATTTGCACCTTGCTTTAGCCATCTTGATTAATAGATTCAATTAACTCGTCCAGTACCCGTTCTGCTTGATCATTCGTTACCTGGCAGGTGCCTGCGTTTAAGTGACCGCCACCGCCATAACGTAAACATAATTCGCCAATATTTGTTTGCGAGGAGCGGTCGAGAATAGACTTGCCAACGGCAAACACTGTATTTTGCTTTTTAAGCCCCCACATTTTATGAATAGAAATGTTACATTCAGGAAACAGAGCGTAAATAATAAAGCGGTTTGTCGCGTATATTAAATCTTCACTCATAAGGTCTAATACCACAAGATTGTCGTGGACGGTTGCGCATCGCTTGATTTGTTTTTTAGCCAGTTCGTCATGTTCGTGGTAAATCGTGACTCGCTCTTGCACATCTTCTAAAGCGAGGATCTCATCAATTGAGTGATTACGGCAGTAGTCAATCAACTTCATCATGAGTTGATAGTTTGAAATGCGAAAGTTTCGAAAGCGCCCTAAGCCTGTTCGAGCATCCATAATGAAGTTTAACAAGACCCAGCGTTTAGGGGTGAGAATTTCTTCCTTGCTAAACTGGGCGGAGTCGCCTTTGTCGACAGCGTCCATCATTTCACTGGAGATATTGAGGAATTTACTGGCTCCACCGTAGTAATCATAGACAACACGAGCAGCAGAAGGGGCCTCAGGGTTAATGATATGATTTGTTATATTGCCCTTATTACGAACAGTTTCGCTCAAATGATGGTCAAAGGCGAGATGACAACCTGGGACATACGGAAGATTAGTTGTTATGTCTTTGGGGCCGATATCAATTTTGCCATCTTGCATATCTTTGGGATGCACAAATACAATATCATCGATGATATCAAGGTATTTCAGTAAAACGGCGCAGACCAATCCATCGAAGTCACTTCTTGTTACTAGACGAAATTTATTGTCAGTCATGTTTCTCTACATCCATTCAAAATACATTACTTACGACGAGTCACAAATTGTGAAATGTCTACCAATGTGTCACCCAGTAATGATAGAGAGATGACAATAACCTCCGTTCTCTATCATTATGGGCATTGAGCGCTATTAAGGAAAAATAAACTCTTCTAACTCTAATAAGCTTTTTAACCAAATATCATAGCCTTTTTTGTTTAAGTGTAGTTTGTCTCCTTCAAAGAGGTTGTCCTTAATGGCATCATTTTTATCTATTAGACCTGAGAATAGATCAATATATTGTGTATTGGGGCGAGTTTTGGCTAAACGTTCAATTTGAAGATTAGCTGCTTCGATGGTTTTTCGCATACCTGATCGTGCTGGACTGCATTTTATGCTGATTAAGGTCACAGGAATGCCGGGTAAGTGCTGATCAATTTTTTGTAGAAGGTCGATGTAGAGTTCAATGACTTTATTACTGTCTTTATGATTTCCAATGTCGTTGTCTCCGGCATAAACGACTAAAGAGCGCGGATTATATGGCAGTACAATACGCTCAAAGTAATAAACACACGCTTCGAGGGTGGCGCCACCAAAGCCAAGATTGATCGCGTCTTTATGGGCTAATTTGTCATCAATGTCTTCCCATAAGCGCATAGTGGAAGAGCCATAAAAGGCAACTGGACGTTCTTTGCTGTGGCGGCTAGCAAGACGAAATTCTAGTTCTCGAACATCGGATTCGAATTCTACATCCAGCTGATTTAAGCTCATGACATTTGAGCGATAGCCGTTTCGGCCACTCAATATAGGGTACTGTCGAATTTCATGTGCTAGCTCAACCGCTTCGGCCACATACCCACGATATTCTTCTTGGTAGCTCGCTAAGAAAGCCTGTAAAGCACTAGGGTCGTCTGAATTAACTCGGTCGGATAGTTTAAAGGCTGGTTTGATAACAACAGTATAGAGATTATGATCCGCCCTTTGATCAAAGTTTGCTACGACGATAGGAACGATCCATGGTTCATTTTGGCCCATTGAGCTGGCCAGTTCGAACGCATAAGGCAGGAATTTGCCCGGCGACTCTTGTGTCGAGTAACTCATGCCTTCTGGTGATATCATCAGTGGGAAGTTTTGGCGCAGAGTCTCTTGAGACTCTTTGATAAAAGCGTCATGTTCGGCCGGGTTCTTACCTAGGTTTTCCCAACTACTCACAAAAATATTGTCAAAACGTTCGTAGTAGTCATCACGCCAATATTCACTTTCCGCACTGCGGCGAATAACTCGTTGCCCAGAAATACCGTATTCTTTATCGATGATCATGGCGCTGATGAATTGTGCGTCGACAGAGAATCGAAAGCCATTAGGCAGACGATTGGTTTGCGAGCCTAAAAGGTGATTATAGATAAAAAGGCTGCCTGCTTTTTTGGGTAAATTTTCTAGTCCTTTAATTACGTAGGGTACTTGCTTGAAAGCTTGCTTAAATTGCTCAGTACCGAATCGTCTTGCATCGAGTGCTGGAGTGTCTTTAGGCAGGCTATTGATGGTGTCATAGGTTGTTTGTAAGTGACGATAGAAAGCATTTTCCCGTTGTAAGTCTTTTAGTATGTCTAAACACATACCTGAAATAGTACGCTCTAGGGGAGCGCCAAAGTGGAGGCATTTATACAATATACCGAATGCTTCGTCTGTTGTGATCACACTTTTCAGCAATTCAGCCACTTTGTAAAGAGGTGAGCTGACGGGAAGAATAGCCGCATTCTGTTCAATGACATTATTAACTGCTAATGCTTCGTCATTCGATATTTGCGATAAATAGCGCATACGGGCAGAGAGTAAGTGTGTGCTAATCAACCAAATTAACCGGTACCGGTACTTGATGGCAAATTTGGGCGACTCTTTAAACAAGCTCGCTAGCGCTTCTTTTGGAATGAACAAAATACTGCTATCTCGTGAAGAGATAATAGAGGCCCGATTACGTAACCGACTGTTTGGAGTACACCAAGACAAGACTGTACCAGCGCGAGAAATGGAGCGTGTGGTGATGAGTTCGCCACTGTCTGTCTGGTAGCTCATGATCGCTTTGCCTTTCACCAGAAAATACAGCCCGTCGGGAATTTGATCCTGTTGGCTGATAATATCGCCTTGATGAGCGAGAAGGATGGATGCTTGTTTGGCTAAGGCATGGATCTCTGCTTGGGTAAAGGTTTGGCAGAATTGAGCGTAATTGAGTAATTCAATGGAGTCTTTTAGTGACTGTATTTGAATATCTGGGTTCAATAGTGGTCGAGTGGCTTCAAACGCTAGAGACTCATTGGAAAAGAAGGGGCGAGTCTGGTTTTGAATGGTTGTCAGAACGGGTAAAGACTCTTCATAAACACACTGTAAGAAGTGATTGGCAAAGTCTAAATTGGCATCTAGGTATTTTTGTAAATCGACAATTGGCCACGCAAGTAAGCTTGTTGACTTGGTCGCGGTAAAGGTGGTTGCATAACGAGAAGGGTGACGGAACGCAGACCAACCAATAGGCGCAAATAAACTGTTGATCAGCCCCACGTTGTAGGCTTTTCCTTGTTCTCGTAAGGGAATCGAGATGGCGACTTCACCGTCCAGTAAAAAGTATAAGTATTGACCTATTTCAAACTGCTTCGCGAGTACTTCACCTGCATCGAGTGTTTTGATGCTAACTAATTCTATTAATGATTGTCGTAACTCATCGTCCACGTTTTCCATAAAAGGAAGGGCATTTACGTGTTTTATTATGGCATCCATTTTATAACCTCGATTCTGTATGCCCTTAATTGGGGCGTTTGATCGTCAGTGTTTTTCCAAGAACTGCATAATCACTTCCACCCAGCCGGCTAATTGGGTTGAGTTGTGCGTTATCGATAATGTTTCGGTCGCCTTCTTGTTTGATAATCTCATCATCCACATGCAGATTGAGAACCTCTAGGTAGCATGCACTAAAGGAAGAGTTTCCAACATTCTGCAATTCGAATAAGCGACAGTACATAGCCACTTTAGCTTCTTTTAAACGTGGCAACGATGGTGCGAAAGACGTTAGGTTTAGGTCTGCATTGTCCAGTTCAGATACTCCGTATTCCAAAGTGGCTGCGCTGTCGTTGAGTGCATGAATCTGTTCCAAACTTGGAATATGCAAGACACATTCCTGTTCGCGAATGAGGTTGCGCTTGGTATCTTTCTGCTCGTTATTGGACTTGTTACCGATGGACACAACCAATAAAGCAGGATCAGGAGAGATAATGGAGAAAAAAGAAAAGGGGGCCAAGTTATAAGTTTGGTTTTCATTCTTTGTCAAGATCCAGGCAATGGGTCTAGGCGTGACAGTCTGTGTCATGAGGTGGTAACGGTCGAATGGATTCGTTTGCTGAAAATCAAAAATCATATGATTACCTGTTGATGACGTTGAAAAGGCTTAAGAAAGAGTTGAAGAGGTTTTCTGCGTCTCGTATACCTGAATAGGTGATAGAACAATGCTGGCGCTATTGTCGAGACGAGTAAGCTGTCTGTGTCTTTCTTCGCTATTGTACTTAGGTAATGTACCTCGTTGGTAAATCACCACCTAAATTACTACATATATCAATCGATTGTGAATGCCTTATGAAGAACTTGTGGTAATTATTGGTAACACAAGGCGGAAGAGGAGGTTTCCTATTTTTTCTCTTAATGAATAAGATATCTATAAAGAGTGAGTGTTTTTTGATCAGAAAAAGAGTATTTTTGTATCTAAATGTGAATTTTTCTTGTTTACAAGGAGGGTAGATACACTCCTTAAAGCGCTTACTTTTCAGTCACTTATTCTTCTAATTTGTTGTTTTGTTGAGCATATTGTATGTGCTCTTGGCTTTTTTATTTTACGTTGGCAGGCTTGAGTACCTGCCAGACTATGCTAAATATAAAGAGTGAACCTGATAAATTTTTCTGGTGAATTTGCTAAAAAATCTATGGGTCATTTTTGCTAAAAGCCTAGCCACACTGATTTTGAGAGGATGCTGTAATGAGTATTTTTGATCATGTCCAATCTCGCTATGACGCTCAAAAAGACGAAGAAATGTCTCTCGATGAGTATCTAACTTTATGTAAACAAGATAAGTCTGCTTATGCGTCCCCAGCAGAGCGCTTACTTATGGCCATTGGTGATCCAGAGGTTATAGATACTTCTAAAGACACACGGATGAGTCGTATTTTTTCGAATAAATTAATCAAACGCTATCCATCGTTTGAGCACTTTTATGGCATGGAAGAGGCTATCGAAAGAATTGTAGCTTTTTTAACCCATGCCTCCCAAGGTTTGGAGGAATCGAAACAAGTTCTTTATCTCCTAGGACCTGTTGGTGGCGGTAAATCGTCCTTGGCGGAAAAACTCAAAGAGTTGATGCAATCTGTACCGTTTTACGCGATTAAAGGGTCACCTGTTTTTGAGTCTCCTTTATCCTTATTTGATATCGCCGAAGATGGCGACATTTTGGAAGAAGAATACGGTATTCCAAAACGTTACCTGAAAACTGCTATGTCGCCTTGGGCTGCCAAGCGTTTGAAGGAGTTCAATGGAAATATTGAAGACTTTCGTGTGGTTAAAGTCTACCCGTCAGCCCTCAATCAAGTGGCGATTTCGAAAACCGAGCCGGGTGATGAAAATAACCAAGATATTTCCGCTTTGGTGGGTAAGGTGGATATTCGTAAGCTTGAATTCTTTGAGCAGAATGATGCGGATGCCTACAGTTATTCCGGCGGCTTATGTCGGGGTAACCGAGGTATCATGGAATTTGTGGAAATGTTCAAAGCGCCAATCAAAGTGTTGCATCCGTTGTTAACCGCGACTCAAGAGGGGAACTACAATGGAACCGAGGGGCTTGGCGGTATTCCATTTGATGGGCTGATTCTAGCTCACTCAAACGAATCAGAGTGGCAAACGTTCAAAAACAACAAAACCAATGAAGCTTTTATTGACCGTGTTTACACCGTGAAAGTGCCTTATTGTACTCGTGTGACAGAAGAAATTTCTATTTATCAGAAGCTGTTAGAGCACAGCTCATTGAACCACGCGCCTTGTGCGCCAGATACTCTAAAAATGCTCGCCCAATTTTCCGTCTTATCTCGCTTGAAAGAGCCAGAAAACTCCAGTTTGTTCTCAAAAATGCGCATTTATGATGGGGAATCGCTAAAAGATGTGGATCCAAAAGCGAAGTCACTTCAAGAGTATAAAGATGCCGCAGGCGTGAATGAAGGCATGGACGGTTTATCAACGCGCTTTGCCTTTAAGATCTTATCGCGGGTGTTTAACTTTGATCCAACAGAAGTCGCAGCTAACCCTGTACATCTTATGTATGTGCTGGAACAACAAATTGAGCAAGAACAGTTTGATCAAGATCGTCACGATCGATACCTACGAATTTTAAAAGAGTATTTAGCGCCTCGTTACGTGGAATTTATCGGAAAAGAAATTCAGACAGCATATTTAGAGTCGTACTCTGAATATGGACAGAATATCTTTGATCGTTATGTGACCTACGCGGATTTTTGGATTCAAGATCAAGAGTATCGTGACCCTGAAACGGGAGATATTTTGGATCGCTCTTCTATCAACGATGAGTTGGAAAAAATCGAAAAACCCGCCGGAATCAGCAACCCTAAAGACTTCCGTAATGAGGTGGTGAATTTCGTGCTGCGTGCGAAAGCTAACAATAATGGTAAAAATCCTAGTTGGTTAAGCTATGAAAAACTTCGTGTGGTAATTGAGCGAAAAATGTTCTCTAACACTGAAGATTTGCTTCCTGTTATCTCTTTCAGTGCGAAATCGTCCAGTGAGGATAAGAAGAAGCACAATGAATTTGTAAAACGCATGGTGGAGCGTGGCTATACCGAAAAACAAGTTCGCTTGCTGTCTGAGTGGTACTTACGAGTGCGTAAGTCTCAATAGCGTATTGGAGTAAGCGTCTATGAGTAAGACTAGGTTGTTTTGTCTGATCAGTAAAAGGAGGTGGGTATGTCATACATAATTGACCGCCGCCTAAACGGTAAACATAAGAGCAGCGTGAATCGCCAGCGATTTTTACGTCGCTATCGTGAGCATATTCGAAAAGCCGTTGAAGAAGCGGTCAATGAAAGGAGCATCAAAGACTTAGATCGTGGTGAACGAATTACCATACCTCAAAAAGACATTCATGAGCCCAGTTTTGGGCATGGGCAGGGTGGAACTGGCTCCATTGTCCACCCTGGTAATAAGGAATTTATAACCGGGGATCGCATACCCAAACCGAAAGGTGGATCAGGTAGCGGTTCTGGCAATGGCGATGCGAGTGATTCTGGAGAAGGGGAAGACGATTTTGTGTTTCAGATTTCTCAAGAAGAGTTTCTCGATTATGTTTTTGAAGATCTTGCGCTGCCTAACCTACTCAAAAAAGAACTGAAAGAAATTAAGGAATTTAGCTTACGCCATGCTGGTGTGGTAAGTGATGGCACACCCTCTAAATTAAATATCGTGCGCTCTATGCGCCATGCCTATGCACGCCGTATGGTGATGAGTGGTGGGCCGCGACGTCAGCTTAAAGAGGTCGAAGCGGAAATAGCACATTTATTGGCTCAAGATTCGGTGCTTAGAGATGATCATCGTCTTGCTGAGTTAGAAGAACAGAAGGCGTTACTAGAGCAGAAAATTAGCAGTACACCTTTTTTAGATACATATGATTTGCGTTATAACCACCATGTGAAGGAGCCAAAACCCAGTTCACAGGCGGTTATGTTTTGTGTAATGGATGTATCGGGTTCTATGACACAAGAGACCAAAAATATCGCAAAGCGGTTTTTTATTTTGCTGTATTTATTCTTGCGTCGTAACTACGAAAAAATCGATGTTATTTTCATTCGTCACCATACCAGTGCTAAAGAAGTGTCAGAAGAAGAGTTCTTCTATTCACGGGAGACTGGAGGAACTATTGTTTCCAGTGCCTTAAAGCTAATGAATAAAATTATTGAGGAACGTTACCCGTCTGATTCTTGGAATATTTACGCGGCACAGGCCTCTGATGGTGATAACTGGGATGATGATTCAATGATCTGTCGGAAGATCCTTGAAGAAGAGATTGTCGATAAGGTTCAATATTTTACCTACATTGAGATTACTCCTCGCGATCACCAAAGTCTGTGGTATTCCTACGAGCAGGTTCAGGCTGCCCATCCAAAATACTTTTCGATGCGGCATATCACAGATGTTGGCGATATTTATCCTGTTTTCCGGGACTTGTTCCAAAGGAGGCAACATGAGTCAAGTGGCCAGTAAGAAAAAGCGTCAGTTTCTGTCCGAAGGACCTGAATGGTCATTCGAGTTGATTCAAAAATACGATGAAGAGATTGGCAAAATTGCCAGAGAATATGGGTTAGATACTTACCCAAATCAAATTGAGATCATCAGTTCTGAACAGATGATGGATGCCTATGCGTCTGTTGGTATGCCTTTGGGTTATCATCACTGGTCCTACGGAAAGCAATTTCTAGAAGTGGAACAAAATTATAAGCGTGGCCGCATGGGCTTGGCTTATGAGATTGTCATTAACTCTTCTCCATGTATTGCTTATTTGATGGAAGAGAACAATATGATGATGCAGGCATTGGTTATTGCCCATGCTTGTTATGGCCACAACTCCTTCTTTAAAGGCAATTATTTATTCAAAACATGGACGGATGCGACGGCGATTATTGACTATCTGGTTTTCGCCAAGAAATACGTACAAGAGTGCGAAGAGAAATACGGTGTGGAGGAAGTCGAATTAACGCTGGATTCTTGTCATGCTTTGATGAACTTTGGGGTGGATCGTTATAAGCGTCCTGTGCCGCTTTCTGCTCAAGAAGAACAATTTCGTCAAGATGAGCGCGAGCAAATTCTTCAGCAGCAGGTAAATGACTTATGGCGGACGATTCCTATAACTGAAAAGGATGAAGAAGCGGCCAAGAAAGAACGCGTTTTTCCTTCGGAACCGCAGGAGAATTTACTCTATTTCTTAGAGAAACATGCGCCATTATTGCGTCCTTGGCAGCGAGAGCTGATCCGTATAGTGCGTAAAATGGCACAGTATTTTTACCCTCAACGCCAAACGCAAGTGATGAATGAAGGGTGGGCATCATTTTGGCACTATACCTTAATGAACACCTTGTATGATAAGGGTAAAGTGAACGATGGGTTTATTTTAGAATTTTTGCAATCCCATACAAATGTGGTGTATCAACCAAGCTTTGACTCACCCTATTATTCAGGGATTAACCCTTATGCTCTGGGTTTTGCAATGTATTCAGACATCAAGCGCATGTGTGAGAACCCAACTGAAGAAGACAGAGAATGGTTTCCTGATATTGTTGGTAAGCCTTGGGTAGAAGTGCTGGATTTCGCTATGCGTAATTTCAAAGATGAAAGTTTTATCCTGCAATATTTGTCGCCTAAGTTGATGCGAGACTTCCGTTTTTTTGGCATGGAAAACGATGTGCTAGATCCTTTTGTTGAAATTAAAGAGATTCACAACGGCGAAGGCTTTCAAAAACTCAGGGAGCGTTTATCACAGCAATATAACCTGAGTTACCGTGAGCCCAATATTCAGGTGCAAAAAGTGAATATTAACGGTGATCGTAGCTTGGTGTTGCGTCATGTTATGGACGGTGACCGACCTCTCAATGATGACACCGTTGAGGTGATTAAGCACTTTAGGCGATTATGGGGGTTTGATGTACGCTTGGAGTCTTGGGGAAAAAATGGCTTGGTACAAACCTACACTTGTGCTCCTGATGAGTGATTATAGAAGCACAAGGGTGAAGGCGACTACCTAAGTACCATTGCAATTAATACAGATCAATAGCACTGTTAAATGCGATGACTACTCGGTCTTTCTCTCCAAAATAGGGTAGGGCCGAGTGTTTTAAATAAGACGGAAAAACCACCACTTGTCCTTCTGTTGGTAAGAAATCCCATACCCCTTGATTCGATAAATAGGCCGTGCCTGGGTCAGAATAGTGTTCGGCATTGACTCTTGGATCGTAAAAACGGTTGACTCCTCCTTTGCCTTTCACAGCTGCCTCACCTGGTTCTAAATAGTAAATTCCGCACCAAGAACAGTTTGGATGAGAATGTGTGTCATGATAACCGCCCATTTGTGTTACATGATACCAAGACTCAATAATATGGGCTTCTGCTTGAGTGTGTTCGGGCCAATAAGCTTGGTTTAAGCTACTGGCCACCTCTAAAATCAGCTCTTCTAAGGTGCGTTTGACCTCCATAATGGTGGCGTCTTGTATCTCTAAGAAGTCCAGTGTGCTTTCGTGAAGAGCATGTTTTGCCGATGGTGCGATCAGGCTTTCGATGGCCGTGGACTGGGCAGCTTTTTGTTGATAGACGATATCAAGAAGGGCGTCTTTTAGAAATTCATGGTCAGGCAGTTGGGCACTAAATATTGGTGTTGTCCAAACGCTCATTTCTTCAATGCTAGTGGTGTTATTCATCAAGGTATAACCTGGCGCTAAATGGAAGGTAGAAAGGCTCGCCGAGATAGTACCAGCCTGACGAGAGAAAAAAAGGCTTATCAACAAAAGGTCGTGTTTTTTTCTATGGATGTCAGGCGGCAGGGCTAGATGATGAACGATAAATTATTGGCTAATTTAAGGCGTTCAATCACGCTGACTTCTTTATCTATCTCAGAGACTCGGTTTGCCATCTCGGTAATGGCTTAATTGACAGGTTAATTTGGCATTTTCTGCTGACAAACATCCAGTACTAATGTGCGTAACCAACGATGAGCGAGATCTTTATCTAACCGAGGGTGCCACATTTGCGATATGGTGATAGTGTCCGTTTTTACCGGGAGTTCAAAGGTATGAAAAGCGCTCATTTCATGGCCATTCAGCTTTTTGTGATTGTTTAAAAATGAGTCTGGTACTAGTCCAACTAAGTCAGAAGTCTGTATGACTGTAAGAACGGCGGGAAAGCTTGGAACAATAGCCGCTATATGTCGTTCTAGGCCTAATGCCGTCAAGGCGTTGTCCACAGGGCCTTTTGTCAGTCCACGACGGGAAGCAATGACATGGCCGTAAGATACATATTGTTCAGGTGTTATGCTGTCTGTTTTGTGGAGTGGGTGGTTTTTTCTGACTACACCACTAAATCTGTCTCTAAACAGGGCTTGTAAGCGGATTTCTGGCCCCATTGTGTCGTCAAGTACTCCTATTTCAAGATCCGCTTGCCCCTCTCTAAGATATTTGACGTTTTTCTCTGATTTGGAGGCAAAGCGTAAGCGAACGAGTGGTGCGGATATGGCGACTGCCGAGATAAGTGATGCGGCAAACGCTTCGATAAAGCCATCATTCGCTCGAATGGTAAAGGTTCGCTTCAATGTCGATAAATTGAGGGGGGATGAAAGGGGATTGAGTATATTACGAGCTTCGAAGACTGTATCGCGTGTGCGATTTCGTATCCCTTGCGCATAGGGGGTTAATACCATATGACGTCCGGCTCTTACTAGTAATGGGTCTTTCGTGACAACTCGAAGTCTGTTCAGGGTTCGGCTCATTGCTGAAGCGCTTAGTTTAAGCCGTCTTGCGGCACCTGCAACACTCTCTTCCGTCAGTAGGGCATCAAGTGCAACTAACAGATTTAGGTCTGGTTCAGCCATACAGTGTAATTACCTAGTTGATAATTTGATTGGTAATAGATAAGGCGTTATGTGCAGTTTATAAGTATCATTGATGCGCCTTCCGCCATGTTAACAGCAAGCCTATACTTTGCGAGTTCTCTATGTCAAAGAGTCTTTATTACGTAAGAGGTATCTTTATTACATGATATTATTTTTCGATGAGCCAGGTGACGATGGATTGGTAGGATCCGAACGTCGTTTAGCAATGGTGGCCACGATGACAGCAACGACCATGGCCGTCTTTGATGGCTCCATGGTAAACATAGCGTTGCCCAAAATCGCTCAAACGCTGGGAGTGTCAGCGAGTCACGCAGTATGGGTGTCTAATGGTTATTTGTTAACGGCTGCCATGACGTTGGCGATATTTTCAGCCCTGGCGACACGCATTGGTTTTCGCCTGCAGTTCACTATTGGCTTGGTGGTTTTTACCTTGGCGTCTTTAGGTTGTGCTTTGTCATCGTCTCTCGAAATGCTTATTTTAATGCGTTTATTGCAAGGCATTGGCGGTGCCGCTACGTTGAGCATTTCACCAGCGATTTTACGTTCCGTTTTTCCTAATCGATTATTGGGGCGAATATTAGGCTTGAATGCTTTGTTGATAGGCTCTATTACGGCGGTGGCCCCCATTTTTGGTGGAACCTTGTTGTCGACTTTGGGGTGGCAATGGTTATTTGCCATCAACATTCCATTGGGTATCATGGCGGTTATGTTTACGTTGCGGGCGGTTCCTCGTATTGACAGTATCCGTCGTGAACCGTTTGATATTCTTGGTGGGGTGTTATCCGCTGTGATGTTAGGGGCGTTGATTATGACGGCGAATACCTTCTCTCAACTCAGTCACGGTGCCCTTTATTCTGAAACGCTGATCATCGCGACAACGTATGGTGTGGCGGCGATTGTGGCTGGGTGGCTATTTATTAAACGGCAGCGTGTTGCTCCCAAGCCGTTGTTGCCTCTGGAGATCTTTTTGTCTATGCGATTTTCGCTTGCAGCCTTGACGTCTTTAGCGTCTTTTATCAGTCAAGGGATCGTGTTTATTGCATTGCCATTTTTATTCCAAACCGTTTATGGATACAGTGTGTTTGACTCGGCACTGCTTTTTACGCCTTGGCCCATAGGCATTATTTTAGCCGCATCAAATGCTGGCAAACTGTCAGACCGTTATTCCGCTGCTGTCATCTCGGTTATAGGCTCCTGTTTATTTGCTTTGGGAGTTATACTGCTCGCATTACTGCCTGATCAGCCTTCTGTATGGGATATTTGTTTGCGCAGTTTGTTGTGTGGTATTGGTTTTGGTTGTTTTCAGAGTCCTAATAATCGAGAGATGCTGTCGAACGTTTCCAGAGAGAAAAGTGGCTATGCCTCGGGTGTATTGGCGATTGTTCGAACGTTTGGGCAGTGTTTGGGGGCCGCTCTGGTTGGCGTGGTTTTATCCTTTTATGGACAATCAGGAAGTAATACTTTATTAGAGGATCAAGGTATCCAAGTAAGTCTCTGGGTTGCTGCTGTCGCAGCCGTATTGGCTATCTTCATTAGTGTCAGTCGTCAGCAGCGAGGGCAGGCTTAGAAGAGAGTAGGGAGGGTCTGACTTTTTGCTATGGCATTATTTTAGTGGACTGGCAAATCCAGCTCTGTGGCCACGGGTTTGAAGCCACAAAACATCATCACGAGATTGCGAAAGCCTGTTTCTATGTCGGGCCCTTCTAGCCCTTTGATGCGCTTGTCCATCAATGCCAGATAGTTTTGCAAGTAGGGAAGAGTGATGTGGTTATGTCGGTTTAGAGCACTTTCATAAAAGGGGATTCGCTTATCCCAAATTTTTTGGGACTGACAGGCTTGTCTTAGGCTGGACGATTGCATGGCTTTAAAAAGCGAGCTAAGTGTTTGCACTTCTCGGTTAAACAGCCAGAGAATAATGCTGGATTCTACTCCTTCTCCTACTAACTGGTTTAAGCAATGCATGGCTTCTTTGGTTTTGCCCATCAGTAATCGATCACTTAAATCGTAAATGGAATAGCGACTGCTGTCAGCTACCGATTCAGCGACTTTTTCTGCATCAATTTTACTGCCTGCACCATGTAGCAATGCCAGTTTTTCCAGTTCTTGTGAAAGAGCGAGTAAGTTACCTTCGCCGCGTTCACAAATCATGCTGGCCGCATCTCGACTTAGTGAGAGATCAAGAGCTTGGGCTCGTTGTTGGACCCAAGCCGGTAAGCGATTAGCATCGATTGGCCAGATTTGAACAAAGACGCCTTTGCTCTCAAGCTGAGAAAACCATTTCGCTTTTTGTGAGCGAGTATCTATTTTAGGTAAGGTCAGTAAGATAACATTATCATCACTTAATGACTGTGATAATTGTGCCAGTGCCTTGGTATGCTTTTCCCCCATTTTGTCGATTTGAATATCAAACAATCGCTGATTAGAGAAAAGCGACAAACTTTGGTTTTCATTAATCACATCTTGCCAATCAAATTGAGCATCTGCTACATAGCGTAAACGTTCGTTAATGCCATTGTTGAATACCGCTTTGCGCACACTGTCAGCGGCTTCTTGGCACAATAACACCTCGTCCCCAGAGATAATATAAATGGGGGCGAGGGTTTTGTTGAGCTGTTGTGGCAGTTGATCTGCTCTAACTTTCATAGCAATCTTATTATCAATGCGTTATAAGGCCGCTATTTAACGGGTGCGTAAGCAAGGTCAGAAATCAACTGATTGGCAAGATCATTTGCCATCGTTTCCATTTCTGTTTGGTTATAAGCCGCTTTTGTGCTTTCTTCCGCATTTTGGTTCGACAGTATCTTGGTCGTACTAAAGTTGCGAGGACCATAGATGGATTTACCATCTTTTTGGCGAATAAAGTAAACACCACTTAATTCACGTTGTACCTGAGTCACATCGTTTGAACCATTGCGTGCAAGTACTGTATCGGATGTTTTAAGGTGATTAACTTTTAACTCAAGTACATCATCGCCCGCATTTTTGGGGTCTACAACTTTGATACCTGCTCGCGTTAAAGCAATACGCAATGCGGTGTCAAAGGCTGGGGAGCCTGAGTCAGAGGTTAATACTAGTCGTTTTAGAGCTTCGGGAATAGCGACTTGTCCACGTAGATGGAAACCACAAGCGACGACACTAAACGACAGGACAATGAGTAACAAAAAGCGAGTTGTTTTATTCAATGGTATTATCATATCCATGATCTCTAAGGCGATAAAAGGAAATTAGGGAGGCCGCTAGGCCATCCCTCATTGAGTATGTTAGTTCGCGACGATATTGACCAAACGACCTGGCACGACGATCACTTTACGGACGGTTTTTCCTTCGAGGAATTTCGTCACGTTCGGATGAGCAAGTGCGGCGTCTTCAATGGTCTTGTTGTCAGCATTAGCGGAAACAATCAGTTCCGCACGTTTTTTACCTAGTACTTGAACCACAATGGTTAATTCATCTTTCACAAGTGCTGCTTCATCAAGGACGGGCCAAGGGGTATTAACAACGTTATCCGCATGGCCAAGCTCGATCCACAATTGATGGGCGATATGCGGCACGATCGGTGATAGAAGCAGTATTGCTGCCTCTAGTGCTTCTCGTTCAACAGCCAAACCAAGGGGGGATTGGTCTTCAAACTTGCTGATTTCATTACACAGCTCCATTACTGCAGCAATGGCGGTGTTGAAGGTTTGACGACGCTCAATATCATCGGTCACTTTTTGGATGGTCTCGTGCGTTTTACGACGTAGCGACTTTTGCTCACCATTTAACTCATCAATCATTAGCTCACTAGGTGCGCCGGCTTCTGTATGACGATACGCTAAAGACCAAAGTCGACGTAGGAAGCGAGAGGCACCATCGACACCCGCATCATTCCACTCAAGAGATTGTTCTGGTGGTGCAGTAAACATGACGAATAAGCGAACCGTATCTGCGCCATAACGCTCAATCATTTCCTGAGGGTCAACGGTGTTGCCCTTGGATTTAGACATTTTCGTACCGTCTTTGTTCACCATCCCTTGGGTTAATAGGCGTTTGAACGGTTCGTCAGAGTTAACAAGACCCGCATCACGTAACAGTTTGTGGAAAAAACGTGAGTACAAAAGGTGAAGAATAGCGTGTTCAACGCCCCCCACGTATTGGTCAACAGGAAGCCAGTAGTTTGCTTCTTCGGTTAGCATGGTATCCGTTGCGTCTGGACAACAGTAACGTGCAAAGTACCAAGAGGATTCCATGAAGGTATCAAAGGTATCAGTTTCACGTTCTGCCTCTTCTCCGTTGTAAGTAATAGCAGAGAAGCCTGGGTTGTTTTTGATGGGGGAATTGACGCCGTCCATAATGACGTCCGTGGGCAATTCAACGGGTAGTTGATCTTTTGGAACGGGTACGACGGAGCCATCTTTTAAATTGATCGTTGGAATTGGGGTGCCCCAGTAACGTTGGCGGCTGACGCCCCAGTCTCTTAGGCGGTAATTGACTTTTATTTCGCCCAAGTTGCGATTAACCATCCACGCAGAAATGGTGTCGAAGGCGTCTTTAAAAGACAGTCCATCAAACTCACCAGAGTTGCAGAGTATTCCCTTTTCGGTGAAGGCTTCTTTTTCTAGATCGATGCTTTCATCACCTGCAGGTTTCACCACTTGTTTGATGGGCAGTGAATACTTTTTCGCGAATTCAAAATCACGCTGGTCGTGAGCAGGAACCGACATCACCGCACCGGAGCCGTAATCCATCAACACGAAGTTAGCCGCATAAATAGGGACAGCGTCCCCTGTAATGGGGTGAATGGCTTTGAAACCAGTGTCGATGCCTTTTTTGTCAACCATTGCCATGTCCGCTTCGGTGGTCGACATTTTCTTGCTTTCCTCGATAAATTCAGCAAGCTTGGCATTGTTTTGGGCGGCTTCCAAAGACAGAGGATGTTGCGTGGCAACGGCAACGTAAGTGACTCCCATAATGGTATCAGGGCGCGTGGTGTAAACAGATAGACGCTCCTCTTTGTCAGCGACTGAGAAGCTGAATTCTAAGCCTTCAGAGCGGCCAATCCAGTTACGCTGCATGGCTTTCACTTTTTCGGGCCAGCCATCAAGTTGATCAAGATCGTTAAGCAATTCTTCTGCATAGGCCGTGATGCGGATGAACCATTGAGGGATTTCTTTTTTCTCAACGGTCGTGCCACAGCGCCAGCAGCCGCCGTCTTCTACTTGTTCGTTCGCTAACACGGTTTGGTCATTAGGACACCAGTTAACCGCAGAGGTTTTTTTGTAAGCTAAGCCTTTTTCGACTAATTGAGTAAAGAACCATTGTTCCCATTTGTAGTATTCGGGGGTGCAAGTGGCAATTTCACGGTCCCAGTCATAAGCAAAGCCTAATTCTTTTAACTGGCCTTTCATATAAGCAATGTTTTCATGGGTCCATTTTGCGGGGGCCGTTTTATTTTTGATGGCGGCGTTTTCTGCTGGTAAGCCAAAGGCATCCCAGCCCATGGGTTGCATGACATTTTTGCCTTGCATACGCTGGTAACGGGAAATTACATCACCAATGGTATAGTTACGCACATGCCCCATGTGTAAACGGCCACTTGGGTAAGGGAACATAGAGAGGCAGTAAAATTTTTCTTTGCTGGCGTCTGCTACGGCTTTAAATACTTTGTTTTCATCCCAAAATAATTGAGCTGCTTGTTCAATCTGCTGAGGATTGTATTGTTCTTGCATGATGTTTAATGATCCCATAATAGGCGTTAGGTTGGATTGAACTACACAAAAAGCCACCCAAGTGAGGAAACATAGCTGAATCGACAGGAAACTTGTGTAGAGCCCAACAGAAACTAAGAATATTCGCTATTTTATAGAGATGAGGCTCTAATGAGAAGGCACATAGAAGAGGAGTTATGAAATCAATGAAAAAAGATCCGATAAATGAACAAAACAACACCGATCTTGTCGAAGAAGCGCGCCAAATTTTAAAAGGGGCGAAGGATTGGTTTCTAGACGACGTATCTCTAATGAAAGCTTACTGGCACGATAAAATGGGATACACCGAAGCTTGGATTGATGCCAATTGGCATTTGGTTCTAGAAGAAGGGGAAGAACTGACCAAAGAGTTGGATGCAAAAGAAGATGCTGCATTATTATGGCTGATTAACCATGCCAATAATAATCCTGTCCCTTTAGAAGAATGTCATGTCGCTGGCCAAGAAGCTAAAGCGGGTGTTTATCACTGTATGGCATGTGGGCACGATAACATCAAAGCAGAAGACGGCACTCTGGAACCCTGTGAAGTGTGCCATTACGGTTTGATGTCGACTCATCAAGAAAAAGACGACTAGAGCAGGGGAGGCTCTCTATACTCGTATTGCTCTGATGTTCTAATTCCTGTGTTTTGTTAAGAGGGGTGGGCAGCATAATGAAAAAAGCCACGCGATATTAAATAACGTGGCTTTTTTCGTTTGGCTATTTATCGCTTATCCGACGGCTTAGAGCCTCGATTTATACCGTAGGATAATACCAAGCAGAGGATCATTAATAGTACAACGGGCCATTCTCCCCATTTGACATAGGGTGTTGATCCACTAAAGGTTTTTACCGTTGTCGTCATGGTGGTACGCTTAAATTGCGGCGCTTCGTCGGTGATTTTTCCATTTTCATTTACCACCACGGTGAGCCCTGTGTTCGTCGCGCGAACTAAATATCGCCCTGTTTCTTTTGCTCTAAACTGGGCTATTTGCAAGTGTTGCCATGGGCCGATAGAAGCGCCAAACCAGCCATCATTACTGATGTTGATTAAAAAGTCACTTTTGGCGGCTAAGTCACGTACTTGATCTGTATAGACGATCTCATAACAAATAAACGGAGCGGCTTTCCATTTGCCAACGTGTATGAGGCCTTGATGTGCCCCGCCTGGTGAAAAAGTCGACATAGGCATGCCAAAAATATCAAGCACCGGACCGATGATGGATGAGAAGGGAATGTACTCGCCAAAGGGAACGAGATGGCGTTTGTAGTAAAGACCTTTTCCGTCACCCAATGCCCACATGGCGTTATAATAGGTATTTTTTTCTTTATCGAAAGAGGGGACTCCGGTGACTAAGGTGGTATTCGTTTCGATTAGTAATTTGTTTAATTGGCTTAAATGCGGTCGAATTTGCTGATAGAGATACGTTATCGCGGTTTCTGGCCAAACCACTAAATCGCTGTCTAAATGCTGTACGGTTGCTGATTCATAATATTCTAAGGATGAGCGGGCTGTCGTTGCTTGCCATTTCTCACTCTGTTTGACATTGCCTTGTACCAGTGTGGCTTTGAACTGTCCTGTTTGTTTCACCCATTGTTCAGGGAAATACTGAAGATAGGCTGCGCCAAGCCAGGCTAGGAGAACGATGGCGATCATAACGGCATGGTTGTGACGGCTGAGGGTGCAGCTGGTAACGATACTGGATGTTAAGACAACAATGGCGCTGGTTAACCATATGCCGCCAATGGGGAGTAGTTCGTAAAGCCAAGATGTTTGGATCGAGTAACCTGGCAGCAACCAAGGAAAGCCGGTAAAAAATGTGCTTCGTGCATACTCGAACGCCAATAAACTGGTGGCAAAAATAAGTCCGGGTGGGATACGGGTAAATATCTTAACCAGTCGCCAAGTGACCCAAGAGGATAGAGTCCAAAACAGAGTAAGAATGAACACAAAACCAAAGGTAATGAGAGCCGAAATAGTATTACCTACATGCCCATAGGTATCGATACTCACAAATACCCAAGAGACGCCGCAGCCAAAAAAGCCTAGTCCGACAGCGGTTCCTCGCCATGCGGCGCTTTTTGCGTTATCACTGGTTAAAACCAGCCAGCAGAAGACCACAATGGTGATAAAATAGCTGGGCCAAAAATTAAAGGGTGAAAAGCTTGTAACACCCAGTGCGCCTGCCAAGAAACCTATGCATAGCGCAACGGGTGAAGGTAATTTAGTAAGAAAAGGGCGTTTCCACCCCGCCTGCTTGCTTGTGGCTGATTTGGGGTGGGAGTGGGGCATACTACTCTGTCGCTTCTGTATTCAATCGTGAAACTTTGATGGTTTTAACGCGTCGCCCATCGGATTTTAAGACGTAAAAATTCATGCCGCCAAAGATGATTTCCTCACCGCGTACAGGAACATGACCAAATTGTTGTACCAAAATGCCGCCAATGGTGTCGAATTCTTCTTCGCTAAAACTAGCTTTAAAATATTCATTAAAATCTTCAACTGGACATAAAGCCGGTACTAAGAAGACATCGTCTTCGTCTGTTGTTTGAATGTCTTCGTTTTCTTCCCGGTCTGTTTCATCTTCAATTTCACCAACGATTTGTTCGAGAACGTCTTCAATGGTAACCAAGCCCGATACACTACCATATTCGTCTAAAACCAATGCCATGTGATAGCGCTTAGTTCTGAAGTCGTTGAGTAGCACATTGAGGCGCTTGCTTTCAGGAATGAAATTAGCGGGACGAAGGCAGGACAAAATATCGTCCATAACAATGTCTTCATCTTTAAAAAGGAGTGGCAGCAGGTCTTTTGCTAGCAGCACACCCAATATTTCATCTGGCTCTTCACCGACCACAGGGAAACGTGAATGTGAAGAATCAATGACTTTACGAATCGAGGTCTTTGGATCATCTTCTGATCTGATCACCACCATCTGGGAAGGCGGTATCATAATATCTCTAGCCTGTACCTCAGACACCTCTAATGCACCTTCAACAATCGTGAAGGCATCACGATCAATGATGTCTGATTTAACCGCCGCCTCCAGCAGTTTGATGATGTCTTCTCTGCTGCGGGGCTCATCGTTAAATGCTTGCGTTAAACGCTCAAACCAAGATTTCTGTTGATCGTTGGTGCTACTCGATCGGTCTTCGCTCATGGGGTTATGAACTCACTCTTTTATCAAATATGGATCTGGAATATTAAGAGAAGCCAATAACTGAGTTTCTAAGGCTTCCATTTCTTCTGCTTCATCGTCATTTATATGATCATAGCCACGTAAATGCAATATGCCGTGTATGGTCATATGGGCCCAATGATGCAATAAGGGTTTTTCTTGTTCAATGGCTTCACGCTCAACAACTTGTGCGCAGATGACTAAATCACCTAATAAGGGAATATCAAGTTCCATGGGCGCATCAAAAGGAAAAGACAAGACATTAGTTGGTTTGTCCTTTCCTCGGTATTCGTTATTAAGTGCTTGGCTTTCTTCTTCATCAACTAGACGGATAGTGACTTCGTATTCATCACCAGATAACGGTAAGGCCGTGGTTACCCATTGTTTGAACTCATCGCTACTTGGCACATTGTCTGTTGCTTCGCAGGCGATTTGTAAATCTAATTCCAAGTGGGCCATTAGCTTTTGTTACCTTGATTGGTGGCTGAGTGGGAGGGACTGGCTTCGTTCTTAGATGTTGAGTCATTTGCAAGCGCCGTCTGTTCAGACTGTGCTTGTAAGCGGGCTTCAGTTCGTGCCTTTTTCGCTTCTTCCTCTTCTGTATCAAAACGCTCATACGCTTCAACAATGCGTTGAACCAGCGGATGACGAACCACATCGGAGGCCGCAAAGTGCGTTAAACTAATGCCGTTGACGCCACGTAAAACGTGCATGGCATGAGCCAAACCAGACGATGTACCACGAGGTAAGTCCACTTGAGATGTGTCCCCTGTGATCACCGCTGTGGAGCCAAAGCCAATGCGCGTCAGGAACATTTTCATCTGTTCGCGGGTGGTGTTTTGGCTTTCATCCAAAATAATGAAAGCATTATTTAGAGTCCGGCCACGCATAAATGCCAGCGGGGCGATCTCGATAACGTTTTTCTCTATCAGTTTGTCGACCAGTTCAAAGCCCAGCATTTCATAAAGTGCATCGTATAAAGGGCGTAGGTAAGGGTCGATCTTTTGTGATAAATCCCCAGGTAAAAAGCCTAATTTCTCACCCGCTTCAACCGCTGGACGAACTAACATAATGCGTTCGACGCGATCTGCTTCTAGCGCTTCGACGGCACAAGCAACAGCCAAATAGGTTTTTCCCGTCCCGGCGGGACCAATACCAAAGTTGATGTCGTTTTTACGCACCTCTTTTACATAGCTTTGTTGGTTTTTACCTTTGGGTTTGATAAAAGCTTTGCGTGTTTTGATGACCAATTGATCACCGTTATCTTTTGAGTTTTTGCTCAAAGACTCAATGGCCGATTCCTGCAAATACAAGTGAATGGTTTCGGCTGAAAGAACCCCTTGTGCCCGCGCTTCACGATACAAGTTTTCCAGTAGGATTTTTGTGGCGGCGACATTGTCAGAGCTTTCGCCTGAAATATCAAACAGATCACCACGGTAGCGAATGGTGACATCAAGACGCTTTTCAATCAGTTTGATGTTTTCGTCTAGTTGCCCACATAAGACAGCCAAAGCATCGGCTTCGGCTGGTGCAAGGCGTATTTGTTGAGTTGTCTGTGTCGTTTCCAAGAGTTACCTTACTTAGTGAAGGACAAAATCGGTGTCAAGTTCAGAGCTGATCAACTCACCTAGTAGGGAGTTTGAATAAGCATCTGTGATCACCACGTCTGCAAATTTACCGATCAATTGAGGATCGGAAGCACGGAAGTTAACAATGCGATTGTTTTCAGTGCGGCCTTGAAGCTGTCCAGGATCACGGGGTGAATAACCACTGATCAAAATGCGCTGAACCTCACCAACCATCGCTAAACTGATGTCAAACGCTTGTTGACTGATACGACGTTGTAATATGGCTAAACGCTCTTTTTTCAATGCTTCTGGTGTGTCGTCTTCCAGACTTGCTGCCGGCGTACCTGGGCGCTGGCTATAAACAAAACTGAATGAGTGATCAAAGCCGATTTCCTGAATTAAGTTCATGGTATCGACAAAATCTTCGTCGGTTTCACCTGGGAAGCCAATAATAAAGTCCGAGGACAGGCTGATGCCTGGTCGCGCGTCCTTAATGCGATTGATTTTATCAATGTAATATTGGCGATCATGACCGCGTTTCATGGCACTAAGGATGTTGTCGGCACCACTTTGTACCGGTAAGTGAAGATGGCTAACCAGCTTGGGCTCTGTTCGGAAAGCTTCGATTAAACTATCGGTAAACTCTACCGGATGAGAGGTGGTAAAACGAATGCGTTCAATGCCATCGATTTGTGCCACAGCGTGAATAATGTCGGCAAGATCTGCTTCGTCACCTTCTACGGTTTCGCCACGGTAAGCGTTGACGTTTTGCCCTAATAGATGGATTTCGCGTACACCTTGCTCTGCAAGCTGTATGACTTCTTTCAAAATGCTGTCGAATGGACGACTGACTTCTTCCCCACGGGTATAAGGTACCACGCAGAAAGTACAGTACTTACTGCACCCTTCCATGACGGACACAAAGGCTTCTGCTCCTTCTACTCGCGGAGCGGGCAAGTGGTCGAATTTCTCAATTTCGGGGAAGGTTACATCCGTAATGGGGATATGCTTACCCGCTGAATTCACCATTTCTGGTAGTTTATGCAGTGTCTGGGGCCCGAAAATCATATCAACATGTTTGGCCCGCTTACGAATGGCATCGCCTTCTTGGCTCGCAACGCATCCGCCCACACCAATGACTAAATCGGGGTTTTTCTGCTTGAGCTTTTTCCAGCGACCAAGTTGGTGATACACCTTGTCTTGCGCCTTTTCTCGAATAGAGCAGGTGTTCAAAAGAAGCACATCCGCTTCTTCCGCATTGTCCGTGAGTTCCATCTCATGGCTTTCGCCCAGTAAATCTGCCATACGAGAGGAATCGTATTCGTTCATTTGACAGCCGTGAGTTTGGATAAAGAGTTTTTTTGCCATGTCACTTATAAACCTAAAAAATTATTCGTCTATCGACTTTGGCACTATTATATTTGGCTTTGCTTCCGAATCACAGGGGTGTTGAACATTCGAACCCATTAAACTGAAAATAGTCCTTATTTCCTTTGATCATCTTGGTTTATTATTTGGTTTTAAATGGGTGTTGATGCGTTGCCATTCGTTTGGCTTAATCGGCATGACAGATAAGCGGTTGCCTTTTTTAATAAGTAACATGTCGCTAAGCTCTGGGTCTTGTTTTAGGGTGCTAAGGGGTAAGACGTTTGACCATTTTTCGACCAGTTCAATATCCACCATGAACCAGCGAGGATGATCTGGGGAGGATTTAGGATCATAATAATGGCTGGTTGGATCCCAACTTGTGTGATCCGGGTAGGCTTCGCGTGCCACTTTCGCCACGCCAGCAATGCCAGCTGGTTTACAGCTTGAGTGGTAAAAAAAGATGAGGTCACCCATTTGCATGTTTTGCATGAAATTGCGGGCTTGATAATTACGAACACCATCCCAGGGTGAGGGACCTTGTTGTGCTAAGTCATCAATGGAAAAAGCATCGGGTTCAGACTTCATGAGCCAGTAATTAGGCATATTATTCTCCGTTTGCATAATGATACATACTCTTAGTATATGATTTATAAAATTGTATCTACAATTAAAGAAAATTTACCCAATGCCCTCAATGAGTTGCTTATCTCTCAATGCATTGGGTTGTCATGCTCTTCATATGGATGAGGATATATGAGTCAATTCGCCTGTAAAGATTTTTCCGCACTGGAAAAAGAACTCAAGGATGACCTTCTCGAGTGCTATCAGGAGGCACAGCAAGAAATAGAAGAAATTGTCAATAGTATCGAAGATGATGGCTTCTCCTTTGATAAGTTAGATAATTTGTTTCGTTCTCTGCATAGCATGAAGGGCAACTGCTCTGTGTGTTTTTTAGATCCACTTGTGGGGGCATTGCATCGTCTTGAAGAAATCGTTGATGGTATGCGAGGCGGGTATATTCAGTACCATTATCACCTTGGTGAATTGATTAATGTTGTGATTGAACAAATCGGCAATTTGCTGATGCAGCTTTATAAATTCCATGGTGCTGAAACGGCCACGTTAAATGTATTGCAAAATGGTTTGGACACGCTTTATGCCTGTGAAGACGATGAACAGCGACCTTCCTTGGCAAAGGTTTTACTGGATGATATATCAACGGAAAAAAGGGAGTCCGAGGCGGCGGTGACTCCTGCTCGAACGGCCGATCTCTTAGTCAAAGTGGAATACACTAAAGCGCAAGAATCCGATATCGAGCAGTTTAAGGTGTTCAGTTCCAAGTTAAATCGTTTGTTAGGCTATTCTCCTGAACGCAGTGAACGCATCTTAAAGCTTTGTCAGCTGATCAACCTTGAATGCAAAAAACAGGAAGACCCAGCTCAATTAAGTGCAGCAGCTTATATGCATAATATGGGAATGGCGGTGATCCTGAATTGCAAAGATGATGAAGAAGCGCGCAAGCAAGCTGAATGGAATCATCCTATGGTAGGGGCTCAATTATTAAGTAAACATGAAGGCTGGGATGAGGCGGTTTCCATGGTGATAGCCCACAAAGAACGCTTTGATGGCTCAGGGTTTCCTGAGCAAATTGTCGGTTCGATGATTCCGCAAGGGGCGTTTATTTTGGCTGTGGCGGTGATGTTTATTGATGTTGTTTGGGGGAAATCGGGCGAAGAATACCGAAAGAGTTCCATGCGAGCCATTCAAAAGGTGAATTTTGAAAGTGGCAAAGGTTTCCCTCCCCATATTGTAGATTCTTTTAATGCAGCTATTCGCAAGGTGCTGGTGGCGCGGAAAAAATAATTGTTACGACGCTTTTTTTAATCCCACCAAAAATTGCTACCATAGTCTTATCTATTATGGATTATTAAGACTATGGCTGCACAACTTCCACTTGTTTTTCATCCCCATTACAGCATTCCTTTTCCGGCTGGGCACCGTTTTCCTATGCATAAATTTCGGCTCTTGGCAGAAAGGTTAAGGACGCAAGGTATTCTCACGCAAGAAAATGAGTATCAACCCTCACCATTATCCTTAACGACCTTAATGCAGGCCCACGACAAAGGTTATGTACAACGCTTTATTCGGGGGAAGCTCTCCAAGCAAGAAGAGAAAGACATCGGCTTACCTTGGTCCGAATGGCTGGTTGAACGAACATTGCGTGCTGTTTCCGGTACTCTCTTAACCAGCGAGTTAGCATTAGAGCATGGCTTGGCGTGCCATCTGGCAGGTGGAACACACCATGCTCAGCCTGCACGTGGTGCGGGCTTCTGTATTTTTAATGACTTAGCTGTTGCAGCATTAGCGTTAGTGAATTCAGGCAAGGCAAAAAAGGTGTTAATTTTAGACTGCGATGTACACCAAGGAGATGGCACCATCGCCTTCTTTAAAGACCGAACCGATATTGTGCCAATTTCTTGGCACTGTGAAGAAAATTACCCCACTCTTAAGCAAACTGATGGCGTTAATATAGCCATTCCTAAAGGGGCTGACGATGACTTGTATTTGTCCATTTTAAGGGAAACCTTGCCAAAGGCGCTTGCCGAACATCAGCCTGATTTTATCTTCTACGATGCAGGTGTCGACGTGCATCAAGATGATCGGTTAGGGCATATCAATATGACGGACGAGGGCATTCTAGAGCGGGATAAATACGTTATCCAAACGTGTATTAAACAAAACTTGCCCGTCGCTTGTGTTATTGGCGGCGGTTACGACCGACAAGAAGAGAAGGTGGCACGGCGGCATAGTCTAGTACATCAAGCAGCTCATTGGGTTTGGGAAAGGTGGGTATAGGGTCGACATCGGCGCAAGCATTTGTATAATTTAGCCCCAATGGCGAAAAAGACGGTGGCCAACCAGCGTTCGTATTTCGTGTGTTAAGAGGATTGCTATTTAAATAAAGGAATGAGTAATGGATTATAACATTTTTGGACTCAATCAATATCAAGTCAAATCTATACAACGTCAAGTGTCATTAATGAAATACAATGACCAAGTAAAACGTTACATTAGTTCAGTACTCTCTACGTTATTTACTGAAATCGATAAAATGCCTGCCATTCGTGGTGCTGGTGTGTGCTTTGTAGACTCAGATGATAATGTCACTAAGCTAAGGCCCGCAAAAAACAACCGCCATATACACAAAAAAATGTATGTGATTTTGAGGGAGCCTGTATCGTCCGTTGCGCCTAGTCAATTTGCCTCTTACCTAAGAGAAGCCAATGCCAAGGCCCGAGAGGAACAGTTTCACAAAGAGTTGTATAGTGCAATAGAAGCGTGTGGCCCCATTGTGATTGGTTGGATTGTGGTTGGTGCAACCGCTGCTGCTGCCCCTATATCGGGAGGATCCACTGGCATTATCTCCATGACGGTTGCTGCGGGGACGATTGCAGGAACCGCGTTGTGTGTAAATAGTGCAAATAGAGCACTAACTGCAGGTGTTGGGTACGGAGACTTACTGGACATGCTAGATCAAAATGAATGGTATCAAGAAACTATTTCTGCCTTAAATATTATTTCTTTAGCGGGCACGGCAGCGAGCTCAGTACAAATTTTTAGACATATTCGATCACTAAAACGTTTAGGTCACAGCTATATGGATATTTTAAAAGGGTTAAAGCGAGAGGATAGAGTTCATCTTACCGAGGAAATATTACGCTTGAAAAATCCCCATGTTAATAATATCGCCTTAAAGCGTATGATCCGTGCTGGTCGATATCCAGAAGCCTTTAGCAACTCTGTCTTTAGAGCCGATGTGATTCGAAATATTAAAGACGCTGTTTCTAATGCATTTAGTGTAGGAACTTCTTTTAAAAGTACTGCATCTAAGCCAAACTTAGCTAATCAACTAGCAATAGGAGTTGTTTCTGGAGAAAACTTATGAGCGACCGTGATTATACAGCATTGTTTCCTTCATGGGGGCAGTTTTTTGTTTTTAATCTTATATTCTATATCGGTATTTACTCGATATCGGTGACGAGCGTTTCATTTATCCATTATGTGTCAATAGACTATATTTTTGCTATTTCAATGTTCGTTTCTGTTTTTCTATTTTTTTTTAGTTATTTTATGTTTTTTGGTAGCTTTAAGGCTAGTGTGATTTTGTTTTTATCTCATACTCTTATTGCTATCGCTTCTCTGATTAAAATTTTTTTTGATAAAAATGATGAATTTTTTTGGTTTCAAATAAGTGTATCAGTGCTCTCTGCTTTTGCTTGCTTTTTATTGAGGTCATCTTATTTTAAAGAGTTTGTGGATTATAGAAAGCGTCATATTGCTGTGGTGAAGAAAGCGCGAAGAGGAGAGCTTTTAGATGATGGAGAGCCTTTTTATCGCGAGAAAATAAAAGATTCCTGATCTTGGGTTGAAAGATGAGAAGGTATTGATTCTTTGCGCTGCTGCAAGGGGGCCCTACCGAAAAAGTATTATTTTCTATTGTCATATAACTGCCATGATTCTCTTTTACTGTCTACTAGAGTCAGTTGGAAGTAGGCAGGTATGCAAAGTACGTTATCTGAATTGGCAGAACTACAACGTTTGTTGCGCTTGGATATTCCTGGCGTACGTCGTGAAACACTGGCTCAGCTTTCTGATGGCTCCGAGCAGTATCCCGTGGATGCTGTATTTCTTGGTAGTGATCGTCCCAATGTGCCTACTTTTCTGCTGGTGGGTGGGGTGCATGGTGTTGAACGTATTGGCTCGCAAGTGGTACTTGCCTATCTCAATTCTTTATTGCATCGATTGATTTGGGATCAACAATTACAGATGGTGCTGGATAATGTACGTTTTGTTTGCTTGCCGGTATTAAATCCTGTGGGAATGGCTCGTCAGCACCGTGGTAATGTCAATGGGGTGGATTTGATGAGAAATGCACCAATTGATGCATTTGACTCTATAACTTGGCCTTTTGGCGGACAAAGATTGACTCGTCATTTACCTTGGTTTCGTGGCGGTTTAGGGAAGCCGTTAGAAATGGAAGCCCAAGCCTTATGTGATCTAGTTGAGCGTCTTTGTGAGCAAAGTCCCATTGTGATGGCCTTGGATGTGCATTCAGGCTTCGGAACACAAGATCGTCTTTGGTTTCCTATGGCTGGTACTCGACAGCCTGTGCCTCATATTGCGGATTATTATGCGTTGAAAAAATTGTTAAAGCATAGCCATCCGAATCATCGTTATTTGCTTGAACCTCAGTCCCACCATTATCTTTGTCATGGTGATCTATGGGATTATTTGTATCTTAAAGCAAACTCTCGTCAGCAGACGTTGTTACCGCTTACTCTGGAGCTGGGATCTTGGCGTTGGGTAAAGAAAAATCCATTGCAATTGCGCTCCTTTTTAGGAATGTTTCACCCGATTAAACCCCACCGAGTAAAACGAGTGTTGCGAGAAAACCTCTATCTTATTGAGATTCTTTGGCGTGCCAGTGCCAATAGGGAGCAATGGTTGCCCAAAGAGTCGCAGCGCCAACGGATGCATAAAGTCGCCTTAAAGCATTGGTATCAAAATGACTGAACAGAGGTTAAAGAGCAATAGCGTGAACTGGCTTTTGTTGCGCGGCTTAGGACGAGATCGGCGTCACTGGGGAACGTTTCCTAGTCTATTGCAACAAAGGTTTCCTGAACATCGAATTTTGACACCGGATTTACCAGGAAATGGATCATTAGCGCACTTGAAAAGCCCTACCAGCATTGTCCAAGCGACTAACTATTATCGGTTATGGTTAAAAGAACAGGCTGTCGCAGGTCCAATAGCGTTAATCGGCTTATCCATGGGGGGCATGGTTGCCCTTGACTGGTTGAATCGTTTCCCAGAAGACATCTCATTTGCTTGTGTGATCAACACCAGCATGAAAGGGTGTAGTTTGCCTTGGCAACGAATGCGCTTAAGTGCCATGCTGCGTTTGCTGTTATCTGGACTGATTTCTAAAGCACAACAAGAGCATCAAGTTCGTTTATTAACAACCAATATGCAATCAAACCCACAAGCCTTGGAGCGACAATGGTGTGAGTGGGCAAAAGCAGCCTCCCCAGGATTTTTCAACCTTATTCGTCAGCTTTGGGCGGCAGCGAATTTTGAGATAGCCCATTTGACGCACCACAAAAAACTTTTATTACTTGCCAGTTCCTATGATCATTTGGTAAATAGCAGTGCCTCACGCCGAATTGCAGAACGTTGGAAAGTGCCACTGATAGAACATCCTCAAGCAGGCCACGACCTACCTCTAGATGATCCGCAATGGATCCTTGATTTGCTAATGGAGCAAAAGGATAAATGATCCATTAGAGACTTATCGCTATTTAAGGGTGATGACTCTTATTTTGTCAAACACCAATGGTCAGTACTCCTTAAATAGAAAAAGTCTTTGTTTAGATGAGTTGGAATAATTTAAAAGTATTTTCAATTTAGTTTTATATTTTCATGATTTTTTAACTTGCTGTTTGGTTATATACATCGATTTACCGGAGATAAGTGTGCGCCGTAACACCTTAATGGAATGGAATAGCAAAGATTCTTGGAAGGTCTTTTTGCTGCTTAGCATCATTTTTGTTGTATTTAGCGGATTGTTCAACCACACCGTCTGGACGCCAGATGAGCCCAGAGTGGTTGCTATTATTAAGGATATGTACCTTTCTGGTAATCTGATCATTCCGCATTTTGCGGGTATTCCTTTTGTGGAAAAGCCGCCATTGTTTTTTATCTATTGTGTGTCACTGATGCATCTTACTGGGTTAGATGCCTTGTTGGCGGCTCGATTAGGGCTGGGGGTGCTGTGTTTGGCCTCTTTGGCGATCACGTTTCGCTTAGCATGGCTCCTTAAAGGGAAAGAGTATGCTTGGCTAACCCTTGGGGTGTTGGCTTCCAGTGAAGGTTTTTTGCTGAACTTTCATTGGCTGCGAGTGGATGCCATGATGATGTTTACCTCTATTGCCGCTATTTGGGCCTTTGCAGAAGCTTACCTGCGTTTTCAATTGCGTTATGTGTTACTGGCAGGGGCATTAACGGGATTGGCATTTTTAAGCAAAGGTCCTATTGCCATTATCCTATGTATTGGGCCTGCTTGGCTGGTACTTTTTATTCGCTACGTCTATCTAAGGCAGCGAGGTGCCCATCAAAATGTAACATGGGGACGTGTGTTGTTCTTCCATATGATGGGGTTCATCATAATGTGTTTAGTGATCGCTGCTTGGGTGTATCCTTTTTATAAACAAGCGTCTCCAGCACTTTGGCATGCTTGGTTTTGGGATAATCAGATAGGGCGCTTAACCGGTTCTTCGACGAAAACCTTAGGTCATAACCATGAGGGTAAACCATTTTATTACGTTAGCAGTATTATAGAATATACATTACCTTGGTCTATCTTCTTTATTATTGGTTTAGCCTCTTCGATGAAAAGAGCTGTGACCCGGCACCAAGTGAATTGGCTTGATGGCTTTTTTCTCTTTTGGTTTTGCTTCGCCGTTTTTATTTTGTCCTATTCGGCAACCAAGAGACCCATGTATCTTGCGCCTTTAATGCCGTTGTTTGCCTTAATGATAGCTTCTGCGTTAATGACACTAAAAGGTAGATGGTTCGACTGGTATCGACGTGCCTTTTTGGTAATGATGATTGTCATTATCGCTGTATTTGCTATGACGCCTTTATGGGCTAAATACTTACCAAGTGATAACGTTCCACAAGCTCTTATGTTGTGGCTTTCCAGTTGGCAGGTGACGGCGCTGTGGGTGCTATTTGCTATTATTTTAATGATAAAAGTCGAAGTTACTCAGTGGCCTGCCTGGATTAAGTTATCATTAATTTCATCTTTATTTTTTATTGCCATTTTTCATCATGTGTTTATCGCCGTAGACATCGCTAAAGATATGAGGCATGACCTTAATACCTTTGTGAAGCAAATTCCGCAGGATAAAAGGGGGCGCACTGCTGGCATTGGCTTTTCAGAGACCATGTCGTCTATCTTTTATTTATATGACGATTGGTCTGTACCTATGGTAGATAAAGCCCGAGCACAACGCATTCTCGAGGGGAAAGACCGCCAATATGACTACTTGATCCTTGATCGAACGGGCTCCATTCAAGGCCCTATTCGTTATATGGGATTGCCTTCAAGCACCCCTTACCGTCTTTTATTGATAGGGCATCCGCGTAGCGATAAAAAACGCAGTGCTATTTTATGGTTAACAGGGGACGAAAATAAAACGCTCCCAATGGTGGAAGTGTCTGAAAAGGCGGTAAAACAACCTGCTAAGGCGAATTAAAATGGTGAAAACTTAAGGCAATTATCATTGGCTGTTGGGGCGAACTTGTCGTCACCATCAGCCAAATGGAGTGCTCTAGTTGTCATGATCCGTAAGCCAGCTGGCTCGGCTTAAACCATAGACGGCATGATCTACCACTTTACCATTGAGATTCTCTTCTCGAGTGATAATGCCTTCAAGCGTAAAGCCTAAACGCTCACAAACAGATCGGCTTGACTGATTGTCCTCTGCTGCGGAAATCTGCACTTTCTCCATATCAAGATCGGTAAAAGCCAACTCAATCAGCTTAGCAACCGACTTCGTGACAATGCCTTTTTTCTGATAATCCTTACTGAGCCAATAGCCGATCTCCACCCGTTTGAGACTATGGTCAATTGTATTGAAACTAATATTGCCGACCACTTCGCCTTCAAACAACATAGCACAGCTTAACGACTTACCATCTGCGTAATCGTGAAGAGCTTGCTTAATAAAGGTGAGAAAAAAATCCTCACTGTGCGCATGAGGTGGCCATGCCAACCACTGCCCAAGATAGCCACGTTGCTGGGTGACTATCCGTAGATACGCTTTAGCGAACTTGGGGTGAACAAGCGCTAACTCTAATCCTTTTTCTACTTCTAGTGAAAACATGGCTTTCTCTTTAGTTTTACTTAATCCTGAGAACATACAGCTTCAGCTGACTCGGGTGTCTAATTCCGCTATAAAGCGTTTTAAATGATTTGTCGCGTTTTTGTTTAAATCGCACGATTTAATCATATTGATCTATTCGCTCGAAAGACTATAATTCTATTGTACTTCCAAATATGAGAATTGAACATGAACACATTAACAGCAAATGACGCTAAACGAAATTTTGGGGAGTTACTTATGAGTGCTCAACGAGGGCCCGTGAAGATTAGCAAGAACAACAAAGATGCTGTAGTTGTAATGTCTATCAGAGACTATGAAGAGCTTGAAGCGATGAAGTCGGAATACCTAAAACATTGCTTTGAATCTGCCAAAGAAGACTTGGCTAAAGGCAATGTCGTTGACGGTCAAAGCTTTTTAAGTGCGCTATAATTATTGATATGCAGAGCAAAGAATACAAACTGAGTAACTTGGCTCAACAACACCTACGTAAAATTAAACACTATACTATCGATAATTTTTCCGAATCGCAGTGGGAAAAATATAGAGAAACCCTCTTATCTGCTTTTCAGATGTTAGCGGATAACCCTGGATTAGGCAGAAGCTGTGACGAGATATACCTCAATGGCTTTTATTTCCCTATTGGTAAACACAATGCTTATTTCATCAAGGAGAGTGGTTTCATTTTAGTTGTTGCCGTTTTAGGCCAGTCACAACTACCGCAAAATCACCTCGAATAGACCTTAATTCCTCCTAAGAATTAATACTTTACTTTCTAGCTTTGAGATCCCAAATAAGCCAGTTCGACGAAACGAAGTTGCGCGACTTTATGGAGTTTCAGCGTCGGTAAAAAATACCTTCTCACATATCCAAAAAACCAATCTATGCCTTACGATAAAAATCGTCTTGCTAAACCAGTATTAAACAAAATGAAGAAGACGTTTGGGCGAAAGCCCGATAAGAGACCTTTTGGTTGCTTTTATGGCTCTGGATAAAAGTTACCCGCTCAGCAGAGCGAAATAAGCTAGTCGCTCAAAACCATTGAGAGGAGGTTAGTCATCAAATTTAAAAAGGACAAGGCGCCACAAAGGCTACCCAAGCCTTGGTAAACGGATGTCGAAATTCTAAGCGATAAGCATGTAATAACAAGCGAGGGTCATTTGCATACTCTGGGTCGTAGAATTCGTCGCCGATGATCGAATGCCCTAGGCTTTGCATATGGACGCGCAATTGGTGAGAACGGCCGGTAAAAGGCACGAGTCGAACACGAGTCGTGTTGTCTTCATAGGCGATTTTTTCCCAATAGGTAATGGAGTCTTTGCTCCATTCGTCGGTACAGACAATTTGTCTGGGGCGGTTGGGCCAATCGCAGCGTAGTGGTTTGCGTACTTCGCCTCGTTCACCAAGAAGATGACCGCGCAGCATAGCGCGGTATTCCTTTTTAACGTCCCGTTCGCGAAAGTGGGCGTACATTCGCTTTTGGCATTCGTGAGTTTTAGCGACCAGAATTAAGCCAGAAGTGGCTTCGTCTAAGCGGTGAATGGCGAAGGCTTCGCCAAACTGCAACTCGGCTCTATGTAATATAGAGTCTAGCTTATCTGGGCCCCGACCGGGCACAGATAAGCAGTTAGCAGGTTTGTTGATGACGGCGAACCAATCGTCTTCGTAGAGTATCTCTAACACAGACGATTATTCCGGTTTGGTGGTCAAGATGATACGAATAGCATCCAAGCGGATTTGATGCTCGTCGATACGAGTCAAACCTTCTTGCATATTCGTTTCAAGACGCTGGATGTCGTCTTCTGTGATGGCATCATTAAAGGCTTTTAGCTCGCTCAAGCGCTCGATTTCATTTTGGCAGCGGTGTTGGTAAGACACTTTCGCAGCTTGAACAATAGGGCGAGCCTGATCTTGTGCATTGAGCTGATGAGCCTGTAGCACTTCAATCAGGTTGGAACGAAGCGCTGCTACCCATTGTTCGGCGACACGATTGGGGACGCCTTTGAGTTTTTCTGCCCATTTATCCGCAGTAAACTGTTGATGCAGGAATTTTCCATTAGAATCGGACAATTGCCACATAGGTGTCATGGGGAGCGATTGCGCGAGTTTCAGGCGTGGATGAGCTGTTGCTTCAATGACGAACATACTTTCTACCAACACCGTGCCTTCTGGTAGGGCGGCGATAGGTAAGATGGCAGACGTCAGTTTGCCAGAATCAAAGCCTTGTACTTCATCCATTAGCATGGTGATTAGAGGATGCTCCCAGGTGGCAAAGGCGACATCTTCACGCTGGCTTGCTTGACGACGGTTTAACATGAGCATTTTGCCTTCCTCTTCGATGCCTGGTAGAGCTTCTAGCATCATGTCGGTGGAGGGGCGAATAAACCAAGCGCTTTCATCTGGGTCACTGTTGATGCATTCCGCATGAATATTAAAGGCATGGGTGACATCTTCAATATAGTGATGCAGGCCGTGAATTGCTTGCTCGTTGATCTGTTGGATCAAAGCACGAGCTTGTTCTGGGCGACACGAGCTCATTTCTAATAGGCGATTACGACCTTCTTCCATTTGCTGTAATAGCGCTTCATGGTAGACCTTGGCTTCGTCCAGTAAGCTGAGATCGTCGTCTTCTCCTCGTAGGTAAGCGTGCAGCGTTTCACGGAAGGCTTCTTCTACTTTATCGCCCGCACTGGTTGTGCGACAAAAAGCATTAAGAGCGTTATGGAACCAATGGAATAGGCGTTCCTGAACGCTATTGGACAGGTAAGGGACATGGATTTGTACGTCATGAAGTTGTCCAAGACGATCCAAGCGGCCAATTCGCTGTTCTAACAAGTCGGGGTGTTCTGGCAGATCGTACATGACGATGTGATGGCTAAACTGGAAGTTACGCCCTTCAGATCCAATTTCTGAACAGACAAGAATTTGTGCCCCTTCTTCGTCGGCAAAGTACGCCGCTGCGCGATCACGGTGGATTAGTGGCATCTGCTCGTGGAAATCGGCACTTTGGAAGCCAGCAAAGGTGAGTTGATCATTTAGCCATTGGGCCATATCAGCGGTGTGACAAATCACCAGTATTTTATCGGCCTGACATTCTAGGAATTCTTTTAGCCAAACCCAGCGTGGGTCGAGTTCCCAGAGTCCGTCTTGCACATCCGTTTCGGGCTGAACATGGTGGTTGGCAGAAGCAAAGTGGTCGTTGTTTTCGAGCGGATAAGTGTGCAGGTAACGGTTTGGAAAGCCGCCCACAGCTGCCCTTGTGTTGCGGAACATTTCGCGGCCAGTACCATGACGGTCAATCAGCCAGCTAATGGCTTCTTGTGCTCCGTTCATACGGGCTTCACTACTTTGATCTAGATTAGCAAACCACTCTTTCGATTTAACCTGATCTAAATAGGGGGCGAAGGCGTTGTCCCAGTCTATCGACAGGTCACTGTTTTCTTCTTCCGTTAGAGGTAACAACATCTCAGCCAGCTCGGCTGCTTGTTTAAACTCTTTTTGCTGAGCTTGGTACTGCTCAAAATTATGGTAGCGATCTGCGTCCAATAACTGCAAACGAGAAAAGTGTTCACGCTCACCAGTTTGCTCAGGCGTAGCGCTTAGTAGTAGTAGGGACTCCGTTTTTGCCGCGAGACGAGCAACCACTTGGTAGCTAATACTGGGTGTTTCTGGGTGCCAAGCCAAGTGGTGAGCTTCGTCGACAATCACCATATCCCATTCTGCTTCCAGCATGTGTTGTGTCGCATGTGGATGCTGGCTAGCCCAATCAATTGGGGCGATAACAAAGGGTTGCTGCTCAAATGGATTGTCATCGCCTTCCATAAAGTCTTCATAGACGGCTTCACTGATCAAACTAAAAGGCTGATGAAAACGGCGCAGCATTTCGACCAACCATTGGTGTTGTAAGTTGGTGGGGGTCAAAATTAAGGCGCGTTTGCAAAGGCCATTTAATAAGCGTTGATGTAAAATTAACCCGGCCTCTAGGGTTTTCCCCATACCCACTTCATCACACAACAAAGCGCGTGCTTTTGGACGATTGGCAATATCGTGTGCTAGGTAGATCTGGTGTGGTAGCAACTCGGCTTTTAAGCCCATTAAACCACGTACAGGAGAGGCGGCGTTGTCGGCTTGGTGCTCCAGCGTATGGCGGCGTAGGTCGAACCACATGCGGCGAGCTGGTGATAGAGACAGGATGTAATCCAGCTCGTTTTTGTCGTTACGTGGGAATTGGATAACGGATTCTTCTAACCAGTCATCGTCGTCGCTGATACGATACTCCACCAGTCCGTCGATCTCTTCTACTTCCAATATCGTGAATGTTTCATCCTGATAAGAAAGTTGGTCCCCTGGAGTTAAGGTGCGGCGCACAAGGCTGGTTTGGTCATTTGAGTATTGGCGATCTGTTTCCGCATCGGGAAAATGCAATACAAAGGATTTGCTTTGTCTTTCTATGATCATGCCGACGCCTAGATCAGGTTCGTTACGGCTACTCCATCGTTGTCCAATTTGATACATAGTTACTCTTTGTCCGATTCGATTAATGTTAGGCTGCCTTGGCATAAATCCGTCAGCGTTTGCTTTTGTTCAGGCCAAGTTCGTTCAATAACGGCGAGGTCCATGACAATATTGTCACTAAATATTTTATTGTTTATCTCAATATCACTTTGTTCTAACCAGTATTCAACCTTGCCCAGTAAAGGGTAGGAGATAACTAATTGTACAGCGGATCGCGGATAAATGTGTTCGTGTTCTGTTTGGGTGAGCGCTTCTTGTACGGCTTGGCTATACGCTCTCACAAGGCCACCCGCGCCCAACTTGATACCGCCAAAATAGCGGGTGACGACAACGGTGGTTTCACCAAAACTGGAGTGTTGTAAGACGTTTAACATGGGTTTGCCCGCTGTGCCTTTAGGCTCGCCATCGTCGCTTTGATCCCACAGGTGTACGTTGTTTGGAGCTCCTGCAACAAATGCCCAACAGTGATGGTTGGCATCTGGGTAGCGCTGGCGTATTTCATCAAGAAAGGTTTTCGCCGCTTCACGACCTTTGGTTCGGCTGACCGTGGTAATAAACTGGCTATTTTTAATTTCAAGATCAAAGCGTTGTGTGTGTGTTGGGCTTAAGTAGTAATCCATGTAAACTGGCTTAATTCTTGTTTTCTCTATAAAAATAGTGGGTTTAATTTTCTATGTCAGATTGGCTTTGGCAATCCGTTTTGGTGTTATCGGGCTTTTGCGTTGGTGCCCTGTTGGTTTCTTGTGTTGCTGGCTACATTGTACAGGCTATGCGTCGTCAGTGGCACCTCACTCAAGCAAAAATGCAGCAACAAAATGATGAATTAGTGCGACTTTTAGAACAATCTAAGGATCATATTCATTATTTAGAGAAAGAATCTCTGACTTTAGAGCAGCAGTTTGCCGCAGCGCAGACGGTATGGCAGGAAAAAGAGTCCTTCTATCGTGAGCAAAAGCGTCAAAATGAGACGGAGTTTAAGCAGTTGGCGCACGAGATCATGATGCAGCAGGGACAACATTTAGCGAAGGAAAATGAGCGTCAACTAGGGTCGTTATTGCAGCCTTTGGGCTCGCAGATTCAAAAGTTTCAAGAGAGTGTGGATAAGAGTTATCAAGAAGAGGCGCGGGAGCGTTTTTCATTGGTGAAAGAAATAAAAAGCTTGCAACAACTGAATCAGAAAATTAGCGATGATGCGGTCAGTTTGACGTCTGCCTTAAAAGGGCAGAACAAGTTGCAAGGTGGCTGGGGAGAGGTGATTCTTGAGCGTATCTTAGAAAAGTCTGGTCTTGAGAAAGGCCGAGAATATGAGATCCAAGTCTCCCTTCAGTCGGAGGCAGGGCGACGTTTACAGCCTGATGTGGTGATTTATTTGCCTGAAGGTAAGCAAATTGTCGTGGATTCGAAGATGGTATTGGTCAGTTATTTGGCCTATATGGAAGCAGAAACCGAGGAGGAGCGTAATCGAGCCTTGAAACAGCATATGGATGCCGTACGTCGCCATATGAAGGAGTTGAGTGCCAAGGCGTATCACGAGCTGCCAGGTATCACCTCACTGGATTTCGTCTTGTTGTTTATTCCAATTGAGGCGGCTTTTGGTCTAGCGTTACAAGGTGATAACGGCCTATTCAGTGAGGCGTTTGAGCATAATATTATTATCGTCGGACCATCCAACTTGTTGGCCACACTTCGTACTATTCAAAATATTTGGCGCAACGAAAAACAAAGTCAAAATGCCATTGAAATTGCTCGTCAAGCGGGGGCAATGTATGACAAGTTTGTCGGTTTTGTTCAGGATATGGACGATATCGGCGGTAAAATTGATGCGCTAAATCGCAGCCATGATTCGGCGTTGAAGAAACTCACACTGGGACGTGGTAATTTGTTAGCTCGTGCAGAGAAGTTAAAACAGATGGGGGCGAAAACAACCAAATCTTTGCCAGAAGGACATCTTAATAAAGGAGGTGTTTTGTCCGTAGAAGAGCACGATGGGGATGTCTATGGTGATGAAGAGGGATTGTCATCTATAGAGGGTGGCGCTACTGAGCAAGCAGAGTACCATAATAGTTTGACTGATGAATCTGAAGTTGAAAGGGACAAATAGGGTTGAGTAGAACTTGCTCGTGGCGGCACGAGCAAGGTGGGTTTTGCTGGTTTTATTCTAAACCTTGTCCATTTCAGGTGATTGCCATAATACCGTCACTTTGTTGCCATAAGGTGCTGATTTCATGTCTAGATAAATAGCTTGGCTAAGGTGATGGAGTTGACGTCCTTCTGGAACCTTATCAAGTAAGCCAATCAGTTCAATGTCTAGACCGTCGGACAGATAATGCAGCTTAGTATGCTCGATATCTAAATAGTCTGTATGTTGGCGCAGTAAAAAACCTAAGTCTGCCATAATTTGGTGACGAGCAGGCAAATTTAAGTGAGGTGGTTTTTTATTGTCGGTATTTTGAAAACTGTCTGTTTGAACTTTATCGTCTGTATCGATATGCACCATAACATCCGCTACTTGAGGGTGGGCCTTTTGGATGGTGTAAGCAACTAAATCCCCAAGGTAATGGCCTTCACTGACACTGGCGTAGCTTGGTACATGAATGTGCATGTCCAAATAAATTTTACCTGCCATGGAGCGAGCTCGCACATCGTGCGGTGCCATGACGTTTTTTAAGCTATTTGCTGTGTCTTTTATTTGCGCAATGAGTTTAGGGTCTGGGGCCGTGTCCACTAATTCCGCGAGGTTTTCCCAAATCATTTCTACGGCCATTTTACCGATCAGTAACGCCACAACGATGGAAGCCACCATGTCGGCCCAAGCATAGCCGAAATATACGCCAATTAAACCGATTAATACCGCTACGGATGATAGGGCATCACTGCGACTGTGCCACGCATTAGCAATCAGCAATTTGCTTTGAATCTTTTCACCTGCGCTTTTGGTGTAGTGAAAGATGACCTCTTTAATGATGATTGTGGCAAGCAGCGCCGCTAATCCATACCAAGTAAATTCGGCTTGAGTGTGCGAGCTGATGGATTCGTAGCCAATGCCAAACGCCACGACGATCAGTACGATGCCAAGAAAGACAGTGGTAACGGTTTCAAAGCGTAGATGGCCGTATGGATGATTTTCGTCTGGACCTTGGCGTGCATTAGATGAAGCAAAATAGACAAACACATCAGTGACTAAGTCGGATAAAGAGTGAATGCCATCGGCGATTAAGGCTTGTGATTGTGAGAAGTATCCAGCGATGATTTTGGCGATGCCAAGCAGGCAATCCCAGATGGCACCGATGAGAGTGACTCGCTTAGCAATGCTCTGTTCTTGCAATAATTCTGACATAGATTATCCATGTAAGTCGGTTGAAAAATAGGTCTAGTGAGTACCACTCCATGGTGAACAGTATGGCGATTTGATGCATTTTTTTTGCAAATAGCCATGATGTCTAGCTTGGCGAATGTTCTCCCCAACCTTATCCACGAAATCTGTGGAAAAGGTTGGGCAGGTCAATAATCGTCTAGTCTCGCGGAATTTCAAACCATAAGCAAAATGAATCAAAAAACTCTCTCATGGTCAATGACATAAGTGAAAAGTTTGCATCCATGTCTGATAATCCGCCGCCTTGGGAGTCATTGAATGCGGCTTCTTTCAAGGCGTCGTCGAATTTTATCTTACGCAGTGTTAAGTCTTCATGAAGCACAAAACTTAATTTATCTGACCAGCGCAGAGCGAGGCTTTTAACGGCCATGCCACTCTCAAGATGGCGAGTCACATCTTCAGAAAGGGGTTCTAAGGCTTTAAAACGAATAGTGGCTTTGTCTTCTGAACCGTCTTGAATCTCGCACTCATCGCCTGTTTCCAGACTGGCTGGAACCTCATTTTTTGTCAGCCAATCTGTCATTAAGGAGGCTGGCGATACTTGTGCTTGCAGTGGTGTCATTGGGAAACTGCCCAAGGTGGTTTGCAAGTGTTTAAAAAGCTGCTCGGTCATGCTGGCGTTAGTGCTGTTGAGAACTAGAATTTTAGCTTGTAAATCAATGTAAGCCCAAATGTCTGTGCGTTTAGAAAAGGCCTTGGGACGAAGGGTAAAAACCAGTTCGTCTTTCATATCGGACTTTTCTTTACGACCGACTTTACGACCTTCAATTAATTCAATCTCAGCGACTTTGGCTTCCAGCTCTTCACGCACCACCGCAGAGGGTAGGACTTTCTCTTCCTTACCGGCACGGAACAATACGCAACGATCACTGATTAGGCTCCATTGCTCACTGTTGCGAATCAACGGTAACCAACCGAAGGAGAACTCTTCTTGTGATCCGCATTCTTTTAACGGAAATTCAGGGATTTTGTCGATAAGCTCATTGGTATCCAGTGATTCTGTGTCTTTTAGCTGAAATATTTGGGCGTTTTTGAACCACATAGTTTAGTCTCTCACGGCTTCTTTAAAATGTTTACGGCACACAGAAAGATAGCGGTCATTGCCGCCAATTTCTACTTGGGCGCCTTCTTTTACTGGGATGCCTTGTGCATCAAGACGAATCACCATGGTGGCTTTGCTGCCGCAATGGCAAACAGTTTTTAATTCAATCAGTTTATCTGACCAAGCGAGGAGGGCTTGGCTGCCTTCGAACAGTTCACCTTTAAAATCAGTGCGAATTCCAAATGCGAGTACAGGAATATTGAGTTCATCGACCACATCGCTGAGTGCCTGAACCTGTTGCTTACTGAGAAACTGAGCCTCGTCGATTAATACGCAACTCAATGGCCGCTCTTGGTGAGTCTGTTGGATCTGAGACCATAAATCAGACTTTTGATTGAACACTGCTGCGTCGGCTTGAATACCGATGCGCGACGCAATTTGACCTTGTTCGTAGCGGTCATCGATGGCGGCGGTTAATAACATGACTTGCATTCCTCGCTCTTGGTAGTTGTGCGCAGATTGCAAGAGAATGGTTGATTTGCCTGCGTTCATCGCAGAATAGTAAAAATACAGCTTGGCCATGGATCGTCAGTTGTTTTCGTCTTGTTTAGTGGGCGATGGAGTATAGCAAACAGTGAGGCTGAATCCGCTGCTATGCATAAAAAAGTAACGTAAAAGTTATTCAGCGGTTTGCTGTATAACTTGTTCGTTGGGTGTCGCTGTTTTATTGGTTTTGCTCTTTTTTTCTTTATTATTTTTGGCTTTACTGAGTTTTGCTTTAGAAAAAGATAAAGCAATCTGCATCGTAAGCCATTCTGCGCGCTTTACATCATTTAATTCACACAATTGATCCAGTTTGTCGATGGTGTCTTGATCAATGACCAGCTCCAAGCGTTTGAACCCTAGTGCTTTCTCCTTTTCTCTTTGAATACGCTTATTTATTTTTAATTGATCTTTTCGGTTTAGAGGTTGCTTTCTCGGGCGTCCCCGTGAAGAACCGAATAAATCAATGGTATTACGATCAGATGACGCTTTTGCCATGGTTCTACTTCATTCATTCTTGGGTTATTGCAGTGTATATGATTGCTTAGCGGTTGACGCAAAGACGAAAACACCGGACTTAAACATTGGGTTGCTATTATCTTTTAATTTGTCATTTAAGGCAAAAGTGCTTGCTAGGAGATGCGAGCGTGTTGCTCATGAAGTATACGAAGTATGTTACTACTAAAAAGGCAGCCTAGATAACCAGACTGCCTTTAATGAGCCATTTCTTACTAAGTTTAAACGTTGAATTTGCGAGTAATGTTAGTTACTGCTCGCTTGCTTTGCCTTAGCTTCTTTTGCCGCTTGTTGATTGATGGCAATAAAGTCCAGCAAGATATTAGACGCTTCTTGCGCATAAGGGTCGCGTTTGTCTTTTTTGGGATCGATATCGTCGAGGGATTTCACAGGCTTTAAGCCCAAGGCTTTACGACGTGTGTTTTCGATGTTTAGATCCTGTTTTTTAATCGCGGCTTCTTCTGCCTTACGTGTTTTCTCATTCAAAGAAATGACTTTGTAGCGTTTTTCCTGTTCTTTATACGCTTTGATCTGATCCTCAAGAGCAATAAAGTCTGGATCATGCTTGATTCGCTCTTCATGACGTTTTTCTAGAAGTGGGTCATAGGCCGCCATATCCCAGTAAGTTGGGTATCGAGTAGCGTGAATTTTATCCCAAGGTAGTGGGTTTTTCAGCGCACTTTCACCAATTTTTTTGGTGTCAATCAACGAAGGGAAGGCGATATCAGGAATCACTCCTCGGTGTTGCGTACTCTCGCCAGACACACGGTAGAATTTAGCCTGTGTCACTTTTAGTTGGCCTTTATCCATGTCTTGTAGGACTTGGACGGTACCTTTACCAAAAGTGCGGCTACCAATAATGAGGGCTCGTCCATAATCTTTTAGTGCGCCCGTTACAATTTCGGATGCTGATGCGCTCATGCGGTTTGTCAAAACAGCCATTGGACCACCGTAAGCGATTTTACCATCGGTATCTCCCAGTGCGGTGACGTGGCCGTTTTTGTCACGGATCTGAACAATAGGGCCTGCTGGAATGAATAGTCCTGCGATGCCAACGGCTTCTTGTAGAGAACCGCCACCATTGTTACGTAGATCCAAAATTAACCCGACAATGCCTTCTTTCTTCAATTCTTCAATAAGCTTTTTCGTGTCACGGGTTGAGCTCTTATAGTTTTTGTCACCGGCTTGGATGGCTGCAAAATCTGAATAGAAGGTTGGAAGGTGAATAATACCTATTTTATAGGTTTTTCCGTTGCGTTTGACATCAATGATATCTTTTTTGGCAGACTGGTCTTCCAGCTTGACTTTCTCACGGACAATGGTAACGATTTTGCTGGTCTGGCTGCCTTTGCTTGGGATGATTTCCAATCTTACTTTAGTGCCTTTAGGGCCTCGGATCATGTCTACTACATCGTCAAGGCGCATACCAACCACGTCAACCATGGGTTTACCTTCTTGGCCAACGGCAATGATCTTATCGTTCGGCGCCAGTTTGGTTTGTTTAGCCGCTGGGCCACCAGGAATCAGACGAACAATTTTGGTGTTGTCATCATCGGCTTGAAGAACCGCACCAATACCGTCTAAGGACAGGCTCATATTGATGTTGAAGGTCTCAGAAGCACGTGGTGCAAAATAGCTTGTGTGTGGGTCAAGAGTGGCGGTAATCGCGTTAGCGAAAATTTGAAAGACGTCTGTTGAGTCTGTCTGATCAAGGTGGTGGATTTGATTTTTATAACGGCGAGTTAAGGTTTTGATGATTTTATTGTTATCATCACCATTCATTTTTAGTGTCAAGGCGCTATTCTTGATACGTTTGTACCAATAAGTATCCAATTCTTTTTCGGTTTTTGCCCATTTACGTTTATCAGGGTCGTTTGGGAGAGTGTCGTTTTTGGTATAGTTAAAGTGCTTAACCATGTCTGGAATGTGTTTTTCTAGATAGTTAAGACGGCTATCGACACGTTTTTGGTATAGGTTGTAAATCGTGTAAGCGACTTGTGTGTTGCCTTCGCGTAGCGCGTCATCAAAGCTGTCTTTATAGCGAGATAGCGTCTTGATGTCGCTTTCTAGGAAAAAGCTTTTTGATGGATCCAAATCATCAATATAATACTTGAAGGCCATTTCCGAGATTCGATTGTCGATTATCGGTTTACTATAGTGCTCGGTTTCAAGTTTGTTAAACAGTTGCTTTGCTACTTCGTTGTATACTGGTAAAGGCTTCAGTTCTGTATTAGCAGAAGCTTGCACCGACACAAAGAGAAAAGCTGTTAATAGGCAAGACAAAAGGCGTTTATAATTCATCCGGTGTGGGTTCTCTTAGTCTGTTTTACGTCATTGATTAAAATCATATTAGACACGGAGCAGTAAGGCTAGCCTATCCGCTAATAAAGTCACTTTTTTTAAGGTATTGTCCTTTAGAGAAATTATGCAACATTCTAGTTTTAATCAGTCACTGTTATCTTTCCTTCACTCCTCTCCCACTCCTTTTCATGCTACTGATAGTATGAGGCAAGTGTTGCTTGAAAATGGTTTTATTGAACTGTTTGAGCAAGACGATTGGTCTATCGATGTGGGTGGAAAATACTTCGTTACTCGTAACGAATCTTCTCTGATCGCGTTTACTATGCCACATCAGAATGTTAACCGAACTGGTTGGCGTATGATAGGGGCCCATACAGACAGTCCATGTTTGAAGTTGAAACCCAATGCCCATGTTAAACGTCATGGTTATCATCAGTTAGGTGTAGAAGTGTACGGCGGTGCTTTGTTGCATACCTGGTTAGATCGAGATTTATCGCTTGCTGGCCGCGTTACTTTTAAAACCAACGGTGGCGATATTGTCAGCCGTCTGATTGATTTCAAAGAGCCAATTGCTGTGGTGCCTAATTTGGCCATTCACCTTAATCGTCAAGCCAATGAAGGGTTTAAAGTGAATCCTCAAGAAGAGCTTTTGCCAATTTTAAGTGGTGTTGATCAAGAGTTGGATTTTCACATTTTGTTGGCCCAGCAGATTGAGCAGCAGCACCCGAAGTCTGATGTTGCGTCAATTTTAGACTTTGAACTGAGTTTATACGATACGCAGCCACCAGCTTTGGTGGGATTGCATAAAGAGTTTATCTGTTCCGCACGCTTGGATAATTTATTGAGCTGTTTTGTCGGCATGAAAGCCTTGTTGGATTCTCAAGAGGCTTGTCCGAGTTTGCTTGTTTGTACGGATCATGAGGAGGTGGGTAGCCTATCGGCTTGTGGTGCAAATGGCCCCTTCTTAGAAGATGTGCTGCGCCGTTTGTCACCAACCTCAGAGCATTTTGTGCAGTCTATTCAACGTTCTATGATGATTTCGGCGGACAATGCCCATGCATTGCATCCTAATTATGCTAGCAAGCATGATGGCAATCATGCCCCAAGCATTAATCATGGTGCTGTTATCAAGGTGAATAGTAATCAGCGTTATGCGACAAATAGTGAAACCGCTAGTATTTATCGCGATATTGCTGCTGAAGAGGGCTTTGAGGTACAAAGTTTTGTTGTTCGTAGTGATATGGCCTGTGGGAGTACCATTGGACCTATTACGTCGGGAGAAATCGGTGTGCCAACCTTAGACATCGGATTACCTACGTTCGGTATGCATTCGATTCGTGAATTAGCGGGCAGTCATGATGCTTATGGATTATATAAAGTATTGGCTCGCTTTACTGGTCGTAAAGAGTTGATTGCTAAATAAGCGATTTGACCCACTAAGCCATAATGTATAAAAAACGCCGCAGAAATAATTTTGCGGCGTTTTTTTTGTTTATTTAGTAAACGTTTGCTGATGTCTATTTGAGACTAGAGGGGTCTTCTACTAACCATTTATCAAGCGAAACAATTTTGCTTTCGTTCAGATCACCCACAGCTTCATCTAACTTCAATTTTTGGATTACGAAGTTGTAACGGTATTTTTGATAATCACTGATCGCGGTGTATAAGTTGGATTGTGCTTGTAGTAGTTCAACAAGGTTACGAGTCCCTACTTCATAGCCCGCTCTGCTGGCCTCTAAAGCACTGCGACGAGATTTAATAAGCTGTTGTTGTGCTTTTACTTGGGCCACTGAGGTCTGTAGTTTTAAGAAGGTATTGCGGATATTCAGTTCAATACCCTGTAGTTGGCTAGCTCGATTTTCGATGGCGGCATTGGCCTGTTCTGACGCTTGGCGTACAGAGGCATTGATGGCACCACCTGAGTAAAGAGGGATACTGACTTGTAAGCCTACAGAAGACTTATTAGTGGCACCATTCGGTGATTGAGCCATTTCTGGGTCGTTGTTTGCGTCGCTACGTGAAATGGAGCCGACTAGACTCACTACGGGCGTACGACCACTGGCTTTTTTCAGGTCAATATTGTTTTGTGCTTTTTCAACAGCAATATCTAAGATGTGGAGCTCTTTGTTGTTTTTAATCGCCTTTTGGATCAGTTGGTCAACTGTGACGTTAGGGTCCAGTTTGATTGGGTAGTCCTTAGATAGCTCAGGAATATCGGTAATAACTTTGCCTGTACGTTGTAGTAAGGCTTTTTGTGCATAAGCGACATCTGATCTGGCTGTCAGTTCTTGTACTTGAACCGCATCGTAGCTTGCTTTAGCGTCTTGCAGATCGGTAATGGATTTTAAGCCTACATCATATTGCTTTTGGGTTTGATCAAGCTGGCTTTTGGTACTTTTTACTTGCGCTTCGGTTGTTTCAAGAGTGGCCTGCGCGATCAATAGATTGAAAAACTCTGTCATTGTTGTTAATACCAAGTTTTCCTTGGTGTTGTCATAACTCACGCCGGCGCTTTGGTAACCAAGTTCAGTGTTTTTAACGCCATAGCTAAGGGCTGGTGAGTAGATTGGGTAGCTTAAGTCTAATCCGACGCTGTTTGACCGAGTGTCAACTGTACTGCCAGCAGGTGGGTGGGTTTTAGCGTACCCAAGGCTGCCTGTCGCCTTGATATTGGGATAGAGGTTACCTTTAGTGACAGTAACTTGTTCTTTATCTGCTCGGTAGGTGGCTTCAGCGGCGCGAAGGCCTGGATCGTGATTAAGAGCAAGTTTGTACACGTCATACAGACCTTCTGCATGAGAAGCGGTACTGCTCAAAGTGGCAACGGTAATCAGAGATGTAATAATATGCTTTTTCATGGATTTTAGTAGGCTCGTAGTATGAAATACAGTTATATTACCCTAAGCAACCATAAGATGGCAGTGGGCGAAATAGTATATCTATTATTACCCATTACCATATCACTAAGTGATACCACAATTAATCGGTCAATATGCGATATTGTGTGGGCTTTGTGGGTATATAGACTTCTGTTCGTTTCAGTTTAGGTTTTCATTCGTTTATCTTAACAGTATAAAAAATCGTTTTGGATTCATTTGCTGTTAAGGTTCCGGTCAATTGAACACTGTTAGCACTGTGTTTTTTAATCTCTCCGGCTGATGGGCTTTCATCTTCCACGCTGTTAATAACTCCTCGTGTGTGCTGTGTTAATAAAAATGACCTAGGCTCATTGGAATGATTTTTAAGGGTGAGCTTCCACTTTTGGGTGGCTGGTAGTTTTCTTGACGAGGCGTGAACCAGCGTCAGCTGGCCCGTCATATCAAGATTGTTGTTGGTGGTGATGTGAAGTGTTTGTTTAGCTCGTGCTAACGGAATAGAGACACTATCACTTGGAATCAAAAGGCCGTCTCGTTGCCAATAGGTTTGGTAGCTACCAGGTAAGCTTGCTTGCTTAAGTGTAAACGTCAAGCTGTTTTGAAATTGTAGCTCTGTTGTGTCTGCTACTGAAGCGCTATAAACAGTTGCTTCACTGATGCTTTTATCGATACTAACGGTTTCTTTGCTAATTTGTGTAAGTAAATGAGTGTTAGGCGGTAGAGTTATCTCCTTAATCGGATAAGTGACTTCGCTGTCTGAATAATCCACGTGTCTATCAGTGCTGGCATTCATCATTAAGGTGGTATTGCGCTCAGTTTTAAATAAAGGCGTTTTTGAATGGGCGTAATGCAGCAGGCTGTTTTTAAGGGTGATCGTATTGGTTGAGCGGTTTTCAATGTTTGCCATATTAATAATGGAAATGTGATCTTTATTGATGATCAAAACTCGCTTTGGTGACCAGCTTAGTTGATTAGACTGATAGCTTATTTTACCTCGGTAACTGTCCTTCTTAGCGCCTGGGGTGCTTGAGTCGCTAGGGTTTTTCTGTTGTGGAATGAGGTAAAAATCATTAATAGGCAGTTGGGTTTTGTGACCGTCTATGTCTAACGTAAAGGTTAGGTGGCTGGCATTTATCTTCGTCAGCTTACCAGAGTAAGACAAGTCACGTTGTTTGCTGTCTACCTGTACGGTTTGACCAAGTGCTTTAGACCAATTTGGAAAGTTTGATTGAATGGATTGAATAAGAGGGTGAAAGTTCTTATCCAAAGGGAGCAATGATCCCGAAATTGGGTTAAGGGATAGGTCCGATGAGGTTCGTGTGTTTTCTGTCACTTGGCTGTTATTAAGACCAATGACCGCTCTTAGAGGCTCCGAAATGGCGTTGGTTGTTCCTAGCGTCAATAGTGAAGTGATACCTAAAACAATGACTTGCTTCTTCATAAGTTCCTTCTTGATTGCTTATATGGTTCATGGGCGTATTAGGTAAGAGGTCGTGCTCAAATGCAGAGCGTGCTAATCTTGCCCTCGTAAATAGTAACGAATTTGTGAATAAGATAAAGGGTTTGGCGTGGAAAAGCGATTATTGATTGTCGATGGTTTAAACCTAATTCGACGCCTGTATGCTGCACTTGAGTCTGAGCAAGATATGGTTAGGCGTATAGAGAGAACGCAAAGTATTAGTATTGATGCTTTGATGAAGTTGATGCAGCAGTTTGCTCCAACTCATGCCGTTGTTGTGTTTGACTCCAGCGGAAAAACATGGCGTCACAAACTTTATCCAGAGTATAAGTTGGGGCGTGTACCAATGGATGATGCCTTACTCGATTCTCTCAATGGGTTCGCTAAGGTGTTTCGATATAACGGCATCCATTGTCTTCGTTTGGCAGGTTGGGAAGCGGACGATGTCATTGCGACTCTTGCATTTAAGTCTGCTAAGCAAGAGGTGAAATCCTATATTGTTTCGACGGATAAAGGCTTTACACAGTTATTAGATAACGAGTTTATTTTGCAATACGATTACTTCGCTAAGTTGGGTTATGACAAGGTTTGGGTACCTGGTAAATATGGTGTCGAGCCATCTATGTTGACGGATTATTGGGCATTGGTTGGAGATACGACCAATCGGGTACCGGGAGTAAAAGGTATTGGTCCAAAAACGGCTCTCTCTGTAATGGAAAAGCATAGAACTATTGAAGAAATCTACAACAACTTAGTGGATTACCCTGCACGTACTCAAAGCCTTCTTTCTGGAGGGTATGAGCAATGCCTACTGTCACGTCAGCTTGTGGCATTAAGAGTGGATGTTAATATCGGTGTTCGCCTTTCTCAGTTAGCCTATTTGCCTTGATTTGGGTTCTCCGACGTGAAGTTTGGTCGCTCTCTTTTATGTGTACAGCAGACAGTAGATTATGCAGATAGAAGGGATGTTTTGCCGCTATCAAACCTCTGATCATAAAAGATATTAAATCACCCTTACTCCTTGGACTTAAGGGGATTATAATGGTCGCATTTTTCACGAACCGGATAAAAGAGATCATTATGTCTGAGGTAAGAACACGTATTGCGCCTTCACCAACTGGTGACCCTCATGTAGGTACGGCTTATATTGCTTTGTTTAATATGGCCTTTGCCAAAAAAATGGGTGGTAAGTTTATTTTACGTATTGAAGATACTGACCAAGTACGTAGTACGCCTGAATCTGAGAAGATGATCTTAGACGCATTACGTTGGTTAGGCCTTGATTGGTCGGAAGGGCCTGATATAGGCGGTCCATATGGTCCTTATCGCCAGAGTGAACGTGGTGATATTTACGGTCAATACGCCCATGAGTTAGTTAAAAAGGGCCATGCTTTTTATGCATTTGAAACAGCAGAGGAGCTGGAGCAAATGCGCGCCGAACAAAAAGAACAAGGTTTAATGCAAAAATACGATGGCCGTGCGCTATTGTTGAGTGAAGAAGAGGTTCAGGAAAAGTTAGCGGCTGGTGTGCCTTATGTTGTTCGCATGAAGATCCCAGAAGAGGGAACCTGCGTTGTACAAGACATGTTGCGTGGCTCAATAGAGATTGATTGGGCTCAAGTTGATATGCAAGTGCTGTTAAAAGCAGACGGAATGCCGACTTACCACTTAGCGAACGTTGTAGATGATCACTTAATGAAGATCACCCATGTGATTCGTGGGGAAGAGTGGATTAACTCTGCACCTAAGCATATTTTGTTATATCAATACTTTGGTTGGGAAATGCCGACACTTTGTCATATGCCATTGTTGCGTAACCCTGATAAGTCGAAATTATCAAAGCGTAAAAACCCAACCAGTATTTTGTATTATCAACGCATGGGCTATATGGCGGAAGCGGTCATTAACTACCTTGGTCGTATGGGGTGGTCTATGCCGGATGAACGCGAAAAATTCTCTCTAGACGATATGATTGAACACTTTGATATTCAGCGTGTCTCTCTAGGTGGCCCCGTTTTTGACGTTGAAAAATTGAGCTGGCTAAATGGCGTATGGATTCGTGAAGACCTTACGCCAGAGACTTTTGCTCAAAAGTACGTTGAATGGGCATTAAATCCTGAGTATTTAATGAAGATCTTACCCTTGATTATCCCTCGAGTGGAAACTTTCTCTGATGTGGCCGATGTTGCTGGCTTCTTTTTGAAAGGTATGCTGCCCATTACGAAAGAAGACTTTGTGTCGGTCAAAATGGAAGAAGAGACATTACGTAAAGCGATGCAGTTTGCTTTGTGGAAACTAGAAGCATTAAAGACTTGGAATAAAGATGCCATTTTTAATGAACTGAAAGTACTCGCTCAAGCCATGGATATTAAACCGAAGGATTTCTTTGCGCCCATATTTGTGGCTATTTCAGGCACGACGGCGTCGGTTTCAGTGTTTGATTCTATGGATATTCTTGGCTCAGATATTTCTCGAGCTCGTATGCGGACTGCGGTCAATGTGCTGGGTGGCCCCTCTAAAAAAGAAGCAAAGCGTTGGGAAAAAGAATACGCCGCTTTGTGATTGAATCCTTGATGCTAGCGTTGTAGAGGTTTAGATAGCAAAAAGCCGATCTGATGATCGGCTTTTTTATGTGTGCACTACTGTTTTAGGTATGTATTTTTTAGGCGTTTGACGGTTCTGCTATTGGATTGGGACATATTCAACCGCTTTTCTTTGTCGTGAAAACGCGAGTTTTACTGTCTAAGCTAGCAACATGATCATGAATTTCTCGTGTGTTACCTTCAATATTAACGATGTAACTGTTGTCGCGTTGTAATTGTTGGGCAATACGATCCATTTCCTCACTCATGTGTACGGCTGTTTTTGCCACTTCTTGAATGGATTGCGCCATATCAACAGAAGAATGGGAGCTGGTTTGAGCATTTTTTTCAATCTCTTGGATAGCGACTTCGGCTTTTCCACTTAGCTCTTCAATAGCATGTAGGCTTTCTTGACCACTTTCCATAGTGGCAATGGCCGATTGTGTGGAGCTTTGGATGGTGCTAACGATATCTGTAATGCTGGACGTTGCTTCAACTGTTTTTTCTGCCAAGGAGCGTACTTCATCTGCTACCACCGAGAAGCCTCGTCCTGCTTCGCCTGCTCGTGCGGCTTCAATAGCGGCATTCAGAGCAAGTAAGTTCGTTTGGTTAGCCAAGTCATTGATCATGCCAATGACATTGTCGATGTCTTTGGAGAGCTTTCCAAGTTCGTTCAGCTGGGCACTCGTGTCATTGACAATCGAAATGGTGTTGGCCAAATTCGATATAGTCGATTTGATTGTATTGGCCCCTATCTTAGCAGAGTCGTAAGTATTTTTAGATTGAGCACTGAGTTCCTCAGTGGTATTGGAAATACTGTGGATTGTGGTAGAGATTTCTTCCGTTGCTGCGGCCAAGGAATTGGTTTGTTCACTGACGGAGCGGTTGCTGCCTGCAATGTTTTGAATGGATTCATTGAGCTCGGTTATCATGGTCGCTACTTCTGCGGAAGTACCGACAACGTCGCCAATAACGGAGCCAAGGCCATCCGTCATTTCATTCACTGAGCCACAAAGTGAATCAAATTCGTCATTGCGTTTTGTATTGATGGGTAATTGAGCGGTAAGGTCCCCGCTTTTGACTTTGGCTAGATCTCTAATGATTTGATTCAGCGTTTTGTTCACACTGCGACCAATGCCAAGTAGAAGTAATCCCGATGAAACGGCCACACCAATACTGACAATAATTAACAGTACGACAGCTTGTTGTGAGCTGGCGTCGGCTTTATCGCGAGCGTCAGAAACCGCATTTTGAAGGAATTTTGCGGCATTCAGTCTTGAATCATTAAGCAATGTGCTGCTTTTTTCATAACCTGCTTGGAGTTTTTTGAGTTTATTATTGGCCTGATCAAAAGTGTTGACGGAATTGATGTATGCTTGAATTTGATCGTTAAATCGTTCTTTTAAGCCAAAATTGTCGACGCGGGCTTCGAATTTAGCAAATTTAGCGAGAAAGTCGGCTTTGTTGGCCTCTGTCGGTTCGAACATAAAGTTTTTCTCCGCTTCTCTGACGGGTAAAAACTCTTGTTTTATAAGGCTAAGAAACGAAATTTCGTCCGTTAGTTTCTGTCCATTGGTTGAAATGTCACCTTTGAGACCTGAGTTACCATTAAAACCAACTAACTTTCTCTGTGCAATCAGGGCAACCAATGCAGTGTTATAGTTGGTAAAAGCACTTTTTACTTTGTCTAATAGGGATTTAGCCGTTGGTGAAGAGACGTGATTTATATCAAATGAAAGTTCAGAGGAGGCCGATTTATATTCTTTTTCTACTCCATTCAAAAAACCTTTGTATGACTTATTGTTTAGGTTATCTATCTGCTCATATTGTTGCAGTAATGTTATAACAAGCGAGTCTAAATTTTTGTCGATACTAGTAAGGACTTCAAAGCGTTGAGAGGCGTTATTTTGTGTATTAATGCCATACAATGCGACAGTTGTAACAGCAATGAAACCAATGATTGTGGCGGATAACAAGCAGATGAGCTTGGTGCGAAAGCTGAGATTTGCCAACATATGAGATACCTGCATACATTTTATTATTTTAAGAAATATTTTTTTATGTCTAATAATATAGCATGTAATTTTATTTCAATCGTAGGTTGTTAATCCTTATTGAAAACTGCCTTGATCCTCATTCTATGTTTAGACTGTCTTGAAAAGCAAATAATTCGTAAGCATTTGTTAAAGTTACGATAAAATATAGTCTTAATTAAGTAAGTTTGTCACACAAATCTTCTTTTGATAGAAGACTCTTAAGATGATGATCTACTTGGCTAGGCTAAATATCGTGAGGGCTTATCCAAATGTCAGTCAGAGTGTTTCCTACAAAGGTAATACTTCCTGGGTATCTTGAACGGCCAGTAGAACTGAATTCAAATTGATAAGATCGTTTAATACTGGGTTGGCCATGTTGCCATGTGATTCTCCAGCGGTTTCCTGAGACACTGTCGTCTAGCAGTTGTAGATTGTGTTTTGCACAATGTTGCTTAGCTAGCTGAATAGCTCGCTCGTGCACTGCGCTGTTGCGCCACCACCCCCAAACGAGAGTGATCAAAAGTAGTATAAAGACAATATCGGATAGGTTGAAATTCATGGTATTTCTATCAATGGCAGGGGAGCTTCATCTTATCGAAATTATCGGCAAAAAGAAATTCGTGACCGCCCCCAAGCAGGAGAGAAAAAAGAGGGCGGTCACGCGCTTCACACCGAAGAGCTTGGCGATAAATATCCCACTTGTTATGGACATCATCATTTGGTCATTCGAGGCAGCGAATGAGCAGTCGTCCAAATAGTATTGAGTGGTCTATAACAAGTGGACCAGTCAGTGATATTTACTCCATTAGTACAGCTCTTTCAGCGTAAAGTTGTATGACCCACTGTTCAACTCGTTGATCAGTGAGTTCAAATTGCTGATCTTCATCAATGGCTAAACCGACGAAATGCATTTTATCTTCCGTACAGGCTTGAGAGGCTTCGAACTCATAGCCTTCTGTTGGCCACTGACCAATAAAGGTTGCTCCAGTGGTTTTTAACTTTTCATATAACCATCCCATTGCATCCAAAAAGTAGTCAGCATAGCCAAATTGATCACCTAATCCATAGAGTGCGATGGTTTTGTCGTCGAGAGACAAAGTGCTCAATGTGTCGCCTAGTACCTCCCAGTCTGACTGAATACCACCAAAGTCCCAAGTTGGGATACCTAAAATAAGCGTTGAATAGTCTTCAAAAATACTTAAATCAACGTCTTTAATATTGTAGATAGCTACGTCTTCACCTAGCTCTCCCCACTGTTGAACGATTTTAATACCTACTTCTTCTGTATTGCTGGTGTCTGTGCCATAAATCAATGCAATGGATGGTGTATTCATTGGGTTTTCTCTTCCTATTGCTTAATGTATTTGTCCGTAATGTTGGCTGCTAATGCCAAAATGTTGAATAAAAATCGCTTCGAACTGGGCTTCGGAAAAACCACTATCGGCAACTATGCTGGTTTTAGCGTTAGGGTTCTTACGCAATTGTTCGGCAGCGTATTGTATGCGACGGTGTTTGCTATAGCTTGTAATAGACTGGCCGACAAGATAATAAAAACCAAGTGTAAGGGCTTCCTCATTGAGCCCGACTTGATTAGCCAGAAATTGTGGTTTCAAATTTAAGTTTTGGGGGACTTCAAGCAAGTTTTGGGCATGGAAAATTTTACTTTGGCAGTCGCTGCACTGAGTAAGATGCTTAAGCATCTTTAATTGTTCAATAAGGGTAAAAATACAGGCATAGGCATGTCCTACTAGGCTTAGATTATGTCCTGTGTGAGCTAAAATAGCATGCCATACCGTCTTGTTCTTGTCTGTGACGGGTAAGTTTAATGTGTTGTCTTGCGCTTCAAGGATATGAAAAAGGTGATTAAAGTACTGAACGGTTTGATCTTCTGTTTCTCCTAAGACTTGGGCTAGTTGTTCAGGAAGAATATGCATTTGAATAAGTGATTTCTTCTCACCTTGCTTTAGATGAAAATCACCTGCCCAGTTTTTAGGTAAATAGCTTATGTTGATAGAATGAATGTCGTCTGTGGTTTTAATGATGTTATCGCTAGCAATAGTAAAATAGAGTCCACGCTTTGCTTGCTCGGACAGTATGCAATCTTGCTGACAAGAGATGTGTTGCTCAGTTAGCTCTAAATTGGGCATAAGGGCAATGTGGCGTTTGTAGCCAGAGATTGCTGATGCGTAGTGGTCCTTGATGTCGCCTTGGCTATCGTAGGCATAATGAAGATCAATTTGCATTGCCTGCTCTTCCTGTTATTGATAATGATTATCATTAAAGTATTATTTTTCCATTAATGCAAGTGGTTATCATTAAATTTTATATTCTATCTATTGGTAAGGGAGGCTTTTTCGACTTGTTGACGATTTAGTGGTGATTTCTGTGTGGTATGATGTGTATAAACATAGTTGAAGCTTAGTTGTCGGATGCTTGTTCTACACTCCGGCACTTTGACATTGGTATAAAATAAACTGGTGAGGAAAACATGAGAAAGACGTTAGTTATCGGTACTGTGGCGATGTCTATTGCATTAAGTGGTTGTGCGACGGATCCTAATAACACCCAGAAAGGTGCAGGAATTGGAGCTGCAGTCGGAGCGCTTTTGGGCAAAGCGACAGGCGACAATGACAATAGTCGTCTCGTCTGGGGGGCTGCCGTGGGAGCGCTGGCTGGTGGTGCTATTGGTCGCTACATGGATAATCAAGAGCAAGAGTTTAAAAACGAGTTAGCAGGAACGGGTGTCCAAGTGGTGCGTGAAGGGGACAATCTCCGTTTGATTATGCCGGGGGATATTACATTTGCAACGAATAGTGCTGCCGTTAACCCTAGTATTGATCCGGTATTAAAGGATGTTGCTAAGATTCTAAATCATTATCCTAAAACCGTTCTGTTAGTAGAAGGTCATACCGATAATACTGGATCTGAAGAGTATAACTTGCAGTTGTCTAAGCGACGTGCGCAGTCTGTGAAAAATTTGCTGATTGTGGATGGTGTGAATGCCAAGCGCTTAACGGTCGTTGGTATGGGGGAATATCAACCTAAAGTACCTAACACCAGTGCAGCTAACCGCCGAGAAAACCGTCGAGTGGAACTAAAAATTCAGCCTATTACTCGCTAGTTCATTCGTCGTATTAGTAGGATTTAAAAAGGGCTTCATTGAGGTGAAACCCTTTTTTTATGGCATTTACGTTGTGTTATAACAATTATATTAAATGCAGGCTGCTTAGTATTGCGACACCAATGCTCGTGCTGAATACTGAGGCTATGGTTGTTAAGACAATCACGTTTGCTGCGAGGGAGGAATTACCGCCCATTGCCCTGACCATGATATAGCCGGCTGATGCCGAAGGTGCAGAGGACATAAGAAAAAGTACACCAAGTTGCATGCCTCGATAGCCAAAAAAATAGCCGCCTAGTGTAATCAATGATGGAACAACAACCAGTTTTCCGATGGCAGAAAGGAGAGCGGTCGACATGTCTTTTTTTAATGCGCCAAAGTTTAATGAGGCCCCTGCACATATTAATGCCAATGGGAGGGTCATTTGTGCAAAATAACTGCCTGCTTTATGGAGCGTGGATGGTATATGCAATCCCAAGTACGACGATAGTAAGGCCGCTACAATCGCGATGATAAGTGGGTTTTTTGCAATACTTTTTAGCGTATATGTGATGCTTTTTTGGGCGTCCATAGAGCGATTCAGGCAAATAACCGATAGAATATTAAATAGAATCGTCACACTACCAAGGTAAATGGAAGCGACCGAAAAAACGTTTTCTCCATAAGCATTGACGCAATAAGCCAAGCCAATAATGCCCATGTTCGACCGGAAAGCGCCTTGGATAACCACTCCTCTATCGGCTTTTATGGGAATAATTCGTGAGGCAAGGAGCTCCAGTAGGATATAGACGATAATCACCGAGCCAACAGCATAAAGTGCTAAAGAAAAATCGGTGTTTTTAGTGATATTCGTTCTGGATATGCTAATAAACAGAAGAGCAGGGAGTGTAATATTAAAGACGAGCTTGGAAGCCACGTCAACGAAGTTATCATTGATTAAGCGTATCCGATAAAGAGCCACTCCTAATACCAAAATTAAAAAAATGGGTATTGTGATAGAGAGTGAAAAGCCCAATATCTCCCAAAAATTATTCAACGTGGTTCCTTATAGAAGACGAACCTTATTACTGAAAGGTTCGTCTAGGTGAGAATAATCAATCGTTATTTTCGAAACGATAACCTGCGCCATAAACAGAGTGAATGACGTTAAGTTCCGGTGCGACGGCAGAGATTTTTTTGCGTAATTTTTTGATGTGACTATCGATCGTACGATCACTAACAACGCGGCTGTCAGCATAGATGCTTTTCATGATTAAATCACGACCAAATACACGTCCTGGCTCTTTAATTAAAAGCTGTAGTAATTGGAACTCTACCGTTGTTAGGTCGATCAGCTCGCCTTTGTAAGTGGCGCGAAGACGATCAACATCTAAGTCAAAGCCGTCAGTGCGAGGCGATTCGGTTTGATCCAATTCAACGCGACGTAGATTAGCTTTAACACGCGCGACAATTTCACGAGGGCTGAATGGTTTGCAAACATAATCATCCGCGCCCATTTCAAGACCGATTAAGCGGTCAATTTCTTCGGCTTTCGCTGTGACCATAATAATAGGAACACCGCTAAACTGACGAACTTGCTTGCAGATCTCAATACCATCTAAGCCAGGTAGCATTAAGTCAAGAAGGATAAGATCTACTTGGTTGTTTTTTACGTAGTCAACGGCTTGGTCACCACGGTCAATATGGTGATTTTCATAGCCAGCTTGATCTAAGTAGGCAGCAACTAATTCTGCTAATTTTGGTTCGTCTTCAACAATCAGTATTTTGCTCATAGTATTTGTTATTCCATATTATTAATGTAAAGGAAACTCTATTCTTATGCCTAAGCCGCCTTCAGGGGAGTGATAGGCTTTTATCGTACCCTGATGGGCATTGACAATATTGGTGCAGATGGCCAGACCTAAGCCTCTGCCCCCCGTTGCTCGGTTGCGTGAATTTTCAACGCGATAAAACTGCTCAAAAATCCGTTGCTTTTCTTCTTCGTTGACACCCGGTGGCGTGTCTTCAAATAGAACAATGGCTAAATTTTTCTCTTCTCGCAAGGTGATCTTAAGTCTTCCCGGCGTATTTGTGTATTTTAATGAGTTATTCATTAAATTAGCAAAGAGTTGATGAAGGCGATTTTCATCACCATTAATTAATATCGGGTGTTTTGTAGTAACTTCAAGCTCTAAGTCCAATCCTGCTTCTTTATAAATCAAAGACATGGATTGGGAAGTTTGCTCAAGTGTGTCTGCTAGATCAACTTCTTCCATTTCATAGTTCAGGTTGCCCATATCATGCATGGATAACTGATTTAAATCATCGATTAGTCGAGCAATGTGAACAATTTCTTGTTGCAGTGACTCTAGGCTCTCTGGAGAGACTTTGATGATGCCATCTTGCATTGCTTCTATTTCGCCACGCAAAATAGCAACAGGCGTACGCAGTTCATGAGCGGTGTCCGCAACCCAGCGCTTACGAGATTCGCGTGTATTCTCTAGTGTCGTTGCTAGGTGGTTAAAGTCGGTGCCTAAATCCGCTAGTTCATCGGTGCCTTGTATTTTAATTCGAGTGTCAAATTTACCCGTGGCTAATTTTCTAGTCGCTTCTCTTATGGTACAGATAGGCCGACTTAACCATTGAGCAAGAGGCCAAGTTAGTAAGGCGGCGATGGCGAGAATAAACGCTGAGATCAATAAAAAAGCTTCACCTTGTTGCTGAACGAAGCGCAGGGTTTGGTCTTGGACAACAGCACGCATGGATCTAAGCCCGACATAGCCAACAATTTTTTTGTTGACAATGACGGCATGGGTTTCTGCTTTATCAAATGGAACACGGCCAATTAGATTTTTTTGGTTTTTATCAAATAATAAAAAACGTTGACGATAATATTGAGATGGATAAATAAGATCTAAATTAGGTGTGCTTGGCGGTGGGATCAAGTCTCGCAGATTTTCTAATCGAGTTTGATTCCATTTCTTTTCCATTCGGCTTTCCTGAACGAGAAAATACCAATCATTGTAATAAGCATAGAGGTTGGCCGTGCGATTAGCCATTTGTTCTAGGAAGTCACGGTCACGTGCGGTCGCATAGGAGACGAAACCTTTGTCAAAACTCCATTGAAAGACTTGCCACATGGAGACAATGACCAAAATATTGCTAAGGACGAAAACGACAAAGAGTTTGTGTCGGATTTTAATTTTTTTGGTGAAGGTCATAATAAAGTACGTTGAATCCTTTGGCTAAGGCAAAAGAACAGCTTTAATCGTCTTCGCATTGAGAACGGCTTTGCATGTCTGCTTTTATAAAAAAGAAAAAGTTATGGTCGATTATAAGGCCCGTATGGAAATTATAGCTACTTTTGAGGCGTGTAATAAATGAGGAATAATAATAAATCTTTATTTTAGTTGCGGTAAGTCAGGGATCTGTATTCCTGATTTAGCTAGAATCTGTATCTTTTTTCTTATGGTGCTGTAGAGGATTATTTTTACTCTTCTCCTTTTACATGCAGGATATTGCGATAATGATCTCTCACTTGCTTACATCTCATACTCAAAAAATAGAAACCTCTTTGGTGCGCGAGTTGCTGCACTATAGCCAACAACCAGACGTTTTGTCACTGGCAGGGGGATTGCCTGATGAAAAATACATGCCAGCCTACCCAAGTCTGGATGTGTTAGCGGATAGCCGTCAATATGGGCCGAGTGAAGGGGAAATAAGACTTCGTGAGCAAGTAGTTTCTATTGTTGCGGATCGTGGTTTGTCGACTGTGGCGGATGATGTCTTGATTACCACCGGATCGCAACAAGGGTTGGATATTATTAGCCGCTTAATATTGGATGGTGATTCGACGATTTTGACTGAGCAGCCGACGTATTTGGCCGCTTGTCAGGTCTTTAGTTTACAGGGGGCGACGATTCATGATGTTGCTTCTGATGCACAAGGGATGTCATTAGAGGCATTGCGTCAGGCGATTGATGCTCATCATCCCAAAGCCCTGTATTTAATCCCTAATTTTCAAAACCCCGCTGGCCATTGTTATAGTCTGCAGCGTAGACGAGAGATAGCTGCCTTGTTGGATGAGAAGGGGATATTGTTGATTGAAGATGACCCTTATCGCGATTTGTGCTACGAACAGGTTGACTTAACACCGATTTGTTCGTTGTTGAAAACGGCGCCTTGGTTATATTTAGGCAGTTTTTCTAAGGTACTATGGCCAGGTGTGCGTACTGGGTATTCAGTATCTTGCCCAGCTTTTTCGCCGTATTTGGTTAAGGTAAAACAGGCGATTGATCTTCATACGAACCGTCTGGGGCAGGAGATGGTGTCTTATTTCTTGTCTTCCGGTGGTTTTCCTGCTCATTTGGTGACATTAAAAGAGGTTTATAAGCATAAGAGGGACGTGATGGCGCAAGCATTGTCATCGGAATTAGGCGATTTGGTGACATTTGCCCTTCCCGCTGGTGGTATGTTTTTTTGGCTACGTTTACCGGACGGTGTGTCATCGACGCTAGTATTGGAGGAGGCCTTGCGAGAAAACGTGCTGGTGCTGCCAGGCGTGCCGTTTTTCCCTAGTGAAAGCCCACTAAAGGATTCATTTTTACGATTAAGTTTTGCCCGTGTCTCGCTGGATGACATTAATAAGGCAGTGGCGGTGCTTGCTGGCGTGATTAAACGACTGCTAACAAAATAGAAGAGTGTCTACTCTTTGCTGATTGCTATTCCATAACAGGTTAGGCTGACAGGCTTTTTATCGTCTTTATAATGGTGAAAGAGTTCCTTCTTTTTGGGGGACACGTTAGAATCTTACTTTTAAGAACGAATAGAATAGGAATATGTAATGGGCAGAGCCTTCCAGAACCGCAAAGAGTCCATGGCAAAAACGTCTGATCAAAAAGCCAAGGTTTACAGCAAATATGGCCGTGAGATTTATGTCTGTGCAAAATCCGGCGGTATTGATCCAAATGGCAACTTAGCACTGCGTTCTTTGATTGAGCGCGCGAAAAAAGATCAGGTGCCAACGCACGTTATCGATAAAGCAATTGATAAAGCGAAAGGCGGTGGCGGGGAAGATTTTGATACAGCTCGTTACGAAGGTTTTGGTCCTGGTAACACCATGGTGATCGTTGACTGTTTGTCTGATAATCCCAACCGTACTTTTGGGGATGTCCGCACTTGCTTTAACAAAGTGAAGTGTAAAATTGGCAGTCAAGGTAGTGTGAGTCATATGTTTGATCACAGTGCCATTTTTGTTTTTTCTGGTGACGATGAAGAAGCGGTACTGGAAGCGCTAATGATGGCGGACGTCGATGTTACTGATATTGAGCTAGAAGACGGTAAGGTGACCGTATTTGCTCCTAACACAGACTACAATAAAGCAAAAACAGCACTGACAGAGGCGTTTGGGGATATTGAATTTGATGTGGATGAAATTCAGTTTGTCCCTCAAAACACAACGCCGATTGAAGGTGAGGATGTTGAGCAATTTGAGCGCTTCTTGGATTTGCTAAACGATTTGGATGATGTTCAGCGTGTTTACCATAACGCTGAGTTGTAGTTGACAGAGAAACGTTATGATAGCTCTGGCGAGAGGGTCTTTCGTCAGAGTTTTTCTTTTTTAATAGTCTTAAAGGTAAGTAGAAGGTTGTTTATGTCTGAGCGTCCAACACCGCCAGAGGACTGGGAATGTTGTGAAAGTGAGTGTTCCCCTTGTGTATGGGACACTTATTATGAAGAGCTTAGGGCTTGGAATGCGGAACAGAAAAAGATAAAAGAGAGTCAGAGTTCATCTTCATCCCACAATGATGAGGGTAAGTGATTGCTATGAGTAGGCCAAAACCTCAAGTCAAGTCTCCTTGTGTTAACATTTGCTTGTTGAATGAAGAGGATATTTGCGTCGGCTGCTACCGTAGTGGTCGAGAAATTAGTTTATGGGGGGGCATGAACAAAGCGTCTCAGTTGGCGGTTATGAAAAAGGTGCGAGAACGAGAGGCTAGAAGTAAGCTAGTGTCTGACTAATTTGCTTCTAGCGCTGATGATTTCTGTGCTAGCCCTTGCTTGTATCGCGTCGGTTTTTCAGTTCAATCCATTGAGACATATATTGAGTGCTTTTCATTGAGTGGTGTCTGAGCATTTTGCCAAAAAAATGCTTTTTCCTTAAGCCTTCCTTTTGTTGAGATTGTTGTTGGATTTTAGTGATAAGCTTTGGTGCCCATTCTGTTTCCAAATAACGTGCGTTTAAAATCGTCGCGCCGTTTTTTTGCATTAATTCCCAATTGGCTTTGTCTTCGTATAGGGAAGCTGCCGCTTCAACAAATGCTTCAACATCATCAGTGATGACCCCATTCCATGGCAGTGTCCCATGCATCGCTTCTGCGCCAATGTGTGTGGTAATGCTTGGTGTGCCCATCTGCATCGCTTCGACCAATTTTCCTTTGATGCCCGCACCGAAGCGTAATGGTGCCAAACAGAGTCTTGCTTGTTGCATAACGGTCTGGGCGTTCTCTGCCCAGCCTTTTACAAGAAAACCGTCTTTTGCATTATGAAGTTGAGTCGCTTTAGGGGGGGGGTAGGCGCCATATATATGCAGCTCTGCTTGGGGGAGTCGCTTTCTAAGGTGGGGCCAGATTTCTGTTTTTAGCTGTAATACTGCATCCCAGTTCGGTGCATGGCGGAAGTTGCCAATGCTGATGAAGTGTTGGCGCGCTTCAAAACTGGGGAGCGAGGCGGCTTCCTGTGGTGATGGGAGCATAAAGGGTAGGTGAAAAAGGTGTGTTTCTGGTACCTGGAATTCATCGATTAACAGTTTGGTTTCCATTTCTGAAATCATCAAGGTTAGATCACAGCGAAGAATGGCGGCGATTTCTCGAATGCCAAGATCGTTATACATGTCCTCTAACTGAAATGGTCGCTTTTGTTTGATTGCTTGGTGTCTGGCGTGGCGAAGAGAATGGAGGTCTTCGGTGTTTAGAATACGCAAGGCATTTGGGCAGTATGTTTCAACACGCCAGCCAAACTGTTCTTCCATCATAAAACGGTCATAGATGACTGCGTCGGGGGTGGCATCGAGGATAAACTGGTTAAAAGAATCGTCATTAAGAAGAATCTGTGTAGTCTGAACGCCAATGACCTCTAAATTGGCCATATGTTCAGTTGGTTGTGCGGGACTGGCGAAGGTGATTTGCCAGTCTTGTTTGCGAAATGTGTTAAGTAGCTGCATCATGCGACTACCCGCTGCAGAGGAGTTAGGTTCGGGCCAAACGTAGCCGATGATAAGTAAATGCACCTTGATCTCTTTGATTTGTATAAGGGTTAAGACTGAGGTTGAATCGTTGAATTTTGATTCAAGGTCAGGACATATTCATTGAGCTATTGTATCATGGCGGATAAATTTGTCTTGTGTGGTTGATTCTTAGGATTGATGGACAGCAAGGCGTAAGGAAAACATGTCATTGAGAGATTATATATGATCATCAAACCAAAAATTCGCGGATTTATATGTACGACAACTCACCCTGTGGGTTGTGAGCAAAACGTAAGAGATCAGATCGCCTTCACAAAGAGTAAAGGTCAAATTCACAATGGGCCAAAAAAAGTGCTTGTGATTGGGGCTTCTAGTGGTTATGGCTTGTCCTCTCGTATTGCGGCTGCATTTGGTTCTGGGGCCGCGACAATTGGCGTGTTTTTTGAAAAGCCTGGAACAGAAAAGAAAACCGGTACTGCAGGTTGGTATAATGCGGCTGCTTTTGATAAAGCGGCAAAAGAAGAAGGTTTGTACGCAAAAAGTATTAATGGTGATGCTTTTTCAAATGAAGCGCGCGATAAAGTTATTGAGCTGATCAAGCAAGATTTGGGTGAAGTGGATATGGTGGTGTACTCCTTGGCATCGCCTGTTCGTAAGTTGCCAGATACAGGAGAAGTGGTTCGCTCTGTACTTAAGCCTATTGGTCAGCCTTACCGCTCTACTGCGATTGATACCAATAAAGATGTGATCATTGAAGCGGAAATTGAGCCTGCGACAGAAGAAGAAGTCGCAGCGACTACAACGGTTATGGGGGGGCAGGATTGGGAGCTTTGGATGTCTGCTCTTAAAGAGGCTGGCGTACTAGCGGAAGGCGTTCGTACCGTCGCTTACTCTTACATCGGTTCTGATATTACTTGGCCAATATACTGGCATGGTGCTCTAGGTAAAGCCAAAGAAGACTTGGATCGTGCAGCGCATGCGATCAATGGTCAGCTTGCTGAATTTAAAGGCGGTGCAAACGTTGCCGTGCTTAAGTCAGTTGTAACTCAGGCCTCTTCTGCGATCCCTGTGATGCCTCTGTATCTTGCCATGGTTTTCAAGGTAATGCGCGAAAAAGGCCTTCACGAAGGTTGTATGGATCAAATCTACCGTATGTTTGCTGAGCGTTTGTACAACAATCATAATCCAGCAGAGCTTGTGGATGACAGTAATCGCTTGCGTTTGGATGATTGGGAATTACGTGAAGATGTTCAGCAAGCCTGTCGTGATCTTTGGCCACAAATTAATGATGGAAACTTGTTCGCAGAAACGGACTACCAGCTTTATAAAGATGAGTTCTTGAAGCTGTTTGGCTTTGGTGTCGAAGGTGTGGATTATGAAGCAGATGCTGATCCAGTTGCCGAGTTTGATGTGATCACATTGTAATTTTTACATATTAGTACTGTTGTGTTACGAAAAGGAGGTTGAGCTTTGCTTGGTCTCCTTTTTTAATGGGAAGATATATTTTATAGTCTACGTGATATTGTCTTTTGGGGTGTCTGAGTGCGTAATTTGGGGTTGTCATGAAAATCATTGTTTTGGCTGTCTTGTTCTTGCCACTGACGGTTTGGGCGCAAAGGGTGGTCGAGATGCCTGTCAATATTATTTATGGTAATAAAATCATTCATGCTCAGCATCAGGTTGTGCTTGATTCTCCAAATAAAGTGGATGTTATTCCTGTCGAAAAATCCAAACCTTCTGTAAAAGAGCCAAATGTCGTGGTGTCTCCAGATGGCTCCTCTCGTGCTTATCTGGAAGAAAATGCCGTTGCGGCAAAAGAAAACAAAATATACAACGAGATAAATCGTCGTACAGAAGAGGCGCCTTTTACGGTGTTGTTTACAGGACATATACCTGAAGCAATTCAGGAGAAGCGGCTGCGCATGATGCCGGAAATCGGAATTTTTGGTGATCAGTTGAATAAGCTAAGTGAGGATGAAAAGCAGTCCGTAAAGACAGCAGAAAAATCTCAAGGTATTAACCCTGATAGCGGTGAATTTTCAGCTATTTCACCTAATGGTGTGGGTAAATCTATTGATGGAAAAGCGCCTGCCGATAAGGTTGAAAAACAACCTGCACCGACAGATGTCGTGCCCTCGAAAAAAACACAAGAAGAGAAATTGAATCAGTTGATTGGTGGTGGCTAGTTTCCATTGTTTTATAGTGAGGGGGAAGGGTGGCACTTACTAAAAAAGAGACGGTGGCTGAGGATGCTGACCGTCTCTTTTTTGCCTTTTAGGCTTTTTGTGCTTGTGCGTCTAGGGATTGTCCATTGATGTTAAGGCTATCATTGCCCATCAAATATAAGTAAACCGGCATGATTTCTTCTGGCGTGGGGAGGGTTTCAGGGTTTTCGGCAGGGTAGGCGGCAGCACGCATCTGGGTTCTGGTTGCGCCAGGGTTAATGGCGTTCGAACGAATGTTGGAGATGTTGCCTAATTCGTCAGCCAGTAATTGCATCATGGCTTCCGTAGCAAACTTAGAGATTGCGTAAGCGCCCCAGTATGCTCTTGCCTTTCTTCCGACGCTTGATGTCGTAAAGACGATGGAGGCATTGGGTGATTTTTCTAATAGGGGTAAAAGAGCCTGATTGAGAAGGAATTGGCTATGGACATTGACCTTCATGACTTGTTCAAAGGTGTTGGCGTCGTAAGCAGAAAGAGGGGTTCGTTCGCCTAGTAGGCTGGCATTGTGGAGTACGCCATCTAAATGTCCAAACTCGCTTTTGATGGTATTGGCAAGTTCGGAGTAGTCATGTTCCCCTGCGCCATCCAGATTAAGTGGCACAATGGCGGCTTCAGGGTAGCCTTGTTCTTTGATGATGTCGTAGACAATATCCAGTTTTTTGGCTGTTCTTCCAAGCAAAATAACGGTAGCACCGTATTGAGCGTAGGTGATTGCTGCTGCCTTGCCAATGCCATCGCCTGCGCCAGTAACCAAAATCACTTTATCTTTTAATAATTGCTCTGGGGCTTTGTAATCGAACATAGCAATTCCCTCTTTCTTTAACGTAATAGTTTTATGTGTTTGGTTTTTGAGTATGCATCATATAATTGACGGATACATCTCTTGTAGTTAGCTTGTAGTGCTTGGTAATTGGGTTATAAGTCATGCCTGTAATGTGCTGTACCTCTAAACCTGCGTGTCGTGCATAGTTGTTTAATTCAGAGGGTTGGATGAATTTTGCGTAGTCATGTGTCCCCTTAGGAAGCATGTTTAGAATGTATTCGGCGCCAATAATGGCAAACAGATAAGCTTTAGGATTACGGTTTATGGTAGAAAAGAATACATGCCCGCCAGGTTTAGCTAGTTTCATGCAGGCTTTTATGACAGAAGAGGGGTCAGGAACGTGTTCCAGCATTTCTAAGCAGGTGACAACATCGTATTTGCCCGCCTCGCGCTCCGCTATGTCTTCGGCGGTAATGCGTTCGTAATCAATATCTAGCTTTGACTCTTTTTTGTGTAATTCTGCTACGGCAAGTGGGGCTTCTCCCATATCTATGCCTTTCACTTGTGCGCCTAACTTGAACATCGCTTCGGATAGGATGCCACCACCACACCCTACGTCTATGACTTTTTTGCCTTTAAGTGATGCCCGTTCATTAATGTAACCCACTCGCAGAGGGTTGATGTCGTGTAGAGGTTTAAATTCGCTCTCGGTATCCCACCATTTACTGGCAAGTGCTTCAAACTTTGCCACTTCAGTTAGGTCGACGTTGGATTTGTGTTCGGTGTTGTCTGTCATGTTGGGTTCCAAAATAGAGTTTCATTGATGTTTTTTTAGTCATCTCTACGCGGATGTAAAGCAATAGAGTCCGATATCTTCTTAGTCTGAGCTAAATGTAAATGACTTATGTGTACTTTCATTATAACGACAACCTGTAAGCTGACCAAGGTTAAAAAGTGGAACTATAGAAAGGTAAGGGAGATTTGCTATGGGGCGTGTGCGATATGTGATGGGGGTCAATAAAAAATAAGGGATAGAGGCGGTCTTTTTTACTTGATAAATGATGAACAAAACATGACACCGCAGAGGTCTTATTTAATTCCTTATGGTACAATACTGCGCTTATAAAAAGATATTAGGGCGTCTGTCAGACTCCGAGGCATAAGGATCGGTTGTATCTATGGGTGAATTAGCCAAAGAAATTATTCCCGTCAGTATCGAAAATGAACTAAAGGGTTCCTACCTTGATTATGCGATGAGCGTAATCGTTGGGCGAGCATTACCGGATGTGCGTGATGGGCTTAAGCCTGTCCACCGTCGTGTCTTGTTTGCCATGAATGAGCTGAAGAACGATTGGAATAAAGCTTACAAAAAATCGGCACGTATTGTCGGTGATGTCATCGGTAAATACCATCCGCATGGCGATGTGGCGGTGTACGACACGATTGTTCGTATGGCGCAGCCTTTCTCAATGCGTTACACCTTGATTGACGGTCAAGGTAACTTCGGTTCGGTGGATGGTGACAGTGCGGCCGCCATGCGTTACACAGAAATCCGCATGGAGAAAATCTCTCATCATTTGTTGATGGACTTAGAGAAAGAAACGGTTGATTTTGTGCCTAACTATGATGGCACTGAATTTATGCCGTCTGTTTTGCCATCTCGTGTACCCGGTTTGTTGGTCAATGGTTCTGCAGGGATCGCGGTTGGGATGGCAACAAACATTCCTCCGCACAATTTAGGTGAAGTGATCGATGGTTGTTTGGCGTTAATTGATAACGCTGAGGTCACTATTGAAGAGTTGATGGAGCATATTCCAGGGCCTGATTTTCCAACGGCTGCCTTTATCAATGGCCGTGCTGGTATTGTCGAGGCTTATAAAACGGGCCGTGGACGTATTTATATGCGTGCCCGTCATCATATTGAAGACATGGAAAAAGGCAATCGCCAATCGATTGTGTTTACAGAAATTCCTTATCAGCTTAACAAAGCGAAAGTGATTGAGAAAATTGCAGAGCTTGTGAAAGATAAAAAGCTGGAAGGTATTAGTGAACTGCGTGATGAGTCTGATAAAGAGGGCATGCGCATCGTTGTGGAACTGCGTCGTGGTGAAAACCCCGATGTTGTAGTCAATAATATCTTTACCCAAACTCAGCTGCAGTCAGTGTTTGGTATTAATATGGTGGCCTTGGTTGATGGTCGCCCGCAGTTATTGAATCTCAAGCAAATCCTTGAGTGTTTTGTTAAACATCGCCGTGAAGTGGTGACTCGCCGTACGATTTACGAGCTTCGCAAAGCCCGTGAACGTGGTCATATCCTCGAAGGGCTTGCGGTTGCTCTGGCAAACATTGATCGTGTTATTGAGCTGATTCGTACCTCGCCATCTTCTGCAGAAGCAAAAGAAAAATTGGTGACAGAAGCTTGGCAGCCAGGTGATGTGGTTGCAATGTTAGAGCGCGCTGGATCGGATGCCTGCCGTCCAGATGATTTGGATGAGCGCTATGGTTTTGTGGATGGCATTTATCACCTTTCTCCTGAGCAGGCGCAAGCTATTCTCGACCTGCGCTTGCATCGTTTGACAGGGCTTGAGCATGAGAAGTTGATGGGAGAGTATCGCTCTTTAATCGACGTGATTGCCGAGTTGCTGTATATCTTGTCTAATCCTGACCGTTTGATGGAAGTTATTCGTGAAGAGTTAGAAGAGGTTCGAGACAGTTTTGGTGACGTTCGCCGTACCGAAATTTTGACTTCTCGCCAAGATTTGACCATTGCCGATCTGATCGATGAGGCGCCTATGGTCGTTACGATTTCGGATACGGGTTATGCAAAATCTCAACCGTTAGAAGAATATAAAGCTCAGCGTCGTGGTGGTCGTGGTAAGTCGGCGTCTGCGATGAAGGACGAAGATCATATTAGCCATCTGTTGGTAACCAGCAGTCATGATACCGTGATGCTCTTTACTAATTTTGGCAAGGTGTATTGGCTGCGTGTATTTGAAATTCCAGTTGCTAGCCGTAATTCTAAGGGGCGTCCTATCGTAAACCTATTGCCATTGGCAGAAGGTGAGTATATTTCGGCCTTATTGCCGTTAACCGCACCAGAAAAAAGCGACTCTGAAGCGGATGATGAAGAGGCTACCCAAGAGGCAAGCAGCTACATCTTTATGGCAACAGCGAATGGTACGGTTAAGAAAACGGCGATGGAGCATTTTGCCCGTCCACGCTCAACGGGGCTGATTGCTTTGAGTTTGGATGAAACGGACGCTTTGGTCGGTGTGGCTCAAACCAGTGGTAACGATGACATTATGTTGGTGTCTAGTTCTGGTAAGACGATCCGCTTCAATGAAGGGGATGTGCGTGCCATGGGGCGTACTGCAGCTGGTGTTCGCGGTATCCGTTTGGCAGAAAGTGCCAAAGTGGTTTCTTTGATCGTTCCTCAGCAGGGCACAGCGGTTTTGATGGCCTGTGAGAACGGTTATGGTAAACGTACTATGATTGATGATTTCCCTGTTTATGGTCGTGGTGGTCAGGGGGTTATTGGCATTCAGGTGTCTGAGCGAAATGGTCCAGTTGTTGGCGCTACTCAGGTCGATGAAACGGATGAAATTATCTTGATTACTGATCAAGGGACGCTGGTTCGTACTCGTGTTTCTGAAGTGTCTTGTCAAGGGCGAAATACGCAAGGGGTGACCCTGATTCGATTAACCAATGACGAGCATCTAGTGGGTGTAGTTCGTGTGGTTGAAGACGATGAGAGTGACCTTCCTAGCGACGATGCGCCTGCTGATGTCGAACCAAAAGATGAAGATGCGCCTGAGGGTGATGGTGAGGAGCCAGCAGCTCTAGACCCTGATGCCCAGGAAGACGGTGCAGAGTAAAAAGCAACGGCGCACTTAGGTGCGTCGTTTTTCTGTTATAAGTCCTGATTTTTTTAGAGGTAATAAGCGGGATGAGCCGAGTATACAATTTTTGTTCTGGTCCAGCAGCGCTTCCTGAAGCGGTTCTTGAAAAAGCACAGTCTGAGTTATTAGATTGGCACGGTGCTGGTGTGTCTGTGATGGAAATGAGTCATCGTAGTTCCGAATTTAAGTCAATCTTAGCATCGGCTAAAGCGCGTTTGTCGCGTTTGATGAATATTAGCGACGACTATGAAATTTTGTTTGCACAAGGTGGCGCATCGACGCTATTTGCTCAGATTCCTGCCAACCTTACCCATGGCTTTAACTCTGCTTGCTATCTAGATACAGGGGCTTGGTCGTCCAAGGCTATCAAGGAAGCAAAGAAATATACCAACGTCGTTTTAGCGGGATCTTCTAAAGAGCAGAGCTATCATACTGTGCCAGACTTCGCGACGCTGAATTTGGATGATAGCGCGGCTTACTTGCACCTTTGTCCTAATGAAACGATTGGTGGTTTAGAGTTTGCGGATTTGCCAGACACGTCTTTGCCGATTGTGGCTGATTTATCTTCAACCATTTTGTCTCGCCAGATAGATGTGAGCCGGTACGGTATGATCTACGCAGGCGCGCAGAAAAACGTAGGCCCAGCTGGTGTCGTGATTTGTATTGTTCGTAAAGACTTGCTTGCCCGTAGCTCTGACACATTACCGACCGTTTGGAATTTTGCCACCCTTGCTGCCAATGACTCCATGATTAATACTCCACCAACGTTTGCCATTTACTTGGCGGATTTGGTGTTTGAATGGTTAGAGGCTCAAGGTGGTGTTGCTGCGATTGAGCAACAAAATATTGCCAAAGCCAATGCATTGTATGCCGCAATTGATGGCAGTGATTTCTACGCTAACCCCATAGATCCACGCTATCGCTCTCGGATGAACGTGCCATTCACATTGGCTGATGAATCTTTGGAAGCGACATTCCTAGAAGAATCTAAAGCGGCAGGTTTACGAACATTAGAGGGCCATCGTTCTGTTGGTGGTATGCGTGCCAGTATCTATAATGCCATGCCGATGGAAGGTGTGCAGGCTCTGATTGGTTTTATGCGCGATTTTGAAGGGCGTTACGGTAAATAATAATGTCAGATTCTATTCAAACCATCCCAGATACCTTGCCATTGTTGCGAGACCGTATCGACGCGATAGATTCGCAAATTCAAGCACTGATTAATGAGCGTGCGCGTTGTGCTCAGAAAGTGGCGGAAGTGAAACTTCATGAGCAAGGCGAAGAGGCGGTGGTGTTTTATCGTCCTGAACGCGAGGCGCAAGTATTACGCCGTGTGATGGAGCGCAATGAAGGGCCACTTGGTCACGAAGAAATGGCGAAGATCTTTCGCCAAATTATGTCCTCGTGTTTGGCGCTTGAGAGGCCAATGCGTATTGCTTTTCTGGGGCCTGAGGGAACATTTACTCAACAAGCCGCATTAAAACATTTTGGTGCCTCCATTATCAGCTCTCCTATGGCGGCCATCGATGAGGTGTTTCGCGAGGTAGAGTCTGGGGCGGCGCATTATGGTGTGGTGCCCGTTGAGAATTCCACTGAAGGCGTTGTGAATCATACATTAGACAGTTTTCGTGATACCCACTTAAAAATTTGCGGGGAAGTTGAAGAGCGTATTCATCACCATCTGTTGGTGAGCCCGAATATTGATCCTGCTGATGTGACGCACATTTACTCTCATCAACAGTCATTGGCGCAATGTCGCGCTTGGTTGGATCGATACTGGCCTCATGCTGAGCGTATTGCTGTCTCGTCTAATGCCGAGGCGGCACGCCTTGTCTCGGAAGCGGGAATGTCAGCGAAAGCGATTGCGGCGATTGCAGGTGACATTGCCTGTGAGCTTTATGGATTGGTAAAAGTCTCGGCGAATATAGAAGATCGACCAGATAATACCACGCGCTTTCTGGTGGTAGGTAAGCAGGATGTTGAGCCAAGTGGCTGTGATAAAACGTCTTTACTTATCAGCGCAAAAAATGAACCCGGTGCTTTGTACCATTTGTTGGCCGCTTTTGACCGTAATGGTGTCGACATGACACGGCTTGAAACGCGACCATCCCTTGTGAGTCGCTGGGATTATGTTTTTTATATCGACTTTGTTGGTCATCATCAAGATAAAGCTTGCCAGTCTGTGATTGAGGAGTTAAAGGCTAGGGCCTCGGAAGTAAGGGTGTTGGGGTCTTATCCGGTGGCTGTGCTGTGAGCTTGATAATGTGGCGAATACCGTTAGGTATAAGGGTCTTATAAGCGTGTTGGATATGGATAAAAAAGAAGTTCCCTTGTTTGGGAATGTGTTGGTTGTTGGTCTCGGCATGATTGGCGGTTCTTTTGCTAAGGCCCTGAAGGAGCGAGGCTTGGCAACTTTGTATGGCGCTGATAGACGTGAGTCTGAATTGGTGCTTGGTGTTTCTTCGGGGGTCATTGATCATCCGGCTATGCTTTCATCAGAATTTATTGCAAAGATGGATGTCATCGTGCTGGCTACGCCTGTGAGGGCGATGGAGTCAGTCCTGTCTGAAATAAAGCCCTATCTAAAACCTACCACCTTGTTGACGGATGTAGGGTCGACAAAGGGTAGTGTTGTTGAGGCTGCTAAGCAGGTCTTCGGTGATATGCCAGCAAACTTTATTCCTGGGCATCCGATTGCTGGTGCGGAAAAAAGTGGGGTGTTAGCGGCAAATTCACATTTGTTTGAAAATCACATGGCGATTGTAACGCCTCTGCCTGTCAGTAATCCCGTGCTGGTAGATCGCTTGCATCAATTATGGATGGCTATTGGTGCAGATGTTGTGAGCATGGATGTGGAGCACCACGATTATGTTCTTGCCTCCTCGAGTCATTTACCCCATCTCCTAGCTTATACTTTGGTTGATGCATTAGCAAACAGCGATCGTAGCCAAGACGTGTTTAAGTTCGCAGCGGGTGGTTTTCGTGACTTTACACGCATCGCTTCGAGTGACCCTGTCATGTGGCGTGATGTGTTTCTTTCAAATAAGAAAGCGACGTTAGCGACGTTGGATCATTTTACCGAACGTTTAGCCGTGATGCGAGAAGCCGTAGAACAAGGTGATGGGGCGGGTATGTTTGGCGTATTTACGCGGGCTAAGTCTGCCAGAGATCACTTTTTGCGTTTGCTGGAGCACCGAACTTCTGGGCAGGCAAAAGAAATAAAGCCCATTTCGCTCCGTGTCTCGCCTGTCTCTTCGATAAAGGGTGAGATTTCTTTGCTGGGTGACAAATTTTTGTCACATAAGGCGATTACCCTAGCCTGCCTGTCAGAGGGAATTAGTGTATTACGTAATGTTGATTTGAGTGGCGATGTTTTAATTACCTTGCAAGCCTTTCGGGATATGGGGGTGGTTATTGAGCAGGTGGCAGCAAATCAATTGCGCATTCACGGTGTGGGTCTGCGGGGGTTAAAGGCCCCGATTGCACCGATTAATGTTCATGAGTCGATCATGAGTTTACACCTTTTACTACCTGTTTTGGCGGCTCAGACTTTCTCTTCTAAGGTGATTGCTGAGGGAGTATTGCTTAATCGCCCTATGGGGAATTTGTTTGACTTAGTGCATTCTATGGGGAGTCGTTTGACGCCGAGTGCAGCTGACTGTTTGCCTGTCGCACTTGAGCCAAGTGCCTTAGAGGGCAAGGTGTTAGTTGTTCCATATGGTGCAGAATTATTAGATACAACGGCCTTGTTAGCGTTACTTTTTTTACCCGAAGGGGCTAGGCTGCAAGGCGGCTCGACGTTAGAAGTGAATCGAGATGTATTTGCGAGCTTTTTCATTCGCTTAGAGGGGCAAGAGGGGGGTGTTGCGCTTTCTGGTTTGCCGCCAAAGGGGAATGATATCACATTACCTGGCGATGGCATGAAAGCCGCTTGGTGGATGCTATTGGCTAGCTTGTCTCCCGGGTCAAAGTTAACGTTGAAAAATGTATTTTGCGAGCGACTATCAAAGGCTTACTGGCCGTTACTAAAGTCGGCAGGGGCGAACTTTTCTGTACAGCAAGGAAAAGAAGGGGGCTTTGAGGTTGCGGAGTTGATTGTCTCCTTTGCCCAACTCTCTCCTTTGGTGCTCAATGCAGAGCAGGTGTATGAAGTACGCGATATGTTGCCTTTGTTATGTGTTGCGGCAGCCTGTTCTAATGGCGTCAGTATTCTCGAGGGGATCAATTTATTGCCTTACTATGATGAAGATAGGGTGCAATATTTAGTGGATGCGCTTGTGCAAGTGGGTGTTGGATGTGAATACCATTCAGGACACTTGAAAATTGTTGGTGGTTTTCCTGCTGGCGGCGAAATGGATTGTGCCGGTGATTATCATCTTGCGCTAGCGATGCTAGCCATTGCAGTGCGAGGCTCTGGACCAACAAAAGTCGATGATTGTCAAAAATTATTAAACGAGTTTACAGAATTACAAGAGGTAGCAGTGCGAGTGGGTTTTCACTGTGCTGTTGCTCAATAGTATTGAAAGAGGAAGCTTTATGATTAATCAAGCCCCAGTCATCGCGATTGACGGTCCAAGTGGTGCTGGCAAAGGGACTGTTAGCCAGTTAGTCGCAGAGAAGCTGGGATGGCATTTGCTTGATAGTGGTGCCTTGTATCGATTGTTGGCGTTGGCTGTTTCCCATCATGGAATGTCTGTAGATGAGGTCGATACGTTAAAAGTGTTGGCTGAACACCTTGATATCCAATTCCAGCAAGGAAATGATGAAGGAAAAGTTGAGATTGTGTTGGAGGGTGAGGTCGTCACTCAGGCAATTCGAACAGAAGAAGTCGGGCATAATGCTTCAAAATTGGCAGCCATTCCGGAAGTAAGAGAAGGTCTGCTATTACGTCAGCGTGCGTTTGCTCAAGCGCCAGGCTTGGTGGCTGATGGGCGTGATATGGGGACGGTTGTTTTTCCTAATGCTCCTATTAAGATTTTTTTGACAGCGTCAGCCGAAGAGCGAGCACACAGGCGTTTACAGCAATTGCAGCAAAAAGGTGAAACTGTTAATCTTAGCGAATTGGTTCAGTCGATTAAAGAAAGAGATGAGCGTGATGCCAACAGAGCCATTGCGCCTCTAGTGCCAGCTGCTGGCGCTTTAGTAATTGATAGCACAGAACTAACAATAGAACAGGTTGTCGAGATGGTTTTTGCTGAATTAGTAAAAGCAGGTCTCGTATAGCCCGTTCTTTTGTGCGTGTACTGTTTTTTACAAGAGTGTGCTAGAATAGATTGGATTTTATACAAGTCGATAAGAGACCAGCATACTCTTATCGCAACATTCTTAAAAATTGACCCGTATTTGCTGGTGGTACGGATAAGGCTAGGGTTTCTTAGCCGACTATATAGGAAATACAATGACTCAAAGCTTCGCAGAACTGTTTGAAGAAAGCCTAAAAAGCGTCGAAATGGCGCCAGGCTCAATTGTTACTGGTATTGTTGTTGATATCGACAGCGAGTGGGTAACTGTTCATGCAGGTCTTAAATCTGAAGGCGTAATTCCTCGTTCTCAGTTCCTAACGGAAAGTGGTGAGTTCAACCTTAACATCGGTGACGAAGTTAAAGTTGCACTAGATGCTGTTGAAGATGGTTTCGGTGAGACTAAATTGTCTCGTGAAAAAGCGAAACGTGCTGAAACGTGGGCTGTTCTTGAAAAAGCTTACGAAGAAGGTGCCATCGTCAATGGTGTTATCAATGGTAAAGTTAAAGGTGGCTTCACTGTTGATATCGCTAATATCCGTGCTTTCCTACCAGGTTCTTTGGTAGATGTTCGCCCAATCCGCGATACGTCTCACTTGGAAGGTGTGGATCTAGAGTTCAAACTTATCAAGCTTGATCAAAAACGTAACAACGTTGTTGTTTCTCGTCGTGCCGTTATGGAAGCGACTAACAGCGCTGAGCGTGAAACACTTCTTGCTTCTCTTGAGGAAGGTCAAGAAGTTAAAGGTATCGTTAAGAACCTTACAGATTACGGTGCGTTCGTTGATCTTGGTGGTGTTGATGGTCTTCTACACATCACTGATATGGCTTGGAAACGCATTAAGCACCCAAGCGAAATCATTGCTGTTGGCGATGAAATCGATGTTAAAGTCCTTAAGTTTGACCGCGAGCGTAACCGTGTGTCTTTAGGTCTTAAGCAATTGGGTGAAGATCCATGGGTTGCTATCAAAGCTCGTTACCCAGAAGGCACTAAAGTTACTGCTAAAGTAACTAACTTGACTGATTACGGCTGCTTCGCTGAACTTGAAGAAGGTGTAGAAGGTCTTGTTCACGTATCTGAAATGGATTGGACTAACAAAAACATTCACCCATCTAAAGTCGTTCAGATCGGTGATGAAGTAGAAGTTATGATCCTTGATATCGATGAAGAACGTCGTCGTATCTCTTTGGGTATCAAACAGTGCACTATGAACCCATGGGAAGAATTTGCTACGTCTTTCAACAAAGGCGACAAAATCTCTGGCGCAATCAAGTCTATCACTGACTTTGGTGTGTTCATTGGTCTTGATGGCGGTATCGATGGTCTTGTTCACCTATCTGATCTATCTTGGGATGAAGCGGGTGAAGAAGCGGTTCGTCAATACAAGAAAGGCGATGTGCTTGAAACTGTTGTATTGTCTATCGATGCTGAACGCGAGCGTATCTCTCTTGGCGTTAAACAGCTAGAAGAAGATCCATTTGTTGGTTTCGTTGCTGAAAACGACAAAGGTGCTATCGTCAATGGTACTGTTGCATCTGTTGATGCGAAAGGTGCTGTTGTTACTCTAGCTGACGGCGTTGAAGCAACGTTGAAAGTATCTGAAATCAGCCGTGAGCGTGTTGAAGATGCAACAACTGCGTTGAAAGAAGGCGATAAAGTAGAGGCTGCGATCATCAATGTTGACCGTAAAGCTCGTACTATTGCAATTTCTATCAAACAGAAAGATGCTACTGAAGAGAAAGCAGCGCTTAAGTCTCATTCAGAGAAGCAACAAGTTGAAGCTAATGGTCCAACCACTATCGGTGATTTGATCAAAGCACAACTAGAAAACCAAAACTAAGATTTTAATTATCTAAATCTTAGTGAATAAAAACGGGCTTCGGCCCGTTTTTTTTATCAAAAATTTTTGTCAATTTTGCGTTAACACATTGACAGGAAAACTATACACAAAACATGTGGATAACTATGGGTATAGTCTGTTTCTTGGCTAGGTTAGCGTAGACTAGCAAGCAGTTTTTGCATGTCTTGCTCGTCCCATTCTTCCTTTTCGATTAGCGTTTTAAATTCATCACTCTGTTGGGTTTTGTGTAAGTTTTTTTGAAATTTGGCGTAGTGCATGTCTTTGATCAGTTTTTCATCTTGTTCTGAGCGATACAGTTTTGGCTCTTTGGAAGAAGAGTCAGATTTAGCGTCTGTCGAGAGGTTCATCTTGTTGATTGTGTTATAAGTTTTTAAGAAGTCTTTCTTGTTCATAGCTCTCTCCGCTCGTCTTGCAATCAGTTGTAAGGCTATCTTTTATTTATGATGAAATATCAACGTGAGTATTTTCTCTTTTTCTGTTGTCCTCTTGGTGTGTGTCCATGGTCTCTAGGTAGAGGATTTCCATGTGATCATGACGAGCGCACCATTTCACGTTGATATCCCAAATGCTTGTACCGTGTTCTCGATCTATTTGCCCTGCCAGATAAGAGGGGCGGGGGTCTTGTTGGACAATTTGTTTAATTAAAGTGGCAATGTCTCGATTATGCAATGCTTTATAATCTTCACATTGTTGGTTTGCGAGTGGTGAAAAGTGTACGTCCATCACGGGGGAGGGGGATGGGGCAAATCCACCTTGTGCGTTAGGGATGCTATCTGCGTATGGGAGGTAAGGTTTTATATCGATAATGGGAGTGCCGTCTAGTAGGTCAGCACCGTGTAAATCAATAAAGACTTTTTTCTCTTCTTGATAAATTTTGCCCAGTTTAATTACAGATAGACCTATTGGGTTCGGTCTATGGGTTGCGCGGGTGGCAAACACGCCCAGTTTTTCTTTGCCTCCAAGCCTAGGAGGGCGAACTTTTGCTTTCCATTTTTCATTTATACAAGCATGAAAAACAAACTGTACCCAGATATGAGAAAACTGTTCCAGCCCCTCTAGTGTGTCAAGTCGATTATAGGGTGCTATCAGCTCAATACGGGCGGTGGCTTCTGTGACGAGTCCAGGTTGACGAGGAATACCAAATTTTTCTTTATAACAAGAATGAGCAATCCCGATGATAGAAAAGGTGAAATTACGAAATGAAGACAATTTGGTTTCCTTTTTCTCTTAATTCTGAGCAAAATCAATAAAAATATTATGATAGTATACTGTCAAGGTTAAGCCGACAGCGATACTTTTGCGGTTTTCATTTTCTGTTTACTTGATTAGAGTTCAAATAATGTCTTTAGAATCTTATATGAATCAAATTGGTCAGCAAGCGAGGGCTGCTTCTCGCCTTCTTGCTAAAGCTTCCACAGCTCAAAAAAATGACGCTTTGCTCGCCATGGCAAAGGCGCTGGAAGAAGCACGACCTCGATTGATCGAAGAGAACGCTAAAGACATGGCTAACGGTCAAGAAAAAGGGATTGATGCAGCCTTATTGGATCGGCTGCTGCTAAACGACGCTCGTATTGATGGCATGATTGAAGGGCTTAAACAAGTAGCGACGCTCCCTGATCCTGTCGGCGAAATAACGGATATGGTGTATCGGCCATCAGGCATTCAGGTTGGTAAAATGCGTGTACCTTTAGGGGTCATTGGCATTATTTATGAGTCACGCCCTAATGTGACGATTGATGCGGCAAGTTTATGTTTGAAGTCTGGTAATGCGACCATTTTGCGAGGGGGGTCGGAAGCCTTTCATTCTAATCAAGCGATTGCGCAAGCTGTGAGTATGGGGCTAAAAAAATCGGGTTTACCAGAAGAAGCCGTGCAGGTGCTAAATACGGTAGACCGTGATGCCGTTGGTAAGCTCATAACGATGGCTGAATATGTGGATGTGATTGTACCTCGTGGCGGCAAGAACTTAATCAAGCGCATTAGTCAGGATGCCCGGGTTCCTGTAATCAAACACCTTGATGGTAATTGTCATGTTTATATTGATGATGAAGCGGATCTTGATAAGGCGTTTACTATCTGCATGAATGCTAAAACTCGACGTTACGGTGTCTGTGGTGCGATGGAGTCTTTGCTTATTCATAAGCAGGTGGCGAAAGAGATTCTGCCTCGCCTCGTCTCTGCTTATCAAGAAAAAGGGGTTGAATTAGTTGGTTGTGATGCATCCCAAGCCATTTCGTCGTCTGTAGCGTCGGCCACTGAAGAAGATTGGTATACGGAATATTTAGCGCCTAAGTTATCCGTTAAGTTAGTGGATGACATTGATGAGGCTATTTTGCACATCAATAAGTATGGATCCCATCATACGGATGCAATTGTTTCCGGAAGTTATACCAAAACTCGCGCTTTCATGGCAGGAGTGGATTCTTCATCAGTGATGGTCAATGCATCAACCCAATTTGCCGATGGGTTTGAATATGGGCTTGGTGCCGAAATTGGTATCTCAACGGATAAAATACACGTACGTGGGCCTGTGGGCTTGATGGGACTAACCAGCCAAAAATACATTGTATTGGGCGATGGTCATACCCGTGATAATTAATTCAGTGACGCGTTCATCCTTAAAAGAAAGAAAACATCCTTCTGGTACCGCGATTATGGGGGGGACTTTTGATCCCATCCATAATGGTCATTTGCGTGCAGCCGTGGAAATTGTGGACCGCTTTGCTTTTAGAGCCTTACGACTGATTCCTTGCTATCAGCCTGTGCATAAAGGTCAACCCAGTGTAACCGCACAGCAGCGTCTTGATATGGTTGAAAAAGCGATTTCTTGTGATGAGCGGCTATTAGTGGACTCACGTGAGATTTTGCGTAAAGGCCCGAGCTATTCGATTGATACCTTAAAAGAAATTCGTCAAGAGGTTGGGCCGGACGAACCGCTTATTATGGTATTGGGCATGGACAGCTTTTTGTCATTGCCAACTTGGCATAATTGGCAGGCGCTAATTGAGTATGCGCACCTTCTGGTGGTGTCCCGTCCAGGGTGGGAACCTGATTTTATTTCAGAGTTGCAGACATTCTGCGAAAATTGTCGTGCCACCTCAGCTCATGAGTTACAATGCGCGCCCTCAGGTTTTGTCTGGTTCGAAATGTTGCCGTCTCTAGAGATCTCTTCTAGCATGATAAGGGCGCTTTGCAAAAAGCAAGAGTCCATTGCCTATTTATTACCCGAACCAGTACAGAACTACATTAAGCAAAATAATTTATATCTATAGGAAAATGTAAAAATATGAGTCAACCTAACTTCACAGCGGATCAAATCTTAGCTTTTGCAGTCGAAGCGTTAGAGGATGTAAAAGGGGACAAGATCACTGTGTTGAACGTCGCGAATCATACTGACATGATGGATTACATGGTTATTTGTACCGGTACTTCTAAGCGTCATGTTAATGCACTTGGACAAAATGTGTTTGAGCATCTTAAGTCACAGGGACTTCAGCCTCTTGGTTCCGAAGGTCGAGGTATGGGAAGTGATTGGGTTTTAGTTGATTTGCATGATGTTGTTGTACATGTGATGACAGAAGAAGCTCGATCTTTCTATGATCTTGAAAAGTTATGGGATATCAAACCAGAAGTAATGTAAGGCATCTGTAATGCGCGTTCGACTGATTGCCGTAGGCAATAAAATGCCCCAATGGGTGACAGCTGGGTATGACGAATATGCAAAACGTCTACCTAAGGATTTTGCTCTAGAGTTATTAGAAATTCCCATGTCACCGCGTGGCAAAAATACTGATATTTCCAAGGCGATTCGTAAGGAAGGCGACGCAATGCTTGAGGCGATTCCATCTGGTGATAAGGTTATCGCGTTGGAAGTGTTGGGAAAAGAATGGTCTACGGAGCAGCTCGCTGGTCAAACAGAACAATGGCGCATGGATGGCTATAATGTGAGTTTGCTCGTCGGCGGTCCTGATGGCTTGGATCCCAGGTGCACTGGGAGGGCCGACCAAGTATGGTCGTTGTCTCGTTTAACATTGCCTCATCCAATGGTAAGGATTCTTTTAGCCGAGCAGATTTATCGTGCTTGGACTTTGATGAACAATCATCCATACCACCGCTAAAGGGGCGTTAGGTGAGTCATCGACATCAAAATTTTCGTAATTATCGTCAAGAGAGACAGGTTACTCGAAATCGTATTATCGCCTCAGCTGTTTTTGTACTGCTTCTTGTCAGTGTTTTGCTGGGGCGTTTGTTTTATTTGCAAGTGCTTCAGCATAAGGTTTATGAAACCAAAGCTGATGATAACCGAGTATTATTGCTTTCTATTCCACCCACTCGTGGTTTGATTTATGACCGCAATGGCGTTGTGTTAGCTGATAACCGGCCAATACACAGTTTAACGGTTGTTCCTGAGCGAATTAAAAGTGTTGCTTGGTTAAAAAAACAGCTTGCGGGTGTTATTAACATCACTCCAGATGAATGGCATGACTTTGAGCAAAAGCTTAAAGAGTATCGTCGACCCTATCAACCTATCACATTAAAACCGCAGCTAACGGATGCTCAGTGGGCAAGAGTCGCGGTGGATTTATATAAATTAGATGGTGTGCAAGTTGAGGCGCAACTGACCCGTTACTATCCTTACGGCAAAGCCTTTGCTCATGCGATTGGCTATGTTGGCCGCATCACTGAAAAAGATCTAGAACGAGTTAATAAACAAGCTTATCAAGGGGCTCTTTTCATCGGTAAAACAGGGGTGGAAGGGTATTATGAGCATGTTCTGTTTGGTAAACCTGGTATTAGTAAGGTCGAAGTCAATGCTCGCGGGCGTATTATGGAAGAGTTGGGTAAGACGCCGCCTGTACCGGGTAAAAGCATCCACTTGTATTTAGATGCTCGGCTGCAGCAATATGCTTATGACTTGCTAGGGAACTATAAAGGTTCTGTCGTTGCCATTGATCCTAATACGGGGGGGATTTTAGCCCTCGTCTCTAAGCCTGGATTTAATCCAAATTTATTTGTCCGAGGCATTTCAAGTAAAGACTATGCTGCTCTGCGTAATTCGAAAAGGCTGCCTTTGTTTAATCGAGCATTACGAGGGGGGTATCCACCGGCTTCGACGATTAAGCCCTATATGGCATTAGCTGGCCTACAGTATGGCTATTCTTCATGGACTGAACGTTATTTCGCTAAAGGCTATTACCAAATTAACCCTGGTGGCCGTAAGTACCGAGATTGGAAGCGTGGTGGACATGGCTGGATTAACCTTCAGCGTGCCATTATTGAGTCGGTGGATACCTATTTCTATCAATTAGCGGATAAGATGGGGATTACTCCTATTCATGATTTTTTATCACGATTTGGTTTTGGCAAAAGCTATTTACTGGATCTATATGGTGCGAGTGATGGTATCTTGCCCTCTAAAGCATGGAAGAGAGCGAAATACAATCAACCTTGGTATACAGGCGACTCTGTGAACGTCGGTATCGGTCAGGGTTATATGGTGGCAACGCCTATGCAAATGGCAACGGCTGTATCCATTATCGCGGCTCGTGGACATTACTATTACCCGCGTATGGTGAAAGACATTGGCAATAAGCCAGCGACCTTTGATGGTAAAGGTGGCGTGCATAATCTGATTTTGAAGGATCAAAGCAATTGGAATAAAATTATCACGGCCATGCATAAGGTCATTACGGATCCTAAAGGAACGGGGCGTCGCTTGCAGGGGACGGATTATACCATTGCAGGCAAAACCGGTACCGGACAGGTGTTCAGTTTGCAAGATGGTCAAAAATATGAAGCCAATAAACTGGCTAAGCGATTACATGACCATGCTTTGTTTATTGCTTTTGCACCTATTGATAAACCCAAAATTGCGATATTTGCGATATTTGAAAACGGTGGTAGTGCAGCAAAGCCTGCCGAATTAACTAAAAAATTATTTGATGCTTACATTGATGGAAAATACCCCAAGCGTTATGACTATTTAAAAGGTAATAGCAAGTGAGAGATAGTTTTTTTGAGAGGGTGGTGGCGTTTACTAATGCTCGTCTATGGAAATTGATCCATCTGGATATCTTGTTGCTCGGTGCTTTGTTGTTATTGATGGCTGGCGGTTTGATTGTGCTGTATTCGGCATCAGGTGAAAATATCGGCATGGTAGAGCGGCAAGGGGTGCGCTTTATTATTGGAATGGGGGTGTGTTTAGGGCTTGCCCAGCTCCCACCAAAGTACATGCGCCGAGCGTCTCCCGCATTATTTGCTTTTATTGTGGTGTTATTAATTGCTGTATTGCTGTTTGGTATTGGAGCTAAAGGAGCTCAACGTTGGTTAGGGTTACCTGGAGGGCTGCGTTTCCAACCTTCTGAATTGATGAAAATCGTTATGCCTATGACGATTGCTTGGTATTTTTCTGATCGACAATTGCCGCCTAGGTATAACGAAGTCTTAGTGGTACTTGGTTTGATTATTGTGCCTGTTTTGATGATTGCCAAACAGCCTGATTTAGGAACGGCCCTGCTTGTGGCGGTATCTGGGATTTTTGTTTTGTTTTTAGCGGGGCTTGGGTGGCGTTATATTCTGGGGGCCGCTGTTTTGGCGCCTGTTGCAGGTTATGTGCTATGGCATTTTATGCATGATTACCAACGTCAACGGGTGTTAACGCTGTTGGATCCCGAAAGTGATCCATTAGGTGCTGGCTGGAATATTATCCAGTCAAAAACCGCTATTGGCTCGGGTGGCTTATATGGCAAAGGATGGATGGAAGGTACTCAAGCGCAACTTAATTTTTTACCTGAAAGCCATACGGATTTTATTATCGCGGTATTAGCTGAAGAGTTTGGCTTGATTGGCTGTTGTCTGCTGTTATTTGGTTACTTGTTAGTGATTTCTCGTGGCTTATACATTGCCGCTAATGCAGAAGATAATTACGCGCGTTTGTTAGCAGGTAGTCTAACTTTGACGTTTTTTGTTTATGTTTTTGTAAATATTGGCATGGTCTCAGGCATTTTGCCTGTGGTTGGGGTACCCTTGCCACTCGTGAGTTACGGAGGCACGTCTATTATTACTATTATGGCGACCTTTGGAATTCTGATGTCAGTGCAAACACATAAAAGAGCGAGATGATGATAAAACTAGCATTAGGGATGTTACTAGTGCTTGGTCTGTCTGGGTGTAGCAGTCTGAGCCAAAGCAAAGAAACATTACAGGAAGGGAATCGACTTGGGGTCAGTAACACGCTGTTGGAAGATGCCCCAGACTCTTATAAAGACTCCTATGCCGCAGACCCTGAAGTACAGGCATTTATTAAGCGGATGGTGCGAGAAGATCACTATAACAAAGCAACGTTAGAGTTGGCGTTTTCGCGTATTAAACCCCGTGAAACGGTTATTACGAAGTCCAATAACCAGCCTGAGGTGATCACCCCTTTTTATGAATATCGTAAAAACTTTCTGACCAAAAAGCGTATTAGGGAAGGGCGGGCATTTGCCAAGAAAAATCGTTATTGGTTGCAAAAAGCGCAGAAAGAATACGGTGTTGATTGGCATGTTATTGTTGCATTGATAGGCGTTGAAACCTACTACGGGCGTATTACAGGAGGGAAAGATGTGTTTACCTCCTTAGCGACCTTGGCGTTTAACTATCCCCGTCGTCAAGACTACTTTCAAGATGAGCTAAGAGCTTATTTGCTGCTTGCTCGCAAGGAAGGCTGGAAAATTGGTGAAACGGATGGCTCTTATTCCGGTGCCATGGGTATGGTGCAGTTTATGCCGACTAATTACCAAAAATTAGCCGTAGACTTTGATGGCGATGGACATGTGGATCTTTGGAAGTCTGATGCCGATGCCATTGGTAGTGTCGCAAACTATCTGAAGCACCATGGTTGGGAATATGGTAAGCCTTGCTTGATTTTAGCTCAGGTAAGAAATGCTGATAAAGTGTCCGAGTGGGTGAATTTTCAACGTAAGCCGGTGAAGACCGCCGTGGAATGGTCTCAGTTGGGTGTCTTGCCTAGCCAGCCATTTCTGCCTGAAAAAATGGGGTTGATCGGATTGCGCACGGCAGAGAATAAAACAACCTATTGGTTGGCTTATGAAAATTTCTACACAATCATGGATTACAATCCAAGTAGACGTTATGCGATGGCGGTGCTTGAACTTGCAAAGAGTATCGATAGTAATGACGCGGACTAGTCTCTTTGTGTTCTCCATGCTTTCGCTGTTGTCGTTGAGTGGCTGTGTGAGCAATTCTGCAAAGCCACTTGATTACGACCGAGCATCTGGAGGGGGTCGCTATAGTATTTTGCAAGATAAAGCGCCAGACCATGATGTAAAAGTAGATCATCTGCCAGAGTTGGTACCTAAATGGGAACCAAGAAGTGCTGGAGGTAATAAAAGTCCTTATGAAGTCTGGGGAAAGAAGTATTGGGTGATGAAATCGGCAAAGGGCTATGTCGCAGAGGGGACGGCGTCTTGGTATGGTCTGAAGTTTCATGGTCATACCACATCAAATGGGGAAAAATATGATATGTATGCCTTCTCAGCCGCTAATAAAACCCTACCAATACCTACTTATTTGAAGGTAACAAACCTAGGAAATGGTCGTACTGTGATTGTTCGAGTGAACGACAGAGGGCCGTTCCATGGTAACCGTTTAATTGATTTATCTTACGCTGCTGCGGTGAGATTAGGGTTTCAAAAAAAGGGGCTTGCGCATGTGCGTATTCAGGCCATTACAGTCCCTAAAGGTGCTACTTATCATCCAGGATTATACACAGCAGGTACTTCCAAAAAAGAAGTTAACCCCCCTATAGTATTGGCTTCAGAGCATGCTAAAGAGCATCATCAACCCGTTAAGAAAAGCCTAAGTTTTAATCACTTACAAGCAGGCGCTTTCTCAACAAAAGAGGCGGCTGAACGTCTAAAAAATAGGCTGATACAGGTATTTGATACACAGATAAAAATAACGATAATTAAGCAAAGTGATGGGTTGTTTAAAGTGTTTTTAGGGCCTTATTCAAGCGATGATGCGTTGGTCTTGTGGCAGAAAAAATTACAGAAAGCAGGCTTTACAAAACCCATACGTGTTGCTTTGATTCCGTAAAGACAGTGTTGGCGTACTAGAGATTCGAAATTGCCTCTAGTATCATTTGTAAACTTTTCCAATGAGACGATGTTGTACAGTATGAAGCGATTCCTAATTTTCTTATCCGTATTTCTAGGTTTAACGGCCACTGCACTTCGCGCAGAACCTACTTTTATTCCTGCTCCGCCCGAAATAGCCGCTAAAAGTTATATATTAATGGATGCTAAAACGGGTGATATCATTGTTCAGCATAATGCTGACGAGAAATTGCCACCAGCCAGTTTGACAAAGCTAATGACGGCGTATGTCACTGAGTATGAGTTAGCTCGCGGTGATATTTCACTTGACGATAAAGTGAGAATTAGTGAGAAAGCTTGGCGTATGGGGGGGTCTCGAACCTTTCTTCGTGAAGGCAGTGTCGTACCATTAAGAACCTTGATTCAAGGAATGATTGTGCAGTCAGGTAACGATGCGACTGTTGCCATTGCAGAACATGTTGCCGGTAGCGAGTCTGCGTTTGTTGATTTGATGAATCAGCATGCTAAATTGCTCGGTATGAAAGACTCTCACTTCTCTGATGCAACAGGCTATCCTATACCCGATCATTACTCTAGCGCCCACGATATTGCGATTGTTGCCAGAGCGATCATTAATGACTACCCACAGAATTATCATTTCTATAAAGAAAAATATTTCACTTATAATGGCATCCGTCAGCCAAACCGTAACCGCCTATTATGGCGTGACCCTTCTGTGGATGGTTTGAAAACAGGCCATACCCAAGCCGCAGGGTATTGTTTAGCCGCTTCTGCTCTACGTAATGGCACACGTTTGATTTCTGTGGTCATGGGTACGAAAACCGATGAAGCACGCGCGAATCAGTCGCAAAAACTATTGGATTACGGTTTCCGTTACTATCAAACTCGCAAGTTGTATAGTAAAGGTCAGGTTATTGCTAATGCCACCGTTTGGGGCGGCGCTAAAAATAGCGTGAAAGTTGGCTTTACTGACGATGTGCTTGTGACTTTACCGCGTCAGGATGCTAAGTCAATTCCTGCGAAACTACAGTTGAAACCTGTGATTGAAGCCCCTATAAAGGTGGGTGAGGTATTGGGTAAAATTATCGTAGGTACTGACGGTAATAAGATTCTTGAGCGTAATGTTGTTGCTCTTGAACCCGTTAAGCAGGGTGGTTTCTTCAAACGTATGTTTGATAAGGTCAAACTGTTTTTTATGAATTTGTTTTAGGCCCTAACGGCCAAGTGGAATATTAATGGCTTTAATTACGAAAAATGGTGACCAAGCTGCCAATGCAGTGGATGCGCCAAAAATTGAATTTCCTTGTGAGAACTATGTTATCAAGGTGGTGTCCATAGACGTTGAGGGTGGACATGCTGAAATTATTGAACGATTGAAGGTGCATGCACCGGAGTTAGATCCTAAGGCAACTGGGATAAATCGTTCTAGCAAGGGGCGTTTCGTTAGTTATAGCTTTCGTATTCTAGCAACAGGTGAAGAGCAGTTATCTGCTCTTCACTCTGATTTAATGGATATTGAATTTGTTAAGATGGTTATGTAATGGATCAAGATCTGATTGCTCGTGATCTAGGAACCGTTACTTACGAAGACACTTGGGAAAAGATGAAACACTTTACCCAAGTCCGTACCAAAGAAGATCAAGATGAGCTCTGGTTGTTAGAGCATCCTTCTCTTTTCACTCAGGGACAAGCCGGTAAACAAGAGCATTTGTTAGCACCTGGTGACATTCCAGTTATTCAAGTAGATAGAGGAGGCCAAGTCACTTATCACGGACCCGGTCAGCTAGTCATTTATGTTATGATAGATCTCAAACGCCTAGGAATAGGTGTTAGAGAATTGGTGAGTGCGCTTGAAAATGCCATTGTTGATGTATTAAGTCATAACGATATAGAGGCTTACCCCAAGCCAGATGCGCCTGGCGTTTATGTTGATGAGAAGAAAATTGCCTCCCTCGGTTTACGGATTCGAAGGGGTTGTTCTTTTCACGGTTTGGCGCTGAATGTCGATATGGATCTGACACCATTCAATCGTATTAACCCCTGTGGCTATCAAGGGTTGCAAATGGTTGATATGGCCCGTCTCACTAATGATGTTGATTTTTCACAAGTTAAAACTCAGCTAGCTAATGCGTTGGCTGGGCAGCTCGGATATGCCAATCCGACGATCCAAAAAGGGTGGAAATAGAATGACTGCAGAACGCAAACGCGTCGTCCAGGGCGAGAAACTCCGTGGCGCTGATAAAATGGCGCGTATCCCCGTAAAAGTTATCCCAACTGAAGAGATTCCACGTAAGCCAGACTGGCTACGTGTACGTATGCCTGCTTCGCCTGAGATTGCCCGAATTAAGGCTACACTTCGGGAGCATAAGCTAGCGTCTGTCTGTGAAGAGGCCAATTGCCCTAATTTGGGTGAGTGTTTTAGTAATGGTACTGCCACCTTCATGATTATGGGGGAGATTTGTACTCGACGTTGTCCTTTTTGCGATGTGGCTCATGGCCGTCCCAACCCATTGAGTCCGGATGAGCCGAAAGAATTAGCGATTGCCATCCGTGATATGAAGTTGAAGTATGTGGTTATTACCTCGGTGGATCGTGATGATCTGCGTGATGGTGGGGCTCAGCATTTTGTTGACTGTATTCGTGAGACCCGTGCGTTAAGCCCTACAATCGAGATCGAAACTCTTGTGCCGGATTTCCGAGGACGGATGGAGGCAGCGTTAGATATTCTCGAAATCGCTCCACCAGATGTGTTTAACCACAACTTGGAATCGATTCCTCGCCTTTATCGTCAAGTTCGTCCAGGCTCTGACTATCAATGGTCTTTGGATTTATTGAAAAAATTCAAGGAACGTTGCCCTGATGTACCAACTAAGTCTGGCTTGATGGTAGGGATGGGAGAGACGTTCGAAGAAATTGTTGAAGTGCTCAAAGACTTGCGTGCCCATCATGTTGATATGTTGACAATTGGTCAGTATTTACAACCGTCTAAGCACCATTTCCCAATGGCACGTTTTGTTCCACCAGAAGAGTTTGCACGTTATGAAGAAATAGCAAAAGAGCTAGGCTTTAAGCATGCGGCTTGTGGGCCTCTCGTGCGCTCATCTTATCATGCGGATAAGCAGGCTCATGGTGAGCACGTGTCCTAAGTCTTTTTAAAGAGCCAAAGAAGCGGTGTTGGGATTGGGTTCCTGACTCCGCTTTTTTATTATTTGTACAAACTAGCCGGTCTCTGCTTGCTGGTTTGATGAGTTATCAACAATACTGTGTTTGGTCAAGACTTAAGGCTTGGTACCGTTACATGGTTTATTTTATTTAGTAGGAGGCAAAATGATGCCTTGGTCAGTGAAAGATTCTCTTGAGCTTTATAACGTTAATCATTGGAGTGCGGGCTTTTTTTCAATTAATGAAGAGGGGCGCACAATTGCATTACCTGATCGAGAAAAGAGTATCGATCTGACTGAACTATCGAAACAACTTAAAAGTCAGGGGATTCCTTACCCTTGTTTAGTTCGTTTCCCCAATATTTTGCATTCTCGAGTGGAAAAAATTACTGATTCGTTTTGTCAGGCTATTGAGTATTATGATTATCAAGCGAATTACGCCATTGTTTATCCTATTAAGGTTAATCAACAGCGCCGTGTGGTAGAAGAAATTGCGGGTTGTCAACCTGATAACTCTTCCACGGTAGGGCTAGAAGCTGGTAGTAAGCCTGAATTGATGGCCGTGCTGGCGATGCATCAAAATCCTAATGGCATCATTGTATGTAATGGGTATAAAGACCGAGAGTTTATTCATCTTGCCTTGATGGCGGAAAAAATGGGTCATCAGGTTTTTATTGTTGTCGAAAAGTTACATGAGTTGGACTGGATTCTGGAAGAAGCCCATAAAATTGGAGTGAAGCCCCGTATTGGTATTCGTATCCGTTTAGCCTCGACTTGTACCACTCACTGGGGCAACAGTGGAGGTGAGAAGTCTAAATTTGGTTTGACTACGTCGCAATTGCTGCGTGCTGTTGATCGTTTACGGGATTTGGCATTATTGGATTGTCTGGAGCTGATTCATTTCCACCTAGGGTCTCAAATTACCCGCATTCGTGATATTCAAAACAGTCTAAAAGAGTGTGCTCGTTACTATTCTGAACTGCATCAGATGGGAGTACCAGTGAAATGGGTTGATGTTGGTGGTGGTTTGGGAGTGGATTATGAAGGAACACGTAGTCAGAATGCCTATTCAGCGAACTACAGTATCAGTGAGTATGCGAATAATGTTGTGTTTGCGTTCCACAATGTGTGTGAACAATATGATTTACCTCACCCTAATTTGATTTCAGAATCTGGTCGTGCGGTAACCGCCCATCATGCCATGATGATTGCCGATGTTTTTTCTTATGGCGCCGAACTTTTACCAATCGAAGCTCCCCATGACGATGCGGTATTGGAAATACAACGACTGTGGAGTTGCTACCAGAGCTTAAAGGGCGGCGATGAAGTTGATACTCGTTCTTTAGTGGAAATTTACCATGACTTGTTGGACGATTTTAACGATAGTCTGACGCTTTATAATCATGGGCAGTTAAATCTTGAACAACGCGCTCAAGCTGAGAATCTGTTTCTTGCAGCCTGTCGGAATTTATTACCGAAGTTGGATAATCGCAACCGTAGTCATCGTCCTGTGATGGACGAGCTAAATGAACGTTTGGCAGAAAAATTGTTTGTTAATTTGTCTGTCTTTCAGTCCATGCCGGATGCTTGGGGGATTGATCAATTATTTCCCGTGCTACCGCTACAGGGATTAGATCAAGCGCCCTCTTTCCGCGGGAAAATTCAGGATGTTACCTGTGATTCTGATGGGTGTTTGTATCAGTATGTCGATGGACAAGGCATTGAGACTTCTTTGCCGTTGCCACCCCCGCCAAAAGACGATGATTACTTAATGGGATTCTTCTTGGTGGGAGCGTATCAAGAAACCTTAGGGGATCTACATAATTTATTCGGAGATACCCCATCGGTAGACGTATATTTGACCGACGATGGTTTTAGAATTGATCATGTTTTGATGGGGGATAGTGTTCAGGATGTATTGAAATACGTCAGCTACGATGAAAAAGCATTAACATCAAGATACGCTGATAAAGTCGCTGCCAGTTCGCTGTCTGATGAGGATCAGCAAAATCTGATTAAGATCTATGAAAAGGTATTGCAAGGTTCAACCTATTTGGCCTAGTGTTTTAAGTCGCTAACTAATACCATTAGAAATGTGCACATACTCATGCTCGCTTCTTTCATTGCCAAGTTGGCAGGGTGGGGCGAGCATGTTTTTTTATTAGCGCTCTGTTTTTGCTACAGGATTCTTATGACTTTTCTACCTTCCTTCAAGCCCCCTTATTATGCTGTGGTGTTGACCTCAACCTTGCTGTTAGATGATATGTCTTACCATGTCATGATGTCTAAACTATCCGATCAGGCAAAGGTGGAGTCGGGTTTTTTGGGGGAGGAAAAATACGATGGTGAGAGCTCTATTTTTATCACCTATTGGTCAGATAGGAAATATGCCGAGGCATGGAAAGAGAATAAGGTGCTGAATCGCGTGTTATATCTTGGGGAGCAGTTTTGGTTTCAGAGCCATGCGTTGCGTCTTATGGAGGTGTTAGATGATCGTTTGTTTATTCAGTCCCAAGCTCCCGACTATGCATCACGTTTTCCTTATATTGAAACAGAACGAGGGATTCTAAAAGTACTTGATCGCTCTCAGGTGTCTTTGTTGCAGCAATATGTGCAGCAAGAGAAAGACTTTTTCGCACCTTGGGAACCGGAGAGAAGCGAGTCCTATTACTCTTTGGAGGTTTGTCAGCTCAGGGTAGAAGAAATGCGCCGTAACTTTCTAGAGGATAAAGCCGTGACCTTGTGCTTTTTAACAAAGGATGAGCAGCGAATCTTGGGGTACGCTAATTATTCTAATATTGTACGCGGCGTTTTTGAGGCGTGTCATTTAGGCTATAGCTTGCGAGAAGGGGAGCAAGGCAAAGGCTTGATGCATGAAGCGCTCACCGCAGGCAATGAGTATATGCATAAGCAAAGTGGTATTCATCGTATACAAGCTAATTACATGCCTCGAAATGAAAAAAGTGCCGCAGTCCTGGCTCGTTTAGGGTTTGTGAAAGAAGGAATGGCACGTGATTATTTAAAAATCAATGGTCAGTGGGAGGATCATGTATTGACCTCTTTAGTATTTAGTCATTGATTGGTTGCCTTAGACAGTAGCATGACTCTACCTTTTTCAGGATGAGGAGTGTAAATACTGAGAACGGCCACACTATTATCACTTATATTATAAAACGCTTTGGGAGTCTGTTTTTCGATAAATAGCCCGCTTTCAGAGAGTTTTTTGGCTGTTTGCATATTGGTACTTATTTCTAATGGTTCACCACTTAGAGGCAGCAAAAACTGCTCCGTGCTTTTATGATAGTAGGTTGACTCTTTGTAATGTGCTGGGTAAAGGTTAATACTGACTGTCCCACTTTTCCCGCGCCATAGTGGCCAGGATGTCACTCCTAGACGCTCAGGCAAGGCTTCAACGGTACCGGAAGACACTTTTTTAAAGTCGCTCTCGCTGACTGTATTGGGCTCATGGAAAAAAGTAATGACACAAATTTCGACTTGAGGAGTCAGTACCGTGGCAATCGTGGTGTTGAGTTTGGAGAGTAGGGTACCTTGGTGCATCTTTAGCAGCATATCCTCTTGTCCATGTTTGAGAAACACCTCGCCTTTTAATACGAACAAAAAAGTGTGCTGAAAACCATGGTAAAATCGTGTTGGATTAGATGCTTGGGTGAGGGTTTCTAGGCGCACACGAAGATTATTGCAGTGATGTAGCAGTATCGCATGGGCTTCTTTCCCCAAGCTATAATGGGCTTGCGCTAGCATTTTTTGACAGCCTTCATCATTGGCATTCTTTCCTGATCCCTATTACGTCTTTATTGAAGCATGAGAAGCCCTTTCTTTCCATTATAATATTGGTGTGAAGGTTGCAGTGGGTAAGGGTGTTTCTTTATAGTACGCACAGTTAATTTATTTATGAGTAGAGTGCTCATAAACCCGCACTAAAATCGCGTTAGAAGGAAATCCTCCTTGAGTGAGTTGTCAAATTTTGAGTCCAATGAAACACTTTCATTGAAAGACTATACAGAAAAAGCGTATTTGAATTATTCGATGTACGTTATTTTAGACCGTGCATTACCTCATATTGGTGATGGTTTAAAACCGGTTCAGCGTCGTATCATTTATGCGATGAGTGAACTGGGCCTGAAGGCGACGGCTAAGTATAAGAAGTCTGCTCGTACCGTGGGGGATGTGTTAGGTAAATTTCACCCTCATGGTGACAGCGCTTGTTACGAAGCCATGGTGTTGATGGCTCAGCCATTTTCATATCGTTATCCATTAGTTGATGGGCAGGGTAACTGGGGGGCACCAGATGACCCTAAATCTTTTGCAGCAATGCGTTACACCGAGTCTCGATTATCAAAATATGCAGATGTGTTGCTCAAAGAAGTGTCCCAAGGCACTGTTGATTGGGTGCCAAATTTTGATGGTACGCTACAGGAGCCTTCTGTCCTGCCAGCGCGTCTGCCGAATTTATTGTTAAATGGTACAACGGGGATTGCCGTGGGTATGGCAACGGATATTCCTCCCCATAATTTACGTGAAATCGGTGAAGCTTGTATTCATCTTCTGAATAATCCAAAAGCAGATTTAGACGATTTGCTGGAGTTTGTACAAGGGCCTGATTTTCCAACGGGTGGTGAGATTGTTACTCCGCGGACAGATATTCGTAAGCTTTATGAAACCGGCAAAGGGCAGATTAAAGCGCGTGCTCGTTATGAGGTTATCGAGGGAGAGGTGGTGGTAAGTGAGCTGCCTCATCAAGTGTCAGGGAGCAAAATTCTTGAGCAGATAGCGGCTCAAATGCAAGATAAAAATCCTGCTAAAAAGCTCTCTATGGTCGTGGATTTACGTGATGAATCGGATCATGAAAATGCGACCCGTTTAGTGATTGTGCCTAAGTCTAATCGAGTTGATATTGAAGCACTGATGACGCATTTATTTGCCACAACGGATCTGGAAAAATCCTACCGTGTGAATATGAATGTAATCGGCTTAGATGGCTTGCCACAAGTGAAGACATTACCGAACTTTTTAGCAGAGTGGCTGCGTTTTCGTATCGATGTAGTCAGACGCCGTTTGCAATTCCGCTTAGATAAAGTAATCAATCGACTGCATATTTTAGAAGGTTTGCTCGTAGCCTTTTTAAATATTGATGAAGTGATTGAGATTATTCGTAACGAAGAGAAGCCCAAAGTGGAACTGATGTCTCGCTTTTCGTTGAGCGATATTCAGGCCGAGGCCATTCTTGAGCTTAAATTACGCCATCTTGCTAAGCTGGAAGAGATGCGTATTACCGCTGAACAAAATGAGCTTGAGAAAGAGCGTAAACACCTTGAAGGCTTATTATCTTCTGATAGCAAACTAAAAAAACTGATTTCTACTGAGATTCGTGAGGCAATAGACGACTTTGGTGATGAGCGTCGTACTCCCATTGTTGAACGTAAAGAAGCGCAGGCGTTTAGTGAGGAGGCATTGTTATCAAACGACCCCATTACTGTGGTGATCTCGAAACAAGGCTGGATTCGCGCCGGTAAGGGACATGATCTCGATGTGGAAGGGCTGAGTTATAAATCAGGTGATGGCTTTTTGGTGAGCGCGAAGGGGCGCTCTAATCAAACGTTGGTATTATTGGCATCAAATGGTCGAACCTACTCCATTAAAGCTCATTCGCTGCCTTCTGCTAGAGGACAAGGCGAGCCGATTACGGGGCGTATTTCATTAGAAAGCGGTGTCGCTATTGTATCAGCGGTGCTGAATAATGAAGATGCTCACTATTTGATTGCCAGTGATGCTGGTTATGGCTTCGTTGCTCAATTAAAAGACCTTTACGCTAAGAATAAAGCAGGTAAAGCTACACTGAGTTTACCGAAAGGGGCGCAAGTAATGGCGCCGGTATTGGTAGATGATCCAGAATCTGGCAAGGTTGTAGTGGTGTCTAATGAAGGGCGAATGCTGGTCTTTGATGTGGCTTCTTTGCCCAAAATGGCCAAAGGGAAAGGTAATAAAATGCTGAGCATTCCAAGTGCTCGTGCTGCTGAACGAGAAGAGTTACTCATTGCTATGGCCAGTGTATTGCCTGATGACCTTTTAATGGCCTATGCAGGTAAGCGCTTTATGTCATTTGTTGAGAAAGATTTAATGGATTATAGTGGTGAGCGCGGCCGTCGAGGTCTGAAGTTACCTCGTGGATTCCAGCGTATTGACCGGTTAGAAGTTAAAAAAGGTGAAGGGAAGCCTGCTAAAATAGAGGGAGACCTTTTAGATGATTAATATTTCTTATTAAATTCTCCTTATGCTCTTTGTTGTATTAATAGATAATGGAGAGGGTAAGCTAATAATTTTAGTAGATATGAGTTTTCAGCCTTATCGAGGCGCCTAGGAGGAAAGAATTATGAAAGGTAGTCAAAAAGTTATTGATAGTTTAAACGCGTTGCTGGCCAATGAATTGGCTGCGATTGACCAATACTTCATTCATTCTCGTATGTATGATGATTGGGGATTGGCAAAGCTGTATGAACGCTTAAACCATGAGATGGATGAAGAGAAACAACATTGCGATTGGATTATCAAGCGTATTCTCTTCCTTGAAGGTGTTCCTTGTATGACCAAGCGTCGTGATTTATTGGTGGGAACAGACGCTCGTTCGATGATGTCGAATGATTTGACTCTTGAGTTAGAAGTGGTTCAGGGAGTTCGTAAGACGATTGCTATCTGTGAATCTGAAGGCGATTATCAGACTCGAGAAATCCTAGAGAAGCTTTTGTTTGATACTGAAGAGGATCATGTTTATTGGTTAGAGCAGCAGCTTGGTCTAATGGACAAGATTGGTATGCAAAATTACATTCAGTCTCAGATGAGCTAATTGAAGGAGTTTTTGATGAAAGGTGATTCGGCTGTTATCGCGGGTTTAAATAAGGTGCTAGCGAACGAGTTGGTGGGTATTAACCAATACTTCCTTCATGCTCGTATGTTTAAAGATTTTGGCTTCAGTGAACTGGATAAAGCGGATTATAAGGCGTCAATCCAAAAAATGAAAAATGCGGATCGCCTAATTGAGCGAATTTTATTTTTGGAAGGACTGCCCAATTTGCAAGATCTTGGCCGTTTACGCATTGGCGAGAACAGTGAAGAGATGATCGCTGCGAATCTAGATTTGGAATTAGAGACGCTGGTGATACTAAAAGACGCCATTAAGCAGTGCGAAGATAAACTGGACTTTATGAGCCGTGATACGCTTGAAAAAATTCAGGAAGAGCAGGAAGAGCAAATTGATTGGTTGGAAACACAGCAGGTTCTGATCAAAACATCTGGCATTGAAAATTATCTTCAGTCCCAAATGTAGTATTGTATTCTTCGTCTAAAGGCTCTCTCTATCCAGTGAGAGCCTTTAGGCAACTTGAATTTGAATTTGTGTTTCTGCGATATTAATCAATTCATCATTTAATATTTTTTTAGCACACTGGCAGCATTTGCCACATTGGCTTCCCAAGTTGGTCTCTTTATACAGCTCACGCATTGTGGTCGCGCCTTCCTGAATTACTTCCTTCACTTTTTTGTCCGTGACACCGTTACAAAGACATACATACATAAATGAAAATCACTCTCAATCATATTCGATAAAGAGATTCTAGTGCAAATGGTAATGATTATCAAAAAATAAAAATTTATGTGTTGATGAAGTTTAATAGATTTCTTCTCTGTATAGAGCGCGTACAAATTAATGACAATTAATCTGTACACGTCTCGCTAGTCGTTAGCTTTTAACGGTGTCCTCGGCAATGTCGCTCAATACTTTTAGAAAGGATTCGGGTTGGTGGGCGCCATGTAACATATATTTGTCATTGATCACGTAGGTTGGAACGGACTTTACATCAACTTGGGTAAGCTGTTTAATTTTTTTATCAACGAGTTTTCGAGTTTTTTCTTCATAGGCAAGCTGAATATCGTTGTCTTTCATACCAATACTTCTTGCTACATCCTCTAGAACACTTTTTTGTCCAATGTCTTTACCTTGTGTGAAATAGGCATCAAATAGCGCTAGACTTAGCGGTGTAGCAAGCTTAACTTGGCTTGCTGCTGCAACAAACTGATGAGCAAGCTTGGTATTAGGGACTCGATCCTTGTCTGAAAAATTGTAAGTAATACCATTCTCAAGTCCAACCTGTTGGAGGGCATGAGTTGCCTCGTTGAGTCGCTCTTGACTACCAAATTTTTCACCTAGATACGTTTCTCTATCCGCGCCTGTCTCAGGTAGATCGGGATGCAGTTCAAATGGCTGCCAACGTAGATCTATTAGGTAATTGTCGCCTAATTGATCCAAAGCTTGTTTCAGGCGGCTGTATCCCAAGTAGCACCATGGACAAGATAAATCTGCAATAATGTCGATGCGTAGATCGGCCATGTTTTCTCCTAATGTATGTGTTATAGCCTGTTTATTCTGGCTCTTATGTTGTGTTAGAGGGCGGTTTAGTACTCTTTTTCATTAATAGCTAAGGCTATTAATTGACACCCATTGCAATGCATTGGCTAATTTCGCTTAAAGAGCGGCCGCTTTCGTTATGCCAGTGGTTAAATGCTGCTTGCGCCGCTGATAAGGCAGATTGCGTGTTTTTTCCCGTAGTCATAATCTTATGTTGACGTAAATATCCTTCGACATCTTTGGTTAATAAAAAGGTGTCTTTGCCCATCGCTCGTAATGTATAGGGGCCTGTGTTGCCACCTAGTCGTTTTCCATGTTGTTTTAAGTACGCCCATAAGCCAACGATATTATCCGTTGGCCAGTCCGCAATAAATCTTGCAAATGTGTCGTGTTTTGCTTGGCATTCGCTGATCATTAATGCATTTTCTCGTATGGTCATAACTTTGTTTAAGTTGCGAATAATGCGTGTGTCCTTGGCTTTTTCCTCCCACATTTCATCATGAATCAAAAGCATTTTTTCGATATCAAAGCCAAAAAAGACGTCTTCAAAGCCATCCCATTTGTTTCGTACTACCTGCCAGTTAATGCCAGATTGAAATATTTTTTGAGAAAAAGCAGCTAGCCACCGATCATCCGTTATTTGTTTGAGTTTTTCAGCAGAAAAAGGCTTGTTTAATATTTGTTCTATTGTCTGTTTGCCACCATGACGTTGGGCAGCTCGATCATAAATGCTTTGGAATGCTTCATACTTCATTACCTATTCCTCTTTTGCAGAGACGGTCCAAAACGAATCTGCTCATTCTTATTGGCCAGGGAAGATACGAACAAATCCTCTTATCTCGGCAATTGTTCCTGCCTTGTCCCAATGCAATGACTTATATCCGTGTAGGAATCACTATATGGACAAAAGTCTGCTATTCGCATTTTCCCTTGGTAAGTTTACCATAATGCTTGGAAAGGCGTGCGTGATAACAAAGTGTAAGAGTTTAGTGAAGCGCTCGGTGCCTTTCTCTATAATGGTGAGCATATTCATGCTATTGCTATGACAGCAGTGCGAAGACAATGAGAACAAGAGAAGTTATATGACACATTTGAGCGTTAATCTGAATAAAATAGGCCTACTGCGCAATTCTCGTGGCAGAAACTATCCGAATATGGTAGAGATGGCGAAACGCACGTTAGATTTAGGGGCATTTGGTATTACTATTCATCCAAGGCCTGACCAAAGACATGCAACGTATCAAGATGCTTATGATCTAAAAGAGTTACTTAAGCACTATCCTGACGCAGAACTTAATATTGAAGGCTTCCCAGATGAACAGTTTCTTAGTGTCGTGCTGGAGGTGGTTCCGCATCAATGTACTTTAGTGCCGGATGACCCGAATCAATTAACTTCCGATCACGGATGGAATGTTGCTCGTGATCAAGATGCATTACGTCCAATTATTGCTAAACTCAAAGAAAAAGGGATTCGTGTGGTTCTATTCATGGACCCAGATGCTGATAATATGGCCCTAGCGAAGGAAGTTGGTGCTGATCGTGTGGAACTGTACACGGAAGAATACGCGAGTCATTACGGCAAAAATGGCTTTGATACTATCGCTGAACGTTATCAAGAGTCCGCTCAAGCGGCTTTAGACGCTGGCTTAGGCGTAAATGCAGGTCATGATTTGGATTTAACGAACGTTGAGGATTTGTGTCGAGCCGGTCGAATTACGGAGGTGTCTATCGGCCATGCCTTGACGGTTGAAGCGCTTGATTTAGGTTGGGATCAAGTTGTGAAGGCGTATTTGTCAAAGTTAGTGTAACGCATGTGTCGTTCGCGCCGTCCGATTTGTGAGAGCTGTTCTTTTTTGACGAGTCAGTGTGTCTGTCAATGGATACCTACTATCAACAATGCATTACCTGTACTGGTCATTCAAGACCCAAAGGAAGCGAAACATGCTAAGAACACACTGAAGTTGATGCGGCTGGCGTTACCTTCATTGCGTTGCATTTCGTCGGAGGACAGTGAGGAATTGCGTGGAGTATTAGATACGTTGTCGCTTGATCGATGGCGATTAGTTTTTCCGAGTGAGGGCTCGATCCCTATAGAGCAGGTATCAATAGAAGAGAAAAAGGACGTTGATGGCATTGTGTTGATTGATGCGACGTGGCGAAAAGCAAAGCGCCTTTTCTGGTCGGTGCCTAAGCTGCAAGAGATGGTATCGTGGCATTTTGTTTCACCTCCTCACAACACTTATACAATCCGTAGGTCGCCAAGGGGTGAGGCGTTATCAACGTTAGAGGCGTGTGCTTATGCTATTGAGCAGTTGACTCAGAATGATATGCAACCTTTGCGTGACTTTATGGTCTCAGCTCAGTCCTTTCAATGGCGCCAGCAACCAGCAGATCATCAGCACCGAAAATCATGATATTTTGGGTCATGAATACCGCCGTTATTAGGTCTATTCCCGCTATTATTTCAGTTTAATAAAGAGATTGTGGGTCAATAAAGAGTGTTAGGAGAAGACAATGGATAAGCAAACAGAAATTGAAGCCGCTGTATTACGTCGCTTTTTAAAGCATTTAGATGATAATAAATCTGTACAAAATATTGATTTGATGAATTTGGCAGGTTTTTGTCGTAATTGTTTAAGTAAATGGTATCTTGCAGAAGCTGAAGATAGAGGTGTTGACATCGATTATGATGCTGCTCGCGAGTATGTTTACGGCGAGCCCTATAACGACTGGAAAGAAAAATATCAGCCAGCAGCGACAGCAGAACAGTTAGCTGACTTTAATGCTAAGTTTTCTAAATAAGTTGTCATGGCAGCAATAGGCCAATAAGACTTATGCATTATCTTTCGACCCTCAATGGAAAAAAGTGGCGGCTCATTATTGTGCTGCTGCTTCTTTGCATCTTGCCTCAAATTGATTTACAAGCTGATATATCAAATAAATATTTGGAGTTAGCAGCTAAAATCGGCAAAGAATATGGCCCAAGAGCGGAGAAACGCATACTGGCTTGGCGTCATTTAGTCGATAGATCTAAAAAGCTTCCCATAGTTAGAAAGCTAGAAGTAGTGAATAATTTTTTTAATCAGTTACCGTTTGTGAGTGATCTCAAGCATTGGGGAAAAGAGGATTATTGGGCAACACCGATAGAGTTTCTAGCAACCGATGGGGGAGACTGCGAGGATTTCACCATTGCGAAGTATTTTACACTGAGAGAGCTTGGTGTCCCTGATGATAAACTGCGTCTCGTGTACGTTAAGTCATTGACATTAAATCAACACCATATGGTATTGGCTTATTACCATACACCGACTTCTATTCCTGTGATTTTAGATAATTTAGATAAAGAGTTAAAACCCGCTTCTAAACGGCCTGATCTAAAGCCAATTTATTCATTTAATGCAAGAAATTTATGGTTGTCTAAGGAAAAAGGGCGAGGGATTCTAGTGGGTGGCTCTTCTCGATTGAGTCTTTGGAAAGATCTTAACAACCGTTTTGCTAAGTACAATAACTAGGAGAATCAGATGACATTATTTCGCCAGTTGCTGATGATGATTGTTGTCATCTTGTCGTTAGTCCTGATTGCCGTGATGGGAATTAACTTCAATACGACAAAAGGCTATCTAGTCAATCAGTTAGCATCAACTGCTCAGGATAGCGCGACATCGTTAAGTATGTCCTTGTCCGGTTACATGGCTGATAAAGATAAAGCGTCCATTGTTAGTACAGTGAATGCGGTGTTTGATAGCGGATATTTTTCAGAAGTGCGTGTACATTTTTATGCCGATAACACCGACCTTATTCGTAAAAATGAAACCAAAATTGTAGGTGTGCCACAGTGGTTTATTCATCTAATTGATTTTAATGTCCCCGTTGCGAATGCGGTTGTATCAAATGGTTGGAACGAGTTAGGGCAAGTTTATATTACTGGCAGTGCTGGGTATGGTTATTACCAGCTTTGGTTAGCCACACGTGACTTACTGTTATCCTTTATTGTGATTGGCTTAGTGATGGTTGTATTGGGCTGGCTAGGGTTACGTTGGCTCTTTAAACCGCTGTCAGAGGTTGAGAAGCAAGCGGAAGCGATTCAGCAGCGTCGTTTCTTAAAAATGACTAAGATCCCCAAAACGCGCGAGCTTAAATCGGTTGTTTTGTCTATGAATAGAATGGCAGAAAAATTAGAAAAGGAGTTTGAGGCCGAGGCTAAAGCAGTGCAATGGCTACAATCTAAAGCGTTTCAAGACCCTGTTAGTGGACTTGGCAACCGACATTTTTTTGATCGGCAAGCGAAAGCGTATTTCGCGAGCAATGATCGTACTATGGATGGGATCGCTTTGATTAGCTTGACAGACCTTGCCAAGCTAAATAACGAACGAGGGTATGAAGCGGCAGATTTATTTATTCGTTCAGCTGCTCAAATATTAACTGGCAAGGTGATGAGTTTGCCATCGGCGGCGACGGTTGCGCGTTTGTCGGGGGCAGATTTTGTGATTCTCATTCCCAATGTTGATCAGGATCGGTTGAAGTATCTCGTGAATGATATGATGGAAAGTTTGCTGGAGTTGGTGACGTCTAAGATTAGTTATTCCGACGCCGTTGCTAACATCGGCGCGGTTATTATTACCGGAGACGTTGATGTTTCTAGTGCGATGGCACAAGCCGATGCCGCGTTGCGAGAGGCTAAAATGTCTGGCATGAATAGCAGTCGGGTGTTTGATTCCAAAACAGGTCAGGAGATGGCAATAGCTCGTATCGAATGGCGGGAAATGCTGGAGCATGCCATTGAGAACCGAGCCTTTACTTTGCGCAAGCAAAGGGTCGCACTTTTTGAGGGTGAGTTAGGAACCCTACATGAAGAGGTCTTCTCCAGCCTTGAATATGAAGGTAAGCAATATCATGCTGGCTACTTTATCGGTCTAGCTGAGCAGTTTGATTTAGGGGATCAAGTAGATCAAGTGATTATTGAGCGAGTTATTGCTTATATTAAGGTACGTCAGGACAGTTTAACGTCACCTTTGGCGGTCAATATCTCAGCATCGGCCTTTATTAAACCATCGTTTATTGATTGGTTGAATGAGACACTGAAAGGGCTGGATGAACAATTACGTCACTTCTTAGTGTTTGAAATATCAGAGCAAAGCGTTCTTGCTTCGGAAGATTATGCGTTTGACCTATCTCAAATGCTAAAACACCATGGTGTGATCTTTGGCATTGATAATGTTGGTAAGCAGTTTTCTGCTTTCCATTACTTGCAGGTTTTGATGCCTGATTATGTTAAAGTTGACCCTTCTTATACGAAGTTGGTTGCAGGTAGAGAGTCAGAGTCCTTTTTTATGCAGACGCTGTGTAAAATGTTCAATAGTTTAAATATTCAAGTTATTGCGACGGGGATCGAGAGTGTGAATCAACTGTCTATTTTGCAGCGTTTTGATGTTGCTGGTGGACAAGGATACGCGATTGGCTTACCGTCAGATATGTGATGTCTATCTGGCGGTATAGGTGTTATAAAACTGCAGGCTCAATAGGCATTAAGATTAAATAAGAGAGTCTTCGTGCCCGTTGGTTTCATGGCTGTCTTCGAGAATAAGGTGTGCATCATTGCTGTTACTGTGTACACCACGAATCCACTTACGGCTGAGTAGCTTTTTCTGTGCTGCTAAGGGGAGTTCGGTAAATTGGATCAATCGTTTGGCACTTAGCAGGTCGATAAGGTCCTCTAGAATCCTCATCATTTCATTGTCTGAGTTTTTTAGTATCTCTTCGGTGTTGGCTTCAGATGTCTTAAGCTTTTCTTCGAGAAGTGCAGCAACAACGGGATCATTGGGGGCGACAAGTTGTGAAAACTCATCGGATTGCGATGTCGCAATATCAATGATATGCCCTTCTTTGTTTAATTTAGCGTAAAGCATCTAAGCTCCTGTTATGTATTGACTTATATGTTGGTATCTATAAAGAAGTGGTCTTCCCTGCGCTTGTAATAACTCTATTCTAGAGCCATTATGTGTAAGCTTAGCAAAATAAACCTATGTTTTTTAGAATATTTTAAAGGGTATGTGCAGTATGTCTGACTCCACCAGTCCGAAACAGAATGATTTTGCTTCACTTGATACAACAACCCAGACAGATGAAACGAAGAAAGAACAAAATGAATCATCTGATACCGACTTGGCAAATGAAGAGTCGGAAAATAAAGCGCCCTCATCAGAAGAGAGTAATGAGGAGCCAGTCAACCCTAAGCCTCAATGGAAAATTGATGGGGCAGCATTAGAATATCCCAATCCGCTACTAGATTGTTTAGTTTTGCTGAGTAAGTATTTTCACAACCCTTATTCGGCAGATTCTATTGCATCCGGCTTGCCCATTACAAATAACGAAATGACGCCTGAAATGTTTAAGCGTGCAGCTAAACGTATCAATATTAGCTCGCGTTTTGTAAAGCGTCCGTTTGGTAAAATTCCCGATATGGTGTTGCCAGCAGTGCTGCTTTTGCATGATAAGCAAGCTTGTATTCTGCTGCGAATTGATAAGAGTGGTCATACTGCAACGATACTGCGCCCAGAGTCAGGAGAAGGGGAAGTAGAGGTTGATTTAGATGATCTTCATGAAAGCTATTCAGGTTATTGTTTTTTCGTTCGTCCACAATACAAGTTCGATCGTCGCTCTCAGCACGAAGATGAAAAGGCCTCCCACAAGCACTGGTTTTGGGGGACAATTACGCAATCTTGGCGGATTTATCGAGACGTCTTCATTGCTTCACTGTTGATCAACATTTTTGCAGTGGCCAGTCCTCTTTTTACAATGAACGTGTATGATCGAGTTGTACCAAATAATTCCTTTGATACATTATGGGTATTGGCTGTTGGCGTGGTAACCATCTATATATTTGATTTTCTGCTCAGAACGTTGCGTGCCTACTTTATTGATATTGCGGGTAAAAAATCAGACATTCTCATTTCTTCGAAGATTTTTTCTAAGGTCAACAACATCACTATGTCGTCTAGGCCGAAATCGGTCGGGGCATTTGCAAAAAACCTTCAGGAATTTGAAAGTATTCGAGATTTCATCACGTCGGCTTCGATTACCACTTTGGTTGACCTCCCTTTTATGTTCATCATCATCGCTGTGATATGGTTGATTGGTGGGCCTGTTGGTTATATTCCCATTGTAAGTATTTTTCTAATACTGAGTTACAGTTTTATTATACAGGTTCCTTTACGGCGTTCTATAGAAGAAAGTCAAAAGACCTCTTCACAGAAAAACTCCATATTGATTGAAAGCTTATATAACGCCGAAAGTGTCAAGTTAAATAATGCCGAAGGTGTATTACAAAAGCAGTGGGAAAGTGCGGTGGGGAATATTGCTGATTGGGGGGTGAAAACTCGTCAATTATCACAATCTTGTTCATCCTTTGCCATGGTGGTGCAACAGTTAACCACAGTGGTTATTGTGATTGTTGGGGTATATCAAATCTCAGAAGGGCATATGTCAATGGGGGCGCTGGTAGCGTCCGTTATGCTGACAGGTCGTGCACTTGGTCCAGTGGGGCAGATCGCAGGGTTGGCCACTCGCTATAATCAAGCCAAATCAGCTTTTACTGCACTGAATGGGATTATGGGATCGCCTGTTGAGAATCCTGATGATGTCAAATTTGTTCATCGACCTCGTTTTGAAGGAAGTTTTCAGTTTGATGAAGTGAGTTTTGCTTACCCAGAGCAAGAACAAGCAGCTCTTAGTCATATAAACTTTACCATTAACCCTGGTGAAAAAGTGGCTATTATAGGTCGGATTGGCTCAGGTAAATCGACACTGGGTAAGTTGATGACAGGGCTGTATACCCCAGTTGATGGTGCAGTGCGTGTAGACGGGGTGGATGTTCGGCAAATTAATCCTACTGATCTGCGCCGTAACGTGGGAAGTGTTTCCCAAGATGTCACACTGTTTTATGGCTCTATCAAAGACAATATTCTCATGGGTGTACCTTATATGGAGGATGAAGCGGTTGTGCGTGCGGCTGAATTGGCTGGTGTTTCAGAGTTCGCTAACCGCAAACCGAATGGTTTAGACAGTATTGTTGGGGAACGCGGTATGCAATTATCCGGTGGTCAACGACAAAGTATTGCCATAGCCAGAGCATTGCTGTTTGATCCGACTATTCTTATTTTAGACGAACCGACGGCCTCAATGGATAACACCACAGAAGCACGTATGAAACGTCGATTAATGGATACCATGAAAGATAAGACGTTAATACTCATTACCCATAAAGCCTCTATGCTTGACATGGTAGATAGAATTATCGTTATGGATAACGGTCGTTTGATAGCAGACGGGCCTAAAGCACAAGTGCATGAAGCGTTAAGACAAGGCAGGCTGAAGGTTAGTTAACCATATGAAAAATAGCAAAAAAAGCATAGCACAAAGAGATCTTGAATTTCTAAGCGATCGTAACTCCGCCTTGATGCTTAAAAGTCCACGTGGTGGCCGTATTATTTTGTGGGTGATTTTCATTTTTTTAGTGGTCGCGGTTATTTGGGCAGATCATACGACTTTAGATGAAAGAACCGTTGGTGTTGGGACGGTTATTCCCTCACAGCAGGTTCAACAAATTCAAAACTTAGAGGGTGGTATCTTAAAGACAATTGACACCCAAGTAGGGGCAACTGTGAAAAAAGGTCAAATACTGATGACCATTGACAACTCTACTGCCTTGTCCTCCCTTCGTGAACAGGAAGTGGAATCTACCAATTTATATGCCAGTTCTGTTCGTTTGCAGGCTGAAGTAGATGGTAAGAAACCCGTATTTAGTCAGTCTTTTGCTGAAAAGTATCCAAATTTAGTGGCTCGTGAAATGGATCTGTATACAACTCAAATAGAATCATTGAAAGCGAACAAACAAGTCTTCCAGCAACAAGTCGATCAAAAAAAACAAGAGATCATTGAGCAGAAAGCGAAGTTGGAAAATCTTAAGCAAAGCTATAAATTATCGTCTGAAGAACTTACTCTGACGCGCCCTGCTTTTAAACAAGGGGCTGTTTCTCGAGTGGAACTCCTACAGTTAGAGCGTGATGTGAATAAGATACAAGGGGATCTCGAGGCTACGGAACTTGCGATACCTCGGGCTCACTCAGCACTTAAAGAAGCCCAAAATAAACTTGTGGAAAGTGATGCCAAGTTTATGTCTGATGCACAGGAGCAACTTAATAAGGTACAGAGTAAGTTAGACCAATTGAGGCAGGCGAATTTCTCGTTACAAGATAAAGTGTCTAGGACACAAGTGCGCTCACCGGTGAATGGCATTGTTAAACAGATTCAAATTAATACCATCGGTGGCGTTGTCAAACCAGGAATGGATCTAATCGACATTGTGCCCATTGATGACACTCTATTGATTGAGGCCAAGGTAAAACCTAAAGATATTGGGTTTATTAAGCCAGGCTTACCTGCCATGGTGAAATTAACGGCTTATGATTTTTCTATTTACGGGGGATTAAAAGCCCATGTAGAAACTATTAGTGCTGATACCATTGTTGATAAAGATGATAGAGAGGGGCGTAGTTATTATTTAGTTCGAGTTAGAACCAATCATAATTACTTGGGGACAGCAAAAAATCCATTGCCGATTATTCCAGGGATGCAAGCGACAGTCGACATCATTACTGGCAAAAAGACTCTTTTGCAATACTTGTTTAAACCTATCTTAAAGGCGAAGCAGAATGCGCTACATGAAAGATGATTACAAATCTCTTTTAGAAATGACCGTTGCTTAACAAAAGTTAACGATTCTAAGGTGTTAGGTTTCGTAAGATTTATTATCAGTATTGCATAAAGAAAGAGGAATACTTTGAAGATATTGTGTTTGAGTACTGATGAGGCTGTTTGGCATCATTGGAATAAAGTGGTTGATTCTAATGCTACGCTGTTCCGTGAGCAGGGTTTTAATGAAATCGATAGCGCTTTGGCCTCAAAAGAAATGTACAAGTACTGTTTTATTTATTTGGCGGATAAAAATTTTTCAGCCAATGTAGAGAGTGTTGTTTCTTTACAGCGTAAGTACCCTAAACAAATTATGATCGTGTTTCCTAATCAAGCGAGTCAAGCTGCCGCACTGCGGCTTTTCTCTGTTGGTGTGTTGGGACAGTGTTCGCCGTATATAGGAAGAGAGCAACTGAAGCTGGTGCTGTCTGTGGTCGACTCTGGAGAGATTTGGGGAGGCAAGGCGTTTATCAATAGTCTCATTTCTCAATCCGCTTCGTTAGCAGAAACGCATGTGCGCAATGATCAGGAAGATTTATTGCTGAGAAGCGAAGATGAACAGAATATGTTAGCGGGTTTATCGGATAGAGAGCATTATGTTGCCACTCTGGTCTCAAATGGCCTATCTAATAAACAAATAGCGAATGAAATGGACATTACTGAGAGAACCGTTAAAGCGCATTTAACGGCGATTTTTAAAAAAACCCATACAAAAGATCGCTTGTCTTTGGCACTATTGACGCAAAATTCTCCTAAACTCTCTCACTAGACTTATGGTAGGGATGACTGTTCCTCAAACCATGCTGTTGTGTTGTCAGATATTAATTTTATGAGCATTATGACTGTGTCTTTCTGTAATGATAATACTGAAGAGGTGTCTGCGCTGATAGTTGCAGGTGGCAAAGCCGAGCGAATGTCAGGTAAAGAGAAAGGCTTACAGTGCTTCCGAGGCGTGCCTATGGTGGTTTCTGTGGCGATGGCGTTAAAAGAAGTAACGTCTATGGTCGCGGTTAACGCCAATCGATATCAGGAGGACTATGAGTCGCTCGGTTTTGAAGTGATAGCGGATTTAGCGGATTATCAAGATGTAGGGCCTTTATCGGGTGTTATGGCGGGTTTGCATAACGCTAAGAGTCAATTCTTACTGCTTTCACCTTGTGATAGCCCTTGTGTCTCCTCAGACGCTTTTCATGCTTTACTTGATGCCATCAAACGTGAACCGGATAAAATCCATTATATCGTTACAGCAAGCGGTCGCCATCCATTACATGCAGTTCTCCCTGTTTCAACTGCGTTATCTGCTTTATCCACTTTTCTTGCTCGAGATATGAAAAAAAGCGTTATGGCATTTTATGAACTTCATGGTTGCCGAGCTCTACATTGGAGCGAAGAAGCTGAGTTGATCAATGTTAACTACTCTGAACAACTAGAGTAGGGCAATCTATAAGCTAAAACTAGCCTTTTTTAAAGGACTCAATATCAAGGTTGTATGACTGGCCATCTTCTTTATGAACTAGCTTTACCAAAAGATAGTCGTACTTAGGTGCGAACCAAAATGAGGACTTTTTTCCATTATCAAGGTTGTCTGTTCGGGTGACTTTAATGGCTTTAATGCGTCCGAGCTTGGTATCAATGACTTCTTGTTTGTCTCGTTTAAAAGTCCAGGTTTTAATGTGTCCTCCATCGGCAATTTTATAGCTGAAGCGCTTTTTCCCTAATTTTACATCTTCTCTGACCTGTAATTGGACGCTCAATTTATCAACCGTATTTGGCACGATTGACATGTTCCAAGGTGTATTTTTGACATTGTTACGAACTTTCATTGAGTGCCAGTCAAAGTCCAGCTCTGCACTACGTTTTTTTCCAAGTAAGCTGCTTTTGTACTGGTAATGAATGGGGAGTATTTGGTGATCCTTTACCTTAAAATGCACTCTTTCATCCAGAGAGGCAATAAGGCTGTCTGCTGTGAAAATAAAGTCCCATTGATTGTTAGGGGCTTTTTTAAGTGTTTGCTTGCCTTCTATTTTTAGGTTGATACCTTTTGACCAGATGGTGCTGTAAACCGCGGTGTAAGGGGTTAAAAAGGAGTTGGAAGAACTGGCTGCTTGGACAGGGAGTAACGACATTATCATTAAGGTTGCCAAAGTAATAAGTGACTTCTTTAGATATATCATACTCGTCTGTCCTCACATCATTATGTCTTTTCCTGATAATCAAGGCCGTTTACAGGTAGTTTTTGACCATCCAAAAAAGCGTATTTGTCTTGGTGCGTCAGGCGCTCCTCGCTAAACCACTTTACTGCTAAAGGGTATATAATATGCTCAAGCTTATGCACTCTTTCAGCAAGCGTCTTGGCGTTATCTGACGGCTCGACTGGAGTTCGCGCTTGTACAACGACTGCGCCAGCATCCAACTCAGCGCTAACAAAGTGGACTGACACGCCATGCTCTGTTTCTTTGGCATCAATCACACGTTGGTGCGTATTTAACCCTTTAAACTTAGGCAATAAAGAAGGATGAATATTAAGCATTCTCCCTTCGTAATGGCGAGTAAAGTCCTCTGTTAAAATGCGCATAAAACCAGCCAATACCACCAATTTGGGGTGGTATCGGTCAATCGTCGATTGTAATGCTGTATCAAACTCTTCACGGCTGCCATAGCTTTTGTGGTTCAGCACATGAGTTGGAATGCCCGCTTCTTTGGCTCTTTCGAGCCCATAAGCGTCGGCTTTATTACTGATCACAGCGCTGATTGTGACGTTTAAAACCCCTTGCAAGCTTTGATCAATCAAAGCTTGCAAGTTGCTACCGCTGCCAGAAATTAAGACAACGATAGGGAAGCTCATGCTTGTGCCTCTAGATCAGAGATAAGCACGTCTTTTCCATCCTTACGTTCACAAATATCACCGATGATCCAAGCGTTTTCGCCTTCTGCTTTGAGAATGGCTAAGGCTTCATCCGCTTTGTCATCGTCAATAGACAATATCATACCAACGCCGCAGTTAAGAACACGGTACATTTCTTCTTGTTCAACATTTCCTTGTTCTTGTAACCAATCAAACACAGCAGGGCGTTTCCAGCTAGAAGCGTCAATATGTGCTGCTGTATTGTCAGGAAGAACGCGCGGAATATTTTCGAGCAAGCCTCCACCAGTAATGTGTGCAAGGGCATTAACATCGATGCTTTCCATTAGTTTAAGAATGGACTTAACGTAAATGCGGGTAGGCTGCATTAACGCATCTTTTAAGGCGATACCGTCGATTTCTTGGTTTAGATCGGCTTTGCTCACCTCGAGAATTTTTCGAATCAGGGAGTAGCCATTAGAATGAGGGCCTGAGGAACCAAGAGCGATTAGCTTATCGCCGATGGTTACTTTGCTGCCATCGATGATTTTTTCTTCTTCAACAACACCAACACAGAAGCCTGCCAAGTCATAATCACCATCATGGTACATGCCTGGCATTTCAGCTGTTTCGCCACCAACTAGAGCGCAGCCAGCTTGTAAGCAGCCTTCTCCGATACCAGTTACGACGTTTGCAGCCACATCAACATCTAATTTCCCTGTTGCGTAATAGTCTAAGAATAAAAGGGGTTCTGCACCTGCGACAACAAGATCATTGACACACATAGCAACTAAATCGATGCCAATTGTGTCATGTTGATTGAGGTCCATGGCTAGGCGAAGCTTTGTTCCCACGCCGTCAGTGCCTGAAACAAGAATAGGGTTTTTGTATTTGGTCGGAAGGCGGGTTAATGCGCCAAATCCTCCTAACCCTCCCATTACTTCCGGACGGCGAGTTTTTTTGCTAACACCTTTTATGCGCTCAACAAGTTGATTTCCAGCGTTGATATCAACGCCTGCGTCTTTATAACTAATCGATGTTTTATCCGATTTGGTCATTGCCTATGCCTTATCATGTGCGGGGAAAAGAAGGCATTTTAGCATAGTGGCGTATTAGGGCTATGGTTCTTTGGCATTAAGGCAGTAGAATAAGCAAATAAACGAAGGAAGGGGCTATGAAAATCCGTATTTTTTTATTTTTAATTAGTATTTTTTATGTGTCGATGGCGTCTGCTGTTCCGGTTAAAGATTTATATCGTGCCAGCATTAAGTTACCAGCCACCGAGTCTGAAGGTCAAATGTTGAGTGATGCATTCTCTCAAGCGGTCGAGCAAGTGTTGGTTAGGGTGTCTGGTGATAAAGCCGCAATAACTGGAGACTTGCTTCAAGAGGCTCAAAAAGCCGCCCCAACATGGGTGGCACAGCACTCTGTGACCTCATTGAAGGATTTGCTGCCATTAAATGGTGATTTGGTGGCGGGTAAGCAGGTCAATGTATTTTTCTATCATGAGTCAATAGATCAATTTTTGACTCAACACAATTTACCTGTGTGGGGGAATAATCGGCCATCGGTGTTGGTCTGGGCGGTGGATGATAACAATGGGGTCCGTACTCTATCTGGTGCAAACTCTCCCTCACCATTATTGAATGACTTAGCTGCGTCATCGACAAACTATGGTGTGCCAATTTATGCACCTTTGATGGACTCTGTGGATGCTGCGGCTATTTCGCCTTCAGATGTGTGGGGGTTCTTCGAAGATACCATTAAAAGTGCTAGTCAACGCTACCAAACCGATGCTATTGCAGCGTTGCGTGTGTCGCAATATGCGGGCTCCTTGACTGGGAATTTGTTGATGATAATCGGTAATGACACTAAGCAATTCTCGCTAACAGGCGCGAACTTGCAGGATTTGGCTGATCAAGCCAGTGCTGATATGGCTAAGGCCTTATCTGAGCGTTATGCTGCGGTTCGAAATAGTGCTTCGGAAAGTCGTCTTGATTTGTCTGTGTCGGGTGTAACGAATTACGCAGCCATGAAGAAAATTCAGCAATATTTAGAAAGTGTGGGTGTGGTCAGAGATGTGTATGTAGTAAAAGCGACCAAAGATTCTGTCGTATTTTCTGTTGCCATTAATGGGGATAAGCAAAAACTGCTAGATAGTATTATGTTGAGTAGCTTGTTGCAGGCCGATACACCTCCAGTGACGCAGACTTCCGCGCTACAGGCGGATGGAGCAGAAGTGCCTTCAGCAGATACAGTCGATACAGCACAGCAGGCCAGCACTACCTCGCAAGCACCAGATCCTGTATCCTCAACTGATTCGGATGCTCCTAGTGCGAGCAATAATATTGAATATTTTAAATACAGTGGAGCTCAGTAGTGTCTGACCAACAAGATGAGATTATTAAACGTGACTTTTATGCCAGAGATGAGTCCGAACAAGCGGATTTTCTATCTCAGACTTGGTGCAATGAGTGCATGGAAGTGGACTTAGGGATGAAGAATCCTGTGGAATACGCAAAAGGGAATGACGTTTGGATTGAAGGGGAGTGTGTGCAGTGTTCGTCCAAGACGATTACCGAAATCGTTGAGGAAGACGACGAATAATTCAGTCTGTTTTACCGCTTCTCTTGATCGACATCGAGTAAAGAAAAACGCGCCGAAAGGCGCGTTTTTTTGTTCTGTCCATCAGTGTATTTGTTGATTATTTTGTTGGGTAATCGCGTTGTGTTTTACCAACATACAATTGACGTGGACGGCCAATTTTATAAGAGCCACTAATCATCTCATTCCAGTGAGAAATCCAGCCTATGGTACGGGACATCGCAAAAATAACCGTAAACATACTGGTTGGAATGCCAATTGCCTTCATGATAATGCCAGAGTAGAAATCAACGTTTGGATACAATTTGCGTTCTACAAAGTAAGGATCTTCAAGAGCTATTTGTTCTAGACGTTTTGCGATTTTTAGTAGCGGATCGTCAGACTGGCCGAGCTCTGCTAATACCTGATCGCAGGTTTCGCGCATCACCTTAGCGCGTGGGTCGAAGTTTTTATAGACGCGGTGTCCAAAGCCCATTAGGCGGAATGGATCGTCTTTGTCTTTGGCTTTAGCAATATATTTATCAATTTGGTCCTCGTCACCAATTTCTTCCAGCATGGTAAGGACAGCTTCATTCGCACCGCCATGGGCAGGCCCCCATAATGTTGCAATGCCAGCAGCAATACAGGCAAATGGGTTAGCTCCGGAAGAGCCGGCAAGACGGACTGTTGAGGTTGAAGCATTCTGTTCATGGTCTGCATGAAGGACGAAAATGGTGTCCATTGCTTTTGCAAAAACAGGGTTGACTTTATATTCTTCGCAAGGCGTTGCAAACATCATATAAAGAAAGTTCTCTGCATAGGACAGATCGTTACGAGGGTACATAACGGGCTGATCTTTTGAGTACTTGTAACAAGTTGCTGCCAGCGTTGGCATCTTAGAAATTAAGCGGAATGCAGCAATTTCCCGGTGTCTTGGGTTGGTGATGTCCATGTGATCTTGGTAAAAAGCGGACAGGGCGCCAACTAATCCACACATAATGGCCATCGGGTGGGCATCGTTTCTAAACCCTTCGATAAACTTATGCATCGACTGGTTGACCATAGTGTGAGCGCTAACCATGTCGACAAAGTCTTTTTTCTCTTCTGCCGTTGGAAGCTCTCCGTAAAGCAAAAGGTAGCAAGTTTCTAAGTAATCTGAGTGCTCAGCAAGTTGAGCGATGGGGTAACCTCGGTGTAGCAGTACGCCTGCTTCACCATCAATGTACGTGATTGCAGACTCACATGAGCCTGTGGACATAAAACCAGGGTCGTAAGTGAAAATACCGTTTGCACCTAAGCCACGTACGTCAATAACATCTGTACCAAGGGTGCCTGAAATAACGGGAAGTTCGATGGTTTTATCGATTCCGTCTACGGTAAGTCGTGCTTTTTTATCGGCCATTTATGCTCTCCTTCGAATTCTGGTCCGGGGCTAAGAAGTCAAAAAAGACCCTCCTGACCCAGAAGGTGGGGAAAAAATACTGTCTCAGCACTATAAAAGTCAATCTTCTACACTTGCAAAGAGTTTACAATATTGTAATTTTGTTTGTAATTATTTGACAATAAAAACCATTCTCATAAAGTTTTTTTATCCTTTTTTAGGTTTAACTGTTTGAAATATAAATAATATTTTATGGTTAATGCCAATCCATAGGCTGTAATTAAACACCATTATTGTTACAGCTTATGGGTACATTCAGCCTGTGAATGGTGATCATTGAAAACCCTAGCTCCAGTCTATTTGTCTTCCCAATTTTCGCTAGTCTATAATTGCGTTCCCGATGATTTCATTGATTTGTCGGCGTATACCATTCAAGAGTAGTTGCTTGAACAGAAAATGTCGTTTGCAAATCGATGCAATTTTCGATTAGGCCTATGGTGTGACGACGTAATGTAAAAGTTTCGTTAAGTTCGCAGATAGAAATTGGGTCGTGATGGACCATTCACTTAATAAGATGGTGTAAATAGTCGTGAATAAAAAAAGACCAGTCAACCTTGATATTTCAACAATATCAATGCCGGTAACAGCAATCGTATCTATTATTCATCGTGTGACGGGGATTATCCTTTTTATAGGTTTGATTTTCTTGTTATATGCGTTTGATGTTTCCTTAGAGTCTCAACAAGGATTTGATCAGGTTGTGAATATGCTTCAGACAAACTTCCTTGCTAAGTTCGTTATCTGGGGTGTCGTATCAGCGTTGATGTATCACTTCGTCGCAGGTATTAAACACCTGTTCATGGATTTGGGACACTTTGAAGAATTAGAAAGTGGACGTAATGCAGCTGTTGCAAACATTGTCATTGCAGCGGTTCTTATTGTGTTAGCTGGGGTGTGGATATGGTAACTCAAATTACAAGCTTTGGTCGCTCTGGTCTTTATGACTGGATGATGCAGCGTATTTCCGCTGTGGTATTGTCTCTCTATACCATTTTTATTATCGGTTATCTTTTATTACACCCTCATCTTACGTTTGAGCAGTGGAGTGCGCTTTACAGTTCAACTTGGATGCGTGTTTTCAGTTTGATGACATTGTTATCTATTGGCGTGCATTCTTGGATTGGTCTGTGGTCAATTTCTACTGATTATATTAAGCCAACTGGTATTCGTTTCTTCTTTCAAGCTCTATGCGGTTTATTGATGTTTGTATACATCGTGTGGGGCATTCAGGTTCTTTGGGGGCTATAAGTAATGGCTAATATTCGTACGATTTCTTTTGATGCCATCGTTATTGGCGGTGGTGGCGCTGGTATGCGTGCCGCACTTCAGTTAACTGAATCTGGTTTGAACACCGCCTGTATTACAAAAGTATTCCCAACACGTTCTCACACGGTATCTGCTCAAGGTGGTATCACCTGTGCAATCGCCAGTGAGGATCCAAATGATGATTGGCGTTGGCACATGTATGACACTGTAAAAGGGTCGGATTACATTGGTGACCAAGAAGCAGTTGAGTACATGTGTTCCGTTGGTCCACAAGCTGTTTTTGAGCTTGAACATATGGGCTTGCCGTTTTCTCGTAAAGAAAATGGTCGTATTTATCAGCGTCCTTTCGGCGGCCAATCTAAAGGCCCAAATGATTCAACTCAAGCGGCGCGTACTTGTGCGGCTGCAGACCGTACAGGTCATGCATTATTGCATACTTTGTATCAGGGTAACCTTAAAGGTGGCACGACCTTCTTCAATGAATGGTATGCGATCGACTTGGTAAAAAATAAAGAAAATGCAGTGGTCGGTGTTGTTGCAATTTGCATCGAAACAGGCGAGAGCGTTTATTTAAAAGCGAAGGCAACGGTTATTGCTACCGGTGGCGCGGGTCGTATTTTCCAATCGACTACCAATGCTCACATTAACACTGGTGACGGTGTGGCGATGGCGTTACGTGCAGGTTTCCCTGCTCAAGATATGGAAATGTGGCAATTCCACCCGACTGGTATTTATGGTGCTGGTACACTTGTTACTGAAGGTTGTCGTGGTGAAGGTGGTTACCTGATTAATAAAGACGGTGAACGCTTCATGGAACGCTATGCACCTAATGCGAAAGACCTTGCCGGTCGTGACGTTGTGGCGCGTGCAATGATTCTTGAAATTCTTGGCGGTCGTGGTTGTGGCCCAGATAAAGATCATGTTCTTCTAAAATTAGATCACTTGGGTGAAGAGACGCTTAATAAGCGCCTGCCAGGTATTCTTGAGCTTTCTCGTACCTTTGCTCACGTTGATCCAGTGAAAGAGCCAATCCCCGTTATTCCAACTTGTCACTACATGATGGGTGGCATTCCAACGAATGTTAGTGGTCAGGCGTTGATGCAAGATGACGCTGGTCAAGACGTTGTCATTCATGGCTTGTATGCATGTGGTGAAGCCGCTTGTGTATCTGTGCATGGTGCTAACCGCTTGGGTGGTAACTCTCTACTTGATCTTGTTGTGTTCGGTCGTGCTGTTGGTCTGCATGTCAAAAAATCTCTGGATGAAGGGTTTGATTCGCTCAATGCGGATGAAACAGACATCGAAAGGGCGATGGTTCGTGTAGAGCGGTTGAATAATACAAAAGGTGGTGAAAGTGTTGCTGCGGTTCGTGCCGAACTGCAAAAAGTGATGCAGTTATACTTTGGCGTATTCCGTGACGGCGAATCCATGCAAAAAGGCTTGAAAGAGCTTGAGAAGATTCGTAAGCGTGTTGAAAACTTGAATCTAGAAGATAAGAGCCAAGCATTCAATACAGCACGTATTGAAGCGCTTGAGCTTGAGAATCTATTGGAAATTGCTGAAGCAACGGCTATCCCCGCTGAATTCCGTAAAGAGAGTCGAGGGGCCCATGCTCGTAATGACTTTACTGAGCGTGATGATGAGAATTGGCTGAAGCACTCATTGTTCCATCCTGGAAGCAAAACTGTTACTAAGCGTGATGTGAACTTTGCGCCAAAAACAATGGAACCTTTCCCGCCTAAGATTCGCAAATACTAAGGAGTAACTCAGAATGTTAGTTAGTATTTATCGTTACAATCCTGAAGTGGATGATGCTCCATACATGAAGGATTACCAAATTGATTTGCCTGCGGGTAAAGATTTGATGGTATTGGATGTATTGAACTTGTTAAAAGCACAAGATCCAAGCATTTCTTATCGTCGCTCTTGTCGTGAAGGTGTGTGTGGCTCTGATGGTATGAATATGTCAGGTAAAAATGGCCTAGCATGCATCACGCCTGTTTCCCAAGCGGTGAAAAATGGCAAGTTAGTGTTACGCCCTCTGCCAGGTCTGCCAGTGGTGCGTGACCTTGTTGTGGATATGGGGCAGTTTTATAAGCAGTATGAAAAGATTCGCCCTTATCTTCTCAATGATACGCCAGTGCCAGCTATTGAGCGTCTTCAGAGCCCTGAAGAGCGTGAAAAACTAGATGGTTTATACGAATGTATCCTGTGTGCATGTTGTTCAACCGCTTGCCCATCGTTCTGGTGGAACCCAGATAAGTTTGTTGGGCCTTCTGGCTTGTTGCAGGCTTACCGTTTCTTAGCGGACAGCCGTGATACAGCAACTCAAGAGCGCCTAAGTGATTTAGATGATCCATTTAGTGTGTTTCGTTGCCACGGTATTATGAATTGTGTGAATGTTTGTCCGAAAGGTTTGAATCCTACGAAAGCAATCGGTAACATTCGCACCATGCTTTTGCAACGAGCAACCTGATCAAGCTTGGCTTGTTCTTAGCGGATTATAAATCGTTAAGAATAAGCTAAAATCAAGGCGGCTCGAATAGTTTTGTTCAATGCCGCCGTTTTTGCATGTTTCAATATAGAGAATGCAATTAAAACGCTTTAGAATTTGTTACGTGCTAGCATAACAGTGCTTTTAGCGTAGTACTGATTAGGTTTCGCTTAATTGAATGGATGAGAGAGGCCCTCTCTACATGAGTTTAACGTATAAGTGCACGAAGCAATTGTGGTGGCAAGTTAACAATAAATCGAGGCTTTATGGCCTTAACGGGCCTGTTGGAGTTATCGATTGCATGATAAATTCATACCGGGACCCCGGTAGCTGGCTCGAACATAAGGGTGATCGAGAATGCACGAAAGTTTAATGGAGTTGCTATGGAGCACTTCTCAATTTTCAGGTGGAAACTTGGAATATGTTGAGGGGTTGTTTGAAAGCTACCTAGTCGATCCGAACTCTGTATCGGAAGAATGGCGGAAATGTTTTGATCAACTACCTCGCGTAAGTGAGGCACAATCAACAGATCTACCACACTCAGTAATTCAGCAACAATTTTTAGAAATTGGCAAAAATAAATTTCGCGCAATGCCTGTGTCAACGGGTGTTGCTGCAAGCTCAGAGCATGAGCAGAAGCAAATCAATGTGTTGCAATTGATTAATGCTTACCGTGTTCGAGGTCATCAGCACGCATCATTAGACCCGTTAGGGCTTCGCAAGCGTGAAAAAGTAGCAGACCTTGATATTAGTTATCATCAGTTGACTGGTGCTGACTTTGATACTCAATTTAAAACGGGCTCTTTGTTCTTTAACAAGGAATCTATGAAGCTAAGCGAAATCATTGCTGAGCTTGAAAAAACCTATTGTAGTACTATTGGTTATGAATTTATGCACATTGTTGATACCCAAGAAAAAGCTTGGTTACAACAGCGTGTAGAATCCGTTCGATCCCGCCCAGAATTTTCCCCAGAAACTCGTCAAAACTTGCTAGAGCGACTCACCGCTGCAGAAGGCCTTGAAAAATACTTAGCAAGTCGTTATCCAGGGGCGAAGCGTTTCGGCCTAGAAGGTGGTGAAAGCTTAATTCCAATGGTAAACGAACTAATCCAGCGCTCTGGCTCATTAGGAGCGAAAGAAGTTGTGATTGGTATGGCTCACCGTGGTCGTTTAAACGTGTTAGTTAATACGTTAGGGAAAAGCCCTAAAGACCTATTTGATGAGTTCGAAGGTAAGAAGTTAGTTAATACCTCTGGTGATGTTAAATACCACCAAGGCTTTTCTTCTAATGTAATGACCTCAGGCGGTGAAGTACACATTGCGTTGTCGTTTAACCCATCACATCTAGAAATCGTCTCTCCAGTAGTGGAGGGTTCTGTCCGCGCTCGTCAGGATCGTCGTAAAGACTCAGTCGGTAAAACGGTTGTTCCTATTTCGATTCATGGTGACGCTGCATTCGCTGGACAAGGCGTGGTGATGGAGACATTCCAGATGTCTCAAACGCGTGGATACCGCACCGGTGGTACGGTTCATGTTGTGATTAACAACCAAGTTGGCTTTACCACTAACCGTCAAGATGACTCACGCTCTACTGAGTATGCAACTGATGTGGCGAAAATGATTCAGGCGCCTATTTTCCATGTAAATGGTGATGATCCAGAGGCTGTGTTGTTTGTTACTCAATTGGCATTAGACTACCGTTATGAGTTTGGCCGTGATGTAGTCATCGACATGGTGTGTTATCGCCGTCGCGGACACAACGAAACAGATGAGCCTTCTGGTACTCAGCCATTGATGTACAGCGTAATCAACAAGTTGAAGACGACTCGTACGTTGTATGCAGAGCGCTTAGTAGCAGAGAATGTGTTAACGAAAGCTCAAGCGGAAGAAATGGTAGGTGAGAACCGCCAAGATTTAGACGATGGTCGTCATGTGGCGAAGAGTCTAGTGCTAGAGCCTAAATCTGATTTGTTTGTTAATTGGAAACCTTACATTGGCGTCGAATGGACGGATGCAGGGGACACAACTTATCCGCTTGCTAAACTGCAAGAAGTAGCGAAGAAATTAACAGCTATTCCTGATGGTGTTGTAGTTCAACGTCAAGTTCAGAAGATTTACCAAGATCGCGATAAAATGACTGCGGGAGCATTGCCTCTTAATTGGGGTTACGCCGAGACATTGGCTTTTGGGACTCTTTTGGAGCAAGGCTATCCTATTCGTATAACAGGCCAAGACTCTGGTCGTGGTACTTTCTCCCATCGTCATGCTGTTATTCATAGTCAAAAAGACGGTAGTACGTACATTCCGTTAAAGCATCTTTCTGATGATCAGCCTACTTTGGATCTTTATGATTCTTACTTGTCTGAAGAAGCGGTGTTGGCATTCGAATATGGTTACTCAACAACCTCTCCAAAAGGCTTGGTTATTTGGGAAGCGCAATTCGGTGACTTTGCAAACGGTGCACAAGTAGTAATTGACCAGTTCATTACCAGTGGTGAGCATAAATGGGGGCGTTTATGTGGCCTAACCATGTTGTTGCCACATGGCTATGAAGGACAAGGACCAGAGCACTCTTCCGCTCGTCTTGAGCGTTTTATGCAGTTGTGTGCGGAATACAATATTCAGGTGTGCGTTCCAACAACACCTGCACAGATTTTCCATATTCTTCGCCGTCAAGCCATTCGTCCTATGCGTCGTCCGCTTGTCATTATGTCTCCTAAGAGTTTGTTGCGTCATAAGCAAGCGATCTCGACATTAGAAGAGTTGGCTGAAGGTGGCTTCAAAACGGTATTGCCAGAAACATCACAGACCATTAAAGCAGACAAGGTAAAACGTATTGTGCTGTGTAGTGGTAAAGTTTACTACGATCTGATTAATCGTCGTGATGAACTTGAAAAAGATGATGTAGCTGTGATTCGTTTGGAGCAGTTGTATCCATTCCCATACGATGATCTTGAGTCAGTGTTGGGACAATACAAAAATGTTGAGAGTTTGGTATGGTGTCAAGAAGAGCCTAAAAACCAAGGGGCTTGGCATTCTAATCGTCACCGTATGAATCGAGTATTGGAAAAGTTGTATCCTGAGCTGAAAATTCGTTTTGCAGGACGTATTTCGTCTGCGGCGCCAGCTGCTGGTTACATGTCTGTCCATGTTGAAGAACAAGAAGCGCTGGTCAACGACGCCTTAGTTGGTTAGCACCATAGCCTGTCAGAGAGATAAGGGTATAAAATGAGTATTGAAATTAAAGCACCTGTTTTCCCAGAGTCCGTAGCAGACGGTACCGTTGCTACTTGGTACAAACAGCCAGGCGAAGCCTGTGCCCGTGATGAGCACATTGTCGACATCGAAACGGACAAAGTAGTATTAGAAGTCGTTGCGCCTGCTGATGGCGTACTAAAAGAAGTTCATAAAAATGAAGGCGACACTGTTCTAAGTGCGGAAGTCCTTGCTACTTTTGAATCTGGTGCGGCAGCGTCTGCTGCACCGGCTGAGAAGAAAGAAGCGGCTCCAGCAGCAGCTTCTTCAGCAACAGAAACAGTAGAAATCAAAACACCAACTTTCCCAGAATCTGTCGCAGACGGCACAGTTGCTACTTGGTACAAACAGCCAGGTGAAGCGTGTGCACGTGACGAGCATATCGTTGATATCGAAACAGATAAAGTTGTGCTTGAAGTGGTTGCGCCAGCTGACGGTGTAATCGGTGAAATAGCAAAAGCTGAAGGCGAGACGGTACTAAGCGCGGAAGTACTTGGTACATTCCTAGTAGGTGCTTCTGGCTCTGCAGCCGCTCCAGCGACCGAAACTGCAGCGCCAGTTGCCGCAGAAGCTGACAACGACGAAGACGGTGTTGCCGGTCCTGCAGCTCGTAAAGCACTAGCAGAAGCTGGCTTAACAGCGTCTCAAGTGAAAGGCACCGGTAAAGGTGGTCGTATCACTAAAGAAGACGTTGATGCAGCGGTTAAAGCAAAACCTGCTTCAGCGCCTGCGCCAGCGGCGAAAGCAGCACCAGCAGCTATGCCTGCATTGGGTGCGGATGGTCGGATTGAAAAGCGTGTCCCAATGACTCGTCTACGTGCCACTATCGCTAAGCGTCTTGTTGAAGCTCAACAAACAGCCGCTATGTTGACGACATACAATGAAGTGAACATGGGTCCTGTTATGGAGATCCGCAAGAAGTACAAAGAGTTGTTCATGAAGACTCATAACGGTACTAAGCTTGGCTTCATGTCTTTCTTTGTAAAAGCGGCTACAGAAGCACTTAAGCGCTTCCCAGCGGTGAACGCATCTATCGACGGTAATGACATGGTTTACCATGGCTACCAAGACATTGGTGTAGCGGTATCGACTGATCGCGGTTTGATGGTTCCAGTTCTTCGTAATACCGAAGCCATGGGCCTTGCTGATATCGAGTCTAGCATTATGGATTTCGCTGTTCGCGGCCGTGATGGTAAGTTGGGTATGGATGACATGCAAGGTGGTACTTTTACCATTACCAATGGCGGTACATTCGGTTCCTTGATGTCAACGCCAATCATTAACCCACCACAAACTGCTATCTTGGGTATGCATAAAATTCAAGAGCGTCCGATGGCGGTTAATGGTCAGGTTGTTATCCAGCCAATGATGTATCTAGCGCTTTCTTATGACCATCGTATGATTGATGGTAAAGAAGCCGTACAATTCTTGGTGACAATCAAAGAGCTTCTAGAAGACCCAGCTCGTCTTCTACTAGAAATCTAAGTATTCGTAACATAACAGATGTTATGAATTGACTTTGTTGTGGTCTTAAAAGGACCACAACAGTTCGACAAGATAAATGGAAACGCATATGTCTACTAAATTTGATGTTATTGTAATCGGTGGTGGCCCTGGTGGTTATGTTGCTGCCATTCGTGCAGCTCAACTAGGCCTTAAAACTGCTTGTATCGAAAAGTGGTTGGACAAAGAAAATAAGCCTCGCCTAGGAGGCACTTGTTTGAATGTGGGTTGTATCCCATCGAAAGCGCTTCTAGATTCTTCTCACAAATACCATGACGCGAAAGAATCTTACGGTGTTCACGGTATCACTGTTGGCGATGTGGCTATGGATGTCAATGCCATGGTCGACCGCAAAGACAAAATCGTCAACCAATTGACCAGTGGTATCACTGGCCTTTTCAAAGCAAATGGTGTAACTAGCTTTGAAGGTTTTGGTAAGTTGCTTGCTAACAAAAAAGTGGAATTCACTGCACACGATGGTTCTGTGCAGACATTAGAAGCAGAGAACGTCATTCTAGCAACAGGCTCTGTACCTGTGAACATTCCACCAGCGCCGCGTACGGGCGACATCATCGTTGATAACGAAGGTGCGTTGGAGTTCCGTTCTGTGCCTAAGCGTCTTGGTGTTATCGGTGCTGGCGTAATCGGTCTTGAGTTGGGCTCTGTTTGGGCTCGTTTGGGTTCTGAAGTCGTTGTGCTTGAAGCACAAGAATCATTCCTAAGCCTATGTGACCAAGACCTCTCTAAAGAAGCGGCTAAGATCTTCAAAAAACAAGATCTAGATATCCGTACTGGTGCTCGTGTAACCGGCAGCCAAGTGAACGGTGAAGAAGTCGAAGTGACTTACCTTGATGCAAAAGGTGAAGAGCAAAAAGAAACGTTTGACAAGCTGATCGTGGCTGTTGGCCGTAAGCCATTCACTGATGGCTGTTTAGCAGGCGATGCAGGCGTAGACTTAGACGAGCGTGGTTTTGTGTTCGTAGATGAGCAGTGCCGTACTTCTGTTCCTGGTGTTTTCGCTATCGGTGACATCGTACGTGGTCCGATGTTGGCACACAAAGCGTCTGAAGAAGGTGTTATGGTCGCTGATATTATTGCTGGCCATAAAGCACAAATGAACTACGATTGTATCCCTTCTGTTATTTATACACATCCAGAGCTAGCTTGGGTGGGTAAAAACGAGCAAGAGCTTAAAGCGGAAGGTGTTAAATACAAAGTGGGTAAATTCCCATTTGCGGCATCTGGTCGTGCGATGGCAGCAAACGATACTGACGGTTTCGTCAAAATCATCGCGGATGAAGAAACAGATCGTATCCTAGGCTGCCACATCATTGGTGGTCACGCTGCTGATTTGATTGCACAAGCAGTAATCGCAATGGAATTCGGCTCAACTGCAGAAGATATTGCACTGACTGTCTTTGCTCACCCAACAGTGAGTGAAGCGGTGCATGAAGCTGCATTGGCTGTAGACGGTCATGCAATTCATATTGCTAACCGCAAAAAGCGTTAATACGTAATTCGATTTGCCGGCCTTGAGCCGGTAATTTCTGTCTTAACGGGCAGAGCTTATCTCAATCATATATATGAGCGGAAGAATCAAATGAACCTACATGAATATCAGGCTAAACAGCTTTTTGCTGAATACGGCCTGCCAGTATCTACAGGGTACGCAGTAGACACGCCTGAAGAGGCCGTGGAAGCAGCGAAAAAAATTGGTGGTGACAAGTGGGTTGTAAAAGCTCAAGTGCACGCAGGTGGCCGTGGTAAAGCTGGTGGCGTAAAACTTGTTGATTCTTATGACGAAGTAAAAGCATTTGCAGCAAACTGGTTAGGTAAAAACCTTGTAACTTACCAAACTGACGAAAAAGGTCAGCCAGTTGCTAAAATCCTAGTTGAATCTTGCACCGATATCGCGAACGAGTTGTACCTAGGTGCCGTTGTTGACCGTTCAACTCGTAAAGTGGTTTTCATGGCGTCTACTGAAGGCGGTGTGGAAATCGAGAAAGTGGCGGAAGAAACGCCTGAGCTAATCCACAAAGCGATCATCGATCCTCTAGTGGGTGCACAGCCTTACCAAGCACGCGAAATCGCGTTCAAAATGGGTCTAAATGCTGCTCAAATCAAGCAGTTCACTAAGATCTTCCTTGGCTTGTCGCAAATGTTCCACGACTACGATTTCGCACTACTAGAAATCAACCCTCTTGTTATCACTGACGAAGGTAATCTTCACTGCCTAGATGGTAAAATCAACATCGACAGCAACGCAGTATACCGTCAGAAAAAAATGCAAGAGTTCCACGATCCATCTCAAGAAGATGAGCGTGAAGCGCATGCAGCACAGTGGGAACTAAACTACGTTGCACTAGACGGTAATGTTGGTTGCATGGTAAACGGTGCTGGCCTAGCAATGGGTACAATGGACATTGTTAACCTACACGGTGGTAAGCCTGCTAACTTCCTAGACGTAGGTGGTGGTGCAACGAAAGAGCGTGTTGCTGAAGCATTCAAAATCATCCTTTCTGACAGCAATGTTAAAGCGGTATTGGTTAACATCTTCGGCGGTATCGTACGTTGTGACATGATTGCTGAAGGTATCATCGGTGCAGTAGAGCAAGTAGGTGTTAACGTGCCTGTTGTTGTACGTCTTGAAGGTACTAACGCAGAAAAAGGCCGTGAAGTTCTAGCGAACTCTGGTCTAGACATCATTGCTGCAGAAAGTCTTAAAGGCGCAGCTGAACAAGTTGTTAAAGCTGCGGAGGGCAAATAATAATGTCTGTTCTAATTAACAAAGATACTAAAGTAATCTGTCAGGGTTTCACTGGCGGCCAAGGTACATTCCACTCTGAGCAAGCAATTGCTTACGGAACGAAAATGGTTGGTGGTGTAACACCAGGTAAAGGTGGTCAAACTCACCTAGGCCTTCCTGTATTCAACACAGTAAAAGAAGCAGTAGAAGAAACAGGCGCAGAAGCATCTGTTATCTACGTACCAGCGCCTTTCTGTAAAGATTCTATCCTTGAAGCAGCGAACGCTGGTATCAAGTTGATCGTTTGTATCACGGAAGGTGTACCAACACTTGATATGCTTGACTGCAAAGTGAAGTGTGACGAGCTAGGTGTTCGCCTAATCGGTCCTAACTGCCCAGGCGTTATCACACCGGGTGAATGTAAAATCGGTATCATGCCTGGTCACATCCACTTGCCAGGTAAAGTTGGTATCGTGTCTCGTTCTGGTACATTGACTTACGAAGCGGTTAAGCAAACGACTGACGCTGGCTTCGGTCAATCTACTTGTGTTGGTATCGGTGGTGATCCAATCCCTGGTTCTAACTTCATCGACATTCTAGAAATGTTCCAAAACGATCCTCAAACTGAAGCGATCGTTATGATCGGCGAGATCGGTGGTACAGCGGAAGAAGAAGCGGCTGCTTACATTAAAGCAAACGTGACTAAGCCTGTTGTGTCTTACATTGCTGGTGTAACGGCACCTGCTGGTAAGCGTATGGGTCACGCTGGTGCGATCATTTCTGGCGGTAAAGGTACAGCCGATGAGAAATTCGCTGCACTACAAGATGCAGGTGTTAAGACCGTTCGTTCTCTAGCGGATATCGGTTCTGCACTTAAAGAAATTACTGGCTGGTAAGCCGATAATTTCACTATAAATCTTTATAGTAAAATCCCTGCCTAGGCAGGGATTTTTTTTGCTTATTATTCTCTAACGGTGATGCTATGGATCAAGAAAAGAGAGAGGCAATATGCCCAATATGTGCTAGGGAGAATGCATGTAACGTGCAGGGCGACTGTTGGTGTTTTCATGACATTGTTCCCGACTCCTTGCTGGCTCTTTTAGCGGCACATCATATTGATCGCCGCTGTGTCTGTCGGTCTTGTATTGATTGCTTTAAATCCGATCCTGAGCACTTTAAGCAAACCTATTTTACACGCTAGCAGCACGGCTATGAATAAACTCAAAACAGAGTAGGTTTGCCCACTTTCTTTTTTCGTATGGTTTTATATGCTTAGCCAATACATCGGTCAAACTCAGAGGATCTATAGTGACTTTATCCGCTGATTGTGTAGAGTGTTTTAACTTATTATTTTGCTGTGTAAATAACGGCACTGACTCGAATGTGCTAGACAGTGCCGGTTTCGCGTTATGCTTTTAGGTCTGGGTGAGTATGACCTACGTGATGTTTCGTTTGGACAGGCCGTACCATTAGGTTGGCAAAAAACGCAATCACTAATAAGCCAGCCATGACATACATGGTTGTGTTATACAGGCTAGAGGTTGGGTCAATCGTGCCTATCGGGGCTATTTCCATTAACTTGGCAACCGTGACTGTTTTGGCCGCCACTAACTCATTTAATTGACTGATAGGCGCGTTAAACTTGGCTTGAAATGCGGCGGGATCTATCTTGCTGGCTAAATTTGAGATGGCATTTTCGACTGATAAGTTTCTTAAATACGTAATAACAAACGGCCCAAGAACGCCCGCAGTTGACCAGGCGGTTAATAAGCGCCCATGTATACCGCCAACGTGAAGAGTGCCAAAAATATCGGCCAAATACGCAGGGATAGTCGCAAAACCACCACCATACATTGTAAAAATAATCATGGTCGCCGCATAAAATAAAATAAGCCAAGTGACGGATGGGTCGGCGCTGACGGCAGAGGCTGCATAAGGAATGGAAAGGTACAAAAGTGTACCGATGACAAAAAAGCAATGAAACGTGTTTTTGCGGCCAATAAAATCGGAGGCCGATGCCCAGAAAAAGCGACCGCACATATTAAACACTGAAATCATAAGAACATAGGTGCCGGCAAAGCTGGCGGTAGCGATCGTGGGTAAGGTTGTTCCAAAAATTTCTGTCATCATAGTTTTAGCGATACCAATGACACCAATTCCTGCGGTAACGTTAAAGCATAATACAATCCACAAAAGCCAAAATTGTGGGGTTTTTAACGACTGATCAATATGGACGCTATTGGTCGTGATCATTTTGCTGATGGCATTGTCTTTAACAGGTGGAATCCATCCTTCCGGTTTCCAGTCTTTCGCTGGAATACGGTATGCGAAAGAAGCCAGTATCATAATAATAAAATAAACAATGCCAAGGGTAAGAAACACACTAGAGGCGCCAGTATTTCCAGTGCCGACCACATACACACCCGCATCGCCAGACGAAGGCAGTTTAGCGGCTTCCGCAGCCGTTGCGACCACCACTTCTACCTTACCACTTGCCAATTCAGCAAAACGCTTACCGCCTTCTGTGATTAAATGAACGGCTGATTCAGTACCAAGGTAAGTCGGTTCCGTGGCAAACTTTGCTAATAAATAAGTGATTAGTGGTGCGCCAATGATAGCACCGCCACCAAACCCCATGATTGCCATACCCGTTGCCATGCCTCTTTTATCAGGGAACCAGCGCAACAGGGTCGATACAGGAGATACGTAGCCAAGTCCTAAGCCGCAGCCGCCTAATACACCATACCCCAAATAGAGAAGCCATAATTGGTGGGTGGAAATACCAATGCTCCCAATAATAAAGCCACCGCCCCAAAGAAAGGCTGCTGTGACACCAACGCAACGAGGTCCGACTTCTTCAAGCCACTTTCCGGCGAGGGCGGCGGCAAGACCCAAAAATACAATGGCTACTGAAAAAATCCAAACGACGCTGCTTAAGTTCCAGTCTCCTGCTGCACTGGTCACAACACCAAATTCTTTGGTGAGCGCAGGATTGAAAATGCTCCAAGCGTAAACGGAGCCAATGCATAAATGAATGGCAATGGAGGCGGGAGGGACAAGCCAGCGGTTAAAGCCGGGGGAGGCAACGATTTTATCTTTCATCAAAAAAGAAAGTAAATGCTGATCAGGATTTTCTGTCTTCATTTTATATCCCTATATCGTTGTGAGCTTTTTAGTTTTTGTTGTTTTTTTGTCATTTTTCTTATTATTTCTTTAAATTGCATCATAGCGGAAAAACCATATTTATCCATTGCATTTTTATTGGATTAACTGTGTCCAGTTCTATATGGGATAAAGGAGAGGACTTTTTTATTTTTTTAGTCTTCCACTGTGTTTGTCATGAGGCTATTCTAGAGCGCAAGCTTTGTGAAACTAAAGCGGCATGGTTTGCCTGTTCATACATTCAGGGATAGAGTATTCCTACTAACTGTAATACGAGGATAAACAATGGTAATTTCAAATAATAAAACGATCACTCGAACGATGACGCGTAGTGTTGTAGCAGCGTTACTGGTGACCCAGTTAACAGCATGCGGAACACTATTATATCCTGAACGTCGTGGGCAGGAGTCTGGAAAAATCGATGTGGGAGTGGCGGTATTGGATGCGCTTGGTTTACTGTTTTTCTTTGTTCCTGGTGTCGTCGCTTTTGGTGTTGACTTTGCAACAGGGGCTATCTACTTACCGGGTGGTAAAGTTGCTTCGCTAACACCTGATGAACTTAACAAAATAAAAGAAGGGCAAGGCAAAGTAGATGTAGGTGCCTTGCAAACTATTCTAGCTCAACGTGGTGATATTGACCTTCCTAAGGCAGCCTCTAAAGATCCGTTAAGTGTTGTGGCAATGTCATCTAAACAAGCTTTAATGAATGCTGTCAATTCGCCTAGCCAAGCGGTTGCTATGGCCTCTCACTCCGCTACTTCCGTCGCTTATCAATAAACTATTTAACTTAACTTCGTATTCGACTCATCACCCTATTTGGAGGGGGCAGTGTGCTACTGCTGATTTTCCAAATAGGGTGATGAGTCATTAGGTGTCTTCGCTAACTTTGTTTGATTCGATATTAAATACGATTGTCTTATCGTATTTAATTAGAGATAGTTTTTAGTTGATCGATTTGTTCTTCGAGGGGCATATCTGAGGGAAAGTGTAATAGAGTCGCTTTACTCGTTTGAATTCCGTGAATGACCTCTGGGGAAAGCTTGGGTTTCTGGCCGTCAATTTGAATAACCCATTTGACGCTATGTTTTTTAATCAGAGCGCATAAATCGCTTGGGTAATAAATAGTAATACCATGCATTTGAGTTTTATTAACCCATGGCTCCTCATCAATTAAGGCAACGATTTTTAAGTGGGTATGGGTATTTTGCAAGGCTTGCGCTAGGGCGTAGCTTGGATAGTCGATGCCGACCAAAATAATATGGGTAATAGGTCTTTTGGTGCCAAGTAGGTGGGTAAACCAACGCTGCATTCGTCCCATTGCGCTGTTCTCCGAGATAAAATGTTACAGTCTGAGCGAAGTCTTCTATGCTTTTCGAACAATGAGTCGCAGCAATCGATGAAATAGGTGCATTATTATGCTAAGGATCCTGTTACCTTGATGGGGTTTATCAAGACGAAGAGGTTTTTGTATAACGCTGTTTAGGACGACCACCCGTTTTATAGTCTAGTGTCATGGTGACCTGTCCACACTCTTCTAAGTATTCAAGGTAGCGTCGTGTGGTAATGCGGCTCAAATTGATCGCATTGCCTACTTCTTCTGCGGTAAAGTCGTTTTCCCCTAATGTCTCTAAATGCTCGTTCAATACTTCAAGTGTTTTTTCATCAATACCTTTTGGGGTTTTTCGTCGATTCGCTAGTGATACGGGCTTACGAAACAGGGCATCGATACCTTCTTGATCAATTTTTCCGGATCTGGCTAATTGCTTTCTTAAATCAAGGTAGTCTGTTAAGGCTTGTAATACACGAGACATGCGTAGGGGCTTAACCAGATAGTCCATGACACCTAATTGGATGGCTTTTTCTATGGTTGAGGTTTCACGCTCTGCGGTTGTCATGATGAAGGTGCCGTCAAAGTTATGGCTTTTTAATTGACGAATTAAATCAATGCCATCCCCATCGGGCAGCGTAATGTCTACCATAATCAATTCTGGGGAGAACGCGTCCGCTTTTAAAAGGGCTTCCGCCACACTTTCGCATACGGCAACCACTTGAAACTCGTTGTGTTGGTTTATGGTGTTTTCGAGCACATAGCTGGCTCGAATATCGTCTTCGACGACCATGACAGGAATCATATTCATCTCGTAAGTGCCTGTTTATCTAAATACACGCTAAAGACGGTCGTATGGGACTCACTGCGCTCCCAATCCAAGCTGCCTTGATATTGATCGACAATTTTTTTCACTAAGTATAAGCCGATACCATGCTGTTCTGAACTGTGTTTACTGCTAATGCCAAAGTCCAAAATACGATTGTCTAAATCATCCGGAATGCCTGCACCGCTATCTTCTAATTCAATCATAATATGTGCACTTCGGTCACTGATATAGAGGCTAATTTCTGGAGCTTGCTGATCGCGATTGGACCATGCAGCCAATAGGGCATTATCGATTAAATTACCAAGTAGTGTTACTAAATTTTCCGATACTTGAGTGGGGTAGCCTCCTAGATGGCTGTCAGCATCGATATGAAACTCTACTTTAGAATCAAGCGCTTTGTTCTGCTTGGCAAGGATTAATCCAGCTACGGCGCTGTTTTCAATCGAGTGAATCACTTGTCTTAGAATCTTCTGATACCCGTCACTTTCTTGTTGCAGGTATTCGACGGCATCGTGATAGCGCTCGCTTTGCAATAGGCCAGATAAGACATTAAGTCGATTAGAATACTCGTGAGTTTTGGCACGTAATAAATCCGCATAGTTCTTTGTGGTAATCAATTCTTGCTCAAGAGATTTTTCCTCATAGTTTGGAAAAAATACAATGACATAGCCATATTGGCCTTTTTTGTGATGCATAGGGTAGAGATTAGCGTAAAACGCCACTTTGCCAATATGAAAGTTACGTTTTGATAGCTGGCCATTGGCCTCCAATGCAAAGTGCGACAAAGCCTGAGAGTGATTACTAAGCTGATCCCCGACTACTTGATAGCGACTGGGAACATTTCTGTCAAGCCATTCAATAGCCGTATTGTTGATTGTCGTAATATTTTGGTGGCTATCAATGGCGATAATGCCATCGCGAATACTATCGAGCAGTAACTCTTGTTCTTTAAACTTCTGGACAATTTCCTCAGGCTCAAGACTTAAAAAAGTTCGTTTTAATTTGAGGATAAAAAAGCCAGCAATAACGATGCCTAATAAATAGACAAAACCAACGAGGAGGGCCGCTTCTTGCAAGTGCCGATAGATTAGATCTCCAGTTGGCTTTGACAAATAACCAATGCTCACCGCCCCAATAATTTTGCCATCCACACGAATAGGAGTGAAATTCCGAATGGCCATCCCTAAAGAGCCTCGGGATACATCCGTATAATCACGGCCTCGATCTAATGCTTCATAAACATCATCACCAATAAACTTTTTGCCAACACGTTTGGCAATTGGATGGCTTAAACGAATGGCGTGTTTATTCACCACAACGATAAACGAGGCGTCTGTACTGGAACGTAGGGTTTCAATGTAGTGCTCAAGTGACGTCGGCACACCTGAATTACTTTGCTGTACAGCCTTAATGACCTTTTCGTCGTGGGCGACCACTCGAGCTAACTCTATGCCTCTCTGACTGATACCTTCTAGATAGGTTTGTTGTAAGGAGTAACCAAATACCACCCCCACAGCAACCACAATAATGGTAATGGTCGACAAGGTAATCAGGGCAAGATAGGACTTTAAGGTCATTCGCGAATCAGGGTAAATAAAAGAAGAAACGCGAGTATACAACATGTAAAAATAATGAGTAAGGAGGGAAGTAAGGGATAAGTGAAAGAGAGAAGCCGTTATAGGCTTCTCTCTAGGGGTGGCTTACTTAAGAAGACTTAAGAGAACATTTGAATCACGATCGAAGCCAGAATCAGCATAAATGCACCGCCAATTCGTGATGAGATCTGAGCGAAAGGCATTAGATTCATACGTTTACACGCAGCCAATACCGCAACGTCGCCTGTTCCTCCCATATTGGCCATACAAAGACCACCAGTAATAGCAGACTCGATAGGGTAAAAGCCCATCAAACGACCCATTAGACCAGCCCCAATCATGGCGCCAATCACAGTGGCCAATACAAGAATGAAGTACATTGGTGTTAAGGCATCAAGGATCAAATTAATATTGGTATAAACCACACCGATACCCACTAGAAGTGCAGGGGTTAAATTGCCAACAACAAATTTAAACCAAGATTGAGCCGCTTGCTCCAATTCGACAGGCATTAGGTTCAATACTTTAATAATGGCAACAGAAATAATCATCAATGCGTACAAAGGCATATTAATGAAGTTGTGCAGTAAAGCGCCTAAGAAGAACATACCAATTGCTAATAGGCCGCCTGTTGCCAGCGTCTTGACAGTAATAGGCGCTTCTTTTTCTGATTCAGGCTCTAAGTTTATTTCGCCACGAATTAGCTCGCCATTACCTGTCCAGCTAGGGATGATAGTTCCCAGTTTATTTAGCAAACCACCCATAATGATAGCAATAGCATTACCGATCAGTAGAGCTGGCACCATAGTGGACATCAGTGTGGTAGAGTCGATTCCTGTTGTTGAGTGAAGAATCTGAACCAATGGTACGGCACCCGCGCCCATACCGCCGCCCATAATAGGCAGACCAATGTACATGAACCCATGGTAGAAACCTTTACCAACCAGCATAGACAGCGTACCTGTTAGTAAACAAGCGACGGCTGCGGAGGCCAAAATAACCGGAATGTAACGCAACGCGGCTTTTTTCAAGGTCTCTGTTTTCATGCCGAAAATGGAGCCAGTAACCAAACTTGCCACGTAAAACCCTAAGAAACCACCACTTTTCATAAAGGTGGTCATGGTGTCAATAGAGTTTTGTGGGAATAGGCCACTGTTATGGAAAAGGTAAGAAGAACCAAAAATAACAACGATAGCTCCGCCACCGAAATATTGGTTGATAATGGGTGTCCTGTCCCCAATATAATTCAAAATAAAGCCGACAACAGCCATAATTCCCATTGCACCGATGATACCGGAAGGCATTTTACCTAAGTAAGTGGTGATAAGAATAACCGCGCCGACTAGGGCAAACACGACTTTTTGAGCACGAATATTTGATTCTGCCGTCGTAGTATCGTTTAAGATCATGGAGGACTCTCTTTTTCTGTTTGTTTTATTGTGCGGCGGAGTCTACCAAGCTTCAGGCGAGGCGGAAGATCTGAGTCTTTTTATGAAAGTAAAAAGCGCTTTTGTAACTTTAGTAATCGGTTTTATATGCGTTTTTAGTCAATTTTTAGAAAGTCTATAGATTTAATCGTAATATTATTTGTGATCGATAAACGAATGAAACGAGTTATTTTGTCCATAAAGACGCTAAGGAAGCACAAATGAAATGCCCATCTTGCAACACCGTTAGCAAAAACAAAGCATTTAAAAATATTCAAAAAGATGGAAAAAGACTTGAAGTGCAATGCCCAAATTGTGATCAATGGTTGATAATCGACCCAACAACAATGAAATTCAAATTTGCAGGCTTTGCATTAATACTCCTCCCTAGTCTCATAAACTTTTTTATTGATGATGTGCATTACCGATTAATTTTGTCAGTTATCGCATTGTTGGGGGCTTGCCTTGCTGTGTATGGCGTGGTCCGCACTAAGTTGATTCCTATTGAGCCGAGTAATAAAAACAAATAAAGATCTCTAAAAAGACGAAATAAGAAGGTGTGTGGCAATGAAAAAAACGCCTGAGATAAACCAAGGTATAAACGCTAAGCAAATAGTCCTCACGTATTGGCAGGCCATGAGAAGCAATGATTTCTTTGCCGCCAGTAAATATTTATCGGACGATTTTCGCTGTGAATGGCCGCAAAGCAATGAAGTCATTAAAGGGCGAGACAACTTCGCTAAGCTTAATAGCCACTATCCAGCTAACGACTCATGGACTTTTCAACTAAACAGCATCATCGCCGAAGAAAACCAAGTCGTGACTGATGTTACTATCTCAGATGGCACTCGAACCGATCGCGCCATTACCTTTCATACTATAGACATAGAAGCGCAGCTCATCGTCAAGCAAGTCGAATACTGGCCAGAAAACTACTCAGCACCAGATTGGCGAGCAAAGTGGGTGGAAAAACTAACCGACAGGGTATGATAATGACGACCCCGTGAATAAGGAATATGTTTTGTGTACAAGGTCTTTGTATTTGGAACCTTAAAAGAAGGGTTTCCGAACTTTAAAACAAATAAAGGCATTCGTTACCGAGGCGACTTTGCAACCAAAGAACGTTACCCGCTCTATTTAGTTGGTGAACGCTTTTCACCTTGGCTTGTTTTACAGCCTGGCGAAGGCTCCCCCATCAAAGGGCAAGTTTTTGAGGTGGCGGAAGAGGTCTTAACTGAAATGGATACGTTGGAAAGAATTACCTTTCCAGATGGGTATCGGAAAGTCTGTATTCCTGTGATTTGCCAAGAGTCAGGTGAGGAGATAAGCGTCTGGGCCTATGGCAAACTACCAGCAATGCTGCAAGGAGCTCAGATCATGGCAGAGTTATCTGGTGAGTATTGTCTTGAACATGCGGCGTTATATCGTAGTCGACAGGATGAATGATTTGATTAAGTAGTATTTCTAGGGGGGGGAATTCAATGTGGCGGATGTTGCGTTAATCTATTTTTCTAAAACGGACATAACGGCAACGCTAATGTCTGCGGCGCAAAGAGCAATTGAATCGGCAGGGTTGAGTACATTCTCATACTACATTCAGGGGTCTGACATTATCGAAGGTCGATTTATCAAGGAGTCTGTTTTAGAAGAGCTCTCTTTATGTCGCGCCGTTGTCTTTGGTTCACCAACTTACATGGGAAATGCATCCGCTCAATTCAAAGCCTTTGCTGATGCAACGAGTGTTTTTTGGACGAATCAGAGCTTATCCGGAAAACTGGCCGCAGGCATTACCTCTGGAACTGGGCTAAATGGTGATCAAACGAATACTTTGCAATATTTTTTTACGCTTTTTGTATAGCGTTTAGTCCCTTCACTATCCAGCCAAAAGGAGCTCAGTATGATAAAAACAGAATTTACTCGTTTGGTGGGTTGTGATGTCCCCATTCAACAATCCCCAATGGGGAAAGGTACTTCTACACCAAGTTTAGCCTCGGCGGTTGCCAATGCGGGTGGCTTAGGCATGCTGTCGTTGACGGGTTACAGTGGGGAAGTGATAGAAAAAATTGTTCAGGACACCTATGCTCTGACATCCAAAAAGGTCGGGGCGAATTTTCTCTTGTATCAGCCGATTGATATCGAAACGGTGGAAGTCGCTGCTAGATTGTTGGATGTAGTGGACTTTTTTTGGGCTAGGCCAGATAAAAAGCTAGTTGATGTCGCTAAAAAAGCAGGAGCGATCGCCAGCTGGCAAGTGGGCTCATTAGAAGAAGCACTATTGGCCGAAGAGGCGGGCTGTGATTTTATCACCGTACAGTCCATTGAGGCGGGTGGGCACGTCCGTGGCACGATTGATATATTCACCTTGCTCGATCAAGTGATCGGCGCTGTAAATATCCCTGTTCTTGCTGGTGGTGGCGTTGGTTCGGGAGAATCTCTTGCTGCCGTGTTAGCGGCAGGTGCTGCTGGGGTTCGATGCGGGACACGTTTTCTAGCTGCTTATGAAACCGAGGCCCATCCTGATTATGTCGAAGCATTAATTCATGCTAATGCTACCGATACGGTTTATACCGACAAATTTTCTATCGGTTGGCCAGACGCACCACACCGAGTGCTTCGTTCTTCTCTTGAGTCCGTTATGGCGTTTGAAGGTGACTATGTGGGTACATCCTGTGATCCTATTACGGGTGAGATAAGAAACATTCCAAAATATGCGGCAGTAGAACTCCACAAAGGCATCTCTGGAAATATTTCAGCCATGCCGCATTGGGCAGGGCAGACAGTAGAGTGTATTAAGAAAAGGCAAAGCGTGTCAGAGATTATTCATGAAATAATCGATGATGCACAAAGAGCTTTTTAGCCTTGATTCTGTGTTCGTTGGGGTCAAAGCCCTTTTCATAAGCCAATAAGTAATCCCACCATAAGAGTCTGAGTAAAGTCAGACTCACACATGAGCTCCCACCATCCTAGCCTTGCTCCCTGAAAAAGAGGAAGGAATAAAAAGCGCTTAGCTTACTCTTGTCTTGGCTTACCCAAAGCCGCCGTCTCCTCTGTCGTAAATCGTCATGGTGTGGACGTTTCCAAGCATAATTCTATAAATCACAGACCGTATCATCGTTGCTGTCATCAGTAGGTTTTTGTCTATATAGGGAACTGACCAAATGCAGCATTATTCAGGCTTTGCGTTGCTGAAGCATAGTTTCAGTCATCATGAAAATTGGCAACGAGTTTGGCGTAACCCAACCCCGAAAAAGAAATACGATGTGATCATCGTTGGCGGTGGCGGTCATGGTTTGGCGACGGCCTATTACCTTGCTAAACAGTTTGGTGTGACCAACGTCGCGGTGATCGAGAAGGGGTTCTTGGGGGGCGGTAATACAGCTCGTAATACCACCATTGTGCGTTCCAACTACTTGTGGGATGAGGCAGCACATTTATACGAGCACGCCATGAAACTCTGGGAAGGCTTGTCTCAGGATTTGAATTATAACGTTATGTTTTCTCAACGTGGTTGTTTGAATCTGGGTCATACTTTGCAAGACATGCGTGATATTGAACGACGTGTCAATGCCAACCGCTTAAACGGCATCGATGGAGAGGTGTTGGATGCTAAACAGGTCAAAGAAATTGTCCCTGTATTAGATTGCTCCGAGAACGCTCGTTATCCAGTACTTGGCGCATCTTGGCAGCCGCGAGCAGGGATTGCACGTCACGATGCGGTGGCTTGGGGCTTTGCCCGTGGAGCCGATGCTCATGGTGTGGATTTGATCCAACAAACCGAAGTGGAAGATTTGATCATTGAAGACGATACCGTCGTCGGGGTGAGAACCAAACGCTATGGCGATATTAAAGCCGATCGTGTGGGGTGCGTGGTCGCTGGGAATTCCAGTGTGTTAGCGAAGATGGCAGGCTTTGAATTGCCGTTGGAGTCGCATCCATTGCAAGCTTTAGTATCTGAGCCGATCAAACCGATTCTCGATACCGTGGTCATGTCTAACCAAGTACATGGCTACGCCTCACAATCCGATAAAGGGGATTTGGTGATTGGCGCGGGGATCGATGGTTATAACGGTTACGGCCAGCGGGGATCTTACAGCACTATTGAGCATACGATTCAAGCAATTGTCGAAATGTTCCCAATATTCAGCCGAGTGCGCATGAACCGTCAATGGGGCGGCATTGTTGATACCACGCCGGATGCTTGCCCTATTATCAGTGAAACACCTGTCAAAAATCTGTTTTTTAACTGTGGCTGGGGAACGGGTGGTTTTAAAGCCACGCCAGGGTCAGGCAATGTGTTTGCTGCGTCGTTGGCGAAGGGCGAAATGCACCCATTAGCGAAGCCGTTTTCTATGTTTCGTTTTCACGATGGGTCCTTGGTTGACGAGCACGGCGCAGCTGGTGTGGCTCACTAGCGCTAGGTTTTACGTTTTTATTCTAGTAGGACATTCTGGCAAAGAAAGGTTGGCTGGAAAGGAGAAAGTTCCATGTTGCATATTTATTGTCCTCATTGTGGCGAAAGTCGCGATGAAGAAGAATTTCACCCCGCAGGTCAAGCTCATATAGAACGGCCTAAAGACCCAGATGCGTGCACAGACAAAGAATGGGGGGAGTTTTTGTATTTTCGTCGTAACCCACGGGGAGTGCACCATGAATTGTGGGTGCATGCGGCAGGCTGTCGTAAGTTTTTTAATATGACGCGTAATACGCAAACCTACGAAATCAAAGAAGTCTACAAGCTTGGTGAGCAGCCAAGTGTTGTTGCTGAGTAGAGGATTTATTCATGGCTCAACAGACAAATAACGAGACGCGTCGACTTTCCGCTGGCGGTCGTATTGATCGATCCAAACCGATCACCTTTACTTTTAACGACAAACAGTACAAAGGCTACGAAGGCGATACTTTGGCCTCCGCTTTGTTGGCCAATGGCGTGGACATTATCGGACGTAGTTTTAAATACAGCCGACCTCGTGGCATTGTGGCCGCTGGTGCAGAGGAGCCTAACGCCATTATGCAGTTGGGTGCTACTGAAGCCACTCAAATTCCTAACGTGCGTGCGACTCAACAAGCCTTGTATGATGGTTTAGTGTGTAAGGTGACCAATGGTTGGCCCAACGTCGATAACGATTTAATGGGTTGGGTGGGCAAACTTGGTGGGAAGATGATGCCACCAGGGTTTTACTACAAAACCTTTATGTACCCAAAATCCATGTGGGAAACTTACGAGTCTTATATTCGTAAGGCCGCAGGTCTAGGTCGTTCACCAAAAGAAAACGACCCTGACCGATACGACAACATGAACCAACATTGCGATGTGTTGGTGGTTGGCGGTGGCCCTGCCGGGCTGATGGCGGCATTGACGGCGGCTCGTGGCGGCGCACGAGTGATTTTAGCAGATGAGCAAAACGAATTTGGCGGCAGCTTATTAAGCAGTAAAGAGAGCATTGGCAATAAACCCGCAACAGAATGGGTCGACGATGTCGTCACAGAGTTAGCCCGCTTTGATAATGTGCAACTGCTAACCCATGCGACGGTGAATGGTTATCACGATCACAACTTTTTGACCATTCACCAGCACCTAACCGATCAGTCTTTTGACAAAGCGCCCAATGGAAAAATTTGTCAGCGTTTGCATCGTGTGCGTGCCAAGTGGGTCGTCTTAGCGACGGGCGCACATGAGCGTCCTTTAGTCTATGGCAATAATGATGTGCCTGGCTGTATGGTTGCCAATGCCGTATCCACCTACATTCAGCGTTACGGCGTCGTACCAGGTAAGGACTTGGTTCTGATGACCACCAATGATAATGCCTATCGTGCGGCGTTAGACTGGCATGATGCAGGCCACAATGTAGTGGCGATTGTTGATACTCGTAAGAATTCAAAAGGTACCTTGGTCGAAGCCGCTCGTGAACGTGGTATGACGGTGATGCTCGGTTCTGGTGTCGTGGATGTACAAGGCAGCAAACGTGTCACTAGCGTTTCTATTGCCAAGCTTAATGAGGCGGGCGATCAAGTAGAGGGATCGGTGATTGAAGTAAAAGCGGATACCGTTGCCAGCTCTGGCGGCTGGAGCCCTGTCATTCATTTATCTTGCCATACTGGCTCAAGACCCGTGTGGAGTGATGAGGTGGTTGGCTTTTTGCCTGGGCCTAGTCAGCAACAGCAACTAACTGCGGGCGCGATGAATGGCGCTTACTCAACGGCTGCGGCACTTGAGCAAGGTATGAATGCTGGGCAATCCGCATTAGAAAAACTGGCAATGAAAATGGCCGATGTGAGTGTTCCCGAAACGGAAACCTTAGATGAGGCCGAGCCTATGGCCTTGTTCCATATTCCGCATCCAAAACCGACTCACAAAGCGCCTAAGCAATTTGTCGATTTGCAAAATGATGTGACCGCTGCGGGTATTGAGCTGGCTTGTCGAGAAGGGTTTGAATCCATCGAACACGTTAAACGCTACACCGCGATGGGGTTTGGTACCGATCAAGGAAAACTGGGCAATATCAACGGTATGGCGATTGCGGCGAAATACTTGAAGCAATCCATTCCGGAAACGGGGACAACAATCTTCCGTCCGAATTACACCCCGGTGACCTTTGGGGCCATTGCTGGACGTGATTGTGGTGAGTTGTTTGAACCAAAACGCTACACCGCTATGCATCAATGGCATATGGAGCATGGTGCGAAGTTTGAAGACGTTGGTCAATGGAAACGCCCATGGTATTACCCAAAAGCGGGGGAAACCATGCAAGAAGCGTTGAACCGAGAATGCCTAGCGACTCGTGAGTCGGTGGGTATCTTGGATGCGTCTACGCTGGGGAAAATTGACATTCAAGGTAAAGACGCTCGTGAGTTCTTAGGCCGTGTGTATACCAATGCGTGGGCAAAATTGGCGGTGGGCAAATGTCGTTACGGCTTGATGTGTGGCGAAGACGGTATGGTCTTTGACGACGGGGTAACCTCTTGCTTAGCGGAAAATCATTTCTTAATGACCACCACAACCGGTGGGGCCGCCCATGTGTTGTCGTGGCTAGAGCTTTACCATCAAACAGAATGGCCAGAACTGGAAGTATATTTTACCAGTGTAACGGATCATTGGGCGACCATGACCATTTCTGGACCGAACAGCCGTCGCTTATTAGAAACCCTGACGGATGGGGATGTGTCCAAAGAAAGCATGTCCTTTATGGATTGGAGAGCCATGACGGTTGCTGGTGTACCGGCTCGAGTGTTCCGTATCTCCTTCACTGGGGAGCTGTCCTTTGAGATCAACGTACAAGCTAATTACGGTATGCACGTTTGGAAAGCTTTGTTTGAACAGGGTAAACAGTTCAACTTAACGCCTTATGGTACAGAAACCATGCACATCTTGCGTGCGGAGAAAGGCTTTATTATTGCCGGTCAAGATACCGATGGCTCAGTGCACCCGTTTGATTTGGGTATGCCTTGGGCGGTGTCCATGCAAAAACCGTTTAGCTTTATCGGCAAACGTGGCATGCAGCGTGAAGACTGTGTCAGAAAAGATCGCAAGCAATTAGTGGGTTTAAAGACCACAGATCCAAGTGTGGTGCTACCAGAAGGTGCACAGGGGGTATTCGACCCGAAAGCGTCTATTCCTATGCCGATGGTAGGGCATGTGTCATCCAGTTATTGGAGTGCCAATTTAGGTCGCTCTGTCGCCATGGGGTTTGTGAAAGGCGGTCACGATAAAATGGGGCAAAAAGTCTATTACCCCTTGGTTGATGGTCGTGTTGTCGAAGCGGAAATATGCAGCCCAGTATTTTTAGATCCAAAGGGGGAGCGCCAAAATGTCTGATGCAATGCTTAATGAACAAGTAGAGGCGACGAAAGGCAAAATGGTGATGAATCAAATCCCAGCCGATATCGTTGGAGAAAGTCCATTGCACCATGCGGATTTAGAAACGCTGGCAAGTCGTGGTCAAGATCAAGGTGGAGTACATCTTAAAGAGAAGTCGCTGCAAGGCTTACTGATCCTTCGGGCCAAGCCTGATGAGGCTCAAATGGCCGAAATCGAAAGTGTGCTAGGTGTGGCCTTGCCAACGACACCACTTACCAGTGTTGAGATGGCTGGTGGAAAAGGTGACGTCAGTGTGCGTTGGGTATCGCCTGATGAATGGTTTATTGTCGTGCCCGCAACGGTGGCATTTCAATTGGAAAGCGATTTTCAAACCTCTGTCTCAGGGCATTATTCCTTAGTGAATGTGAGTAGTGGTTACACTATCTTGCAACTCTCTGGCGACAATGTGGTTGATGTGCTTAAAAAATCAACGCCAATCGATGTTCACCCGAGTGTTTTCCCTGTTGGTAAGGTGGTGTCCAGCGTGTTTGCCAAAAGTGGCGCAATGATGTTACGCCGCATCGGTGACAATGCATTTGAACTCATCATACGACGTAGCTTCGCAGACTATATTTGGCTGTGGCTTCAAGATGCCAGCATGGAATATGGCCTTGTGATTGAGGCCTGATGTCAAACGTTGGACGTATTTAACACTTTTTATCTGAGAGACTCTTATGACAACAAAAATCGCCCCTTGGATTTTTACTGCTAGCTGTCCAAGTATTATTGGTACCGTTGACGTAGTTACCCGCTATATGGCGGAATCTGGTCATTATGTAGATGAAATTCATTCTTTTGATGATAGAGAATCAGGGCGATTTTTTATTCGTGTTGAGTTTTTACCTAAAAAAGAAGGGTTTAGTGCCAGTGTATTCGATCAGGAGTTTTCAGCACGAGCAAAAGACTTCAACATGGAATGGGCGCTGACTGAGCCAAATCATCGTCCTCGAGTGGCGATTATGGTTTCAAAATACGACCATTGTTTGAACGATTTGCTCTACCGTTTTCGAACAGGGCAACTGAACATTGATGTGACGGTGATTATCTCAAATCACCCAGATTTAGAAGAACTCGCTAAATGGCATCGCATCCCGTATTACCATTTGCCTATTACAGCGGAAACCAAGCTAGAGCAAGAGGCGCAAGTCAAGAGTTTGATCGAGCAATACGATACTGAGCTGGTGGTTCTCGCCCGCTATATGCAAGTATTGTCTCCAGACATGTGTGAGTATCTCGATGGCCGAGCGATTAATATTCACCATTCTCTATTGCCTGGTTTTAAGGGGGCTCGTCCTTATCACCAAGCGTGGGAAAAAGGGGTGAAAATGGTGGGGGCTACGGCCCATTACGTGAACAACGATTTAGATGAAGGGCCGATTATCTCCCAGGGGATCCAAGTCGTGAATCACGCTCACTATGTGGAGGATCTGGTGGCAAAAGGTCAAGATATCGAACGGGTGACTTTGTTTAATGCGGTGAAATGTCATATCGAAAAACGTGTGTTTTTGAATGGTAAACGGACGGTTGTGTTTGGTGGGTAGGCTTTTGCTCAAGCCAACCCTTCTATTACAATAAGTTCATGGTAGTCTTCCCCGTTAGATGCGTTTGTGACGCTCTAATTTTGGCATATAGAGGCCAATAGCGGGGGAGTCCATTTTCTTGGTTAGATGATTTGTCTGGCACTCTCTTCAATCTTATCCAGTAATTCTAATAATTTTTTCTGATCTGCTTCCGCTAACGACTTTAGTAGTATAGCTTCAGTTGACTCTGCAAGAAGAGTCACGCGCTCATAATTTTCTCGGCCAGCGTCGGTGAGGGAAAACTCCACTAAACGACGATCTTGTTCGTTGACTATTTTTTTGACCCACCCCTTGTTACAAAGATTGCTGCCCGCACGTGAGGCGGCGACTCTGGCTAAGCCAACGGACTTTTCTAGATCTCTGACAGAAAGCTTGTCATAGCGACCTAGGTGCGTCAGAACACGCCATTCAGGAATACTTAAACCAAGTTGTTTTCTGTATTTGCGAGCCAAGGCTTCAGAGGTCTGTTGGGCCGCTTGGTTAAGGCGATATGGAATAAAGCTATTGAGATCAAACATGTCTTACCTTCTAACACACATACACAGAGGTCAACGATAAAATAGTGTTATGCATTGTATAGAATTTCTTTGAATTTCTCCTTAAGAAGAGTAACGAAAAACCACTTGACTCATTTCATTTGAAATGATTTTATGGTTTTTTACTCGCTATTTTGAGCTCAGTTATGTTCTATCTCAGCGGCTTTAGAAATCATCATTCGACTGAGGCATTATCTGGTGTTCTGCCCATTGGACAGAATAGTCCTCAGCGCTGTCCATTTGGTCTATATGCGGAGCAGATTAGTGGTTCGTCTTTTACGGCAGGCCAAGGGCATAATTTACGCAGTTGGCTGTATCGTATCCGACCAAGTGTTGCCCATCGTGCTGATGGAAAGCGAGTAGAGGTGACAAACTGGGTGTCTCAGGCTGATGATAGTAATACATGTATTGCGTTTGACCCTCTTAGATGGTGCCCATTAGCCGACGCTGCAGGGCATTGGGTACAATCGGTACGTACCTTGACCATTGCTGGGGGAGCGACATCTCAAACGGGCATGTCGGCGAGTATTGCTACCCTGCATCCAGAACAGCAACCCGTCTTTCAAAACCATGATGCCGAAATGCTTGTGATGCCGATCAGTGCCGCGATGACGTTGCGTACCGAGTTTGGTATCTTGGAAGTTGAGGTTGGTCATCTCGCTGTTGTTCCACGTTCTGTTTTTGTTGAGTTTATCGGTGACCAGACGACTCAGTTGTATTTGTTAGAAAATTATGGAATCCCTTTTGAATTACCTCATCGTGGTGTCATTGGGGCTAATGGTCTGGCGAATGAACGAGATTTTGAATACCCCGTTGCGAATTACATCAAACAGCCAAAAGACACATGGGTGATGGAAAAACGAGAAGGGGAGTTTCGTGGTTTTACCCTTGATCACTCTCCATTCGATGTTGTGGGTTGGCATGGAAATCACGCGCCATACCGCTATGACCTGAGACGATTTAATACGCTGGGCTCCATCAGCTATGACCACCCTGATCCTTCTATCTTCACTGTATTGAGCTCTCCTAGTCAACGAGCGGGGGTGGCGAATGTTGACGTGGTGGTATTTGGTAACCGTTGGTTAGTGGCTGACAATACCTTTAGACCGCCTTGGTATCATCGCAATGTCATGTCCGAATTTATGGGGCTGATTTATGGTGTGTATGATGCGAAGCCGAATGGCTTTCTTCCAGGCGGTGCCAGCCTGCATAATGCAGGGGTCTCACATGGGCCTGACTATGAAGCTTATTTTAAAGCGTCCACTTCAGCATTGGCACCAAGCAAATTAGAAGGTACTCTTGCTTTTATGTTTGAAACGAGTGCACCCCAACGTATGACAACATTTGCTGCGAATACTCCAGAACGACAAAAAGACTACGTGGAATGCTGGAAAGCGATTCTGCCTGCTAACCTACCGGATAGCCATCGTGATTAACCCATCTGGTGGCCGTCTATCACTATCCATCGCGCTCCACTGGTCCCGTAGTGTCCGTGGCATGGCGATGCCGCCCCCTGTAAAGATCTGAAACACTATTTGCACTGCATGAAGCACCATAATTCAAATACTTAAATAGGAATGCAAAAATGACAGATCTGTTTGATAACCCAGTTGGCTTAAATGGTTTTGAGTTTGTTGAGTTCTCTGGCCCTAATCCAGACAAAATTGAAGAGGTGTTTTGTCTCTTAGGGTTTGAGTTGGTCGCAACACACCGTTCGAAAGACGTGGCGCTTTACCGTCAAGGAGGCATTAACTTTATCTTAAATAAAGAAAAAGGCAGTGAGGCTTACTATTTTGGTCAGGAGCATGGTAATGCGGCATCAGGCATGGCGTTTCGGGTAAGAAACTCCCATGAAGCCTATCGTTATGTGCTTTCGAAAGGGGCTAAGCCAATGGAAATTCCGACTGGCCCCATGGAGCTTAGGTTGCCTGCCATTAAAGGCATTGGGGGGGCTCCTATCTATCTGATTGACCGTTACGAAGAGGGCACATCAATCTATGATATTGATTTCGAGTTCCTACCAGGGGTAGATCGCCACCCTAAAGGTCATGGGTTTTATGAGATCGATCACCTAACTCATAATGTCTATAAAGGCCGTATGGCACACTGGAGCCATTTTTATGAGTCCTTGTTTAACTTTCGGGAAATTCGATACTTTGATATCAAAGGCGAATATACCGGTTTAACCTCACGTGCCATGACGGCGCCGGATGGCAAAATTCGTATTCCGCTGAATGAAGAGGCGTCCAATGGTACGGGGCAAATTGAAGAGTTTCTTATGTCATTCAATGGCGAGGGAATTCAACATATCGCCCTGCGGACAGAAGACTTATTCGCCAGTGTCGACTCATTACGTGCCAGCGGTATTGAACTGATGACCGCCCCGCCAGATACCTATTACGAGATGCTTGAGGAGCGTTTACCCGGTCATGGTGAAGAGGTAAATGCGCTAAAGAGTCGTGGTATTTTACTCGACGGCACAACAGAAACGGCTCCTCGATTATTACTGCAAATATTCTCAACGAATCAGCTAGGTCCTGTCTTTTTTGAGTTTATCCAACGCAAAGGGGACGATGGCTTTGGCGAAGGTAACTTTAAGGCCTTGTTTGAGTCAATTGAGCGGGATCAAGTAGCCCGTGGGGTTGTTGGGAACCAAGCATAATAAAGGCCAAGGTTTGGAGCGGTTAAAAGGAGGCATTTGGGCATGAAAAAACTGAAAAGTTGGTTGGCTAGTGCCAACACGCTAGATTGTGAGTTTCCATTAGCGAATCTGCCTTATGCCGTCTTTTCTGCTAAGGAACAAAGCCATTCAATCGGTGTGGGGCTGGGTGATCAAGTGGCGAACCTTCGCATGCTTGAAGAAGCGGGATTATTTGATGACCTAAGCCCATCGTTACGAGAGTCTGTTAGGCAAAGTACACTCAATCCATTAATGGGGTTAGGGAGTGATCAATGGGGCGCACTGCGGCAGCGATTAACCGCGTTATTCAGTCACATTGAATACAAAGAAGTGGTAGAGCCTTGCTTCATACCTCAGGCCGATGTGGTGTTTCATCTTCCCTGTCAGATTGGTGATTACTCGGATTTTTATACCTCTGTACACCATGCTTCTCGGGTTGGGGCTTTGTTTCGCCCCGATAATCCGTTGTTGCCAAACTATAAATGGGTGCCTGTTGCCTATCATGGGCGTGCGTCTTCCATTCGTATCTCAGGAGAGGCTTTTAAGCGGCCAGCAGGGCAGTTAAAGGTACCGGAATCTGACCGTCCTGCACTGGGCCTCTGTCAGCGTCTTGATTATGAGTTAGAACTGGGCATTTTCATTGGCACAGGCAATTCGCTAGGTGAGCCCATCGATATTGATGAGGCGGAGCAGCATGTGTTTGGCGTGTCCATGTTTAATGATTGGTCAGCGCGAGATATTCAAGCTTGGGAATACCAACCGTTAGGGCCTTTTTTATCGAAAAGCTTTTTTTCTAGTCTAAGCCCTTGGATTATGCCCATGGCAGCGTTGGCCCCTTATCGTTGCCATTGGACGCGAGAGGCGAGCGATCCACAGCCACTTGATTACCTTGATTCGGCCACCAACCGTACCCAGGGTGCGATTGATATTAAACTAGAGGTCTGGATCGAAACGGAAAAAATGCGTGCGAATAACCAGCCTGCTGAGCGTCTTTCAACCAGTAATTTTAAAGATTCCTATTGGACCATTGCTCAAATGGTTGCTCACCATACTATTAATGGTTGTGATGTAAAGCCGGGAGATCTGCTAGGTAGCGGTACACAATCGGGCCCAGCTCCTGAAGAATCCGGCTCGCTTTTAGAACTAACCGCAGGGGGAAAAGAGCCCATAACATTGAGCAATGGTGAACAGCGCACCTTTGTAGAGGATGGTGACCGTATTATCTTAAAAGGGTATTGCGGCAATGAGCAACACAGAATAGGGCTAGGGAAAGTAGAGAATATAGTAAAATCAGGGAATAGTCATTTACCCTAAAAATACGCACTTTTTGGTGATTTTCTGACTTTCTTTATTTTACCTTCAAAGCTTTTTATCTGTTGGGTGTTTTTTACTCGTCGTTAAGTCGAGTATAATTGTTTCTTTCTCTCAACACGTTGCGAACTTATTCTTATGACAGCACCCCGCAGTTCAGATCTGGCCGCTGAGTTAAAGGCCATCGTAGGAAATCAATACACTTTAACCGATGAAGACAAGACAAAACCCTATAGTCAAGGCTTTCGCCTTGGCGGTGGCAAGGCCTATGCTGTTGTTCGTCCTGGTAGTTTGGTTGAAATTTGGCGGTGTTTGCAAGCCTGTGTGAAGGCTGACGTAATCGTCATTATGCAAGCGGCCAATACAGGGCTCACGGGCGGCTCAACGCCCAATGGTGCGGGCTATGATCGTCCTATTGTTATTATCAGCACCATGCGCATCGATGACATTCAGCTTATCGATCAAGGTAAACAAATCATAGGATTAGCCGGTAGTACATTATTTGGCTTGGAAGACACGCTTAAACCATACGGCCGCGAACCTCACTCAGTAATTGGTTCTTCTTGCATTGGCGCGTCGATTGTTGGCGGGGTGTGTAATAACTCAGGCGGTGCACTGGTTCAGCGTGGGCCTGCTTATACCGAAATGTCGTTGTTTGCTCAAGTGAATGGCGATGGCGAACTGCAATTGGTGAACAACTTAGGCATTGAGTTGGGAAGCGATCCAGAAGACATTCTCACAAATTTGCAAAACAAAACTTATCAAGAAAAAGACATTCAATTCCCAGAAAAACGCGGTTCTGATAACGAATATCATGAGCGTATTCGGGACGTCGATGCCGAGACACCATCGCGTTTTAACAACGATCCGCGACGTTTGTACGAGGCTTCCGGTTGTGCAGGCAAACTGGCTGTCTTTGCCGTGCGCATCGATACCTTCCCTATTCCAGAAAAGTACCAAGTCTTCTACATTGGTACCAATGATCCTGCAGTGATGGAACAAATGCGCCGTGATATGCTGTCGACCTTTAAAAATCTACCTGTGTCTGGCGAATACATGCATAACAGCAGCTACGACATCAGTAAAAAATACGGCAAAGACAGCTACTTGGTGATCGACAAACTTGGCACCAAATACATTCCAAAAATGTTTGCTTTAAAGCGTACGGTTGATAGATGGGCTGGCAAATTTAAGTTCATGCCGACCAAATTTTCCGACATCATGATGCAGTATATGAGTCAACTTTTCCCCAATCATCTGCCAAAGCGCATGGAAGATTTTCGTGAAAAATACGAACATCACTGGATTGTGGAAACCAGTAACGATGGAGTTGATGAAGCGCAAGCCTATTTAGACAACTTCTTTAAAGATAACGAAGGCGGTTACTTTGCGTGTACCAAGCGAGAAGCCGATCAAGCCATCCTGCATCGCTTTGTGACGGGGGGCGCATTGAGTCGTTATCATGTGATGAATGGTAAGGATCTTGGTTCCATCATGACCATAGACGTGGCATTCCCGCGCAATGAACGCGATTGGTTCGAAGAGCTACCACAAGACATCGAAGACAAAGTTGCCGTAAAAATGTACTACGGTCACTTCTTTTGCCATGTCATGCACCAAAACTACATCATGAAAAAAGGCGTCGATGCGAAAGCGGTGAAGAAGCAGATTTTATCCAGTTACGATGCTCGTGGCGCGGAATACCCAGCCGAGCACAACGTCGGACACGAATACGTTGCTAAACCTGCATTGCGTGAGTTTTATCAAAAAACCGACCCAACCAACAGCTTCAACTCAGGCATCGGCGGCACCAGCAAATTAAAAAACTGGCAAGCACTGAGCGACGAACACACAGGCTGTGGTTGTCATAAATAAGCGTTTTCAGCTTTTAAGGGCAAAAATTTAAGAGCAAAGCAATAGAAAAGCTAAAGACAAAAAGCCGAGACGTTTCTTGTAAAGATATCTCGGCTTTTTTTATGAATCAGCATATTTATTCTATATTATAGTTAAGAACGGATGAACAATGATATATTTCATAGAATTTTTTATAGTCGTCAATTTTAATTAAAAAATTTGATCTATTACTGTTTTCTGAGTTTTCTTTAGCACGCTTATTTGTCATTGAAATATAACTTAGAAGTAATTCATTCTGCAGCAGGTTTTGATAAACGAATTCATGTAGCTTATTGTTGCTGACCTCAGAGTGTAGAGGGCTTTTTTTGAGTATGTTTACTCCTTCATTTACGACTTCTTCGAACTTTTTTTCACGTTTGTTTTTTTCTAATACGTACCCTTTTATGTTATCAATATTGAGTGAAAAACTGTTCATTAATGATATCGCACAAATTGATTTCTTTGCAAAACCATAGTTCTGTAAGTATTGAGATTGAGCATTATAAAATGAATATTTTCCCCATTCGGTTTGTACCCTAAATTTTTTTGGTTTTTTCGTGTCATCATTAGCTGACAATGATGAACATGCGGATAAAGATAAGCATGAAATAAGTGATATCAATACAAGAGTAAGAAGTTTTATAATTGATTCCCTGTTAAACATTCTATTTTTCCTTATGTAACTTGTTAGATAGCTTTGTTATTTTAAAAAGTATAAAACGATTTTACCTAGATGCACCGGGTGGGACGCTGTTCCCATCTTTTTCTCTCTAATAAGATAGCTAGAGCATTTGAACTGGAATAGAAGCCGATTATGTCTCATTACGACAAGTTAACAGCACATTACCAAACACTAAATCACTCAAGTACTATGGCAGGGTTGTCGATTCACTTGGTTTATCGGCTCAATCACAGTTAGAAGACTGGTTAGCATTGCAGAACTAGATACCTGAGATTAACTTAGAGTATAAACTTTTCATTATCCCGTATTAAATTAGCAAGGTAAAGAGAATGCTCTTAAGTGAGTTTTGATGAGGAGGCAATAGTAATGTCGGAGTATTTTGCAACGGTCGAATGGAAGCGAGGCTCACAGCTATTTTCGGACAAAAAATACAGCCGTGCCCATGAATGGCAATTCGAAGGGGGCGTGGTCGTGCCAGCTTCGTCTTCACCACATATTGTTCCTGTGCCTATGTCTGTGGCGGAAAATGTTGATCCTGAAGAAGCCTTTGTAGCGTCTATATCCAGCTGTCACATGTTGTTCTTTTTAGACTTCGCCTCCCGTAAAAAGCTTATTGTCGACCAGTATACCGATAAGGCCATGGGCGTCTTGGCTCGTGGTTCTAACGGTAAACAAATGATGACAGAAGTAGTATTACGACCCACCGTCACTTTTGTTGGTGAAAGGCCCAGCTCAGCGGTGTTAAAAGAGCTTCATCATCAAGCCCATGAAGCCTGTTTTATTGCTAACTCGGTGCTGACCGATGTACGTGTGGATGACGCTTTTTGTGTTTGATGAATGGTTGAATGATTAGATTGTTAGAGCTGATGGAAAAGCATGGCGCGAATTTAGGTCCGCCTCATACAGATTCTATGGGGAATGGATTGTTTGAGATTAGAGCAAAGGCTCAAGAAGGTATTGGGCGGAGTTTGTTTTGCTTCCTAAAAGGAAAGCATATTTATGTTTTACATGCTTTTGTTAAAAAGTCACAAAAAACGCCAAAAAATGAGTTGAAGCTTGCACGTCAACGCCAGAAGGAAGTTCAAAAAAGATGAGTTTACAAAAACTGAAACAACGCGCCTTCAAGAATTCTGATGTCAAAGCGGAATACGATAAGCTTGAAGCAGAGTTTAATTTAATTGATCAACTGCTTTCTATGCGAACAAAAGCTGGGTTAACACAAGAGCAAGTTGCCGAAAAGATGAATACGCAAAAAAGCAATATCAGTCGCTTAGAACGAGGCAATACGAATCCAAGTTGGGCGACGCTTCTTAAATATGCTCATGCTTGTGGCTATGAATTGTCACTGAAAACGCAAAAAAGGCATTAGAAAGTCAATATATTAAGCGCTCGATAGTTCTATTAAAGAGCGCTTGAGGTGTATCACCCTTGAGTAATGGGTATAAACCAATCCAAGGCTTCAATCTGTTTAATCCAGCGTTGAATATTCGGATACTCAGACAATTGATAAGCACCACCTTCCTCTGCCACATGGGTATAAGGGAACAAGCAAATATCCGCTAACGTCATCGCGTCTCCCACCAAAAACGTGTGTTGTGCCAAGGTGTCATCCATCAGTTTCAACGCCACATGACCTTGCTGAATTCGGTCCGGCAGCATGCGTTTTTTTAGATCCGTCATGGCGTTATGGGTCAACCAAAAGCGCGGTGAAGCGATGTTTGGTTCGTGGCTGTATTGCTCCCAAAATAACCATTGATAGACCCTGGCTTTAAGGATAGGGTCGGCTGGCAACAAAGCAGACTGATGCTGCTGAGTAAGGTGATTCTGTTCTGTAAGATAGAGCAGTATCGCGTTACTTTCGCTTAAACATTGTCCATTATCCAATTCAAGCACTGGTATTTTGCCATTCGGGTTTATGGCTAAAAACGATTCTGTGTGTGTTTCCCCTTTAGTAATATCATATTCTTTTAATGTCACGTTGAGGCCCAAGCAGGCGCATAATAAACGGATTTTATAACCGTTCCCTGAGGGCAAAAAATCGTGCAGAATCATATCTCTTTCCTTCGTATGTTGATGGTTTGATCTTGCAATAAGAAAGCAACAGAAAAAAGCCAATTAAATTGAAGGCTGGCATAACGCGTTTTGATGAATAAATTAGAAGGCGACTGAGTTAACGCAATTTAGCTAAAGTAACGAGGCTAGAGTCGCGAGGGGAAGGCAGTGGACACGGAACTATTAAAAACCTTAGTGGCGATTGTCGACCATGGCAGTTTTCAGCGAGCCGCCATGCAAACCTTTCGTACACCATCAGCCATTAGCATGCAGATGAAACGACTGGAAGAGCAGGTCGGTACGGAGCTGTTTTGCAAACAAGGACGAGATCAAGTACTCACCGAAGACGGCCAGCAGCTAGTGCATTACGCACGGCGAATACTGCAACTGCAAGAAAGTGCTTTGCAATCCATTAAAGGCCCACAACAAGGAGCCTTACTTAATTTTGGTTGTCCTAATGATTATGTTGCGAATTTACTTATCGTTATTATGTCCGTAATGGAAGCCATGCAGCCGAATATTCGTTTTCGAGTGCGTACCGGCACATCGGCTGAATTAAGAGAACTGATGGATAAGGGGGAAGTGGATTTAGCCTTGGTGACGCGAACCCCCAACAGTGACGAAGGCTTAACCTTGTTTCAGGACAAAGGCATTTGGGTGGCGAAAAAAGGGTTCGACTGGCAGTCTTATAAACCATTGCCGTTGGCCCTATACGAATCAAGTTGTAAGTTCCATTCTAGCGCTATCGATGGATTACAGAAGAAGGGCATAGATTACCGATTGTATTGCGTTACTGACAATCTCGCCCTTATTGAACGTCTTTTAGTGGCAGAAAAAGCCATCTCCGCTATTGCCAGCATTAGCATGAATGACGCATTAGAAATTATCGACAGCGAGCTTTTGCCTAGCCTTCCCGCCGTTGAGATTGCGTTTTCTCGGGCTGCGGCCGCACCAGATTGGCTTACTATAGCGTGGATTGAAAACGTTATTGAACAGGTTATGAAAGATACAGGTGTAGGGTAAGTATTTGATACAACGGAGGTTCAATCGTTGCTAAGCTAGCCTCAACTACAGCGACGCCAAAAGAAACCGACAGCGTCTATTTTATTCGAATAGGAAAAAAACACATTATGTCTTATTACGACAAATTAACAGCACACTACCAAACACTAAATCACTTTAATCATGCTCAATCTATACTGGGTTGGGATGCCGCAGCGAACATGCCATCGGGCGGCAGCGAAGCACGCTCAAACGCCATGGCAGAGTTATCCGTTCATGTTCATCGTTTATCCACTCAGCCGCAGTTAGAAGACTGGTTTGGCAACGCGGAGCAAGAATCGTTAAGTAGCGAGCAACAAGCCAGTCTACGCGAGATGAAACGTCAATGGCAGCAAGCGACCATCGTTCCAGAAGATTTAGTACAAGCGCAGTCCATCGCGGGTTCTACCTGCGAACATGCATGGCGTACGCAGCGTCAAGAAAATGATTGGCAAGGTTTTGAGAAAAACTGGAAAGAGGTTGTCGCTCTATCCCGTGAAGAAGCCAAGATTCGTGGTGCAGCGCTCGGTCTTACACCATACGATGCCATGCTCGACAAATACGAGCCAGGCACCACAACGGCGTCGCTGAATACTTTATTTACTGACGTGAAAACCTGGTTGCCAGACTTAATCGAAACCGTATTAGAAAAGCAGAAGTCAGAATCCATCCTTTTGCCATCAGGCACCTTTTCCACTGAGACACAAAAAGCCCTTGGCTTAGAAGTGATGAAGCTGCTGCAATTCGACTTTAACCGTGGTCGACTAGACCAAAGTGTTCACCCATTTTGCGGTGGCGTGCCAACGGACGTGCGCATCACCACTCGTTATGATGAAAAAGACTTCGTGCAAGCCTTGATGGGCATCGTTCACGAAACAGGCCACGCTCGCTACGAACAAGGCTTGCCAAAAGCCTTTGCTGGATTGCCAGTGGGCGAAGCGCGTTCTATGGGCGTTCATGAATCTCAGTCACTCTTCTTCGAAATGCAGATTGGTCGTAGTAAACCCTTTATTCACCACTTATCGCGTTTGTCTAAACAGGCGTTTAATGCACAGCAAGATCCTGTATTCGACGAAGAAAATCTTTATAAAATCTACACCCAAGTAGAAAAAGGCTTTATTCGCATTGATGCGGACGAACTCACCTACCCAGCACATGTGATCATGCGTTACGAGATCGAACGCGACTTGATCAATGGCGTGATAGAGCACACAGACGTGCCAGCATTGTGGGATGAGAAGATGAAAGCGTCCCTTGGCATCTCCACCAAAGACAACTACAAAAACGGCTGCATGCAAGACATCCACTGGACAGATGGCGCATTTGGTTATTTCCCGTCTTATACACTAGGCGCTATGTATGCTGCGCAATACAAAGCCACCATGATACAAAACATCGATTTTGACGCCGTTATCCAAAGTGGTGACTTAAGCCCAATCTTCCAATGGTTAAGCGACAACATTTGGTCGCAAGCTTCGCTTTATACCACGGATGAATTGGTAAAACGCGCCACAGGGGAAACCTTGAATGCTGCGCATTTTAGAAAGCACTTGGAAGGGCGGTACTTGTAAGAGGTTTGTTCCTTCCCCTTTTTTAAGGGGGCTAGGATGGGGTTATTTGGTGTTGCCGATTTGATGGTATTCCTCTGATTAGCTTGGTTTTGGCGAGTTCAGTTCCGCTCTGCTGAGCGGGTAACTTTTTGCAAGCGCCCAAAAAGTAACCAAAAATTCGCTTTTAAGAGCAGCGCCTCGTTTCCTCATGGAGACATTATGTTGTCAATGCAGAGCCTCATCAAGGCATAGATTGGTTTTGAGGATAGAGACAGGGCCTTTTTAACTGACTCTGAAGCACCATAGGGTCGCGCAACTTCGTTGCGTCGAAGCTGCTTCTACTGCTTGATTATCGTCATCCCCGCGCAGGCGTGGGATCTATGGGCTTTAACTCCGCCAGAAGGCGAGGGCGACTAATCACCAAGTTCCTTCCCCTTTTTTAAGGGGAAGGCTAGGATGGGGTTGTTCTTTGGGTCTTCCGGGGTATTTGTTTCCACTCAATTACTTTGAGCTGCTCGTTTATTCCGCTCTGCTGAGCGGGTAACTTTTTGCAAGCGCCCAAAAAGTAACCAAAAATTCGCTTTTAAGAGCAGCGCCTCGTTTCCTCATAAAGATATGATGTTGTCAATGCAGAGCCTTATCAAGGCATAGATTGGTTTTGAGGATAGGGACAGGGCATTTTTAACTGACTCTGAAAATCCATAGGGTCGCGCAACTTCGTTGCGTCGAAGCCGCTTTTTTGGCTTGATTACCATCATCCATGCGCAGGCGTGGGATCTATGGGCTTTAACTCCGACAGAAGGTGAGGGTGACTAATCACCAAGTCCCTTCCCCTTTTTTAAGGGGAAGGTTAGGATGGGGTTGTTCTGTTTGTTGTCTCTCAATCGCTTTGTATTTATGAGCTTTATTCCGCTCTGCTGAGCGGGTAACTTTTGCCAAACGCCGCAAAAGTAACCAAAAGGGCTTTTATCGGGCTTTCAGCCCAAGCGTGTGATCGATATTTTATACAACTTACTTTGTCGGTACGCTTTAGGCTGTAAGGCATAGATTGGTTTTGAGGATAGGGACAGGGCATTTTTAACTGACTCTGAAAATTCATAGGGTCGCGCAACTTCGTTGCGTCGAAGACGATTTGTAGGTTGGACTTCAGTCCAACAATAGTTACCTCATTGGATTAGGGGTCGAACACCTTTTCGACCTGATCCAAGCTAACTATTCTGATGTGCTTTCATGAAAAGGGCTTTGACCCCGCTGGTCAAGCACAGAAGGCGAGGGCGACTACTCACCAAGTCCCTTCCCCTTTTTTAAGGGGAAGGCTAGGATGGTTTTGTTCTGTTTGTTGTCTCTCAATTGCTTTGTATTTATGAGTTTTATTCCGCTCTGCTGAGCGGGTAACTTTTGTCTAGCGACACAAAAGTTACCAAAAGGTCGCTTTTTTAACGAGAAGCGTGTGATCGATATTTTATACAACTTACTTTCTCGGTACGCTTTAGGCTGTAAGGCATGGATTGGTTTTGAGGATAGGGGACAGGGCATTTTAAACTGACTCTGAAAATCCATAGGGTCGCGCAACTTCGTTGCGTCGAAGCCGCTTCTACGGCTTGATTACCGTCATCCAAACTAACTATTCTGATGAGCTTTCATGAAAAGGGCTTTGACCCCGCTGGTCTCTTATTTGAAAATAGATTAGAGTGTAAGGATTGCGTATAGGAAGACGAAAGTCACATATTTCTCCCCCTCCTGATGCACGGTTATTAGGCAAAACAAGCGTGCTTGTTTTGGTCGAAGTCTGAACGCTTATCATTATTAATAACTTTATATAAATCATGGTGTTAGTTAGATTTATATAAATGGCTAAGGCTAGAATAACACGCACACCGATTTATGGAATAAATGCGCATGCGCACTATAGAATAACTATACAAGTGGATATTGTCGCCCAGATTTTGGATACGGAAAAATATGCCATCACCAGAAAACTACAATCAAATGCTCTCAAAGTTGGGAAAGTGGACGTTTCTTTGCACTCTAGTTTTTCTCATCGCATTGCGTTTCTTCGAACTGGTTCCAAAAGTTGAAATTGACAGATCACTAGCACCTCCGATCAAAGATTATAAGGAGTTGATAGAATGGTTATTTTCGTTTGGCGCTATACCTTTGATTGGTGCTGTCATAGCATGGTTATGTAGCAGTATTTTTGAAGTACATAACAAGCTATCCAAAATAATTCTATTACGATATTTATGGGATAGACTTTTTATAGTTGCTCCTATGTTAAAAAGGACTGGATTATCACAGAAGCTTAATCGGGCGCGAGTGAAGGAAATAATGAACGGCCTTTACTATCCAGAAGTAAAAAATATCGATCAACATTACGTCCATATTTTTTGGCGTTATGCGCTACAATTTTGGATTGTTTTTGAGCACTTTCTGGTAGTGTTAATAACAGTGATTACATTGTGGGCCGTCAATCGCTCTATTCCTGATAAAGGCCTCCTTATTTACTTGGCGTTAGTGTTCTTTATTGCTGTGGTGCATTGGTTATTCGTAGTTACTAATAAGTCAAAAGATCAATCAGACCAAATATCTAGTCAGACTATACGGTCTTTTTTTAGAACTTAGGGATGAATATGCGTTACAAAATTAAGGGAGAAGAGATCAGGACTGAAAATGCAGCCAAACCTAGTAGCCAGAAATCTTTAGTTGTAGATGACTATATCGGAGGTATCTTAAATAAGCCTTCGATACTCGACTTTGGATGCGGAAAACTTCGATATTCTGATACCCTCGCATTGGTTGCATCTAAAGTTACATTCGTAGACTCCGAAATCCAGCTTAATAGAGAGCAGAGTGTACGAGGTGAAAGAACTACTGTAAAAAATTACGTTAAGTCAAATTATAGTGGCTGTAAAACAGTCCCCTATGAAAGTTTAGATAAACATAGGTCTAAATATGATGTAATTACATGTACTAATGTTCTGTCGGCAATTCCTTGTAAAAGGATGATAGCTGACGTGCTGGAGCATATAATTAGGCTTCTAAGAAAGGATGGCTTTGCCATTTTTGTAAATCAACATAGAAGTTCTTATTTTAGTAAATATGAATCCGGAGAGAAAATGTTACATGGATACTTATATTCTGGATCAAAAGGCTCGTCATACTATGGAATTCTTGACAAACCGGTGATTGAGCTGCTTCTAAAAAAGCATGGGTATGAGATTATTAAAACTTGGGTCGTCGGTGAAAGTACATTTACAGAGGCAAGACCAAATAGTTAACAAAGCTAGTCACGGCGACGTCTTTTTCGTTGCGGCTTCGCCTCCACTACAAAAGCTGCGTGTGGCGGCGTTATACCTTTAAACGGAAGTAACCAATGATTATGAAATGTCTAGTTTGGTTTTGGATAACTTTGCGTAAATTGGCGCCATATTTGATTTTTTTAGGCTTCGGTATTTTATGCTGGCGTTGGTTTTCATTTTCAAATCAAGCTCAAGCGGATTTAGCGGAACCGATAATTAATGGTGTGATTGCTGGTGTGGTCACATCATTGCTGATTCTGATATTTTCAGTGGTTTGGCGCTCTAATATTACTCCTTGGCTTGAAAACTTACTTTACAAAGATACCAAGATTGAAGGTGTATGGAATGGGGTGCTAGTTCCATTTATTGGGATAGAAGAAATTGATAAAAGAAGAATTAATATTGCCTTTGGCGTTGTCGAGCGTCGGCGACGTAGAAGAAAGAGTCCAAGCGAAGAACCTGATGAGAAAAATGATACTAATAAATCACTTAGTGTTGCGGCTTCTGCTCAAGAAAAAGAAGGTGAGAGAGATATAGAAGCTGAACTTATTATCAAAGGTGCTCCTGATGTCGAAAACGGAGAAAATCAAGACGAATTAATTGATAGAAAGTTTTTTTTTTAAATTGGTTCGGGTATGTCGCCAATAGAGGTCAGAGTTGAAATTAAGCGTGTTGGGCACTCCGTCAGGGGGCAGATTGTAGAGATTGGCGGAGCAAGTGATATTCATACCTACGGCTTTACTGGTTCATTTAAGAACTTAATTTTAACTGGAGAATACGAAAATCAAGATTGCGCTCATATTGATCGTGGTAGTTTAAGTTTAATGTTGCGTGAGAATGGCCGCAGTTTGGAAGGTTTTTTTTCATCTTATGCAGATGGAGACCACAAAATGGCTCCTTTTAAATGCGTACTTAAAAGACAAGACCGTAGTGCAAATTCTGAGCGGGTATAACAAATTGCAGCAGTTAGCGCCTACGGCGCCGGACGCTCGTACAAAGCGCTACATCACAAGAGAAGAATCAAGTTTTATGGCGTTAAGCGAGTTCGAAATTCACAAAGTGAAAAGGCAGGTGATGCTTTTTTAGAAAAAAAGACCTCTTATTCACATTAGGAATCAATTGGATCTGGGTTGGCGTTTAGAAAACCAGTCTGTTTATATCTACGAAACGCGTCCGGTTTGGAATAATCCATCCGAATATCAAACCGAACTCAATAGGGCCGCCCATAAGTCAGCCGGTGTCGTTGATTTCCAAAAAATTAAGGCTGTTTATTTTGATTTGGTTATAGGTGTAGGTTTGGGCAGCTTCCCCTAAACTTTCTTTAACTCACCTGATTTGTTCAGCTGGTACTCGTCAAAGTCATTGGCAAGATATAGTCTACCTGAGTAACAGGCTTTGGCTTCTTGGTAAATATCCTCTATGGAAGGGGAGGCGTTGGGGTTGGATTGGTAGCGCGGGCTAAAGTGTGTCAGCACTAAATTAGGAATATTGGTGCGCTGGGCAAATTCCGCTACCTGCTCAGCATAACTATGACCATAGCTATTTCCCGCTTTTTCGGCGATTTCCTTTGTATAAGTGGCTTCATGAACAAGCACGTTTGCCTCGTGACTAAATTGCGATAGCCGTTCAGGCTGGTCATTATCTCCTGCAATAATCATTTTGCGCGGGTGCTTATCGTATAGCAGGTAGTCGTTACTGCTGAGCAATTTGCCATTATGCTCAATATCCTGCCCCTTTTTTAATTGTCCCCAAAGTGGGCCTCTAGGGATGCCATGTAACGCCAACTTCTCAACGTCTAAACTAGGGTTGATATCTTTCTCAATAAAGCTATAGGCATAAGATGGTACTCTATGGGAAAGCGCTTCTGTCTCCACTCGCACATTTCTGAAATCGACAGACGGTAAATCATCAGAGCCTATAAACTCTAATGCAAACGGCAAATATAACTGGGTATGCCGTTGCGTGGCCTCGACCCATTCTTTCACACCACTTGGTGCAATAATCTTCAAAGGCTCTTTTCGGCCACTCATTCCCGCGCTTGCGAGAATGCCCGGGAGGCCATAGCAGTGATCACCATGAATATGGGTGATAAAGATGGCTTGCAAGGAGTTGGCCGACAAATTGGTATGCAGAATTTGATGCTGTGTTCCTTCCCCGCAATCGATAAGATACCAGCCACTGCCTTTTTCTTCACGAACGGCGATGCCCGTCACATTCCTAGTTTTAGTAGGAACACCAGATGATGTTCCAAGAAAGACTATATTCATTAAAACCTACCCTAATCGCTACCAGCACTTGCTGAGAGATCTAAAAAGCAGTGTAAAGATACAGGCTATTTTTACTTTGGCAAATAAAATGCTCATTGCTGTGAACGAAGCATCACTTAATATGTTGATTTTTCACCGTACTTTAATGCAAATGGTTGAGAATCGGAAATAATAAGGGAGCCATTGTGATCAGGGGGCGCTTAGGGGACGAACACCTTTAGGCCAGTTAACTTTGTGATGTATTTGAATAGAAAAGGGCGTTGACCCTGAGGACTGATGCTTGTTGCTTTCCCTTTTTTCAAGGAGTTAGGGTGGGGGGATTTGGTGTTTCTAGTCGAGTTAAGGTTTTGCTCAGGTCTTTATTGGTATTTTTACGCTTTTTTTACGGCTATTCTCGTTCTTTTTCTAGATATTTTATGCATTAAAAATTTATTATAGCGCGCACTAATGTAAAGGCTCACAGGAGCAAGTTTGTAGATGGGAAATAGTTCTAGGTTTAGCACAATATTGCATTTGTGCAGTTTTTTGGTGCTTCTTTATAGTCTCTCTATGCTGGTTCCCATTCTTATCAGCTTTATCTACGGAGAAAATGAGCTACATGCTTTTTTAATTACGTTTGTTGTTGCGTTTTCAATCGGCTTTATTGGCTGGAAAGCAACGGATAGCGGTGATAAGAACCTAAGAACCCGAGATGGTTTTATGGTTGCTGTTATTTTCTGGGTTAGCTTTTCTATCATTAGTACCTTGCCCTTGTATCTTGATCGTCGTCTTGGTCTGTCAATGACGGATGCTCTTTTTGAAGGGATCTCAGGTATTACAACGACAGGGGCGTCTGTTCTTAGTCACATTGATACTTTGCCCAAGTCCATTTTGTACTACCGTGCTCAACTCAACTTTCTTGGTGGACTAGGGATCATCGTTTTAGCGGTTGCCGTCATGCCGTTTTTGGGTATAGGGGGAGCAAAGCTTTATCAATCTGAAATGCCTGGCCCTATGAAAGAGGAGAAATTGACACCTAGACTGGCTGATACCGCTCGTAACTTATGGGTGATTTATACAGCAATGGCTGTATTGTGTGGATTGTCCTATTACGCTGCAGGGATGAACTGGTTTGATGCTTTATGTCATAGTTTATCAACAGTGTCTTTGGGGGGCTTCTCTACCCATGACGACAGTTTAGGATATTATCATAGCGCACCGATTGAGATAGTGGGCGGTGTGTTTTCCATTTTAGCGGCACTTAACTTTTCTCTCTATTATATCGTTATTTTGAATCGCAGTTTTAAGCCTATCTTTAAAAATTCGGAAGTCCGTTTTTTTATTTTCGTCTTATTTATTATAGTCAGTATTGTGTGTCTTGAGTTATACCGAACAGGCACGTTTGATGCTAAAGACTCGCTTGTTCACGGTTTTTTCCAAGCGGTGTCAATTATGACGGATAATGGACTAGGGGCGGGGAACTTCCCCCATTGGCCTGCTCAAGTTGTGTTACTACTTATGGGGGCGAGTTTTTTTGGCGGTTGTGTTGGCTCTACTTGTGGTGGTATCAAGGCAATGCGTTTTCTCCTTCTGTATCGCCAAGGTTCAAGAGAAATTGATCAGTTGATTCATCCAAATGCTGTTTATCAAATCAAGGTTGGAGGTGACTCTGTCTCAGATAGGGTAATTCAGTCGGTATGGGGGTTGTTCTTTCTCTTTATTTTCTTTTCTTGCGCCTTTATATGGGGATTAGTCGCAATGGGGTACGACTTACCCACTGCATTTGGCACAGTCGCTGCCTGTATCAATAATATGGGGTTTGGCTATGGTGAGACGGCATCTGGTTTTGGTGGTTTGACAGATCCAGCAAAATGGTTGATGTGTGTTGCGATGATCTTTGGTCGTTTGGAGATTTTCCCTGTTCTTATCGTATTATCTCGAACCTATTGGCGCTTCTAATACTCTCTTGTTACTTGATGTATGAAGCGGTGATTTGTTCAACTGATACTCGTTAAGGTTAAGATATAGACTGCCTGTATAACAAGCTTTGGCCTTATGAATAAACACGTTTGCCCCATGGCAATTTATCGTTGAGTAGTCTGTAACGACTGTAATGGGCGTCTTATTAGTGTCCAAAATGCCCCAATCTGCTCTCTTGCACTCAAGAAAAGTATGATATGTTGAATCATACGAGCCTGTGTTATTGAGCCGTTAACATACTCATTTATTCCATCTAGCTGTTAAAGGGAGAAAGAGTGGAAGTCCAATTTTTAGAGAAAAACTCTGATTATGCATCCGTACTGGAAGTGTTGTTACAACTTCGTACGACTTATAATGTCGATTCTTTGTCTGCTCAAATCGACAAACAGCAATCGAATGGCTATCAAGTCGTCTATGTTAAATCATCAGAGGGTGTATTGGCTGTCGCTGGGTTCAGCGTTGGTGAAAAACTCGCGTGGGGTAAACATATTTACATCGAAGATTTGGTTACCAACCCTGAGTCTCGTTCCCGTGGTGTGGGTAAGTTTTTTATGGATTGGTTCAAATCCTATGCTTTGGAAAAGGGTTGTGGGCAAATTCACTTAGATTCTGGTGTTCAGCGTTTTCCCGCACATAAGTTTTATTTACGTGAAGGTTTCAATATTGCAAGTCATCACTTTTCAATGGTTGGCATACAAAAAAGCTAACTGAGGGCTTTAGCCAGTTTGTATATCAGACGTTTTTACCATCAGATGAATAAGGTCTCTAGATGAGTGATAGAGTGAAAGACGCTTTGAGTTGGCTTAAGGGAATATTGGAGTCAGAAGGCATCGACTATCAGATTGTTGGAGGGTTGGCGGCAATCATTCACGGCGGCAGTCGAGAAGTTGCTGATATTGACCTGTATATCCGTAATTCAGACGCCAATAAACTGTTAACTAGGGTTTCTTCATATCTTTCAAAGCCTTTAATGCGCTACGCTGAATATGGCTGGGATTTAGAGTATTTTCAGCTAATCTATCATTCACAAAAAATAGAAATTGGTTTATCTCAGGAGACTCGAATTCAATCAGTCGTCGATGGCTCGTGGCACAGGTTGGAAATAGACTTTTCTAAATCAATGCCACTATGCTATCAAGGCATCGAAGTGCCCGTTATCCCTAAAGACGAATTAATCAGGTATAAACGTTTACTTAACAGGGAAGTGGATATAACCGATATACAAGAGCTGACGTTAAATTCAGCATTATAAAATAGATTGATATACGAAAAAGTGGCGATTATAAAAAACGCGTAACTAAAGGCTAACTATATCCTAAAAAATGGTGACTATGCTGGTTTACTCAGGTGCTAGCAGCCTCTTATTAGAAAAGGAACTCTATGTATATTCCGAACAATATTAAAATGCAAGATAGGTCTGTTATTCATAATTTTATCAATGAATTCGGCTTTGGCATAATGGTGTCTACCTCACTGACAGGAACACATATTCCATTTGTTTTACATTCTGACGAAGGGGAGAATGGGGTTCTTTATAGTCACTGTGCTAAAGCTAATACTCACTGGAAAGAGCTTGAGGGAGCGGATGTCTTAATTGTATTTTCTGGCCCTCATAGCTACATATCTCCTAACTGGTATGCTCAATCACCAGCGGTACCGACATGGAATTATGCTGCCGTACATGCATATGGGAAAGTATCCCTTTTAAACGACAAACAAACCCTTGAAGCGGTTGAAGAAGTTGTGCATCAGTATGAACCTGAGCTTCTTGTTAAACGAGATGTAATAACGGACGAATTTAGGGATAAACTTCTACCTGCTATTGTGGGTTTTAAAGTGGAATTATCACATATTGAAGGTAAGTTAAAATTGGGGCAACAAAGAAAAACGGATGATCAGGCTGGTGTTTATAATGCTCTGAAAAATTCTCAAGACTTAGGTGCTCAAAGTCTTGCTAACTACATGGATAAACTATCACTAGGTAAATAAATGATTAATAAGACGTCTTATCTTCGTTTTCCCCAGCTCTGTTTTGGCAATAGTATGGGGTTCCCTAGATCGTTAGTTTAGGCATATTTAATTAATTATCATAAATGGAATAAAAAGGCTGATTATATTCTTAAAATCTGAAGCTTAATATACCGGTAACGCGATGAGAAAGACTGACGATGTGTATTGTTTTTTTACGATATAAAGAAAATAAAAAGTCATCTTTTTGACATAACGTCTCGATAAAATCCTCGTTAAGATTGGTTTTTCTATGATGGTCTGCTGTGCAATATGACGAAGGTGAATAGATGCAACTAGGCAACATTAAGAACGTCGTGTTTGATATCGGCAATGTGATGGTTCGTTGGTCTCCTATCGAGGTGGTAAGGCTGACTTTCGGTAACATGGAAGATATGGAGCAGTATGCAAAAGACCTTTTCCATAGTCGTATCTGGGTGTACCTGAATAAAGGACTAGTGACTGAAGCAGAAGCCAAGCATCAATACCAGGCGTCCATGGGGTTGTCTGAATCAGAGTGTGAGCGACTGTTTTATTATGTCAAACACTCCCAGATTTTGTTGTTTGGATCCGTCGATTTGCTGAAACGTGTGAAAGCGGCAGGCTATGGCGTTTACGCACTTACTGATAATGTGGTTAAGACGGTGGAGTATCTACAGTCCACTTATGATTTTTGGTCTGAATTTGATGGTGTCGTTGTATCAGCTAATATTGGTGTTATGAAGCCTCAAGCAGAAATTTACCAGTTATTGTTGTGTCAATATGACTTAACAGCCTCTGAAACCGTTTTTATCGATGATATGTCCTATAACGTAGAAGGGGCTGAAGCGGTTGGTATGCCAGCCATACAATTTAAAAATGCAGAGCAATGTGAGTTAGCGTTAAAGGAACTCGGGCTGAGTTTCTAGTTGGCTTGTGCTTTTAAGGTTGCCTTATTAAGGTTATTAACTAGTGTGTCCTGCTCGTCTCCAGATTGATAATCCCTTTTTTAGTCTGTATGTTAAAAAAACACGTTTATCAAGTTAGGAGTTCTGTTGAATATTCTCATTGTGCATTGTCATCCAGAAGCCAATTCATTTAATGGTGCATTAACCAATACCGCTGTTAATGCCTTTGAAAGTTTAGGGCACAATGTTGTTGTGTCTGACTTATATGCCGAGGGTTTTGATCCCGTTGAAAAAGCCGAACACTATCAAAATAGAGTGAACACGGAACGGTTTGATATACTTTCAGAGCAAAGACATGCTTATAAAACCGATACGCTTCCAGAAGAGGTGAAGCGTGAAATAAGCCGTTTAGAAGCCTGTGATTTACTGATCTTGCAATTTCCCATGTGGTGGCATCAGCAGCCAGCCATGCTAAAGGGGTGGTTCGATAGGGTGTTTGTTGGTGGTGGACTTTATACCAGTAAGATGCGCTATGACAAAGGCTATTTTAAAGGCAAAAGAGCGATTTGTTCCGTTACCTCTGGGGCGCCATTATCCACTTTTACCCAAAATGGACGCGGTGGCGGAGTAATAGAAGACTTATTACGTTCCATGAATTTTTCTTTGCACTATATGGGGTTTAGTGTGTACCCGCCTTATCTGTCTACTGAAATACAAAACAAAGGTTTCACTTACAAATCACCGGAGCAGTTCGAAGCAGATTTAAAAGCAAACCTGACCGATTGGCATTCCTATCTTACCCATTTGGACGACCTTGAGCCATTACGTTTTGCTGGCTGGGAGGATTGGGACGAGAAGGGGGCCGAAGCGACAGTGTGATATTTGACAGGATATTGCCATGGCGGCATTTAAGTGATAAAAATATTGGTTATGAATCGATTATTTTGTTTTTTCAAAGGCAACACCGCTACCACCACGACCACAAGGTTGTTTGGAGGGTAGTTGTTGTTTGATTAAAAAAGCCCTCTGAGCGAATTGCCAGAGGGCTTTTTTAATGTCTATTTCCTGTTATTCGCTCAGAGTTTTTCACTCAATGTCTTTCATTAGGAGAAAGAAATGAAAACTCATCGCGAACTAGCAGAACAGCTCGATCTATTTCACTCAGAACAGCAAGCCCCCGGAATGCTTTTTTGGCACCCGAATGGCTGGTATTTGTTCCAAAAGATACAAGAACATATGCGACGCTGTTATCGCCAATATGGTTTTAAAGAAGTGCGTACGCCTCAGCTTATGAAAAAGTCCCTGTGGCAGGTTTCAGGTCATATGGCTATGTATGCAGACGATATGTTCTTTGGTGGCGAGCAAAACGGTGATCAAGAATATGCGTTGAAACCGATGTCTTGTCCCGCTCATATACTGATGTATAAACGGGGTGTACACAGCTACCGTGATTTACCACTTAGGCTGTTTGAATTTGGTTTAGTGCATCGTAATGAATCGTCTGGGTCGTTAAATGGTAGCCTACGTTTACGACAGTTTACTCAGGACGATGCCCATGTTTTTTGTGCTTGGTCTCAGGCTAAACAAGAAATTTGCTTATTTCTTAAGCGCGCTAAACAAATTTATAACGACTACGGTTATCAAGCCTTAGAGGTGAAAATCTCCACTCAACCAGAGCAGGCTCTAGGTGATGAGGCGACTTGGCGCCGAGCGGAGGAGATACTTAAGTCGGCTTGTCAGTTAGAAAAGGTTCCCTATGAGATCCAAGTCGGTGAGGGGGCGTTTTATGGGCCGAAAATAGAGCTGGCATTACAAGACGCCATGGGACGAATTTGGCAATGTGGAACGGTCCAACTGGACTTCAATTTGCCAGAGCGCTTTGCCCTAGAATTCAATAATGACCAAGGCGAAGTGGAACGCCCCATTATTTTGCACCAAGCAGTGTATGGCTCGATAGAACGATGGATCGGCATACTGCTCGAAGTGTCGCAAGGTGTATTGCCTGAATGGGTGCATCCACAACCCGTTGCATTAGTGACAGTGGATGATTCCGTCTTAGACTACGCTAATCAAATACGCGTCAACCTAGAGCAAGAAGACATCAATGTGCTGTGTGAGTTTGGTGACCATTCTGTTGGTCGTAAAATTAAACGCGGCTTTGAGCTGAAAATCCCCAATATCATTATCATTGGCGCGCAAGAAGCCAAAACAGCGAGCCTCTCTATCCGGCGGGGTAAGCAGATAGAGGTCATCAAGGAAAACGAACTGGTGTCGTTTTTGAAAGCCAAACAAGGTAGATAAAAGGGGCGTATTATGACCAGCGAAACCAGATAGGCCGCCAAGCAATTGGCGGCCTTTATTTAGTAGCATGAGCCTATTAGTTTTGTACTACTTAGGCAGAACGCTAACATACGGTATTTTGTTATAGAGGTCTGTCGATGGAGATGGAGTTTCTATGAGTGAATAATCATAAAACTTCTCTGCTAAAATCTTTTATTTGTTGGCCAAACAGCTCTACTGCTTGTTTTTCTAGCCTTTCTTTGAACCCAATAACCTCTAAATAATCATTTCCGGCGTCTGCTGCTTCATCTTCGTCTTCCGAGTGTTCACAAATATACTTTAGGCGCGAGGCTTCTTGGTTAATAGACTCAAGAATAATTCTTGTTTCCCAGTCGCATAGGGAAATAGTAAGTTCTTTAATATATGTCATAATACAATCTGCTTTTTAAATACTTTTTGGCATTTTAGGGCCAATTTTGATAGTAGTCCTTTGAATTCGTCTAAGGGAATATTAGATGTTGGGGCTATGCTGTAATGTCCTGGTCGGTCATTTAGAAGTTTAAGGCCAACAGGAACAGATGTTCCTTTAGGTATTTTCCAAACCCATCCAGACATTGGTGTTGATTCAATACGGTCTTTAGTCGACAGGGAAATACCTTTACCATTTGCAATAACAACAAGAATACCGTTGATTTCAGTTGTATCTACATCCTTTGGCCGTCGAATATTATCTAGCCTTGGGCCTGTTGCATTGCCTAATCTAAATAAATCTTCTGGTGCCATGAATAAGTCTTCGACATTCATTCCTTTCTCCTTGTCTGTAGCTGATTTTTAATGCATTTCAAGAAATGCCCTAGCATCTTACTTCAACGAATGCTTATCCTAAGAATGTTTTAGTAAAAATAAAAGCGCGATAGCATAAAATTTACGCATTTTGCGGGTTCAGCAGCAACGCTCTTATTTCAAAAGACATAGATTGTAGCCTAGAAAAAAGCATAACCTTCCTCTTAAAAAAGATAAAGGGAGGGAATGTGTGATGCCCATTGGGGTGAAAGGGGGGCTGTCGCGATTCGTCGCTTTTAGTCTACCTATAGTCGTTTCCAGCCATCTATCCCACCAATCGAGAAATTACACTGAGTTCATTGCTTATAACTAGATTAAAAGCCCCACACCGAGAGGTAAGGAATAACAATGAACGCAGCAGAATTACATGATAACGCTATTGTGATCGATGGCTTGATTTGTGCGAAGTGGAATCGTGAGTTGTTCGAAGATATGGCTAAAGGCAAGTTGACGGCCGCTAACTGCACTGTGTGCTTTTGGGAAAACTTTGAGGGTACGGTACGCAATATTGCCCAGATGAATCAGTTGATCGAAACCAACAGTGATTTGCTGACCAAGGTTTACACAACCAAAGACATTTACCGCGCTAAAGAAGAGGGTAAAACGGGCGTGATGATGGGGTTTCAAAATGCTAACGCTTTTGAGGACCAAATCGGCTACGTGCAGATCTTTAAAGATCTTGGCGTGGGCATTGTGCAGATGTGCTACAACACGCAAAACCTAGTAGGTACTGGCTGCTACGAGCGTGATGGGGGGCTCTCTGGCTTTGGTCGCGAAATCGTAGCTGAGATGAATCGTGTCGGCATGCTGTGCGATTTATCACATGTTGGTCCAAACACTGCTAAAGAAGTCATTATCGAGTCTAAAAAGCCGGTTGCTTACTCTCATTGCTTACCTTCTGGTCTGAAAGAACACCCACGCAATCGCTCCGACGAAGAGCTTAAGTTTATTGCCGATAATGGTGGCTTTGTTGGCGTGACGATGTTTACACCGTTTTTAAAAGCGGGGGTGAATGCCACGGTTGACGATTATGTCGAAGCCATTCAATACATCTACAACATCGTCGGGGAAGATGCGATTGGCATTGGTACAGATTTTACTCAAGGCCATGGCGAAGACTTTTTTGAATACCTTACCCATGACAAGGGCTATGCCCGTCGGTTGACACGTTTTGGTGAGATTATTAATCCAAAAGGCATTCGTACGGTTGGTGAGTTTCCAAATTTGACGGAAGCCTTGTTAAAACATGGTTTTAGTGAGCGCCAAGTTTGCAAAATTATGGGTGAGAACTGGGTGAACTTGCTGCGCGAAGTCTGGGGCGAATAGTCACGCTATCCGCCGAAACTCAGTTAGATATGACAAGTTACAAAAAATAGACCGTTTAATGAGGAAGTAAAATGAGTTCACATGCCCCTGAAATGCCCATCCAAGTAGACGATGAAACCGGTGTTTGGACAACAGACGCTTTGCCTATGCTGTATGTACCACGTCACTTTTTTGTTAATAACCATATGGGAATAGAGGATGAGATTGGTGCTGAGCGTTACGCTGAGATCCTCTATAAAGCTGGTTACAAATCCGCCTATTTTTGGTGTGAACAAGAAGCCGAGTGCCATGGTTTTACGGGCGATGAAGTGTGGCATCACTATTTGAAACGCTTATCTCAACGTGGCTGGGGCTTTTTTATCACTGAGGCGTTAGACGTTGAAAAAGGTACCGCAAAAGTGCGTTTAGAAAATTCCGCTTTTGTTTATCACTACGAAAAAATCCACGGTAAAAAGGTCAACCGCAAGGTGGATTACATGTTTACTGGCTGGTTTGCCGGTGCGTTAGATCAAGTGGCTAAAAGCCAGGGTTTGTCGATTCGTACTCAAGCGATTCAAACACAAAGTGCCGCAGAAGAAGGTTGCGATGTAGGGTATTTTGAAGTGTCTCCCCTGTAGATTTTCACAGCCAATGCGCTCGCAAAACCAGGGAGCGCTTTCTTGTGTTTTTTAGATTTTTAGTTTGGTATTTTTTATAAGGACGGGGGTCTTGTTATGTCCCAGTATGATGCGTTATTTGAGCCATTAAACATCAACAAATTGACCATACGTAACCGTATTGTCAGTACGGCTCACGCGGAGGTATATGCGACTGATGGCGGCATGACGACAGACCGTTATGTGAAGTATTACGAAGAAAAAGCCAAAGGCGGTTGTGGCTTGTGTATTTGTGGTGGTTCCAGTGTGGTGTCTATTGATAGCCCTCAAAGTTGGTGGAGCTCCGTCAACTTATCGACGGATCGTATTATTCCTCATTTCCAAAATCTTGCGGATGCGGTGCACAAGCATGGCGGCAAGATTATGATTCAGATTACCCACATGGGACGGCGTTCCCGTTGGGACGGCGAAAACTGGCCGAACCTAATGTCGCCATCCGGTATTCGTGAGCCCGTTCACCGTGCAACCTGTAAAACCATCGAAGTGGAAGAAATCTGGCGCATTGTGGGTGACTTTGTACAAGCGGCACGTCGTGCTAAAGAAGGTGGTTTGGACGGTGTTGAATTATCTGCCGTTCACCAGCATTTAGTTGACCAATTCTGGTCGCCTCGTGTGAATAAGCGTACTGACGAATGGGGCGGCACATTTGAGGGTCGTATGAAATTTGGTCTTGAGGTGGCGAAAGCGGTTCGTGCCGAAGTCGGCCCAGATTTTGTTGTGGGTATGCGTATCACGGGGGATGAGTTCCATCCAGATGGTCTAAATCACGAAGACATGAAGCAAATTGCTAAGTACTACGACGACACGGGTCTTATCGATTACTTCGGTGTGGTGGGGTCTGGTTGTGATACGCACAACACCTTGGCAAACGTTATTCCCAACATGAGCTATCCTCCCGAGCCATTCTTACATTTGGCAGCGGGCATTAAAGAAGTCGTGAGTGTGCCTGTTATTCACGCGCAAAACATTAAAGACCCTAACCAAGCGAAGCGTATTATCGAAGCGGGTTATGTGGATTTTGTCGGTATGACACGTGCTCACATTGCTGACCCTCACTTTATCGCGAAGATCAAAATGGATCAGGTTGACCAAATTCGTCAATGTGTGGGGGCAAACTACTGCATCGATCGTCAATACCAAGGTCTCGATGTTCTGTGTATCCAAAACGCGGCGACCTCTCGAGAGTACATGGGGTTGCCTCATATTATCGAGAAAACAACGGGTCCAGTTCGTAACATCGTTGTTGTCGGTGGTGGCCCTGGCGGTATGGAAGCAGCACGTGTTGCGGCAGAACGTGGTCACAAGGTGACATTACTTGAGCGTGCTGAAGAGTTAGGTGGTCAAATCACCTTGGCTTCTAAAGCACCACAGCGTGACCAGATTGCAGGTATTACGCGTTGGTTGGTGATGGAGCTGGATCGTCTAGGTGTAGATGTGCGTCTTGGTACTTCGGCCGACGAAGAGCTGATTAAAGAGTTCAAACCAGATGTCTGTATCCTTGCAACAGGCGGTCGTCCATTCGTTGAGCAAAACCCAGAGTGGGGAGCTGATGAAGGCTTATGTGTGTCTTCTTGGGACATTCTAAGTGGCAAAGTCGAACCCGGTAAAAACGTTTTGATCTACGACACTATCTGTGAATTCTCAGGTATGTCTGCGGCGGATTATCTGGCGTCTAAAGGGTCTTTGGTTGAGCTGGTCACTGATGATATCAAGCCCGGTGTGGGTATCGGTGGTACGACCTTCCCAACTTACTACCGCTCGCTATACGAGAAAGAAGTGATCATGACATCTGACATGATTCTTGAAAAAGTGTATCGCGAAGGCGGCAGCTTGGTGGCGGTACTTGAGAACGAATATACCGGTCAGCGAGAAGAGCGCGTGGTAGATCAAATTGTGATTGAGAACGGTACTCGTCCTAATGAAGAGCTGTATTATGCCCTGAAAGAAGCGTCTTACAACAAGGGGCAGATTGATGTTGAAGCATTGTTTGATATTAAACCTCAGCCTGTGTTGTCTGAACAAGTCGATGGCATGATCTTGTGGCGTTTGGGGGATTGCGTATCTCAACGCAACACACACGCCGCCATGTATGATGCGCTGCGCTTGTGCAAAGACCTTTAACGTTTAGCCGTACTCAACTAAACCAACTTAAACTGAACCCAAGGGGCAGCTAAGCTGCCCCCGCTTTTACTAGATGAGGGTGAAAGATGGTTATCGACTGGTTACCTTCTATTCTGATTGTTGTGCTTCTGGCTCTTGGCGTCATCGGTGCCTTGCGCCGTATCAGCCTATGGCGCGCAGGGCAGCCTGAAAAAGTGAATCTCATTGCTGGCCTGATGGCGATGCCAGGGCGTTACCTTAACGATTTGCACCACGTTGTTGAACGTGACAAATACATGTCTAGAACGCACGTTGCGACAGCGGGCGGTTTTGTGTTGTCTATGGTGCTTGTCATTGCGGTGTATGTTTTTCACGTAGAGCAAAAAATTGTCACATGGCTACTGTTGGGCGCTTTGGTGCTTATGCTTTGCGGTGCATTTTTTGTTTTCAAGCGTCGTTTGAATCCGCCTTCGCGTTTATCCAAAGGCCCTTGGATGCGTTTGCCTAAGAGCCTGATTACCTTTGCGCTCACCTTTATTGTGTTAACTCTGCCTGTGGCAGGTGTGCTACCAGAAGGGTTTGGCGGTGTACTACTGACATTGATTCTGAGTGTAGGCGTCATCGTTGGTTTAGGAGAGTTGCTCTTCGGCATGGGCTGGGGTGGTCCCATGAAGCACGCTTTTGCTGGAGCCTTGCATCTTGCGTTTCACCGTCGTCCTGAGCGCTTTGGTGGTGGTCGATCCACCGGGCTAAAACCGGCACAACTAGGGGGCGAGTCACACGGTGTTGCTAAGCCAAGTGATTTCAAATGGAACCAATTGCTTGGCTTTGATGCTTGTGTACAGTGTGGTAAATGCGAGGCTATGTGTCCTGCCTTTGCAGCGGGTCAGCCCCTTAACCCGAAAAAATTGATTCAAGATATGGTGGTGGGTCTTGCAGGTGGTACGGATGCGAAATACGCAGGTAGCCCCCATCCTGTTAGGAAGACGGGTAAAGAGCCAGGTAAAGAAGTTGGTCATGCCAAAGGTGGTGCGAACAATATTATTACAGCGGGTTTGATCGAAGCGGATACATTATGGTCTTGTACGACTTGTCGTGCCTGCGTTGAAGAATGTCCGATGATGATCGAGCATGTCGATGCGATCGTCGATATGCGCCGCTTCCTAACCATGGAAAAGGGCGATACACCTAATAAAGGGTCGGAAGTTCTTGAAAACATTATCGCGACGGACAACCCAAATGGTTACGCACCGAGCAGTCGCACTAACTGGTCGGCAGATCAAAACTTGCCCGTGATGAAAGAGAAAAAACAGGCGGATGTTTTGTTCTGGGTGTCTGACGGTGCATTTGATATGCGTAGCCAGCGCATCTTGCGTTCCTTCGTAAAATTGATGAAAGCAGCGAATGTCGATGTTGCTATCCTAGGGGATGAAGAGCGTGATAGCGGTGATTTGGCGCGTCGTCTTGGGGATGATGCTACGTTCCAAAGTTTAGCAAAACGCAACCTTGCTACCTTATCTCAATACTCTTTCAAGAAAATTGTTACCACGGATCCCCATGCTTACCACTGTTTACGCAATGAGTACGCGGACTTTGATACCGAGGGGGCGTTAAAGGGTGTTGAAGTGCTTCATCATACGACGTTCTTGAATCAATTGGTTCAAGCGGGTGCTTTGAAACTGGATACGTTTAAAGGTGGCAAAGTGACCTACCATGATCCATGTTATTTAGGCCGTTACAATGGTGAGTACGACGCTCCACGAGACTTGCTGCGTTCCCTTGGTATTGAGGTTGCTGAAATGGAGCGCTCTAGATTCCGTTCACGTTGTTGTGGCGGTGGTGGCGGTGCGCCCATTACCGATATCCCCGGTGAACGTCGTATTGCGGATATGCGTATGGAGGATGTGACAGCAACCGGCGCAGAATTGGTTGCCGTTGGTTGTCAGCAATGTACTGCTATGCTGGAAGGGGTGGTTGAACCGCGTCCGGAAGTAAAAGACATTGCCGAAATTCTCGCCGGACAATTGATTGAAGAGGTGCATTAATGAGCGACATCATTCGACGCGATCCTCGCAGAGAGTGGATTGCCCGTAACAGGCTGCATCCACTCCATGATTCAGTGGCTAATGCTGTACAAGGAGAGGTGAGAGGGCCAAGTGGTCTTCTCCGTAAGAACCCTCACCAAGTTGGGTTCATTGGTCCGAATGGCCTCAAACGTATTGATCGCTTAAAAGGCAACGCTGTAGTGGGCGTGGGCAACAAGCGTTCTGCGGCGAACCAAGAGGCGGTATTGCCACTTCATAAAGTGGACAATCCCGATTTCTACATTGTGGTGGTGCCGGATATGGTCGGAGGTCGCTTATCCGGTCACGATAAGGATATTCTCGGTCTAGCACATACCATGGTCTCAACGATTGAAGGTAATGGCGCAGTGGTGGCGGTGTGCTTTGGCGAGAGCAAAGAAACTCATTATGATTTGGCTGGTGTGGATCGCTTGATTCATTTATCCGCTAGCGAGTACGAAGGCTTTGCGCCCGAGGCAAGATTAACCGCGCTGACGCATATTGAAGCTCAATTGGCACCTAAGCACTGGTTGTTCCCAGACAGTATTCATGGCGGTAGTGATTTAGGCTCGCGCTTGGCGGCGCGTTTAGGTGAGCGCCCAGCTGCTCAGGCTTGGCAAGTGTCTGGGGAGCAAACGGTCTGTCGTGGTGGCGGTGGTAGCCTTGATATTTCTCGTCAAACGCCACGTATTCTGATGTTGTTAGAAGAATGTGGTGAAGCCATTGACGAAACGCGTCATGAAGCCCTTGCCATTGAGGTGGATGGTATCTCGGTGAGTGAGCCTGCGTTGCAAGACAAAGGTTTGATGGACGTTGATCCTAGTGCCATTCCGCTTGCCGAAGCCGAGTTTATTCTTTCGGCGGGTAACGGCATTCATAATTGGGATCAATTCCACAAAGTGGCAACGGTTCTTGGTGCTACCGAAGGGGCCAGCCGAGTTGCAGTGGATGATGGTTTTATGCCACGTTTCCGTCAGGTTGGTGCGACGGGTACTTGGGTGACGGCTCGAGTGTATCTTGCTGTGGGCATCTCGGGTGCGATTCAGCATATGCAGGGGATTGGTCAATGTGACAAAGTGGTTGCCATCAACACAGACGCGGGTTGTGATATGGTGAAACGCGCAGCCTTGAGTGTCATTGGGGACAGCGAAGACATTTTGGCTGAGTTAATGTTGTTGGCACAAGCTCGTAAGAAAGGTTCACAAGAGGAGCAAAGCGATGCAGCCTAACGTTGTTTCCTTGATATCAATTGGTCGCCATCCTCAATCGGGTCGCGCTCGTCGTGCTGAGCAAGATGGTCGAGGCGTTGAGCTTGGCTTGAAACTTGCTGGTGAAAAGCTTTCTGTGTTGCATGTTGGTAATCCAGAAGAGCCCGTGCTTCGTCAATATGCCGGTATGGGATTACCTGCTATGACCGTCTTGAAGCAAGATGAGACAGCGGATGCCGTTCCTGCACTAAGTGATTATTTGCAACAAGAAAAGATTGACATTGTGCTCACAGGCGTTCGCTCAGAAAGTGGTGAATCTTCAGGTATGGTGCCTTATCTGTTGGCGGAAAAGCTTGGTTGGCCAGTCGTGGCTCGGGTGGCGGATATTGTTTCCATTAAAGACGGTGTTGCTGAGGTGTTGCTAGCATTGCCTCGTGGTCAACGCCGTTCTGTAACGGTTAAGTTACCCTTTATTGCCAGTGTTGATAATGCGGCAGCGCCAGCTCGCCAAAGTGCGTTTGGGCCAGGGCAGCGTGTACGTATGGAAAGTGTAAACACGCATGGTGAAGTGGACCAAATTCGTGTAGATTGGCAAGAGGCTCCAGCGAAACCTCGTCCTAAACGTTTGAAAACCGTGAAGGCTAAGACAGCGGCAGATCGCTTTAAAGCGGCTACTGCGAAACCACAAGGTGGATCCGGTAAAGTCATGAAAAATGAAAGTGCCGCTGAGAAAGCTAAAGCCATTTTTGACCTATTAATTGAAGAAAATGTTATTCGTTAGATATATGCTATTCGTTGGGGAAGGGAGTAGACGAAATGATGATCGTAGATTTAATCGATGAAGTGGATTTTAAAGAGAAGCTCATCGGTATTGGCGCGCCAGTGGACACCGCTAAAGACTTAAAAGAAGTTGATACTTGCCTTGTGTCTTGGCTAAATGAATGCCCAGAGCAAACGTATTTCGTCAAACTGGTTTGCCAAGAAATCATCGAAAGTAATGCCACCATCCTCCCTGAAGTCAAAACCATCATGCAGGCATATCTCTAATCTAATAAAGTCATTAAAAAAACGCTTTAACTTGATTCGAGTTAAGGCGTTTTTTTATGGGCGTCATGTGCCTTTATTTCTATTGGATATTTCAGCAGGAAGTCGCTAGCAAAAAACGTTTTCCCACAATTGATTTGCGCTCTAGCTCATCTAGAGCTCTAAATGATAGGTGTTGCAAAAGACATTTTTTGACTGAGTGTATTTAGATCAAAAAAATAATGAGTGTGTTTTTTGATTGATGATGGCGATGGCGCCTATTGCGAGGTAGGTGTTTAAGAGAAGTCGTACGTGTGGAGCGCAATGACTCTACACGTACGTTATGCATTTAGCCTTTCAGATGTTTGAGAATCGTGTCTGAATACCAATCCAAGAAGTTAATCACTCCATATTCAAAGGTTTCGGAATAGGGGCCAGGTTCGTAGCCGATGGAGTTGATGCCTTGCTGGTTGCGCTCGCCGAGTATTCTATCTTGGTCGTTGGTGGCATCCCAAACTTGGCGTAGTCGTTCAGGGTCGTAATCCACACCTTCGACGGCGTCTTTATGGACAAACCACTTTGTGGTCACCATGGTTTCTTGCGGGGAAATGGGCAAGACTCGAAAGACAATAAAATGATCGGATTGCATGTGGTTCCAAGAATTAGGTAGGTGCAATATCCGCATGGAGCCCAGTTCTGGGTTTTTAATGCGCCCCAACATTTTTTGACAGCCTGCACCGCCATCGATAGTCATCACTTTGGTGTTTTTCTTAAGCGGCATGCGCACGATGCGGTTGCGTTGTCGGCTCCCAAAGCTTTGATGTTTGTGAGGAATGCCTTCGGCGTCCCATTTGTCAGCTTGAGATTGATAGTGGTCGAGAAAGTCCTGAGGAGCCCGTGGATCGTTAGTGTCATCCCATTCCAGTAAGGTATTAAGCAATTCAGGATGGTTGTTGGCACAATGGTAGCATTCACGGTTGTTCTCGAGGACGAGTTTCCAATTGGCTTGTTCGTGCATATTGGATTCAACAGCCAGTTTGGTATTTTCTACATCGTAAGGCGCCATGTATTCTTCTAACGTGGCTAAAAAGTCGCTGAAACCATCATCAGGGGCGTCTTTTCCTAAACAAACAAAGATGAACCCACCAGCCGTTTTACAATGAGCGGGTTTGAGGCCATGTTTTTTCATATCGAAGTCTTTGCCCATTTCTGTACCAGCGAACAAGAGGTTGCCTTTTAAATCATAGGTCCACTGATGATAAGGGCACACCAAGTTTGCCACTTTGCCTCGATGTTCGGTGCAAATGACAGAGCCACGGTGGCGGCAGGTATTGTGGAAAGCATTCACATTGCCGTCGCCATCGCGTACGAGGAAAACGGGATTTTGACCAATCTCGACGGTGAAGTAATCGCCTTTTTTAGGGATCTCACTGGTCATGCCTACAAATAGCCATTCTTTGTGAAAAATCTCTTCCATGTCGATACGAAATGTATGTGGATCATTATAAAGTTCAGCACTAAGGGAATAGTTCTGTTGGCGTTGTTCAAGTGAGCTTGCTACTGAAGCACGAGCTTCATCAAGCGAATTATGCCGTATGTTTATTAAATCTATTTGCTTCATCTTTCTGGATCCTTCATAACAAAAAGAATAGATGGAAGAGGATTGTGAAAGGCTATCTTCTCTTAAATGGTTTGAATAAATATGTCTATTCACGACATGGCAAAGTATCTAAATCGACGCTATAAAATGATGGTAATCGTCTTTGTTTGGGGGAGTGACTGCATTGAGCAACTTCGTGTCGTTAATGGTTAATTTGCATTGAGCAACTCAAACGAGAATGGCCGATATGTCATCATCTTTTAGTTAGGAAGCCTTTATGAGTGATTCAAATACTTCGGCGGTCAACACTGATTATTTTGCTCCCGTCCACACCCAAACATGGGTTAATGGTCGACATAATGTACGTTGTGTGAAGATGATTCACGAAACTTGGGATGTTCGTACCTACTGTTTTATGGCTCAACAGCCTGTGATGTTCTTTTTTAAGCCAGGTCAATTTGTTACGTTGGAATTAGAAATCAACGGTAAGCAGGTGATGCGCTCATATACCATTTCCAGTTCGCCTTCTGTGCCTTATAGCTTCTCGATCACCGTAAAGCGGGTGCCTGGTGGAGAAGTGTCTAATTGGCTGTATGAGAACATGACGGTTGGGACAGAGCTCGCCGTGCATGGGCCTGCTGGTCAATTTAACTGCATTGATTTTCCTGCTGAAAAAGTTTTACTGTTATCTGGTGGTGTCGGCATCACACCTGTTATGTCGATGGCGCGCTGGTACTTTGATACCAATGCAGAGGTCGATGTTACTTTTATTCACAGTGCTCGATCACCTAGGGACGTTATTTTTGCTCGTGAGCTCGATCACATGGCGTCGCGAGTGGATAATTTCAGTCTACATATGATTGTTGAGCGCATGGAAAACGGCTTGGCATGGCATGGTTATCGAGGCTTTTTAGATGTCGAAAAACTGAATATGATTGCGCCTGATTTTATGGAGCGAGAAATCTTTTGTTGTGGACCGGCACCTTATATGCGAGCAATAAAAACCCTGCTAATGGAGAAAGGGTTTGATATGTCTCACTACCATGAGGAGTCGTTTGGTGCGACACCTGTGGAAGTCGTTGAAGATGCTATTGAACTAGCAGAAGTGGCTTTAGCAGAGGCTGAATCCATAATAGAAACGGATTTGATGACCATCTCGTTTGCTAAACAAGGTAAGAGTATTCAGGTACCTCAGGGTGAAACCCTTCATAACGCGGCAGCGAGGTTGGATTTGATGATTCCTAAAGCTTGTGGCATGGGGATTTGCGGTACCTGTAAGGTAATGGTGACAAACGGAGAAACGCAGATGGAACACAACGGCGGTATTACAGATGATGATGTGGAAGCGGGTTATGTGTTGTCTTGCTGTACTGTTGCGAAAACGGATGTTGTGATTGACTTTTAATCTTGGGGTGGTGATCAATAGTTGTTCAATTAATGGGCGGAGATGTGCTTAATCGGTGCGTTTTGGCGCGAATATTTTTAAATGGTATCGTTATGGCTGCATGAGCGGGTTATTTCCGAATAGCTGACAGATTTCCACTAATTGGTCTATATTTTGCTGTGTTAACCAAAGCATTATTTAGGAGGGAATAAGTTATGTTGATAGGAACGGCAGAAACCGCTCATAAGTCCAATAAAAAAGTGACTAAAATTGGTTTTCTTCTCTTAGATCATTTTACCATGATCGCGCTAGCCTCTTCGATAGAGTCTCTGCGTATGGCTAATCAATTGTCTGCTGAGGAGTTGTATAGCTGGCAGCTTATTTCGGAAACCGGACAACCGGTGACCGCCAGTGATGGATTGAGTTTAAGTGCGGATTTTTCAATGCAAGATGTCCCCCACTTTGATTTTATTTTTGTCGCTGGTGGGTTAGATATTACACGTTCCTATACTTCTAAACAGGTTTCTTGGTTACAACAAAAGGCAAGACAAAATGTTTGCCTTGGCGGCATTTGCACTGGTGCTTATGTATTGGCTCATGCTGGGTTACTGAATGGTTATCAATGTAGCATTCACTGGGAGTGTTTAACGGCGTTGCAAGAGAATTATCCCAAGGTGAAAAGTAATAATCAGTTGTTCACTATTGATCGTAACCGCTTAACCTCATCAGGTGGCAGCGCCCCAATGGACATGTTTTTAACGATGATTACTCGTCAACATGGCGCTAAATTGTCGAATGCAGTGTCTGATATGTTTATCTGTGAGCGTATTCGTGGTGAGTCCGATATACAGCGTATGCCACTGCGTCAGGTAAATAATGGCGTAAGTTGCACTCCCAAGTTATTGGACGTCATCCAATTGATGGAAAATAATCTTGAAGAACCAATTGAGTTGGATGAGATGGCGGTTTTTGTCGGAGTGTCTCGTCGTCAAATAGAGCGCATGTTCCATAAATATTTGGATTGCTCTCCATCGCGTTATTACTTACGACTACGGTTGGATCGGGCGCGTCAACTGTTGAAGCAATCCAGCATGTCCATTGTCGAAATTTCAACTGCTTGCGGGTTTATTTCCACGCCACATTTTAGTCGTTGTTATCGTAAGCATTTAGGAGTCTCACCACGAGATGATAGAAAAATGGCTTGGTCTCAAGCCGTTATCACTCCTTTGTTAGAGGATTCCGCTTTCTCTGAGCCCGTTGCCCACTTACTTATGCCTCATGCCTCATCGGCTTTATCAAAAGCGCATTCAGAGCCAAGCTATGGGTCGGTTACGTTGACCTAATGCATAATTAAAGAATCAGTGACGGCGTTTTCCTTAAATAGACGTCGTTACTGACTACCTTTCTCATTCTCCTCTTTCTGTCATTTTGTCGCCAATAGTGTTGCTTTATTCTAGGATGTTATTCACAGTTAGAGCCTCATTCTATTTAGGGGGTCTCATGACAGACATAGCGACAAACCGATTAATAATCCGATCTTTTCGCGAGACAGATAGCGACGGTTTATTCGAATACTTGTCAGCGCCACGTGTGAACTGTTTTCTGGACGATAAAGTCACAACACTTGAGGAAGCAAAGCAAAAAACGCAAGAGCGTTGTCAAGATGAATGCTGTGCTGCTGTCACCTTAAGAGACACTGGTGAGCTAATCGGTGAGCTTTTTTTTCATCCAGAAGAACGCTACATCCAAAATGGACAAAAGGTAGATACCTATAATGTCGGGTGGAATTTTAATGGGCGGTTTGAAGGTAAGGGTTACGCTAGCGAAAGTGCGCATGCACTGTTTGATTATTTGTTTATGGATAAAAATGCCAGACGACTCTATGCCTTTGTAGAAGATGATAATATTAAATCACAAGCATTAAGCGAACGACTAGGCATGCGTAAAGAGGGATGCTTTGTGGAGTTTGTCTCATTTATCAACCACCCAGATGGAACACCCAAGTACGAGAATACACTTCAATACGCTATCCTAAAAAAAGAGTGGTTGCTCAGAAATGGGTAGGTTGAGTCACCAAGTATTGCTCTAAATCAAAACGCTTTTATCTTCTTTATTTATTATAAGCTTATTCTTTATTGGAATTAGTCGTAAACAATCTAATATGAGGTGAGTGGATGAAAAGTTATAAAGAGATCAATAAAGAGCAAAATGCCTTTGCGAGGGAGTATCGTAAGTCATCTCCTGCCATCTTGGATGGCTTCATGACCATGTATAAGGCTTCTATGAGCGAAGGAGCCTTATCTAACAAAGTAAAAGAGCTAATGGCGTTAGGTATCGGCATTGCTGCGCGTTGCGATGGCTGTATTGCCTCTCATGCTAAAGCTTCAATTCATGCAGGGGCAACAAGGGAAGAGTTGGTCGAAACCATTGATGTGGCCATTATGATGGGTGGTGGGCCCTCTGTTATTTATGGTACGCAAGCACTCGCTGCGGTCGATGAATTTTTGGCGGATTAAGATTGAGAATAAACTGTGTTTAAACTAGCCGTATTATTTTTACCTTTCCTGAGTTTTTATTAAGTATATTATAAAAATATTGATATCATTTTTTTTCATATCTCTGGTTGGTGATGTAAAATGGCGAATAGATTGGATTCTATTTGCCATTTTTAAAATTCTATTTTAAATAGATTAAGTGTTTTTACTGAATATTTCAGATTGATTAATGATGAAGTCTGAAAATGTTTTGATATGATTTGGCTGAGTGTGGTTTTTTAACTGAATTAGATAAATATCTCTTTCAATATCGATGTCTTCAAATGGAATAATGGCAATGTTTTTATGTTTGAATTGAAATAGTGTTAATCCCGTTGTGATGCTAATTCCGTAGTTAGCAGAGATAAGCCCCATCATGGTCGTTAGCTGTTGCACTTCTAGACGGTAATTTAGCTGTATCCCTTTATTTTCAAACAGCTTGTCCGTGTACTGTCGTATGCTGGTGCGAGGGCTAAAGCCAATAAACGGGTACTGGTATACCTCTTCTAGTGAGACTTTATCACGGTTCGCCAGTAGGTGGTCTGCATGACAAAGTAGATAGAACTTATCGGAAAATAAATAGGTGGAGTCGAAAATATTCGTTGTAGGTTGACTGGCGGCTAAAGCCAAATCAGCTTGCCCATTTACTAGAGAGCTAAGGCATTGATTCCATTGAGTATCATTGAGTTTTATTTGGGTTTGTGGGTGGGTCTTGCTATAGGTTGCTAATATCTCGGGTAACCATTCTACAGCTAATGATGGCAAGACACTTAAAGTAAGAGAGCCGTTTCTTCCTGCTGCGTGTGCAGTTATTTCGTTGATAGCTTCGTCATAATTTAAAATGAGCCGTCGGGCAATTTCAATAAAATGAATGCCATTGGCGTTTAGTTCTACTTTTCGAGTATCTCTGTCGAACAGGCGATACCCAATTTCCTCTTCTAAATTAGCAATGAGAGCACTGAATGCGGGCTGAGAAAGATTAAAGCGTTGAGCTGCCTGTGTAAATGTGATGTTTTCACTTAACACTAAAAATGCTCTTAATTGTTTGATGGATAGATTCATTATTCTTCTTATCTTTTAGTAACAAGGTGAATTTTTCTATTTTTAATAAACTTAGCTGATACTAGCGATATTAAAAATACTAGTCAAATAACGAGTTTTATCTAAGGAAAGCCTTTTTGTTGTGTGTTTTATTTGCTTTACCACTAAACTTACTTGTTTTTTCGATTGGTCATTTAAATGTTGTTGGTGTTAAAAAATAAAGGCTATTTATGTGTGCCTTTACTCTAAAGGCTCCATATTGCTCAAATACAATAATAAGGAGTAGCAAAATGTTGGCTTTTTGGGGTGGATGCACCATTCTGGTGTTGTTAGCGCTAATCATGACAAAACGCATGTCAGTTGTGGTGGCATTGGTATTGGTACCTATCGTATTTGGCTTGTTAGCTGGTTTGGGACCGGAGCTTGGGGGCTATATTTATGCTGGCCTCAAGAGTGTTGCGCCCACCGGAATCATGCTGACCTTTGCCATTTTATACTTTTCTGTGATGAATGATGCTGGGATGTTCGATCCTATGATCAAAGGCATTATTAAGTTTGGGGGGCAAGATCCAACAAAGGTTGCGGTCGGCACGGCATTGATTGCTATGTTGGCCCATCTGGATGGCTCCGGTGCATCGACCTTTCTGATATGTATTCCTGCGATGATTCCCATTTATGATCGTCTTGGTATGGACCGAAAAATTCTTGCTTGTATTGCGGCTTTAGGGGCTGGCACCATGAATATTATGCCGTGGGGTGGCCCAACATTGCGAGCAGCGACGTCTCTAAATGTCGATATTTCAACATTATTTAACCCTCTTATTCCGGCGCTTGGCGCGGGGATATTAACTGTGATTGTGCTGGCTTTTTGGTTGGGTAAAAAAGAAAAAGCTCGCTTGTCTGCAGCAGAGACGATGGCAGGAGGCGACTTAGTGGACAATACCCAATATGAGGGGATTGATGATCAAGAAGATGAGGAAAAGGCCAGACTAAAGCGCCCTAAATTATTTCTATTTAACCTACTTTTGACGGTAGTGGTTTTGGTGGTGCTTGTGACAAAGAGTTTGCCGCTGCCTATTGTGTTTGTCATTGCGTTACCAATCGCGCTTTTGGTGAATTATCCCAATGTTAAGTTGCAGCAAGCACGCATTACCGCTCATGGACACGCAGCGATCTTGATGGTATCGATCATTTTTTCGGCTGGGGTATTTACCGGTATTTTGAAAGGGTCTGGCATGATCAAGGCGCTAGCAACTTCATTAGTGTCTTTTGTCCCCGAAAGTTTAGGTGCGCATTTTCCTGTGTTAACCGCGCTTACCGCCATGCCTGCAAGCTTGTTATTTGATCCGGACTCTTATTACTTTGGTGTATTGCCTGTATTAGCTCATGCCTCTGAAGCCTTAGGTGGGAGTGGTATTGAAGTCGCGCGAGGTGCATTGCTGGGTCAAATGACAACCGGCTTTCCAGTGAGCCCTTTAACGGCATCCACCTTTTTGTTAATTGGCTTGGCTGGTGTTGATCTTGCTGATCATCAAAAGAAAACAATTCCATTAGCATTTTTAGTGACTTTGGTTATGACGTTCGTTGCAGTACTGACAGGGGCATTAACCCTGTAGCTCTGAATAAGAATGTCTAATTTCCACGGAAAAGCTTTCTCATTATTATTGGATAACAGAAGAGTGTGTCATGAAGAAAATCAGAATAGGTTCCGGTGCAGGTTATGCAGGCGACCGAATTGAGCCTGCGGTCGAGTTGGCTCAAAAAGGTGGGTTGGACTATTTGGTATTTGAATGCCTTGCCGAGCGCACTATTGCGATTGGGCAAAAACAAAAAAGACAAAACTCAGAAAAAGGCTATAACGAGCTATTAGAAAAACGAATGCGGGCCGTATTGATGAACTGTTATCAAAATGATATTCGCATTCTCACCAACATGGGGGCAGCTAATCCGCTTTCAGCTGGACGAGCTGTTCAGCGTATTGCAAAAGAGTTTGGTCTGCATTCGTTTAAAGTCGCAGTAGTAACGGGGGATGACGTACTGAGCAAGTTACAAGCGCTTGATTTAACACTCGATGAAGCGCGTCTACCCATTTCAAAATTTGATAAAGACATTGTATCTTCCAATGCTTACATTGGTGTCGAAGGTTTGGTGAAAGCACTAGAAAGTGGTGCCAATATGGTGATAGCAGGACGAGTCGCGGATCCTTCTTTATTTCTTGCTCCAATGATACATGAGTTCGGTTGGTCGCTTGATGATTGGACAAAAATGGGGCGTGGTACTTGTATTGGTCATTTACTTGAATGTGCAGGGCAAATTACCGGTGGCTACTTTTCGGATCCTGGTGTGAAAGATGTGGCGAATTTGGCGCGTTTAGGATTTCCAATTGCCGAAGTAGACGAAGAAGGAAATGCCATCATTACTAAGGTGGAAGGCTCTGGCGGAACCGTCCGTGAAGCGACGTGTAAAGAACAATTGCTTTATGAAATTCATCGTCCTGATCAATATATAACTCCAGATGTTGTGGCGGATTTTAGTCAGGTGACATTTCAGCAAATGGACATTGATAGAGTAGCGGTAAAAGGAGCAATGGGAACGGCTCGAACCGATTCTCTAAAAGTGTCTGTGGGCTACACAGATGGCTTTATTGGCGAAGGTGAAATTTCTTATGCTGGGGTCAATTCGGCTGTTCGTGGACAGCTTGCTTTGGATATAGTGAAAGAGCGTTTTGCTATATGTGGCTTTAAGCCCCTTGAAGCCCGTTATGATCTCATCGGTGTGAATGCTTTACATGGTGCTAAACATTCGACGGAGAATAATCCTTATGAAGTGCGGGCTCGCGTGGCTGTGCGGTGTACAACCCGTGAAGAGGCTTTAACCGTTGGTGACGAAGTAGAGACACTCTATACCAATGGGCCTGCGGGTGGCGGTGGTGTTATGAAAAGCGTGAAAGAGGTATTAGCAATGGATTCGACATTGATCCCGCGTGACCAAATACAAGTCGTCGTGACGGTTTTGGAGGATTAAACTATGAAATTACATGAAATTGCGCACTCTCGTACTGGCGATAAAGGCAACATTTCTAATATCTCTGTGATCGCTTACGATATGGAAAACTATCATCAAATAAAACAATCTGTCACAGCTGAGCGGGTCAAACATTGTTTTTCGGGGATTGTAGAGGGAGACGTTGTTCGTTATGAATTACCCTCTATTGGTGCCCTTAATTTTGTGATGTATCAGGCCCTTGGTGGAGGCGTTACTCGTTCTCTTGCTCTGGACATACATGGCAAAAGCCTCAGTTCTGCCTTATTAGATCTGGATATCGAGTAATGTTGAATTGCGACTTGATAGCTCTTGCTTGTCGTGTTGTAGTATTCTGATTGTAACAAGAGTATTGCTAGTAGAGCGCTTACTGTCATCTTGTCTTTTTATTTGTGTGGCGTTAAGAGGTAGAGGTGAGTGTGAAACCCGAGATCAACCCTAATAAAATTGTTGTCTTTACTGGTGCAGGAATAAGCGCGGAAAGTGGCTTGCAAACCTTTCGTGATTCAAATGGGCTTTGGAATAACGTTGACGTTGCTGATGTTGCAACGCCCGAGGCGTGGGAGGCGAATCCGCAATTTGTATTAGACTTTTACAACACAAGAAGAAAGGAAGCTTTTGAGGCCTCGCCCAATCCTGCCCATTATGCCGTGGCAAAGCTTGAAGAAAAATATGAGGTCGTTGTGATTACTCAAAATGTCGACGATCTCCACGAACGCGCTGGCTCTAGTAAAGTAATCCATGTTCATGGATTACTTAAAAACGCTCGAAGCAGCGTCAATGATGCCTTGCTCTATCTTTATGACCAAGGCAAGCCCATACAAATGGGTGATCTATGCGAAGAGGGGAGTCAACTTAGACCGGATATTGTTTGGTTCGGAGAACAAATTCACCATTATGAAACAGCGAGAAAGCAACTTGTTGCGGCGGGAAAAGTGCTTGTAGTGGGAACCTCTCTGTCCGTCTTCCCCGCTGCGGATATCCTGAAAAAAGCACGATACAACGCTGAGAAAATCATTGTGACCAAGCAAATTGATAAAAGACCAGCGGGCTTTAAACTGTTGAGGGGAAACGCTAGCTCACTGATTCCTTCCATTGTTGACGATTGGCTCCATGGTCGTTCAGTTAGCTAAGTTTCTTCTTCCTTTACCCCCATCAACCATCGAATTTTATTGACACAACGATCATAAAAATCACATAGTTCAGGATTTTAGGTGTTACTTGGGAAAAGTGATAGCCCTTCAAAAGGACAATGTTATTTCTCATTTGTGGTTTCCAGTACCTAATTGAGTTGAACATTCGATTTTCTAGTATTTCATAAAGAGTTGATTAAATAGGTAATTCTACGAGATCAAGCTGACGCTACAAAAAAAAAGAATAGTAGATTAAAAATTCATAAAGTGATGCGGATCGATAAAATGAGGATGTTAGACTAAAAGTTTAAAGGGTCGTTTATTTGACACTCTAGCTTGAACATGAGTTTGATTAAGTTGTAGACGGGTCAAAGGAATATGACTCTAGTTTAGCAATGTTAGCAGCATCAATTGCCAAACAATTTTAATAATATACGGACAAGGATGAGTTAATATGAATATTAAAAAATTGCTAGGGTTTTCAACGGTTTTAATACTCTCAAGTATGAGTTTTAATACCTATGCTAGTTCTGTATACGTGAACTTTAATACCAAATATCAAGAAATTGACGGTTTTGGAGGAATGAATGCCCCTGGGTGGGTTAACGATTTAACGACGGCACAGGCGAACAAGGCATTTGGTAACGGTAACGGGCAAATTGGTTTATCCATCATGCGTATGCGAATTGCTCCTGATTCTAATCAGTGGTACAAGCAAGTACCTATAGCCAAAATTGCTTATTCGAATGGGGTCAAATTATTGGCAACACCTTGGTCCCCACCGGCTTACATGAAAACCAATAACAATGTAAACAATGGAGGTAAACTGGAACCCCAACATTATTGGGGGTATACCGATCACCTGATGGATTTTACCAAATATATGCGACAGAATAATGCGCCTATTTATGCATTATCTATCCAAAATGAGCCTGACTGGCATCCTAACTATGAGTCTTGCGACTGGTCTGGCTCAGACTTTGTCAATTACTTAAATAGCCAAGGCTCGCGACTGGATCCATCGCTAAAGATTGTAGCGCCTGAATCATTGGGCTTTAATTTTTCACTTTCCGATGCCATTTTAAACAACCCAACCGCAAGCAGACATGTGGATATTATTGGTGGTCACTTATACGGAGTGAAGCCGAAAAACTATCCGCTAGCATTGCAAAAAGGCAAAAAGCTTTGGATGACGGAGCACTATACTGATACCGATAATGCGAATGACTGGAACAAAGCCATGGATGTGGGTCTTGAACTGCACCAGAGTATGGTGGCGAACTACAGTGCCTATATTTGGTGGTATGTCCGCCGTAGTTATGGCTTATTAACTGAAGATGGTAATGTTAGTAAGCGTGGTTATGTGATGTCTCAGTATTCCAAATTTATTCGTCCAGGCTTTGTTCGTATTGGTGCGACGGAAATGCCAGAGAGCAATGTGTATGTTACCGCGTATAAGAATAATTCTGGGAAATTGGTTGTTGCTGTTGTTAACCGCTCAGGTTCTCAAAAACGTCTAGACTTTACGTTACAAAACGGCTCAGTAGGCTCGATGACTAAGTATGTGAGTTCCTCATCTAAAAATGTTACTTATGGTGGTAAGTACCAGGTAAATAATAACCGCTTTACTGCTTATGCCGATGCATGGTCGGTCATGACGTTCGTGTCTGAATAATATTGGGATACTTAGGTTTATAAAGGCGACTCCTTGGTCGCCTTTTAACAATCAAATTACTCACGTATTTACGTTGGTGTGTCACCGCGTTTTACTTGCATACGACGTAAAAACTCCGACATGATGTGCATGTACAGTTCATTACCAAGGTATTTATCTTCTACCCCACGGTCGATGCTTGGGTTGTCGTTGACTTCAATGACGTAGCCTCGGCCGTTTATTTCTTTTACGTCCACGCCGTATAGGCCATCACCAATAGGTTTAGTCGCAGCAATAGCAGCTTGTAATACGCGGCGCGGCACTTCAAATGTCGGCAGGGTGTCGAAACCACCGCTTTCGCTGGCACTGTCACTGTGTTGGTAAATCTGCCAGTGGTCTTTCACCATGTAGTAACGACAGGCAAAGATTGGTTTGTTGTTGAGTACACCAATACGCCAGTCGAATTCAGTATATAGGTATTCTTGTACCAATAACAAAGACGATTTTTTGAATAAAGTATTCAGGCTTTCGGTCAAGGCTTTGCGGTTTTCTGTTTTGATTACGCCTTTAGAAAAGGCACCATCTGGGATTTTTACCACCATTGGGTAACTGATCACGGCTTCCAATGCGTCCTCTACATTGCTCTCTCCCTTATGTACAATGCGTGTTTTTGGGCATGGTACTTTATGGGTGTTGAACAAGTCAGCCAAGTAGACTTTGTTGGTACAACGCATGATAGATTGTGGGTCGTCCATAACGACCAAGCCCAACCCCTCGGCTTTTTTCGCAAAGCGGTAGGTGTGGTGGTCGATGTTGGTGGTTTCGCGAATGAATAAACCATCGTATTCAGGCAGGCGCATAATGTCTTTTGGACCAATAGTATCCACGTGGATTCCCAATTGCTTACCCGCTTGGATGAATTTTTTAATCGCTTGGCCGTCGCTCGGTGGAAGTTTTTCTTCTGGGTTCAGCAAAATCGCCATATCAAATTTAGCGGCACGTTGAATGCGACCCTTGCTCCATACTTTATTGCTGAAGGCTTCTAGAGATTCAGCGAATAGGGTTTCTTCCTCGTCGTTTAATTTACTTTGTGAGGTGGTTTGCAGTGCGGTGACTTGCCACTCTTTACGAAATTTTAAGGTGACTTCGAGTACAGGGCTTGGGAAACTTTCGAACAGTTTACGAGCAAACTCTTTCATTTCTGGATGAATAGTGCGGCCAAACACACAGTGGAGCTTCATATCCATTGGGGCGTCTGGCTTGGCGAGTTTTTTCGCTAACAAGGGCAACCATTGAGAAATCTCTAACTCATAGAGATCTTTTTTACTCAGGTCATTTAGTACACGGACAGATGGCATTACGTGATGACCACGGCTTTCTGCCAATAAGGAGCAGTAATAGCCATCTGATAGATATTTACTGCTTTTACATAGGTTGATAATGCGCGTGCGACCTTGGCTTTTGTTGTTGGCCAAGTTTAGGTATTGAGTGAAGGTGATCACTCGATCACTGGGTAAAAACGCGGACCAATCTTTGGCCTGATCAACAACAATGTATGTCTGTGACATATGTTCTGCTTTTCCTTATGGTGGCATCGGTAGTGTGCATTACGCTGCTTGGATGTCATTGTTTAAAAAAGGGTTGAAAAATATTCTGAATTTGTGCGGATAGTGCGCTTTATTTTCGGTTTTAACAATAGACTAAAATGAAGAATAAAATGTTTTTTTTGCAAGTTTTTAAGCTATCTTTTAAATAGATTTGGCCCTAGAATTCGCGCAAATCTTTCTCGTGTTTTTGTGTGTCTCACCGCCTTTGTTTTGGTGAAAACACTAGAGAAACGAGCCCACCACCTTTTGTCTTTTCTAAGGCGACACATGACAAACATCACGACATTGACTCATTCCTTTGCTATCACTTCGGACGATATTCGTTTAGCAACCTTGGATGACCTGAAATCACTTTTGCTACTTGAGGAGCGCTCTTTCTCTGGGGACCGTTTGAGTCGACGTAGCTTTCGTCGTGCTATGACAGGTTCAGGATCTGCACTACTAGTTGCCGTATCTGATCAGACGTTATTAGGGTATGCCTTATTACATCTTCGACAAGGTACGCATTTGGCGCGTTTGTACTCTTTGGCTGTATCACCAGAGGCGCGAGGTCTTGGGGTGGGCAAGCTATTGATACAAGCTTGTGAGAAGAAGGCCGTCAAAAAGGGAAAATTGCTGCTACGCTTAGAAGTGAGCGATGTGAATCATAATGCGATTGGTTTATATCAAAAAATGGGGTACCGAGAATTTGGTCATTACGATGCGTACTATGAAGATCAGACAGATGCGATTCGTATGCAAAAGCGTCTTCGCCATGCGGGAGATGAGCAAACGACACGGGCGATTCCTTGGCTAGCGCAAGGCACGCCCTTTACTTGTGGTCCAGCCTCGTTGCAGATGGTGTTGTCTGCTTTGCATCCAAGTTATCAAGCGACGCCAGATGATGAGTTGGAAATCTGGCGAGAAGCGACAACGATATTTATGACATCGGGTCATGGCGGGTGTCATCCTATGGGATTGGCGCTAGCAGCCGAGAAACGAGGCTTGACTGCCAATATTTGGTTGAGTGAAGACGGGCCGCTATTTGTTGACAGTGTACGGGATGAGCTTAAGAAAAGTGTCATCACGCGAGTGCATCAAGGTTTTGTAAAGCAATGCGATGAGGCGAGTGTACCAATACATTATGTTGTGATGCCGTTAGCTCAGTTGATTGAAGCGTTTGATTCAGGAGCGCTTGCAATCATCCTGATTAGTACTTTTCGCATGGATGGCAAAAAATCGCCCCATTGGGTGGTGATGTCTGGTTACGATGAGCACTGTGTTCTCGTGCATGACCCAGACTTAGAGGATGATAAAAAATTATCAGACGATCCGCCAAGCCCATTGGATTGTCAATATGTACCCATTGCTCGGGATGAGTTTGAAAAGATGTCTCGTTTTGGTCGGAGTCGATTACAGGCGACAGTTGTGTTGACGAAAAGAATTTAATCTCGATAGAAAAAATTGCGTTCGTAGGTGAAGAGTAACAAGTTGTATAGGAATATTTTGTAAATTTACTAATTGCTGATTTATCGTCCCTGCATTAATCTATAAAAAATTATTATATGGAATGGGTGATGACAAAAAGTGACGTCAAAGAAGAATCAAAAATCATAAAGAATAATGACTTAGATGACGAACCTTTTTTTTCGCAATTGCTAACCTATCTGCCGATGGGCGGCATGGTAGTGAATACAGATTCTGTTATTCTCTTAGCCAATGAGACTTTATCTGACATATTAGGCTATTCAATAGATGAGCTTGTTGGTATGGATGTTGATTTGTTACTACCTAGTCATTTTCAGTCCAATCATAAAAAGCTTATGCAAGGCTTTTTCAAGTATCCTCACAAACGCAAAATGGGCAAAGGGCAAGCTCTTTTTGCACGCTGTAAAGACGGCAAGCACATTCCAATAGAAATTGGTTTAAATCCGATCGAACAGAAAGGCCAAACCTTTGTTTTAGCGACTTTGATCGATCTTTCCATGCGAGATCGTGCGAGAAATATGTTTCAACGATCCATTGAAGATGCGCCTCACGGTGTGCTGGTTGTGGATTCTGATGGGAGGATTCGTTTAACCAATAGCATATTGTGTCAATGTTTTGGCTATACCTCGGATGAGTTGTTGGATCAACCTTTGGCGATGTTGCTGCCAAGTCGCTATCGAAAAAATCATGATCATTTGCGTCGGTCCTTTCATCAAAACCCCATGCCTCGAATGATGGGGGTGGGACGAGATTTGACGGCTTTACATAAAGATGGCCGTGAGTTTCCTGTGGAAATAGGGCTCAGTCCCTTTAAAGACGAAGATAATAATGACATGGTGTTAGTGTCTCTATTGGATATCACACAGCGTAAACGTATGGAGCAAAAGCTGCGGGAAACCAATACCAATTTAGAAGAGTTTACCTATGTTGCGTCCCATGACTTGCGTTCGCCGTTGCGGGGGATTGCGGATTTATTAGAGTGGATTAAAGAAGATCTTGGTCCTGATGCACTTCCAGATGTCACCCATAACCTCAACCGAATCGATATTCGCATTAAGCGGATGGAACAACTCATCGACAATTTATTGACCTACGCACGAGCTGGAAAAGTTGAGTCTAATGTCCAAGAAATCGAAATAAATACACTGCTTGATAATATCGTCGAGTTATTAGAGGTGCCTGAAGGAATTAAAGTAATACGAGATGTCCAGTTTGAGCGTTTTACGTCGGTATGGACTCCGCTGGAAACGGTGATGCGTAATTTAATCAGTAACGCCATTAAACATCATGACCGGGAGTCGGGCACGATTGTCGTGTGTTGCACGGTTGAAAATAGTTTTTGTCATTTTAGTGTTTGTGATGATGGACCTGGTGTGCCAGAGGCGGCGTACCAACGTATTTTTCGATTATTCCAAACGGTGACATCCAGTGAGCGCAGTGGAACGGGCATCGGCCTTTCTGTTAGTCGACGCTTGGTTGAAACACACGGTGGACGTATTAGTGTTGAGAAAAACGAACATCAACGCGGTGTCACCTTCCATGTTTGGTGGCCGCGATTTTTAAGGAAAGATACCCATGAGTAAAAAATTAAGTGTTCTTATTGTCGAAGATGATGATGTGTCAGCAGAGTCGATCACCCGTAGTCTGAGAAAAGTTGCACCGGACATCGAGATTATTCATGCGGAAGAGGGTAAAACAGCCATAGAAATACTTGAAAAAACACACCCAGATAAGGTCATAAAGTCACCTTTTTTGGTGTTGTTGGATTTAAATATGCCGGTTATGAATGGCTTTGAGTTTTTAGAGTACATTCGTGATAGTAAAAACTTGCAAGACACTGTCATTTTTATTTTGACGACATCGAATGATGACACTGACCGTTCTCGAGCTTATGCAAACAATGTTGCTGGGTATATGGTTAAGTCTGAAGTTGGCCCGCAATTTGCGAAATTGACCACTTTGTTAAGTGCGTATCGAAGCGCTGTTGAACTGAATAGTTGAGGAAGGGCGCATGGATGTTTCAATCCCTCCTGAGGCTGATATGCTAAGGCTGCTGATTGTTGATGACGATGATGTAGACCGTGAGCGCTTACGTAGGATGCTGGCCAAATCTGACATCGAAACGCTTGTCTCTGAGGCGTCTTCTTTAGAAGACTCCATGAATTTTTTGAAAGGCGGTGAGTTTGACTGTGTCATTGTTGATTACCGCTTAGGGATAAATTCAGGGCTCACTTTGCTTAATAGTATCCGTACCACATTGGAAAATCGATGTGCGGTTATTATGGTTACTGGGTTGGGTGATGAAGAAGTTGCGGCAGAAGCCATGCGTTTAGGGGCGAGTGATTATTTATTGAAGAGCCAATTGCAAAGCCCTCAACTGATACGTGCTGTCATTAGTTCTGTGCATCGAGCAGAGTTGGAAAAGAAACTTCATGATATGGCGCATTATGATAGTTTAACGGGATTAGCGAGCCGACCACTCCTACTTAAGCAGTTACAAACGGCAATTGTTGACGAAGAACCCTCCGCAGTAGCCTTTCTCGACTTAGATAATTTTAAACCAGTGAATGATAACTACGGCCATGATACTGGCGACTTCGTTCTCATTACGATTGCCGATCGACTGAAGCAAATAGTAAGAAAAAATGACACCTTGTCGCGTATTGGTGGTGATGAATTTGTGCTGTTATTACGTGGTGTGGCGAGTGAAGAGCAGTGTATTGAATTTCTTAACCTGCTACTTGAGGTTGTGAACAAGCCTATTGAGCTTGCAGAATTTGAAAGCTTTGTGCAGGTGTCGGCAAGTATTGGTGTTACCTTAGTTGCCAATGACAGTTTAGATGCCGATACGGTTGTTCGTCGAGCAGATCAAACCATGTATCAAGCGAAAAACTTAGGCAGAAATAATATTGTCTTTTTTGATCCGGAAGAAGAGCGTCGTTTACATGAGCGAAGGGCCATTTTACAGGCGGCTGAGCGTGGTATTGTTCGTCATGAATTTGAACTTCATTACCAACCACAGGTTGATATGGTAAATCACCGTCTAAAAGGCGTTGAAGCACTTATTCGTTGGAATCATCCAAACAATGGTCTTTTGTACCCTGGAGACTTCGCAGAAGCTTTGGAGCATCCAACTACAGGGATTGTCATAGGGGGGTGGGTATTGGAAGAAGCATTGCGACAGCTCGCTATTTGGGGCAGAGATGACCTTGTTGTCAGTGTCAATATTGCCCCAGCCCATTTACTTAGTAGCGGGTTTGTTCAGCAGCTTGATCAGCTGCTGCAAAATATGCCCAACATTAGCCCAAAGTTATTAGAGATTGAAATTTTAGAAACCGTTTCAATGGCGGATATACACAGAGCTGTTGAGGTGGTAAAAGCCTGTTGTGAACTGGGGGTTCGAGTCGCATTAGACGATTTTGGAACAGGGTACTCTTCCCTTAATTATCTGAAAAAACTACCTCTGAATACATTAAAAATTGATAAAAGCTTTATCCAGAACATACTATCCAATCAGGATGATAGGGCGATTGTTGCTTGCGTTGCTGAGCTTAGCCAAGCATTCAAATACGATTTAATCGCGGAAGGCGTTGAGTCATTTGATCATATGCAATCGCTGATTGAGATAGGTTGTCACTTAGGGCAAGGGTATTATATTGCTAGGCCTATGTCCGCTGATAAAATGACGCAATGGATTGATGAATACAATAAAGGCCCTAAGCTGCAATAACGATTCGTTTTCTAAAAGTATTTTTCCTACTTCGATAAAGTTACCTCGCCCCGTGTTCGGTAAGGGGCTGTGTTTGTCCCCTGTTTACGCCTCTTATTTTTCTAACGATGGCATATTTCTACAGCCTTATAAATCTTAACTCTTGATAGTCTTAAATTATAGATAAGATGTAAAAAAGCTATTTGCAACGCTTGACTCACGAAGAAATTGGTGAGATAACGAAACCGTTTTGTTGTATTTCGAAAATAATATTGTAAAAAATCGAAAATTCGTTGTATAACGAAAATAAATCATTAAATATCGAAACAAGAAAAGACAGTGAATGACTCGCGGCAGTCAAAATAATAATAAAATACAGGGGATAACTAAGATGAGAGAGTTAGCTAAGCCTACCTTGATGGGGGAGTGTATTGCGGAGGTAATAGGTACTGGTTTATTTATGTTTATCGGTACGGCCTGTGTGGCCGCTTTGGTCACGACGGGAGCCCAATTTGGGCAGTGGGAGATTAGTATTATCTGGGGGCTTGCGGTGGCCATTGCCATCTACGCCGTTGGCGGTGTATCTGGTGCGCACATTAACCCAGCTGTTACTTTAGCGCTTGCAACCTTTATGGGATTTGAGTGGCGTAAAGTACCTTTCTTTATCATTGCTCAGTTTATCGGTTCCGCGCTTGGGGCAAGTTTAACGTATTTCCTTTATGGTCCAGTGATTGCTGAATGGGAGCTGGCCCACCATGTAGTACGAGGGACGGCCTCGGGTTTGCAAACTGCTGGCATATTTACCACATTCGCCAATGCAAATATCAGTTATTTTCATGCCATGCTAGTCGAAATGAGTATTACCGCGTTATTAATGTACTGCGTTTTGGCTCTTACCGATGATAAAAATGGCGGGTCTAAGGGTATCCTAGCAGGGCTTTTCATTGGTATCGTTGTCGCCATTATTGGTGCATCTGTTGGACCGTTAACAGGGTTTGCTATGAACCCAGCTCGTGACTTCGCTCCGCGTCTTATGATTGATATGCTGGGGTGGGGGAATGTGGTGATGACAGGCGGTCGTCACATGTTATACGCATGGGTACCGATTGTTGGCCCTATTCTAGGTGCACAATTGGGCGCGTTTATTTATACAAGATTCGTGAGCCCTTCGTTGCCAGCGAATATAGAAGAGAAAATCGAATTAGAACAGACTGTTTCAGTGGCGTCATCAGCAAGAAAATAAAACATAACAATAAGGAGAATAATAATGTCAGAGCAAGCAAAAAATAAAAACTACATTGTCGCCCTAGATCAGGGGACCACCTCTTCCCGTGCTATTATTTTCGATCAACATGCTCATATTGTGGCGGTATCGCAACGGGAGTTTAGTCAATATTTCCCTCAATCTGGTTGGGTCGAGCACGATCCAATGGAAATCTGGTCTAGCCAAAGTTCTGTACTAGCGGAAGTATTGGCAAAAAGCGGTATTCAGCCTGATCAACTTTCTGCGATTGGTATTACTAACCAGCGTGAAACGACGGTAGTGTGGGATAAAAATACCGGACGCCCTGTTTATAATGCGATTGTGTGGCAATGCCGTCGTACCGCTGATATTTGTGACGATCTCAGAGCTCGCGGCTTGGAAGACTACGTTCGTGAAAACACCGGATTGGTCATAGATGCTTATTTTTCTGGTACGAAAGTAAAATGGATTCTCGATAACGTTGATGGTGCTCGCGAAAAAGCTGAGAACGGAGAATTATTGTTTGGTACCGTGGATTCTTGGCTGATTTGGAATATGACGCGAGGAAAAGTACATGTAACAGACTATACCAACGCCTCTCGTACCATGTTATTCAATATCAAAACGTTGGAGTGGGATAAGCGAATGCTAGAAGAGTTGGGCATTCCTGAATCCATGTTGCCAGAAGTGAAAGGTTCCAGCGAAATTTATGGCGATACAAATATTGGCGGTAAAGATGGCACTCGTGTGCCAATTGCAGGGATTGCAGGGGATCAGCAATCTGCCTTGTTTGGTCAGCTTTGTATCAAAGAAGGCATGGCGAAAAATACTTATGGCACTGGCTGTTTCTTGTTGATGAACACGGGAACCAAGCCCGTACTATCTCGACATGGCTTGATCACCACCTTGGCGGTTGGTGCCAAAGGCGAAGTGAATTACGCGTTAGAAGGCTCGGTCTTCATGGGCGGCGCGACGATTCAATGGCTGCGTGATGAGCTGGGTATTATTCGTGATGCGCAAGATACCGATTATTTCGCAGCAAAAGTGGAAGACAGTAATGGAGTATACCTAGTACCAGCTTTTGTCGGTATGGGAGCTCCGTATTGGGATCCCCATGCGCGAGGCATCATGGTAGGCTTAACTCGTGGAGCAAACCGCAACCATATTATTCGTGCTGCTCTTGAGTCAGTAGCGTTCCAAAGTCGTGATTTAGTGGATGCAATGAAACAGGATTCAGGTATGGAACTGGCCACATTGAAAGTCGATGGTGGCGCGGTTGCAAACGATTTCTTAATGCAATTCCAAGCGGACATTGTTGGCACCAAAGTGGAACGTCCTAAATTGACGGAAACAACGGCTCTTGGTGCTGCGTTATTGGCAGGCCTAGCAGTGGGGTTCTGGGAGTCCATTGACGAAATTCAAGAAAATTACGAAATTGATCATACCTTTGAGCCTGCCATGGCGGAAGAAGAGCGTGCTAAGCGCTACAAAGGTTGGCAAAAAGCGGTCTCTCGCTCACTAAAATGGGCTGAAGAAGACGAGGAATAAGTTTAGCTCTTATCCCGATTTACCAAGAAATCTCAAAGCGAGTGTGTTAATGCATACTCGCTTTTTTATTGGTTGTTTTTGGTTAGTTAACGACGTTAGGTAAAGTACTTTCTTTCTCTTTTATCCTAACGTATTGGGAGAAAGGCTGTTTACGGCGTTAATCGCTACGAAATGAAATGCCTGCACAAAAATCCAAGTCATTCTTGCTATTAGCTGGCATGATAATGCTCTCAAAGAATCAATCAAGGAGTAGTTCAATGAAGGTCGCGTTTACCAGTGATAATATTGCCGGTGCCTCTGAGTCGGTTTTTCAAGCCATTATAGAGGCTTCTCAAGGGGATGCTATGCCTTACGGGAATGATGAGAGTACTGCGCTGGTGACTCATAAGTTGTCTGAATTGTTTGAGTGTGAGGTTGAGGTTTTTTTAGTGTCTACTGGTACGGCGGCAAATGTGTTGAGTATCAGTGCGTTGACGCCACCTTGGGGGAGTGTCTTGTGCCATAAAGAAAGCCATCTATTGCAAGATGAAAATACCGCTCCGGAGTTTTATGCTGGTGGTGCGCGCTTTGTTGGTATTGAGGGTGAAAACGCTAAAATTGATCCAGAGTGGTTAAAAAAGGCGGTGACTCAGAAGATCGGCGATGTGCATTCTTGCCAGCCTGCAGCAGTGAGTATTTCCCAAGTGACTGAGGTGGGGAGTGTTTATTCATTAGAAGAGATTCGCGCTGTAACCAGTGTAGCAAAAGAGGCAGGGTTACCAGTTCACATGGATGGTGCACGGTTTGCTAATGCGCTGGTGTCATTGGGCTGTACTCCCGCGCAAATGACATGGAAAGCGGGAGTGGATATTGTCTCGTTTGGCGCGACGAAGAATGGCACCATGGCGTCGGAAGCTATTGTGGTATTTAAGCAACCCCTTGAAGAGAAAGGGTTGTCTTTTGATAGGGTTGTGAAGGAATTGGCTTTTCGTCGTAAGCGCGGTGGACATTTGCATTCGAAAATGCGCTTATTATCGGCCCAGATGATTGCCTATCTGACAGACGATTTATGGCTAACCAATGCCTCTCACGCGAATGCGATGATGGCGCATTTGCAAGAAGGGCTAAAATCCATACCGGGTGTAAAAATAAACACGCCTGCTCAGGCGAATATGTTGTTTTGCACCTTGCCTTTGCCCATGATTGATCACTTGCATTCTGAAGGTTTTGCTTTTTATGGTGGGCGTTGGGAAGAAGGTGTGGTTCGCTTAGTGACGTCTTTTAGAACCCCAAAAGAAGGTGTTGACGCGTTCATTCATGCTGCCAAGTCCTTTGCTGAGCGCACAGTATAATCATTGTTTGTTAACCATTGTTTATGCGCCGTAGCGATAACGCGATGGCGCAATTTGATAAGCCTTTTTAAAGGCACGGTGAAAGTGACTTTGATCATAAAAGCCGACATTGGCAGCAATGTCGGTCAGGCTGTTTTTCGTGTCTTTTAACTGAGTGCAAGCACGTTCCAGTCTTAGTCTTAGTAGCCAAGCATGTGGTGCTAGACCTGTTCGTTTCTGAAAGTGCCTTATAAATTGGAAACGAGTGAGACCCGTTAAATGGGCTAGTTCATCCAAAGTGATTTTTTGTTCGAGATGACTGTCGCAGTAGTCCCGTAATTGACCTAGTTGCTGATCGCTTAATCCCCAGTGCGACTCCTGTTTGGGTGTTTTATCGAGCAATGTGAAGAGTTCTGCTAATACGTTGGTCCACAAGCTATCTTTGTATAGTTGGCTTGCTTGACTATCGGGCTTTAGTTCGTGACTGAGCTTACTAAAAGCCTGAGCAAGCGTCCTATGATGAATAACGGCAGGAGCAAAGCTTTCAATACTCGGTGTTAATGAATCTGGGTGTCTGTCTAACAAGGCCGTTTTCAATAAAGTGGGCGGAACTCGAAAGGTAGTAAGCTGATGTAACTCATTGCCAACACCGCGTCCATCGTGAACTTCTCCCGGTGGCATAAAGCAAATGTGCTGTTGTGAAAAATCCATCGACTGACCTTTATGCGTTTGGCGAAACACGCCATTTGTTATTAAGCCAATATGAAAATCAAGATGGAAGTGGGGCTGGAAATCCAACAAGCTAAGGGAAGCTTCGCTGATGACTAAGCCCTGAAAATCTTCAATATGTTGATATCGGATCGAACTCTTAGAGGTCATAAAGAGGCTCTTTTGTTGTCTGAACATCGTGTATTCATATAGCAGTCATCGTTTTACTGTTAAATATGCTTTTATTAATGACTTTGCTTATAAAACAGGCCTACTATGGTAACGATGAATGGGACATTTTGCTTGTATTTTTGTGCACTGTTCTTTGGGTTGCTGTCTCTAATGTAGTTGGTTTTTAGGTAACCAGAACGAGATAAGGCTGGTAAGGGCGAGAAAACCAAAGGACACCCAAAGACAAGGAATAATGCCATCATATTGGTACACCCAACCGGATAAAACGGTTCCAATGAGTCTTCCCATCGCATTGGCCATGTAATAGAAGCCCACATCTAATGATATGCCATCTTCACTGGCGTAGTGAACGATTAAGTAGCTGTGTAATGACGAATTAATCGCGAATATAACACCAAATAAGATGAGCCCACCTAATAATATCTCTAGTGTCTGATCAAAGTTTTGCATGCCGATGGCAATTGCGGCAGGCGTTAGGGTTAATAATATCGCCCAAAATCTGGCTTGACTGCCACTTGGCGTGTGGTTCTGCTTTTTGCCTGTGAGATGAGGGGCAAGGCCTTGTACGAGGCCATAACCGATTACCCACAGAGCAAGAAAGCTGCCGACACGCCAGTGATCCCAATGGAACTGACTGGTTAAATAGACGGGGATGGCAACGACGAACCAGACATCTCTAGCGCCGAACAAAAACAGTCGGGCAGCCGATAAAATATTGATTTCTCTGCTTTTGGAGAACATTTGCGAGAACTTGGGCTTGTTTTTCGCTTTGCCTAAATCCTCTTTGAGTAGGTACAAACTGGCAAGCCACACGATGCCAAGACCAATCACCATGCTTAAAATAGCATGATGAAAACCAATGACACTGAGTAAGAACCCCCCTAGAAAAAAGCCCACCCCCTTAAGTGCATTTTTTGAACCTGTTAATAGCGCAACCCATTTGTATAAAGTGCTATTGGCGTTTTTAGGAACAAGTGTTTTTATGGCACTTTTCGCGCTCATTTTGTTGAGGTCTTTTGCGATGCCAGATAACGCTTGTGCAGTCATGACCCAAGGAATGGATAAATAGCTTGTTGGCAATAAGAGCATACTAAGGGCGACAACCTGCATGAAAAGGCCAATGTTCATGGTGCGGTTGAGTCCCCATTTTGCTCCAAGCCAGCCACCAAATAGATTGGTTAGCACCCCAAAGAACTCGTAAAAGAGGAAGAGCAGGGCAATGTCCAGGGCGCCGTAACCCAGTTGATAAAAGTAGAGGACAACCAGCATGCGCAATGCGCCGTCGGTTAGGGTGAAACTCCAGTAATTTCCCGTGACGATCAGGTACTGACGAACGCTTTTTGGTAATTGTGATAGCATGGTTGTTTTACTTTCTTCTCTGACTATTCGAAACGATAGGTCATTTGCTCAGTGAGCCTAGACTTAAAGTGTTTGGTCTAATTGGCCAACTTTTCTCATCAGCTCGGCGGTTCGGTTGGCGTAGCCCCATTCATTGTCATACCAAACATAGAGCTTCACTTGAGTGTGATTGATGACGAGTGTGCTTAGTGCATCGACAATGCTTGAGCGAGGGTCGGTTTGGTAATCAATAGAGACTAGAGGGCGCTCTTCATAACCCAGAATATTTTTAAGAGGCCCTTGTTCGCTAGACATCTTTAATAGTTGGTTAATTTCTTCTACGCTGGTGGGGCGCTCCATTTCGAACACACAGTCGGTTAACGAAGCATTGGTCAGCGGTACACGCACAGCATGACCGTTTAATTTACCTTTTAGCTCTGGGAAAATATGGGTAATGGCCGTTGCAGACCCCGTTGTGGTGGGAATCAAGCTGCTACCGCAAGCGCGTGCTCTGCGTAGGTCTTTGTGTGGTGCATCAATAATGGTTTGGGTGTTGGTTATGTTGTGAATGGTGGTCATGGAGCCGTGTTTGATGCCAATGGCTTCCTGTAACACTTTGACAATAGGCGCAAGTGAGTTGGTGGTACATGAAGCGGCTGTCACGATTGGATGTAAATGAGGGTCGTAATCGCCATCATTCACGCCCATAACGATATTCAGCACGCCTTCTTCTTTGACTGGGGCCGTCACGACCACACGTTTTACGCCTTGGTCTAAGTAGGCTTGTAGGGCTGATTTTGTCTTCATAACGCCTGTGGCTTCAATGACAACATCGCATTGTGACCAGTCTGTTGCCCCAATAGTGCTGTGTTGTGTGCACGGAATAATCTTGTCATTAATGATGAGATTGTTACCATCGCTGCTAGCTTCATGGTGCCAACGCCCATGAACGGAGTCAAAGTTGACGAGATGCGCTAAAGTAGCCGCATTGCCTTGGAGGTCATTGATTTGTACAAACTCAATGTCGTCCCAGTCAAATGCGGCACGAAAAGAAAGTCGTCCCATACGGCCAAAACCGTTTATGCCTACTTTTATAGCCATTGTTATCTCCTAATATTATGGTGTGGTTAGCAACAGGTAACGAGTCGCTCTGGTCGGCTACCCATCTGTTCAAGTTGAAGAAAATTACCCTTTAACCAGTGTTGTTGGTGTTCAAGGGTGACGGTAATGACGTCATGTGCCCATTGAGGGAGTGAGTTAAGGGAATAAAATACCCATTGACTCTGTTTTCTGTCTGTTAGTAGGCCAGCTTTTCGCAGTTGCGCAAGATGACGCGACACTTTGGGCTGTGTTTCTCCCAGGGCGGCCATCAGCTCACACACGCAGAGTTCTTCATAATGAGCAATGAGTAATAAACAACGCAAACGGGTCTCGTCGGCAATGGCCTTAAAAAAAATCGTTGGATCAAGGTGCGTCTTTTCAAACATAGTATTTGGCACGGTTTTTAGTTTATATGTGAAATTTCATATATATGGAAAATCGAATATAGCAGATTTTATCAATGGGAAGCGTGACGTTTTGATGACAATTTATATCATGTCAAAAGGGAGTGGGCGTAAACATTAACAATGGGCAGCGTGACGATAACATGCTGCCCATTGTTATATGGGAGGATGGCTACTTGTCTATACTAGCGCAAGATGAGCAATGGAATATCGCTTTCGATGATCATTTTACTGGTGTTGCTGCCAACAAAAAATTGACGCACCTTTGAGTGCGCATAGGCTCCCATCACCATGAGTTCAATGTTGTTTTCATTTCGATATTGAGTCAAAACCGGATAAATATCACCTGCGATCAAAGATGCATTTACCTTGAAGTTTTCTGCTTCCAGAATAGCCTGAGCTCTGGCGAACTTTTCTTTTCTAGCTGGGGTGTCTTCTCCTGCCATGACCATGTGACAGGTCAGTCCTTTCAATAAAGAGCTTTGCGCGATACGAGCAATGGCATTGTCAGCGGCTTCACGGCCATCATAGGCAATCATAAAATTGCTCGGTGCTTTGAATTCCCCAACGGTGATCAATAGTGGATGATGTAACGCCCGTGCCGCCCGTTCAATATGAGAGCCGATTGTGTTGGCTGACATGGCGTGTTCGTTACCATTACGTCCAAGGATGACTAACTTTGTAGAGGATTCTAGACTGATTAGCGTGTCCACCAAATCGCCGTGGCGTTGCATAATGCTGACATTTTGAGCCCCTTGGTCTTCGGCATGGATTTTTGCTTTATGAAGCATGTCTTTGCCATGTTCTAAAGCGAGCTTAGCGCGTTTCTCATCCAGTTCTGTCAGTTCAGCAAGAAGATGCTCTCGGCTTCCCAAACCAATAGAGCCTGATAAGTCACTGTTAGACATGATGCTTTTTTCTAGCGAATGCAATAATGTTAATGGTGACTCAATATTGTTTGCCGCCCATACTGCAGCGTCTGTTACGTATTCTGACAGAAAAGAACCATCAATACAGGCAATTACATTTGTCATTTTTGTTCTCCTTGGGCGCGTCTTAGTGGCCGTTCAACAGTTTGTCTGCTTCTTCTGGTTTGTTGTGCACCCCAAATTTGTCCACCACCGTAGCACTGGCTTCATTCAGGCCGATTACTTTGACTTCGGCACCTTCACGACGGAATTTGATGACCACCTTATCCAAAGCAGCGACGGATGTGATATCCCAAAAGTGTGCGTCAGATAGATCAATAGTGACGGTATCAAGGGCTTCTTTAAAGTCAAAAGACGAATTAAATTGATCTGAGGAGGCAAAAAACACTTGCCCAACAACTTTATAAGTTCGATGAGCTGCTTCTTCATCAATGTCGCTTTTGACGACCATGAAACGCCCAATTTTGTTGGCAAAGAAAAGAGAAGCCAATAATACGCCGACGAGTACGCCAATCGATAGGTTATGGGTAGCGACAACAACACAGACGGTGACAATCATTACTATGTTGGTCGACATAGGGTGTTTTTTTAAGTTGATGATGGAGTCCCAAGAAAAGGTCCCGATGGATACCATGATCATGACAGCAACCAATGCTGCCATTGGAATTTGCCCGATCCATTTACCAAGAAACACCACCATGATCAATAAGAATAAACCTGCAATAAAGGTGGATAAACGGCCACGACCACCAGATTTTACATTAATGACCGTTTGGCCAATCATGCCGCATCCAGCCATACCTCCGATAAAGCCAGTGAAGATATTGGCAACACCTTGACCTTTACATTCACGGTTCTTATTACTGCCAGTATCAGTGAGTTCGTCGACGATGGTTGCGGTCATCATGGATTCGAGTAGACCAACAACCGCTAAGCTAAGAGAATAGGGTAGGATGATTAACAACGTATCTAAGTTAAATGGAATGTCTGGTATCAAAAAAGTTGGTAATGAGTCGGGTAGTGCTCCCATATCGCTGACTGTGTGAATGTCTAGTCCGTTATAAATAGAGAAGATAGTCAGAACAACAATACAGACCAATGGGGACGGTAATGATTTTCCTATTACAGGGACGTAGGGGAATAGGTAAATAATCCCCAGTCCTGCGGCAGTCATGGCATACACCACCCATGTCACGTTAGTTAGCTCGGGAAGCTGTGCCATAAAAATCAAAATCGCCAGCGAGTTCACAAAACCCGTCACAACGGATTTGGAGACAAAGCGCATAAGATTGCCCAGTTTTAAATACCCTGCGATAATTTGAAAAACACCCGTAAGTATGGTGGCCGCAAGCATATATTGAAGACCGTGTTCTTTGACAAGGCTAACCATTACCAGTGCCATAGCGCCTGTTGCGGCTGAAATCATGGCGGAGCGTCCGCCAAAGAAAGAGATGACAACAGCGATACAGAATGAGGCGTAAAGACCCACTTTGGGGTCAACACCGGCAATAATGGAAAAAGCGATGGCCTCGGGAATGAGGGCGAGGGCGACTACTGTCCCGGAGAGGGTGTCGTTTTTTATGTTTGAGAACCAGTCTCGTTTTATTGATTCAATCATTTACTACCTTCTAAATCGCTATTCTTAACTAAAATCATGCATTACCACACATAAAGGGATAGGTTTCTATTTTCTCAGCATGAACGGAAATTTATCGTCATAAGACTATGACGTCTGCATGATGACCGTTTGGTGACATGCGATGGGGAGGTACTTATGCGCTGTGATCTGGTAATGCGTCACATCACACTTATACAGTGAAAATTAAACATGCGCGAATTATAGAGTTTTGACGAATTGATAGCAATTAATGACGAGAGGGATTTTACTTTACTGTAACTCGTCTAGGACAAGCTCATTCTAAAAAGGCTATTGAAATAGTAAGAGCAAAATTACGTTGTTATCTCGTTTTTTTCATTTTTATTTTAGAGATATTTCTTTATAGTTCCTATGCTTTTTTTATTCATATTAATCACCTAGTTGGAATCGTATTGTGGATCTTATTCAAAGTATCATTTTAGGGTTAGTTGAGGGGGTGACAGAGTTTCTTCCCATTTCTTCAACGGGACATATGATCGTTGTTAGTCAATGGTTGGGGATGCAGCAAACAAGTGGGACGAAAGCATTTGAAGTTATCATTCAATTGGCAGCTATCTTGGCCGTTGTAGCTAACTATAAAGAACGCTTTACTCTTAAACACACTCGTTTATGGATCCAGTTGTTCGTCGCCTTTTTACCTGTCGCCATCATCGGCTTCTTATTTAGACATCAAATCAAAGACATGTTTTCGGTTACTGTTGTGGCGACTATGTTTATTGTTGGTGGTGTAATCTTCTTGATTACCGAAAGAGTGATAAAAGATAAAACCCCTAAGGTGGTAGAGCTTGATGATCTTAGCTTTAAACAAGCTTTATGGATTGGCATTGCTCAAGTATTTGCATTGATTCCAGGAACAAGCCGTGCTGGTGCAACAATCGTGGGTGCTTTGTTTGTTGGTTTGAGCCGTAAGGCGAGTGCGGAGTTTTCTTTCTTATTGGCCTTGCCTGTGATGGTCGCCGCTTCCGGTTATGATCTCTTGTCCAGCTATAAAGATTTTGCTAACGAACAGTGGGTGCCACTTCTTGTCGGTTTTGTGGTGGCTTTCATTAGTGCTTATGTTGTGATGAGGTTGTTTATGAGTTTCTTACAGCGATTTACGTTTGTCGCATTTGGCTGGTATCGAATCCTATTTGGTGTGTTGATATTGATTACAGCTCATTAACTGATGAAAAACAGTTTATTAAGATTTTTATCTTAGATGGAAGTATTAATTTGGTCTCGCCCATGAGTTAAGGTAAGAATTGTGTAAAAAAAATGCCGCTATTGTACCAAGGTACAATAGCGGCATTTTTGTAGGTGCTCTATTCTGACGTTAATTAGAAATTTAATCGTCTTATTTAGGAAACCACATAATGAGCGACAATCAGACTTCGTTTGCAACACTGGGTAGCCCAATTGGCTTTTTCTCTCAAGTCAGTGGAACTGTCATTGTTCGATCGTTAGATGGAAAAGAGCGCGTAGTGCACGTCGGTGACCCTATTTATTACGGTGAGACGGTTATTACCGGATCAAGTGATAGCGCTACCATTAGTTTTGTCGATGGAACTCAAGTGGTTATAGGCGGTGAATCCATCGTCGAAATGAACGATGAAGTGTATACACCGGGTGATACCTCTACCTTAGCTCAAGACTCATCAACAGATGCTAACTCGCTTCAACAAGCTATCTTAGCGGGGCAAGATCCAACGCTAATTCAAGACGCACCAGCGGCAGGTAACGAAGTTATTGTTAGCGAACAAAGTGCTGATATTGTCACAGTAGAACGTCTTAATGAGACTGCTACGCCAACCTACGGCTACGATACAAATAACAGCTTTACTTCGAGTACAGGTGGTAATGACACAACATCGACACCGTCAAGGGACCGCGCGGCCTCCGTTATTAGTGTGGCGGGCACGACGACAGGAGATGCAAGCTCTACTGTTGTTAATGTTGCACGGGTTGCTGATTCAAGTGCGACAGAAGGGCAAAATGTGTCCTTTGGGGTAACACTTTCAGCTGCCACTGCCACAGTACAAACATTTACCTTAACCCTATCCAATATAACAACGAGTTCGGCTGATTTAAGTGCCTCTGGCATTACATTTACAAATGGTGTAGTGAACAATAATAACGGCACGATTACCGTGCCCGCAGGGGTAACGAATTTTACCGCTAATGTCCCTACTGTTAACGATACTGCTAATGAGTCGAATGAAACTTTCACGTTGGCGATTGGTGGTATCAGTGGGACAGGCACAATCATTGACAATGATGTTTCTAGGCCAGTTATAACATTGGCGCCATCCAGTGATACGGGTAATTCTTCCACAGACGATTTAACGAACGATACTACCTCTACCTTTAACTTAACCAATGTGGATAGTGATGCATCAACCGTTGAAGTATTCAAAGGGACAACCAAACTTGGAAATGCTACTCAAGACGCTAATGGCAACTGGACCTTTACTGCGAGTAACGGTCAGTTAACAGAAGGGGCCAACTCTCTTACTGTAAAAGTAACCGAAACGGGAGGAAATACAGCCACATCAAATCCGCTTACTGTGACGTTAGATACGGTAGCGAGTGCTAGTATAACGGTTAATCCGATTGCTGGTGATGATGTGCTAGATGCTGTAGAAGCAGCTGGTACTGTCGTAATTAGTGGTACTGTGTCTGGCGATGCGGCGGTAGGTGATACCGTTACTTTATCCATCAATGGTAACAATTCACAATATTCAGGTCTCGTCTCCGCAGCGGCTAATGGCAGCTTGATCTATAGTATCAATGTTGATGGCAAAGACTTAGTGGGTAATAGTCGTGTACAAGCCAGTGTGTCAGGTAGCGATGCCGCAGGAAATACATTTAATGTGACATCGTCACCAAGCGATGGTATTTACCAAGATAAAAGTCAGGTTATTGCCAGCTTGGATGATGGCAAGGGTTTTACGCCAGAAGGCGATAATGCTGTTTTTACTCTTTCTCTAAATCAAGTCGCTTCAGACGATGTTACTGTTAAGTTGACGACGAATTTTATTACTGCCGGTGCCAATGATATTGGCACGATGACAGCGAGCTATGTTGATGGTAAGGGGCAAACTCAGTCACTTGTTATCAATGCAGATGGTACGTTAACCATTCCAGCAGGTGTGACAAATGTTGCCTTAACTGTTCCAACCATTGATGACTCAATTTCGGAAGGAAATGAAAAATTCAGTGTGCACGTTGACGGTGTAACAGGTGTGACAGCAAATGACACCGCTACCACCACTATTATGGATAATGACGGTGAACCTAAGATTAGTAGTATCAGTTCTGCTGTTAATGCTAATGGCGGTGCGGTTGAAGAAGGTGATACAGCTACGTTCACCGTAAGCTTAAGCAATGCGAGTAGCACAGCTCAAACATACTCATTTAGCTTAGGTGGCAGTGGTGATAGTGCCACAAAAGGAACGGACTACAGTAACAGTGTTGCATTTAGCAATGGCGTCAGCTTGAGTACTGATGGCAAGAGTCTCACTGTTCCTGCGGGGGTGACTACGTTTACCGCAACAGTTCAAACAATTGATGATACAGTCCATGAAACAAATGAGACCTTTACGTTAAACGTAGGAGGTCAATCTGGGGTCGCAACCATCATTGATAATGATGTTTTAGCGCCTACCATCGACCTGAACGCCAGCAGTGACAGTGGCGACAGCGACAGCGACAACCTGACCAATGACACGACCCCGACGTTTACGTTGGGCAATATCGACAGTGACGCGAGCACGGTGCAAGTCTTTAATGGCACGACCCTATTAGGCAATGCCAGCTTGGTTGGCGGGGTCTGGACCTATACGGCGAGCGCGGGTCAGTTGTCCGAGGGCAGCAATGACTTATCGGTCAAAGTGACGGATAAGGCAGGCAATAGCGCGACCTCCGATGCGCTTGATGTCACCTTAGACACGAGTGCAAGTGCAACGATTACGATTGATACGATTGCGGGCGACGACATCGTCAACGCGGCGGAAGCGGCGGGCACAGTGACCATCACGGGCGCGGTGGGCGGCGATGCGAAAGAGGGGGATACCGTCACCTTGACGGTGAACGGCAACTCAACCGATTACACCGGCACCGTGAAAGCGGACGGCACTTACAGCATTGATGTCAAAGGCAGCGACTTGGTGGCGGATGCGAACCACACGATAGTGGCGAGCGTCAAAGGCAGCGATGCGGCGGGCAACGCCTTTACCGCGACCAGTGCCAGCAGCGACGGTGGCTACACGGTCGACACCACGATCAGCAAACCAACGATCGACCTGAACGCGGGCAGTGACAGTGGCGACAGCGACAGCGACAACCTGACCAATGACACGACCCCGACGTTTACGTTGGGCAATATCGACAGTGACGCGAGCACGGTGCAAGTCTTTAATGGCACGACCCTATTAGGCAATGCCAGCTTGGTTGGCGGGGTCTGGACCTATACGGCGAGCGCGGGTCAGTTGTCCGAGGGCAGCAATGACTTATCGGTCAAAGTGACGGATAAGGCAGGCAATAGCGCGACCTCCGATGCGCTTGATGTCACCTTAGACACGAGTGCAAGTGCAACGATTACGATCGATACCATTGCGGGTGATGATGTGCTTACAGCCGCTGAAGCTGGAGGGCCTATTACTATAACTGGCACAGTCGGTGGCGATGCGGCAGTGGGAGATCAAGTAACGCTTAAAGCGAATGCTATTACTGAGATCGGAACTGGGACTGTTATAAAGTCAAGTACTGGAGAGCTGATCTACAGTATTACTGTTGATGGTAAAGACTTGGTGGGTAGTAATAATGTGCAGGCCATTGTTACTGGAACAGATGCCGCGGGTAATGGTTTTGAAGCAAAATCGGACACTTCGGATGGGCGTTATCAAGATCATTCAACCGTTTACGCTTCTATTGACGATAATGGTTTTGCGATTGAGGGCGATAATGCAGTTTTCACTGTCTCTTTGAGTCAGCCTTCTTCTGATGATGTGAAAATTAAGGTCTCAACGGTATTTGATACGGCTACCTCTGCTGATATTGGAGTGATGACAGCCAGTTATATTGATGAAAATAAGGTTGTGCACACTTTAGCTATTAGCTCAGATGGCATTATCGATGTTCCAGCTGGAGTCACTAAAGTAATACTCAATGTTCCGACGATTGATGATTCTATTGTTGAAGGCTATGAGACATTCGGCGTAAAAGTGGAAGGGGTATCAGGTGTTTCTTCTAATGAAGATTCAGCAACCACCACTATTATCGATAATGATCTTCCAACGCCAACGGTAACGATTACTGAAGATAAGAATAACGATGGCTTTATTGATCAGAGTGAGTTATCAGGTGATATTGATGTAAAAATAGGTTTGCCTAAGGGCGTTCTTGAAGGCCAGACAATAGTTGTTACTGATGGTACAACAACTGATGATATCACATTACACGCGGCAGAAATTAGCGCAGGTTTCGTGACTAGCTCGTTCGCGAGTCCTGGAGAAGGCAAAACGATTACGGTTACTGCGACGTTGACTGATATCTTTGGCAATAAGTCTGCAAACGCGACAGATAGTGCGGTTATTGATACTCATATCAGCACACCAACCCTTGATCTTAACGATGCAAGTGATTCGGGCGTATCAGATACAGATAACTTAACGAATGACACCACCCCGACCTTTAGCTTGGGCAACATCGACAGTGACGTGAGCACGGTGCAAGTCTTTAATGGCACCACCTTATTAGGCAATGCGACCCAAGCCGCCGATGGCAGCTGGAGCTACACCGCCAGTGTGGGTCAGTTGTCTGAAGGCAGCAATGACTTATCGGTCAAAGTGACGGATAAGGCAGGCAATAGCGCGAGCTCCACGGCGCTTGATGTCACCTTAGACACGAGTGCCAGTGCCACGATTACGATCGATACCATTGCGGATGACGACATCGTCAACGCGACAGAAGCGGCGAGTAGCGTGACCATCACCGGCGCCGTGGGCGGCGATGCAACAGAGGGGGATACCGTCACCTTAACCGTGAACGGCAAGGCCACCGATTACACTGGTATCGTCAAAGCCGACGGTACCTACAGCATTGATGTCAAAGGCAGCGACTTGGCGGCCGCTGGGAACCACACGATAGTGGCGAGCGTGAGTGGCACCGATGCGGCGGGCAACCCCTTTACCGCGACCAGTGCCAGCAGCGACGGTGGTTACACCGTCGACACCACGATCAGCCAACCCACGATCGACCTGAACGCCAGCAGCGACAGTGGTGACTCGTCGACGGACAACCTGACCAACGACACCACCCCGACCTTTAGCTTGGGCAACATCGACAGTGACGTGAGCACGGTGCAAGTCTTTAATGGCACCACCTTATTAGGCAATGCGACCCAAGCCGCCGATGGCAGCTGGAGCTACACCGCCAGTGTGGGTCAGTTGTCTGAAGGCAGCAATGACTTATCGGTCAAAGTGACGGATAAGGCAGGCAATAGCGCGAGCTCCACGGCGCTTGATGTCACCTTAGACACGAGTGCCAGTGCCACGATTACGATCGATACCATTGCGGATGACGACATCGTCAACGCGACAGAAGCGGCGAGTAGCGTGACCATCACCGGCGCCGTGGGCGGCGATGCAACAGAGGGGGATACCGTCACCTTAACCGTGAACGGCAAGGCCACCGATTACACTGGTATCGTCAAAGCCGACGGTACCTACAGCATTGATGTCAAAGGCAGCGACTTGGCGGCCGCTGGGAACCACACGATAGTGGCGAGCGTGAGTGGCACCGATGCGGCGGGCAACCCCTTTACCGCGACCAGTGCCAGCAGCGACGGTGGTTACACCGTTGACTCCACGCCACCGACTTTGACGTTGGACAACGATGGAAAAGTTTCTGTGTCTGAGGAGGGGCTACCTGGAGGCGATGGTAACGGTGCTGTAACGGGCACAGGCTCTTTCAGTGTTACAGATAATGATAGTAGTTTGGCTGTGTCGTTAAGTTTCGATGTTAGCCTGTCGACTCAGAACTTAACGTCTGGAGGTAAGACAATCCAATGGTCTTGGGATGATACTACTCAAACCCTAACTGGCTATACTGGAACAAAAGGTGGCAGTGATTATAGCCCGGTTCTGACTGTTGGCTTGACGCAAGGCAGTGATGGTAATTGGTCTTATCAAACCACATTGTTAGAGCCACTTGATGACAGAGCATCGAATGGTGATCCTACAAATAATGCTAATGTCGCATTTAAGGTGGATGTGAAGGACAGTGCAGGTAACGAAAGTGCGAGTAATGTGAATATCGACATCGTAGATGGTACGGTTCATATTTCGCAGAATTCGTCAGATGGTTACCATGTTTCAACTCAAGGTATTACACAGGTTGTCACAGGAACTTACACCTTTGCCACACCAGATGCATTGTGGAGCCCTTCTGACTCGACAAGTTCTGGGCATATTGTGGATAGTTCACAATATCAGGATCATGGATTTACTATCGAAGCGATCGGTTTTAATAGTCAAGGAGGATTAGAGAAAGCAGATGTATTCGAAACAGCATATCGTGGTTTATCTGTTTACAGCCCTGATGCACCTTCAGATATTCAGGAGTTACCAGGGGAAATCTCCGTTCGCGATGGTCGTTCTGAGGAGATTATCTTTAAACTTGAGCCTGGTCATTTAGCATTTGGTATTAATGCTCAGCTCAGCTCTCTTTATATTGATGGCGTTCAAGGTGATGCGGCTAATGAAATCGCGAAAGCAATCTTTTATCGCGATGGCGTAGAAGTTGGCTCTACCAGTAACTTTACTGCCGATTCTTCCGGTGGGCACTTAACCACAAATTTAGAATCCATTCCAGGCGGCTTTGATGAGGTGCGTTTCGTCGCCGTTGATAATGGTACAAACTCTGATAATGCATCAAATAGTGATTTTGCTATTCAGTCTATTTCCTTTATTGGTGCCGACTCAGATCAGCCTATCGCTAGTGCAACTGGGCAAGCAGAAGCGCACTCAGCAGATGGCATAAAAGGGTATACGTTGACGGGATTAGTCGACAATTTTGGCTATCAAGTCACGCTTAGCGATGATAACCACACGCTTGTCGCAAAAGACGGAGATGGTCATAAAGTATTTGAAATTAAGTTAAGTGAAAATACCGGTACTTGGGATCTATTGCAGTATCAGGCTGTTCCGAATGATATCCAGTTTAAGATAGCCGCTGTTGATAATGATGGAGACAGTTCAGCAACGACGGTTAAATTGGAGTTAGCTGGCGTGTCGAGTGCAGCACCAACGGTTGATATAGTTGATGATTCGAACAATGACGGGGTAATTAACAAATCTGAACTGAGTAGCCACAGTGGTAACATCGACGTCAAGGTGAATTTACCAGCGGGCGCGGTGGTGGGCAACATCATCACGGTGACCGCTGATGGTCAGATGTCACAAAGCATTACCATAACGGCCTCTGCATTAATAGCTGGGTTCGTCACAGCGACCTTTGCAAGTCCAGGCGATGGTAAGGAAATCACATTTGATGCAGTGTTAAAAGACCAATATGGTTATACCAGTGATCATGGTTTTGTCAGCGCTGAGGTGGATACCACCGCAAGCGCTACAATAACGGTTAATCAAGTCTCTGAGAATAAGATTGATCTGGCTGCTCAAGCGAATTCAATGATAGACGTTACTGGTACAGTAAGTGGTGATGCTAAAGAAAAAGATGTGATTACTCTGACTGTAAATGGACACACTTACATTGGTGCTGTGTCAGAAGACGGATCCACTTACAGTATTGCGGTTGCCGCAGTTGATTTGAAAGCAGATCATAATCCTGAGGTGAGTGTTGCTGGTAAGGATTCAGCGGGTAATTCGTTTACAGCTCATGCTGTAATGGGTCTGGAAGACAAACCTGTTACCGGAAGCGTGACTTTAGATTCTGGTGATTCTATCTCGACTTATAGTGTAGAAGGGGTTAGCGGGGCTCTGCAAACTGGTAAAAGTGTTACTCTTGATGATGGGACTCTAACGGTTAATGCTGATGGTTCTTATAGCTTTGTGCCAAATACCAATTGGTCTGGTGATGTTCCTACTATTTCTTACATTACCGCTAATGGTGAAACATCGGACCTTAATATTACAGTGTCGGGCGTTGCCGATACACCTGTGTTTACAGATCATGAATCGAACCATACTGTTGGTGATGGACTGGTTTTACAACAATGGATCGGAGTATCCAACAACCCTGATTTGACTCCCGGTACTCGAACTGATGGCGAAACCGGTGGGAATGGAGTATCGGCTGATACCTTGCAAACAATTGTTCAAAACGTTGTTGATGGGGTCTATAGCTCCGCAGTAGTTAGTGAAACTACGAGCACAACTGATCTTAAGGCAGATACAACTATTGCACCTGGAACGCTAACGGTTGTTTCGGGTTATATTTATCTTGAAGCTGGTAAAACCTATCAATTTACTGGTTCAGGTGATGATAGTTTATATGTAAAAGTTGGTGATAGCATCGTTGCCCATGCAAACTGGGGAGTGAACCAAGGAGCAATTGAAGGGGGCGGTTTCACAGTTGAGACATCTGGTTTTTACTCTGTTGAGTTTGCCCATCAAAATCAATATGGGGGCGGTAGTTATTCTGTTGGTATTAGTGTTGATGGAGGTGTTACTCATGATTTGAGTACAGAATACTATCAGCTATTTAAAAATGAATCTTCAATTGAGGCTTCAGGAGAGAGATTACACCTTGAATATTCTGCTCAATATGGTGATGTCTTAGTCGCTTATCCAAATAACGAAGGTGCAGAAGACACTTCTATACCAATAGATGGATTTACCGTTGCTACCCCTGATACAGATGGTTCGGAAACCTTGGGTACAACCGTGACGGGAGCACCAGTTGGTACGACGTTAACTATTACTGATTCGCAAGGCCACCCTGTTTCCTACACCTTCGAATCGGAAAATCAAGTGATTGATCTTGGTACGACGACAGATTTTAATAATATGTCTATCAAGGCTCCGGGTGATTATTCTGGTAGCTTCTCTTTAGCATTTACAGCGACATCGACTGAAGCAAGTAATCACGATACGGCGAGTGCGACAAAAGAGATCAATGTAACGGTCGATCATACTCCTATTTCCGTAGAGGGCGTTGAGGATACTGTTTTATCACTTAGCTGGAATGAGCTTCACATTAGTGATTCGAATAGTGACTCGTTGTTAGGTATCAAAGTAACTCAAATTTCCGGTGGTGGTGAACTGCAGGTTCAAGACAATACTGGACGTTGGTTGGTAGTAGCAGTTGGAAGTGAGTTGACTAAGGCACAATTTGATGGGGGGCATGTTCGTTTTGTTCCCGGTACAAATGAGTCGGGTGTAGATGGTTACGGCGGTACAGGGGTAGGCAATCAGCAAGCTGATTACGCTCATATTAGCTTTAAACCTGTCGATAGCCACGGGCTAGTGGGAGATGAAGCTACATTAACGGTTGATATTAAGCCGGTTGCTGATATGCCGGATCTAGCTATTTCGATTGGCGGACTAGTGGATAGCAGTGATTCTGAGGTTGTTGTTAAAAATGGCACAACACCTGTCTTTACGATTCAAGGTGAAAATGTTTCTCTCAGTGGCGGCGGTATTGTCATTAGTGCGAACGATGGTACCTACAATTCTTCAGGCAATATTAACGATAATAATTCTGCCCATGCTGATGTCATCGTGGTTAAGGGGCTATTTTCAAGTATTGTGAATAATGGACAAACTTTGAAAGGGATTGATGGTGGGGGTCATGATTATCTGTATCTGACAGGATCACAAAGCGATTATACATACAGTAATTATACCAATAATAATGGATTGATCAGCTTGAGTGTTACTGACACAAGTGGATCGACTGTTGTTGTGAATAATATTGTTGGTGTTGTCTTTGGCGACGGAACATCCTATAAAAATTTACTGACGACGACACAATCTGAAGGCAGCGAAACCCATAATCTTAATCTATCAGCAGCGCTGACTGATACCGATGGTAGTGAGACGTTAAGTGGCATTACTCTTTCTGGAGTACCAACAGGAGCGGTCATACATGGAGATGGTGTTAGTAAACTAGAAAATGGTAACTGGTATATTGATAATCCTACGGGTAAGGATCTAAAGGATCTAGGGTTAACTATTTCCGTACCGAATGGTTCAGATGCATATGCTATTACAGCGACAGCAACCTCATCAGAAAGTGTTGGCGGTGACAGTGAGTCCGCTCATATGTCAGCTCAGCACGCAGAGCTAAATTTAGCGAGTGCTATATCGTCGGTAGAGTCATCTGTTCAGTTTACCGATGACAAATTTAATGATTTGACGAGAGATAGTTCCAGTGCAACCGATAGTCAATTAACTTGGGGAGCTGATAGCACCTATGGTAGAAGTGCATTGAGTGTTGAAAATGTTGCTTCATCGAGCAACGTTAACACAGGAGATGAATTCGTTGTTGCTAAACTGACTCACGTAAATCAGGAGACAAGCGTAGATAAAGACAGTTTAGTCTCAACGAACTTAGCCATTACCGCCGCTTTGACGATTAATGGAACGGTGGTAAACGTGGATTTATCGTCTTTGATTACAGCGGATGATACACTGAACTCAGGGTCTCAAACGGGCGATTCGCTGACTTTGACGGCATCTAGTATACCAGTTGAGGTGAATGGTGTTCGTTATAGTGTGTCTTTAGATGGATTCTTAGACAGCAATAATCAAGTTGTGACGACTGTAACGACTCCTGAAAACCAAACGAATACTTACTCGGTTGTGGCTCATGTAGAGCCAGTTAATTCGGATTCACTAAACTCGATAACAGGTATATTGCATACAGAAGCGACTGCTGATGATCCAGTAGATCATGTTGTCGCTAGCGTGAGTCAGCCTGGAGATGTACTTTCTACTGTTGATGGTGTCAGTACCATTACTAATGATCAGGGCGTATTTAGTGTAAGCGCTGATGGCCACTACACCTATACAGCCAGTGATAGCCTCATGGGATCATTAAGTAAAGGTCATTCACAAGACGTGAATTACGAGTATACCGTGGTTGATAAGGACGGTGATTCGGTCACCAATAGCATCAATATTACCGTTCATGGTACAGGAAGTACGGTTACTGAATCGAGTGGTACCACTTTTGAGTCTGGTGCATCAGCTATAGAGAATGCAGCTGGTAATCCTTATTATGCTTATTCTGACTCTGATTGGGGTAATTCTCTTCAGGGTAATAATCCTAATAACTGGCGGAGTGGAAACGATACGATTTATGGTAACGGCGGAGACGATACTATCTATGGTTTGGGCGGAAACGATTTGCTTACCGGTGATGATGGTAATGATGAACTACATGGTGGAGACGGTAATGACTACTTATTAGGTGGTAGTGGCGATGATATGCTATTTGGTGGCGCTGGTAATGATGTCTTGGACGGTGGATCTGGTCATAATGTCCTCACTGGTGGATCTGGTGATGATTTATTTATTTTAGATAAAGGCGCTACCAATACCATTACCGACTTTAATGCCAAAGATGATGCGTTAGACATAACGGATTTATTGTCTGGTGCGACAGGTGACCCTGGTAAGGATGCATCCACTGATGCGATTGAAAGTTTCTTATCAGCCCATGTATCGGTTACTGATAAACATGTCAAGGTTAATGGTCACGATGTGGCTACTTTTGGCAGTGGTAGTTCTGGCGCAACGGATCATACATCATTTGACTCTAACGGTGATGGTCATGTAAACAGCACCGACTCGATCAAAGTTGTTTACAACGATCACGAGTACAATATCAACCTAGACGGTTAAGTCTTTTCTTTACCGATAGATGGATGAAAAAAGCCCGAATTACTTTGTAACTCGGGCTTTTTTACGTCTTCAATGTAATGAACAAAACGGACTGTTTTGTGGATAGACTCCGTGTTTATACGCCTAAGCCAATGGGGCAACTGACGCCAGTGCCTGCGAGTCCACAATAGCCATTTGGATTTTTGTGTAAGTACTGCTGATGATATTCCTCCGCGAAATAGTAAGTCTCGAGAGGTTCTATTTCGGTGGTGATCATCGCGTAGCCTGCTTCTAAAAGCTGCTTTTGATAGGCCGCTTTGCTAGCTTCTGCGATGGCAATATCGTCATCACTCATGACATAGATAGCAGAACGATATTGACTACCAATATCATTGCCTTGACGCATTCCCTGTGTTGGATCGTGATTTTCCCAAAAGACTTTCAAAATGGCTTCTAATGACGTTTCTTTTTTATTAAATAAGACTTTTACTACTTCAGTATGACCCGTTTGACCTGAACAGACTTCCTCATAGGTTGGGTTAGGCGTGAATCCTCCTGCGTAACCAACTGACGTGGCTACAACACCAGGTGTATTCCAGAGCTGGCGTTCTGCTCCCCAAAAACAGCCCATTCCTAGTACAACTTCACTTTCATCGGTGCTTGGTTGACGTGTCATGGATTCTGAATTGACGGCATGGATGCCAGAGATAGAAAGCGGTTCCGGCCTGCCCGGTAAGGCTGCGTCTTTATTCGCGGGTAAGGAAGACTTTTTAAGAATTTTTTCAATACTATTTGACACGATTCTTCTCCAATAGCGCATGCTCGGCTCAAGCATAATGAATGGTTGTTGAGGATGTTAATAGTGTTGTAATCATAAAATACAATACATAAATGATCGAACATCGTTATTGCGTTTTATTTGCATTATTTCGCGCTAAGTTTTTCTTTTTTAAAATAAAAACGGCAAAATGGATAATTCCCTGTTGACTATTTTTATAACTTACCTATAATACGCACCTCGTTGAGACGGGGAAAGCAAAATAAACCGTTGCTTTTAAGTTAACACCTATCTTAACGTATCACTTTGTGAAAAAAGAATTAGTCGCGGGATGGAGCAGTCTGGTAGCTCGTCGGGCTCATAACCCGAAGGTCGTTGGTTCGAATCCGGCTCCCGCAACCAATCTACTGTAAGATCGTTGGTACTCTTTTTACTAGAAAAGGGCTCCCACAATCCTTTCAGAAACACATCGTAAAAATTAGTCGCGGGATGGAGCAGTCTGGTAGCTCGTCGGGCTCATAACCCGAAGGTCGTTGGTTCGAATCCGGCTCCCGCAACCAATCTACTGTAAGATCGTTGGTACTCTTTTTACTAGAAAAGGGCTCCCACAATCCTTTCAGAAACACATCGTAAAAATTAGTCGCGGGATGGAGCAGTCTGGTAGCTCGTCGGGCTCATAACCCGAAGGTCGTTGGTTCGAATCCGGCTCCCGCAACCAATCTACTGTAAGATCGTTGGTACTCTTTTTACTAGAAAAGGGCTCCCACAATCCTTTCAGAAACACATCGTAAAAATTAGTCGCGGGATGGAGCAGTCTGGTAGCTCGTCGGGCTCATAACCCGAAGGTCGTTGGTTCGAATCCGGCTCCCGCAACCAATCTACTGTAAGATCGTTGGTACTCTTTTTACTAGAAAAGGGCTCCCACAATCCTTTCAGAAACACATCGTAAAAGTTAGTCGCGGGATGGAGCAGTCTGGTAGCTCGTCGGGCTCAGCTTTTTACCCATTCGGCACAGCCATTGAAGATCGTTGGTTCCTTTCTTATGCTATAAACAGCGGCTCCCGCAACCACTTCAATGAAATGCAAATTTGCTTGTGACAAGATCACAAATCTGACGCGGGATGGAGCAGTGGCTCTCGGGCTCAGCTTTTTACCCATTCGGCACAGCCATTGAAGGTCGTTGGTTCCTTTCTTATGCTATAAACAGCGGCTCCCGCAACCAATCTACTGTAAGATCGTTGGTACTCTTTTTACTAGAAAAGGGCTGCCACAATTCTTTCAGAAACACATCGTAAAAATTAGTCTATCGCGGAGCAGTGGCTCTCGGGCTCAGCTTTTTACCTATTCGGCACAGCTGTTCGAAGGTCGTTGGTTCCTTCGTGCTTGAGTTTAAATAATTGGCAGTGGTCTTTTGTATTCCCCCCAAAATACACCATTGTCTGGAATCAATGGAAAAGTGTTGTAGATTTTGGGGTTAAGCTGTTTATATTAAGGGTTGGTTTTTATATTGATGGTCTGGGTAACGATTATGAATGTTATGTTGGGAATCTAAACTTTATTGTTCAACAAAGGCATAGGTATAAAATGTTTAAGCTTGATACGCCAAGATTGCTACTTCGTGATATGCAGTTTGATGATGAGGCCTCTTTTGTTGCGATATCTCAGAATGATAAATATCAGCGATTTTATAATGAGGATGATTGCGATCCTGACAAATACAGACAATTAACTAAATTATTTATTAATCAGTCGCATGAGGTGCCCCGAAAAGCTTTTCAATTAGCGATTGAGCATAAAAGTAGCGGAAAATTTATTGGTACGGTTTGCCTACGTTTAGAATCAGACCATCAAGCTTCGATAGGGTGTGGAGTCTCTAGGCTGTACCAGGGAAAAGGACTAACTCGGGAAGCTGCAAAAGCATTAGTGAGTTTTGGCTTTGCGGAACTTGGTATTCATCGGCTTTATGCTGAAACGATTCGAGAAAATGTCGCCGCAGTGCGCTTGTGTCAATCGTTAGGAATGAGGCAGGAGGCTATTTTTCGCGAACATCGATTTTTCAAAGGTCAATGGTGGGATACGGTGGTGTTGGCTATCTTGCGTAGTGAGTGGAGCCAATTCCACTAGCGAGTTTAGGCTTACTACTGTTTATCTATGAGGTGATTCATATGGTTATGAAAACCTAATGATAATGAGCGAAGGGAGAAGGATTCAATAGTGGAAAGTAAACGCCTCAAATTAGTGGCACCATCAATGGCGCACCAGCCCAAATGGCAAAGTCAGTAACACAGTGGTTTACGCCAAAATTGCCTTATAAGATTAGTAACGGGTTAGATAGAAACAAGAGGTGTTTATGTTGCAAGAGCTCATCTTATACAGCGCGCAAGGTTCCAACAGTTCCGAACGAGTGGAGTGGGTTCTGGATTATAAGCGTATTCCTTATACGCGAATCGAAGTGACCAACGAGGCGTTGCATACCACCTACCGTGAAATTAATCCTTTTGGCTATGTGCCTTGTTTAGCGGTTTCGGGTCATACGCTTGTAGAATCCATGGCCATTATTGAATACATAGAAGAAACCTTCCCCAAGGATAAGCTGATAGGGGGCTCTGCTCTGGAAAGAGCGGCGGTTCGAAGTGTGTGTGAATACGTTAATGCAAGTATTCATTCGCCTCAAAATAGAACAGTACTCAAGGCGTTTCGGCCAGAACTGACGGAGCAGTCTAAACGTGAGCTTAGAGGGCATTGGATCGCTACTTGTCTAAATCAGTTAATGGGGCAGTTGTGTGCAGACTCACCATTTGCTATAGGAAAGCATTTTTCCATTGCCGATATTTTTGTGGCCAGCATTTATAAAAAAGCACGCCAACATGGCATGGAGGAGCTGCCATTTTATCAGCAGCATTTATTATGGTTGCGCCAACACGCCAGGATCCAAGCGGCAGAACCTAGTGTAACCCCTTTCTGAAATTGTCTTGTGGAGCCAGGCAACAGGGATCAAATCAACTTTAAAAAGACAACGTGTAAAAAAATGCGCCTCTTTGTAACCGTCCAAAGAGGGGCTTGTTTTGATGACTTTTAATGAGGTTCTGTCGCGGCTAGGGAGCTTATAGATTAACCGCTATATCTTCCGCAAAGCCTAACATGATGTTGAGGTTTTGCACCGCCGCACCAGATGCCCCTTTACCAAGGTTGTCTAACTTCGCAACGAGAACGCCAGATTGGTTGTCTGGTGCGCTTAAAACAGACAGCTCGATTTGATTGGTATTTTCCAAACCATGGGGGGTTAGGAAAGGTGCCGAGTTGTCTTTCACCACATTAAGATCGTTTACTGTCACGAACGTATCCTTAGCGTATACCTCCGCCAGCTTGGTGTGCAACTGCGCCATGGTGACCCCATCTTTTAACTGAATCGGCAAAAAGGTCAGCATCCCTTGGCGAAAATGCCCAACACTGGGCACAAAAATCGGCGCTTTGTCTAAGCCAGCCCACACTTGCATTTCAGGAAGGTGTTTATGGCTAAAGTTCAAGCCGTAAGCCGCGAATGCCGGAGCGTTATGAGTGCTTTCATAGCGATCAATCAAGGCATTCCCGCCACCACTGTAGCCGGATACTGCGTTGACACTGTAATCCCCCGAAGCGGGTAACAACCCTGCCTCTACTAGTGGCTTAAGCAGTAAAATCGCACCGGTAGGGTAACAGCCTGGGTTAGAAACAAACTGCGCCTGTTGAATTTTTTCGCGTTGGGTAACATCCAATTCAGGTAAGCCATACACCCAACCCTCAGCCACTCGATGTACTGAACTGGCATCGAGAATGCGGCTGCCTTCTTCTTTCGCCAGCGCAACACTGTCTTTTGCGGCATCGTCAGGTAAACACAAGACGGTGACATCGGCTTCTTTCATCAAACGACGCTTTTCTTCGACATCGCGCTTTTTCTCAGGATCAATACTGATGATTTCAATGTTCGGATGCTTGATTAAACGATCTCTAACTTGAAGGCCTGTGGTACCTGTTTCGCCATCGATAAATACTTTTTTCACAACCTTGTTCCTGTGTTTGTTGCTGCAATTATCCCAGATTATACGTGGATTTTTTTGCCAATGCTCGCCCCTTCTTCCTACGTATTATCACTTAATAAAAGATTTGTCCTCAATGCTTGTTTGGAAAAACCGCCATTATAAAAAGGCCGCGTTCACGAACGAGGCAAGAAACCACATGCATAGGGCGTATCGCCAGTTATTGTTGACAATAACGCTAGCGGGCACCTGATAACGGCCAGTCATCAATAAACCGAGGCCTGTTAAGGCACTGCTCCCCGTGGAGATGGCCCAAGCACTAAAAAAGAGAAAGCCCAGTTGGGTCGGCTCAGGATGCAAAGGCAACAAAATTGGGCTGACAACCGCAATGCTGATGATGGGGTGAACCCCGACAAAACTGACCAGTATCATTCCGGCTAAGGTCACGGCGAAGATAAAGACACTGAAATGAGAGGAAGTGACATCAAAAACCTGTGGGTAGCACAAAATAATCGCCTTGATACCGTTTGAAAACAGGCCAGCGGCGAGAAACAGCGCAAATTGGCTGCCAATGCGGGGTAACTTATCATCCACAAAGCTCAGCAGCGCTTGTTTTCTAGGTCGAGCTTTCATGAGTAACATGGTTGCTATTGGCGCGATCAGACAAATAAGCACCAAGATACTGATGTTTTGCCAGGTAAAATGGCAGATGATGACTGCAATGGACAAAAGCAAGGGTACAAACAGGCTTTCACGCCGGATGGGGTAGCCTTCAAAATCGCCTTTGGTGCGTCGATAGGCTTGAATCGTAGAAAAAGCCACAGACATTAACCCCATGAAAATGCCGGGGATTACCGTGTGTTGCCATTTCATCCCAGGGGAATAGGTCAAGGCGACCCCGGTTGCGACAAAAAATGGCGACCACCAAGCGGCGGCGGAAAAGCTGCGAGTGATGACAAATTGTTGTGTTGAGCTTAAGCGCCCGATGCCTTTCATACGATCAGCAAAGACCATAATGACCGACATGTTAATCACCGCCCCCAATAATTGAACCCCAAAAGCCGTATTCACAATGGCTTTTAGTCCTTTTGGCAAAGGGCGGCTGGTATCTCTTGAGCTGGTTAAATCCAAAAAAGATACCGCAACGAACATGGCAAGCATGGGTAAATTGATGGCCAGTACTTCTCGCCATGTCATCCAAATGCCTTGTGTTGCCGCAAAGATCAGAGCAAGCACGCCGATGCCCATTAAAATCAGCACCTGACGTTTCGCGCCTTTGGGCAGCGTTTTCCACATTGCCGCATTAGCGCCCCAAGCACATAAGGTTGGCAACGCGGTATTTACCCAGCCTGCGACCGATAAAAGATAAAAAACGAGTGTCCCTAACACCAGCCATCCGGTGAATTTGTTTAAAGCAGGCATAATATGCAGCGTATCCTTAAGCTCGGCATCGTGTTATGTAAGAACGGTAAAAAGAGAGGGCGAGTGTATCGCATTCGATACGATCATAATGCGATATCTTGCTGCTGTCAGCAAGTTGCCATATCAATACAAAATAGGAATTTTATGCTGGAAGATAGGATTATAGGCTCGATTGAGCCATCGTCATTGGATTGAATAAAAAAGAGAAGACGGCTCTCTACCAGTCTTCTCTTTTTACGATCCATTACGGAGTGATTAACTCTGGTTGTATAGGGCTTAACTCACCATTTTATGAGGGTCGATGACGAATTTCTTCGCCGCGCCGCCATCAAAATCAGCATAGCCTTGTGGTGCTTCGTCTAGGGAGATCATTTGCACGTTCACAGCTTTGGCAATGTCAATTTTATCAAACAAGATGGCTTGCATCAGTGCTCTATGATACTTCATCACAGGGCATTGACCCGTATGTAGAGAATGAGATTTTGCCCATCCAAGCCCAAAGCGCATGCTTAAGCTACCATGTTTTGCTGCATCATCTTGGGCGCCTGGGTCTTCTGTTACATATAGCCCTGGAATACCAATCTGACCGCCAGCGCGGGTCATTTGCATCGCAGAGTTCAATACCACAGCAGGGGCTTCTTGATGATGGTTGCAGCCACAAGCATGAGCTTCAAAACCGACACAGTCCACGAACGCATCCACTTCGCGATCACCAAGAATGGCTTCAATCTTATCTTGAATATCGCCATCTTCTTTTAGATCAATAGTTTCACAACCAAATGAACGGGCTTGATTCAGACGATCTTCGATCATGTCACCAACGATGACACAGGCTGCTCCCAGAAGATGAGCCGAGGCCGCCGCCGCTAAACCAACCGGACCTGCCCCTGCAATGTAGACGGTAGAACCAGGACCAACGCCAGCCGTTACACAGCCGTGGTAGCCTGTTGGGAAAATATCAGATAATAGGGTGAGGCTTTGGATTTTTTCGCGGGCTTGATCCGCATCAGGGAATTTAAGTAGGTTAAAATCAGCGTAAGGCACCATGACGTAGTCGGCTTGTCCACCAACCCAGCCGCCCATATCGACATAACCATAGGCCGCTCCTGGTCGAGCAGGGTTAACATTCAAACAGATACCTGTTTTGCCTTCCTTACAATTACGGCAACGGCCGCAGGCAATGTTAAATGGCACAGACACCAAATCACCCACTTTGATGAACTCAACATCTCGTCCACACTCGATGACTTCACCTGTGATTTCATGCCCGAGTACTAATCCTGTTGGGGCGGTGGTTCGACCACGAACCATGTGCTGATCGCTACCGCATATGTTAGTGGTGACGACTTTCAGGATAACCCCATGATGACACTGACGTTTTCCTAAAGACAATTCAGGGAAGGGAATCGCATTGACTTTGACTGTCCCATTACCTTGATAGACGACACCGCGATTTGCATGATTGTTCATATACGACATCCTTTTTTATTTTATGTATGGAATGACTGGTCATATTGTCACCAATCATTATTAGGATAGTCCTTTTTACGACCCAAAAACACGCCAAAAGCGACTTCCTAGAAGTCGCTTTTATCCTTTCTTATTTTATCCGTAATTGTATTAACTAAGGAAAATAGATGGCTAACTATTGGTGCAAAGGCCAAAAATTGATCAGCAAGGTAAGGGTAATGATGCCGACAAAAATATTCATGGGAAGGCCAACTTTTAGGAAGTCCCCAAAGCGATAGTTCCCCGGACCGTACACCATTAGGTTGGTTTGATAGCCAAGTGGCGTAGCGAAACTGGCCGACGCAGCCATCATAATGGCGAAGATAAAGGGCTCTTGGTTTAAACCCGCTTTATTGGTGATTTCTAATACGATCGGCAGCATCAGGAGTGCAGCGGCATTATTGGTGATCATTTCGGTTAATAGGGAGATGGTGATGTACGTGAGGATCAACAAAAGTACGGCGTTGCCAGCACTTAACGCTACTATGTTGGTCGCAATAAACTCGGCTACCCCCGTTTTTTGCAATGCAGCACCAAGAGCAAACGAGGCAGCAATGGTGATGACTACCGTTAAATCAATGCTTTTTTCTGCTTGAGAAATACTTAAACAGCCCGTTAACAGCATTAGCCCCGCCCCTAACAGAGCGGCATTGAGCATAGATATTGCTCCAAATCCTGCAGCAACCACAACCGATGTGAGAATCGCCCACGCTAAATAGGCCTTTTCATGGCGTGGCGTATCGTGATCAAGCTCGTTAACCAGCAAAAAGTCTTTGTTATATTGTTGACGAGTGACAAAGGCCGGACGCGCTTCTAATAAAAGCGTATCACCTGCGCGCAGGGTAATGTTCCCTAAATTGCCTTTTACTCGTTCGCCCGCTCTGGCTACGGCCAATACCGCTGCACCGTAACGATTACGAAACTGAGCGCTGCGAATATTGCTGCCAATGACATCACAGTGAGGAGAAACAACCGCTTCAACAAGGCGTCGTCCTGCTTTTGGTTCTTTGAGTCTATCCAGATGACCGTCATTTTGTGGGGCACTTAACCCATGAATTTTTAGCAAGTCTGAAATCGCCTCTGTATCGCCAGCAAATACAAGACGATCGTTAGCAAATAAGATTTCATCTGACGACGCGGCAGAAATACTGGCACCGTTGCGTTCAATCTCGACCAAATAAATGCGCTTGATATCACGTAGGCCAGCTTCTTCAACGGATCGACCCACTAAGGGACCATGTTCTGTCACCATTACTTCTAAGGTGAACTCTCTAACATTTGAAAACGCTTGATTGTCTTTTTTATTAGGTAACAGCTTAGGAAAGAAAACAAACATAAATAGCCCGCCAAGAATGGCCACTGGCAAACCTAGGGCAGTGATATCGAACAAGCTAAAACCTGCATGACCCGTTAAGGCTTTATATTGCCCATTAACAATCAAATTTGTACTGGTGCCGATTAACGTTACCGTACCGCCCAAAATGGCCGTATAACTCAATGGGATCATTAATTTTGAGGCCGGTATATTGATCTTTTTACACCATGAATGAATGGCTGGAATCATAGTGGCAACCACTGGGGTGTTGTTTAAAAAAGCACTCAGAAAAGCAACAGGGAAAAATATGCGAAGCAAGGCTGAACGCTCAGACTTCGGTGAGCCTAAGAGCTTATTGACCAACAAATCGACACCACCTGAGGAATGAATGCCTGCCGCCACCACAAACATCGCCGCGACCGTAATCAATCCCGTATTGCTAAATCCTGCAACGGCTTCCTTAGGAGATAAAATGCCAAATAAACTGAGCAAGGTCAGCGCTCCCATCATCACAATGTGAGGGCCAATGCGTGAGACGATCAACGTACTTAAAACAATAATGGTAAGAGTTAACGAAAACCAACCGTCCCAACCCATATAAGCTCCTAGTTTGATGGCAAAGAAAAGAATCGGATAAAAGGCATTCTAGAGGGTGTTTTAAGAATTAAAAGAAATAAAAAATGATTTGTATATTCTTATATTGAATATAGGTTTGAATTATATAAAAAAAGTGTGAACATTTATTATCCCACTCAAAAACAGCAAAGAAAGACTGGCTAACTCTTCCCCAATTGGATTAACCTTAATTATATCGCTTGACCCTTTTTTTGAACCTCAACGCTAAGTCCAGAGAAATAGGGGCTTCGCAAAGCTCATTAAAAAAAGGGTATTTTTATCGAAAAACCATAAAGCTCTTTTACAATCAAACACTTAATGGTATTTTGGCATACTTCACCGCCGAACAGGCGGCTTAGAAAAAATGGATTGTAAGAGGATCTATCCATATTGACTTCACCGCCGAACAGGCGGCTTAGAAAAGCTTCTTAACATAAGCTAAATGCTCTAATGACTTCACCGCCGAACAGGCGGCTTAGAAACATGCCGTTAGGTGTTGATACGTCAATACGACCTTCACCGCCGAACAGGCGGCTTAGAAATAAACTATTCATTCATTGGGACAAGTCTGATTCTTCACCGCCGAACAGGCGGCTTAGAAATTAGTAGCTTACACTCATTGATCTAGAATGCACTTCACCGCCGAACAGGCGGCTTAGAAACGAGACACTAGCAACAAAACAAGTTAATGTTGCTTCACCGCCGAACAGGCGGCTTAGAAAATTGAATAGTTGTGTTAGTTGTGGCATATATTCTTCACCGCCGAACAGGCGGCTTAGAAAAATAGCAGGGTAAGGAGTTAGGGACGCTTAGACTTCACCGCCGAACAGGCGGCTTAGAAATGTTGTAACCCATCTTTAAAATTAACTTTCATCTTCACCGCCGAACAGGCGGCTTAGAAATGAGGCATTAAAGTCAGTACCAGTTGATAAACCTTCACCGCCGAACAGGCGGCTTAGAAAAGCCCGACAATAGGGTGTGTAGGCTCCCACTCCTTCACCGCCGAACAGGCGGCTTAGAAATTTGAAAGCTACGATTAAATCATCAATGACAACTTCACCGCCGAACAGGCGGCTTAGAAAAAATAAAACTTTAACGGAACCACTAAAAGAACCTTCACCGCCGAACAGGCGGCTTAGAAATGACGCACTTGCGCCGCATCCAGTGACGTGATCTTCACCGCCGAACAGGCGGCTTAGAAAGCACTAAAAGACGCGTTTTTCATGGGGTCACTCTTCACCGCCGAACAGGCGGCTTAGAAAAGCTGCAAAAAGCTCTTTGCTGGTATTGAAGCCTTCACCGCCGAACAGGCGGCTTAGAAAATCATGAAAGTAAAATCATTTCTTATTGTGAGCTTCACCGCCGAGCACGCGGCTTAGAAAAGCCCCAACTTGCCAGCGGATATCGGGGGTGGTGATAGGGCGACAGATGGCGCCTTGTTCGTTGGCTTGTTGGCGGCACAGGGCGGGCACGACGGCGACGCCTTTGCTGACTATGCGTCCCACGGTGGTGAGGTGGTGCGCGTCGAAGGCGGCATTACTCTACTTGTCCTTCTATCAAACGGCCTTCTTCCTCGGGAATATCTTCCAGTGTGATGCTTTGCATAATGCGTTCTTGCGCTTGTAGGGCATGCTTTTTCCATTTGTTATGTTTATCAGAACGATCTACACGGTGATCAAATTCTGCTTCTAGAAAACAATGCTCACTTAATGGAAGGCAGTAATAATCTTGAAATGAGCGGCGGTTATAGCGCCATTCATGATAAAACACCCAGGTTCGATTGTTTATCTCTATTTGTTTGGCGGGATCAAGGGGGGGGTAGCCCCTGTTGGCTAGTGCATACCCTAACTGTTCTGCTTCATAGTTCTCAAATTCCTTTTCTTTCCCTTCGATAATAGCATTTCGGCTACGGTCAAATCGCTCTTTAATTTCTTGTCTGACTTTTGTATTTTGTCCCTCTGGGCCATTATAGAAGTTATCATATTCTTGAATGACATGGTTAGCTAATGCATGGGTGTCGAGAACATCGATTTTTTCTGTTCGTTTAATTCTAAGCTGAAAAGTGAGAACACCAAGTTCGTTATCTGGAATAAGATTGACTAAAGGTAAATACCCCCACATTCTTGTTAGCATATGAACATATTCATGCTGCTCGAAGGATTTTCTATTTTCATTAAACCAGCTTTTTGAGTGGTAGGGATAATGAAGATCAACAGCGCTAGATTTGACAGACACATTACTTTCCGGAACCTCAGCAGTGAGAAGTTTATCTTCAAGTATAAAACGATAATTGCGAGAATGATTAAAATCTGGCCCTGCTAGAAAGCCACGATAGAGGGCTGTTAACTTATTGATCATAAGCGAGGGTCTCCTTTCGGCAAAGTGCGCATAAATTTTAGTACTTCGGCTGCTTTGTCTCTATAGCCTAATAGCTCCAATTGCTTGGCATAGGTTTTTAATCCCAGAAAGGGAAGTGTGTGCGGGCTGGCTCCAATATCACCACCTTTCACGTTATCCAAAAAGCGCCAAGCGCGAATAAAGCTGCTTCTTGAATGTTCGACTTTGCCAGCAATATTGGGCACGGGGTCAAAGGGGTTATTACGTACCGAGTGAACTTTTATTCCCACCCCTTTTGCCATACTTTGTAATAAGGCCAGCTCCGCACCAGTGCCATGGATCGCCACCTGCTGGGTGGTGAGTTGGCCGCTGTATTGACGACGAAAATGCTGTAATGCCGAGCAAAAAATAATTGCTCCTTGGCTATGGACAAGCCACTTGACCTTTTTACCTTGTTGTTGATTTTGCGCTAACACCGCTGCTAAATGTTGTGCATTGTGGGAGGTGTTGCCTTTTTTGCGGTCAAAAGCGCACTCTATGGCATCCAGCGCAAACTCATCCGTTGGGTTATGGAATAGGGTATAGGCTTGAATAGTATCGCTTTGATAGGCGGTATCAAGATGGGTGCCCATTAGCCAAGTGGCTTTAGTGAGTTCATTTTGCATACCATTGACAGCGGCATGTTCTGTATTGACTTGTGTTGTAGGTTTTGGATCACGTGACCAAGCATTTTGAATATCCCGAAGTCCCTCTTCATCCTCGGCTTTTTGGTATTTCGCTGAACTTATGCGAGGGACTTCATACAGCATTGTCCGCTCTGTCGAGTGCCTGTCTTTTGCACCATGCAATTGCTCGTCGAACAAAATATCATGGATAACTAAGAACTGGCCTTTTATAAGGTATTCAATCAAATAATGATAATTACGAAATGGGTATTTGGTACGGCGGATACGCCGAAAGGGGTTAAGGCTGTGTTTGATGGAGCTGGGGGAATTAGGATGCTGGCTGATTTCGATAATTTCTTTTGCGACCATCATGGCGTCAAAGTCATTAAGCTGAGACAGCATGGCGAGCGCCTGAATGGTAAATTGCACTTTTCGAAAAGGAAAGCCACTGGGCAAATTGACATTATAATCGGCTACTGACTTGCTGTTGAGTGTGATGGTGTCTTGGGCGCTGGCGCTGTGCGAGATTTTACTCCATGTCATTTGAGCTGTCCTTAATAAATACAATAATGGCTGTGTTTTGTCCTGTAATCTTTTAGTTTATCAAAAATCATTCAATAAACGATTTGCTCATTGTGATTTTTTCTTTTTACTTGTGATTTTTTTACCTTTTATAAAGTGGGTTAATGACTCTCTAAATCCAGTGATCGATAAGAGTCGATCAGTACATCCAGCATAGCAGCGGCGGCAACGGAGAGGTGGGATCTGGGTTTGCAGACGACGCCCACTTGCCAGCGTATGTCGGGGGTGGTGATAGGGCGACAGATGGCCCCTTGTTCATTGGCTTGTTTTCGACAAAGAGCGGGCACGACGGCGACGCCCATGCCTTCGCTGACCATGCGCCCCACGGTGGCGAGTTGGTGGGCATCGAAGGCGACATGGAGTGGAATGCCCGCATTAGCTAGGGCGCTTTCTATTAAGGCGCGTACGCTGGAGGGACGTTGTAGGGTAATAAAGTCGTAGGCAAGGAGCGCTTGCCAAGTGATGCTGTTTTGCTCTGTGAGTGGATGGTCTTTTGGCAATATAGCAATAAAGCAATCTTCGTAAAGAGGGTGGAAGGTGAGGTCATTGAGTGTATCTGGTTCAAAGGAAATGCCGAGCTCCACTTGATTGTTGGCGACCATGTCGACCACTGCATCGGATAGTACATCATCAATGGTCACTTGGACGTTGGGAAAACGCTGGTGATATTGACGAATGGCTTGGGGCAGTAAGGAGGCCGCGAAGGATGGCATGGCCGCAATGCTGATTTTACCTAGCTGTAAGGCAAAGCGTTGTTTCATTTCATCTTCGGCGTTTTCCCATTGGGTTAATAAGCGTTTGGCTATGGGCAACAGGGCTTCGCCTTCGGGCGTTAATGATACCGTTCTGGTGGAGCGAGTCAGTAGCTTTCCACCGAGGCTCGTTTCTAAGCTTTTGATTGATAAGCTCAATGCCGGTTGCGATAGGTGTAGCTGGTTGGCCGCGTTGGCAAAGCTCATGCTTTGTGCAACACATAGGAAGGCCCGTAGTTGCTTGATATTCATTGCTGCCCTTGTTTTGTAAAACTTATTAATAAATATAAAAATTAAAATTAATTTATTTGTTGCGATCCGTCAAACTGAACTTATCTGTTTTAAACACCGATTCATAAGGAGAATAATAATGGCGGGGTTTGATAAGGTGGTTTCCACTTATGAAGAAGCCATGCAGGGGTTAGAAGATGGTATGACCATCCTTGCTGGCGGCTTTGGTCTATGCGGTATTCCAGAAAATCTGATTGCCGAAATTCAACGCAAAGGCACCACAGGGCTCACGATTGTTTCCAATAATTGTGGGGTCGATGGGTTTGGCCTTGGTCTCTTGTTAGAAAAGAAACAAGTCAAAAAAATGATCTCTTCCTACGTTGGCGAGAATGCGCTATTTGAAAAACAGCTTCTTGATGGTGAGCTGGAGGTAGAGCTCACGCCCCAAGGAACCCTCGCTGAAAAAATGCGGGCGGGCGGCGCAGGCATTCCAGCATTCTACACCGCAACAGGGGTGGGTACACCCGTTGCAGAAGGTAAGGAGGTTCGTGTCTTTGCAGGGCGTGAATATCTATTAGAAGAAGCCATCACCGGTGAGTTTGCTATTGTTAAAGGCTGGAAAGCGGATCGCTATGGCAATGTTATTTATCGTCATACCGCGCAAAACTTCAACCCCCTTGCCGCCACAGCAGGGAAAATCACAGTGGTGGAAGTGGAAGAAATTGTTGACGTCGGTGAGTTAGAGCCTTCGCAAATTCATACGCCAGGTATCTATGTGGATCGGGTGGTTCTCGGTACCTTTGAGAAACGCATCGAAAAACGCACAATAAAAGAATAACGAGGTGTCAGATGGCTTTAACAAGAGAACAAATGGCGCAGCGCGTCGCCCAAGAGCTAAAAGATGGTTTCTATGTCAATTTGGGGATTGGTATTCCAACCTTGGTGGCCAATTACATTCCACAAGATATGGCGGTGATGCTGCAATCCGAAAATGGTTTATTGGGTATGGGAGAGTTTCCTACTGGAGAGACCATTGACGCGGATATGATCAATGCGGGCAAACAGACAGTCACGGCGGTAAAGGGCGCATCGATTTTTTCTTCGGCTGAATCCTTTGCGATGATTCGTGGCGGGCACGTGGATTTAACCGTATTGGGGGCATTTGAGGTAGATGTTCAGGGCAGTATTGCTTCTTGGATGATTCCGAACAAATTGGTGAAAGGCATGGGCGGCGCGATGGATTTGGTCGCAGGAGCGGACAATATCATTGTCACCATGACCCATGCTTCCAAAAATGGTGAATCCAAGCTACTTGATACCTGTAGCTTGCCTTTAACGGGCAAAGGCTGTATCAAAAAAGTGCTGACCGATTTAGCATGGTTAGAAATAGAAGATGGTGCGTTTATTTTGAAAGAGCGTGCCCCTGGCGTGACCGTGGAAGAAATTCAATCCAAAACTCAGGGCAAATTAATCGTGCCGGACAATGTACCAGAGATGCAGTTTGCGCAGGCGTCGTAAAATGCCTCTAACGCAAATAAAGATAAGAGACCGTCAAAGGAGCCGATATGAAAGCTGTTATTGTTGCTGCGGGTAGAACGCCCATAGGGTCATTTAATGGGGCATTGTCCTCATTGAGTGCGGTTCAATTGGGAACGCAATTGTTATCAGGCTTATTAGCCAAACAGCCTGAGTTAAAAGAGCAAATAGACGAAGTCATTTTAGGTCAGGTATTAACGGCGGGTTGTGGGCAAAACCCAGCTCGTCAGACGGCGATCCATGCAGGCCTGGCTAATACCGTGTCTGCCATGACGATCAATAAAGTCTGTGGCTCTGGTTTAAAAGCGGTGCAACTAGCGGCACAATCCGTATTGAACGGAGATGCCAAAATGGTGGTGGCAGGCGGGCAGGAAAGCATGAGCCAAGCGGCCCATGTGTTGCCGGGCAGTCGCAGTGGTAAGAAATTGGGCAACTGGGAGTTGGTGGACTCCATGGTCAAAGATGGTCTGTGGGATGCGTTCAATGACTATCATATGGGTCAAACCGCTGAGAATATTGCGACCCGTTGGGATATTAGTCGCCATGAACAGGATGCGTTTGCTGTTCAATCTCAGCAAAAAGCCGCTAAAGCCAGAGAAGCAGGGCGCTTTGTTGATGAAATTTTTCCGATCTCCATTGCGCAACGAAAAGGGGAGCCGATTATTGTTTCAGAAGACGAACAAATCCGTGCGGATACCAGTGAAGCCCCATTAGCTAAGTTGCGTCCCGCTTTTAATAAAGAAGGCACCGTTACGGCGGGTAATGCCTCATCATTGAATGACGGTGCCGCCATGGTTGTGGTGACGACCGACGACGAAGCGAAGCGTTTAGGCTTAACGGTATTGGCCACCATTGAAGCTTGCAGTAGTGCGGGGGTTGATCCCAGCATCATGGGAACAGGCCCGATCTCAGCGACGCAAAAAGTCTTAGGGAAGGCGAATTGGTCGGTGGCGGATTTGGATCTTATCGAAGCAAATGAGGCTTTTGCTGTACAAGCCATGTGTGTCAATAAAGACCTTGGTTTGGATACCAGTAAAGTGAATGTGAATGGGGGGGCGGTGGCACTGGGGCATCCTATTGGCGCATCGGGCTGTCGTATTTTAGTGACTTTGTTGAATGAAATGCACAAGCAAGATGCCCATAAAGGCTTGGCAACTTTATGCATTGGTGGTGGTATGGGCGTCGCCATGTTGGTATCTCGTTAATAGGGAAGAAATTAAAGCGAAAAGGTATTGCGACTCGAATGAAACACATAAGCGGCTATTTAGAGAGATCCTCGAAGATAGCCGTTTTTTTATCCTATAAAAAATATAAAAACAGGAATAAATAGATGAATACTCTCGAACAAAAACAAACCGCGCTGCAAAAAATTAGTCAATTCTTTGTGATTTTACTGCAACGCTTTCTTCCTGATCCCTTTATTTTTGCCATCGTACTCACTCTTGTTGTGTTTCTACTGGTGATGCCCATCACCGGACAAGGGCCAATGCAAGTGGTAAATGCTTGGGCGGGAGGTTTCTGGAACTTACTTTCCTTTTCCATGAAAATGGCAATGGTGGTAGTGACGGGTCATGCCATGGCGAGTGCGCCTGCTTTTAAACGCAAACTGGCTATGTTGGCTGGTGTAGCGAAAACGCCAGGCCAAGCGATTGTGTTGGTGACCGCTATTAGTGCGTTGGCTTGTTGGATTAACTGGGGATTTGGGCTCGTCGTTGGCGCCATCTTTGCCCGCGAGATTGCCACACGAGTGAAGGGTGTGGATTATCGCTTGTTGATCGCCTCGGCTTACAGTGGTTTTTTATTCTGGCACGGTGGGTTATCTGGGTCGATTCCGCTTGCCATCGCGGGGGGTAAGGATATTGCAGTGGTGACCAATGGGGCGGTAACGGCTCCGATTCCAACCTCAGAGACCATCTTCTCAGCAATGAACCTCACCATTCTTGCCGTGATGTTTGTCACCATTCCGTTGCTGAATCGCCTAATGCATCCCGCCCCTCAAGATACCATGACGATTGATGCGGCTTTACTAGATGAGCCAGAAGAGGCTAAGCCAGCGCGCGCGAATATGACGCCAGCTGAGCGTTTAGAGAACAGCCGTTTACTGTCTTGGTTATTGGGCATCATGGGCTTTGCTTACATTATTTATTATTTTGTGACCAAGGGTTTTGCTTTGAATTTGAATATCGTGAACTTTACCTTTTTGTTCACGGCGATTTTGCTCCATGGTACCCCTAAGAGCCTGTTGAATTCTGTCTCACAAGGGGCGCGGAATTGTGCGGGCATTCTGCTCCAGTTCCCTTTCTACGCGGGCATCATGGGAATGATGACGGCAGTGGGATCTGGCGGTGAGTCGTTAGCGGGTGTGATTTCGCAACTGTTTGTCTCTATTTCGAATGAGACGACGTTTCCATTGTTTACCTTTTTAAGTGCGGGTGTGGTGAACTTTTTTGTGCCCTCTGGCGGTGGTCAGTGGGCGGTACAAGCACCTATCATGATGCCAGCTGGCGCGGCGCTGGGTGTGAATGCGGCAAAAACGGCCATGGCCATTGCCTGGGGCGATGCGTGGACGAATATGATCCAACCTTTTTGGGCCTTGCCTGCCTTGGCCATTGCGGGGCTTGGGGCAAAAGACGTGATGGGCTATTGCATTATGGCGCTACTAGGCTCCGGGGTGATTATTTCAGCCGGCTTTCTTCTGTTTTAGGAGGACTTTCTAGTAGGATAAACGATTAGCACATTTTCAACGAACAATACGGTCTATTAGGCCGTATTGTTGTTTTAACCCAGTATTAAATGCAATGGAAGGAAGCAGAATATGGCGATTGAAACCTATCACCCCAATGATCAGCATGACTTGATTGAGTTATGGCAGCAATTGTTTCCCAATAACGGTGCTCATAATGAACCTGCTTTCATGTTGGCGGCGAAGCGCGAGGTGGATGACTTGATTTTTGTTGCCAAGGAGGGTGGGGAATTGGTAGGAGCCTGCATGGCAGGATATGACGGCCACCGTGGATGGCTATATGCTGTGTCTGTAAGGCCTGACCATCAAGGCGAAGGCATTGGTAGAGCTTTGGTGGCTCATGCACTAGAAGCCTTGCGAGAAATAGGTTGCATTAAGGTCAATTTACAGGTGCGAGAGGACAACAAACAAGTTGTGCAGTTTTATGAAGCCCTTGGTTTTTCTGTGGAGCCCCGAGTCAGTATGGGGTTGTTACTGGATTAGTTCAGCCTGTCCTTACTACTCGTTTATTCCCATCAGATGCGGTAATCTGGCCTATATCATAGCGAGGGGAAATGAGTGATCAAGCCAAAACGCACTATAAACGGTTACTACATCGCGATTATTGTGGCGATTGTCTTTTCTTGGTGGGGCTTGTTGGACAGCAAAGCGTCGGAATACATTTCGTCGTCACTGGTACAGGCGTTGAGTGCTTTTGGGCTTGCTAAATTATTCAATGCCACGGTGTCTGTGCTGCAAAGTGTGCAGATCAGTGTGTTTGTCAGCTCGGTGACCATTGGCGAGTTATTAGATCCATTTAACGACATGATCGAAGATTTTTCCGGTGTGATGAAAATCGCGGTCACGTCACTGATTTTTCAAAGCATTCTGCTTAAAATTATTTCCACGGTCTATTTCAAAGGGTTTTTAACCCTATCGGCCTTACTGTTTGGCTATTTATACTGGATCAAAAGTCGCTTTACGGAATTCGCTTATAAAATATTTGTGAGCGCGTTGGGGGCCAAGTTTCTATTGGTGTTGGTGGTGTTATTGTCCGCGCTGGTGGACGTGTCTTTTTTGAGTCATGAGAAGACCCAAACCATAGACAAAATCCAAGCACATTCCGCCGATATGGACGAGGTCACAACAGGGTTGGGGGTTGCTGCGGATTTAAAACAGTCCCTTGATAAAGACAAACAAACACTCGAAGAAAAACGCAACGCACAGCAGCAAGTGCTGGCTGATGAGAGTGTCCATTTAAGACAATTGATTCTGCAAAATGAGGCGTTGAATCAACAAATTACCGAGCGCAAAAAAGCGTTATCTACGTTAGATATTTTGTTTAATAACGATAAGGCATTGTCTGACCTAGAAGACAAACAAAGCGCCCTTAACGACGAGCGTTTGCAAACAGAGCAGAGCATGAAAACCACACAACGTCAGATTCGTGCCATACAAGAGTCCATCCAAAAGCTGAGTTCAGATAACTCAAATGATGGTTTGTTGAGCAACTTAAAACAAAATGTTGTTGGTTTGAGCCATTTTAAAGACAAAATCAGCCACTATGTAGAAACACTTAATGGCCTAGTTAACGACTTTCTCACCTTATTAGCCTTGTTTGCTTTCAACACCGTATTCATTCCCATTTTGTTTCTGTATTTAGGCACAAAAGGCTTCAAACTGATTTGGCAGATTAAACCGTCTGGATTGGTCGAGCGAGCAAGAGAAAAGGGGATGCTTGATTGATATTGTTATATTACTGGAAATTGGTAAGAGGACTCGAGTATCAATTTCCTTATCTCCACTAAATATACCTATTTATGTATAATTTCTTTCTTTTTATGATCTGGGTTATTGGAAAGGAGGTTCAAGACCACTATGTTTGGTTTATTTAAAACGTACGATGTGCACATGTGCTCGGAGGTTAAAGGAGTCTTAACGTTAGATGGCAGCCCCTTAGGTGGGATCGTTGTAAATCGCTATCTGAAATTTGCTTATAAGTTAGAAAAAGAAGATCAAACTATTACGAATCAAGACGGTTCCTTTTATCTGCCTGAAGTGAAAATACAGTCAAAGATACCTGGAGATATGTTTTCGCAGGAATCGACTTTCCAACTAATAACGGTTAACTATTCTGATAAATCGTATGAATTGTGGCGTTCTAAATTTCCTGGTCTTGTTGAACTAAGTGAATACAAAAAGAAGCTATCTTGTCTGAATGGCGATTTATCATCAGAAAAAGTCAATTTTGCTTTTCAAAATGATACAGATGAAAACTTAGAGTTCTCTGCTTCGAGTATCTGTCGATGGGAAAATGATTTCGAAGTCTATCAAATAAATGATGATACTGACTATTTTAAAGACTTATAAAGGATAAAAGGATTTATATGAAAACGTTATCGCCTCGTGTTGCGGTTCAATTAGCAGAATTTGCTTATGAGAGTTTAGGCGGGACTGCTCAAAGACCTATGGTTATTGAGCCTAACAGAGTAATAAGTCAGCATTTTGCCTTTGATTCACAAAAATCATCTCTAGTAGGGGTAACTGGTACTGTTGCGGAACATGTCTTAAAACACTCTACTGGTTTTGGATTTTTTGGTATTGGTAGAAACGAAGGAGATCATGCGGGAGAGGTTGTCATTGCTATAAGAGGTACTGCGGGTATAGCAGACACACTCACTGATTTACACTGTGGTTTAACAGTCGGCCCAAATAATAAAGCAGTGCATGCAGGGTTTAATAGAACTTTTGACTCAATTAAGCCTCAGTTGGCTGTATTGTTAAGTAAAATAGGAAGTCGTCCAGTTCATTGTGTTGGTCATAGCCTAGGTGGCGCTTTGGCAACATTAGCCGCTAGTTGGATTAAAGAAAAATATAAAATACCAGTGAAGCTTTATACATTTGGTTCTCCACGAGTCGGTCATAGTCCATTTGCAGTACAAGCTGAGACTAGTCTGAACGGCGTGTATCGAGCTGTGAATAGAAGCGATCCCGTACCAATGGTACCGGTTTGGCCGTTTGTACATGCAGGTAACGAATACCGTCTTAGTACAAGCGTATCCTTAACTGGTGCCGCTCATAAAATGTTAGGGGATTCGCCAGGATATATTAAAACAGCTTCACTTTATCCCGATTATACAAGTATGGAAAAAGGTTCTCTAGTTAATTTTTCTATTACTCGACTGAAGTATGTTAATCGTCATCATGCCTATTTTAATGCATTTTGGGCAGAGCGAATTACGAGTGCTTTGCTGACTTTATTGCGTGAAAGTGGAAAAATATCAAGTGTTCTAGCCCAAGGGGCCATCAGCGGAACATTAACTTTATACGATGTGATTGCTCGTGCTCTTGTTGAAATATCAGAAATATCTTCGGAATATGCTGAGGATAGTAAAGGGCTAATAGGGCATATTTTGAATTTTGTCGGTAAGCCCGGTGTTAAAGTGGTTGATGTAACTTATAGGCTGGCAAAAGACGCTTTGTACTGGATGTTGGAAAAGCTAAATAAGCTTGTTAAATCAGCCATTACAATAGCACCATATATTGGAATGAGTTAAAAATATTATAAGCATGATGTGAAATAATACGCCTTTCATCATGGTTCCTTAATAGGCCTCAATATCAAGGAAGGTACATGGCAGAGTCATCACAAGCGCCTCTAATGGGCCGACAATTTACTTATCAGCAAGAGAATTTGCTTGCGCTTTATCAGGAAATGGAATGGTTGAGCTTGGTGATCAATCAGGTGATTTGCAGCTACCTCAAGCAAGAAGGGCATGAGAATCATTGGTTGGAGATTCCCCAGCCGCCGATAGCACCTGGCTCTAGTCTCTATGCGGATTTACTGATTGATTGGGAGCTTAATGTATTTGAGCGCTTGGCATTGGCGCTTGCTATGGCGCCTTCCATCAAGCCAGATGCTCTGGATTTTTTCTTTGGCTTAAATGGTTTGATTGACCGACCGTTTACCGAATTTGGTGGCGTGTCGGATAAAGCGTTCAGTGGCTTTTTGCCCACTGGTCAAACCCTGAATTTTCTGATTAGTGCCAACAACCCTGAATGGCGCGAGCATTGTATGGCTATTTTGTCACACAATCATCGTTTAATGGCGGAACAGGTGACAGAGTTGATGTCGGTGGATTCTGGTCTGCCCGCTTGGGCGGGTGTGTACCGCATGAGTGAGCATTGGCTTCATTATTTTGTCACAGGGGAGCATTTACGTCCTGAACTCAGTACGAGCTTTCCTGCGCACCCATTAGATACACCGATGACTTGGGATGACCTAGTCCTCGACTACAGTGTGATGAGTAAACTCGATGACATACGCGCTTGGTTGTCTCATGGTAAAACCTTAATGCAAGATTGGCAGCTTGATAAAAAAGTCAAAGCGGGCTATCGGGCGGTGTTTTTTGGTCCTCCAGGGACTGGGAAAACCCTCACAGCGGCCTTACTGGGTAAGTCCACAGGCAGAGAAGTGTATCGAGTGGATTTGTCCATGGTGGTATCCAAATACATAGGGGAAACCGAGAAAAACCTCTCCCGTGTTTTCGATGCAGCAAGTTATAAAGACTGGATTCTGTTTTTCGACGAAGGGGACGCCCTGTTTGGCAAGCGCAGCGAAGGTAGCTCTTCCAATGACCGCCATGCCAATCAACTAACGGGATACTTGCTGCAAAAAATTGAAGACTTCCCTGGCACCGTTATCATCGCTACCAACTTGAAAAGTAATATGGACGACGCCTTTACCCGTCGCTTCCAGAGCATGGTGCAATTCACCATGCCAGGTGTCGAAGAGCGTCTACAGCTTTGGCAAAACGCCTTTCGTGGTGTTTGTGACCTTGCAGACGACGTGGATTTGCCGCAAATCGCCAAGGATTACGAAGTAGCCGGTGGACATGTGATTAACATCTTGCGCCAATGTGCCCTGAACGCAGTGCGCCGTAATGAGCGTACCGTGTATAAAGCCGACTTAATACAGAGTATTCGGCAAGAGTTTCAGAAAGGAAATAAAATTATTCTGTGAAATTCAATAGAAAAAAGGTAGATTGTGTATAAAATGATCAGAAAGGCCTTTGCGTGACGTCGCGAGCAAAGGTACCAAGGTACATTGAAAACTCAGAGGGCATTGAGCGCATGTATTCAAAACGTAAAGACAAATCGACTCGGTTGTTACAGACCCCTGTGCAGCGTAAAGCCAGCCATACAGGCAAATCACTGGAAGATAACCGAGAACACGCCCCTGTTCAGCGCCAGCCTAATCGCACAGGTTTACCCGACAATCTTAAAAGCGGCATGGAAAACCTCAGTGGCATGAGTCTTGATCATGTTAAAGTCCATTACAACTCCCCCAAACCTGCTGCTGTACAAGCCCATGCCTATGCCCAAGGCAGCGACATTCACCTTGCCTCTGGCCAAGAAAAACACCTTCCCCATGAACTAGGTCACGTGGTGCAACAAGCCCAAGGGCGGGTTCAACCAACCACCTCCGTGGGCGGCATGGCGGTGAACGATAGTCAATCGCTGGAGAGTGAAGCAACCTCATTAGGCAATAAGGCATTGCAAATGAAGCCAACACAGACTTACGGCGACTGAGGCCATGTACGATTTAATGGCAAGCATCACCAGTGAACGCAACCTATTAAACGCGTTTCATTGGATTTGCCAGCGGCGTAAAGAGAGCCATTCAAACAACGATGTATGGCATCTGCGTTTCCATTGGTCGTCTATTGTTCCCTCCCTACGAGAAGCCATGCGTATGGGGACCTATCGTTTTTCTCCTTGTCGTGCTTTGTCGACCAGTGCGGGGTCTATCGGCGTATGGTGCGCGCAAGATGCGCTTGTGCTCAAAGCCATCAGTCTGATGTTAACTGAACAGCTTTCCCAGAAGCTAAGTCACCATTGTTATCACCTTGCGGGAAAAGGGCTAAAAGCCTGCGTGAAGCAGATCAAAAAAGAGGTGAGTGACTACAAGCATGTGTGCCGCAGTGACGTGAATTCTTACTATGCGACCATCAACCACGACATTCTGATGGCACAGCTTAGGGAGCTGATCCCAGACTCAGCGCTACTGGCATTGCTCGAACAGCTATTGGCTCGCCTAGACGATGTGAATGGTGAACTCTATAGCGTTGCCACGGGCATCAACAAAGGCAGCCCACTGTCGCCGCTACTGGGTGCTATCTATTTATTAAAAATGGATAAAGCGCTGGGGGATTACTGCGCAAAACACGATTTACGCTATTACCGATACATGGATGACTGGGTTATTTTATGCAAAACCAGACATCAGCTAAGAACCGCCGTAAAGCTGATGAACCAATCCTTGAATGATGTAAAACAAACCAAGCATCCCTTCAAGACGTACATTGGAAAAATTAAAGAGAACGGCTTTGATTTTTTAGGCTATAGAATTGTCCAACAGAAAAAGAAATTAAGCCTAGCGTGGAAGACGTGGGCGAACCACCTCACCAAACTTCAGCAGCTTTATGAACAAGGTACGCCTAAAGCGCGTATCGCGGAGTATGTGACGCGTTGGTTAACCTGGGTACGCGGCGGGGTGGAAATCGATTTAATTAAGGTCATCCGAGAGGGCATGGCCAGTGACATGGCAAAGGGGATCAATGGGTCTGAGTGGCTGGCTGAGATTTATGGTCGGGCGCTGGGTGAGGTTGAGTTAATTTAACTCTGACCCGTTTTATTCTGATTTGTCCTAAGCCTACTATTGCTACGCATCTTTTAGAGCGCGGGAAAGATCTTAAATATATACAAACATTGTTGGGACATTCTAGCTCCAATACTACGGAGGTATACACACATACGGTCCTGAACAATACGAGAAGCAACAAAAGGCTTTGCAGGAATTCGCTCTGCTTTGGATAACATCAATGAATAAAAAAGCGGATTTATAAGAAGTTGCTCTTTAACAAACTAAGAGGGCGTTAAAAGACCAGTTTTGATAAAAAGATAGTGTAACTAAAGTCACTATGTACTTTCCGAGCATGTTATAGGCAACCCTTCGAGGAAATGCTCAGGGCGGTGGGAAGAATGCCTGTAACATCCGCTAAAGAAAAATAAAAAAGGTTTGAGATATGTATGAACAAATAGAAAAACCGAAAGAAAATAAAAGTAAGGCTGTTGCTAATGCTGTTACTCAGCGAAAAAGGAGTGCGACGCAAAGTTTTGGTTTTGTGGATAATCGACCTGACACAATAGTGCAAAGAAAGATTAGTATAAAGAAACAGCCATATACATTCACTCCATATTCAAACAAAGATGGTAACCCTTATCTAACAAGTAAAGTGGATATAATTGAGCTAGACGATACTCAAGATAATATCAATATAAAACGCAAGAGCACAGAGATACCTGCCACCGATTATGATGGAAATAAAGAGGCCATTAATCAAAACATAGAATATTTGCGTACGCAAAAAGTTAAAAAAAATGGGCGAGAATTTACAATTATGCCAATTACAACCCTTAGTCAGAAGCTGGATACACCTCCTGATCTTAAAGTTTTAACTAGTGACGGACATGCAGAAAAATACAACGACATAGAATCTGAAATCATTAGAAAAATGAATGAAGATATAGATAAGGGTGTAGATCCAATGACAAGTATCGCGTCATCACTTAAAACTCGAGTAGAACCTATAGTAGCGATGGCAGAAGAACGACGTAATAAGGGGAGCTTGGACGCATACCAACGTGTGACAAAAAAAATAAAAAGAACTAAGAAAAAGGTAACAACTCTGAAGGAAAAAGCGGCTGAGAAAATAAGTTTAACAAAGCATATTAAAGCGGCTATTACTGATATGAGATATGCAGGTAAAGGTGGGAAAGAAAAAATGCGTAAACATCTAGACTTAGCTCCCTCAACAAAAAAGTCGTCATACAAATCCGTATCACCTGACCGTGAATAAAAAGCACAATTTGACACTAACCTATATATTTTCTAAAGAAAAATACTATTATTAACAGGACTTTTTACAAAGATTAAGCCCATAACAAAACCTAAAAGCCATTGCAAATAAGTGGCTACCAAGACACCCACCCTTAGAAGCCAATCGTCATGATGGTTTGGCTCTTAAATGAAAGATAAAAAAGCCATAAAAATCTTGACGATCAAAAAGTATACTGTATATTTAACCAGTATCATTTATTTCTCATGGAGGAGAGGTTTGTCATGCCAAGAACCAGAGGTCAGCAAATTAGTTTACGAGATACGCCTTACTATCACTGTGTTTCACGCTGTGTTCGTGGGGCGTTTTTGAGTGGTGAAGATCCAGGATCAGGTGCAAGCATTGAGCACCGCCGTGCGTGGGACGAGCGGCGTTTGCTATTTCTAGCCAGTGTCTTTGCCATTGGTATTTATGGTTATGGGGAAATGAATAACCATTTACATGTGGTATTATATATTAACGCAGAAAAAGCGGCAAAATGGTCTACTTTAGACGTCTTGAAACGTTGGCATAAGCTCCACAAAGAGACACTTTTTACTCGGCAATACGTGCGAGGTGAGTCATTACCTGATTATGCTATGACGTTGGTAGAATCGTCTGCTGAAACCTTTAGAAATCGACTAATGGACGTTAGTTGGTTTGTGAAAGAACTGGATGAACCTATCGCCCGAAAAGCGGATTTTGAAGACCAATGTACAGGTCGGTTCTGGGAAGGACGTTTTAAGTCCCAATCTTTGCTGGATGAAGCCGCATTAGCTGCTTGTATGGCGTACGTCGTACTTAACCCATTGAGAGCAAAAATCAATCCAACACCTGAAACCTCAGATTTCACCAGCGTTAAAAAACGATTCTTTGCCACAACGCATCAAAAACAGGCAAAGCAGCTTTATCCTTTTGTTGGAAATCACTGAAAAGACATGCCTGATGGGTTACCATTTAAATTGATTAATTATATTGATCCTGTCGATATGGCAAGGCGAATCATCCGTGAAGACATACGCAGTGCGATAGACGCTTCATTATTGCCGATACTCCAACGGCTTAATATTTCCTCAGAAAATTGGCGATGTATTGCCACATAATTTGAGGTTAGAACGGGCGATGTGGACGGTAATGAACATTCGATTAAACACTATTGTGAGTCTAACCATAGACGACGTGAACCACCTCAGCAGAGTCGAAAGCTGCTCGCCTAAAAAAGACAAAAACCTAGCCAAAACCACTCGCTAAAAAACGACTAGCGGCCACTCCTTGTTTTAAAATCGTGAAAACCGCTCTTTTCAGACTTATTACGGTTTATCCCCTTCTTTGTTAGCTAAACGAACGGCGAACAATATCAAACCAATTACTAGCATGAAGAGTAAAAGTATTGGGCCTTGATAATCTTTAAAATACGGGTCGGCGATAAAGACCAACATTAATCCAATAATGGCGGCGGCACTGATGGCAACGAACGGTAGTTTGCTGAGGTAAGGTCGCAGTGGATAGTACCAAATGCTGATAATGAGTAGGCTTATGATGACGGTGAAGGTAATAAATAATATCAGCCTTAGCTCCCATCGATTCGGACATACCCAATTAAATACTTTATCGATCACTGATATGACTGTATTTAGTGCGGGTGGGTAAGAGGAGGTCGTTGGGAAGAATGTTTCATCAATCAGTGTTTGACTTGAGGCATTGAGTGGAACTGGCCAGTAGGCAGCACCTAAGAAGGACCAGCCAGACAAATGAACAAGTTGGGCCAATTTGTGTTTTTGGTTACGGTTGCCTTCTGTCACCAGCATGGGGGTTATGCGATTAAATAGTTGTGCTGCGGCAAGTTGATTATTTTGGTGGCTGAGCCAATAGTACAGTTCCTGTATTTGAGTTAGCTCGTCTTGGGATTCATCGCTGCTGTTCGGGGTGCTTGGACGCATGATCATTAAGTTGGTAACCTGAGCCAGTTTTTTGAGGTTTTCAAATTGGTAAAAGCCTTTATTAGTGGGATCGATCACGTCTTTTATTGGAATAATGATATTGAGGAAATATCTGTCATTGGGTTGTGCCGTAATTACTTCGGCATTAGCTCGTTTACTATTGGCTTGGGCGAGTAGGGCTTTTTTTAGGTTACGTACAAACTCTAAAAACTGTTTTTGGCTTTGCGGTGTTTTAAGGTTGGATAAATTGATATCTAGTGTGATGCCGTCTCCCATTGTGGGAATGGGTGTGATACCAAACGATACGATAGGTTCCATTCTGTTGATAATGTATTGATCGAGAGGTTGTGCAATCGAGGCGACAATTTGGTGGATTAATTGCTCGTTATATTGCTCGGTGAGTCGTTTCTCGGTGGGCTTTTGGGCTGTGACGACGAGATCCACGTAGCTACGGTATCTATGGGCCATTTGAATAAATTGGCTGTTTTTGGGTTGAGGTTTCCAGTTAGGTGGCAAGATGAGTTTGCTGCCATTTTGGTCGGGCTTTATAACAGCACCAACAAAACCAATTCGGTCGAGTTGGCTGAAATTGATGGTTTGACCCGTTTTCGGGTGATCCCAATAGGGATATAAACCATAAAAGGTGCCGACACTAAAAATGGACGATAGGCTGTCTTCGCAACCACAATTATCCGGCGCTTTCCAGATCATTGGTATATCTTGTTCAGGTTCTATTCCGGATTTTTTTGCGATCCTAATAATGCTTCTCATATTAGCCGCTGTAGGAGGTACTCCTGATAGTTTCATGGCTAACGCCATGAGATACAAACTGGGGAATACTTCATCCTCTAAAGGTTTGAGTTTTTTAAGTAGTGTTTTAGGAATCTCCGTCATATTCATTTTGGCTAACATGCTTTTTAGAGCATCTGGGTTAATTTGCCAAACGTTTTGAGGTGTATTGGTTTGCGTTGTACTTTTAGTGCTGGTTTCGATCATTTGAGAGGTAGGTTGTTGCTCTACACCATTTGTACTGTTGAGCGTAGGCGCCTGAGTGACTTGAGTTGAACTGGTACTCTTTGTTTCACTAGCGGTAGATTGCGGATTGGTTGAGTCAATGGTGTGGCGCTGAATCAATGTATTAATATTTAATGACGAATTAGCGGCCAAAATATCCGATTGTGATAGGATTTCGTGTAATGCGTTATAGAGCTTAGTTCGTTGATCAAATTGTTGAGCACTGAGTTTTGTTAGGCTGTCTAATGTTTCTTTACGACGTTTAAGTTGTGCTAAATCTTCTGCTGTAAGCTGGTAGTAATAAGGACGGATTGTCGATTTTTTTACAGAGTTCTCTGTTGAGCTTTCTGATGTCATTACTTGTTGAGATTCAACAGTCGTTTTTGTGCTAGGTTTGGGGGGTAGTTTTGCGGCTATTTGGGCTGATGTGAGGATGAGTAGTTGTGTTGGTTTGATGCTTTGTCGCCATGCTGGAAAACGGTCATTCAGTTGACTTGCTTTGTTGAGGTCAATCAGAATAGATTCCACAAAGGCAGTATTTTGTCTGGCCTGCGAATCGCCTGTTGTTGACAACCCGAATTCACTGCAAAAATACGCGAGCCATTGATGAGTCTTAGGGCCAAAATGACCATCACTGAGTGCATTGGGTCGTTTTTTTGATGCTTGTTGATAATCTTTATTCTCTTGATATAGCACACTGAGCTGTTGTTGGATGATCTGGCCAAGGTAGCGATCATTTTGCTCGGGCAGTTGTCGATAACACGTTTTGAATTGGGGGCTATCCCATAATTTAGTTGGCGCGGTTTCAGCTATTGCTTGGCTTGAGGATGCCCATAATGGCATCACCAATAGTATAAGCGCCAAAAAGAATGGTGAGTGTTCTCTCATCATTTTTATGGTCAAGTGAATAAACGGTTTTATCATGATGAAGGTCCTTTAACGCCAAGTGACAAACAAGGGTTTGTCCATCCATGGGTATTTAATGGTTTGAAAGCTCCAGGGCAATTGGTCCAGCAGCATGTCGAAGGTGCCAGGGAAAACTTCTAACTGCCATTGTTTGTCTTGAGCAATGAGCTGTCCGCCACGCTGTATAAAAGTGGACTGTAGGCCTTGAATGGAGGTTGAGCCCAAGGCTTTCCAGTGGCTAATAAGAGCATTGAGCAGGCCTTCTATTAGGGCGGTGGCGCCGTCCGGTAATGGGGCGGTATTGGGTATAGGGTCCTGAATGGCTATTCCACATAAGACTTTATTGAGCATCAGTTGATACTCGGGCGCTTCTTGGCGGCCATCCGCCATCCATTGCAAACAAAACAACGCTTGATGACGTGCTTCAAGGCTAACAAATTGCTGACCGTCTGTGAGTTTGAGTCGTTGGAACAGCATGGGGATATAGGTTGACGCCAGTACCAAACCGGCATTATGAACAGGAATAGGGTCGGATGTTTCCATTGGCTCGGCATTGGGGTCTTGCCAAGGGGTTGAGTCGCTGGTGCGAGTTTTCAAACCTTGTGGTGATGCTTGCTCAATGGCCTCATATATTCGACGAATGGCTTTTTGCTCAATATTAAGTGACTTTGGCACACTCGGTTTTATCGATGGCGCATCGTTCTCAGGCAATTGGATAGCGCGCACTAGAGCGTCTTTTGCTGATAGGGCTTTTGTCTTTGCTAGCACTTGTGAAAGCTGGTTGACCAGTGGAATACTGGACTCCAGATTCAATTTGGCTTTGATCGCTGGCTTTGCAGTCAGATCATTGAGTATTTGCCGTAATAATACGCTGCTTATTCCTTGTCTGCCTTGCAGCAGTAGGCGGTGGTAGAGTACCTGCCAAAACAGTTGTTTGTGTTCTCTCTCATCTTTTAGCCAGTCTTTTAAGGCTTGATGAATCGCTATTAAGTCACTCAGTATGTACGAGTAACGAGTGGCGATAAGCTGGAAATGGCTGGCATCGTCAAGATCATTTATCCAATGTAACATTAATTGAGGTGATTGCAGTTGGTGGGTCAGTTGTGACCATAGGCGAGAAGAATGTTGTTGGATTAAATACGAGAGTGTTGTTGATTCTGGTCGACCACCATTGCCTTTGAGCCATTCTACTACTAGGTCAATTTGTTCAGCTGGGTCTGTTAATGCGGTCAGCCAAGCTTGTTCTTGTGTCTGTGTTATTTGCGTGGGGGCGACTTTGATAATGTCGCGTAGTTCGCTAAACACTTGTGCAGATGTTTTGCTTGGCTGCTGTCTTTTGATTTCCTCATATAAGCGATTCAGCCAGTCGCCCATGGTTCTTGGTGGTGGTTGGCTCAGTAGCATGCGATAAAACCAGTGGGCGTTTATCCTTAGCTTGTTGAATAGGTGGCTGAGTCCAGCGAGCAAAGGTTCCAGTGAGGGCCATAAATGGGGCACAAGGGTGTTAATTAGCCCTTTCTGTGCTTCCCTTGACCATTGCTGAATAGCCCAACGAGACGACAGTGAGGGTGCACTTAGGAATGTCCGTAATTGTTGGTGTTGTTCTTTGGTTAATACCAAGGTCTCGTTGTCTTGCTGTAGTTGGTTGAGTAACTCCGGTTCTGTTAACTGCGTAGTGTGGTGGCCCTGAGGGAATAGTTGCTGTAAATCATTGCGCCAAGTGTGTTGGCCATCGCTGATTTCTAATAGTGCATGAATCAATTGGTGATGATCTAGGTTATACCGAGCGGCGAGTTTGCTGGTGACTGAGGCAAGATAACTGCGGCGGTTAAACTGGCTGCCACGTTCGACCAGTAAATAAGTCAGACTCAATTCCCACAGACTGTTTCGTAGGGGCGTTGGTGGAATGGATGTGGCTTGTATGGGTTGTGTGCCAGACGGCGTTGGTGGTGTACTTAACACTCTACTAATGAGTTGATGGCTGGTTATCACCTTCTCTATCGTTGCGGCGGCGGATGCATCAATCAATTCCACTAAGGTGAGGAGAATGGCGTCGTTAAAGCCCGTTGCCCATCGTTGTCGAATGATGTCCGTTTTACCCAGTTCGACAATGAGTGATTGTGCTAGCGGGCGGTGTGAGCGCAGCCATTGTGGGGCTTGTTGTTGCCACAGAGTTGAGTTTGGCTGTTGTAAGATGGCCATCAGCCCAAAAGTGATCTCGCTATGGTTGCCTGTCAGTATGGAGGTGAATAGCCCATGTTTCTCTGAATGAAAAAGCACCGGATCATACGGCAATGAGTGGGGGGGAACCGTTGCTGACTCTTTGTGAAAATCCTCTAACAGTGCGCTTAATGTGTTGAGCAGTGCGTGTTGTGGGTAGGGGCTTAATACCACAAGCATGGCCTGAATTAATTGCTCTTGTCCTAAATTTCGTCTTGCCGCCATCTGACGCGTTAGGGAGAGTAAATAGCGATGACGATTAAACTCACTGGCGGATTCCACTAATAAGAAACTGAAAGTGAATTGCCAGAGGCTGATGCGAAGCGAGGCATCATTTATGCTTCTCGTTGACTGGGAGGATTCAAGGTCTGCTAAAAAGAGTGTTTTTTCTTGCATCACCGCGCGAACGGCGTCGCGGGCCTTGGGTTCAATGACGCGGGTCAGATCAAGCAGTGTCGGGTCAGAATAGTGTTCCGCCCAATGTTGGCGTACCGCCGCTAATTGCCCAATCCATAATAATAGTGACCTGAAGGCCGAATTGTCCTTGGGCCAATCACGCTTAAGGCTGGCTTCATTGCCTTGTTGCAAGGTAATTAGTAAATCATTAAATGCTTTGTTCAGTGCTGGCGCGGTTTTGTTTTCTGTTTTGGCGGCAGCTTGGCTAAGAGTTGGGGTCAATAGCTGCTGCCAAGCTTGTTTGATCTGTTGGGTGTCGTTTAAGTCACTAATAGGCGGTTGTCCCAATTGCTTGACAATGTTCACTATGGTTGCCTGTGGTAACCGTTTCCAAAGTTTATCTTTCAGCTCGGGCGTAGAGGCAAGAAAAGTCAAGATCGCCTTAAAGGATTTAGGCTGACGTATTAGCTGATCTATGTAAGGCACGATTTCTTTGTTTATCTCACCATAGAGTAGGGCGTGTATAAGACGGTGGCTATCTTCTGCTTTGGTAAGATCCATATTAAACGGTGTGTTTCGTGCGGACATTGTGCTGGTGAATGTTGGGGTTATAGCGGCTAATAGTGACGTCATTTGTTGTTTCAGTGTGCTATCAAGACTAAAAGACGCCAATGAGGTTTGCAGTGTGTTAATCAATTGCGCTTGTGTTTGATTGTGTGCCGCTGCCATTTGTGTAATAAGCGCCATCATATATTGTTGTTTATTAAATCGGCTGCCCCGTTCAATTAGCAGGTAATGCAAGGTAAATAACCAAAGCTGCTGGTTGATGGTTGTTTCTGGTACGACGGGTAACGGTTCAGCAGAGAGAGAATCGTTTGCCACCTTTACTGCAGCGCTTGAAGAGTCTGTCGTGGTGGAAGAGGCCTGTGCTTGCCAAAGTTGTGGCGTGTTTAATAAAACATAAAGAAATGGGTATTCAGTGGGTTCGATGCATTTAAGTAAAGCGAAACGTTGCGCTTCATTAAGTGAAGTCATTAGGGTGGAGGGCAATTGTCCATTCTGTGCCTGAGTATGTAGGGCGGCAAGCAGTGGTTGGCGATAGTCCTGTATTAATACTGGCCATAACGCAACTAACTCTGTGAGTTGGTGATGGCTCAAGGCCTCTTGAATACGCGATTTCCAGTAGTGAGCAAGCCAGCTTTTTAAGCTTGGGTGATGCCGTTTAGGGCTCTTTAACAATTGTATGACGGCGTTTTGACAATATATGGGGGACAGGTCCTCCAGTAGTTTGATCAGTTGTTCAGCAGACAGTTGGCCAATCAAACGTGCTAACAAACGTTCATGGTTCGTGGATTGAGTGAGCGCGTTATTCAACTGATGGGGATGATCCAATAATGCTTCTATGATGCCTGTTTGCTCGATGGTTTGCCGGTTATCAAACGTCCAGTGCAGCCGCCCCGTTTGCAGAAATTGCAGTGCTTGATGCCAAGAATAGTCCTCGTTGCTATAGCGAGTTACGTTAGAGTTAACATCTTCTGGAGGGCTTTTGGATGAGGGGGCCTGCGACACTGCTTGAGTATTTTTAGACTCAGAACGGGCGTATTGAGCTAATTGTTCGCACAGTTGTGCTTCAATGGCGCTCAGTAGATCGCTAAATAGACTGTTGGTGTTGAGGTTGCCAAGATCAAGAGAAAGATGCTCAATGGTGATGACCTCATTGGCGGAACAATAACGATTAAAGATCTGTTCGATATGTGGCAGTAGTTCATTTATCACCCAGTGATGGGCGTTTTGCTCAAAACTTTCAGCTTCAAGAGGAGAGTCAAAGTTGAGTTTTAATTCAGCGTTTTGGATGTTATGGCTTCTTGTCATAATATCAACTCGTCATCCTGGGTGCTGGGCTGCTGTAAAAACGTATGAAGTTTGTCCGCTAATTGATCACAGTCTTGTTGCTCATTTTGACGCTCATAACCCGACGTAGAATGACTTAGGTTAAGCACTTTGGCTTTTTGCTCGCGCCATGCAAAATACAAGGTTTCAAATTCACAGAAGTCATGAAAAGAAAGCCAATGAATATGCGCAAGCAAATGAGCTGGACTGTTGTTGCGAATGAGTGCCTCGGCTTGTTGACGAAAGTGTTCGTTATGATGGCGGGCAGTAAACCCAGGCAAAACGACGCTGATTTGATGCGCATAGGGAGCAAGGTCGTCCGATTCCCCTTGAGGGCGAAGGGTGATATGTTCCACTAGGTGAAGGCTTTCGATCTCATGGTTTAGCTGAGTAAGCCACTGCTGCAAGTAATGACAGAAATTGAGTAGCTTGTTTTTATTGGTATGGCGTCCAATGTAGAGCCATCGTTTGTCGTCATCTTCAGAGGGCTTACCAGAAAAATTGAAAAAAAGCTGGTATTCGTCTTTGCGTGTGTGGTGTAACACTTTAAAACAGTGGTGATCGATCCCTAATAAGAATAAAGATTCGGGAATTGTTTGGCCTGTGAAGGCAATAATGGATGAGCGTATACGACGAATTTTTCGATCGCTTAGGGTTATGTTTTCTGGGCGTTCACTCACTGATTCGAGCAACGAGCGTATTGGTTTGCGAATGTTGAATAGGGTTTTTTGACCTGTCGGGCTATGGGCAAAATGCGCATCGCTGACCACATTGAGTAAGTGTCGGGTGAGAGTGCGGGTATAGCTTGTTTTATCTGTTTTTTGTATTCCTAATAGTAAAGAAATTCTTTTTTCGTAACCGCTTTGATGATCGGCTTGGAACAAGTTAGGACCAAGACCACGCTCGTTCGTCACTGTGATAATGTCGTGAAGAAACGCTTGTTTGTTTTTTAGTAATTGCCAATTCAGTTCTTTAAACGACAGGTATGGATTAAACTGTCGATGGAAATCGTTTGGGTATTGTTCGCCGTAAAGCGCCAGTATGTAATCAAAGAGGCGTCCTTTGCGTTCTGGGAAATCGTCAAATTGCGCTTGTAGCTCTCTGAGTTGCTGTTCTGCTTGCGCTGGATAATGTTGGTCAATATCGTAAAACTGCTCATGGCTCAAGGCTTGTATTTGGTAGCTGTAAGGGGTATCCAGTGAGAGTGAAAATAGCTCACGGATGCCATCTAAATCTCGGCAGAAGTTTGCCATCAGTTGATCAAACAATAGTAAATAGCTACGTAGTTGATGACGTTCCGCTTGTTGTTGCGGGTTATAGTGGCTTGATCGCCCCGGCGCTAGGTGGTAGTTGCGGGGGAATAACGTCTGCACCGACTCATATTGAGCAAAATTGTACAATCTTCCAGCAGGGAGAGCTGGTTTCGCTGAAGAGCCAGCGGTCTGTTGTATGTGTCTGTGCTGTTGGTACAAGTGAAAATTAAGGCCTATTTCGCTGACATCTAGTGTCACTGCGTGATTGTTTTGGAACAAGGCTAGCGTAATGTCTGATTCCTGTTCGGGGAGCATCAACTTTGCGTGTTCGGGCAGTGTTTCGAGTCGTTTATTGAGATTGGAAGCGTCTGTGCTTTGGAAGTATAGGTCATGAATGTGTTGGATGGCGTTATTAGCCAGCAGGTGCTCTTTTAGTTCCGTTAAGGTTGGTTTGACGGCTTCTTGTCGAATCCATTGGTTGCTTTGGTCATAAATACTTGCCGCCAGTTTATTGATATCGTCCACTTCATTGCTGATATCAATAATGGCGTGGAGCGATAGGCTTGTCTCGCCGATTATCCTGACCTGATCTAAGTCTTCTCCCAATCCGCGAACGCTATGATAGGCTTGGCTGATGGCGCGTATGGTTTGCAGAATAGACGGTGAGGTGTCACTTTGCTCCTGTTGGGACACCACAGGCAATAGGCCATCAATTTGATACAGTCCACAATGTGGTGCCTGTTGGTTTAATGCTACCCATACTTGATCCAAGTCAGGGATAACCGATAGTAACCATGACTGATAGTCGCTGGGTTGTTGTGGCGGAGGTTGAAGAATCTCCTCTGGGGGTGTCAGACCATACTGACGATAATCAATTTGGCCGTTTGACTCGGTGAGGTAGTCACTGACGTCAAAGTCACTGCGATAAATGAGGTCAGTAAGGGCATAGCACAGTTGCTCTAAAATCGTGACCCCAGGGTCATGGGTATTGTAATCCGTCCAGACCTTGCCGCTAAGCTGCTGAATATAGGTTAACCCCAATTGAAACAGTTGCTCAAAGCTATCTGGATTTTCTTGGTGATTCTGTTTGGAAATCGACAATGTCATGATGACGCCTGTTCATCCGCTTGGCGGCTTTCACATTGGGTCATAAATGGGTCATGCCAGAGTTGTGTTATGTGATAACGGATAAACAGGTGTTCTCCATAGTTTGTATTCGTCCGGATTTGCAGTACATAGGGACGATTCGATCCGTCGCGGGTGGTTTGTTTCCAACGTAATTTCAGCTTATCGGCTGCCGAATGAAAAAAAGCGTGTTGAGTTTTGATCGGATTTTTTTTTCGCCATTGCCACCACCAGCTATTGGGGGCACAAGTGTTCGTAGCGATGGCGTGTAATAGGGCATAGCGACCACTGTGTCGAATGCCAATTCCCGCCACCACTTCAAGCATATTGCACCCTTCTAACTCCGGTGTAATATCATGCCACTGCCCATTTGCAGGAATGGGCGTATCAACTAATTGACTACCAATACGACCTTGGGAGCCAATGACACCGTGAACATCCAAGGTGTGCTTGGGGGTGTCTGTCTGAATACCAGCTTTTCCATCAATAGTAAGTGTTAGGTTCGGAGTGTGCGTTGTCTCTTGTCCCTCTTGCGTAATAGGGGGGTAAGCTCTGAATTGAAGATCTGTTTGTTGTTTTGCAAAGCGCATTTGCCAAAGTGGCAGATTAGGATCGCTTTGTTGATAAAAGCTTAAAAGATGCTGTTGATCCAACGCCGTTAGTTGTAGGCCCGTTACAGGCGGCTTCACGAAGCCTTCTTCCACTTGGTTGACGCAGGAGTCAATCAAATCCGCAAAATGCTCGGCAGATGGCATGGTGCCTTGGCGGAAATAATTTTTTAGTGTACTTCGATTACGTTTTGCCATGATTAAGTTGTTCCATCGTCTAATGCAGGGGCGGTTATATTGGTGATGGCTGCATTATCTGGGTTGATGATAAATTCTTCGCCAATGATGAGCTCTCCAATGCCTGTTGGTTCAGGGAGCATGGTTATGCTGTCGTTTTCGATCTGGATGTAATGATGCTCCCTTGGTATCAAAAGATACCAAGGGTATTGTGCTTTAATTGGCTGCTGTGTACTGGCGCTGTCCTGTAGTGCATATCGGGTTTGTTGTTGGCTGATTTTTAGTACCGAGATACCACTCACGTTGGCTACATTGGGTTGCTGGTTAATAAACGAAGCCAGTTTGTTTAAGGACAATTGCCATCCAAGCCCCTGATTCATGCTGTTTTCTTGCCATGGGCACAGGGCGCAATGAATGGCGTAATTTAATTGGCGTAAAGCGAGGCCATGGTGAACACCTGCATGAAATGATACACGACAGCGGACTTGGATTTTCTCATAGCCGGGGTTACGCACTTCGATCTGTAATCCTTGACGGCCAACGGATTGCAGCATGTTGCGAATGCTCAGCAGTGCTGTAGCGTCCACCATTTTAGGCTGACAAGGTGAGTGCTGACACTCTGTTTTTCTGGGCGTCACGATCAGTAATACTCTTCCAGGAGAGGGTTCTTGACGATCAAATTGACGACTTGAAAAGCAATAGGCAGCGCCAATGTCGGTGAATTTTTCTAACACTAAGCGCTCATAGTCCCAGGGTGTAATAGCTTGTCCTTTGTGACGTAAGGTTTCGCTAATCCGAGTGATCCACTGTTCCTGAGTTTCTTGTTCTTGCGTTTGTTTCATTGGCGTCAATTGCGCAATCTTGCCGAGATTTGGCTGTTTTGGGTAGTTTTTCCATTCACTGAATGAGGCACTAAGCGTTGGGTCGCATCGTCCGTTCACCTGCAGTACATGTGTGGCGACATGCAAACAATTAGGGTATCGGTTTACGCCATGATTGGTACTGACTCTAAGCCAGTAGACGCCGTTGGGCATTATCTGGTGCGTGCTATTGATGTTGTCCGGTATATCCAGCGTGACGATGCCAGTGGTAAGGAACCCTTGAGTGGTATCGTGAATGATGTTCTGTGGAGAAAGGGCAATCCATTCGTTATTGACCAGGTAATGCCAATGGTAACTGGTTGATGGATAGGGCGTTAATAGCTTTGAAGAACCATCAAAAAGAAAAAACACATTGAGATACCCCGATAACTGAGAAGCAGATAAACCAATAAACAGCTGACTATCGAGTTGATAATCTGGCATGAGTCTAGGGAGACGACGACGGGTTTCCTCAATAGGGGGATAGATTTGTGATTCACCAAATGGGTGTAAATGAATGATTTTCCCCTGATGGTCTGAATCTAAGCGGGTCAGGTCTATATGACTATCGGCCTCATAATCCACCGAAAAGCGATTTAATATGGGGGTATAGGGTAAATTGGGCAGCGGTTTAGGCTTTTTTGTTTTCGCATTGGCAGTGAGTACTTGGCTAAAGAGTGGCCCATAATCACGATGACCAAAGGCGTTTTGTGGTCCATTCAGTTTGATCTTGAATAATCCATTTCGAATGCCAGATTGAGGACTAAAGGGGGTCGTTGGCCAGCCTTGTGTTACTGGGGTGAAGGCTTGCTGCATCGCATTGATCCGAAGAGAGCTGCTCTTTTCTAACACCCCAACGGCAGGCTGAAACAAAGGTTGACTCAAAGGGCCGAGGGTAGTCCATTGGCCGTTATTTAAAACATCGGTGCTGACTTGAAAACTGTGGTTTTTAACAAGATGGGGGTATCCTTCGTAATGCTGTCTAAACCCATCACTGCCTCTGGGTAAATCGGCCCAATCCATTTGGAAAGTGAGCGATTTTATGTTTTTACGAGCCAGCTCCTCATTGGCAATGACTAGATAGGACTCGTCACTTGGTTGAGCACCAAACGGCAAAAAAGGTTGGCTGGGGTCTGTTTGTCCATCATTATTGTATAGCTGGAAGCGCGTCATGCCAGTGACTTGACAATGGATGGACACACTAGACCATTCAAACCCTTGAAAAATGGAGTATGGGTAGCAATTGGTTTGCTTTTTGAGGGTGAGCCGTAATGCCGGATGAGGTAAAGACCATTGTTGTCCGTGTTGTTCTGGTGTAGCTGGTACCGTCGCTGAAAACCCTGGGTCCATTTTTAGTGATAATATGAAGCCCATTCGTTGGGATGTTGTGTTGTCATCCTCTGTTTCATTAATCGGGTGTATTTGACTATTGCGGATGCTTTTCCAGCCGTCCGTGGTCGTAATCTCTACATGAAATACGCCATTAAATAGTTGATAAAAGGCCGTTGTTTTAGAGTGAGATAATAAGCCTTCGATGGTTTCCAGAGCAACTGAGTCGATAATTTGTTTGTCTGCGAGCATTTTGGCGTTGTCATAAATATCCGCTCGATCACTTTTGGTTAGCCAGTCATTCGGACTTAGAATGTACCGGCAAATTAACTGGCCAAAAATACCAAAAAATACAGCTTGCTGATCGTTGTCTTTAGACTGAGCTGTTTGTTTTAGTAAGGTTAGGAAAAATAAGCGATATATATCATGAAGTTGCTGTGCTGGAGAATGTGCCGTCAATTGTTGTATTTGCTCGGGTTGCAGCTTTGCTACCAGTTGGCTGGCTGAAATCTTGTTATCGACATGGTCAAGAAGATGGCGGTGTATAACGAGTAAGTGTTCAAAGAATTGGGTTAATACTGCTCGAATATCTGGTTCTTGACCTTGGTGGTCTTTGAACTCGCTGAATAGATAAAGCTGTTGTTCTATCATCCCTTGGCGAATTTCTTGCAGTTCAAAGTGCAGGGTGAGTTCTCGCTGTCCTTCCGCCATGGCTAAAATAGGGTTTGAAATAACCAGCCCCATGGTTTGTGTTGGTGAGTTTTCTTGGGAAGCATTTTTTTCAACGGGTGTGCCGAACATTCGAAAACGTTGGGTTTTGGGAAAGTCTGGCTCTTTTGCATCTGCTGTCATCATGATTTTTTGCGTATTAATGCCGCACACGAATCCCATTTCTCTTTCCGGTGAGGCTTGCGGATCCCTGTGTAAGGTCAAATTAAACGCGTGCGTCACTTCTGCATCGGTCACTACCATTGGATACGTTGCTTGGTAGTCGATACGTTGAAACTGTGCATTGCTACCTGGACTGAAGACGTCTCCTTTGTTTATTTCAACGGGTATGGAGCTCGTCGTCGATTGCGACAGTTTTAGATACACTTGATCGTCAGGTACTTTTTTATAATCTTGTTGCAGAACATCTTGGTAGTAAAAGAGTAGATGTCTATGGGTAAAGGTATTGATTTTTTGTTGTGCGCGTTCAAACAGTTTTAAGAAGCTAATGTAAAGCGCTAACTGCGGTGCGTGTTCGCCCTGTTTTAGAGAGGCGGTGAGTATGCTTTGGCATGTGTTTTGTAATCGAGTGATGACAAGGTGAATTTTTGAAAAGCAGAATTGTGAGTGATCCACAGGTTTTGGCAATAAACGCTGAACCAAAGCGAGCTGATCTAGCCCCCAAAGTGGATCGAACTGGCTAATATCTGGGCGATCTCCAGGGGCGATATTTTCTAAGAGTTGTTTCAGAGGGGCAGCCAGATGCGTCTGAAAAAGATTTAATAAGGTGAACTTTAGTTGATAAGCAATATCTGGAGAACTTGGTAAGTGCACATACCATTGATTGAGTTGGTGGTATAAGTGGAGCAGATATTGCTGTGTTGACGCCTCGCCTAATTGCTTAGCCTGCTTAAATTGCAGTTTGTATTGGTCCAGATTGATGCTGAGTACGGCCGCACTAACAACCAGTTCACTTTGCTCGAACATGCCTCCCCAATGCCCCGCTGCTTGATCGTTTTGATCGCGATAAGGCACTAGTCGGGCAAATCGTTTGGCCCACACTAATAGCTGTTCAAAGCTTTGTTCCTGAAGCTGAAAAAAATGCGGCGAAAGTGCCTTGTTGTTGCGTTGCTGCCGCGTTGTCATGGGCTATGCATCCTGTCCATCACGAGCTGGAAGTAAGCTTGGGTTGATTAAGGTTCCTTCCTGTAAATAAAATGGATAGACCATATTACTGCGTGTATTGGTTGTCACAATCAAATATTCAATCCTAATGAGTAATTGGCCTTTCTCTGAGTTGGGTTGGATATGGATTTCTTGTAAATCTATGCGCGACTCAAATAATAAAATGGCTTGTCGAATTTCATATTCGATTTCGGTAAGGGTTGTTTGGTTGAGTTCGGCAAACACAAAACGACTGAGTCGACAGCCATAGTCAGGGCGCATGATTCGCTCACCAGGAGAGGTAGACAGAAGTATTGATAAGCTTTGTTGAATATCTTCTTCGTCCTGACTTAAGGTGGCGCGTTGGTTTGATGGCGCAAATGTGGGCGGGAAAGCCCATCCTGAACCAAGAAAAGCATTTCGTTTGCTCATTTAAATTCCTTTTCCATTAACATTCCTTTTCTTAAGAGCACGTTATTAGGTTACAAGCGGTTGCCGTATTATCCGCCAATCATGACAGTGGGGTCACCCAATACTATGGAGCCTCCGTGATCGGTACTGTCTCCCATTCTCGCCGCAGGTTTTCCACCAATGAGAACCGTCGTTGATCCTTTCACAATGGTGGATGGTGGCCCGACGCAAGTACACATGTCGCCAACAACCGCAGCCGGAAGATTACCAATCAGAACCGTAGGGACGCCTGGCCCAATCACTGGCCCACCCACGTGAGGAATGGGAGGTAATCCTGGTGTGACCATTGGGCAGACATGCATGTCCGTCAGTCTTGCTGCAAATGTCATATAATCTTCTCCTTTAATTAATTTTAACTAAACCACCTTTGATGGTCGTCATGCCTGAGGCGGACAATTCTGCCGTGGCGGAACCTTTGGCTGTGAATCCTGTTTGCGCCTCTAAGTTAACGTTAAGTCCTTGTACTTTGACATCTGCCTGTGCAGCAATACTCGTGTTGCTGGTTGATTTTAAGTTAATTTTTCCTTTCGCTGATAGGGTGATGTCTTTCGGGCTATCGAGGGTGATACCACTATCATCCATGGTAATGGTGTTTTTATTTTGGTCTGAAAGGGTAATGGATTTGCCTTTATCACTGATAGTAATGCTGTTGTTGCCAGGGGTGATGATGGTTATCACTTTATCTTCGTCATTAAATTCCACTTTCAGTTGGTTTTTGGTCACAATTGCTTTGGTGTTGTTCTCTGCGGTTAAATCATAAGGTGTTGTATGCTGACTGCTGTATAGACTGCCTAGCACAATGGGTTGGCTAGGGTCATTATTAACGTAACCAATGATGACTTCATCACCTATTTCAGGGATGAAAAAATTACCGCTTTTTTGGGTAGCGTAGTAACTGGCCAGTCTTGCCCAAACCAGATTGTTTTCATCTCCCAGAGCAGGAATTTCTATTTGAATGCGGAATTGGGATTCCGGGTCTTCGTCCAGTTTGGTGACAAGTCCAATTTGCAATCCATCCACAGGAGGTAACCAACCAGCGGCTGGTGGTGCACCAAGGTCACGGTGTTCAGTGGACCACATAGGGGAGAGCCCTAAATCGACTGTGGTGAGCCATTGTCCGTTTTCTATTTGATGATGCACTCCGCCTATATAGTGAGATCCATTGAATCGGTCACCCACCCCCGCCAGTTGTATGAGGGTATTGATTTTTGCTTTGGCATTACCTTGAAAGGTAAGTGAACCTCGGACTTTGGCTAGCATGGATTTTACCCGTTGACCTTTGGCCCAGCTTTCCAACATCTCTTGCGTAAGACTGCCGGAGGTTTGCAAACGGTAGTCATTTATATCTAATACTTTTGCGAGATCACTGTCACTGAAATTGCCTTGATCGGAAATCGACGTTGCAGCGGCTTGCCCTTTGAGTATTTTTTGCTGGCTAGGATCCCAGCCAATGCCAGTTACTTTACTGAGTTGATGGCGGGCATCAATTTCGGCAGAAAAATCAATCAGGTCCGTCCCATAGGTAACGACCAGTTCAGGTGCTTTATCAATGGTGGGAGCCGTTACAGAGAGGCTATTGGATTGGTTACTGACCACCAGACCATTGGCTTCTGCTCGTGTTAGCAAAAAATCCCAGTCAGAGCAATTAAATTGGACCAATTCAGCGTGTTTCTCTGAAATGCTGTCTATTTTTTCAGCAGTAAGGCCAGAATAGTTGCCAATCAGAGTGCTAATTATGTCGCTATCTGATTGTTTTAAAAAACTTTGACTGTTGCGAGCCATTGTCATGGTTATCGCTTGGTCTTTACAAGTGATATTAAGTGTGGATTGGTTGCTGTTAGTAATGCGGATGGCATGGGAGATAATGATACCTTCAAAGATGACGGCTTCTTCACTTGAGTAGCCTGCGCTAATACTGATTTTGGTACCCGGTTTAAAGGTGTCACTTTCACTGGCATTAAAGGCTTGTGTCGAAATATTACCGTCACTTAATACTAATTCCGCAGAGGCTATGTGATTGACTTGATAAAATACATGGATTGCAATAACACCCAATTCGCTGTTAATCGCGGTGCCATTTGCTTTGATGGTAAATGTGGTCACACCAGAGAGATTAGTCGCAGGGGAGTTAGCCATAAAAATTCCTTAATTAGACCAGAGGTGGAAAATAAAGTTTGGTGCCCGGTGCTATTTGTCTTACGCTTACGAGTTGGTTCGCTCGAGCAACATCCATATAGTACGAACTGTCATTATAAATTTCCTGACAAAGCTGAGGGAGAGTATCGCCCATTTTAAATTCAACAATATGAGTGAGATCTGGTGACGATTTTTTTGCTATGGCTTGCTTTTCTTTTTCCGTCAGAAACTTTGTAAACTTTAAACTTACCGTTGCTCGCAGTGGGACACCATTGGTATCAAAGAGCACATAGGATATCCCCATTGAGGTTAACCGACCTCTAAAACTTAGTGTCTTTCCCCAAGTGATTATGACGGGGTTGGGCTCATGCTGTTTGCCATTATAGGCATATGTTGCTTTTTTAAGTAACGCCAATTGGTCTTGTACGGATTTCGCTTTCTTTTGCTCAACGACGCCTGTCGCATCAATCATAATATCAAAATCAAGCTTCTCACTTTGGTATCCTTGAAAGTCTACCTTTGGTGCTATATCTCCTTGTGCTTGAGGATGTAGCAATGGGTCGTTTGTGTATCCGATCCCTAAATCATGTTTGATAGAGTTAGGGTTAAGTGTCGTATTAAAGGTTGTTGATACCTTTCCAGAAGGTGATATAGACTCAATTTTAAGTTTGTCCACCATCTTTTAGCGCTCCCGCCTGTTCTGTCCTAACCTAGAATATACCAACTTCATGGCTTGATATTGCTCCCCATCATGAGGAGATTGTTTTTGTTGACTTCTAATATTAGGATTGTTTTGTTCTTCTTTTTGTGAATTTTCAATTGAGTTTGTATTGATATTTGACTGAATTGTCATTTGTTTTACTTCAATAGGCATAATTACTATTTTACTTTTATAGGGAATCGTTACAGGGTTCTTTCCATTTGACTATAACAAACCTCAATCTCTTCAATGGCAACTTCGTTTTTAGTGCTCTGAAAGCCATCCACTCGCCATTTTGTCGGGTAGGCATTATAAAATACCCAGACGCGACACGGCGATCCTTTCTCATCCAGAAGTCGCACAGAAATGGTTTTGGGCTGAATAGGCTTGGCCAATTGTGATTCCATAGTATTTTGGCACCATTTAACTAATGTAGATCGAGAATCTGCTATCCCTCTTTTAAGGGATAGATTGCTATGTTTGATAGTTTTAGGAAGGTAATAGACTAAATTATTTCCTCCTTCTCTGTACTCTTCCGTTTCCACCTGAGATTCAATGCCAGAAACCTCTTGAAAAGCAGCATCTTTCGTGTTGTTGTCAATCACAACACTAAAATGAAATGCAGGGAGGGGCCATTGTTCAGACATTTATACCTTTTCTCTATTATTATTCATGATGAATGTGAGACCCAGCCATCACATCATAAGTGTGATGGCTGGTTTTACGAAGTAAATTAGACTGAGATCGCTAAGCCTTCATGAGCCAATTCAATGGTCTCAACGGCGACTTCATTTCCATCTGATTTTAGATCCGTGCCGCTGACTTTCGTTGGCCATGCATTTGTCAACTTCCAGGTCATTACTGGGCTACCAGATTCATCTAGTAAGTTGATCGTGACAGGGGTTCTTGCAATGGTGTTCATTTTGATTTTTGAATACCAATCATAGAATTTATTGTCACTTTTAAATATGCCTTTTTTCAAGGTGACATTGCTGGTTTTCACAATGCCAGGCATTTTTATGGTTGAGAATACTTTGCTATTACCCGCACGGTATTCAATGGGTTGAGCTTCCGTATCAAGCCCAGATATTTCCTGAAATGCAGCAACCATTTTGGCTCCAGCACCACCTTCCCATTTCACTTCAAAATGGAATTTTGGCATTGGCCATACGGTTTCTGACTGTGCTGATCCATCATCTGCCATGGGATTCTCCTATTTAAATGTATTTACCATCCTAGCGATCTAGGCGTTCGTGTTAGTGGTTTACGATTTCTGCATTTGTTGCTGGAAGGTGATTTCAATAAATTCAGCCGGACGGCTAATCGCAACCAGTACGGTAATGCGTAGAATTCCTTCTAAAATGTCATCTGGCGTCATGGTTTTTCCCAATCCAACACTAACACTGTAGGCGTCTGCTGGCGCAGCTCCAGCTAAACCACCGCGCTTCCAAATTCCATATAAAAAGCTGCTAATCATGCTTTCCATGGAAACCCATGTGTTGGCAACGTTCGGCTCAAATACATAGGCTTTCGACGCTAGGCGGATCGATTCTTCCAGCATAATCATGGTTCGACGCACGTTTACATAGCGCCAATCCAGACTGTTGCCATCCAATGTTCGGGCTCCCCATACCAGTGTACCTTCACCGATAAATGGACGAATCGCATTGATAGATTTACCTTGTGTGGTAACGTTCAAATCCTCTTGCTCATCATCACTAATGTTCACGGTTGGAGAGATAACTGCATTTAGACTGACGTTTGCTGGGGCTTTCCATACGCCACGGGCATTATCAACCATGGTATAGACTCCCGCCATGGCTGCTGAGGGTGGTAGAATATTTTGCTGGAACTTTATATCAGCCAAAATGGTTTGGTAAAGTGGGCTGATGGTAGACAAGATTTTGTTGAGTTGTATTTGCTCTGAACCAGAAGGACCACTAGCGAGTTTTGCAATCTCATCTAGCATTTGCTGTTTTCTAGTTGCTCTGAGTTTGTTTCCTCCCGTATTGAGCTCTTCGTCCGTTAAACCCTCTAAATCTTTAAAACTAAGATTCACTTCATCGGTGAGCAGTTCTGTAAGTTTGTCCAGATTGCTAATGTTATTAAAGCTGAGCTCATCATCTTGTACAATAGAGGTGTTGAGCCAAGGATAATAGGCGGCTGAATAGTCGAGATAATTCGTGCCTAATTTAGAACGAAAGCTTTCTATACAGTCGCCATCTGGGTCTTGGCGATCTTTAAACCCATCCCAAACATCCAAGATAGCAACGCGGTTTTTCATTTTCCCACCGCAATGGCTAAGTACGGCTTGTTGGACGTTTATGCAGTCATCTTCTGCCAGTTGCACAGCTTCTGGAATAACTACCATGGTTGGTTCTTGTTCTTTTATTAAAGGTGTAATGCCATCTTTCAGCGCTTTTCCTGATATATCATCTTTGTAACTGCCAACGGATACAATATAACAGGGGCCTCCGCCGTTCTGGAAAAAGAACAACATGTTGTAATATAAAAAATGGCGGGGATTGTCTTGCTTGATTTGATAGGCGACATCGCCTTGTTGGAATACTTCTCTGGCCTCTTTGTCGTCGCCGACCTCACTTATTTCAAAGGTATGCAGAGAGGGGCCACCAAAATATTGACGAAACTCCGACATAGAAGTAATGCGCCATGGTTGATTTCGAAGGGATTTTCCACCATTACTTGCTTGTTCCGTATAGCCTATGAAGGCAGGTACTGCGGTCGCCACTTCGACAACTGAGTTTGGAAAAGCATTGTTTTCGACTATGTACACACCCGGTGTTTTCATGACACCCATAATAAAATCCTTATCCTTATAGTATGATATGTATCATTACTTTTCCCTAAGTAAAGCAGAAGAAGGGCTAATTCAATTTGTTAACAACAATGTACTCTAATGCTAACTATGAATTCAATGCATAAACCAATCAGGTAACTTTAGTCTTTAAGTAAAGTAATAAAACGAGATTTGAGCGCTTCAACAATTACTCTTAAGCATCATATTATGCTTAAGCTTGTCTAATAGAAGATCTAAAGAGGTTTTAAATCAAGAAAATATCGTCTTGAACCTACTTGTACATATTATTTCCTTTTTATTTGCACTTTTATACAAAGTGCGACATTGTTTTAAGTTGTTGTTTGATCTACGCGACATAAATATGACATAGACGATGGTAAGTGTTTTCTTGGGTAATTATTTCGATATTTTTTGGGTGCGCAATTGGGAGCGCTCGAAGAATGAGCTGATATTGATCCCTTAATTGAAAGGGAATGTTGCGGCGTTGCTGCATTGGAATTGGTGTGTTGGAGTGGAATGTTATGACATTATTACGACCGTTCATTTGCTCAAGCTCTTGAAATTCAAATGAATAAGTTTTTTTAGGGTCATCAATCAGAAGTTGGTCTGAATATTTTATTGAGAAGAAATAGTATTTCCAATAGGTTTCGCAGTGTTCATAAGATAGGGTGATATGTTTGTTTGCTTCGAAGTATTGGTCTGCAGAAATTTCAAGATTTATGAGTCCGACTAAGTTTTGACTTATGTCATAAGGCGAGATGATATTTTTTGGATAATCAAGTAGTTGTTCAGGTGATAGCCATTGCTTTGGGGAGGCTTCTAAGTTTTCAGTATGATTAACAATAATATCAAACTCTGCGGTGCAGAGAGTGTGTGGTAAAGGAATATTGGTATAATTTCGGAAATAAGCATCGCCACTAAAAAGTTTGAATTGTAAATGCTGCGAGCCTTGAATAGATGGCGTTGCTTTTAGCGCATCTTGATGAAAAAAAATACCTATTCCACCAGCGGTATTTTTGATGAACATCTGGTTTTTTTCAAGCCACTTTTGAGTCGCTGATGTCGGTACTAAATGGATTTGCTGCGCTAAGTTTGATGTAAAAAAGCTATGTGTGATGGTTATTGATAGATACGGTTGATAAGAAGCCATCATGCGTCCTTTTTGAATAGGTTTGTATCAGTCAGACTTAATTGGCCCACTTGCGTTAGGATGGTTTCACTGTTAGGTATGACAGCACGAACTTTATACACGCAAGACGGGAGATAGCGCGAACCTAACATGCTCCACATGTGGCTTAGCTCACCACTAGGGATCGTTTCCATTTCCAATACCAACTGCTCTAGCGTTTCTGGTAGATCAGGTGCATTCTGACGATTAAAAACCGGATTTCGATGGCAGAAAGCGAATAGATGAGACAATATTTTTAGGCCATCTGTGTAATTCATTCCTGAAAAATGAGCCGCAATGACGACAGAGATAGATAGGTACAACGGCTTGTTGCTTATTGCTGAGCGTTGACCAGCTTGAAAGGCTGTCATCTGAGGGCCTGGTTTAGAAAAAGTATCCTTCTCTAAATTACTGATAAAGACTAATATTTTATTTTCAATACTGGTCATACCATGGGTGTCCGTATCCGTAGGGGGTGAGACCACAACAATATCCTCTGTTAGATCAAAGGATGTTCTGATTGATTCATTCATTTTGTGGCAGAGATAGTTTAAACAGTCGTCAAGCATCGTGCTCTCTTTTCATCCGATTGCTGTTATCTTATCAATCCGATTGACAAGAAGATAATGGTGGTAATGATCGATACATAACAGAATATTTATCGAAGGTTTATCAAATTACACCATGAATAGCCATAATGACCAGCCAATATTATTCTAACCAATCCTTTGCAGCGTCATTTATCGCGATAAATGCAGGGTTGGAGAGACGTTGATCTGTCGAGATGGCATAAAATTGTTCACGAATTTCTTCTGTGCTGCCGATAATCTCGACTTTGAATTGCTCGGCGACTTCTTCGGCAATGGCTAATGGGACGATAAATACCCCTGCACCTGCTTGTCCGAAGGTTTTCATTAATGCGCGGTCATCAAATTCGCCGGTGATTCTGGGGTGAATATTGTATTTTTCCAGCCATTGTAAGAGTTGTATCTGAATTAACGATTGATCACTTGGGATGAGAAAGGGTGCACCAATAAGGCACTCTGGAAAGGCGGTTTTAAAGTTATCTGCAAGTGTTGGCGCGGCCATAAAAGCCGTACCACATTCCCCTAAAAAGTGGTTAAACCCTCTTATGCCCAGTTGTGTGGGGATTTGTCCATCGGCGATGATCAGGTCCAGTTTATGTAGTGCCAAAGCACCAAGTAAGTCTTCTAGACTGTTTTCTTTACAGATCAGTCGGACTGGGTCTTCTAGCGTCATGGCTGGGGCGAGTAGGCGATAGGCTATGGATTTTGGGATGGAATCGGCAATGCCGACTCTCAGCAATTGAGTTCTATCGGTCGACGCCGTGCGCACGGATTGTTCTAGTTCGCTACCCAGAGAAAAAATTTCGTCTGCGTAACTGAGTACCATACGGCCAGTATCTGTCAGCTTAAGATTACGTCCTACCTTGGCGAAAAGCGCTTTGCCAATCTGATCTTCCAATAATTGGATTTGCCCACTGATGGTTTGTGGAGTGATATGTAATTTCTCACTGGCTTTGGCAATGCTACCTTGCTTAGCGACCACCCAAAAATAATGCAAATGTTTGAAATTGATCATATTTCACCAATAGTTCGAGAAAAACTGATTATTTTTCTGAATAATACGATTATATCTTAGGAAATTTTGCGGCTAACTTAAAGTTTCAAACATAACTTATCCATTCTTGGGTAAAGGAGAAGAAGATGAAAATCAAAGTGCAAGCACGTCGTTTATCTCTTACTAAAAGCTTGAAAGCTTATGTAAAACGTCGTCTGAATTTTGCATTGAATTCCCGTTATGACAATATTCAACGAGTGACCGTTATGTTGACGGATGTTAACGGTCCTAAAGGCGGTGAAGACAAACACTGCCAAGTCTTGGTTAAAATTAATGGCCAAAAAGAAGTGGTAATAAACGAGCGGCAAGCCGATATGTATTATGCAATAGACAGCGCTGCCACTCGAACTGGTCGAACCGTTTCAAGACGTATTGAGCGTTTGCAGGCGAAAGCAACGCGAATGAAAGCGGCCTTTCACAAGATGAGGGCGCCAAAGAAAATGCCCCGTGATGTATACGAAGAATATGAAAATGAGTACGGCTACTATCGGCATGCATAGTTGAGTCAAGCTAGTTGTCGATGGCAATAGGTGAGTGAAACACCCGCATTAGGCGAACCAATAAAACGGTTCGCTTTTTTTAATTCTCTCTTTGAGCTTGGCCTCCTAAAACGCATGTAAATTCTCAAAAATGAGAATCATTATTGTGTATAATCGCAATACTATTATTTAATATACAGAGACATGTTGTAGATTTAAGGATGTTGTTTAGGATGATAATCGGCCGATTTCGCTCATACCTTTTTGTGTTGTCAGTGTTTATGTTGTTTGTTTTGTCGATTCAGTCCGCGATCGCGAGTGAGGTGACGAGAGAAGGGGGCCATGACAAAGCTCATCCAATACGTGTTGTGACTTTGTTTCAAGGGGCAACGGACTCAGCTGTGGCGTTAGGTGTGACGCCTGTCGGTGTGGTGGATTCATGGGCGCAACAACCAACCTATGATTACTTACGCCATGCGTTAAAAGGTGTCGCCCATGTGGGCCTAGAGACGCAGCCTAATATAGAAGCCATTTTGGCATTGAAGCCAGATTTAATTATTGGCGCAAAATCTCGACATGAAAAAATCTATAATGAGTTGTCTCAAATTGCGCCCACTGTGTTGACTGACAATGTTTACGACTTTAAAGCGACATTGGAGTTAACCGCAAAAGCCCTTGGTAAGGTGAACAAGGGGAAGCAGATATGGGCTGCTTTTCAAAAGCGCATCAAGAATTTTCGTAGTGGTATCAAAAAGCATGCGGGGAAGTGGCCGCAGACGGCATCCATATTAAACTTTCGAGCAGACTATGTGCGTTTGTACCTACAGCAAAGCTTTCCTGGCAGGGTGTTGAAAGAGATCGGCTTTAATTTTCCGTTACCTAATAAAACGGGGTGGGGGGTAAAGCTTAAAAGCAAAGAGGCTCTACCTAGTGTGAATGCAGACGTATTTTTTATTATTTTACAGTCTGATGAGCCAGTGGTTAAACAAAACTATCGTGCTTGGCGATCACATCCACTGTGGAAACTGCTTAATGCACCTAAACACAAGCAAGTGTTTGAAGTTAATCGGGTGGATTGGTTGTTATCTGGAGGGATTCTAGGGGCAAACCTAATGTTGGATCAATTGTATCGTATTTATCATTTACCCATGTCGACTGATTGATCTATTTTATGACCCTTTTTTCTAGCAGTATGTTGTTTCGGTGGAGTGTCCTTGCTCTGTCGTTGGTTTGTTTGCTTATCGCCTTTACGGCGAGTATTGCCTTTGGGCAATACGCTATTCCGCTTAAACATGTTTGGTCGGCTTTTTGGGCGTTTGATCCCCAATCCATTGATGACGTGATTATCAGAACAACGCGCCTATCTCGAGCCATGGTTGCTTGTTTAGTAGGTTCTGCTCTGGCTGTCTCGGGTGTATTGATGCAGGCATTAACTCGCAACTCTTTGGCGTCTCCCTCTATTTTTGGCGTCAATGCGGGAGCGATATTCTTTATCGTATTGTTTTCAACTTTCTTTTCTGTCACGTCGTTGCATTCCTTTCTCTGGTTAGCTTTTTTGGGGGCGGCGATAGCTGGTAGTCTTGTTTATGGCCTGGGCAGTTTGGGGCGCGATGGTCTTTCTCCTGTACGGATTGTTTTATCTGGCGCGGCGATTTCCGCACTTTTTATGGCCTTTACTCAAGGTATGTTGGTTATTGGTCAAGAAGGATTAGACAGCGTTTTATTCTGGGTAGCGGGGTCTGTTTCGGGTCGATCTTTGGATATGGTTACGCCTCTAGTGCCTTTTTTTGTAGTGGGTATTGTGTTGGCTATTTTGGCGGCGCCACACATTAATATTTTATTATCGGGGGACGATGTTGCTAAAGGCCTAGGTCAAAACACGATTGTTATTAAAGTTCTGTTGAGTGTGTTAATTGTCGGCTTGGCTGGTGGCTCGGTGGCCTTGGGAGGAAACATTGGCTTTATTGGTTTGATTGTTCCGCATATGGCACGATTCATGATTGGCCACGATCATAAATGGCTGATTCCATTAAGTGCTCTGTGGGGCGCCGTTTTACTGCTTTGTGCTGACTTACTCAGTCGCTTTGTGATCATGCCAGAAGAAGTGCCTATTGGTGTGACAACCGCCATTTTAGGTGTGCCATTCTTTATTTATTTGGCTCGAAAAGGGGGTAAGCGTGGATAACTCTTTTTCCGTGCGTAACCGGTTCTTCTCGTTTTCTGTGCCTGTGCGTTCTGTCGGGGCGTGTTTTGTTGCGGTGGGCATTTTTTTAGCGATTATTTTGTTGTCGTTATGTTTAGGGGACGATTGGATATCTCCTTTTAAAGTCATTGCTGTACTCCTAGGGGAGAAAGATAAAAGTGCGCATTTTGTTATCGAGACTTTGCGCTTACCACGAGTGTTGATGGCGGCGATGGTTGGTGCGGCGCTAGCGTCGTCAGGACTAGTCCTACAATCTATGATACGTAACCCGCTTGCCTCTCCTGATATTATTGGTATTACGGGGGGGGCATCAGCGGCAGCGGTGTGCTTCTTATCTTTCTTTAGTACAGTGCTAGGGCTTGTTTGGTTGCCTGTATTTGCGATCGCTGGAGCCTTGGTCGCCGCGTTGTTGATTTATATGTTGGCTTGGAATCGTGGTGTGACGCCGATGCGTTTGGTATTGGTCGGCATTGGTATTTCATCGGCCATGGGGGCTGTTACGACCTTTGTGATTGCCGCGAGTCCATTGTCTACTAGTATTACGGCTTATATCTGGCTAACGGGCAGCGTATACGGTGCTGGGTGGGCAGAAGTGAAAGCGCTACTACCATGGTTATTAGTATCTTGGCCTCTAGCCTTGTATTACGCTCGTCGTGTGAATGTACAAGAGTTGGGAGATCAATTGGCGACAGGCTTAGGTATCTCTGTTCAGCGGCTTCGTCTTGTGTTGCTTTGTTTGAGTGTGATGATGGCTGCACCTGCCATTGCGTATGCCGGTGCGGTAGGGTTTGTCGGCATGATTGCACCACATATTGCCCGTCGATTTGTTTCTCGTAGTTTTGCTCTTTTGCTGCCTGTTTCTGCGCTGGTTGGCGCCTGTTTAGTGATGTTGGCTGATCTTTGCGGCCGCTTGCTATTCCAGCCTTTGGATATTCCTGCTGGAGTATTTGTTTCTGCCATTGGTGCACCATTTTTTATTTATTTGCTATATCGACAGCGCTTCTAAAGGTTTTAGGAGAAAAGTTGGTTGTGGAGATTGGGATTTAACGATGAGTTTGTCTGACCGTCATTTATTAGAAAGTCGCCCATTACAAAGTCTTGAGCTAACACTTGGTTATGAACAAAAGACCATTATCCAATCGTTGGATTTGGCCATTGAACCGAGCCAAATTACCGTGTTAGTTGGTGGGAATGGGTGTGGTAAATCGACATTGCTGAAGTCTTTTGCTCGTTTGTTAAAGCCCTCGGCAGGGAAGATTTTGCTGAATGGAACGGATATTCACACACTGTCTGGCAAAGAGGTAGCTCGTAAGCTTGCGATTCTTCCTCAAGGGCCAATTGCGCCAGAAGGGTTAACGGTAGAGCAATTAGTTCGTCAAGGACGTTATCCCCATCAAAATTGGCTACAAAGTTGGGCTGAAGAGGATGAGCGCTTGGTTAACAAGGCGCTGGCCGATACTAACATGACAGAATTTGCGTCTCGTTCCATTGATGCTCTGTCTGGAGGTCAACGGCAACGGGCATGGATTGCAATGGCCTTAGCGCAAGATACTGATATTTTGTTGCTCGATGAGCCAACGACTTATTTGGATTTAACCCATCAGATTGAAATCTTGGACTTGTTGTTTGAGTTGAACCTTGTTCATAAAACGACCATTTTGATGGTATTGCATGATTTAAACCTCGCGGCGCGTTATGCCCATAAAATGATTGCCATTAAAAATGGTGCTGTTTTTTGTCAAGGGGCGCCAGAGGACATTCTTGATCATGAGATGGTGAAAGCTGTCTTTGATATGGAATGCCATATAAGCCAAGACCCATTGTTTGGTTCGCCGATGTGTATTCCTTATGGCAAAGGTCGTAAGGTGAATACTAAGGGGCAAGAGCATGTCTAATGCGCCGGACCAAATGCTTTTGGAAGATGAGTGGTCGAAGTTAGCCGCATTTGGCCTCAAATCTTATACAGAGGATGAGCCCTTCGCTATCGATTCGCAAAAATTGTTAGATGATGCCCTGTGTTTGGAAACTTTACACAAAATCATGCCTGAGATTGGTGCTCCGAACCTTAGGGTGACGGCGTCACTAGTGATGAAGCGCATAGCTTTTCTGACGCTAGCACCGGTGCTGTACGCTATGTCTGGTTTTGATAAAGGGTTGGATGGCTCATTAACGAACTGTGTATTTGAATACCCATTAAAAAATAGACTGTGGTTATCAAAAATGCCGCTAAAGGATACGTCTGTCACAAGTGGACCTGATGATAGAGACTCTTGGCGAGAAACCCTATTAACTAGGGTGTTTGCAAAAAATTTAACCTTATTAGTTGAGCAGTTTTACGCATTAACGAAAGTGTCTAAGCGCATTCTTTGGGAGAACATTGCCGTGCGTGTGTTTAGCATCTATGAACAGCGTATTTTAATGACCATCCCAGAGGAGAAGCGTGTACAAGCTAAGTTGGATTTTGCGTTTTTGCTTGATAAAAATACGAGAGCGTTATTTGGGTTGAATGAAAATCCCTTAGTGGTGTTTTATCGTGATAAAAAGCAAACAGCCTTGTCGGAGAAGCCAGTGCGAGTCCGACGAACCTGTTGTTTTTACTACCAAGCCACGGATCCTTCCGAGTACTGTAGTAACTGTCCATTGCCTTTGAAGAAGGGCAATAGGTAAGTTAGAACATTGCTAAAGCGAAACAGTGTCGTTTATGGGGGTAGAAAAAAAGGCACCTTATTACCTAAACTCAGGTAATAAGGTGCCTTTTGGCTTTGTGTTTGGTTCTAAGGATGTGTGCTAAAAATTTACGCCATAAGATACAGTAACGGTGCGACCACGGCCTTTAAAGTAAAAATTGTCGTTGGCATAAGCTGCTTGTGAGTAGTAAGTAAAGTAATCTTTGTTAAATAAGTTAGCTACTGCAACACTCATATGGCCAACAGGCAATTTATAGCCCATTGAGGCATCCACTAGGGTATAGCCACTAAAATTAAATTTAGTGCTATCAAAACTGCGGCTGAAAGCACGATTCACTTGTAGCATTGATGAGAGTTTTTCATTCCATTGAGCGTTCCATGATGCTACTAAACGATTGGGTGGAATATCTGCCCCTGTGAGTTTTGTGTCCACTTTTCCATCACCATTCGTGTCTGATTTCCCTTGGATATAAGAGTAACTTGCTTGCAGTTTATTGTCTTTGTTTAACTGAATACCGAATGATGCTTCTGCCCCTTTGATTTTTTTCTTCTCACGTTTTACCGTGTAAAGACCATTTGTAGCAATAATACGACTACCTAGTTTTGAGTTAGATTCGTAGTAGCTGGCTTCAAAGTCATAAGCGTTTCGATTTATACGAAAGCCTGCTTCGTAGTTGTCGGTGACAATGGGAGATAAATCAATCAGCGAGTCAACGTCTTGGCCTGGGACCTTGATACCTCGAAGAACACGTCCTACATCAGGCATACCAAAACCCTGAGAGTAGTTTGCAAAGATACTAACGGTAGGGGTGATTTTGAAGACAGCCCCCGCGTTATAAACAGTTTTGCTAAAGCTTGGTGAGCCTCCGTCAACCGTAACATTGTTGTTGGCGGCCACTGTATGAAACGTATTGACATCTAATTTTGCATGCTCATTACGCGCACCCGCTTGTAGGACTAATCGTTCAATTGGCTTGAATTCAAACTGTACAAATGGAGCATAGTTGACGTATTTGGTTTTAGGGACATAGGTTCTATGGGTCAGTATTAATATTTGGCTTGTCTTATCTTGCAATAAATCTAAACCAGTGGTGATGCTGAGTTTGTTTTGCATTAAGTCTGATTTTGTCAAACTGAACTTCGCACCGATTTTTTCAGATTGATTCTGGCTTTGGTCATAAAGCGTGCCTTGGGGGGCTATGTTTGTATCCTGAAAGCTTTTTGAATTCGTTGCACCATAACGACCTTTAAAGTCTTGATGGAAGAGTTGCGCTTTAAAATTCATACCATCAAGGTCGCTATTGGTATAGTTAAGGCTAGTGGTTTGAACATCGTTGAAAGGGGCAAGGCCTCTGGGTCTTCCTTTTACAGACCCCGTTGCGATACCTTTGTCTCTGTCCCCCGGAACACCAGTAAAGCCCATCCTTCCTTTAAGCTTGTATTTATTGAATTCAAATTCCAGTCGTTGCTCATCGCTAAGCCAGTAACCCAGTTTGATGAAACCGTCGTAGCTTTTTGAGTCCATGATGTCGCCACGAACCGTAGCCGAGCCAACATAGTTGCCGTCGGCATCCAAATACATGCCTCGGATTTCATTCGTTAAACCGACGAGGTAATCGAAATTGCCTTTTGCTCCTTCTGCTTGATAACCAATTTTATAAGCCATGGTGTCGCTATTGATGTTTTTTGTCGGCATGGTTGTTTGTACATCAATATGCTGCTTAAGGGTGTTTGAATCATTAGATTTTGTTATGAAGTTAATGATGCCGCCGGTTGCACCTAAGCCGTGTACGGCTGTGGCACCATGGATGACTTCGATACGCTGTACCATAGAAAGGTCGATAGTATGGGCTGAACGGCTGCCTTCGCGTATTGGGTTAGATTGAGGAACGCCATCAATCATATATAACACTGAGCGGCCACGAAATGTCTGACTACTGTTGTTTAATTTTTGTGTATTAAGCGAGTAGGCTGGTAATAAGTTCGATAATGCCTGTGAACTATCAGAGGTTATGGCAAGCTGTTGCTCTATTTGTTTGTGGGTGATGATAGTCACCACTTGAGGGCTATCTTCTTTTTTTGTGTTACTGCGGCTTGTCTCGATAACAAGTGGATTTAGAACGTATGCTGGTTCTTGTTTTGTATCCGCAAACGCGATTGAGGAAAGACTAAAACTGATGGGCAATAAAAGTGCTGCTTTATAGCTTGTCCTAATTGACATAAAAACGCCTCTATTTGTAAAGTAATGTATATGTTAGTAATGGTATTGTTTTTGATAATCATTATCAATACCTGATTTTTACATTTCTTACTATATAGGCTCGATTTCGTTAATTTGTGAGAGGAATTTGCTTAGAAGGGCCTCTTTTATTGCTTTATCTTGTTGTTCTTTGTCTTGTGCTGCTTGGTGGATGCTATGTGCATAATCTTCAGAAAATACGAAGAGTCCATCGTCATCGCCAATGGCAATATCGCCAGGATTGATGGTGATGCCCGATAGAGTAATAGGGATGTTCATTTCCCCGTTTTGAGGTTCAGATGTGGCCCGAGTGGTGAGAGCGCTTACACCTTGGGCAAAGACGGGAAAGGGTTGAGACCTAAGTGCTTTAATATCGGTAATGTTTCCCGCGATAATAACGCCAGCTAGCTTTTTTATTTGTGCCGCTAGGTTCCTTAGCTCTCCCCAGCAGGCATAGTGATCGTTGACTGCGCACTCAATAGCAAGGACCTCCCCAGCTTGTGCGGTGATGAGTGCTTCCCTGAGTATACTAGCATCAGGAGGATATATTTTTACGGTCACAATGTGGCCTACCATTTTTTGATTCGGTACTTGTGATTGAATGTTACTCAAATAGCCTATATCGGTTAAATGGCCTAATGTTGAGGTAGAAATGTTGTGAAATAGGTCTTTCATCTGCTTGTTCCAAAAGAAAATTGTGCGCCTCTTGATTAGCATCAGGGCGCACTTTAGCGATAGAAGGGGATTAAGAGAGTTGTTTAAATGGGTTAACGACAGTTCCTTTACCAAACGGCATGCTGCCAGGTCCACCAGCGCGATCAATCATGGGAGATAACAGGTGTTTTTGTGGCCAATTGTCACATTCAAATAACTCATGAATTAACATAGATCGGACTTCATCAGAGAACTTTATGTATTTGATAAGCTGTTTTATCTCTGCGCCCATGACCTGCCAAAGCTGTTTATTTTCAATGTTATAGATAAGGCTCAAGGTGTCGATAATTGAGCGCATATTGACTTGAATAGCGAGTGTTTGTAGCCAGAACAACAGGTCTTCTGGTCGATCATGATAGAGAGTATTGGCATGTCCAGGTTTGATACAATAATTGGGGTCCGTCATGCCATTAGCTTCCAACCATGGTACATAGATTCTTAAAGAGTCATGGTCACGAAGTAGCATGCCGTGTGCTTGTCCTTTGTTCCAGACAAACACCGCGTTCTGTCCATGGGCTTCTCCAAGCATGCCAATTCGGAACATACGTAGGTTCACCTCAAAGAAACAGGAGGCCAGTTCTTTGAAAAGCATGAGAACCGATTCTTTTGTTTGACTAAGGTTTCGATAGGATAACCACTCATCAAAGAAATGATCTTTTGAGTCGTGTAGCGGTGTGCCCAATGCCGCCATTGGCATGATACGAGTGTCTGGGTTTTTTAGCAGTGAGTTAGGATAGGTGCGGATCATCGCTGATAAATGCCGTGGTGCTTCATCAAATAGGGTTGCTTCTGGTGGCATAAACGCCCACCATTTATCTTCTTCACAAAGGAATAACTTTTCTTCAAGCACAGGATCCAGTGTTTTGCTTTGCTGTAACAGTTTTTCACTGTAGCCACCGTTGATCATTTTAACGGCGGGTAGGTAACGAGATGCCCCAAGAGAGTAAATAGCCATTGGCAGCTTTAAGTGCTCGTTACTATCAAAGCAAGGTGTCATAGACCTTAGGGACGATGAGGCAAAGAAATTACCACAAGTAAAGGTGAGGCGCTGGCAATGGCCAGCAGCGAATTGCTTATCAAGTTGTTTTTCCAGCACATGATCAAATTGCCATGGGTGCACTGGGATGGCAACATGACTCTCTTGCAACCCAAGTTCAGTCAGCTCTCTTAATAATGTCTCAGCTTGTTTATCAGGTAACAAGTACTGTGAAGGTTGTTGACGGTCAAGCTGTACAATGCCGTCACCGGTTTGTAGCCAATCTTTTCGAATAGCGACCCAATTTAGTGTAACGGGCTGATTAAATTCCGCTTGATAGGCTCGGTATTCTTGATCAGACAACCCATGTTTAGCCTTAGCTAATGGGTGGTAGGGTCGGTCTCTCAGAGAGGCCCATTGTTCCATTGCCAGAAAAAAAGCGGCATTGTCTTTTTCCAGTAAATGGCGACTTTCAATGCGATGATCTTGCGATAGTTGTGTTTGGTGCACACTGATGTCCAATACTTCTTGAAAAAGGGCTAAGCCTTTTTCATTACCACGATAACGATCTTTTACACCCTCTAATGCATAACGAAGAAAGTCACTGGGTGTCAGCTCAACACATTGGTCATACTGACAGAGTAAAACAGGGTTATGGGGAACGCGCTCCCAAGCTTGGGTAATACTTGGTTGCAGCAATGTCACTATGGATCTTTGTTCTGGAAGGTCGTAATGCCACTGCCAGATTTTACTCATGCTGCTCTGAGCATCTTGGAAGTATGGCTTTAGCGTTTGCTTGGAAGATGGACTCTGCTGCACGTTCCAGTCATTTACATTCATTAAGTTGAGGTCACCGAAAAAGTCCTCGGCTAGTAAGCAGTCAATTAAATCCTGTATGACTTGCTCAGATGCGGTCTTTGTATTCATTGTTCATTCCTTTCTTTCTTTACAGAGTTAATCTTGGATTGCAGAGCGCGAAATGCCGTGCCTCGTTCATCACCTAAAACAAAGCTCGTCACCCCTTTACTTAACCAACTACCATGGTCATCAGGTGTTCTTGGGATGGCACAATAAGGCACACTGGCTTGACAGGCTGCTTGATGACAGTGGTTCAGGGCATTTTGCACATTGCTATGAGAGGTCTGCCATGGCATACCTAATGATTGTGATAAGTCCGCTGCACCTTCCAGAATCATATCGAGGTGAGGCACTGCAACGATGTCTTCGATGTTTTCTACGCCACGTTGGCTTTCGATCATGGCAATCAGCATGATTTCCTTGTTGGCTTGGGCGACATATTCCGATAGAGGCGCCTTGCCGAATGCGCCAGGTCGACCCGCATTTAAACTGCGAATGCCTTCGGGGTAGTACTTACATGCTTGAATGGCTTGTTTGACTTGATCGGTGTTTTCTACCATGGGTAAGACAATGCCTTGTGCGCCACCATCAAGAAGCCGAAGCATGGTTTTAGGGTCAGAATCTGCGACTCGTACTAAGGGCGTGAGCTGATAGCTTTCAGCCGTACGAATCATGTTCTCAATGGTTTCAGGATTAATTAACACATGCTCAGTATCGATGATGACAAAGTCATAGTTAGCCTCTCCAATCAGCTCGATCATGGCAGGTGAGGGGATTGAGCAGAATAGACCGTATACTGGCTGTCCAGAGTTGATCTGCTGCTTAAGGTGATTTTGTCTTAACATGCGGAAGGTCCAAAACGATGTAGTGGATTGGGGACTTTTTTAAAGCGGCGTTCTCCATCCCCAAGTAATCGGCGTTTGGTCAGTTCTTCTACCTCATAATAAGGCGCAAAAAGATCAAACAGTTTGTAGCGTGATGCATGTTGAGGGTGTTGCTGCTGGTAGCCCAGCACAACTTGTGACACATGTTCCCAAAACAGGGATTCTGATAATTGATAGTTCTGTTTAAGGAAGATGGACAGATCAGATAGGCAGATAAAGAAAAAACAATCACATGAAAAATCACGAACGGCGTCCACATCATCGGTGACAATAAAAGAATTCCGGTTCAGTTTTTTATGGCTTTCAGGTACCTCGGCTAAGGTTGGGGCCAGCTCTGGTCGAGCAAGATGCGTTGGCGAGTATCGAACACCGTCGTGAAAGTCTTTTAAGGCTATGCGTTGTGGCCAACCTTTTTTAGTGATCAGAACAATGTTTTGACCGTGGGATTCCATTCCCACACCTTCCGCATAAAGCATGTGTATAATCGGCGGGACGGTAATATCTAGGAGACGTTTTGTCCAAGACTCCAGTCCATATTGTTGAATCCAGGGATCGATAAAAGGGGAGTCAGGTAGTTCTGAATATTGGTTGTCCAAATGGCTCAAGCCATTAAAGGGCACAGCGCTTTCTCCTTCTTCAAGGTAGCTATGTATGCTCTCTCGCCAAATGGCCCCAAGCGCGCCATAGGTTTGTGGTTTGCGGCTTTCAGGTAAGTGGTCTTGCACAAAGCTCACTCCTGCCATTTCTCCGAGAATGACAAAGTCTAATGATTTGGCTGTCTCATTCGTACGGATCAGTGTTTGTAGCCAATCCGTAATAATTGGACCGTTTAATACCGTATGTTTGGCGAGAATTCGCGAGCTTGAGGTATTCGTCATACTAAGAGACAGTTTTACGTAAGGGCGCGAAACGTCTGTCATATTTTGCAGGGTTCGTAGTGACTGTTGAGCTTGGTATTCTGTTGAGGTGCTGCTTAAAGGAATAATCTCCTCGGCCATTAGCTCCTGTGCAAAGGACGACAAAATAGTCTGTTCCCATTGCCAAGGGTGAACAGGGATAAGCCAAAAATCGTCTGGATTTTTACCTTTTTTCTTGAGTTCCTGTTGGTATTTAAGCCAGTTTTTCTCGCCTAATTCGTCTTGCAAAAAATGTTCGGCAGAACGTTCCCCGCAGAAGCCAAATGTACTGCATGATTTTGATATAGCCAGCCAAACAAGAGAAATAGGGGCACCAAACTCGGGGCCAAATTGCGCATTATCCGTTAAAGAGAAGCCAATCCGAGATTTGTAGCATGGATGGTAACTGTGGGCGTCCATAAAGTGCTGTTCCAGCGCCTCGGGCGAAAGCTCAACCGCAGGTTTAGGGGGCTGATAATTTTGGCTACGGGACTGAACATCTTTAATGAAGGTCTGTTCAAGTTCGTTAATAAAACGAGCATAATGTTCGCTTTTAGGGATATCGTAGAGGAGCTCATCAATGACTTGGTAAAAGGATGCAGGTGTTTTATGACCTTTTTGATCAAGGCGTTCTAAGCTTTGGAAATCCAGACGGATTAAATCAAAGCTCGTACTTTTGTAGCCATAACAGCGGTACTCTATCGTTTTATTTTGCACATCTTTTCCTGTCACAACGAAAAGAGAGGGTTTGTTAGATGACTCCTCTATTGTGAATGGAATGACGTCTTCATAGAGAAGGGTTTGCAATAATTGCCCCGTTACTCTTTGTTCTACTTTTTCGATAATGTCCTGCTTATCGTGATGAAACCAAGTGAGTGAGGGCGCATCAACGAATGGTGTGCGTATCATAGTGTATCTTCCTTGTTTGATAAGGGTTGGTGATTAATAGAAAGAGGGTGACTCATGCCACGCTTTTTGGGAAAAGTGTCATGCTCTTTTGGAAAAAAGAGAGCCAGGGGAAACGTGAGTAAAATAAGTGAGCCAGTCATTAGAAATAAGCTACTAATGGCTGAGGCATATTGGTCGGGTAAACTCATGCCAGTTTGATTCAAGCTGAGCTCAAGCCATATTGCGCCTAAAACGAGCATTAGTGATGAGCAGAGGCGTCGAGAGATATTGTTCATCACTGAGCCTTGCGTCACCATTTTGTCAGGTAAGGTATTGATGCCAGCAGTGGTTATGGGGATATAAGAAAGCCCAACCCCCACACCTCGCAATGCGCAGACCAAATACAGCAGCCACAATGGGCTGTAAATGGAAATGAAACCTAAGCCAAGGGTGGCTCCACCAGCGATGATTAATCCGCAAGTCACCACACATTGAGGCCCTTTTTGATCCAGCTGTTTTCCAGCAAATTGACCTGCTAAACTGGCGCATATCGCGGTAGTAAGCAGTAGCAGCCCAGTGACAATAGGGCTGAGACCTAGCACCATTTGAATCAGCAGTGGCAGCAAAAACAAGGTCTCAAACATTGCAATGGCTTGGGCGACTGCGATGATAGTGCTATAACGGTAACCCGTTATGCTGAAAAGTGTTAAGTCCAACAGTGGGTGCGGATGTCTTAAAGACCAAATAACAAATCCAATTAGCAGGCTGATACCAACACAGATAAGAAGGAGGTTATTTAGTTGCTGAAAGTCTTCTAATGAGCGGATTTGTCCGGTTGCAAAGAGTAAAACCCCTATGCCAAACGCGATCAATAAGTAGCCAATGCCATCGAAGGAGGCACTGCTTTCTTGCTTTGTTTTTGGTAAAACCACAATACCAACGACGAGCGCTACAAAAGCAAAAGGCAAGTTAATCAAAAACAGAGCTGGCCACGAGAAGGTCTCAATAATAAGACTACCGATTAGCGGGCCAACCGCTGGTGATAGCATCACCGCAGCGCCCCAAATCCCCGTAATACGTCCACGTTCCGGTTTAGGGTAGACAGCATAGATCAACGCCAGTGACAGAGGAATGATCAAACCACTGGCGATACCTTGGATCACTCGTGCGGTCAAAATCGCTTCGATCGAACTTGCCCAAGCCCCCATGATCGAACCAACCAAGAAAATGCCAATCCCTGTTAAATAGAGACACTTACGACCGAATTTCTGACTGAGATAGTTGGTCAGAGGCATGGTGATGCCCATGCTGGTCATAAATGCGGCCATAATCCAAGTAGCGACCATGGGTGATAGATGAAAGTGTTCTATAAAAACAGGGATAGCAGGGTTAATGGTGCTGTTGTTTAAGCTGACCGTTGTTGTCCCTAAAATCACACAAAACAAGACCCAAGCGGGATGAATCGTTATGATGCCACGCACGATGTCTCCTCATTAAACGTTTGTTTTACCCGAGTCGTACTTCCATGTTCTATTGGTGTTTGAATAGGAAGATAGGTCATTAAGGGGGTCGGGTGACACAGAAACGCGGCATGAGAAATGTTATAGCCATAGGCGCCTGCTAGTGGCAGTACCAAAATATCACCTACTTCGCAGAGGCTAAGCTCACAGGTACGACTGAGTATGTCTTTTGGTGTGCAGAGCTGACCAACGAGTGTCCAGCGGCGTTTATCTTCGGGTTTGTGATCTTCGGATATATTATTGTGCAACGGAAGATGGATAACCGGATGATCATGGCTTTGTGCCACAGGTAGCCTAAACTGATGGGTGCCCCCGCGACAAATGACAAAAGATTCACCATGGCTGGTTTTCTTATCGAGCACTTCCATCGCATAGTAGCCGCAGAATGCGCTAATAAAGCGCCCTGGTTCAAAACGAAGAATAGGTGAGTCGGGGGTGCGTTTTAGGACACAATCTAAATAGTGGCAGAACGCCGACCAATCAAATTGTGTTTCTTGCCTATAGTTAACGCCAATGCCACCACCAACGTTCATATGGGTAATGTTATCTGGTTTATTGGATAGAGCTTTCCAGTGAGGCCAGCGCTCTAGATAAAAGTCGATGAGCATTTGATGTTTCGTCAGAGACTTTTGGTGAGACATGGCATGAACATGAAATCCCTCTAATAACAGGTTAGGGGAGTCGTCTACCGCATTAACGGCTTCTTGCAAGTCCATTTCATCAATACCAAATGGCGTGGCTCTACCTGCCATGGTTAAACGGCTACTCAAGGTGTCAGGAAGCGTCGGGTTAATGCGCAAAAAGACGGCTTGCGTGTGATTGAGTTTTTTGGCAATGGCCTGAAGCCGATGAATTTCGCTAATGCTTTCCACATGAATGGCCGCCACCTTCTGGTGAATCGCTGCTTCCAGCTCGGAATCTAACTTTCCAGGACCTGAGAAAATAAAAGGCAGCCTCTGTTGGCAGCGAGCGATACGCTCAATTTCGCCACCAGAAGAAATTTCAAAACCATTTACCCAAGGAGCAAGAGTATTGAGGATCTCTGTATCACTATTGGCTTTAATGGCATAAAACAGTTCGACGTTCTCGGGGAGTGCCGCCATGACTTGCTTAATGTGTGTTTGTAGTCCCTCTAAGTCGTAAACGAATGCAGATATAGGATCAGCCGAGCGCGCTCGGAGGTCGACAATAGCGTTTTTCACTGTGCTAGGAAGATTATGCATACGTCACCTCCTGACACCAAGGTGCTGTTAACGGTACGTAATCGGCTTGTTTATCCGCTTGCGCCGCTAAGCGTACTTTTAAGTTGCATTTACAGGCTATCTCACCTGTTTGCAATAATGCTTTTAACTCCGGTGCGGGCTGGCTAAGTGACTGTAAGACAGACACTAATGTTTCTTCTACGCCCGCCCACATGGCATCAGCAAGATGAGGTCTATCCCAGCTTAATGCTAAAATGGCTTCCGATAGATTGTTAACGAAGAGGCAATAGGCAATGCGTTTCCATCCTTTTTCTCGCGAGTAGATTAAAGACGCTTTGACAGTAGGATGAATGGTTTCTTCAAAGTGAGTGTCTAGATAATGGCAACCTAAATCATCTGTTAGTTTTACGCCCTCAAAGTCTCTTAGCAGAATTTGCTTAGGCACCCCTTTTTCATGTGTGAAAACGGTATTCTGTAAGTGTGGTTCTGTCACAATGCCGTGATCAAAGAAGAGGTTAAGGATCGGTGGTAATAGTGCTTGTTGATAGCGTGAAAACCAAGCCAAGCGGGCTTCATTAGAAGCATCACTGCCTAATAGTTTCCAGATCATAGGTTGCAAATGGTTATCTCGTGCAAAGGCTGTGGCAGCGAGAAGAAATGCTTCAGTCGGTTGTTTCTTACAGAAGTTTTCACGCAGGATGATGCCTGTTTGCTCTCGGAACCAGCGTTGATCTTCTTCATTAGCGTCCAAAGGACTCCAGCTTAAGGTGGCTGGTTCTCTGGCAATGATGACATCTTTAAAGGCGTTGGGGGATGACATTACTAACTGATTAAGCAAATGATCCACAGCCATGGCACTTTCTAATTCATACCAAGCATTTTTTCTGACACAGTTGGTAATGCGAACGTTTAGAGAGCCTTTAATAAAGTAGTCGCTGTTATCAATATACCAAGTACGGATGGACGCTGTCGGCTGGGCATAAAAGCCTGTTTGTCCTTTGTCGCGAATAATGTTTTGCTGTAGAAGAGATTTCACCCTGTCGTCTTGCATGAAGAGCTGTGCTTGCACTGGATGCATAGAAATTAGTGCGTAGTCTTCTTCACTCTGAGGCTGTTTTTGAGTATAACTTTGTAAGGAGCCTTGAGGAGCAACGGCGTTTAAAATATCCGATTGAGTGATACTGTTGGACTGGGTTTGTAGCCCTTGGATAGGGACTTCAAAACAATGTAGGAAGGCCGACGCTTGAAACTCTGGTGTAACATCTTGCTGAGCGATAACATCGGGCCACATTCGAGCTTTAGGTGCTGGGTGACTTGGATGACCAAACCATAAGCTTTGTTCACTTGTAATATAGTTTGAAAAAGTAGCGTTTTGTTGAGTGTCTTCTTGGTGAGACAGAATATCGCTCACAAGTTGTTGGCTAGATAAAACCTGTTCAAATAGTTCCAAGTTAAAAGAACCGGTTGAAACGACACAACCTTCTAGAATAAATTTAGCCAATGCCTCGAATTCTAAAATAGCCCAAGGTGACCCCTTGTGCTTTACATACACATCGGAAAGATAGCGTTGGCTACCGAGTGAATTATAGCGATCGACCAGAACAAACAATTCTCGTTTGGGTGACAACTCGATAAGAATAGGCAACGCTTTGAGGCGAATACCATTAAGGCAGCTTTCTGGCTGTAAGCCTTTTAACTCTTCAGGCCAATTATGGCGTAGTTTTTTTTCTGGTAGAGCAAACTCTTTGATCAGGCAATTGAGTAATGCATGTGTCATAGCAAGTTCGCTGACGATTTTTGCCATCATGCGTTGTGGCTGTTTCATGTCTATATTCCTTTTAGATCAGGCGTTACGCATTTGTTTGATTGCTCGTTCAAGAGCGCTTTCAAAACGAAGTACTACTTCAAAACATTCATCTTGTGTAATAATGAGAGGAGGGAGTAGGCGGATCACATTGCCATTGCGACCACCTCGTTCAAGGATGAGTCCCTGTTTGAAACACTGTCTTTGTATTTCTGCTGCCAGTAACCCATCACCGACATAGGCACCGGATGAGTCAGAAGGCAAACCTTCGTCGACAATCTCGATGCCAATCATTAAGCCTCGACCACGTACTTGTGCGAGACAAGGATAGTGAGACTGAAGCGCTTGTAGTTGGCCAGTTAGCCAGTGACCGCGCTGCATCACAGAGCCCAAAAAATGCGGCTTATTGAGTGTGTTTAAGGTGCTAATGCCTGCCGCCATGGCTAATTGATTTCCTCGAAATGTGCCTGAATGAGCACCTGGATGCCAAGCATCAAATTGCTTTTTGATACCCAGAATGGCCAAAGGAAGCCCACCACCAATGGCTTTGGACATGACGATCATATCTGGCTCAATACCCGCTTCTTCAAAAGCAAACATTCGTCCCGTACGACCAAAGCCACTTTGCACTTCGTCGACTATCATTAAAATGCCATGCTCTTGAGTGACTTTTCTGATTTGTTGAAGCCAGTGTATTGGTGCTGGATTAACGCCACCTTCGCCTTGAACTACTTCTAAAATAACCGCCGCAGGCAGTGGGCTCCCGCGCTCAACATCCTCGATAAAATGCTGGAATTGACAAGCGAGTATACCCGCGCCTTTTTCGCCACTCATACCCGTTGGGCAGCGATAATTATGGGGAAAAGGAAAGAATTGAACACCAGGCATGAGGTTGGTAACGTGCTCTTTTGGACCGTTGTTACCCGTTACCGCTAAAGCGCCATGTGTCATGCCGTGATACCCACCAGTGAAGCTAATAATGGTATTTCGCTTAGTGGCAATCTTTGCCAGTTTGAGCGCGGCCTCTACCGCGTCGGCACCAGAAGGGCCACAAAACTGTAAGCAATACTCTTTGCCTTTGTTTGGCAGGATAGATAACAAAGCTTCACTGAATTGATCTTTGATTGGCGTGGTAAGATCCAGTGTATGCATTGGCATACCGGAAATAAGGAAAGCGTTTAAGGCTTCTAAAATATCATCATGGTTATGGCCTAGAGCGAGCGTTCCTGCACCGGCTAGACAATCTAGATATTCTTTACCTTCTACATCCGTGATCCATACTCCTTTGGCTTTGGCAATAGCAAAAGGCAACTTTCTTGGATAACTTCGAACATTAGACTCAAAGGCATCCTGCCTATTTAAGTAGTATTCATTATCCCTTTGCTCTTCAAAAACTTTGCCAGATTTAGTATGTGACATTATCAACTCCTTTTATTGCAAATGAATCTCATTTGCGGTTAATAATACAGAGTTTGCTCGTTTGATCAATATGATAATGATTATCATTAACATATTTTCTATTTTCTTACATTTGTTGGTGAAGGGAGGGAATAAAGAGTAGCGACTGAAGATAAGGTAAGGAAAAAGCACCGAAATAACGGAACTCGCCGCTTCTAGTGTTTGTTAACTCGTATGATGCTGAATAAGGAAGAGGTGAACCGTTTAGAGGCTACGGTTTAGCGACCGTTAAACGGTGAATGGTATCTAAAATGACGAGGGGCGACCTATATTTCTTCTATAGGTCGCCCCTAGAGTATTAATTTGGAGATAGATTGGGGAGGTACATCGCAATGTCTGGGAAGACCATGATTAGTACTAACCCTAACAATCCCATCATAGCGTAAGGAAAGGCGCCAACCAGCACATCTTTAATGGTGAAGTCTTCACAGATGGCTTTGACCACAAATAGGTTCATGCCAACAGGTGGCGTCACGGCACCTATTTCCATATTGATAACCAGAATCACGCCAAACCAGACAAGGTTGATATCCAATGCTTGTAGTGCTGGCAACAGAATGGGAACGGTGACAAGAATCGCCGCGGCCGCATCCATAAACATACCCAGTATTAAGTAAAGGATGTTGATTAAGATTAAAAACTGAATGGCAGATAAATTCAGTGAATCTATCCATTGCGCTACGTCTTGAGGCACTTGCAGAAGTGATAGCGTATTACCAAATACGGACGCCCCTGCGATTAACATCAGTATCATGGCGCTGGTTTCGACACTGGACATAGTCGCTTGCCAGAAGAGTTTAAGTGATAAGCTGCGTTTGAGGAATATGGTCAGTAATAGGGCATAGATCACCCCGACACCAGCGGCTTCTGTAGGGGTAAATAATCCTGTATAGATCCCGCCCAGCACCACTGGAATCAATAACAAACTGGCAATCATATCGAAGGTGATAGGTGCTTTCGTTTCTTCTGCTTGTCCGTCATTCACATCCTTAACGGCTTTTTTACGCATCGCATAAATGGAATAGACCGAGAATAATCCGGCTAGCATCAAGCCTGGAATAATACCGGCTAGAAACAATTTGTTAACAGAGGTGTTGGTGACTAATGAATAGAGAATGAACGAAATGCTTGGTGGTATCAAAATACCTAATGTACCCGATACGGCAACACAGCCTGCACTGAGTCGTTTTGGGTAACCACGCTCACGCATTTCAGGAATACTAATCGAACCAATAGTCGCAGCCGTTGCCGTGGAGGAGCCTGAAATCGCGGCAAATATAGTACTGGCTAACGTGGCAGCGATGGCGAGACCACCGGGAAGTTTTCTTGTTATGCGATGAGCAAAGCTGAATAAGTCTTTCCCAGCTCCCCCCTTGAGCATGAGCTGGCCCATGTAGATATAGAGCGGAATGGCAATAATAACAAAAGAGTTGAGGTCACTGTAGGCCGTTTGTGTGAGCGCGTTAATGCCAGGCCCAACACCAATGGTTATCATGTAACCGAGCATACCACTAATCAGTAGTGAGACGGAGATTGGCAATCCCAGAATCATGAGTATAGCCAAGGCACAGATAGTGATCGTAAAGGTCATTTATGAGTTCCAATAAATACTAATTAATCGAGACTTTTTTCACGAAGTCGTGAATTTATGAAACATGTGTCGTAGCAATGTTTCTAATCGGTTTGGCTGATATCCAGTATGAACTTGTGCAATTCTGCCACCGCCCAGACACCTGCTCCCAAAGGAATAGCGGCTTTAGCAATCCATACTGGCCACTGAACCACATCTAAAGTGATTTCTTGCATGGTGAAACTGTCTAATACCTGCAAAAAGCCAGCGTATGACATAAAGCACAAAAAGCTAAATAGGATTAAAAAACGCAGAATGATCAGTAGTTTTCCTCGTCCGATTAGATTTTCTAGGGCAATACCTGCTGTCACATGATGGCGGCCCATTGCTGTCGCAACGGCCCCCGTAAAGGCCAGCCAAATTAGGCAAAATAAATCAAGATCGTAAGTCCAAGAGTTATCTATGTGGATCATACGCAGGACAATACCGGCAATGATGGAGGTGGATAATAAAATGAGGGATAGTGCCGCCATGATGCTGATTAATTTAGCTAGCCCTCCCGTTAAATCCCTTACCCATTTGACCAAACGGCCAAATGGGGATGTCTCAGTTGTATGTGTCATTGAATATACCTAGAAGAAAAGGAGGCGTGTTACTTGCTGTAGGGTTTTAGGTCATCGAGAATTTTCTGACCAGTTGCCCCTGTTTCTTTAAGATACAATTTACGTTCCATGACGCCAGCGGTTTCTTTCCAAGGCGATAACTGCTTGCCAGTTAATTGTGTGACTTGGTTGCCTTTCGCTTTTAGAAGTTTGATATCATTAGTAAATTCATTTTCGATGTCTTGAACGGCTGCTTTTTCTGATGATTGAGCGGCTTTGGTGATCAGATCACGCTGTTGTTGAGTTAGCCCTTTCCACCATTTGAGGTTGACTTGAACAGGGTAAACCAAAGGAACATAGTGAATAGCGGTAACGTATTTGCCTACTTCATACCATTTACGTGACGTGATGGTCGATAGGCCCGAGGTTGCGCCATCTAAAGCGCCTCGTTGCATAGAGGTATAGACTTCACTGGAGTCCATGGCAACTGGAGTGGCGCCTTGGCTCTTAAGGAACATAGCAGAAAGGCTGCCTTCTGAGCGCATTCTTAAGCCTTTAAGATCTGCTGGTTTGATGATTGTTCTTTTGCTGTTTACATAAGATTTAGCATAACCGTAGAAGCCCCAAGCAACAACGTGAACGCCGTGCTTTTCTAAAATAGCATCAACATCTTTACCCAGTTTGCCGTGTAATGCTTTGAGTAATGTTGTCGCATTTGGTGCGAGGAAAGGAATGGTATCCCACTGTAACGCTGGAGCGTATTTAGACCACCAGTGCATGGCATTAATGCCCATATTAGCCGTGTTATTTGCTAAACCATTGGCGATGTTAGAGGCTTTGAGGAGAGAGCCAGAAGGATAGGTAAGTACTTTAATGCTACCATGGCTCATTTCTCTAATATTTTTTGCGATGGTTGCTGCTTGATTAGCCGTAGCAGTATGCGGTGGCATATACCATGCAAATCGTACGGTTAAATCAGATGCTGACGCTTGTGTAGAGGCTAGGCCAAGAAAAGCGGTTGTTGCAAGGGCGGCGGTTAAAGATAGGTTTAGGTATCTTTTTTTCATGAAGCACTCCAGATTTTATAATTATATTTGTTGTGTGTTAGATTTTTTATATAAGAAAATCCTTGTTTCTGTTACAGAATGCTACATGGTTTTGTTGATTTTGATATTCAGTATTTTGTTTTTTTATTGCATTAAAAGAGGAAGTCGCGTTGATTTACTGTCACTTTTTCTATTTGCTATAGAAAATGTCACATAACGGTGCGTTGTAGGGGCTGATAAGTTTCAAATATAAAATTAGAGTAAGGTTCAGTTTGGGCTTGAGTGCCCAAACTGACTGGGGTAGGTGTTTACTTGGTGATGCCATCTCAACGTATCTGTTCATTGTTGTAAGCTGATTATAGAGATCTCTACACGAGGTAGCAGTGCAAAGATCTTGTAACCTTTTAACAATAACCTTACTCATCTGTTGATGTGTTTAACCATTCCTTTTTATAAAAGCGTTCAATGTTGTTACTGTTATCCCACTGGAATAAATAAAGCCAATTGTTGTCGATCAGTTGTCTGACGATATCGTGCTTAGCAGTAATTTGTTCAATGGCATGCTTTGGGGCGTTGATGTAGACGGCGAGTCGAACAGGGGTATGCATCCAGTTAGTGCCATTGCTGATGGATTGCATCGGTAAACCAATTCGTAGATCCCCGCCATTGCCTTCAAATACGCCGATATTGCCACCTACGGCGTTGTGTAACACTTTGTTGCCACTGCCGAACTTATAGTTGTCTGTGACTGAAAGGTTGTATTGCATATTGATCCAATGGGCCACCAGCATAGGGGCCGTTAGCAAGCGTTCCAGAATACTGAAGTCTGGATCATTGTTCGCATCGTAATCGTGTAAGAAGCTTCTTCCTTTTAGATCCATATGGCGGGTTTTATGACGCGGTGCAATGATAAAGGAGTGGTTGTTTGCTAAGCCCCATTCTGGACTGACTTGAGACCAATCATTGGCTCGTTGAATAAAAGCATGAAAGCGCTCTAAGTTGGATAAGTCGACAAGTGACGCATCAAGCTTTTTGGCACGTTCTTTTTGTGCAAGATAAGTGGCTTGTTCTAACCAACCTGAGATTTTGTCATCGACGTTTTCAAAGCAGCTAAATTGGTCGGTTGTGGTATTGTGTAGTGCCGCGATAAATTGTGTGGTGTCGGGAATATTGGCGCCCATTTGAGTTAAAAGCGTCCGTACTTTTGTATCGTTCAATAAAGTGGCCAATACTTTGACATTGATTTCTCCACTTTGTCCGCCACAGGCACCACATTCTAGTCCAGCGGCGTGGAGGTTGTTACTAGTGTGGCTACCATGTCCGACTAGCATGACGATAGGGGCGTAGTGCTTCAGCCCTATGGTATCCAAGATACCTTTGGCTAGGTTTGCCTTGTCTTGATCCGTTAATGCTATGCCCTGCTGAATGAGCTGCCATTGTGTATCTGGGGCGAGACGGTTAGCCGGATGAACCTGACGCGTTGGAAACAATGTTTGTTTAAACATTTTAAAGGCATACCACCACCCCATAGACTCTACCATGGAAAAGGCGGCTGGAGCGGCATGTCCCCAACGATGCCAACGGGCTTCATCTTGCTGGTGATGAACGTGTTGGGAATTCGACTTGGTTTCGGTCACGGTAATTGCGGGGCTGAGCAAACCTGGCAACTGTGGTCTGGCGAATTGTGTATCTTTTGCTTGGTACTCAATAGGTAAACCAAAAAAGCCTGCAAATCCCAATGTTTGAATGTGATTAGATTGTTTTTCTAAGGCACGACGATACACTTCGGAGCGAACATCGATGCAAAAAATCGCCTGCAACAGCGGATTGTCGACTGTGTCCTGTGATGGTGCAGATTCTCTGAGTAGACGGTGAAAATCGGCCTGTTCACTGTATTCTAGGGCTAATGACCAGATCTGGGGAATCACTAAGGCATCGCGATGAGCATTGTATAGCGATTCAATATTCTTTTTCTGTAATGTCCATTTATTGATTATTCTACTTAATGATGATGGTTTTGCGTGATTTAAGTAACGCCAGATAACAAGTTCCCATGCCATTTTAATGGCAAGTAACGCGATAACATGCTGTTCTTGTTGGTCACCTTCTGTATTGCTTGGCCAATTTAAATAAGCAAGATAGCTACTCCAACCGTTAATATCGAGCAGCAGGGCGTGAGCGTAGACGGCTAAGGTTTCATCATTTAAGCCAAGCTCCTGTATCGCCAGCGCGAACAGTTCGTTTTGGTCTTTTGGCAGCTCGTGGAAAAAGCGACTGAGATTAGCCTCTCCCATGATAATGCTTAACCCCCGATCTTCTGTGGTGATTTCTAACCAATGAGGATACAAACCAATCTCATGGCGGGTGTCTTTTTGTCTTAAGGTTGGACTTTGTTTTTGATAATGGGCCGCACAGAACTGACTTACCTGATGGGTGATTTCATCATGCCATGACATTTTGGTCGCTGGACGATGTTGATCAGCCAGATCTGCGAGGGATTGCCATGAGTTTGGTTGAAAATGCGTTTTGCTTAAATGCGTTAACAACTCCGTTGAGCATAGCGTAAGGCCATACTGTTTGGCGGCTTTTTCCAGCATATCAAGATAAATACGACCCTCTTCATACCACGCTATATAAGTTTCCAGAGGCAGGTGAGACTTAATATTTGCTAAGGCCGATAGCTCGCTAGTGACCTGATCATAGGGCTGGTTCACCATTGACCACAGTGGGTTAACAGCAATTAATTTATCTAGGGGCCAACTGGGGGCAATGTTACTTGACGCATGCGTCAAGATCGCTAGTTGGCGTGAGCTGAGTATGGGCTCAGATAGTGACGGATCTTGTGTATGAGTCATAACCATAATGTAATCTTCCTATGATTTAGCAGGTGAATGAATGGTAACGGGAGCGATATGCTGCTCTTTTGCCCTGGCAGGTAAGGTGACGGGCCAGATTTTAAGGGCAACACGAGTGAGCCATTCATCTAGATAAAGCCCAGCAAACAAGACAATGGATAGCCTGCGTACGGCTGGCCAATGTACTCGGTAATACAGTAGTGCATTTAGTACAAAGAGACTGGTGAAAAGCAGCATTGCCCAGACGTCGGCCAAAGAAAAGGCATTAATTCGGCCAATGTCTGAAATAGGAATCATTATATCGATGAGTTTTTTTAGCGTAGCGTAAACCACACACAGTAATAGACCTACTACTATAGTGTAGACACTCGAGGGAGCATGTTCAGATGTTTGCCACTGGATAATCAAGACAGTAAGCGCTAGAGAAAATAACCACCAAGTGCTAAAGGCGCCTTCAAAATCAAATAAGGCTTTTACGACAACAACACAGGCGGTGGTGATAGCGATGGTCGAAAACCATTCTTGTCCACTTGGTACTTCTTTCTTGGGCATACCTTTAACAAAGGGTTTAGAAAGAAGTAGGCGAAGGTGGTCGTTGACTGCATTACCGGAATTTAAGAATGAATAGGCCTTATAGAAAGAGTGGGCCAATAAGTGCAATAAAACCAGCTCATACATTCCTAAAGCGAATTCGAGCAACATTAACCCCATTTGCGCGCTGGTGGACCAAGCAAGACGGACTTTTACACTGATGCGAGTTGTCATTACCAAGGCGCTGGCTAAGGTCGAAAACCCTGCCACTAACAGTAGTAACCAAAGAGCCGTGGTACTTTGCGCAACCAGTGGCGTAAATAACAGTACCATGTAACCACCTAAGTTAATGATACCAGCGTGGAGCAAAGCACTGACCGGTGTTGGTGATTCGACCACTTGTATGAGCCAACCATGAAAAGGCAACTGAGCACATTTAATTAAGGCGGCAAAAGCAATGAGTACTGCGGCGATTTGGTCTGTTGTTGTGAGGCGGTATCCCGCGTAGGAGTCAATGGTTAAGCTGTTTAAAATATCACTAATATAGAGGGTGCCATGTTGTAGGCCAAGCAATACGAAGGCGACTAGCAAAGACAACTCTGCAATACGCGCTAAGATGAATTTTTTATGGGCCGCTAGGATGGCACGAGGTCGGTCCGGATAGAAGGTCAGTAAATTATGAAGAGACAAGCTAATGCCCAGCCAACCAAACCAAAAAATGATTAAATGATTGGTCGTGACTGTGATGGCGACGGATGCCAAGGTAAACATCATCCAGCGGTAGTATTGGTTGCTATTGGCTTGTCCTGCCATGTAATTACGGGAGAAAGTAATGAGTACCCAGCCCATGATGCTGACTAACCCCAACATAACTTGGCTTAATGAGGTGTGAAGGATAAGGTCAGAAGATTGCCAATCATCGGCAAAGAAATAGCTAACTGGGAAGGTCATTAAAAAGATAGCCAGTATACCACGGCTTAACCAAGTGGCTTTAGTTGGCACATTGGTAGCGGTATCGCGTCCAGCATACCAGCCACCGAATAGATAGGCTAACGGGATGCAGATAGGCAAAAAACTCAAAGCAATGAGAGACATGTATTACCTCTAAACAAGAACTTAATTGGATGTCACCGATTATGAAGTTTTTATTTGGTTAATAAAAATACATATATTAAAACCAAACGTTCTGTTTTATGTATGTATTGAGGTAGAATGAAGATGAATTATCTAAATGAGCGAAACTGCCCCATGGCGCGATTGAATTACCATCATTTGTATTATTTTTGGCAGGTTGCGCGGAGTCCAAGCTTAACGGAAGCCGCAGATATTTTACATATTTCTCAATCGGCTTTGTCTGCGCAAATCAAGCAATTAGAGCACAGTCTGAATGTAACCTTATTTGTACGCCAAGGTCGAAAATTGATCCTGACGGATGTGGGGCGACGCGTGTTGGCTTATGCGCAAGACATTTTTAATACCGGTGAGGAGCTTGAAAACTTTTTACAAAAGGGCAGGGCCACACAAGTTCAGCACATTACTTTGGGCATACAGAGTAATCTATCAAGAAATTTTATCGAGAGCTTTATTGAGCCGTTACTAGAAAGTGAGCATGTGAGTTTTTCTTTGTCTTCTCGTGGGATGACAGATTTACTTAATGGTTTGGTGAACCATGAGTTGGATTTAGCCTTAACTAATCGAGCGATTTTAAGCGAAAGCCAAGAGACCACTTGGCAAAACCAGTTGGTTGCCCGCCAAGCGGTGGCCATTATCGGGCCTTATGGTGACAAGCCGAACACGGCTTTTCCAGAGGGCTATCGGGATAAAAAATGGGTTGTGCCGGGAAAAAATACCGATATTCGTTCCTCGTTTGAATCTTTTTGTGCCGCCCATCAATATCAGCCAGAGATAAAGGCGGAAGTGGACGATATGGCCATGTTGCGATTGTTAGCCCGTGACAGTGGCTATTTATCCGTTTTACCACCAGTAGTCGTCAAAGACGAGATTCAAGCTAAGTTGCTGCAGGATTATGAAAGCATTCCACAGGCGTTTGAGAACTTCTACGCGATCACGGTGCCACGTAAATTTGCCGCCCAGTCTGTCATTGATTTGATTCAAACCGCGATTAACCAGTATGCCAACGAGGAGTCATAAGTATTCACACTTATGATTATATTCTATAAAGACAGTGCTTAGGTGTCTGTAATATGGGAGGTCAGTAAAAAAAGCATAATACCAAAAACGACAACGGCAATAAGAATAGCACTTATCCCTAAAATATTTAAGGATAAACGATACCAAGTGGGCATGACTTCATAGCAGTTGCGTATATTTCTTTTTCTATCTAGACAAGGAAACAGTATAACCCAGCAAAACATCCCTGTTCTTAATAAAGACAGGGGGAAGCGACTCATAAAAATAAGTTCTCCCTGAGTAAAATGGGGCTCTTTAAAGTAGGTATCTAATAATTTTTTGGGTGTCAAAAATGTCAATAGAGACCAGATGGTAGGTAGCCATAAAAAGCCGCCCATAGCGGTAAACATCATCACTAAAAATAGCTGGTCAAACAATCCTTGACTTATTTGCATATCTGATCGCCCCCTGACATAGAAGCAAAAATGTCATATGCGCGCTTCCTTTTCTAAGGCATTACCCGACAATATTCCCTATTTCGCGACATGGGAGGTCAGTAAAAAAAGCATAATACCAAAAAAAGCTATGGCAAAAATAATGACGTTTATAGTTAAAAATTTTAATGCTAAACGATACCAAGTCGGCATAATTTTATGACAGTCGCGTATTTTTCTTTTTTTATCGAGAAAAGGAAATAATAACACCCACCCAAACATCCCTGTTCTTAATAAAGAAAGAGGAAACCTGTTCATAAAAATAAGCTCTCCCTGAGTGAAGTGCGGTTCTTTAAAATAGGTGTCTAATAATTTTTTGGGTGTAAGAAAGGTTAGAAGAGACCAAATAATAGGTACCCAAAGGACACAGGCCATAGCGGTAAACATCATCGCTAAAAATAAAAATTCTCCCGTTTCTTTTGTTATCGGCATACTTTATCAACTCCTGATATAGAAGCGAGATCCACAAATGTGTCATATGCATGCCCTCTTTTCAGGGCATTAACCGACAGCACTTCTTATTTCGTGATATGGGAGGTCAGTAAAAAAAACATGATGCCAAAAAATATGAACATAATTAACATAGTACTTATTGTTAAGAGTATTAGTCCTATACGATACCATGTTGGCATAACCTCATAGCAGTTGCGTATATTTCTTTTTTTATCTAAAAAAGGTAGAAATAGTATCCAACCAAAAATAGATGTTCTAAATAGTGACCAAGGAAATCTGCTCATAAAAATAAGCTCTCCCTGACTAAAATGAGGCTCTTTAAAGTAGGTATTTAGAAGCTTTTTAGGGGTAAAAAAAGTTAGAAGAATCCAAAGAGGAGGTTGCCATAATAACCCCCCCATAGCGGTGAACATCATGATTAAAAATAGATGATCAAACAATTCTTGGCTTATTTGCATATCTGATCGACCCCTGACATAGACGCGAAGTCCACTTTAGCGCCAGACATGTCATATAACTTTACCGCTCCTTCTCCTGCACCATAGCTCGCTAAAGCCGAGCCAGCACCAAGCGCTAATGCCGTGACCCAACCTACAGGAGTAGAAATTAACAAAACACCTAAAGCGTAACCTAAAATAGAGCCAGCAATTGTAGAAGACATTGTTCCCACAAGAATTTCATTCTTTTTTTGTCGGTTCTGAGTGTGGGCTATACCGTAGCAGCCCATACCAAGGCTTGCGCCTGTCAGTACTACGCCGCCCACACTCGCTAGTTTAGAAAGTTTGTTTAGTCGGCTTAGATTTTTGGCAATTTTTTCAGTTGCAGGCACTGCCCCAGAGCGGGCAATTTGTATAGCTTGTTGCGCTGTTTGCCCTTTTAGTAATAGTTTTTCTAGAGGGCCAAGACGTTGTGAAAAGAGAGACAATGCTTTTCTTCTGCCATAGTCATATTGGCCTTTAGAAATAAGGCCCATTTGATACTGTTTATACAGAGTTTCTACGGTTTTAATTAAGGTGGTATTTTGCTCATGGGTTAGCACACCTAAGGTGGTTAATCCTGCCCCCAAACCTCCTGATAACCAGTTATAGTTATCATCCAGCCAAGCCATTGCCCAAAATGCTTCTCGTTCTTTTGGATCGGTTGGCATGTAGAGTTTATATTGATCTAAATTCTCTCTTTTTAGCGGACTCATCATCAGGTGCGTCTCAGACTGGCTGGACTGATTATCCGAGGCTAAACACATGCCCACTGAATCGGGGGTCGATATATCGGTCACTACCATAGTTGGCATGATAGAAATTCGCAATGATCTGGCCTAGAGTATCGCCGCTCTTAATGGTATAGATGACAGGTTTATACAATGGGCTAACGGGAGGAACGGCTGTTGTTAAATCTAATGTTGTCATAAAAAGTCCTTTTTACTGCTCAATTAAAGAGGCTGTCGCAAAACTACTGCGCTTGATAATTCAGCGTTAAAAATCGCCTCAAAATGCTCATTTATAGTTATAAACTCCGCTTTTTCGGCGTTTTTTGTCTTGCCTTATCTTCGCTCGTTACCTTTTGCGACACCCTCTTAAATGTCTTATGTCTACTTATGGATATAGCGATAAGAGAATACGAGACTCAGGTAATTTTTTGTGGCTAAAAAATACTAGCGTTTTTTACTTAGGTAAACAAGAATGGCTGCCTTGAGTACTAGGTAAAGAATAAGGGTCTCTAGGATTGCCTTATTCTTTACCTAGTTTTTACGTTTTCGTGTTTTGTGTGTTTAGCTTTCTAGCAGACCTTGGGCAAAATAATCTCCTGGTTTTTTCACGCCTGGTAAGGCAAAGAAATAACCACCCCCAAATGGCTTGATGTATTCTTCTAATGGCTCGCCGTTTAAGCGTTCCTGCACTGTGATAAAGCCCGCCTTTAAGTCGGCTTGATAGGCTAGGAAGAGCAGTCCCATTTCCAGTTGGCCAGCATTGGTCACACCATCTGAGTAGTTATAAGCGCGGCGTAACAGCTGGTGTTGGTTAAAGCCTGGCGTTCTGGGGTTCGCTAAGCGCATATGGGCATCCAGCGGAATGATTTTGCCTTTTGGATCTTTGGAGTAATCAGGTATGTCGTGTTCGTGTTTCATGCCTAAAGGCGCCCCCGTACCTCGCTCCCGACCAAAAATGGCTTCTTGTTCTTGTAGCGGTGTTCTGTCCCACTGTTCGACGAAAAAGCGAATGGTTCGTACGGCCAAATAACTGCCGCCAGTTGCCCATTTGGGTTCTTGGTTTTCTGGGGTGACGAGAATGACTTCGTCGGCCACTTTTGGATCTTTTGTATTGGGATTGACGGTTCCGTCTTTGAAACCAAGTAGATTGATTGGGGTTTCTTTACCCGCCGTTGCCGCCACGTGGTTGGAGATAAAACCGTCGCGACGCCAGCGCACGCTCAGTGTGGCTGGAGTGTGTTTAATGATGTCGCGCATCGCGTGAATCACGGTTTCGGGAGAATTCGCACAGAACTGGATTAACAAATCACCATGGCAGCTTTCGGCTTGTAAGGCATCGTTTGGAAAGCGCGTCATGTTGACGAGATGCTTGGGTTTTTTATCCGCTAAGCCAAAACGCTCATCAAATAGGCTGGCGCCGAGTGCAACAGTGAGGGTTAGGTTATCTGGGTTGATATAAGTGCCTACAATACCAGAGTCTAACGGGGGAAACTTATCCCCTGTACTAGGTGGCTTGCCGCCTTGGGTTAGAAACGCTGCCCGTTCGGTGAGGGTTTTGAAGAGGCCTTTTAAATCGTCCTTGTTATAAGCGATCACATCAAAGGAAACGAGGCAAGCTGCTGCTGGCGGAGGATTTAAAATACCGCTTTGGTATGCGCCGTAAAAAGGCTGTTTCATTTGACGGCTGGTGTAAAATTCAGCGTCGACTGAGCCTTCGTCCGCTTTCATGTTACCCTCCATCATACCCTCTGATCCGGCCAGTGCCTGAGTAGAGACGGCGCTACCGAGAGCAACAGCCCCGCCAAAGGCGCCAAGACCTTTAAGTAAATTACGGCGCTCCTCGACAATTGAGTCATGGTTTTGTTCGGTTTTTTCTGTTTGATTATTTTTTTGTGTCTGTCTGGATTGTAATAGAGAATGAAACGGGCAATTCATGTTATTCCCCTCAAATATGGTCACTTGTTACGCTTTCGCTCTGCTCCAGCGATTGCGTTAACGGTTGTTGATGAACGGGCCGAATGTCTTCGCCCATGGCCTTTTGTTCGCTTGTCAAATATGTTGTGCGGGCTTGCTTAGTTCAGACCAAGGTTGCCGCGCAGTTTTGCTAAATCTTCCGCCAGTTCGGTAATCGGCCCTTTTAAACGCTTTCTGTCCTGCTCAGATAGCTGGGTATAAGGTTCAAACCCCTTGTCGGTTTTGTAGTGTGCCAAAATGTCACTGACCTGTTTGAGGTTGTTTTCAATGCGGTTTTGCAATGGGGGATTAATCTTGTCCATCATCGGCTTGAATAAGTAGACGATTTTTTGAGCGCCCTCTACATTGGCATTGAAGTCGTCCAGATCGGTATGGGCGTAACGGTCTTCTTCACCACTAAGTTTACTGGCCGCGACTTCTTCTATGAGACCGGCTGCCCCACCAACGACGGTAGAGGGTGGGAAGGGCAGATTACGTATGCGCCCCTGTAATTCCATTACATCCTTATCAAGCTGATCGGCTAACGCTGTGGTATTTGCCAAGCTATTAGCTTTCCAAAGAGCATATTCAAGACGATGAAAGCCTGTGAAGTTTGGGTCTTTTGCCCCCATGGCAAAGGCATCTTCACGGGCGTCGATACGGTTATCTAGATCAGAAAACAATTCGGCAATGGGTTCAATTCGCTCATAATGCACACGTGCTTGGCTGTAAAGAGCTTTAGCTTTGTCCATCTCGTTGGCGCGGATAGCATCAGTAAAGGCTTGAGTGGCCTGAGTCAATTGACGGGTTTCATTCATCACATAGAATTTGTATTCGGCAATCGGCCCAATAAAATCGTTACTAGTGATTTTATAAGGTTTGTTCTGACCGTCGCTTTGTACTATAAGTTTTCCGTGAGGATTGGTTAATAAGCCACAGGTCATCTCATAGGTTCCAGGCTCTAGGGTAACGGTCATTTTTTGCTGAAAGCCTGGGATGATGTTTTCCCGTTCGGCAACGACCATAACACCATCAAGAATTTCCCATTCCAGTGCTCGCATGCTTTGGTTACGAATAATAAATTGTACTTTGCCTGCTGGAACGGTAAGGGCCATAGGCTGACACTTTTTATCGTTGACCTCGACATGGTATTGCGGGACATCGCTGGCGAATGCACTACAAGATGCCAGCAAACTCCCTGTCGTCACTGCCAAAAGAGTAGGTTTTCGCCAGACATTTTTGAATAAAGTGGATGAAGCTGACATGTTTCTCTCCGTAAGCAACACCCGTTTTGAAATCAATCAAACCGGGTGTTTTAGGTAATCGTATAATGGATTAATTAAGGTTCAGTTCGCCACGGAGCAGAGACAAGTCTTCTGCCAATACTGTGATTGGGCCTTTTAATGCTAGACGATCTTGATTAGTTAATTTTTCGTAGGATTCAAAGCCTGTTGGAGTACGGTATTTTGCTAAAATGCTGTCAACGCGTTTGAAGTTGTTGTCGATTTTTCTGACTAAGGTTGGATTCTTCTCAATGAGAAGTGGTTTTAGTAAGGAAACGATTTTTTGCGCCCCATCGACATTTGCTTGGAAGTCATCAAGGTCAGTACGAGCGTAACGGTCTTCTTCACCAGTGATTTTACTGGAAGCCACTTCCTCGATTAAGTCAGCGGCACCTCCTACTACTTTACTAGGAGGGAAAGCCAAGTTGGTGAGGCGCTTATGCAGTTCGAGTGTGTCTTGGTAAAGTTTCTCTGCGTAAGGTTTCATCCCTTTGGTGGTATTGTCTGCCCACAAGGCTTTTTCAATTCGATGGAAGCCTGTGAAGTTCGGGTCTTCTGCACCTTTGGCATAATCGTCTTCTCGGGCATCCATACTGCCATCAAGATCTGAGAACAGTTCGGCCACTGGTTCAATTCGCTCATAATGCACACGAGCAGGCGAGTAGAGTTTTTTGGCTTTTTGCACGTCCCCTGCGATGACCGCATCCGTAAAGGCTTTCGTATCTTTCACCAATCCATCGACTTGCTCAATAACATAGAACTTGTAGTCGGTAATGGGAGCGACCAAATCGGAGGCCTGAGTTTTGGCCTGAGCCAGGGTTGAACAGGCTGCGATGGACACAGCAAGAGCAAGTGTTGAGAGAGAAGTTTTCATTAGTGACTCCGTATCGTTGTTGTTTAAGGGTAGAGCGTTTGTAATAGATTGTTTTTCTTGTTATCCAGAATCGGTTTAGGGTGTGCCACTATTTACCGGACGACCAGTGTGGCTGGAAGTAAGATCATCCTTCTTGAAAAACCAGTACAGCGCGGGAAGAAGATAAATAAAGTAGATGGCGACTTCGCTGACCGTGGGGGTTTCTTGGTAACCTAATAAACCTTCTAATAAGGTGCCAAAGACGCTGTGCGTCGAGAGTAAATTGCTGGCATTAAAGGCGATGTTCTGGAAGTAGTTCCAAATACCCGCTTCGTGCAGTGATCGAATGGCGCCTGCTGCAAGGCCCGCTGCCACAAATAAAATAAATAAGCTGGTCCAACGGAAGAAGGCGCCCAGTGGTAATTTGAGACCACCTAAATAAATGGCAAAGCCCAATAAGACGGCCAAAGCTAAGCCTGTCACCGCCCCTAGTGGTGCAGAAGTACCAGCGCCTTGTTGGAAGGCAGAGAGAAGAAAGAAGACGGATTCTAATCCTTCACGGGCGACTGCTAGAAACACCATGCCAACCAAGGCCCAACCTTGGCGAGAACCTTGGTGCTTACCCAGTGCTTTATCGATGGAGCTATGTAGATCTGTTTTGACAGAGGCCGCTGCTTTACGCATCCAAAACACCATGTAGGTCAACATACCCACGGCGATGGCGGCAACGATGGCTTCGAATAATTCCTGTTGCTTTTGGGGGAACTCTCCTGTGGTTTCATTGATACCATAACCAATTGCTAGACAAAGTAGTGCCGCACTGAAAACGCCTCCCCAAACGGCTGGCATCCAATGTCCGCGTTGAGTGCGTTTAAGGTAACCTGCGATAAGGCTAACGATTAATGCCGCTTCAAGTCCTTCTCGGAGCATGATTAGAAAGGGAACAAAAAACATAGGTGGCACCTTATCCGTCAGTAATAAAAGATAAAAAGAAATGCAATACATTACTAAAATGTTAATAATAATGAATATCATTGCGTTTATTATATGAATGTTCAGTTCAGGTGTTAGTATACTGACAACTAATTCACATTTTTTCCTTATTGTTTGTTTTTCTACTAGTGGCGCTTGTGAAAGGTCTGTCTATCAAGGGAATGATTAGATATGTCTTGGGGAGAGGATTAGGGGGAGGCTTTAAAAATGTATGGTCTAGTAGAGACATGGCGGGCTTTATGCACATAACGCAACATTTAATTTGAGTTATTGAGTAGGTAAATGTCGGCGATGGGGTTAGTATGACGTCCTTAGCTCAATGGTATTGTCCGTTTTTGAGCGTTAATTAGGCCATCTATGTCAACTTTCCGTGTGCGTTATCAAACATTAGAGTTTGATCTTTCCGATATTCATGTACGTACTCTTCGCGATAATCAACAATTTTCCGATGATGAGAATGAAGCTCTAAATCTAGGTATTTCCTCTGCTACTTGGCCATTATTCGGTATTATTTGGCCTTCAGGGGAGGTATTAGCGCATTTGATGTATACCCATAACATCGATGGGGTGCGTATCTTAGAGGTGGGTTGTGGTATTGGCTTGGCCAGTTTAGTGTTGAATCATCGTCATGCCAATATTACCGCGACGGATTATCACCCAGAAGCAGGTCGTTTTTTGAGTGCGAATGTATTACTCAATGGAGATCGCCCCATTCCATTTGTACGAACCGGTTGGCAAGATGGTGAGACCTCATTAGGTCAGTATGACTGCATTATTGGTAGCGACTTGTTGTATGAGCGCTCCCATGTGGACATGCTAGCGGATTTTATTGATTGTCATGCGGCGCCAGATTGTGAAGTGATTTTGGTTGATCCTGGTCGAGGCCATCATGCTGTGTTTAGTAAAAAAATGGTGTCACTAGGGTATCAACATAGTCAAAGTAAACCGTTGGAAACGAGTTATTTGGTAAAACCTTTTAAGGGGCAGGTCCTTAGCTATCACCGTTCTAAAATTTGATGGCATGGTTCGCGATCGTCACTATCCAGAAATGCAAGGTTCTACATTAAGAGCCTTGAACTCGCTAACCGATTGAATGTGAAGCCGAGCATCGCTCGGCTTCTGTTTGTTTATTCCTCGCTTTCTCTTGGTATGTTGTATTTTTTGTCTTCATAGAGCCAAGTGCCGAGTAATGGATGGGCAATGGCTTCGCTGATGAGCTCTGGGCTGACATCTTTAGAGGCTTCTAAGCGATGATTTCGATAAATAAAGGTCTTTGGCGGCAATTTGGGTTGTAAGATGACGACCTGATTACCACGCATAAAGGCTTGGTTTTGATTGAATTGCATGATGGCTCGCCCCACATAGCTGGCATCTCGCTTGGTTAGGTCTTGTCCAATCATCGGGTGCGACGAGTTGATGCCGATTAAAGACAGCAGGGTTGGTGCTAGATCAATTTGGCTAATAAGACGATGATCTTCCTGCGGTGAAACATCTGCGCCTAAGATTAATCCAGGAATATGGAAGTTGGTAATGGGAACCAGTTCAGGTCGGCTAGAGCGGGCATCGTGATCGGCGACAATAAGAAATACCGTATTTTTCCAATAGTTAGATGCTTTCGCCATATCAAAAAACTTGCCTACTGCGTAATCCGCGTATTTTACTGCATTCTCACGAGAGTTTTTCGGTGTGTTGTAGTCTTCGATTTTGCCATCAGGAAAATCAAAAGGGTCGTGATTGGAGGAACTAAACACAAGACTAAAGAAAGGTTTGTTATGCTTAGCTTTTTCAATAAATGTCGCATTGGCTTTTTTGAACAGGTCTTCGTCGCTGACGCCCCAAGAGGCAACAAACTCAGGATTTACAAAGTCTTTTTCTTCAATAATGCTGTTGAAACCATTGCCTAAGAAAAAGGCTTTCATGTTATCAAAATGCGCACCACCTCCGTAGATAAAGCTGGTGTCGTATCCTTTCTGTCCTAGTAATTTCGCCAGGGTGAAAAAGCCTGTTTGAGAGTTGGGTAGTTTAACCGTACTGCGTGCTGGTGTTGGGACGAACCCGGTCACGACGGCCTCGATTCCTCGCACAGAGCGCGTGCCTGTTGCATAAAGTTGGTTAAAAGCCCAGCCCTCTTTGGCTAATTTGTCGTATTCAGGGGATAAGGGTAGGCCTCCTAGGCTGCCAATAAATTGTGCCCCTTGGCTTTCTTGCAAAATAATCACGAGGTTTTTGGGGTGTTTGTATTGATGGGTCGCGGTTTGCTTGTGCAAAGTGGGGAAGTCTTTCGACACAAAGTCCGCTTCTTTTAGACCCATGGATTTGTGTATGTTGGAGATAATGTCTGCTTTGCTCATTTGCGGGTAAAGTTGAAACGAGCTGACCTCATCTTGCATCTGACTGACCGCATGGAGCATAGAGTAAGCTGAGTTGAGGGTTAGACTATTGACTAACGGATCATTGGTAAAGGCTGTGTAGCTTGGGTTAATTGCTCGGTGTTGCAAGCTAGAGCGTGCGGCCAATACGCCAATAAGTAAAATGAGTACAGCGAGAATTGGGCGCTCAAACCATTTTGGTTGCGGTTTGTTGGTGATGTGCTGTTTGCGCATTAAATAATAAATACCCACAAAAGCGGCAATCGTGACCAGTAACGATAAGGCAAGGGTGAGTTTATGCCCCGCCATAAGCATGGAAAACACTTCTTTGGGGTAGATTAAATATTCAACGAACAGTCGGTTTGGGCGTAAATTGTACTCGTTGATGAAGGCGGGTGTTGAGGCTTCCATAAAGACACAAAAAACAAAGGCTGCCGAGAGCCAAATACGGCATGCAATATCCCAGACACGATTAATATACGGAATGCCGGAGACCAGTACGGCAAAGAGTGCGGGTAAGGCGGCTAGATAAGCCAGCGAGGCTAAGTCAATACGCAAACCAAACCCTAATATGGTGAGCCAATCTTTAAACGAATCGACCCGTTCATGTTGCCAGATAATCAGAGAAAGCCGACTTAGAGTTAAAGTACATAGTGTTATAAATAGAAAAGTGAGAAAGGGCCTAAGGGGAGAGCAGTATCGATTTAACGCATTTGCCATATTAAAAACCAAACTAGAGGATGAAAACGCTTGATTATAGTTTAAATATGGAAAAATGTTGCATAAATATCTTAAAAAAGAAGTATGGTTTGGTTAGCAAGATTAAAAAAGTAACGTATACAGTAGTAAAGTGGATTCATTAGTAGCCGATCTGCGTCTTCTTATTAAGGCTTAATTGAACTGATAAAGCCGCTACCCATAAAAACGCCCTATTCCGTCTAGAATAGGGCGCTTGATTTCTTTACTGGAGAGGTGTGGCCTTAGTTCGCAGTCGTTTTTGCCAACGAATCGCGTCGATAAGTAAAAACACGACTAAACTGATGCCCATCACGGGGAGACTGATCGCGACAAAGAGGCTCACCACAATGGTAATGGTTTTCCATGTAGGTGTGAGTTTGCTCCAAGCGTCAAGCAGTGGCTTGGAGGTAGCCCCAGCGGTTGGACGTCGGCGCCACCACATGGTGTATCCCCATACAATCATGACGCACAGTGACAAACCAAAAGCGGCTAATATGAGTTGATTGGCTAAACCAAATAATAAGCCCATGTGAGTATCAATCCCCCAGCGGATTAATTTGGCGATTAATGGAAAGTGTGCGAATTGAGCATGGCCCAACACGGCCAAGGTGCTGCCATCAATGGCGACAGAGTCGACTTGAGTGGGCCATTCCCGATGGATTTCACGAACAAACCAAGCGGTATTGGCTTTTCTTGGTGGCTTGATCTCAATCTTAGTGGAATGGATACCCGCTGCTCGTGCGGTATTTAACACTTTGTCGAAAAGTTGATCAGTTTCTTTTGCCGAGGGTGCCGCTTGAGTCATGCTCATATTAGCGTTGTTTGAATGACCAAGGTGATTCGCATGTTCACCCATGTCTGTGCTGTGGGCTGTCTTTTTAATATCTAGAGAGACGGAAGGGGTGACCCAACCAATGTATTGGCGGACTGTGCTGATGTTGCCGCCAGCCCATTTAGACCAAGTCAGACCAGTAATTGAAAAGAATACCAGTCCAAGAAAAATTACTAAGCCAAGTTGATAGTGGCTTCTACGTTTTCTCAAATAGGGGGTGCGAGAGGCAATCTTGGTTTGGTTCTTTTTGCCTCCCTTATACCAAAGATACATGCCACCTAGCGCGGCAATCCACAACCAAGAAGCGGCCAGTTCGCTGTAGTTTCGTCCCAAATCACCGAGTAGCAGGGTGCGGTGTAGGTAGTCGATAGTAGTACGAAGAGGCAAGACACCGCTGGTACCATAGACACCTAAACTGCCGCGAACCGCTAAATTATGAGGGTCAATAAAGACGGCGCGAACGCCCGATAGTGTGCTTGGATCGAGAAACATGACACGTGTAGTATCTCCTGGCAGCGGTGCGGGTCGCACCGCAAATAGGGTGAGGTCTTTCGACAAGGATTGGCGAGCAGCGGCTACTTGCTCAGTTAAGGGTTTATTTGGCCCTGTGCTGTCGGTCTTGAGCTCGTGTTTGTAGACATAAGCCTCAAGTTGCGGGGTCAATACGTAAACAGTTCCTGTCAATGCTGCGATGAAAATAAACGGGGCGACAAACATGCCAATATAAAAGTGTAAACGAGTGATCAGCAATAGCATGGCATTTTTCGAAACGTCTGGTTTCTTTGTGTTCTGTAAATTGGACATAAATCTCATCTGTCTAACGGGATAAGCCTCGTCTAAAAAGAGCGAAACTTATCTAACAATAAAGTAAGCGATAGGTACCCTTGGCTCGATGACGTCATTGGCCAACGTGATGTAAAAAAAGCTGTAAAGGTTCATTGAGAAGCCTTTACTTGGCCTATTCGTGATCGTACAAAGGTCTCAGTTATCTATTAGGTAACGGCTTCTCTTGATAATATGACGTGACAGGTTGTCATGTGCCGTCATCAAGATGTCATGCCAATAGATCGCTGTATGATGATATAAACGTAGCGTGGGAAGTGTTTGGTGGGGCTCTTGGCTGTAATCTTGAATAGCGTGAGGGTAAGAGGTGAGTGCTAATGGTGTAAGATATAGCAAGATAGGAAATCGCCACTAAGATTGGCAAGATAAAGGTAAGTACCGCTAAGCAGGCAAGGTGGAAGAGGAGTGTACAAAAGCCACAAGCCGCCCTAAGTCCTAAGGTATCATCATCGTCCATCGACTTAGCGGAATGATCAGGGTCATGGAAGTCCATGGAGCCCGAGTCCGTCATTTTTTCCCCACCACCATGTTCATCCATGTGCACCATTAATGATGGTGGCAGCGTTATGACTTTTTTGGTTGGTGAATGGTGTAGATTGTGATGCTGATGCATCGTTGGATTCATATCCATGTGGCTCATTCCATGAGCTTGCATGTTTAATTGTGATATGAGAGGAACAACATAAATGGCAATGACCGCAAATAGACTAAGCAAGACGGGAAAACGTCTTGTTCGCTTATTGGGTTGAATCATCGACCATGTCATCACACAATCCTTATGGAGAAGCGTATATCAAGGCTGTTTAGCCTTGAATATCACCAGCGTGTTCTTGTGCGCTTGACACAATGCATTCACCCGCAAGGTTAGGTGCGACGCCTACATCAAAACCATCTTTTTCCATACCTGGCAACCATTTGCTTACCCAATCCATGCTAGAAATCTCCAAAGGGGTAAAATCGGGATAGTCTTTTTGTCCCCATGAAAGCGCTAATTCTGGCGTTGGCCAAATAGGCAATATTTTATCTTGGCCAAGGGGGAGGATTAAGCAGCCCTGTGCATCGGATAAGGTCCAAATGCTGTGCTTTTTCTTAATGAATGCGATGACTTCGTCGTAACGTTGGCGACTCGGTAAGCGGAAAAATGTCTCGTTAAGAGAAGAAGTCTCAGTCATGGGGTTTGCTCTAATGAAAAAAGAAGGCATTTTACCATAAGAAATCTTAATGGGGCTGCCTAGAGGGGGAATACTTTAGAGAAAATTATACAGCAGGCGATAAAAAAGCAAAACAGAAGGCGATGGCCAGTATGTTTTGCTTTTCCCTAGGTGACTTTTAATACGTGCTAAACAGTTGATCAAGTGTCGTCAGATGTCGCTGCTTTGTATCTGCTGACATCCAGCTACCGACAATGCTGTTTTTCGCCAATTGGTGTAGTTCTGCTTTGCTCAGATCAGACTCTTTTATCAAAGCATGATAGTTGTCCACCATGTAACCACCAAAGTAGGCAGGGTCATCTGAGTTGACAGTGGCATTGAGGCCAAGCTTTAACATGTGCTTAATGGGGTGATCTGTTAAATCATCGACCACACACAGTTTTAGGTTAGATAAGGGACAAACGGTGAGGGTTAAGTTGCGCGCTTTGATTTGCTTAACGAGCTGTTCATCCTCAAGCGCTCTGTTGCCGTGGTCAATGCGATCCACTTGTATAAGATCGATGGCTTGCCATACGTAGTCAGCTGGGCCTTCTTCACCAGCGTGGGCGGTGACTTTTAGTCCTAACTCTTGGCAGGCTTTGAAAACACGAGCAAATTTTTCTGGGGGATGGCCTATTTCCGAGCTGTCTAATCCTACGCCGTCTATCCAATCAAGATAGGGTTTGGCAAGTTCTAGGGTCTCAAACGCACTGTCTTCGCTTAAATGCCGCAGAAAGGACATAATGAGCTTGGAGGTCATTCCCCACTGTTCTTCTGCTTCTTTTAACGCTTTATAAATGCCACTGATTTGTGGCTCGAAATCCACTCCACGGGACAGGTGTCCTTGAGGGTCAAAAAAGATCTCCACATGAACAACATTTTCTTGATGTACTTTGGTTAGGTAGGCCATCGTCAAATCGTAAAAGTCTGCTTCTTTTAACAAGACAGACATACCTTGATAGTACAGATCCAAGAAGTCCTGAAGATTAGTGAACTGATAGGCGGCTTTGAGATCCTCAACGGTCGAGTATTTTAGCGGGATCTGGTTGCGTTCAGCCAGTGCAAACATCTGTTCGGGTTCAAAGGTTCCCTCAATGTGAAGGTGTAGTTCGGTTTTTGGCATTTTTTCAGCCAGTGTCATCAGTGTTTCCACACTCATGGGGTACCTCTTTTTCATTTAACTGGCATCGCTAGGGATGCTTTTGTGTGTTGTGATGCGCGTACTTTTAACAGCTGGGAAAGGACAGATATGGCGATTTCTCCAGGCTGCTTTGAGCGCAAATTGTGTTCACCCATTGGGCAATGCATTTGGTCTATTTGAGCTTGAGTGAAGCCTTTATTGGCTAACTTATGGCGGAACCGAGCACTTTTGGTTTGCGATCCAATAACCCCGATAAAGGCCGCATCGTTCCGTTTTATTACGGCTTCGGTGAGCTCTAAATCCAGTTGATGGTTGTGCGTGAGTACCAAATAAAAAGTATTGGCTGGCATGTCGGCAACTTCATCAACGGGGTAATCGCTTATTTTAGTGGTCACCTTGTCCGATACCTGTGTCGGGAACTCATCTTGACGACTGTCTACCCAGATTAAATGGCAAGGGATATTTTCTAAGCAATGCACAATAGCTCGCCCCACATGTCCCGCACCAAAAATCGCAATGGTTAACGGAGATTGCAGGACACTTTCAAACAGTAATGTCACAAAGCCACCACAACATTGTCCTAATGTTGCCCCAAGAGGGTAATCCTCGGTGCTTGTTTGACTGTCTTTTTCGCTGAGTTTTTCCCTTGCTTTCGCAATGGCTTTCCATTCTAAATGACCGCCGCCTACGGTACCATAAGTGGCATGCTGTGTAACAAGCATACGAGCACCTATTTCCCTTGGTGTAGAGCCTTTTATGCTAAACACAGAGACCATCACAAAGTCGATGCCTGATTTTTCCAGTTTAGCCGCTTCTTGTACCCATTTTGTATCCATGGTTTAGCTACCTCGATATGTACTGTAGCCATAGGGAGAAACTAAAACAGGAACATGGTAGTGGCTGGTGGCATCATTGATACCAAAGCGAATCACCACCTCATCCAAGAACAGTGGTTCCGCAAGCTGTTTGTCTAAGCGGCGATAATAATCCCCGATGGCAAACTCTAGTTCATACACACCTTGATGAAAGTCCTTCTCGGGCAGGATAGGCTGGTCACAACGACCATCACTGTTTGTAATGCTGGTGTTAAGTTGGACTTTATTGCCATCGATCAGCTCATAGAGCGTGATGGCAACGCCCGCCGCTGGGGTGCCGTGTGTTGTGTCCAGAATGTGTGTCGTTAGGTATCCCATATGGTTTTCTCTCCTGTGCTCGCTTTTTCTTATGCCGGTTGATCCACTACTTAAAGCGACACTGTTTAAAGTGTGACGTTACAGGTGTTCTGCCAAGGGGGTGGGGTGTTTTATAAAGTGCTTTCGCTTTTTTATCAATAGTGCTTTCGCTGTTTTGATCCAGTTTTTAAAATGATAGATGAAAAGCTATCGATTCTCCGCCTATAGAGAATCGATAACCCATTTATATTAAACGACTGCTAGTGGGGGATTTTATCGGTAATGCCTTGAACATACCAATTTACTCTTGCTAGTTCTTGGTCTGTCAACGAGTGACCAGCAGGCACAACGATTTTTCCGGTATTGTCTTTAATAGGTCCGGTGAACGGTTTGAGTTTGCCTGATTTGATGGCTGCCAATGTTTCCTCAATTTTAGCACGCACATTTTTGGGCAAATTAGGATTGATGGAAGCCAGTTGCAGCATGTTGTCGTGGAACCCACCCCAGAAATCCTGCGACTTCCAAGTACCGTCCATCACTTGTTGTACGGTTTTTATATAGTAGGGTGCCCAGTGATCACGTACTGAGAAAATATGCGCTTGAGGAGCAAATTTACTCTGATCCGATGCTTGACCAATGGCACGAGCACCACGTTTTTGTGCGGCAATCAGTGGCGCAGGGCTGTCGGTATGTTGAATCAGTACGTCCGCTCCCTGATCCATTAGAGCATTGGCGGCGTCGGTTTCTTTACCTGGGTCATACCAAGTGTTTGCCCAAACAATTTTTAGCTTGATATTAGGGTTAACACTTTTTGCTCCCATGTAGGTCGCATCAATATCACGGATAACTTCCGGAATAGGGAAGGCTCCGATGTAACCAATGGTATTGGTTTTAGTGAGCAATCCAGCGGCAACACCGGAAATATAACGGCCTTCGTAGGTACGAAGAACATAAGTGCCTAAATTTTTCGCCCGCTTATACCCTGTGGCGTGTTCGAACACCACATTAGGGAAGCGTTTAGCGGCTTTAACGGTTGCATTCATGAAGCCAAATGATGTCGTAAAGATGACTTTGTTGCCCGCTTTGACAAGTTGGGTAATGACACGTTCTGCGTCGGCGCCTTCTGCCACGTTTTCAACATACGTCGTTTTTACTTTCCCTTTGAAATATTTCTCCATTTCTTTACGGCCTTGGTCGTGCTCGTAACTCCAGCCCAGGTCTCCTACTGGGCCAACGTATACGAAGCCTACTTTAAAAGGCTCTTCTGCTTGAGCCATGGTGACGCCAAGCATGAGGCCTACGCCAAGTAATAAACTCTTTAACTTCATGATGAAACTCCTTGTGCCCTTCGGCGGTTTTGTCGTTGTTAATGGAACGCTTTATTCTATTATTATTGGTATGTGGCCTTTTATGGCTCAAATTGGCGTCATGGTTAGGCCATATGTCTTGGATCAAACGGTTTTCCGAGTGATCGAGGCGCCAACAGTTTTTCTTTAAATTTATCCGCACTGATGATGACCATGACAAATACCGTTGCCACATAAGGCAACATGGCTAATAAGTTGGTCGAAATGGTCCAGCCGAATCCTTGAAGAACCAAGTGCATAATGCTGGCCAAGCCAAACAAATAGGCCCCCAGCATAATGCGTCCAACCCGCCAAGAAGCAAAGACCACCAGCGCAAGGGCAATCCAGCCACGGCCAGCTGTCATGTTTTCCGCCCACATAGGGGTATAGACTAAGGACATATAAGCCCCAGCGATCCCCGTCATGGCACCACCAAACATAATGGCCAAATAGCGGACCCGAAGTACCTTGATGCCAATGGCATTGGCGGCATTGGGGTTTTCACCGACGGCTTTGAGTGTTAGTCCCAAGCGGGTTTTGTTAGTAACATACATAATGAGCACGGTCATGATGAAAGAAAGGTAGACCAACAGATCGTGCTCGAAGAGAATTTTGCCAAGGTACGGAATGGAGGATAGGTACGGAATAGGGATGGGATTAAAGCCTTGAATGGTTTTGCCGACAAAATCCGATCCGACAAAGGCGCTTAATCCCGTGCCAAAGATGGTTAGTGCGAGCCCCGTGGCCACTTGGTTGGCGCCAAGGTGCAACACTAAAACACCAAAGATAAGGCTCATGACACACCCCATAGCCATTGCCGCAAGCACGCCAAATGCCATGTTGCCCGTTGAGTAGGCTGCCAAAAAGCCAACGACGGCTCCCATGAGCATCATCCCTTCCTGGCCTAAGTTCAGTACCCCAGACTTTTCACATATGACTTCGCCAAGAGCAATAAATAACAAGGGAGTGCCTGTTTTTATTGCGGAGAATAAGATTTGTGCTATGAAATCTGCGTCCAAAATAGGCTCCTAAGCCGTGGCTTGATGAGTGAAAACAAGGCGGTTGCGAATAAAGAAATCGCACGCCAGTAAGAAGAAAAGCAAAACGCCTTGAAACATACCGATCACCGCAGTGGGAATATTCATTTGAATCTGTGCCAGATCACCACCCATATAGAGTACGGCCAAAAAGATGGCCGCAATAATCGCACCCAGAGGGTGTAAGCGACCCAGATAGGCGACGATGATGGCGGAGTAGCCATATCCAGGGGAGACGTTAGGCACCAATTGGCCTATGGGCCCCGTCACTTCACATACGCCTGCTAGGCCTGCTAGTGCACCAGCAAGGAGCATAACAAACCAACTGAGCTTTTTGCTGCTAAAGCCTGCGTAGGTCGCCGCTGGTTCGTCAGAGCCAAAGACGCGCACTTGAAAGCCTAAGTGGGTTTTAGACAAGATAAACCAAGCCACAACAGCAGACAGTAGAGACAACAAAATGCCTAAATGAATTCGAGTTCCCGCAACGAGAATCGGCAGCATGGTTTGATCCGAAAACATAGCAGATTCAGGAAAACCGTAGCCATCAGGGTCTCGTAGTGGCCCATTGACTGCCCACACCAGTAGATAAAAGGCAATGTAGTTAAACATAATAGTGGTGAGAATAAGGTTCGAGTTGAAGCGTAGTTTTAAATAGGTGGGAACGGCAGACCAGGCAACACCCGAGGCAACGCCGGCCAAAAGGGTTAAAGGTAAGGCTAAGGCGCTGGTAGAATCGCCAAAGGCTAGTGCGACCGCCGAACCCCCTAATGCTCCAGCAAGTAATTGGCCTTCCGCACCAATATTCCACATATTGGCCCGATAACACAGTGATAAGCCCACGGCACAAAGTAGCAGGGGGCACATTTTTACCAGCATTTCTCCCACATTATAGCCATCAGACAAGGGGGTAATGAGTAATACATGCAACGCCTCAATCGGGTTTTTGTCGAGCGCTGAAAAGAGAATACAGCCAAAAATAAGGGTGAGAGCAATCGCCAGCAGGGGCGAGACGAATGTCATTAATTGGCTAGGTTGCGTTCGCGCTTGAATACGCATCATGCTGTGGTCTCCTGTAACATGTCAGCATCATGCTGTTGATTATTAATAAAGGTCCCTGCCATCCATTGGCCAATTTGGTCTATGTTGGTGTCTTGAGTACGGACAATAGGAGACAAATAACCATCGCATACGGCTGCCATTCGGTCTGCTAGTAAGAATAGTTCATCAATGTCTTCTGATATCAATAAAATGGCAGCCCCTTGGTCGCGTAGTTCTAATAAAGCTTGGTGAATCGCTAATGCTGCACCGACATCTACTCCCCATGTCGGATGGGCGCAAATCAATACATCAGGTCGTTGACCGATTTCGCGTCCCATAATGAATTTTTGCAAGTTTCCGCCACTTAAGCTTTTTGCTTCAGAAAATTCGCCGTGGCATTTGACGCTGTAATCACTGATCAGTTGTTTGGCATAGTCTTTTAGTTGCTTCCATTGGACTAGGCCGTATTTGATAAAGCCTTGACTGTGGGTAAGGAGGGTATTTTCCGTTAAGCTCATATCGGGAACCGCGCCTCGGCCCAAGCGTTCTTCGGGGACATAAGCCATCCCAAACTGTCGTCGTGTAGCGGTTTTTAAATTGCCAATTGGTTGGTTTTTCATGGTTAGATGAGCATTGACGGGACGGCTGTCTTCACCGCTAATAATGGCCATTAACTCGTCTTGTCCATTACCGGCAACACCTGCAATACCGAGAATTTCGCCTGCTTTTAGCTCAAGATTGATGTGTTTTAGTGAGGTGCCAAAGGGGTGTTGTGTGCTAAGGGAAAGATCATGAATCTGAAAGCGTACCTCCGTCCCCTCTTTTTTGGAGTAACCAGCGTCTTGTTCTGCTAAATCGCCCACCATCATTTTAGCAATGGAATGGGAGGTTTCGTCTGCGGGTGAGCAAGTATTGATGACTTTGCCACCCCGTAAAATGGTGGCTTTTTCACAAATTTCGGTGACTTCATGCAGTTTGTGACTAATGAATAGAATACTGCACCCCTCTTTGGCGAGCGTGCGTAGTACGCTAAAAAGACCAGACACTTCTTGAGGGGTTAATACGGAGGTCGGTTCGTCCAGAATCAAGAGTTTTACCGATTGGACTAAACAACGCATTATTTCTACCCGTTGTCGTTCTCCAATTGAGAGTGAGTGTACGTAACGATGGGGGTCAATATTCAAACCATACTCTTGGGATAATTGACGGATCTTCTCAGCAAGATTGCCAATAGAGGCCAGTTGAGGTTTGCTCAAACAGAGTTCGATATTTTGGCTGACCGTTAGCGTTTCGAACAGAGAAAAGTGCTGAAAGACCATGCCTATCCCAAGCTCTCTCGCCGTGGAGGGTGATTTTATCTCTATCTCTTTACCATCCCAGATAAGTTGGCCTGTGTCTGGCGCGACGACTCCATAAATGGTTTTGACTAGAGTGCTTTTTCCAGCACCATTTTCTCCCAATAGGGCATGAATTTCTCCAGGCATGAGGCTCAGGCTAATATTGTCATTGGCGAGACAGCCAGGATACTGCTTGCTGATATTGATCAGTTCCAGTCTAGGTGAAATATGCTGTGCGGTTTTGGTGTTATTCACAAAAATTTCCCATCTTAAAAAGGTCTGGCCGTGTTATTAACAATAGAGTGACTCGGTATATAAACTGCATACCGCATAAGCTATGCCAATTCATGTCTCTTATTAGCGCGTTTAACTAAAAAAACCGCACTTTTTTTGTGCCTTGTTTTTTTGCTTGCCCTTTTTTGGGCTTATAAAAATAGTTGACTGATTGGTTCACTTGGCTCATTTTGTTTATATGAAATGTTTGTTTCTTTTAATCAATATCTGTGCCAATTTTTTTATTTGTTGTGTGGCAATCTAGTGTTTATGACGAAGTTGCCATGGAATTGTTTTTTTATGAGGTGAAGTAATGTCTTATGATCGTGATTTGGTCGGCTATGCAGGAAAACCGGTTCATCCGAATTGGCCTAAGAATGCTAAGGTGGCGTTGCAGTTTGTCTTGAACTATGAAGAAGGTGGTGAGAATTGCATTCTGCATGGTGATAAGGCCTCAGAGGCGTTTTTATCCGAGATGATCGGGACGGATGCCAGAGAAGGTGTTCGTCATATGAGTATGGAGTCCCTGTATGAATATGGTAGTCGTGCTGGAGTTTGGCGTGTTTTGGCATTGTTTAAAGAGATGGGGATTCCGTTGACCATCTTTGCTGTTGGTATGGCTCTTGAGCGTCATCCAGAGATAGCTAAGGTCTTTGTTGAAGAAGGGCACGAAGTTTGTAGTCATGGTTATCGATGGATTGACTATCAGTATGTAGATGAAGAAACCGAGCGTGCTGATATGAAAAAAGCCATTGATGTTATTACCAAACTGACAGGGCAGCGTCCTTTAGGCTGGTACACAGGACGAACAGGACCCAATACTCGTCGTTTGGTCGCGGAGGAAGGAGGATTTCTATACAACGCAGACGACTATAGTGATGATTTACCGTTCTGGCGCTTGGAAGGGGGGAAGCCTCAATTAATGGTACCTTATACCCTTGATACCAATGATATGCGTTTTGCGGCGATGCAAGGCTTCAATACAGGCGAGCATTTTTTCCAATACTTAAAAGACGCGTTTGATACCTTATACGAAGAGGGTAAAACGCAACCAAAAATGTTGTCTATTGGACTGCATTGTCGTCTGATCGGTCGTCCTGCTCGCATCGCAGGGTTAAGACGCTTCCTCAGCTATGTGAGTCAATTTGATGATGTTTGGTGTGCACGACGCATCGATATTGCCAAACACTGGCATGAGCATTTTCCTTATCAGGCAACCGCTTAATTGATTATACAAAATGATGAGTTATATGGAGAAAAACATGACAGACCAGCTGTCCGTTTCTATGGGATTTCAAGTGTTGGAGGGCATGTTTGATGCTAAGCCAAGTGCCATGACGAAAGAGACCTTTATCTCAGTGTTTGGTTCAGTGTATGAGCACTCTGCTTGGGTTGCTGAACAGGCATGGCAAGCAATGGATCATAAAAACAGTCTGACTGATTATGATCAGAAAGAGCATTTAGCGCGTTTGTTGTTTGATGTAGTTGAACAAAGTACGAATGATACAAAACTGGCTTTATTACGGGCTCACCCAGATTTGGCGGGTAAGGCGGCATTGGCTGGAGAAGTGACGCAAGACTCTAGTAATGAGCAAGCGGGGGCGGGGTTAGATCAATGTTCACCCGAAGAGCTTATGCGTTTTACCGATTATAATGATCGTTACAAATCGCGTTTCGGCTTTCCTTTTATCATGGCGGTAAAAGGTGCGACCAAAGAGGCTATTTTGTCGGCTTTTGAGCAAAGGGTTGATCATTCTCCACAAGAAGAGTTTAAAATGGCCATGCGACAGGTTCATCAAATTGCGCGTTTTCGTTTAGCTGAGAAATAGAACGGTTCCCTCAAGTGTCGATACAGCGTGACTGTGCCAATCTTGGGGGATTTGACTCCTTGTTGTATATGAATTTTTATACACTTTACAGCTAGAAAATGGTAGAGTAGCGCCTTTATTTTATACAAAGTTTCCAGTTGATTGTTATCCCTGAGTCAGGGGCTGAACTGTCGTTGTCTTGTCTTAGGAATATAGCGGTATTGTGCTCATATAATTTGCTTGAAAGGCTACTGAATCAAGGGGAACTGGAAACAGATGTTGATTTTGGTGATAAATACACTGTTAATTTAGTCCTAATGCTAGTGATGCTGGTGGACTTATCGTTAATGCTGTTTTTTTCACTAGGACGGCCAGATTTATTCGCATGTTTTTCCTATTTTATTAGTTTTGTCTTTTCTATTTGGTTTTTCTTTGTTAATCGAAGCAAATGGCTTAGATGGGTGAGGATTGCTACTCCTTTTTTAGTTATTGTTCAAATCGTTTTTTCTTGTTTTTTTTTATTAGGTTCCGGAAGTGGCTTGCAATGGCTTTTAGTCATGTTTTCGTCCTACTCTTTTTTGAGTTTTCAAAGAAATGAGCGAGCTTGGCAAGCCAGCACCATCGTTAGTTCATTTTTAGCGTTTGTCTTGTGTGAGCTATATGCCCCTCGTAGTGGTCTTTTGTTGGATAAATCCGAACAGGTAGTTTCGGTCATTCTAGTCTTTGTTTATTCGTTGTTGGCATTTGGGTTGGCTGTTCAAGCATTGGTTGGGCGTTTGTTTCGTGTCAATATGAAACTAAGGGAGCTGGCTGAGAGAGACGTACTAACGGGATTACCGAATCGTCGTAAGGTCTTAAATGAAGCATTGGCCATTTTTAATGAGGCGCTAGAATCCTCTAGTGCGTGCTCATTTGCTATTATCGATTTTGATCATTTTAAGAGAGTTAATGACTCTTATGGCCATGAAGCGGGTGATCTAGTGTTGCAAAAAGGGGCAGAGGCGATGTCCATTTGCTTGCGAAAACACGATAAAATAGGCCGTTATGGTGGTGAAGAATTTGTTATTATTATGCCTAATACGGATGGTTCAGAGGCCATGTCGAAAATGGAACTTTTAAGGGCATCGATTGAGTCTCTGAATATTGTGTCGAGTCACGGTATTCGTATTCCTGTTACGGTGAGTATTGGTGTCGCGTCTATGTCTAAAGAGACAGCAATTTTTGAAGATGTGCTGGCTCTGGCTGACAAAGCGTTATACAAGGCGAAGAAAGCGGGCCGTAATAAGGTGTTTCGTTAGTTTTCCTTGGTGTTTTATGTGTTGTGACCTTTCTCTGATAACTTGAGAGAGGCACTATTATTTATATGCCTTTTTTATATCCTTATGTATGAGGTTGCTTTGCTTAACGTTATTTTTCGTTGTGATGATTTTTGGGTGTTAAATAAACCTGTTGGTATGAGTTTCCACGCTGAATCTAATGAGCGCGGGGTGATGGAAGCATTAAAGCAAGATTATCCCAGTATGACGTTTTATCCAGTTCATCGCCTTGATAAAATGACGTCTGGGATTTTGCTGGTAGCACTGAACAAAGAGGCAGCGGCAAAGTTTGGCGAATTGTTTGAGTTGCATCAGATAGAAAAACGTTACATAGCTTTGTCGGACCGTAAGCCTAAAAAGAAACAAGGGGCGGTGAAAGGCGGTATGGTACCCAGCCGCCGAGGGCAGTGGCGTTTAACCACAGAAAATGACAATTTGGCGGTGACGCAATTCTTTTCTACTTCTTTCGATGGTTTTCGAGCCTTCATTGTGCGACCACTAACAGGCAAAACGCACCAAATTCGTGTGGCCTTAAAAAGCCTTGGTTCGCCTATTTTTGGTGATGATCGTTATAGTGGAACGCCGGCAGATCGTGGCTATCTACATGCTTACTCTGTGTCATTTGAATGGGCAGGAGAACTGAGAAGTTATAGTGTTATGCCGTCAAACGGTGAGCACTTTAATGCAAAGTTCTGTGATTTTGTTCGTGCACACTTCGCTGAGAAGTTTTTAAAATGGCCTTCTGGCAAATGAAATCTAGGCGCCTTGTTTGTTATGAAGGTGACTTAGAACGGGATAATGAATGAAAAATATTTTGGCATATTGCCGACCTGGTTTTGAGAAAGATTGTGCGGCGGAATTGGCACAAATATCATCGGAAAAAGGGTTTTATGGTTACGCGAAAGTGGTGCCGGACTCCGGTTTTGTTGTGTATCACTTTGATCATTCTGAGCCTGCGGAAACCTTGATTGAGCAATGGGTTTTTAATCGTTTGATTTTTGCTCGTCAAATTATTGCAGTCAATGAATTGATTCATTTTGAATCTGGCTCGCGGGTGGAGTCTTTGTTAAGTGCTGCGCGTCAGTTGCCCCTTGCTGAAGAAGTATGGATAGAAACAGCGGACACGAATGATGCCAAAGCCTTGTCTGGGTTGATTAAAAAATTAGATAAGCCGTTAAGACAAGGCTGGAAAAAGTCTGGCGTATTACGAAACAAGGCTATTGGTGTGCGTCATCATGTGTTTTTACTGGATGGTGAGTCTGCGTATTTAGGCGTGTCCTATGCCGCATGTCGTAGCGAGTTTCCCATGGGTATTCGTCGCCTGCGCTTTCCTGCTGCTGGGCCGAGTCGATCTACGCTTAAGTTAGAAGAAGCCTTTCTGCAGTTTGTGCCAGAGAAAAAGCTGGCAAAGGATTTAACGGAAGGTATGACCGCTGTGGATTTAGGTGCTGCGCCTGGTGGTTGGACTTACCAGTTTGTTAAAAGAGGCATTCATGTGTTTGCCGTCGATAATGGGCCAATGCAAAAAGCGCTCATGTCGAGCGGTTTGGTCCAGCATGAAAAAGCGGATGGGTTTAAGTATGAGCCGCCCTATACTGTTGATTGGCTAGTATGTGACATGGTGGAGCGTCCGATTAAAGTGGCTGAATTGATGGCGGATTGGTTTGCTAAGCGTTGGACGCGTCGCGCGATCTTTAATTTGAAGCTGCCTATGAAAAAACGTTATCAAGAAGTGATGTTGTGCATTGAGCTTATTGAAGAAAGGCTTCATAAGGCGGGGGTTGGCTTTCAATACCAAATAAAGCATCTTTATCATGATAGAGAAGAAGTGACGTTATGCATTATCGCGAGCTAAGCCGATTAAATGCTGTCTGAATCTTGTTTGATGAGGTGATCTAAGCTAAGCGCTGCATAAATATGAAAAGCCCCACTATGGATCATAGTGGGGCTTTTCATTAGCTATGATGCTAGATGGAGTCGTGTGGGCTGAAGGCTTTGTAACCCATGGCTTCTTCCATCAACTTGTCTCGGCCGTAAATGTCATTACGAAACTCTGGCATGCCGTTAGCATTGGCTACCACTGTAAAATAAACCAAATACACTGGAATATAATGAGGCAGGGTAAGCACTTTGGTTTTCTTGCTTTTCATTGCGGCGGCTAGCTCTCTGAGGTCTTTGCCATCGGTCATCAAGCTTTTTGCGAAAAGAGCGGGTCTTTCAAGGCGGATGCAGCCTGAGCTAAAAGCACGGTTTCTCGCTCTAAATAAGCGTTTAGTTGGGGTGTCGTGTAGATAGATTTCATTTCTATTAGGAAACATGAATTTGTAAGAGCCAAGCGCGTTGTTTTTGTCTGGTGTTTGCTCGAAGCGAAACGCTAGGTTCTCTTGTGAAATGGCTCTCCAATTGATTTGTGTCGGATCTAGTTGTTTGGCACCAATTCCCCAATTGGCAAACACTTTATAGCCATGCTTGCTGAGGTAGTTCGGATCGGCTTGTAGCTTGGGTAGCAAATTTTCACGTGCGATACGATCCGGTACCCGCCATGTTGGGTTTACCACCATATAAGTCATGATGGCTTTAAAAACGGGGGTTTTCCTATCTGGTGTACCAATAATGGCTTTCATGGTGGTGTGATTGCCATTTAAATACATATCAACAGAATAATTGGTTAAATCGACCCATATACGATTGGCTTCCAGTTGGCTTGGAAGCCAGCGCCATCTTTCTAGGTTGTAGGCAATCTGTTCTGCACGACGCTTCAGTGGGACATTGAGAGTTTTAATGGTGTTTGGACCGGCTGCTCCATCGGCAATAAGGTGGTGACGATTCTGAAAACGTTCTAATGCTTGCTTGAGTTGCTTGTCAAAACGATCTTCATCTACTTTTCGAGTGGAAAAGCGAATATCACCCAGTTGTACAAGGCGAGCGCGTAACTGTGCAACGCGTGGGCCTTGATCGCCAATGGCGAGCGGTTTGCCTGGGGTGACAAAAATATCTTTCTCTTTTTTAGATAACTCCTGATAGTAGACCAGCCATTTCTGTAAAATTTGATATTGTGGGCTTCTTGGGGCAAGCAAATGTAATGAATTGACCATGTCGTTGACGGAAGCCATTTGTAGCAGTGTTTTCCAATCATTGCTGGGTGCATCCAGTTGCCAATTCGGGTCAATAAGCTGTGGCTCGTAGCGTCCATTACTCAAATCGTGAGCGTAACTTGCCAAGGCGATGGTGGTGATGACATCCATTTCTGCCAATTGTTGAGGCGTTGGATTTTTGAGAGAAAGGTAATGTTTAATGATACCCACATGATAGTGGATCGGGTTGAGGCCATGGGTATTGGCTTTTTCCAGAATGTCGACCAGTTTGTAGATAGACAAGTTGATCTGCTTGTCTTTGATCCACATAGGGCTATAGCCACGATGTTTATACACATCTAGAACCGTATTGTTCGGAATGGCTTGTCCGGCTACAGGGGTAAAGGCGTGTAACATTAAGGCGACTTGGTCTTTTACACTGCTTTCTATTTGTGACTCGCTAGGCGGCTTGGCTACCAATCCTTGACCTGTTTTTTGGCTGGCACAGGCACTTAAAAGGGCTGTAAAAAAGACTAGGGTCACGAGTCTTGTTAACGCATTGGTCATTGATTGCTCCTAATTTTTGTTTCGTCCGTTGATAACGTAGCGTTTTCTAAGTCTGAGATGATGAGTAAGGCTTCTTCTCTTGAGTGACCACAAATCATTTCTTCAGCGGTAAAATCCTGACAAACTGCCGGCCTACTAGGGCTATTAAAGATCCCGCAACGGAAATCTTCAAGTAAGTGTATACATCTTTCCCCTGCGGCTTTCCCATTGGGCATTCCAGGAATAGGGGAAGAGATGGAAGGTGCTATACAACAAGCACCACAATGAGGACGACATTGCATAAAAGCAAATTACCTTCTTTAATAAATAAGATGGGCAGCATTAAAGATGCATTTGACCAATTTTTTGTAGATTTTCATATTTCATAGTTATTTTAGTGTATCGAAGCCGTTGGTCATAGAGGATAATCTAAATAAGCATGTGATTTTATAAGGTATCGTTTTATTCATGGTATATAAAATATTAGTGGTTGAAGACAGTCCGGTTGTACAAAATGTGTTAAAGCATTTGTTGAGCCAGCTAACGGTTTATGTGCCAATTGTCTGTTCTTGTTACAAGGAAGCAGAAGCAACTTTAGCGTCTCAAAATGGAGATGAGTTTTTTGCTGCCATAGTGGATTTGAATCTGCCTGATGCTACTAATGGAGAAGTAGTGGACTTGGTATTGGAGTCCGGTGTTTCTTGTATTGTGCTGACGGGAAATTTTAATGATGACCTTCGTTTAGAATTGTTAAATAAAGGCGTATTGGACTACATAACGAAAGACAGTCGTTATTCTTTCGATCATGTTATGAAAGTGATCGAGCGCTTAAGAAAAAACCAACATATTAAAGCATTAGTCGCGGATGATTCCCACACCAGTCGCCTGTTTGTAAAAACCTTACTAGAGCAATATCGTTTTAATGTGGTTGAAGCGGAAGATGGTCAGCAAGCACTGGCAAAATTAGAAGAAGATCCTGAGATTCGTCTATTTATTACTGATCATAATATGCCTCTAATTAATGGTTACGATCTGGTGCGTATGCTACGCCATAATAACCGCTTTAAAGATCTGGTGGTGATTGGATTATCAACAGGTCATAACAGTGCTCTGTCTGCAAAATTTATCAAGGCTGGGGCGAATGACTTTTTGAAAAAGCCGTTTTATCACGAAGAGTTTCATTGCCGTATTACTCATAACTTGGAATCGCAAGAAATGCTCGAAACCATTCGGGATTTGGCTAATATTGATGTGCTGACTAAGTTGAAAAATCGTCGTTACCTTTTCGATGAAGGTGAGTCTTTTTATCAGCAAGCGCTTTCCCATGGAGATGGGGGGGGATTTGCGATGATCGATATAGATCATTTCAAATTCGTTAATGACACATATGGGCATATGATTGGCGATTCATTGTTGGAGTTGGTTGGCAAAGAGATCAGTCTTGCTTTTCCTGAATCATTAACATGTCGCTTTGGTGGAGAAGAGTTTTGTGTGGTATCAAATGAAAGCGATGATGTTTTTGAGCAAAAGTTAGTTGATTTTCAAGCGTCTCTGCGTACAAAGGAATTTACTGGGGCGAAGATAAAAGTGACGTGTAGTATTGGTGTGTGTCACCAAAAACAGGATAGCCTTGATGATGCAGTTAGGGTTGCGGATAAAAAGCTGTATGAGGCCAAGAATAATGGACGAGATAGAATAGAACTAGATTAGTTTTTAATTTGTTTCATAATTGTTTGGTGGTTTTTTAACGCTTACAAGTTTTTCAAAACACTTGTAAGCGAATTTTGTCTTGTAAATGATGGCAAAGAATAGGCTAGTTTAGTATTTGGGCAAGTAGTTGTCTTACTGTGCCAGGTTCGAATGGCTTGCCGCAAATGGCGTCGACGCCTTCTTGAGCAATGTTGGAGAGTTGGCTGTCCTCAGAGTTGGAACTGACCATAAGAATGGGGATGTGTGCAATGGCAGGGTTTTGACGGACGGCATCGGTTAATTCTTTGCCATCCATTTCTGGCATATTGTAGTCCGTGACAATCAAATCAAATTCTTCTGTGTTGAGTTTTTCAATGGCTTGTCGACCATTCTCTGCTAATTGGATTTGCTCTATACCCATGGTGTTGAGTGTGCGGCTAACATGCTTGCGAGCCATTTTGCTGTCATCTACTACAAGGACACGTAGTGTTCTTGGGTCGAACAGTTCTAAATCAATTTCTTCTTCGACAATCAAGTCTACTGCTGAGTAAATTGCCCGTTGTAAGTCTCGAGTTGAGAAGGGTTTGGGAAGGATGGCAAGGACGCCGGATTGTCTAAGGTGTTCTAAGTGGTCGCGATTTTTTTCACTTGAGACGAGCATGAAGCACTGGTTTTCAGTCTCTGGGTTATTGCGAATGGTATCGATTAGGTCATCGGCTGTACCATCGGGCAAATACATGGAAGAGATGATTAAGTCTGGTGGAAAGTTGGCGAGACTTTCCAGTGTTTCTTTAATGTTGTTGGTGTAATCAATTTGCTTTACTCCGGCATCTTTCAGGGCTTTGCCTATAATTTTCTTTTGTGTATCAGACGGTTCGACAAGGAGTAGCGAAAGGTCTTTTATTGCGGTGAAGCCTATCATCGTTGAGTTACCCTATTTTTTAGTTATCTTATACAATCCTAGCACATCAATTAGGTTAAAATGAGGTATTTAGTCATGGTTATTTGGTGGAGAGTATTATGGCAATAGCCAGTGCCTGTCATATTTTAGTAAAAACAAAAGCGGAAGCAGAATCGATTAAAGTGAGGCTCGATAAGGGCGAGGATTTTCATAAGTTAGCCAAACAGTATTCCACTTGCCCATCGGGTAAAAAAGGGGGGGACTTGGGCGAGTTCCACAAAGGGGATATGGTGCCTGCGTTTGATAAAGCGGCATTTTCTGGTCCGTTATTGAAAATTCAAGGTCCGGTTAAGACGCAATTCGGTTATCATTTGATTAAAGTGTTGTATCGATCCTAATTGAAAAGTGTGTGAAGGAGGCGTTATGAATGATCCAATTGCATTAGATGAGATGTATTTTGTTGGTCCTCAGGCTTTGGTTGAGGATTTTGCTGAGATAAAAGCCATGGGTTTTGAGCGGGTGATTAATAATCGCCCTGATGGTGAGTCTGATGACCAGCCTGTCTCAGCCGATCTAGAGATGGCGGCGCGGGAGCATGGTTTAGAGTATGTTTACAATCCTGTTAACTTGAGTGTCTTAGGGCAGAAGCAAGTGTCTCAACAGCAAGCCTCCCTTGAAGAGAGTAAAAAGACTTTTGCATTTTGTCGTACCGGTACTCGCTCTTCTGCTATGTGGGTGTTGGTGAATAATGCTCAGGGTCAGGATTATCAGACGTTGGTGGATTATGTGTCTGTCAAAGGTTTTGATCTGGCTCGTTGCGAGGTGGCAATGCAGCCGCTGGTTACTCATAATGCGTAAAGCATAGTGAATGGCGTTGTCACAAAAACCTGCGAAAGCAGGTTTTTTAATGCATAAGCATGATGGTGCAAATATTGGATAGGTTAACGTGGTGTCTTTTAGTAAACTTTCAGTACATCAACGTGATAGGTGAATTATGGTAAGTCGACCATCTTTAGAAACGGCTACCGCGTCAGACCCCGATCGATTCGTTGAGCCTTTAGAGCTGGGTAAACGAGTAAAAGAGATTCGACTGACAAAGGGGTGGACGCTTGAGGAAGTCAGCAAACGAACAGGGATTGCCCGATCAACATTATCGAAAATTGAGAATGATCAGGTATCGCCAAGTTTCACAATTGTGCAGAAGTTAATTCAGGGGCTGGGAATGGATTTGCCTCAGCTGTTTGTTGAAGCAAGTGAGCATTCTATTGCTGGTCGCCGTGATATCACTCGTAAGGGTCGAGGGGAGCCACACCCAACGGCGACCTATGAGCATGAGCTATTGAATTACTCCATTAGTCGTAAAAAAATGGTGCCGTTTAAGACGACAGTGCGGGCACGCTCCTTCGCTGAATTTAAAGAGTGGGTGCGTCATGATGGGGAAGAGTTCTTGTTAGTGTTGGAAGGGAAAATTAATTTTTTCTCTGAGTTCTATGAGCCAATTGAATTAAAAGAAGGGGACAGTGTGTATTATGATGCCACTATGGGTCATGTGGTTGTCTCTACTTCTAGTAAAGATGCATTAATCCTTTGGGTTGTCGCTCGTTAAGAAAAAAGACAATCGATTTTAAAGAAAAGGGCATGTTGGTTTTTTTGCCTGTATAAGCAGTCATAGAAAAAGAGTGAATTTAAATAGAATAAGGTCAAAACGATATGAGTAACTGGAATTTAGAGAGTTGGAGGACGAAGACGGCCCTGCAGCAGCCTGTTTACCCAAATGCGGAGCATTTGGTGCAAGTTGAAAAGACACTAGAAAAAATGCCACCGTTAGTGTTTGCTGGTGAAGCTCGACAGTTGAAACAAGCCTTATCCAAAGTGGCTAAAGGCGAGTCTTTTTTGTTGCAAGGTGGGGATTGCGCGGAAAGCTTTGCAGAGTTTCATGCTAATAACATTCGCGACACTTTTAAAGTCATGCTGCAAATGGCTGTGGTGTTGACTTACGCAGGTAAGTGTCCGGTGGTTAAAGTGGGGCGCATGGCAGGCCAGTTTGCGAAACCTCGATCCGCTGGCACGGAAACCATTAATGGGGTCGAATTACCCAGTTATCGTGGTGACATTATCAACGGCATTGAGTTCGATTCGTCTGCTCGAATCCCCGATCCAGAGCGCCTGATCAAAGTGTATAACCAAAGTGCCTCGACAATGAACCTGCTGCGAGCTTTTGCTCAGGGTGGCTATGCAGATCTTCATCAGGTGCACAAATGGAATAATGACTTTTTACAAGCCAGTCCAGCAGGTGAAAAATACCAAGGTATTGCCGATAAAATTGACGATGCTCTGCAGTTTATGGAGGCGTGTGGTATCGGTAATGTGAGTCAACTACATGAAACCGAGTTTTATACCTCCCATGAGGCGTTACTGTTGCCGTATGAGCAAGCTTTGACGCGCCAAGATAGTTTGTCTGGTGACTGGTACGATTGTTCTGCTCACATGTTGTGGATTGGGGATCGTACTCGCCAGCTGGACGGCGCTCATGTGGAGTTTTTGCGGGGTGTACAAAACCCAATTGGAGTAAAAGCTGGTCCAACAATGGACCCTGAAGATTTGTTGCGTTTATGTGATACTTTGAACCCTAAAAATGAAGCGGGACGTTTGAATATTATTGTCCGTATGGGGGCTGATAAAGTTGAAGAGGGCATGCCTAAGCTAATTCAGGCGATTCAGCGTGAAGGTAAGCAGGTTGTCTGGAGCAGTGATCCCATGCATGGCAATACGGTTAAAGCCAGCTCTGGCTACAAGACTCGTCACGTGGATCATGTGTTGCGTGAAGTGCAGCAGTTCTTCCAAGTGCATAAAGCAGAAGGTAGCTATGCTGGCGGTGTGCATTTCGAAATGACGGGGCAGAATGTGACAGAGTGTGTGGGCGGGGCGTTTCAGGTGTCAGAATCCGACCTTGGTGATCGTTACCATACCCATTGTGATCCACGTTTGAATGCGGATCAGTCTCTTGAGTTGGCCTTTATGATTTCTGAAACCTTGAAAAAAGCACGGGCGTAATTGTCGGCAAGCTTGCTTATTGATGCAGGCTTTATCTCTTTCCAAAAAAATCCCAATCAAGCAACCTTGATTGGGATTTTTTATTTATAGGGCTGGTTAGGGGGGGGGGCTATCCCGTAGTGCTACCCTTTACGTCGGCGAAAAGCCGACATGGCAGATTTTGATGTGATGTCAATTTTTGCCATAATCAGTGCCATTTCTTCCGCTTCAGCTTGTTGTTGTGCTTTTAGCTTATCTTCACGTTCTTTTTTGGCTGCCTTTTCCGCTTCGCGTAGCATGCGTTGAATGCTGGCTTTGCTTTTAGGGCGTTCCACTTTAGAGACGTCTGATGGTTTTTTTGGGTCTGCTGCTTTTGCGGCCGATGCAGGAGAGTCTAAACGATCTTCACCAATGAGCTCGCCAAAAAAGGAATGAGTCGTCGGTTTTGGCTCTACCTCTTTTTTGATGGGGAGCTCAACTGACTTTTTTGTTGCGGCCTTTCTGGTTTTTTTAGGCTGTTCTGCAGTTGAAACGCCATTAGAGTCAAACAACGCTTTTTTACCAAAGCTCAGTGTGGCGGCTTTGGTGGTTGTTTGGCCTATTTTGTAACCACGAAGGCTTTCACCGTTGTAAATCGAGACGTAGTCTTTCTCAAGTTCGTAAAGCTCTTCTTTGTCATCGGTTTCGAACAATTCTTCGACAGAGAACGCACTAAGATCGTGCTCTCGAATGTCATCATATAGAGGAAAGTCTAACCCTTCGTTGGCAGCCTCAACATATTGCTCAAAGCGTTGGAAGCCGCTATTGAATGAGGTGCCTATATAATGTTTACCAGTAATAGTATTTGTGATTTTAAAAACGACCAAAATCGCTGCCTCTTAACTTAATGTCTTTTAAATAGCATATAAACTCGACTCGCTTTTGAAATTCTCAAGCGAGCCAAGTTTCTAAAAAAATAGGAATTAACGTTTTACGACGAGGTTCAGACCGTCGCGGACGTTGAGGTGGACATTTTCGACTCGTTTATCGTGCGCAATCAGGCGATTAAGATCATTGACCGCAACATCGCTGCTTTCTTTTGGGTCAAGAACGCGCCCTTGCCAAATAGAATTGTCAATAATGATGAGTCCGCCAGAAACAACTAAAGGAAGCACTGCTTCATAGTAGTTCAAGTAGTTGCGTTTATCAGCATCGATAAAGACGAAATCGAAGGAGCCCTCAAGGTCTTGAATCGTATCCAAAGCGGGGCCAAAAATCGGTGTGATCTTGTGACCGTTAGGGCTACGATTAAAAAAGGACTGAGCAAACTCGATTGCTCTTGGGTTGGTTTCACAACAGATTAGTTCACCATCTTCGGGCATACCTTCGGCGATGGATAAAGCAGAGTAACCAGTAAACATACCGATCTCTAGTGCGCGCTTAGGCTGTTTGATCGTACTAAGAAGTTTCAAAGTACGACCAATAATTTTGCCTGACAACTTGTTTGGGTAACCCATATCTGAGTAGGTTTTCTCAACCAACTCAATTAATAGGTCCGGTTCTGATTGAGTTGTCTCAATGCAGTAGTTGTCAAGAATATTAAGATCCATAAGGCCTTTCAGATATTAAGTGTGTTGCGAAACGGATGCCAATTTTACTCTGCCTCTCAAGAATGTCTATGGCAAAAGGGAAGAAAAATACCTTGATTTTCTATGATTCCTTTTTCATTGGTTTGTTTGTCTTTTTTTCTGCCAAATAAGGATTCGCAAGATGAGGCGAAAAATGGTAGTTTAACGGCCTGAAATTGACATGTGCTCTTTGGTATGGAGCACCACTGACTCCGATAGGGGAATAAAATGCCTGTAATTACTCTGCCAGATGGCAGCCAACGTACTTTTTCTAATCCAGTTACTGTCATGCAAGTGGCTGAAGATATCGGCCCAGGTCTTGCGAAGGCAACGGTGGCTGGTCGCATTAATGGTGTGCTAGTTGATGCTTGTGAACTGATTTCTGATGACGCTGAATTGAGCATCATTACGGGCCGAGACCCTGAAGGTGTGGAAATCATTCGTCATTCTTTTGCCCACCTTGTTGGTCACGCAGTTAAACAATTGTATCCAACGGCGCAAATGGCTATTGGGCCTGTGATTAGCGATGGTTTCTATTATGACATCGCTTACGAGCGTCCGTTTACACCAGAAGATCTAGCGGCGATTGAAAAACGCATGGGTGAATTGGTAAAAAACGATTACGATGTCGTTAAGCATATGACCCCTATTGCAGAGGCCCGTCAACTTTTTGTGGACCGTGGTGAAACCTATAAGGTCGCTTTGATTGATGATATGGATGATTCTGTTGAGCGTGTTGGTTTGTATCATCATGAAGAATATGTGGATATGTGTCGTGGCCCTCATGTGCCAAATACTCGTGTCTTACGTCATTTTAAATTGATGAAATTGGCTGGCGCGTACTGGCGTGGCGATTCCGATAATGAAATGCTACAGCGGATTTACGGTACTGCTTGGAGTGACAAGAAAGAGCTAAAAGCGTATCTAACACGTATTGAAGAAGCGGAAAAACGTGATCATCGCAAGTTAGGCAAGAAGCTGGATTTGTTTCATGTCCAAGAAGAAGCGCCAGGTATGGTGTTCTGGCATCCTAAAGGTTGGAACTTGTATCAAGCTGTTGAGCAATACATGCGTAATAAGCAGCGTGAGAATGGCTATCAAGAGGTGAAAACCCCACAAATCGTTGATCGCGTTTTATGGGAGAAGTCTGGCCACTGGGGTAAGTACCATGAAAACATGTTTACTACCCATTCAGAAAATCGAGACTATGCCGTTAAGCCCATGAATTGTCCTTGCCATATTCAAGTATACAATCAGGGTCTTAAGAGCTATCGAGACTTGCCGTTTCGTATGGCGGAGTTTGGTTCTTGCCACCGTAATGAGCCGTCTGGTGCGTTGCATGGCATTATGCGGGTGCGTAATTTTGTCCAAGATGATGGCCATATCTTTGTGACAGAAGGTCAGATTCAGCAAGAAGTGTCTGAGTTTATCGAGTTGCTGCATGAAGTGTATGCGGATTTTGGCTTTGATAATATTATTTATCGCTTGTCTACTCGTCCTGAACAGCGTGTCGGGTCGGATGAAGTGTGGGATAAGGCAGAAAAAGCATTAGCCGATGCATTGAATTCTGCTCATTTGGACTGGGAAGAGTTGCCTGGTGAAGGGGCGTTTTACGGTCCTAAAATAGAGTTTTCCTTGAAAGACGCCATTGGTCGTATTTGGCAATGTGGTACTATTCAGGTAGATTTCTCTATGCCGACTCGTCTTGGGGCGCAATATGTGGCTGAAGATGGCTCTCGTCAAACACCTGTAATGTTGCATCGAGCCATCGTTGGTTCCTTGGAACGTTTTATCGGTATTTTAATTGAAGAGAGTGAAGGTGCGTTTCCCCTCTGGCTAGCGCCTGAACAAGTTGTTATCATGAATATCACAGATCGTCAGGCAGATTACTGCTCTGATTTGGAAAAAAGATTAAATTCAAACGGCTTTAGATCAAAACTTGACTTGAGAAACGAGAAGATCGGGTTTAAAATCCGCGAGCACACAATTCAACGCGTACCTTATTTGATTGTCGTTGGGGATAAAGAAGTAGAACAACAGCAAGTTGCTGTTCGTACTCGTACCGGCGAAGATCTTGGGGTAATGAGTGTTTCCGATTTTGAAGTATTGCTTCAAAACGAAGTTGCTCGCCGTAGCCGTAAACAATAAATGGAGATATAGCTATAAAAGGTAATATGAATCGTGGACGTAGTGCCAGTAAGCAGCGTCCTTTAATCAACGAAAACATCCGAGCTAACGAAGTGCGTTTAATCGCAGCCGATGGCGAACAAGTTGGCGTTGTCTCGCTAGACGAGGCACTAAAAGCAGCGCAGGACGCTTCTTTAGATCTAGTGCAAATTGCTGATTCAGATCCAATTGTTTGCAAAATCATGGACTACGGTAAGCATATTTTTGAGGCAAAAAAAGCGAAAGCTGCTCAAAAGAAAAATGCTAAGCAGATCCAAGTTAAAGAAATGAAATTCCGTCCAGGGACGGAGGAAGGGGATTATCAGGTAAAACTCCGCAACCTGATACGTTTCCTTGAAGGCGGGGATAAGGCTAAGGTGTCACTACGATACCGCGGTCGTGAAATGGCCCATCAAGAGCTTGGCATGCAGCTTATGAATCGAGTCGCTCAAGACTTAGAGGAATATGGTGTAGTAGAACAAGCCGCGAAAATGGAAGGTCGTCAATTGACGATGGTGCTAGGCCCCAAAAAGAAGAAGTAATTTTAAATAATATTCTAAGAAAAGCTTAGGTTTTTAAAAGACAATATTATTAAGAAATTACATTAACATTAACGAATGCGAGAGTGGTTTTATCATGTCCAAAATTAAGTCACACAGTGGCGCGTCTAAGCGCTTCAAACGTACTGCGAATGGTTTTAAACATAAACAGTCTCATACTAGTCACATTTTGACTAAGAAATCGACTAAGCGTAAGCGTCATCTTCGTTCTATGAACCAGATCGCGCAGAGCGACAAAGCGTTAATTGTACGCATGTTGCCTTACATCTAAGTTTAGATTTATTTTTTAGTTCATTCATTTCACTAGTAAAGGGTTTATATTATGCCTCGCGTAAAACGTGGTGTTCAGGCTCGTCGCCGTCACAAGAAGATTTTAAAGCAAGCTAAAGGTTACTACGGTGCACGTAGTCGTGTATTTCGTGTAGCGAAACAAGCTGTTATCAAAGCAGGTCAGTATCAGTACCGTGACCGTCGTCAGCGTAAACGTCAATTCCGCGCTTTGTGGATTGCTCGTATTAACGCTGCTGCGCGTATCAACGGTTTATCTTACAGCCGTTTCATTGCTGGCTTGAAAAAAGCAGCCATTGAAATTGACCGTAAAGTATTGGCTGATCTTGCTGTGTACGAGAAAGAAGTTTTTGCTGCTATCGTTACTAAAGCGAAAGCAAGCTTGGCTTAATTCTGACGTAGCCCTAGGGTGATTCAATCTTGAAAGATTCTGTCTTAATAGAGCGAGTTACTCAATGCAGTCTTTGATAGGGGAAGAGCCAATGGTTCTTCCCCTATTTTATTTTTTGGAGTGTATAAATGGAGAACCTAAAGCAGATTCTTGCTGATGCGCTAAGCGCAGTGGCTGCATCTGAGAGTGAGTCCGCACTGGATGATGTACGTGTGCATTATTTGGGTAAGAAGGGCGCTCTTACGGCTTTGTTGAAACAGCTTGGTCATGTTTCTGCAGAGGATAGACCAAAGTTTGGTCAAATGGTTAATGAGGCAAAAAGCCAAGTTCAGGAAAAAATTACTGAGCGTAAGAGTTCGTTAGCAAAGGCGGCACTTGATGCTAAACTTGCGACTGAAACCATTGATATTTCGTTATCTGGTAAGGGTCAAGAAGTGGGTGGGTTACACCCTGTGACGCGTACTATGGAACGAATTGAAACCTTTTTTCGTGGTATTGGCTTCGATGTGGCTGCCGGCCCAGAAATCGAAGATGATTACCATAACTTTGAGGCCTTGAACATTCCGGCGCATCATCCCGCTCGAGCGATGCAAGATACCTTCTACTTTAATCCTACTACTGTGCTTAGAACCCATACATCACCTGTTCAAGTGCGTACCATGGAAAATACTCAGCCACCGATCCGTATTATTTGTCCAGGTCGTGTCTATCGCTGTGATTCAGATCAAACGCATACGCCTATGTTTCACCAGGTGGAAGGCTTGCTGATCGATGAAAATATCTCGTTTGCAGATTTAAAAGGTATATTGCAGCAGTTCTTGAATGTCTTTTTCGAAGATGACCTTAAAGTACGTTTCCGCCCTAGCTATTTTCCATTTACTGAGCCATCTATCGAAGTGGATATTATGCGTACTAACAGCAAAGGCGAAGAGTCTTGGTTAGAAGTGTTGGGTTGTGGCATGGTTCATCCAAAAGTACTTGAAATGTCTGGAATTGACTCAGAGAAGTACACGGGGTTTGCTTTTGGGATGGGTGTTGAGCGTTTTGCCATGCTGCGTTACAAAGTAGATGATCTTCGTATGTTTTTTGAGAACGATTTACGCTTCCTTAAACAGTTCAAGTAACCAGTCGATCTAGGATGTTTATATGAAATTTAGTGAGAATTGGCTAAGAGAGTGGGTCAATCCAAATATCAGTAGTGATGATTTGGTGGCTCAGATTACTATGGCTGGCCTTGAAGTGGATGAAGTATTGCCTGCTGCAGCTGCATTTTCCGGTGTGGTAGTGGGTGAAATTATGAGCGCTGAGCCCCACCCAAATGCTGATAAGCTGCAAGTTTGTCAGGTATCTGATGGTACGGAGCGGTTTCAGGTTGTATGCGGTGCGCCTAATGCGCGCCCAGGCATTAAAATTCCATTTGCTAAAATTGGTGCTGTGCTTGGTGCCGATTTTAAAATCAAAAAAGCCAAACTGCGTCAAGTTGAATCGTTCGGCATGTTATGTTCTGCCTCTGAGTTAGGGGTGAATGATGACAATGATGGCATCATGGAGTTGCCTGCTTCTGCTGTGACAGGGCAAGACTTCCGTGCTTTCTTGGGCTTGGATGATCAGATTATTGATGTTGATTTGACGCCCAATCGCAGTGATTGTCTAAGTGTTGCTGGTTTGGCTCGCGAAGTTGGCGTCTTGAATAAAATAGATTTAACGCCCGTTGAGATTGCTCCAGCAGCAGTAGCCATTGATGATACATTTCCCGTTCGTGTCGACGTCACAGGCGCTTGCCCTCGTTACCTAGGTCGAGTTATTCGTGGTGTTGATGTCTCAGTGCCTACACCTCTATGGATGGTTGAGAAATTGCGTCGCAGTGGTATTCGCTCGATTGACCCGATCGTCGACATTACGAATTATGTTATGTTGGAATTGGGGCAGCCAATGCATGCTTTTGATCTGGCAAATTTGTCCGGTTCAATTGTGGTGCGTATGGCGAATAAAGACGAAAAAATCGTCTTGCTTGATGGTCAAGAAGTGGTGTTGCGTGACGACACCATGGTGATTGCTGATGAGAAGGCTCCTTTAGCTATTGCTGGTGTGATGGGGGGTGAAGGCTCTGGTGTCAATGCAGAGACAAAAGATATTTTCTTGGAAAGTGCATTCTTTGCACCGCTTGCCTTGGCTGGTAAAGCGCGTTCTTATGGCTTGCATACGGATTCTTCTCATCGTTTTGAGCGCGGTGTGGATGCAACATTGCAAGAGAAGGCGGTTGAACGGGCGACAGCATTGGTATTGCAGATCGCTGGCGGTCAAGTTGGGCCAGTTGTTCATGCCGTTAATGAGGCTTCTTTACCAAAAGCTGCGACGGTGGTTTTGCGTCGTAAGAAGTTAGATCAATATCTAGCTATGTCTATCGAAAAAGCGCTGGTAACGGATATTTTGACCCGTTTAGGTTTGGAAATGATTGACGTGACGGATGAAGCGTGGACAACGAAAGTGCCGTCTCATCGTTTTGATATTGCTATCGAGGCGGATTTGATCGAAGAAATTGCCCGTATCTACGGATATGATAATCTTCCTTCTTCCATGCCTCAGGCGGCGGTAAATTTCACGCCTTTATCTGAATCAAAAACGCAAATTCAAGTGTTGCGTTCTGTTTTGGTCTCACAAGGCTATCAAGAAGCTGTTACTTATAGTTTTATTGACCCTGTGTTAAGTAAGCAATTCTTGCCAAATATTGAGCCAGTGCCATTGGCTAATCCGATATCTGCCGATATGGGGGTTATGCGCCCAAGCTTGGTGCCTGGGTTGGTTAAGGCGTATCTGTATAACCAAAACCGTCAGCAATCTCGTGTTCGCTTGTTTGAAACCGGACGCCGCTTTATTGGATCGGTCGATGCGCTTGAAGAACTTGATCAACAGTTACAGATTGCAGGGTTGTTGGCAGGGCCTCGTGATGGCGAGGCTTGGTATCATAATGGGGAAAAGGTGGACTTTTATGACCTTAAAGCTCATGTGGAAACAATTTTTGCTTTGAATGGTGGTACAAAACCTACCTATGAACGCTCTGCTTGCGAATTTTTGCACCCAGGCCGTTCGGCGGATATTTTTGTTGATGGTTGTTTTGTTGGTCTTATGGGTGAGTTGCACCCACAACTTGCGAAGTCGCTTGGGGCAAATCAGCCTCTCTACGTGTTTGATATTGCTTTAGAAGCAGTGCTCAATGCGCGCTTACCAGAATATAAAGCCATCTCTAAGTTCCCAGAAGTGCGTCGCGATCTTGCTTTATTGGTAGATCATTCCGTACCGGTAAGTGATTTAGAGAAGGTGATTCGTTCATCGGCTGGAGATGCTTTCAAAAATGTCTTAGTTTTTGATGTTTATCAGGGGCAAGGCATTGATGAAACGAAAAAAAGTGTTGCTTTGGGGTTGACGTGGCAGCATCCTTCACACACTCTTAGTGATGAAGAAGTGAACAATTCTGTTGAAAAGGTTGTTGCTGCATTATCGGAAGAGCTTAGTGCTGTTGTAAGGGGGTAGTGTTATGGGGTCGTTGACTAAAGCGGATCTTGCTGAGAACTTAGTAGACTCTATCGGTTTGTCTAAGAAAGATGCAAAAGATCTTGTCGAAGGTTTTTTTGATGTCATTCGTGAGTCGCTGGTTGAAAGGCAGCAGGTAAAGTTGTCTGGATTTGGTAACTTTGAGGTGCGCGAGAAGAGTCAGCGTCCTGGTCGTAACCCCAAAACGGGTGAGGAAATTCCTATTACCGCACGGACTGTTGTGACTTTTCGTCCTGGGCAAAAACTTAAGTCAAAAGTAGAAGATTACATGCATGAGTAATCCTGCTTGGGCAATGTATTAGGTTGCCTCTATTAATAACCACTGTCTTGTTGTTCATTCAGTTAGAACAAGTTGGTCATTGGATAGAGCAGCGATGCTTTATATACAAAGCTTTTGTTTCTACAGAAAGCCATTCTTAGTACTAAGAATGGCTTTTTTTATGCTTTGCTTCTCCTAAGAGGGGCGTGCAGCTTTAAAGAGTGGGTTGTTTCTCGTAAAGTGAGTGGATTGTTTGCTGAAGGGAGTTGGCTGGTTATTTGCTTGGTTAATAAGTATATTTAGATCAATAGCTAAGCAATTTTTGCTGTAAAGGCCCGGCTCGTGATTAATTTTTAAAAAAACTGAATAAAACTCTTCCCTTTTCAATTCGTTATAGTAATATACGCACCCGCTGACACGGACAGAGTTTTACTTTTGAATTGTCGGTTTCGGGGCGTAGCGCAGCCTGGTAGCGCACTAGCATGGGGTGCTAGTGGTCGCAGGTTCAAATCCTGCCGTCCCGACCAAAATTTGAGTTTGCCGCTATAGCTCAGTTGGTAGAGCATCTGACTTGTAATCAGAGGGTCCCGAGTTCGACTCTTGGTGGCGGCACCAGTTTTGGTCAAAACTCTCTTTGGGAGTAAAACACAATTTGCTTTTATTAAAGCCGCTATAGCTCAGTTGGTAGAGCATCTGACTTGTAATCAGAGGGTCCCGAGTTCGACTCTTGGTGGCGGCACCACTTCTTATAGAAGTACTTAAAAGTAAACTGCGCATATATTATGCCGCTATAGCTCAGTTGGTAGAGCATCTGACTTGTAATCAGAGGGTCCCGAGTTCGACTCTTGGTGGCGGCACCATTTACTGGCTTTAGCCGGTAAGTATTAAAAATATTTTAGCGTTAAGCCGCTATAGCTCAGTTGGTAGAGCATCTGACTTGTAATCAGAGGGTCCCGAGTTCGACTCTTGGTGGCGGCACCATCCATTAATAATACGGATGGAAATGTTAGAAATGGTTATGTAGCTCAGTTGGGAAAATATTTCCTTACAAGGCGCATATCAGTGGGAGTTCACGAACTCCACATCGAACAGATGTAAAATGTTATTGGGTGTGTAGCTCAGTTGGGAAAATGTTTCCTTACAAGGCGCATATCAGTGGGAGTTAAGATCTCCACATCGAACAGATGTAAAATGTTGATTGGGTGTGTAGCTCAGTTGGGAGAGCGTCGCCCTTACAAGGCGAATGTCGGGAGTTCGAACCTCTCCACACCCACCACTTATAAGACAGTGGTTAAACAGCTTATGACAACGGAGTGGTAGTTCAGTTGGTTAGAATACCTGCCTGTCACGCAGGGGGTCGCGGGTTCGAGTCCCGTCCATTCCGCCATTACTTAGTTAATTAAGTGTGGCAAAGTTAAGAACAGAAGGAGTTAACAGACTCCACATCGAACAGATGTAAAATGTTATTGGGTGTGTAGCTCAGTTGGGAGAGCGTCGCCCTTACAAGGCGAATGTCGGGAGTTCGAACCTCTCCACACCCACCACTTATAAGACAGTGGTTAAACAGCTTATGACAACGGAGTGGTAGTTCAGTTGGTTAGAATACCTGCCTGTCACGCAGGGGGTCGCGGGTTCGAGTCCCGTCCATTCCGCCATCTTTCGACAAGATGTAAAACTACGAGTCGGGTGTGTAGCTCAGTTGGGATATTGATCTTAACAAGGCGCATATCAGTGGGAGTTCACGAACTCCACATCGAACAGATGTAAAATGTTATTGGGTGTGTAGCTCAGTTGGGAGAGCGTCGCCCTTACAAGGCGAATGTCGGGAGTTCGAACCTCTCCACACCCACCACTTATAAGACAGTGGTTAAACAGCTTATGACAACGGAGTGGTAGTTCAGTTGGTTAGAATACCTGCCTGTCACGCAGGGGGTCGCGGGTTCGAGTCCCGTCCATTCCGCCATTACTTAGTTAATTAAGTGTGGCAAAGTTAAGAACAGAAGGAGTTAACAGACTCCACATCGAACAGATGTAAAATGTTATTGGGTGTGTAGCTCAGTTGGGAGAGCGTCGCCCTTACAAGGCGAATGTCGGGAGTTCGAACCTCTCCACACCCACCACTTATAAGACAGTGGTTAAA
>NZ_FLOB01000013.1 GCF_900089775.1 Marinomonas spartinae
CAGGGGATCTGACCTTAACCATCGAAAAAGGTATAGAGAATGCCAAGAGCGCACTGATTCATGCAGCAGCTAACCTCACTTTAAAAAGCAAAGAAGACTTAACGAATACGACTTCGACCATTGAAGCGGCTGGTGCGGAAACGATTACCAGCCAGAATGTGACGAATAGCGGAACTTTACTCGCTCAAAATGGTGGATTAATCATTAATACCGACACCATTGATAACCAAGGGACCTTAGCCGGTCATGGTATTACCCTAAATGCCAATTCGCTCAATAACAGCACGACAGCGGGTCAAATTGTCTCAACGGATAATGCGGACGTCACCATCGCAGGGGATGTGACCAATACCGATGGCGCACTGGTTCATGCGGATAAAGATCTGACACTGCATGCCACAGGCGATTTAACCAACACAGCGTCCACCATCGAAGCGGTGAATGGGCTAGATGAAAAGAGCCAAAACCTAACGAATAAGGGTACTGTCCTTGCGCAAAAGGGCACGTTAAGCATTCAAACCAGTAGCGTGGATAACCAAGGTACTTTAGCGGGTAATGGCATCGCCATCACTGCGGATTCGCTTAATAATCATACCAAAACGGCACAACTCTTCTCAACAGGGGATCTGACCTTAACCATCGAAAAAGGCATTACCAACGCGACAAATGCCTTGATTCATGCCGCCAACAATCTGACGTTACAAACTAAAGGGGATCTAACCAACACTGCGGCGACTATCGAAGCCGCTGGCACCAATCAAATCACCAGCCAGAATACGACGAATAGCGGGACCTTACTCGCAAAAAGTGGCGCATTGACGATTCAGACCAACAAAGTCGATAACCAAGGGACCTTAGCGGGTAACGGTATTGATTTAAATGCCAACGAGCTGAAAAACAGCACAGCGAACGGTCAAATTATCTCAACGGATAAAGCGGACGTCACCATCGCTGGCGATGTAAGCAATACCGATGGGGCGCTAATCCATGCGGATAAAGATCTGACACTGCATGCCACAGGCGATTTAACCAACACAGCGTCCACCATCGAAGCGGTCAATGGACTTGATGTTCAAAGCCAGAACCTGACCAACACTGGTACTGTCCTAGCGCAAAATGGTGCTTTAACCATCCATACCAATAACGTGGACAGCCAAGGCACTTTAGCGGGTAACGGCATCGCTATCACAGCGGATTCGCTTAATAATCACTCGAAAACGGCACAACTCTTCTCAACAGGGGATCTGACCTTAACCATCGAAAAAGGTATAGAGAATGCCAAGAGCGCACTGATTCATGCAGCAGCTAACCTCACTTTAAAAAGCAAAGAAGACTTAACGAATACGACTTCGACCATTGAAGCCGTGGGAACTTCTGTTATTCATAGTCAAAATGTCACTAACTCAGGCTCCATTCTTGCGCAAAATGGCGCATTAACCATTGAGACCAGCACTGCGGATAACCAAGGCACCTTAGCGGGTAACGGTATTGCTTTAAATGCCAACACGCTCAATAACAGCACAGCGAACGGTCAAATTGTCTCAACGGATAATGCGGATGTCACCATCGCTGGTGATGTAAGCAATACCGATGGGGCGCTAATCCATGCGGATAAAGATCTGACACTGCATGCCACAGGCGATTTAACCAACACAGCGTCCACCATCGAAGCGGTGAATGGGCTAGATGAAAAGAGCCAAAACCTAACGAATACGGGTACTGTCCTTGCGCAAAATGGCACGTTAAGCATTCAAACCAGTAGCGTGGATAACCAAGGTACTTTAGCGGGCAATGGTATCGCCATCACAGCGGATTCCCTTAACAATCACACTAAAACGGCACAACTCTTCTCTACAGGGGATCTGACCTTAACCATCGAAAAAGGCATTACCAACGCGACAAATGCCTTGATTCATGCCGCCAACAATCTGACGTTAAAAAGTCAAGGGGATCTAACCAACACTGCGGCGACTATTGAAGCTGCTGGCACTAATCAAATCACCAGCCAGAATATGACAAATAGCGGAACCTTACTCGCTAAAAGTGGTGCATTGACGATTCAGACCAACAAAGTCGATAACCAAGGGACCTTAGCGGGTAACGGTATTACCCTAAATGCTAATTCGCTCAATAACAGCACAGCGAACGGTCAAATTGTCTCAACGGATAAAGCGGACGTCACCATCGCTGGTGATGTAAGCAATACCGATGGGGCGCTAATCCATGCGGATAAAGACCTGACATTGCATGCCACAGGTGATTTAACCAACACAGCGTCCACCATCGAAGCGGTCAATGAGCTAGATGAAAAGAGCCAAAACCTAACGAATACGGGTACTGTCCTTGCGCAAAATGGCACGTTAAGCATTCAAACCAGTAGCGTGGATAACCAAGGTACTTTAGCGGGTAACGGCATCGCTATCACAGCGGATTCGCTTAATAATCACTCGAAAACGGCACAACTCTTCTCAACAGGGGATCTGACCTTAACCATCGAAAAAGGTATAGAGAATGCCAAGAGCGCACTGATTCATGCAGCAGCTAACCTCACTTTAAAAAGCAAAGAAGACTTAACGAATACGACTTCGACCATTGAAGCCGTGGGAACTTCTGTTATTCATAGTCAAAATGTCACTAACTCAGGCTCCATTCTTGCGCAAAATGGCGCATTAACCATTGAGACCAGCACTGCGGATAACCAAGGCACCTTAGCGGGTAACGGTATTGCTTTAAATGCCAACACGCTCAATAACAGCACAGCGAACGGTCAAATTGTCTCAACGGATAATGCGGATGTCACCATCGCTGGTGATGTAAGCAATACCGATGGGGCGCTAATCCATGCGGATAAAGATCTGACACTGCATGCCACAGGCGATTTAACCAACACAGCGTCCACCATCGAAGCGGTGAATGGGCTAGATGAAAAGAGCCAAAACCTAACGAATACGGGTACTGTCCTTGCGCAAAATGGCACGTTAAGTATTCAAACCAGTAGCGTGGATAACCAAGGTACTTTAGCGGGTAACGGCATCGCCATCACAGCGGATTCGCTTAAGAATCACTCGAAAACGGCACAACTCTTCTCAACAGGGGACCTGACCTTAACCATCGAAAAAGGTATAGAGAATGCCGAGAATGCGCTGATTCATGCTGCCAACAATCTGATGTTACAAACTCAAGGGGATCTAACCAACACTGCGGCGACTATCGAAGCCGCTGGCACCAATCAAATCACCAGCCAGAATACGACAAATAGCGGGACCTTACTCGCAAAAAGTGGCGCATTGACGATTCAGACCAACAAAGTCGATAACCAAGGGATCTTAGCGGGTAACGGTATTGCTTTAAATGCCAACACGCTCAATAACAGCACAGCGAACGGTCAAATTGTCTCAACGGATAAAGCGGACGTCACCATTGCTGGTGATGTAAGCAATACCGATGGGGCGCTAATCCATGCGGATAAAGATCTGACACTGCATGCCACAGGCGATTTAACCAACATAGCGTCCACCATCGAAGCGGTGAATGGGCTAGATGAAAAGAGCCAAAACCTAACGAATACGGGTACTGTCCTTGCGCAAAATGGCGCGTTAACCATTCAAATCAGTAACGTGGATAACCAAGGTACTTTAGCGGGCAACGGTATCTCCATCACAGCGGATTCTCTTAAGAATCACTCGAAAACGGCACAACTCTTCTCAACAGGGGATCTGGCGTTAACCATCGAAAAAGGCATTACCAACGCGACAAATGCCTTGATTCATGCCGCCAACAATCTGACGTTACAAACTCAAGGGGATCTAACCAACACTGCGGCGACTATCGAAGCCGCTGGCACCAATCAAATCACCAGCCAGAATACGACGAATAGCGGGACCTTACTCGCAAAAAGTGGCGCATTGACGATTCAGACCAACAAAGTCGATAACCAAGGGACCTTAGCGGGTAACGGTATTGCTTTAAATGCCAACACGCTAAATAACAGCACAGCGAACGGTCAAATTGTCTCAACGGATAAAGCGGACGTCACCATCGCTGGTGATGTAAGCAATACCGATGGGGCGCTAATCCATGCGGATAAAGATCTGACACTGCATGCCACAGGCGATTTAACCAACACAGCGTCCACCATCGAAGCGGTGAATGGGCTAGATGAAAAGAGCCAAAACCTAACGAATACGGGTACTGTCCTTGCGCAAAATGGCACGTTAAGTATTCAAACCAGTAGCGTGGATAACCAAGGTACTTTAGCGGGTAACGGCATCGCTATCACTGCGGATTCTCTTAAGAATCACTCGAAAACGGCACAACTCTTCTCAACAGAAGATCTGACCTTAACCATCGAAAAAGGCATTACCAACGCGACTAATGCCTTGATTCATGCCGCCAACAATCTGACGTTACAAACTCAAGGGGATCTAACCAACACTGCGGCGACTATTGAAGCTGCTGGTACTAATCAAATCACCAGCCAGAATATGACAAATAGCGGAACCTTACTCGCAAAAAGTGGTGCATTGACGATTCAGACCAACAAAGTCGATAACCAAGGGACCTTAGCGGGTAACGGTATTGATTTAAATGCCAACACGCTCAATAACAGCACAGCGAACGGTCAAATTGTCTCAACGGATAATGCGGATGTCACCATCGCTAGTGATGTAAGCAATACCGATGGGGCGCTAATCCATGCGGATAAAGATCTGGCACTGAACGCCACAGGCGATTTAACCAACACAACGTCCACCATCGAAGCGATCAATGGACTTGATGTTCAAAGCCAAAAGCTGACGAACAGCGGAACGGTGTTAGCGCAAAATGGCGCATTAACCATCAAGACTCATAAAGTGGATAGCCAAGGTACTCTAGCGGGCAACGGTATTACCCTAAATGCCAACGAGCTGAAAAACAGCACAGCGAACGGTCAAATTGTCTCAACGGATAATGCGGATGTCACCATCGCTGGCGATGTAAGCAATACCGATGGGGCGCTAATCCATGCGGATAAAGATCTGACACTGCATGCCACAGGCGATTTAACCAACACAGCGTCCACCATCGAAGCGGTCAATGGACTTGATGTTCAAAGCCAGAACCTGACCAACACTGGTACTGTCCTAGCGCAAAATGGTGCTTTAACCATCCATACCAATAACGTGGACAGCCAAGGCACTTTAGCGGGTAACGGCATCGCTATCACAGCGGATTCGCTTAATAATCACTCGAAAACGGCACAACTCTTCTCTACAGGGGATCTGACGTTAACCATCGAAAAAGGCATTACCAACGCGACTAATGCCTTGATTCATGCCGCCAACAATCTGATATTAAACACTCAAGGGGATCTAACCAATACCGCTTCGACTATTGAAACCGTGGGAACTTCTGCTATTCATAGTCAAAATGTCACTAACTCAGGTTCCATTCTTGCGCAAAATGGCATGTTGACCGTGAACACCCGAAAAGTGGACAGCCAAGGGACCTTAGCGGGTAATGGCATCACGATCAAGGCAGACGAGCTGAATAACAGTACGACCACGGGTAAGATTTTCTCAACCGATAAAGCGGACTTCACCATTGCTGGAGACGTGACGAATAGGGATGGGGCGCTGATTCATACGGATAAAGACCTGACGTTAAGAGCTACAGGAGACTTAACCAATACCGCTTCTACCATTGAGTCGGTAAGTGGACTAGAAGTGAAAAGTCAGGAGCTGATCAATACAGGTACTATCCTCGCTCAAAATAATGCCTTGTCTGTGTCGACAGATCAGGTTGACAACCAAGGCGTATTAGCGGGTCATGGTATTACCTTAACCGCTAATGAGCTCAAAAACAGCACCGCCAGTGGCAAGCTCTTCTCAACAGACGAGGCTAATTTAACCATCGCAGGAAACGTAACCAATACCAATGGTGCACTGATCCATGCGGATAAAGATCTGACATTGAATGCTACAGGCGATTTAGCCAATGCGAGCTCAGCCATCGAAGCGGTCAATGAGCTAGATGAAAAGAGCCAAAACCTAATAAATACGGGAACTGTCCTTGCGCAAAATGGCACGTTAAGCATTCAAACCAGTAGCGTGGATAACCAAGGTACTTTAGCGGGCAATGGTATCGCCATCACTGCGGACTCCCTTAACAATCACACCAAAACGGCACAACTCTTCTCAACAGGGAATCTGACGTTAACCATCGAAAAAGGCATTACCAACGCGACTAATGCCTTGATTCATGCCGCCAACAATCTGATATTAAACACTCAAGGGGATCTAACCAATACCGCTTCGACTATTGAAACCGTGGGAACTTCTGCTATTCATAGTCAAAATGTCACTAACTCAGGTTCCATTCTTGCGCAAAATGGCATGTTGACCGTGAACACCCGAAAAGTGGACAGCCAAGGGACCTTAGCGGGTAATGGCATCACGATCAAGGCAGACGAGCTGAATAACAGTACGACCACGGGTAAGATTTTCTCAACCGATAAAGCGGACTTCACCATTGCTGGAGACGTGACGAATAGGGATGGGGCGCTGATTCATACGGATAAAGACCTGACGTTAAGAGCTACAGGAGACTTAACCAATACCGCTTCTACCATTGAGTCGGTAAGTGGACTAGAAGTGAAAAGTCAGGAGCTGATCAATACAGGTACTATCCTCGCTCAAAATAATGCCTTGTCTGTGTCGACAGATCAGGTTGACAACCAAGGCGTATTAGCGGGTCATGGTATTACCTTAACCGCTAATGAGCTCAAAAACAGCACCGCCAGTGGCAAGCTCTTCTCAACAGACGAGGCCGATTTAACCATCGCAGGAAACGTGACCAATACCGATGGCGCACTGATCCATGCGGATAAAGATCTGACACTGCATGCCACAGGCGATTTAACCAACATAGCGTCCACCATCGAAGCGGTGAATGGGCTAGATGAAAAGAGCCAAAACCTAACGAATACGGGTACTGTCCTTGCGCAAAATGGCACGTTAAGCATTCAAACCAGTAGCGTGGATAACCAAGGTACTTTAGCGGGTAACGGCATCGCTATCACAGCGGATTCTCTTAATAATCACTCGAAAACGGCACAACTCTTCTCTACAGGGGATCTGACCTTAACCATCGAAAAAGGCATCGAGAATGCCGAGAATGCGTTGATTCATGCCGCCAACAATCTGATCTTAAACACTCAAGCGGATCTAACCAATACTGCTTCGACTATTGAAGCTGCTGGCACTAATCAAATTACCAGCCAGAATATGACAAATAGCGGAACCTTACTCGCTAAAAGTGGTGCATTGACGATTCAGACCAACAAAGTTGATAACCAAGGCACCTTAGCGGGTAACGGTATTGCTTTAAATGCCAACACGCTAAATAACAGCACAGCGAACGGTCAAATTGTCTCAACGGATAAAGCGGACGTCACCATCGCTGGCGATGTAAGCAATACCGATGGGGCGCTAATCCATGCGGATAAAGATCTGACACTGCATGCCTCAGGCGATTTAACCAACACAGCGTCCACCATCGAAGCGGTCAATGGACTTGATGTTCAAAGCCAGAACCTGACCAACAGCGGTACTGTCCTAGCGCAAAATGGCGCGTTAACCATCCATACCAATAACGTGGACAGCCAAGGCTCTTTGGCGGGTCACGGCATCGCCATCACTGCGACTCAACTCAACAATAGCACGGCGAACGGTAAGATTTTTTCAACAGACCTTGCGAATCTAACCATAGCGGGGGACATCAACAACACGGGGGGATCCCTAATCCATGCGGATAAGGCCCTAACGTTAACCAGCACCAAAGGGAATCTGCTGAATACGAGCGCCACAATTGAGTCGGCCGATCAGGCGACGATTAACAGTCAACTTTTAACCAACAGCGGTACCGTACTGGCCTATAGAAATGGGTTAACGATTAATGCCAATACCATCAATAATCAAGGGTTATTGGCAGGCCATGGTGTGACCATCCAGACTGGCTTACTGAATAACACAGCCCGTGCCAGCAAACTGTATTCGAGTGATGCGCTTAATGTAAACACGACGGGGGCGATTAATAATACCCATGGTGCCTTAATTCATGCAGATACAACATTGAGCTTAACCGCTGGCGGAGATGTCACCAACACCGATAGCAGCATCGAGTCGGCCTCAAATGCCACAGTAACGAGTCGTAACCTAGATAACTCGTCAGCGAGTCGAGTCTTGGCGGAAAAAGGCACATTGACGATTCATACTAACGCCCTTAATAACCAAGGGACATTATCCGGTCAAGGTCTAAGCGCTACCGCCTCGGTTATTAATAACAATACCGCTTCCAGTCACATACTCTCAACAAAAGACCTCACCTTAACAAGTACACAGGGAACGGTTACCAATAGCAATGGGGCGGCAATACGCTCAAATGGCAACCTCACCATCCATTCAGCTGCAGATATATCGAATACTTCGGGAGATATTGAAGCCGTTAACAACCTCTCCTTAGCAGCACATAATATCACTAACACTTCCAACTCGACGCTAAGAACAAATAACTCACTGTTAATGAATTGGACAGGTGGTCTTGTTAATAGTGGTTCTAAAATAGAAGCCCTCAATAATATTATGAGCACACAGAATAATGGTAATGTCACCAATAACAGTACAGGTTCCATCACCGCACAAAATGGCACACTGGGTCTGACCATCGGCAGTTTAAGCAACCAAGGGGGCATCGCTGGCAATTATGTTCAATTAAACACCAATAGCGTCTCTAATGACGGCTCCAATGCCTTAATCATGGCAAAAACCAACCTAGATGTTCGTTCAAATCATGATTTTAATAATACCAATGGTGGGGCTTTTTACAGCTTTGGAAGTGGTTATTTACAGGCAAATGGCACGTTAACAAATAGCTCGTCAACGATTGAAACGAATGGTGATTTGAGTATACAGGCTAATCATATTGTCAATAAAAGAAGTAGTTATCAGATTGGTTCTAAAAGCGGAGCACCGGTTAATCACTCAGATGTTATTTGGAGATCTGGTAATGGTTATAAGACGTCAGACTATACTGAACAAACAACCGTTCCCTACTTGGTTTCGATTGGCTCTGTAGGATCCATTATTTCTAAAGGCAATATTAATATAACGGGTCATGTGGATAATCTTTTTTCTTTAATTAGTAGTGTAAAAAATATCAATGCTAATGGGGGGGTGAATAATCAATCTCTAACGGCATCAAAAACAATGAGTAAAAATGGTAAAACAACAACTGTTACACATTATCCTGAACACTGTCATACACATGTGTCCCATACAGAAGGCTCTGGCAGTACAGTGTGTCACGACGCATATGATTCTGTTGAAAGCACCCCTTTTTCCAATACGTCGACAGAACAAGTTACTTTGGCCTCTGCTGTTTTTTCCGCTGGTGCTTCTATATCAGCAAAAGGTGGTAGCTTTAATAACATTGGAGCAGCTAATTCCGTTTCATATTTAGGCCTAAAAAACACAGAAGTAAGCGACTTGTCGAATAGCGACAATAAGGTTGTTCAAGAAGCTACTATTAGTGTAGAGAAAAACTCTGCAAATGTTGAGGTACAAAAAAATCATTCGAAGTTATCCAATCAGACTGTAGACAATCATACCCAAGCGGCTTTACCAGTTGATGTGAATTATCCCTCTGTATCTATGAGTAAGGTAAAAGAGTCGCCTAGTGGAACAATTGATGCTAATCACCCATTACCCACGATCAACCAAGAGACTTCGCAGGTTGGACAGGGCGTGGCGAACAACATTCAAGATATTTCTAAGTCACCTGGAACGGTTATAGCAAAAGGCCGAGATAACACCGTCCCACAAGTGATTTCGATCCCCTCTAGTGGAGTAGATACCTCCACTCTGCCTGCGATCGGTAAGGTAAAAGAGTCGTCTAATGGGACGGATGATGCTACTCCCCCATTACCTATGATCAACCAAGGGGCTTCTCAGGTTGCTTTGTCGGGGCAAGGCGTAGTGAACAACGTTCAAGATATTTCTAAGTCATCTGGAACGGCTATGACAAAAGGCCGAGATAGCACCATCCCACAAGTGATTTCGATCCCCTCTAGTGGTGTAGATACCTCCACTCTGCCTGCGATCGGTAAGGTAAAAGAGTCGTCTAATGGGACGGATGATGCTACTCCCCCATTACCTATGATCAACCAAGGGGCTTCTCAGGTTGCTTTGTCGGGGCAAGGCGTAGTGAACAACGTTCAAGATATTTCTAAGTCATCTGGAACGGCTATGACAAAAGGCCGAGATAGCACCATCCCACAAGTGATTTCGATCCCCTCTAGTGGTGTAGATACCTCCACTCTGCCTGCGATCGGTAAGGTAAAAGAGTCGTCTAATGGGACGGATGATGCTACTCCCCCATTACCTATGATCAACCAAGGGGCTTCTCAGGTTGCTTTGTCGGGGCAAGGCGTAGTGAACAACGTTCAAGATATTTCTAAGTCATCTGGAACGGCTATGACAAAAGGCCGAGATAGCACCATCCCACAAGTGATTTCGATCCCCTCTAGTGGTGTAGATACCTCCACTCTGCCTGCGATCGGTAAGGTAAAAGAGTCGTCTAATGGGACGGATGATGCTACTCCCCCATTACCTATGATCAACCAAGGGGCTTCTCAGGTTGCTTTGTCGGGCCAGACAGTAGCCACCAAGGTTCAAAATAGTACCGACTCTGATGGAAAGGGAGAAACAGCGCCTACGGGTAATGCCATGCCCAACATCGCAACGATTGATCATCCAGTATTATTAATGAGTAACAAAGAGGCAGCTGATCAGAATGCGGTTAATCAAGCAAAAGTACCGACCAGCGAAGCTGGGGAGCCAAAACAGCAGCCCGTTACGGTGAAACAAGGCGCCTCAGACATTGCTTTATCGGAACAGAGCGACATAGCTAAGGCTCATGAATCTTCCCCTTCTGATCAAAATCAAGAAACGGTAGAGTCCCCTTCTGTCTCTGTAAAAGGTATGAATTCTTCTGCTCAGTCGACAATTGCTAAGGTAAAAGAGCAGGTTAACTCAAGTTTGTCGTCTTCAAACCTTCCAAACCTGGGTGTCAAGCAAGCTAATGCCGATAGTAAAGCAACTTTTAGCAAAGCCGCTGCCGTTGCCACACACGCGATTGATCTTTCGGTTATAAAGTCACGTCGAGACAAAATTTTTAACAAAGACATTGTGAGTAAACTGGAGTCCAGCGCTTTGTTCCAATCAAATAATGCACCGGATCCGGCGTATTTGGTCGAAACCAATCCTTTGTTAACCAATTATAAAAACTTTGTTTCGTCTGATTATTTCTTGAATAAAGTGAGCGCTGATCCTGTTGGTCGTACTGGAAAGAAGGTGACCCGCTTAGGAGACGGTTATTTAGAGCAAAAATTGGTGCGGGACCAAATCCTCGCCTTTACTGGACAGCAGACTCTCGATAATACTGATATTGAGTCCGCTTATAAAACCTTGATGGATAATGCAGTCGGGGTCTATAAAAATCTCGGTTTGACGTCGGGTGTTGAGCTGACCGCTGACCAAGTTGCGCAATTGAAAAAACCGATAGTTTGGATGGTGGATGAAACCGTCCAAACGGATAATGGTCCTCAAGTGGTCTTGGTACCCAAAGTGTATCTGTCTGCGGCGTCTGAATTTGACCTACGGCCAGATGGTGCGGTCGTGGCGGCGTCAACGATTCATATTGATTCGGATGGTGATATCAATAATGCTGGGTCCATGCTTGCCAAGGTGGACCTCTCCCTAAAAGGCAATAACATTGATAATGCGGGCGTTCTATCGTCTGAGGGAAGTGCCCGTTTAACCGCAAGCAATTACATCAACAACACCAACCGTATTCACGCCTCAAGCGACTTGAGTTTGACCGCTGGCGGCAATATCACCAGCGAAACGCTCACCAAAGCCGATAAACTGGACTTGGGGTATTATGTAGAAGGAACGACAGCTGAGCAAACTGCGAGTATTCAAGGAGGGAATGTCACGCTTGCGGCAGGTAAGGATATTCGGTTAACTGGCAGTGATATCAAGAGTACTGGGGGGCTCGCCTTAACCGCAGGAAATAATATTGCGCTTAACTCGATAGCCTTAACGAGTTCTTATCCAGTATTTAATGATGTCCTTTCTTCTTACCAACATCAATCAACGACTGCTCATCAAGTCACCAAATTATCGGGTCAAAATATTCAACTTAGTGCTGGAAATGTCTTAACCGGTGAAGGGGCCCAGATTAACGCCAAGGAGGATTTAGTGCTGGCTGCAAATAATATTAATTTGCTATCCGTGCAGAATCATCAGAGCAGTCAACAGTCTCAACCTCAATTGACGGCTTCTAATTCTTCGACCACCCATCAAGTCAGCCAATTATCGGGTAATAACATTCAACTCAGTGCCGCCAATACTATTACCAGCGAAGGTGCCCAGATTAACGCCAGAGAGGATCTTGGCTTATCCGCTAATGCCATTAACTTGCTATCGGTGCAAGACAGTCAGAGCGGCTATCAGTCTAAACCTCAACTGACTGCAACGAATTCATCGACCACTCATCAAGTCACCAAATTATCGGGTAATAACATTCAACTCAGTGCCGCCAATACCATTACCAGTGAAGGGGCTCAGATTAACGCCAAAGGGGATTTAGCGCTGGCTGCAAATAATATTAATTTGCTATCCGTGCAGAATCATCAGAGCAGTCAACAGTCTCAACCTCAATTGACGGCTTCTCACTCTTCGACCACTCATCAAGTCACCAAATTATCGGGTAATAACATTCAACTCAGTGCCGCCAATACCATTACCAGTGAAGGGGCTCAGATTAACGCCAAAGGCGGTCTGGCCTTAGCGGCCAACAACATTGATCTACTGGCGGTGAAAAATATCAACGATGATTACAGCTATGTCGGTGGTGGACATCATTCTGTCGAAACCAAAGATCATACTGAATCCTTAACCGGAACCACATTAAAAGCCGGAGGTGGACTGAACCTAACTGCCCAGCAAGATATTTTCTCCAAAGGCTCTAGCTTAAGTGGCGGCACGGGCATCGCGTTAGCGGCGGGCAATAATGTGACCTTAGCCACAGCATCCACCCATGACTCGCATTTCAGAGAAGAGAAAAGCAAGCACTCCGGTTTCTTTGGTAGCAAAACAAAAACCGAAACCACCACCTCTGAAAGCCTGACCAACCATGGCACAGCCCTGTCTTCAAACGGTGCTATCCAAATAGCGTCAGGGGCCAATATACAACTAATCGGATCGAGCGCGAACGCGAAAGGCAATATCGGCCTACAAGCCAAAGGCAATATCGATCTGCTCTCCGCCGTGGATCAAAACGCTTACCATCACCAAGAACAGAAAAAAGGTACCTTCAGACAAAAAGCTAAAGACCAAGGCTTTAATCGCCAAACGGCGGTGGCCAGTGGCTTAACCAGCCAAGGTAATGTGGCATTAAACAGTGGCGGTAACATCACCTTACAGGGAGCCAACCTCGTCGCCAAGCATACTCTATCCATGGGTGCACAGGCGGTCACCAAAGACGCTTCAGGCCATTATGTGACAGCCGATGGTGCCCAAGTGGGGAATGTGAACATTACCACTCAAACTCTTCACAATAATAGCTGGGACAAATCCTCTTCCGGTTTTAGAGGCATCTTTAAAGACATCGCCAAAGGGCTCGTGGCCACCGTAGGAGCCATGGGCATCAGTACCTCCGTTACCTTAGGGCATGTCTCTGAAGATACGACCCACATCACAACACAACAGGCCTCTAACCTCGCCGCCAACACGTTACACCTGAAAGCGGATCACGATCTGAACATCATTGGGTCAAACGTATCCGCTGCGGGTGATGCCACGCTCAGCGCCGCCAATGTACGCATTGATGCCGCGAAAGAACAGAGCATTACTAGCCATGCTAAAACCGACATGACCTTTTCGACAGCAGGCCCGTCGTTGAAAAAAGACGAGCTCAGCTTGCTCACTCTCACTGACACCGATAAAACCAACAAAACCACCACCACAGCAACCACCTGGTCAGGCTCCAACCTAAAAGCGGGCAACCTGACCATTAACGCCAAAGGCCAAGCGGCGGTGATTGCTAGTAACGTAAATGTGGACGGCAATGCGGCGATTCAAAGCAACAACCTATTGGTGGGTGGGCGAGAAGCCACGACCACTACACAGCATGACGACATCACCAAGACCAAAACCTTCACGGCTGGGATTCGCAATGCCTATGTGGATACGGCCTTGGCCGCGCAAAATCTGAAGAAGTCCAAAGATGCTGTGAGCGATGCCCAGCAAGCTTATCGTGACGCCAAGCAAAAAGTGGCAAATGGCACCATGGTCAAGGAAGACTTGGATTTTTATGAACATAAACTTGCTTCCGCTAAAAAGAATGAAAAACTCGCCGCAATCGCGGTGACCAGTGCGGCTGTCACCGCTGCTATGAGTTCGGCAGTCGGCGGGTTCACTGCAACAGCGGGCACCAGTACGCAAGTGACGACCAACACCAGTACGGCGACACAAGGAACGTGGCAGGGATCCCATATTAAAGTTGGTAATAATGCCTCTCTTCATAGTGATAATAACCTCACAGTAGAAGGCTCGACCATTGCCGCGAACGGCACGTTGGAAGCCAATGCGAAGAATATTGACATTAAGGCGGGTAAGAACACCTATACAGAAACAACGAGCAGTCAGACAAAAGGGGCAAGCGCTAGTATCAGCTATGGGGGTGGTTCCTCTGGCTCGGCCGGTATTAATGCCAGTCAAGGACACAGCGAAAGCAACCGTACTCACTACACCAACAGTGCTCTCAATGCAGGCAAGTTAGTGAGCAACAGTGATCAACTCACCGTGAAAGGGGGCAACCTCTATGGAGATCAGGTTGCCATCAATACCAACCACCTCAAGGTGACCAGCCTGCAAGATAGCGCGACAAGCCATAGCAAAAACCAAGGGGCTGGTATCAGTGTTGGGGCTGGGTCTGGTAGCCGTTCTGCCTCAGTCAATTACAACCAGTCTAAAACACAATCGGACTACGCCAGTGTCACCCAACAAAGTGGCATTACCTCAGGAGATCAGGGCTATCAAATTCATGTTGCAGGTAATACTCAGCTCGTTGGCGGACTGGTGACCTCAACCGATACCGCAGAAGCCAATGGGAAAAACGCCTTCAGTACCGGAACCTTGACCCATAAAGACATCGCTAACCATGCCACCTACAGCGGTTCAAGCATCGGTGTAGAGGTGGGCATCAGTTCTGATAAAGACAAAGACGGCAACACAACCCACGGCGTATCCAAATCCATTGGTCGAGGCTCGGATGGCGACAGTCAACATAGCGTGACGCACAGCGGTATCAATACTGGCAACATTGCGATTAACGACACCGATAAACAGAAAGAGTTAACGGGAGACAGCGTTAGCCAAACTGTTGCTGGCATCAACACCACGACCAGTACCGATACGGCACAAGCCAACAGTGGGGCGTTAAAGAATAACTTTGATCAAGCCGAGGTTGAAAAAAACATCAACCACCAACGCTCAGTCACACAAACCTTTGATAACACCGTTCAGCAGGTCAGCGGCGCGCTTCTCGCTAAACAAGACGCGCTAAAAGAAAAATTCAAAAATGGCAAAATCAGCTCCGCTGAGTACGAGAAACAAAGCAACACTTTAAATAACTACAAACTCTTGGTCAGCTCCATTGGTGCAGGGTTACTTGCCCCAACCGACAGCGCAACAGGTCAATGGGCCGCAGCGGCGTCCCCTGTTGTTGCTAACCAAATAGGCCAATACTTCAAAGGTCTTGCAGCAAACAATAAAGACGGCCAACTGACCAATGGTCAGGAAGTCGCCCACGACCTTGCCCACGGCATCGTCGCGGCTGCCGTAGCTTCGGCAGGAGGCAATAACGCCGTAACGACAGGTATTGCTGCCGCAGGATCTGAAGCCGCTGCCCCAGCCGTTGCTAAGTGGCTGTATGGCACAAGCGATCCAAACAAACTGGACGCCAACCAAAAACAAACCATTATCGCTGTTATCGGTGCCGCTGCCACTGGCGTTGGCGCCACCACAGGCAACACCAACAACGCCATCGCCGCAGGGCAAGCGGGTGAGAATGCCGTGGCGAATAACTACCTGAGTAGTGCTGAAATGACATCTCTGAAAGAGAAGTTAACTAAGTGCTCTGATGAGCAATGTCGAGAAAAGGCATATAAAGATAGTGTTGAATTAAGTAAAGAGAACTTACAAGGTTTAATTAATGCTTGTTCTAAAAATGGAACCAGTCAAACATGTCTTGCGAAGAAGAAGGAAATAACAGATGTCATTGCAGATTATCGACGCGGGAAGTTTGATACCGATGGTAGTTCGCCTGAAATTGACAAGATGTTGCAGTCAATGGATGAGTATAATCTTTCTGATAAGGCTGTCGGTCCATCGTTAGTCGCAGAGCAGACAGCAAGAGAAGCCGCTTTATCGTATGGAGCATCCCCAAAACAAGCTAAGGAGGTTGCCTCGATTGCCGCAGCGGCGGCGACTATAATACTAGGGAAAAAAGGGAAGGCTGTTGTAAGCAGTGGTGTGAAAGGTGAGGCCAAGGCGGGTGCAGAAACAGGACACTTGGCAGCCTTAGATAAACCGAAATCCGCATCAAAAGTTCCTGAAATGCAAGGAGGTTCTGCTCAATCGGCGTTGGAAGGAAAGGCGTCTAATGGTAGGATTACGAGTGAGAGTGTTGTTACAAAGACTGGAGGTCGGTCTGGAAAACAAGCGCGATTAAAAGAGTTGGGAGATGACCCGAAGTTAGGGGAGGCCGATCGTGGTTGGATTAAGCAAGAGAAAAATTCTATTGCTAGAGGTAATCGAAAAACTATCCGTAACCCCCCAGGTAAAGATTTAGCGCATGAGCGTGGCCGAGAAGCGGCAAAAGGCTATGGTTATGAGCACTCAAATCTACAAGATAGAAAACTGCATCGTTTGCAACATAAATACGATAATTTTGGTAGGAAAAATAAAGAGAGGCCGCCGCGATAGTGCGGCCTCTTATAGGTCAAAATATGAAAGTTAATCCAAAACAAATAGAGTCCGTAACAGCGTTGGCTGGACCAAAGCGTTATGAACACTTTGTAAAAGTTATAGCTGATTGGGAAGAGGTTTGGGGGCTTTATAAAGATGGTTGGGCATTGGCTTCAACAGACGATGGTCAGCAAGTCTTTCCTCTGTGGCCAGCAAAAGAATATGCTGATCTATGCGCTAAAAAGGAGTGGAGTGGTTACGAGCCAGAATCATTTTCTTTAGAAGATTTTATGAATGAATTGCTTCCGAATTTGAAAAATGATGGCGTGTTACCCGGTATATTCTACACTCCTTCTGATAATGGGGTTACCCCATCGGTTGATCAGCTTTTAGCGGATCTAAATGAAGAGTTGGAAAATTATTAAACTCGAAAGCCCGCATTTGCGGGCTTTTCTTTGCCTGCTATTTATTCCCCTTAGCCGTTGTTTGCCGCTGCACTGACTGCTTGGCCTGATGCTTAAGAATTAAACCCTCCAAAACACCCTGAGCCAGTTGCCTGTCTTCCTCATCAAATTGGGAGATAGCTTCAAGTAATTGATTGGGGTCAGAGTAAAATTAAATCGGCTCCCTAGCTAATCCCTCTTCATGTTATCCTCCTCTACCCTAAAGTATGTGAGAAAGAAGTCTCCATGACACGTTGTCTGAGAGTTTCTATTCCTGACTATGCCGAGGATATCATCCAGCGAGATAATAACCGTCAGCCAATTTTTGCAGCGATGAAGATATTCGTTTAATTAAATAAAGGTTTAGCGTTAGGAAATGATAGATTTTAAGAACAAATAGGGTTGCTAACAGGGCAGAGGAAAACACAGGCAAAGCGTGGAAGAAAAGAAAGTTGGCTTAAAAATAGTGATGATGGCTGATCGTAGAGATTTAATTTTACTCTGACCCCAATTTTTTGTGCTGATGACGAATCATGTTCATCTCCTTGCCACGCCTCAAGACAAAGATGGTCTGAGTCGTATGATACAAGCATTGGGCCGTAAATATGTTCAGTATTTCAATGATACCTATGGCCGAACGGGTACCCTTTGGGAAGGACGTTATAAACCGACGTTAGTGGATTCAGAGCACTACTTACTGACGGTGTATCGTTATATTGAGCTTAATCCGGTGAGAGCGGGTATGGTGAATCATGCTTCGGAGTACCCTTGGTCAAGTTACCAAAGCAATGCTATTGGAAAAGAGATTGCTCTGATTACGCCGCATAGTGAGTATTTTAACCTTGGAAAAGATAAAGAAGATAGACAGCAGCACTATCGTCAGCTATTTCAAGGTTGAATGTCAGAACGTAGCTTGGTAGAGATCCGTGATGCCACAAACAAGGCTTGGGTATTGGGTGATGATCGTTTTAAAGCTGACATTGAGGAAAAAACAGGCAGGAGAGTGAATCCTTTAGGGCGGGGAGGTGATAGGAAATCCAAGGTATTTCAAGATAAGAAGAATCAATGACTCCATTGATTCTTCTGCAATGGTCACTTACCTTATTAGATTTTAAGGGTAAAACCGACATCAAACTCTGTTTGTCGTTGATCAGTTTTAGAGCTAACTGACTCATTTTTAACGGCAATATAAGGAGAGAATGTTTTTGTTAATTTATAAGTGGCTTCTATCTCATGCTGATAGTCGTTTCGCTTTTTATCAAATAGATTTTGGTTGAACATTTAATGGGACACGCATCTTAAGCATTTAATGGGACACGCATCTTAAGCATTTAATGGGACCCTCCTAAGAGACACCCATCGTAACTTGACGATTTTTCTTTATACTGTATATTTAACCAGTATATTTCTTATGGAAGAGAGGTTTCGTCATGCCAAGAGCCAGAAGTTTGCAAGTTAGTTTACAAGATACGCCTTTCTATCACTGTGTTTCTCGTTGTGTCCGTAGGGCGTTTTTGTGTGGAGAAGATCCGGTTTCTGGTGCAAGCTTTGAGCACCGCCGTGGCTGGGTTGAAGAGCGTTTGTTATTCTTAGCCAGTGTCTTTGCTATCGATGTTTGTGCCTATGCGGTAATGAGTAACCACCTTCATGTGGTGTTGCATATCCATGCAGAAAAAGCGGCGAAGTGGTCTACATTAGAGGTTCTGCAAAGGTGGCATAAGTTACATAAAGGCACCTTGTTTACACAGCAATATGTAAGAGGGGAATCATTGCCAGACTATGCAATGGCTTTGGTAGAAGCGTCTGCTGAAGCTTATAGAAGCCGCCTTATGGACATTAGCTGGTTCATGAAAGAGCTTAATGAGCCAATTGCTCGACAGGCAAATTTTGAAGACAACTGCACTGGTAGGTACTATTCGCATCGTTTCACTCGCTCACCCTTCGGGCCCGCTAAAGCGGTTCAAATTTTTACAAAATTAGTGGGAGGGCCGTTTTAAATCTCAGGCGCTGCTTGATGAGGCTGCACTGGCTGCTTGTATGACTTATGTTGATCTTAATCCATTAAGGGCAAAAATAAGTGAAACGCCAGAAGCCTCGGAATTTACTAGCGTTAAAAAGCGTGTGGTCGCAGCTAAACATCAAAAGCAACCAAAATTGCTTTATCCTTTTGTCGGTAACCCCAGAGAAAACATGCCGGATGGCCTACCTTTTGAATTATTAGATTACCTCGAATTGGTTGATATGACTGGGCGAATCATCCGAGAAGATAAGCGAGGTTCAATAGATGTTTCTTTATTGCCGATTCTTCAACGACTCAATATACTCTCAGAAAATTGGCTTTGTATCGCCACAGAATTTGGCGCAAGAACCGGTGCTGTTGTTGGTGCCGAACAATCTATTGTGCACTATTGTGATTCAAATAAACTAAACAGAAAACCAAGATCCAGTCATAACCGACTACTCGCTTAGCTTCATTCCAGCATTCATAGCCTTTCTTTATATACTAATCATGTATTAGTAAATTTACTCGCCTAAAAACCCAATAACCAGCCTTTTTAGCAGTTAGTTATCCCTTAACGAAACGATAAAAGATGAATTCCATATAAATTCTTTCTGTGAAGAAGATAGTTTTGTATGACGTAGCTAGGTATTTAATATGGGTGTCTCACAAAACTTCTGACGCAAAAAGTCTGCTCTATACGATCTTCTTAGACAAGATGACCATGAATTTCCCCATGATGATCTCCGTGTGTTTTGCATCTGATACCAAAGTGACACTGTAAGTGAAGGCAGATTGTTCTATGGTCGAAAAGGTTCTGTATACCATCTTCTAGTTGAGTGGAGTTAGTTAAGCCCTTATCTAGCTCTTCATTTGGTAAACAAGACAGGCCGATTAACACTATTGAGGAGAGACATAATGGAATTTCAACGTCTGGCAGCGGCGCATTTGAAACATAACCCTGATATCACAAAGCGAAGCCCAAAGCATATTTTAGCTGATATGAACGCGTTACACTGTTTGGCTCAAGCCGCGGTGAATGTGGAGTTATTTACCATCCCTTTGTATATGACGACTATGTATTCCATTCAGGGAATGCATAGCATCACGGAAAAACCACCTGAAGGCCAAAAGCCACTCTACTATGGCCGTCGCTGGCCTGGGATAACGCCTACGCCAAAACCGACAACAGAGAACGAAACGGCCTGTAATACGTATTTCAGCGTTTTTATTCAAGAAATGCTGCATTTGCAATTGGCCTCTAATATTTGCAGTGCACTGGGTAATAACTACAAGTTAAAAACACTTTATGGGCCTGGTGGCTACTATGTGAGTAATGATATTTTGCATCCGGTATTTACTTCGCCTTTGCTGGTTAACAAGAATAATGGCTGGATTTGCTACGGCCCAGACAAAACAACCATTCCACATATTCTTGATCTGACAGACTTAGATGACCCTATATACAGCAAAATTAAGGTCAAGCTAGGCGGTCTTGATGAGAACAGTATTCACCTTGCGTTAGCAATTGAAGAGGATGCAGCAGAACTGGCTGCCAAGATTAAGCTTGATGCCAGAGATAAATACATCGCCACAAAAAATGGTGGGGTAATCGGCAACGTGCCCTTTAAAGACTGGAAAGTAACATCGACGGAAGTCGATCTGCCCATGTTTGGCTCGATAGCAGCCATGTATGAATGCCTTGCTGCCTATCTGAATATAAGTTATGACTTCAGTGAGCAAGGAGAGAAACGGTCAATCACTATTGATGTTGAAGATATTGATATTGATGGTAACGATCAAATCAAAGAAGAAACCATTGAGATAGAAGACCGGTTTGTCCGTGAAGATCAGACGGTTCACCTGTTTGATTTAGTCTTTAATCCTGACTCAGTACAGCAGGATCTATTTAATACAGAAGGGGAAGGTCATCCATTAGCTGAATTTCCTAAAATGAAAACGCGTTTAGACGCAGATATCAGCGCGGAAGCGGCTAAGCAGCATATTTTCCAAATGATGAATGCCATTACAGATCAGGGTGAAGGCTCAACCATGAAGATTGAGCCAACGCCTATGTATAAGGCTACGCCAGGTCTGTTACGCAGTGTCGAAAAAGATTATCGGCCAGACTTCACTGCCCTTAAAGCAGACTATATCCAGTATGGCGATGATGGTCAGCAATTGTCAGAGTCAGGCAGCGCTGTTGCGCGCCATGATAATGGGAGTAAAGACCATTATGAGCGCTTTGCGGAAGTGAAAGAGCTGATGGATAGCGGCAAGATCACCACATGGGCAGACTGGCACAAAGCCGACAATACTTGGAAAGCAAGTGACCTAGCGACACCTGATTTCGAAAATAACCCCCTTAAAGACGCCATTCCAAGTGCAGAGGCTGTTGCTAATGCCTTAAATAACATGAATACGCCAGATAAGGATAAACGCAACGCAAACTTTGAAGAAATGAGCCGTGTGGCAGCTGGCGCGATTGCCGGGATCACTACAGTGCTCAACACCTACTGGACTAATCCAAAAGGGGAATTTCCATTCCCTTCTATGTCTGGCTCCGGTGATCGCGTGTCTATTTGCTGGGCGATCTTTGGTAAAGCGCCGGATCTTAGCTTGGGAGAATACCATCGTATTGGTGAAAAAGAGCGTTTGAAAGATAAGCCACCTTATCTATACCATGCCTGTCAGGGCATGGCTTTAATGCCACAGCCAGATACGGATTTAAACCTGTGTGCTTCAAAAGAAGTGTTCCATACCTGTCGAGGTTCGAACCAATGTAAAAGCGAAGGAGGTTGTGGCTTCGTACAAAAAGTTGGTAACAGCGGCGGTGGCTGTGGTGGTGTGAAAATCAAAACGGGGTCTGGCAATACGGACTCTACTTTGTACTCTGCTCCAGCTGATAATGCTTGTGGAGCGCAAGGAGGTTGTGCAGTGCCGATTTCAGCTTCTCAGCTTTATCCAGAAGACGGTGAAATGGCGGTGTTCACATTCAACCCTGAAACGCTTGAACCCTGTAAAGAAGAGGAAACCGTATCCTTTAAACGGGGTGAAGGTGTGTACGATATAGCTTGGGAAGCATACGCCAAAGCGCTTGCAGCAGAAGATCCAAGCAAGACACCAGAGCCGAAACCTGAAGTGTCTGATTTACGTTTGGTATTCCCTCCTTCAACCTGATTGAGGGCTATAGCGCCCGTTGTACTGCCAGATGGCGAAAGCGGTTCGTTAAGAACCGCTTGTTATTTGGCAAACGGAAATGGCATTAAATTTGGCGAGGTTATAGTGTGGAGGTGTTATATGACCAATGGAGAGGGAGTCGCGTTTGATAATGTCGCTACTCAAGAGTCGTTGGGTTATGGAGTGGGGTTACGTTCATGTCATTTTACTTGGTTAGAACGGAACCTATTACCAGCGCAGACGGGAGTTGATTTTTTTGAAGCCATTACGGAAAACATACTGGATCATGGCGGTTATGCTCGGCAATTGTTGTTTAAGCTGCGTGAACATTACCCGATTGTGCTACATGGAGTATCTTTATCGATTGGCTCAACGGATCCACTGAATCTCGATTATTTAAATAAGGTGAAAGCCTTGTCCCAAGCGCTACAACCAGAGTGGATTTCCGATCATTTATGTTGGACTGGAATCATGGGAGTGAACACCCATGATTTATTACCCATGCCCCTAACCCATGAAAGTCTTGAGCAGGTGGCACACAAGGTTCATCAAGTACAAGAGATACTAGAGCGGCCCATGGTATTGGAGAACCCAAGTAGCTATCTTGAGTTTGCCGAGAACGATTATAGCGAATGGGATTTCTTGTCAGAGCTCGTTAAGCAAACGGGATGTCAGCTCCTGTTGGACTTGAATAATATCTACGTTAGTGGCTTTAACCTTGGCTTTGATCCTTATGAATACCTAGCTGGAATCCCATTACAGTCAGTGGTTCAATGCCATTTAGCAGGGCCATCAGACTGCGGCACACATATGATTGATACCCATGATCAGCCTATTCCAACACCGGTTTGGCAATTGTATGAGGCGTTTATCAAAGCGCGTGGTAACCACGTCACGACCTTACTTGAATGGGATGCTAATATTCCTTCGTTCCCAGAGTTAGTTGCAGAATTAAATCTGGCGAAAGAAGCGTTACAAGGCCGAATACCGCAACGGGTCTGTACACAAGACAGTGATGCTCTATCGACTTCTATTGCTGCTCATCTTGAGCGATCTCACCTTGATGTTGTAAACCGTGAGGCCGTGAAATGACCAAGAATCATAAAGCCAAAGAGGCTCTACAGTCAGCCCAGGCCACTTTGCAACAACAGCAGCAATGGTTGTTTCGACAAATCTTACAGGGACGACCTGACGTGAATTCCTCACAGTGGATTAACGGTTCACAAACCTTTCCAGTGGAAGAACGTTTAAGCGTGTATCAAACGGGCTATCGCTTGCGTTTACTAGAATGCATGCAAGTGGAATTCCCCGCGTTGCATGTTTATCTAGGAGATGATGTGTTTCGAATGTTTGCGTTGGGCTATTTGCAACAAATGCCGTCGCGGCACTATAGCCTTTACGAACTTGGCGCACACTTCGCCGCTTTTTTAAGGGACACACGTCCAACGCCAGAGCAAGCCAATATGCCAGAACAAATGGCTCTCTATTTGGCATTGCCAGAGCAGTTAGCCCAGCTGGAACGTGCCCAAGCCACAAGTATTCGAGCACAGGGCCAAGAAGATTTGGCTGTAGGAGGGCTAGGGTTTCAGATTATGACTTGGCCCAATCTTTCCCTGCCTGAAACCAGCCAACTGGTCGAGGTAGACTTTGATCTACTGACTTATCTACAACAAGTCGAAAGCTATCTTGCACAGCAAGACAATAGTGATGATGGTGCTAGCCCAGAAGGTAAGCGAAGCAAGCCAGACAAACCAGCGTTAAAATCCCAAGCGCTATTGGTATTTCGTGAGCACTATCGCGTTAATATTGTGCGCCTTGAATCTTGGCAGGCATCTATTATCAAAGCTTTTCAGACGACAGGCGAGGTAAATTGGGCCGCCATTGCCAGCCTATGTGGCATTCCTGAACACGAATTGCTTATGCGCTTAAACCTTTGGTTACCGGAAGCCATACGACGTAACCAAGTGAGTGTTAATAGGGTCTAAACTATTGATTTCAATTAAAAATGCTTAAATCTAGGCTTTCTATGCGAGGGCTGTTTTTGTACGACAAGGTGGCATAAACGTCATAAAGGCATATTGTTCACACAGCAATATGCCAGAGGAGGCAAGAAATCCAAGATATCTTAAGAAAGTCAAAATCAATGATGCTATTAAGTGGCAAAATAAACCAATAACATCCAATTTTTACGTTACTATGGTCAAATAGTGACGACACCTATCCAATCCCAGTAGAGCGGACGCATGGACATTAAGCAACTGAAGTTTTTATTAGCCCTTGAGCAAACCAGACACTTTGGGAAAGCGGCTGAGCTTTGTCATGTCACACAGCCAACCTTATCCATGAGAATCAGTAATTTAGAGGAAGAGTTGGGGCTGGAGTTGGTGGTTCGAGGCCACCGATTTGAAGGTTTTTCAGAGCCAGGTTTGCGCATTCTGGCTTGGGCAAAAACACTGTTAGCCACACACGATGGTTTATTGGCAGAAGCCGCAAATTGTCGAGGGAAATTGGTTGGTAATTTATCCATTGGTATGGTGCCTCTTTCCTGTTTTGATCCCACTCGTTTGCTAAAGCCTTTGTCTCAGCGTTATCCAGAACTGACCTATTCGCTCTCATCGCTTAGTTCAGAGGCAATCATCGATCAGCTGATGCGCAATCAATTGGATCTCGGTATTTGTTATATTGATGAAGTGGATCAAGGGCAGTTCGATATCATTGATCTTGGCATCACCCAAATGGGCCTTATGTATTCCGGTGAGTTTTTTCAATTTGACAATGAAGAGGTTGAATGGGAAGAGGTGATAGAAAAGCCGCTGGGTCTTCTGGATGCGACAATGAGCTTTCGTCAATCCATTACCCATATCTTACGCAACCTGCACTTAACGCCCAATGTGATTCTTGAGAGCGACTCCAGTTACCATCTTATTCAGGCGGTAGCATCCGGATTATGTTGCACAATTATGCCCATGGAAGAAGGCATTGAAGCGTTAAGTGACAATCTTAAATTAAAGCCCATAAAAAATGGCCTTTCGCCTTCACAAATCGGGCTGATTATTCGCAAATCCGTGCCAAGATCCGCCCTTGCAGAACAGTGTTTTAAAGAGGCGACGGAACTCTTTACCCAGCAACCTCTACTTGATCACGACTCTCAATGACTTTTGTATGAGGCAATTAGGTTATCTGGCTCAGACTTCTGTAGTTTAATGGCAATAAATTTTGACGTCGGCGTAAAGGTACCATCCCCATAGCTTTCAAGCGGAACCAATGGGTTGGTTTCTGGGTAGTAGGCCGCTGCTTGGCCGGTTGGCATGTCGTATGCCACCAATTCAAAGCCTTTTACTTTGCGTTCTACTCCGTCTTCCCAAAGAGAAATCATGTCGACTTTATCGCCGGACTGAAAACCTAAGCGACGAATTTCTTCAGCATTCACAAACAGTACCTCTCGCATACCAAAGACGCCACGATAACGATCATCAAGTCCGTATAAAGTCGTGTTGTATTGATCATGAGAGCGCAGTGTTTGCAATATAAGGTCTGGCTTTTCCCCTTTGTCCGTTACGGTTTGGTTTATCAGTTGTTTTGGCAATGGGGCGGCGGCAAATTGTGCTTTTCCTGTTGGCGTACGCCACTGACGCGTTGCTGCGGCATTGCCTAAATAAAAGCCGCCAGGTTTTTGCAGATTTTTATTGAAGTCTGCAAAACCTGGAATGGTGTCTGCGATAAGGTCGCGAATTCGGCTGTAATCGGCGATCAGATCCTCCCAATCGACGGGATGGTTTCCTAAAGTGGCCTTTGCCATCCCCGCTAAAATAGCGGGTTCAGAACGCAGTTCTTTTGAGCAAGGTTTTAGTTGACCAAAAGAGATATGCACCATAGAAAAAGTGTCTTCAACGGTAATGCCTTGTTGCCCTTCTGCTTGACGGTCAATCTCGGTACGACCTAAACATGGGAGAATCAATGCATCCTTGCCCGTAATTAAATGGGAACGATTGAGCTTGGTACTGATTTGAACGGTAAGATCGCAGTTTTTCATGGCCGCATGGGTTCGATGAGAATCGGGCGTCGCTTGGGCAAAGTTTCCACCAAGGCCAATAAAGACCTTAGCACGCTTTTCTTCCATGGCTTGAATCGCCTGAACCGCATTATGACCGTGCTGACGGGGCACCTTAAATTGAAAGCGTTGCTCAATAGCGTCTAAAAACCACTCTGGTGGTTGCTCATCGATGCCCATGGTACGGTCACCTTGAACATTACTGTGGCCTCGAACAGGGGATAACCCAGCCCCAGGCTTGCCCACATTGCCACGCAATAATTGCAGGTTAACGATTTCTTGAACCGTCGGAACGGAATGCTTGTGCTGAGTAACGCCCATTGCCCAACACATAATCACGCGTTCAGCGCGGACATACATATCAGCAGCGAGCTGTATGTCGTTAATACTCAATCCAGACTGTTCAACAATATGCGCCCAAGAGGTGGCATCAACCTCTGTAAGGTAGGCATCCAACCCCGTGGTATGTTGCTGCAGGAAATCATGATCAAAAATGGGGGCTTTGCCAGCCGCTTGTGCCTCTCTTTCCCATTGCAATAAGAACTTCGCAATACCTCGCATGGCGGCCATATCGCCTCCTAGTGCAGGTCGGAAATAGGCGGTATTGGTTGGCTCGGCGCCATTGCTTAGCATTTCAAAAGGGCGTTGTGGATGCTGAAAACGCTCCAGTCCACGTTCTTTAAGAGGGTTAAAACACACCACTTGTGCGCCTCGTTCTACCGCTTCACGAAGGGGTTCCAACATGCGCGGATGATTGGTTCCGGGGTTTTGTCCTATCACAAAGATAGCATCGGCCTTGGCAAAATCATCAAATACCACGGTACCTTTGCCCACCCCAATGGTTGAACTCATGCCTTGACCGCTGGCTTCGTGGCACATGTTAGAACAGTCAGGGAAGTTATTGGTGCCAAACGCGCGAACAAATAGCTGGTAAATATAAGCGGCTTCGTTGGATGCGCGGCCAGAAGTATAAAACTCCGCTTGGTTTGGTGATTCTAGGTCGTTTAGATGTTTCGCAACCAACTCAAAAGCGTCGTCCCAACTCACGACAACATAATGATCGGTTTGCGCATTGTAACGCATTGGATGCGTGATACGGCCTTGATATTCAAGCCAATAATCACTTTGCTTAAGAAGATCAGCGACAGAATGCTTAGCAAAAAACTCAGGTGTCACTAAGCGGCCTGTGGATTCCCAGTTAACTGCCTTGGCGCCGTTTTCACAGAATTTCACCATGTGGTTTTCTGGTACGTCCCCCCAAGCACACCCTGGGCAATCAAAACCATGATTTTGATTGGTTTTCAGCATGGCTCTGAGATTTTTAATCGGCTTTTTGCTGCTCACCCAAGCTTTGGTAACGCCTTTTAACGCTCCCCAACCCGCTGCGGGGCCTGAGTATTCTTTAATGTTGTCGCTGTTACTCATGCTTAACTCCAGAAGATGCTTGATTCATTAGACAATCTCTGTGCAGCGCAATGAGCAAACCATCATTTTTAATGAAACCGAGTGATTGGTGGACAGGAGAAATGAAGAAAAGGCGCTGAAAAAAAGGTGCACAAAAATCGTCTTTGGGAGAAAGATAACGTATTCTTATAACAGGTTCCAATCGATATTAACAACCAATCGATAAGCGATATCTATCAAATAAAATCTATATATTTCAATTGATTGAAATAACGGATAGCTTAGATATAGTACTAAGTTTTTTGAAAATAGGACGTTACGATGGGCTACACAATAGTGGGATAAAGTGCCACAACGAATCGTCAATGATTTGTTGCCATTCAGAGGAAGAACGACGGGCATAGGGTTTGGTCATGGGTTGGACTCCGTTATCGGTTATGAGATGAAAACGGAGTCCAGTTTAGAGTGCGAAAAGATGGGATGAAATAACGGCGTAGAATGAACGCTTACGATGGATCCGCAAACGGGCCAAGTTGAAGCGGCATTGAAAGATTGCGACTCGGAAGGTTTCAAAGGCTGTAATGATCTGCATTTTGGACCGGACGGTGCTTTGTATTTCACCGATCAAGGGCAAACGGGTCTACAAGATCCAACCGGACGTGTTTACCGCTGGCAGCCAGACAGTGGCGTGCTAACTTGCCTGATAGATAAGGTACCCAGTCCAAATGGCTTGGTGCTGGATGTAAACAGTCATGTGCTTTATCTCGTAGTGACTCGCGCCAATGCCGTGTGGCGCTTGCCATTGTCACAAAGTGGTCGCGTGAATAAGGCAGGGCTTTTCTTACAATACAATGGTGGTCGCGCTGGTCCAGATGGCCTGGCACTGACGGCGCAAAATGGCGTTGTTGTCTGTCAAACAGGCATGGGCTTAGTCTGGGTATACGACGCACTTGGCCAACCGATTGCGGTGATCCGTTCTCCCAAAGGCTTGGGCACCACTAACTGTGCTTTTGGCGGCGAAGGGTTACGCACGCTCTTTATTACCGAATCGGACACAGGAAGCATTCTAAAAGTCACGTTCGATGACGCGTTAGGCATCAGTGGGCATCCTATGTACTCAGGCTATCAAGGCTAAGTGAGTACAAAACGATAATTCGGTCAGGCTCTTTTAAGGGAGAAAGGGCCTAGTTTTTGTTACTTACCGCTTTAGTTTGTTTTTCCACTCTCAAAAATATTACGTCCTTCTTTGATCAGAATTTCGCGTAAACGTTTGGCGACAGGGGGCAAATAGCCCTTTTTAACATTAATGACATTGTAATGTCGCTTCATTCTGAACTCTTCAACGGGCACTTCTTTTAGCTGTTTGCTGGCAGATTGCGCATTATCTGTTTCTAGGTTGCGTCGCGAAATAAAGCTTAGCAACTCTGTTTGCATGATCATGGAAGGGATCATAAGTAGTAAGTTGGTTTCAATTTGTACATCGGGTTTGGTCAAACCTTGTAGTTCAAACGCTCGATCTAGCCATTGTCTACTGACGACGGAAGTGGGCGCAAGAACCCATTTATAGTCGAGCAGTTTTTTTAAGCTGATGGCTTCGTCAAAAATCTGGTGTTCGCTCTGACAGTCATCGTTTTATTCGGCGGTGGTGTACGTTTGGATGCCGCGATCATGGCGTTATTGGGGATTTTTGCTGGCATTATTGGTTTGGATCCCATAGAAGGTACTCCTCGCTTCACGTTTGGTAGTTTCGCCATGGAAAACGGTTTGCAGCTGATCCCTGTTTTGGTCGGTTTGTTTGCCATGTCGGAAGTGTTTTTACAGCTTTTTAAGAGTAAACATTCCGATGCGCAGAAGGCTGAGATTCCCGAGTTATTACCAAGCAAGCTGGGTTTCGTAGACATGTGGCGTATGCGTGTCACCTTATTATGGTCGTCGTTGATTGGTACGTTCGTGGGCATTCTACCTGGTATCGGTTCCACTGTGCCGGCGTTTATGAGTTATAGCTTGGCACGTTCTCGTTCTCGTAAGCCTGAGACCTTTGGTCATGGCGCGGATGAAGGCGTGGCGGCACAAGAGGCGGCGAATAACGCGGTGACGGGCGGTGCATTGATCCCTACTTTAGCATTAGGCATTCCAGGGGATGCGGTGACGGCGGTGATTCTTGGGGCTTTTATGTTACAAGGTCTGGCGCCAGGGCCATTTTTGTTCCGTGACTATGGCGTCGAAGTGTATGCCATATTTGAAGCCTTAATTTTATCTTCTATCCCTACCATTTTATTCGGTTTATTACTGTTTAAAGTGGCGGTACACGTTATTCGCATTCAGCCACGTCATTTGTTCCCAACCGTGATCATACTGGCGTTACTGGGGGCCTTTTCTGTGAACAACAGTTTGACCGATGTGTGGGTGATGTTGGGAGCGGGCTTTGTCGGATTTTTATTGCGTCGTAGTGGTTTTCCCTTACCGCCTTTATTGATCGGTTTGATATTGGGCAAGCCCCTTGAGCAAAGCTTACGTCAGGCGTTGTTAACCAGTAATGGCAGTGTGGGGATTTTCTTCCATTCCTCGATTGCAATGACCTTTATCGTGATCACGATTTTGTGTGTCGTTGCCAGTATTGCGTACGATCTCGTAAAACGTCGTCCAAAGACAGGGAGCAAATAGTGTGAAACCGATTCTATGCGATAGTCATATGCACGTTTTCAGTCGTTCAGTTGTGCCTACGGGGGCAAGTTACGTGCCGCCAGCGAAAGATCTAAATGATTATTTAGAGGAAGCGAGTTTAGGCAAAATTGGGCGAGCGGTGATCATTCAAGCGTCTGTGGATGGGGTGGATAATTCTCGGTTGGTTGACACATTAACCGCGCAACAGGCCATTGAGCTGCGCGGGGTGGCCATGATTGATGAGCAGACTCAGGATTTAGAAAGCTTAGCCAAAGCCGGTGTTCGTGCGTTGCGTATTCAAGACAGAACGCGCCTGGGACTGAATGATTTAGAGCGTCTTCCTCAATTGGCGAACCGCGCGGCTGAAGTCGATTGGCATGTGGAACTCAATACCGAGCCGGCTCGATACTCGCGTCTGCAAGCGCTTCTAAAGGGATTACCTCAGGGGCAACAGTTGGTATTGGACCATTTTGGGCATTGTGACCCAAATAGCACTTCCGATATTGAGGGGCTGTGCCGCTTGTTGGACAGTGGTCGCATCTGGGTAAAACTGGCCCCTACGAGAGTCAGTAAGCAAGTGGGCCAATATCAAGACCTTTTTGGCTTAGTAGAAACGCTTGCCAGTCAATATACAGAACGTTGTCTTTGGGGGAGTGATTGGCCTCATGTCATGACGGCTGAGCCTTTGCCAAAGACAAGCGATATGCTGGATTTTATGACACGAGCGCTGACACAGGAACAGTTTTTAGCTTGCTTAAGTGATAACCCAGAGAGGTTGTATCGGTTTTAACCTTTAGGTTTTGAGCCGTCATTGCTGTGACACGAGAAGGGAAGAGGTGATTAATGTCAACTGAATCTGAAAAACCTTGGCGTCAGCCCCTACAAGTCGAATCGCCTAATCCGCAGCCTCTCAAGGATTGGCTTAATTTGGTAAATGAACCTGCACTCACAGAAGGCATGCCTATTGTCGATGCCCATCATCATTTATGGGACCGAGCAGGGTTTCGCTATTTGCTGGAAGAGTACGCCGATGACATAGGTGAAAGTGGGCACAATGTGGTGGCGTCAGTGTTTGTTCAATGTCGCAGTATGTATCGAGCCGATGGGCCGACATCGGAACAACCCATTGGTGAAGTGGAGTTTGTGCGTGGTATTGCCGCACAAGCACGCAGTGGTTGCTATGGAACAACACGGGTAGCAGCGGCCATCGTGGGGGGGGGCGGACTTGTTACTAGGCCGAGACGTTGCTCCCGTATTGGATGCCATGATGGCAGCGGGTGGTAAGTTATTCAAAGGGGTACGTACACCCGTGGCGGCACACCCTGATCCCGCTGTTCGTTCCAATCCAGTCCCTGCGCCTGAAGGTTTGATTTTAAGCAAGGCTTTTATAGAAGGCGCTCGTGAACTGTCGAAACGTAACCTCGTTTTAGATCTTTGGGTGTACCAATCTCAGTTGGAAGACGTTACGGCGCTTGCCACGTTAATTCCTGATTTGCAGCTGGTGGTTAACCATGCTGGTGGGTCTTTAGGGGTGGGTCCGTACGCACAAAAGCGTTCTCTTCATTTTCAAGCATGGCAAGACCGTTTATTTCATCTAGCGCAATGCCCAAATGTGGTCATCAAGCTAGGTGGATTTGGCATGCCCATTATGGGGTTGGGATTCTCTGAGCAAACGTTGCCGCCGACATCACTGGCTCTCGCCCATACCATTCAACCTTATATCGATACTTGCATTGATTTGTTTGGTCACTCACGTTGCTTGTTTGAAAGTAACTTTCCTGTGGATAAAGGCAGTTTTTCGTATGCAGTTATTTGGAATGCATTTTACCGAGTGAGTGCGTCTTGGTCAGACGAAAAGAGGAGAAAGGTTTTTAGCCAAAATGCGCTGTGAGTTTATCAAATATCCTTGGGTTAAAGCGTTAAACGAGTCGAATTTTCAATCATTTATCTGAGCGCTAACCGTCTAGTGCTCGATATTGTTAGTCACATAAACAATAACTATAAAAGGTGAGTCATGAAAAAATTACTAAGAGTTGTGTTCACGTCGTTGCTTGTGGTTTCAAGTACTTGGCCATTCACAAATGGCGTCTGCGGAAGATTATCCACAAAAGCCAATTGAAATTATCGTTGGCTATTCCGCTGGTGGTGGTACCGATGTGATGGCACGAACGATTGCGTCACATTTAGAGCCATTTTTAGGGAAGGGGGCGTCGGTTATTGTGAAAAATTATCCGGGTGCAGGGGGGCAAATTGGTTTTACCAAAGTGGCGACGGCTGATCCGGATGGCTATACCCTAGGTACTATGAATTTACCTGCGGCGTTAGCATTAACCTATGATCGAGTAGCTCATTACAATGAGAAAAGCTTCACTTGGCTCGCTAACTTTGTTTCTGATCCTAATACGCTCGTCGTGAGAAAAGACTCTGGCATCACATCGGTCAAACAACTGATTAAAGTCGCAAAAGATAAACACGGCACTATGACCGTTGGTTTGTCATCCTTAGGCGGTAATGATCACTTTTCTGCCATTCAATTTGAAAATGCCGCTCATGTAAAACTGATTCATGTGCCTTTTAAAGGGGGCGCAATGGCGCGAACCTCTATTATAGGTGGGCATGTGGATATGGGGACAATGTCATTTAGCCAGGTAGTGGGCTTCCAAGATCAATTACGCATTTTAGCTGTTTTGTCTGATAAGCGATTACCGCAAGCGCCTAACATCCCGACCGCTAAAGAGCTGGGTTTGAATATAGTAATGGGCTCTTACCGAGGCCTTGTTGCACCGGCTAATTTGCCAGAAGCTATCCGTGTGAAATTGCAAAAAGCGTTGGATAAGATGGCCAAGGCTCCTAGCTTCCGTAAGGATATGGCGGAACGCGGCACACCATTGGTGTATTCAAGCGGTCAGGCTTATGAGAATTTAGCAACGCAGCAAAACAAGATTGCGGGCCAAATCTGGAAGGACACACCTTGGAAGAAGTAGTCACCAGAATGCTTTATGTGTAATAGATAAGAGAGCAATCCCTGTTTAGAGAAGGGCAATTTCCTAAACAGGGACGGCAACACAAAACCGTTAGAGAGCGTGCTAGACGTGGTATTTAGGCGCCAGCACATGAACATTAAAGCCTTTTAATGTCTTACTTTCTCGGTAATAGTAATAAAGATACTGCACAAAGTTTACATCCACTATTTTTCCCTTTATCTCGCTGGCTTCGCGGAAGTAAAGTTGACCCTGTTTGCGAATGGCAAAGCCCATATGGGAAACATTCATATTGGTGCCAATGCGGTCTTTAATGGGCCAGTTTGGTCTGACCATACTGATAATACTGCCATCGGGGATGCGTTTTAACAAAGCCGTGTTCACCTTGATATGGTGTGGCGCGGTTTTAACGAACAAGTCCGTTAAAGGCACATAAGGCAGGTGGACCATTTTAGTTGGCATTTTATTGCTGTCTCGCCGCAATTTCGCCAACAAGTGTTGCCGTTGTGTGATGTCAAGGTCGCCATCTTGAATATTATCCAGTGTAAAATGATGATACCAAGCACGTTTATTGATGAGGGCACTGGCAATTTTGGTGGCTTTGCCACTGACTCGATAAGTTGCTTCGACTAACTTCCCCTTGTTATTGGGAAACCAGTCTGCGCTGGGGAAATGATTGCGGGTAATAAAAGACACTTTTCCATGTTTATAACGGATATCAACTAACTTTGGTCCGAACGATTGTTTGGAATGAGACATCACGCCAGCCAGTACGGCTTCTACATAGGTCATGCAGTCGAAAGAGCTAAAGCGGTACAAAGGATTACCCGTTTGTTTGACGGTTTTGTCTTTACCTGTGTCATTGTCCACATAAGGTAACCCCAGCAAGCTGGCACTGATGGCGTTAATGCGTTTTGTCTGTGAACGGTAGTGTTTATCAACCGCTTGAAAAAAGGACTTTTCTTGGTGAGGTTGGTGTGTGGTTGGGTGGTATCTTTGTGTTTCGCTGTTGTTGGAATGGGCTTGAGCCAGAGCTGAGTTGATACTAGTCAGCGCTATTAGTATGTAGAGGAGGCTTTTTTTCATGTGCCGCGTGCAGTCCTATCAGTGTGTCCGTCAATGGTGAGAGCGACAACGATAACGCAAAGTGTTCGAATGTTGGAAAGATTTACACTTTGTCTTATGGCAGCGGTAGATCGATCTGATATTAACTATTTTTCTTTTTGGTAATTCATCTGTTTTCTATTTTTGCTTCGTATAATATGTAATTCGCTTAGTATTGTTGTAGGCTTTATCTTTTAATGGAAGAAGGGGATTGCATGATAACGGTTCATCATTTGGAAAACTCTCGTTCACAGCGCATCGTATGGTTGCTTGAGGAATTGAAGTTAGATTATGACGTGATTGAGTATAAGCGCGATCCGGAAACCTCTGCAGCACCTGAAGCGCTTAAAAAAATTCATCCATTAGGGAAGTCCCCTGTGATTACCGATAAGGGGCTTACTGTGGCGGAGTCAGGGGCGATTATTGAGTATCTGCTGGATCGTTATGACAGAGAATCTCGCCTAAGGCCAACTGAAGGGCAAGCCTTGTTAGATTACCGTTACTGGCTCCATTTCGCTGAAGGGTCGTTGATGCCTTTGTTGGTGATGAAGTTAGTGATGATGAAGATTCCCAAAAGTCCGATGCCTTTTTTTGTAAAACCTGTTGCCAAAGGAATAAGTGGTAAGGTTCAGGAGAACTTTATCTCTCCTCGCCTTAAAGATCAGTTGGATTTTATCGAGCAGACCCTGTCTGATCGTATTTGGTTTACGGGAGACTCTTTGAGTGCCGCCGATATTCAAATGAGTTTTCCTCTTCTGGCTGCGAGTACGCGAACCGACTTATCCGCTTACCCCAATATTGCCGCTTTTATTGAGCGGGTGAAAGGGGAAGCAAGCTACCAAGCGGCCCTTAAAAAGGGTGGAGCCTTCACCACTTTGTAGTTTGGGCAAAAAATACAGCCTTAGAGATTGTTGTGTAGTCGCTCCAAAGGTTCAAAGGAATGACTAGGTGATGGGGGGCTTGAACCCATATCGATTTCTAAAGGAAAATGATGGGATATTTTAATGAGTAGCGACAGTTTTAATGGTTTCACCTTTCTCATCATATAAAGCGCGTTTAAGGCAGCAGGGCTTTGTCGACGATGCAAATCAGCGTCAAGCGCTTATGTTACTTGAAGCCTTGTTTCAACAACTCACCTGCGCTTCCCAGTCTTTCCCTAAAGGCGTTTATATGTGGGGGGACGTGGGGCGTGGCAAAACCTTTTTGATGGATTTGTTTTTCGATTGCCTGCCTGAGGGGGTTGGGCTACGTCTGCACTTTCACCATTTTATGTCGCGTTTACATCGTGAATTGAATCTTGCTTCAGGGCAGGCGAATCCGCTAAAAGGCATTGCGAAAAGGCTCGCGAACGAATGCAAAGTGTTGTGTTTTGATGAGTTCTTTGTGTCTGATGTGGGCGATGCCATGCTGCTGAGTGGTTTGGTGGATGCTCTGTTTGAAGAGGGTGTGGTGTTGGTGGCCACGTCGAATATTGCCATTGATCATTTATTCGATACCTTACTGGATTCGGCGCGCTTTGAGCCAGTTGTCAAAAGACTGAATAGTCAACTTCAAAGCGTTAACCTCAATGGAAAAGAAGACCACAGATTACGTCATAAGGGCATTGATCCCGTGTATTTTGTGCAAGATACCAGTGCGTTAGAGTTGGCGTTCTTCACTTTATCCAAGGGGGCAATCACGGTGGAGCCTTTGACAGTGTGCCATCGCCAGATTCCGGTTATGAAGGCTTCTCAGAATGTGGCGTGGTTTGATTTTTTTGATTTATGTGATGGACCCCGCTCTTCGCTGGATTATATCGAGCTGGCCACTCTCTTTCCTATTATGATGGTGTCAGGCATTTCCCCTTTGAGCAGTGAGCCTTATGAGCATATTAAAGCGCGGGGGACGGAAGACAGTGCGTTGGGTTCTGGCGTGACAGGTGAGCGAGTGGTGTCCTATGGGATCAATGACGATGCGGTACGGCGCTTTATTAGTCTTGTGGATGAATGTTATGACCATCATGTAGTGCTGTATTTAAGTGCGGCTTTGCCGCTTGATCGCTTATATCAAAACGGTTCGTTATTGTTTGAGTTTCGTCGAACCTACAGTCGCTTAATTGAAATGCAATCTTTATATTATCAGTCGTTACGTAGCTCTTCACACTGATGGTGAATGGTTAGTTTATTGTTTGTGCTTGATAAAGTGCGCATCAGTGACCAATATAACTATTAAGACAACAACATAGCGATTATGACAACAATACCAATAATTAAGGAGGGCGATCATGCAGTATGAAGATCGCGTAGATGCATTAGTGGCTCCCAAAGGAGCATTGGAGATGTTATCGCAAGATGAGATCTCTCGCATGTCAGAAGATTCCGGTTCGCTTCATGAACTGTTTCGTCGTTGCGCTTTGGCCATTATGAACTGTGGTAGTGATACCGACGATGCCGAAGCCGTGATGAAGGAATTCAATGATTTTGAAATTAACATTATTCAACAGGAACGTGGTGTTAAGCTGGAATTAAAGAATGCGCCAGGTAGTGCATTTGTTGATGGTAAGATGATCAGCAGTGTTCGAGAAATGCTGTTTAGTGTATTGCGTGACATTATTTTTACCTATCATGAATACAATTTGGCGCGCAATCTTGAAAATGCGAGCTCGGACAAGATTACTAACGTTGTATTTGAATTGTTACGTAATGCCAATGTGTTTCGTCGTATTCAAAGCCCAGATATGGTGGTCTGTTGGGGGGGGCACTCAATTGCGCGTCATGAATACGATTACACCAAACGTGTCGGCCATGAGCTTGGCTTAAGAGAGCTAAATATTTGTACGGGTTGTGGTCCTGGTGCAATGAAAGGCCCAATGAAGGGGGCGGCGATAGCTCACTCTAAGCAACGTATTCGCAATGGTGTTTATCTTGGACTCACTGAACCTGGCATTATTGCCGCTGAATCTCCTAATCCGATAGTTAATCAGTTAGTGATTATGCCCGACATTGAAAAACGCTTAGAAGCGTTCGTTCGCACGGGGCACGGCATTGTCGTCTTTCCAGGTGGAGCAGGAACAGCGGAAGAAATTCTGTATATTTTGGGGATTTTATTACATCCTAAAAATGCGGATGTCCCCTTCCCATTGGTATTTACTGGGCCCAAAGAAAGTGCCAACTATTTCGAACAAATTCATGCCTTTATTGGTGATGTATTAGGGGCGGCTGCGCAAAACAAATACCGTATCATTATTGATGATGAGGTTGAAGTGGCGCGTGCCATGAAACAAGGCTTGGAAGAAGTACGCCATTACCGTAAAGCACATCATGATGCGTTTTACTACAATTGGAAGTTGCATATTCCTGAAGAGTTCCAGCATCCATTCGAACCGACGCATGAAAATATGCTGAGTTTGAGTTTAAACTTTAATCAAGAAACCCACTTGTTGGCAGCGGATTTGCGTCGAGCCTTCTCCTCTATTGTGGCTGGCAACGTGAAAGCACAGGGTGTGGCTTACATTAAGGAGCATGGGCCCTTTCATATTCATGGGGATAAACAAATACTCGAAAAGCTAGATGCGCTGCTGCAAGCGTTTGTTGCTCAGCAACGGATGAAATTACCAGGAAGTGAATACATTCCTTGTTATAAAGTCATCACAAATTAAGTGATGACAACGCAGTAATAGAAAAGGGCCATCTGGCCCTTTTCTTATTTATATGGGGGAATGACAGTGCTTTTTTGGTTGATTAGCCAAAAATAGACCAGCCAATGTGATCTGATAGGGCTTCGAGGGCAGCAATGCCTGCTAAAGAGTTGCCGGATTTATTGAGCTCAGGTGACCACACGCATACCGAAAAACGATTCGGTACAATGGCAATAATGCCACCACCGACGCCGCTTTTACCAGGTAATCCCACGCGATAAGCAAAGTTGCCTGCTTCATCGTATAAACCGCTGGTGGCAAGGAGACCGTTTACCTGCTTGGCTTCACGGGCGCTAATGACTTGTTCTCCACTGTGATGGCAATAGCCTTTATTTGCTAAGAAGCTAAACGCTTTTGCCAGATCAACACAGTTCATACGCATAGCACAGTTATCAAAGTAGCTGTGCAATACCGCTTCCACGTCGTTTTCAAAGTTACCAAATGCTTTCATTAAATAGGCCATGGAGGCGTTGCGTGAACGAAACTCAAACTCTGAATCGGCAACGACTTTATCGGATTTGAGTTTAGGATTCCCTGCCAGACGGCGAATGTATTCACGCATGGCGTAATGAGGTGAGGCAAAGCGAGATTGATTCATATCGCTTACCACCAGCGCACCTGCATTGATAAAAGGGTTACGTGGCACACCACTTTCGTATTCCAGCTGTACGAGAGAGTTAAATGGGTGTCCTGATGGCTCACGCCCCACTCTTTGCCACATGTCTTCGCCATAATGTTTTATAGCAAGGGTAAGACTAAAGACTTTGGAAATACTCTGAATGGAAAAGTCGACTTTGGCTTGCCCTGCTTGAAATAATTCACCTTCATTGCTGTAGACGACGATACCAAATTGCTTGGGGTTCACATTGGCTAAGGCCGGAATATAATCAGCAACTTTTCCTGAGCCGATTAGTGGCCGCACGGTGTTTTCTATGGTCTGTAATAGTTCATTCAAAACAAACAAGCTCGCGATGATGATTGGTTGGCGAGCTAGTATAGGGGGTTGTTATAAAAATTCTAGTTCCGAATGACTGTTCAAAAAATGTTTTGCAGGCATCCGTGCCCGCTAGGTGGCGCTGTTTTTTATATGAGCCACGTGTTGAGTAATAATTTGCCCTGATATGGTCACCAAACTTGGGATATTAGGGAGGCTATCTATGTGCCACCATGCCGCTTCTTCTATTTCGCCAGGGGCAGGGAAGATTTCGCCTCCAGCATAGTCGGCAAAAAAGCCCACCATCATTTGATGGGGAAACGACCAAGGCTGGCTGCCAACATAGCGTATATTGTTGACTTCAATGCCGACTTCTTCTCGGACTTCTCGGGCGACAGCCTGTTCTAAGGTTTCGCCAGCCTCGACAAATCCTGCGATATTACTGAATTTGTCTTTGGGCATGTGTGGTCCACGGGCTAGGAGCAGATGCTCGCCGTTGCGTACCGAAACAATAATACAGGGGGAAATACGGGGATAATGACGGAGATTGCACTTTGGGCAAATTTTAGTGTGTTCCGTCGTGTGCTTGTTGTTCATGGGGGTGCCACAGCGACCACAGAATTGATGATCTCTGTCCCAAGTAGATAGTTGATGGGCGCGGCTTAACAGTAAATAGTTGGCCTCATCCTGCATAAACAGCAGTTCGCGTAGATCTATTTCCGTAAAGCCTCTGGGGCGATTTTCAAAGCGACATACAAAGACATCTTGATTAGTTGCATCTTGCTTCTCTGGGTTTTGATCATTGCCTTGTGGATTCCATTGTCCGCAATAGATGGCGCGCATGCTGCTATCAGGCTGGAAGTGGTCAAAAGGAACTAAAAATTGATGGTCTTGTTCAATTAATACTTGGTTTTTAAACAATAAAATATACAGCGCATCTTGATGAGGTGAAGGGTGCGCATGGGTACCGATTTCTAACATGAGAAAGCTCTAGTTGCGTCTGAAAACTTTAAACTAACGCGAAGTTCGTAATGACGCAACTAAAGAGGGGGGCTAGCACCAATTTAAAATAACTTTTCCGGATTGGCCAGACGCCATGGCATCAAACCCCTGTTGGAACTCTTCTATACTGTATTGGTGAGTAATGATTGGGCTAAGGTCTAGGCCAGATTGCAACATGGCAACCATTTTGTACCAGGTTTCGTACATTTCTCGTCCATAGATACCTTTGATAACCAAACCTTTAAAAATGATTTGGTTCCAATCGACATTTGTGTCTTTATTGGGAATACCTAGCATGGCGACTTTGCCGCCATGGTTCATGCATTCAAGGAGGGATTGGAAAGCCATGCCGTTGCCTGACATTTCTAGCCCAACATCAAATCCTTCTAGCATGCCGAGCTCGGTCATAATGTCACGCAGAGATTCTTTCTCCACATTGACCGTTCGGGTGGCGCCCATCTTTCGAGCAAGCTCAAGGCGATAATCATTGATGTCGGTAATGACAACATTACGGGCGCCCGAGTGTTTGGCGATGGCGGCGGCCATGGCGCCAATGGGGCCAGCACCTGTGATGAGTACATCTTCCCCAACCAAGTCGAAGGAAAGGGCCGTGTGTGTCGCATTACCAAAGGGATCAAAAATGGCGGCGAGATCATCGCTTATATTGCTAGGAATCTTAAAGGCATTACTGGCTGGAATGGCAACATATTCAGCGAAAGCGCCAGTACGATTCACTCCCACACCTTGTGTTTGGCGACATAGGTGGCGACGCCCTGCACGGCAATTGCGGCACTGCCCACAAGTAATATGACCTTCTCCAGAGACACGATCACCGATAGTAAAGCCTGTTACTTCTTCGCCAATTTGTGCAATTTCACCAACAAACTCATGGCCAACGGTCATCGGTACTGGGATGGTTTTTTGTGCCCAATCATCCCAGTTGTAAATATGCATATCTGTTCCACAAATGGCTGTTTTGCGAATTTTGATAATGACGTCATTATGACCACATTCTGGATAGTTCTCTTCAGACATCCAGATGCCTTGTTTCGCATGGGTTTTGGCGAGTACTTTCATTGCTTAGGTCCTTTAATAATATGCAAATCACGACCAATTTTGGCAAAGGAGTCAATGGCGTGATTTAACTGTTCCTTAGTCAAGGAAGCCGACATTTGTGTACGGATTCTGGCTTTACCCATAGGAACAACCGGATAGGAAAAGCCTGTTACGTAGATGCCTTCTTTATAAAGTGCATTTGCCATTTGTGTGGCAAGCTTTGCATCTCCGAGAATAACAGGAATTATGGGGTGGTCACCTGGAATTAACGTAAATCCTAAATTTCCCATTTTTTTGCGAAAATAAGCGCTGTTGTCTTTGAGTTGTTGGCGAGCTGCTTGGCCCTTCTTAAGGGATTCCAGAATAGTTAAGGTAGTTGCCGTGATAATAGGCGACAGAGAATTAGAGAACAGATAAGGACGTGACCGTTGACGTAACCATTCTACGATGGGTTTAGAAGCACTTGTGTAGCCGCCAGACGCACCGCCAAGAGCTTTGCCCAGTGTCCCGGTAATGATGTCGACACGACCCATGACATTGCAGTATTCGTGGCTTCCTCGGCCATTTTTCCCTAAAAATCCGACCGCGTGGGAGTCATCAACCATAACTAGGGCATCGTATTTATCAGCAAGGTCGCAGATGGCTGGTAAATTGGCAATGATACCATCCATTGAGAAAACCCCATCGGTGACGATCAGTTTCGTTTGGGCACCATCCTTATCCGCCTGCTGTAAATTAGCTTCTAGCTCTTGCATATTGTTATTGGCGTAACGGTAGCGTTTGGCCTTACACAGGCGAACGCCATCGATAATGCTAGCGTGGTTAAGAGCGTCGCTGATGACGGCGTCGTCTTTATTAAGCAAGGTTTCAAAAAGGCCACCGTTTGCATCAAAACAGGAAGAGTACAAAATGGTGTCTTCCATTTGTAAAAAGTCGCTTAGGCTTTTTTCTAATTCTTCATGGATATTTTGTGTGCCACAGATAAAGCGAACGGAGGCCATACCGTATCCATAATCATCAAGGGCTTGATGGGCAGCTTGAGTGACCATCTCATCATTGGCTAGTCCTAAATAGTTGTTCGCGCATAAATTAATCAGTGGTTTGTTATCTTTTGTGGTGATTTGACTGGCTTGCGGTGTAATTAGGGCGCGCTCTTCTTTATAGAGTCCTTCACTTTTAAGCGATTCAAGTTGTTCACTAAGGTGTTGGAAAAAAACGGATTTGCTCATGGTTCACCTCGTTTATAGTGTGCTTTTGGCATCAAATTCACTCTGCTAACGCTTCCTATTACGAGCAACCGATGACGATTTATCATCGATGTATCGTAATGGGCTACTTTGGCTTGGTTGGCCTTGTTTGCGAGTGGCAGGATCAGAGCTCCAAAGGGGTTTATGGTATCTGCTCTTTTGAGTGTAGTAGGGATAGTTGGGGTAAAACAGAGGCAGTGACCGTGCAAAGCAAGCATAACAGTTTCTGTGACTGGCTTTTTCAAGAGCTCCTCGCGTAAAATAAGCGCAAATTTTAATCAAAGAGGTGTTCATGACGTTTAGTATTCGATGCGGTGTTCTTATTGGTGGTGTTGTTATGAGCCTTACAGCAAGTGCGCAAAATTATTTACCCATTCTTCAATATCATCATGTTTCTGATTCAACACCCGCTTCCACGTCCTTATCCCCTAAGCAGTTTGCTAAACAGATGGCCTACCTAAAAAGTGCTGGGTTTCAAGTGGTCGATCTGAAAACGGCTTTGGATAAGATCAAGGCACACAAGAGTTTACCCAACAAAGCCGTCGCGATTACTTTTGACGATGGTTATCGTGATATTTACGAACAGGGCTTTCCCATTTTGAAGCAATATGGTTATCCCTTTACGGTATTTGTTAACTCTGAGCCGCTAAAGCAAAAAAATCCGCATTTTCTGACATGGGATATTATGAAGGAAATGGAGAAGTCGGGAGCGGTGTTTGCCAATCATACGGTTAGCCACCCTTATATGGCCCGTAAGGAAGAAGGGGAGTCTGATGCTGCGTGGCATGCACGTATGGAGAAAGAAGTGGCTGGTGTGGAAACGGCCTTAATCAAGCATCTTGGTCACTCTCCTAAAATGTTGGCTTATCCTTATGGTGAATCAAATCATTTGCTGCGTGCGATGATGAAAGAGAAGGGCTTTATGGCCTTTGGGCAGCAGTCTGGAGTGGTCAGTGCGGATTCTGATTTTGAAGATTTACCTCGTTTTCCTGCATCAGGTCGTTTTGCTACGTTATCGACATTAAAACTAAAACTTAATTCGATGCCGATGCCGCTGTTAAAAGAGGAGAGTGGCGATTATGCAGATAACAATCCTGTATCGCTCCGTTTGACCTTTAAGCCTGGCAAATACCGTTTAAAAGATTTGGTGTGCTATGTATCCGGTCAGGGTAAAGCAAATTTAGATTGGGTGTCGAAAGAGGAAGTAGTGGTAACCGCCACTAAGCCATTTGGTGTCGGCCGTGGACGCATTAATTGTACTATGCCAAACAATTCTGCTAAGCAGTATTACTGGTATTCCAATGTTTGGATTCACCCAGGAAAGGACCAACACTATATTATTGAAAAAAGTTAATCTTTTTTTTAAAAAAGGGTTGCACTGAATTTTGAAATCCGTAATATACACCTCGCTCGCAACGGAGGGGTGGCAGAGCGGTTTAATGCACCGGTCTTGAAAACCGGCGTAGGTTAGTAGCCTACCGAGAGTTCGAATCTCTCCTCCTCCGCCATCTTATATAAGGTGTATGTTGCGGTGATAAATAAAATTAGTTCCTCGATAGCTCAGTTGGTAGAGCAAATGACTGTTAATCATTGGGTCACTGGTTCGAGTCCAGTTCGAGGAGCCAATCGGAGTATAGCGCAGTCTGGTAGCGCGCCTGCTTTGGGAGCAGGATGTCGGGGGTTCGAATCCCTCTACTCCGACCAATTTTATTGATCATCTAGTAATGGTGGGCGTAGCTCAGTTGGTAGAGCTATGGATTGTGATTCCATCGGTCGTGGGTTCGAGCCCCATCGTCCACCCCATTACTCTGATAGTTGGGTCGTTAGCTCAGTTGGTAGAGCAGTTGACTTTTAATCAATTGGTCACTGGTTCGAATCCAGTACGACCCACCAGCTATCTTCAGAATTACATTCTGCACAATCTGATTCATTCCTCGATAGCTCAGTTGGTAGAGCAAATGACTGTTAATCATTGGGTCACTGGTTCGAGTCCAGTTCGAGGAGCCAATCGGAGTATAGCGCAGTCTGGTAGCGCGCCTGCTTTGGGAGCAGGATGTCGGGGGTTCGAATCCCTCTACTCCGACCATCAAGTTGTTATATTAATAAAAGTTTATGAGAAGGGTCGTTAGCTCAGTTGGTAGAGCAGTTGACTTTTAATCAATTGGTCACTGGTTCGAATCCAGTACGACCCACCACTTCTCTTACTATACCTTTTTCCTCTCTTTTTTCTTGACTGTGTCCTAGATTGCATTTTATCGTCTATCGTCTATCGTCTATCGTCTATCGTCTATCGTCTATCGTCTATCGTCTATCGTCTATCGTCTATCGTCTATCGTCTATCGTCTATCGTCTATCGTCTATCGTCTATCGTCTATCGTCTATCGTCTATCGTCTATCGTCTATCGTCTATCGGTTTTTGTGTGTTTGCTGGTGCTTTGTTGTTTGATTGAGTTATTTGGCTAAGTGTTTGTCTTAGAGTTTCTGTGTGGTTTTGAGGTGGTTTAATTGTGATAGGTTTTGTTGCTGGGTTGGAACAAAGGGAGGGTGTGGATAGTGCGTGGATAACTCTGTGTCTAAGTGGCTTTTTTATCCATAAAGCATGGAAATGCGTCAGGTTGTTAATAACAATGTGTTTTGATTGGTGTTCGAGGGTATGAGGCTTTTTAAAAGAGGATAAAGTTTTGTATAGGGTGGATGTTTTCAGAGTCTTTCTAGATAATCATTTGATTTATAAATGAAAAAATAATGGTGGAGGGAGGTGGATTCGAACCACCGAAACTTTCGTGGCAGATTTACAATCTGCTCCCTTTGGCCACTCGGGAACCCCTCCACAAGAGCGCGGCAAATAATATATGCCACGCTTCTGTATGTAAACACTTTTTTCTATTTTTTTAGAAGTTTTTCGAGTTTTGCTTTCATTCGCTCTTCTGGGGATAAGTTTTCATAACCATCCTCTTCGCGACTTTTAGTTGGTTGTGATTTCCTGGCGGGTTTACCTTTGGAAGTCGAAGCAGATTGCGGTTTTTTGTTTCGCACGGGGCGGTCCGTTTTCGGACGATCTGTCGTTTTTGGACGGTTGAAGGTTTTCTTCTCTTTTTTTGGGATCATGGACTCAGGAAGAGCCGGTTCATCGCTCACTGCAACACCTTCCAGGTCCACACGAGGCTGACCGGACAGTAGACACTTCTTATAGCGGTCAGAGCGAGTATAAGCCGCTAGAGCGCGTTTTTGCTTGCTGGCATTAAAGTCTTCATCTAAGACCATGTCTTTGTCTATACCGACTTTCAGTGGTTTAGGCTGGTTCCAATCAAACGCTTTAGGGTAACGGTCTTCGAGCATCTTAATCAGGCGACGATTATTTTTTTGGTTTTTTTGACGCTTTTTCTGTTCCGGCGTCAAGGTCGCTTTTTCCGGTGTGCTGTCACTTGCTGATGGTACATCTGTGGTGTTTGTGTCCACTTGGTTGTCATCTTGTACGTTTTGCAAGCCGTTAAGCTCAGGTTGTTGTTTTGTCATGTAGTCAGTCTGTTCTGTTGTCGTGATTGTGATGCTGTTATCAGCAGCAAGAGGATGCAGTAGATCAAAGCTTAACTGATCTTCAGTGTCGCTTTGATGTGTTACTGCCGTTTTGATGGTTTCCGCTGGACTGAGTAGATCAAGAGAGTCTTCGATATATAACTGCAATTGATCTTCAGTGGAGCGGTTAACCATGTTCTGCAAAAGGTCCATTGAGGCGTTGCTGGTAAGAGAATCGGTTTGACTCTCTTTGAGTGCAGCGATCTCCTCTTCAGCGGCGCTTAACTTTTCAATTAGTCGGCCGACCTCTGCTTCAAGTTTGGCAATTAGTTGTTCCATAAAGCAAGGCTCAAATTTTATAGCGGCGTTAGTGGAACGCTTGGCGTGTTAACAATACCAAGCATCTCTTGTCGCTGCTGTTCGCTGGGCTCAACGATTTTTATTGTTGGTTTACTCGTGAGCCAAATATAAGCAGAAGTCACAAGTAGGCACAAGATTAAAAGAGGCATTAGCTTCATTGAGTTAGAAGGTTAGCCCTGCGCCCACCATAACATGACGGTCATATTTGTCGTCACTGCTGTTTAGTAATTTGACAAAGACATCCAGCCTAGAAGTGTCGGAGGTAGCGATACGGAAGCCTGCTTCTGGGTAGTAAGTAGCGCTATCTAAGAAATAAACACCACCTCCGATAAATGACCACATGGGAATGCCTGGAAAAAGTTGGAAGGCCGGTGTTGCGCTGTAATAGCGGGCCCCCATACTAAACGCACTTTCGAAATTGTCACCCAAGGCAAAAGAAAAGCCTGCGTAAGCAGAGATATTTGCTGGTGTGGTGTATTCAATTTGAGTGCTTAGTAGTGATGTTAAGCTGCCGTCTTGCTCTTTGTTCATTTTTGGACGGGCTGCGGTGGACTCAAAGGAGACCAAACTGGCAATTTGCCCTTCTGCTGCAAATGTACTCCCACAAAATAAAGCTAAAGTAGCAAATAGAATTCGTTTCATTGTTTGTTATCCAATTGGCTAAGGCGATTTAACATTTGAGAGAGGGAAGATTCCCAGTTAGCTTGTTGCTCACTTTTAATATTTAAATTGCTTTCTAGTTCACTTTTTTCTTCGCTAAGTTCGTAGTTTTGCATTTCTAATTCTGCAATACGTTTGCGCAGTGAGCCGATTTCTTCTACTGCTTCATTGATGCGTTGTTCTAAGTGATGAAGTAATTCGTTGTTCATTGTAATGTCCTAAAATGTAAAACCGCTCTATAGTACATAGGGAGCGTAATTGTAAAAGTTACCATGCGATGACAACGTCATGCGGTTGTACGTTCAGAATTTTCGCATCAACCGACAGTTCCCCAATTGAAAAGTTAGGCTGAACTTGCTTTATAGTAACACTGATGTTTGCATTATTCAGTTGCGTTTCTGGTTTTTGGTCTTGGTCAAATATTTCATAACGACGATAGACCTTAAATTTATCTCCTGCTTTTACCCCAGATACGGATCCGGCGGCAATGTGAATTTGCTTCCCTTCTGTGCGAAAAATATTGGCCATAAAAGGCTGGCAGCGCAATTTTTCGCTGGTATCGATTGCGCTTTCTCTAAGTGTTTCTTTGACCACCTTACCATAATGGGTCGTCCAAAACTGGGCGCTACCAAAACCGACTTTAGCATGATCAGAAATATCCCAGTTGCCTATTTCACTATAACGTTTTTGAAATAGCAATGCGCCACTGAAGCCATCGTAGATATAAATGTCTAAAACGAAGTCTCTTTGCTTTTCACTTTTGTCGTCTGTGCTGGCATAAGGGTCATTTGGACGCCTTATATAAAGAGGAGCAATATCACGTATAACGCCACTGACAACATACTGTGTGCCGAGTTTTTGAGCGATTCGAACCACATCGGTTAAGGTGTTGTCGCTTTGGGTTAATGAAGGGGCATTGATGCTGTCTGGGTAAAGGGCGATATTCGTTGCTGCTAGAGCCCTTAAAAAGCCTTGTTTATTGATGGCATCAGTAAAATCTTTGGGAAGTTCTCTGGAGATGTTGCCTAATGCGCCAAGGCTGGCCTGTTGTCTGTGCTCTAAAGAAAAGCCAGTAATGGCCACAGATTTTTTGTAGTAGTTCGTGGCGCCATTGCTACACATGTAGTCAGCTGTGACGTTGATACGTGCAACGACCGTTAAAAAATCGCCTTTTTGAGTTTCGGAAATAATTTTGGCGTGTTGAACTCGGCCAGCGCTGCGAATTTTCAAATCAGAGTTGAGTTGGCCATTGTTAAGTATGTCTTTAACACTGACACGAGAGCTTGACTGGAGAACGGCTTGTTTAATCGCTTGCTGTGTTGCCCGATAGCGAGCATCGTTGATATCACCATTATAAATAATAGCTGTGCCAACTGCATCGACGGTTTGGGCAAGGGTGTTGCCGATCGATGCAAGAACAACAATTATATAAATCAGGTAGCGAAACATCTGCATTACTGGATAGTATAAAAGTTGGTGGTAGGATGAGCGCTTTCCACGTTAACAGCACGGTATCCTGGACGAATTTGACACTTCGGATCGTTATTTATGCTGGATGGATTGCTGACACATTGACGAAAGTTTTCTTGTAATGCCATTTCAACGACGGTTTCAAATGTCCCATCTTCATGCTCGCGCTGGGAAACAATTTTTGCGCCGACTAAATAGGCATCAACGTAAGAACGTAATTCATCATGTTGTAGAACCATGTTGCTTAACGAGCTGGTACCGTCAATTTTCAGGCCGTACACTCGCTCAGATAGATTTCGGTAGGCATCCAGTGTGGAACTACGCAGCGCCATTAATTTTGCTTGGGATTTTGTGTAGCGTTTGCTGGGGTTGATGGCCGCATATCCTGTAGCATGAATGATGATCGGTTCTTGTTTTATAACCCCGATAACATTGGTCGCATTTTGGACACTATTTGGGTAATTAAGCGCTGTAGAGGTTGGTGAGCCGACGATATTGCCATTACAGGGGCCTACAGTCGTACAGGTCATCGCTGTCGTTTGACCTAAATTCTGGCATCCCGATAATGTGGCCCCCAGCGCGGCCAATAAGAGTAGTTGAATCGTCATTTTCATGGTGGCGTCCCCTAAATGGAAGTCCTATATCTCGTTTTTTGCATGGAAAGATCGCGTCAATTGTCTATCGTTAGCGATGTTTGACCATAGGAATAATGTAAGCCTGTAGCAAAAAGTAGACCAGATAGTGACTCCCTTCATTTGCTAGGGCAAAAATGTAAACCATTTGTCTGTGGGGCGTCCACGTTTTCCCGTGTAAATCTGCTTATTTTGTTCGCATGATGTGACTTTTCTCTTGTTTGTAATATCGCTTTATCAGGGGTGGGGCGTGTTTTTGCTTTTAATAAGGTATTATACTGTTTTTATATACAGTTTTTTGGTGGGGATATGGCTAAGCTCAGGAAAATCATTCATATCGATGCAGATTGCTTCTATGCTGCCATTGAGATGCGTGATGACCCTTCTTTGGAAAAGGTACCCTTGGCTATCGGGGGGGCGTCTCAGTCTCGTGGTGTATTGTGTACGGCAAATTACCATGCTCGTACTTTCGGTGTGCGTTCTGCCATGCCGACTGCCATTGCCAAACGCTTGTGTCCAAATTTAATTATCTTGCCCGGAAATATGGAAAAATATCGTATTGCCTCGCGGCAAATGCATGCCATTTTCCGGCAGTATACTGACATTATCGAGCCGCTTTCTTTGGATGAGGCTTATCTGGATGTGACGGGCACTTCTTCCTGCCAAGGCAGCGCGACACTGATTGCTCAAGCAATACGAGAGCAAATCTTTAACGAAGTCGGAATTCGAGTCTCCGCTGGCGTCGCGACAAATAAATTTATTGCTAAAGTGGCCAGTGATTGGAATAAACCCAATGGTTTGAAGACGGTTACACCAGAAAGTCAATTTGAGTTTGTATCACAGTTGCCTGTGAAATGCATTTCAGGGATTGGTAAGGTTTCTCAAGAAAAGTTGGCTGCCATTGGAGTACACCACTGTGTGGATCTACAGACGATAGACTTCTCATTATTGCAGAAAACCGTTGGGAGTATGGCGTTTCGACTCCAACAATATGCCAAGGGGGTTGATGATCGGCCTGTGCAAGTATCCCGTGAGCGCAAGAGCGTGTCTGTCGAACATACGTTTCCCCATGATTTGTCTTCACTAGAAGAGTGTTTAAACATGCTTCCTGAACTGCTAGCGAGTTTAGAAGCGCGTTTAGCGGGACGAGATTTTTATTCGCTGATTAATAAATATTATTTGAAATTAAAATTTAATGATTTTCGGCAAACAACGGTAGAGCAACCGATCCAAAGTTGTTTCTCTAGTGAGGTTTTTTCCTCTTTACTGCATCAGGCCTATTCACGCCATATGCGTCCTGTTCGGTTGATTGGGGTGGGTTATCGCCTATCTGTACAGCAGGAGGAACAGCTGAGCATTGAGTTTGATTAAAAGGGGAGTGTGGTTGATTTTGAGATTTATTTGATCAAAAAATGTACGATTGTATTCTTGCTGCTATAGTTATTAGAGCGATTAATAGTTATTTGAATGGGGATAACTGTTGGAATAGGGACAGTTGTTGAAATGGATTAATGGAACGGACGAGTGGATTACCTAGTCAACGACTCAGTGTAGTAGCGAGACCAAGCCCTCACTTCTCAAACAGTGAAACTGAGTGAAGTAAGGGCTTGTAGTAAGACAGGGTAAATTTGCCTCGTATGTCATTTTTTGATGTGTAGGTGTTGTCTTATGATGAAACATCCAAGAGGCTTCTATGATTGGAAGCATGATATGCCAGAGTCTTTAGCTGGACGTTTACGTTTTGAAGTCACCCAAACGCTGAGAAGTGTTTATGCCGATGAAGCACTTGTCAATGAAATAGATACTCTCTATCTCCCTTTTGCAAATTGGTTGAGTGGTAAAGTCTCGCTTAAGCAAGGGCCTCTAGTGGTAGGCTTAGGTGGACCGCAAGGCTGTGGAAAAACGACCTTTTGCCGCGTCATTAGCCGTATTCTTAACAAAGGGTTCGGACTCAATAGTGTGGTGGTCAGTTTGGACGATCTCTATAGCACGCATAAAGATCGCTTGAAATACGCCAATAGCACACACTCCTTATTTTCCACGCGAGGGGTGCCAGGCACACATGATATGTCATTGGCGCAGAGTGTTTTTGCCCGTTTAAAAAGCCTTAAACAAGGCGAAGTGATGCGTGTACCCGCTTTTGACAAATCTCTTGATGATAGAAAGCCTGTGAATCTATGGTCCGAAGTGCAAGGGCCTATTGATGTGGTTTTATTTGAAGGTTGGTGTGTGGGGGCGTTTTCACTGGGAGAGACAATTGATAAGCCGATTAATCGTTTGGAGCAAGATAAAGACCCAGAGGGAACTTGGAGAAGGGCGGTTGATGAGCATCTTCATGGGGACTATAAGGCACTGTTTGATTTGATTGATATTCAAATGTGGATGCAATCACCCAGTTATGATGTGGTCTATGAGTGGCGCAACAAACAAGAGCGGATGCTTGAGGATCATCTGTATGATATTCATGGTGGGGTATTGGATACTCTGGATATAAAAATCATGTCACCGGAAGCTCTGAAAGGCTTTATGCAATATTACGAACGTTTAACGCGTTATCTATTAGCTGTCATGCCTGAACGGTCAGATGTACTGTTTTCGTTAGACCAGCATCAGAAGGTGAAACAACTGCGTTTTCCAATAGAGCATTGAATGTATTCTTGATAGGAAAACGGCCACAATTGGGTGTCATTATGATAGGCTAATGTTCAACGTATTAGCCTATTTTTTTGGAGTAAATAATGGCCGAATTATTACCGAGTGTTGTGGTGGAGACCGCTCAGAATCCTGATTCTACTGTTATTTGGTTGCATGGATTAGGATCGGATGGTCATGATTTTGAAGCCATTGTCCCCGCATTGACACTTGATCCATCTTTAAAAGTGCGTTTTGTGTTTCCCCATGCCCCCATTCGTCCGGTGACCGTTAATGGTGGTATGGAAATGCGAGCTTGGTATGATATTTACGAAATCACTTTGGAGCGCAAGGTTGATACTGGCAACATTGCTGAGTCTTGCGAGCAGGTCAGTGACCTTATTGAAGCGCAAATCGCGCAGGGTATTGATCCCAGTCGCATTGTCTTAGCGGGATTTTCACAAGGTGGTGTGATTGCTTATCAGCTATCTCTGACGACCTCGTATTCATTGGCTGGGGTCATGGCGTTATCGACTTATTTAGCGAATAAGTCAATGCTACCAAGCGCTTCAGAATGCGCGAATGGCAAGACGCCTTTTTTGATTCATCATGGCAAGCAAGATCCCGTTGTGCCTTTCAGTTTATCGCAAGAGGCCAGCGAGCTTTTAAGTGATAAGGGGTATCTGGTTGACTATAAAAGCTATGACATGCCTCATTCCGTTTGTCCTGAGCAAATTCAGGATATCTCTGCTTGGCTGAATACACGTTTAGCCTAATAAAGAGCTAAATTAAGTTAGCTCTTTGCTAAAAGACAGTTTAACTCACCATATATTGGAATAGATTACTAAGGAAATGAATCATGGTTTCAGCGTCATTAGAAACAGACGGATGGCTTAACTTTGCTAAAAGTGTCGCCACGCACGCTGGGCAGATGATGGTAGAGGCTAGAAGCAAAGCGGCTTTTTCCACAGACTACAAAGCAGATCATGAATTGGTGACATCGGCCGATTTAGCAGTCGATGCGTATATTTGCCAGCAAATCACACAAACTTTTCCGGATCATGTGATTTTGTCGGAGGAGTCTTCCCCTAAGCTTGCCCTTGCTGAGCTTGCTAATAAGCCTGTTTGGGTCATTGATCCGATCGATGGTACGGTCAATTTTGCTCATGGTCATCGTCATGTTGCTGTGTCGATTGGCTTGTATCTAGCCGGGGAACGAGTACTTGGAGTGGTGAATGCGCCGTTTTTAGAGGAATGTTTCTGGGCGGTAAAAGGAAAAGGGGCCTATCTAAATGACGAGCGGCTCTTTGTTTCCCAACAAACACAGTGTCGTAATGCTTTGGTAGCAACGGGGTTCCCTTACGATAAAAGTACGCTTCCCAGCATTATCCGACGTGTTAGTGTTATTTTGGCGAAATGCCAAGATATTCGTCGAAATGGATCGGCCGCGTTAGATTTGTGTTGGGTCGCGGCTGGGCGCTTAGATGCGTATTTTGAAAGCCTAAAACCATGGGATATGGCGGCTGGGGCGTTAATTGCTCAAGAAGCAGGGGCGACAATCGGGCGTTATGAGAAAATTAACTCTTCTTGGCCTGAGGCAATTAATGGGGAAGCGCTATTGGTGTCGGTGCCTGCTCTTTATGAGGAATTACTCTCTTTGTTAAGCCAGGCATAATGAACTGTTTTATGGCTTTGGCCGTAAGTTGATATTTGTATGGGGTTTTTATGTCGTTGACGGCGTTTTTTAGTCTACTGGCTGTGTCCGCAGTTGTGATTGTTGTGGCGTTAATTGTGATTGCTCGCCAGTTAAACGTTACCAAGGTCCGTGAAGAGCGGATCAAAGAAGGTGAAAAGCGTGTTGCCCAAGAGCGTCAAGCTCGTATTGATAGCATACACATTTTGCTCAAAACCGTTGGGTCCGAAGAATTGGGTTGGATTGAGGCAAGTATTCGTATTAAAAACTTGCTGGATCAGTTAGGGTTGGATTTGTCCGATCATAAGGATATTTGTGTCATTTATGATTTACATGGCCAAACGGAACATATTCCAACACATGAGCAATGGAGTGCTTTGCCAAAAGAAACACGCAAAAAGTTTCGCGTCGAAATGGATAACTATGAACAACAGCATGCCGAGCAATTGGAGCGTGCTAAAAATGCTTTGCTGAGTTATTCCTTCCAATAGGAATGACTGAATGTTTGGATTTCGCATTCAATGGTAATGAGATTGAGTTGTATTGCGCTCTATTCATAGGCATAGACGGGTTATTTAGAGATGATTGCTCAGTTGGTTTTATCCATAGCGCTATTTTTTATTTTATTAGTTGCTATTATGCTCTTTTATGTGCGTTACCAATCAAAAGTTCCGTACTATCGTATGACGGAAGCAGATTGCGTTAGCTTACTGGTCAAGGCTGTACAGGGTAATTTACCTGAACAGGACTGGGATATGTTCATTGGCATGATGATTCGTGACAATGAACAAATAGAGAGTTTACGCACTCAGTGTTATGTGATTGATGACGCGTTTCGTAAAGAAACTAAGCTTGTTGATGGTCGACAATGTGTGCGTTTTCATTCTGAAGGGCTTAAGCAATTAACCTGTTTATTGGATGAGTGGCAGCATAAAACACATTTAATCGTCTAAATTTAATAATCGAAAGAATTTTATTGGGCATTTTGCTCAAATTGTCTTGGTATAAACATCGTATTTAATAAGGTAGTGTGAGGGATGTATACATGAGTGAATTGGAAAAGTGGCTAGGTGAAGGTTCTGCCATGTTGCCTTGGTTGACAGATATAGCGATCAATATCGTCATTGGCCTTGTTATCTTATTGGTCGGTAAATATATCGCGTCTAAAATATCCCGTTGGTGCGAAAACAGAATGCTCAAAGCCTCGGTGGATCGTGCGGTAGCTGGTTTTACATCCAGTATTCTGTACGCCTTAATGTTTGCTGGTGTGGTATTAATGGCATTAGGGCAAGTTGGGGTTCAAACCACCTCGTTTATTGCCATTTTAGGTGCTGCAGGCTTAGCTGTTGGCTTGGCTTTGCAAGGGTCTCTGTCTAATTTTGCTTCTGGTGTATTAATTATTCTTTTGCGTCCTTTTCGTGCTGGTGACTTTATTGATGGCGGTGGACAAATGGGAACCGTTGACCGTATAGAGTTATTCCATACCTACCTAAAAACACCAGATAACCGTGTGATTATCATCCCCAACTCTTCCATTATGAACGGTTCCATTGTGAACTATTCTCGTGAAGCGACTCGCCGTTTGGATTTGGTGGTTGGCATTAGTTATGACGCCGATATTCGTCTCGCTAAAAGCATTATGGAAGAGATTATTAACGCAGACGAGCGAATCCTAAAAGAGCCGAAGTATTTAGTAGCCGTATCTGAGTTGGCTGACAGTTCAGTCAATTTCTTTGTAAGACCTTGGGTGAATGCCGGGGATTATTGGACTGTCAGAGCGGATTTACTAGAGAAATTTAAATACGCCTTTGATGAACAGGGTGTTGGTATTCCTTACCCTCAAATGGATGTCCATCTGCATAATAAAGAAGCATAACCGCTTTGCATTATATCAACATGCTGTCAGACGTTGGTTTGATGGCATGTTTTATTAAGATTTGAGACCTTTGCACGATGTCACGAGCGACGCCAAGACACGGCAAAAACAGACGAGAAAGCGGATTCGCGATAAATGAGCATTTTGAGTCTGTTTTTAACAAAGTATTGGCAAGCGCAGTAGTCGTGCAAAAGTCTCGATTTCTAACATATTGTTGATTAACTAAGCCTACTACTATGAGTCGATATCGTCCTCCTTCTCCACCTAAATCCGCTTACATTACACACGAAGGGGCTCAAACCCTGCTGTCCGAGCTAAAATACTTATGGAAAGAAAAGCGTCCAGCGGTGACCGAGAGCGTTCGAGAAGCGGCTGCTCAAGGTGATCGCTCGGAAAATGCAGAATACATTTACGGTAAAAAGCAATTGCGGGAGATAGATCGTCGAGTGCGCTATTTGGAAAAACGCTTGGAGGTTTGTACCGTTGTGGATCGTTTGCCGGCCGACCAATCAAGAGTTTTCTTTGGCGCGTGGGTCACGATAGAGGATGAGAGTGGTGAGCAACGTACCCATCGTATTGTCGGGCCTGATGAGCTGGATCACGACCCAGCCTACATCAGTATTGATTCCCCAGTGGCAAAAGCCTTACTGAAAAAACAGGAAGGCGATGAGGCGATGATTCGTCTAGCAAATAGTGAGAAAACCTATTTTATCGAAGCGATAGAGTATCGTCCCATTTCTGTATAGTGTCACTTTTTCTATTGATGAGCTGCACCGGCCTTTGCTTTAATCGGGCATCTCCCCCTGTTCTGCGTCTCTCTTGAGAGAGCGTCCTCTTGGCTCGTTGGCTTCATGAAGGACAACCTCTGAGTGCAGAAACTGAGCCGCCGCGGCAGAGTCCTGCACTTTGATTGAACTGCGTTCTAGCATTTGGTTTTCAAATTCGTTTAAGACACTGTCTCTTATACCCGCTTCGCGCCATTGAAACAGCGGTCGACATCCTTTGGAAATGTCTCGGGCTAGCGCCAAGGCATCCAGTAAGGCCTGGTTTGCCCCTTGGCCTTTAAAAGGGCTCATTGGGTGAGCTGCATCACCGATAAGGGTGATGTGCGCGCCTTTTGCTAATAATTCTGGTTGTAGAAGTGCTCGATCATAAACGGGGTAACCGGATATCAAACTCTCCTTGGTTGCCGCTACAATTTGCGGCACAGGTATATGCCATTGAGTACGACGACAGGCTTCTGCTTTCAGGGCATGGGCACCTTGCTCGCTTAAGGCTTTTGCCTCGTTTTCAGGCATAGGAAAGCTAAGTTGCCACATCACTGTGTTTACGTCATACGGCATGATATAGATTCGTTCATGACCGTTGGCTGTTTGGAAGACCGTGGCGGAATCCAGTAGGTCGCTTTTTACTTCCTTTAGATCTGCTAGCGGACAAATTCCCAAAATCACAATACAGCCTAGATAGCGTAACGGCGAAATATCGTCTCCGATCAATTGTTGCCGAACGACGCTACGAATGCCATCGGCTCCCACAACAAGGTCTGCTTTAGCGTGTTTTGTCTCGCTTTGTGTTTGGCCATTTACTTGACGTTTTACTAAAAAGGTTAAATCAACCCCGCCACCGTCGGCATGCTTGTATTCGCTGTAGTCGATTATTTGATGGCCCCATTGTACGTTGTTTCGTTCGCCAAGTTGTTGTAGTAACGCTAAGCGCAATGATTGTCGAGCGATATGGATATTCGTACGCTTTGGGGCATTTTTGCTGCCTGAATGTTGCCACTTTCTCATCCCCCATTCTCCGACCACTTTGCCTTCTGTGGTATGGACAAGGTGTCTCGTTGAAATGACACCTTCTTTGAGTGAGACAATGCCTAAGCCTTCGATGGCTTTACTGGCCTGTTGCAAGGTAAGGCCATAACCTTGAGAACGTTCGTCAAAACGGCTATCGCGCTCATAAAGGGTAAAAGGAATACCGCGATGCAAACAGGCAACAGCAAGGGCTACACCACCTATGCCACCACCAATAATAGCAACATGAGGGTAGTTTTCTGTATCCGCCTGTGGAGGCTTGGGGGATGGTACCAAACCGGAACCTGCACAATGAAGGCACATTTCCAAATGGCCTTTAGGGCGAATCGGTGCAGGACCTTCTCCTTTTAACTGCTCAAACTCATTCAGTTCTTTTAAATATTGCAGTCGCACTTTTTTACGTAATCTTCTGCTTCGCTTGCCTTGACCATGACATTTGGGACAAACCGTCCAGCTGCTTTCTTCGTTTTCCAATGAATTCACGTCTTGTTACCTAGAACATTCGGATACGGAGGGCGAGCCCTCTGTAATATCGAGTTTTTCCGTTAATGTGGGGCTATTGTCATAGGACAAATAGTAGCTGATTCACTAAGGGAGGCCTAATGATTAAATTGTACAAGCCAAAATGTCTCAGAAAAATTACTTGAGTGGCTCTACCTGTTGGGGCGGCGGATATGGCCATCACCTATGGAAATTGGATACTACACAGTGTACGGCAGCCTTCGTCTGTATAGGGTAATAACAATAAGGTTGGAGAGGGTCGCTATGAAAGCGTTAGACAAAAAAGACTAGATAATAGGCAACACTAGAGGAAGGTTACTTGGGTGTTGCCTCCAGACTCTTAAAATTTGATGTGGAGTTGCTTGCCGTGAAGTCCATCTTACTTTTTATTTTTCTCTTGAGCGATGTTAGGTTTTTATCTGTATGATGAGTAGAGTCAAGAAGACACGGTATCAAGGTGTTTGGCTTTATGAGTTTTGCGATGGTATCTAAAATACTATAGGTTAGATTAAGGTCATTTTAGAATATAGCCTTGATAATCTGTTTAGCTTCGATTTTGATTTTATGTTGCTTCAGGTGCGCTAATCAAAGCTAAAGGGAGGGGGTTTAGGTGTTAAAATTTTTGGTTATTATGCTAGAATTCCGATCCTCATATAACAGATAGGGATATTGTTGTGGACATTATGATTGGTCAGAGTGTGCTTAAGAAAAAAGCCCAGTTAACTCATCTTTCAGAACGTGCAATTGGGCAAGCATTTAAAGATCAAGCCGCTTTAGCGATACAAGTAACCCAGTGTAGTGCTGCTGTTTATCGTCGTTTGCAACGAACTTATAAATCGACTGTCACTCCAAAAGACCAAAAGCGTGTTAAAGCGGGTGGCCTGAGTGTGCAATCTATTGAATTTTCAACCCAAAATGGTAGCCAGAAATCATTTAATAGCTTACTCCCTGCAATGCGAGGCGGGGCTTCAGCCCCTGGGGCGGCTTCAAAAACATCTAATGATGTTGCTGTTGCTTCAAATCAACCTCAGGCAATCAATTTATTAGCTTTATTACATCATGCAATCAACGAGGATATTCTAAAAACAGGAAATGGTATTGAGAAGGTGGCAACCATATTGGGTCTTGTCACGACGACTGTTGGTTTTGTTGTTCCTGGCGGTGGTGTTGCTTCTTCAATAGTTAATTGGATCGGAAGTGGTGCGACTTATTCGGGGTTTACCATGTCAAGAATTCGTCCTGATGCGCCTGATCGAGCTTATTATCAATTAACAAATTATATTGCTTGTTTAGCTGCATGGAATAAAAAAGCGTGTGAGCTAATTGATATCGCTGATCCAAATGGGCAGTGGACTTTTCGCGATATTGAAAATGGATTTTCGTAAAAGCTAAAATCGAATATGCTAGCTTAGATCTGGGTTGAAGTCTTTTCTACCCAGATTGCTTTCTCATCTAATAATCTCCTTCCACAGTGTATTTTCTCCCTATCAGTTCGGTTATTGACTATCCTTTTTTCTAGGTTTTCTTGTAGATCCTTTGGCGGATTTCAGAAATATCACTTAATCAAACTCGTTCATTATCGTTTTATGGAAACCTGCCATAGATACCATTGGTTTGTGGTGGGATGAGTGATCCCTCTTGATCTTACAGGCTTTTGAAACATTACCCAGCTCTTCAGCTTGTAAAGCCAACCAGATAGTGGAGATTCTAGCTAAGGCTCAAAGCATACTAGAGCCAGAAGAACGAAGCATTTTAAACGAGGTGAAACAAGAGGGTAAATCGCTACCATCGGATAGCCTGACAGGCAAACTGGCCTCCCATATTGCTTCACTTTCATCCAAATCTCCTGCAAGCAAACAATTATACTTAGGCTGTTGGCTGCCTGTGGTATTAACTAAAGGTGCCTATGCGGGATCAACGCTGTTGTTTGTTGCTTTTTGGAATAAAGCGCATAGTGTGGGCAATTATGATACTGATAAGGGGGATGCAAAGCCGGCTAGCTTTATGAATTTGTATACAGGTATTTTAGGGCCTAATGCAATAGATACTTACCCGCTTATGCAATTTCGGATTTGTTAAATCCGTATCAGGCAATAGACCCACAAGTTAATGATCAGGGGAACAATTATCGCATTCAATTTACCAAGCAATTTCAAGAAGTAGGCGACTCGCCATATCCACAATGTTGGGCATGTGAAATTGAGGTAACCGTTAAGGCTTTTTCTCAAGCACGTTACGTACTTTCGGCATATGCCAAGCGTGCAGGTCGAGAGGAAGCATGTGGGGTAGATCAAGATCTTACGTTTACGATTAAGACCGTCACCCCTTATACGAGGACCACAATGCTATCTTCATCTTTAGGAGCTCCGATCTATGAAGGCGCAAGCCGCATATATGAAAGATGGAACGGAAGTGGGCTCCGGTTGGGTTGAGCAAATGGTTACCCCTCCTAACCCGAAATAACCAATACAGGATGGCTTTTAAGAAAAATGTTACTTATTGTTGCGACCTCTCGAAAGTATATTCCTTCAAGGTCGTGTCTTAATTGGTGATTTCTCTGAAAGCCTAGGGTTTTGACGGCTTATTTATCGGCTTCCTAAGTAACGTTAATACTGCACTTCAGAGCCGTATTAGCGTTACGTTTACACAATATATCGAGGTAATCTGGGTAGTACCATCCGTTTCTACTGGTTTATTTCTACTAGTACCTGTTTTCAATTCACCTTATTGGATTCTATTCCACAGCACGCCTCATTGATTCGTCTATCTGTGTCTAGAGTGGCTTTAGCTTGGTGGCATGATTCGATGTTTGTATCTCCGATAAATTACCCTGTTTGGTTTTTTAAGGATTTGTTTCGCCATATACTGATGAAAAGAAGTAGAGTGGAATAATAAGACTTATGTCCTCAATGAAGATTTATTACGGCATGGCTCAGTGGCAACACCCTGCTTGGGTGAACTGGTTGTATCCGGCCTCTTTGGCAACAGGAGAGCGAATAGGCCGTTATTCACAGGTGTTTTCTACTGTTGAGGTGGGCAGTACTTTTTACACTAAGGTGGATGATGTTCAGCTGATGCGCTGGTACGAATCGGTTAATGATGGGTTTAAGTTTAGTTTTAAAGCCCCGCAGACGGTCACTCATCGTTTAATTGAGCGATCTTGGCAAGAGGTGCAACGGGATTGGTTGGAATTTATGGGGTCGTTGGAGCCTCTGTTGAGTAAGCTTGGGCCAACAATGCTGCAGTTCCCCGCTGTGTGCGATGAGCGTGCGCTGGAGACGATTCTAGCTTTATGTGATTTGTGGTCGCTGTCGGCACCGTTATCGGTGGAAGTGCGTCATTTGGCGTATTTTGATAAAGGTAATACAGAGCGTTATTTCTTATCCGCACTGTCTGAGCGTGGTGTGAATCGGGTTGTTATGGATTCACGTCCGGTGTTTTCTACGGACGCCTATTGTGACAGCTTGGTGGATGCGCAAAAGAAAAAGCCTCGTGTGCCTTGTCATCCTATTGCGACTTCGAGGCATCCTGTAGTGCGTTTTATTGGGCATCCAGATTTACCTCTTAATGACGCTTGGCTGAGCCAGTGGGCGATGAAACTGTCGCAATGGTTGTCTGAAGGGCTGACGCCGAGCGTATTTGTGCATTCCTCGGATAATATTGCCGCGCCCACATTGGCGGCTCAATTGGATGAAAAGGTGCGAAATTTACTCCCTGAGTATCAAACGAAATTGTCTTTACCTCAGAGTCAAGAGCAAGTTAGTCTATGGTAGAGGTATGTTGAAAATGGCTTTACCTATCATAGTTTGTTAATAACTAAGGAGAGTTTTATGTATTCACTCATATTTTATGTGCCCGAAACGGATTTGGATAAAGTAAAACAGGCGTTGTTTTCTGTGGGGGCAGGGGCATTAGGGAATTATGATCATTATTGTTGGCAAATAAAAGGGGAGGGACAGTTTCGTCCTCTTGAGGGGGCAGATCCACATTCAGGGAAAGTAAATGAGATTTCACACATCTGCGAGTATCGTGTTGAAATGCTGCTGCAAGAAGATGTCAAACAAAGTGCTATTAATGCCTTGCTGTCCTCACATCCTTATGAGGAAGTGGCTTATCATATTATTCCGATACAGCGTTAAATATAATGGTGTCTTCATGGAAACCATAATGGCCTTTTTTGTGGTCTTCAATAAAGAAATTGAGCGTTTTGCTGACGCTGCTAAAGGCTAATTCGTCCCATGGGATGTTATCTAGATCAAATAAGGCGACTTCCGAGCTTTCTTCTGTGGCGTGAAAGTCGTCTTGTTCAAGTTCTGCAAGATAGAACAAATGAATTTGGTTAATATGCGGAATGCTAATCATGCTAAATGCTTGCTTGCAGGTTGCATTTGAGCCGCTTTCTTCAAGTGTTTCGCGCAGAGCACCTTCTCTTGTGGTTTCCTGATTTTCCATAAAGCCAGCAGGTAACGTCCAGTAGCCGAAGCGGGGCTCTATATTGCGTTTACACAAGAGTACCTTTCCTTTATAGAGAGGGAGGGTGCCAGTGATGAGTCTTGGGTTGTCATAGTCGATAAAGTCACATTGAGGACATACGGCTCGTTCTCTGTTGTCGCCTTTCGGTATCGTCATATTCACGGCATGGCCGCAGTTTGGACAAAATCTCATGGGTACATCCTTAACGTTTTCGCTTAAACTTAGCGTTTGAGCTTGAGTTTGGCGAATTTAACAACCTTATCTTCTATTTCTTGAATTTCAATCTGGTAGTGACCCACCCATAAACTAATAGGGTGTTCAGGGATAAACTCTAGTGTTTCAATAATAAGGCCGTTTAGGGTTTTTGGACCATCGGTTGGCAAATGCCATTCCAAGGTTTTATTGATATCACGAATGTGAGTCGACCCTTCGATTCTAAAGGAACCGTCTTCAAGGGGCTGAATCTCTTCTTCTTCGTCTTGTGTTGGTGGTGTGAATTCACCGACGATTTCTTCTAACACGTCTTCTAATGCGGCAATACCTTGAACATCGCCATATTCGTCCACCACAATGCCCATTTGTTGGTGGTCTTTTTGGAAGTTCAGTAAGACCGTATTGAGAGAGGTGCTCTCTGGGATAAAGTAGGGTTCAACCGTGGCTTTTAATAACGCCGCTTTCGATGGGTTTGGGTCTTGTAGGAAAGTGGCCGCGCGACGGGAATGAAGAATACCGATGACTTTATTAAGCTCACCATTATAAACAGGCATGCGGGTATGGCGGCTGCTACAGACCTGCTCAATGATTTCTTCAATGCTGTCTTCAATATCAATGCCCACTACTTCATTGCGTGGAATCATGATGTCTTCTACAGAGACTTTTTCAAGATCCAAAATAGACAAGAGCATTTCTTGGTGAGCGGCTGGAATCAAACCGCTTGCCTCATTGACCACTGTACGAAGCTCTTCGGAGTCTAGCTTGTGTTGGTCATTCTGAGTGGCATGCACACCAAAAATCCTTAATAAACCGTTAGACAGGCTGTTAACAAAAACGACGATTGGGTAAAACACTTTTAGCAGGATTGATAGCAACCAAGAGGCTGCAAAGGCGACTTTTTCAGGATGAAGTGCCGCCATGGTTTTTGGGGTTACTTCGGCAAAGATTAGGACAATCAAAGTAAGTGCTGCTGTAGCAATGGCGACACCTGCGTCGCCCCAAATGCGTACGGCAATGATGGTTGCAATCGCAGACGCTAAAATATTAACAAAATTATTGCCAATTAGAATAAGGCCAAGTAGGCGATCTGGGCGCTCGAGTAATTTGCTGACTCGTATTGCTGTGCGATTTTTGTTTTTCACCAGATGCTTAAGACGGTACTTGTTCAAGGTTAGCATGCCTGTTTCTGAGCTAGAGAAAAAGGCGGAAATTAAGATTAGACTAAAAAGTATGCCACCGAGAATACTTAAGGGAACATCGTTCAAGAAGGGACTGCCTCAATTGTTAAGATAAAAGGGATTATTAGTGCTTAAAAAGTTGCTGTCAAATGACTTTATAGTATTAAACGTTAATGCATAATAATTTGTAACGCAATTTGACTGCCAAAATAGCCTAACATAAGCAAGAAGAAACCACTGAGAGTAAGCTTGACCGCCAACTGGCCACGCCATCCAGCATAACGTCTGCCAATCAACAAGCCAGCAAAGACAAACCAAGAAGCAATGGTAAAGAAGGTTTTATGAACCATGTGCTGGGCAAAAATATCCTCAATGAAGTAGAAGCCTGTAGCAATGGCTGCGGTTAAGAAAATAAAAGCGGCCCAGATGAACTCAAACATCAGGCGTTCCAGTACTTGCAGTGGTGGTACTCTAAGAAGCTGTTTTAACTTATGATTTTTAAGTTGGTACTCTTGAATCGATAATAAAATTCCCACTCCACAGGCGGCGGTAAATAAACTATAGGCGACACAGGCAATTAATATATGGATACTGGTGCCCCAAGAGTTGCTATGCAATTCATGTAGATTCCAAGGCTGAATAGCATTTAGAGCAATAATAATGCCCGTTAGGGGAAACGATATTGCCATCAATAGGGATAAATCTTTATCACGGCTACTAAACCACAATAATGCATTGCCAATTACAGCAATTAATAATCCGATGGTTAAAAAGGTAAAGCCATTTCTATCAAGTAGTGTGAGGGATAATGCACAGGCGTGTAACGCGATGGCAAGTGCGCCAATAAGTTGTGTAGGGCGCGCTTTAGGGCAAAAATAGTACGTGATACCAGAGGTAAAACATGCAATACAGGCAAGCCAAAGCGATAATTGAGTCATGAAACTGATAGATCCATTAAGTAAAGGTATAGGGTGACAATCATTTATCCGTTATAATAGGATTAATTTCACCTTGGTTAAACCGTGAATGAAGGTTTTTTCCATAATAGAGCAAATTTTGAGGGCAACATGTTCGACAATTTATCGAATCGCTTAACCTCCTCGCTTGATCGTATTCGAGGTCGTGCCAAATTAACAGAAGACAATATCAAAGACGTACTACGTGAAGTGCGTATGGCGCTTCTCGAAGCCGATGTTGCTTTGCCAGTTGTTAAAGATTTTATTGCGGCGATTAAAGAGCGCGCCGTGGGCACCGAAGTCACAAAAAGTTTAAGTCCAGGCCAAGTCTTTCTTAAGATTGTTAAGCAAGAACTAGAAAATGTCATGGGCCAAGCCAATGACGAGCTGAATTTACGAGCTGCCCGTCCTGCGGTGATCTTGATGGCAGGGTTGCAAGGAGCGGGTAAAACGACTTCTGTTGCGAAGTTGGCGAAGTACCTAAAAGAGCGCCACAAAAAATCGGTCTCTGTAGTCAGTGCCGACATTTATCGCCCAGCGGCCATTAAACAGCTTGAAACGCTTGCGGGTGAGGTTGGGGCGGACTTTATCCCCAGTGACTTGACGCAAAAGCCGATTGATATCGCGAACAATGCCATCGATTATGCCAAGAAAGCCCATAAAGATGTATTGATCGTCGATACGGCAGGTCGCTTAGCCATTGATGACGACATGATGGCTGAGATTAAAGCGTTGCACGGTGCCATTAACCCGATCGAGACGCTTTTTGTGGTCGATGCCATGACCGGTCAAGATGCGGCGAATACCGCGAAAGCATTTGGTGATGTATTACCACTGACAGGGGTGATTTTAACCAAGACCGATGGCGATGCTCGTGGCGGTGCGGCTTTGTCGGTTCGCCATATTACCGGTAAGCCTATTAAATTCTTAGGTGTAGGGGAGAAAACGAGCGCATTAGAGCCTTTCCACCCCGATCGTTTGGCATCTCGTATTCTGGGGATGGGCGATATGCTTTCCTTAATAGAGGAAGCTGAGCAAAAGATCGATAAAGAAAAAGCGGAAAAGCTTGCGGGTAAGCTGAAAAAAGGCAAAGGCTTCGATTTAGAAGACTTTAAAGAACAGCTTCAACAGATGAAAAATATGGGCGGAATGAGCTCCATGTTGGACAAGCTCCCAGGTATGGGGCAGCTAGGTGATATTCAAGACAAAGTGAACGACAAAATGTTTGTTCAAATGGAAGCTTTGATTAACTCCATGACGCCAGCAGAACGTCGTAATCCGGATGTTATTAATGGCTCCCGTAAAAAACGTATCTCAACGGGTGCGGGATTGCAGATCCAAGATTTAAATCGTCTTTTAAAACAGCATAAGCAAATGCAAAAGATGATGAAGAAGATGTCCGCAAAAGGTGGCATGAAGAAAATGATGCGTGGCTTGGGTGGAATGATGCCAGGTGGTGGCATGCCTGGCGGCGGAAATTTCCCTAAATTTTAAAGATATCTTCTTGTTTTTATTAGCGGCAGTTAAAAAACTGCCGTTTTTAATGTCTGGGCGAGTAATTCGCCCTTTTGTTTTTCTGGTTAATCGACTAGAATATGCCGCCTTCTTGTAGTATGAGTCAAAAATCGACTCGGCAAGGGGTGTTTCGTTAAGCAATAAGGAACCAATCATATGGTAACTATTCGTCTTTCTCGTGGTGGCTCTAAAAAGCGCCCATTCTATCATTTGAACGTGGCTGATAGCCGTCGTGCTCGTGATGGTCGTTATATCGAACGTTTGGGTTTCTTTAACCCTATCGCTCGTGGTCAAGAAGAACGTCTACGCATCGATCTAGATCGCGTAAACCATTGGGTTAGCCAAGGCGCTCAATTATCTGACCGTGCTGCTCAGCTTGTTAAAGAAGCTGGCAAAAACGCTTAATACTGAGGTAGTGCTATGTCTCAATTAAAGCAAGCGGCCGCTCCTGAGCAAGCCCTTGTGGTTGGACGCATTACATCAGTTTATGGTGTTAAAGGGTGGGTGAAGTTGTATTCACACACCGATCCGATGCGAGGAATCTTTGATTATAAGCATTGGTGGTTGAAAACTCCTAGTGGGTGGAAAACCGTAGAACTAAACCAAGGGCGTCTGCAAGGTCGTGGCTTGGTGGCATCGGTAAAAGGTTATAGCGACAGAGATCAAGTAAAAGAGCTCTGTGGTTTAGATATCTACATTGATGCCAAAGAGCTCCCAGCATTAGAGGAAGGTGATTACTACTGGAGTCAGCTGGAAGGTCTTAGGGTTACAACCAAAGAGGGTGTCCTCTTAGGGAAGGTTTCTCAACTGATGGAAACCGGTGCGAATGATGTTCTTGTTATCCGTGCGTGTGAAGGCAGTTTTGATCGTGAAGAACGCCTGATTCCTTATGCACCAGGTACTTATGTTTTAGATATTAATCTTGAGCAGCAGGAAATGGTGGTCGATTGGGATCCGGAATTTTAACTGACAAACTGAGGTCACAACGTGAAGGTTAGCGTGATATCGCTTTTTCCGGAAATGTTTCAAGCCATTACCCAATATGGTGTGACGGGCAGAGCCATTAAGTCTGGTTTAGTCGAGATGGATTTTATAAATCCCCGAGACTTTACCCATGACCGACATAAAACAGTAGATGATCGGCCTTATGGTGGTGGTCCAGGGATGCTGATGAAAGTTCAGCCTCTCAAAGATGCGATTGCGAGTGCCAAATTATTGGTGCCCAATGCAAAAGTTATTTATCTGTCCCCTCAAGGGCGTACGCTGACGCAAGAAGGTGTGCAACAGCTTGCTAAACAAGCAGAATTTATTCTGGTAGCAGGCCGTTATGAAGGCGTTGATGAGCGTTTGATTCAATCTGAGATTGATGAAGAATGGTCGATCGGCGACTTTGTCCTAAGTGGTGGTGAATTGCCGGCAATGGTGCTTATGGATGCTGTATTTCGTATGGTACCGGGAGTGCTAGGAAAGCAGGCCTCGGCGGACGAAGATTCGTTTGCTGATGGGTTGTTGGACTGCCCGCATTACACTCGCCCAGAAGTTTTGGATGGTGAACCTGTCCCTTCTGTATTACTTAGTGGCAACCACGAGGAGATCAGACGCTGGCGATTAAAGCAAAAGCTCGGAAGAACTTGGCAACGCCGGCCAGACCTTTTGCAAGACCTTGAGTTGGACAAGGAACAGCAAAAGTTGTTAGAAGAGTTTATTCGCGAAACTGAAGATTCAACCTCGGCAGAGTAGGAATTGCGAGCTTATCGGACAGAAGAACCTTCATGCTGATAAGAAACCATATCATTAGGAGTCACATCCATGAGTAATAAAACTAAACTGATTCAGCAGATTGAAGCTGAACAGATGACAAAAGAAGTCCCAGCCTTCGGTCCTGGTGACACTGTTGTTGTCCAAGTTAAAGTAAAGGAAGGTTCACGCGAGCGTCTACAGGCCTATGAAGGTGTTGTAATTGCTAAGCGTAACCGCGGCCTTAACTCTGCATTTACCGTTCGTAAAATCTCTAGCGGTATCGGTGTAGAGCGTGCTTTTCAAGTTTACAGCCCATTGGTTGAAAGCATCGAAGTGAAACGTCGCGGTGACGTGCGTCAGGCTAAGATCTACTACCTACGCGAGCGTTCTGGTAAATCAGCACGTATTAAAGAAAAATTGGCGAAACGTTAATTTTTCAGTATTAAAAAAAGGCGACGAAAGTCGCCTTTTTTTATGGAACCAATCTGCTCTATTGTGGCCTAATAGTCTCTGTATTTTGATTATTTAAGGTGTTCATGATGAATCCTCGTTCGCTCCTATCTCGCATGTCGTTCTTTTGTGTTCTGGCATATCTCTTCTCTTTTACATTGTTTTCTAGTGCAGCACAGGCGGGGACGGCTGAAGTCAAAGCCGCAATTAAGCGAGCCTTACCTCAATACTCAATCGACAGCATGACGCTTCATAAAGGAACAAATCTTTATACCGTTGAATTAAAGGATGGACCAACGCTGCATATGAGTCCTGATGGTAAGTATTTTATCGTTGGGGATATGTATAAAATTGATGGTTCGCAAATCGAGAACGAAACACAGCGAGGGAAATTGGCGAAAGTTGAGTCTTTACCCGTTTCCAAAATGATTGTGTTTAAAGCGAAAAATGAGAAAGCCCATATAACGGTTTTTACGGATGTGGATTGTGCGTACTGCCGAATGCTGCATAAAGAAGTGCCGGAATTGAATAAACTGGGTATTACCGTTCGTTATCTTGCTTATCCGCGAGCAGGGATTGGTTCTCCTGCCTACAAAAAAATGGTCAGTGTGTGGTGTTCTGATAATCCCCAAGAGTGGTTTACTAAAGCAACGGAGGGAGACGACATCCCTGAAAACACCTGTGCTAACCCTGTCGCTTCTGATTACAATTTAGGCAATGATATCGGAGTGCGCGGCACGCCGACGATGATTTTGAGTAATGGTAAGTTAGTGCCAGGTTATTTGCCTGCGAACGTGTTAGCAAAAGAGCTTGGGTTATAGCGTTATTGCGAAATATTCCACTAAACATGAAGTGTCTTCAGTCGTTTCGGCGTTGGGTTTGCTGGACTGTGGCGGTATAATGACTTTAAATGGTAATTTTTGAACGAGTTTTATAAAAATTAAACTGTCTCTGTGGGGTGTAGTTTTGGAACCGGTAAAAGTCGGGATTTGTGGGCTAGGAACAGTAGGTTCTGGCAGTTTTAATATTCTTCGCAAGAATGCGGAAGAGATTACCAGACGTGTTGGCCGCAGTATTGTGATCGAGCAAGTGGGTGCCCGACGTGATAATGATGCTTGTGATACCACAGGTATTAAAGTGACCCGTGATATTTTTGATGTCGCTAACAATCCAGATATTGATATCGTGCTGGAATTGATTGGTGGTACATCCGTGGCGAAAGAGCTGGTATTAACAGCGATTGAGAACGGTAAGCACGTAGTGACGGCCAACAAGGCCTTGATTGCCGAACATGGTAATGAGCTGTTTGCGAGAGCTCGTGAAAAAGGCGTCATGATTGCGTTTGAAGCGGCAGTGGCTGGTGGTATTCCCATTATCAAATCTTTGCGTGAAGGCTTATCGGCGAACCGTATTGAATGGTTGGCGGGTATCATTAATGGTACAGGTAACTTCATTCTCTCTGAAATGAGTGAAAAAGGTCGTGATTTTGACGACGTGTTAGCGGAAGCCCAAGCGTTAGGTTATGCCGAAGCTGATCCGACTTTTGACATTGAAGGTATTGATGCGGCACATAAATTGACTATTTTGGCGTCCATTGCCTTTGGTATTCCGTTACAGTTTGAAAAAACCTACACCGAAGGCATCAGTCGTATTACGGCGGAAGATGTGGCCTTTGCTGATGATTTAGGGTATGCGGTAAAACATCTTGGTATGGCGCGTCGCTCAAAAACAGGAATTGAATTGCGAGTTCATCCTACACTGATTTCTCATAAGCATTTATTGGCCAATGTGAACGGTGTAATGAATGCCGTTATGGTCAAAGGGGATGCGGTTGGTCCAACTTTGACTTATGGTGCTGGGGCAGGTGGATTGCCTACCGGATCGTCTGTTGTGGCTGATGTCATTGATGTTGCCCGTACGTTAACGGCGGATCCTCATAACCGTGTGCCGCATCTGGCTTTTCAAGCCGATGCGTTGTCTGATACGAACGTTTTGTCAATAGAAGAAATTGAGTGTGGTTTCTTCCTGAATATGACGATTAAAGATCGTGCAGGTGTATTGGCTACCATTACGCAAATTTTGTCATCAAATGAGATTAGTATCGAATCCATTATCCAGCGTGAACGAGAAGGCAGTGAACTGGTGCCGCTGGTGATCATGACGCATGATGTAAAAGAACGAAATATGAATGCCGCGATTGCTTCCATTGAAGCTTTACCGGATGTCGCAGGAACCGTACAGCGCATTCGTGTTGAAAATTTGGCATAAGAGAGAACAAGATATGAAATACATTTCGACTCGAGGTAAAGCGCCAGCTCTGTCTTTTAGTGATGTGCTGTTGGCAGGTTTGGCAAACGATGGTGGTTTATATGTACCAGAAACCTTGCCACATTATAGCAAAGAAGAGATTGCTTCTTGGGCGGACCTGAGCTACCAAGAATTAGCGTTTAACGTCATGTGGCCGTTTGTGGAGGGGGATATCCCAGCGGATGCGTTTAAGTCCATGATCCACGATGCCTATGCAAACTTTAATCATCAAGCCATCGCCCCTATGGTGCAAACGGATAACAACGAATGGGTTCTCGAATTATTCCGTGGCCCAACCCTTGCCTTTAAAGATTTTGCATTGCAATTACTTGGTCGATTGATGGATTACGTTTTATCTGAACGTAATGAAAAATTAGTCATAATGGGCGCGACCTCGGGTGATACTGGGTCTGCCGCCATTGAAGGCTGTCGTCATTCAGATCGCTTAAATATTTTTATTTTGCACCCATACCAACGAGTATCAGAAGTACAGCGGCGCCAGATGACGACAGTCATTGACGATAATGTTTTCAATATCGCGGTAAAAGGTAATTTTGACGACTGCCAAGGCATGGTAAAAGCCAGCTTTGCGGACCAGTCTTTTTTAAATGGTGCTAAGTTAGGGGCGGTTAACTCGATCAACTGGGCGCGCATTATGGCGCAGATCGTTTACTACTTTTCGTCCGCTTTGTCCGTTGGAGCCCCACATCGCAAAGTGTCTTTCTCTGTACCAACCGGAAATTTCGGGGATATTTTTGCGGGCTATTTGGCGAAAAAAATGGGCTTGCCGATTGATCAATTGGTGGTTGCGACAAACCAAAACGATATTCTTCACCGTGTTATCGCGCAAAACGATATGAGTCGTCAGTCATTGAACGTGACTCTATCGCCTAGTATGGACATTATGGTGTCCAGTAATTTTGAGCGCTTGTTATTTGATGCCCATGGCCGTGATGGTGCTGCGATTGATGATTTAATGTCGCGCTTTAATAAAGGCGATGTATCGCTGAATGATCAAGCTTGGTCTTATGTGAAAGAGCACTTTGATAGTTACAAAGTCGATGATGAGAAGACTTGTGACGTGATCGCGAAAGTCTTTGCTGATACACAGTATCTGCTTGACCCTCATACGGCGATTGGCCTTGAAGCAGCCCGTCAGTGTCGCAAAGATGCATCGGTCCCAATGATTACCTTAGCAACGGCTCACCCTGTGAAGTTTCCAGAAGCGGTAGAGAAAGCGGGTTGTCAAACGCCAGTGTTGCCTGAGCACATGAAAGATTTGTTCGAGCGTGAAGAGTCTTATACGGTGCTCGACAATAGCTTGAGTGACGTTCAAGCGTTTGTTTCTAATAATATCTAACCGTTAGAGAGCCCGTTGGTTTACGCGGGCTCTTTTCATTTCCAATAAGTAAATCAATCTATGAACCTCATTATTTTAGACCCTAAGCAATCTCTGGGGGAGGGTGTGTATGCGCTGTCCGATCGCCAACAGCTGCACATTAGTCATGTCATCAAGGCCTCATCGGGGGATATCCTCCGTGTAGGGGGGTTGAATGGCAAGATTGGTGAAGGGGTATATCAAGCGCCAGATAAGGAGCCCAAGGGCGATCGTGTTAATGGTACAGGGACCATACATTCCCTCTCGCTTACCTTAGAACCGCCAGCGCCCTTGCCTATAGTGGTTGTGATGGCGTTGCCTCGCCCGAATATGTTGAAGCGGACATTACAAAACATGAGTGCAATGGGCGTGAAAGAAATTTACCTGATTCACTCGGCGAAAGTGGAAAAGAGTTATTGGCAAAGCCCTGTTGTGCAGCCTGATGTGATTGACTCGGTACTCTTGGAAGGGTTGGAGCAAGCAAAGGATACCATGATGCCTAAGTGTCAGTTGGTGCCTCGTTTCCGTCCTTTTGTTGAAGATCAGTTGCCTGAGATTCTGGAAGGAAAGAAGGGGTTGTTAGCGCATCCTTATCAAGCTCAAGCTTGTCCTGTGAATCTTCATGAGCCAAGTGTGTTGGCTCTTGGCCCAGAGGGCGGCTGGAACGAGTTTGAGGTGACTAAATGGCTAGCGGCGGGAATGGAGTCGGTGCATCTTGGAGAGCGGATTTTGCGTGTCGAAACCGTGGTACCTGTCTTGCTGTCACGTTTATATCCAGCAGGGTTATCGTCATAGGAAAATGAAAGTTGTTAGCCCATTGGTAAGGTTTTAATGGGTTCAGCCATAAAAAAATCCCCCAACACTTTTGGTGTTGGGGGATTTTTTATTGAAGCGGTTTGCTGAAACCACTTATTCCATAATTAGCTTTTAGCTGGCTTGGAGCCAATCAAACCATAGTAGGCAATGTACAAGTAACAAACCACTGGCATGATGAAAGAGGCTTGTAGACCAATGTGATCAGCAAGCGAACCTTGAATCACAGGCAAAATGGCACCACCTACAATGGCAAGACAAAGTAACCCCGAGCCTTGGCTTGTTTGAGGGCCTAAGTCTTTTAGTGCCAAACTGAAGATGGTTGGGAACATGATTGAGTTAAATAAACCAATCACTAACACAGACCACATAGCCACGTGACCGTCATTCATAATGGTGCTGATCAAGAGCAAAATCGCGACACTGGCGTTAATCGCAAGCAGTTTGCCAGCCGACATACGTTGCATTAACACGGCACCAATAAAGCGACCAACCATTGCACCGCCCCAGTAGTAAGCTACGTAATGGGCTGCTGTGGCTTCTGGTAAGTTGGCGATATTTTTTAAGCCAAAGAAGTTAACCAATAAGCTACCAATAGACACTTCCGCGCCGACATACATAAAGATGCCAACTGCTCCTAACACCAAATGGCGATGTTTTAAAATGCTGATAGTCGGAGCTGCTGTGTCGTCTGCTTGCTCTTCTTCAGGTTTAGGCAGATGGATGCGAGTAAAGATAAAGGCCAGTGCTAATAGAATGACCGCTAAGCCGATGTATGGAACGATAACACTTTCCGCTTCTTGTGCCTTACTGGCGTATTGACCGACGACAGTAAATAGCAAGGCACCACCCACTAATGGAGCAACAGTGGTGCCTAATGAGTTAAAGGCTTGAGAAAGTGTCAAACGGCTAGAAGCGGTTTCTGATGGGCCCATTACGGTAACAAGTGGGTTCGCTGCAACCTGAAGAATGGTAATGCCTGCTGCCAGTACGAACAGCGCCCCTAAAAAGACTATGTAAAGTTGTGCTTTGGCGGCAGCAACAAACAATAAGCAGCCAGCAGCAGCAATCATCAAGCCAATGCCAATACCCCGTTGAAAGCCTACCTTTTTGACCAAGTTACCGGCCGGAATGGAGATAATGAAGTAAGCCCCAAAGAAGCAAAATTGGATCAACATTGCTTGGGTATAGGAGAGGTCAAAGACTCCTTTTAAGTGGGGGATCAATATATCGTTGAGCGAGGTAATAAAACCCCACATGAAAAATAATGATGTTAAGGCTGTAAGCGCAAATCGGTAATTTGGCTGGCCTTTTGCCGCATCTTGGGAATATGTTGTCATAATTTTTTCCGATAAGTGTTAAAGAGAAAGCTTAATTTTTATCTTTAGATTTTTTAAACACTTTATCTTTGGGCATAGGGGGATTGAACAGTAGTTCTAGCCCAAATCAAAAAAGCGGCTAATCGTAGCATTGGAATATCGACAATGTGTGTAAAAGGGGCTTGGATTATTTGATAAACCTATATCCTTCCTTTTTTATTTCATTAGTGTAAGGAAGTCTTGCGGAATTTTACGCGATTGTAATGAAATTGACGCGGATTTAGATAGAAACGGCTCTAATTAATAGTGCTAGATCGATGAATAGGTCATGACTCTGTCAATCTTGGGTTAACGCTTTATGTTATTATCTAGCGCTGACTAAAATTTCATCTGTGGACTGTCTAAAGTTTTATGCGCATTGAACGTCGCCCCATATTAACGAAAAACAATCATTTTCCTAGCACCATGCCCCCGACCTTGCAGCGTGTATTGATGTCTCGGGAGGTGAGCTCTGTTGACGAACTGGATTATCGGCTCCCACGTTTAATGCGTCCGGAACCTCTTTTTGGCTTAACCGATGCTGCGAACATTTTGGCGGATGCCATTGTAGCAGGTCAGAAAATTCTTATTGTCGGAGACTTTGATGCGGATGGTGCCACCAGCACCAGCTTAGGCATACTGGCATTAGAAGCGATGGGGGCTATTGCGCCGGAGTATTTAGTGCCCAACCGCTTTGAGTTTGGTTATGGCCTCACGCCTGAAATTGTGGAGGTAGCCAAAGACAAACAGCCTGCTGTCCTGATCACGGTGGATAACGGCATTGCCAGTATCGATGGGGTATTCGCTGCAAAGTCCTATGGTATGAAGGTGGTGGTAACGGATCACCATTTACCGGGTGCGGCGCTGCCGCAAGCCGACGCGATCGTCAACCCCAACCACCCACAATGTGGCTTTGAAAGCAAAAATCTGGCGGGTGTCGGGGTGATTTTTTATGTCATGAGCGCGTTGCGTGCCGAACTCAAGCGTCGCCATTGGTTCGAAGAACAGCATATAGCCATGCCGAATTTGGCAGAGTATTTGGATTTGGTGGCGTTAGGGACGGTCGCGGATGTGGTGCCCCTAGACAGTAATAACCGCATTTTGGTGCAGCAAGGTATTAAACGTATCCAAGCGGGCCAAGCTCGTCCTGGCATTTTGGCCCTATTAGAGGTTGGGCGCCGTGACCATACACAATTAAAGGCGTCTGATCTGGGATTTGTGGTTGGCCCAAGGCTCAATGCGGCTGGACGCCTTGACGATATGTCGGTGGGAATTGAGTGTTTGCTTGCCGTACATTCTCATCAAGCACGTCAATTGGCTCAGCAGTTAGATCAATTCAACAGAGAGCGAAAAACCATAGAAGCGGACATGAAAGAGCAAGCTGAATTGGCATTGGCCTCTCTGAAAGAGGATGCGCAAGCCATGCCTAATGGTATGTGCTTTTATGACCCAGATTGGCATCAAGGGGTGATTGGGATTTTAGCCTCACGAATGAAAGAGAAGTGCCATCGACCGGTGATTGCTTTTGCGCGAGTTTCAGAGGATGAGCTTAAAGGCTCGGCTCGGTCGATACCCGGAGTGCATATTCGTGATGCGTTGGATTTATTGGCAAAGCGTTATCCTCAGCTGCTAAGTAAATTTGGTGGTCATGCAATGGCTGCAGGCATGTCGATCAAAGAGTCCCATTATGAGGCATTTCGTTTGGCGTTTGATGTCATTATCAGTGAATGGGTGACGCCAGAACAGTTGGAAGCCGTTGCCTGGACCGATGGGCCACTGGCACCTGAAGATTTCAGTTTAAGTTTTGCCGAGCAAGTGCGTTTATCTGGGCCTTGGGGGCAAGCGTTTCCTGAGCCGAGTTTTGATGGGGTATTTGATATTTTGCAGCAGCGCCTTGTGGGGGAAAAGCATTTGAAGTTGATGGTGCGTGAACCCAATAGTGGCTTACTGCTGGATGCGATTCGCTTTTTTGTGGACTTGGAACAGTGGCCCAATGAGCAGTGCAAGCAAGCGCACTTGGTCTATAAACTGGATATCAATGAGTTTCGGGGCCAGCGCAATTTACAGCTATTGGTCGACCATATTGAACCAGCCTAATGTCGTTTCAGGTTTTGTCAGAGAAGAAAAAATCACCAAGCTGCCTATCCAGCAAAAAGTTGAGGTATAATGCCTCTCCCTCAATCCACCACTTATTAATTTTGCAGGAGTTCATCCATGACTGCACAGGTTCTTGACGGCAAGCTTTGCGCCAAAGAAACCGAAACCCGTCTGCAAGCGCAAGTTGCACAGCTGAAAGAGCACACAGGCGGCACCCCTATTTTGGCAACCATTCTTGTTGGAGCGGATCCAGCTTCCGCGACCTATGTAAAAATGAAAGGCAATGCTTGTCGTCGTGTTGGTATGGATTCAATGGCGATAGAATTGCCGGAGACCACCACCACTGAGCAACTGCTTGCTAAAATTCAAGAACTGAATAACAACTCGGATGTGCATGGTATTTTGCTTCAGCATCCCGTACCAGCGCAAATTGATGAGCGCTTGTGTTTTGATGCGATCGCCGCTCATAAAGATGTTGATGGTGTGACTTGTCTTGGTTTTGGCCGTATGGCTATGCAAGAGCCAGCTTATGGTGCTGCGACACCTGCTGGCATTATGCGTTTGCTGGAGGCCTACGATGTAAATCTGGAAGGTAAGCACGTTGTGGTTGTGGGTCGTAGTCCCATTCTGGGTAAGCCAATGGCGATGATGATGCTGAATGCCAATGCGACAGTAACGATTTGCCATTCTCGTACGCAAAATCTCCCCGACTTTATTAAACAAGCGGATGTGATCGTTGGAGCGGTAGGTAAGCCGGAATTTATTAAAGCCGAATGGATCAAAGATGGCGCCATCGTTGTCGATGCGGGTTACCATCCAGGTGGCGTAGGAGACATTGAGCTGGCGCCATTAGTTGACCGTGTGGCCGCTTACACGCCTGTTCCTGGTGGAGTGGGTCCGATGACAATCAACACCTTGATTTTACAAACACTCGAGTCAGGTCTTAAACAGCTGGCTTGAAACTCTCATAATACTTCCCCATATTAGAGGGTGTCGCAAAAGGTAGCGAGCGAAGATAAGGCAAGGCAAAAATCGCTGAAAAAGCAGAGTTTATACATACCTATAAATGAGCATTTTGAGGCGGTTTTTAACACTGAATTATCAAGCACAGTAGTTTTGCAACAGCCTCTATTATCTAAATGGATAGTATAAAATAGGGAGCCGTGCCTAAGTCGGGTACGGCTTCTTGCTTTGCAGCCTTTGCTCTGATTTCAAAAGCGCTATGTTTCAAGAGCAATATAGGTTTTTCTTAAAGTGAACAGAAATAGGTAGACATTCCATGTCCACAGAAATGTTAAAAGACGCGTTAGATTTTGACCTCATTGCTGACGTGTTTGTCACCGAATCCATTACCGCGTCACCCGCCGAATTACATGGTCAATTATGTGGCTATCTGGCATCTGGTGTTGCCTTGCCATTAGAAGATTGGCTCACCATGGTGGTAGAGTTTTGTGATATTGAAGGCTGGCAAGAAGAGGCGAGTCGTGCCGCGATTGTGGAGCTTTATACCGCGACACTGACCCTGTTCCAAAATGGTGAATACGCTCTTGTTCCTTGTATCAGTGACGATGATTCGCCCCTAAGCGAGCGTGGAACAACATTGTCGCAATGGGCGCATGGCTTCTTGGCGGGCTATGGTTTGTCGGGCCAAAAGAAAGATTTATCCGAAGAAACCAAGCAAATTCTACGTGATTTTGCCAATATTTCTGGTATGAAAGCGCAAATGGAAACCCTAGAAGAGAACAATGATAATGAGGCGGATTTGACCGAGTTGGTTGAATACGCTCGTTTGTCGGCCATGATGCTCTATTCTGAGCACCATGAAGTGAATCCAGATGTGGATCATACCAAACAATCTTCAATACACTAATCCCAAGTTATCGTGTCGGCTAGCGTGATGGACGGCCAATCAATATAAGAGAGAGTAGGATGAATACAGAAAGTCTGATAGTAGAGAAGCACACATACCAAGCTCGTCGTCAGCGTTTGATTGAGTCACTTCCAAACAACGCGGTCGCCATTATTCGCACAGGTGAGCTTGCTACTCGTAATAATGATTGTGAATACGAATTTCGTCCTCACAGTAGTTTCTTCTATTTAACTGGGTTTCCTGAGCCCAGTGCCTATGCCTTGATCAAGGGCAACGGTGATACGCTTCTGGTGACGTTACCTAAAGACCCGGAAAGAGAGCAATGGGACGGCTTTCGTTATGGTGTAGAGGGCGCGATGAAGGAATTTGGTGTGAATGACGCCACTACCACTGATGAACTGGATAAGACTGCATTGGCATTTTTAGACGGTGCAGAACAGGTTGCGTTTTTATTCGGTGATGACCATCTGCGTCAACAGCTGATGGGCTGGCGCGATCAATTGGCTGCCCGCGCCCGCGCGGGGGCGGTCGCGCCGACTAGTTTGATTGATTTGACTCCTTATATTGCTGAGATGCGCTTGCACAAAGACGAAGAAGAAATTGTCTTATTGGAAAAAGCGGCTCAAATCAGCGTAGAAGCGCATAAACAAGCCATGCGAACCGTTCGTCCAGGTATGAAAGAGTACGAGCTAGAAGCAGAATTAAATTATGTCTTTATGAAGTCTGGCGCGCGTCAGCCTGCTTATAACAATATTGTCGCCTCTGGCAGTAATGCCTGTGTATTGCATTACATCCAAAATGACCAAACCATTAAGCAAGATGATCTTATCCTAATTGATGCGGGGGCGGAGTATGGCTGTTATGCTGGAGATATTACCCGTACCTTCCCAGCCAGTGGGAAATTCACCGAGCCCCAAGCCATCTTATATCAAGTGGTGTTGGACGCTTATCATGCAGGCATGAAAGAGCTTAATGTGGGGACGCCTTATGAGTCTTATCATAATGCGGCAGTCAGAGTGTTGACGCAGGGCTTGGTCGAACATGGATTGCTAAAAGGGGAAGTGGATTCCCTGATCGAAAGCAAAGCCTACCGTGATTTCTATATGCACAATACGGGACATTGGTTAGGCTTGGATGTGCATGATTGTGGTGCCTATAAAATCAATGGCGAGTCCCGTTTATTGGAAGAAGGCATGACCTTGACCATAGAGCCTGGTCTCTATGTTTCACCCGATAATGAATCCGTAGATCAAAAGTGGCGTGGTATCGGTATTCGCATTGAAGACGATATTTTGATCCGCAAAGAAGGGCCCTATGTACTCACCCATGGTCTGCCAAAAGAGATTGCTGAAATAGAAGCTTTTATGGCAGAAAACCGATAGCAAGCAATATGATAAAACTAGTCAGCCTATGACGTTGTTAGTCAGCTGATAGGCTGCAGTAACCTGATGAATCACAATAAATGGAGCAGTAAAGATGGCAAAGCAATACGATGTAATAGTGGTCGGAGCCGGTATGGTTGGCGCACTCGCTGGAATTTTGCTTGCTCAGTCATCGTTACGTGTTGCTATTATTGATAAAAACGATGGACGTTATCCCCTGTCCACACCACCACATTATGATGCGCGAGTCAGTGCTCTTTCTAGTCAATCTAAGACGCTCCTTGAGTCGTCTGGGGCGTGGCAACGTATTGATCAAAATCGTCTGGCGGCCTACAACAACATGGTTGTCTGGGATGGCTTAGGACAAGGCTACATTGACTTTAATGCGCAAAAAGCTGCCATGCCGGAATTAGGGCACTTGGTCGAAAACAATGTCTTATGTGATGCCTTAATAGAGCAAGCTAAACAAGAGTCGAACATTGATTTATACTTTGAAGAAACCTTGGCATCTCATCAGTTAAGTGACGCGGGCGTTAAGGTGGAGTTGGCTTCTGGTCTTCCGTTAGAGGCACAAACCCTGATTGCCGCAGATGGTGCCTTGTCTTTACTGAGAACGCAAAATGCGTTCGATACGGTAGAGTGGGATTACGGTCATCATGCGATTGTTGCGACCTTAGAAATAGACCATTTCCATGAGAATACGGCGTGGCAGTGTTTTGGTGAAGAGGGGATTTTGGCGTTTCTCCCCTTGCCGGATGTAGATGATCGACACTTCGTCTCAATTGTTTGGTCGGTGCCGCCTAAAGAAAGTGATGCCTTAATGGCGCTTGATGACAACGCGTTTGCCACCCGTTTGCATTATGCCATTGGTAAGCGCTTTAAGGTGTTAGGGCTAACCACGAAACGCTATGCGATTCCACTGCGTCAGCGTCATGCGAAGCAGTATGTTAAGTCAGGTCTAGCCTTGATTGGTGATGCTGCACACACCATTCATCCGTTAGCAGGGCAGGGAGCGAACTTAGGTTTTGGTGATGTGAAAGCGCTGGTGGCGGTACTGACAAAAGCAAAAAAACGTGGTGAACACCTTGGGCAGTCTCGGGTATTAAGGCGTTTTCAGCGTGCGCGTATGTTAGATAATATTGCGATGGCTGCTGGTATGGAAAGTTTCAAACGTTTGTTTGCAACGCAAAACCCCCTTATTGTGCAACTGCGCAATATAGGAATGAAAGGATTTCATAATACGCCAACGTTAAAACAAAAGCTGGTGGCTAGGGCTGCTGGTTTATCCTCTTTCTCCTAGCCATAAGGCAGCGGAATAAATATTATTGAGCCGGATTGCAAAACGCTACTTTTTTGAGATTGCAAAGTCCATACTGTGACATAGGCTGATGTTGTCTTATTGATAAGAAGTAGAGGCAGTGCTTTATGCAAATATCAACATTATTAAAACAAACGGATAAGCTCCCTAATGTACCAGATGTCGTTTTAGAGTTGATCGAAGCCTTGAAAAACCCTGATGTTCATTTCTCTGTTATAGCGGAAAAAGTGGCACACGATCAGACCATTTCTTTGAAGGTATTACGCGCGGTTAACTCTGCCTATTTTGGCTTGTCTAGGAAAGTCTATTCGATTGATGAGGCCATCGCTATTCTCGGTACGAATAAATTAAAAACCATGGTGATTGCCTCTGGTTTTGTTAACTCGGTTGAGAGTGTTCAAGGGCTTGATTTAAAAGGTTTTTGGTATGACTCCTTTGCCGTCGCGGAGTTAGCTCAGTGGTTAGGCAAACGTACTAGCTTAGTGGATGATGACGAGGCTTTTACGGCGGGAATTGTTCATAATATTGGACGGCTATTGCTGCATCTTGCTGAATCTGAATTAGCCATTTCAATTCAAGAGCAAATCAGGCAGGGTAAAGGGAGTCGATTTAGGATAGAAACGGAAGCGCTTGGTTTTACGACGCAAGACGCGGGTAAAGCCTTATTAGATCTATGGAAGTTTCCCCCTGAATTAGGCGAGGCGGTGAAGCATCATAAACGTCCTTTTGCTGAACAGCAGCCTCCTCAGCCTTTAGCCTGTATCTTAAATTTAGCTTGTTATTTCAATGCTTGCATTCGAAACGAACGAGAGATGGAGACTGTTCATGAAGGTTTGCCGTTAGCGGTTGTCAAAGCGGCAGGCATAACGCCTCTAACCTTAGATGATGTAGACCAAGCACTTAATTTGGATAACGAACTTAGCTATATTATGTATTAACGGATGACAATGTCAGATAATTAGCTGTCATCCATTTGTTGATGTTTACATGGATGACAATGTCAGATAATTAGCTGTCATCCATTTGTTGATGTTTACATGGATGTAGATGGCTAGAAGGATGATGTCGTCGGCGTAGTGACTAAGGTAAGAAAATATAAACGCACCTTCCATGGTATATTGATTAAGCTGAATTCTTTATAGTGGTTATTTGAATGGTAGACCGTCAGGCGTCTTATTCAGTGCCGATGCCTTGCTCTTTACATACTTCTACTAACCCTTCAAAATCGTATTCCGTCAGGTCTAGGTGTTCAAGAACAAAATGTTTATTGTTATTCCATTCGTAATCTTCTTCGGCACAGCCCAAGTGTTTGTATGTACTGGCGATGTGCTCTGACATTTTCAGAATGGCTGCAAAGGTGAGATTGGTGGTGTCTCCTGGTACTCGATTGGTAAATAGGCGATCAATTCGGTGATGATAAGCGATGACGGCACAACAGCTCTTTGGTAGCCCCCAAGATTTTGCGAGGTAGTAACCAACAACGGAGTGGTTGGTCTTAAACGTTTGGTTCTCAACATTGGTAAGCTCAAAGTTCTCATCCTGATAACCTTTTATTAGAACGTCTTTATAGCCATCAAAGCGCTTCATCATTAAAGGAATGCCTGCGTTGTGGAAAAGGCCAAGGGCATAACTTTCGTCTTGATATTTGAAGCCTAATTGTTTGGCAATACTTGCGCTAACGGCGGCCACATCCATTGCGTTGTCCCAAAAGGAATGCATGGCTTGAATGGCATCGTCTGACAATTCACTCTTGACCGCTAAGCCATTTACAATATTGGTGATGGTGGTCACACCAAGTAACATGACGGCTTGTTGTATCGAGGTAATTTTTCTTGGTAAGCCAAAAAATGCTGAGTTGACGAATTTTAACACGGCAGCAGATAGGCCCACATCCTGTGAAATGATCTCAGCAATCCGTGTCATATCTGGCTCAGGCATGGCCTGTTCCATATGAAGATCCACCATCACTTGAGGTTGTGGTGGGATGCTAATGCCTTGAAGGACTCGTTTAAGTTGATTTTCATTTAATTCTGAGGACATAAAAAGACCGCTTCACACAAAGACAATTAGGGTTTCAGTAGCGTAATACATGGCAATTGAGCCTGTACGCTTTATAATAGCCTTTTTTAAATGTACTGGGGAAAATTTTGAGCGTTATTCGACTAAAAGGGCAAGCAGATCGTCGTCTTAGAGCAGGCCATCAATGGATCTATAGTAATGAAGTAGATACCAATAAGACGCCATTAAAGCAATTTACACCGGGTGATCAAGTGGTTGTCGAAACAGCACAAGGAAAACCCCTTGGTATTGCGATGGTGAACCCTAATACCTTGATTTGTGGTCGATTAGTGAGCCGAAGTGTGGATACCGTATTGAATAAATCCACCTTGGTGCATCGTATTAAAATTGCCTTGTCGTTGCGTGAAATGGTTTATCCAGGCCCTTATTATCGCCTAGTATTTGGGGATTCGGATGGGTTGTCGGGTTTAGTCGTGGATCGTTTTGCCGATATTCTAGTGATACAGATTTCGACAGCGGGCATGGAGCGTTTGAAAAACGAGATTGTCGAAGCCCTACAGGAAGTCATCAAGCCGAGTGCGATTTTGTTGAAAAACGATGGCAAAATGCGTCAAATCGAAGGGTTAGAGACGTACGTAGAAGAAGCTTTTGGAACCGTTCCTGAGTTGGTTTTTTTGCAAGAAAACGACGTTTTATTTCAAGCGCCTGTGTGGGATGGACAAAAAACGGGTTGGTTTTATGATCACAGAGAAAATCGTAAAACCATGCAAGGTTTTTGTGATGGTAAGCGAGTGCTGGATGTTTTTTCTTATGTAGGTGGTTGGGGTGTGCAAGCGACCGCTGCTGGAGCAACCGATGTCACCTTTATTGATGCATCAGAAAGTGCATTAAGTCACGTGGACGAAAACTTAAAGCTGAACCAATACGAAGGCGATGCGAATCTCATGCATGGTGATGCGTTTGATGCCATGCAATCCTTGATCGACGATAAAGCCCGTTTTGATGTGGTTGTCATGGATCCTCCCGCGTTTATTGCCCGCCGTAAAGACATCAAAGCAGGGGAAGGGGCCTATCATCGCGCCAATCAGCTTGCGATGCGTCTGGTCGCGAAAGGGGGCGTTTTAGTCACCGGCTCTTGTTCTATGCATCTTGAGACCAACCGTTTACATGATATAGTGCGTAGTAATAGTCGCCAACTTGAGCGTTTTTCACAATTAATTTATCGTGGTACACAGGCACCAGATCACCCTGTTCATCCGGCAATAGAAGAAACGGAATACCTAAAAGCCTTGTTCTACCGCATCCATAACAATATGGGATTGTAATATCCCTATGGCCATCTATTGATGGTAAACAAGCCCCTTTGTTTCACTGAGCAAAGGGGTTTTTTATTTTGGTTGTTAATGACTTAGCTGCGAAGGGAAAGGTGCGGCCAACCGCGTTCTTTGGCGATCTTGCTTAGAACGTCGTCTGCGTCAACTGCGACTGGGTGATCGACTAACTCTAATAACGGCAGATCGTTGCGTGAGTCGCTATAGAAGTAGCTCCCCGCCATTGAATAACCGGTTTCTTTAAGCCAGTTGTTTAAGCGGGTTACTTTGCCTTCTTGGAAGCTTGGCACGCCAACAATATTGCCTGTGTATTGTCCGTTAATGACCTCTGGAATAGGGGCAATAATATGGTCCATGCCCAGAGCGGTGGCAATGGGGCCGGTGACAAACTGATTGGTGGCTGTGATCATTAATAAAAAATGACCTTGTTTTTTATGGTCTTGAATCAGGGCGTTGGCTTTTTCTTGCATCATGGGAACTACCTTTTCTGCCATAAAACGCTGATGCAATTGGGTTAACTCTGATGGGGTGAATTGAGTAAGCGGTGCTAGGCTAAAGGCTAAATATTCGTGAATATCTAAGGTACCTGCTTGGTATTGTTGAAAAAAGCGATCATTGGCTTCTTTATAAGCCTGAGTGTCGACCAATTGTTTTTCTACTAAGAATTGTCCCCATGCATAATCACTGTCGCCACTGAGTAGGGTGCCATCTAAATCAAATATTGCGAGCGTCACTGGGTTTCCTTGGGATTGAGAATGATAGAAAGTATAACCTTGAGTACTACAAATAACACGTCTGTCAATTGTGCGGCAAGACGAATTATGGAACAATGAATCAAATTTGTATTTAAGTTAAAAGGTGATAGCTCGTGATTGATGCAGACGGATATAGACCGAATGTGGGCATCATATTGATGAACGAGCGTGGCCAACTTCTTTGGGCGAGACGAGTAGGTCAAAATGCTTGGCAGTTTCCCCAAGGCGGTATAAAGCATGATGAAACACCAGAAGATGCACTATTTCGAGAGTTGAAAGAAGAAATCGGATTGGAGCCTCATCAAGTAGAAATCGTGGGGAAAACCCGAGGATGGTTGCGTTACCGGCTACCCAAACGCATGCTTCGGCATAATAGTAAGCCTTTGTGTATTGGGCAAAAGCAAAAGTGGTTTTTGCTGTCCATTCGATGTGCTGATACCTGCGTGTGTGTTGATGATACCGAATGCCCTGAATTTGATGGTTGGAGATGGGTGAGTTATTGGTATCCATTAGGCCAGGTTGTCTCGTTTAAAAAAGATGTCTATCGACGAGCGTTGAAGGAGTTGATCCCCAATGCCCATCGTAAATTAGAGAAAATAGTAAAGACTAGCTAGGGGAAAACACAAACATGCTCAGCCTGCTCAGACGTATCACTCAAGAAGTGACCGCAGCACAATCATTGCCTGTTGCGTTGGACATTATTGTCCGACGTGTACGCAGAGCAATGCGAGCAGAAGTATGTTCGATCTATTTAGTTGATCCCAATACCAATGAATACATTCTAATGGCAACGCGCGGCTTGAACGCGGATGTTGCGGGTAGTGCCAGCCTGAAAGCCGATGAAGGCTTGGTTAGCTTGGTGGGGCGCCGTGCCGAGCCTGTTAACCTAGAAGATGCACACATTCACCCCTCATTTCACTATTTAAAAGGCACTGGTGAAGAGCGTTATCGCTCGTTCCTTGGTGTGCCTATTATTCACCATCGTCAAGTGCTTGGTGTGCTGGTGGTTCAGCATGAAGATAAGCGTCGCTTTGATGAAGGTGAAGAAGCCTTTTTGATTACCTTATCGGCTCAGCTTGCAGGGGTGATTGCCCATGCAGAAGCCACGGGCGCGATGACGAGCTTAAGTGTTAACGCGGCATCAGCTGGATCGGATTTCCGATATAAGGGGGTTGCCGGTAGTTCGGGGGTTGCTATTGGTCGTGGGGTGGTGGTTTACCCACCTGCAGATTTGGATGTGATTCCTGATCGTACCGTGGATGATTGTGCCACGGAAGTTGAAGAGTTTAATCAAGCGCTTGATGCCGTTCGTCAAGATATTCGCCGCGCCAGTAATCGCCTTAGCCAGCATTTGTCAAATGATGAAAAAGCGCTGTTTGATGTGTATTTAAAAATTCTCGATGACAATGCTTGGTCTAAAGACGTTGAGAGCAAGATCAACGCAGGAAATTGGGCACAAGGGGCGCTTAGGCAGGTCATTCAAACGCATATCGCGCATTTTGATCGCATGGATGACCCTTATTTACGTGAGCGAGCCTCGGACATTCGAGACTTAGGTCGTCGGATTCTCTCGCATTTACAGGCTAAGGCGCCCAACTTAGCAGAGCGTTTTGAGGAGCCTTCTATTATTATTGGTGAAGAGCTGACGGCTTCTATGTTAGGTGAAGTTCCTCTTGATAAGATCAAAGGCCTTGTTTCCGTGATGGGGTCGGGCAACTCCCACGTGGCGATTTTAGCCCGTGCTATGGGAATACCTACGGTGATGGGGGCGTTGGACTTGCCCTACGCTCAGCTTGATAAAGTCAATTTAATTGTGGATGGCTATCTTGGGCAAATTTTCACTTACCCTTCTGAACACCTGACACAGAATTATCAACAAATTGTTGATGAAGAGCGCCAGTTAGAAGAAGAGTATGAAACGCTCAAGGATTTACCTTGTGTCACTCAAGATGGCTACCGTTTATCGCTTTATGTGAATACCGGTTTAACCGCTGACATTGCTCGATCTTTAGATCGTGGGGCGGAGGGGATTGGTCTTTATCGAACGGAAGTGCCTTTTATGGTACGGGATCGCTTTCCCACCGAGGCAGAACAAGAACACATTTATCGCCAACAATTAGAAGGTTTTGCTCCCGCACCAGTTACCGTTCGGACTTTAGATATTGGTGGCGATAAATCGTTACCTTATTTCCCCATTAGCGAAGAAAATCCCTTCCTTGGTTGGCGTGGTATTCGTGTGACGCTGGATCACTTGGAGATTTTCATGGCGCAAATTCGTGCCATGATCAAAGCCAGCGCAGGGCTTCATAATCTAAAAATTATGTTGCCAATGATTTCCCATGTGGCTGAAGTGGAAGAAGCTTTAGCACTGATTCGTCGAGCGTATGCGGAAATTAAAGAGGAAGGCTACGATGTTAAAATGCCCCAAGTGGGGGTGATGATTGAAATTCCGGCAGCCGTCTATCAAGTTAAAGAGCTTGCCTCGCTGGTAGACTTTATGTCTGTGGGGAGTAACGATTTAACTCAGTATCTGTTAGCGGTGGATCGAAATAATCCTCGTGTGGCGGATTTATATAACTGTTTTCATCCTTCGGTTTTGCGTGCTTTGCACTCGATTGTAAAACAAGTGAAAAACGAAGGGATTAACTTAAGTGTTTGTGGTGAAATGGCGGGCGATCCTATGGGAGCCATCATATTAATGGCCATGGGCTATGATGTGCTATCGATGAGTTCCACCAGCTTACCGAAAGTAAAAGCGGTTATCCGCAATATCTCCATGGATCAAGCGCAAAACATGTTGGATCAGGTGATTCATCTTACTCATGCTGACGCTGTGACTCAGACCATGACGCGATTAATGCGCGAAGCAAATATCGAACGTTTGGTGCGTCCAGCAAAAACCACAACGCATTAATTTAGTTGTCCATTAAAAGGTTGTTCCTACCGTTATGATAGCTTATCCAGATTTTGATCCTGTTGCCATTTCCATAGGCCCACTTGCCGTACATTGGTACGGTATTATGTACTTAGTTGGCTTTGCTAGCGCGTATCTTTTAGGGAATTATCGTGCTAAGAAATCCAATGGTTTGTGGACGCAAGAAATGGTCAGTGACATGATCTTTTATGGTGCATTGGGGGTCATTTTAGGGGGGCGTATTGGCTATATCCTTTTTTATCAGTTCCCCGTTTTTATCAAGCACCCTTTAGTCATGTTTCAAATTTGGGATGGCGGCATGTCATTCCATGGTGGGTTAATTGGCGTCATTATTGCGATGATGATCTTTGCTCGTCGCTACAATAAACACTGGATGGATGTCACCGATTTTGCGGCGCCTTTTGTGCCAATTGGTTTAGGGGCAGGTCGTATTGGTAATTTTATTAATGGAGAGTTATGGGGTAAGCCGAGTACATTACCATGGGCAATGATCTTTCCCAAAGACCCATTACATCTTCCTCGTCAACCTTCTCAGTTGTATCAATTTGCAATGGAAGGTGTGCTGTTGTTTTGTATTTTGTGGTTCTTCTCAAAAAAGAGTAAACCTCGCTACTGCGTCTCGGGCTTATTCTTATTGTGTTACGGTATTTTCCGTATATTGGCAGAATTCGTACGCGAGCCAGATCCGCAAATCGGCTATCTCGCTTGGGGATGGGTCACCGAAGGGCAGGTCTTATCTTTGCCAATGGTCATTATCGGCATTATTTTGATTGTCTTTGGTTATAAAATGAAACAATACCCCACAACATAAAACGCAGAAAAATAAAAAAAACAGCCAATGTGCTGGTTTTTTGTTTTTACTGAGAATGATGAGCAGGAGCTTTGTTGTATGTTGGATTATCTGTACAAGTCATTTCGTTTTCTTCCCATTGCTCCAGATGTCTTAAAATCTGGGTTAGAAACCTATTTGTCTGAGCAACGAGACTGGTGTGAGAGTGCGGACTTTTCAGCTTTGTTTCCGTTTAAAGAGCTGGGGTTGCCGCAAGATTTCTTTTTGCAAAAAGTCATGCACTGCGATGGGGTGGATTATCTGACGGGGCCGCGCTTTTTGAATATGAATATAGAAGCGCCTTATATTGAGCTTGCTGCCAGTTCCGGTCCATTGACACCCAAAGCCGCAGAACAAATATTTAAGCTATGGGAGCCGTTGCAAGCCAAACGTATTCGTGTGCTTCGACCTGCCAAAGAAAAAGGCAAAGGCATTGGGGATCAGGGCTTTTACGCCTGTTCATTACCTGCTAAAGCGGTTCAGGATAACAATGTTGATGATGCTTCCACTACTCAAGTTGTGCTTAAAACAGCGCTTATGTCTGACCTTCAATGGTGTCTAAATACGCTTGATGTGTCTTATCAAGAAGCTTATCGCCGTATGCCTCAATTAAAAGACAGGCTGTCACCAACGGATAAAGACTATCTGCAAGAATTGATCGAAATGGATAGTGTTATGATCATAATGCAAGGCCAGACCAAGGTGGGTCTTATGGCTTACGAAGAGAGTCTTAGAGGTTTTATTCATGCCTATTGGATGATCGAAAAAGTGATTTTACCTGAGTATCAAGGCCAACATTTATCGTCTAAAGCACAAATGCTCTTATGCCAACAGCTTACCCATGACACAGAAGACAGAGTGTTAATAGGACACATTGATAACGATAATATTCCATCGATTAAAACCGCAGAGCAGGGTGGGCGTGAACGTATTCTGGATTATGTTTTTCTAAGCCGAGAGGATGTTGTGTAGCGGTCTCGGTACCACGCGAAATCGTGTAACAAAAAACGGTGAACCCTTTCGGATTCACCGTTTTTTTAATTTGAGAGAGGTTAAACCGAAAAGGGATAAGCAATAGGTTCGTGGCACTGGTAGCCTTCCACTGTAAAATCATCCAAAGTCACCCAGGTTTCAATGTCTTTTAGGGATTTGATCTCTGGATTGATTTTCAGCGTTGGCAGTGGATAGGGTTCGCGTTTTAGCTGAACATCGCGCATCAACTCTAGCTGGTCTTCATAGATGTGAGCATTCACTATCTTATGGAAGGCTTGTCCCGCTTTATGTCCGGTGATCTGTGCGACAAGAGCAAGCAATACGTATACTTGAACCATGTTGAAGTTTAGGCCTAGAGGGACGTCACAGCTGCGCTGAGTGCTGTTTAGATAGAGAGTGTCACCCAGTAACGAAAAATGGTGGCTGTACATACAAGGGCGCAGACAGGCCATATGAAATGCCCCTGGGTGATAAAAGGTCAAAATCTCACCACGGTTATCCACACCACGGCTCAAATCGTCGATGATTTGTTGCAGTAGATCAATATGACCGCCATCCGGTTTGGGGAAGGCCCGACCAATCGCGCCATAGCACAGTCCCATATCGTCTTCGCCTTTGCGATAAGGGTTGTTTAGCCAGACGTCATTTTGATTGGCGTTAGCGTCCCATGTTTTGGTGCCAAGGGCTCGAAAGTCGGCTGCATTGTCGTAACCCCGTAGATACCCCAAAATTTCCGCAATAGCGGATTTCCAATAACTTTTACGGGTTGTTACAAGAGGGAACTCCCCTTTGCTGACATCATAGGTCAAATCCGCATTGATGACCGTCAGACATCGTTTACCAGTGCGCTCGTTGTTGACCCACTCACCGTCGTTTATGATGCGCTGGCAGAGGTCTAAATATTGTTTCATGGGGTGGCCTTGTCTGGTTGCTGGCAAAGATAGTAAAGCATGAGAAATGCATTCTTGTTTGCCATGAGTATAATGATTGCCAACGATTATATCAGAACTTCACTTTGTCTTAACCCAATGCCGTGATGCGGTGTCATTTTTAAAGGGTGTTTTTATGCTATCACTCATTGTTGCGATGTCGACGAATCGAACCATCGGAATCAATAATGCCTTGCCTTGGCATCTACCGAACGATTTAAAATATTTCAAGCAAGCCACCATGGGCAAACCCATTGTGATGGGTCGTAAGACATTTGAGTCTATTGGTAAGCCATTGCCGGGGCGTCGCAATATTGTGATTACTCGTGATGAGGCATTCCAGGCTGATGGAGTAGACGTTGTACACACGTTAGACGATGCTATTGCTTTAGGTGAAGACATTTGCCTTGTGAATGGGCAAGAAGAGGTAATGGTGATTGGAGGTTCGCAAATTTACCAATTGGCCTTAGAACGTGCCGAGCGCCTTTATGTGACCCATGTGGACGCACAAGTCGAGGGGGATGCCTTTTTTCCAGAGGTAGATTGGCCTTCATTTACTCTATTGGCGGAGGAATCTTTTGCAGCAGAAGGTCCTAATCCTTACGATTATCGTTTTTCAGTTTATCAAAGAAGCAGTGCAAGCTAATGGGACTCTTTTGAGCCAAGTCATTAGCGAGTATTAATCGATGTTATAGAATAGAGGTAAACTATGTGGCAACAGTGGGAAGTGACGTTACCAGCAAGCCGTCGAGGTTTTCATCTCATTACTGATTATATTGAACGGGGATTAGATGAATTAGCACCTGTATCAGTAGGGTTGTTGCATTTGCAGTTGTTGCACACGTCGGCGTCTTTGACCATTAATGAAAATGCCGATCCTTCTGTTCGTCGTGATATGGAGCAGCATTTTTCCGTCATGGTGCCGGAAAATCAGCCCTATTATGAACATATTTATGAAGGGGCGGACGATATGCCTGCTCACATAAAGGCCAGTATGTTGGGATCGTCTCTAACCATACCTATCAAGAATGGCCAATTATATTTGGGCACTTGGCAGGGGGTGTATCTAGGAGAGCATCGCGAGCATGCTGGGGCAAGACGCTTGCTTATGACATTACATGGAGAGTCTTAAACTCTTTGTTGATCGGTCATTTCTCGAAGCGATAATGAAGGGGAATAGCTGTGCCTATCTCTCCTGATGACTACTATTCGAGTCGAGGTAAAATACAGAATTTAATAGAGTATATTTCTTCAATCGATGAAGATTGTGAACGTTTTTTGGCATCATTCGGTCGCTTTGTTGTTTAGTTTTTAAAACCAAGAATCAAGACTAAGAGCCCTTCTTCGTCAGGTTGACACTTGTCATTGGTTTTTCGTTTTAAAGGCTTTTCTCATACAAGTCTGATACCCAGTTTTAATTTAAATTATCAAAATGGAATCCAAATGAACGCGTGGTACTTTCTTTGTCTCTTATCCGTCGTGGCGATTTTTATCGCCTTTACTAATCAATATGTCCTCAAACTACAAACGACAATTGCCATCACAACGGGCTCCGTGGTGATTTCTTTGTTGTTAATGGCACTGGCCCATTTTTCCAGTAATGAGTTAACGGATGCCATTAAAACCTCAATGGAAGGCATCAACTTTAACTTATTGCTGTTAAAGGGAATGCTGGGTTTTCTATTGTTTGCTGGGGCCTTGGAAATCGATCTGCATTTGCTAAGGCATCAGCGCTGGGAAATTGCCATCATGGCGTTAGGGTCGACATTAGTTTCAACCTTTATCGTTGGTTTTTTAAGCTATGCGCTGCTTAATGCATTGGGTTGGGCTGTACCACTGATTTATTGCATGCTATTTGGTGCCCTGATTAGTCCGACAGATCCCATTGCAGTCTTAGCGATAATTAAGAAAATGCATGCACCGGATAAAATTTCGGTACAGGTCGAAGGGGAGTCGCTGTTTAACGATGGGGTTGGTTTGGTTGTTTTTACGACGATTTTTGCTCTAGCCTTCTCTGGAGAGTCACCCACATTTTTAGGTGTTGCCCAGTTATTTTTGGTGGATGCTGTTGGTGGGATTTTATTTGGTGTGGTTATTGCCTTAGTGTCTCATTGGTTAATTTGTCGCAGTAATGACAGTAGTATAGAATTGTTGATTACCTTATGTATTCCGACAGCGGGCTACGCATTGGCAAACCTGTTGGATATTTCCGGACCATTGGCCATGGTGGTTAGTGGTATTTTCATCGGTAATGTGACCCGTACAGTGGGTTTCTCCGAACAAAGTCAGCAAACCTTATCTCACTTTTGGCATACGGTCGATGCTTTCTTAAATTCTCTATTGTTTATCTTAATAGGCCTGTTGTTAGTGGTGTTACCTGTGACTTGGGCTGAGGCTGGGATCGGTGTATTAATGATTCCGTTGGTTCTACTGGCTCGTTTTATTAGTGTGTCCTTACCTTATAAGGTATTTCGCCGTTACCGAACTTACGATGCTCACGCCATTAAGATTCTGACATGGGGGGGGCTACGTGGAGGATTAGCCCTAGCTATGGCCGCTTCGATTCCACGGGGGCATCTTGTTATCAATGGTAGTGATTACCATACTCTGGTGGTGATGATTACCTATGTGGTGGTGATTTTTTCGATCATCGTTCAAGGGTCGACCATATCGCCGATTATCAAACGCAGTATTGAGGAAGGGAAAAACCAATAAGCGATCTTGTTCGCTAAGGATGGCCGTTAGGAATGGCGCAATAAATCCCCAAGACCTGCCGGTTTGGGGATTTTGTTTTCTTCAAGGAGTAGGTTATTGCGCTTGGCCAGATGCCTTGATGTGTTCTAATCGGCTTGCTTCTAAAGCATCGTTGGCACTTTGTGCAAGCTCTTCTATGTCTTCGCCATCTTCTGGAAAAGCGGCAATGCCGAAACAATAGTCGAGAGGGTCTGCTTTGCCTTCTAACAATAACGCTTTTTCTTTATCGGTAGGGTGAATGATGTGGTTCAGCAACTGCATCGCATCTTTAACACTGGTATTTGGCAAAAGCAGTAGCAGTTTATCGGGTTCGACCCTTGCGAGTACATCCGCTTCACGAATTTTTTTATAAATGTGGCGGGCAAGTGTTTGAATTCTTAGGTTACGAATCTCCATGGGTAAATCAGCTAGACGATTATGGGCATCCAGGTGAATTTTCGCCATGGTCAATGGGGTGTATTGACGCTTGGCAAGGCCAAGTTGCTTTCTAAAGTGGGTTTTCGCTGCGCCTCGATTGAGTAGCCCTGTTAACTCATCGAAGGTGGCTTGAGTACGCAAGTGAGCTTCGAGTGCTTTTTGAGGGCTGATATCTTCTACAAAACCAATGATTTTTTTTATGCTGCTATCAGGACGTTTCGTATAAGTGCGTCCTCTTTCTTTTACCCAAATGTATTCGCCATCGGCCTTGCGGATACGGTACTCACATTCGTAATAATTTTGATGATGGATAACGTGTTCCGTCACCGTATTATTCAGCCTTTCTACATCGTCTGGGTGAACCATCTGGTGCCATTCGCGAGTCGATTTAGGCGTTTGCTCTCGAGAGCAGCCGAGTAATAAGGCAATGGAAGCAGAACAAGATATAAGGTCGGAATCGGTTTCCCAAATCCATAAGCCTGCTGAGGATTCCGTTAACGCAAATTTCAGCAAGGTGTTTTCAGCATCGGCTAAATCCATATGGTCCGTATCATAGACACATGCCAAGACATACTCGCCCATATAGTGAAATTCGAGTTGGGTATTGATCTGTTTGGTGCCAATGTTTAATAAGCTTTCGCAACGATCAATGTCGCCGTTTTGAATTTGCTGGCAGAGATTTAGCCAGTCCTCAACAGATTTTGCTTCTTCACTTAGTTCTACCCAAGAGTCACCAGGAGCAGCGTTAAAATTTTCAAATAACATCGCGAAGCTGTGGTTGACAGCATTTAGCTTGCCCGTTTTGCTTTCTATGATGAAAGCGGGGGTTGGCATATTGATAAAAGCCAACTCAAAAGGGTTATTCACGGCGCTCATTAGTTCTGCTCCTATTAAAACAAGTTACTCTGGTGTGATCCAGCGAACTTGACAATTTGATTGGTCATCCTCGGCTAACAATTTCGTTAGCATGGGTAAGAAATCTTTCGCTTCTTTTTCTAATGTCCAAGGTGGATTGACTATGATCATACCACTTCCAGCCATACCGCGTTCTTCTTGTGAATCACGGATGCACATTTCAAGTAGTAATATATTGCGTATCTTGGTGTTTTCGACGTCTTTTAGCAAATTGTTTGCTTGTTTGCGACTGAGTACAGGATACCAAATAGCGAAAGTACCTGTAGCAAAACGTTTATAGCCATCTTGCAATGCCGTGACAACATGTTGGTAGTCTTTTTTGACTTCGTAAGGAGGATCCATGAGCACAAAGCCACGCTTTTGAGGTGGTGGGAGCATGGCTCGAACGGCATCAAAACCATTATCTTTGACTACATTGGCACGGCGCTTATTAGGAAACAAAGCCGCCAAGACGGGATAGTCGTTTGGGTGTAACTCACAAAGATGCATCTTATCTTTGGATCGAGTGTAGTAATCAACGACTTTGGGGCTGCCGGGATACATCGTTAATGTATCGCTAGGGTTCATTTCCCGAACGATGTCGAGAAAGTGATCGACGGCATCTGGTAAGTGGTGTTCACCAAGAAGGCGGGCAATGCCTGTTTGAAATTCTTTGTTCTTCTGTGCTTGTTCAGAATCAAGTAGGTATTGACCAATGCCCGCATGGGTATCTAGATAGAAGAAAGGGGTGTCTTTCTTTGTCAGATGACGACAAATTTCACTGACTGTAATGTGTTTTAAAATGTCGGCGTGATTACCTGCATGGTAAATATGACGATAGCTGAGCATGGTGTTCCTGTCATCAGTGAAGGGGTGAAAAAGATTTCCTTACGCGCAATGATAGTATGGCAACATAGGAATATAAAGAAAAAGGCTGCCCTGTCACGAGGATCAAAGGCAGCCTTTGCGTCTTAGGTAGTTTTATTGAAAGATCATCTTATTGAATTTGATCCAAATCGCGAACGGCGCCTTTGTCTGCGCTGGTTGCGAAATGAGCATAGACCTTCAGTGCTGGTGAGACTTTACGAGGGCGCACTTCGGCTGGTTTCCAAGCGCCTGCTCCTTTGGTATTCATTGCATCGCGGCGTGCTTGTAGCTCTTCGTCAGTGAGCAGAACATTGATACTGCGATTTGGAATATCAATACGGATGATGTCCCCACTTTCTACCAAACCAATGGCACCACCTGCAGCGGCTTCTGGCGATACGTGACCAATCGATAAACCTGATGTCCCACCAGAAAAACGTCCGTCTGTTAGCAAAGCACAAGCTTTTCCTAACCCTTTGGATTTAATGTAAGAGGTAGGGTAGAGCATTTCTTGCATACCAGGGCCGCCTTTTGGCCCTTCGTAACGTACGATTACGACTTCGCCCGCTTTTACTTTATCATCCAAGATGTTTTTAACCGCTTCATCCTGAGATTCTGTGATGTGAGCAGGCCCTTCAAATACTAGGCAGGACTCGTCCACTCCAGCGCTTTTTACCACACAGCCATCTAACGCGATGTTGCCGTAAAGTACGGCTAAACCGCCTTCTTGCGAGTAAGCGTTTTCGATGGAACGAATACAGCCTTCAGCGCGATCACCATCCAGTGAAGGCCAGCGAGTAGATTGGCTGAAGGCCGTTTGCGTTGGTATCCCCGCAGGGCCTGCTTTGTAAAGTTCCATTACTTCTGCTGTGGGAGCGCGCATAATATCCCACGTTTCCAGTGCTTCTAGCATGGTATTAGAGTGGACAGTATGACATTGGTTATGCAAAATGCCCGCACGATCTAATTCGCCAAGTAGGCCAAAAATACCACCAGCACGGTGTACATCTTCAACGTGGTATTTAGGGGAGTTTGGTGCCACTTTACAAAGTTGAGGCACGCGGCGAGATAATTGGTCGATGTTTTCCATGGTGAAATCAACACCCGCTTCGCGAGCAATGGCGAGTAAATGCAAAATGGTATTGGTAGATCCACCCATGGCAATGTCGAGCGTCATGGCATTTTCGAAGGCTTCGAATGTAGCAATAGCCCTTGGCGCCCATTGAGGTTCATCGTTGTCGTAGAAACGTTTGGTGATGTCGACAATACGACGACCCGCTTCAACGAATAAACGATGGCGATCTGAGTGGGTGGCTAGAACGGTGCCGTTGCCAGGTAAGCTTAAACCGAGAGCCTCAGTCAAACAGTTCATTGAATTGGCGGTAAACATACCGGAACATGAGCCACACGTTGGACAAGCAGAACGTTCGTATTCAGCGACTTTCTCATCAGAAGCCGTTGGATCGGCTGCAATGACCATGGCATCAACTAGGTCCAAATTGTGCTCAGATAACTTGGTTTTCCCCGCCTCCATTGGTCCACCGGAAACGAAAATAACAGGGATATTAAGTCGCATGGCTGCCATTAGCATGCCAGGGGTAATTTTGTCACAGTTAGAAATGCACACGAGCGCGTCAGCGCAGTGGGCGTTGACCATGTACTCGACTGAGTCTGCAATGAGGTCTCGAGACGGTAGGCTGTAAAGCATACCATCGTGCCCCATTGCGATGCCGTCATCAACGGCAATGGTATTAAATTCTTTGGCAACACCACCGGCAGCTTCAATCTCACGACACACGAGCTGTCCAAGGTCTTTTAAATGAACATGGCCGGGTACAAATTGAGTGAACGAGTTGGCTACCGCGATAATGGGTTTATGAAAGTCATCGTCTTTCATACCGGTTGCACGCCATAGAGCGCGAGCGCCTGCCATATTGCGGCCGGAGGTTGTCGTTTTAGAACGATATGCTGGCATTGATTTCCCCACAGTTTTTTTTGCTTTATATAGACGCACATGTTAACAAGTTTATTGACTATTCCCAATGATGTTTTTTAGGCAACATTAAGACATTGGCAATAGTGAGGTTTTTACATTAAGGCGAGAGCGAATAACTATGTCGAATAATTCGATCCTAAATTACGCACCGGTCTCATTGGCACGTCAACCAATTGTCGACAATAATCTTGCGATTATGGGCTATGAATTGCTGTATCGTAAAAGTGAGTACTCTCTCGTTGCTGAAGTGGTGGATGATATAGGGGCAACCGCACAGGTGATTACCGCGAGCCTATTGGAAATAGGCATGGATAATCTGGTGGGTTCTAATAAGGCATTTGTCAATTTCCCCCGAAGTTATTTGCTGAATCCAAGCAGCGTGCCACTAAATCAAAACAAGGTAGTGATAGAAGTGTTAGAAGGTTCCGGTTTTGATGCTGTCCTCTTAGCTTCATTACGCCGTTGGGTAAAGCAAGGCTTTAAGATTGCGCTAGATGATTTTGTGTTTGAGCCTAAACTGACGCCTTTTGTCGAGCTAGCTGATTACGTTAAGTTGGACATTTTAGCGCTGGGACAGGATGAGTTTCATAGGCAGGTTGAAGCGCTCCGTGGCTTTGATGTGAAAATCATTGCAGAAAAAATTGAAACTTGGGATGAATATCATTTTTGTCGCTTGCTTGAAGTGGATTTTTTTCAAGGATATTTCTTTGAACGCCCGGAGACCATCTCTAGTAAGGGCTCAAAAGTCAATAGCATGACGTTACTGCAATTGATGGCTGAGATGTTAAAAAGTGATGATTTAAGCATGAATGAACTAGAGCGCATAGTGAGTCAGGATGTTGGATTGGTTCATAAGTTATTACGTTATCTTAACTCTCCTTATACTGGTTTGGTTGCCTCTGTGGACTCAGTGCGTTTGGCAATCTCGTTGATTGGTGTCAATCAGTTGAAATCGTTAACGAATTTATTGTTGATGTCAGAGATGACTGGTGATCGTCCGGTTCTTCTAGAGCAAATTATGGTGCGAGCCAAACACGCAGAGCTGTTTGCCAAAAAACGTGGCTATGGTAATCACGATAAATACTTTCTAGCAGGTATGTTGTCCATGATTGATGTGTGTACTGGTATGAGCCTTGGTGATGTCTTGAAAGAGCTCCCTCTTCCTAACGAATTTATTAATGCCATCATTAATAGAGCGGGTCGTGTCGGTCAAACGTTAGACCTAATTGAGTATTATGACAATGGACGACAGGTGAAGCTTGAGAGTGACCTTGTTGATCTTAGAGACACGTACCTTGAAGCTATACAGTGGACAGATCAATTTGTCGCTACATTTTAATGGCTGTTTTGTAGGTTATTTCTGACAATCCTGTAGGCAAATACATTTTGTTGTGTCGGCCATTTGTTCTTTTACGATGATTTTTATTTATTTCATTGTTTTAAAAGGCTTTTTTGTGTTTTCGGTGTTTTTTTTCTTGCTTGTATCTGACTCAAATTCTGCTAAATTTACCTTGTCGAACGGGAACAACATGGATGTAAGCAAAGGATTTGCAGCAGTGCATGAAGCAATGGCGACAGTAGGTGGATAGGATGCTCCTTTTTCAGGACGCTCAATGGATGAGAATGAATCGCTAGGAAAGCGATTGCTCACACTAGGATGGTGCTAGTACTAGGATGGTAAAAAGTCAGGATGATGTGCTCAGTGGATGAGTTACCCGATAGGATGACGGTGAAAATAAGGCAGCTTAGGCTGCCTTTTTTTATTTCCATTGACCTATCCTAAATAAGATCGTCACTTTTCACTTTTCACTTTTCACTTTTCACTTTTCACTTTTCACTTTTCACTTTTCACTTTTCGGCGTTTTATTGTGAGCATCTTTGTATGCAGATTGAGCTTATCCCCCTGTGTCAGGATAGTTGTCGCCTCATTTGATATTATAAATAGACAGGGGGCGGTAAGTTAAAACCAGTGGATTACCAAAGACATTCAAGAGCCTTTAAAGAAGCCATCTTACAGAAACTCAG
>NZ_FLOB01000021.1 GCF_900089775.1 Marinomonas spartinae
TTTCAGCATGCTAAACAAGGTCGGCGCTTACCCATTGTTTTAGCACCTAACGACATTCAGAAAATACTAAGCTGCTTGAATGAACGGGATCACTTAATGTTCTCATTGCTATATGGCTCAGGACTTAGGATCAGTGAGTGCACCTGAAGCAAGCGATACAGTAAAGCAGAAATGTTATGCCGCAAACATGTACGTGTGCTAATTCTCGCACCACTTCGTGAGTTAGCAATTCAAGTCGAAGCCTGCATTGCTCTATACGCTAAGTACGCGAACTTAACCTCTATCGCCGTGTATGGTGGTGTAGATACCAACCTTCAAAAATAGCACATACCTAATTGAAGGTAGACCTCCTAGTATAGTAGCTACTCTGGGCAAACTACTCGATTTAGCTCATCATCATGTGCTGCATTTTGATGGGCTAAAAGTCATCCTCTTGGGCGAAGCTGACAGAGTGATCCAATAACATCAGTTATAAGCACTTCTTTTCTATAATCTGACAGATATTAATTTACCGCGCTTACTCTAAATGTCTGGCCTAACGGATATTATTGAAATTTTCGCTTAGAAAGCCGAACAAAGACAGTTATTATGTTACCTCTCACAATACTATATTTTGATGTTGGCCAATAAATAAGACGATGAAAGACAATATTACCATCTCCATTTCTTCAATTCATGGAAGCAAGCATTTCAGCTTCGGGAAAAGAAGCCGTCACACCTTCAAGCTCATGAGCTATTTGATTTTTATTGGCCTTCTCTTCACGGCCGGTGTCATCTACTATTTAATTAACGATGCAGAATTTTCTAAACTTAAGCTGCGTGAATTAGAGGATAAGTCCTCCTATCTCAATAAAGAAGTCACCTCGCTAACAACATTAAAAACAAACTTAGAACAGGAATTATCGGAACGAGAAGAAACAATGCAATTGGTTACAGACCGGCTAGATGATCTAGAAAAAACCCTGGGCATGGATAGTGACAGCAAAGCTGGGCTAGAGTCTCGTTTGGATACCGCTGCCATCACCTCATCAATACGGGTAGCAATGCTGACGCAAATACCCAGTGGATCCCCCGTAAAAAGTGCTAGAATTTCTTCAGGCTATGGAAAGCGAGTCCATCCGATCACAAGGAAAATAACCTTTCACCGTGGACAAGATTTTGCAGTGAATACAGGCACGCCGGTTTATGCCCCTGCGGACGGAACAGTAGAAGTAATACGACCAGGAAATAAAGGGTCTGGTAACTTTCTTCGTCTACAGCATTCTTACGGTTTTTCAAGTTCCTATTCTCACTTAAGTAAATTCGCAGTGAAAAGAGGGGATTTCGTGAGTAAAGGCGATTTAATTGGTTATTCAGGAAGCAGTGGCCTTTCTTCTGGGCCACACCTTCATTATGAAATACGATTTGTTGGGCGATCATTAAATCCCAAGCCTTTTTTAGCTTGGAACGTCAATAATTTTGATAGCATTTTTAATAGCACAAGGGGTGTGAGATGGGAATCTTTGGTGGGAAAAATAGAGTTAAGAGTCAGTCAGCAACTACAACTCTCATCGCAGAGGGTTGCACAATCAACGGTAACATTAAAGTAGCTAATCAACTACAAATTGATGGACATGTCGAAGGCCAAATAGAGGTCATTAATCAAATTAAAATCAGCGCATCTGGCAATGTATCAGGAGAAATCACTACGGACCGACTGATTATCAATGGTCACTTTGACGGCACCTGCTACGCGAATTACGTTGAAATTTTAAGCAGTGGTTATGTCACAGGCACAATCTACAGTGACAACTTAAGCATCGAAACTGGCGGTAAATTTGTCGGCCAAACTAAACCGAATAAAAAGCCTACGTCAAAACAAGAAGCGAACGATATCGATAAAAAAGTACTTCCCAAGCAAGAAACCAAGGGTATCGATAAAAAGGTTTCCCTAATTAGCAATAACCCTAGCTCTTAATAGCATTAATCAGGATGAGGCTAGTAATCTAGAAATGATAACACCGCTAGGATTCATGGAAGTCATAATGCATCCAAGAGTTCGGCATTTGTTGGGTACTTTTCCAATAAGGCCACTAACTTCTGAGCGCCTTCTAATGGCGTAAGATGAGTCAATGCACGTCGCAAGGTTCGCACCTTTTCAATATCTTTTGCATCAATCAGCAGCTCTTCACGACGGGTACTACTTTTAGCAATATCGATTGCAGGGAAAATCCGTTGATTCACCACTTCACGGGATAATACGATCTCCATATTCCCCGTACCTTTAAACTCTTCGAAAATCACCTGATCCATGCGGCTTCCCGTTTCCACCAGCACGGTAGCTAAAATGGTCAACGATCCACCATTTTCAATCTTTCTTGCCGCGCCAAACAGTTTACGCGGTATTTCCAACGCTCGGCTATCTAGCCCACCCGACATGGTTCGGCCATTACCTCGCTGCTCTGCGTTGTGTATGCGAGAGAGCCTTGTCAGCGAGTCAATAACTATCATCACATCCTTGCCTTCACCAGCTTGCTTACGAGCCGTTTCGAGCAGTTTATCTGCCACACGAACATGCTGGGTGTAGTTTTCGTCCGAAGACGACGCATGCACTTCTGCCGACACACTGCGTTTAAAATCCGTTACTTCTTCAGGACGCTCATCAATCAGCAAGGCATACAGCTTGATCTCAGGGTAAGCTGCTGCCACCGCCTGACAGATGTGTTTTAACATCGTCGTTTTGCCGGATCCCGGTGGCGCGACAATCAACCCGCGCTGCCCCATACCAATTGGCGTAATCAAATCCATCGCTCGCACAGTGCGCTGCTTAGAACCAGACGCTAAATGAAGACAAGGAGAAGGATGAACAACAACACCATTGAAAAAACGCTTCTCTGGATCATTAGGAAATTGATCCTCGACCACGTCGTCAATCGGACCTGCGTCTGCCTGTCTTTTACCTTTCAAACTTAATATTTTTCTCGCCATAATATCGATGGATCGCCTTGGGTAACAAAGTGAATGGATCTGTTTATCGTCTTATGACGAAGTATTTTTGAGATGAACTGATGAATCTATAGACTTATAAAACACGCTACCCCAACTTTAATAATTTGTTTTCGTTATAGTCCTTGCAATGAGTGATCGCAGCAATGCTAACAAAGACGTTTCCAACCTGAACTGCTGCAATAATAAGAGTGCCCTGCCTCATTCTGGCGTGTACTTTCATATTCACATTCACGCAAGACATCGCATTTAATTGGAGAGACGTCGCTTTGAGAGATGTATAAGTCTTGTAGTGAACTGAAACGATACTCGGCAAACGCTTCGAAATGTCCGCCGTTTTTGCCGAACGTATTGGCAGTAATAGAAACACTACCATCTGAGCTAGAGATCGCTAGGAAGTCAGAGTCCATTTTTTTGCTGCCAGACAACAGGGGCCATCATACCAAGCTCACCACTTGGCGACAGATAATACTTCATACCTTCCCCAGCACTTGCCATTGTCGATCAGCCAATTAGCCTCAAAATCATGGCTTTGACATTATCTATTCTGATTCACTCATAAGGTTTATTGAAGCCCCACTGTTTGCAATCATAACAACAGGACCCCAAGTTAAACATACTGTTTTCTTAAGATGCATATCTCATTAATGACAGGAACACTTTTCGGATGAATCGGGTCGGTTTCATTGATTCATGAAAAGACCATTTTTTTAATTAGATAATATCCATGACTCCAACCCTATTGATTCAGAAAATATGCTCTCAGATTGTCAATATCTGAAAAACACTCATCCCCTAGCGGAAATACAATTTCTGCTGCTTCAATAAACAAAAGATCATTACTGATACAGTAATCAAGACAACATTTGATTGCTGATATTTCATCACTACCATATTCGGTTATTAGCGACTCTTCATTATTTTTGATAAATTCTAGGATGCTAGACGGCTTATCTGAAACTCCACTACTACAGTAATTTGAGGATATCAGACCATTATCGCTATCGGAAAGACCAACCAGTGGACTACCATCTACATTAGTTAAGCTGGTGAAGTAGCCTCTGACCTCAGGAAATTTGTCTGAGATGAGCGAAAGAGAAAAATTTCTTGAGTAGTGGTACGGGTGTAGATATCCAGATATTGCAGCTGCTGCCATTGAGAAACTTGGTGAAATATCTCCCATAGTCTCTCCCTTTCCTTGTCTTACCAACTCCCCCCATGGCACTAGATTATCTTTGTAGAGATGTTCATACATTGCCTTCTGTTTTTCTTCCGATGCAGGAATAGATTTGCTTCTTGCTTCTGCACACGAAGGGTCTATTATGATGTCGAAGAAAAACTGTTTTAGTTCATTCTTAGATATTGAATGAAATGTAATATCATATCCCATGCTACTTCCTATAATTCAGAATATTAAGAGACTATAATTTAAATTAGATAAATAAATCCAATCCTATTTATTTTTCCAACATACATTTAATATTTTCAATCAGTCTGCGTGCCCTAGTGTTGAGCGCTTAAGTAAGTTTATAAACTCATCCGCCGAAACTTGCTTATTAACCTTCTATTCAATATTCAATGTAATTTCCCAAACTGTCTTAGTTGTCTTTGTCGATGCGGCCTAATCTCGCCGGCGACAGTCCAAAACTCCGTAACGCTTTGATGGCAGTGTCCACGCCATTTTCGTTTTGCATAATCGTCGCCACAGTAAGAGCCCTTTCACGTATCTCAGTACTGGCCGCTACAGTTATTACCTTCGTTAAGGCTGATGAGGTTAAGGTTTCACGTGGTAAAGTCACAGGAGCCACACCAAAAGTTTCCAGACGCTGTGCCCAAAATGGTTGTAGACTTATAAAACACGCTACCCCATCTTTAATAGCTTGAATTTGGGGCAATATCGCCATTTACTTCGCCATCAACTTCATCAGGATCGATACCATTAATTAGCAAAGTTTCCCTCACCGTTTCGACATGTTGAAGTACCAACTGATAACGATCACCGTACTCATACTTATTCACTTCTATCGCTTGTGGCATGTAGGTAAAAGCAATCTTCAGTGCTTCCAATATAGCTTGTTGATCTTCTTCACTCATTGTAAGTTCCATTCAAAAATAAAGTTTTAATTTGATTACCATAAAATTATTTAGGTTTTTAAACACATTTACCCAGCATTTTATCATTCAAAACAGCTTATTTGACTATTTAGGTTAGGTCGACACTTGAAAGCGAACAAAATGCATCGTCAAATCCACATCGATATCTTCGCAGAGGCGATAGTCACTGCCCACAATACGAGACACTGCAGACTTCCAAAAATGAAGCGCACCTGTATTTTCTTTTAAAACACGAATTTGCCACTTCCCTGGGTAGGATTTGAGAATCAGTTCAAGAACTTGCTTACCAACGCCCTGCCCTTTAAATTTGCGTAACACAAAGAACTGCTCAATATCGTAGACAGACCTATTAGCAGGATATTTGCGTACCAGGGCAAAACCCGCTAATTCCCCCTCTACATAGATAAAATATGGAAAATGATCTTCTCTTTGCCAGTAAACATCAAACTGAGACAACCGGAATGGAAACTGCCCCTGATCATTTGGCGCCCATCCCATGAATTCAGACATGTCATACACATAGTAATGGAATAAGTTCTCCAGTACACGTCGTGATGTCGACTCAATGCTGATCAATGAGACCTTTGAAACGCTTTTATCAGTCATGGACATTCATCATTTACCTGCAAACTCTTCTCTACCGTATTTCCTTATCTTAACAAGAGATTAAAAATCTTCTCGACCTTTCAGCTCAGTAAAATCGCTCATGATCCATTTTTGATAACCAGGGTGCATTTTTAACCTCTCATACCAATGTGCAACATGTTGGGGAAGCGGCACATCTAGTCCTTGGGAAATGAGCCGATAAATAATGGAACCCGCGCAAATGTCGCCCAGAGTCATGGTTTCACCAGCAACGTATGTGGAGTAAGCGAGTACGGCATCTAATGTTGCTAGGCACGTCAGGCATTTTTGTAGAGCATCATTCACTTCAGGCATGTTGCGTTTATTGGCAGGCATTCGATAATAGCCCCAGAACATCGCCATAAAAGCCGGTTGAAAAAGCACATGAGACCAATCCATCCAACGTTCATATAGCGAACGCTGATAGGCATCGTCCGAATACCAGTCGTCAGTACCATAAGTTGCCGCAAGGTAACGCAAAACCGTGTGCGACTCCCAAATAACTTTATCACCATCAATTAAGACAGGGACTTTTTTCATCGGATTCAATGAGACAAAAGTGTCAGATTCAAGTCCGCCAAAACGCCCACCTAGCTCAATATGCTCATAGGTAACGCCAAGCTCTTCCAAAAACCAAAGGACTTTTTGAACATTAAATGACGTCGTTCTACCATAGATTTTCACAAAAGACTCCTTTGATTTAGCAGGTAGCCAATAGAGGCTCACATAAAACCCCCTAGAATAAACGAAACAAGGTATACCCTACCAGCGTTTGTCTAAATCCTTTGCATACAAAATTATGGCTTGTTGGTAGGCTTTGATTGACTCATGATTCGTCGTCGATACCAACAACTCAAGCAATAATGCAGTGGCTTCTTTATGACGACCTAGGTTATACAAACACATAGCATAAAAAGGTTTGGCTTCAATCTCATTGGGATACTCAGCAAGCGTTAACTCAAAGTAGTGAAGAGCCTCCTTATAAGAGCCAATGCTTCTAAGAGTACTCGCTAACCCAAACAGCGCATCGAAACGCTCTTGCTTTGAGAGCAAGCCAGACAATGCCGATTCATAGTGGACAATGGCCTCATGCTCCCTACCTTCATTGTCATAGGACCAAGCAATCTGTAGATGCGCCTTTGCCTTACAATCTTCATTGTATAACAAGGTATTAAGCCGCCTTCTGGACTCTTCGTATTGACCAGACTGACGCAGTGCTATCGCTTCTTCTAAAACCGATTCCATCAAGATTCACCAACCTCACTGCCCCATTTATGTGAAACCGCATAACGCTCTAGCATTTCGACGGTAATATCATCAAGTTTTGGGCGACGACCAAAGCAAAAAATAGACTTTATGATAGCAATAGAATCAAAGCCTTCACTATTAAAATAGCAATCAAACTCAAAGCGACTCATATCCACATCAAACAGCTCGGAGTACTTATATAGGAACGATTCAACATCATCACCATCGATGCGAATATCTTGATAAAGACGAGTTTCTCTTGAGACCTTTTGTTTTGAGTAACCCGTTTCAGTCTCAATCATATTGGCTAAACGATTAAAAATATCCATCATCACTACTCAACCAACCGATCAGACTTATCGACAATCCGATTATACGTGGACTGAGACTTATATATTATACTGACAATATCTGCCACTACAGTGCGCCGTTTTTAGGGGCAATGGCGACGGCAGAGTTACCACACATCGGCATACCCACTTCATAATATGCTATGACGCCCAACAAATAATTCAACGCAGGCAAGTGATTCAAGGCCAATTATTACCTGAATTACGCCAAGAGATGAAAGGAAGATAACATAAGAACGGACAGATAAAAGACAAACCTCCCTGTTGTCTTCTATCAGCCAGCCTTACGAAGATGGCTTGTTATTTCAGATCTTTTGCATCATCCGTATTAACCTGCTTCTCGGCTTTAATGGCGGCGTTGTTTAGCAAGTTATACCACTTGTCACCGTTTTTCACGTTCTTCTCAAACCAAGCATAAACAGGCTTAGCGGCTTCTTTAAACTGAGCTTTTTCCGCAGGCGTTGGGACATAAACTTCACCACCAGCTTTCTTAAAGTCTTTATAGGCTTGAATGGATTTCCGTTTTGGCGAAGCAAAGGTCGCTTGCTGCAAATTATAAAAACCATCCACCACGACTTTACGCAGGTCTTTTGGCATTTTCTCAAACACATCATTGTTCATAAACCAAAGCGCCGCCATATAAGCATGCCCATCAAGCGTTAAGTATTTCAAACCCGCATCGGTAAATTTCATTCCCATTATATCGGTAATGCCATTTTTGGAACCATCCACTACACCGGTTTGCAAAGAAGTAAAGAGATCGCCCCATGGAATCGGTGTTGGGCTTGCTCCCATCGCGCGAACCAGTTGCTGTGGTAGATCGGCAACAATCGTACGTATTTTCATGCCTTTTAAATCGGCAGGTGTTTTCACCGTATGTTTGGTATTCGCAAAATTACGCCAGCCGCCTGTGTTCCCTATTGTCATTAGACGAACTGAATGACCAGAGTCTTGCAAAATTTGCTGACGCAACGCTCGAGTAAAATCGCCCGTTCTAAATACGGTTTCAGCCACACGGTCATTTGGCAAGATATAAGGCAAATCCAACACTTGAATATATGGGAACATAGATGCCGCGCCGCCAGATGTCGAGATATAGATATCGATCGATCCGGACTCTAGCGCTTCAAGGCACTCAACACCGTTACTACAAAGCTGAGAGCCCATGTAAATATCCACGCCAATTTTCCCATTTGAATGGGACTCCACATAATCCTTAAAGACCATTAAGCCATCGTAATCCTCATCACTTTCATTGGCGTTAGAGACAGCTCGAAGATTAAACTCTGCGGCATATGCTTGTTGAATTCCACCCAGCATGACACACACGCCGATCAGAGCGGAGGCAATCACATGATTTATTTTTATTCTAGGTAACATTGACAAGTCCTCTGTATTGTTTGCTTGATAGCACTATCCAGCGACCAAACCAAGTAGTCTTGGCACGGTCATGGATATGGAAGGGAAAAACGTTATTAAGAATATAATGGCGATCTCAACCGCCAAGAACGGTAAAATAGCTCGTGAAATGGTTTCTACTCGCTCACCTGAGACACTGGAAGCAACAAATAACACCAAGCCCATTGGCGGGGTTGCTAAGCCAACGGTCAAGTTAACACTCATGATAATGGCAAAATGGATGGGATCGACGCCAAGGTGAATAAAGATCGGAGCGAGAATCGGCCCTAAAATAATAATGGCCGGTCCTGCGTCTAAAAACATGCCGACAATAAACAACAACACGTTGATCAGAAATAGCAGAATGAGTGGGTTGCTACTCAAAGACAACACCCAGTTGGCTAAAATTTCCGCACTGTGCGACAAGCTGACCACGGTTTTAAAGGCAATCGCTGCGCCGACCAGTAATAAAACCACCGCCGATGACTGAGCCCCTTTGACAAAAATTGCAGGTAAATCTTTTAGCTTGACTGTTTTCATCACCCAAACACTGATAATCAGCGCATAGGCAGTTGCAATGGCGGACGCTTCCGTCGGGGTAAATAAACCACCAATAATCCCACCTAAAATAATGACTGGTGCCATAAGCGGAAAAATAGCCTTACGTGTTGCCGTTGCACGCTCAGGCCAACTGGCTTTCGCACCAGCGGCTGGAAAATTGTACTTTTTCGCCATTAAGGCCACCATAAGCATCAAAGAAAGGCCAATCAAAATCCCTGGCACAATACCGGCGGCAAATAACGATGCGACAGACACCTGCATGGTATAAGCATAAATAATCATGATGCCAGAGGGCGGAATAATGGGCCCAATGACGGAGGAAGCCGCTGTGATGGCCGCAGCAAACTTACGAGAATAGCCATTCTTCTGCATGGCGGGGATCATCATGGAACCAATGGCTGACGTATCGGCCACCGCTGAACCGGACAAGCCAGCAAACAACATACTCGACATAATATTGACATGGGCCAAGCCACCTCGGACATGCCCAATAAATGATTGAGAAAATTGCACAAGATTATAAGTGATTCCCCCTCGATTCATGATCTCGCCTGCGAGCATAAAAAAGGGAATCGCCATTAAAGGAAAAGAATCAATACCATTATAGATATTGCGGAACAGCAGAGAGATATCTCGCTCCATTCCAGTAGAAAACAACATAAAACCGGGTGCTACCAGCATGGCAAAAAAAACAGGCATGCCGATTAACAATAGTACTAAAAATAAAGGTAAAAACAGGGCTAGCATACTGACTCTCTCTTTTTTATTTTTTTAAGTAACGCTCTGTATTTAAACTATTCTGCACTAACGTTTTCTGAGGATAAAAAATGCAGTTCAAAGTCTTTTTTATAACCCATTAAACATCCAAGCTCCCTTAGACAAAGTTCAATGTTAGCGAGCAGCATGGTCGCAAAACAAACCGGCATAGCCAGATAAATCCATGCACGAGCAATAGGCATTGAAGCCGCTCTCACCCTAAAACCCCGCTCAAAAAAATCCACGCCTAAAAAGCTGAGCTTTAATAACACAATACCGGATACAACAAACAAAAAGAGTTTAAGTAGGCTGGATGCTTTTTCTGGCAAGGCATGCACAAACATATCAATGGCGACAAAGGACCCTCTTCGATAAGCCTCTCCCGCCACCATCGCCATCATCCAGATCATCAAAGCTCGGGCCGCCTCTTCAGGCCAAGGCAGTGCGTTATTTAGAACGTAACGAAAAAACACCTGAAGCAAGATTATGCCAAACATCGCGCTAACCAAAACCCAAGCGATTTGTCTGCCAATACAGCTGGTCCACTCATTGATGCGAGCTAAAACGGTCACCAATATTTTTATCACTATCATCGTGCGTTCCCCTTTTAAGGGCTGTTTTTATTGTGATTAAGGCACTTCCTGACCCGCAGCGGCCGTCCATAACTCAAACCAAGTTTCACGATCTATGTCTATATTTGAGACATGGGATAAGGCTTTGATGCGATCCAAATTGTTCGTTCCGACCACTGGAATAATGCAAGCTGGGTGTGCTAACAACCAAGCGAGTGCGATTTGATCCACGGTACAGTCTTGCATGTCAGCCATGCGCTCAAAAATGGGGGCTAAACGTTGTGTTCCTGGTGACGAACTAAACAGCCCACCACCAGCAAGAGGTGACCAAGCCATCGGTGTCATACCGTCTATTTGCATGGCGGAAAGGTTGCCATTGGTAAACTCATCACGATGCAACAAACTCATTTCCACTTGGTTTGCCACAAGGGAATGCCTCATATTGGCTTGCAATAATCGCCAATCCCAAACGGAAAAATTTGACACCCCAACCGCGCGAACCTTACCGCTATCAATAAGAGCATCAAGAGCATGGCCTGTTTCAGTGGCATTCATGAAAGGATCAGGTCGATGGATCAATAGGAGATCTAAATAATCGGTATGGAGGTTTTTTAAGCTTTGCTCAACGCTCTTTTCAATATAGTGAGCGCTGGTATCGTAGTATTTGACGCGACGACTAGGGAATTTGTCTGACAAAAGCGCAATATCACACTTGGAAATGAGCTCCATTCGGGAACGTAGCGAAGAATCTTTTTCTAATATCTGTCCAAACAGCCGCTCACACTCATAATCGCCATAAATATCGGCATGATCGAACGTTGTTATGCCTTGATCAAGACAAGCATCCACTTTCTCTCGGATATGGGTATGAGATGTATCCGCCGCATCAGACAAACGCCATACACCGTATACCAAACGACTAAACTGCAGATCAGACTGACCAACTCGCAACTTTTCCATTAATTGTTACTCCCGACTAACGCGCTTAGTAGCCAGATTCGTCCTAAACGATTCTGACTCATTTATTTTTATTATTGCCCTAATCTAGATCGTCCACAGTTTCGGAAGACGTCTCAATTAGTTGTATATTCACACTATCAGTGTATGCTCTTGATGTAAATCAATAGTGAATGAATTTAACGTAAAAACTCTTTACTATTGATGAAGTTAAGGTTCTGTCCGAGAGGTATCGGACATTTCAACTTACACAGAGCATGCTGACTTATATAATAAAGATCGCTATTTTCAGTAAATTGGGTGAGTAAGTGAAAAACAACAACACAGCAAAGCAATTACCGATATACATTCAAATCAGTGAGCTCCTACACCGAGAAATTGCCGCCGGCCATTGGCTTCCAGGTGACAAGCTGCCGATTGAAGCAGAACTCGCTACAAAGCTTGGCGTTGCCGTTGGCACCTTGAGAAAGTCTCTAGCAAAATTGGAAGAAGATGGCTTGCTTGAACGTCGCCAAGGGTCAGGAAACTATGTAAAACGCGCCCCTGATGGACAAGCCATTTACCAGTTCTTCCACCTTGAATTACGTGAAGGTGGCGGCATTCCGACGGCAAGTACCCTGAGTGTTTCTGTTGATGACAACGACTACGTGTCCAAGCAACTGGCCCTAAAAGAGGACGAGCCCCATCAACTTTGGTGTATCAAACGTGAGCGCTATTTAAACCGTCAATTGGTTGCCATGGAACAAATTTGGTTCCGTCACGCCCATGCCAAATCCCTACAAGCATCAGACCTACACGAATCCTTATATCTCCATTATCGCGAAAATTTTTCCTTTTGGATTAGTCGAGTAGAAGACGAAATTGATTGTATCTGCCCATCTGAATGGGTAACGCAAGGACTGGGACTCGACCCTGAGACTGTGTTGCCAAGAGTGCAACGTAGAAGTTGGTCCAACGAAGGCAATATTGAAGAGTTTTCATTCACTTGGTATCACCCTGAAAAAGCCAGATACATAGCACGATGGCACTAGTCATTTCTAACCACCGCTCACGAATAAAAATAAGAGGTTAAACATGAGTAAATCAGTAAGATACGGCATGCTCGGCTGCGGAATGATGGGCCAAGAACATTTACGCAACCTTGCTCTTATTGATGGCGCAGACGTCATCGCCATCACCGAACCGGACCCAACCATGCAACGTCGTTGTGCTGAGTTAGTGCCAGACGCCCACTACTTCCAAACACTGGATGATATGCTAAATGCTGATCTGGGGTTAGAAGCCATTGTCATTACCACACCAAACTACCAGCATGCTAACCAGTTATTGGAATTGTTTAGTAAAACAGCGTTACCCATCTTAGTGGAAAAACCCGTGGTAACAAGCTTAGAACAAGTCGCCAACATCCGAGCCGCTGCCGCCAAACACCCTGCCCCTATTTGGGTTGCCATGGAATATCGCTACATGCCCCCTGTCAGTCTGTTCCGCCAGCAAATACAGGATGGCGATATTGGTGAGATGAAAATGCTCAACATCCGTGAGCATCGCTTTCCCTTCCTAGAAAAAGTAAACGATTGGAACCGTTTTAACGAAAAAACGGGAGGTACATTAGTTGAAAAATGCTGCCACTTTTTTGATTTAATGCGCTTGCTGACAAGGTCAGAAGCCAAACGTATCTATGCTTCTACAGGACAAGATTGCAACCACCTCGACGAGCGCTACGACGGTATGACGCCCGATATTATCGACAACGCCTTTGTTATCGTCGATTTTGCAAGCGGTCAACGGGCTTCTTTAGATCTCAATATGTTTGCTGAAGGCTCTCGCTACCAAGAAGAAATCTGCGCCATTGGTCCAAAAGCCAAATTGGAGTGCTTTGTTCCAGGCCCTGGGCGTTTTTGGCCAAGCGAAACACTGGGCCCCGCTCCCGTGCCAAAGGTCGTACTGAGTCCACGCTCCCCCAAAGGCCCCATTGAAAAAGATATTCCAGTGGATGATAGGTTACTTGCCGCTGGCGACCATAATGGTTCAACGTTTTATCAGCATCTGGGATTTTTCAAAGCGATTACCGAAGGAGCGGCCGTCGATGTCTCCATTGAAGATGGACTTCGAGCGGTGGTCATCGGTTTAGCCGCACAGCATTCCGCCCAAACAGGCCAATCAGTCAAGCTAACGGATGATGGTTTTCACTTTTCTTAAAAAGCTTTTAAATCAATAGGTAAGCTGGATACATTTGTCACGATAAGAAAAATTCATTCACTATTGATTTACTTTTTAAAAGCAGAAGATTAAAGTGAACAGACAAATTGATACACTATTGATTCACTTTATATGGTGTATCAGATCCAATAATAATAAAATTTTCGGGAGTAGCTTATGAGTGTGGTAATTTCCAAACTGGCAGAACAAAAGCAGGTAAACGGTCTCGACTTTCCATTGCTTGTCACACCGCCTAATCATGATGTCCAAAAGGATGAACCAAGCTTTCTAGACTGGGTGTCTGAAAATAAAGCGGAACTTCATGATTTACTCATTAAGCACGGCGCTATCCTGTTTAGAGGCTTTCCTGTTGACTCGTCACAATCTTTTGAAGACATGCTCAACCAGACGGACTATGAAAATATGCCCTATGTGGGTGGCGCTGCCCCACGAGAAAAAGTAACGGCATCGCGTATTGTCACCGCCAATGAATCGCCCGCTTCTGAAACCATTCCCTTTCATCATGAGATGGCACAAGTCCCCACTCCACCGGGTTATATTTTCTTTTATTGTGAAACACCCGCTAACAAAGGTGGGGCGACCTCCCTACTTCATTCAGGTGAGATCTGTCAGAAGTTTTTCGAAATCGATGAAGATTTTGCGCAAAAAATTGCAGAGCAAGGCGTACGCTATATTCGTGTTATGCCTGACCAAACGGATAACAATTCTGCAATTGGTCGCTCGTGGAAAGAAACCTTCAATGTCAAAACCCGAGAGCAAGCCGAAGAAAAAATGCGCGAAGCGGGCATGAGCTGGGAATGGCTTGAAAACGGTAATTTGAAAACAGAAACAGCGATCTTAAAAGCCATTCGCTTTGATGAAGAAACACAACAAAAAGTCTTCTTTAACTCCATCGTCGCGGTTTATACCGGTTGGAATGATGCCCGAAACGAAGGTAAAAAGGCGGTGTCCACCGCCAACGGCGATGTCATGGAGGAAGCTGTTTTGCAACAACTAATGACCGAAATGGACGAAAGCTGCGTTAACTTTAAATGGCAAGCAGGGGATGTACTCTGGGTGAATAATCATACTGTACTGCATGCTCGTCAACCATTCGAAGGAGAGCGACGCATTCTCGTCTCGATTGCCTGCAAGTAAATACTAACGCCATAGTAGACAGGATTTGATTAACCAGAGACCTTTGCACGATGTCACGAGCAACACCAAGCAAAGGTCTTTTCGCCCCTCCATCGGTAAGAATAACGCTAAATAGCCCCGACATGCCTTAAAGCACGAACGGTCATGGCCTTTCTTAGGCTTAAATGTTTTGCATCCTTAACCGCTAAATTGGTAGCGAAAAACCAAACACCAGAACGGCTCTCAACATAGCCAACATACCAACCGACAGGGCTTTCTACTCGTCGCGCCCAGCCACTTTTGGCGTACATTGAGTAGTTTTCCGTTTTCTCAGCCAGCATAATGTCTTTTAGAACATGGAAGGCGTTATCACTGAAAGTCAGCTCATGATGATATAAGCGCTTTAAAAAATTAACTTGTTCGTACGCCGTCAGCTTTAGCGTACCGTCTAGCCAGAAAGTTTGTACATCAAACTGGTCTGGCAAAGCACCGTAATGCATCGCTTTGATGTAGGCTTTATATTTTTCTGCGCCGACTTTTTTCGCTATATCTTGATAACACCACACACAGGATACTTGGAAAGCAGAAGCCAGTGTTTGGTTTTGGTTCCATGCCTTAATGTCATGTTCTTTCCCATCCCACTCGAAAACACTGGATTTCCCTGTTACGAGATGTTCGTCTACCCCTATTAGCGTATTGGGAATTTTAAACGTTGAGGCAACAGCAAGCTTGGTATGGGCCCGAGATTGGTTATAAACATACCTTTTTGAGCCGTCTAGGTTTTCAATAACAACCGTTCCCTCAACTTGAGAATCCGCAAATACTGCTTTAAGGTCTTCGTCTCCCTCTTGGGCAAAAACATTGGTGGCAATAAAAAAGATGAGCAATAGTAATTTATTCATTCCTTGATCCTTACTCGACGTAGCATGCTGTTGTAAGCAGTTTTCTAGACAATGCTAGGGCTTCTTTAAGCTTAGCCAGCTCTTATAAAGACCAAGCTATCTCTTCTAACAGAATGCTTATTATGTTCGCTCGCTAAATACTAGCTTGAGGGCAAGTGCCGCAAAGCTTGTGGCAAAAATGCGTTGAATCATAATACTGGCCTTCTCAGATTTTATGATATAGGCACTAAACAAACCGGATAAAAAGCCATATATAACAAACACAACAAAGGTCATTAGCATAAATACAGCCCCAAGTAAAAGCATACTGTTCAAAGGGTTTTCTACACTGCTAGGAATAAACTGCGGAAGGAAAGCTAAAAAGAAAATGGACAGTTTAGGGTTTAAGATATTTAACAGGAAACCTTTGATGACAAGGCTCGAATACTGTTTGTTTGACTGTTGCTTAGAGAGGCTTAAAGGAGAAGAAGAACGCCACATTTGCCATGCTAAATAAAGAAGATAGGCCGCCCCCGCATACTTAACAACTTGAAAAGCAACAACACTCGTGTGAAAAAGAGCCGCAAGCCCGCAACTACTCGCTAACAAAGCCGGAATAATACCTAAAGTACAGCCAAATGCCGCAAAGAAACTCGCACGCTTCCCAGAAAATAGACCCGTAGCAACAGTGTATAAAACACCTGTCCCAGGGATCAACACGACAACTAGCGAAGTCAGTAAAAACCCAAAAGATATCATCGACTGTATCCTTCTTGTAAAGTATAAGCTAGCAAGAACACTAACACCAAACCTAGACAATATCACTATATGTATCTCTTGGCTTAGCGGACATTTAGGTTAAGCAGTAACCCCTGCTCAATGGCATAACGTGTTAACTCCGCTGAGTTGGTTAAACCCAGTTTTTTACGAATATTCGCCCTATGATTATCCACCGTACGCTTACTTAGTTTTAATCGTGACGCGATGGCTTCACTGCCGTGTCCTTCAGCGACCAAGGTAAGCACTTCGATTTCACGCGTGCTAAGCGGGCTTTCATCTAGATTATTTTGACCATCCTGCCAGGCCATTTCTTGAGCAATCGCGGGGCTGACAAAACGCTTTCCGCTCATAGCCCCCATGATGGCCTTTACCAGATCTTCAGAGGCATCCAGCTTAAGCACATAACCGTCAATCTTAGCGATAGACGAGGCACGCTTAAAAATACTCAGCTCAGTATGCATGGTCAGCATAACGATGGCACCTTGATAACCACGAGAACGTAGGCGCTCGGCAAGCTCCAAACCATTCCCCTGTGTTAAGGAAATATCCAACACACAAACATCAGGTTTTTTCCCCATGATGATTCGCTCAGCATCAATGACATTGGTAGCCGTATCGACCACACTAATTTGCTGAGACTCTTCCAACAAGGCTTTAACGCCCTGCTGAAACATCACATGATCATCCACCACAACCGCATTAATCATGAATTGGCACCTCTAACAATATAGTGGTTCCATTGGAACCTTGGCTGTCAACACTTAAACTTGCCCCAAGAATCATACTTCGCTCGTTCATCGAGTTCATACCATAACTGTCTTCCGCTGTCTCCTCTTCCATACCTTTACCATCATCCGTTATCTGCACTCGATAGATATTGCCTGTTACGCGAAACGATAAGGTAATTTCTTGTGCACTACTGTGTTTAATCGCATTATTCAAGGCTTCTTGTCCAATACGATACACCTGATAAGCGCCCTCTTGACTCAAAGTAACTTCATCTTTCGAAAATATTTTGAGAGTTATGCCAGCCAAACTGCAGTTATGCTGTGCCAAACTGATAATGGCTTGCGTCGGTGAGCCTGACATAACCTCTATAGGTTTTAGATTACGAATGACGGATTTCAATGTATTCGAGGTATTGGCGACTTCAGACTTAAGCATCTCCCCCAAATTGGACTCCAACTTAGACGCATTGAGGTTGATTAACAGCTTAAGTGTAGACAGCCCTTGGCCAACCCCATCATGAATGTCCCGTGTTAGCCTGATGAAGATGCTATTACCTTAGGCCTATGTTGGTTAACCTTGGGAGTATGCATTATGCTGTTTTTACTAAAACGCGGCACCAAACTCGAATTAGAAATAAAATAACGTTATAAGCGTCATACAAAAAGGCCAAGTGTTTGCTAGTTTTTAGCAACACTTGGCCTTTTTAATAAACGGAATTGACCTTAAAAGCTTTTCTATTTACAGCCAAACAAGTCCGCTATATGGCTTTGTTGTCAGAGCTTCTAACCTGCTTTTGAGTGAGCCTGAGTGTAACTCTAATTTGTGACCATCAGGGTCTAAAATATACAACGACTGCCCTTCACTTTTGTTTTCTTTCCAGACGTCGACACCTTGCGAAACGATGCGTTTTGTAAAGGCTTGAAATTCGTTAGGAGCGATATCAAAGGCGACATGGGTGTAATCGCTTTTAGGGCAAGGTTCATCACAAGAAAGACAGAACCAAAGTTCACCTACCGACAAGTACGCCCCATTGTCCCACTTAACATGAGCAGTAAAGCCTAAAGTATCTCGATAAAACCCTAGAGAACGTTCCAAGTCACTCACTGCGATGGTGATATGATTAAGGCCTAGAATCACGGTTTACTCCAACAACATGCGCTTATTAACGTCCGTTGGTTCCTGTGAGCGGAATGATATTGCTCGGAAATGTCATTGACTCAACTTCACCGGCAAACTCCTTCGCCACTTTCGAAACGGTCTTGCTGACATAAGCATACTGCTTCGAAAATGGCGGCCAATAATCACCAAGCCCCAGAGCATCGTTAATGACCAAAACTTGTCCATCGGTATCAGGGCCCGCACCGATACCGATGGTAGGAATAGACAATGCCTCGGTGATCTCACCTGCTAGCGCATAAGGGATATGCTCAAGCACTACCATAAACGCCCCGGCATTCTCAATCGCTTGAGCTTCATTGATGATTTTCTTCGCTTCCTCGCTAGACTGGCCAACTTGCTTGAAATTTTTGGCCGTTTGGGGGAGCAATCCAGTATGCCCGACCACCGGAATATTGTGCTTCACTAAGTGCTGGATAACTTGGACATTAGCGCCTTCCAGTTTCACGCTATCTGCCCCCGCCTGGATAAGCCGCTGAGCGTTGGAGAAGGCGGTTTCCGGATCAATATCTGTGCCATAAGGTAGGTCTCCTATTATATGGGTTTGCTTCGCACCGCGACGTACTGCCCCGATGTGATATTCCATATGTTCTATAGTGACCTCACGGGTGCTATCAAAGCCCATTTCAACCATCCCCACGGTGTCACCAACAAGAATCACCGGAATCCCAGCTTCCTCAAGACTTCTGGCAACCGGGCAAGTATAAGCAGTTAGCATGGGGATAGGCTTCGTTCCCTTCATTGCTACAAAATCTTGCGGATTCATTTTCATTGTTTTCTTCTCCTATTTTTGTTGCTAAGAAACTAACACCAAGGTTTGTTAAGCGCGTTTTTCTACTTTCCATGGTGGGTTTAAACGGTTCTCCCCCGCCCAATACAACTTAATTTTATTACCAGACGGATCTTTAATGATCGCCTCTTTCCAAAGGTAAGGTTGTTCTGTTGGTGCTTGTTCAAAGACAATCCCTTTTTGCGCTAGGTCCTCACACAGCTCATCAAGGGCTTTATGCTCAAAATAGATCACCGAATGATTTTCAAATGTATCACTTTCAAGAGAAAGAGAAAATGTTGAAGCCCCATCTGGACAAGAAAAACGAGCATATTGAGGGGCATCAACTATTTGCGTAAAGCCCAGTTTTAGATAAAACTGCACGGCGTCTGCCATATTGCTAACCGGTAAAGTGACCTGATTAAGTTCCACTGTTCCTCCAAGTGCATCGACATAGTAACTCCCACGAGGCTAGCCTCTAATAACACACAGATCAATATAAAAAAGATGACAGTGAGGTGACGGTCAGATCAGCTCTGAGTTAATAGTACTCTTATTACACCAATCACCGAGACAGGTACTATATCCTCTCCGCTAGACGGCTGACTTTATCCAACCAAGCTGCTCGCTTGACGCTATTAGAATGCATTACTGGACCAAAATAAGTCGACGCCCGATTTTTTATGCCTGAAAATTCCAATATCGCGCTCTTTAGGTGTTTGTATATGACATTCCCTTGGGCGTATTTATACCAAAATGGAGGAGTATCAAGTGTAACAATCAGCTCAGATGTTCGCCCTTTCAGTAACTTTTCTGGTACGGCCTTACCCTCAATATATTTGAATGCAAAATTGGGCAGAAAGCTTCTATCGATCATACCTTTGAACTTTGCAGGTACCGTCCCCCACCAAACAGGACTAACAATCACAATATGTTCAGACCATTTAACCAATTCCTGAAATCGCAACAAATCTGGCTCTAATAAAACAGTTTTATCATACCCTTGCTCTAAACTAATCTCGAAGCTCATTTCACCAATGTCAATCCGTTTAACTTGATGCCTTACCGACGCAGAATGCGCGTAACGCTCAGCTAAGTTTTTACACAAACTATTGGACTTAGGATTTGCATTAACAACTAGTACTTTTTTCATGAATATCACATCCCTCTTGAATAAAAGCATAGTGTAAGGTCTTACCTATAGGTCAGAGTCAACTCCTTGAAGGCAGGCATCAATTGATTTCTTATATTCCTCAATGCGTTGCTTCTGAACTTTTAATGCCTTTATCTGAGCTTCAACATCAGTGTGTCTTTTACTAAGAAATTCACTCACTCTCTGCCATTGAAAATCCTCTTCTTCACATTTTAAGGCAACTAACTCTGACAGTTTGATCCCTATACTCTGCGCTTCTTTTATGATCTTAATTAAGTTGATGTTCGACTCGTTATACACACGATACCTGCCGGAGCGTGGAACCTTCAGTAAGCCTAATGATTCATATAATCGTATGGCTCTTTGAGTTGCCCCAGATACCTCAGATGCTTCCTTTATAAACACTTAAGACTCCTGTTGTAGAAACGAAAATAAAGTAAGGTGGGCATCACTCAAAATTGCTCGCTATACCTTTTTACTGATTTTTCGTAAGCAATAAAGCAAGCTCTCTTTTTAACTCGCTTAGTGGCATTGCATGCCCACCATTAACTTCAATTAGTTTTGATTTTGCGCCAACGGATTGAAGATATCGGTGAAAATTCAGCATGTAAGAGTAATGCCAACGATCATTTTTTCCTATGATGGAAGTTACACGACCACAATTTGATAAATCTTTTTCTGAGTCCCCCCAAGCACCAGCACTTCCAATAGATACCACCCAAAAATCATCAGGAAGCAAGCAATTTTGAATAAGCTTACTGGTAAAAAAGCCACCATTAGAAAAGCCAATTATCCCCTCAAGCTTATCCCCACGCTCAAAGTTGGCACTACTTGTTATCGTCGAAAGCGTCCTTGCCAACTCATCTACATTATCCTGTGGCCAGCAAAGCTGATTATCATTTTGATGACATTTAGTAACCGATCGAGGTAAATAGAATTTAATAGACAAGACATGGCCAATTTCATCTAGCTTTTGATGATTAGCCAGCTCTTGATCTGACACATTAGGTAGATCCATCCCATGTAGATAGATAACAACAGAATGACTATCCCTATCACCGAGGAACTTAGCATTACGCAACCGCTGAGAATCAATTGCATCACAATAGACATATGTGGCAACGCCCCCAATTAAAATGCAGATAGCAAGTATTATTCCTTTAATATGGCCCTCCAGAGTCCATGCCTAACTCTTCGGTTATACGTTATCGATTTTGGTACTAAATAATGAAAAAACCGACTTCTATAACCTCTTTGCCAACTTTTTAACATGGTAGCTTGTTAAAAACGCTCCTAGGACTTTTATACTAGTCAATTCATATTTTTGCTAGCATTACCCTCTTACCTAAACCAAGCATACCGAGGCTTACGAATCAACCGTACAAATAACGCACCGGCTCACCCACACAAAGCACCTTCTTAGGTAAACAGTTCATGTAATGAGAATCACATGTCACTCACTAGCTTGCCTTATGTCGTATAAATGAACGCATTGTCAGACCTGGAACCGTCTTAAACTCAGTGGGCCATGGCTGCCCTTCATCTGTTGCGACAAATATGAAGTGATCGCCCTCAATAGCGTATATGGCAGGCAGTCGTTTTCCCGCATCAGGTCCTATGGAATCGATCCATGTAATACGTTTCGGATGTGCTGAAGGATCGATGTCGAAGTCCCCTTCAATCAAAACCGTTCCGTCGGGTGTACGGACAGAGAACTGCGTCCCGAAAAAATAGCAAAGCGCTCCAGGCACCGAGTGCTCATCAGGAGGGTTGACTTCTCCATCCGCTTCCAAAGCAATCTGTTGCCACGCGCCTTGGAGTATTTCTATTTCATTTGCAATTAAATGCTCTTCTTTGTTCATAGCCGATGTTATGCCCATACGATGAATACCTCACTTTTGACAGTCATTGCCTCATTATCAGGATAGCCAAAAGTGTGGTTCAAGACCCTGTTAGATCAGCAATCAATTTGTCGCCAGCACCTGTGACCGTTGTGCGCACGACACTTACCGTTTTGCCACGTTTAACAAACTCCGATTTTGCCACAAATTCGCCGCTTGTTTGGTTTGAAACGAGGTTGGCATTCAAATTGATCGCCAAAGGAAAGCCCTGCATGCCTTCTTTAGCTTCAACACCTCCCATAACCAACACGGTAGCAGTAACATCAGCAAACCAAAGTATCGCCCCAGCGTGCGCTGTACCGAATGGATTTTTGATACCTGCGGACACAGGCATCTCTGAGATCACAATACTTTCTGAGTGCTCTTTGATGGTAAACTCAATGTTTCCTTTGACTTTCATACATCATCCCCCTTTTCCCTTCAGAAGAAACCTCCACGAGTATAGACTGAAAACCCCATGCCTAAACGAGGTCTTTGCCAACTCTATCACGCTCCCTAAACGCATAAAACTATAATTTATATGACTTTTTTAGTTTTATAATACTGAGACTATCGATAGTTGGCCGCCTCTCGTTATAAAATACGGCCAACATAAATCAACCAAGAGAGTCATTTAATGCGGGTGTTAATTGTCGGGGCCGGAGTGGCAGGCTGTGCATTATATCGACGTTTGAAACCATTAGGTTTCACAATAGATATCATTGAAAAGTCAGCAACACTCAGTAGCGAAGGTGCAGCAATATGTTTGCCCGCTAACGCCATGTTGGCACTGGATAAACTAGGCCTGAGTAAACCTGTTCTCAATCTTGCCTATCAAGTTGATCAAATTGAATACGCCTTATCATCAGGCAAAACCTTGGCGCGCGCTTCTTTGCATACCGCCCCATTAAATAAAGCCCCTTTTGTTGCATTGAAGCGCGATGACCTTATGTCTGTGTTGAGAAAGGACATAGCAGAAGATGTACAACTAAACACATGGCTTGAAGACATTAAACAAGATAACAACGAAGTACTTGTGACTTTCCAATCTGGTGAGACAAAAGCCTATGATTTGGTGGTCGCAGCGGATGGCATTAACTCTTCCGTTAGACAGATGGTACAACCCCATTCTGCTCCCCTAACTCATAAAGTCACCAACTGGAGATTCACGGCTAAAAAGCCTGTGGCAGGTATTCAGCCAACTTACTATGTTGGTAATGAATCAGCCTTTATGATTTACCCCATTAGTGAAGATGAAGTCTATTGTTACGGCCAAATTATGGATGAAGACGGCAAGTTTGCCTCGTTAGCAAGCAATAAAGCCATTCAAGAAGTTTTTTCTGACTATGCATCACCCGTTACTGAATGCATTAATAGCCTGAGTGAGGATCAACACATAGTGCTTGGTCAGTTAAAGACCGTGCAACACACAGAACCGCTTTTTAATCGGGTGGTGTTAGTCGGTGATGCCTTACATGGTTGTCCGCCAAGCTTGCAACAAGGGGCTGGCATGTCTTTAGAAGATATTAACTGTTTAGCGGATTTTTTAGAGCAACATGAACTGCATGATGCTTTAAAACAATATCAGCAGAAAAGAGCCGACAGAGTCACTTGGACCGTTAAAGAGTCGAATAAAATTATTAAGTTAGCAGGTCTAGGCCGCTCGCCTATCGGGCGATTTATTCGCAATACCATAATTCGTCTAAAAGGCCCTGCCAATGTTGTAGGATGGCGAAAATTGCTAACGGAGATGGATTAAAAAACACGGCATTAATTTAGCCAGATCTGTTTTCGGCCACAAGTTGTGAAGGAGCACAGATAATGGGTTCATAACTTAATTCTCCCAGAATGAGCGGAGAATTAAGTTTGGCAACGCGAACAATTAAATTAAAAGGAAACAACGAACCACCGTCGAATTTATAGCCAAACTTCTGTGACACATAGATATAAATTGTTATGTAACTAGCACCTTTGATAAACAAATTGACCGTTTTACGCCAACATATTTACCGTATGCACGTGATTCTGAGTAAGAGTTACGTTGGTAGAAATTTACCGCTTTTAAGTTCACTCTACGTGTAGACAGAACAGCTTTTTTATAGCCTTTTTCAACCGCATAACATTCAAGCTGCTCAAGCAAATAAGACCCCGCACCAGATGTATTAGAGTACATTCGCTTTAGTTCACAGACTTCATTTTGATAATATCTAAATACCCCACACGCTACAGAGAATTTGTTTAGATAGACTACAATACACCCACCTTTCGATGAATCAAAAACCTCAGGTAAAAACGAGCTTTCACCAGAATCACCAGTAATCTGACTAAGCGACCTGTTCAACTCAGCAACAAGCAATTGAAAGTTTTCGTTACTAGGTTCTACTTTCTTGTGTTCGAATTTCATACTTTCCACATAACACCTCAATCATTTTTACCTTGCCTTGCTATGTTTACTCGTTCTGTTGCCCCCTAAAGCCTTTACCAACTAATATAGAGTCCTGTATACCACGATTAAAGCAAAATATTCAGTCCCATTCTTCCAATCAAGAAAGTAAGCAGAATTAAAAAGCCAATGCGGATAAAGCGACTTCCATACCTAATTGCCAGAAATACACCAACAAGAGCCCCAAGAATATTGCAACCAGCGACGAAGAGGCCTACATCCCATAGGACATTGCCTGACGGGATAAAGAACAAAAGGGCTGCTGTGAACGTTCCCATATTAATTAATTTTGCCGATGCCGAGGCATTTAAGAAATCGAATCCAAAACCTCGAACAAATAGGAAAATGAGAAAGCTACCACTACCTGGTCCGAATAACCCATCGTAAAAGCCAATCAAACTTCCAAAGATTATTCCCTTGGCGATCTCTTTGCTAGTGACTTTTACGTGCTGATGCTCCCTTCCTAGATCCTTTTTTATGAAGGTATATATGGCCATTGTGACAAGAAGAATAAAAACCACGACCTGCATCGTTTCCTTGGGAACCAAAGAAACAGACATGGCGCCTAAGTAAGAAAAAAAGAAAGCAGACAAAGCAGTCGGAATCATGATTTTCCATACGATCTTGACACCTTTTGCATACCGAAATATAGAAGAGAGCGTTCCAGCCCATACGGCAAATTTGTTTGTGCCAAATACCGTCGTTAACCCGTAATCTGGTAACGCATGGAGCAAGGCAGGCATCAAAACTAATCCGCCACCACCGACAGCGGCATCAATTAGCCCACCACAAAAAGAAAAGAACCCTAATGTATAAAGATCCATTACCATATTTTTCTTACTCTAGAGCGCCCTGCCAAAACGGTGACAAGGGGTATATTGAAGGGAGGCGTTATTTCGTTAATGGCCGTTTTGCAAGAAAAGTCTGTTCAAATTCCAGCATTCCATAAGAGGTCGTTTGTCCAGAAAGAAAACAATCTGCTGATCTTTCTAGCGTCGTTTTATTCATGTCAGTCCCTTTCGTCGGTCTCAATTCGCATGATTTGCCGCGCCTTTATATGACGCCTTGATACATACCCAAATTAATCGGCTAGAAAGATAAATAAAAGTGACTTATATTGATTGGTAAATTCATTTTAAGTGATCGGTCATGGAATTATCTCAACTGCGCATGTTCAAGAAAATTACAGATAATGGCGGCATTGCAAGAGCGGCTGAGCAGCTTCACTGTGTCCCTTCTAACATAACCACTAGAATTAAGAATTTAGAGGAAGAGTTAGGAGAGCCACTGTTTATTAGAAAAGGACGTGGCCTGGTTCTTAGCCCTTCTGGTGAAGTTTTCTTAGCGTATACAAATAAAATTCTCTCACTTTGTGAAGAGGCCAAAAGATCCATTGGCGCTGGATCCTCTCCTATAGGGACACTTAGTATTGGTGCAATAGAGTCCTCAGCAACGAGCAGACTACCGAAGTTATTGTCGTCTTATCATCTATCGTATCCAGCGGTGAATATCGAATTTTCTACCGACACATGGAAAAATTTGGAGAACAAAGTCGTAAAGCATGAACTGGACGGTGCCATTATTGCGGTCAAGACCGCTCACCCATCGCTGCATTGTGAAGCCATTTATTGGGAGGATCTGGCTGTGATTGCTTCTTCCGCACTTAACAATATTGAATCTCCTGAAAGCCTCGTTGGTAAAAACATCTATATGTGGCCTGAAGGTTGTCCCTATCGAAAAGCCTTGGAGAATTGGTTATCAGAAAGTGGTATTTCAGTGCCCATAACAAGCATCGCAAGCTATGGCACCATTCTTGGCTGCGTGAGCTCCGGTGCAGGCGTCTCCTTAGTTCCCAAGGGAGTATTTGAACAGTTCAAGCTTATTGGCGGGATAAAAGGGTATTCTTTTGCGGCATTGAAACCCATCCATAATTATTTTATATGGAACAAGGAAACCGGTCATCATCCCGCCAAAGAGGCTTTTTTAACGCTTATAAAATCTGAAATGTAGATTTGAGTAGCTGATCCATAGGTTTTATTGCTCAGGCATAATAACTTCCCACGAGGCTAGCTTCCTATTCCATGGGGTAGCCATAATTAAATACTACCAAATTTTTTATTCGCTCGTAGGGCATTTTGAGGCTAATATTTTGTTATACAACACCTCTCTACGCACCCCTACATAAGTAAGAATGTTTGGTTAATAACTTATTTTGATGCTTGGCGTCTAATCCACTCTTGTGCAGCGTCAGCCATAGTCAAGCCAGTTGCGTTCTTCATCCAATCCATAAAAGTACGATCAAATTTAAACGATTCACCAAATTTTGATTTGAAATATCTACGGACATTTTGGGTTGTTTTATAGCTATCCGTGATTATTGTATAATCATCTATTGGATTTTTATGCCAATCAAACTTTTCCATGATTTTGGAATCTCCTTTTTGTGTAACGCCCACCAATGGCGCCGTTATGTCGTTGGAACTTTTTGTGGTATAGCTATCACAAACAAGGCGACGGAACGGATATCGCACATGGGGAAACGGTTATATATTGCTTGGCTTTGCGATGAATGCCTGTTTTTCACCACCATTAAACCCCACACTTCCATAGAATTCCAATACACTTTCCTCGCTACGACCTGTCATTAACATTGCTTTATAACATCCCTGTGACCAGGCATGGTCCAAAACTGAGGTTAAAAGTGTTTTACCATATCCTCTATTTCTGTACTCTGGGTGCGTCACCACATTCTCTATCAAACAATACGCTCTACCACCCCGAGTCAGATTTGGCACTTGAACTAGCTGACAGGAACTCACAAGCGTACTTTTTAGAAAAAGGCCCCAGTAGGAAATAGCGTCGTTTTTCGCTGACTGTGCCCATATTTCTGAAGCCTTTTCAAATTCGAGGTGTTTGTCATCAAGATGAAGGTGCCTGTAAAGTCGTAACAACCCTTCTAGATCGGCTTTTTGAAGCTTTTTAATTTCCATGTTATCTATTCCTTCACATACCGACTTGTTAAGTAGCAGATAACACAATACAAAGGCTTGTGCATTGTGCCGTAAACACTAAAACTGACTCAGACTGACCATGTCAAGCGTTAAAAATCCCTCTTAATGATTATTATGTGATAATTTTACGGCCACGTTCTAGCACCCAACAACGCTCATTTTTGGTGTAACCAAGTGGCCCGTAATAGTCATTGGCTGCTGGGGCGGCGATGAGAAACAGTTTACAAGTCGGCTCTATTTGGCCTTGTGTTTGAACCTGTAGCTGCTTCCCTATACCCAACCTTTGATATTCTTCATCAACCGCTAGATCTGACAGATAGCAGCAATAATGGAAATCTGTAACAGAGCGAGCAACACCAACAAGCTTGCTGCCGTCCCACGCTGTGATAATAAGATTGCTGTTTTCCAGCATACCATTGATACATTTAATGTTTTCAATTGGTCTGCGCTCCCCTAATGTTGAGCGCTTAAGTAAGTCTATAAATTCCTCGGCCGAAATTTGCTTATTCACTTTGTATTCGATATTCAATGTAATCTCCAATCACATAATGCGGAATGAAGCTGCGCATTTTAGCGTCAGCTTGCTTACTTTGTTCGGCCTCTTTCTAAACGCTTTCAGTCCCGCATCAATCTCTCGAAAGTGTGATCGGCCATACCTGCCGACAGTCCGCCATCGACGTTGATTGATTGCCCCGTCAAGTAACTACAGTCAGGCGCAGCAAGAAAATGACATAGAGCGGCTACTTCTTCAGGTTGACCAACCCTAATCATAGGACTCGTTCGCTCGGTCATTACCACTTCAGAATGGCCAGGATACAGCATCTCGGTCCATATGGAGGCTGGGCAGATCGCATTCACTCGAATCTTTCGCGGAACCAATTCCATAGCAGCCACTCGCGTTAAACTACAAACCGCAGACTTGGTTGCGGAGTATTGACCGTAACCGGGATAACCGACTTTTGACACGTCTGACGACGTATTGATAATCGATCCACCGTCATTCATATGTAGCGGCGCAAAGCGCAAGCCGTTGTAGACTGCTTTTACATTGATCTCCAAGATACGCTGAAACTCATCGGCACTTTGCTCGGCAATGGTCGGTCCAGAATTTTCAATTCCGGCATTGTTCATAACAATATCGAGCTTGCCCATGCGTGCCTGCGCTTCCTCGAAACACGCGCGCAACTGATCCTCATCAGTCACGTCTGCTTGCAGGAATATTCCGTTTATTTCATCGGCGAGATGTGTTCCATCACGGCGACCAACGATCGCCACCTTGGCGCCTGCAGCGGCAAAGCGTCTTGCGCTCGCCAATCCGATACCTGAAGTACCACCTGTAATAAGGGCATTTAATCCTTTAAGAGAAAACATTTATACCTCTAAAATTGTGTCGGCGATAATGCCAGTGCCGATGATATTATATAGCGTTTTCCTAACGTCCTACTTTTTTGATACAACATCAACAGGCATCGAGCGGTCAGAAAAACCCCTCTAACGGATCGCCCCCCTCATAGTGTTCAAACTGCATCAAAGCACCTATAAACAAATTATGCAGATCAAGCTGAGAACCGATATCAAGTTTTTTGTAACTGTTACGCAAGTGGACCCGTACGGTTCCCGGAGAGATAAATAACTTGTCGGCAATGGCTGCTGGAGAATACCCCTGTAATACCATACGGATAACAGCGCACTCACGTTCTGTCAGTTTTGAGGAGCCAAAATTAGCCAACGCCTGATCTAATTGACGGTTAAGGGGTTTCGACAGTTGTTCCCCCCAATGCTGCTGACACAACATATCAATGAGAGGCGTCAGAGTGTCGAGCAGTTGCTGTTCTGATGGAGTTAAGCGTGACGAACTCCCTCTACCATGACCAATACTCAGATGTAGAAACTGCCCACCGGGGAAGATAATCAGATAGCCACACTCATCCTCAAGCCCAATCTTAACCAAATACTGCTTGTAGAACTCACTCTGACGAAACCCATCGGGGACGAGTTCGTCATAAGTGAAAAATTGGCTTTGCGTCAACTCGACACTCGCACGGTAAAATGGGTCCAGTAAGTAGGCCCCCGCAAGATACATATCAATTGACTGATTACCTATCTGCTCGGTTTTCTCCGACACCAAAACTTCAGGCTTATCCTCAAATAAAATCAGTGTTATCTCATCCGCAGGAACAAATAGCTTGACCACCTCAACCAGTAAGTGAGGAAAATCCTCACTACTGATTTGTGGAACGAGCTGGATCAAACCTTCGGACAAACGGGCAATCATCGCTATGGCTGTTGGGTGTATTGTTCTGCTCATCAGTACCTCATTTGTATGTGCCTGCTACAATCCGTTGCAGGACATACAAATTCCCCCAGCAACGAATAGCCCATTATAACTGCATGATCACCGTTTTTACTTGTAGGAAGTGTTCTAATTGTTCAGGCCCCAAGTCACGGCCGATACCCGACTGCTTGTAACCACCAAACGGCAACGAGGAATCCATCGCATCATGGGTGTTCACAAAGACGGTACCAGCTTCCATTTTCTTCAATAATCGATGTGCTCGACTGACATCTTGAGTAAATACAGAGGCAGTAAGACCATAATCCGAATCATTCGCTAGGCGCACCGCCTCTTCTTCTGTATCAAACGGAATAACGGCCAGGACGGGGCCAAAGATCTCTTCGCGTACGATTTTCATTGAGTTATTACAATCGGCAAATACCGTCGCCTGCATGTAATAGCCAGGGCGATCCACTTGCTCGCCACCGCACACCAGCCGAGCACCTTCAGCTTTACCCGATTCAATATAGTTAAGTATCTTATCCAGTTGACGACGACTAATTTGTGGCCCTTGCGTGATGTTCGTATCAAGCGGATCGCCAACTACCATATCATTGGCCGCTTTTGCAACGGCGGCAACGGCCTGGTCATACAAGCCCCGTTGAACATATAAACGCGAACCTGCAGAACAAGTCTGACCAGAATTAAAGAAAACGGATTGCAATGTTCCTGTGACGATATCCTCTAGATTGGCATCGTCAAAAGCAACCATGGCAGACTTGCCTCCTAGCTCTAACGTAGCAGGATTCATGTTTTCCAAAGCGGCTTTCCCCACCAGCTTACCCACAGGTGTTGAGCCAGTGAAGGACACTTTGTTGATTCCTGGATGGCCGGCCAGAGGGCTACCAATCTCAGTTCCCGTACCAATGACAATATTCACCACACCGTCTGGTAGTCCAGCTTCCTGCCAAATTCTCATTAAATAGATCATACTCATCGGTGTGATCTCAGCAGGTTTCAGCACAATTGTACAACCCACCACCAGCGGTGCGCACATTTTCCACATCGCCATGTTTAGCGGCCAGTTCCATGGCACAATCGCGCCAACGACACCAATTGGTTCTTTCAAGGTAAAACCAAACGCTTCCCCAGGACAAGAGACATTACGAGTGCTGCCTTCAATCTTCGTCGTCCATCCGGCCATATAACGCAAAAAGTCGATCGACCCAGCGATATCCACTTCATGACAACCACTGATCGCCTTACCCGCATCAATGGCTTCCAGTTCAGCCAAAGTCTGAGCGTGAGCTTCCATCACATCGGCCATGCGGAATAATAGTGCTTGACGCTCATTTGGCTTCATCTCTGCCCATGGACCCGTTCTGAATGCACGATTAGCGGCGGCAACGGCTCGGTCCAAATCGGCTACAGTCGCTTTAGGTACTGTCAACAAATGCTCACCATTGGACGGGTCTTCAATATTGAGCGTCGCTCCATCCTCGCTATCGACGAACTGACCGTCGATAAACATCTTCTGGTGGCCGGCTTCAATAAAAGCGCGAGTCTCTGGTGTGACATTGTATTTTTCCAGCATTGCTTTAATCGTCTCATTCATAGCGGTTTTCATCCTGTTTTTGTGGAAATCAAACGAAGGGGTCGGTTGGATTAGCGTCAAGGCTTCCGCTCAACACAACCCTACATACAACATACTCTACTCTGAATCCCCCTGAGCCAAAGAGGTATACCCTTTGCAGGGTATTTTTTTACACCGAATCACAGTTAACTACGCCATAGGGGTTATTTTCTTATTTTCGACCTCACCTCAGAATAGTCTCAGAGGTCTGAGACAGGCCAATACAAACAGCGACTATTATTCTTGAAAGGATAACACTATGACGAATCACTCATCTCTGGCTAATCGTAACCCACCTCAATTTGAGCTGTCCCAGATTAAATCTCTGGTCAAGGAACTGTATGGTCTAGAAGGCAGTTTCACCGCACTGAATAGCGAACGGGATCTCGCTTGGCTGATTCGTAATGAAGAGGGCCCTCAAGGAGTGATCAAAATTTCCAATGCTCAAGAGCCCGAAGGGATTGTTGACCTCCAAATAAAGGCGGTCGAACATATCCTTGAGCAAGACCCTACCTTGGTCGTACCTCCTGTCATACCAACCCGTCAGCATAACGCCTACGAGTGGATTACGTCCGAGCTAAGTGGCGAGCGTCATATGATACGCCTAATTGCGTTTATGGATGGCCGTGTTGTGGAAAATACCCCAGAAGCCTATTGCGATGAGTATTACTTTAATATCGGTGCCACCATGGGACGGATGAACGCCGCGCTACAAAGTTTTTATCACCCCTATGCAGGCAGTAACCAGCACCTTTGGGATCTAGGACATTGTCTGCAATTACGCGATATGCTCCCGGGCCTACCAGAAGGGGAACTGCGCGACCTACTCACTTCTACCTTCGATAAAGCAGAGCATCACACCCTGCCAGCCCTGAAGAAAACACGCTGCCAACTGGTGCATCAGGACGCTAACGACGCCAATGTGATGGTAAGTCATGACGATCCGACTGAAATAGCTGCGATTCTGGACTTCGGAGATGTGGCATTTAACAGCATTTTAGCAGAAATCGTTACCATCTCTGAGACCTACGCCGAAGGCGAGGAAGACCCCATCCGCCCCTTATTGCATGTTGCCCAAGGGTACGACAGCGCCTATCCCCTCACAGGACAAGAAGTCGATTTACTGTTTGATGTGATGCATCTACGACTGGCGATAGCCTCTCTTATCATCAACTACCGCAAACTTAACGACCCCGAGGCAGGAACACATCTGGAAGATCGCTTCTTTACCAAGATGCTATTCAAGCTGAACGAAATGGGCCAAGAAACCGTTACGCGCCGGTTGCGTGACGCCTTGCGCTTCCCTGTCTACAGCCCAATTGACAACAAGGGGCCTCAATTTTCAGATCATCAAGAGGCGTTAGTCCAACAAAGAGAGCAGCATCTGGGTAAGATTTGGCACTTTTATGATCAGCCATTGCACATCACACGTGCTCAAGGCGGCTGGATGTATAGTGCAGATGGCACAGCCTATCTTGATGCTTACAATAACGTTCCCCAAATGGGCCATTGCAACCCACATATTGTCAAGGCAATCGCTCGTCAGGCCGAGGCTCTGAACACCAATACACGCTATATGTGTGACATTGTCGCGGACTACGCCGCAAGACTGACCAAGGACCTTCCCGACCATCTGGATACTTGCATTTTTGTCAATTCTGGCAGCGAAGCCAACGACCTAGCGATACAGATAGCCCAGTCTCTAAGTGGTCATCAGGGTGGCTTAGTCCTTAATAACGCCTACCATGGTTGTACTGAGCTGACGACGAAATATTCTCCTGAATCATGGCTACATCTGCCAGAAGCACAATACCCGACACAGATCGAGTGTCTAATCGAGCCGGATATGTACAACGGCACTTACGCGGATCATCCCGATGCGGCAGCCCTTTACGCAGCGGATGCTGACCGTGCCATACAAGCTCTAAATCAGCGCGACTTTCAGCCAGCCGCCCTTATACTCGATACGGCCATGTGCGCCCACGGCGTCATCACTCCGCCCGACAGCTACTTTGACCGAATTGCCGATAAAGTCCATGCGGCGGGGGGGTATGTTATCGCCGATGAAGTGCAAGCAGGCCTCGGACGAATGGGAACTTTTTGGGGCTTCATGGGAGCGGGATTGAACCCAGAAAAAGTCGATTTTATTACCATGGGTAAGCCCGTCGCTAACGGTCATCCACTGGGTGTGGTGATTCTTTCTAGCCAGATGATGAAGCAGTTCATCGGTGGCACCCATCCTCTTCTGTTCAGTACCTTTGGCGGAAATACCGTTGCCTGTGCGGCAGGAATGGCCGTGCTTGACGTCATCGAACGTGAAAAACTGGTACAGAAATCCAATGACATTGGCGACCAGCTACGCGCAAGACTCCGCCAGTTAGCAGAAAAACACCCTCTTATCGGTGATGTCCGCGGGCGCGGGATGTTAGTAGGCTTGGAGCTAGTGACAAGCAGGGAAAACCGCACTCCAGCGGAAAAAGAAACAGAGCAATTGATTAATGAGATGATCAAACGCCAAGTCATGATCGGAAAATCCCTTCCGGGCACCCTAAAAATTCGGCCATCATTGACTTGGGGGAAAGAGGAAGTGGATTTCTTTATCAACGCAATGGACGAAAGCCTGAAGGCGCTTAGCTAAATTAGCGACTCTGTCGTTTTAGGGAAACAAGAACACAGTCTGTCATTAAATAGCCTAGCTGGCCGAATCGGCTAGGCTATTATAAACAACAAGACAATTCAAAATGTGTTAGGGTTAAACCCGTCTTTTACGGTGGCCTTTCCAGTTCCCTCCCCATATTTAATGGGAGGGAATGACACTTTCTTCATCAAAAAATAGACAGCTCAATCATTTTTCAACTTTTTTGCTTTTTGTTAGATGAATGCAATGCAGCTCTCTTCTCTAGAAGAATAAACGAGAGCCTGACACGCTAAGGTTTTCTGCGACAAAGGGCACACTTAGCCACCCAATTGTCCTAAAAATTAAATGCGAAAGAATTAAGGTTCGTGTTTATCACACAGGTCTAAAAGGTGGGATGAAAGCAAGCAAAAGGAGGCATATCATGCAAGTGAGGTCGTCTAAGTAAAAAAGTACTGTTACACTTTTTTCTTTCATCGAACTGCACTATAAGTAGAGGTGTTTTTAAATATATCTGCCGAATAGAAACCTTTGTACGAAATCGCAAGCGAAGCCAATGGAAGGCTCTTTTTAACCACAAGGAGGCAAACGCAGTAATCGTGCAATGATCTCTAAAACCAAAGGGGAACAAGATGAACAATAGTTTCGATACCCAGCAACAGATCACTGTTAACGGCGAGCAATTTCATATCCATTCCTTAAAAGGGCTTGGCGATAAAGCCAAACGACTGCCATTTTCTTTGAAAATATTACTCGAAAACCTTCTTCGCAACGAAGATGGCGTTAATATCAAAGAGCACGATATCCAAGCTTTACTAGATTGGGATCCTCAAGCCAAACCTGCTTCCGAAGTTGCTTTTACCCCCGCCCGAGTTGTCATGCAAGATTTTACGGGTGTCCCAGCCATTGTGGATCTGGCGGCTATGCGTGACGCCATGGAAAAGTTAGGCGGTGATCCCGCTAAAATCAACCCGTTATCGCCTGCAGAATTGGTGATTGACCACTCCGTGCAAGTCGATGGTTATGGTAACTCTCGTGCATTTGATTTAAATACCAAGCTGGAATATGAAAGAAACAAAGAGCGCTACGAGTTCTTACGCTGGGGACAAACCGCCTTTGATAACCTTAAAGTCGTGCCACCCGCTACCGGCATTGTTCACCAGGTCAATTTAGAATATCTAGCCCGTGTGGTATTTAACGAAGATCGCAACGGCCAAAAGTTTGCTTACCCAGATACGTTAGTAGGCACCGACTCTCATACCACAATGATAAACGGCTTAGGCATTCTGGGTTGGGGAGTTGGCGGCATTGAAGCCGAAGCCGCCATGCTTGGCCAACCCATTAGTTTACTGATTCCTCAGGTTGTTGGCGTTAAATTAAGCGGCCGCCTACCAGAAGGCACCACTGCCACTGACCTCGTTCTAACCATCACTGAAATGCTGCGGAAGCATGGCGTTGTTGGTAAATTTGTCGAATTTTACGGTGACGGTCTCGCTGATTTACCCCTTGCCGATAGAGCGACCATTGCCAATATGGCACCAGAATATGGTGCAACCTGTGGTATTTTCCCGATTGATGACGAAACCATTAATTATCTTCGTTTAACCAACCGTGATGAAACACAACTTAACCTAATTGAAGACTACGCAAAACACCAAGGACTATGGCGTAATGATGGTGATGAAGCCGACTATACCGATGCCCTTGAACTGGACCTAGCGAGTGTTGTGCCAAGCCTTGCTGGCCCTAAACGTCCACAGGATAGAATTGCTCTTGATAAAGCGGGTGACGCGATTCGCCAACATTTAAAAGGCTTTCAAGACGAACGTCTGGCTCGTGAAGAAAAGAGCAGTGAAGAACACATTCGTATAGAAAGCGAAGGTCCTGTCACCCATCCTGATGAATCCGTTGATGAAGCCCCCATAAAAGGCGCTGCCATCGTACATTATAACGGCCAAGAATTTGAATTGAGTGATGGCGCTTGTGTTATCGCCGCCATTACCAGCTGTACCAATACTTCCAATCCAAGCGTTATTTTAGCGGCCGGTTTAGTGGCTAAAAAAGCAAAAGAATTGGGCATTAATGTTAAACCTTGGGTTAAAACATCACTGGCACCTGGTTCTAAAGTGGTCACCGACTACTTAGAAAAAGCAGGGTTAATGGATGACCTAGAAAATCTTGGCTTTAACCTTGTCGGCTATGGCTGCACCACTTGTATCGGTAACTCAGGTCCATTAGCCAGTGAAATATCTGATGCTATTCAAAAAAATCAACTGATTGTTAGTTCTATTTTATCGGGGAACCGAAATTTTGAAGGGCGAATTCACCAAGATGTGAAAATGAACTTCCTTGCCTCACCACCGCTTGTTGTCGCTTATGCCCTTGCTGGTCGTACCGATATTGATGTTTATAAGGAACCGCTAGCGCAAGACGCAAACGGCAAAGAGATTTACCTAAAAGACATTTGGCCAAGTGTTAAAGAAGTCAGTGATCTTGTCAAAGAGATCGTGACCAAAGAAATGTTCGCCAAAAGCTACGCTAACGTATACGAAGGCGATAACCACTGGCAACAAATTAAAATACCCGATGGCAAGCTTTACGACTGGAATGACACATCAACCTATATTAAAAAAGTCACCTTCTTTGATGGTATGAGTATTGATCCTCCAGGTGTTCCAACCATTGAAGGGGCGCGCTGCTTAGCCAAACTGGGAGATTCAGTCACTACCGACCATATTTCTCCAGCAGGTTCAATCAAAGCGGACTCTCCAGCGGGTTTATACCTGCAAGAACATGGTGTCGAAAAAGCGCAGTTTAATTCATACGGCTCGCGCCGAGGCAACCACGAAGTCATGGTACGCGGCACATTCGCCAACGTAAGGCTAAAAAATCTGCTTGCCCCTGGCACGGAAGGCGGTATTACGCGTACTCAGCCTGACAATAACTTGGCCAGCATTTATGATGCTTCGGTGACCTACCATAAGGAAAACACCCCGCTTATTATTTTAGCAGGCAAAGAGTACGGTACAGGTTCGTCACGGGATTGGGCGGCGAAAGGCTCATTGTTACTGGGGGTTAAAGCCGTCATTGCAGAAAGTTATGAACGAATTCATCGCTCTAATTTAATAGGCATGGGCGTCTTACCACTTCAATTCAAAGACGGTGAAAGTTACGAATCGCTTGGTCTAACAGGGCAAGAACAATTTGATATCAAAGGTTTGCTCGACAAAGCCGATGATGTCACCGTTGTGGCGACCAATAACGAGGGTAATAAAATAACCTTCAGTGCTGACATACGCATTGATACGCCAAAAGAATGGGATTACTACAAGCATGGCGGGATTTTACAATACGTATTGCGAGATATGCTCGACTAATCCCCCACCCGTTCCATAACAAAACACCCAGTCTAGCTCACTGTTGAGCTAGACTGGGTGTTTTTTATTGCACTCTTTTCTCTCTATAAATAAACGTCAGTCTGGTTAATTTTCTTCACCATGTTAATGCTCACGGCGTCATAACCCATTTCGTTATAAAGCTTTTGTGCCGCAGCATTGTGAGAAAAGACATGCAAGCCAATATTGACAATATTATGTGTCGCCGCGAAGTCTTCAATTTCCCGCAGAGCAAGCTTGGCATAACCTTTTCGACGATACTCTGCCTTGACTTCTAAATCGTAAATAAACACTGTGCTTGTCGTTGTACTATTCTCCAGCGACAACCAGACCATGCCCACTGTCTCATTCACTTCAGGCTCTTTCATTTCAAAAAAATGATGGTTTTCTGTGTCTAATCCGCATGGTAACAATCGCTCAATATCACGCCTAGCTCGAGATAATGATCCAGACTTTTGCCACCGACCAGCCTCTACATTCTCCTTTGCGTATTGCACCATCAACTCTTCAATATAAGGTGCAAAAAAGGGCTTTGACATGGGTACCAAGAAAGACATACTGACTCCAATTCATACGTGGCAGAACAATTCCTACTCTCATACCTAAGTATGCCGTAACACTTCATGGCAAAACAATAGAAAGCAGACAATGTATTCGTCACTTATGCCCTGCTAACTCACGCAGGCAAAAGACCAAAATCCCGCAACGCTTTGATGGCATTGTCGACGCCATTTTCCGCTTGCATCATCCTTGCCACCGTACTGGCTCTTGCTCGCATTTCCGTACTCGCTGCAACAGTGATGGCCTTTGTTAAGTCTGACGAGGTTAAGGTTTCGCGCGGTAAAGCTCTAGGTGCCACACCAAGTCTTTCCAGACGCTGTGCCCAAAATGGCTGATCACCAAAAACAGGCACAACAACCGATGGAATTCCTGCGCGGAGCACAGCATGGGTCGTGCCTGCACCGCCGTGATGGACAGCCAATGCGATACGGGGGAAAAGCCAATCATGTGGAATATGGCCGACACTTAACATTTTGTCGCGACTGGCCTCAGACATGTTTTTGACATGCAAACCGCCCCACCCCGTCGCGATAATAACCCTTTGCCCGGTTTCTTCAATAGAGGCCTGAATCATATCCGTAAAAGCTTGGGCATCATGATGGAACATGCTGCCAAAACCGATGTAAATAGGCTTTGGCCCAGCCTGAAGAAAGTCAAGCAACTCTGACGGAGGTTCCCAAGCGGCACCCGTTTCAAGCATCCATGGTCCGGTTGTCTGAATTCTTGATGGCCAGTTTTTGCGTGGCTCAATAAGGCATGGGCTGTAAGCAAACATCTTTGGACGCTGAAATTTCTTATGATGGTACGGGCCGAAACGTGGATAAGCCGCTAACCCCAGCTGTGGCCGAACCACTTTGTTATAAACCGGTTGATAGACATGCCACACAATTTGGCGAGTAAGGTGACCAAGGCCCACATTTATCGCTGGTGGCAGGCTCTTCATCCAACCAGGCAAAGGCATGATAGGAGCATGATGTGATGGCATGGTTGGCACTAACTGGGTTTCAACGACTGGAATCCCGAACGCTTCACCAAGCGATTGCGCCAGAAAATACACCATGCCATTGCCAATCAACAGGTCTGTATCTTGTGCCGCCTGCCGCCCCTGTTCAGGCCAGTCTTGGCTCATTTCCAAAAGCTGGGCTTGAAACGCCTTCGCCATGGCCAATGTTGATAAACCGCGTTTTTGCAGGTCTTTGTCACGGCGCATCCAATCCATGAAATCACCAGTTAAGGGCGAAAATTCAAGTCCGTGATCCACAACTGGACTTTGGCAGCTCATATCCGTGGCTATTCTGACCTGATGACCTAGTTTTTTAAGACCAACAGCAAGTGCAACAAGTGGGCGTACATCCCCTTCTGTACCGATCGTTAAAATCACAATCTGCATAAACGAGCCTTTTACAATATCATCCAATAATAAAAATCAAACCATCCATTGAGAACAAATCATAGTTCATACAATAGAGTTTACCAGTGAGAAGTCGAATTAGGCTCAAAGAAAATGACTTGTTTTAGTCTGTGGAGCATAGGAGGGTTTTAGTAGTGAAGGATTGGTAAATGAAGAGAAGTTAGAGCTGATTTTGGCACGCTAGGCGCAAAGCTGCATATTGTTTGATTTAGGACTGATAGGAGACGTTTGCGTTCACTTATGTATGACCACCAATAAGCTCTTTGGGGGTTGTGATTCCAAGCCGCTGCAAGTCTGAAGTACCAGCCTTACCAATATTGGGTAAGTCAGTCAATTTATAGGTTCTGTACGATTAACTTTCAATGGATTCATAGCACACAATAACCTCTCAAACACACTACCGGTGAGAAACAACGTCCACTTAGTTTGACGTGTTAGCAAGCCGCTTTTTCTACCTAGAAAAGCACATCTATCATCTAGACGTGCTCTCCAAGTGATGGTTTAGCCCTAAGCAAGAGCTTGTCTAAAATCATCGATCAGGTCATTCGTATTTTCCAGCCCAAGGGACAGTCGAATTAGGTTATCATCTATGCCCATACTGGCACGGCGCTCTGGCCCCATTTCCCAGAAGATGGTTCTAGCCACTGGAATCGCTAGGGTGCGGGTATCGGATAGATGACTAGATAAAATCACCATTTGTAGACGATCTAAGAACGCCAAACAGTCAATAGTGTCGTCTAGTTCAAAGCTTAATAAACCGCCATATAAACCACTAAATACCTCTGCTGCTCGTTCATGTTGTGCATGACTAGCAAGGCCAGGATAATAGACTCGTTTGATTTGTGGCTGTTGTTCTAACCATGTCGCCAGCGCTAATGCGTTATCACAGGTCGCTTTGATTCGTAGTGACAAGGTTTCAAGGCCAGTGGCAATACGATGAGCATCTTCTGCCCTTAAAGTTGCCCCCATATCACGTAAACCTTTTTTACGAATCTGGGTGATACCCCATTTAGCAGGGTCACCTTTTTGGTACGCTGGGTAGATATTAGAGTATGTGCTCCAGTCAAATAACCCAGTATCTGAAATAGAGCCACCCAGGGCATTGCCGTGGCCACCTATGCCCTTGCTTAGAGAGTGTATGACTAGGCTTGCACCAATGTTTTTAGATTGCAGCAAAACTGGCGTCGTCATGGTGCTGTCCACCACATAAAGAATAGCGTGTTGTGCACACAGCTGGCCGATCTCGGCTAAAGCCGCGACTTGTGTGGCTGGGTTAGCAATCGTTTCGACAAAGACCATACGCGTATCAGAGCGAATGGCCGATGCAACCTGTTGTGGGTCTGTGGCGTCAACGAAACTTACCTCCACTCCCAATTGAGAGAGGGTTCCCATAAAGCTATTTGTGTTTCCAAAAAGGAATTGGCTACAAATAATATGATCGCCATGGCGTAGTAAGGCGATCATCATACCTGAAATTGCAGCCATGCCTGTGGTGAAGCAGCAGGTACTGTGGCTGTCTTCTAGCATATTAATTTGGGCTTCTAGAGCGGCGCCCGTTGGATTTCCTTGACGCGAGTAAACATAACCGGATTGCTTGCCTTGGAAAGTATCGACTAATGCTTGAGCAGTTGGGTACGCGTAAGTAGCGGAAACATGTAACGGTTTGCGCACCGCACCGTGCTCGGTGTTGGAACGGCGGTCGGCATGTAATAACTTAGATTCTGAGAAAGGTTTTGCTGTTGATTTACTCACTTGATTTGCCTTCATTTTGATAAGGTGTAGCGGTGTTAATAAACCATATCATGCTCTTCTATTGGTCCACTAGAGGAGTTTTGCTTTGCATCATCAGCTTAGACAAAAGTGGCAAGTCTTAACGGTTATCTTAGCTAATTTATTTACGACAAATTGTTCAGTAGAAACACTTCAGAACCAGCAGCAAAAAGGGGCTAAAAGCGCCCCTTACCAAAAGAACGCCTCTTAAAGGCTTTGTATGCTTATTTTGCTAAATCTATCCACTGACCTTGCGTAAGCTCACCTAGATATTGTGGGTTGAGTTTAAACACAGAATTCGGTGTACCCGCAGCCGCCCAAATTTCTGTATATTGATGTAGGTCTTTATCTAGGAGAGTTTGGACCTTCTCATTATGCGCTACGGGAGGAACCCCACCTATAGCGTAGCCAACTTTCTCTCGAACAAAGGATGCATCTGCTTTTTCCAATGTAATCCCTGTTGCTTCTTTAACTTTGTCGGTGCAAACCATGTTAGAACCGGATGCGACAACCAAGACAGGTGCCCCAGTTTCACCATCTTTAAAAATTAACGATTTAGCAATTTGGGAAACCGTACAGCCAACAGCCTCAGCGGCGTCTTTCGCTGTTCGAGTTGAACTAGGCATTTGCTGAACAACAAAATCCTGTCCATGCTGAGACAAAAAAGCTTGTACTTTCAATGATGAAGCCTTCAATTCTGTTGACATAATTCCTCCATATTCTAAGCAACTCAACGATAAACATAACGCCGCAGTCGCACACTTAACGAGTCAGGTTGAGCGACTGTTTAAGTCATTTTGGCCATTATCGTTGAAGTATAGAGCTTATAAGCTAGCTTCTAGTTACTATTCCGTAGGGCAAGAAAAAACTCTTATATGTTTACCTATCTACCAATGAATCATTAATGGCAAAACTGGGCGCAAGTCTTTGGATAATCCCTTACGCCCATTATCCAGAGTAAGTACGACCATGTGCTCACGACCAAGCTCAATGTCAAGCCTATCCGCCGATTGCAATGTAAGAAGCGTATCAGACATTTTCTCTAGTGGGACCGATAGTTGCACGTTGCTAATAGACTTAAAGGTTCCTATTTCTTCAATTCTGTTCACTGGACCGATAAAAGGCACGTAAATGCATAAAGGCTCTTCTAATATCTCAGAATTCTCTCCCACATGAAATGCATTGGGTGGCTCAAAATAGTCTGGTTGATATTTCCACCCGCCAAACGGCATACCTAATTTGGAGTCATTAGTTCGCGTTAGAACAATTCCAAACGGTGATGCGTTTTCTGTTTGTATCCGTTCAGGGAATCTCAGTTTTTTTGCTGGACCATTCTTCGACTCTTCACTATCACGTACGTATAGTATTTCGAGCATTCCATTAGAAAACGCAAACCGACGATTTGACGTACCCTGCCCCTTATGATCCCGACTAAAGCTTTCATTAAGCCCCATAGAAACTAAAAGATCACCCGCTGCTTTTGGTTTATCGGTCAATATAAAAACGTGATCTAACTCTAAATCCACCGCTCAACTCCTTTGAAAATATGACGTCTCAATTACACGTTTGTTGTATGCATCACTTTATGAGCCAACGCCAACGGAATAGATGGTCGCAAACCCGCATATGCCTGACATGTTATAGGATCACACTCGTAAACTGAGTTATTTTATACAGACTTTTTGAGTCACTACCAGTACAAACACACAAACTTTTGATTGTTTTTCAAACGATTCGTAGCCAATACGTATGTCAGTGCGCCAACCTTTTGCTGTAACCAATAGTCCACTTGATCAACAGCTATAAAAAAACCACTTCTCCATCCCTAGAAAGTAAGCGTTCATTCTAGGGAGTCATTGACAGCCACTGACTCAGAGCAATGGCGATTTCAACGGCTTGTCTGCGAACAGGTGCTTCCAGCGCCTTGGAGTTAAGTCGGCCACGTCTTTTGCAGGG
>NZ_FLOB01000002.1 GCF_900089775.1 Marinomonas spartinae
GCTGAGTTTCTGTAAGATGGCTTCTTTAAAGGCTCTTGAATGTCTTTGGTAATCCACTGGTTTTAACTTACCGCCCCCTGTCTATTTATAATATCAAATGAGGCGACAACTATCCTGACACAGGGGGACACCCTGTTTATGTACTGAATCATAATTTAGAGCAGAAGTTAGCGGCCTCCATGATCAAAAATATCACCATCAAGAAAAATGAGTTGTTGCTTGGTCTGTTTTAAATGGAGCAAGAAGAGTCTAGGTACTCGCCATTTTCTGCGGAGCTTCTATAATGTTGCGCAAAATACGCGATGGTATTTATCAGGCCGATTTATTTTAGAGGAAAGAACATGTCAATAGCAGACAATCAAGTTGTCACGTTTCACTACACACTTCGTCATGGTGATGAACTGATCGAAACATCCGCAGGTAAAGATCCCATTTCCTATCTGCATGGTCACAGTAATGTCATCCCTGGCCTTGAAAAAGCCATGGAAGGAAAAGAAGCCGGTGCTGAATTTGAAGTCACGGTTCCTATGGCTGAAGCTTATGGGGAGCGTCATGAAGATCGTCAACAACAAGTGCCAGTAAAACACCTTCAAGGCGCAAAGCGCTGGAAGCCTGGTATGGTTGCGATGGTTCAGACCGATCAAGGCGCGCGTCAAGTCACCATTATTAAAGCTGGTCTTAAACATGCCACAGTGGATTTGAATCATCCTCTGTCTGGTAAGGATTTGACTTTCAATGTCGAAATTGTTGACACACGTGAGGCGACGGATGATGAAATAGCGCACGGCCATGCTCATGGGCTGGGGGGACACCAACACTAAGAGTACTCACTCGCTTATCAGATTTATAATGACAAAAAAACCACCAGTCGTAATGTCCTAGAACATTGCTCTGGTGGTTTTTTTATGGTGTGTATTGATGGTGCGTGAATGTTGTCAGAGATCATGTATGAAGCTAAAAATAAATGATAATCGTTATTGTTTTCTTGACAGCTCAATAATTCGATAACATTATTGATAATCATTATCATCTCAATAGTGTAGGACAAGATTATGAGCCATCATATAGTGCCTTTCTCCGTGTTTGAACAAATGATTCAAGGTGGACGATGTGCCGATACCCCGCAAGTGCTTTACCGTTACCTTGACATAAGTGAAGAGTACGCTGAGCGGCTAAGTATAAATGATGCGATGTCTTTGCATCAGCGCGTATTTAATGTTTTGCTTGATACAGTGTGTGATACCAGTTTGGCGATCTACTGGCGCGAAACCTGTTTAGATATGTTGTATCGCCCTTTGGCGAACTTAAAGCGTCTCATTATTACTTACCAAGATGCTAAGTCCTATTTTAAACTGGAGCATGATCTGCGCACGCTGAGTCACTACTTTCTTTCCAGCTTACAACAAGAAGGCGATGAAACAAGATGAAAACGCGTATTGAAAAAGACAGCATGGGTGAGTTAAATGTTCCAGAAGGTGCTCTATATGGCGCGCAAACACAGCGAGCTATTAATAACTTTCCGATTAGCGGTGAGCCACTACCAGAAGCCTTTATTCGAGCTTTGATTACCCTAAAAGCTGCCGCAGCTCGGGCGAATCAGTCCCTTGAGTGCATCACACCAGAGATGTCTATCGCCATTCAGGCAGCCTGTGATGAACTGCTTAATGATCCTGCGTTGATGAGCCACTTTCCTGTCGATGTCTTCCAAACGGGTTCTGGTACCAGTACTAATATGAACGCGAACGAAGTGATCGCGACGCTGGCGACCCGTCATTTGGGGGAAAAGGTAAGCCCGAACGATCACGTAAATTATGGGCAAAGCAGTAATGACATCATTCCAACCGCTATTCATGTGAGCGCTTCAATAGAGCTACTTGGGCATTTAATACCTGCTATTACTCATTTGAAAAAGGCGATTGAAGAGAAGGGAGATGCTCTGGCCGGCTATACTAAAACAGGTCGTACCCATTTAATGGATGCCATGCCTGTGCGTTTTGACCAAACCTTTCATGGCTGGGCGGCACAATTGCAAGACAACTTAGATAATCTAAGGTACATAGAAGGTAAGATTACGCAATTAGCTCAAGGTGGTACGGCTGTAGGCACTGGCATTAATGCTCATCCAGAATTCGCGGCGGTATTTGCCAAAGAGCTATCGGATTTGACCCATATTACCTTTGAGCCAGGAAAGAACTTCTTTGCCTTAATTGGCTCTCAAGATACAGCGGTTGCATTATCGGGTCAGCTGAAAGCGGTTGCTGTTAGCTATATGAAAATTGCCAATGATCTGCGCTGGATGAACTCTGGCCCATTAGCAGGCTTAGGTGAAATTACGCTGCAAGCGTTGCAGCCTGGTTCATCCATTATGCCGGGAAAGGTCAATCCAGTGATTCCAGAAGCCACTGCGATGGTAGCCGCTCAGGTAATCGGTAACGATGCCGCTATTACTATTGGCGGTCAAGCGGGCAACTTTGAATTAAATGTTATGTTGCCAATGATCGCCAAAAACCTGCTTAACAGCATTAAATTATTAGCTAATAGTGCCTATCTTCTGGCAGACAACGCTATCTCGACACTAACCGTTAATGAAGACAAGCTCAATGATGCTTTGCACCGTAATCCTATCCTAGTAACCGCTTTGAATCCGATTATTGGTTATCTTAAAGCCGCTGACATTGCTAAAAAGGCCTACAAAGAAGGCCGGCCTGTGGTGGACGTGGCAGAAGAAGAAACCGACTTAAGTCGAGAAGAGCTGCTTGCTTTGCTAGATCCCGCTAAGCTGACACAGGGCGGAATATAGCGCTTTTTTAGGCAAGTCTACTTGTTCTGTTCCTTCTAGGGGCTTGCAACACCCTAGAAGTGTTTTATTTGGTTATTCCCTTACCAAATAAGGCAAAAAAACCAGCTTATTTTGCTGGTTTTTTTTGCCTTAAAATTAGAGTTTTCTTGTTGCTTACCAATAGGGAGGTGGCATCGTTTTATCTGAAAACAGTGAACTAAATGTGTACTAAATAATAAACTTTTCAGTGATCGTCATTGGCTACTGTTTAACGATTGACGACGGATAAGAAGGGGTGGAATAATTTACTTGCCTATGCAATTGTTGCATAGGCAAGTAAATTTATTCGGGTTTTAATTAAATCAATCATGACGCTAAATAAACAACAAATTAATGAGCAATTATTTTCCAGTATTGGTTTTTTGCTTGGTAGAACGAACCATATAAAGGATCGCCTTCTTGACCAATATTTAGCTCAAGAAGAGATTACCTCCAGTCAAGTTAAGGTACTTTTGATACTTTACTTTATGGGAACTCAGCGTTCTTCCGATATTAGTAAAACATTGAGTGTTGATGGTAGTGCAATGACGCGAATGTTAGATCGATTAGAGAAAAAGCAACTCATTAAGCGAGAGACGGACCTTGAAGATCGTCGCTCTACTCTCATTCAGTTGACAGAAGAGGGCCGTATTGTGACCGATAGGGCAATGCCTTTTATACAGACGGCGATAGATCACTTAGTGGACTGCTTATCAACGCAAGAACAGCAAAATCTCCAGCATTGTTTAAGCAAAATAGTCAGTTCTTTTCCCTCAGAAAAGTTCGTATTGTCTAAATAAAAGGATGCAAAATGTTAAAGTTGGCAAAAATTACTACTTTTATGTCGTTATGCTTTCTGTACGGCTGTGCGCCGCCAGCATATATTAAAACGCATAATACCATGGATGGTGATGCCCTGATTAAACACGCGAGCGACTTACAAACAAAGCATTTGTATTCTGCTAATTGGCCTGCCCAGTCCTGGTGGCTGTCATTAGATGACGCTCAGTTGAATCGACTTATTACTCAGGCGTTAAAACACAGTCCCGATATGCAAATGGCAAACGCAAATTTAGAAAAAGCGTCGGCTTATGTGATGGCGGCAGACAGTAAATTTGATCCTGTAGTTTCTGCGAATGCGGGAGCGACTCGTTCGCGCTTGTCTCGTATAGAAGACCCTGCCTACCAAGGAAGTCGGTACGGAACCGTCTATAATCTTGGCTTAAATATGAACTACTCTTTTGATTTATGGGGTGGGAATAAAGCGGCTTGGATTGCCAGTGTCAATGATCAAAAAGCAGCGGAAATAGATCATCAAGCCGCAAAAATTAAATTATCTTCGGCTATTATTCGCACTTATGTGCAGCTTGCAAATGCTTATTCTTTAGAAGACCTAGCAAAGGATGATCTTAAGCGAACACAGCGCATTGTTTCCATTACTCAACTACTCTTGAAGAATGGTTTAACATCAGACGACCACTTATACACAGCACAAAGTAATGAGGCGTCAGCCAAACAAGTCTTGAAACAACGTGCTTTGTCGATTCAGTTATTGAAAAATGCCTTAGCTACTTTGGTAGGAGAAGGGCCGGATCTTGCCGATACCATAACTCGTCCTACTGTCGAGATGGGAAATAAGCTTAGATTGCCGCAACAACTACCAGCGAACTTAATGGCGCATCGTCCCGACATCGTAGCGGCAAAATGGCGTGTCGAGGCGGCAAGTAAGAACATTGATGTTGCTAAAACACGTTTTTATCCCAATGTGAACTTAAGTGCGGCGGCAGGTTTTAAAGCGGTTGCGGGGGACGCATTCTTTGGTGAACCAAGCCGTTCTTGGAGCGTTGGTCCAGCGATTTCCTTACCTTTATTTACGAAAGATCTAAAAGCTAATTTGATTAATAAAACAGCGTCTTATGACACGGCTGTTGCTCAATACAATAAGATCATCACTAAAGCGTTCGGGGATATAGCTGACAAAGTGTTATCGATTAAGTCCATCAATGAGCAAATAAAAGACGCGCAAAAAAGTCTCCAGTTAGCATCCAAAAGCTACCACATCACAGAAAAACGTTACCAGTCAGGTATGGGGAGTCAGCTAGAAGTGCTGCTCATTGAAAATCAATTACTACAAGCTGAATCGGTCGTCACCCAATTGAAAAACCAACTGCAAGAGCAGCAAGTCGCCTTAGTTGAGGCGTTAGGTGGTGGCTTTGAAGATAAATCAACTTCTATTGATGGGTGAACAAAATTATGCAAGACAATGACAACACAGTGACACCAAAGAAGAGCCAACGTAAGAAGAGTTTAATGATCTTTCTTGGCATAATTATTTTGGGTGCGATCGGAGTAGGCGGGTACTACGAAGAATTTGTTGTGGGTAATACAACAACAGATGATGCGTACGTAAAAGGTAATATTGTCTCTATTACGCCAGAGACAGTGGGTACTGTCACGGAAATTGCTGCGGATAATGGCGACTTTGTGAAAAAAGGGCAGGTGTTAGTACGGTTCGATCAAACCGATGCTGATCTGCAGTTTGAAAATGCGAAAGCACAATTAGCCCAAGCGGTTCGAAAAGTGCGGGCTATGTTTAATAATGTGACTCAAGCCGAAGCCGTAGTTGAGGCGAATAAGATTGCTCTTCACAAAGCACAAAGAGACTATGATCGCCGTAAAAACATGGTCAAAGCAGGTGGTTTGTCTCAAGAAGATTTAAGCCACGCAAAAGACATGGTGGAGTCAGCGCAAACCCAACTGAATGTAGCGGAGGAGCAGCTGAAGGCTCAATCCTCTATGATATCGGGCACCACAGTGGAAACGCATCCAATTGTTTTATCAGCCATTTCAGCGTTGAAGCAGGCCTATCTAGCTAAGCAGCGTACCAGTATTGTAGCCCCTGTCACCGGTTATGTGGCACGTCGTCAAGTACAGTTAGGGCAGCGTGTTTCACCAAACTCTACTTTAATGGCGGTTGTACCTCTTAATGAAGTGTGGGTCGATGCCAACTTCAAAGAGACGCAGCTGGATAATATGCGTATTGGACAGCCAGTGAAGTTAGTAAGCGACCTTTATGGTGACAAGGTGGTCTACCACGGTACGGTAGAAAGCTTGGGAATCGGTACTGGCAGCGCGTTTTCTGTGCTACCTGCACAAAATGCGACGGGCAACTGGATTAAAATCGTTCAACGTTTACCTGTTCGAATTAAGCTGGATACCAATGACCTAGCAGCTCATCCTCTGCGTATTGGTTTGTCGATGAATGTCGATGTGGATACAGTCACGCAAACGGGCAAGTTGTTATCAACTAGCAGCCCTAAAAAGCCACGCTATGAAACCAATGTCTACCAGAAGCAGATGGAAAACATCCAGCAGATCGTTAGCAGAATTATAAAAGACAATGATCCCCAACTAAACCATGCACCTAAAAACAAGTCGTAAGGGTGACCTATGAGCCAACAAGAAGGGTTTCGACCAGCGAATATGGCGCTCTGTGTGTTCGCCATTGCGCTGGGGGTATTTATGCAGGTGTTGGATACCACTATTGCCAACGTCGCGTTGCCGACCATTTCTGGCAATATGGGTGTCAGTTTTACCCAAGGTACTTGGGTCATTACGTCGTTTACCGTTTGTAATGCCATAGGGTTGCCGATTACCTCTTGGTTGAGTCGTCGGTTTGGTGAAGTTCAGTTCTATATTGCGGCTTTGTTTTGCTTTATAGCGACGTCATTCATGTGTGGTATCTCGCAAAACATGGCTGAGATCGTGTTTTTTCGGGCCCTACAAGGTTTATCGGCGGCTCCTTTGTTTCCAATGAGCCAAGTGTTATTGATGTCGATCTTTCCGCGAGCAAAGCGCGGGATGGCCTTGGCTTTGATCGGCATGGTAGCGGTTGTTGGTCCGATCGTTGGCCCAATATTAGGTGGGTGGTTAACCTATAATTACAGCTGGCCATGGATTTTCTTTATTAATATACCGGTTGGTATTTTTTCCATCGTGGTAATTTTGTCGCAATTTAAAAATCGTCCGCAGGAAAAAACCAAACCGAAATTAGATATGGTTGGTTTGGTGTCCATGGCCCTTGGGGTTGGTGCGCTGCAAATTGTATTAGACAAAGGGAATGACTTAGATTGGTTTGCCAATAACTGGATTATTGCAGGTTCAGTCTTTGCTGCCATCATGTTGATCTTTATGGTGATTTGGGAATTAACTGACGAACATCCGGTCATTAATCTGCGTCTGTTTGCTAATCGTAACTTTTGTGTTGGCACCATTTTGTTGACGCTTGGCTACGGTGGCTTTTTCAGTATCAACCTGATTCTTCCCCAATGGCTGCAAACCCAAATGGGTTATACCGCGTTATGGGCGGGTCTGGCTGCGGCACCAATGGGGGTCTTGCCGTTGCTGCTGTCACCTATTCTGGGTAAGCTTGGGCATAGACTTGATATGCGTTGGTTAGCGGCTAGCTCATTTGTGGTGATTGGAATCAGCTGTTATTGGCGGGCACATTTTAATTTGGACGTGAATTTTGCCACAGTGGCGTTAGTTCAGTTATTTATGGGATTGGGAATAGGGCTATTTTTTATGCCCACGACGACCATTTTGATGTCGGATCTAAATGGTCACGAAATTGCTGATGGTGCTTCTCTATCAAGCTTTATTAGAACCTTGGGGGCGAGCTTCTCATCTTCTCTTACAGCATGGATATGGGCACGTAACTCAAGTCTTCATCATTCGTTACTGAGTGAAAATATCTCGCAATATAACCCATTGGTGTCGCAACAACTTCAACACCCAACGGTAGAAAGCTTGTTGCAATTTAATCAATCGGTGACCTCACAAGGCTTAATGCTGTCGACAATTGATCTGTTTGCAATGTTGACGGTGTTATTCCTAGTGCTCACGCCTTTTGTTTTCTTTACCAAAAAAGCGGCTAGTGATGACTCTAGCAGCGTTTCTGGTGGCCATTAAAAAGGAAAATGAGATCAAGAGTACCGAACGCTCTCAGAACAGAAATTGGGGGCGTTTCGGTATGTTGTTTTTAACGTTACTCATGTTAAAGCGCTTTGCTCATAAAGACGCTATATGGGTCGAGTTTATAATCGGCAAATGGCCCACATTCTGTAAAACCGTATTTTTGGTAGAGCCTTCTTGCAGGTTCAAAGAAATTCTGTGAACCTGTTTCTAAACTGATTTTCTTCATCCCTTGTTCCATGGCTGTACGCAAAATATGCTGTAAAAGTGAAGAGGCTACCCCTTTATTGCGCGCGGTATTGTTCGTTCGCATGGATTTTATCTCGCCGTGGGTTGCATCTAATTGTTTGAGGGCACCACAGCCAAGTAGTTGATCGTTTTCCCACACTGTCCAGAAGGTAATATTGGACTTTTTTAATCCACTTAAATCCAGAGCATGAACACTTTCTGCGGGAGACGTAGCATGCATGTCGTTTAGATGCTCAGTCAATAACTGTGCGATTTCTGGGCCAGACAAATCATCGACTTGAATATTCATAGGTGTCCTTAAGCATTATTTTCTTGGTGTATATGGCTTTCTTATCGAACTGCTTGATTCGTAACAAATATAATGCTTATCTTGGGTTCTTTCTACAACTTCGTTAAATCGCAAGCAACAACACGACATTTTTGCACTGATGAGCAAAAGAGGAGTTCGAATGATGATGGGGTTGACTTTACGACTTGCCAGCATGAAAGATGCCGACTGCTTATTTGAATGGCGTAATGATCCTGAAACAAGAAAGGCAAGTCATTCAACCGAGTGGGTCGAAGTGGCCGATCATATGCAATGGTTAAAAGCCTCTTTGAGCAACTCAAATCGACGCTTGTATATTGCTGAAAAAAAACATGTATCCGTTGGCACAATTCGAGCGGACTTTGATAACGGTACTTGGACGCTATCTTGGTCTGTTTCTCCTCGCTATCGAAATAAGGGAATAGCCTCCCAAATGCTGGCTTTGGCGGTTAAAAAATTCAATGAACCGCTTGCTGCAGAGGTGAAAGCTCAGAATATCGCGTCAATAAAAGTGGCACAACGAGCAGGCTTTATTTTGCAGCGGGAGCAGGAGGGAGTGTTGTACTTTCAACGCTGAGCCTACTATTGCCTATGATCTATTCATTGTGTGTTATACCTGAAGCCTCTTTTTAGCCATTCGATTATAAAGCGATTTACTCGTCATCAAAACGAATGCGCACTTTCGGCCCGTTTGGTTTTTCCTCTTCTGGTAAACGCAGCGGATCGACCAACTTTTCTAGACCATTGATCTTGATTTCTAATGCCAATTGTAGCCATTGTCCCAAATTACCACTTGGCCATCCCTCGTGGGCAAACCAAAGTAAGTAAGCTTCGGGTAGATCAATCAGAATTCGGCCTTGATATTTACCAAACGGCATGGTTTGTCGTGCAACCTGCAGCAGGTCTTGTTGAGAAAACATAGTGGGCCCATTCATATAGTCGTTTGAGGGTATTTAAACATAGAGCCATTTTAAAGGCCAAACCCTAAAATGGCGGGTTGTCTTTAAAGCATTGGATTAGATAGTCACAGATGCTTTGTAGCTTAGGAGAGGTTTGTCGTACCTTTGGATACACCAACCAGACGCCGCTGTAAGGGTACTGATATTGTGGTAAGAGAGCGATTAACCTGCCTGACGCTAATTCATCGGTGACATAATAATCCGGTAACTGGGCAATACCTAAGCCTTTTTTGACCGCATCCAACAGAGCTGGCCCCGAGTTGCTGCGCCAGTTACTGGAGATTTTCACCTCTTTACGCTGGCCATCTTGCTGAAACAGCCAATGGGTTTTTGAGCCTATTAAACAGCGGTGTTTATTTAACTCGGATAGAGTGTGGGGAATACCATGTTGATCAACATATTCCCGTGAAGCGCACAGATGCTCGGCCCGGTCACATAAGCGTCTTGATAAATGGCTGGAGTCTTTTAAGGCACCCATGCGGATAGCAAGGTCATAACCTTCTTCAATTAAATCCACTTCACGGTTGGTTAGATGAAAATCCAATTCTATCTTTGGGTATTTGAGCAAAAAGTCGTTGATGATAGGCGCGATGTAACGCTCGCCAAACGTGGTCGCGCAAGTCATTTTGAAGGGGCCAATCGGGGCTTGATTAAAAGTAGATACGACTTCTTCGGCGTTACTTAATGCTTCAGGCAAGCTACGGCAATGCTGATAATACAGTTCGCCAGCTTCGCTTAAACGAATGCGCCTTGTGGTGCGAAATAGTAGGGTGGTCCCCAGCTCGTTTTCTAAGTGCGTGATTAAGCGGCTGATGTGCGATGCCGAGACGTTGAGTTTGATTGCCGCCGCTGAAAAACTACCTTGTCTGACGACTTCGACAAAGGCTTCCATCGCTTCCCAGTTCTTCATGTATTCACTCTCATTTTTACGTGTATTGATCGTGTTATATTATAACAATATAGCTTTATATGGGAGTTATTATTGCAGTATAACAATAATGATTTTCTAAAATAGGCATTATCGTCCTAATCATTAGCGTCTACACTGTGGAAACTGAAGAGGATGAAGATTTTTACTGTCCTTAATCCTATCAATCTATTCTAGTTTTTTAGTTAAAACGTTAATGATTAACACAAGACTTGGGAGAAGATAATGAAATGTAAAGCTGCTGTTGCTTGGGGACCAGGCCAACCTCTTAAAATAGAAGAAGTGGATGTGCAAGATCCGCAAAAAGGGGAGGTCTTGGTACGTATGGTCGCAACGGGTGTTTGTCACACTGATGCGTTCACTTTGTCAGGTGAAGATCCAGAAGGTGTTTTCCCTGCGATTCTTGGTCATGAAGGTGCGGGTGTTGTTGAAGCCGTTGGTGAAGGGGTTACTAGCCTTAAAGTCGGCGATCATGTTATTCCACTTTACACAGCAGAGTGTGGCGAATGTAAGTTCTGTAAGTCTGGTAAAACCAACCTATGTAGTGCCGTCCGTGAAACACAAGGTAAAGGCCTAATGCCAGATGGCACGTCTCGTTTCAGTATTAATGGCGAGCCGATTTATCACTATATGGGAACCTCTACTTTTTCTGAATACAGTGTCGTTCCTGAGATTTCTCTGGCGAAAATTCACGTTGATGCACCGCTAGAAAAAGTATGTTTGCTAGGTTGTGGTATCACCACAGGTATTGGCGCGGTACTCAACACAGCGAAAGTAGAGGAAGGCGATACCGTTGCTGTATTTGGTTTGGGTGGCATTGGTTTATCTGTTATCCAAGGTGCTCGTATGGCTGGTGCTTCTCGTATTATCGCCATCGACATTAACGAATCCAAATTTGAAATGGCGAAACAATTTGGTGCGACTGACTGTGTTAATCCGAAAAACTTTGATGCGCCAATCCAACAAGTGATTGTTGAAATGACAGATGGTGGTGTGGATTACTCTTTCGAGTGTATTGGTAACGTACAAGTGATGCGTTCTGCCCTTGAGTGTTGTCACAAAGGTTGGGGTGAGTCCATCATCATTGGTGTTGCAGGCGCAGGCCAAGAAATCTCTACGCGTCCATTCCAATTAGTAACAGGTCGAGTTTGGAAAGGGTCTGCTTTTGGTGGTGTAAAAGGTCGTACCCAACTGCCAGGTTACGTAGAAGAGTATATGAATGGCAAGATCGAAATCGACCCATTCGTAACACACACTATGCCTCTTGAGCAAATCAACGAAGCGTTTGACTTGATGCACAAAGGCGAGAGTATTCGTACTGTCATCCTTTTTGATCAAAAGTAATTGTTAAGATCAGTCGAACCAATCCAATTAGCCATTTAGTGTCACCTAAATGGCTAATGTTTAGGAGAAGAATATGGAACTACTATCTAGCACGAAAAGCTTTGGCGGTTGGTTAAAGCGTTACAAGCATGAAAGTTTATCCGTAAAAAGCGAAATGACGTTTGCTATTTACTTGCCACCTCAAGCAGAAACCCAAAAAGTGCCTGTTTTGTATTGGTTGTCAGGTTTGACTTGTAACGATGAGAACTTTACGCAAAAAGCGGGAGCCTTTCGCAAGGCGTCTGAATTAGGTTTGGCGATTGTTTGTCCTGATACCAGCCCACGAGGTACGGATTATCCGCATGAGCATGAAAGTTACGACTTTGGATCCGCGGCTGGGTTTTACATCAACGCAACCGTTGAGCCTTATTCGAATACCTATCACATGTATGATTACGTGGTGCAAGAACTGCCGCACTTAGTGGAAGCTAACTTCCCTGTGACGGAAAAACGCTCTATCTCTGGTCATTCTATGGGCGGTCACGGTGCCTTGATTTGTGCCCTGAAAAATCCAGAAAAATATCAGTCCGTCTCGGCTTTTGCTCCCATTGCGAATCCGACCAATTGCCCTTGGGGCGAAAAAGCCTTTACTGGATACTTAGGTGAAGACAAAGCCACTTGGAACGAATGGGATGCGACATTGCTTGTTGAAAATGCAAGTGAACGCTTACATTTACTGATCGACCAAGGTGAAGCCGACAACTTCCTAGAAGAGCAACTCAAACCAGACGTGCTTCTTGAAGCCTGCGAAAAAGCAGATCACCCGATTACCCTACGTCGCCAACTTGGCTACGACCACAGCTACTTCTTTATCGCCAGCTTTATTGATGACCACCTAGAGCATCATGCGAAAGCATTAAGTTGATATTGTTTTTCCTTTTATTGGAATCTGCAAAAAACGAGCTACGGCTCGTTTTTTTCTTGAAATGGATTAAAAAATTCCCGATGCAGCGAGTAGCGAGCCAAATAACATAAAGAAAATTCCTACGAGTTTATTTCCGGTGTTTGCTGCTTTAGGCGATTTTATTCTTGATGACAAATATTCTGCAATGAAGGCGTAGATAGATAAGGTGGCAAATTTAATGAGCACGCTGCTGAGTACCAAAATGATAAATAGCTGTAGATTAGGCGTTCCATGGCTTTCAAATTGTGGCAGCAAGGCCGAAAAATAGATTATGGCTTTCGGGTTGCTTATACCGATAAAAAAGGATTGCCGCCAAAGCTTCCAGAATCCTTCTTTTCTCATATTGGCTTCATCACCTAGTTTTACGGATTTTTTGGTAAAAGATTTAAATCCTAAATAAATGAGGTAAATCGCACCGAGTATTTTTAGTCCGCCAAAGAGTGTTGGGTGTTGGGAAAAAAATATGTCTATTCCTGCAGATGATATTAGTCCCATGATACATATCGCTAACACATCACCTGTAAGAACAAAGATGGCTTGAAATTTTCCATATCTAATGGCGTTGTTTATGAGGTTTACAGTCGATGGGCCGGGGCTTCCAGTTTGTATTGTTGTCAGGCAAATAAACACCAACCATACGCTAATGGTCATCGTTTTCTCCAAGTTAATTGATAGGTTTTGGAATTGGTTAGAGATGCAATCAGTCAGGCAGTGGCTATCTCGTAATTGATTATCGGTGGATTTTTGCCCTGTTAAAATGTATAGAGTTTTGCTAATTTAAGTATACAGGAAAGCATTTTATGACTTCTGTATATCTTATTTTGTTCTCCTTTGTATGTTTTGAAGCTGTACGGAGCAACCAGTTGCCATGCCCCAATATGTCGATATTGCGAATGTTATTTCTGATCGGATTCAAAAAGGGTTTTATCGCCCTGGAGAGAAGCTGCCTTCCATGAGAGAAATTTGTACTTCGTTTAGTGTTAGTCTTGGTACAGCGCAAAACGCTTATCACTTTCTAGAAGAAAATGGCTTGGTGATTCCTATTGAAAAAACAGGCTATTTTGTTCGTCAAGGCCAATTAGCAAGTGGCCATTTACCCAATGTTCAGCCTGTTACTCAAGAACCTGTAGATATTAAGAACTGGCATAGCATTTTAGAGTTAGCTGCAAGCTCTCCTAGCGATGGTGTACTTCAATTAGGACGTGGTATGCCTGATGTAGATTCTTCTTCATTAAAGCCTTTGCTGAAAGCGCTTAGTCAAACGGGTAGAAGCACCGATAAACGAGCGCTCTACTACGATGATATTTCGGGCATGAAAAAGTTAAGAGAACAGATATCTCGAATGCTAATTGATTCAGGTTGTGATATTGCTGCGGAAGAATTAATTATTACTAGTGGATGCCAAGAGGCGTTGTCTATTGCTATTCGAGCTGTTTGTGAACCAGGGGACATTGTTGCAATTGAGTCACCAGCTTTTCATGGTGCAATACAAATTTTACAAGCCTGTGGCGTCAGAGTGTTAGAAGTGCCAACTGATCCTATAACAGGGATAAGTATTGAATCATTAGAGATGATTCTCGAACAGTGGTCAGTGAAGCTGATTCAAGTTACGCCCAATTGTAATAACCCCTTAGGTTTTATCATGCCAGAAGAGCGCAAAAGGGAGCTGCTCAATTTAGCCAAGAAATACAATGTGATGATTCTGGAAGATGATATATATGGTGATTTGTCCTATCGCTACCCACGTCCTTTAACCATAAAGTCAATGGATATGGACGGCAGAGTACTACTTTGTGGGTCTTTTTCAAAGACCATTGCTCCGGGACTACGCATTGGCTGGATTGCACCAGCACGTTTTTTTGACCGTGTTTTGTATATGAAATATACAGGAACAGGCAGTACTTCGAGTGCGGCACAGATTGCTGTCGCAAGCTTTATAGAAGATGGATACTACCTACTTCATTTAAGAAAAATGCGCGCTATGTACCACAGAAATTTACAGCAAACGGTCGAATGGATAGGAGAATCGTTTCCTACCGGAATAAGAATGAGTCAGCCTCAAGGCGGCTATATTCTATGGGTAGAATTCCCTAAAAACTTTAATGCCAATGCTTTTAATAAAAGCCTTTTACAGAGAAAAATACAGGTTGTCTCAGGTAGCATTTTTTCATCTTCAGAGCGTCATGGTCACTGCATAAGAATCAACTTTGGACACAAATTAGCGCTTCTTGAAAACGGTATACGAACAATGGGTGAGCTGCTTAAAAATGAATCATTTTATGGCTCGTAACATAATTTGGTGTTAGGTCTAAAACTTATTTTTCAAGCAAAAGAATGTAAAACATATAACTTATATCTTACAAATGTCTGTTGGTTCTTTAGCTTGGTGTTGGGATAAATCCCTACCTACGGTCGAGATCTGTTTTTGGATATTATTCGCCAACTCAATGGCTTAGAGGATAAATGAGTATGATTGTGTATCGTCAAGCGGCAGTGGCTGAGCTTTCAGCGCTGAAAACATTACTCTGGGACCAAGGTCCTAATGAGTGGAATTATTTGACTGAGGAGGGCGTTGAGGCGGAATTCAAATTGATTGAAGAGGGCTCGGCGATAGCGATGGTGGCGGAGGATGCTGATAATAAGCAAATCATTGGTTTTGCTGTGTTAATTGATGGATCCGTTAGCCCTGCTTATTTGGCCCAGTATTTTGATCTCCATTCGCTTTGTTTTATCGGTGATGTGGTGGTGTCTCAGGTCTATTCTGGTCAGGATATTGCGACCAAGTTGCTTGAACTTTGCCTTGAACAGGCGAAAAAGAAACCAGTGCAAGTGGTATTGATTGAGCGACATGAAGAGAACCTAGCCTCGGCGGGAATGATGAGGAAAGCTGGTTTTCAAGTGATTGATACTTTCTATGACCCCGAAAAGCGTTCATCAGGTTCAAGAAAAACTGCTATTTTAGCGTACAAAATAGCCTCTGTTTAGCCGTTAGATACTGTCTATAATTATCCTTAGAAGATGGTATCTAACGCCCTATGAGAGAAGAGGGGACTAGCCTGTGAGGATGAAAACTACTCCTGCTGAGTAAAATACAATAGGGTATATCCAGCTAGGAGGACGCTCGCGTAGATGCTTTAGTACCACCGTAAGAATTACCCCCATAATCATGTATAAGGGCACAACTTGGATAGATGTGTAGTGCCTCATATCGTCGGGTAAATAATAGAAATAGAAGGTCTGATAAAACAGTAAGAAAAAGCCATTGGCGAGGATTTCCAGAATTGGACCATCTAGGCCGGACGCTAGGCCCATCAGCCAATAGGGGCGTAATTGCCATTTTTTGTACGTCAATACATGGTGTAGGCAGTATTGGTAAAAGCCGTATACTGGCCAAATTATGAAGTTTAGTGCCGATGTGTAACCATCGTGGATAGGCCAAACATGATACTGCCAGAGTGGTTTACCCATCACTAGGTAATACAGCTGACCAAGACCCACCTCACAAACAATCGCAACGAGGAAAGCAACGGCCATGGATAGGAGCAGTTGGTATACATCAATACGTACCCATTGTTTGACGAGCAATGAGCTGAGTAGGTAAAAAATAGTCACCCCAATCAGGGATCCTGAGATGCCCTGTTGTATCAGTTCACCCATTTGTGTTGGGCTCCTTTTTTATTAATACGCTGCATTATTTTGTTTCTTTTAGCCTGCTTTCCAGTTGGTCGCACAATGCTTCTAAGACCGCGATGCGAGCATAGTGTTTATTGTTGGCGGCGATCAATGTCCACGGTGCATAGTCTGTGCTGGTATGAACAACCATATCGTTAACGGCAGTTTCATAGGCCTGCCAGTGGTTGCGGTTACGCCAGTCTTCAGCCGTGATTTTATGTTGCTTGTAGGGAATGTTTTCACGGGCTTCAAAGCGCTTTAATTGCTCTTCTTGATCGATATGCAGCCAGAATTTTAGCAGCAAACTACCATGATGGATAATTTGTTCTTCAAAGTTATTAATTTCTGTGTAGGCACGTCGCCATTCATTTTCAGTGGCGAAGCCTTCTACGCGTTCTACCAACACACGTCCATACCAACTGCGATCATAAATGGTGTGTTTACCTGAGGCGGGTATGTGTCGCCAGAAACGCCATAAGTAATGGTGAGCCTTTTCTTCATCCGTGGGAGCGGCAATAGAGATAACTCTAGCAATACGGGCATCCACTGCTTGCATAATGCGTCGAATAGCACCGCCTTTGCCCGCCGCATCCCATCCTTCGAATACCAGAATAAAACTGATGCCTTTATGATAAGCCTGCCAGCTAAGTCGGGTCAGTTTTTCTTGTAGTTTAGCCAGATGTTTACCGTTGTCATTGGGCTCTTCTGACGGCGGTTGCTGAAGTTGGCTTAAGATCGTGGGTTCGGTTATCGGCTCATCGTGAGTTTTTTGAGTGGCGTCTTTTGAATCTTCCTCAGAAAAAGTTTTAGTAGCTTGTAATTGGGCACTTTTCTTGGTGTCGGCTTTAGGTCGAGTTGCTAGGTGGTTTTCCGCTGTTTCGATAATGTGCTTAACGACTGCTATATCTCGATAGTAATTGTCTTCAGATTCAATGACATACCAAGGAGAGATGGCTTGATCGGTTAGCCGAATGGCTCTTTCTGCTGCGTGAATATAACGTGGGTAATGGGTCAGAATTTGAAAATCTGCCTGGGAACTTTTCCAGCCTTCTTTCTGGGCGGCTTTGAGTTCTTTTAGGCGTTGCTTTTGTGTTGATTGAGAGGAGTGTAGCCAGAACTTGAGGATTAAGGCACCGTCTCTGGCCAATGTGGTTTCTAGCGCTAGGATGCGCTGCATGTGCGTGTCAAAGGCCGCTTTCTTCTGTTTCTTTATCGCCCGTTTGATGAGCTCACCACTGTACCAAGAACCAAAAAATAAACCGATGCGGCCACGGGCTGGGAAGTTTCGCCAATAACGCCAAAAGCGTGGTCGGCTGGCTTCCGCCTCGGTTTTGGCGCCAAAGCCGTTTACCTCTAATCCACGGGTATCAAACCATTGATTGAGCAGGTTGATAACATCGCCTTTATCTTTGTTGTTAACGCCCTCGAGTAGAATATAGACGGGAACGTTGGCTTGTTGCAGCTCGAATTGGGTAAGCAATAGTTTTTCACGAAGAATGGGCTCTTGCTCTTTATAGTCGTGCTTACTGATAGATCGTCCTAACTCGGCTGCTTCAAACATGGATGACTCACTTATTCAGATCGTGAAATGGCTTTACTCCGAAGAGTAGCATAGGACATGACAACAGTGACAATGATTAGTCGCAGGCTGAGTGAATGAGCTGACAATCATCAGCATCGTCGACGGAGAAGGGGTCTTTATAGCTGGATCACTTGTGATTGCTTGTCGTTTTGTAGGCAAGAGCGTGGTTCAACAGCGTTCTTGCCTACCGTTAGGTTCACCTATTCTTTCACTTCAGGTTTAACGAACCATTCATAGCCTTTTAGCATGCCATGCCAATAGAAGGGCGGTAAGATCTCTTCTTTTAATAGCCAAGCAAAATAAGTGGGTTTGGTGCCATCATTGATCCATTTTGGAAAGGTAGGTAAAAGCTTTCCGCCATAACCAAATTCCGCTAAGACGATTTTGCCACGTTCAACGGTGAGTGGACAGGAGCCATAACCGTCGTAAATGGCTTTAATCGGACGGTTTTGTAACGCATCGGCAATATTTTGGGCGACGACTGGAGCCTGTTTACGAGCGGCAGCCATGGTTTTGGCGTTAGGCGTGTTGGATACATCGCCCAGTGACCAGATGTTGCTAAATCGAGTATGTTGTAAGGTTTCCTTATCGACTTCGACCCAGCCAGCCTCATCGGCAAGGGGACTATTGCGAATAAAGTCGGGTGCACATTGCGGCGGACAAACGTGCAGCATATCAAATTGGGTTTCAATGATCGTGGGCTCGCCGTTTTTGTCTTTTGCCGCGAAATACGCCCGTTTGTTTGGACCATCGACTTTCACCAAGTTGTGACTGTATTGAGTGTTGACTTGGTATTTTTTAAGATAGCTTTCAAGGGCGGGTACATAGGCTGGTACGCCAAAAATCACGCCGCCAGCATTATAAAAAGACGTTTTGATGTTCTTGTGACTGCCGTTTTTTAGCCAATGATCGCACGACAAATACATGGCTTTTTGTGGCGCACCAGCGCATTTTATGGGCATAGGAGGCTGGGTAAATACAGCATTTCCGTTTTTTAAGTTTTTTACCAACTCCCAAGTATAAGGGGCCAAGTCATAGCGATAATTGGAGGTAACGCCATTCTTTCCAAGAGTCTCAGATAATCCTTCAATGGCCTCCCAGTTGAGTTTAATGCCAGCAGCAACTACTAAAAAGCGGTAACTGACTTGTTGGCCATTATCCAGTACTAGCTTATTCTCGTTGGGTAAAAAAGTACTGACGGACTGTTGAATCCAAGTACTATTGCGGGGGATGACATGAGCCATTTTTCGGTGAGTTTTGGCTGCTTTGAATACGCCGCCGCCAACGAGGGTCCACCCCGGTTGGTAGTAATGGCTGTTGGCAGGGTCAATCAGGCAGAGTTTGATGTTGGATTGACGTTTTAGCAAGCTCGCAGCGGTTGCTAAGCCTGCGGATCCTGCGCCGACAATAACAACATCGTATTGCGGGGAGGGTGATGCGGAGGCAGCCGCTTGGGGTTGAATGGTCGGTTCTTGGCTAGCTTGCCAGATTTGCGTTGAACGATTACCTGTCCGGCAGTATGCGTGAACGTTCAGTGTCCCTTTGAGCGCTTGTTTGAATGCCCCAACGTCCTCTGGTTGCATTTGGCCTCCAGAAAAAGGGATGTGTATCGCCGAGATATGATTGGCTTTGGCCTGTTCGGCCACTTTGGCAAAATTAAGTTGCCCTTCCTCCTCGTTGTCAGGTCGATTACAGATGATCAGTGTGACGCCTGATTTTGCTAAGGTATCGACGTCGTCTAAACTGATTTGTTCAGACACGGAATAGTGGTCTGTGATGGCTTTGCGCAACATGCTCTTCTCTCTTTTTTGTCGTTATATGTATGTTTGCTGCTCTTTGGTGAGTCTATGATTCTCGTGCTCTATGTTGATGTTTTATGTAAAGGCGTTTAGTGGGATTTTTAAGTAAGACAAACCATTTTCTTCTGAATTAGGAAGGTGGCCGGCTCTCATATTCACTTGCAGCGATGGTAAAATAAGACGTGGCATAGCTAGGGTTTTATCTCTGCCTTCCCGTAACTGAACAAAAGTGGCTTTGTTAATGTCTTGTTTGACATGGATATTATGTGCTCGCTGAGTTTTGATATCCGTTTGATATTCGAGTTCACGTCCATTTGGACAATAGTCATGGCACATATAAATTCGATAGTCTTCAGGTAAGGCGAGGATTTTTTGAATGGAGTCATACAGGGTACCAGCATCGCCCCCAGGGAAATCGGCTCTAGCTGTTCCTGCATCAGGCATAAATAAGGTATCCCCAACGAAAACGGCATTACCTAGCACATGGGTAAAGCATGCCGGTGTATGGCCGGGTGTATGCATGGCGGTACATGGCATCGTTCCGATGGTAAATTGTTCGCCATCTTTGAATAAATGATCAAATTGAGAGCCGTCGTGTTTAAACTCCTGACCTTCGTTAAAGACTTTAGCAAAGGTGTCTTGCACAGTACGAATTTGTTCACCGATACCAATTTTTCCACCAAGTTTCTCTTTAATATAGGGGGCGGCGGAAAGATGATCTGCATGGACATGAGTCTCAATTAACCATTCTACGGTCAGTTTATGCGCCGTGACATACTCAATTATGTCGTCAGCGCTTTTATAAAAAGTGCTGCCAGAGGCATAATCGAAATTCATGACACTATCGACAATCGCACAGTTTGACGATTCAGGGTCCTTTACCACATAAGAAAATGTGCTGGTATCTTTTTCAAAAAAAGCCGCTACTTCGGGTTTCATTACCGTGTTAGTTGTCATCTTGCACCTCTCCGATTGATTGTTGGTCAAATAGCATGCTGATTTGGCCGATTTATCTTGTTAAGATTTGTAGAGCAGAAAGCATGCCAATGTCTTTTGGTTTCTTAAGTCTTTGAAAAGAAGGGATTTTTATTTTTTGCAGGTCAGTTCTATCGAAATTCAATTGACCAACATCATATCTCTTGTCATATTTGTCTTAACTTTTGACAAAAATGGCGAGGCTTGTGTATGGATATCATTGCGTCTGATTCACCGTCTCTTGAAGGACTTACGAGCATGCTCGAGGGGTACGATTGCCCAGCGATTCTGGTGTCGGTGGATTATCAAATTCTCGCGATCAATCAGTATTATCGAGAAGAGTTTGGTGAGGTTCTATTGCAAGCCAAACCGCGTTGTTTTGAGGTATCCCATGGTTATAACGTCCCCTGTGATGTGGCTGGAGAAGATTGCCCGCTTGCGGCAACTCTAGACTCTGGTCGTAAAGAACGAGTTCTGCATATTCACCAAACCCCAAGAGGCAAGGAACATGTGGATGTAGAAATGGTTCCAATCCATGATAGCCAGGGTAAGCTGTTATTTTTCGTTGAGTTACTGCGCGCTGTTGCTATAGCCAGTGCTGAAACTGGCAGTAAAACGCTAGTGGGATCTAGTAAGCCTTTTAATCTCATGTTAGAAAAAGTGACCCGAGTCAGCCAGAGCGATGCGTCTGTATTGCTGCTAGGGGAGTCGGGAAGTGGTAAAGAGTTAGTGGCACATGCTATCCATCAAGGCAGTGACAGAGCGAAGAATTCGCTTGTCACCTTAGAATGTGCTGGCTTAACCGACTCTTTGTTTGAAAGTGAATTGTTTGGTCATGTGAAAGGCGCCTACACAGGGGCATATAGCAATCGCACGGGATTAGTGGAGTTAGCGAACGGTGGAACGCTATTCTTGGATGAAATTGGCGACGTCCCCCTTTCGATGCAAGTCAAACTGCTACGTTTAATTGAGACAGGTTCGTTCCGGCCTGTTGGTTCCTCCAGTGCCAAGCATACGAGCTTTAGATTGATCTGTGCGACCCATAAAAACCTCGCTCAAATGGTAAAAGATGGCGTGTTTCGTCAAGACTTATACTATCGAATTAATGTCTTCCCTATTTATGTTCCATCATTACGTGAACGACGCGACGATCTTGCTTTGCTAATTAGCACATTATTAAAGCGTATTAGTCCTCGTAAGGAATATCATCTTACGGATTCTGCGTTTCATGTATTAAAGCAATATGACTTTCCTGGCAATATTCGCGAGTTAAGTAACATTCTCAACCGTGCCACCATATTGACGGATACGAATGTCATTGAACGCAGTACGATAGAGGAGTGCCTGATTATTGATCAGGAACTTAATCAACAGATTGCAGCTCAGCCTACAGAGTGTGTCAACGTAAATGACACAAAGAGAGAGTGGGTGGACTTAAAAACAGCAGAGTACCTATATTTGTCTGACTTACTGTCCTTTTATAATCATGACAAAGTGAAAGTAGCCGAAGTGGCTGGTATTAGTCTGCGTTCTCTCTATAGGAAGCTCCAATAGCCAATTAATTGGATTAATATGCTTCTTTCTCTAGCTTGTTTACCGGATGACGTTTTTGGTGGCAATAAACGCTAATCTCATCTCTTATCATACTGTTTTCCTCCTTAAAGATAATCAATCTGTCATCAAAAAGCAATTAATTGTATAGAAACAATAAATTACGTTTAATTTTATATCTTTGTTTAATTTCACTTTATCCTATTGTTTGCTTTTAACTAAACATTTAAATTTATTTGTTTAGCCTTTTTATTTTAAATAAATTATTTCTGCATTACTAAGTCTCTGAATTTGTTTGGTTTTATTTTTGTAAGATTTGTCTTTTTTTATGTTTTTAGTGATTTTGTCTTTTTTGTTTAGGGGATAGGAAATAACTTAATAAAAGATTCTTACCTGATCATAGATTGATAAACAAATAGAAACGTACTAAACGGATTTTTTTTATTTAAGATCCAGTTGTGTTTGCAAGACGACCCAAAGGAAATGGTAGTGATGAGAATACGAATTGGGTTATTAGTATGTTTCTATGCTTTAACAGCATATGGCAGTGACAATGTAAGCTTGAGTCTAGCTGGCTATATTCCAGCAAAATGTAGTATTACAGCCGTCAATAATAACTTAATACTTTCTTCAACTGGCCTTGCAAGCACGGATCTAATAATTGACTGTAATTCACCTATGCGAGTATCGATGCAATCATTAAATGGTGGCTTGCGCCATCAGCAAAGTACTCAAGTAAAAAATTATAGCGTGACGTTTTCAATTATTGGAAGCAAATACAGAATGTCTGTATCTGCTAATAATTTGAAAACAAGAAAGTTTTTTAACGTTGATAATATTTTATTTAAACGCACAGGAAAATTGCAGCTCAAAATTTTGGATCCGTTAATTTATGCGGGAAACTATCAGGATGTTTTACGCATAGAAATGACTCCATCTGTTGTATCTGGTGGCGTCTGGTAAAGGTTAATTTTAGACATAATCATTCTAGCCATATTAATGAAGGAATATCGAAAATGAAAAAGTTAATCATACTCTCAGCAATTGCAACATTATCTTCAGGTGCCGTATTCGCAGAAAACGTTTCAGTAAGTGGTACCGTCCCTTCGATTTGTGAAGTGAAAACCGCGAATACATCTGTATTATTTACCACCCTAGCAAAAGATCAAGTCAGCAACGTTGACTTTACGGTTAAATGTAATGATCCAGATGGCGCAACCGTATCGCTTACTTCATCAGAAGGTCATATGCAAACAGTAGATGGCCAAGATGGAACGGGTATTGGTTATAAAGCGGAATTAAAGGCTAATCCATATGACTTTACTTTGACTGCATTGAGTGGCTCCAATGATCAGGTTGCCTCTCAAAGTCAAGCTGGTTCTTCAGCTTTAGCCGCTGGCATTTCTGGAAAAATTAAATTAACGGTTCTACAGGATGCAATTTACTCTGGTAACTATACAGATCAGCTAATGCTATCCATTACAGCGAATTAAAAATCTAATAAAAAAGGCAGTTTTATACTGCCTTTTTTTTCATCTTAGGAAATATTATTATGCGATACGTTATCTTTTTTATTTATACTATTTTTTCCTACTCAGCCTATGCCTTTCAGGTAAAACCGATGGTTTTTGAAGTTCAACCAACAGGTAGCCAATCGCAACAAACCATGCGTGTATTAAATGACTCTAATGTTCCTCTCACCATTGAAATATCAGCCTATAATTTATTGATAGGTAAGAGCGGAACTGAAACATTAAAGCCTAATGAAGATGATTTTTTAATTATTCCTTTGACCACTATTATCCCACCAGGAAAAAGTCAATCCGTCATTATTCGCTACATAGGAGATCCTTTGTTGTCAGCTTCTAAGGCGTACCGTATTGCGATAAACCAGGTAGTTGTTGATTTAGGATCATTGAATAAGTCAGGTGTCGGTATGGCTGTTAGCTTTAAAACATTACTGAATGTTGTGCCAAAAGAGGCTGAAGCTAAGTTAGTGATCAAAGGTAAGCAACAGTCAGCTCGCGATTCTTGGAATGTGATGCTTGAAAATAAAGGTAATAAATATATCCGGCTGTCAAAATCAAAATGGATTATAAAAAATAAAGATAAAAAAATGGTGCTCGATGGTGAATCTCTGAATAAAGCTCTAACAGGTAAACTATTGCTTCCAAATTCAAATTGTGAAGTGACGATAAAAGTTCCATCACAATTTAATGCTGACAATAGTGAATTAGAAGTGGTTCTATAATGTATAAATTAGCGAGATCGTTCATTTTGTTTTTGATGATTTCTATTTTTCCAGTTTTTGCAATAGAAATAACACCAATGGTGGTAACGCTCTCTCCTGAAAAAACAGCTCCTTTTAGCATTATATATAACGATCTTCCTAGAGATATTGCATTTGACATTCAAGTTTATGAAGTGAAATTTGATAAAGCAGGTATTTATAAACCAGCACTGATACCGTTAAATAATTCTCCTCTATGGGTTTTTCCACCATCTTTATTTTTAGAATCAGGACAACATCAAAAAATTCAATTTAGATGGCTTGGTGACAAGTTTCCTGCTATGGATAAAACGTATCAAGTTAGTTTGATAGAAGAAGGTATCAACAGCATCAGTATAGCTGAAAGTTCAAAGTTGCGAATATTGATGAATTTAAATTTGATCATTCACATTGATCAAGAAGCACTAAAACCAGATTTAGTAATCGGTAAACCTTATATAGAGAAAGGGTATCTGATTACTAGGGTCATCAATAGAGGAGCCGGAGCAGCAAGGTTAAGCGATTATAATATTAAAATAAAGAAAAAAAATATTAAGGTAGGAGAGTATTATAAGAACCAATTAAAAGAGAGAGGTTATGATGTGTTTTTCCCTCCCTATTGCTCTGTGTTGATTAAGTTACCAATACCAAAGTCGGTAAAAAAAGATGGTTTATATGGTTTTCATATTGATCTGGTTGGGTGATATGAATATTTTACTGTATTTTTTTTTAATATTTTTCTCTATTTCAGTGTTTGCAAAGATAAATCCAACAAAAAATAGGATTGAACTGAGTGTTGAGGCTATGGTCAACAAAAATCCAATAGGGAAAATAGAGTTAATCGTGGAACCTAATGATAAACTCTTGTTTAAATGGCGTGAGATGAAGCCTATTTTTTCAAAAATTTTATATCAGAATTATATTTACATTCTCTCAAGCAAGCAAAAAAAAGGTTTGATATCAGAAGTCGAGTTTAAACAAATCAATATTAAGGTAGATTTTGACCTGAATGATTTTACTCTTAATCTATCCATCCCAGTAGGAATAATTCGACCACAAAGTATCAGTTTGAAGTCAGATCCTAGAGTGTTAAAACCCGCAGATCCTGCTTCATTAAGTGGCTATATGAATTTATATTCGAGTTATTTGTATCAAAATAGTCAATCTGATCATGTCGTTAATGAGCAAGTGGCAGTTCGCTCTGAGATGGTTATCAATATGAATAGATGGGTGCTGGAAAACGATGAGGAATACTATCCAACAGATGAGGCCAATGATCCTAGTATTAAACGTACTGGAACGAGATTAATTCATGATTTTCCTTCTAACGGTACAAGGGTTACATTGGGAGATAAGTATACATCGGGAAGCTATTTTCAGTCTACTTCTCGTATGTTAGGTTTATCAATTGCTCATAATTACTCGTTAGTATCTGATAGGGTTCTTAGACCGAGCGCATCAAGGAGTTTTACGTTAAAAACCCCTTCTTCAGTCGAAGTAATGGTTGATGATCAAGTAGTCTCTCGCCTAAATCTTTCCTCTGGTGTTTACTCTCTAGATGATATTCCTTTAAATGAAGGAAATAATAATATTACGCTAAAAATAACGGATGCTGCAGGAAAAGTTAGTTACATCAAGTTTGATGTGACAACAGGGCTGAACTTATTAGCACAAAATGAATTGAAATATGAGTTGTTTCTAGGTATTCCATCTGAACTCAATAATAGGTTGGAATATTTCTACGATCAGCCATTGATAAGTTCATATCTTAATTATGGTATTTCAACAAACTGGAGTGTGGGTGCTAATTTTCAGGCTGATAAATATATAAAACAAATAGGCTTTAAACATGTTTTTGCTTCTGAAATAGGTTTGTTTGCCTTCGAAGATGCACTTAGTATGAGTGATCAAGAGAAAGGGAGAGCTTATCGGTTAGTGTATAGTACGTTTACTGATAATAGTATAAAGCATAAAGCGTTTAGCTTCGCTTACGAACATGCTTCCAAAGGCTTTCAATCTCTTGGATACAGGCCGAATTTGAGTGATGAATATAGGTTTAAAGAACATACTTTTCAAGTAAATTATAGCTTTTTTAATACACCTACCTTCCAGACATCTTTATTTGCTAATGCTTTTCGATCTTATGATCAAAATCAATTTGATAAAAATTTTGGGGTGAATTTCTCTCAGGATCTTTTAAATGGCCAATGGCGTTATAATATAGGTGGTCAATGGGAGCAAACAAATGGAGAAAATGGATGGAGAGTTAATCTGTCTTTGACCTATAGAATTGCTACAGCGAAGCGACTAAGGTCATTATATCAATCAAAAAGAAGTCGAACACGTTTAGAATATACACAAAATAGCAGCCGTCGATATGTGGGAGCATTTAATGTTCGAGCAGGTGTAGAGAAAAATCAACAAGATAAAGCCATGCTTGATTTGAACACTCAATATACAGGAAATCGATTTTTAACTAGTTTCGATCATGCTAGTTATTATCAACAGCTTAGTGCTCAATCGTCACGTCATCAAAGCCGTCTTAGTTTTTCTTCAAGTATTGCATTTGCTCAAAATGATTGGTCGGTTGGCAGGCCCATCTATGATAGCTTTGCTTTAGTCAAAGCACATTCTTCTTTAAAAAATAAAAAGATTGTCTTAGGCCGTTCAAACGGTAAATACAAAGCCAGTAATGAAGATTTCGATACCATTTTATTAAATGATGTTAGTTCATATGACCATTCTAGTGTGACTGTCGATGTTGATGATATTGCTCCAGGGTATGATATAGGAGCTGGGATTATCTCTTTCTATCCTCCTTATCGAAGTGGCTATAATATTGTGATAGGTAGTGCCGCTAATATTACTGTTATTGCCACCGTATTAGATAATAAAAAAACTCCTTTCTCTTTGCAAGTAGGAACAGCTGTTTGTACCACTGATAAGAAAAAGAAAGAATATATTTTCTTTACCAATAGAAAAGGGAAATTCGCCTTAACTGGACTAATGCCATGTAAGTATCAGGTCAAATTAAAAAATTCTGATGACACCTCTTTTATTATTAATGTAGAAAAAGGTGAGCAGTTACAAAGAAAAGGAGTGATTTATGTACACTAAAGAGATAAATAAGTTCTCTATTTTGATATTGTTTTTGCTTTTTTCACAAACTATTTATGCTGAATGTAATGCTAAATTTGGTGATGTGAAGCATCTTTATGATGATTTTGAGAGCTACGATTCGCAGCAGCATAGTGATGCGAGAAAGCGACTTGGAATTACTGTTATAAACTCCAATGATTGTCATCCGTTGCATATCATTCTTACAACTGAGAACCAGTCGCAGTTAAAAGGTCAATATCAGATAGTACCTTATCAAATAAGAAGCAATATACAGCAAATTGTTAGTTCATCAATGACGCGGTTAAACCTTATCAATTCCTATTCAGAAATAGAGCTTTTTATCCGAAGTGGCACACCCATTAAGGCTGGAGTGTATTCAGATCGATTAAAATTAAAACTCTATAATGAGAATAATCAATTGTTAGATAATCAAGAATTTGAGATAGAAGAAACAATATTACCAAAAACAAGTCTTTCAATGTTAGGGTATAATAGTTCAATTGGTGAAATTAATTTAGGAGAACTTGTTTCTGGAAAAGAATATAATATGCTGCCAACCCTTAAAGTAGTGACAAATTCAAATATTGAAATGCGTATCATATCAGAGAATCATGGTAGATTAGTTCATAATACTTATAAAAATAAATATGCTATCAATTACTTTTTATATTTAGATGGAGAATGGATGGATTTACATCAAGATAAAAGGAGAGTGTTCTCTTATCAAGATAAAAACACTTTTTTACTAAAACTTAGCGTCCGTTTAGCTAACTTTACGAGACAAGCTGCAGGTGAGTATAGCGACACAATTCGTTTTCAGATAAGCCCTCTTAATTATTAAGTTTATTTAGATTTTTCTTACACCAGAGTCGTGCTTGATTTTTATTTTTTACCTCAATTTTTTGATAAATCTTATGTAAGTGAACTCGTACTGTTGCTTCAGAAATGAATAAACTATCAGCAATAGCGCTACATTCTAAGCCTGAGTAAAGTAAATTTAACACTTTAACTTCTTTGCGTGTTAAATTACTAGAACGTAATGTAGTTTGCTGTTCATTCTCAAGTAGCTGTCGCATCCAACCATCAGTAACTGACCTAGGAAACCAAAGTTCTCCTTTTTCAATTGCTTTAAAGCCTTGTTCAAATAGTGATTCTTCTGCATCGTCGAAAAAAATCCCTTTCAGCTTTGGCCATTCTTTAAGGCTTAATGTATCACTTTTTTTAGGAACATCAAAAATGACCAGCCCTTTTTGCCCATTTTCCTCCATAAATCTATTCATCAATTCATAATTAGTAATAACATTAAGCGAATGATAACTGACAAGAAGCAAATTATAGTCACTAGCCACATAAAGAAGAGGGGGATTTCTTGAAAATTTAAATAGATTGGTATGTCTATTACTTTTTTGTATATTTTCAATATCCATATCCTACACCTTTGATTATTTTTTGCACAAAATTTACTATACTATTTTTTTATTTCTATATCAACATAAGGCTTTTTGGGCATGAATATATTTTAGCTATTGCTTAATTAATAAAATTTATTGTTCTTGCTTCTTTAAGGTGTTTTGGGATTAATATGTGTTAGTAGTAGGGGGGTATTTTATCCTGTGAAATTGATGTTTTATTGATTTTGTAACTTAAAGGTGTGATTGGAAGAGATGTTAAACCTTTACTCTGGCGTTAGATTTTTATTAAACGTATTTTTTGTGTTTGTTCGGTTTGTTTTTTTATTATGTTTTTTTGTCAGCTAACACAATAAACTATTATAAAAAGTGTGTTTTTTAGCTGTTTATAAATGAATAGGTGGGAAGGGGAATTTGAAAGCAGGAATCTAATGTCACTTAGGAAAAGTTGTTTCCTGCTTCCTTGGTCAATAGAGTTAGAGTGTTGTTAAAAACAGCAGTAAGCTGTAGGTACTAGCGATATCTCGGCTAAGCTTTTTGTTGTGTTTATCAAGCCACGCAAGTATTTTCATCAAAGGTCTCGCTCTATCCGCAACGTATTGAAGCTTTTTTTTGATCTCATGTTTGCCGGTTATGCTTAAATAACTGTCGATCACATGCTGAAAGGTTTCGTGGTCGCTGTATGGACTAATCGACATCAAGAAAAGAAAAACGTCTCGATATTGAATATCAAGCAACGCTTGGTGCTCGGCGAAGCTTTCTTCAAAGTCAATTGCTGACACTACGCCTTGTTGATCGATTGTGTAATTTTTTATCTGGGCTCCAGCATGATAATGGCCTGCATTATGGATACTGGCTAGCACATTGAGTGCCTTTAAAATGATGTCAGTTCGTTCCGCTTGGCTCAATGCTGTTTTTTTTAAATAGCGACGCAGATCGGTACCCGTATCAGACAGATAGAGAAAGTGTTCAGTTTGTTCCAAAACGGTGGCAACAGGCAGCCCAAGAGAGGCAAGTGTCTGTAACTTTGTTGACTCAAATACCAGGCTCTCTTGCGGTGTTTTACTCTGAACAGGCATTAGAAGTGTTAACTTGGTGACACGAGCTATCAACCGATGAAATAGACGCGAGTGTGTTGCCTCAGGGCTTTTAACCCAAACAGACTGACCTTGGTGTTTGATCTTTTCTATTTTTTGACCTTTTTTGAAGCTTTTATAGATCAGTGAGTCGTCAAAAATAGTCGTATAGTTCTCGTTTGCTTTAATCTGCATGGTATGACTCTTGGTTTAAGTTCCCTGTCTGTTCATAGAGCCCGTAGTAGACAATGGGCTGTCTAAAAGTATAAAAAGTACCCAAAATGGGGTAGATAGTGTGATGTTATGTAACAATATTTTAACATTCGGTATTGAGTGAGTAAGGGGACAATGTGTATTTAATGAATAAACAAAAATAAAATTTTCACTTTTTTTTTATTTTTATTGGGGTGAGTCTGAGATTCCCCGGAGCCTTTGGTTTTGTGCTGGTTTTAAAAGACTGGTTGGTTTTTTCTTGACCGAATGGCCAAGTTCTTTGTAACTATAGGCCGGTATTGTGAAAAAAATGGTAAACTATTGGTTTTATTGGCTTGTTTTTTGCCTACTTTTTGTTACAAATTTCACTTTTTTTACTTTTGCCTATGTAAACGAGGAATGTTCATAATGAGAAAAATAGTACAAGTCGTCCTTATGGCAACTCTTACCATGAGTTCGTCTATGGCGTTGGCGGTGTCTCCAAAAGAGACGTTAAATATAGCTCTTCAAGCTGGGGCGACAGGCTTCGATCCTGCTAAGATATCGGATTTCTATTCTCTTCAAGTAGTTGAGAATATTTATGACCCTTTGATGACCTACGACTACTTAGCCAGACCTTATAAGTTGATACCTAATACCATTGAAGCGATGCCGACCATTACCAATGGCGGTAAGACTTATACTTTTAAGATCAAACCTGGAATTTATTTCGCTCCTGATTCTGCCTTTAAAGGGAAAAAGCGTGAGTTGGTAGCTGCTGACTATGTTTACTCCTTTAAGCGTATGCTGGATAAAACCATCAACTCCCCACAAAGCTACCTAGTCGAAGGTCAGTTTGTTGGAATGGATAAATTAGAGAAGGCGGCGGGTAATGGCCCCTTGAATTACGATACCCAGATCGAGGGAATCAAAGCATTAGACAAATACACACTGCAAATCAATCTCACCCATGTGAACTATAATTTTGACACTATCTTAGCCATGCCTTCTTTTGGTGCGGTCGCGCGGGAAGTGATTGAAGCCAATAAAGCCAATACCAACGCTCACCCTGTGGGGACGGGCCCATATGAGCTGAAAGAGTGGAAGCCGGGTAGTAAAATTGAGTTAGTGGCAAACCCCAATTTCCGCAAAGAGGTATTCAACTTTAAAGGGAATCCAAAAGATCCTGTTTCGATGAAAGTCGCCAAAGAAATGCATGGCAAAATCATTCCGCAAGTGAAGCAGGTGAACATCAATATTATTCTTGAAGAGCAGCCCACTTGGTTGGCATTTTTGAATAATCAACTGGATGTTGTGAAGATTCCACAGCCTGCGTTAAGAGACGCCTTGGTAATGAATCCGAAGAATCCAACCGATGTAAAATTAGCTCCAAAATATGCCGATAAAGGCTTTCATTTACAGCCGGTAAAACAATTAGAAACTACTTTTTACTTCTTTAATATGGACGATCCTGAAGTAGGCGGCTATACCCCGCGAAAAATCGCCTTGCGTCGTGCGATAGCCATGGCCTTCCCTCGTAATGAAACTATTGCTCGTATTCGCCGTGGGCAAGCAGTACCCGTGGAATATGCGATTCCAGAAGGAGTGGCGGGTTATAATCCAAACTTTAAAATGGGCGTTCACTTTAACCCAGCCAAAGCTAATGCGTTGTTAGATGCGGCGGGCTATAAAATCGGCCCTGATGGCTACCGTACCCAACCAAATGGTTCTCCTTTGTCGGTGCAACTGGCGACGGGCTCTACGGCGATTGATCGCCAATGGAATGAATACTGGCAACAGGCCTTTGACTCCCTGAAAATTAAATTGACGTTTAAAGTCGGTCGTTGGAGTGAACTGGCCAAAGCGAACCGTGAAGGTAAACTGCAAATGTGGGGCATGTCATGGTCGGCAGATTATCCAGACGGCCAAAACTTTATGCAGATGTTCTATGGTCCAAATAAGGGCGATGCCAACTTCTCGGGTTTTAACTTACCTGCTTACAATAAAGACTATGAAGAGACACTGAAACTACCAAATGGTGAAAAACGTCAGAAGCTATATGATAAGATGAATCGTATGCTAGCTCAGTATCAACCCTATATTTTCGATGATACGCGTATTTGGAATTATCTGGCTCACCCTGATGTTTATGGCTTTAAGCCTAATCCTCTGACGACTTACTGGCGTTATATTGAAATTAAAAAGTAATCATTTCCTTTGATGTACTAGGTGCTGTAATGCTTTTTATGGAGCGTGTTTCATATAAAGCATTGTGGCATACGCTTATGTTTCTTTAGGAGTGATGATGCTTTCTTATATTGTACGCCGTCTGTGGCAAATGATCCCTACTTTACTGGGGGTCATGTTGCTACTTTTTACCCTCTATACTTTGGTGGGTGGCGATCCATCCTATATTTTGGCAGGCAAGAGCCTGAGTGCCGAGACCATCGCGAGTATCCGGACTCAACTTGGCTTGGATAAAAGCTTACCTGAGCAGTTCCTGATTTTTGTGAAGCAAGTGCTGACGATGAATTTTGGGACATCTTGGTCTACCCAACAGCCTGTGTCAGAGATTATCCGTACTCGTATTGGTCCATCTGTGATGCTGTTGCTGACTTGGCAGCTCTGTTCTTTATTTTTCTCTTTGTTGTTTGCCGCCTCTGTTGCCTATTACAAAGGCAGTATTTACGACAGAGCTGTGACCATTATTTCTACTGTGGCCATGTCGATCAGTATTTTGGTCTATATCATCGCGGGCCAGTATTTCCTTGCTTATAAAATGCAGTGGTTTCCCGTGTATGGCTGGGGGAATGGTTTTTGGCAAAACTTTTTGCTGTATATTCCGCTGCCATTAATCATCGGTGTCGCAGTAAGCGTGGCGCCGGACACGCGTTTTTACCGTAGTTGTTTTATTGAAGAAATGAACCAGGATTACGTTCGTACGGCCCGAGCTAAGGGGTTGTCTGAGCGCAAAGTCATGTTAAAACATGTGATGCGTAATGCGTTGATACCAATCGTCACCGGTGTAATGTCTTCCTTACCTTATATGATTACCGGCTCGGTCTTAATGGAGCGTTTTTTTGGTATTCCAGGGTTGGGTAACGAGATTTTAAAAGCGGTCAATTCCAGTGATTTCCCCGTCATCAAAGCCATCACCATTTACTTGGTGATTGCCATCATGGTGTTTAATTTGCTGGCCGATCTACTTTATAAGTGGATCGATCCACGTGTGAAACTGAATTAAGGGGAAGATAATGAATCAAGATAGCAATCTCACTCTTGATCAAGAGAAGGTTGAGACGCAAGTGCCTGCCCAAAGCTTGTCTTCTCTTGCGTGGAAGCGTTTAAAACGAGACAAAGTCGGTATGATCAGCTTGCTGATTGTCTGTTTTTATTTACTACTTTGTGCCGCAGGCTGGATGGGGCTGGTTGGGGAAAATTGGCGTGCAGATGTGGCCGTTCCGAATGCGCCACCGACCTTTGCGACTTGGGAGCCTCGAGGTACTCAGGTAAATGCAGTGGCCGCTACCAGTAGCAGCGCAGACCAAGTGGATGATGATAATTCGGCAGCGGCACCTGATCCGCTGGCGGCTTTGATGGCGCAAGCCGACAAGCACGAAAGTCAATATGCAAGCAAAACAACGACACTAAAAGATACACTGATTTTAGGCGCCGATGGACAAGGACGAGATGTGTTGCAAAAAGCCATTAAAGGCACCTCGGTTTCTGTTTCAGTTGCCTTACTCGGGGCATTTTGTGCCATTGTTATTGGTACCATTTTAGGTGCCATTGCTGGGTATTTTGGTAAGTGGGTGGATGATGTGCTGATGTGGTTTTATAGCATCTTTACGTCGGTGCCCGACATGCTGTTATTGCTGTCTTTTGCGGCGGTGCTATCCCGCGGTATTAGTACTTTGGTTCTTATATTTGCTTTGACATCGTGGACTTATGTGTTCCGTTTAATGAGAGCGGAATTTATGAAGCACAAAGAACGAGACTATATCAAAGCGGCAGACGCTATTGGTGCGGGGCAAACTCGCAAAATGTTTCGTCACATTTTACCCAATGTGAGTCATATCTTGTTGGTGCAATTTTCGATTCTTACCGTGGGGATGATTAAGTCGGAAGTAGTGTTGTCATTTTTGGGCTTTGGAGTGGGCATTAAGCAAACCAGTTGGGGAGCGATGTTAGCGGAAGTACCCGCCGAGCTGATCCAAGGTTATTGGTGGCAAATGCTGACGGTTACCGTGTTTATGTCGGTGCTAGTCACCGCCTTTAGTTTGTTGACCGACAGTCTTCGTGATGCTCTAGACCCCAAAGTGAGTTAGTAGGTAAGAATATGAAAACGCCATTAGTCCGTATTAGTAACCTAAAAATTGACTTCAAAATGGAAGACGGTCGTTATTTTGAAGCCCTTAAACGTATAAGTTTTGATATTCCTCATCATACCGTGTTAGCACTGGTGGGGGAGTCCGGCTCGGGAAAATCTGTCACCTCGACCGCTTTAATGGGGTTGTTACCTGAGTCAAATACCGTGATCGATCAGGACAGTTGTATTGAGTTTAATGGTCGCTCGGTATTAGCCATGAGCAAAAAGGAGCTGCGCCGTCTGCGGGGCGGCGATATTGCGATGATCTTTCAGGATCCAATGAGTTCGTTGAATCCCGTATTTACCATAGGTGATCAGATCATTGAAACCTTGCAAGAACACAAATCCATGAGCAAAAAAGCCGCACGACAAAAGGCGATTGATTTGCTGACAGAGGTGGGGCTACCGAATCCTGAAAGTCGTATTCATGCCTATCCCCATGAACTGTCTGGTGGTCAGCAACAACGGGTGATGATTGCCATCGCCATCGCTTGTGAGCCCAAACTATTAATTGCTGATGAGCCGACGACCGCTTTGGATGTGACCATTCAAAAACAGATTTTAGAACTGATTGCTAAGATGCAGAAAAAGCATGGCATGTCAGTGTTATTTGTCACCCACGATCTTGGGGTTGTCGCGGAGTTTGCAGATAACGTTGTGGTGATGCGTCATGGCGAAATTTGTGAGTCAGGTGGGATTGAAGAGGTGTTTAGTCGCCCTAAGCATCCTTACACGAAGGCATTGTTAAACTGTCGACCGAGTCTAACGTATCGTCCTGAGCGCTTGGCAGTGATTGATGATTTTCTCCAAGGAGAGGAGTATCAATTGCCTGCGGATCGTCCTCGGGGGTATCAAGAAGGTAATCCAGTCATCCTCGAAGTGAAGAACCTTTGTAAGTACTTTAAAATTAAAACGGGCCTGTTTCGGTATATTGATTTAAAAGCTGTGGACGGTGTGTCGTTTCAATTGCAAAGGGGAAAAACACTCGGCATTGTGGGCGAGTCTGGCTCAGGCAAATCCACCGTTGGGCATACTATTATGCGCTTGCTGGAATCGACCTCAGGTGAGGCATTGTTTGAAGGCAAAGACATTCTTAGCATGTCAAATGAGGATTTTAAGCCTTTGAAACGCCGAGTGCAGATTATCTTTCAGAACCCTTATGCGTCACTGAACCCAAGATTCACGGTAGGGCAGATCTTAATTGAACCCATGCTGCTCCATCATATTGGTAAGGACAAACAAGAGCGTGAAAAGCTTGCTCGGTCTTTATTGGATAAAGTGGGTTTAACGGCCAATGCTTTTAATAAATACCCTCATGAATTTTCAGGAGGGCAACGCCAGCGTATTGCCATTGCCCGTTGTCTAACCTTACAGCCGGATATTTTGATTTGTGATGAGTCGGTTTCAGCGTTAGATGTCTCGGTGCAAGCGCAAGTTCTCAACTTGTTGCAAGATTTGCAAGATGAGTTTCAGATGTCGTACTTGTTTATTTCCCATGACTTATCTGTGGTCAAGCATATTTCCGATCAAATCATGGTGATGCAGCAAGGAAAGGTGGTGGAAATGGGTGATGCGGATAGTGTTTATGCGAATCCTCAGCATGATTACACGCAAAAACTGATCGCTTCTATCCCGCAAAATCCAAAGTGGTTTGAAGCAAGCTTGGCGCGGTAGTATTTAGTTATCTTCATAAAGTGCTTTGAAGTAAAAAGGCGAATCCAGCGGGGGTCGCCTTTTTACTGTTCAATAGCTGTCCGAGTTGTCGGGCAGTCTTTTCAAATGGATGCTGCGAGCTAAACGAATAATAGGACGGATCATCAGCTGTAAACTGCCTATTAAAAACAGCCAAGTACCAATGGTTAGTATTTCACCGTCATAAAAGAAGCACACACTACCGATGGCAAACCACATTGCCAGCATCAGGTCATTAATGATGCTCAGCACTTCGTAGCGTCGGTGAATGATTAACTCATCGTGACCGAAAATAAAAATCAAATCGCTTGATTGGTCTTGTCGCATTTGCTTCATAGTGGCCTCTCTCGCTGAAAAATCATACCACTATAGCAGGTGCTATTTGTTAACTAAAGTGTGCCTGAGTGTTAGCCGCTTATCTTATTGATTGAGTCGGCCACAAAATAACGGGATTGATAGCTATTTGTAGATTTCTGGAAACCAAGGAAGGATGTCTTCTTATAGCGGCTTTACTTTACTTTGGCCAAAATAAAAGCAGTAATCATCATTAATATGGTAGCACTCTTATAAAGATGCGAGAGAGGTTGGGCTTTGGGATCATTGGTTAATGACGGGCAACAGACCTATTTCGGCCTATTGTCCGCTTGGTAATACATTGACGTGTTATATATGGGTTATCTATGGTTGGTTACTATTATGTTCTGTCTGCCGTTTGAAATTCAGGTTTGGTGATGCTTTTGATGACGTTACCCAGTGTGTCGTTGTGATCATCTAGCCATTGGTAGCGGTCTCGATATAATTTTCGTTTTGAACTTTTGATGTCTTCAATAGCTCGACGCTCAGAAGTGAGTGGAATCTCGTAAAACCATTGGTCGTGTTCAACGGCATCACTTTCTAGCCACAGCTGATCGTAATTCATGTTGACCTTTTCGCCTGCGTTGCTATAGCGCTTCGCGTTGTATACATGAGCGCTATTTTTGACAGCGTAAATATGGTCTATTTTTAAGTGTTGAGCTAAAAACTGAGCGGTTTCAACTAAGAAAGATTTAGGGCGTAGGCCAAAAAAAGCTTTGGTAAAGGCTTTGGTAAAGCCTTGGTCATTATTGTTGCCTTGTATACAACCAATATAGACATTATTGTTTTGTACAGTAAAGCCCAGTGAATAATAGGTATGACCCTGCTCATCTTTAATGTTAACGGCAAGTTCGGCTTCTTTGCGTAACTTACCATCGAAGTTGAGGGTGAGATAGTATTCCTTCTCATTGATGGGGAGACAACGAAGGCGAATTTCTTGTAGATAAATCTGCTCTTGAGCCGATTCGGTGAAGGTATTTTCAACCCAAGTATGGTGGTCATTGAGTAGCTGGGCGATTTCTATTTTTTGAAACCCAACTCGCAGAAATGGCTTCATGCACTTCATGAGATAGTTGGGTTCGTTGACGAACAGTTTTTCACGTTGCTTATTGTCAAAAAAGCGTTTCATTTCATTAAAGGAGCGGTGATAAATCAGCGCACGAAGAACAAACTTGATGACCTCTTTCGTTTTATTCTTTCTTTTTCTTGAGCATGCTTGAAGGGCGAGTTTTATAACCACAATGAAAGTCCACTTTGCTATCGTTCGGTTCGGATGGCGCAATATACATTTTAAAAAAGACTGAATCAAATTGTCGAGTTGTTTATTCGTACTCTTTTGATTTCCTATATGTGTTTGTTTTTCGTGATAAAAATTATCATTCTTGTTTCTATGTCAAATTGGGCCACTTTTTTCTTGTGCTTTCATCGTCTTAAGGTGCAGCAGCGCACCAAAGTATCGCTATTTTACGAGGATTTAAACGGAACAGGTGAGTTCCTCTTATCTGTTCCGTTTCTTGCTGTGATGGCAGATACTGTCAATGTTATCTTGTTTAAGAGAACTGGAATTGTTTGATTTTTTGATTTAAATCATTAGCCATACGGGCAATCATTTCGCTGCCATCATTTACTTGCTGAGAGTCGTCTAGGACTTTTTCTGAGACTTCACGAATACCCATTAAGTTACGGTTAATTTCCTCTGCAACAGTGCCTTGTTGTTCAGCGGCTTGGGCAATTTGATTGCTGCGAGCAGAGGCATCGTCGACTTGAGTTAGCATATTGCCAAGGTTTTCGGCCGCAAAATGCATTCTGTCGGCACAGTCTTCTGCTTGTTTTGTGCTCTCTTCCATGGCGTTTGAGGCGATTTTTGATTGCTGTTGAAGTTTTTCGATAATTGTACGTATTTCAACTGTAGAGTCCTGTGTACGGCTGGCTAGAGAACGAACTTCATCAGCAACGACAGCAAATCCTCGGCCCATTTCACCTGCTCGAGCTGCTTCAATTGCTGCATTGAGTGCAAGAAGGTTAGTTTGCTCAGAAATATCTCCGATCACACCAAGAACAGAGTCTATATCATTTGTTTGCTCTGACAAGAGACCGATAATCTCGTTGGCGTTTTCGATGTGTTTGGTTAACGACTGGATGTTTTGATTGGTTTCGTCCAAGTCTTTACTGCTTTGGCGTGTGATGGTCTGCACTGTTTGAGTTGCTTCTGCTGTGTCTTTGGCGTGCTGAGCCACATCTTTGATGGAGTAAGACATCTCATTCATTGCTGTCGCCAGTAATTCTACTTCTTTGAACTGATGATCCATTCCATCATTGGTGTGCTTGGTATTGGCTTGCATTTGTATGCTGACGGCTTGTAACTCGCTGACGGCATGATCCACTTCTAATAAGGTTTCACTTAAAGAGGTTGATACATGGTTTGCCGCATCAGCGAGCTCACCAATTTCGTCTTTACGTTCCATTCCTATCTGTTTGGTAAAGTCCCCATCAGAAATATGTTTGAGATGCTCGGTGACGGTTTTAAGCGGATGAACAATGCCACGAACAATGGTGACACTGGCGACAAAAGATAAAATTAATAAGACAATTTCAATGCTGGCATTCTTTTTAATGGAGGACCAGAAGGTTTCTTGGACGCCACTGTATAAGGTGCCACTACCAATGACCCAGCCCCAAGGCTGATAGCCCTTTACATAAGAGACTTTTTCTTCCGCTTTTGAGGTCTGCGGGCCCTTATATTTATATTCTATAAAGCCTTGGCCATTTTTCCGGACCGTATCAACCATGGCTTGCCAATGGTGAAAGCCAGAAGCGTCCGTGACGTCTTTCATGCTTTTACCAATTAAGTTTGGCTTGAAAGGATGCATCAGTAACTTTGCTTGCATGTCGTTTACCCAGAAGTAGCCTGAGTCTGATTGGCCAAATCGTAGTGACGATAGGGCACTAAGAGCTTCTTTTTTTGCTAGTTCCTCTCCGATAGTGGTCGCTTTTTTCGCGTAATGTTCCACTAGCGAGTAGGCATTTTCGACTTGCTCTTTTACTTGTTGCTGTCGATCTTGGATAAGCTGTTTGTGAAGGTCTGAATAGGCCATGACAGCAAATACAACGAGGAGCGCCACCTGAATACCGATGAGTCCCCATAGTTTACTCCCTACTTTTACTGAGCTTAATTTCATGAAATCCCTCTACTGTTGTATTTTGTTATCATTAGAAATAATTATGGGCCAATAATGGGTTTTGTAAGCTGACCGAAATCAATATAAAGACAAGTTTGTTGGCTTTTTGCTAAGATCCAAAGACGCTATTTTTTACTATAAGAGGGATCGCTGTGCAGTATTCCATTTTAATCACAGGTTGTTCTAGTGGTATTGGTCTTGAAGCAGCCAAAATGCTGCAAGAGCGTCAATTTCTCGTTGTGGCAAGTTGTCGTCAGGTTGAAGATATAGAAAGGTTAAAGGCACAAGGGATAAAGCATGTTGTGCAGTTGGATTTAGCCAGTTCTCATTCGATTGAATCTGGTTTAAAGGAAACCTTAGATATCACTGGGGGGCATCTGTTTGCGCTTTTTAATAATGGGGCTTATGGCCAACCTGGAGCGGTGGAAGACTTATCTGTAGAGACGCTAAAAAAACAGTTTGACGTCAATTTTTTTGGCACCCATGAGCTGACCTCTCGTGTGTTAAAAATTATGTTGGCTCAGGGGTATGGGCGTATCGTGCATAATAGTTCGGTACTTGGGCTAGTGGCGGCCCCGTTTCGTGGGGCCTATAACGCCAGTAAGTTTGCTTTAGAAGGTTTAACCGATACATTACGGCTGGAACTGGCGGACACGCCGATTACAGTCAGTTTGATTGAACCAGGTCCAATCGAAAGCCGCTTTAGAGCGAACGCTTTAAAAGCCTTGCAAGAGAATGTTGATATTGCCAATAGTCGCCATAAGGCGGGTTATGAGGAAGCAATTGCTCGTTTGAGCAAAGAAGGGCCAACCTCATCACAAACCTTGCCTGCCAGCGCTGTGGTTGAGAAACTGCTCCACGCCCTTGAAGCAAAACACCCTAAATCGCGTTATTATGTTACCTTGCCAACCTATGCGGCGGGCATAATGAAACGTATATTACCCACTTGGTTGTTGGATAAAATTATGCTTCGTCAGGGGGCGTGATCTTTTCACTGGAGGGTGATGTTGTGTCTGGAGCATGAAATCTTGTTAGCCAATCATGTATGCTGTCTAGGTAGTATGCTTGTGCCTCTGGTTTTGATAAGTAGAGGTCATGAAAGCCATTATCGATGGCAGCGGTGGTTAAGTTGCTGAAAGTTTTCTGGGCTGCTTCAAGCATGCTGTCTACGTCCAAAACACCATCACCTTGCTGGGTTTCTTCTATAGTGAGTTTTCCTATGGTCGTTTTTGTGGCATGGCACATAAGGGTAGGGATGGACAGGGGATGTTTAGCCAGATTACGTTGCGCCAAAATGACCTCTTTTAACCATTTAAAGGCAAGAGGAAAGCCTTCTGCTGGTTTCCAATCGAGCCGATAGTCCCATTGTCCCCCAAATTTTTTGTGGATACTTTTGGCATAAAGTGAAATTTTCTTTGCTCGTAAATAGGAAAAAGGCAATAAAGACACCAGAATACGAATGGGCCAACTTACTTTATTAAGTACTTCTGGTGGAAAGGGGAGGGCTAAAAAGGGACTGTTTAATATCAGGCCAATAACGTCGGGGAAGCTTTTTTTATAATGGCTTTCTCGTTCCTTAGGGGCGTAGGGTTGTGCTAGATAGGTTGATACGATTAAACCACCCGTTGAGTGAGCCAATATGATGACCTCATTCACGCCTTCTTGTTTCATCGTGATTAAAGCTATGTCTAAATCTTGCCCATATTGTTCAATTGAATCACACCAATTAGGCGGTGTAGTGGGGCGAATAGAGCGTCCATAGCCCTGTAAATCCATCGCATAAAAACGGTAGTTTTGATCTATAAAATAGTTGGCAAGCCCTGTTTGGAAAAAGTAATCCGTGTAGCCGTGAATATAAAGAATAGCTCGTTCGGCATTAGGATTGCCAAGATGATTGATTAGGGTGGTATGAACGGAGGATTTGGGGCCAGGAAAGGTAAAAGTACGCGCTCGGAAGTCAGCGCCCAATAGGTCTTCATGGTCGTTAATTAATGTCCATTGTTGTCCTATTGGAGTGCTCATAAGGGCTACCTAGTTGTTTTTATTAATGGAATAAATTATCGCCTAGCTGATCGATGAACAGCTTTGTTTTTCGCACCGTGATTTCTATGCATTCGTCTCGGCCAGGGATCAGGTCTGAACGAATAAAATTGTGTTCTTTTCTGTCTTCCCCCTCTCCTTTGCTAATGATTGCCGCAACACGGAACTGGCTACCTTCTTTTATCGGTGCGGGGACAATTTCAAACCCCTTATATTCCTGCGCGTCTTCTTTCTGTTGTTCTGGAGCCGTATCGCCACCAGAAAAAAGGCCTTTTAGGCCAGATAAAATACCCATATGTATACTCCTTCAATATAGTGCTATTGTCAGGGATTTTGATGATTAGTCAAATGATTGCTCTAATACTCAACGTAGGATAAGTGGCGTTCTCAGCAAAAATACGTGACAGTATAGAGAGTAGATAGTACTAGGGTTATTTTATGAGCACAATTTCAGAGGTTGCTAAACAAGCAGGTGTATCTAATGCTACGGTTTCACGGGTATTAAGTGGTGCTGCGCGAGTCAGGGAGGAGACTAGAAAGAGGGTGATGGACGCTATTGATACGCTGTCTTATGTGCCAAATCAGGCGGCACGATCATTAGCCAGTAACAAAACCTTCACGGTTGGTTTGGTGGCGTCTAACATTGATAATATCTATTATGGGCCTGCTGCCAGCGGTATAGAGAAAGCTCTCAGAAAAGCTGACCGACATGTCATTATTGCCAGTGGTAATGATTCGTTATCGGGTGAGCGTGAAGCGGTGGACTTTCTGATTAAGCGTCAAGTGGATGCCTTAGTACTGGTGACCCGTTACATGAGTGAGGGGGAACTGGCTGAGATTAATCGTCGTTGTCCTGCTTTTGTCATGAATCAACATTTTGATGGTGATCATGGTCGCAATATTGCCTTTGACAACTTCTCTGGTGGCAAAATGGCGATTCAATATTTGTTGGATCAAGGTCATAGGCGTATTGCCATTGTGAGAGGACCGGAAAATAAATCAGATGCTTCACAGCGCCATCTTGGCTCTCTGCAAGCAATGGAGACCGCTGGTTTGGCATTAACTTACGAAGTCGAAGGGGATTTTTCAATTGAGTCCGGTGTGCAACATATGCAGAGCATCCTTCGTCTTGAGGAGCGGCCGACAGCCGTATTTTTGGGAAACGACCTCATGGCGATAGGCGCATTACATGTGTGTAATGAACAAAGGATCAAAGTACCGAAAGAGATTGCTATTATTGGTTTTGATGATACCTATTTAGCACGCTACACCTCGCCTAGTCTAACAACAGTAAAATTGCCTTTGTTTGATATGGCCAATGCCACAGCTAAGCTGTTGTTAAATGCCATATATGATTGTCAATATGACGTGCAAACTCTGTTTTCCCCGCAATTAGTATGTCGTAAATCCGCATAGCTAAAGAACAAATATGAATGGTTTTGTTTTTGATGAAATGAAAGCGCTTTCATTTTTCTTTATTCCTCCAGGCTAATTTAGTAGAGTGTTGGTCTGAGATGTTCGTATTCAGGCTGTTTAGCCATCAATCCATTATTGCGAGAAAAGGGAGCCTCATGTCAGCCACATCGATTAATGCACTGCTAGATGCCATGACACTTGAAGAGCAAGTTTCATTATTGTCGGGTCAGGATTTTTGGTCTATTGCCAGTATCCAGAGGTTGGGTATCGGTGAGCTGAGAGTGACCGATGGCCCAAACGGTGCCCGTGGCAGTGGCTCCCTGATTGGCGGAAATAAATCCGCTTGTTTTCCCTGTGGTATTGCTCTTGGAGCAACGTGGAATCCAGAATTATTGTATTGCATAGGCTCTGCCATTGCCGATGAAGTCAAATCGAAAGGAGCGCATGTTTCACTGGCGCCAACGGTTAATTTACAACGTACTGCGACAAATGGACGCAATTTTGAGTGTTATTCAGAAGATGCGGTCTTAACGGCGTCTTTAGCCGTTCAGTTTATTAAAGGGTTACAGGATAAACAGATAGGCGCGACGATTAAGCACTTTGTGGGCAATGAAAGTGAAATTCAACGCACCACTATCAGCTCGGAAATAGACGAGCGAACCCTCCGTGAGCATTATTTGTATCCGTTTGAACAAGCTGTCAAGCAAGCGGATACTTGGGCGATTATGTCGTCTTATAATAAGTTAAATGGTGTATATACCTCTGAAAATGAATGGCTTTTATCCAAAGTACTCAGAGACGAGTGGGGCTTTGAAGGGATTGTTATGTCGGATTGGTTTGGTTCGCAGTCAACGGCACCAACCATTAACTCTGGTCTAAATTTAGAAATGCCTGGGCCGAGCCGAGATCGGGGGAATAAGCTGATTGCGGCAGTGAACGAAGGGGCGGTGGATCCTGAACGGGTACGTTTCCTTGCTCACGGTATGCTGACTTTGTTAGAAAGAGTGGGGGTTTTACAGACGCACACTGAGCGAGAAGAACAGTCTCTTGACCGTCCAGAGCATCGTGAATTAATTCGCGTAGCGGGTGCGGAAGCCACCGTATTGCTGAAAAACGATAACCTATTACCACTCGATCATCCGTCGAGTATTGCGGTGCTGGGGCCGAATGCTGATAGCGCACAAATCATGGGGGGCGGCTCGGCCCAACTCAATCCGCATTATGCGATTACGCCTCTTGCAGGTCTGACAGCGCAACTTGGCGAAGAGAGCATCGTTTATGCGCAAGGTTGTTCTAATCGTCGTTATGAACCATTGATAACGGGGGCATTTCAAGCAGACTATTTTACCAATCGTGAATTATCAGGTGACCCTGTTTATACAGAAACGGTTGATCAGTTACACGCTTTTCTGATGGAAGGGTTCGGCGGTGGAAAAGTAGAAAAAAATCATTTCTCTATTTTGCTTGAAGGGGACATCCGTATCTCAGAAACGGCCGATTATCATCTCGGTGCCTTCAGTGCGGGTTATATTCGAGTGTACTTAGATGAACAGCTGATTATCGATTCTTGGGGAGACAAATGGCAGCGTGGCACAACGTTTTTTGAAGAGGGTAGTGAAGAGCGTGTTGAGTCCGTTTCATTGAGTCAAGGTCATACTTACCGCTTGCGTGTTGAATTCGCTTGTTTACCCAATAATAAGCTGGGGGTGAGTGGCTATCGAGTTGGGTTAGGTCTACCAACATCTGATCAGGATATTGCCGAAGCGGTTGAGATAGCGAAAAACACAGATACAGCGATTGTCTTTGTCGGTCGTAACGCTGAATGGGATACAGAAGGGGGCGATCTACCACATATTCGTCTACCTGGCCGACAAGATGAATTAATTGAAGCGGTGGCCGCTGTTAATTCAAAAACGATTGTTGTGTTACAAACAGGAGGGCCCGTTGAAATGCCGTGGTTGAATAAAGTGAGTGCGGTATTGCAAGCATGGTATCCTGGGCAAGAAGCAGGCAATTCCATTGCCGATGTTTTGCTGGGTAAACAAGAGCCGAGTGGGCGTTTAGCGCAAACCTTTCCTGTTGCCTATGAAGATACTCCTATTGCCAATGGCGATGCACAGGTTTACCCCGGTAGAGAGGGGAAGATTGTCTATCAAGAAGGGGAATTCTTTGGGTACCGTCATTATGATGAACATGATATTGAGCCTTTGTTTGCGTTTGGTTTTGGTTTGGGATATGCCCAATTCTCTTTGCAAGATGCCCAGGCCGAACAAAGTCATGATGGTTATGAGGTAATGGTAAATCTTAGTAATGTCGGTAAGCGAACAGGCCAAGCGGTTGTGCAGGCGTATCTTGTCCCGCCTACAGGAGAGGCAAAGCGTGCCCCGCAAGCTTTGAAAAGCTTTGTAAAAGCCTCTTTAGAGCCCGCTCAAACGAGCCAAATTGCTTTGCCGATCTCGTTACGAGATTTAGCCTTTTATGATGTGGATGAAGGACGATGGTGTGTCGCCAGTGGGATCCATCGTGTTGATATTGGCTTTTCATCACGAGATATAAAACAGTGCGTCAATATTGAGATTGCCGAGCCATTCTTTTTGGAAGACGGGTCTTTTTAGTAGAAGATAGGCGATAGTCCATTAAAAAAACGGGACCAAGTTTGCCGTTTTTTTAATGGTGGCATAAACTGAAATCACTTTTATCCAAGGTTAACAATGCAAGTACCTTGGTGGTTTAAAATAAAGTATGATTGACTTTATTACGTCCCTGTTGCTTAGCAAGGTATAAGTTGTGATCCGCCGATCGTAAAAAATCACTTAATGATTGACCAGGTAAAAAGCGGCTGATGCCAACGCTGATGGTTAGCTGTAAGCGTAAATCATGTTGATGGAATAGGGTGTTCTCAATAAAACAGCGAAGACTTTCTGCCGTACTATAGATTTCTTGTTCGCACTTTTCACTGAGGATGATAATAAATTCTTCCCCTCCTAGGCGGTACACATCCTCTTCGTTCGCATACATTTGCAGGTTATCCGCCATTTCTATGAGTATTTGATTGCCAATATCGTGTCCGAATTTATCATTAATCGCTTTAAAATGATCAATATCAATGAGCAGCATAAAGGCTTTTATATTGTGTTGATCAATATGCTCAAATGCGGCATCCAGAGCATACCTGTTTTTGAGCCCTGTAAGAGAGTCTTCTAAGGCCATATTACGCAGCCGGAGATTGTCTTTTTGATGCTGTGACTCGTATACATAGCACAGACACCAAACGCAAAAATGGGCGAGGGTGTAATTGACCATGGCTCGATAGGGTAGAAAGCCCTCGTGTGTGGTTTTCGTATAAATAATATATAAGACGGGAAACACTAGCAGGAGGGACAAAATAAGCCCTCCACGGGAGCCAAACATCATGAAATAGACAAATGGTAACAAAATGCTCCAATAAAGAGAGCCAGCGCGAATGTCGCCTTGCAGCGGGGTGAGTAAGACGAGAACAGTAATCATCCCCACAAGGGTGTAATGCTGCCATTCTTTATCTTGGTTTTTGAGTGCTTGGATAAAGAAAAACAAGCTAAAGCTGACGATTATCAGCTCAACAGAGGCTAATAGATAGAGTTTTAGGTAAACTAGGTTCCACAGGCTATAAAAAAATGTAATGGCACAGATGATAAGGCTCAAGCCTTTATGAACGGCGAGCGGTAAATTTGGTACATGTTGGTTGTGGTGTTTATTCGGATGCATTTCTCTAACTACTCAACTGGTTTTCGAGAGGCTTTTAAATAATATGATTTTTGCATCTCTTGCGCGCATCCTTCGATAAAGAGACCATTATTTTTACCGTATTTATTTTAATAGCAAGCCTTTATTTATAGGGTGGAAATGGGTTGCCGCTTGAATGAGGGAGTGAGCTGTTAAGGCTTCGACACCAAATACATCGACCTGGGTGCCATGTTTGTCACGTAACCACCGTGCCAATAAATCAAAGTCACCATCACCCGATGCAAGGATTAACTGGTCACTCATGGGACCAAACTCCATAGCATCGATGGTAATACCTACGTCCCAATCGCCTTTTGCAGATCCATCCATACGCTGGATATAGGGTTTGAGCTTTATTTCAAAGCCAATAGCACGCAAAATATTTTGGAATTGGCGCTGTTTTTCATCGCCTCTATCTGTAGCGTAAGCAATCGCCTTGACGACGGTTTTATCTGCTGTTACCTGTTTCCAGAAGGCGTTATAGTCGAAGTTGGCGCCATATATTTGGCGTGTAGTGTAGTAAATGTTTTGTACATCTACCAGAATCGTGACACGTTTCATACAAAGCCTATTTGTATACTCAAGGCTTTAAATTGTACTCGATAACCCATAGAAAAGGCATTGTTCTTGTGTGTTCCGTTCTTAGGAAAATAATAGTTAAGAAAACGATAGCTAAGAGAAACTAAGAGTCCATTATGACCAAATTTGAGCCAAATTTTAATGTACCGCGCTTTCCGGACGATGAAGAAAGTAAGAAGCATGCCACGATTGCTTATATCTTCATGTTACTTGGCCTGTTTACTGGGGTGTTTTGGTTGGTTGGCGCCATCTGGGCCATGGTTAAACGGGAGGATGCCCGTGATACGCTTTATGAAGACCATTACCGAAACATTATCAGTACTTTTTGGTGGGGGATAGTGATGACTCTGCTCGGTGTTTTTTTAGTATTTTTCTTTATCGGCTATCTTGTTCTGTTGTTTACGTGGATTTGGTCTATTTATCGTATCATTGCAGGAACGGCTCGAATTCTTTCAAACCAACCTTATATGCGGTGAAATAGCGATACAGCTTTCGCTATGGCGTTGTGATGGAATGCGTTGTAACGGATAGTTTTGCTCCAGCGTAGAGTTGTTTGTTCTGACTCAATAACATGATCTCTTTTAAGGAAAGGGCTTTGCTGGGTGCCATTACAAAGGTTAATGTCTCAGGATGATGCCAAAAGGATAAAAGCTGATGAACAATAAGTTGTGATGTATGGCTTCCCGCTTTGGCTAGCCCCATTTCGTCTACTACCTTTTCTAAGGTTGAGGTGATATTCATCTGATTTCTCTTTTGTGCAGGATGCTTTTGTAGAGGGAACAGATGATGAACCAGCCCTGTATCATGAAAGCGAATGCTAACCTTATCAAAGGCAACACTGTCTCCATAGATAATGGGCATTGCGCTCATTTGTCTTAAGGCTATGGAGGCAAGTAGATCCGAACGAAATTCTTGTAGTGATAGCGTGTTGGTTAATAGCTCTAATTGGCTTTTCCAATGTAGAGTCCCAACTTGTTCAATGGTCAGATTTAACTTTGATGTTAATTGCCTGCCTATTTTATTTGAGGTGAACAATCCGGATCCCTTCAATGCGTCAATGCCCAATTTGCTTAATAATCGTCGCGAGTCGCGAGCAAGTGATTTATGAGGATCAAATTGAAAGCTAACCTGTAAATCAGGGTAGATGAGTGGTAGCCACTTTAATGAGATCGTTCGAAAGGCAAGCCATGGATAATGCTCGTTACCGAGTGAAACAGATTGTAAGGTTGGTGTGAGGGTAAAAGGTGAGAACGAGATGGTTTTATAGTGGACGAAAGAGCGTAATCCCGCATGTTCTAATCGCTCATCGATGATTTTTTTACTGTAATAGGTCCCTAACTCTTTTGCTGCTAAGAAAACGACCAGAAGACAGCACAAGATACTGAGTGTTACCCGCAGCATTTTTCTTGATAACAGCCAAGAAGGGGAAAGTCCCATGGAGCGCTCCTTTTTAGCTATCATGGAGTGCTAAACGTAAAATATGCTGAGGGCCTGCTGCACCGCCAGTATAACGTTGACCATTATCTTGATACCCCGCTTTTCGATAACAGCGATAAGCGGCAAGATTGTTTTCGTTAACCGTGAGACAAATATGGGAGAAATTGCGGCAATGTGTTTGAGCAAAACGACGAATGGCCTCCATGCTTTTGTAACCGATGCCTCTACCTTGAAAATCATGGTCAATTAATAACGACCGTAGCCCTAACTCATGGTGTTCTGCAAAATCATGTTGGCTGGCGTAGTCAAGATCCAGTAGAAAAAAGCCGACGACACTATCGGGTTGTGAGTTGAGGCAAATCACACAAGCTTGTTCTGTGTTTTTGAGGTGTTTTAATGTTGCATCGACCGAATTAACAAATAGGGATTGCTCTTCAGCAATAGTCAGAGCAAGAGCGTAGGGTCGTGTGGAGGCGTCCAAGTGCTTGATTATCATAAATGTTAGCCTATTTTTTTGTTAAGGTGTCTTCTGCAAACTGTGATCTTATAAGAATTCACGTACCATAGACAGATTTGAGTTTATTGAATATTAGGAGCGTACTATCTCTTCATTGATTCCCACACAAAATGACTTGTGGTTTTTGCCGTTAGGTGGAACGGGCGAAATCGGAATGAACATGAATCTCTATGGTCACAACGGACAGTGGCTCATGGTGGATTGTGGTGTCTCATTTAACGAGCCACTCAAAAACGACGATTTACATACCGCCGAAGTGGTGTGTGCTGACCCACGTTTTATCACTCAGCAAAAAGAACGCTTAGCTGGCATTGTCATTACCCATGCCCATGAGGATCATGTGGGCGCGTTACCTTTTTTGTGGAAACGCTTTAAATGCCCTGTTTATACCACGGCGTTTACGGCGGAAGTATTGCATCGAAAACTGCAACAGGTTGGACTCGCAGGTCAAGTGCCAGTCATCGTTGTTAAAGAAAATGAATCGAAACAAATCGGCGCTTTCCATGTCACTTGGCTTGCCTTGACCCATTCTGTTCCAGAGCCATTTGCGATCACCATCCATACACCCGCAGGGAAAGTATTTCATACGGGGGATTGGAAAATAGATAACCATCCAATCATCGGCAATGGCTTTTCGCCACAGCGCTTTCAGGCATTGGCTAACGATAATGTGTTGGCAATGGTGTGTGATTCTACTAATGCTTTACGGAGCGGACATTCGGAGTCAGAAACCGCCTGTTATGACGCCTTGTTAGCAACGATCGCACCAGAGAAAGGACGTGTCGTCGTCGGGTGTTTTAGTAGTAATGTGGCGAGGCTAGTATCACTTGGACGAGTCGCAAAAGAAACAGGACGTTATATGGCTTTGATTGGCCGTTCGCTTATCAATATGGTTGGGGCGGCCAAAGCAACAGGGTATTGGCCCGATGATTTGCCGTTGATTGATGCGTCGCATTTGGGGTATTTGCCAAAGGAAGAAGTGTTGGCTGTTGTGACAGGGAGTCAAGGTGAGCCAAGAGCGACGCTGAATCGACTTGCTGCTGACTCCTGTTTTGATTTGACGGTTGAAGCGGATGATTTAGTTATCTTCAGTGCCATGATGATTCCAGGTAATGAGAAAGCCATCATGGGTTTAGTCGCTCAGTTTAAAGGGCGAAACATTCGTACACTTCAACAGCAGGATACGGATTTACCTATCCATGTCAGCGGGCATCCTTGCCGCGATGAGCTGGCGCAACTGTATAGTTTAGTCCGACCCAAATTCGCGGTTCCGGTTCATGGGGAGCCAGAGCATTTACGAGGGAATGCCGAAGTGGCAAAACTGAGCCAAGTCCCCAGTCAGCTTGTTGGACAAAATGGCGACTTATATCAGTTTGCTCCACAGGTTTGTATTCGCCGTCAATTGGTAAAAACAGGGCGTATTGCTCTTGCTCGATAGCCTTGATTAGGTGCTACTGTCAAGAATAGGCGCTAAGACAGTTTTAGCTGCTCTGCCTGGGATTTCTTTCGCGAGTCTTGGTACTAAATAGCCGGGCAATTCTGCTGCGACCTTGCCCATTAGTCGTTGGGCTTCTTCGATAGAAATATCAAAATGGGCAGCCCCTTCCACTGGGTCTAAGGTGAACATATAATAAGGTATGATACCTGCTTTAAACACCGCTTCACTTAGATTGACTTGTGCTTCTATTGTGTCATTTACGCCTCTTAGCAATACTCCTTGATTAAGTAAGGTGACGCCAGATTGCTTGAGTCGCTGAGCGGCATGTGTGACCTGTTCATCCACTTCATTGGCATGGTTAATATGCCAAACCATGATGATGTCTAAATGGCTGGCGTTGATCCAATTGAGCATATCTTGGCACACGCGCTGTGGAATCACCACTGGCAAGCGAGAGTGAATGCGCAAGCGTTTAATTTGTGGAAGAGCTTCGAGTTTACGAACCTTATCCGCTAAGAGCGCGTCTTTCATCATTAAAGGATCGCCACCGCTTAATATCACTTCATTAATATCTGGGTGCGCGGCTAAATAATCGATTACTGAATCCCACTCTGCTTGTGCAAGTTGGTTGTCTGCATAGGGGAAATGACGACGAAAGCAGTAACGGCAATTTACCGCACAGGAGCCTGTCGTAATGACCAATAAACGTCGTTTGTATTTATGCACAATTGCCTTTTGCGGATTGTGATCGGCTTCCTCTAGCGGGTCTTTGCTATAGCCCGTTATCGCTAACATTTCATGGGTGCTGGGCAAAACTTGGATTAACAGTGGATCGGTAGGGTTAGCGTATTCAATACGTGATAAGTAAGGACGAGGGACGAAAAGCCTGAATGCTTGGTGTGCTTGCTTGCCATGTTTGATCATGCTCTGGGGTAAGCCAAGATGATGGATGAGTTCAGGAAGTTGGGTGAGGGCCTGGGAAAGGTGCTCTGACCAAGTAACATCGTTATCTGTTTGAATCGGGATCACGTCAAATATCTGCAAAATTGGGTTAATTTGGGTTATGATTGCTGCCAACTTGTTGGCCAGTTGGGCCAGCGGCTCTTTGATATCTACGCAAATGTCTTTTGACCTGACTAAAACAGGGCGTTATAAATATGTTTGCTCAGAGTATCAGGCTGACATGATACGTTAGTTGGAGCCTTTTCTCTAAAAAATACACGGTGAGGATGTATGGCTAATATTTCTACCAGCGAAATGCGCGGCGGCACAAAAGTAATGGTCGATGGTGACCCTTGTGCTGTATTAGATAATGAACATGTAAAACCTGGAAAAGGTCAGGCGTTTAACCGTCTTAAATTGCGTAACCTGAAATCGGGTCGTGTTTGGGAGCGCACATTTAAATCTGGCGATACTCTTGAGTCTGCTGATGTGATGGATACGGAGATGGAGTATTTATACACAGATGGCGAATTCTGGCACTTTATGGACATTGATGGTTCGTTTGAGCAACACGCGGCGGATGAAACGGCGGTAGGTGAAACGAAAAAATGGCTTAAAGAGCAAGAGAAGTATGTGGTCACTCTATATAACGGAACGCCTCTTGCGGTTGCGCCACCTAACTTCATTGAGTTGGAAGTCACTGAAACGGATCCAGGCGTAAAAGGTGATACTGCCAATGGTGGTTCAAAACCTGCCTTTTTGTCTACTGGCGCGATGGTTCGTGTGCCACTGTTTATTAATATTGGTGAAGTGTTGCGTGTCGATACGAGAACAGGTGAGTACGTTTCTCGAGCAACGGGTAAGTAATGCCTATGTTTGATTGAGAGAGGTCGACACGACGGATCTTGACGAAGAGAAAAAGCCCTTGGCATGTCAATGCCAAGGGCTTTTTTGTTGCAATAATACAATAATGTGATTTTACTTTCTTGACCGAATCTTTTGTAACGGATATGTAACAGCTATCATTTAGGAGAAGCTATTGATGTAAAACTATTAAAAATTTCAAGAAAAGTGAATTTTCATTTTTATTTCTTGTGAATTCACAAGCAAAAAAAAATCAAGTTAAACAAGCATATATATTTTTCTCTAATAACGTATTGTATTTATTGTATTTTTATAAAAAATAGTATGGTTTTGTTGTTTTTTTAGGCAGCTTTTGGATGTTTTTTTAAGTGCTTTTTGTTTACTTTTATCTTCCTTTGTTAAGTGCATAAATTGTTCAAATAGAGGTTTATAGTGTTGTCCTTCATTGAAAGCTTTGTGTTCGTACTAAGGAAGAAAATCATGAAAAAAACAATTTTAGCGTTGGCAATAACATCCGCTACTTTGGCGACGGCTGCGCACGCGGCAACTGTCTATAAGGCTGATGGTTCTAAACTAGATGTTTATGGTCGAGTCGAAGCTGACATGACCCACGCGGGTAATGGTACGGCTGGAAATGCAACAGATGCGAATGCGCAAGGTAATTTAACAACCAAAGCTCGTATCGGTATTAAAGGCGAAACCAATGTAACTGATAGCTTTGGTATTTTTGCCAAAGGCGAGTGGCAGGTAGCGGGCCAAAACAGTGATGGCAATAAATTCTCTACTCGTAAAGCTTATTTCGGCCTTGACTTCAAGAAAAACGGTACGGTAACCATTGGTCAGCAAAATACAGTGGTTTACACCAGCCTTGTTCAAACTGTCGATATTTTCGATCAATGGGGTATGGAAGCGCAAGACGGTATTTACGGTGAGAACCGTCAAGCCAGCCAAGTGGTTTATGCGAACTCTTTTGGTAACCTAGACGTACAAGCGGGTTTCCAATTCCGTAATAACGATGGTAAAGACATTGGCAGTATCAACAAAGGTACTGAGCAAGACAATGCTTATTCCGCTGCTGCTGTTTATCATACCGACATGGGCTTAAATCTTCGTGCGGCTTTTGCCCGTCAAAACTTTGGCTCTGCGAACAGTGGTACTACCTTCGCACTTGATCCAACTACAGGTAAGATTAAGGCAACTAATAATAGGACAGGAAATTCTGATGGTAAAATCAATACTTACGGTGTAGGTGCGGATTATACCTTGAATAACTTGTACTTAGCGTTTGTCTACCTAGGCTCTAAAACCGATAACGGTGCAGCAACGAACAGTGACACTAAGCTTAACTCATACGATTTCGTGGGCGCTTACACAATCGACCAATACCGTCTATACACTGGTTACGGTTTCCAAAAGAAAGATCAGGACGGAAAAGCTTCGCTTGATACCGTTAAATCTTACAAGCTAGGTGTTGAGTACAACTTTACTTCTAATGCACTTGCTTGGGTGGAATACCGTCATAACAACGGTGAATCTGATGTGAAAAATGGCTACGCAAGCAACGAAGTGGCTTTGAGTGGTCAGTATAACTTCTAATATCTGTATTTGCTTGAGTTGATTTTACAATCCCTTATAGATGATGCTTAAAGCAAGAGACGAGATGATATTCATCTCGTCTTTTTTTTGTTTTAGATTTTTGCTTGTTTGGTGTTTATTTATTGGAGAGTGCCTTGTCACAGATGGGGCGGAAATACCGGACAACAGGTAGGTGAAGTGAAACAGCAAAGTCTTGAGTGGGAATACTGCGAAGGTTAATTTGCTTGTAAAATGTCTATTATTTGTAGGTAATGTCTAAAACCAAAAAGACGAGATGAATATCATCTCGTCTTTTTGGTTTTAGACTTCTGGCTGTTTGGTTCTATTTATTAGAGAGAGCTTTGTCTACAGATAGAGGACCAGCACCACTGATAAATAAAGAGACGCAGATTACAATAAGCGTCAGTGCGTATTCATAGCCACCGTTTTGGATGAACAAGCCGTGAGAAATATGCACAGTGAAGATGGCTACCAGCATGGTAAAAGCGATAAAGACGGTAGCAGGACGTACCAGCAATCCAATCAGCAGTGCTAAGCCACCGAAGAACTCAGCACTACCTGCTAATGCCGCCATTAACTCACCTGGATGTAGGCCGAGAGAGCTCATATATTGGCCTGTTCCCGCCAAACCATAGCCACCAAACATGCCGAACAGTTTTTGTGAACCATGTCCCATTAATATTAAGCCAACTGGAATACGAAGAATCGTACTGGAAAGTCCTGCTGTTGTCGTTGTGATTTTAGATAGTAGAGTTGAAGACATAAAAAATAATCCTTATTGTGTTTTGAATTAATGCGACTATACCCAGATGAAGCGCATTTAAATAACGGAGATTTTTAATCAAGTAGATCAAAAAAATTGAACATTATGGTTCAAGTGTTCCTACCTCATCCATAAGTAGCTATCTAGAGACGATAAAAAAGTCAAAAAGTTCCGTGGTTTTTAGGATAAATTTTAATAGGGTACAGAGAATGGCCACTACACAATGACTTTGATTGTGATGTGTAAAGGTAGTCCAAAATAATTGAATGTCGGTACAATAGTATTTGTTTTGCTTATAAGCTGTTGTTGGTTAAATCTTTAGGAGAGTAACGACGATGAATTTAGAGTCTATGCGTCACAGTATTGATAACATTGATAATGCGTTAGTGGCTATGCTGGCTGAGCGCTTTAAAATTACTGATGCGGTGGGCCATTATAAGGCCAAGAATCGGTTACCAGCAAAGGATGAGGCTCGTGAAGCTCAGCAGTATGAACGCATTGCTGAGCTAGCAGAGCAGTACGCGCTAGATCCCAACTTTGCTAAGCAATTTTTGGAAGTGATTATGAAACAGTCCGTAGAGAATCACTTAAAAATCGCGGAGCAATATAAAAAGTAAGGGGAAAAAGAGAGCCTGTTTGTCGGCTCCCTTCATTGCGCTTTTACTTATCTAAAGTTTAACGATTAATTTACCTTTATTCTGACCGTTGAACAGTAGATTGATGCCACTTGTTGCACTTTCTAGCCCTTCTAGGATATGGCTACGATATTTCAGCTCGCCTTTTGCCAGCATTTCTCCCAATGCCTGACTGTATTCAGGAATGCGGTGAAAATGATCTGGCATGGTGAAACCTTGAATGGTCAGGCGGCGCTTGATAATCCCCATCCAATTTGGGCCTGGTGCCGGATTATTGCTTTGATAATCGGCAATCATTCCACATACAGCAATACGACCATGGGCATTCATATGGTTGAAGATTGGCTCTTGTGCCACTCCCCCCGTATTTTCAAAGAATAGATCAATTCCTTTAGGAGCGGCTGCCTCTAGCTTTTCGGCAAAATCAGCATCGTGATAGTTCAAGCTATGATCAAAGCCTAACTCATTCACAATCCACTGACATTTTTCTTCGCTACCAGCCACACCTATCACAGTGAGACCTTTATTTTTGGCCATTTGTCCTACCAACGAACCGACAGACCCCGCCGCTGCAGTCACGATGAGGGTTTGACCTGATGTTGGTTTGAGCACTTCGAACAGCCCGTGGTAGGCGGTAATCCCCGGCAGGGCGACTACGCTTAATACTGCCTCAGCAGGTAACTCTTTGGGAATAATATTTAATCCTTGGCCGTCGCTAAGGGCGTATTCTGTTAGCCCCATCAAGCCCATCACACGAGAGCCTACAGGCAGCTTTTCGTTGTATGATTCGACCACTTCACCAATGCCGCTGGCACGCATCACATCCCCTAGTTTAACAGGGGGGATATAGCTTTTTTCATCGGCACTCATCCAGCCTCGCATGGCTGGATCGAGAGAAAGGTGAGTTAATTTAACCACCACTTCGCCGTTACCTGCTTTTGGTATCTCTTGGGTGGTTAATTCAAATACATCATCGCTAATGGTGGTTTCTGGACGTTTGATTAATTTTATTGAGCGATAGGTCATACTGAGTTCCTTGTAAATTGGGACGATGGAGCAAATGGACTTGATGTTAGTCAATTGAGTTCACCGTTCGTTTAAGTCGTGGAGAGACTTTTGCACGACGACTGCGCTTGCCAATACTTTGTTAAAAACAGACTCAAGATGCTCATTTATAGCGATAAACTCCGCTTTCTCGTCTGTTTTTGCCGCGTCTTGGCGTCGCTCGTGACATCGTGCAAAGGTCTCATGGAATACATGGTATGGCCTTTTATGTGAATAAAAAGCCTTGATGAGTGAATGAATTAAGGAGACAGTCTTAGGCGTTTTTTACTGAATGTTTAAATTTTTCGATGGTATTTGGCGTCAGACTGAGTTCGGCAATCATTTGTCCAAAATCATCGGGGTCGCGCTTAATGGTAAAGCCAAGGTGCTTACAAAATGTCAGCATACGTTTGTTTTCAGCTAGCACAATGCCTTTCATAAGATGAATGTCTTTGTCAGCGGCGACTAAGATAAGTTGTTTCATTAAGTAAGAGGCGAGGCCCAGCCCTTGATAATCGTCGCCGAGCACGACGGCAAACTCACAACTGTGATCGTCAAAATTATCAATATAGCGGGACGTGCCGATCAATGTGTCTTGACCATTGATAGTATGCACCGCCATAAAGGCCATTTCTCTGTCATAATCAATATGTGACATGCTCGCAAGCATTCTGGGAGTGAGCTCTTCTATATTTGAGATAAAACGCAGGTAACGGGTTTGTTTCGACATGCTCTTCACAAATTGAGCAATCATTGGCGCATCTTCGGGACGCACGGGCCGTACGGTGACATTGAAATTATTTCGCAAAGTCAGCTGTTGTACCCATTGGCGAGGGTAGGGTTGGATCGCAAGATGTTCATAGCGGCGTAGATGATGACAAGAGGTGAGTGTGGCAAAGGCTTCCCCATTGAGTTGGCCGTGTTTATTGACGTATAGCTTGCTGAGTTGCAGTGTCTGACATTCTGGTAATTCGCAGGCTAAACTGGAAACATTTAATAAGAAGCGTTCAATGTGTGGATGGATTTGTTTCTTGTTGTCTGAGGTGAAAGAGTGTTGTGATGGTAATGGGAGTAGTTGCGTTAGTAAGTCTCGTACTAATAGCGTATTGAGAGGCGGTAAGCCAACCACTTCACTTTTTTGCGGGGCGCCTTGTTCAGATCCGCCAAGTGCCACACCTATGGCCGTGCCAAAAATAGGGTCTTGGAAAATACGCACATGCAAAGCAGCATGAATGATGCTGTCGTTGCGTGAAAAAGAGACCATTTCTAGATGGAAGAGAGACAGAACCGCTTTTAACTCATCCCCTTCCAGTCGTGTTTTGTTGGCGGCCACATAATCTTGTAGCCGTTGTCTGGCTTGTTCGACATTGAATGTCTCATCCGCAGCATTACTGTCTGGGGATTGTTTGGCAAGGCGTTGATTACGTTGGAATTGTTCTAGAAATTGGAAGCCCTCGAGTGCCGTTTCGGGAGTCCGAAAAGTGGGGATGCCCGCTTCGTTGATACGAGTGCGCATGGTGACCATTTCGCCGCCACCCAGTAAGCATACCATCACTAATTTTTTCTGTTGTCGATGTAGCTCAATCACTTGCTCGTAGAACGAAGAGAGATCGATTAGGGCGGTGGGGCTGAGCATGAGCAACACAGCGCAACATTGTTCATCCTCCAGTGCGGTACGTGCCATATCAACAAAAACATCGCTGGCGCAACTGGCCCAAACCGTACTGACGGGGCCGACATGACCACGACCAGAAACAATGTTTTCGAGTTTGTGTCGTAGGTTTTCTTGGGGGGCTAACAGGGCAACATTCAGCTCCGATGCCCGTTGTGATGCCAGTTCACCTGGTCCTGCACCATTACCTATAATCATCAACGAGCCTTCTTTGATGCGTCGAGCATTGGTCATGACAGAGGCGGCACCGATTAGGTCATTCAGCCGACGACCACGAACTGCGCCGGTACGGTTAAGCGCCGCATCTAAAACTCGAGGATCGGCACCAAGGTTATGTTCGGTAACAACGGCGACGGGTTTACTACGACTGGCTGCTCGTAAACTGCTAAGAAAGCGAGTAGGTTTCCCGACGCTTTGTAGATACATCAAGATGGCTTGGCTTTCAAAGTCGTTGGACAGGTAATCGAGGATTTGTGATGGCATGACGTCAACAGGAGCCCCCATGGAAACCACTTGAGAAAAGCCAATGCCTTGCCAGGTCGACCAATCTACCAAGGCGCTTGCGACCGTACCAGATTGGGACATTAGGGCCAGCCGACCTGGAATGGGTTGAGTTAAGCCAAGCCAGGCAAATAAGCCTTGTTTAGGGCGACAGATTCCAAAGCTGTTAGGGCCTAATAGCCGTACCTTATGCTGACGCAAACAATCTCGTAACACGGTGTCACTCGTTCCTGTCCAAGACAGCATTAATAGGGTGTGAATGCCCATTTTGGCACAAGCGGCAACGATGTCTTCGATAGACTCGTTTGTGGTGCCAGCATGAATGGCAAGATCATAGGGTTTATTCAGCTCATTCAATGTGAGCTTCTGCTCAAACAGCTTCCCTTCAGGGACGTCGGGAGCGACGCCAACCAAGCAAATTTCTGGGCGTTTACTGGTAGAGGCTAAGGCTTTTAGTAGGGCTAATAAAATCGGGTCGTGTGGATCTTCCCCTGTCAACACGACCGCAGAACGAGGGGCAAGAAGTGATTGTAGGGCGTGATGTGGCAAGGGAACCTCCAAATTAGCTTTATTTAGCAACCGTAAAGCCTGATAGTGTAGGTGGCGTTATTGTAACGGTCTCATTATAAACTTTATGACACAATAGACTTTTGTAGCATAGTCTATTGACTATGAATTATGCTTTGATCTATGCAGTGCTTTGATCAATATAGCGTTTTGATCTGACGCATTGCTACAGCCACTTAAAAAATAATAAAAAGTGAACGTTGCCCTCGATGATATGATTATCGTTGTACAGTGCTCTCTAAAATATGGAAGAGATATGACCACCGCTTACCTGACTCACTATCATTGTGATAAACACCATATGGGTGATGAGCACCCAGAATCACCGATGCGTTTAGCTGCGATTCAAGATCGCCTGATTGCTGGGCAATTACTGGATTTTTTGCGGTGGATTGAGGCAAAGCCAGCTACGCTCGAACAGATCATCGCCGCCCATGATATGGACTATGTAAATGCGATTTTTGCCAAAGCACCGAAAGAAGGCTCTGTGGAATTAGAGCCAGAAACCTTGATGATGCCCCATACTCTGGAAGCGGCAACGCATGCCGCTGGGGCCTTGGTTCAAGCGGTGGACTTGGTGATGGGGGGCGAAATGAACAATGCGTTTTGTTCCGTTCGACCACCAGGGCATCATGCTGAACATGATCGCGCCATGGGTTTTTGCTTTTTCAATAACATTGCAGTTGGGGCAAAACATGCCTTGGACAAACATGCCTTAAGTCGTGTTGCCATTGTCGACTTTGATGTTCACCATGGTAATGGTACAGAACAGATTTTTTCGGGTGATGATCGAGTGCTTTATGCCTCGAGCTATCAGCATCCGTTTTATCCTTACAGCGACCCAGGGGATTCTCACGATAATATTCTGCATATGCCGCTAGAGGCGGGTTCAACAGGAGAGGTGTTCCGTCAAATGTATACCGAGCAACTCTTTCCGGCATTAGAAGTGTTTCAACCAGAACTCATTATGATCTCGGCAGGGTTTGATGCGCATAAAGCGGATCCGATGGGGCAGCTTCGCTTGGATGACAGTGATTATACTTGGGTGACGGACCAGCTTATGGCGGTAGCTGACCGCCATTGCCAAGGACGTATCGTTTCGGTTCTTGAGGGGGGTTATAACTTAGACTCACTGGGCCGTGCAGCTTATTGCCATATTCGCCGTTTAATGGGGATGTAGCGCTTGGCATCGACCATGATTCCATCATTAACTGAAGAACAGCATTTTAATGGAAACCGCCATTGTCATAATGACCATGGCGATTTTAATCAGCGTTTTACCGTTATTGATAACAAGTTTGGCACCTACCATACCGCCGATTACCTGACCGAGAAACATGGCAATACCTATTTCCCAAATGATCGAACCAGACATGATAAAGTAAATCAGAGCGGCTAAGTTGCTGCAGAAGTTTAAAAGTTTTGCATAGGCAGTGGCTTTGACCAAGTTATAACCAAGCAGTAAGGTAAAAGAAATAGCGAAAAAGGCGCCCGTACCCGGGCCAAAGAAGCCATCGTAAAAACCAATGACGGAGGCGACAAACACACTATAAACGAGTCCTGTAATAAGCTGCTTTCTATCCAGAGTGCCAAGGTTAGGCGAGAACAAAAAGTACAAGGAAAAACCGATCAATAAAAAGGGAATAAAAACCGCTAGAAAGCTGCTGTCAATTTTTGTAAGTAATATACTACCCAAAAAAGAGCCAATAAAGCTGGTGGCGATCATCAGCTTAGCGCTTTTCAAATTGATGTGCCCCATGCGAATAAAATGAAGGGTAGATGCCATAGAGCCCCCCACGCCGCCCACTTTATTAGAGGCAATTGCTTGAGCGGGGGGAACCCCACAAAGTAATAAGGTTGGAATGGTAATTAGCCCGCCCCCGCCAGCAATAGCATCAATGCAACCTGCAATCATGGCTACGAAAAAAAACAGTGTAAGTAGTTCGATGGAAAAGGTCATTCCTTGGTCCTATGATTAATGGTCTGAATGATGAAATGCTTGTTTTAACACTAGGTTTTTCTGTTTCTTAATTTACTCTATTGAGCGCGAATTGTTATATACAGACACTTTCTATCTGTTGTATAACAGATGGAAAGTAGAGGAAAAAACGTATGGTGGACGAAGCATTATATCAACGAATTGCAACGCATATTAGAACCGATATTCAGCAAGGTCGGTTAACTGAAGCGATGAAATTACCCTCGGTTAGGCGAATCGCAAGCTTGCATAATGTTAGCCATTTAACGGCTTTAAATGCTTTGCGTTTATTAGAAAATGAAGGCGTCGTTGAAGCAAAACCTCGTTCGGGGTTTTTCGTCAAAGTACGTCATCCCTTATCTAATAATCTCTTCCCGTCATTGGCTAAACAAAAGTCCACCATTAACTCGCCAGTGCCTAGTTTAGATACAAGAAGCCGACATCTTTCGCTAATTGGTCGTAACCAGATTACCAGTTTGGGATTAGCAGATGGGCACCTAGAACTTTATCCGGTGAAACGGTTTAGCCAAATTATGCGCCAGTTAATCTATAAGAATCCTAGTTTATTAGGTTCTCATTTGGGTGGACATGGATTGCCTGCGTTGATTCAACAGATTGTACGTCGTGCCATGGACTATGGCTGCTCTCTTGTGGAGGACGAAATTCTGGTGACCAATGGCGGGTTGGAATCCCTATCGCTCGCCTTGAAAGCGTCTACGTCGCCTGGTGACAAGGTCTTAATTCAATCGCCTACCTACTTTTTGTTGCTGCAATTACTCAAAGATTTAGGGTTAGAAGTCATTGAAATTGCAAGCTCCAATATGACGTTAAATACGCTTCAACTAGAGGAGACGATTGATCGTCATAAAATCAAAGTCATGGTCTATACCGCTAATTTTAATAATCCTGATGGTTGTTTATTGTCTGATAGTGACAAACAAGCGTTAGTCAATTTGATGGTAGAAAAGCAAGTCACCATTATTGAAGATGATGTCTATGGTGATATCTATTTTGGCAATACTCGGCCAAGACCATTACGGGCATTTAACGATCAGGTGATTTTGTGCAGTAGCTTTACTAAGACGCTATCTCCAGGACTGCGAATCGGCTGGCTAGCTTGCGCGGGTTGGCAAGATGCGGTTTATAATTTGAAACGCACCTCTTCAAAAGTCACCGCCGAATTCCCGCAAGCCGCCATCGCTGAGTTTATAAAAAATGGTGGCTATGATGTGCACATGAGAAAGTTACGTGCTCTTTTAAAAGGTTATTGTCAGGTTATGAGGGAAGAAATCCTCAAGGCATTTCCAGTGGGTACACAAGTATCACAACCACAAGGTGGTTATGTCTTATGGGTCACATTAAAAGAGGGAAGCCCATCTACTAGAGTGTTATTCGAAAAAGCGTATGCTGAGCGGATTAGCATTGTGCCTGGCTATCTTTTTTCTTTGGTTGACATAGACAGTGCCAAAATAGGCACTGTCATTGAAAGAAGCAATGATCTAAGCTTTCGAATCAACTATGGCTATGGTTTAACGCCAGACAACAAAGAAGCCATTCATACCTTGGCATCTTGGGTCAAGGAAGGTTCGATACCGCAAAACGGTTGCGAAGCCATTTACTAGCGTTAATTAGTTTGCTTGTTGGTGCGTCACTTTGTTTATCCACATTCCAATGGTATCCAAAGCGCGTGGTGCATAAGCATCACGCCCCATTAAAATAAACAGCCCTTTGCGCCAGAGAGGCCATTCTGAGGGCAGTTGATAATTAAACCACTGCGCTTTTAATAAACCATGGGTGGCATGTTTGATAATTGCGGTGACTTGTTCTTGATCCGGATGAAGTTTTTGCTTGTAGATTGCCTGATTATAAAGTGGATCGACATTTTTATCGTCTGCTCCCCAAAGTGCTAAGACAGGTCCTTGCATCGAACCAAGATAAGGGCTGGCATCACTATTGTAATTGCGGACGACAAAATCAAAGCGATCCGGGTTCATTTTAGGGCGCATGCCAGGGGTGGCAGTATTGGGGTTGCCAAATGTCTCATCGTTGTTTTTTAGGTTCGCCGCCACTTTTTGAGAGACTTGCTCGGGGCTGAGGCCTTGATCCTCTAACTGACGCTTAGTGTAATAGGCTCCTTGGTGGCGCCAACTGACGGCTCCGCCTACGATGACAGTAAAAGCAGGCTTTATTTCGTTATCAGTAATCGGCAAGACCCAGCCCGCCTGCGAAAACCCCAAAAAGCCAATCGGACTATTTTTTAAGGCGGGCAGAGAATGTATCTTGTTGTATGCTGCTCTTACTTCATCACTTCGATCAGACATAGATTGTTGAAGCCAAGCACCAGTACTTTGGCCTACTCCAGGTTTGTCCCAACTAAACACGCCAATCCCATCCTTTAATAAACTGTTCACTAAAGGCAAATAGTTGGAGTTCTCAAAACGTGTCTGTGCACCATCGCCATGGACGATTAGAGCAATAGGAGGAGCGGTGACATTTTTAGGCAGGACTAAAGAGCCTTGCAAGGTATTATTGCTGGAAGCAAATGAGATCTTTGTGACGTTTGCGTCGCTTAAATCAAAATCTTTTAGTCCAGAAAACTGCAAAATCGCTACGCCGATAATTGCAATCAAGACGATAAGAGCAATAAAGCTTTTTGTTTTACGTTTCACCATTATGAGCTTCCAATTCAAAAAGACTAGTGCTCACTATAGATAATATTGTCAATAGATCAAAGAGATGGATGTAAATTCTATACAGATTGTTTATTGACGGCTCTTGTGATCATTGATGAGTTCACATAATCGGCTCAATTGCTGAAGGGCGGTATTGTCTGCTTCCTTTTTGCCCAGTGACCAACCACAGTTAATACGAAAGCAATCGTGGTAGGCATCGTGGGTGCTAAAACAGGCACCGCTACGAATATCAATATGCAATGTCTGGGCTTCTTGTTCCAGTTTTTGAGTATTTACATTAGGAATTTTGACCCATAAAACGAGGCCTCCATCGGGTAGGCTAACCAATGAGTCGGCAGGCAAATGCTCAATCAAATATTGTCGATAAGCATGAACTTGATGATGCAATGTGAGACGAATTTTATTCACATGCGAACGGTATTCACCGGTTGACATAAATTCTGCAAGACAGGCTTGCATTAAGCTATTTACCCCAAAGCAAGTATGTGACGAGTGTTGTAGATATCGAGTGAGGTAGCGCCCAGGTAAGCTCCAGCCAAGTCTTAATCCTGCGGCTAATGTTTTTGAGACCGAGCCACACCAAACCACATAACCTTCTTTGTCCCAATACTTAGCGGGCAGTGGAAGGTGTTTTTGATGAGATAGTTCAAAATACACATCGTCTTCTATCATGGGAATCTGGTACTTAGTCGCGAGTGTCACTAAAGCTTGTTTTTGTTCGACAGGTAAGCTCTGACCTGTTGGGTTTATATGGGTGGTGCTAAATAGCGAGGCTTGAACCTCCCCCTGTTTCATTACCTTCTCGAGCAATGCTAAATCCATCCCTTGGCTAGTATAGGGAATTTCAATAATGTTTCTGGATAACGCCGCTAATAAATCAAGCAAACCACTAAAACATGGAGAGCTGATAGCAATGGTATCCCCAGTTTTGGTGAGACTTTCAATAGCAATGCGAATGCTATCAATACAACCGTGAGTAATCACACAATCATTTGGTGAAAAAGGGAAGTGATCTTGAAGGAAATGCTGAGCAAGGGCATGTCGTAATCGGCTATCGCCTTGTTTTTCAGGGTATTGAAAGAGGCGGCTTTCTGACCGTCTGGTGACTCGTTTGATACAGCGTTGTAATTCGGCGAGAGGTTGTAACTCAGATGAAACCCGACAAGTACCAAGGGGGTTAAAAAAAGCAACCGTTGGGCTGTAGCCTTTGTCAGGCGCGAATTGCTTTGGGTCACGACGTTGTTTGTCAATCAGATTAGGGGCAGGAAAAGCGACATCCTGCCATTGACTGGCGACAAAATATCCCGATTGAGGTTGAGAAAAAATGTAGCCTGCTTGTTGCAAATACTCATAGGTTTTTGTCGCTGTGGTCATACTGATTTGGTGCTGTTTGGCCAAGACACGAAGGGCAGGCAAACGGCTCCCTATGGGAAGCTTTTGCGAGCGAATGTCGGCAATAAATTGTTGAGCCAGTGTTTCGTAGAGTGTCATGGTCGAGAATACCGATTAGCAAGCTGTCTTAAGATTGTACTCTTATTTTTATTAAAAATTGAATCTGTTCTCTTCCCTTTCTTTCTCCAATACTGATTCCCATTATTTGGTGAACCGGAGAGAAGAATGAAATTAAAAAATGTATTTTTATTGGTCGCTTTGATGGCACTGTGGGGATTCAATTTCAGTGTGATTAAGCTGGGTACCAACGAGATTGACCCATTGGTACTCACGGCACTGCGTTTCACTTTTGCGGTTTTCCCCGTGATTTTCTTTATCAAGCGGCCTGAGGTGAAATGGCGCTATTTGTTTGGCTATGGGGTGAGCTTTGGTGTTGGTGTTTGGGGCATGACCACTCTCTCCATTTATGCAGGTTTGTCGGTAGGAATGGCATCATTGTTGTTGGATATGAGTGTGGTGAGCAGTTTGCTGGTGGGCTGGTTGTGTTTGAATGAAACGATTACACGCCATAAGCTATGTGGAGCAGGCTTAGCACTGTTTGGGTTACTCTTGATTATGCTTTCTAAAGGGGGATCAGTGACGGTGCAAGGCGTTATTCTTGTTCTCGTGGCATCCGTCTTTTGGAGTGTCAATGGCTTGATTGTGAAACGTGCCAATACTCAATCGGTTTTTGCTTTTAATGTTTGGGCCATGATGTTTGCGCCACTGCCTTTATTGGTATTAGCGATGTTGAGCCATGGTGTGCAAGCCGTCACGCTTTTACCTGAACGGTTCAATGGATGGGCCCTGTTTTCTATTGTATTTCAAGCCTATCCAACGACCTTACTAGGGTATTGGTTTTGGAATAAAATGATGATGACCTATTCTATGTCGAGCGTGGCTCCGATGACCTTGCTTGTACCTGTATTTGGTATATTAGGTGGCTATTGGTTTTACGGTGAGGTGGTGTCCTTCAATGAAGTGATGGCAGCTGGCTTCATATTATTAGGTCTCTTTATCGGACAGATGAAAGCTAAACCCTCGCTCAATGTCAATTTGGCTGATGGCGTTTAGGCTTTGGCTAGCCCAAAAAATAGCCATATTTTGGCACTTCTGCCTTTGATTTTACTATTAGGGTTACAAAGTGCCATAGTGGTTTTTGGTTACGCATTGCTGTTCTCTAATCCTAAAATTCGTGGTACTTATTTCAAATTGAAACGCCTGTTTGATGGTGTATTTACTGTCTTTTTGGGATGGAGGGGTTGAAACTTTTATGGAACCCATTAAGTGATTAGTTGTATCGGCGAGTATGGTGATGTGGAGGAGGTTATATCCGCGTTATTTCTTTGTTAGGTTTGTTATGATGTCTTTTATTTTTCTGAGTATTTGTTATGTATGATTCTGCCCTTTGGCAGCCCAGTGCTAACCTTGAAACATTAAGAAAGCGCGCCCGCTTATTGCAATGTATTCGTACCTTTTTTGAAGCACGAGAAGTGATGGAGGTGGACACTCAGAGTTTGTCCCTTGCCAGCATGACCGACCCTCATATTGAAGTGTTGACCTGTGAGGCTAGAACGCAAGGACAAAATCTGGTCTATTATTTACAAACGTCTCCTGAGTTTGCTATGAAGCGTTTGTTATGTGCGGGTTCTGGTTCGATTTACCAGCTTGGCAAAGTGTTTCGCGCTGAAGAAATAGGCCGTCGTCATAGCATTGAATTTACTATGTTGGAATGGTATCGAGTGGGCTTGGATCATTGGCAACTAATGGATGAAATCCAAGCGTTATTAAAGACCATCATCAAGGTGGTTGGTTTACCAGAAGAGGCCCAATTGAAAGGCGAGGTGCTTGACTGTGAACGCCTGAGTTATCAAGCGGCTTTCTTGCGTCACACGGGGCTTGATCCATTGTCGTGTGAATTAAGCGCATTACAGGAGTATGCCCATCAACAGACCGAATACGGCTTGCAAGAAACGGATCGAGATACCTTGCTGGAGTTAGTGTTTGCGTCTGTGGTGGAACCTGCTATCGGGAAACATCAGCCATGTTTTATTCACAGTTATCCAGCAAGTCAGGCCGCATTGGCGACCACACATCTGAATGAGCAAGGGCAAGAAGTTGCTGCGCGCTTTGAACTCTATTGGCAAGGTATGGAGTTGGCGAATGGTTATCATGAATTGACGGACCCAAAGGAGCAGGCCAAACGGTTTGCTGAAGATAAACAGGCACGCAAACACATGGGATTAGCTGATCGGCAGTTTGATGAACGCTTGATTTCGGCATTGGAGGCTGGTATGCCTGAGTGTGCCGGTGTCGCCTTAGGAGTAGACCGTTTGCTTATGCTGCTGACGGGACAGCAACACATTGAACAGGTTATTCCTTTTGCTCATCGCCGTGCTTGAAAATAGGAGGGGATGAGGGACTTAACGAGCGTATGGGCTTACTTGAGTGCTAAATGGCGAGCGTTTATTGCTATTTGGCGGATAGATTAGGCATTAATACTGAATTGATATCAAATAAGAAGAATAGGACATCTGTTTGAAAGATCGTCATCTAATGTTTCGTACGCGTCTCAAAAATGGTCTTTTTGGCGGCGCGCCAAAGCGGCTTATTTGGCTGTATTTATTGGCTTTATTGCTTGTTGTGTGGGCGATCTTAAAAGGCGGCGATGCACTTCGTCATCAGCAAATCAAAACACTACGTTATGAGGTATCCGATCAGTTAAATCAGCTGGCCAGTGTATTAGAAAATGCGATTGTAAAGTATCAACACATGCCAACGTTGCTGGCGTCTAATGATAGGGTCAAACAGGCGTTACTTCATGAAACCGATAAGGATATTGAGCAGCTTAATCGAGAGCTCAAGCAAATCAATCTCATCACGGAGGCCTCAGACAGCTATATTATTAACACTCATGGCTTGACCATTGCGGCTTCTAACTATCAAAAGAAAACCAGTTTTGTTGGCAAAAACTTTGCGTTTAGGCCTTATTTTAAAGAGGCCATGTCTGGCAAGGCGGGGCGTTATTATGCGCTTGGTACCACATCGAATCGTCGTGGTTATTACTTTTCTTATCCTGTCTACAGTGGTGACAAGATTATTGGTGTAGCAGTCGTTAAAGTGGATCTAACACAGTTTGAAAAACGCTTTAATAATCAAAGTTATGAATTTTTGCTAATCGACCCCGATGGGATCGTCTTTAGTAGTTCCCATCCTGATTGGTTGTATCATTTACTTGGGGAGTTATCTCACCAAGAACTACAGCGTATCGCCGAGAGCCAGCGCTATAAAGATAAAGACATTAAAAAGCTTGCCATTGCTTACAGTAAACCCTTCGATAGTAAATCTACCATTGTTGATGTGTTAGAAGAAATGACGTTACCGAATGGTAAGGTGCAGCTAGAGCGACATGCTTATTTACAGATGAGTCGTCCGATTCGGTTATTGAATTTTCGCGTTGCGATTTTTGCGCCGCTAAAAACCATTAATGAAGACATCGCTCTATGGCGAGCTATTTTTGTCGGTGGAGTGATTATTACGGCTTTGCTATTTGGCTTAGCTATGCTGCGCACTCGTATGCTGCGAGAACGTTCCGATGCCAATGAAATGGCCCGCCATAATCAAGCTTATATCCGTGAAGTTATTCAGAATACACAAGCAGGCTTAGTGACTCTAGATGACAGTTATCAAATAGAGTCCTTTAACCCTGCTATTGAGAGATTGCTAGGACAATCATTGGCTCCACTAGTAGGTCAGCCGCTTAGTGTCTTATTTCAGCCTATCGACAATCAGCAAGATTATGAGCAAAACACAGAAAGCGTTGAATCTATGGGGGTTAAGGTACTCACGCAAGAGGGAACTTTGTGTTATTTAGAAAACGATAAGACGGTGTTGCAGAGTATTCCTGTAGAGATGACTTTATGTGAAATGCAACTCCCTAACCGTCGTAGTTTTTTGGTGACTTTCCACGACATGACAGAACGTAAGCGTTATGAACAAGAAATCACTCATGCGAGAAATGCCTTGGAAGCTCGGGTGAAGGAGAGAACATCAGAGCTGGAAGAGGCAAACAGCCGCCTTCGCCATGAAATCGAAGAGCATGAAGGCACGCAGCGGGAGCTGATTCAGACGGCGAAATTGGCAGTGCTGGGGCAATTAAGTGCGGGACTCAATCATGAGCTGAATCAGCCATTAACGGCCATTCGAGCGTTTGCAGAAAACGGTTTGACTTTTTTAGAGCGTAATAAATACCCCCAAGCGAAAGCCAACTTGGAGCAAATCAGCCAGCTGGGTCGTCATATGGGAGATATCATCGCCCGCTTTAAAGTATTCGCGCGAAAGGGAGACATACAACAAGGGCCGATTCCTGTTCATGAGGCGATGCTCGCTGCAGTGCGTATTATGGAATCACGGTATAAAGGTGCAGACATTGCCATTGAGTTACCCGAAGACAAAGGCTTAATGGTCGTGGGTGATACCGTCTTTTTAGAGCAAGTGTTGGTTAACTTACTGGCGAATGCTGCTGATTCCATTCAGGAATCCGCCAGTGTTGATAAACAGGTTTGTGTTGTCATACAAGAAAGCGCTGATAAGGTGCTGATCGCCATCCAAGATACTGGTAAAGGGCTTAGTGAAGACGCACAAAAGCATTTGTTTGAACCATTTTTTACTTCTAAGGCATCAGGGGTGGGGTTGGGGCTTGGTTTGTCCATTAGCCAGCGTATAGTTGAGGCAATGAATGGGCAAATTCAAGCCCAGAACTTGGACTCTGGAGGGGCTGAGTTTTGTGTTACGCTAACACGTTTTCAGTCGACGCTGAGTTAGGGGTCATGACCTCAACAATGAATAAATAGCAAAAATAAAATAACAAAGGAAACGCAATGACAGATGGCAATCAAGTGATATTGATCGACGATGAAAAATCCGTTCGCATGGCTATTTCGCAAACATTAGAGTTGGAAGACTTTGAAGTTAATGCGTTTGCCAGTGCGCAAGGGGTACTTGATCAGCTGTCAATTGACTGGCCTGGTATTATTGTAAGCGATATTAACTTACCGGGAATGAGTGGTTTAGAACTGTTTGAAGCCGTTAAAAAGATTGATAAAGAGATTCCTTTTATTCTTATAACAGGCCATGGCGATATTAGTATGGCCGTTAATGCAATCCGTGATGGTGCTTATGATTTTATCGCAAAACCCTTCTCCAATACGGATTTTTTAGAGGTGGTTCATCGTGCCACCGAAAAGCGCCGTTTAACCATCGAAAACCGCCAATTACGCTTAGAGTTAGTCGCTCAAAATGCACCCGGTCCGCGTATTGTTGGCAATACTCCAGGCATTCATCGTTTACGTCAGGTCTTACTCCAAGTCGCCGATACGGGGGCTGATATCTTGATTCAAGGCGAAACAGGGACTGGGAAAGAGCTGGTGGCGCGTTTTATTCACGAGCACAGTTTGCGTCGCGGTAAAGCCTTTGTGGCAATTAACTGTGGGGCAGTGCCAGATTCAATTATGGAATCCGAATTATTTGGCCATGAAAAGGGCGCGTTCACCGATGCGAAAACTCAGCGTATAGGTAAGCTGGAACATGCCAATGGCGGCACCTTGTTTTTAGACGAAATTGAAAGCATGCCCATGTCTATGCAGATTCGTTTATTACGAGTTTTGGAAGAGCGCCGTTTAGAGCGTTTGGGATCCAACACAGGGATTGACTTGGACTTACGTATTTTAGCGGCCACCAAAGTAGACTTAAAACACTTAAGTGAAAGTGGTACCTTCCGAGAAGATTTATACTACCGACTTAATGTTGTCCGTGTGGATATTCCTCCACTGCGTGATCGAAAGGATGATATTCCTTTGCTTTGGCAGCATTTTTCATTGGTGGCTATTGCTCAATATAAGCGAGAGTCTGAACCGCTATCCGCAGCGCGGATGCACAGCCTGTTAAGTTATGATTGGCCTGGCAATGTACGGGAACTTCGTAACCTTGCAGAACGCTATGTCTTGATGGGGGAAGCGGGGTCTTTTGAGTTTGATCAGATCATTATTAATGAAAATAATCCTGGGGTGATGACGTTACCGGAGCAAATGGAGCGTTTTGAAAAAACGCTCCTAGAACAAGAGCTACTACGCCAGAAAGGGTCTATCAAGGACACCATGGATGCCCTTGGTTTACCCCGTAAAACACTCTACGACAAAATGCGCAAATACGGCCTAGATAAAGATATTTATAAGTAATAGGCCAATACGTTAAGAAGCAGCAGCGGCTTCTGCCTGTTCCGATGGAATGTGTCTTAGGTAGCCAGCAATGATTATCGCGACTAAAAGCAGTGCTGCGACAAAGATAACAAGGCCTTTCCAACCTAAATCTGAGTAAATATAGCCATTGATATAACCCACAATAGAGCCACCAATATAATAGAAAAATAGATAAATCGAGGTCGCTTGGCCTCTATCTTTTTCTGCATGCTTGTTTACCCATCTTAAGCTAATAGAATGACACCCAAAGAAGCAGCAGGTAAAGATGATAACGCCTGCTAAAACGGTGTATATACTGTTTGATAGTGATAATACAATACCAACAATCATTGTAATGAATAGGCCAATATAAACAGGGCAGCTACCTAATTTATTGGACAGTCTTCCCGCTTGTGGGGCGCTTATAACACTTAAGGCAAAACAGATAGAGATAAGGCCTGCGTCAGAACGAGATAAATTTAGTGGCGATTGAGTAACATGGAAGGTTAAAAAACTATAAAGTGATGTAAAGACCCCAAAGATAATAAAGCCAATAAAATAGACAGGTAGGATTTTTTTATTCCTTAAATGAAAGCCCATGCCGCTCACAATATTTTTTAATTTTAGGTTGTGTGTCGGGTTAAAGTTTTTAGAAGAAGGAAGTAAAAATAGCACTAAGCATGAAATAGCAAATAGCAGTGATGCAAAACCTAAGAAAATATTGTGAAGTTGTGTGTGTGCAATCATTTGGCTGGCAAATACCCTGCCAGACATTCCACCCATTGAGTTACCAAAGACAAAATAGCCTGTGACAATACTGGCCACAGCAGAGGGAACCTCTTCACTAATATAAGCTGTTGCCGCAGCGGCAATACCGCTTAACGTTAGTCCAAGCAATCCCATCATGGCAACAAGAAGATCCCAAGAGTGGATCATAGAGCATAGACAGGTGATAACCGCACCGGAAAAGAGTGCCGTGACAATGAGTCTTTTTCTTCCAAAGCGATCTGACAAGCTTCCGGTGACTAATAGACCTATTGCCAGCATAGCCGTTTCAACCGATAGAATCTCACTAATATGGTCAGTAGGAATGTGATACAGCTTTGATAGTGTCGGCAGAAGAGGTTGAATAAAAAATAAAGAGGCTAACTCCGATAAGCCTGATAGTGCCAATGCTATAGTGATTATAATATAGGACTTTTTGAAAGGTGTATTACTGGATGTATCAGACATATCTGTAACCTTTTATTATTCTGGTGTTAATAAAAAAGGTGAGGAGGCGGGGGGCAACCTCACCAATGTGTTTTAAAATATTTTATCGACTGGCGTTAAAATATAGGGATCTAAAAAACCTTCTGGATAGTCGATGTGCATGATATGACGCATAACTAATAAGAAAATTACTAAGCAAAAAGCGATAATAAACGACTTAGTCCATGATGCTTTTGCCAAATAAGACAAAAATAGCAATGAGAAAACAAACGTAGTGGAGATAAAACCTAAATAGTAGTACCCACACGCAATGACAAAGAAACCAACAATATAGCAAGCCTCTAGCCTAATATTGGTGACCACTTTGCGATGTTTTACTTTATAGCGTTGTATCAGCAATGCTATGCAAGAGAACAGCACGATTGCAATAGCAATCAGAGGAAATGCCTTAGTTAACGTGGACATGTCCCATATGTTAAATAAAGCATATGTGCCTGCACCAGTAATTAGCAGAATCAGTACCAGATCGGTAATAGAGGTGATTGGCAACTCTTTTTCTGTGACTTGACCCTCGTCTTTTTGTGCTTTTCTTCTGCTTTTAAGAATAGGAGGAAGAACAAAGCCCAGTATGATCAACAAAGCAATGATAATTACGCCAGGACGTTCAAACCAAGAGTAACCATAGAACTGAATGCTTTGGAAAAAGTAATTCTCCGCACCAGATGACAATACAAAGCCAATTAAAAATGCTGGACGTGGCCATCCCGCATCCTTCATCAAGACACCTATAGTCGCAATGACGCCAAGGACGATGAAGTCGCCTAGACTGCGAGTTGCTTGATAAGCAGCAAACAGAATAAGTGTTAAAATGATGGGAGCAAGTATTGAGAATTTAACGTAAGTCAGCAGTGAAATTGGACGTGTAAAACAAATACAAAAAATTGCGCCCAAAATGTTCGCTAAAGCTAAAGACCAAATGATGGTGTAGGTTAGGTCTAGATGAGTGGTAATCATAGAGACGCCTGGCTGTAAACCAAGCAATAACATACCACCTAGAAATACCGCCGCCGAACCCGAGCCAGGTATACCAAATAATAGCGTTGGAATCATACTACCAGAAGCACAGGCATTATTGGCTGATTCAGGTGCGATCACCCCTTTGATCTCACCTTTACCAAATTGCGAGCTGTCTTTGCTTGAATTCATGGCAAAGCTGTAAGTCATCCAATCGACAACTGAGCCGCCTAAGCCTGGAATAGCCCCAACAAGACTGCCAAAAATAGACGATTTGCCTACAAGAGGAAGATTTTGAAAAACGTCTTTTATCCCTTGCTTTAGGCCATGTCCCAATTTATTGGGAGTGGACGCAATCGCTTTATTTTGAACAAGTAGGCTAATGATTTCTGGTAAGGCAAAAATACCTAAACCGACGACGACCAAAGGAATACCATCGTAAAGATAGTCGATGCCAAGCGTAAATCTAAAATCGCCTGTAGCGGGGGCTGAACCAACAGAACCAACCAATAAACCTAGTCCACAAGCCGCCAACCCTTTAAAAATGTTGCCGCCAGATAATGCAGCCACCACACTTAAACCCAATAAGGTCAGCATAAATAATTCGGCAGATGAAAAAGACAGTACAATCGGTCGTGCGACTAGAATGAACACACTAAGAACGATAGCACCTACTACACCGCCTATCATCGAACACATAAAAGCAGCGGATAACGCTCGCGCTGCTTGTCCCTTTTTCGCAAGAGGGAAGCCATCCATGACCGTTGCTTGGGAAGAACTCGATCCAGGAATTCCCATTAAAACGGAGGTGAACGTATCACCGGTAGGTATCACTGCAACCAGTCCCATTAGCATCCCTAAGCCAACAGATGGTTCCATTCCGTATATGAATGGCAACAGTAAGGACATACCAGCAATACCACCGAGTCCTGGAATAATACCTACCACAAGACCAACTAAGACCCCACCTAATAAATAGATAAAGTGCGTAAACGATAAAATTTGGTCTAAGGCACTAAGAAGCACGGCCATGAATAACTCCTAATGACAGCTATGGATTAGAGTGAATAATCAAATTTCTGTTTTAGCCATTTGGCTACCCAAGCGTATAGCTCAGGAGAAATTTTGGTGGCTTCTTGAAGATGTTGAGCGACATTGACTCCCACAATATTTTTATAGGGACCAATTTGCACTATAGAGTCTTTAATGAACTGAGGATCTTTCAGCATTTCTTTAATCCCTTTTTGGTACGCATGAATAATGTCGCTTGGCGTATTTGCGGGAATAAAGATCACTTTTTGGAAAGCAAAGCCTGCCGCTAGGAACTTAGAGTAAGCGGTATATTCATTACCAGATGGTTTCTTGCCATACTTCTGGAAATAGACCTCTTGGAATGTAGGTAAATTTGGAAAGGCTGGATCGCGTACTATCTTCCCATCTTCGTTCATCACCCCTAAAGAGAATAACGGAATCGCTTTGTGGTTTTTAACCAAGTCTTCTACCGAGTTGATATAAGCCGAAGTAGTCTGAAAGTCTATTTTTGCTTCACCACGTTCGAAGGCTAGACGACCCGCGCCACGGCTCTTCATACCGAATACTGGCTTGACGTCAAGACCAAGCATTTCAAAAGCCATTAGTACAGGCAACTCAAGTCGAGTTGGACCTTGGGATCCGAAAGGGAGTGTGACACCGTTTAGCTTATCGATATCGGCAGCGGACTTAACGCCAAGGTTAGGCTGGACATAGACTACGCCACCTGTTGGACTCGCCATTAATGGCATCCATTTATCGAAGTTGTAGCGGACGCGTTTATCACCCAGCATGAACGGAAAAAGTGTTGATGCCGAGGTCCCTAAAATATCCGAGCCATCGCTTCTAGCACGCTTATAAAATAAGTTAGTACCAGTAATAGAGCCACCACCAGGCTGGTTTTTAATGACAACCGTTGGGTGAGTGGGAATATACTTTGTTAAATAGGGAGCGATAAAGCGTGCCCAAACGTCTGTACCACCGCCAACACCAAAGGGTATGGTCCAATTAATCGTTGAGGGAATATCGGCTGTCTCTGCTTTCGCTGCTGTTGTTAGCAAGCTACCAAAGATCAAGGTTGAGGCGCATAAGAGCTTCAAGTGCTTTTTCATGGTTTTATCCTTTTTTGTTTTTATAGAGCTTTTATTGTAGTCGTTGAGATCATTAAGTGTGCTAATCGAGATAAATGGTGCCATTTAATATTCGTTTAGCGGTTCGTATGAGCGACACACTTTCGATGACAGAGCTGTCATCAGCTTTGCGTGTGACACTCAGCTCTATTGTTCCTGATGGGTGCTCAAGAACAAAAGAAGAATCGTCACTGTCATTATTGATCAGTTCTGATGCGATGGTACCGAGTGTGCAGCAGGCGGTTGTAATGGCGATGCTGCCTGTGACAGCTAGCGCTTTATGGCATTTATTTGGTACGAAATAGCGCGCTGAAATAGTGCCACCGTGCACAGCGGGTGACAGCAAAATAGGTTTAGGGATTACAGAATTAGAGACATCGCCTAAGCCCATTAATCGACCCGCTTGAAGACGAATATTTTCTAATCGGCTCATGAACTCCACATCGTTATCAAACTCCGATGGGGACTCATAACCTGTTTTTTTAAGGTCAGAAGCTTTAATCAAAACAACAGGGGTGGCGGCATCGATACAGGTAACTGGGACCGAGTCAATGACATCTATTTTATTCCCCGTTGGTAGTAATTTTCCTGTTTTAGCACCTTCAACATCGATAAAGGTTAAATGGATGGGTTCTCCTGGCGAGTTAGTGCCAGCAATGATGGTGTTTCCAGAATATTTAACTTTACCATTAGGCGTCGATACCGTAGCGTGTATAATCTTGCCGGTATTGAGGTTATGAATGCGTACGGTTGTTTTATCGTTTGAGGCCGGAAACAGTCCTGTTTCAATTGCATAGGGCGCGACGCCCGCTAACATGTTTCCACAGTTTGGTGCGAAGTCTACTTTCTTCTCGAGTATGCCCACTTGAGCAAATAGGTAATCCACATCCGCTTCTGGATGAGTTGAGGGTCCTACCATGGCAACCTTGCTTGTTAAGCTATTGCCTCCGCCAATGCCATCTATTTGAAGTTCGTGACCAGATCCCATTATTTTCAAAAGAACATCCGCACAGGCATCTCTCTCTTTAGGTAGATCAGAAATTTTTAGGTATGGGCCTCGAGAGGTGCCACCACGCATAATCATGCAGGATATGGTTTGTGACATTATAAAAACCTTATTGTTATTGGTACTGGCGCTAAGATCTCATAATGAGGATTGGTGCATCAAATGCAAAAATAAGTTATAAATGATGCAAAATTGTTATCAGTGGTGGGGTCATGCATCAAATAGAGTTCAAAGATTTGGTTATTTTTATTCGGATTGCGGAGACGGGAAACTTTCATGATGCAGCAGAATTAACCTTTCTGTCGCAGCCTGCATTAAGCCGTAGAATGCAAAAATTAGAGTCTTTACTTGGAGCACAATTGTTCGAAAGAACCACCAGAAAAACTTGGTTAACATCGGTTGGTAGAGAGTTCTTACCCAAAGCCAGAAGGATGGTGGAAGAGTTCGAAATGTCCATTTTGGGCATTAAAGACATGGCGTCCCAGCAAAAAGGTAAGGTTGTTATTGCCTGCATTCCAACCGCAGCGTTTTACTTTTTGCCCAGTGTTATTAATGTTTTTAATGAACGTTATCCTGGTATTCGAATTCAAATTTTAGACGAAAGTGCCAATCAGGGGCTGGAATCCGTTATTCGAGGGGATGCCGACTTTGGCATTAATATGGCTATTGCACAGCACCCGGAGGTAGTTTTTACACCACTTCTAGATGACCCTTTTGTGGTTTGTCTGAGGAAAGATCACCCATTATGCGAATTGGATGAAGTGTCTTGGGCTGATATGGAGTCCTATAAATTAATTAGTGTTGGGCGAGCTAGCGGTAATCGTATTTTATTGGATAAATCATTAGCCAGAGATCAGGTGAAATTGAACAGTTTTTATGAGGTTCAGCACCTTTCAACCTCATTGGGGTTAGTGGAAATGGGATTAGGCATCTCCATTGTACCGAAATTAGCCATGCCGTTAAGCTCTGCATCAGCACTGACATTTAGGCCGCTCAAAGGGCAGAAAATTGATCGCTCAATTGGGTTGGTAAAGCGTAGCTCTACTTCTGTATCACCTGCCGCTGATTTATTTATCAATATATTGTTGGAGCACTGGAAAGCCGTTGATCTTACTTAGGGGTTATCCCCCCTATGATGGTGGTTTGTAATCATAGGGAGGATGTAAATAAGGGAAGATGGGGCTTCATCAGTCTCCCAAAACCAATCCTTCACGCCTTGGGTCGGCTCCGCCGTAGAGCTTCCCCGATTGGATTTCAATACCTTGCGCTCCTGAATTCAAATCTTTTATGGCGACTTTATACCCCATTTTTTCTAATGGTTCTTTTAGGGCTTCTGCTTTTGTGCCTTTCTCTAGTTCAAAAGTACCAAAACGATTAATGGCGTTGGGCAGAGAAATGGCTTGCTGAATATTCATCCCCCACTCCAGATTAGCAATCAACGTTTTGACCACATAACCAATGATACTTGAGCCGCCTGGTGAGCCAATCAGTAAGTAAGGTTTACCCTCTTTCATAACGATGGTTGGTGACATAGAAGAGCGTGGACGTTTACCCGGTTCTAATCGATTGGCGATTGGGTAACCATTTTCGTAAGACTTAAAAGAAAAGTCTGTTAGCTCATTGTTGAGCAAAAAGCCATCGACCATTAGCTTCGAGCCAAAAGCACTTTCAATGGTGGTGGTGATGGAAACGGCGTTGCCATCTTTGTCGATAATGACAATATGACTGGTACTGGGAAATTCAATAGCGATATCGTCTGCCTGTTTGAACGGATGACGCCATTCAGGTTCTCCCGCTGCAACATGAGCAAGTGCTTTGCCGGGGGGGATAAGTTGGGCTCGGGCCTTTAAATAGCTCGGATCTAATAAGCCCTGTGGCATAGGCACATAATCGGTATCGGCCATGTATCGACCTCGATCCGCAAACGCTAAACGCGATGCATCGCCTATAATTTGCCAAGCTTCGGGTGAGTTGGGACCCATCTTAGCAAGATTAAATTGTTCGGTGATGCCCATGATTTGTCCAACGGTTAAGCCACCTGAGCTGGGTGGCCCCATGCCGCATATATCATATTGTTTATAGGGCAGACACACGGGCTTTCTTTGTTTGACTTGGTAGTTAGCCAGGTCCGCTTCGGACAGAACCCCTGGATTATCCACCACATGGTTGACCTGCCGAACGATGTCCTTGCCAATTTTCCCATGATAAAAAATATCAGGGCCATGCATGGCCAATTCACTTAAGGTTCTGGCATAGGCCAAATTTTTCAGGCGTTGTCCCGCTTGGATGGGGCTGTTATCCAAGCTGAAAAAGTACGCTTTGGTTTCTGGGTAGCGAGATAGATGCGCTTTGTTGCTTTCAACAGAGTGGGCGAGTCGAGGCGAAACGATAAAGCCATCGAGGGCTATTTTTTCTGCTGGTTTTAATAGGTCCGACCAAGGTTTTCGACCATAGCGTTTGTGCAATTCAGCCATCAATTTAATGGTGCCAGGAGTCCCAACAGAGCGCCCTCCGACAACCGCATCATAGAATTTGAGCGGCTTGCCATTGTTGTCTTGAAACAGTTCTGGAGTGGCTTTCATGGGGGCGGTTTCGCGCCCATCAAAGGTGGTGAGCTGTTTGTTTTTTGCATCGTAGTAAACGGCGAAAGCGCCACCACCTAAACCAGAAGACTGAGGTTCTACAAGGCCCAATGTCATTTGCACGGCGACCAGTGCATCAATAGCAGAGCCTCCTGATTTGAGCACATCGTAACCTACTTGAGTGGCGATAGGGTTGGCGGTTGCTACCATCTCGTGTTGAGCTGTGACCAGTTTTTTTTCAGAGATGGCACTCGTTTGCTCTGGAGCAACGGCATCGGTCACTTGACCAGAGGCAAAGAGGCTCTGACTAAGAAAGAGTGATGAAAGCAGTAACAATCGTTGCGGTGTCTGTCGTTTGTACATTTGGCTGTCCTTATGTATACAGTTGAGAGAGTGTTTCACCTGTTTGTCATTTATTTATTGCTATTTGTTGAGACCTTTGCGCGATGTCACGAGCGACGCCAAGGCGCGGCAAAAACAGACGAGAAAGCGGATTTTATAGCTATAAATGAGCATTTTGAGTCTGTTTTTAACAAAGTATTGGCAAGCGCAGTAGTCGTGCAAAAGTCTCTTGTTCTGATACACGTTTTTAAACCGTGTACTCAAATCAGAACAAATAATGCGGATAATAGAAAGACCATAAGTGCTCTTTTATGTTTCGTATTCTTTGTTAAGCATCTCGTCAATAGGTTCACTATTCACATTCGATGCTTGCCGCAAATAGCAGGCTTTTATCTCCATGCTGAGTCAAGAGGACTTATTAACACCTTCCCTAATGGGTAATGAATTGGACTTTTGGCTGGATGGCCTTGTCAGGTGGCAGGTCATTTTGTTAATTATAACCTTGGTAAGACTGATTACTTTATAGAATGCATTATGTTGCAGGAGAATCACTATGTACGTAGCAATGAACCGTTTCCGTATTGCTGTAGGACGTGAAGAGGAATTTATCAATATTTGGCGTAGCCGAGATACTCACTTAAAAGACGTACCTGGCTTTGATTCATTTAATTTATTACAGGGTGAAACCAATGAAGAGTTCACTCTGTTTGCTTCTCATACTATTTGGGAAAATGAGCAGGCGTTCCGCGACTGGACTAAATCTGAGGCCTTTCGTAAGGCTCATGCAAATGCCACGTCATCTAGAGGTCTATATCTTGGGCCACCAAAGTTCGAAGGCTTTTCAACGGTTCTTTAACCAGAATCACTTGATGTTGCTTACCTGTTAAGGGATTAGTTTACTTGTGAAAGTGATCGGCTAAGTATAATAATCTGGTGCTGAACTAGTAAATCCGTCCCTTTTTTATCATCGAGCGTTGTATGAGTAATATACAATTGAGCCATGAAGCTCATCAATCAACCCAAACAAGATACCCTGTCTGTTTTTTAGCCCATGATATAGATGTGCCGATGAACGTCGGTAGTTTTTTTAGAGTGGCAGATGCTCTGGGGGTGGAGAAGATATTTCTTACAGGAAGTACGGTGGTGCCTCCTAATGCAAAGATCAAAAAAACATCTCGCTCCACCGAAAAGTATGTACCATATGAATATTCGTCTGATCCCGTCACGATTATAGAATCTCTAAAATCATTGGGTTATAAAATCGTTAGTCTTGAGATTACCTCAGAAAGCATAGATTTAGCTGCTTTGAATATGCTCCCAACTGATAAAGTGTGCTTGGTATTAGGATCTGAAAATTATGGAATCAAAGATGAGATTCTTGCCTTATCAGACATCACTGTGCATATTCCCATGTTTGGTGTGAATTCCTCAATGAATGTTGCATCAGCGTGTTCCATTGCCACTTATGAGATTACACGGCAGTTGAGAAATGAGCGGCTGTCATAAAACTAAAGAGCGATATATTAGTTTAGGAACAGTGGTTTAGATTTAGTTTGCCCCATCCCCTAAAATGATGTTATTAATTCACCGCTTTAATTTTCACGTACTAAAAAACGGTATTTATAACGATAGGGAAGTTTTACCATGTTTAAAAAGGGACTTTTTCTTGTGCTGTTATCAGGCATCACATCACCGGCTTTATTAGCATCCGAACAAGCTCATTGGAGCTATGAAGGTCAGCAAGGACCAGATCATTGGAGTGCCTTATCAGGTGATTTTTCAATCTGTTCGCAAGGGAAAAATCAATCGCCTATTAATTTAACTAAGATGATTGAGGCTAAGTTGTCGCCTTTATCTTTTTCCTATCGGTATGGTGGTAAGGATGTGATTAATAATGGTCATACGATTCAAGTAACCTATCAAAAGGGCAGCGTATTGAAGCTGGAGGGGCATCACTATGAATTAAGGCAATTTCATTTTCATGCGCCGAGTGAAAATACCATAGAGGGCAATTCCTACCCAATGGAAGCGCATCTTGTTCACGCCGATAAAGAGGGGAATCTTGCGGTTGTAGCCGTTATGTTTAAGCAGGGAACAGCCAATTCTACGTTGGAAAAAATTTGGCGGGAGATGCCAAAGAAGATGCTACAAGAAAAACACTTATCGCAAAGTGTGAATGCGATGGGGTTGTTACCCAAAGACAAAACCTATTATCGATTCAATGGTTCCTTGACGACGCCCCCTTGCTCTGAAGGTGTTGCTTGGTTAGTCATGAAACATTATATAACCGCATCCAAAGCTCAGTTAGAGACATTTGAACGTACTGTTGGCGCGCCCAATAATCGTCCGGTACAGCCTATAAATGCACGGGTTATTCTAAAATAAAATTGGATCAACAGAACATAAGATTACAAAATAAGAGGAATAAAGGTGGCTATTCTTTCTATATGTCTATACTATGCACTCTCCAGCTAGAAAGAAGTCTCTAATTATTAACTCTGATCTACGTAGTTTTATTCATAATTCTCGTCCTGAAAGTTTTTAAGTAACAGTCTATTTTTTGCATTTCCAGCCATCATATATGGCTATTACTAATATATCAGGTGATTATTATGTCTACCCCTATTCAAGGTACTGTTAAGTGGTTCAATGAAACAAAAGGCTTTGGTTTTATCGAGCAAGAGTCTGGCCCAGATGTGTTCGCACATTTTAGCGCTATTGTCAGCTCTGGTTTCAAAACCTTGGCTGAAGGCCAAAAAGTAGAATTCATTGTGACGACTGGCCCTAAAGGCCCACAAGCAGAAAATATTACTGCGCTATAATATCTAGCGAATTTTATTTTAAAAAAGAGCAAGTCTTTTCAAGGCTTGCTCTTTTTTTTGTAAAGTTGAATTTGATTGAAAGGCGAAATGCATTTTGCCTTTTATAAAAAAATGCCACTCATTTTTTTGGGTGGCATTTTTTATTGAGCTGCTTACTGTATTACATCGGTAGCGGTATATCGAAGATGTTAGCCTGTCCACCTTTAATGGATATCTCTGTTCTATACTGATCTTTCTCTTTTTTGATCAAACCTTGTTGTACGAAATTCCCTATTATCATCTGTGCTTGTTGTTTGACTTGTGGTGACTGTGCTGGCATTTGCGCTTGCTTGGCGACAAATTGTTGCGCTAGTTTATCGGCAAGCGGTGCATCAACCAGAATATTTGCTTTAGCAATGGTGTAATACTTCCAAAATTGTGGGTTAAATAGGTCCACTAACTTAGGATCATTAACATCGGCAAGTTTACTGGTTAGGCTAGATTTAAAACTGCCTTCGGGCAGGGTACCACTGAAATCAGAAATATTAAATTCAGGCTTGCTGGCTAAAAATGGGCTAAGGTTGTCTTGTAAAACCGCTATGGTTTTTTGGTTTGTAGGATCCGTTCTGTCTGGAGCGTTATTAAGTTCTTTGTAGATTTTGGTTAAGACAGCGTTGTTTAAGTTTTTGAGTTCCGTAACAAGCGAAAGATTACTTACTTGAACCGAAGGGAGACTAAGCGAGTTTGCGCCATAGCTGATTTTTATGTCACCTAGCTGTGTTTTCTTATCCAGATCTGAGTGGGTGTTAATAGAGAGACCTTTTATCGCCATCTTTGATGCTACTTGGATGTCTCCGACTTTCAATGTCATGTCGCTGTCACGCAAACCGCCATTATTCAGGTCAACACTGGTGTCCATTGATAATTTAACGGAAAGGTCTTTTAACGATGCCGGTTGTTGGTCATCAATATTGATATTTTTTAGTGCACCTTGATAGTGAAAGGTGTTGTTTTTATTCTCGCCTGACCCAGAATACCCGCTAAACGACAAGGTTTTTGCCTTGTCGGTAAAGCTTGGAATGGCATCCGTCATGGTTAAATTACCTGTTAAACCTCGGGTTATATTAAGCTGATATAAGGGCTTGTTATCATCCCAAACCAAGGTGTCGCGTGCTTTGTCGGCTGGGATGCTGGCCTGTGTTGAATACAGTCCGATAAGACTTTGTTTATTGAATAATAGCGGGCCATAGTGTGTTTCGAGAACGATATTAGCTTTGATGAGGCCGATTGGACTATTAGGATCAATCGTTGACGGATCAAGCTCCACCGAAATATTGGCTTTTGAACCAAACCAGGAGTTATCCATTGATTCGATTTTAGCATGATAACCTGCTGATTGATTTAGGTAGGCAATAAAGCTTTCTAGCTGTTTCTGATATTGACCCGCAATGATTTTGGGAGAAATAATACACACAGCGGCAAGCACAATAACGAGTATACCAAGTAGCTTCTTCACAAAGACTTCCTTTTCTAAATTAATGAGTTGATTGTCATTGTACAGAGAATCAGCAATTAAATGAATGCCAGTAGACTCTATCCTCCCTGTATTTTACAGTGTGTTCTTTGTACAGCAGCTTACCTGTCGTACCATTTTTGTAGAGTGGTAACAAAATGAATCAAGCTATCACCCTTAGAGTTAAATTTGCACGAAAATTGCTCTCTCGTCTGTGCGTTATGGATTATCACACGGCTCTTATTGGCGGCTCTGTCGCCAAAGGTTGGGCGGATGATTACTCTGATATTGAAATAGGTCTGTTTTATACAAGCTTACCTTCTCTTAGTGATAGACAGGAGATGGTAAAAAGGACGGCGGGCACCGATGCTACTTTTTCAAGGCCTGATGGGAATGGTTTGATAACCGACTATTTTTATGTTGATGGTCTAAAAATCGATCTTTGGCATTGCTCGGAGGAAGTCATTGATGGTTTTATTCGGTCTATCGAAACGGCTTCACTGACCAATGCCATTCAGGAAACCTTATGGGTTATTCAAAATGGTATGGTGTTAAAAACCTCCTCGCAATTAATACAGTGGCGTAATGATCTACATTTTCCACTGAAAAAACGCCAAGAAGTGGTTGCTCTACATCTAGCGGCTATTATCTCACCAGATTTGAAATTATATGCCCACCGTCAAGACTTACCCATTTATTATGGTTTGATCTCAGGTATTCAAAAACGCATGGGACTTTTGTTATTTGCCCTAAACGGTATGTTCTCTGTAGATTTTAAGAGCCTTGAACAGAGTTTAAAGGAGCTGCCTATTCAACCTGAAAACTGTTGGCAGCGCTTTGAGGCGATTTATAAAGCGCCTTTTTTAGAAGGCGCTGAAATGATGGAGAGTTTGATTGCCGATACAATAGCTTTAATTCAACAGCATATGCCTGAAATGAGAGTGGAGAAAAAGCACGTTTTTGATAGGTATCGAAGACGACGTTGGGTCGGGCCTGTTTAGGTGTCTACTTAGACATTGCCAATGCCGCCATCCATCAATAACTCAGAGCCGAGCATGTAAGCGGATTCGTCTGAGGCTAAAAACACGGCTGCTTTTGCTAGTTCGATTGCCGATCCCATGCGTTTTAAAGGAATAAGATTGCTTACCTCCGCTCGCAGAGCGTTCTCCTCTTCTTGTTCTAGACCAAATTTTTTAAAGGCATCGGTTTGTGTTGGACCTGGGCTAAGGACGTTAACTCTGATTCCTCGATCTTTTAATTCGCCGGATAATGTCCTGGCTAAAGAAATGAGTCCGGATTTGCTGGCAGCGTAAACGCTACTTTGTGGCAAACCTATTTGGGCGGAAACACTACCACAAAGAATAATGGAAGCAGACGCGGAGAGGTGTGGCAAAAGTGACTGGATAAGAAAAAGCGGCCCCTTTAAATTGGTATTGAGAACGTGATCAAAGGTGTTTTCATCCCATTTTTCTAGTGGTTGATGAGTGACATCGCCGGCATTAATAAACACTATGTCTAATTTAGGGAAAGATACGCTGATCTGCTCAGCAAGACGCGTTTGTTCCGCGACAATACTCGCATCGCTTTTTAACACTAAGAGACGGCCAGCAAATTCTTCCCTTGCCGCTTTTAATCCGATGTCGCTACGACCCGTAATAGCGACATGAGCGCCTTCTTGTAAAAACTGTCTGGCGGTTTCTAATCCTATTCCTGCGGTGCCACCCGTGATCAGAGCATGCTTGTCTAATAGACGTTTCATATAAAATACCACCTTGTTGTGTTGGTTAAGTGGTCGCATTATCAGTATATTAGTATGTTTTTAATAGTAGGTACCAAATAGATACTAAAGAGGAAAATATTAATGACCACATTATTTACTCAGTCTACTGAACCTTGTCCTATGGTGGATTTTGTCAATCTTGTCTCAGGAAAATGGGCCATTCCGATTCTCTATCGTTTAATCGTGGTGGATGATGCGATTCGTTTTGGTGCACTGCAAAGAGCGGTAGCGCCTATCACACAGAAAGAACTCACCAAACAATTAAGAGCCTTTGAATCGATAGGTTTGGTGACACGAGCCATGTACCCAGAAATGCCGCCACGAGTGGAATATCAAGTGACGGAGCTTGGCAAAACCTTAAAACCAACATTGGATTCATTGGCCCAGTGGATGAGAGAACATAGGGAGGAGCTAAGCGCGCCTCTATGATGTAGTGGTGATTTTGTTATAAGAAAATTTTATATAAAGTGTTTGTTGTTATTTCATTATGCACTAAGGAAGAATTCATTGATTCCAAAATCACACTAATAGTGAAGAGAGGTTTTTGTGAATAAAAATATAACATATTGATTATTATGTAATAATTTTTCCATTTAGTAGTGATTTTGTGTTTTGTCAAATTCTATTAGATTGTTTCTGAAAAAGTACTAGATGGTCTTTGTTTCTTCTCTCCCTAATAATTGGCGCATTCCCAATTGCAGCCATCGGCTGCAAAAAACAAAAATAATATGACGTCCATCAGGACATTGAGTGGAGAAATACAATGGATTTACTGGTATCCATATTCCCTATTGTTTTATTAATCTATGCAATGACAAAAAAGCATCCTGTCCCTTCCTATATTGCGTTACCCGCCACGGCGTTACTGGTCGGCATATTTCAGGTTTTTTATTTTCATGCGAATCAAACCCTTCTGTTAGCCAACGCAATCTCTGGCGTGTTATCGACTCTCACCCCGATTTCAATTATCGCGGGGGCAATATTGTTGAACCGAGTGATGGTATTGTCTGGTGCTGAGAATATCGTGCGTCATTGGTTAGAGAGCATCAGTACGAATGCCGTTGCTCAGCTGATGATTATTGGTTGGGCGTTTGCCTTTATGATTGAAGGTGCTTCGGGTTTTGGTACGCCTGCCGCGATTGCCGCGCCCATTTTGGTGGGGTTAGGCTTTAATCCCATCAAAGTGATTTTGCTGACGCTAACCATGAACTCGGTACCGGTATCGTTCGGGGCTGTTGGCACGCCGACTTGGTTTGGTTTTGCACCGTTAAATTTAAAAGATGCGGAAATTTTAAGTATCTCTCAATATACCGCTCTTGTTCATACCATTGCGGCTTTTTTCATTCCGATTATTGCGTTGCGCTTTGTGGTGAGCTGGCAAGATATCCGTCGTAACATTATTTTTATCTTGTTGAGTGTTTTGTCCTGTACTTTACCTTATTTACTGATTGCCCAATGGAATTATGAATTCCCTTCGTTGTTAGGTGGTGTAATTGGCTTAGTCATCAGTGTCTTTCTGGCTCGTCACCATATTGGTTTGTCGAATGAGACGCGACATAGTGAAAAGCGTAAAGGGGTAAGCGGTAAAGCTTTGGCGATCGCCATTAGCCCGATGATTCTCTTAGTAGGGATCTTGATCATTACTCGGATTAAGCAGCTAGGTATAAAGCAGATCTTGACGGACATGACACCTTGGTTACATGGTAGCCTTGGTAGTACTCAGGTAAGTGTAACGGATTCGTTAGCCATTTCTCTGACACACATTTTTGGAACCAGTGTGTCATGGGCTTATAAGACGCTCTACGTGCCTGCCTTGATTCCATTTTTAGTGGTTGTGCTTATTTCTATTCCGATTCTCAAAATGTCTAAAGGCCAAGTGTTTGAGGCGTTTTCGGATTGTCGACGTCGTATTCTGTGGCCGTCTATTTCGTTAATGGGGGCCCTAGTCATGGTGAAGTTCATGATGCTGGGTAAGTTAGATTCTCCTGTGCTAGTTATCGGCCACTCCTTTGCCGAATTAACTGGTGATAAATGGACCTATTTTGCTTCCTACTTAGGAGCATTAGGGGCCTTCTTCTCAGGTTCGGCCACCGTGTCTAACCTAACCTTTGGTGCCATTCAGCAAAGTATTGCAGTGAGCGTTGGCTTGCCGCAAACACTGATTTTAGCCTTGCAGTCAGTTGGTGGAGCGATGGGGAATATGGTTTGCTTGAATAACATCATTGCAGTATCGACCATATTGGGTATTAGCCATAAAGAGGGCTTTATTATGAAACGTACGGTGGTACCTATGGTCATCTACGGATTAATCGCAGCATTGGTTAGTGTGTTCTTATAGGACTTATAATGCCGTAATTACTTTAAAAACAAATGGATAGATTAAATCAAATGCCGCTCAAATGAGCGGCATTTTTAGTTAAAAGCGAAATAGCTAAAACTTTCTTGAAAAGACAAATGTATGATGTATGATTTTTGGTAGTGAATATAGACAGTATTTGCTTGAGATTCTTGGCTGCTTTGAAAGCTTTCATTAGTGGCATAAAAATAATGATAAAACCAAAGGTTTGAATGCAGTTGAGGGCAGGTATGAATGAATATGTGCTAATCAAAATCCACGCGAACGATAATGTGGCGATTATTGTTAATCAAGGTGGGGCCCCAGCGGGAGCAGAGTTAGAAGGTGGTATTGTATTAAAAGAAGCAGTGCCACAGGGTCATAAAGTGACACTAACAGCGATTGATCAAGGGCAAGACATCATTCGTTACAACGAAGTGATTGGGTACGCAAAGGAGCCATTGGCAGTCGGGCGTTGGGTGTCGGAAGCGTTAATGATTATGCCTACGCCACCTAAGTTGGATGAGCTGCCATTAGCGACGCGCGTTAAGCCAGACATTGCCCCCCTAGAAGGCTATACCTTTGATGGTTATAGAAATTCAGACGGTTCTGCGGGAACAAAAAATCTGCTCGGTATCAGTACGAGTGTGCAGTGTGTTTCTGGTGTAACGGAATACCTAGTAAAGCTCATTAAGCATACTTTGTTACCAAAATATCCGAACGTCGATGGGGTGGTCGCTCTCAATCATAGTTATGGTTGTGGCGTGGCTATCAATGCTCCTGCGGCGATTGTGCCAATTCGTACCTTACAAAACATGGCGAAAAATCCCAATTTTGGTGGTGAGGTGATGGTCATTGGTTTGGGGTGTGAAAAACTCCAACCTCATCGTTTACTTGATATCGACGATGCGCAAGCGGTGAATATTTTGCCGAATTCTGATGCAGCTCAATGGTTAAAAGACAATGTGGTTAGCCTGCAAGACGAAGTACATCACGGTTTTCAAGACATGGTTGATAGCATTATGGCAATGGCAGAGTCCCACCTTGAGCGTTTGAACCGACGTCGTCGCGAACCCTGTCCTTTGTCTGAATTGGTTGTGGGTGTGCAATGCGGTGGCAGCGATGCTTTTTCAGGTATTACCGCCAATCCCGCTGTGGGGTATGCCTCCGATCTGGTTATTCGCGCTGGGGGTTCTGTGATGTTTTCTGAGGTCACTGAAGTGCGCGACGCGATTCATTTGCTAACGCCGCGTGCCCAAAGCGTAGAGGTAGCCAAAGCCTTGTTGCGTGAAATGCAGTGGTACGACGATTATTTGAGCTTGGGTCAAGCGGATCGCAGCGCCAATACCACGCCCGGTAATAAAAAAGGGGGGTTAAATAATATCGTTGAAAAGTCCCTTGGGTCGATTACGAAGTCTGGCAACAGTCCAATTGTTGATGTGTTAAGTCCCGGCGAACGTATTCGTAAGCGCGGTCTTAACTTTGCGGCAACCCCAGCAAGCGATTTTATTTGTGGCACCTTACAGTTCGCTTCCGGGATGAACTTGCATGTGTTTACCACGGGTCGTGGCACACCTTATGGTCTTGAGGTGGTGCCAGTCATTAAAGTCTCAACCAACAGTAATCTAGGTCATCGTTGGCATGATCTGATCGATCTAGACGCCGGTCGTGTTGCCACCAAAGAGATTACTTTAGAAGAAGCGGGTTGGGAGCTGTTTCATTTGATTATTGACGTGGCCAGTGGCCGTAAGCAAGTAGCGGCTGACCGTTTGGGGTTACATAACGATTTGGTGTTATTTAATCCAGCGCCGGTGACTTGATGATCACAGTGAGTCGATATACAGGTTGCCATTTACCATCTTTGTTGTATGATGTAATACATTATATAGGTTAAATTGCTACCTCCTAAATCATTTAAATAGTCTTTTTAAGGCTTTACTTTCAACGATAAAAATAATGAGGAAGAAAGCATGGCTTTTTCTGTAGAACAAATGAGATCGGCGTTGAGTGATGGGCTGCTGTCGTTTCCTGTGACGGATTTTGATGCCAGTGGTAAATTTAATGCTGGGACATTCCGTCAGCGCTTAGAGTCGTTTATTGAGCATGGTGTGTCTGCTATTTTTGTTGCGGGGGGAACGGGTGAGTTTTTCTCTCTGGATGAAGAGGATTATCGCCAAATTGTTGAGTTATCCGTTGCGACAGTAAAGGGCCGTGTGCCAGTTATTGCTTCTGCAGGACGGAGTGTGTCAGACGCTAAGAAATTCGTTAGCATTGCTGATAAAGCCGGTTGTGATGGTATTTTGTTGATGCCGCCATTTCTGACGGAATGTCCTGAAGACGGTATTGTGGAGTACGCTAGTCAGGTAATGGCATCAAGCAACATCCATTTTATCTACTACAATCGTGCCAATGGCAGTTTGTCCGCTGAGCGTGTAAAAGAGCTCGCGGCTCGTAACCCGAATATGGTGTCTTTGAAAGACGGTGTGGGTAATATTGCCGCGTTGAATGACACCATTAAAACCGTTGGTGATCGTTTGGTTTACATCGGTGGCGTACCAACGGCGGAAATTTTCGCTGAAGCTTACTTGTCTATTGGTGTGAATACCTACTCCTCTGCGGTGTTTAACTTTATGCCGGAGATGGCCAATAAGTTTTACAAAGCATTGCGTGCCGGTGAGAAAAATACGGTTACCGCCATTATTAAAGGCTTTTTCATTCCTTTTTGTCGCTTGCGAGATACGAAAAAAGGTTACGCGGTAAGCTTGATCAAAGCAGGGGCGACCATCACTGGTCAGTCAGCGGGAGCTGTGCGTGCGCCTTTGACTATGCCCAATGCGGCGGAGTATGCCCAACTAGAAGCGCTTATTAAGAAAAACAGCTAACTCCCTTAAGGAGGTTGGGGTTTTGTGTCAGCCTTCTCTTTTTTTTATGAGAGACCTTTTCACAACGGCTGTGGATGCTAATACAGCATTAAAAGGCCTCTATGGACAAAGTAGGCCCGTATTATGTTTACAACAATAAAAAAAATGCAGGTTGTTCCTGTCGCCGGTTACGATAGTTTTCTATTAAATTTAAGCGGAGGCCATGCTCCTTGGTTTATCCGCACGGTTGTTGTCTTAGAGGATAATGATGGCAATATCGGTCTGGGTGAAGTTCCAGCAACCGATAAAATTATCAACACACTAGAGCAGTGTCGTGCCATTGTTGAAGGTCAGAACGTTGGAAAATGGAAGTCGATTATTAGTCAGGTTCGTCATGCCATATCAGGCCAATCTGACGATGTGCGTGGTAATCAAACGTTTGATTTGCGCACCGCGGTCCATGTGATTACTGCGATTGAATCGGCACTGTTGGATTTGGCGGGGCAAAATATGGGATTGCCTGTTGTCGATTTGCTTGGCCAGTATGGTAAACAGCGTGACGACATAGAAGCACTGGGGTATTTATTCTTTCTAGGGGATCGTACAAAAACCGATTTACCTTACCCTGCCTACGATTACCCTCTGGACGATTGGGATGTGGTTCGCGCTAAGGAAGCCACTTCGCCTGAGGCTATTGTTAACCTAGCAAAAGCGGCTTATGCCCGTTATGGCTTTAAAGATTTTAAATTAAAAGGTGGGGTGCTGGATGGGCATAAAGAAGCAGAGTGTATTGCTGCTTTGTATGAGGCTTTTCCTGATGCCCGCCTGACACTTGATCCCAATGGGGCTTGGACTCTTCAGCAAGCGATAGACTATTTAACACCAGTGAAACACATGCTGAGTTACGCTGAAGACCCTTGCGGGCAAGAGGGGGCTTGGTCTGGTCGAGAAACCATGGCCGAATTTAAGCGTCGTACCGGATTGAAAACCGCCACCAATATGATTGCCACTGACTGGCAGCAATTGAAGAACGCTGTGCGTTTGGACTCGGTCGATATTCCTTTAGCGGATTGCCATTTTTGGACTATTCAAGGGGCGGTGGCGGTTGGTGAGTTGTGTAACGAATGGGGCATGACCTGGGGCTCACACAGTAATAATCACTTTGATATTTCTTTGGCAATGATGACCCATGTGGCAGCGGCTTGTCCTGGTGAAGTGACCGCCATTGATACCCATTGGATTTGGCAAGATGGGCAATGTCTCACCAAAGAGCCGCTTAAGATTCGCGCAGGCAAAATCAAGGTACCGACAAAAGCGGGCCTTGGCATCGACCTGGATCGCGATAACTTAATACAAGCCCATGAATTGTACAAAACGCTCACATTGGGGCAGCGTGATGACAGTTTGGCGATGCAGTTTTTGATCCCAGGTTGGACATTTGATCCGAAAAAACCGGCATTGGTTCGATGAGTGATGGGTAATGTGTACAGATGAAAACCTTTGCTTGTGGGAGCTGGAACCCTAGGGTAATGTTCTTATTTTCAGACAAAGATGCATGTTTATCATGAATAGCGAGGGTAAATTGGTAAATCGATTTCAAATTGAACGGGTGGGCAAAAGCGATAGCTTAGCCAGTAATGTGGCAAAACAACTGGAGCAACAAATTGCTGCAGGTGCCATAGCCGTAGGAGATAAGCTGCCGACAGAAAATGAGTTGTGTGATTTGTTTGGGGTGAGTCGAACGGTTATTCGTGAAGCGATTACACAGTTAAAGTCGTTAGGCTTGGTGGAGACTAAGCGTGGCGTTGGAACCAGTGTATTGAGAACGCAAGCCGCAGAAACCCTGTTTGCCTATCAAATTGATCCAACCGCCATCGATGATATTTTGCACATTTTAGAAATGCGTATTAGCGTGGAAACCACGGCGTGTGAGCTGGCGGCATTGCGTCGTACAGAGGAAGAAGTAGCCCTGTTAGAAGCTCATTTTCAAGCGTTTGATGAGGCACTTAGTCGTGGTGAGTTGGCTCGCAAGGAAGACTATGAATTTCATTTGGCCATTTGTACCGCAACACGCAACCCGTTTTTAAAGCAATTTTATGAGCAGTTTAATAAGAACGTGATACCACGAGCGAATTTAGTAAACAGTGATTTAAAACAGGTCGCAACGGACAGCTATTTACAGCGTGTGCGCTCAGAGCATCTTGAGATACTTAACTGTATTAAAAACAAAGATGCAGAAGGGGCCAAACAAGCCATGCACAATCATTTGTATCGTGCTTACCATTTGTATCAGCGATACCAGGACAACAATAAATTCGATTAGAGTAAGCCAAACTCGCTTTAATCGAGGCCTAGCAACTAGGTATGAGTGTTTTTATAAAAAACTAGGGGAATAGCATGCAAAGCAATACCATTCTTAAGGGAACATCACTCATCGCAGGTCAAGCTGTATTAGGCTCGGACAAGGCGCTCCATGGCATTAATCCAGCGACTAATGAGGCTCTTGAGCCTGGCTATTTAGGGTGTAGCAAAGCGCATGTGGATCAAGCGGTTGATGCGGCTTGGCAAGCCTTCGACCTATACCGTGCTTTGGACATTGAAAAAAGAGCGAGCTTTTTAGAATGTATTGCGGATGAGATTCTTGCTCTAGGGGATACCTTAGTCGAGCGTGCTGTTGCAGAGAGTGGTCTGCTAAAGGCGCGTATTGAAGGGGAGCGAGGTCGTACGATGGGGCAACTTCGTTTGTTTGCTTCGGTCATTCGCATGGGAGGATTCAGTGATGCTCGTATTGATCCTGCGATGCCGGATCGTACACCGCTTCCTCGTGCTGATTTACGTTTGCAAAAAATTCCCTTAGGCCCGGTTGCCGTATTTGGTGCCAGTAATTTTCCATTGGCCTTTTCTGTGGCGGGTGGCGATACGGCGTCAGCACTGGCGGCGGGGTGCCCAGTGGTAGCGAAAGCCCATCCGGCTCATCCTGGGACATCGGAGCTGATCGGTCGTGCAATTCAAAGCGCTGTGGAAAAATCGGCTATGCCAGCAGGTGTCTTCTCTTTACTGTTTGTTTCAGATAATCAAATAGCTGGTGAGCTTGTGGCTCATCCTTATATTAAAGCTGTTGGTTTCACTGGCTCGCGCAAAGGGGGACTGGCGCTGGTCAATATTGCTCAACGTCGCCCTGAACCGATTCCGGTTTACGCGGAAATGAGCAGTATTAATCCGGTTTTTGTGATGCCCAGTAAATTGGCGACCCAGGCGAAAAAAGTGGCCTCCGGTTTTGTTACCTCATTAGCCATGGGGGCAGGGCAGTTCTGTACTAATCCTGGTTTGGTGGTTGCATTAGAAGGTGACGGTTTTGATGACTTTTTAGCGCAAGTCGTCGCAGACACCCGTGCATTGAACAGTCAAACGATGCTAACGGGGGGGATTTACGATGCTTACTGTGCCGGTGTTGCCGCCCTTGAAGCCAATAATAAAGTGACATTAGTGGCGAAAGGACAGCAAGCCTATACGCCAAACCAGTGCCAAGCCCATGTGTTTGTGACGGAAGCTAGCGCTTTTCTTGCTGATCTGGGAATGGAGGATGAAGTATTCGGGTCGACTTCTTTGATTATAAAATGCCGTAGCTTAGAAGAATACAAAGCCGTTGCGGAGCATGTGGAAGGCCAGTTGACGATCACTATTCAGATGAATGATGAGGATGTGGAAGCGGTGCGTACTTTGTTGCCAGTGTTTGAGCGCAAAGCGGGTCGTTTGTTGTGTAATGGCTACCCGACGGGGGTGGAAGTATGTCAAGCCATGGTGCATGGTGGCCCATTCCCTGCTACCTCTGATAGTCGTTCAACGTCAGTGGGTAGCTCTGCGATAGACCGCTTCTTGCGCCCTGTTTGTTACCAAGATTTCCCCGAAGCCCTAATTCCTTGTGCGATTAAAGACAGTAACCCTATGTCTATTCCTCAGCTAGTCGATGGTAAGCTCATCGTGTAAAGTAACGGTTTTTACAACGAGCTGATAGGGCATGCATTGAAATGTATGCCCTTTATTGAGAGAAATATGTTACTAGAGACCAAAGGCGTTATTTTAGAGGTGGCGGCTCCCGTTTTATTAATGATTGCTGTCGGCGCTTTTTTGCGGCGGATTCGTTTATTAAACGATGATTTTATTCTCATTAGCTCACGCTTTGTTTTTAAAGTGGCGATGCCGACCTTGCTGTTTTTAGGCATGCTGTCGAATAATTTAAGTGGCCTGATCAGTTTGGATTTTGCCCTTTACTTTGCCTCGTCGATCGTTCTGACCTTTTTATTTGCTTGGTTTCTCGCGGTAAGGCTTGATTTGCCTTCTATGCAGCGAGGGGTATTTGTGCAAATTGCCTTTCGTGGCAATTGTGGCATTTTTAGTCTTGCCCTTGTTGTGAATATGTTTGGCCAAGAGGGGGTAGCGATAGGCGGCATTATGGCGGGTCTGAGTATTCTGCTGTTTAATGTGCTGGCAGAAGTGATTTTGACGCGCTATAGCAAAGGGCATTTGCATCTGGTGTCATTGTTGAAAAGCCTGGTAAAGAACCCGCTGATTCTTGCCATTGTCTTGGGAACGGTTGCGAATCTTATGGGTTTAAAACTGCCTTTATTTGTTCTCAAAACGGCGCATTTGGTGGGGAACCTTTCTTTGCCTTTGGCCCTAATTTGTATTGGTGGCGCACTGGTGACCAGTGGGTGGGCGTTACCAAAACGTTTTCCGATTGCTTTAGCCTGTAAGGTGATTATTAGCCCAGCGTTGTTTACCTTAGTGGCTTTTTTCCTTGGCTTTTCGCAAAAAGAGTTACTGTTTTTGTTTGTCTTTTTGGCCGCGCCAACAGCGGCATCCGCTTATGTGACGGCGGTGGCAAAAGGCGATGATGGCAAGTCGACTGCCAATGCGATTGCCACCTCTACCGTCTTCTCGTCAGTGGTGATCGTGGTTTGTATCCCTATGATTATTGCCATGACTGGCGGTTAACATCGTACTTTTATGGGTGAACGAAACAGGAGGTTACTATGGGGAAAATAGAAGTATTGGTTGTGGCACCTGGCTACCCAACTCAAATGGCCGTGCTAGCAGAACGTTATCAATTACATCGTTATGACTTAGCGGATCAAGCTGATAAACAGCAGATAATCAAATCCCATGGAGAAGCCATTCGTGCGGTTATAACAACGGGAGGCGGTGGCTTTTCTGAGTCGTTGTTGGACCAGCTCCCTAAACTCGAAATCGTTGCCTGCGGCAGTGTTGGCTTTGATTCTATTTGTGTTGAAGAGTGTATCAAGCGAGGTGTGGCAGTAACTAATACGCCGGATGTCTTGACCAATGATGTTGCCGATATGGCCTTGATGTTAACGCTTGCTACGGTACGCCGTCTGGTGCCAGGTATGGACTGGGTTCGTCAAGGGAAATGGCAACAAGATGGTCCGATCCAGCTTAATACTAGGATCGAAGGCAAGCGTATGGGGATTATCGGTCTTGGACGAATTGGTAAAGCCATTGCGAAACGAGCAGAAAGCTTTGGCATGGAGATTAGTTACTTTGGCCGGCGTCCGCAAGCGGATGTGAGCTACCCCTATTTTTCGAATCTAAAGGAGATGGCGAACAATGTGGATATTTTGGTCGCCGCCGTTCCTGGTGGTTCCGAAACACAAGGTATGATTACCCGAGAAGTGCTAGAGGCGTTAGGTGAGCAGGGCTATTTTATCAATATTGCTCGTGGTTCGGTGGTCGATGAGCAGGCTTTGGTCGCGCTTCTCGAAGCCGGTGGAATAAAAGGGGCGGGATTAGATGTCTTTGTTGATGAGCCAAACGTACCAGAAGCCTTATCCACGTTAGACAATGTGGTTCTACAGCCCCATTGTGCAAGTGGCACCCATGAAACACGAGCGGCTATGGCGCAGCTGGTAGTGGACAATTTGGCGGCCCATTTTAATCAAAAACCACTGTTAACCCCCGTCGGTTAAATTTAGCTATTTTTCGTTGTTACTTCTATTGTTCTAAAGGTATGAGGACAGGCATTACTTTTTTAGAAAAATAAAACATATGATGACTGTTGTATGATGAATTACTTTTGTGTTAAAAAAGTCTTTGCTTGTATGACAAACTCGCTTTTTGGATAAGCTCGTTATCAACGACATATTAGGGGATTAAAATAATGATAAAAAAATGTTCCATTAAAAAACTGACTTCAGCATTGCTGTTAACTGGCTCCATTGCCGCGACTTTAACCTTGGCGCCATTAGCTCATGCTGATTGGAAAGGTTGGAATGTTCACCCGGCTGGCTATCCCGTCACGGTGGGGATTGAATCTTTTATGAAGCATGTTGAGAAGGCCACCGATGGGCGTGTCTCAGGGCGCGTTTATAACGGTGGCATCCTAGGGGATCAAAATGATGCGATCCAAATGCTGCAAGTAAACGGCATTCAATTTGCGGAGTTTAACCTTGGGCCAATTGGTACCATGGTGCCAGAAGTCAATGTGGTGTCATTGCCTTTTATTTTCAAAAATGAGTCCCATATGCATCGTGTAATGGATGGCCCAGTAGGGAAAGAGTTGGCTAAAGCTATGGCAAAACAAGGGATTATTGCTTTGGCTTGGTATGACTCCGGTTCTCGTTCTTTTTATAACACTAAGCATCCGATCACGAAACCTGCTGATATGAAGGGCATGAAATTCCGAGTTATGAACAACGAATTGTATGTTGACATGGTCAAGGAGCTAGGTGGTAACGCGACGCCCATGGCGTATTCCGAAGTCTATCAAGCCTTGAAAACGGGCGTTGTAGACGGCGCAGAAAATAACTGGCCTTCTTACGATTCCAGCAACCACTATGAAGTGGCTAAATATTACTCGTTAACGCAGCATCTGATTCTTCCTGAAGTATTGGCCGTGAGCAAAGCCGCGTGGAATAGCTTGTCGCCAGCGGATCAAAAGGCTGTTCGAAAAGCAGCTCAGGACAGTGCTGTACTCGAACGTAAACTGTGGGCAGAGCGTGTACAGAAAAGCCGTGCCAAATTGCTCAAAGCCGGTGTGATTGTTAATGAAATAAAAGACAAAGCTGCTTTCCAAGCGAAGATGAAGCCTGTCTATGCCGAGGCGGAAAAAGCGACCCCTGCACTTACTCCTCTGATCAAACAAATTCAAGAAACACCTTAAGCTATTGAGGCCTTGGAAAGATGTTACGAGAAAAGGTCTCTCAATGTTGGGAGCCACTGTCCTTTACTGGTCAGTGGCTATCATTGACTTTGTAGAAGAGTAATGTGATGACTGCTTCAATTAGGGCCTCTTTTGTTAAGCGTTTTTTGGACGCACTTGCTTTTTTAGCCATGACGATCTCTGGTCTATGTATGATTGTACTGGTGATGTCGTTTGGGTTGCTTGTCTATGGTCGATATGTATTAAACAACACACCCACTTGGGTGGAACAAATGGCCATGCTATTGATCATCACCATTACCTTTTTGGGGGCTGCCGTCGGAATCCATGAAAGAACCCATCTTAGTGTTGATATGGTCTCTTTACTGTTGCCAGAAAAGGTCAATCGTGTGATTGATATACTGATCGACACCTCTCTTGCAGGGTTCGGTGCAGCCATGCTCTATTATTGCCACGAACTGATGACGTTTGGCTGGTACCGCTTAATTCCCTTATTAGGTATTCCCGATGGCCTTCGTTATGCTCCCGTTATGGTGGCAGGCGGGCTTATCTTTGTCTTTTCTTTATACCGTATCTTAGTTGGCATTCAAAAATTGTTTGCTAAGCAATCAGTTGTTGCCAATGGAGGACAATAATATGGGCTTAGCATTACTATTGGGTGTTTTCGGTATCTTAACAATTATTGGTGTTCCGGTTGCTTTTGCGTTAGGCATGGCGGCCTTAGGGGCCTTTTGGTATGAAGGTATTCCATTGATGATTGGCTTTCAGCGAATTATTTCTGGTATGTCATCCTTCTCTTTGTTAGCGATTCCCTTTTTTATTTTTGCCGGTGAGTTGATGCTGCATGGGGGCATTGCTGCACGACTGATTCGTCTGGCATCCGCCAGTGTGGGATGGATGCGTGGCGGCTTAGGACAGGTTAACGTGTTCGCTAGTATGCTGTTTGGGGGTATCTCTGGCTCTGCGGTGGCGGATACCTCGGCGTTGGGGTCCTTGTTGATTCCTGTAATGAAGGAAAAAGGCTACGACGACGATTACGCGGTAAACGTGACGGTGACGTCTTCCATTGCGGGTATTTTGATTCCTCCCAGTCACAATATGATCTTATATGTGGTCGCCGCAGGCGGTGGGATTTCGGTGGCCAGTCTATTTATGGCCGGTGTGGTTCCTGGGATGTTAATGTGTTTGTTATTGGGTTATGCCGCACGCTGGGTTTCTATTAGAAAGAACTTCCCAACCGAAGCGTTTGCTGGCTGGAAAGTGATTTTTATCTCCTTCTTGGCTTCTTTTCCTGGGTTAGTCACCGCAATTATTGTCGTGGGGGGCTCTTTATCCGGAGTCTTCACAGTGACTGAATCTGGTGCCATTGGGGCAATTTATGCCATTGTTATTACTGGGTTAGTCTACCGTTCACTGAGTCTAAAAGACTTTTGGGTGGCCGTGGTACGCTCTGTTAGAACCACGGGGATGGTGATGGTGTTGGTTGGCTGTGCGGGAGCATTTGGGTACATGCTGGCCTTATATGAAGTCCCTAAAGTATTGGCTCATGCGCTGACATCAATATCTAGTAACCCAGTTGTCATATTGCTACTAATGAATCTGATTTTGCTGATATTAGGCATGATTATGGACATGGCGGCCTTAATTCTGATTTGTACGCCGATCTTTTTGCCCGTGGCAACAGGCTTAGGGATGGATCCGATTCAGTTTGGAGTCATGTTAATGATGAACTTGGGGCTAGGGTTGTGTACGCCACCCGTTGGAGGCTGTTTATTTGTTGGTTGCGCCATCGGACAAGTGCCAATCCAACGAGCTGTGAAAACGATTTGGCCTTTCTATATCGCTATCCTGATTGCCCTGCTATTGGTGACCTTTATTCCTTCTGTGTCACTAGCCCTGCCTAATTGGATCACCAGTTAACTTTACATTTTACGGGTGGGAGCGGTCTATTTTCACGCTCCTTTTTAGATGAGTTTTGCTTTAAGGAGTCATCCATGAAACGTGTTTTAATAACAGGTGCCGCCGGAAATTTAGGGACTGCTATGCGTAAAAAATTGGCGGGTTGGGCGGATGAAGTCATATTGTCGGATTTAAACCCAATCAGCGAGTTGGGGGCAGGTGAAACCTTTGTGCAATGCGACCTTGCTGATTACGACAGTGTGATGGCGTTAGTCGAAGGCTGTGACGGAATTGTACACTTTGGTGGTGTGTCCACGGAAAATACGTTCGATAATATTCTCAATGGCAATATTAAAGGCGCCTACAACCTTTACGAAGCGGCGCGTAAACATGGTATTAAGCGCATTTTCTTTGCCAGCTCCAATCATGTTATTGGCTTCCATGACAGGGAGGCGTTGCTGGATGCGCAAAGCGAAATGAGACCGGACAGTCTATACGGGGTTTCGAAAGGCTTTGGCGAGTTATTAGCGCAATATTACTTCGATAAATTTTCAATAGAATCGGCCTTGGTTCGCATTGGCTCATGCTTCCCGAAGCCGCTGAATCGTCGTATGTTGTCGACTTGGCTAAGTGAAAGCGATTTAGCGGAGCTGATTAAAAAAGTGTACGCTGCTGATCGCCTTGGTTGTACCGTTGTGTATGGTGTATCCGATAACCCAAGCACTTGGTGGGACAACAAGCATGCAAAATTTCTAGGGTGGACGCCAAAAGACTCTTCGGAAGTGTTTGAGCAGGAAGCTTATCTACGAGAAGAGGTGGTCGATTCGAGCGATCCAGCGGTACGTTTTCAAGGTGGTCCATTTGCCAAAGCAGGTCATTTCGAAGACGACTAAAACTGGCCCGTTGGTTTTTGTCCGATTCATAACACCTAGGAGCTTTATCACAATGTATGGCTCTAAGAGCAAAAAAACGCCCGATTTGGGCGTTTTTTTAATGCATTAAAACCGTTTTATTATTTCACTAGTTCTGGCCCCATGATGCTATAGGGTAAGGCGGTGGAAAGCTCTGGGATGTAGGTCACCAGAATCAAGAACACCATTAATACCAACATAAAAGGTGTCGCTGCTTTTACGACGCGGGCTAAACTCATGCCTGTGATGCCTGAGGTCACAAAGAGGTTTAGTCCTATGGGTGGCGTGATCATACCAATTTCCATGTTGACGACCATGATGATACCAAGGTGAATCGGATCCACTCCTAGCTCCATCGCGATTGGGAAGACAACTGGGGCGACAATGACCAGTAAGCCAGATGGTTCCATAAACTGTCCACCAATGAGCAGAAGAATGTTCACCGCAATCAAGAAAGTAAACCAGTTAAAGCCAACGCTTAACATCCATTCCGTGATCATTTGCGGAATACGCTCTGCTGATAAGGTATGAGCAAACAACAGGGCATTGGCGATGATAAACATCAGCATGATGGTGGTTTTTGTGCCTTCCAGCATTACTTTGCGAGACTCTTCACCAAACAGTGCAGGGAAAAAGCCTCGTAGCATCAATGAAAGATTGCGTCCCCAAATAGGCAAGCCGGCAAGTAAACAAGTTACGATGGACTCCTTCAGATGGGAAGAGCGCTTGTAGACGTAGAAGATCGCGAGTAACAGAGAGAAGCCGCCTCCCCAAAGAGCGCGATCACCACCTGTTACGGTTTTGCTGTCCGCAAAGGCGAAGAAGGACAAAATTTCCCAGACGAGGAAGAAAGACACGCCATACACGGTGCCGTTAAAACCAACACGAGCATGAGGTGCGTCATCATCATTTGTCCAGGTTTGGCCTTTTAGGGGGCCCATATCTCGATAGACAAAGAGTGCAATGAAAATTGAGTACACCGCCGCAACCACCGCGGCTTCCGTTGGCGTGAACACACCACCATAGATCCCGCCCATGATGATAACGACAAGAAATAACCCCCATCCTGCTTCTTTACCGCCACGGATAAGATTACCAAAGCCTTTCCATTCTTCTGCTGGTAGGTTTTTTATGCGGGCAACCACGTAGATGGCGATCATTAACATCACGCCAGCCAATAAGCCGGGCACCACCCCTGCCAAGAACATACGACCAACAGACACATCTGTTGCGGCTGCGTACACCACCATTACGATAGAAGGAGGGATGAGTATGCCCAATGTACCTGCGTTAGCGATGATGCCAGAGGCGAACTCTTTTGAATAACCGACTTGGCGCATCCCTACAATGGCAATGGAGCCGATCGCGACTACGGTTGCGGGAGAAGAACCCGACAAGGCTGCGAACATCATACACGCCAAAACGGACGCCATAGCCAAACCGCCACGGAAGTGTCCAACACTGGCAATGGCGAAGTTAATCAAGCGTTTTGCGACACCGCCAGTTGACATATAAGACGAAGCGAGAATGAAAAACGGGATGGCTAACAAGGTATAATGTTGGCCCGCTCCAAATAAAGAAATTGCCACCGACGACAAGGAGTCGTGGGAAAAAAAGGTAATAAATAAGATGGACGACAAGCCCAACGAGATGCCAACCGGCAGGCCGATAAACAGCAGGGTCAGTACGAGACCGAATAAAATAATAGATTCCACAATAAAGCTCCTGCGTTAGTCTTTTAAAGAGTCTTTGTTGGCGTTGACGAGATCTTGCGCCTCGTGGCCGCTGATCAACATGTCACGCTTTCCTCGTGCAATATCGATAAAGGCTTGCAACGAGCGATAAGACAGCATGGCTAAACTGATCGGCAAGATAATAAGCACTAACCAGCGTTGAACACGGGGTCTTAGGTCAAACATTTCTTGCATAAAGACTGGGTAACGCAGCTCTTCAGTACCAATACCGATTTTGAACATTTTTGTCCAATACTCGATGGCCCCACCACGAGCATCAATGCCTAACATCGATAACCAAGTTGCATCTAACAGGATTAAGCCATACATAATGGCAGCAAACGCGCCAAACAGAGATAGGGCTTTGGCAATAGGTTTAGGTACGGCATTTATTACAATGTCCACTCCTAAATGAATACCCGTTTTAATGCCATAACTCATACCCAGTAGAATCAACCATGAAAATGCGACAGTGTTGAATTCCAATGCGGCGTCCCAGCCAGTATTAAATCCGTAACGTGCAATCACTTGACCAAAAGACACTGCCATAATTGAAGAAATGACGATGATTAATAGGTTTTCTTCTGCACGTTCCATCGCTTTGGGAAAGCATTTTTCCAGCACCCAAAGGATGACGATAAAAAACAATAAATATAAATGTGGCCAGTAGTATGCCATGGTGGTCTCCTGAATAAGTGGACCTGTCTATCTAAAAGCACAACGCAGACACAGCAAGACGAACCCCTTTATACATAGGATATGAGATAGGTAAACCGTGAAGGGAAAGCCCTAATGTTGGCTCAATAGAGCCAACATTCTGCATAACACAAAGGGATTATGAGTTGGCTGCGGCATTAATTAGGTTTTCACCGATGTCATTTTGGAATTTTTTCCACACAGGTTTCATCGTTTCAACCCAAATTTGACGTTGCTCTGGTGTCAATGTATTGATTTTGCCGCCTGCTTTTAAAATATTGGCGCGGTTTTCAGCTTCTTTCGCTTTCACAGACTGGTTCGCTTCCTGTGTTACTTCATCCGCAATTTGCAGGAATTGTTTGCGATCCGCAGGGGATAAGCTGTCTAAGAAGTCTTGAGACGTCATGAACAAGTAAGCCAACAATTGGTGGTCGGTTTGTGTGATGCTGTCTTGCACTTCGTAGAATTTTTTGGTGTAAATGTTAGACCATGTATTTTCTTGCCCATCCACAACACCTGTTTGCAGTGCACCATAGACCTCGGAGAACGCCATAGCTTGTGGTGACGCGCCCATGGCTTTGATCATGGCTTTGGCTACATCAGAGGTTTGGACGCGGAATTTCAAGCCTTTTGCATCGCTTGGTAAGATCAGCTTTTTGTTGGCAGAGAAGTATTTCATACCAGACATCCAGTAACCTAGACCAACGAAGCCAACATTGTCTTTCATGGCGTAGAGCAGGTCTTTACCTTGAGGGCTGTTCGTAAAGCGGATGGCTTGGTCCATGTTTTTGAAGATGAAAGGTAGGTCGAATACACCATATTTAGGAGTGTAAGAACCAAACTTAGAAAGAGAAGGGGCAAGCAATTGAACATCGCCTAAAAGCAAGGCTTCTAATTCTTTTGAGTCGCCAAATAATGTTGAGTTCGGGAAGACTTCAACACAGAGTTTGCCATTCATTTCTTTGTTAACACGCGCAGCAAAATTATTCGCGGCTACCACTTTAGGGTGAGTTGTTCCCCCTGTAACGTGACTGAATTTTACAACGCGTTCGCCAGGATCACAGGCTGAAGAATCAGCAAAGGCTGCGTTGGTGGCAAAGGAAAGGGCAATAGAGGTCAAGGCTAGGCTGATTTTTTTCATTATTTTAAAACTCCAAAACGAGATAATTATTCTTGTTATCGCTTGATCTTAGCCAAACGAGGACAGCACATTTAAGCGTTGCTGTCTTAGTATTTACACATTCTATGCCAAGTCTTTAATATTTTTTTAAGTGATTGAATTTAATAGGATAAAATAAATTTCCATCAAAACAGTTAGAGAGCTGGTGGAGGTATTAAGTGTGGAAAATCACACATCAAATAATGGATATGGGTGGATTTCCGCCAATTTTTATTGTGATTGAAGTAGGCGTAGCGAGAGATCAAGAAAGATTGGCTGGCAGATCAAGAAAGAGAGACTAAGGCTTAACTAGGACTGGCTCTTAGGCGAGGCAAATATTTCTCGTTTGAGTGTTTGCTTCAAAGCTAAGTGAAGATCTTTTCGCCCCGTCAGTTTGGCTGCTTTCAATTGAAATGGGGTCTCTCTACCTAATACGGCATCAAACAACAGAGTGTCTAATGATGATCGTGCTGTTAGTTTGTCTTGGTAGGCTAACTGGAAAAACGCGTTATAAAGGGCTGCTCGAATAGTGTCAAAAGGGCGATGTGCATAACAAAACAGATGTAGGTCTTGTTTGTCCTGTTCGCTTATTAATAGATTAGCAGGGGAAATTGTCTGATGAGGGCATTGGATAAGCTGGATAATAAGCGCAGCGGATAAGTCTTGATAGCAGAGTAGTAAATTCGTTTGAAAACGCTTCAGAAAAAGGGTGTACCACTGTTTGGATTGTTGCTCTGCGATTGAGTTGAGAGGTTTGACCATCATCAAAGAGTAGCTGCCGCTGGCTTTGTCTTTGCTCGTACCCAATCTCACGCTGATAAAGCCATTTTTTTGCCAAAACGCAACGATATCAGGGCTAGCGGCAAAGCTGGTACAAAGAAAATCGGCTTTGGTTTGAGCCGCTTCTGTGATCTGTTCGAGTAAATGGCTCGCTAGTCCTTGACCTTGCAGATTAGGTTGAGTAGCAATGCGGCTGATACGCCAATAATGATAGTGTCCCGCTTCGATGAAGCCCTCATGAGCCATTAATGACTGAGGAACGAGGTGGCCTCTAGGGCGGCGGGAGCCTTCTAGCACGGCTTGGCTTAGATCATCTGGAAGCTCACCTTCTTCGGTAACAATTGCCACACTGTTAATGGTCATATTATTTATTACCTGAGGATTTGTCGTTATCGAGGTGATCCCTGTCTGCGCTGGTTTAGCGGCTTTGTTGGGGGAGTCTGATTGAGATAACCACGTGGTGACACTTGGGTCATCCAACATCCATCTAATATTATCTGGCGAAGTTTGATAGTGAGCATTCACTAATAACGAAAAAGTCACTTTTAGATGCTCAGGTTCCTGTAGCCACTCTTGCCCTTGTTGGGTACTGATGAGCTGTGTTGCACTCTGTTCTGAAGTATTGGAATGGGCTTCAAACGGTGGACATAGAAAAAATGTGTTATTAACCCATTTTTCAAGTGGGTCATTTTCCCCCCATCGAATGGGCTGGGTTAAAGAGAGCCTTTTTAAGGGGGTTGATTTTCCTTGACGTGGCGCGTCTAAAGTCTGACAGAAGCGAATACCAAAGCCTCGTCCGGCCCCCTCATAGCCATAATCTGTTGTGCTGAATATACATTGCTTAGACTTATCCAGCAGAGCGGTTAGTACAGGAATGGAAAGACGAGCGGCTTCATCAATAATCAGATGTTCCCATTGGTCTTCCATCAATAGCAGGGTGTCCGGTGCATAAAAAGGCATCTCTGATGCCTCGTCCTTGTTATCAGATGACACGTTAAATGAGCTGAATTGATCATCATATTGTTTGCGAAGGGCAACCAATGCGTCTGGTGTGGCAGCGGTAACGGCGACTTTCTTACCCGCTTTTACCCACTTGGCTAGGGTATCACCAAGTAAGGTGGACTTTCCTCGTCCCCGTGAAGCGATCAATACATGAGTAACGTTAGAAGACGTTAATAAAGATTTTTGTGCGACTTTTTGTTCTTGTGTCAGAGTCATCGCGTGCTGGGGCTGTTGCACTGTATGGTTTTGTGGCGGTGTAAGTCTATCAATCTGTTGAGGACGGATGTATTGGAAGGGGCTGTGTGGATGGATAAGCTGGTTGAGGATATAGCGTTTAAAGTGCGACTTTATCTGATCAGGATGATAAGGCCAAGGTAGATAACGGGGCATTTCTTGGTCTTCTTGGTTTAGCCAATTTTGCTCAGGCTGATCCGGTAAGCCAATGGCAAATATTCCATCACCTCTTACTGCGCCAGCTAATATGGCGATCACACTAGCAGAGACTCCTGACGTTACGTCGATTAAAATGGCGTCATAGGTTTGCCCAAGGGTATTCTTTATTTGTTTAAATAAGCGAATATCTGTGTTTAGTCGTTTATTGAGGTCGCGATAAATCGCTTCATCGTGGGTACAAATGAGGATTGAATCTTGTCCATTGGAAACCAAGGAAAAAGCCGCGTAAATTTGCGCGGTATTTCCTGTGAAGAGATAGCAGTGGCGGTGATTTAAATTGGCTGGATTCGACATAATCATTCCTCATGGTCACGATATGATACTGTGACCATGAGCAATAGCCAACGTTGTCTATAACTGAGTGCTATAGTAAGTCCATAATTTGCGGACGTAACATAAAGAAGAGCGCACAAAAAATGGAAGGCTTTTTACAACCTTCCCTAGTCTTTCAATTTACTTTAATTTGAAGGCTTTAAGGTCTTCTTGAAGACCGTTAGCCAATTGATAGATATTGTTACTGTGATCTTGCGACGCATCCGCTTGTGCTAACGTGTCGCTAGAGGCGTTTTGTAGCGTTTCTGCATTCTGACGAATTTGTGTGGCAGCAACACTTTGTTCTTCTGTTGCAGTGGCTACATTGGTGACACCAAGAGAGACTTTTTTCATCGACGTAAATATGAGAGACAAAATATTACGTGTTTCAGATACTTGGCCGACACTACTGTCTACTTGGCTTCGCCCTTGTTCCATTTCTTCGACGGCAGAGCGGCTATTTAGCTGTAGCTTTTCAATTACTTTACGAATTTCTTCTGTGGATTGTTGTGTGCGTTGTGCCAAGACCCTCACTTCATCAGCGACTACGGCAAACCCTCGTCCTTGCTCGCCTGCGCGAGCCGCTTCGATGGCCGCATTCAGAGCCAGTAAGTTGGTTTGTTCAGCAATCTCATTGATAACGGAGGCTACTTTACCTATTTCTGTCGAACTTTTTTCAACATTCTCAATGGTTTCTGAGGTCTGACTAAAGGCACTAGAAAGCTTGGCAACAGTTTCTTCAACACGTTGCATTGCCTCATTGCCGTTTTGTGTAATGGTTTGAACCTTGTCTGATTCAACTGAAACATCGGTCGCATTGTGTGCGACGTCTTCTATTGCTGTTGATATTTGTACAATGGCTGACGCCACTTGAATGCTGACGTCTTGGCTGTAATTTGCACTGTTGATTAATGTTTTATTGACGTCAGAAATGGCATTGCTTGAGTGGAGAAGCTCAATACTAGAATCCTGAACCTTTTGGATAAGCTGAATCAAACTGTCACGCATATGAATCGTATCATTGCGCAGTAAATCGATTTCATTATTGGAGTCTTTGCTTAATTTATTCTGAAAGCGAAAAGCCAAATTGCCTCTTCCTAACTCATGCAAGCCTTGAGAAATTTCTTTTATTGGTGAAAGGGCACGACGAATAAACAGCCATAATGCTATTGCCAGAGTCAGACCGAATACTGCGGATACTGAACTGACAACCCATAAGGTTTTATTAATCTCAGCTTGATACTCATCATCATAAGTTTTTAATACCACAACCCAGTTCCAGCCTTTCACTCTCTTAAACAGGGCAATAGCAGGACGAGCAGTGGTGGTTTTTCCTTCTACTTTTAACGAGTAGTGGATGATGCCTGACTGTTGTTGGTACAGTTTCTCGAATGTACTAGCGAGTTGTGGATTTCGTTTTAGAATATTTTGCCCGACTAAGGCCTTGCTTGGGTGAATAAGAAAGTTCCCTTTATTCTTTCCCGCTGTCGTGACGTAGATATACCCCGTTTTGCCAAATACCATTTTATTGAGTGTATTGGCGATTGGTGTCGTGATTCTTGTAATAGGAATAAGCAGTTCGTAATAGAGATTGCTCTGTCCTGATACTTTTTTATAGTAAGTGAAGTAGGATTTGTTTTTGAGTGTATCTACGCCCAAATAACTGGTGTTATCTTGGATGGCTTTGTAGCCCTCTGTATTGTCTTCTAGATCAGTACCAGTAGCCAAAGCGTTGTTCGCGGAGCTGGCAACACGAACGATTTGACTTCCTTGCTTGACGAGTAGGCTTACTTCAGATTCTGTCGATGTGGCGAACTGTTGAATAAGATGGCTATTCCCATTAATCACTTGGTTATTTAACTTAATTGATGGAACTTGAGTGCCATTAATATTTATTGGTGTATTTGAGTCGACAGTTACTTGCTCCAGCATATTATTAAAGATAGCACCGTTGCGAGTCATAACACGTTGCATCAAGTGATACTTGTCCTCAAGTTGGTTACTGACCAACTCGACTTCTTTTTTTTCATGGCCGATGACAATGTCACTGATTTGCTGTTTTAGTTGCACATTGATGATAAAAGTCAAAGCAACAAAAATGATAACCACAAGGGCGAGTGTTCCTAGACCAAGTTGTCTTGGTAACGGGTATTTTTTGAAAGATGAGAGCATCTCATGGATCCTTAGTTCAGGGGATATCTTAGTTGAGTCATTTAAAAGAGAAGTGTTTCATAACGATCTTATGAAGAAAGTAATATTTTTTTTATTACTGTGTATTGTTTTGTAATGGTTGGGTATTATAGTGATAGATTTGTATACAGCAATGCTATTTAATTAAATAAGATAAATTCATGTAAATGAATTTTTAACTGGGTTTGGGACTACCCACTCTATAAACAGATAGAGTGGGTAAAAAGAGGAGTTATGGCAATGTGAAAGCGGTGAGATCTTCTTGAAGGTCAGTGGCCATTTTTTGAATATTTTGGCTATGGCCTTGTGAGGTGTCCGCTTGTGTTAATGTGTCGTTCGAGGCTTCACTAAGTGTTTCTGCATTCTGACGAATTTGCGTGGCAGCAACACTTTGTTCTTCTGTTGCTGTGGCTACATTCGTTGTACCAAGCGAAACTTTTTTCATTGACGTCAGTATATTAGACAAAATATTGCGTGTTTCTAAGACTTGGCTGACACTATTGTCAACTTGGTTTCTTCCTTGCTCCATCTCTTTCACGGCTGAGCGGCTGTTTAGTTGTAGTGCCTCAATTACTTTGCGAATTTCTTCTGTGGATTGTTGCGTGCGTTGTGCCAACACCCTTACTTCGTCGGCAACCACCGCAAAGCCTCGTCCTTGTTCTCCTGCGCGAGCGGCCTCAATGGCGGCATTCAGTGCCAGTAGGTTGGTTTGTTCAGCAATCTCATTGATAACAGAAATTACCTTGCCTATTTCTGTTGAACTTTTTTCAACATCCTCGATGGTTTCTGATGCTTGACTAAAGGCATTGGAAAGCTTGCCCACGGTTTCTTCAACACGTTGCATTGCTTGATTGCCATTTTGTGTAATAGCTTGAACATTGTCTGATTCGGAAGAGACGTCAGTTGCATTGTGTGCAACCTCTTCTATGGCTGTTGATATCTGAGCAATAGCTGAGGCTACCTGCATGCTGATGTCCTGACTGTAGTTCGCACTGTCGATTAATGCTTTATTGACGTTGGAAATCTCGTGGCTGGAGTGAAGGAGCTCAATACTTGAACCTTGAACCTTTTGAATAAGGTGAATCAAATTGTTACGCATGAGGATCGTATCATTACGTAATAAGTCGATTTCATTGTTGGAGTCTGGGGTCAATTTATCATGAAAACGAAAAGCCAAATTGCCTTCCCCTAATTCATGTAAGCCTTTGGAGATTTCTTTTAACGGTTTAAGTGCGCGGCGCATGTATAGCCATAGGCATAACACAAGCAAAAGACCAAAAATTACAGAGGCTGCACCAACAACCCATAACGTGGCATTAATTTCTGCTTGATATTCGTTGTCGTAGGTTTTTAGCACCACGACCCAGTTCCAGTCTTTGACCCTTTCAAATAGAGCAAGAGCAGGACGGGGAGTAGTGGTTACCCCCGGGATTTTCAGGTTGTAATGAATGATGCCTCGATCTTTTTTATACATCTTCGAGAACGTCGTTTTAAGGCTTGGGAAAACGCTAAAAATATTTTTCCCAACCATCTGCATGTTGGGGTGAAGAACAAATGTGCCTGGGTGGTCGCCTGCTTGCGTGATAAAAATATAGCCACTTTTACCAAATGTGAGTTTATTTAATGATTGGGCTAATGCTCCTGTTATCTTATTAAAAGGGATGAGCAGCTCGTAATATAAATTGCTCTGGCCTAGAACCTTGCTGTAGTTAGCAAAGTATTGCTGGCCATTTATGGTGTCGACGCCAATAAAATTTTCATCCCCTTCTAATGCTTGATAGCCTTTATTATTCTCCTGCAACAAAGATCCTAACATGGATGGGTTTTCTGAAGAGCTGGCAATCCGAATAAATTGATTATTTTTCTTGATTAGGAGGTTTGCATTCAGGTCTGTGGCGTTAGCGAATTGTTGCATGAAATGGCTTTGACCGCTGATGGTCTTACCGTTTAATTGTACCGAAGGGAGTGTTAGGTCGTTAACATTATCTGCTTGATTTGTATTGATTCTTGCCTCTTTTAGCATTGTGCCCAGAAGTGCACCATTGTGCTGGATGCTATTCTCTAAAGAATGGTATTTTTCTTCTAATTGTCTAGTGACCAGTTCTAATTCTTTTTTTTCATGGTCTGTTACGATTCTGTTGATATGTTCATTCAGTTGAGAGTTAATAATAAATACTAAGGTTGCAAAAATGATCGTGACAAAGATCAATGTTGCGATACCAAGTTGCCTTGGCAGGGGTGATTTTTTTAGAAATGACAACATAGATTGAAAGATCCTTAACAGTGATAGAAGGGTTAGCTTTTGTTCTGTCTTAAATGAAGTAGGTAGGGAGAAAAATGATTTTTATTTCATATAAATCAATATCTTGCATTTACGCCTCTAAAATTTCAGTTGTCTTAAGCTGTATGTAGAAACAACTTAATGTAAAAAACTGTTGTTTTTTAAAATTGTAATGGTGAAAAACAATATAAGTAACAACTTAAATTGAAAGTGTTAAGGTTTGATTACTTATACTTTTAGAGCTTGCTAACCTGTCATCTTAGGCCTTCACAACCATCACCAATCGTTTCTCTATTAATGGTTTTTGCTTTACAGACTGAAAAGTTTGATAGAAGCTTGTTCTTTAAAGCATTTATTGCTTTCATGTTTGCTGAAAGTTAAAGACGGTGAGGGCGTGCGGTTTATACAAATCTTCCCTTGTCATCGCAATGTTATTTCCTCCTTCCATGTTGAGAAAGGATCGCCATATGAAGAAGATCAAAAATGAAGCGGCTCTGAGCAAGAGAGCATTACAAGTGGGAGAGAACTACGCTTTAAAAAGAGGCTATGCCGGTTTTTCTTCCACTATGTCAGCCAATGAAAAAGTTGAGGCAATTTATCGCTTGTTGGTACTGGATAAGCTTGTGGTCGGGGTGCCTGCTGATAAAGAGAACCTTCCTGCCATGAAGCATAAATTGGCTTTATGGATTCAAAAGCTCTTGCCTAAAGATGATCCTCTGTTGAAATAGCTCTGTCTTATTAACGCCAGTGGCTTTTCGCTAGTGCCAATGCCGTCTTGATGACGGCATTTTTATTGCTGGTTACTGACTTTTTTACATTTTTATGGACAAATTGTTTTTTATTATTGTAATGTTATATCATTTCAAAATACAAAGTAGGTTTAAAGCAATATGAACACGGCACGGCAAGCACCATTGGAATCGTTGGAAGCAGATAGAACATTATTGTCTGTTGTTAAGTCGAAAGAGCCAGATGTTTTTGGGGATATTTACCAAGACTCGTTCAATATGGTGGTATGGAAGCGGTCGCTTGAGGAAGTTGGTACTTACTGTACAAGCCTAATAGCCTCTGCACCGCAGTTGAATATTAAAGACCAAGGTGCGCCAGAGCACATTGAAAAGTTATTGGTTCGTATTCTACCCGACGACAACAATAAAGAGATCTTTATTAAAGATGTGCGTACATTAATGGATATGTTTGCCTGTTTATTTGACCTGTCAGAGGTGGGGTTGAGATTGGCCGTGCTATCCAAAGCCATGTGTCCGCGTTTTCATGTGGATAATATTCCGTGTCGGCTGATTACCACCTATTTAGGGCAGGGTTCTGAGTGGCTTCATGATGCGCATGCGGTCCGCTCCGAGTTAGGTCATTTGGTTAAATGGACTGAGAAAAATACGGGATTGGCTTCTTTTGGAACGGTGAATCAACTAGATGCTGGAGATGTGGCCTTAATGAAAGGCAATACCTGGCCTACTGCCATGGGGAGAGGGGTGGTTCACCGATCACCCAGTGCATCGGTGGATTCGCCAAGATTGTTTCTCAGTTTGGATATGATTTAGCCGTTATCGTAATGTCACGGAAATACGGCTGTTACCACTCAATTTTTTTATTATCCCAATCGATAAAGCTGGCCTGATTATCCATCTTGGCGTTGTCCATGATGGATAATAATCTTTGTGCAACAAACTTCGGTGTAAAGAGCTTGCCTTCTGGAACGGATTTCTGAAAGGGCTTGGATAAAGGGGTATCGGTTGTTCCTGGATGAAAGGCCATCAATTTGACATTCTTTGCGCGTCTAGCGTACTCAATAGCACTGGTTTGTATGAGCATATTTAATGCTGCTTTTGAGGCTCGGTAGCCATACCAGCCTCCTATTTTATTGTCTGAAATACTGCCAACTCGTGCGCTAAACAGGGCAACCTGCGTATTTCTTTTCCCCTTGAGAACTTGAATCAACCGACTCAACCAAATCATAGGAACGATCGCATTGCTCCTATACAACCCAGCTAGCTGGTCGATTTGAATGTCTTCCAACTTTTTCTCCGGAGTATACTGCGTGTTGTGCAATACACCGTTACAGATAATAACCTTAGTAAGGTTATTGGTGTGTTGTTGCAGGTACTGGCAGATCTCTTCAATGCTCTCTTGGGAGTAGTTGCTTAATAATGGCCTGACTTTTTGACTGAAAAAGCGAGGAGGAAACTGGCTAACCGTGTAAATTATTCGGCAATCATTCTGATTAGAAAGCTGTGCTATGACTGCTTGAGCGATGCGGCTACTGGAGCCAATCACGAGAGCATCAAATTGCATGGCGTATTTTCCTTAATAACGGGCATGATGTGAAGGGGGATGCATTTATAGCTTATGATAGACAAGAGTGACGTGTTCAAAAACGTCGCTAAGCTTTGCAACTTTCCTTGTGCGATTGACCGTCTGCGATCATAAGTCGACAAATGCATCCTCAACCAGTGTACTTTATGTCCCATTAAAGTTTAAGAGGGATTTGTGTTTGTTACTACAGATCACATTGACCTTTGTCACAAGAGGTACAGCGTGGTTTACCCGTTACGAAAGCTGAAATAGAGTGACGATATTTTGCAAAGCAACGATAGCCAATATCTGCAAATAAGCGAATGACTGGCCAGCGTAATATCTGCATCCATCGGTGTTTGCCTACTAGCTTCCATGCCATGCAGGTAACATCTAAACCTTGGATGACTTTGCCATTCTCTAACTGTCCATGAAGGATTCTGTCTGCCTTAATGGGGTCAATATGGGGATAACGCTGGGCAAAATCGTTATGATGAATGTTCTCTAGAGTAAGTCTTTGATGTATATCGAATTTTTTTAGCTCTCGCATTTCCGCAAAGCAAAGTGGGCAAAAACCGTCGTAAAAAATGGTCAACATAACTGTGTCTCCTATTGGCTAGGATTGTCAGTTCTTCCTTAGGGCGTTCTCTAATAGATGGGGAAGAGTACAATCACATGCAGAACACTTAATACGACAGTAAGCACAAAACGGATCTTTGAATAGGCTTTATAGGATTGAGAGACCAGCCTTAACCAACGTCCATCTAGCCAAAAGGTGGTAATAAAGCCTAGTAGCAAGATACCAATAGATAGCTCTGGTACTTTCATAAACAGGCTTCCCCAGGCAACCAACATAATCAAATGGTTTAATAGCATTGTCCGTCTGCTGTATTTTTGTTGCTTACCTTCGAGTACCTGCCCAGATAGCACTCCGTTAACAAAGCTTAAAAGAATGGCGCTGTAGGAAGCAAAAAGTGCTTGTCCCGAGTATCCCATGATGTGTATGTCTGTCAGCGTCAGAATGGTCAGGACAAGAAAGGGAGCCAGCGCAAACAGACCTAATAGAAGCATGGGAGTGGCAGAATATCGCATAAAAAACCTTTAGCTGAAAACACAAATTTTTTGTGTAAAAAAAAAGAATTATCTAACAAAATGGCAAAAAAAAATACGTAAACTTCCGAATAAATTGCATATTCTTGCCATAACTTACGGTTATTAAGGGTCTTAAGTTGCTTTAGTTGGCTGGTAGCCGTCATTCGCCATTGAGCGAAATTCAGGCTCAGAGTACAATGTCTGGCTAGAATTTAACTTTCCTCAGATGTACGCTAACGGTCTGTTGAGTGTATATCTAACCAATTTCAATTTGCTTAAGGTGTGTTTAGAAATGCCAGCTAAAACAATGGATGAACTCGTCTCCCTTTGTAAACGTCGCGGATTTATTTTCCAAGGCAGTGAAATCTACGGTGGTATGCAAGGTGCTTACGATTACGGTCCGTTAGGTATTGAATTAAAAAACAACCTAAAAGCGGCTTGGTGGCGTGCGATGGTGTACGAGCGTGACGACGTGGAAGGTTTGGATGCAGCGATCATTCAAAACAAAAATGTCTATAAATACTCTGGTCACGAAGATACTTTTACTGACCCAATGGTTGATTGCCATGAGTGTAAGTCGCGTATGCGTGCCGATCACATGAAAGACATTAAAGTCTGCGACAATTGTGGTTCAACTAATGTGACCGAGCCACGAGATTTCAACTTAATGTTTAAAACCAATGTTGGTCCGATGGTGAATGAAGAGTCTTACACTTACCTTCGCCCTGAGACGGCACAAGGTATCTTCACGAACTTCAAAAACGTCGTCGACTCAACTTCTCGCACTTTGCCTTTTGGTATTGCACAAATTGGTAAATCTTTCCGTAACGAAATCACGCCGCGCAACTTCATTTTCCGTGTTCGCGAGTTCGAACAAATGGAATTGGAATTTTTCTGTAAGCCAGGTGAAGATGAAAAATGGCATGAATTCTGGGTTGGTGCGCGTAAGCAATGGTGGTTGGATCAAGGTCTAGCGGAAGAAAATATTGAATTTGAATATGTCACAGGTGACGACTTGGCTCACTATTCAAAATCTACTGTTGATATCTTGTACAAGTTTCCACATGGTTTTGAAGAATTAGAAGGCGTTGCTAACCGTACTGATTACGATTTGGGCTCTCACACCAAAGCGCAAGAAGAGTTTGGCCTATCTGCGAAAGTGAAACAGAATGAGCATTCAACGGCTAAGTTAGCTATTCGTGACCTTGAAGCAAACAAATGGGAAGTGCCTTTCTGTATCGAGCCTTCTGCTGGTCTGGATCGTGGTTTATTGGCGGTGATGACAGAAGCTTATACAGAGGAAGAATTGCCAAACGGTTCGACACGAACTGTGCTTAAGTTCAAACCGCATCTAGCACCAATCAAGGTGGCTATTATGCCGCTTAAGAAGAACAAGCCTGAAATCGTAGCGCTTGCTAAAGAGTTGAAAAACAAACTACAGAAATTAGGCTTGGGTCGTATTCTTTATGAAAATACAGGCAACGTGGGTAAAGGCTACCGCCGCCATGATGAAGTGGGAACGCCAATCTGTGTAACGGTCGACTTTGACTCTATCGAGAAAGAAGGTGCGCCAGTAACGGTTCGTGACCGTGATACCATGGAGCAAATTGTTGTGCCAGCGGCAGAGTTGCCTGCTTATGTAGTCAATTACTTTATTAACCAAAATTAATAGTGGTTAATAAAACGTTATTGTCTTTGTTATAAGACAAACACTGAAAGCCGTTACGCTCAGTCGTTGCGGCTTTTTTGTTATTATACGGTCTTACTTGCCGTTTTGACGCGGGTTAAAGCATTAAGAACAATAAGCACATGAAAGGGAAGAATCGCTTTTAGGTAGAGTTGGCCCGCTGAGTTATTGGGATGTACCCAAGTGGCTAAAAAGACACGTCCATGCTGTGACATAACCGAAATTCTAAAGTTTAAATGAGTGTCGTTAAACCCAGCGATAAGTTCATCGCTATTTTCAGATTCCACTGGAAAAAAGCCCACTTTATTTAGCGTTTCCGGCCCCTCTTTTAACAGCCCAAAAGGGGCGGTGATAATATTTCTCATGCCAATCAAACACTGAGCCCATCCAGGAAAGTTTGTAATAATGTCTGCGGCATGACGCGGTGATAGATTCGATTCAACCGAGTAGCAGTCAAGAAAGTCTGTTGTCTTTAATCTATTATGAAGCGCACTTTCTAATGGCAGTGCTGATGAGATGACGTGCTGCATATTGATTACCCTTCCTTATGGCTTCACTCATATCTTTCTACCATAGAGGCGTTGCTTATTCATTGAATATTTTTGTATGCAAAATAAAAAAATTAATACTAGCATTTAACTGTTTAAAATAAAAACAATTAAAAGGGAATACTATAATGAATAAAGCATGGTTATTTTGTTTGGCTTTACCTATGGTTGCCAAGGCTGGCGTAATGGCTTGTGATCCATCAACCTTTCATGCACCAGGGCTGACTATAAAGTCTGCACAATGGCAATCACCAGCCGGTGATGTGTTGGTTGAGAATTGTCGGGTAGAAGGGGTCTTAGATCCTTATGAAGGCATGGATGGTCGGGCTTATGGTATTGGTTTTGAACTTCGTTTGCCAAAAAATTGGCACCACGATTTTGCTTATCAATTTAATGGTGGTAACGATGGCATTGTTAAAGCCGCGTTAGGTGGTGTATCAAGTTTAATTCCTAGCCAGTATGCTTTAAATCGTGGCATGGCCGTTGTATCGAGCAACGGAGGGCACGACCAAGGACAATTTACGGACATGGGGCTGGCTGGCAGTAGTGGTTTTGGCTGGGATGCCAAAGCAAGATCTCTTTACGGCTATGAAGCCGTTGCAAAGCTTGGTCCAGTAGCGAAAAAACTGGTGACAGAGTTTTACGGCAGCAAACCTGAATACAGCTACGGTATTGGGGTGTCAAATGGTGGCCGTATGGCCATGGTGTCTGCATCACGCTTCCCAACTATGTTTGATGGTATTCTTGTAGGTTTCCCTGGTTTTAATTTGCCCAAAGCGGCTATACAGCATGCTTGGGATATTCAGCATTTTCATGCGGTTAACAGTGATTTAAAGCAATCTCTTACCCCAAAAGACCTGTCTTTAGTGAGCCACTATATTCTTAAACAGTGTGATGATCTTGATGGTTTAAAGGATGGCCTTATTTTTAATGCTAAACAGTGCCAAAAGTACGTAAACTTGCAAGACTTAGTCTGTCATGCAGGGCAAAAAGACTGTTTGAGCCAAAGCAAAGTCAATGCTTTAGTCGCTATGCATAATGGACCGCATAATAGCCAAGGTAAGGCTTTATACAGTCGCTGGTACTACGATGCAGGGATCGACTCTAGTAGTTGGCGTGCTTGGAAAATTGAAAGTCCTGTCCCTGCTTGGGGATACAACTCTATTATCGCGACCATGGGGGCGTCGTCTTTGGCACAGATTTTCACCACACCGCCAACCAAAGTCGAAGGCACGCCTGATGGTTTAGTTCAGTACTTGTTGAGTTTTAACTTTGATACTGATGCAGCTAAAATCTATGCCAAAACAAAAGCCTTTCCTGAGTCATCAATGGACTTTATGACACCGCCAGATGTTGCGAATCCAACCATGTCAGCATTCAAAAAAGCGGGAGGTAAAATGATCATTTTCCACGGTAATAGTGACCCAGTATTTTCTGCTTTGGATACGATTAATTGGTACAACAAGTTGAACCAAAACCAAAATGGTAAAGCTCGTGACTTCGTGACCTTTTATGAAGTTCCTGGTATGCCACACGGACAAGGCGGCCCATCTTTAGACCAGTTTGATGTGTTATCACCCTTAGTGGCTTGGGTTGAAAAAGGCCAGTCTCCTAGTCGAGTGATTAGCCAAGCGAGAGCCAATAATCCAGAAGTGTCTAAACCGTTGTTAAAGGCAAAACGCCCACTGTGCCCATACCCTACGATGGCAGTTTATGAAGGAGGGAATCAAATGAGTGCCTCGTCATTTATTTGCCATTAATATAGCGGGGGAATTTTGCTCATTGCCAAATGCAGTCTGGCTAGATTGCATTTGGCAAACTTCTATTTTAAATAAAAGAAAAACAATGAGACCTTTGCACGATGTCACGAGCAACGCCAAGACGTGGCAAAAACAGGCGAGAAAGCGGAGTTTATCGCTATAAATGAGCATTTTGAGTCTGTTTTTAACAAAGTATTGGCAAGCGCAGTAGTCGTGCAAAAGTCTCACAATAAACATGGAAGAATAAAATATGCGCATTCAATACGCTCTTAAGCGCGGGCTATTCATTGGATTAATGGCAATGTTTGCGGGCGCTTTATGCGCGGATCCTGTTGTTTCGCTCTCAGACACGGCTAAGGTAGTTGGTAAAAGTGAACAAGGGGTGGATGCTTTTTTAGGCATTCCTTATGCTCAAGCTCCTGTAGAGGCACTCCGTTGGCAATTACCCCAGCCAGCTAAACCCATTCAAGGTACTTTTCAAGCAACACAAGAGGGGGCGATTTGTCCCCAGTGGCAACAAGGGAAGTTTAAAGGTGAAGAAGATTGCTTGAATCTAGATGTTTATCGTCCTGAACACGCTAAGCATAAGCTGCCCGTTTTAGTGTATATTCACGGCGGTAATAACCAAACGGGCGAAGCCCATGAGTTTAAACCTCAAGCATTGGCCAAAGCATTGAATGCGGTCATCGTACAAGTGAATTATCGATTAGGGGTGTTAGGGTTTAATCCGCTCAAAGCATTAAAAACAGAGCAGCCAATACAAGCCTCAGGTAACTTTGGTTTGTTAGATCAACTGGCGGCTCTGCAGTGGGTACATCAAAACATCCAACACTTTGGTGGACGAGCCGACCAAGTGACCGTTGCTGGATTTTCGGCAGGCGGACGTGATGTGATGACAATGTTGATTTCGCCTTTATTCAAAGGAAAATTTCAGCACGCCATTGTCTTTAGTGGTGGTATGACCACCGCCCCCGTTGCACCAAGCCAGCAAGTCTTTCGTCAGGCATTTGCGCCATTGGTCGTTCATGATCATATCAAACCAAATATCGCCTCTGCTCAGGCATGGCTCGCCAATGGTGGCAAAGCGGTTCGTGATTATTTACAGCAATTGCCTGCTGAGCGATTAGCGCCCTTAATGAAAGGTGCAGGGATTCGCATGAGCCATTTCCCGCATTTGTATCGAGATGGGGCGGTGATCCCTAAGCAAGGTTTTGCATCCACAGATTACAACAGTGTGCCAGTCATTATGTTATCGGGACAAACCGAGTTTTCGATCTTTGCTTTGACGGATCCCTATTTTGTTAAAGCATGGCATGATGGCAGCTTAGTGAATGATCCTGATATGCTTTCGAAATATCAGTTCGTTTATCACTACGGCGGAAAACTTTATAGTTTATTTAATGTGCAGCAGTCTGCCCAGAGAATGTTTGCCCACTATAAAGCCCCCATTTACGCCACAGAAGTGGCCTTTGGAAATGATCCTTTGGTCACCCGAAACGAACAGATGGCATTGCTGGGGGCATTTCACGGTGTGTTCATGCCATTACTGGATCGAACATGGCGTCAAGCCTTACTTGGTAAGGTTTTCCAGCAACCCGGTGCGGTGGATTTATCTAAGCAGTTTCGTCGCTATTTAGCCCATTTTATCCGTACAGGGAACCCCAATGGCCAGCACTTGGTTCGTTGGCTACCTTGGTCTCCTAAGCATGACAATCAAGGTCAATCCTTATTGGTCCTGAATGCCAATCGACATAAAGCCTTGATCCAGATGTCTTCCAAATCCTATGACGAAGCCGTTTTACTGGATGCCATGGCGAAGGACCATCGTCTTTCCGATCAGGCAAAGCAGGAGATGATTGATCAAGTATTGAATGGTCGTTGGTTTAGCAACTCATTGGATAAACGGTTCCATGTACCTTCTTTATGGCCTAAGTCATAATCGTTTAATGGCCTAGGGAAGGGGGATAAACCGTCTAAGTGTTAGGCTTTCAAAATATCGCAACGATAAGAGATGTTTTTAATAAAAGGGAGCCATTCCGGCTCCCTGGATTGTAATGATTTCAGCTTTTTTACCGTGAGCAGGCTGTAAAGCCCGTTCCAAGTCGTTTCTGGGCGTACATCATTCAATGATTGAGAGGTGTATTAACATATTTAATGGATCGGGCGCGTCGAGCGCTGCGGTTATCCAGTACATGGTCAATGGCGACTCGCACGCCACCCATGATAAATAACCAAACCAGTAGATAAACCCAAACTAGGCCAATTAAAGACCAAGGGATTTGTGGCACCAGTATGCCGAAACCACACATGAATACCGCCACCAGTTGGGTCAAGATAATGGCAATCAGTAAAGGAGTGGCCGGATAAGGCGGTTTCAGAAACCAGTCGTCCTTGCGACTTACCAGCATGAGTAAGTGGCCACCAGCGACCAGCTGCAGGAACATCATCGATTGCAGATGAGCCTCGTCGATTAAACCCAATGACTGGGCGTGGGCCCCATGCATTAAGGCCATACCAATCAGCAGTAAACCAAATGACTGTACCACAGAGAAAAAGCCTAACACTGCGGATACGGTCAACAATCTGGACATACGCCAACGGATCGGACTGGGCGAGACTTTATTATTGTCATAGGCCACTGTCATGATTGGAATATCATCGAGTAACGACATAATGACGATCATAATCGGTGTTAACGCCCGAAAATGCAGGAAAATAGTCGCCAGTACTACTAGAAACATAATATCCATAGTCAGTGCGACCCGGTAAATAGTGTAACTGGTAATACGCTCAAAGATGCGTCGAGCTTCATCAATGGCATTTTGTATCACCGACAAACCGGGAGCCGTCAGAATCAGCGCTGCTGCGCCGCGAGCCGCGTCGGTGGCACCGGATACGGCAATCCCGCAATCGGCCTGTTTCAAAGCGGGAGCATCGTTGACGCCATCGCCAGTCATGGCCACCAGATGGCCATTTTTCTGAAAGGTTTTCACTATGGCGTATTTATGTTCAGGAAATACCCGGGCAAAGCCATCAGCGGCCAGAATCTGCTGAGCAATCGGGGCTGGCACATGATCTGGGTCCATATCGGGGGGGAACACATCCGCCGCTGTCAGTATATTGGTTCCCAATCCCAGCTGACGGGCGGTTTCTTTTGCAATCGCGGTATCGTCGCCGGTGATCATTTTCACCGCAACGCCTTTCTCGCGCACACTTTCTATGGTGGATTTGGAGTCGTCCCGTGGCGGATCAAACATCGGCAGGATACCCAGCAGCGTCCAGGCACCGCTCTCATCCGAGCGAGCTACACCAAGAGCTCGGTAACCTTTGGCCGCTAAAGCAGAGACTTCTTTATTGACCGTCTCTTCGATCTCTTTGGCGGCTTGGCACAGTGCCACAATGGCCTGGGGAGCGCCTTTGGAAACTGAAAAATGCTGACCCTCAGAATCCACGACTTTTGCCATGGTTCGTTTAGATACCGGATCAAACGGGGTAAAGGATTCAACCTGATAAGACGCTAATAATGATTTATCGGGTAAAGCATTCATCACAGCGCTATCGATGGCATCCCCGTCTTCTGCGTGGGAAGCAAGCACCCCAGCCAGAATAATCGCTTCAGGGTCCGTTCCATTCATCGCAATCGGATCGCCAAGGGTCAGAATATTTTTCGTTAACGTGCCGGTTTTATCAGAACAGAGAATATCGGCCCCTGCCATTTCATCGATGGAAGAAAGCTGCGAGACAATGGCCTTTTCTTTGGAAAGCGCTAACGCACCAAGTGCCATGGTAATAGAAAATACCGCTGGCATGGCCACCGGAATGGAGGCTACCAAAAGTACCAGCACAAATTGCAAAATACTTAAGACATCTTTCACATTCCAGGTGCTGGTTATCACCACATCATGATATACCTGCACCGCCACCATAATGAGCGCTAAAATCACCGCCACCACGATCAGGAAATTACCAATCTGGAACATGGCGGTTTGCGCTTGACTGACTGAGCCGGCACCTGCTACTAATTTCGCGGTGCGACCAAAGAAGGTATTAAGCCCAGTGCCGATGACCACAGCGGTCATCTCCCCTTGTTTGACCACACTGCCCGAATAGGCACTGTCGCCCACTTTCTTACTGACGGGCAAGGACTCCCCAGTCAGGGCCGATTGATCAATAGAGGCGTAATCCCCACCGACCAGTCTTAAATCCGCCGGTACTATGCCTCCTATACGGATTTTTACAATATCTCCGGGCACCAGAGTTGCCGCATCGATTACCTGAAACTTACCATCACGCAGTACAGTGGCTTGAGGGGCCAGAGAGTTTTTTAGTGCCGATAATGCATTACTGGCCTTACTGTCCTGATACAACTCAAGACCCGCATTAAATAGCAGTAGGCCAAAGATAATGAAAAAATCGGCCCAATCACCCAAAAATAAAGACACCAGAGCAGCGGCTTCAATCATAAAGGCAATGGGGCCAACAAAGTAGCCGATGATTTTTTTCCAGAAACGGGTTTCTTCCTCAGGAAGCGCATTGGGACCATAGGAAGACAAACGTTGCTGTGCTTCCTGCTGAGTCAATCCTTGATCAGGATCCACATTCAGCTCGCTAAGAACCTCTTCTATAGGCAGTTTGGTGAAGTCTTTGGAGGCAGGTGTCTCTGTCATGGCAAATACACCTCGGCTTTTTGATTCGTACCACTTTCCGATGCACAACTTTTCATCTTATCTATCCTTATGGGCTGAATTCAATTTTTTGAGACTTTTGCACGATCGTGCAAAGGTCTCTTCTTAAGACAATGATGAATTGGACAGCTACTAAAATTTATGCGCTAAAGTTAGTAACCTAAGAAATCCAACGACTTGGTATTAAGAGCGTCCGTTCAATACCTATCATCAGTATCCTCGATTAAAATAGTACTCAGATCAGAAGGAATAAAATTGACCGACATCAATCATTACAAATTGTTATAGGGAAGAAGTAAGCATACAAAAAGGATAAAAACAGGCACGCATACAGCGGCCCTTAACCGCATACAAAAACTTTATGGCATAGAGAGTAGAGCCGTACAATGTGAGACTTTTGCCACGTCTTGGCGTCGCTCGTGACATGGTGCAAAGGTCTCAATGTGAGACATGGAGCACTAAGTTAGCCTAGGTGGAAGTGACGGACGTTTCCCCTTTATCGTTTATTGTTGCTGTCCACCATATCTGAAGTTTGGCTGGGTCATTAATCGAGAATATCTGCCCAAACTCGGGTGTGGTTAAGTCCACATCCTGTTGTTTTGCGGCGGCAACGACACGGTCAAAAGGGTCATGCCAAGTGTGAAACGCCAGATCGAAGGTGCCATTATGAATCGGCATCATCACCTTTCCTTTAAGGTCGATATGTGCCTGAACACTCTCTTCTGGTTTCATGTGAATAGTGGCCCAGTCTTTGTCGTAGGCGCCCGTTTCTATCATAGTGAGATCGAATGGGCCATAGGTCTCCCCGATTTCTTTAAAACCTGAAAAGTAGCCTGAATCCCCGCTGAAATAGAGGTTGTGTTGTGGGGTTTTTATGACCCAAGACCCCCATAACGTGCTGTTACTATCGCCGATACCGCGACCAGAAAAATGCTGGCAGGGAGTAAAGGCAATCATACCTTGGCTGGTTGGTTCTTCTTGCCACCAGTCGAAGGTTTTGATTTTACTGGTCGGGACGCCCCATTTTTCTAAATCCCCATCTACCCCGATTGGCACAAAGAACTGCTCTGTTTTCCCTGCTAGCAGCTTGATACTGGCTTTGTCTAAATGATCATAATGATTATGGGAGATGAGTACTTTATCCAGTTTAGGCAATTCAGCTAAAGAGAGTGGAGGGGTATGAAAGCGCTCTGGGCCAATAAACTGAAAAGGGGAGGCTCGCTCAGAAAAGACGGGGTCTAATAGCCAATATTCACCATACACCTTGAGCAAAATCGATGAGTGACCGAGTTTGACGATATGTATGGTGTTGTCACTGAGGCTAGTTAAATGCTGTTGGCGAAGTGGCCGAACAGGAATTTTGATATCGGGTTTAGTATCCACTTTTTTCTCTGTGAAAAAGCGAATCCACAAGCGAGCGGCGTCCAATAAAGATCGAGGCGTGGATGGGGCGTGATTGCGAAAACGTCCCTGCTGGTAAGGAGCAGCCGTGTTCGCGTTTTGCAGTTTGACCTTGGCAACAAGGGTCATATTGACCACGTACACTAAAATAGCTAACAGTATGAGTAAGGAGAAAAGCAGTTTTAGTAGCAACATAAAGACCCTGTTTCTTTAAGGAAAGGACATCTAATAATATTTGGATCAATGAATAAATTACAATATATGGCTGTTTTTTTGTCCTGGGCTATTCTTTTCTAGGCCTGTCTTTGTTCGTAGTAAGGGGTTATTCATACCTCTTGTGGTAAAAATCTTCTATGCTGTTGGCTTGCATGTTGCTATGAGGGGGCTTCAATGACAATTGCATACAAGGTGAATCAGGCTATTACTGCGACTCAGTTTATCGATCTGTTATCCAAAACAAGCTTAGGTGCTCGTCGTCCTATTAAGGATGTGGCAGCCATTGAGGCTATGCTCAAATATACCAACCTTTTAGTTACGGCTTGGCAAGGGGGGAAATTGGTGGGAGTGGCGCGATCCATGACGGACTTTACATTCTGTTGTTATTTATCTGATTTGGCGGTGGATGAAGCTGTACAAACGTCTGGTATTGGTAAAACGCTGATACGCATGACCAAAGAAGCGTTACAGCCTAAATGCTCACTGATTCTGTTATCGGCGCCTCAGGCTGTTAACTACTACCCTAAAGTCGGCTTTACTCAGCACAACAGTGCTTGGGTGCTAACGAATATTGAAGACTTAACCTAGCCTGGTTGCTAATAAAGAGCTGTTGCCAACAAAAAAAGCATCATGACAGCCCTGTCACGATGCTTTTAGGATCTATTGCTTCATTTTTTTGCTTAGTCCGTTTAGGGCTGGAGGTTAAATCTGAAACTGCCCGACTTCGTGATCCACTTGGCTAGCCAAGTGGTTTAAGCGTTTAGACTGATCTTCACCAACCTTACTTTCTTGTGCCAACTGCGAGGCCATTTGACGAATGACTTCACTGTTTTGGCTAATCTCATTCGTTACAGCGGTTTGTTCTTCTGCTGCGGTGGCAATCTGAGTCGCCATGTCAGAAATACTGATAATGGCACTGGAAATTTCTTTCAGCGATTCTGTTGCGGCGTCCGCGTCGTGTACACTGGTTTGTACCTTTTTGCTGCTATTTTCCATGGATCCTACGGCTTTCGTGGTTTGCTCTTGCAGCAGCTCGATCATCTTTTGAATTTCTTCTGTCGATGCATGGGTGCGCTGGGACAGAGTACGTACTTCGTCCGCGACAACGGCAAAGCCACGGCCGTGTTCTCCTGCACGGGCCGCCTCAATGGCAGCGTTAAGCGCTAATAGGTTGGTTTGCTCGGCAATTCCCGTAATAGTCAAAAGAATGCCGCTGATTTGCTGAGCATGATGATCCAAAGCGGCAATTTGTTCCGTCGCGAGATTGACTTCATTGGCCAGTTCGTAAATCGAATGACGACTTTGTTGGACCTGTTGGCTGCCCATTTCACCTAATTTAACGGATTCGGTGGCGGCTTTCGCGGTTTGTTCGGCATTGCCAGCAATTTCGTGCGTCGCAGCGGCCATCTCGGTGACTGCAGATGCAACCATATCAATTTCTTGTTGTTGCGTATTGACTCGAGAGGCGCTTTCTGTCGCAGAATGGGCAACGTTTTTCGCTTCCGCCGCCAAGCCATTAGACATGCTTTTGAGGCGTTCAACCACGCCATGCATATGACTAACAAAGTCATTAAACCCTGTTGCAAGTATACCGATTTCATCCATATGTTTGACTTCGATACGAGCCCGTAGGTCGCCTTTTCCTTTTGAGATTTCTTGCAAGGCTGTAGAGACACGATTCAAATCACGGAATAATACTTTAAACAACCAATATAAGAAGACGATAAAGGCGATGATCAAGATTGCAGCAATAATTAATTGACGCGTAATAACATTGTATACATGCTCCATTAGCATTTTTTTGTCCATGCTAAAGACCAGCATCCAATCAGTATTCGGAATTTTATGAACATAGGTAAAAACAGTTTGGCCATTGAGATCGGCTTCTTCCAGTTTATTTTCAGCATCCATTTTTTCTAAAGACGCTGAGGTAAAAAAGGGAGCAATGGATGCCGCTTTTTGCATGACATGCTCAGGGTTCGGATCAGCAATAATGTCATTCTTACTAGAGACAATCATGGCTTTACCATCGCCTGGAATGGTCATAGCTGCGAGCTGTTGGGACAATTGGTTCAGAGTTAGGTTGGCACCAACGATACCAAATAAGGTTCCTTGTTTATAAACTGGCTCAGCCAGTCGAATAGACAGCTTTTTCGTTGTCGAGCTCATCGTTGGACCATAGGTCGCCGCTTTACCGACGCCCATCGCTTCTTTGTACCAGCTTTTTTGTCTAGGGTCGTAATCTGGCCGCTTTGCATCTAAAGCTGGGTCTTGGCGATACATTTTACCATCGTTATTACCGTAGTAGACGATGGAGAACCCGCCAGACTCATAGGCTTGATGAATAGCCGGATAAGGAGACAAGTCCGGATGGTTTTCAAGTGTATGAGCGAGTGACGCCGTGTTTTTTTTGTGACTGTCTAGCCAGTCACTGACACTGTTGCCATAGGCACTGGCCGTGTGACTAATATCCGACAAAAGGGTGTTGTGCATTTGATCAGTTAACGAAGAGGCGGTTTCTGATACAAGATACCCTGCGGTGATGACCAGTGAGAGTATGCTAACACTCAATAGGCGAGTGCGTAGAGAAAGAGTCATTCAAAGCTCCAGATAAAACATGGCGCGGCTAGCGCCATGTTTTGTTGATAAATTAAATTGCGAAAGTGATGACAAGGTTATAGGTAAGGGCCGCAATAAAGCCAATTGGCGCCGCACGGAATAATAGTTGCGGGAAGAGCTTGCTGCGGCTTTTCTCATTGGGACAGGCTCCTAGAATAAGGCTGCCACCTGAAGAAAAAGGCGAAATAGCGGTTGCTTGAGCGCCTACAATGATACAAATAAACAGCATCATAGGATCAATAGATAAGCTTTGCGCAATGGATGGCACAATGGGGAATAAAGCTGGCGTAACCACCCCTAGTGTGCTGGCAAATAGTGACATAAACGCGGCCACCACACCAAAGGCAACGGGCACTAAATAAGACGGTATAGATGTACCAATCCAAGAGGCTAACAAGTTGATGGTGCCTGCTTTGATGGCCACAGAAATCAACATGCCTACACCGCAAATCATAATGAGAGTGCCCCAAGGAAGCGAGGCAATCGCTTTACGCTCGTCACCAAGTTTTAATAACAGTGCAATCACCGAAAACAAGCTGGCAATTAGACCAATGTTCATTTTTGAGTTGATAAAAGCAATAGTGTCATTATGTGGTGCAATAAGATGAGCAATTGGCGCAAGCAATACTAAAGCCATCATAATGATTGTTAGCCACAAAGTGGTTTTTTGCTCTCTGGTAAAGGGCGTTGGCACTTCTATATTGAAGGCACTATGTTGCATGTTGTGACGATGCTTAGTAAAGAAAATAAGTGATGTAATAACCAGAACTGGAATAATGGCGGTGCTAATAAAAATACCAATAGAGTTGATAAAGGCTTGTTCTGTACTAATGCCCACATTCATCATAATCCCTTGGAAAATGATCCCGCTTTGACTCGACATAAAGTTAGCACCCGCTAAGGCTCCGTAGCTTACGGACATGGCTCCGATAATCATGCTCATGCCAGTGCGTTGGCAAAGTAATAGCGTAATAGGTGCCATAAAAGCCAATACAGTGTAATAGCCAGCTCCTAATCCAGAGATGAGAGTCGAAGTCGCGAAGATGGCGTATGGCAACAAGTGGGGGACATTACGGCAACGATACATCAAATGCTCCGCCAACTTTTCTAGTGTGCCGTTGATGGTGGCAAAACTGTAGAAGAGTGATACAGAGAAGATGATAAAGAAAATTTTTAAGGGCCACATTTTGATAATGGCTGTTGGTGATAACCCCATGCCAAAACAACCAATCAAATAAGCAAAAGCAATTGCGAAAAGACCAATATTAATTCGAGTTTTATATCCAAGTATGATGGCAAGCACGATGCTACCAACTACTAATAAGCTTATCATTGTTATAGTTCCTAACTTTTACTATCGAATGTTTAAAACTTAAAACAGCGTGTCGGGTTCTCTATGAGGACTTTTCGACGTTCGTCTGGATCACTTAGCAGTGCATTAACGATATCGACTTGATCACTGTACTGAGTGCGAGTTTCAAACTGTGTATGTGGCCAGTCACTACCCCACAAAAAGCGCTCTGAATGACCATAGGCTTTTCGCAATAGGCTTAACATCTCCTTGGCTTGCTCAAGAGTGGCATTTGCCCGATAGGTGGCAGACAGTTTCATCCAAATAGGTGCGTGCTCTAACAACTGCAAGAACGCAAGATGATTTGGGTTATCAACATGAATACCATGGGTTGGGCGCGCGAAGTGGTCTATGACGACGTCCACACCTGAGTCAAGGATAATAGGTAAAACCTGATGAAGATCATCAATTTCACGCTGTATCTCGACTTGCCAGCCTTTCTTTTCCAATTTACCAAACAGGGCTCGCCACACGGGGGTGGTGTACTCTGCTAGTGTTTTCTTTATTAGGTTTAGTCGGATACCGACCACACCTGCATCTGCTAATTCATCTAATTCGCTATCGCTTATGCTGGGCTCAACAACAGCGATACCTCTTAATTTCTCTGAGTTTGCTTTTAGCGCTTCGACCATGAAATGATTATCTGAGCCCAAAAAGCTTGGCTGAATCAACACGCCGTGTGAAAAGTGATGACGCTCAAAAAGTTCGATAAATTCAGTATCCAGTGCATTGTACTCTGGAGCGTAGCGACGGTTTTGCGTTAACGGTAGGTCGCTACGAAAAATATGTGCATGGGTGTCTATACCGGTAATGGGCAAAGAAGAATAGCTCATAAAAAAGGCTCATTTGGTAAAAATAACGTATGCTATGTCGGTTTTTTATAAACATATATATGAATTAAGCCGTGACTATAGGTCTGAGTCTTGATCAAGTCAATATTCATATATATGAATTAGGTGATTTATTGTTCAGTGAAAAGCAAAAAGCTGAGTGTTTTAGACAATATTTAGTCATAGACGCCTATCTGCTCTAAGACTAAAATATACAGATTCAAGGTCGTGGATACTGTTATGGCATTTATAAAGCGTGATGAGCGACTACCGCTCTACCGACAAGTTCGTGAAGAAATTCTTGAGAAAATCAGTCAAGGAGCGTGGTTGCCTGATAGCGCAATTCCAACAGAAGCTGAGTTAACTAAACAATATGGTGTTGCCATTGGTACCATCCGTAAAGCGGTGGATACCTTAGTGAACGATGGGCTGCTCTATCGAAGTCAAGGCAGGGGGACTTTTGTACGACGCCCTGATTTCAATACCTCTTTATTTCGATTTTTTCGCCAGCAACCTGCCGATGGTAGCTTTATTGTTCCTGAAAGCCTTATCCTGTTAAAAGCATTACAGATGCCGCCTGAAGAGGCTAGCATTGCTCTGAACTTACAAGCGAATCAATTAGCGATACATTTGAAGCGACTGCGATTTCTAAAAGGCGTGGTTGTATTAACAGAGGATATTTGGCTGCCTGAAATGTTGTTTGCCAATTTAGTGGATATTGATAGTAATGAGATTGGTAGCCTGCTTTATCCCTTTTATGAAAAGCACTGTGGTTTACTAGTCGCATCGGCAACGGAAACTTTGACCATAGAATGTGCGGATGCCGATACCGCAAGTGCTTTAAAAATAGACACAGGTTATCCTGTTGCGGTGATCGAACGTCTTGCTTTAGGGTTCGATAAAACCCCCATCGAATATCGTGTGTCGCGAGGTTCTGCCGACACGTTTCGTTATCAGGTTGAGATTAATTAATGCGCATGACAAAACGAAAGATAAACGGAATATAAACGTTCGAACGTCTTAAACCCCTCCCTAACCCTCCCCTTAAATAAGGGAACTGGATATACCGCAGTAAAACACATCCCCTTACTAAGGGGGATGTGAGGGGGTATAAGGCTTCAATGCACTTATTTTTCTTAATGGTAGTGAAAAGAGTCTAGTGGCTAAACAAGTTCACCACGTGCTGGATAATGGTTGCTAACGGCGAATTCAATTGCGCCAAGTACTTCTTTAAAGCGCGGGCGAGCAAAAGGCATGGTGCTAATGTTGCTCCAATAGAGAGTGTGATCAGGTCGAACTAAGAACAAGCCTGGTTCAGTGAACTCACTAGGCTCTTCAATACCAATGCTGGTGACGCCTCGTCCAGCACTTCTGTGTAATCCCCAAGCTTGAGACTGTTCAGCGCTAAGGCCGTAACCCATCATTAGGTTTTCAATCTCCCATTCCCTTGATGCCTGTGCTGCTCTTTCTTCCGTATCGGAACTCAGTACGAGAATATCCACCCCCTTCGCGCTAAAGTCATCCGCTAGGCGACTTAACTCTCTCAGATAATTTTTACAAATAGGGCAATGCAAGCCACGATAAACAACCACCATGATGAAGTTTTCTGGTGCTTGTTGCGCAAGCGACCAAGGCCCCTTTAGAGTATTAATAGTGAGATCTGGGGTTGCTGTTCTTGGTTTTAGGATGACCATTTCGCTTACCTCATAATTTGATATTGGTTTTGATGAGGATAGTCTATGATGAAATATGATACGATTGATGATTAATTGTGTTTTAAATATTGCAGATCGTACTTTATCTTAAGAGGGAAATCATCATGGATCGTCTTTCATCGGTATTAAGTGCCTTTCGTCCTAAGGCGACTTCGATAAGTGCTCTTCATTGCGCTCGTCAAGGTGAGCACTTGGCTTTATCTGCTGATTCAAGCTATTGGCTTTACCTAGTGACTGGGGGGCTTTCGTTAACCGCGCAAGAGAATAGCCGAACCGAGTTGAAAGAGGGGGATGGCGTGTGGCTTGCGACGGGGCAGGATCTCAGCGTATCCCTTATCCAAGGTATACACGGTCAAAGCACATTATTGGTTTGTGAATTTGATTTTGCCACAAAAGCACTTAATCCATTGTTGGATTTAGAATGGCAATGGGTGAAAGTCGATAAAGGCGATGAGATTGCTCAGCAATTGGCGCCCTTGAAAACCATATTGCTCACTGAAAGTTTACAGCCCCGTTGTGGCTCTCAAGTGGTGACGGAAAGATTAGCCGAAGCCTATTTAGTGCAAATGCTTAGATTGTTTATACAACATCAAAAAATCGAATTGGGCTTATTAGCTGGCTTAAGTGATACCAGGCTGGCACGGGCAATCGTTGCCATCCATGAACAGCCTCAGCAAGCTTGGCAGGTGGCTAGCCTTGCCGATCAAGCCGGTATGTCGCGTTCGGTATTTAGTGGCTTGTTTAAAAGTACGATGGGAATGTCTCCCATGGCTTATTTAACGTCATGGCGTATGCGCCTCGCAGCGCAACGGATAAAAAATGGTGATAGAAATCTCGCTATTTTAAGTGATGAATTGGGTTATCAAAGTGAAGCGGCTTTTCGTCGGACCTTTAAAAAAGTCATTGGCGTAACACCGGGTGACATTGGTCGCCAAGCCCGCCTTTGAGTCAATGGGTTAAGGGTGATACAAACCGTTGACGAAAAGCACTAGGCGTTAAGCCTGTTATTTTGCGAAACGCTTTTCGGCAACTGCCAACGTCGTCATAGCCAACTTGTAGGGCAATGGTCTCAAAAGGTAGTGTGGTTTGTTCCAAGGTATCGCAGGCCACTTGAATCCGAAGGCGTTGTAAATATTCATTTGGGTTCAGCCCTGTGCTCTTAGCGAAACGACGCAAAAAGGTTCTGGGGGTGAGCTTAGCTAATTGCGCCATGGTGTCGGTGCGCTGAACGTGTGCGTAGTCTCCTTGTAAATGGTGCTGGACCTTGAGAATCGCCCCATCACCATGATCAAAACTTGGCTGAAACTGCTGATAATAGCGTTGTTCTCTTTTGCCTGTGTCGATGACTAAGGTTTTACCAAGTTGACGAACAATATGTGTATTGGTTAATGCTTGCACCAGTTCTAGCGCTAAATCCACCCAAGACATCATTCCGCCTGCGGTAATAACATCTCCTTGATTGATCAGAATCTTAGAGGTATCCACTGGTTGCTTAGGAAAACGCTCTCTAAGTGCACTTTCCAGTGCCCAGTGAGTTGTCATCACTCGTTTATCGGTGATCCCTGTATCCGCTAGGAAAAAAGCCCCCGCGCAAGCACTGCAAAGTATGGCACCATGCCTATGCTGGTGGATTAGAAAATCCTTAATTATTGGATTTGTCTGACTATAGCTTGCCTGGTTCAAAGAGGGTGGTAATAAGATGGCATGGAAGGCATCCTTGTATTGCTTGTCCCAACTTGCCGCTTGGATTTCTTTCTCACTTAATTGGTGAGTCGTAAGGTGAGTAGGTAAGCTGGCAGCCTGACAGGCTTCATTGGCAAGCTCGAATATTTCAGCAAAGCCATAGGCCGCCGATAATAGGCAGTCTTGATAAGCGACCACCGCAATATGATACTGTGTCATAGAGAAGATTCATTTTGTCATTTTAAGCCCTTAATATGGCAAATTTGACACTGCAATGGAACCGATCTTTTTGAGACGCTATGAATTTACCATCAATAGGAGCGTAATATGAGCCGTACTGCTTTATTAGTCATCGATCCACAATACGATTATTTCGATAATGGGAAGTTTCCACTTTGGAATGCTGACAACACACTAAACGAGATAGTAAGTGCTATTCATGCTGCAAAAGAACAAGATGCCGCTGTTGTACTGGTTCAGCATGTATCGGATGAGGAATCGCCTTTTTTTGTGGCAGATACGCAGGGCGTTAAGCTCCATCAAGCCATTCTAGATGCAGCTCCAGATGCCCCCATCGTCACCAAAGAACATGCCGATGCTTTCCAAGACACCAACTTAACCGAGCTGTTAAACGATTTAGAAGTGGATCGTCTGGTGGTTTGCGGCATGATGACACAAAACTGTGTGACACACACCGCGATTTCAGATGATGCCGACCCTTATCAAGTTAGCATTCTGTCGGATGCCTGCACGACCCGTGAAGAGCTGCTGCATCTAATTGCCTTGGATGCGATCAAAACAAAAGTAAAATTTACGGATCTGAAATACGCCTTCGAACGTCCTAACTAATATCACGGCATGAAGCGCTTCATGCTGTGTGTAAACCGGCATTTTCTAATGCAGAAAGGCGAGTGGTTAATAAATAGCCAGAGAATCAATGACTTTCACAGATTTATTGCATAAAAATGTCAGTTGCTCCTTGGCAAGGTCGACGCATGTCGATATAATCTGCCTCGCATTTAGGGCCTGTAGCTCAGTTGGTTAGAGCATCCGACTCATAATCGGCAGGTCCCCCGTTCAAGTCGGGGCAGGCCCACCATATAAAATAAGCCCTAGCAGGTTAGTACTTGCTGGGGCTTTTTTGTTTCTAAAATGGCGTTCATTGCTCTAATCATCTATATTTTTTGATATCTCTCATTATAAAGCTGTGGCTGAAATAGGTCTCTTTCAGAATTTTCTGTCTGTTTTGGCATGCTAACAGTCGTTGGGGCCATTAAGGACTATCCGTTTTTGGTAAAGTTTTCTTTTTTGGTGCTTTCTGGGTACAACCTTTGCATTGGTTATTAAGTGTTCAATAATAACCATAAATAAAGGTGTTCCATGCTTAAAACTGTTACTAATAGTACCTTTTCTGATTCTTTTTTGTGCTCTTTTCAATCCAATGACATTGAAGAGCACGTTAATAACTTTAACGGTTGGGAAGCGGATTATGACCAGATTTCCTCTGGTGCATTTGAAGGCAGTTTAACGGAACTTTCCTTGGAAGGAATGCTACTTCAGCGAGAGAAGGTGAATCAGGAAGTGATAAAAAATGGTGTGACGGATGCGGATTTCGTCTCATTTAGTGTGCCATTGATGGAGCAGCATGAGGCGTTTTACTGTGATGGGCATGCCTTTGAATTTAATCACTTATTGGTGTCCAGCGGGTGCTTTCCTGAGCTAAAGACCCCTAAAAATACGGATGTTGTTGTGATTAATGTCCCGACGAATATGTTTCAGCAGATACTGCAAGAACAAAAAATTGCTTTTGACTTTTCTGAGCAGGCCTATTGCCACCGATTAACACCTTGTCACAATACCCGCGAGCTGGTTGGTTTATTAGGTACAGTGATGGCACCGAATGGTAGCTTAGATTTTTTGAGCCATGAACCAGTGCGCTTAGGCGTTCGTGATGCTATTTTTCAGCATTTGTTGGAAATAGTGGATAAGGAAGAGCCTCATGTGATCGATCCAACTGCACGTAAGCGAGTCGTAGACAGGGCGCGGGATTACGTACTGTCTAGAATGGATGAGCCGCCGACTATTTTTGAGCTTTGTAACCTGATAGGGGCCAGCCGACGTAAATTGCAATACTGCTTTCAAGAAACTTTAGGCATCAATCCTGTTACCTATTTACGCATTCTTCGACTTAATGCTGTGCATCGTGAGTTATTATTGTCTCCTGATGTGACCTCTGTACAGGACGCAGCAGCGAAAAATGGCTTTTTACACTTGAGCCGTTTTGCAGGGGATTACCGTCAATTGTTTGGCGAGCTACCTTCGGATACTTTAAAGAAACGGTATGTATAACTTGGAATGTGAGCCTGACTGCTGATTTTATTTTTCTTCTTTACATCATTTTTGCTAATAACGGATAACCCTGACCTGCTTCTTTTTGTAATGTAAATTGACATTACAAAAACACAATAGGAGCAAACGATGATGTATTCACTTCATACGAGTGCAATTGATGAAAGTAAAGAGAGATCAGCTTTTGGGACTCTTTCTTCTTTTTCTCTTCGATTTTTTTTTGAACACTCTTTCTTTGGATATTACGCTGAAGGAGAAGGCCTATGTCTAATATGACTTCTTCTCAGCATGCACCAGCTGGTCGCCGGGAAGGTTTGGTTATTGCGTTAGGCAGTAGCTTGACCATTGTTGGCTCGGTGATGATCGCACCGATTATCCCTAAACTGGGGGCCCATTTTGGTCCCGTAGAACCTCATGCCGATGTATTGATTCCCTTAGCCATTTCGATTCCAGCTTTAGCAATTGCCGTGTTTGCTCCGTTAGCAGGTTGGCTGGCGGATAAGGTGGGCCGTAAAAACCTGTTGATTATCGCTACCGTTCTCTATGCTTTTTTGGGGATGGCACCAGCGCTTCTTAATGACCTTTCCAATATTGTGTTGTCTCGCTTGTTATTTGGTTTGGCGGAAGCCACCATTATGACCTGTTGTACGACCTTGATTGCCGATTATTGGCGGGATGATGAGCGACTGAGGTTTGTCAATTACCAGGTCATCGCTATCGGTGTGGTGGGGGCTGTATTCTTTCCAATAGGTGGCGCCATGGGCGAGCACTCTTGGCGTACACCCTTCTTCTTGTATTTGTTACCTCTTGTATTAGTGCCCCTTATGATGAAAGTACTGTGGGAGCCAGCGAAAAAGGCAAGAGAGGCTGAGAAGGTGGCGGTTTCTTCCGATGATGAGGAAGGAATGAATGTCGTTTCTCTGGTCATTAGTTATTTGATGATCTTCTTTGGCATGGTTTTAGTCTTTGTCGAAACCATTCAAGCACCGATTTTACAGGTGCATATTGGTATCACCTCGACAACGCAAATTGGTTCTACTGCAGGGGTTGCTTTATTAGCCACCTTGGTTGGCTCTCTGATTTGGACTCTATGCCGTAAGATACTTGGTATTAATGGCTGTAATGTTCTTTTGTTTGGCACACTTGGTCTTGGGCTTTGGATCCTTTCTGTCTCAAAAACTTATGAAATGATGCTACTTGGCGTCATCATACATGGCGTAGGCGCAGGCTTGTTAGTGCCCAACGTGATGGCCTCTGTGATGAAAAGTTTGTCAAAACATGCCCGTGGACGTGGTATCGGTGGCTTTACGTCAAGTTTGTATTTGGGGCAGTTTGTTAGCCCTTTGATTGTCAGTTTTATCTTGGCAGTGACCGGGGTAAGTATCAACATTGGCGTGGCATATATGGGCTACTTTGGACTTGCTCTTGCCGTTTTTTGGCTGTCTGTTTGGGTTTTCTCTCGAGAAAAGCCTGCTATTCTGACTAATAGCAAGACAGCCGCTTAATTGCGATCAGGCGTTAATGAACAAGATGCGTTAGTGAGCTAGCGTGTGAATTCATCAGTAAAATGTATACAACAATTAGGATGGCGCTGTGAGAACAGCGCCATCGACATTAGATGTTAAGGGTAAAAAATGAGTGATTTTCATGAACTGTTAGATAAATATGATGGCACAGAATTAGCAAGTCTGGTCAGACAAAAAGAAGTTCAGCCAAAGGAATTGTTGGAAACTTGTATTGAGCGTATTGAAAAAGTTGATCCAAGTCTGAATGGCATAGCGGAAAAACTCTATGATTCTGCCAGGGAAGCGACATACGCTGATGGGCCTTTTATGGGGATTCCGACATTGGTGAAGGATCTATTTGCTCCGATTAAAGAGGCTAAAACGACTAACGGCTCTTTAGCTGTTGGTGGTGTGCGTTTGGGTATTGACGACAATCACACCAGCCGTCTACGCGGAGCGGGCTGTGTGTTTGTTGGTACTACAACGGCGCCTGAGTTTGGTACTTCCTATACCACTGAGTCAAGCCTTTTTGGTCCGACCCGCAATCCTTGGAATACCGAGCACAGTTGTGGTGGGTCAAGCGGCGGTTCTGCGGCGTTAGTAGCGGCTCGTGCTTTGCCGTTTGCCCATGGTAACGATGGGGGTGGGTCGATCCGCGTACCGTCTTCTTGCTGTGGTATTTTCGGCCTAAAACCTACTCGTGGCTTGGTGCCATCAGGCCCGATGGTGGGTGAAGGCTGGGCGGGGATGAGTATTGCCCATGCGTTGACCTTGTCGGTTCGAGATAGTGCTGGTTTGCTGGATGTCGCCGCTGGAAGCGATTTAGGAGCCCCCTATGCCGCTCCCCATCAAGAAGAATCGTTTGTCTCGTCTTTGAGTAAACCGCTTCGTCCGCTTCGTATTGCAATGATTGATAGTTTGTCCCCTTGGCCGAACTCTAAAGAGGCAAACTTAGCACAGCAGCATGCGGCTAAGTTGTGTGAAGCGTTAGGTCACCATGTTACAACAGCCAAACTTCCTGTGGATCTCATGACTTTCTTTGATCGAGCGTTCGACATTATTGGACCAAATGTCAAAAGCTATGTGGAAATGATTGGTAATATGAGCGGATCTCCTGTGTCGGATGAGGCCTTGCAACCGAGTACGCGCATTATTATTCGCGACAAAGGCAGTATTTCGGCGGTGCAGTATGTGGATGCGGTGACTTATATGCATGGCTTAGGCCGTATAATGGCCAACTTTATGCAGGACTATGATGTTCTTCTTACACCAACTTTGACCCGTCCTCCAGTGAAAATTGGTGAGCTGAATCTGCAAGACGATAGCAAATCGATTGAGGAGTTTATCCAGCTAAGCCATTCTTACTCACCATACACGGCGATTTTCAATGGTACAGGTCAGCCTGCTATGTCGGTACCTTTGTACTGGACGCCAGATAATTTGCCGCTTGGTGCGCATTTTGTTGGACGCTTTGGCGAAGATGCGACCTTGTTGGCCTTGGCTGCACAATTAGAGCAACATCAACCTTGGTGGAATAACAGACCCCCTGTGAATGCTTGTCGTTAGTCTCATCATCCAAGATATAAAGCGTTGAATACTATTAAAGCCTACTCGAAGGAGTAGGCTTTAATGTCTACCGTGTCCCGTTGGCTTTCTGGTAAGAAGCGCTCTGCGTATTGCAGGTAGGTGTCACTTTCTAAAAAGAAACGGAACATTGTCATATCCAAGTGGCCTTTCTTGCACATGTTATACATCAGATCAATTGCGGAACTTAATGAGTTGGCTTTCTTATAGGGTCTATCGGATGCTGTGAGAGCCTCAAAAACGTCAGCAATCATCAGTATACGATCAGGAATAGTAAGCTGCTCTGCATGGAGTTTACGCGGGTAGCCCTGACCATCCATACGCTCGTGATGGGTGGAGGCATAATGAGGCACTCGGCTCAATTCTGGTGGAAAGGGCAGGCCTTCTAACATGTGAATAGTACTGATCATATGTTCTTTTATTTTAAATCGATCTTCTTCGGTCAAAGTACCGTTTTGTATACTGAGGTTGTAGAGCTCGCCTAAGTTATACTGGTATTTCGGTATGTCCATGTTGATTCCCAGTGAAGGGTCAAGTTCAATGTCCCTAATTCGTGGAATGATGTGTTCCGGTTTATCGGACAATAGGGTTTCTTGAGCAAAAGCGTATTCTGTTGCCTGTTGATCCTGTTCACTGGTCTGACTTTGCTCCGCGATCAGTAGTTCTTCTGCGGGTGATAATCCTAATCGATTGTTAAAGTGGCGAGTCCATACTTGACGTCCAATCTCTTTGATTTTTTGTTCATTCTCTTGGTTCATGGATTCTGAGCCGACATTTGCCTTAGCAATAAACTGGAACTGTTCTTGCAGCTCTTCCTGACGAACTTGCCACTGCTTCAAGGCGACATCTGGAGATTGCTTCTCAATGTAAACGGCTTGCATATAATCTATTTGAGCGTCGCGCCATAACACTTCAAAACGAGTGCGAATTTCGTGAATACGATTATAGTTGCATTCTAGCTTCGCCCCTTTGTCCATGATGTGCTCTGGCATGGTGATTTTGCCGCAGTCATGTAACCAAGCTGCAATGCGAAACTCGCGGCGCTCGTTGTCATTAGCAAATTTAAAGTCCTTGTAAGGCCCTTCTTGAGCTTGTTCGAGAGCGTTTGATAGCATAAGCCCGAGTTCAGGAACACGATGACAGTGATTGCCTGTGTGAACGGATTTATTATCTATGGCGTCCGCAATAAGACGAATCAGAGCGTCCATAAATTCTTTTTGTTTGGCTTCATGTTGTTTGATTTCTTGGGCCATTTCTTGGAATGAACAGGACAGTTGCCAAATCTCGGTGATGTTTGAGTCAATGAGGTTAACTTCTTGAAATTGCCGTTTTCCGATTTTTTCTGTTTCCAATTGCAGTTGTTTAATAGGGCGAACAATGGGCCAACTTAATAACCAAATAATGGGCAGTAAAAGCACCATCAAGCCGGCACTGAACAAAGCGGAATGGTAGGCTTCTTGGGTGGCTTGCTCATAGAGTTTTTTCTCAGGGACGATGATGGCAAGGTAGGACTGGTTAGTTGATTTCTTGTCGACGTCTTTCGTAAATATGTAGTATTTCGTCCCATTGTCTGCCTTAGACAAAACAAATGGCTCTTTCGTTGACTGCTCTGCGGTACTCAGCAATTGTGTGATTGGAATACTGAGATAATCTTGTAGGTCTTGGGAGGTTGGCTTTAGCCAAGAGGTGCTTAAAGCATCTCGTTCTGCGGGGGTAATGTGTGCCAAAGCTGAGTTAATGAGACCTATGGCGAATTTATTTTGCTCATGGCTAACTAGATAGACGCGATTCGGAACCGTAGCGTTGAGGCTTGTGATCTTCTTATATACCTTGATATTTTCTAACCCCAAACTTTTGATACTGTTTGTTAGTGTTTGGGATGCGCCAATGACGGCATCGACCTGTCCATTTTCTAGATCGGAGAATAGTTGCTGTAGGCTGTTAGCCTTTTTCCAATGGACCTTAGGAAGGCGCTTTTCCAAACTGACGTCCATATTCCAGCGATTAAGATAACCGATGGTTTGATTATTCAAGTCTGTGAGGGTAGTAATCGGTTGCGAGCGGTTTTTCGTGGCAATGCCATAGGGAATGTCCAGCAGTGGCGAGCTATATAAGCCTTTTATATTATCGTTTCCAAATTTTTGTACGGATAATAAAATATCAATTTCACCACGCTGGTACTTTTTCAACAGTGCGTCACGGCTAAAGCCATTGATGTAGTCAAACTTTAGCCCTGTCATGGCACTGACGATCTGCATTAAATCGACAAGGTACCCACTGGGTAAGCCTGACTCACTAAAGTCAAATGGACGCCAATCGTTTTGGTTCGATACTTTCAAGGTGCCTAAGTGTGCCACTTTTTCACTTTGCTCTTTACTAAGATGTAACGGTGCTATCCTTGGTAAGGAGACGGCATGGGTCTTTTGCAGGTTAGAGGCGATAATCTCACCGTGTTGTCGAAACAGAAAGCTTTGAGTGCCGTCTGCAAATAAGGCTTTAGACGCCTCTGTCAGTTGCTTTGATGTGGAAGACAGCAGAATGTCTAAACCGATGACTTGATTGGTATCGCCAATCCGTTGTGAGTAGGTTTGGCCGGTGATCTGTAGGTGTTGAAAAAGGTAAGGTTTGGTTTTATAGACCCCATTTTTAGGGGCTGTACTAAACCATGGGCGTTCGCTTGGGTAAAAGTTACTGCTTTGCGTGTATTGGTGATTTAAATTGAATGTGCTTGAGTAATAGTAAGTATGTCGTTGTCGTCCATTCGGACCATCCTTAACGACGATGGCGGCCCATTTGTCATCGGGTAATGCTTGCATTTTTTGGCTTATTTCTTTGGAAGCTTGTAAATTGATAAGTTGAAAGAAATGTTCCTGTTTGTCGCCAACGTAGAGACTATAAAAATCAGAATGGTTTTTGAGTAGAGAAGAAAATAAGCGGCTTTTGCGTTCAACGCTTTCTTGGGAAAAGTTTGGTTGGATTAGGTTTGAGAGTAGATTGACTGTGCGTTTAGCATCTATGTCGATTTTATTTAGATTGTTACTCATCTGATTCGACATCAAATCAAGGCTTGATAGCATATGAGTGACAGCTATCTTTTTGCTCGCATGATATTGTAAGACAATGGCCACCGTTGCTGTGATGACAATCGCAATAAGAAACATATTGGCGACAAAAAGTTTGATTGAATAGCGCTTGTTCATAGGTTTATTTGAGATCACAGTGTCTTCCTTCTGAATACAACAGCCCTTTATTAACTAGCTATCATAGTCATTAAAAAAAGTCGACTATTATTTTTCTGGCGCTAAGAAAAGGATGGAGTATTCTTTTCTAAATCTATTCATTAAAAAGTCGTTTGAAATAGTTTTTCTGTGATTCGGTTTTAAAATAAGGGAAGTAGATTTCATTATAAAAAATATTTTATCTTTAGTTGTTTTTTTCTGCTTTTGTGAGACTTTACTCTTATATGGAAATAATTAAATAGTTTTGTTATGGAAATTTATATAAAAATATAAAGCCCGAGGGGAAGTATGAGAAACATTAAAATAATCTGTTTGTTACTTTTATTTCCAATGAAACATCATCTCGATCAGTCGAAACCAGCGCTTCTAGGCAAGCGTTAGCAAAATTAGCCGAAGAACTAAATCAATTAACCATTCAATTTTACATTTAACGCATTATTGTGACTTAAATGTTTTTATCTACCTTCATCATCCTTTGAGCGATGGCGGTATTTAATATTGGGCTAATTGGATATCAGTCAACCAGTTCGATGTTTAAGCTGTCGAGTAAGCTTAGCGCTTCGAATCGTGAAAACTTAGCATTATCAATGTTATTTTCTAATACATTAATTGAGAAGTTGTAGGACTCCGTTAAGTCAGCCTTATAAAGGTTCGTTTTCATAAATAGGCTATGGCTGAGATCACAATGAATTATAGATGAGTAGGCTAAATTGGCATTTCTAAAGTCTACATCATGCAGTTTACAGTTTAACAAGCTCAGGTCATTGAGGGTTAAATCAAAAAAAGAAGAGTCGTTTAGGATACATTGAGAGAATTTAAGGTCAGGGTCAGTTATATAAGGTGGCCAATGGGCTTTTGTCCAATTAACACCCACCAGTTTGCTTTCGATAAACTGGCTTTCTAAAAAACGTGAAAAAGGCACTTCAATCAGACTCAAATTACAGCGCCTAAAGGTGCAGTTTAAAAATTTGCACTTAGCAAATGTAGAGGAGGAAAAGTCGCAATCGTTAAACTCACAGTCTTCAAATTCGGACTCTAAAATCGATTCGTCGTTTTGTGTTAGCTTGTTAAAGGCCGTGTCATAATATTGCTGATGGCTAGCGATTGGCTTCATAAAGGGCCTGCTTGGGCTTTATTCAATAAGAGCATTGTTACTCAAAAACGGGACGAAAGAAACTGCGCTCATAACGGATGATGCATTGGGTGTCTTCTGCGAACTGAAAAGCCGCAATGCAGTCCGTATCCTTCAAGGAATCCTGACGATATTGTTCATAGGAAGCAAGGCTTGGAAAAGTAAATAAGGCTAAGGCGATGTTATTAGCACCTTCTGATGGCAAGAAGTAACCATTATGTGTACCTCCAAATTTATTGACTAAGGGGATCCACATTTGTGCATATTGCTCGAATTCCGCGAGTTTATTTGGATCAATAACATACCGTATATAGCAAGTAATCATATTTGTTTTCCTATACTTTAATTGTCTAATACAACGGTATTAGGTGATTAGGGTTGAAGGAGCTTTTCTAAATGGCACTCATTAAAGTCTGTTAATGAACGAATTTTTAGATGCGAGTTATCGTACTTTGGGTGATCAAAATCCATTTCGGCAGGCACAGCAACGACTTTTAATCCGGCAGCTTTGGCGGCCATAATGCCTGAGGCGGAATCCTCAAAGGCAATGCAGTTAGCGGGATCAACATTTAGTTTCTTGACGGTAGATAGGTACACCGCTGGGTGTGGTTTACCTTCAACCTCCTGTTCTGATGAAGAGGTTGCATGGAAGTAATCGGCAATGCCTAAGGTATGTAGGACGACTGGAATGAGACGTGCGGGGGCATTGGTTGATAAACCAATTTTGAACCCTTTATCCTGAAAAAAACGTAAGGTCTCCGTTACACCTGCCATTTCTATACCCTGTGTTGAAATACGCTTTTCCACCAGGTCAACCACTTCTTGTTCTACCTGTTGCAGGCTTTTTCCTGTCCAGGGGAAATGTTGATACCAAAATTGCGTCACTTCTTGTGTCGTCATCGAGGCCGTTTGCGCAGAGAGTGATTCATTGACTTTCACTCCAACGGCAGAGAAGACTGTTTGTTCAGCCTCTTTCCACATTGGCTCAGAGTCAATAAGAAGACCGTCCATATCGAAGATAACCGCTTGCATTGTAGTGTCTTTTCCTGAGTGATTCACAGAAGAATGTCTTTATTCAGTGCCTTACCCCAAAGCATAATCTCATATTGTCGCAGATCAGAATCATAGTAAGGATCGTTTTTTACTAGTTTTGTTTAGTTTTCTTGAATTGTCTTTAAGTCGGGTCGGTAGAGCCTAGATTGATACGTGACATGAGGAGCAAGTTAATATACTTGCCCGCTTTGAAGGTAGCGAGGCGTTTTGTTCCTTCTGGTTCAAAGCCGACTTTCTTATAGAGTTCAATAGCCCCCGAGTTGTCTTCATGGACGTCTAACTCGATGCGAACAAGATTGAGCCAATGATCCGCTTGAGATAAAGCTTCTTCCATTAAGCGCCGGCCAATACCTTGTCCGTGAGCTTCGGGGTGCACCGCAATGGCAAGGGAGGCTGTGTGTTTTTCCCGTAACTTAGTCGACAAAAAAAGCGTCACATGGCCGAGGAGCTGGTTATCCACTTCAGCAACTAACGTATATTGGTTTGCGCCAGAGAAAAGGGCGTTGATTGTGCCTGTGTCAAGATAAGGTAACTGAGAAGTGTTTTCAGCGACCGATGGACAGCGATAAATGTCAGTCAATGCTTCAAGGTCTGTTGGCTCTAGTCGACGAATAGTAGTAATACCCAATGCCTGTTCTCCTGCGCTCATTCCATTTAATGATGTGCATTGTAATGCATATATTCTTTAACTTCTCGCTAATATCTTTAACGCAATACCCGCAGCGGCAGTGCGGTTTTCAACCCCTAGTTTGGGAAAGATTTGCTCAAGGTGCTTGTTGACGGTTCGAGGGCTCATCTCCAATATTTGTGCAATGTCTCGATTGGTTTTGCCATTGGCGAGCCAGTGGAGTACTTCCGATTCGCGTTCGGTTAAGTCTAACTCTTGTTTGAGCAGATGTGGACCGGTTGGACGGCGACCATCTTCCAGTTTGAGAAGGCGCTCTTGACCAGTTTTGGCACTGATTACTCGGACACTCAGTGGGTAATCTAAGCCTGTGAGAGGTAAGTGGCTGTCTTCATTTGGCTGGTGAGCAAGCCATTGGCTGAGCTGTTCAGCAAAGTCGGTTTGTTGCCATTCGTCGTTGGCTCGGGCTTTGGCGAGCAGGGCGTATGTTTGTGGGGTTGCCCACAGGATATGGCCGCTGTCGGAAACCGTCATGAGATGTTGCCCCGTGCTGTCTAGGGCGATCTGTGCGCTGTTCGTTAGACGAGCGTTGTTGAGATGTACTTTCATCCGCGCAAGCAGCTCACTGGGTTTTATCGGCTTGGTGAGATAATCCACGCCGCCCACTTCTAGCCCTCGGACGATGTCATCCGTGTCGCTTAAGCCCGTCATAAAAATCACTGGAATGCTGGCCAGATTGGCATCAGCTTTGAGTGCTTTGCAGGTTTCGAAGCCATCCATATTGGGCATGATGGCGTCGAGTAGGATGATATCGGGTCGAATCCGCTTGGCGATGGTGAGTGCTTGCTTACCTTCTAGAGCAACGAGTACATCCATATTGGCCGCTTCTAGTGTATCGTTTATTAGGCTTAAAGCGTCGGCAGAATCATCCACGACCAAAACGATATCGTTTTTAGTTGGCGTCATGAGGTTTTATCTCCAAAGTCTGCTCATTGCTTGTTACTGAGTCGCTGTTGTTTGCGTCATCATCCAAATCCTGTTTACCTGAAACCGTCCCTGTGGCATGAGCTTTTAAGTCGTTTACTAGTAGATCAAATTGAAAGGCATTAGAGAAGTTTTCCAAACGCTGAAACATTTCTGCTGGGACGAGTTGACCGTCTTCTATCTGTTTAAGGGTTTGCTTCACACCTTTTCGATAACCCATTTCGGCAAAGGCAATGAGTTCGCGTATCAAGTCATGATCGGGCAAAGTGGATACAGGTGTGGTGTGTTTTTTAAGTTGCTTTTCAACTGACTGCTCGATTGTAGAAGGCGATGCATTGTTTTTAAGATCATTGGTTTTAAAGGTACTGGACTTGAGGGCCTCGGTTGTTGGTGTTTGATAGAGCCAGGTTAAATGCAAATGCTGGCCGAGTTTTTTAAGTAGTGTGTGGTTATTAACGGGCTTGATAAGATAATCATCAAAGGCGGCTTTTTCATCTGCTTGACGATGTTGTTCTTGCGCGTCAGCAGACAGCATGACGATGGGGTTTTTAATACCACGTTGACGCAAGGCTTTGGCAAGCTCTAATCCATTCATGCCTGGCATGGAGACATCGAGTAGAAAGAGATCCGGTGTGATGGACTCCAATTGCGACAAACAATGCTTGGCATCGTGTGCTTCGTAGGCAATAAAATCTAAAGGTACGAGAATATCCGACAGCAAGCCTCGGACGACGGGATCATCGTCCACCACAAAGATTTTCTTTTGAAAGCCTTGGTAGCCAATAATATGTTGTCGCTTCTCACTGTGGGCTTGTTCTTTGTTAATCCACGGCAACATAAGGCTGACTTTAAATTGGCTACCAGAACCCACTAGGCTCGTGGCTTGTAGATCGCCTCCCATGATGTCCGTGAGGAGTTTGACGATCGTCAGCCCCAGCCCAGTACCCGGTAGGTTCGCCGTATCCGCATTACGTACTCGCTCGAAGGGATCAAAAATACGATCAAGCTGGTCGGCTGGAATGCCTGCCCCCGTGTCTTTAATGATAAATTCGGCGACTTGGTTGCGGTATCGAATAGCAAAGTCCACCTGACCTTGCTTGGTGTATTTTACGGCATTAGACAAAAGATTGATCAATATTTGTCTTAGGCGTTTCTCATCCACCATGACAGTGGTGGGAAGGGGATCGCGGATGTCCGTGTGGAACAGAACGCCCTTGCTGGTGGCTTGCATGGAAAACATATTATCCAGTTGATCGATAAGAGCGGGCAAATCCACCACGTTGCGATATAAATCCAATCGACCGGCTTCGATTTTAGAAATATCTAATAACCCTTCGATCAGATCGGCCAGATATTCGCCACTGCGCTGGATGATGCCAAGACCATGTTGGTGTTGAGGTAAGGAGGCGGATTGATCCGAGAGCAGTTGTGCGTAGCCAATAATAGATTGTAACGGTGTGCGGAGTTCGTGGCTGATTCCGGTTAGATAGCGGCTTTTGGCCGCATTAGAACGTTCTGCTAATTCTTTGGCTGATTGCAGCGCTTGGTCGGTGATTTTATGCGCTTCGATTTCTTTGGTGAGTTTTCGGGTTTGTCGATTGGATTCTTTTTGTGCCACCACACGGCTTTCATGCGCTAAGAGAAACAGCCAAGACAACACGCCAGAGACGATTAGCAACGTAAAGAAAATCATCCACATGGTTTGTTGTAATAACGCTGCCTCAGACACTGTCTGCGGTGCCATTTGTCGATAAACAAGCGCCATTAAGACGCCATTGAGAATATTGATGACAACCAATAAGGTGACGAATCGGCCAAGTCGGGAATTGATTAAACGAACGATTTTCTTCGGTAGAAACAGGCGTAAGAAATAAATGCTTTGTTCCGCGATTCTTGCCCTAGGTTTGCAACTGTCTAAGCAACGCACGTCGAGAGAGCAGCAAAGGGAGCAAATGGGCTGCATATATGCAGAGCAAAAGCTCATGTCGGCCACTTCAAACGGATTCTCGCAAATGCCACAGGTTAGGGTATGCGCTTTGGGTGTTTCTGGGCTGGCATTTTCTCGATTAGCGTTTTCGAGATTAATCAATGGAACAAGCTCAGGGGATTGTCTTGCTATATAGTATTTTCCTTTAGTAAGCCAAGCGATTAACGGTACAAAGACAAAACAACTGGCGAGACTGACAAATTGGCAAAGGGCTTTGGCCGTGTCGCCAAAGACGCCCAAGTAGCTGGCGAAGCCAAGAGTGGTCGCGATCAGCATGGAGCCCGTGCCAACCGGATTAATATCGTATAAATGAGCGCGTTTGAATTCTACATAGTTGGGGCTTAAGCCGAGTGGTTTATTGATCAGCAGATCCGCTGCAAGGCTACCAATCCAACTAATGGCGGTAATCGCAAAGACACCCAGCACTGCCGCCAGTGCTTGGTAAATGCCCAGTTCCATCAGCAGTAGGGCAATGGTGACGTTAAACACCAACCAGACAACACGACCGGGGTGGCTATGGGTCAGCCTTGAGAAGAAGTTTGACCAAGCAATGGAACCTGCATAGGCGTTGGTGAGGTTTATTTTCATCTGACAAATAAACACCATGACGGCCGCTAGAATCAGAGCAAGGGAGGGAGAGTTGGTTAAAAACTGAAAAATGCGTTGATACATGTGGGTTGGATCGGCTGCCTCGATAAAAGGCACGCCATTGGAAAACGCCAAGTAGGCTAGAAAAGAACCGAGCAGCATTTTTAATCCGCCCATAAATACCCAACCAGGGCCAGCCATGATCAGCCAAAACCACCAGCGTTTTTTATTGGCTTGGGTCTTTTCTGGCATAAACCGCAGATAGTCCACTTGCTCGCCAATTTGTCCCATCAGCGCGAAGATCACTGAGGCGGCAGCACCAAATAGCACGATATTAAAATGTCCGCTTTCCGGTAGTTCTGGCACTTGATAGTGGGTCCAGTCTGAGAAACGATCGTATTCATTGGCGATAACGACAAATAACGCGGTGAATTGCAGTATCAGCCATACCCATTGAGTTGCTCCTTGAAAGCGACTGATGGCGCGGATACCGTGCGTCACAATGGGGATGACAAATACGGCAGACAGGGCATAGCCGATGAAAATAGGAATACCAAACAGGACTTGTAGTGCCGAGGCGAGAATCGCCGCTTCGATGGCGAAGAAAATAAAGGTAAAGGTGGCGTAGATGAGGGAAGTAACGGTGGAGCCAAGGTAGCCAAAGCCTGCTCCACGGGTTAATAAATCAATGTCTAAGCCATGTTTGGCGCAGTAATAGGCAATCGGAAAGCCCGTAATAAAGAACACCAACAAGACGACAAAAATCGCGCTAATGGCATTGGTAAAGCCGTAATTGAGAGTGATGGCCGCCGCAATGCCTTCTAAGGCTAAAAACGCCGTCGCGCCAAAGGCCGTATTGGCAACGCGCTCAATACTCATGCTGTGGCCTTGCTTAGCGGTGTAACGCAAGGCGTAATCTTCTAATGTTTGGTCGGCAACCCACTTATTGTAATGGCGTCTTACCTTAAATATCTTTTGGGAAGCGGACATGGTGATGTTTCTCGTTGTTCCTATGACCGAGTGCGATAAGGTGAGCGCGCTGCGCAAAAAATGTGCACTATTGATGCTTGAGCACCAATTAAAGGCATGAGGTTGTAACCCAGCGCCTATACTAAAGGTCTAAGTCGTATCAATACTGGTGCGTGGATATGTGCTATGGGTACAACTTATTTAGCAAGCAGGCATCGTGCCATTTTTAACGTGTGTTTCGCATAAAAAAGCGCCTCTTACAAAAAAGGCGCTTTTTAGTGTTCAATACACCCTCTATAACAGGGGCGAAGAGAGGTTAGTCTTGTTTTGACGCGGCTGGTCTGCGGTTACGACGCGCTGGCGCTAGCGGCTTGCTACGCATGCCTTGGCCTGGTGTGACGTCTGCTTTTGGTGAGCCATTACGGTCATTGCGGCGCCCGCCATTCTTTCCATTGGCATTGCCTTTTCCACCCGCATTCGCGGGTTTATTCGCAAAGTTTTGCTTGCCACCATTTTGATCGCGTGGCGCTTTTGGCTTTTTCGGTTTGTTAGGTTTGATGGGACGAGTATCGAGTGTGGTGTCCGGCAACATGTGAGTTGGTATAAAGTCATCCACATAACGACGTTCAATCAATTTTTGTGTTAAACGCTCAATCGCGCGTAGTTGATCCAATTCATCTGCCGCAACAAGGGATATCGCTTGGCCTGTTGCGCCTGCGCGGCCAGTTCGACCGATACGGTGAACGTAATCTTCTGCCACATCGGGTAGATCGAAGTTGATCACGTGGGGCAGTTGTTCAATGTCCAAACCACGAGCGGCAATATCCGTCGCGACTAAGGCGCGAACGCGGCCTTCTTTAAAATCCGATAGGGCCCGGGTGCGAGCGCCTTGGCTTTTGTTGCCATGGATGGCGCTGGCACGAATACCCGCGTCTTCTAGTTGTTTGGTGATTTTATTGGCACCATGCTTGGTACGAGAGAATACCAGCACTTGTTTCCACTGGCCTTCGGCAATCAGCTCTATCAAGAGTTCTGTTTTACGTTTTTTATCAACGGGATGAAGCCACTGCTCAACCGAAACCGCAGCAGCATTGCGAGGTGTTACAGAAATCTCAACGGGGTTATTAACCAGGCCTTTGGCAAGCTGACGAATTTCTGGCGAGAAGGTGGCAGAGAACAATAGGTTTTGGCGTTTCTTCGGCAACACCGCAATAATTTTTTTGATATCGTGAATAAAGCCCATGTCCAACATGCGGTCTGCTTCGTCTAATACCAGCACTTCCAGCTTGTCGAATTTCACGGCATTTTGATTGTACAAATCCATCAATCGACCCGGTGTGGCAATGAGAATATCCGCTCCACGGCGCAGCGCCATCATTTGCGGATTGATTTTGACACCACCAAATACCACAGTGGAACGAAGAGACAAATGTTTGCCATAATCTTGAACACTGGCAGCAACTTGAGCGGCTAGCTCGCGAGTTGGCGTCAGTACTAAGGCACGAACTTGGTTGCTGTTCGCGTGTTGACCAAGATTCAAACGCTCTAATAGTGGCAGTGTAAAGCCAGCGGTTTTCCCTGTACCTGTTTGGGCTGCTGCCATCACATCCTGCCCTTCCAAAATGGCTGGAATGGCTTGAGCTTGAATCGCAGATGGCTTGGTATAGCCCTGGTCTTCAATGGCTTTAAGGATGGGGGCAGAAAGCCCAAGTGTATCGAAACTCATAGATGTACTCATGTTAGATCATAGGCGGGGGCGAGCCTGACATTCAAGCTCGACAAATTTGAGCGAAGCTTACCCTATATCTGTCTCACATGCTATGAGAGTCCTGTAACAATGCGTTTGCTTGCCATTCTTGGGTGAAAAACATCACCTTGATGAAAATCGCAGCAAGTACCGCCTTTATCTTCTTATAAAAGACGTTTCACATCCACAGAGACCGCGAGTTGTTGTGAGCCTCCGCCTTCAAAGATGACACCTTGAAGTGGGGTGACGTCTGCATAGTCTCGTCCCCATGCGGTCACGATGTGTTGGTCGTTTGGCATAACATCATTAGTGGGATCAAATTCAACCCATCCAAGTTCGGGAACGAAGATGGAAAACCACGCATGGGACGCATCGGCCCCCACCAGTTTTTCTTGCCCTGGCGGTGGTAAGGTTTCTAGGTAGCCACTTATATAGCGTGCTGGTATGCCGACGGAGCGTAGGCAGCCAATGGCTAAGTGGGCGAAATCCTGACAGACGCCACTGCGCTGCTTTAATACCTGTTCAAGTGGTGTCGCGACGGTTGTGGTGGAGGGGTCAAACTTAAATTCAGTGAAGATTTTATGGGTGAATTCCAAGGCGGCTTTTATCAGTGGTTTATCATCACTAAAAGTGCTTTGTGCATAGGCCTTAAGCTCTTCCGAGCGGCGAATTTGTGAAGAATCCATTAGGAATTCTTTTGCCATGCGCATTTGAGGGGTCATGGGCATTTTTAAGTTCGCCCGCAGCTGACCGCACGTGGTGGTGTTATTTTGTTGCCACATTGTGAGATCAATTGGAAAAATTTCAAAGTCGCTTAATACATCGATAACCAGCTTTTTATGGGCTTCTTGAATTGAAAAGTAAAAGGTCTGGTTACCAAAATAATCTTCACCTTCGTTGCGGTACACTGGTGGTGGGTTGATTTGTACTCTTTGGTTTAAGCAACGCTGATTATGAGTGTCCCGTGGCAACAAATGGGCCATGTTATAGCACAAGCTAACGGGGGCGCCATAGGTGTAGGTGGTGATGTGTCTGACTCGATATCTCATAAGCTGGTTTCCCAATTTGCCATGGAAAGAGGTTGCGGTCCTTCTGTATGGTCAAAGTATTTATCGCTGATTAACACGGTAAATTGCTCAAGTTGTTCTAAAAGTTGCGTCATCAGGCTTTCAAGTTCTGTCCGTGTGTTGGTGGTTCTATCCACTGCTGCTATGACTTCCAGATCTGCTAATTGAATATCGGTTAACGATTTTATGACTAGGCGGTTTTCCGGACTGAGACCCGCAGCGGGGACATCGTTACGGGGCAGTTCTTGAATGTATTTGCGTAGCTGATCCACTTGATAAATCAAGGATCTTGGATTGGTGCCATCGATCATCAATAAATCGAGTCCATAAGCAACCCGTGAACGATTACGGTAACGCCGGCGGAAAGAGATTAAGGCTTCCACGCTTAATAGCACGGACTCGAGTATTTGCTGCTGTTCCGGCTCAGGTAGCGACTTGGTTAAGGCGGCGCGCAACAAGGTTGCCGTTTGAATTGCCCGTTCCGTACGGCGGCCAATTTCTTGGAAGGTCCAATCCAACCCGCGCAGCATACTCTCATGATTTAACCCAGACAGAGCCAATAAAGAGGTAACCAAACTGTCTAAGGACTCTTCCGGTGCTGAGGGCAAGCCATTAGTATAAGCACGGTCTAACTCGTGAATATGATCGCGCAGTTCATTGATGATGATGCGAGTATCCGCTGAGAGCATTTCTTTAACCTGTTCGCCACAATTGAGCATGGCATGCAGGTTCGCTTTAACCGATCCCGGACGTTTGTTATCAATAATGATAGAAATCAGCTCTTTATCCGGATTGGTAATCATCTCATCATCGGCTTTGGTAAAGCCTGGCAGACACCCTGTCTGTCTGGAAGCCATTTCCAGTAAGAGGCGACGACTCTCGATGGGGAGTGGATCAATGCCATTCATTTGTTTAAAGAGTGTTCTTAACAGGCGCATGCTGATTTCTGCACGCTCTGCGTAGCGTCCCATCCAAAATAAATTCTCGACCACACGGCTTGGTAAGTTGGTTTGTACGGCTTCATCGTGCAGAATGGCTTGGTCGTTACTGGCGACTTTATTTGATAGAGGTTGCGTTGATAGCACCCAAGTGTCTTTTGATTTGGACTTGGACAAATTAGAGACAATCATGTCGTCGTCACACTGACTGACACGGGACAAGCCTCCGGGCATGACGCTGTAACCATCTTGATCGGACATGGTAAATCCGCGAAGCATGGTAGGCGCTGCTTGCAATTGGCCATTATCAAAAATAGGGGACATGGCTCCGGGAATATAGCTTTGTGCTACATATAAGTGAGGGGTCTTTTTGATCTTTTCGATGGTTTCTTGGCATTGTTTCTCGTCCAGAGTGTGGCCATAGATACTTTTTTTATCTGCCCGTCTGGCGATCGGTTTGATAATAAGCTGGTTAATATGGTTGGTAATATACTCCAGATCCATGGGATCACCTGCCCACCAAGTCGGTACAGAAGGTAAGGCTAATTGTTGTCCCGTTAAAAATTGACTAATGGCAGGCAAGTATTTCAAGAGAACAGGCGATTCTAATAAGCCACTGCCCAGAGGATTTGCTATGACCACATTGCCTGCCCGAGCCACTTCCAATAAACCAGGCACGCCTAACATGGAATCGGCACGCAGTTCTGCTTGGTCGCAGCGGGCATCTTCAACCCGGCGTAGAATGACATCAACACGGGCAAGGCCGTTGAGGGATTTCATCCAGACAGCCCCATTACGAACGGTTAGGTCACTGCCTTGGACCAAGGGAAAACCCATATAGTTGGCCTGATAGGCTTGTTCAAAATAGCTGCTGCTGTATGCGCCAGGCGTCAATACAACAATGCGCGGGGTATCCGTCCAAGCACTGGTGAGCTTCGATAACATGCCTTTGAATGCATGGAAAAAACTGGAGATCCGTTGCACCTGATTATTGCGAAAGAGTATCGGGAAAACTCGTGAAATCACCGCCCGATTTTCTAACGCATAGCCAGCACCGTTAGGCACTTGAGTACGATCCCCAATGACCTGGAAAAGTCCATTTTTATCCCGCACCAGATCAACAGCATGCATTAACAGATCGTGTTGGCCCGGTGTGGTGAGGTTGTGGCATTGACGAAGAAAATCAGGGTGTCCAAAAATAATTTCGGCAGGAATTGTGCCGTTTTTGAGAAGTTCCTGTGGTCCGTAGAGGTCTTTATAAATCAAATCAAATAAGGCTGAGCGTTGTTTAAGCCCTGTTTCTATCACGCTCCAGTCAGTACTTGTGATGATGTTGGGGATAAGGTCTAGCTCCCACACGCTAGGTGAGAGAGGGTCGCTAGATAAATTATAAGTCGCTCCATCTTCGCGAAGTATGCGTTGCACGCGTCGTTCGCTTGCTATGCGTCCTTCAGGTCCCAACTTTTCAACGCTAGCAAGTACGTCCTGCCAATGAGGACGTGGTTGACGATCTTCCTTAAAAGCCTCGTCATAGGCATTGGTCGGTTGACCATAGCTGGAAAAAGTGGGCGCCTTAGTGGTGCTTGAAGCATCCACTGTTGGCGCGGTAAGAAGACCAGTTTGAGATTGCATAATACGTTGAGCCTAAGGTAAATAAAATATCAGAGCGTATTATACTGCTTACGCAAGTCTAATGTATGCGGATATTCATTTATTGGCTCTTCCTCTGGTGGTGCCATTGGGCGCGGTTCGTCTCCATTTGGGTAAAAGGAGCGTAATGCACTAAAGGCGGGTGGTGGCGACAAGGTACCTTGAGTAAAACCATGATCCCAGAAGCGGTTGACACGTCGGGCTTCCGCTTCGTTACTATTGACTGGCAAGGTCTCATAAGTCCGGCCTCCGGGGTGAGAGACATGGTAGGTGCAGCCGCCAACGGATAAGCCATTCCAGGTATCGATTAAATCAAAGACTAAGGGAGTATCGACACCTAAGGTTGGGTGTAACGCAGAAGGTGGTGCCCACGCCTTATAACGAACAGCTCCAACAAATTCACCTTTGCGACCTGTGGAGCGAATCGGTACGCGACGGCCGTTACAGCTGAGAACGTAACGACCTTCAGTCAAACCGGAGAGTTTGACTTGCAAACGTTCAACGGAGGAGTCAACGTAACGAGCCGTGCCTGATCCGGTGATTTCTTCCCCAAGAACATGCCAAGGCTCGATGGCCCAGCGCAATTCTATTTCCACATCATCAATGCGTTTGCGTCCGTAATGTGGGAAGCGGAACTCTTCAAAAGGCGCTAGCCATTCCAGTTTGAAAGGGAAACCATGATTTTGTAGATCTTCTACGACTTCTTTGACATCTTGCCAAACAAAGTGCGGCAGCATGAATTTATCGTGTAGGCTGGTACCCCAGCGTGCTAATGGTTTTTTGTAGGGTTCCTTCCAGAAACGTGCCACCAAGCAGCGTAACAACAGCATCTGCACTAATGACATGTGTGGATGGGGCGGCATTTCAAAACCACGAAACTCCAGTAAGCCTTGGCGACCACTGGCAGTACCTGCCGCATAAAGTTTGTCGATACAGAATTCAGAACGGTGAGTGTTGCCTGTGATATCTACCAGCAGGTTGCGCATCAAGCGATCCACCAACCAAGGTTCTTCGACAAACCCTTCTGGCATATTCTGGAAAGCTATTTCCATTTCGTACAAGGCTTCGTCACGGCCTTCATCTGGGCGCGGTGCTTGGCTGGTTGGGCCAATGAACATTCCTGAGAAAAGGTAAGACAAGCCAGGGTGATGTTGCCAGAAGGTCACTAAACTTTGCAGTAATTCCGGACGGCGTAGTAGGGGGCTATCAGCAGGAGTGCGACCGCCAAGGGTAACGTGGTTGCCCCCGCCCGTACCCGTGTGCCGACCGTCCAGCATGAACTTCTCTGCACCAAGGCGAGAAAGGTAGGCTTGATGATAGAGCGTTTCTGTATTGTGAACCAATTCTTGCCAGCTAGCGGCGGGATGAATGTTCACCTCGATGACGCCTGGGTCTGGGGTGATCAAGAATTTTTGCAAGCGTGGATCTTTGGGCGGTTCATACCCTTCAATAACGACAGGTAAGTCCAGTGTTTTGGCAACCGCTTCAATGTGCTCAAGTACCTCGACAAAATGTTCTAGATGGGTCATAGGAGGCATGAACACATGCAAGCGACCATTGCGCGGTTCAAGACACAGTGTGGTACGAATTACATTTTTCAGTGTTTTTTCAACAGTGGACGGTTCTGCTGCAGACGCCAGTTGCACTGGTTTTTTAGCAAAATGTTGTTTGGCAACACTGTCTAATACGGGGTTCTCTTTTTTGTTTGCCAGCGGTTGGCGAGGGTCAAATGGGTCTCGTTCTGGAATACGATCTTCTTCTGCCTGAGCTGGTAAAGAATTCAGGGGAAGTCGGTAACCCATTGGACTATCACCTGGAATGAGGGTGATCACATCGCTGCGCATCGGCCAGCGTGAGCTGTTCCAGCGGTTGTTATGGGTATCGAATTCGAGCGGCAGAATATAACCTGTTACGGTACTTAACCCTCGGCTTAGTAGTTTTGCCAGACGGCGGCGCTCTAAGTCGTCTTTTAAGTCTGCTTTGGTGGGGTCGGCATCCGCAGGAAGGGATTGCTCCATCCACAAATAGTAGAGTGTGTCCTCATAGGTGCTTTGTAGGTACTGTTTGTCCAACGCGAGCTTGTCGCACAGTAACTCGCCAAATGCCTGTGCGTCGGCGATAGTGTGCTGATAATCTTTATCAACTCTGGCAAGGTATTTTGGATCGCCCCATAGGGGTTCACCGTCGGTGCGCCAAAAGCACCCAAGGGCCCACCTTGGCACCTCTTCTCCGGGATACCATTTGCCTTGTCCATAATGGAGTAAGCCATTTGCACCGAACTCTTGTTTCATCCTGAGTAATAGATCTTTTGCTAACTTAAGCTTTTCTGCGCCCAGTGCTCCCGTGTTCCATTGTTCTGAGTCCATATCATCAATAGAGACGAAGGTTGGCTCGCCGCCCATGGTGAGACGAACGTCGCCATTTTCCAGTTCCTTATCGACCGCATAACCAAGGGCTTTTATGGTCTCCCATTCCCCTTCCGCGTAGGGTTTAGTGACGCGGGGGTCTTCGTGAATACGTGTGACAATATTGCTGTAGCTGAATTCGCACTCACATTCATCAATAAACCCAGTGATGGGGGCCGCAGAAGCGGGTTCAGGGGTACAGGCTAAGGGAATATGCCCTTCACCCGCAAATAAGCCTGATGTCGGGTCCAATCCCACCCAGCCAGCACCAGGGAGATAGACCTCACACCAGGCATGTAAGTCAGTGAAATCCTCTTCTGGGCCAGAGGGGCCGTCAAGTGCTTTGACATCGGCAGTAAGCTGTACCAGGTAGCCAGAGGCGAAGCGTGCGGCGAGTCCAAGGCTGCGCAGGATTTGTACAAGTAACCAAGATGTGTCGCGGCATGAACCTTTTTTTAAGGTAAGTGTTTCTTCACAGGTCTGCACACCTGGTTCGAGACGAATGCCGTAGCCTATGTCGCGGGATAAGCGGCTGTTTATAGCGACCAAAAAGTCGTTAATCGGAGTGCTTTTTTGGTCTACTGTGGAGAGCCATTTGTCCAATAAAGGACAGGATTCGGTGACCTGCAAATAGGGTTCTAATTCGCGTTTTAGCGATTTTTCATAGGCAAAAGGGTATTCTTCGGCATAGCTTTCCACGAAAAAATCAAACGGGTTGATGACCGTCATATCGGCAATCACTTCAACCATGAACTCCAGTTTATTGGTCTTTTCTGGAAAAACGAGCCGAGTTTGAAAGTTACCAAATGGGTCTTGCTGTATGTTTATAAAGTGGGTTTCAGGGAGTACTTTTAACGAGTAGTCATGAATTTTTGTACGCGAATGCGCCGCAGGGCGCAAGCGTAATACATGGGGGGACACAGTGATAAAACGGTCAAATTCGTAGGTCGTTTTGTGTTGTATTGCGACTCGAATGGTCATGCAGCGTCTCCTTGCCGAAAATGAAACCAGTTCTCGGTAATCTGGTAGTTTATTTCGATAAGATCTAACTGAAAGTCATTAAGATAGTCATGAAACTTTTCATCCAAATCTTCTGAACGTTCTATTGGGTATTCGTAGCCGTAAAGCTTATCTACTCTTGCGGTAATGATGCCGGAGCGAGGTAATTTGGAGGCTGCTTCACGAATCTGCTCAAGACAGTATGACAGTGTGCGTGGAAAAAACCGACCACGCAATAAAAAGGTCACGGCTTTGGCTCCATTGATTGAGGTTCGCACTGTACGGCGATAATCCAAATACGCACTTTGCGATTTCAATACTTTAGCCCATACTACTTGGCCCAGTCGCACGCTTTCTTCTGCTTCGGATTGCAACATTAAAGAGACCGCCGCATCGATAATACGCGTGTTCATATCGGCACGTTCTAAATAACGTCCCATGATGAGAAATTGCCAGCCTGAATCTCGAGTCATTGTGCCTGCAAGTAGGCCGATGATTTTTTGGCAGCCTTCAATAACGGTGTTGAGAAAGTCATGGCGGCCAGAACGATTGATGCCCTGCTTAATGTTTTGACGCGCATACATGTCCAGCTCGTTGATTAGTTCCCACATTTCTTCGGGTACCACATCACGGGTGGTACGAATGTTTTCTCGAACCATTTTCAGTGATGAGAGCATAGAGCTTGCATTGGTATCGTCCGCTAATAAAAATTTTACGACGTTACGTTCGTCTTTTACCTTGTAGCGTTGTTCGAATTGTTCGGTGCCACTGTTGATTTCGATAAGGTTATACCAAGAAATTTTGATGTCTCTTGGTAGATCAAAAAGGAGTTCATCGTATACTCTAACTAAGCGGGCCGTGTTTTCCGCACGTTCTAAGTAACGAGCGGCCCAAAATAAACGTTCTGCGACTCTTGATAACATAATTAGCGCCCCTTTGTTTCGACGATCCAAGTATCTTTACTACCACCACCTTGTGACGAATTGACGACTAACGAACCTTTTTTCATCGCAACTCGGGTGAGTCCACCTGTGGTCACATAGCTGTCTTTGCTTTGCAAAATAAAGGGACGTAAATCTAGGTGGCGTGGCTCTAAGTTGCCTTTGGATATTAATGTTGGCGAAGTAGACAGTTTCAGTGTTGGTTGGGCAATATAATTGCGAGGGTTGGCTTCTATCAGCTCAGCAAACATGGCTTGATCTTTTTTAGTGGAGTGAGGTCCTACTAACATCCCATAGCCGCCAGACTCGTTGGCAGGTTTAACAACCAAACTGTCCAAATTTGCTAACACATAAGCCCGTTGTTCTGGGTCTTCGCACAAAAAAGTCTCAACGTTTTTAAGAATAGGTTCTTCTTTGAGATAGTAGCGGATGATGTCTGGCACATAGGCATAGACCACTTTGTCATCTGCCACTCCTGCACCTGGTGCGTTTGCTAAAGCGACATTGCCTTTTCTCCAAGCCCGCATCAAACCAGGGACTCCTAGTACGGAATCTGGGTGAAAGGCTTCTGGGTCTATGAATAAATCATCAATACGACGATAAATAACATCGACTAATGCTGGGCCATTAATGGTTTTCATGTAGACGCAGTCGTCATGATTATCGACGTATAAATCGCTACCTTCTACCAATTCTACTCCCATCTGTTGAGCCAAAAAGGCATGTTCAAAATAGGCTGAATTGTAAATCCCCGGCGTCATGACGACGATTTCTGGGTCTTCTATGTCTCTGGGGGATAGTGCCGCTAAGGTATCAAATAACTGGGATGTATAAGAGTCGATTGGCAGAATACTGTCGTTTTCAAATAGTTCCGGAAGCACACGTTTGGTAATCGCGCGGTTTTCGATCATGTAAGAGACGCCTGAAGGGACGCGTAAATTGTCTTCGAGAACATAAAACTCGCCATCTTCATCGCGCACCAAATCGGTGCCGCAAATATGAGCCCACACTCCATAAGCGGGTGAGACTCCGACACATTCAGGGCGAAAGTTTTTGGAGTCTTTGATAATGTGCTCTGGGATAATGCCATCTTTAATAACCTGTTGATCATGGTATAGGTCATCGATGAAAAGGTTGAGTGCTTTGAGTCGTTGCTTTAGGCCTGCTTCTGCAACGCGCCAGTCTTTTGCATCTATGGTTCGTGGTACGATGTCGAAGGGCCAAGCTCGGTCGATGTTGCCTTCTTCGGTGTAAACGGTAAAGCTGATGCCCATTTCTTGAATGGTGGCTTCGGCCATGAGTTTTCTCTTTTCAAGTTCTTCTTCTGATAAACTATCTAGATAGCCAAGTAATTGCTTGGCAGGGGGTCTGGGCTTGCCTTTGTTATCAATTAATTCGTCAAAAAAGCCATTTGACTGATACTGGCTACTCAAGTTATCCATCTAAACCTCGTTCTTTCGTTAATCTGGGGAAAAACTGATTCAAGCGTATGCGATCCTATGCACTTTGTGGTGTCACCCCCCTATGTGATTGTTATTGTTATTAGGCAAATAGAGTAGAATTATTGCCTATTATTAATGACATTAGTCGTTAATTAGTACAAAAGAAATACAGCAAAGATCACGCCATGAACATGCTGTTTAGCAATAAATAAGTAATTTATTGTTATTGGTTCACTAATCAGTGACAAAGCGCAACTAATTAACCTGTAAATTGTTTATTATTTTTTTTGAGTGATTCTATTAATGACTGTAAGGATTGGTTTGTGAACAAAATCAAAGACGTGGCAGTTGCCGGTGCTGGTATTGGTGGTTTGACTGTTGCCTTAGGGCTTGCTCAGCAAGGTGTGGACGTAACCATATTTGAACAGGCTAGTGTATTGGCTGAAGTTGGGGCGGGTTTGCAAATGAGCCCAAATGCAATGAAAGTGCTGCGCCAATTTGGCTTAGAGGATACCCTTCGACCGTACGCCTTTGAACCACAACAAGCCACTATTCGTCATTTCAAATCGGGGGAATATTATTTAAAAGCTCCTTTAGGTCAGGCTGCCATTGATCGTTATGGCGCACCTTATTGGCATTTGCATCGTGCGGATTTACACCATGTGTTAGTAGAAGCCTGCCAGAAGGCCGGGGTAACGATACAATTAGGAGCTACGGTTACCGGATATCAGAAGTCAGATCAACAAAACTCCGTAGTGTTATGTCTTCAAGATGGTAGTCAATATGAAACGGATTTAGTCATAGGAGCGGATGGTATTCGCTCGGTGATTCGCGAACAAATGTTGGGTAAGCAAGCCCCTGATTTTATGGGACAAGTAGCTTGGCGCGGGGTGGTTCCTGTTTCCAAGCTAAACGCGATTCATGTTCAGCCTGACGCCTGTGTCTGGGCTGGGCCTGGGCGCCATTTAGTGACGTATTACTTACGTGGTGGAGAATGGGTGAACTTTGTGGCAGTAGAAGAGCGCGGAGGGTGGCAATCAGAATCGTGGCGTGAAGAGGGGGACATTAACGAGCTGCGTTCTGCTTTTGCGGGTTGGCACCCTGAAGTGACTGAGCTTTTGTTAGCCGCTGACAGCACATTTTTGTGGGCACTGAATGGGCGTAGTAGCTTACGAACTTGGTTTCAGGGAAGGGTGGTGTTGCTTGGTGATGCGTGTCATCCAATGTTGCCATTTATGGCTCAGGGCGCGGCCATGGCGATTGAAGATGCGTATGTGTTGGTTGCCTCGCTGATGAGTAAGCCGTTACCCGATGCTCTTGCTTCTTATGAAATTCTTCGTAAACCCAGAGCGGTACGTATTCAGAATATGTCTAAAGACAATACAGGCTTGTATCACATGCACGGCGGACTATTTGGACAAATGAAGCTAAATGCCGTTAAAGTGGCGTCGCAATTTGTCCCGAGTGCGATTCAAGGTAAGTTAGATCCGGTATACGGTTATGATGTAGTAAAGGCGGCGGCTGCTTGGTGTTGACGGTAAGGTATTTTAGATAACTTAAGCGTAGACGTTGCCTAGTTATTGAATCAGACGTTATCGTTCTCTGTTTTTTTGCTTGAGTTCTAACGCGTTGCCGTCGTTTTTGTCACCTTTGAGGATTGTGTAGAGGCTTACAAATGAAAAAGTAAGTCCTACTCACTAAATACTTTATTGGTTAAAGAGGCTCAGTATCTGCTGGGCTTTTTTGTTTTTTTAATTCCTTTTTTGTATAAGTGATGAATTTAAATGTTTATTTTGTTATAAATAGCGAATTCATCTCGTTATTAGTTAATCTTATCCATATCGTGGAGAGTTGGGTGCTATTAGCGATTTTCTTTCCTACGATTATCCATCGCAGGAATTTATCTCTATATGGAAATGATCGATCACATGACTTCTAAATCTCCGTTAGCACTTTTACCTTTAGTGCTGTTTCTAGTTTTGTTCGTTGGTAGTGGGCTTTGGTACCAATCCCAAGGTGTGAATTTTGCCTTTTATCAAATATCCGCTCCTGTTGCGATTTTGCCTGCCATTGTTTTGGCGATTATCTTAGCCAAAGGCTCACTAAACAAGCGTATTGACACTTTTATTAGTGGGGTCGGTGACAACACTATTATTACCATGGTGTTGATCTATCTGTTGGCTGGTGCCTTCGCTAGTGTTGCTAAAGCGGTTGGCGGCGTCGATGCGACGGTTAATTTTGGCTTAAGTGTTGTGCCGCCAGCTTTTGTATTGCCTGGCTTATTTATTATTACCGCGTTTGTTGCAACCTCTATGGGAACTTCTATGGGAACCATTGCGGCTATTGGCCCGATTGCCATAGGCGTGGCGCATGCAACAGATTTGTCCTTACTGTTGACGGTGGGTACGGTCATTGGTGGTGCCATGTTTGGTGATAATCTATCGATTATTTCTGATACCACTATTGCTGCCACTCGGACGCAGGGGTGTGATATGCGCGATAAATTTCGAATGAACTTCAAGATTGCCTTGCCAGCGGCCTTGGTCACTTTGGTGTTGTTATATTTCCAAAGTGGGGTGGCACATATTGGTCAAGTAAAGGACTATGAGTTGATCAAGGTACTACCTTATGTCGTTGTCTTAACCTTGGCGGTGCTGGGGGTTAATGTCATGTTGGTGCTATTTAGTGGCATTGTATTGGCTGGGGGGATTGGGCTAACAATGTTACCGGATTTCACTGTTGCGACTTGGGCTAAAGAGATTTACAGCGGTTATACCAGTATGCAGGAAATTCTGATTCTCTCTTTGCTGATTGGTGGCATGGGGGCACTTATGAAAGCGCAAGGCGGCTTGGATTGGCTGGTGAGCATGATTGAGAAGATTAGTCATGTATTTGGTGCTAAGCCTGGGTCAACACGGGCCGGAGAGTTTAGTATCAGTGCGTCAGTGGCGCTGACAAATTTGTGCACAGCAAATAATACGGTCTCTATTCTGATTAATGGTTCAGTCGCCAAAGACATTGCCACACGATACAACGTGGATGCACGTCGCAGTGCAAGTCTTTTGGATATCTTTTCCTGTGTTGCGCAGGGGCTATTGCCATATGGTGCACAGATTTTATTGGCATCGTCCCTTGCCAAAGTCTCGCCATTATCTCTTATTGGTTATGTGCAATATAACTGGCTTTTGGCAGTAGCTGCGATAGTATCCATCATACTTGCTTGGCCAAATGTTAAGAAAAAGAATGGCTTGCCTCTATCGTATGTGAAATAAATAGCAGGTAGACTGGCATTACAATGTTTAAGAGAAAAACCACCTTAATCGGTGGTTTTTCGTGTTTTTAAGATGTTATATCTTTTTAAAAAGGCAATATGTTGAAGCAAGGGGCGCATTTCAAGGCTGAGCTAATTTTGATCCTAGTGACTATTCTAGCGGGCTTTGGTTGGATTTTTTCTAAAGAAGCCTTGACGGGACTGCCGCCTTTGTTTTTTATGGGGATGCGCTTTTTAGTTGCGTGCTTTGTTTTGGTGCTTGCTGGGCGTAAGTACTTTGTTAGGATGCGATGGCGAGACATTAGGCCGGCTCTATTCGTTGGTGGCGTAATGGGGCTTACGATGATGTTTTGGGTGGAAGGATTATCAAAAACCCAAGAGTTGGGAGTTGGTGCGTTTATTGCTAGCCTAGGTGTGGTTTTGGTTCCCATCGTCGCCAAGCTTTTATTTAAAGAGCAGCCTCCAAATAGTATTTGGGTTGCGCTTCCTATTGCGGTAATTGGATTAGCCTTTTTAGCGTTAGACGGTGGGCTGAAGTTTGAAGTGGGGCAGTTGTTTTTTTTGGCCACGGCAGTGATGTCGGCATTTCAGTTTAATCTGTTATCCAGACAGTCCACTCGAATGTCTGTGCTGGTACTTACGGCCATACAATTGGGAGTAGCTGGGGTGTTTTTACTCACTATTTCTTTACTTACTGAAACAGTGCCTCATGTTTTGCCGACGAATGTGGTAGGTTGGTTTCTAGCGAGTACTTTAATCGCAACAAGTTTACGATTTTTGCTACAAACCTACGGGCAAAGTTTGACGCCAGTAAGTCACGCGGCTGTAATCATGAATTTAGAGCCAGTTTGGACCGCTTTATTTGCTTCTATCTGGTTTGCACAGTTAATGAGTGTCGGTCAGGTGTTTGGTTGTTTCTTGATCTTTGTTGCGATGCTAGTGAGCCGATGGCAGCAGATTAAGGTGATATTTAAAAACCATTGAAACGGACTAGTTTGCTTTACAAGAAAAGAAGAGGGTTAGCCCTAGAAAAGAATTCAAGGCTAATCTGGTAAAATGCTGTCTAGCAGGGTGTTGTAGAGTTTAATCGTTTCCTGAGTAAAAGGTCGGGTTGTGTAATCCCATTCGGATAACATGCCCTCTGCTAAGATGGATAACGCTTCAACTCGAGCAACGGCTTCTGCTTTGCTTAGGCTTGGTGATTTTTCCATGATGATATCAGTGGCTCTTAATCGAAGACGTTGGTTCATTTCTTTACAGATCTTCGATATCGTCGCATTGCGCGATGCCTCTGCCTTGATTTCAAGCGTCATAATGCGAATGCAATGGATCTCTTCGTTGTCTTCACTGAAATGCCGAGTCAGCCAATTTTCTTTATTTAAAAACTCAGACATAAAACTTAAGTGTCTTTTGGTGGTCTGTTCAACCAGTGCGCATATAATGTCATCTTTGTCATTAAAATAGCGATAGATTTGCCCAACACTGAGTTTGGCAGATTTGGCAATCGCCTGCATGCTGGTTTTATGAAAGCCTTTATGAATAACGTTTTGTTCTGTAGCGTCAAGAATTTGCTGACGGCGTTCATCACTGAGAGATTTTGAAAAGTTGAATGTCATTTTTTTGCACTTTTGCACGGTATATTGAAAGGTTAGCATATATTATAGTGAGAATGAACGTTCATTCTCAATGAATCTTAAGGAAAAACCCTAGATGTTGTCAAAATTTAAATATGCTTCTGGTGCGTTACTTATCGCATTATTTGTTGCTGGTTGCCAAGAAAAGGCAACGGCTCCCTCTGGCTCACATCAGGGGGAACCAAAGGTTGAGGTTGGAGTATTGACTATCGAGCCTCAGAAAAACGTTGAATTGAATATAGAGCTTCCTGGGCGTACGTCATCGAGTTTAGTGGCAGAGATTCGGCCTCAAGTAGGGGGAATTATTGAGAAGCGTTTGTTTAAAGCAGGGGAGAATGTCAAAGCCGGACAAGTACTCTATCAACTTGATGACTCCTCTTATTTGTCTACTGTCAGGCAGTCGCAAGCTAATTTGGAGTCTGCCAATGCGGGTTTAAAATCAGCTGAGCTTAAAGATCGACGTTATACCTTGCTGCGCAAACAGAATAACGTGTCTCAACAAGATCTAGATGATGCTCATGTGGCTTATTTAGAGGCAAAAGCTACACAAAAAGGTGCAGAAGCTGCCCTGCAAAATGCTCGAATTAATTTGTCCCATACAAAAATCACGTCACCAATCAGTGGAAGAATTGGTATTTCTCAAGTCACCGTTGGGGCTTTAGTGACGGCCAATCAAGCAGGTGTCATGACGACGGTTCGTTCGTTAAATCCTGTTTATGTGGATTTGGCGCAAACCAGCTTAGAGCAATTAAAATTGCGTAACTTGTTATCTCAGCCTGGCGTGAAGAAAGGCACTAATAAGGTAACCTTGGTATTGGAAGATGGCTCAAAATACAGTCACGCGGGTGTGCTGGAATCAAGTGAAATTAATGTCGATGAATCAACGGGGAGTGTGACATTACGTGCCGTGTTCCCGAACCCAGATAATGTGCTGCTTCCTGGTATGTTTGTTCGAGGAACTATTCATCAAGCGACGTTTGATGCGGCTATTCTAGTACCTCAACAAGCTGTCTTCCATGATGTCAAAGGCAATGCGTATGCTTACCTTGTGAATGGAAACAGTAAAATTGAAAAACGTTTTATTACGACAGAGCGAGCCATTGGTAATGAGTGGTTAGTGACAAAAGGGATTAATGCTGGCGATAAGGTGGTTATGCAAGGGTCAGCAAAAATTCATCCCGGTAGTAGTGTCACGACCGTTAACGTTCATTTTAACCGTGAGACAGATACTGTCTCTCCAGCAAACGCTGCTACCAATTCTTCATCGAATTAAGGAAGAGAATTTATGTTGGCTCGTTTTTTTGTAAATCGTCCGGTTTTTGCTTGGGTGATTTCCATTTCCATTATGCTCGCAGGTATTTTGTCCATTACCCAGCTGCCTATAGCGGAGTATCCTAATGTAGCGCCACCAGCGATAAGTATCACGGCTACTTACCCAGGGGCATCGGCTGCAACGCTAGAAAAAAGTGTCACGCAAATATTAGAGGAGCAGTTAACCGGGCTAAGTGGCTTGTTGTACTTCTCTTCTTCTAGTTCCTCCTCAGGTCGATTAGATATTACGGTGACCTTTAAGCAAGGGACAGACCCTGATATTGCTCAAGTTCAGGTGCAAAATAAAATTCAGCAAGTGACATCCCGTTTGCCTGAGGCCGTTCAGCGAAATGGCGTAACGGTGCAAAAAACCATGTCAGACTTTTTGCTCGTTGCTGCGGTTTATGACAGTAAGAATAAGCATACGTTTGGTGATATTTCCGATTACTTGGTTTCCAATATACAAGACCCTGTTGCCCGTGTGGATGGAGTGGGGAATGTTCGGGTATTTGGTTTCCAATATGCCATGCGTGTTTGGTTGGATCCTCTTAAGTTGGCCTCTTATAAATTAATGCCATCGGACGTGGAAAATGCCATCAAAGCGCAAAACGTGCAAATTGCTGCTGGTGGTTTAGGGGATCAACCCGCAGTCAAAGGTCAAGAACTAAACGTGACAGTGACTGCACAGTCTAAATTTACCACGGTCAAGCAATTTAAAAATATCATTCTTACTCATGATAAAAATGGCGCGACAGTGCGCTTAAAAGATGTTGCAAAAGTCGAGTTAGGTAGTGAAAACTACTCTTACATTTCACGTTTGAATGGTCATCCTGCTTCTGGTTTAGCGGTCATGTTGTCGCCAGGAGCGAATGCATTATCGACATCTGAAAAAGTGAAAAAGGTAATGAATGGCCTCGAAAGTACGATGCCTGATGGTTACAAGTTAGCCTATCCCGTCGACAATACAGAGTTTATTAAGCTGTCTATCGAAGAAGTGGTGAAAACGCTCTTTGAAGCCATCGCTCTGGTTGTTATCGTCATGTTTATCTTCTTGCAAAATTGGCGTGCAACGTTGATTCCTGCTATTGCCGTTCCTGTCGTCTTGTTGGGTACCTTTGGGGTGCTGGAGCTGGCTGGCTTCTCGATTAACACCTTGACAATGTTTGGCATGGTGCTGGCGATCGGTCTCCTCGTGGATGATGCGATTGTTGTGGTGGAGAACGTCGAGAGGGTAATGGAAGAGGAGCGACTGTCTCCGAAGGAAGCCACGATCAAATCGATGGGGGAAATTACCAGTGCTTTGATTGGTATCGCGGTTGTGTTATCGGCTGTGTTTTTGCCAATGGCTTTCTTCTCAGGATCAACAGGGGTTATTTACCGACAGTTTTCGATCACCATTGTGTCGGCAATGACATTATCTGTTGTGGTTGCTTTGACGCTAACTCCGGCACTTTGTGCGACGCTGTTAAAGTCAAATCACCATGTAAAACGTACAGGATTAGCTGGCTGGTTTAACCGTAACTTTGATCGTGCTACGACAGGTTATTCAAACCGAGTAACGCGTTTGGTAAAACAGCCTGTTCGTTGGATGCTGGGTTATTTTGCCATTATTGCGGGCTTGATTTACTTGATGATGAATTTACCATCGGGCTTTATTCCGACCGAAGATCAGGGAGATCTTATGGTACTGGTAAACTTACCTCAAGGAGCTTCTATCAGTCGAACGAATGATGTGATGAAACAGATTGAGCATCATTTTATGGTGGATGAAAAGAAAGATGTTAGATATGTGTTTACTCTATCCGGCTACAACTTTTCCGGGTCTGGGCAAAATGCGGGCTTAGCCTTTGTTGCGTTGAAAGATTGGTCAAAACGGACAGGCCCAGGGGATAGTGCGTCGGCGATTGCGGCGAGAACGTATCCTGCTTTTGCTGGTATCCTTGATGCCCAAATCTATACTTTGATCCCTCCTTCCATTCGTGGCCTAGGTCAAAGTAATGGCTTTACCTTTGAGTTACAGGCGGCTCCGGGAACCTCCCGAGCAACCCTGCTGAAATTACGTAATGAGTTGTTAGCGAATGCGAGGGCCAGCAAAATTCTTGTCGGTGTTCGTTTAGGTTCGCAGCCTGAGACACCGCAATTGCATATTGATATTGATCGTTCTAAAGCGTCGGCATTAGGGCTGTCGTTGAATGACATTAGTCAAACGCTCAGCGCTGCTTGGTCTGGTCAGTATGTGAATGACTTTATTGATCGTGGGCGCGTTAAAAAGGTATATGTCGAAGGGGAAGCAAAATATCGTAGTACGCCTTCTGATTTAGCCCATTGGTATGTGCGTGGTAAGGATAATACCATGACGCCATTTTCTGCCTTTGCCAATGCAAAATGGACTTATGGTCCTCAAAGTTTGAACCGCTTTAACGGTTTGGCTTCTTATGAGATTCAGGGGCAAGGGGCGCCAGGGGTAAGCTCTGGTCAGGCAATGGATGAGATTTCTAAGCTAGTTAGTCAATTGCCGCCGGGGGCTACTGGATCATGGAGTGGCCTATCTTATCAAGAGAAAGCGTCTAGCGGACAAACGATGATGCTTTACGGGATTTCCATCTTGGTGGTCTTCCTATGTCTGGCTGCACTTTATGAAAGTTGGACTGTGCCTTTCTCTGTGATTCTTGTGGTTCCGCTGGGAGTCATTGGCTCGACTATCGCTGCCCACTTAATGAATCTGGAAAACGATGTGTATTTTCGAGTGGCGTTGCTGACAACCATTGGTCTGTCATCTAAAAATGCTATTTTGATCGTTGAGTTTGCGGAAGCGGCTTATAGTAGAGGTAAGAGTGCTTGGGATGCAGCAATAGAAGGGGCGAGGTTGCGTTTACGACCTATTTTGATGACCTCTGCCGCATTTATTATGGGTACCTTACCACTGGCAATGTCTACCGGGGCTGGTGCAAATAGTCGCCAGTCTATTGGCTCTGGTGTTGTTGGAGGCACGTTGACTGCCACTGTTTTGGCCATTTTCTTTGTGCCTTTGTTCTTTGTCTTGGTGAGAAGAGTGTTTCCTAAGCGTAAGCAGTTTGAGGGTCATAGTGATCAATCCGATGAGCAAAAGGTGATTGAGTCATAACTCACGGATAGCAAAATAATAAGTCAAAAAGGGGCCTACATGGCTCCTTTTTTATGCTTGGGTCTACAGAGATTTATGTGAGGTTAAAGGAATCTTCGATGGCTTTATTGTGTCTGGCGCTAAGATCGGTGAAAATAGCACCATTGAAAATTAACCTTCCAGCTTTGTGTCTTGCCTATTGTTGAAAGTAGGTGTCACCAGTCTGCGTTACATTAGAAGATTCTTACCCATGTCAAATACAGAGTTACTTGAGCAAGTTGAACAACGTCGTACCTTTGCGATCATTTCGCACCCTGATGCTGGTAAAACGACGATTACGGAAAAGTTGTTGCTTTTAGGGCAATTAATTCAAACCGCTGGTTCCGTTAAAGGTCGCAAGGGCGATAAACATGCCACTTCTGACTGGATGGCGATGGAACAACAGCGTGGTATCTCTATTACCTCGTCTGTAATGCAGTTTCCATACAAAGATCGCATGGTGAATTTGCTGGATACCCCTGGACACGAAGACTTTTCGGAAGATACCTACCGCACCTTAACCGCTGTTGACTCGGTCTTAATGATCATTGACGGTGCTAAAGGGGTAGAGGATCGCACAATTAAGTTGATGGATGTCTGTCGTCTTCGTGATACGCCCATTCTGACCTTTATTAACAAAATGGACCGAGATATTCGAGATCCCATTGAGTTGTTAGATGAGGTAGAAGAGGTGCTAAAAATTGCGGCGGCACCCATTACCTGGCCTATTGGTATGAGCGACTTCTTTAAAGGCGTGTATAACCTATACACGGATACAATTCATGTTTTTGTGCGTGGCCGTGGTCATACTTTAATGGACGATATTCGTATTGAAGGTTTGCAATCAGATGAAGCCAAAGCATTGCTCGGGGATGATTGGGAAGCTTATGTTGATGAAATCGAGTTAGTTCGTGGCGCAAGTCATGAGTTTGATCATGGGGCGTATTTGGCGGGTGAGCTAACGCCGGTATTTTTTGGTACGGCGTTATCTAACTTTGGTGTGCGTGAAATGTTAGATGGTTTTGTTGAGTGGTCGCCCGCGCCAATTGATCGTGAAACCAATACACGTAAGGTAGAAGCGACGGAAGAAAAGTTCACAGGGTTTGTCTTTAAAATTCAAGCCAATATGGATCCAAAGCATCGAGATCGAATCGCTTTTATGCGTGTTTGCTCCGGTTCCTATACTCGCGGGATGAAAATGCGCCATTGCCGTTTGGGTAAGGACGTTAAAGTGACCGATGCGGTGTCTTTTACCGCCGGTGATCGTGAAGGTGTGGAGGAAGCCTTTTCTGGCGACATTATTGGTCTGCATAACCATGGAACGATCCAAATAGGTGACACTTTTACCGAAGGTGAAGATTTGAAATTCACGGGTATTCCTCACTTCGCGCCAGAACTGTTCCGCCGCGTACGTTTAAAAGACCCAATGAAGATGAAAGCCTTGCAAAAAGGCTTACAGCAGTTGTCTGAAGAGGGGTCTACTCAGTTGTTTATGCCACAGCGTAACAATGAGCTGATTGTAGGGGCGGTGGGGCAGCTACAATTTGAAGTGGTGGCCTACCGTTTAAAAGACGAATATAAAGTCGAGTGTATTTACGAGGCGGTGAATGTGAACTCCGCACGTTGGGTGGATTGTGATGATCCAAAACGCTTTGAAGAATTTAAGCGTAAATGTGCAGATAACTTGGCAATTGATGGCGGAGGGCATTTAACCTATTTGGCGCCAACCCGCGTTAACTTGATGATGGCGGAAGAGAAGTGGCCTGAAGTGACCTTCCGTGCAACTCGTGAACACTGATCTATACTTGACTAAAATACTAGGTTAAGAGGATAATTCACCTAATTAATTATTCTGTAAAGTGGTATCAAGATGAGCGTTGTTGAATCGGCAAACCCCATCGAGTTTACATCGGCAGCAGCAGCTAAGTTGCAAACTCTGATTGAAGAAGAAGAAAATGATCGTCTGATGTTGCGAGTATATGTGACAGGAGGTGGTTGTTCAGGTTTTCAATATGGCTTTGAATTTGATGAAGAGCTTCAAGAGGATGACACTAAGGTTCATCGGGACGGAGTCACTCTAGTAGTGGATCCCTTGAGCTTTCAATATTTGGTTGGAGCGGAAGTGGACTATAAGGAAAACCTAGAAGGTTCAAGGTTTACTGTCAGCAATCCTAATGCCACATCAACTTGTGGGTGTGGGGCGAGCTTTAGTATTTAGCGTTCGATAAGGACGATTATTAAGAACCTCTTGTGCTACTGGGTACAAGAGGTTTTTTTATTCTCTAAATTATGCTTTTGTATGGCCAACGCATTTCAAAACGAGTGCCACTTTGTTCGGTTGCATGACAGCTGGCGTCGCCACCATGTGCTCTTGCTATTGCAGCAACTACAGCTAACCCTAAACCGCTGCCTGTTGTTTCGCTTTCCTGTGAGCGTTTAAAGGCGGTAAAGACATGGGGTACCAGCGTGTCTGGAATGCCGGGACCTTCATCTTCGATGCTTAGGATAATGGTGTTTTGCTGGATATATGTTTGAATGCTAATGGTGCCCGGTATGGCATGTTTGATAGCATTGGTAAGTAAAGCAATGAGCGCTTGGCGGATTCTAATCGGGTCGCAGAAGGCGTTAGTGACAGTTAAGTCGAGTTTTACCTGCTGACGTGCCTTAGCTAGGGCGTCTTTCATGAACTCAACCACCGCAGTGATTTCGGCACTAAGGTTAACGTCCTGTGTCCTTAGATTGAGATGCCCACTTTCTTCTAGACTAACGACACGTAAATCTTCAACTAGGTTTTTTAAACCATCAACTTGCATAAGTAAGCTGCGAAATTGGTGATTATCTGGCGTAAAGACGCCATCTAAAAGTCCTTGTAAGCGGCCATATAAAATAGTGATGGGAGTTCGTAATTCATGGGCAATGGCAGCGTTCCAGAATTTTTGTTCATCGGTCATTTGCTCTAGTTTTTCAGCAAGCAAATTAAAATCACGGACTAGCTGATTGGTTTCGTTTTTCGTATTACTAAACGGCGTGGCTCTGGCGGATAAGTCCCCGGCAGCAAGTTGGCGAATCCCTTTGGTGACGGATTCGAGAGGGGATAATATTTGACGGGCCAGATGTACGGCAACAGCGATAGCGATTGACAGAGTTATGATAATGGTAACAGCTACCCAGATGAGCTCAGGCCCTTCTGGCAGAAAGCTGTCTTCAAAGACGTAATTGGGCCAAAAGGTATCCATTAGATAATAAAAAAGATAGGAAGTGAAAAAGACGAGTAAGATCGCCAGCAAGGTAATGGCGATCATTGAGGCGATTATTTTGCCACTTAGTCCGACGATTCTCATTTTCTATCCCAAAAACGATAGCCAATACCCCTCACCCCAACAAGAGTGTCGTGTACTCCAGCCTGTTCCAATTTTTTTCTTAGTTTGCTGATATGACTGTCCACTGTACGTTCGAGTGTGTCCCCTTCTGGTAAACAGTTTTCCAACAGTTCCGTTCGACTGTAAGCGCGTTTTGGGGCACGAGCCATCAAGGCTAATAACTTAAATTCGGTTAGTGTTAATGTGATTTCTAGGGGACCTGTTCCTTGATCCACTAAGACAGAGTGGTTTTCTATGTCAATCTGTAGTGCTCCTAGCCTCAGAACTTGTTGTGTTTGAGGCTCCGTTGTCGCCATGGTTCGGCGTAATACCGCTTGTGTTCGTGCCACGACTTCAGCGGGGTTGAAGGGTTTGACGACATAATCATCCGCACCGATACGGAGGCCCATGAGTTTATCTATGTCCTGATCCATGGCGGTGAGCATGATGACAGGCGTATTACCACGGTGGCGGATTTCAGTCAGCACGCGCCAGCCATCCAGTTTTGGCATTTGTACATCCAGTAGAACGATATCGGGCTGATAGGTCGAATGAAATTCGAGAGCTTGAAGGCCATTGGCGGCGTGCAAGGTATGCATGCCTGATTTTTCCAAATAGGCTGTCAGAATCTCTGTAATCTCAAGATCGTCTTCGGCAATCAGTATGGTTACTTTAGGGGGGGTTAAGGTTTCTGAATCTGTTATCACGTTATTCATGAAAAAGTATCTATCTCCATCAAACCTACACACATTCTCGGTCATAGCTCCATTCAGTAAAAGTAAAATTTAGATTATTCCATGTTTACGCCCGAGAAGGTAAAGGATTTTCGATGAAGTGTTGCTTTAGATGTACTCGTTATGGCGTGGTTGTTTTGTTTGCTCTCATTCTTTGTGCATGTGATCAATCTCAATCAGATCAACGAGTTTTAGTACCTGCCCCTTTAGTATCAACAATCTCTTTGGTTCCACAATCATTAACAGTAACCGAGACGTTGCCAGGTCGAGTAGCACCTGTTCGCATTGCTGAAATCCGAGCTCAGATTAGTGGCATTGTGCAAAAGAAGCTTTTTGATCAGGGCAGTCAGGTGAAAGCCGGTCAGCCGTTATATCAAATTAATCCAGCGCCTTTTTTGGCAGAGGTCGATATGGCTGCAGCGACTCTCAAACGGGCAGAAGTAGCTTTGGCTTATGCCCAAGCGCAAGTAGTGCGGTTGAGCTCATTACTCAAATCCAATTCCATTAGCCGTCAACGATACGACGATGAAGTATTCAAACGAGATCAAGCATTAGCGGATGTCGAACAAGCGCGAGCGACACTAAAACGCCGCAAGCTTGATCTAACCTTTGCCACAGTGGAAGCGCCTATTTCAGGCCGTATTGATCAGACTTTGGTATCAGAGGGGGCTTTGGTTAGCCGTACAGATGCCAGTCCAATGGCGCGAATTCAACAGATTGATCGAGTTTATTTAGATTTACGTAGACCTGCGTCCTCTCTTGAGCCATTGCGGAAAGCCTTGACGAAACAGGGGGTAGAAAGCGGTCTTACAGTATCGATTTTACGACCTGGCGCTGAACCTTACGGAACGGGTCGCATCATGTTTTCCGGTATCAGCGTTGACTCAGGGACTGGGGATGTGTTGCTGCGGGTGTTGGTAAGCAACCCTAATCAGCGGCTTCTACCAGGTATGTTTGTGCAAGCTAAAGTTGAGCGGAGTCATTACGACCAAGCTTTAATGTTGCCACAACAGGCGATAGTGCATTTTGAAGGACAATCTCGAGTGTGGGTTATCGATGAAAATCAACAGGCCCATCTAATCAAAGTCGAGCTTGGGGAGTTGGTTGATCGTTATTACCGCTTAGCAGCAGGGGGGAAAGCAGGGCAAAAAATTGTCGTCGAAGGGATGGATCGACTTACTGAGGGGGTAAAGGTTCGTGAACAGCAATGGGGCTTGAATCAGTCAGCCTCTGGCTTCGCCCACTAAATTTACAGGAAATTCACTTATGGCTCAGTTTTTTATTCATCGCCCTGTGTTTGCTTGGGTTATTGCTTTATTTATTATTTTAGGTGGTGTGTTGGCGATTCCAGAATTGCCGATCGCCCGTTATCCATCGATTGCTCCACCATCGGTTAGTATCACCGCGAACTACCCAGGGGCGAGCCCTCAAACAATGAATGATGCTGTGCTGAGTTTGATTGAGCGGGAACTGTCTGGCGTTAAGAATATGTTGTACTTCGAGTCTTCGGCCGATAGTTCAGGTTCCGCTTCTATTACAGTGACATTTAAGCCAGGGACTAACCCTAGCTTGGCCCAAGTAGATGTGCAAAACAAGATTAAGGCGATTGAAGCGCGTTTGCCGCAGACTGTTCGTCAAAATGGCTTAAGTGTCGAGTCGGCTACATCTAGCTTCCTTATGATTGTAGGTCTTAAGTCTGATGATGGGCGTTATACAGAGACTGAGCTAAGCGACTATATGGCACGCAATCTGTTGGAGGAACTCCGTCGTATAGGTGGAGTGGGGAAGGTGCAATTGTTTGGCTCTGAGCAGGCTATGCGAATCTGGGTGGATCCAAGTAAGTTAACGTCTTTTGGTTTGACCATGACGGATCTAACGACAGCGATTACTCAGCAGAATGTACAAATTGCGCCCGGTAGCATTGGGGCATCTCCTACTAGCAGTGGACAGAGAGTGACCGTGCCGTTAAGAATTCAGGGGCAATTGAGTTCGCCAGGAGAGTTCGCCAATATTGTCGTAAGAGCGCGTCCCGATGGTTCAAAAATCTTGCTAAGGGATGTTGCGAGGGTTGAACTGGGTGCCCAATCTTATAGCTTTAGTAATCGTGAAAATGGCAAAGTGGCTACGTCGGCGGCCATTCAATTAGCGCCAGGGGCAAATGCCGTTAGCACTGCTAATAAAGTGCTGGCTCGTATGCAAGAGTTGGCTCGTACCATGCCTGCCGGTATGAGTTATTCCATTCCCTTTAACACGGCACCATTTGTTAAAGTGTCTATTGAGAAAGTCATCCATACCCTGATTGAAGCGATGGTGTTGGTATTCCTAGTGATGTTTTTGTTTTTGCAGAGCGTCCGCTGTACCTTGATTCCTGCTATCGTGGCGCCGATTGCTTTGTTAGGGACATTGGCCATCATGCTGCTGACAGGCTTTTCGATCAATGTATTAACCATGTTCGGAATGGTGCTGTCTATCGGTATTATTGTTGATGACGCTATTGTGGTGGTGGAGAATGTCGAGCGGATTATGCATGAAGAAGGTCTTAGTCCCAAGGATGCGACTATCCAAGCGATGAGAGAGATAACCAGTGCGGTCATTAGTATTACGTTAGTGTTGACTGCGGTGTTTATCCCTATGGCCTTTGCCAGTGGATCGGTTGGTGTCATCTATCAGCAATTCACTTTGTCGATGGCGGTATCTATTTTGTTCTCTGCTTTTTTGGCTTTGACATTGACACCAGCCTTGTGTGCTTCCTTACTGAAACCAAATGTCCAGCAGCCTCTTGAGAAATCGGGGTTCTTTGGTTGGTTTAATCGAAAGTTTGATGGTATGACGAAGGGATATGTCTCTAGAGTCATTAAGCTGCTGACTCGAACGGGGCGAATGATGATACTTTTCGTCATTATCACTGGACTGTTGCTTGTTGCGTTGCGAATTTTGCCGACGTCATTCTTGCCGGAAGAAGATCAGGGTTACTTTATGACGACGATTCAATTACCTGCAAATGCGACCACGGAGCGGACATTGGATGTAGTGAAAGTGTTTGAAAAGTATATCGCTTCTCGTCCTGATGTAGCGTCTAATCTATCGATCATGGGTTTTGGTTTTTCTGGCTCAGGTTCGAATGCTGCCATGGCGTTTACTGTGTTAAAAGATTGGAAGCAACGAGGTGAGACGACTTTACAGGAAGAGGTGTCGTTGGCTCAGAAGGCTATGGCAAATATTTCAGAGGGAACCGTCATGAGCTCGATGCCTCCAACAATTGATGAGTTGGACACCAGTTCGGGCTTCTCTATGCGTTTACAGGATCGTTCTAATCGAGGGTATGAGGCATTGAAAGCCGCGCAGGATAAGCTGCTTGCCTTGGCTGCAAAAAGTCGCGTTGTGACAGGGGTCTATCCAGATGGTTTACCCGCTGGGGCTAGTATTCGGTTGAATATTGATCGGATGAAGGCAGAAGCAATGGGGGTTCCTTTTAATAGTATTAGTGAAACGCTTTCCTCGGCGATAGGGTCTACGTATGTGGGGGATTTTCCTAATGCTGGGCGCATGCAGCAAGTGATTCTTCAAGCCGATACGTCGGCAAGGATGCAAATAGAAGATGTGCTCAAGTTGTATGTGCGTAATGTTCGCGGTGGCATGGTGCCTTTGTCTGAAGTGGTGACGCCCGTTTGGAGAGAAACTCCTTTGCAGTTGACTCGTTATCAAGGGTTTCCGTCAGTCCGTATTTCGGGGGCGGCAGCAGCGGGTTTTTCTAGTGGTGCTGCTATGCAAGAGATGGAGCGCTTAGTGAGGCAATTGCCCGCAGGCTTTGCTGTCGCTTGGAGCGGCCAGTCACTTCAAGAGCGCCAGTCGTCATCCCAAGCGCCGTTGTTAATGGCGTTATCTATGCTCGTGGTATTTCTGGTCTTGGCTGCCTTATACGAGAGCTGGTCGATTCCATTCTCTGTTATCTTGGTTGTGCCACTTGGCTTATTAGGAGCTGTCGTTGCTGTTTTGCTTCGAGATATGCCTAATGATGTTTTTTTCAAGGTGGGCATGATTACTGTCATTGGTCTTTCGGCTAAAAACGCCATATTAATAGTGGAGTTTGCTAAGCAATTACATGAACAAGGCAAAGGCTTGATTGAATCGGCTGCTACTGCTGCTCGTATTAGGTTACGTCCTATTTTGATGACATCATTGGCTTTTGGTCTAGGTGTTGTGCCTCTTGTGGTAGCTTCCGGTGCCAGTGCTGAAACGCAGCGGGCTATTGGCACAGGAGTACTTGGTGGCATTATTAGTGCGACCTTATTAGCTATCTTTTTTGTTCCTGTGTTTTTTGTCTTCGTGATGGGGGCGCGAGAACGAATTGCTCGATGGAGGACTTCCTGTTGAAAAGTGCCTAGCACAACCCAACGTTCAATATAACTTCTAGAGGAGTAATAATGAGTAAGTCCTACGAGTAAGTGTTGGTAACAGACGATTTTTATTCTACAGCTTGTATTGTGTTGGTCGTGCTAGGCCTTTATTGATAGATTTTTTTCTTTAAGTCGTTGTTCTTCTGGATTAGTTACCTTGCCAATAATGGGTTGGTAGTGTCCAACGAACAGTAGGCCGATCTTAGTGTCTGCTAAAAGAGCAGGTTGAAGGGTGTCGCCCTTGGCGCGCCACAGCCTTAGACCAAGCAAATTTTTAGCCGATTCTTCTGGAATATTTTTTAAGTGATCATTGCTTGCTACGTTATATGGATAGAGTGGTGATAATTGGTCTTCTTCGCCGTCTTGGTCGAGGAAAATATGATAGTGCGTTATTTGTTGGGCGAGGAACTCAGGTAAATAAGGGGTTTTTAATATGGCTAGCGTATTTTCTTTGGGCAGAGATGAAAATAGGGGGGGGATGCCTGGTGACCCTCTATGGGCAGACAGTAACACCGTCATCTCGACAGGGTTGCCGTAGTGAGGTTTAACAGGTATACGGAACGTTAGCTGTTTTGTTTGCGGGCGTTTTTGTATGGCGGGTTCTTGATAACTGCTATTAGTCTGTTCTGTTATGGCAATGCTGGGGGGGACTTGCAAATACAACTGCCAATCTTTGTTATCAAACTTGAGTTCTTCAGGGGATAAAACGGTTAGTTGTGTGTCGAAGATGTGATTGATAATGTGCTCAATCAGATTGGCAAAAATACTGGAAGAAGCGCTTAGAGGGAATTTATGGCGGCTATCGAGATGAATTTCTTTCACTTCGTTGGCGGCACTGCTTAAGTCGACAGAGTCTTTAGAAGAGCGGTTATAGCGTAACTTCTCTTTGTTGATGACAGTTGTTTTGTTGGGCAGTGTTCCAGAGCGGCTTAACGCGTCAATAAATAGCATTGATAAACACCTATCTTAATAAGATCCAGTTATAGGAGGATATCGGCTTTTTTATTGAAGAGTTTAGGGATAGTTTGTTTTTTAATCAAAACAGACTATCCCTTGACGGTATTTTAACGGTGTAAGTTAGAAAGCTTAACGTTGGTTTCTAGTGCGGCGCGGTAGAAGAGTACCACTTTGCCGATCGTTTGGACGACTTCTGCTTTCATAACTTTGGCTATTTCAGCAATAATAGCGTTTCTCGCCTCGCGATCAACTATGCTAATGCGGACTTTGATTAGCTCGTGATCTTCTAGGGCGCGGTCAATTTCTGTTAATACCGGTTCTGTTAAACCGTTACCTGCTACCATGACAATAGGATTAAGGGAATGACCAATTAAGCGATATTGCTTTTTTTGTGCGTTTGACAGACTCATAATAAAAATTTCTCATCTTAGTTAACCCTCTTTATTGGAGGCTTTAGAGGTTAAGCGATATTATAGCGGAATATTGACTGATTTAGGTATGATGAAACAGTGGCAAGATCAAAAAGTAGTGACCGTTGGATGAAAGAACATTTTGACGATGCTTATGTCAAAAAATCACATCAGGATGGTTATCGTTCCAGAGCCAGTTATAAACTCATTGAGCTGAATGATAAAGATAAGCTTTTTCGTCCAGCAATGCGGGTGGTAGATTTAGGTGCAGCTCCTGGAGGCTGGTCCCAAGTTGCCGCGAAACTAATTGGTGACCAAGGAACTATCGTCGCATCGGATATTTTGGAAATGGCACCATTACCTGGTGTTGACTTTGTGCAAGGAGACTTTACAGAGCAGGAGGTCTATGAGGCGATTCTGGAAGCGATTGGCAATAAAAAAGCAGATCTTGTAATTTCAGATATGGCCCCCAATATGAGTGGTAATAACGCTGTGGATCAGCCTCAGGCAATGTATCTTGTGGAACTTGCTTTGGATATGGCGGCTCAGGTGTTGCGCCCTGGAGGAAACTTTCTTGTGAAGGTGTTTCAGGGTGAAGGGTTCGATGATTACCTAAAAGCAATGCGAGCGCAGTTTGCAACAGTTGTAACACGAAAACCGGATGCCTCGCGCGCTCGTAGCCGCGAAGTTTATTTATTAGGAAGACAATACAAAGGTTAATAATGGTGTTCTAGTGTTATACTTAGAATACTCACTCTAACCGTTAAGAGGTGTGCTCTTGAACGATATGCTAAAAAATATTTTGTTGTGGTTAGTAATAGCCGCTGTGCTGCTAACTGTCTTTAACAATTTTGACTCATCATCCGATACAAACAGAATTTCGTATTCTGAGTTTGTTAAGGAAGTGAATGATGGACAAATAGCGAAAGTGGTGATTAGTGGTTATACCATTAATGGTACACGCAGCAACGGTGAATCATTTGAAACCGTGCGGCCGGCCGCTCAAGATCCAAAAATGATGGACGACTTGTTAAGCCACAAGGTTGTTGTTGAAGGTAAAATGCCGGAAAGACAAAGTATTTGGACGCAACTATTGGTTGCGAGTTTCCCGATACTGCTTATTTTGGCTATTTTTATGTTCTTCATGCGACAAATGCAAGGCGGTGGCGGTGGCAAGGGCGGTCCGATGTCTTTTGGTAAGTCTAAAGCACGCCTTTTGCCTGAAGATCAAATCAAAACAACGTTTGCTGATGTTGCTGGCTGTGATGAGGCGAAAGAGGACACCGAAGAGTTGGTTGACTTCCTGCGTGAGCCAAGCAAGTTCCAGCGCTTAGGTGGTAAAATTCCACGCGGTATTTTGATGTGTGGGCCGCCAGGAACGGGTAAAACTTTGTTGGCAAAAGCTATTGCTGGTGAGGCTAAAGTACCTTTCTTCACTATTTCTGGTTCTGACTTTGTTGAAATGTTCGTTGGTGTGGGTGCTTCGCGTGTTCGTGATATGTTCGAACAAGCGAAAAAACATGCGCCCTGTATTATCTTTATCGATGAGATTGATGCCGTTGGTCGTAACCGTGGCTCCGGCATGGGTGGTGGTAATGATGAGCGTGAGCAAACTTTGAACCAGCTGTTGGTTGAGATGGATGGTTTTGAGGGGAACGAAGGTATTATCGTGATTGCGGCGACAAACCGTCCCGATGTATTGGACCCTGCATTACTTCGCCCCGGCCGTTTTGACCGACAAGTACAGGTTGGTTTGCCTGATATTCGCGGTCGTGAACAGATTCTCAAAGTACATTTGCGTAAAGTGCCTTGTGATGATGATGTGGAACCAAAAAATATCGCTCGTGGTACGCCAGGTTTTTCAGGTGCGGACTTAGCAAACCTTGTCAATGAGGCAGCTCTATTTGCGGCACGTTCTAACCGTCGCTTGGTTAATATGGAGCAGTTAGAGTTAGCAAAAGATAAAATTCTCATGGGTGCTGAGCGCAAAACCATGGTAATGAAAGAAGAGGATAAGCTGAATACGGCTTATCACGAGGCAGGTCATACTATTATTGGCTATTTGGTGCCTGAACATGATCCTGTTTACAAAGTTTCGATTATACCTCGAGGGCGTGCGCTTGGGGTGACGATGTATTTGCCTGAAGAGGATAAATACAGTGTCAGCAAGCGAGGGCTTGAAAGTCAAGTATGCAGTTTGTATGGTGGTCGTATTGCAGAAGAAATGATCCACGGCTTTGATGGCGTTTCGACTGGTGCGTCTAATGATATTGAACGTGCAACCAGTATTGCTCGTAATATGGTCACTAAGTGGGGCTTGTCAGAAAAACTGGGACCCTTTGCTTATGAGGAAGATGATAATAGTGGTAGCTATATCTCTGGTCCGACGGGCAGTAAGGCAAACTATTTCTCGCCTGAGACAGGTAAAATCATTGATGTGGAAGTACAAGATATCATTAATCGCTGTTACGAGAAGGCAACTCAGATTCTAACTGACAACCGTAGTAAGTTGGATGTGATGGCGGAAGCCTTGATGCAATATGAAACCATCGATGCTAAGCAGATTAAAGAGATCATGGATGGTAAGAAGCCATCTCCGCCAGAAGGTTGGTCTGATACTCACGGTGACTCATCTAATGGTAATGGTGAGACAAAAGAAGTCGTTGCCGATGCAGAGCCGGAGACAAAACCTTCTTCCGAAGAAGGTGAAAAGCGCGATGATTTTGGTGCGTCTCCTAATCAAGCAAATGAAACAGCCCCTAAAACATCAGGTGAGTCTTAGCTTGCCTGCTTTGATTTCGGATAATGAATGTCTGTTATGAACTTTGGAGACAGGTCTCTCGACCTGTCTCTTCCTCATGTTATGGGGATTCTCAATGTTACTCCCGATTCCTTTTCGGATGGTGGATCTTATACCTCTCTAGATAGTGCCCTTAAACAAACTGAAAAAATGCTTCTCGAAGGCGCCAGCTTTATTGATGTGGGAGGGGAATCGACTCGCCCCGGTGCTGCGGTTGTTTCTATACAGGAAGAGCTGGATCGTGTTTTGCCTGTTGTTGAGGCGATAAAGCAGCGTTTTGATGTGATTGTCTCGGTTGATACCAGTTCGCCAGAGGTTATTTCAGCAGCAGCACGTCTTGGTGTGGGGTTGATTAATGATGTTCGTGCGTTAGAGCGCCCTGGTGCAATGCAAGCGGCTGCAGAGTCTGGAGTGCCTGTTTGTTTGATGCACATGAAAGGCAACCCTGAGACGATGCAGCAAAGTGTGCAGTATCGATCTGTGGTGGATGAGGTTGAGTCGTATTTATTAGCAAGAGTAGCGGCTTGTGAAGTGGCGGGTATTGGGCGTGAGAAGCTGATGCTGGATCCGGGTATTGGGTTTGGTAAATCGTTAGAACATAATTTGACTTTATTGAATCAGACTGCTGGGTTTAGGCAATTGGGTTTTCCTGTGTTGATTGGTGTGTCTCGTAAAACCATGATTGGCGACATATTAAATGTTCCTGTCAGTGAGCGTCTTTTCGCTACGATGGGGGCTAATGCATCGGCGTTTGCTCAAGGGGCACGTATTTTTAGGGTGCATGATGTTAAGCCCCATGTCGATATGCTGGAATTAATGTACAGAATTGAAAAGGAAAGGTAATGCGTAAATATTTCGGTACGGATGGTATTCGTGGTCGGGTCGGAACATCGCCGATTACACCAGAGTTTATGTTAAAGCTTGGTTGGGCGGCGGGCCAGGTTTTTAAAGAAAAAGATAAAAAGATTCTGATCGGTAAGGATACAAGAGTTTCCGGTTATATGTTTGAGTCAGCGCTGGAGGCAGGGATTGTGGCGGCGGGGGCGGATGTGCGTCTTGTTGGTCCGATGCCCACGCCTGCCATCGCTTATCTTACCCGTACTTTTCGAGCCAGTGCAGGGATTGTGATTAGTGCCTCTCATAACCCGTATACCGATAATGGTATTAAGTTCTTTTCGGCTGAAGGGGGGAAAGTTTCGGACGATATTGAGGAGCGTATAGAATATTATCTGGATCAACCAATGGAAGTGGTGGAGTCGAACTTGATAGGTCGTGCTAAACGTATCGATGATGCTGCCGGGCGATATATCGAATACTGTAAAGGGACCTTTCCTATTGGGTTGCAGTTAACGGGACTAAAAATTGTTGTCGATTGTGCGGATGGCGCAACCTATCATGTTGCACCACGGGTGTTTTCCGAATTAGGTGCAGATGTGGTAGCGATAGGTATTGAGCCTGATGGCTTAAATATCAATGAGACCAGTGGTGCCACTAAGCCAGAGTTGCTACAAAAAACGGTACTAGAAGAGCAAGCCGATATTGGTGTCGCTCTGGATGGTGATGGTGATCGTTTGATTCTAGTGGACCGTCATGGTGTTGTTCGTGATGGTGATGATGTGCTTTATGTTATTGCTCATCACCTAATGAAGACAGGGCGATTCAGTGGCGGTGTGGTTGGCACATTGATGAGTAACTTTGGATTGGAGTTAGCGTTTTCTGAAAGTGGCATCGGTTTTAGTCGAGCTGCTGTCGGAGATCGTTATGTCAATGAGAGACTGGTTCAGCATGGTTGGTCTTTGGGGGGAGAACCTTCTGGCCACATAGTATGCCGTTCCATTACAACCACGGGGGATGGCATTATTGCCGCGCTTCAAGTTTTACTGGCCATGATCGAAGGTGGTAAGGCGCTTGATGAATTGCTGACGGGGTTTGTCAAATTTCCTCAGAAGTTACGAAACATCCGTGTTGAGGAACGTTTTGTACCCACGGAAGTGCCAGCTTTACAGAAAGCGATTGCAATCGCAAATGAGCGTTTAAATGGTCTTGGTCGTGTTCTGTTGCGCGCTTCTGGGACTGAACCTTTGATTCGCGTTATGGTAGAAGGGCGTGATGATGAGACAGTGGATGAGTTGATTGAGTACCTTTCTAAAGAAGTTCAGGCAGCTATTCCCAAATAAAGACGAATTCTTGGCTTTTTGCTTCAATTGGTGAAATAAATACTTGAAACAATGGCGCCCATTCCATAAAATGGGCGCCTCGAATTTAGGGGTTAGATATGACTCGTCAAAAGATCGTAGCTGGTAACTGGAAAATGAATGGCTCCTTAGAGTCGATTAGTGCTCTTGTTGATGGTTTACTTAAGGCGGATCAATCTAATTCTGAAGTAGTAATAGCGCCTTCATTCCCTTATTTATCTCTGGTTTCTCTGTCTACAGCTGATAGCAGTATTGCGTTAGCGGCTCAAAACGTTAGTAATCAAGAGAAAGGGGCGTTTACTGGTGAAGTTTCGGTCTCCATGCTGAAAGATTTCTCAGTTAAGTATGTACTAGTGGGGCATTCCGAAAGGCGTTCACTGTATGCGGAGACAGACGAATTTATCGCATCTAAAGTGAAAGTGTTGTTGGAAGCTGGAGTGACTCCAATATTATGCATTGGAGAGACACTAGAGCAGCGTGAGGCAAATCAAACATTGGTTGTTTGTGAAAAACAGTTGCAAGCGGTGTTGGATTTAGTGGGTGTAGAAGCTTTTGCTAAAATGGTTATTGCTTACGAGCCTGTTTGGGCAATTGGGACTGGGTTGTCTGCTAGTGCTGAACAAGCACAAGAAGTGCATCAGGCAATTAGAGCATTTTTAGCTAAGTCTTCTGAAACTGTTGCCAAGAAAGTACAGATTCTATATGGCGGCAGTGTGAAAGCATCTACAAGCGCAGAATTATTTGCAATGCCCGATGTAGATGGTGCATTGGTTGGTGGTGCATCACTTGATGCAAATGAATTTATAGCAATCGTTAAAGCGGCAGGTTAATTAATGGAAGCACTGATTTTAGTTTTGCATATATTGGCGGCGGTTGTCATTATCACGTTGGTATTATTGCAGCAAGGTAAAGGTGCGGATGCAGGTGCCTCTTTCGGTGGTGGTGCCTCACAGACTGTGTTTGGCGGCCAAGGTAGCGGTAGTTTTTTTGGTAAAATGACAGCGCTTTTTGCATTGATTTTCTTTGTGACAAGTTTTAGCTTAGCGTACCTAGCTAGTCAGCAAGCAAAAAATATATCTGGTGCGGCGGATTTGGTTCCAGCAGCGTCTCATGTAAGTGATTCTGTTGATATGCCAAAACTAGGTGAAAGTAAGAAAAAAGCACCAGAAAGTAAATCTGATCTCCCCTCTACAAATTAATATGTCTTTGTAGATAAGTTTAGCCGATGTGGTGAAATTGGTAGACACGCCATCTTGAGGGGGTGGTAGCCTACGGCTGTGCCGGTTCGAGTCCGGCCATCGGCACCAATATTGAGTTGATGTTATGTTTCCTGTATAATGTCGTTAGTTTGTCGCGGAGTGGAGCAGTCTGGTAGCTCGTCGGGCTCATAACCCGAAGGTCGTTGGTTCGAATCCGGCCTCCGCAACCAATATTTACTCAGTATTGAGTTGTAATAATTGCCATTCTAAGAATGGTTGCTCTCTTAATCAGTATGATAAAGTAGAGTAATAAGGACCCCTATATGGGGTTTTTTGTTATCTGCACTGTTACTGTTTGTAAATAGAAATGGGCCTTGAGCCCGTTTTTTGTTTCTGCGTTTTGCAAATTATCGTTTCGGAGAAAGCGTTTGTCAGCTAAATATACGATTTTAGAAGAACTGATTCGACCTGTCGTGGAAGGTTTAGGATTCCAATTTTGGGGAATGGAATATTTATCACAGGGTAAAGACTCTGTGTTGCGTATTTTTATTGATACTGAACTAGAAAAAGGCATTGATGTCGAAGATTGTGCTCAAGTCAGCCGACAAGTTAGCTCTATCCTTGACGTTGAAGATCCTATCACTGGCGAATATAACCTTGAGGTCTCGTCACCTGGCTTGGATCGTCCCTTGTTTGAATTGACTCAATACCAAGCTTATGTCGGTGCTGTGATTGCTTTGCGTTTACGGGTTCCATTTGATGGTCGTCGTAAGTTTAAAGGGCTATTAGTGGGTATCGAAGACGATGAAGTCGTTATCCGTGTTGACCAGGAAGAATACCTGCTGCCTTTCGATCTGATTGATAAGGCAAATGTTGTTCCACAATTTTAATTTAACCTTGATAGAGAGGCTAAAAGGATGAGCAAAGAAATTCTTTTGGTAGTAGAAGCCGTTTCCAACGAGAAAGATGTTCCGAAACAAGTTATTTTCGAAGCCGTTGAAATTGCTTTAGCAAGTGCTGCCAAGCGTCGTTTTGAAGACGATGCATTGATTCGTGTGTCTATTGATCAAAGAACTGGGGATTATAAAACGTATCGTCAGTGGCATATCGTAGAGGATCAAGACTATTCTGCTCCAGCATCTGAGTTAACGGTAGATGATGTGGAAGAGCAAAACTTGAATGTTGCTTTGGGGGATATCTACGAAGAAGAGGTGGAATCCGAAGCATTTGGCCGTATTGCAGCGCAAACCGCTAAACAAGTGATTGTTCAAAAAGTGCGTGAAGCTGAACGCGCTAAAATGGTTGCTCGCTATAGTGAAAAAATGGGTAAGTTGGTTCATGGTCAAGTTAAAAAAGTGACTCGTGATAGTCTGATTATTGATTTGGGTGAGAACGCCGAAGCGACGTTACCAAAAGATCAGTTAATTGCTCGTGAAACGTTCCGCATGAATGATCGTGTTCGTGCTTTGCTAATGGAAATTCGTGAAGATAATCGTGGTTCACAACTTATCCTATCTCGCAACTCTCCTGATTTCATGATTGAACTTTTCCGTTTGGAAGTGCCGGAGATTGCCGAGGAAGTGATTGATATTCGAGGTGCTTCTCGAGATCCAGGCTTACGAGCAAAAATTGCTGTAAAGACCAATGACCGTCGTATTGATCCGATCGGAGCTTGTGTCGGTATGCGTGGTGCTCGAGTGCAAGCGGTTTCTAATGAAATGAATGGCGAGCGTGTGGATATTGTTCTTTGGGACGATAATCCTGCTCAACTAGTTATCAATGCAATGGCGCCTGCGGAAGTGGATTCTATTGTGATTGATGAAGATGCGCATTCTATGGATGTTGCAGTGAAAAGCGACAATTTAGCGCAAGCTATTGGTCGCAATGGTCAAAATGTTCGTCTTGCGTCAGCATTAACAGGTTGGGCATTGAATGTGATGACCAGTGAAGATGCCGAAGCAAAACAACAAGAAGAATCACAAAAATTGATCGACTTGTTTGTGAATGGGCTCGACATTGATGATGATTTGGCAATCCAAATGGTCGAAGAGGGATTTACGTCGCTAGAAGAAGTGGCTTACGTCCCGATGGAAGAAATGTTAGACATCGACGGATTTGATGAAGATTTAGTAAACGAATTACGTTCTCGCGCCAAAGAGGCCTTGTTAAATCAAGCGCTTCAAGCAGAAGAGCAATTAGATGGTGCCAAGCCTGCTTCTGACTTGTTAGAAATGGAAGGTATGGATAATCATTTGGCGTTGGTGTTGGCTTCTAAAGGCGTCACGACGATGGAAGATCTTGCAGAACAATCCGTCGATGAATTGCTTGATATAGAAGGTATGACAGAAGAACGTGCAGGTAAACTGATTCTGACTGCTCGCGCACCTTGGTTTGCTGAATCTGAATAAAATCTGAGTACATGAAGGGGGAACTTAATGACAGTTCAAACCGTAAAGATACTATCCGAATTGGTGAATACGCCAGTCGAGAAGCTACTGGCTCAGATGAAAGACGCCGGTCTTCCTCATAAGAGTGAAAACCAAGAAGTCTCTGACGTTGAAAAGCAAACATTGTTAAACTTTCTTAAGCGTCAACATGGCGAGGCAGGAAGTGGTTCAGAGCGTATTACCTTACAGCGTAAGAAAACCAGTACCTTGTCACGTAGTGATGGTGGTAAAGTAGTAAATGTAGCTGTGAAGAAAAAGCGCACTTATGTGAAGCGTACTGATACTGACGAAGAACTTCAAAAGCAACAGGAGTTTCTTCAACGTCAGGCAGAGGAACAAGCACGCCTGGCAGCAGAAGAGCAAGCTCGCATAGACGCTGAGCGTAAACTTGAAGCAGAAAAGGCGGCAAAAGCTCAGGCTGAAGCCGAAGAACAGGCTCGCAAGGAAGCCGCTGAAGCAGCAGCAAAAGAAGCGGCTGCGAGAGAAGCGGTTGTAAAAAGTGAGCAAAATGATACGGAGCAGAATGTCTCCGGTATAGGAGCGGCAGAACCCGTGGAAGCACCAAAACAGCCTAAGACGGCGAAAAAAACGTCCCAAGCGGCAGCAATGGACAGTAAAAAGCCAAATGCTGCACCAAAAAGTAAAAAAAGTGCTAATCGTCAAGATAGCGAAAAACCTCGCGGCCGTCACCCTGAGAGTAAACGTTCTCGCGTGAATATCAACGGTGACGAAGAGTTTGGTCGTCGTGGTAAGTTAGGTCGCAAAGGTAAGAAACCGCTGCAAAAACAAGAGCACGGTTTCCAAAAACCAACGGCGCCAATTATCCATGAAGTGGCCTTGCCAGAAAGTATTACGGTTGCTGAGTTGGCTGAAAAAATGTCAATCAAAGCTGCCGAAGTGATCAAGGTATTGTTCAAAATGGGCGCCATGGCGACTATTAACCAAACGATTGATCGCGATACGGCAACGCTTGTAGTTGAGGAAATGGGTCACACGGTTAAGTATATCGACGAAAACGCTGTCGAAAATGACATGATTGACGCAATCGATTATGACGGTGAAGCGATTAAACGTGCCCCCGTTGTTACCGTCATGGGTCATGTTGACCATGGTAAAACCTCTTTACTTGATTACATTCGTACGACTCGTGTTGCTGCTGGTGAATCAGGTGGTATTACACAGCATATTGGTGCTTATCATGTTGAAACACCACATGGTATGGTCAGCTTCTTAGACACACCTGGACACGCTGCGTTTACTTCTATGCGTGCTCGTGGTGCGCAAGCAACGGATATTGTTATTCTTGTTTGTGCTGCTGACGATGGTGTTATGCCACAAACCATTGAGGCGATTCAGCATGCTCGTGCTGCTAATGTGCCTATGGTTGTTGCCATTACTAAGGTTGATAAAGAAGGCGCGGACATTGATCGAGTGAAGAACGAGCTAGTTGCTCAAGAAGTGGTGCCTGAAGAATGGGGCGGCGATGTTCAATTTGTTGGCGTTTCCGCAAAATCGGGTGAAGGTATTGAAGAGCTTCTTGAAGCCGTTCTGCTGCAAGCAGAAGTGCTTGAGTTAACGGCTGTACCAAGTGCACCTGCTAAAGGGGTAGTGGTTGAAGCCCGTCTTGATCGTGGTCGCGGTTCGGTTGCAACCTTACTGGTACAAAACGGTACTTTGCGTAAAGGAGATATCGTTCTTGCTGGTTTGCAAATGGGTCGTGTTCGTGCACTCCTTGATGAGCGCGGTGAGGCTATTGATGCAGCAGGTCCTTCTATTCCTGTTGAGATTTTAGGATTAGATGGTACGCCAGGCGCAGGTGAAGAGTTCATCGTTGTAGCAGATGAGCGTAAAGCGCGTGAAGTAGCAAACTTCCGTCAAGGCAAATACCGTGAAATTCGTTTTGCTCGTCAGCACTCAGCTAAATTAGAGAACTTGTTCTCTGAGATGGGTAAAGACGAAGTACGTACTTTGAATGTCGTACTTAAAGCCGATGTTCGTGGTTCTCTTGAGGCTTTAATCAAGTCCTTGACTGACTTAAACACGGACGAAGTGAGGGTAAATGTTGTTTCTAGTGGTGTCGGTGGTATCACTGAGACGGATGCAACCTTAGCACTTGCTTCAGATGCGGTTATCTTTGGTTTCAACGTGCGTGCCGATAGTTCAGCTAAGCAGTTTATTGAACGCGAAAGTATCGATTTACGTTACTACAGTGTGATCTATAACATCATCGATGATGTGAAGTCTGCCTTGTCTGGTATGTTATCTCCAGATCTTCGTGAAGACATTAAAGGTACGGCTGAAGTACGTGATATCTTCCGTTCGCCTAAGTTTGGTTTGATTGCGGGTTGTATGGTGATCGAAGGTACAGTTTACCGTAGTAAACAGATTCGCGTATTGCGTGATGATGTCGTGATTTATGAAGGTGAACTTGAGTCTCTGCGTCGCTTTAAAGATGCGGTTAATGAAGTTAGTAAAGGCATGGAATGTGGTATCGGTGTGAAAAACTACACGGATGTCAAAGTAGGCGATAAGATCGAGGTTTTCGAAACCGTCGAAGTAGCGCGTACACTTTAATAGGACAAGATCATGGCAGGCGAATTTAGTCGTACTAGTCGGATTGGTGACCAGCTCCAAAAGGAGCTGGCGTCCTTGATCCAGTTTGAAGTAAAAGATCCACGTTTGGGATTGGTTACTGTCAACGAAGTACGTGTAGCAAAAGATTTAGGCTATGCGGATATTTATTATACCGTACTTGGTAAAGACGATCAGCCCGAAGTATTGGCAGAGAACCAAGCGGCACTAGATAGTGCAAAAGGGTTCTTGCGTCGTCGTTTAGCACAAGAAGTAAAACTTCGTGTTATGCCGCATTTGCGTTTCCATTATGACCAGAGTGTGGTCAATGGGTCACGTATGTCGGCTCTGATTGACGAAGCGATTCGTGATGACGAGACAAAAAACGGTAACGAAGGCGAGTAATAAGTTCGTATGGCTAAGGCAAAATGGCGCTCAGTAGACGGTATTGTTCTGCTGAACAAGCCGATAGGTTTAAGCTCGAACCAAGCGTTGCAGCGTGTCCGACGCCTCTTTCAGGCAGCGAAAGCAGGACACACTGGTGCGCTTGACCCCTTGGCAACAGGAATGCTGCCATTGTGTCTTGGGGAAGCGACTAAATTTTCTCAATATTTGTTGGATGCAGATAAGCGTTATTTAACCTGTATTCAGTTGGGAAAAAGAACGACCACTGGGGATCGTGAAGGGGATATATTGACTGAAGAGTCAGTTCCTTCTCTCTCTGATGAGTCACTTGAAAGTATTCTAGATGGATTTCGTGGGGAAATAGAGCAGATCCCTCCTATGTATTCTGCTTTGAAGCACGAAGGAAAGCCGCTTTATGAATATGCCCGTCAAGGGATTGTGATAGAGCGAAAGCGCCGTCGCGTTACCATTTCTAATTTAACCCTTGTTTCACGAACCGCTGATACGCTGACGCTCGATATTCAGTGTTCCAAAGGCACCTATATTCGAACTATTGGCGAAGATATTGGTGAAGCACTAGGTTGTGGTGCTCATTTGCATTCATTGCATCGTATTTCGACGGCAGGCTATTCACCAGAAAACATGATGACAATGGAAGAGTTTGAGGCCATATCAGAGCAGGGTTATGAAGCATTAGATGCGCATCTATTGCCAATGGATACCGCTGTAGAATATTTTACAAAAGTAGATTTACCCGAGACTGATACGATGAATATGATGTTCGGTCGAACGATCCCTAGCCCGGTATCATTAGACAATGGCACTGTGGTGAGAATGTTTGATCAAGGTACCCAGCGCTTCTTAGGCCTTGGGCAAATAAAAGGGACGATGCTACGTCCCTTTCGACTGGTAAATACGAGCGAGTTCTCTTTATAAATAGCAGTGAGTTCTGTTAAAAAGAGTGTTAAACTTGCCCGCCTAGGATGACTGAAAATATGCTCGGCTATCCTTGACCTTTATTATTGCATATTAATTTGGAGATATAGATTATGGCATTGTCTGCAGAATCAAAAGCAGCGTTAGTTAAAGAGTTTCAAGTAGCGGAAGGCGACACAGGTTCTCCTGAAGTTCAAGTGGCATTGTTGACTAAAAACATTGCAGGTCTACAAGATCACTTTAAAGCTCATATCCATGACCACCATTCTCGTCGCGGTCTAATCCGCATGGTAAACCAGCGTCGTAAGCTGTTGGATTATCTTAAGCGTAAAGATGCAGCTCGTTACACTAGTTTGATTAAAAAACTAGGTCTGCGTCGCTAAGACTGAGGAAGGGCCATAAGATATTATGGCCCTTTTTTTATAAGTAGATTCCCAAAGGACAGCCTGTACTTCATATGTGTTTTTAGCTTGAATCTGTGGTTTCTGATGTCGCTAATAGAAATAGATTAAGAGTGACTAGGATGACGAATGATAAAACGCCCAGAACATATATGAGTACTGGCTTAAAAAGAGGTCTTTGGGATAAGCAATTTTTTAACCAAAAGGAATATGTGTGAGTATTACGACAAAAACTTTTCAATTCGGTAATGATACCGTAACTCTAGAAACAGGCCGCATTGCTCGTCAAGCGACAGGTGCGGTTCTTTGTACCATTGGCGATGCTCAAGTACTTGCGACAGTAGTAGGTGCTAAATCAGCAAAAGAGGATCAAGACTTTTTTCCTCTTTCAGTTCACTATCAAGAGCGCGCTTACGCGGTAGGTAAAATCCCAGGTGGTTTTTTAAAGCGTGAAGGTCGTCCTTCTGAAAAAGAGACGTTGACCTCGCGTTTGATTGACCGTCCAATTCGTCCATTGTTCCCTAAAGGCTTTATGAACGAGGTCCAAGTCGTTTGTACAGTAATGTCTACCAACACCGACTTGGATGCTGATATTGCTGCGATGCTGGCGACGTCTGCTGCCTTGACTATTTCGGGTATTCCGTTTAATGGCCCTATCGGTGCGGCTCGCGTGGGCTTCAACGATGAATCTGGTTACCTGCTTAACCCAAGTTATTCTGAGCTAGACGGTTCTTTGCTTGACATGGTTGTGGCAGGTACAAAAGACGCTGTGTTGATGGTTGAGTCTGAAGCACAAGAGCTGACTGAAGATGAAATGTTAGGCGCTGTACTTTTTGCCCATAAAGAAATGCAAACCGCTATTACGGCAATTACTGAGTTTGCGGCTGAGTGCGGTAAACCTCGTTGGGAATGGCAAGCGCCAACGGCTAAGGTATCTCTGACCGAAGCGGTTGAGTCTGGCTATGCAGCACAAATCGAAGAAGCCTATAGCATCAGTGAAAAAATGGCGCGTTATGCTCAACTGGGTGTGGTGCGTGATGCCGCTGTTGCGGCTCTTGTTACAGAAGGCGGTGAGTTTTCTGAATCAGATGTGGTTGGTGCTTTCTCTAAACTGGAAAAACGCATTGTTCGTCGCCGTGTCATTGATGGTAAGCCTCGTATCGATGGTCGTGATAACAAAACCGTTCGTCCGATCAATGTCGAAGTGGGATTGTTAAGCAAGACCCACGGTTCTGCTTTGTTTACACGTGGTGAAACTCAGGCTATTGCAACTTGTACGTTAGGTACTAGCCGCGATTCACAAATGACTGACGGTTTGACTGGCGAAAGCAAAGACAGCTTCATGCTTCATTATAACTTCCCTCCTTATTCTGTTGGTGAGTGTGGTCGTATGGGGGGCGTTGGTCGTCGTGAAATTGGTCACGGTCGTCTAGCCCGTCGCGGTGTTCAAGCAGTATTGCCGTCAGAAGACGAATTCCCATACACTATTCGTGTCGTTTCTGAGATTACTGAATCGAATGGTTCAAGCTCTATGGCGTCTGTATGTGGTGCCTCTTTGTCTATGATGGACGCGGGTGTGCCTTTAAAAGCACCTGTTGCTGGTATTGCCATGGGTCTTATTAAAGAAGATGATGGCTTTGCTGTCTTGACGGATATCTTGGGCGATGAAGATCACCTTGGTGATATGGACTTTAAAGTGGCGGGTACCGAAGAAGGTATCACAGCACTGCAAATGGACATTAAAATCGAAGGTATTAACGAAGAGATTATGGATATCGCCTTGAATCAAGCACTTGAGGCTCGTACACATATCCTTCGTGAAATGGCAAAAGTCATTGGTTACGCTCGTCCTGAAGTATCGCCTAACGCACCATCTATGGCGACGATCAAAATCGATCCTGAGAAAATTCGTGATGTGATCGGTAAAGGCGGTGCGACCATTCGCTCTATCACTGAGCAAACTGGCGCATCGATTGATCTGGATGATGACGGTACTGTCCGTATTTACGCGGCAGATAAAGCGTCTTCTGATGCGGCTTTACTTAAGATTCATGAGATTACGGCAGAAGCAGAAATCGATAAACTTTATCAAGGCAAAGTCGTGCGTTTGGCCGAGTTTGGTGCGTTTGTGAATATCCTGCCAGGTAAAGATGGTTTGGTTCACATTTCTCAAATTGCTGAAGAGCGTATTCGTGCTGTGTCTGACTTCCTATCTGAAGGTCAAGATGTTGTTGTTAAGGTGTTGGATGTTGATGCCCGTGGTCGTATCAAGCTATCCATGAAAGATGTAACAGAAGAAGAAAAAGCACAATTCTCTGCCTAAGTAATTAGGTTCTGTGTTTAAAAAAGGTGTCTTGATGACACCTTTTTTTGTTTTTATCTAAAGAATTGGATTAGTATAAAAGCAGAAATATCACTTTATTGTCGGATGGATGAGGGATCAAAATGAAGATCAAACTGCTTAGTGTGGTAGCAATGGTAGGGTTGCTATCGGCCTGTAGTTCTAACGAAACGGTTAAAAATGCGGATGCATCAGAAACTGTGCAGGATTGTGTTTTTGCAGATGGCTCTAATCAACCCGCACCACAATGGGTTTGCGGTGCACCAGTGAAAAATGTTGCTTTATCGGCTGTGGGCTATGCTGAGAAGTCAGCGGCTGGACCAAACTTTATGCGTCAAATGGCCGCGACGGCTGCTCGCGTTGAGTTAGCTCAAGTATTGAGTTTACAGTTGCAAAATATGGTGAAGCAATACGCTGAGACAACGGGCACGGGGGATGCTCAAACGGTTGATCGAGTTAATAGTGTTGTTACCAAGCAGATTACCGATCAAAAACTGGTTGGCTCTAAAGTGATTCGCCAAATGCCAACCCCTACCGGTGGCATGGTTGTGTTGGTTGGTTTGGATCCGAAACAGACTGAGTCGATTTCTGAGGATATTTTACGTACTTCCATGAAGAATAATGCCGCTCTCTTTCAGAAGTTAGAGGCAAAGAAAAGCTTTGATGAATTAGCGGCAGATATTGCTAAGCAAAAAGCGCCTTAGGCTCATCTAGCGCTCTGCTATTTTGCGTGATTGAGCAGTATGTTGTGGGGGTATCGCTTTAGGTGTTTTTGCTAAAACACCGAGTGGGCGATTCCCCACTTTCAATATGAGACTAATGGGGGTCGTCTTCTGGAAAGATGGGGGTTGGTTTTTTATTTTCATCGATGGCGACAAAATTAAAGTGTCCCGTAATCGCTTTAGTGCGTTTATCACTGTCTAGCTCTTCAAGAAAAATATTGACTGCTACTTTTAAGGATGTACGGCCTACACTGACAACACGAGCAACCAGTTCAACTAAGATACCTGATGGAATAGGCTGCGTAAAATTCACCTGTTCAGTGGAAATAGTGACAACGTGCTTACGAGAGAAGCGAGTCGCGGCAATATAAGCCACTTCGTCCATCCATTGTAATGCGATACCACCAAATAGAGTATCGTAATGGTTTGTTGTGTTGGGAAAGACCATTTTGGCCACGCGAGTTTCTGAAATTTCTTCACGTTTTTGAATAAGTAGTTGGTTCATGGAGGCTTATATTTTTCCTAAAAGTATGGTGATTATCATCACTTTTTTGATGCTTGTCGGTTGTGATACTCGATACAAACCAGAGCAGGTTTTATCGGATTATGCCACTAGTTTATCACGCTCTGCCTATCTAGATGTATCGGTACCGAATCCGGTTATGCCTAAGTTATACCCTTCTGTTCAAGCGCGTACGATGGTGTTGACTCACTTTGACGTAAGTTTACTTGATTTTCTGTCTTTGCAGCACTGTAACTTAGGGTTGTTAGTGGGCGAGCGTAACAGTGTTTTAGGACGTGTTATGTTAAGCAGCCAGCGTTTTTTGTATGAAGTAAAGATAACTCGAGCGTTAGAAACTTGCCCGATTGAGAATCAGTCTTTGGCCGAAAAACTGGCTCCCATTGCTCAGCAAAAACACAAAGAACTCCCCCAGGCCTTTATTAATGCTGTATTTAATGGCGATGAAGCCAAATCCTTTTTCAGCTTTTCCAATGGGTTTGTTCCGATGGGATATACGGCGGCAAATTATCAGTCTTTACAGTCTGCTTTAGGGGATATATTAGTGATAGGACAGCATGTTTTAGAGTTACCGCATATTGACTCGAATGCATTTGAACAGGATCTGAAAACTATGGCAGACAGTGAGTACGGAGGGAAACTGCTTTATAGTGTATTGCAGATAACACGCTATTTAAATGCGGTTTCTGAGTCGATCGAATCTCTCCCTTCCTCTGTCTGTGGGCCACCTGTCACGTTCTTAAAGCAGCAGTTTGAGCATCATTATGTGAAATTGATTCAGCCTTATATGGCGAGGTTGAATGCCTCCGCTTATCCTGTGTTGTCACAGTTGCATCAATTAGCGATGGTGGGTGCTCCTTTGCCAACAGCATTAGCGAATTATTTAGAGCAGTTTTCCTTGCAGGATAAGCATAGTGTTTGGGGGCGTTATCAAGCGGCTTCAAGGCGCCACGCGATGGCATGGAGCAGGTTATTCCAACGTTGTGGTGTCTCTCTAAAAGGACAAAATAATTAATGGTTCTAGATGTGTACGCTTAACTGATTTTCTAATGCTTCTACGGCGTTATATTGGTAGGCAGGACCTTGCGCGAGCGGCTCTTCGCTTAAGGATTTTAACATGGCGATGTTCGCTTCAGGGTTTTCCATGATGCTGTGGGAAAATTGAATCGGACGAATGACTGCGTGTGGCTCATGCCGATTCAATGTATCGTTTGTGTCTATAATAGAAGGGCCTGGCTGATTAAACAAACTCATAAATAGGGCAAAGTTAGCACTTCCTGATACGGGAGAGCCTTCGTAGCTACTTTGTGTGAGTTGTGTTTCAACAATACTTCTGATGTTCATGTACAAATCCAATGACATTCGGCTTTCCAGTCTATCGGCAAGTGCTCGATATTCTTGATACCCAAAAATGACCTCGCTGACAAAAAAATTGAAAAGCTTCTATTGATACCTGAATGATGTTATTAGTCTTTTTTATGGCGAATAGCGAAAAGGATATTTTGTTGTTATATATGGCGGGAAAAGATGAGTGAGGGTACTATAATAAATTGTAAATACGTTGTTTTTTTAGTCAATATATGGAAAGTTTTTCATTAATGCCGCTTGTTTGAGGTGGTTAAGGCCGATGATGCATGCATGATATCAATGAGCTGATAGAAAACGTTAGGCATAACGAACAAATAGCCCTCAAATTTTTTGAGATTGAACGTTGTATTTTGTCTATTGGACGTTGTGATCAGTTTGTTTCTACTCTAACAAGAGAAGTGCAGAAGCAGTTTAATGTGCCATATGTCTGGGTAAATTTAATAAATGAAGCCCCTTTATCGCATTTAATGGAAGCGTTAGAAAAATCGTCGGATTTACGCGATCGTGTGTTGTTTACTCGCCGTCGTGCCATGATAGACATCATTAAGGCCAGTAGTCGAACGGTGCTTGTCAATGATGACCTATCTCAATGTGATGAGATTATTCCTTCTGTTTATCGGGATATTATTTCTTCTGTCGCCATTTCACCTCTGACCATTGATGGTGAATTAGTGGGGCTGTTTTGCCAAGCTGATTCAGATAGTACTCGCTATGATGCCGCCACGAAAGATACGTTTTTGCTGGATCAGCTGGCGATCAAAATTTCCATTTGTTTAAGCAATGTGACGGCACGGGAGAAGTTAGAATATTTAGCTACTCGAGACCCGCTAACGGGCTTGTTGAATCGCCGCCAACTTGAGCTCATGCTGGACAGAGAGTTTGCCCGCTCTCAACAGCAGAAGCGTGACTTGACGGTAGTCTTTATTGACTGTGATGGCTTTAAGTCGATTAATGATACTTTAGGACACAATTGTGGGGACGAGGTATTGGAGTATATTGCTAAGCGTCTGCTAAAATATGTTCACAAACAGGGATTGGCCTTTCGCTTTGCTGGCGATGAATTTGTCTTTGTGACGCCTGGCAAGAGTTATGATGATGCATTGCTTATCGCTGAATCTATTCATGATTATCTGCAATCTAATCCGTTGAGGTATAAGTCTAATCATGTTCCTATCACTATTAGTTACGGCGGGGCGAGCGTCATGGAAGATATGCCAACAAACTATAAGCATCTGCTTAAAATTGCAGACGAGCGTCTTTACAGCTATAAAAATAACCGCAAACGATCTGTACCGACAAAAGTATTCAAGTTTCTAAATCGAATGCGATAAAATGTAATTTTATTACATTTATATGCTGAAAATTTTTGAGGTGAGTATTTTTTGAGGGTGTTTTGTTGTAAACTTTCAGAAAAAATTAAATAGAGTCCCATTATGTCTCATGCTTTGATTGCTGATTTAGGCGGAACGAATGCTCGCTTTGCATTGGTTCGTATACATGAATTCGACCCTCAAGAAGTCAGTGTGCTGTCTTGTAAGGACTATGAGAACTTTTTTGATGCGGTTGCTGCTTATATTGATAGTTGCAGCGTCGACATAGAAAATATAAGTGCGGTCGTGTTGGCCATTGCTGGCCCTGTTAATCAACCTGTTATCCGTTTTTCTAACAATCCTTGGCAATTTACTCGCCAAGAAGTTGAGTCATATTTTGGCGAAAATAAAGCGGTTGCCTTGTTAAATGACTTTGATGCCGTCGGACAATGTCTAGAAATCTTAACACCTAAAGACATGGTGGTCATTGGCGATAATGCTGAAGTTGATCCCAAAGGGGCGGCCTGGGTTATCGGTGCGGGAACAGGGCTTGGAGTGGCTTGTGTCGTGCCTCAAAACCATGGGCCAAATATTGTGTTGCCCGGCGAAGGGGGACATGTTGATCTAGCAACCTGTAATGAATTAGAAGATGATATTTTACGCTTTTTAAGAACAAGACATAAGCGAGTGTCTGCAGAGCGGGTTCTTTCCGGTATGGGACTTGAGAACATCTATGAGGCGATGGCATTTCGGGAAGGGATTGAGCTTCGTCTGACCGCGCCTGAAATCGGTGATGCTTTAAAGTCAGGAACGGACCCCATCGCGAAAGCCGCTCTTGAACAGTTCTTTGTTTTTCTGGGACGAGTGATCGGCGATTTAGTCTTGTCGGTGGAATCTCGAGGTGGTGTTTATATTGCTGGAGGGATTGTTCCTCGTTATCTAAATGAAATTCAGGAAAGTGGTTTTCGAAATGCGATGCAAGAGAAGGGTCGCATGAAAGATTTTGTTTCACCTATTCCCACTTTCGTTGTGATGTCTGAATACCCAGGGCTGATGGGGTGTGCTTGTTATGCCTCTCATCTTTTATCGAAAGCCTAAAACAGTTGGAGAAAGAATCTATGAAGGCCAGTTTAAAAGCCTGTGATGTCGTTATTTTCGGTGGTGGCGGTGATCTTGCTATGCGTAAATTATTGCCAGCCCTTTACCATTTAGAAATGGATGGCTTGCTCGCTCCGACCACTCGAATTATCGGCGCTTCTCGACGTGATATGAGTGCTCAAGATTATCAAGAAAAAGTACGCGGTGCTCTGGATGAGTTTGTTCCTTCAAGCGTTGGAGATGAGAAAACATGGCCGCGCTTTAAAGAGCGTTTGAGTTATGTGTCCGTTGATGCTCAACAAGAATCTGACTTCTCCCGTTTTAACGACCATGAAGTGGGTGGTGATAACCGTGATGTGGTGTTCTATCTTGCCACCTCGCCTGATTTGTTTGGCTCTATCTGTTCTTCCCTTGCTACCCATGATTTAAATAAAGAACGCATGCGTGTTGTATTGGAGAAACCACTGGGTCGTGATTTGGAGTCATCCCGTGCGATCAATGACGAAGTGATGCAAAACTTTGTCGAGTCGCAAGTTTTCCGAATTGATCATTACCTTGGTAAAGAAACCGTTCAGAACTTATTGGCGATTCGCTTTGGTAACACCTTATTTGAGCCCCTTTGGGACAGTGCCCATATTGATAATGTGCAAATTACCGTATCAGAAACCGTTGGCGTGGAAGGACGCTGGGGTTACTACGATAAAGCGGGTGCCATGCGTGATATGGTACAAAACCACATTGTCCAGTTACTGTGTTTGGTGGCAATGGAGCCCCCTGGACGTATGGATGCGGATTCGGTGCGAGATGAAAAAATCAAAGTATTGAAAGCGCTTCGCCCGATTGTTGGTGCCAATGCCTATACTAAAACAGTACGTGGTCAATATGCTAAAGGTATGATAAAGGGTAAGGAGGTACCTGGTTATTTCGATGAAGAGGGAAGTAACCCAGAATCGCGTACGGAAACCTTTGTTGCATTGCGTGCAGATATTGATAACTGGCGTTGGGCGGGGGTGCCGTTTTATCTGAGAACGGGCAAACGTCTAGGGCAGCGTTATTCTGAAATTGTTATTCAGTATAAGTCTGTGCCCCACAGTATTTTTAGTGATGAAAGTAATCGTCAATTACAACGTAATCAGCTTGTCATTCGTTTGCAGCCAGAAGAGAAAATTTCGCTAACGGTAATGAATAAAGTACCTGGCGCAAGCGAAGGGATGAATCTCCAACCTGTTGATCTTAACCTCAGTTTGACAGAAGCTTTTCATAATAAGCGTAGTCCCGAAGCCTATGAGCGCTTGTTGCTGGATGTGATGCGCAATGATGCGACCTTGTTTATGCGCTATGACGAAGTTGAAGCCGCATGGAAATGGGTTGACGGTATTATGGCAGCATGGAACCAAACCAGTGAGCGCCCTAAAGAATATGCGGCGGGATCATGGGGCCCTGCGGCGTCTATGGCGTTACCAATCAAAGATGGCCGTAACTGGCACGACTACTAGCCTTTAGGGTCTTAATAAAAGGAAAATAACATGACGGTTTCTTATACAGCAGAACAAGTAATGACGGCGACCCCAGTTGTGCCTGTTATTGTCGTGGATGATGTGGCGCAAGCGGTTGCTTTAGGTAAAGCGCTGGTTGCGGGTGGTGTACCCGTATTGGAAGTGACAATGCGAACATCTGCTGCATTGGCAGCCATAACAGCCCTTCGCAAAGAAGTACCTGAGGCGATAGTTGGCGCGGGTACAGTTTGTTCTCGCGAGCAATATGTTCAGGCCGTTGAGGCAGGCTCTCAATTCATTATCAGTCCTGGATTGACGCCCGATTTATTAAAGGTTGGCAAAGAATATGATATTCCTTATTTACCGGCTGTTGCGACCATTTCAGACATTCTGTTAGGTATTGAGTATGGCTATGACCGCTTCAAATTCTTCCCAGCCGAAGTGAATGGAGGGGTAAAAGCATTGAAAGCGTTTGGTGGACCTTTGCCGCATATTAAGTTTTGCCCAACAGGCGGAATCAGTGCCAATAATTTCCGAGAATACCTGGCTTTGCCGAATGTGCTCTGTGTTGGTGGCTCTTGGATTGTGCCTACTGACTTGGTTAGAGCGGGTAAATGGGATGAGATTACAGCGTTAGCACAATCTGTCGTCAGCCAGTAAGTTTTGTTTTTATTTATGTCAACGTATTTCAGGACAGGATAACAGAGGATGAAAAGGGAGGACTGATGCGTCCTCCCTTTTTTATTACAGGTTTTCTTCCGCGAATTCCGCTAAGCGGCTTCGTTCTATGCCATTGACATGCATAATGCTGGCGTATTTGAATGACTTGGTTTTCTCGACTAAGTAGGTTAGACCTGAAGTGAGGGGGGTGATGTATTTATTGTCGATTTGGGCCAAGTTGCCCAGCACAATGATTTTAGAATTGCTACCGACCCGTGTGACAATGGATTTAAGTTGAAACTGAGTCAGCCCCTGCGCCTCATCAATAATGATTAGGGCGTTATTAAACGAGCGACCCCGCATAAAGTTTAAGGATTTAAATTGGATGTTGGCCTTTTGTTTGACATAGTCAATGCTGCTAAAGGCGTGCTCATCCGCTCCATGAAGGATTTCTAGGTTATCATCAAAGGCGGCAAGCCAAGGTGCCATTTTCTCCTCTTCCGTTCCTGGTAGAAAGCCTATGTCTTCTGCCATTGGAGGAGTGGATCGAGCCACAATGATCTTATTAAAACGCTTTTCTTCCATGGTGACTTGTAAGCCATAGGCCAATGCGAGTAGGGTTTTTCCTGATCCTGCTGGTCCTGTCATGATCATTAAATCAGAATTATCATGGCGCAACAGATAAAACGCCATGGCTTGCTCTAAGTTTCTTGGGCTAATCCCCCAGAAGCTTTGATTCATTAGGTTTTGTTTATTGATGTCGAGAAGGTAGATGTATTCTTTGTCTATATTGACAACGAAGCCGACAAAATCCTCTTGATCAATAATAAACATATTGAAATACAGGGTTGGTAAATCGGATTTTTTGATGACGTGTACAGTGTGGCGACCGTGCGCTTCGGTTTTGACACTGCCAATTTTCGACCAGATGCTGTTCTCCACTTCAATGTAGCCTTTACTCATTAGGTCGACATCGTCTAGGACCTTGTCTTTACGATAGTCCTCTACACGCTCCAAACCTGAGCCTTTGGCTTTGATTCGCATATTGATGTCTTTGGTTACCAAGCACACATCAGCACGTGGGTTGGTGGCTTGAAGGCTCAGAGCGACATTTATAATCCGATTGTCGTTTGCGTGGTCGTGGTTGCCGTTTAAAAACGGAACATTGTCTAAGCTGGTTATTTGTTGATCTGGATAAATGGCCAGAGAGCCTTCTACATAGGATTTTTGAGCGTTGTCTGTGGTGTCATCTGTTTCATTGTCATCATGAATGCTGGTGCGAATTTGCACACCGCTTTGCAACTTTTTAGGTGTGGCATCGCCGACAATTTTATCAATGGTATTAATGGCTAAGCGTGCTTCGCGGCTAACGTCTTTGTCGCGACGATCTTTTATCACATCTAGCTCTTCTAGCACAGTCATGGGAATAACCACTTTGTGTTCAGCAAAAGCGTAGATGGCTAGTGGGTCGTGTAGTAAGACATTGGTGTCTAGAACGTAAATTTTTTCCATGCAGCATTACTCCTTTGGGACGTAAAAAACGTCTTGATTGAGATGTGGGTTGATTTGAAAAAAGATTGCTGACCGAGTTGTTGAAAGAGGCTTTTTAAGTAAAAAAAATAGGAGATGTTAGAGAGGCTAACATCTGGTGAAAATAATGAACGTACGTCATTGCGAAAAGCGTTCGGAAAATGGTCGTGTTTTTGCTCACGAAGGTTTTTTATCAAACTGAATCTCACTGTCTTTTGTTCGATTATATTTTGAGTGTATGACAGTTTTGTTGATAATGCTGCGTTTTTTTGCAGAGATCTACCTGCCTAATAAAATTTATGCGATGTGAGAAGTGGGTAGGGAGAGATAAAAAAGCCGTTGTATAACAACGGCTTTTAAAAACACTTAACAAAAGAAGGATATATCAGTCGTCTAAGAAGCTTCTTAGATGTTCTGATCGGCTTGGGTGACGAAGCTTGCGTAATGCTTTGGCTTCGATTTGGCGAATACGCTCACGAGTTACATCAAACTGTTTGCCCACTTCTTCAAGGGTGTGATCGGTATTCATATCAATGCCGAAACGCATGCGAAGAACTTTGGCTTCACGTGCAGTCAGTCCAGCCAGAACCATAGTGGTGGATTCACGCAGACCTTCAATCGTGGCAGTATCGATAGGAGACTCGGCACCATCATCTTCAATAAAGTCACCAAGATGAGAATCTTCGTCATCACCAATCGGTGTTTCCATTGAAATCGGCTCTTTAGCGATCTTCAGCACTTTGCGAATCTTATCCTCAGGCATATCCATGCGAGCAGCCAATTCTTCCGGTGTTGCTTCACGACCCATTTCCTGAAGCATCTGACGAGAGATACGGTTCAGTTTGTTAATGGTTTCAATCATGTGCACAGGGATACGAATCGTACGAGCCTGATCCGCAATGGAGCGAGTAATAGCCTGACGAATCCACCAAGTGGCATAAGTCGAGAACTTATAACCACGGCGGTATTCGAATTTATCAACGGCTTTCATCAAACCAATGTTACCTTCTTGGATAAGATCCAAAAATTGTAGACCACGATTTGTGTATTTCTTCGCAATAGAAATAACCAGTCGCAAGTTGGCTTCAACCATCTCTTTTTTCGCACGACGAGCACGCGTTTCACCAATGGAAATACGACGGTTGATTTCTTTTAACTCAGCGATGCTAAGCCCTGTTTCTTTCGCTACGGCTCTTAGTTTACGCTGGCTGCGCATAAACTCGGCTTCATTTTCTTCAAGACCAGGTGCATAGTTGGCGCCTGAAGAAATCTGCTCTTTTAACCAATCAGGATTGGTTTCATTGCTAGGGAAGCGTTTCAAAAACTCGGTACGTGGCATGCCTGCTTTGCGAACACATACTTGCATAATCAAACGTTCTTGCTCACGCACTTTGTCCATACGCGAACGAACACGGTCAATCAAATCATCAAAGATTTTAGGAACCAGTTTTATTGGCGCAAAGCTAACGCTGAGCTCTTCTTGTTTACTTTGAACGTCGGGATCTTGGCGATCACGTGTTTTCAGTAACTCTTTAAGCTCATTATAGATACGAGTGATGTCATTGAAACGAAGTGCTGTTTCTTCTGGATCAGGGCCGCTATCCGTTTCTTCTTCCGAAGAGGTATCGGTATCGTCATCATCGTCATCCGTTTCCGCATCGATAGTATCGTCTTCGGCGGGAATCTCATCTGGGACGTCGTCAAAGACAGGCTCTTCACCATCACCATCGATGAACCCACTAAATATATCGCTTAGACGACCTTCTTCTTCCTTTACCTTGGTGTAGGCGTCAAGAAGGACATCGACTGCGCCTGGGAAGTAGGAAATGGCCGCCATGACTTCTCGCGTACCTTCCTCGATACGCTTCGCTATGGCAATTTCGCCAGCTCGAGTCAAAAGTTCAACGGTTCCCATTTCACGCATGTACATACGAACCGGATCAGTGGTTCGGGTGATGTCGCCTTCAACTGCTGCAAGAGCGGCAGCGGCTTCTTCAGCAGCGGCTTCATCGGTTGAGTCGCCTTCTTCCATAAGAAGACTGTCTTTGTCAGGGGCAAATTCAGAAACCACGATGCCCATGTCATTGATCATGGCAATGATTTCTTCTACCTGCTCCGGATCAGAAAGGTCATCAGGGAGATGGTCGTTGACTTCGGCAAAAGTTAGGTAACCTTGTTCTCTACCTTTAGCGATCAGCTCTTTGAGACGTGACTGTTGAGTGTCTGGCATTCGACAACCTATCGTTAGAAATTCGTTTGGAGTTTTGCAAGCAGCGGATTATAACAAAAGAGTTCAATTTTATCCAGATGTTCTCTCTTTTTTGAGCGAAAATCAGGCAGCTGTTACGACTTTTTTCGTCGTATTTGATCTATTTTGTTCCGCCAAAATTCTTTATCTTCATCCGTATCTATGGATTCTCTTTGTTGTTTTTTCAAGTGCTCGCTTCCAAGATTCTTTTCTAAGGCTTGAATAGTTTCTGTTACTTCTTGGCTAGGATTATGAAGTTTCAATTTTATAGCTGCATCTTGATGGTTCAAAAGAGCATAAATACCTTGAATTGTGGTGTTTTCTGTCGTTGAGCCAAGCAAATGGCCAACATTGTTTTTAGGGTGTTTTGCGAAATATCTCCATATTTTGCAAAACAACTGTAGATCCCCATCGGCTTTATTTTGTAATGGATCAGGGATTTCAATAGCGCTGGCAATATTAGGTTGTAGCAAAATACACAATGTCGCTTGTTTTACGCGGCTTAGAGTTGGTGTTGGCGGCGGTAATGTGGCGGACTCATCTTGGTTAAATTTGCCTTTTTTGAACGACTTTTTATTGCCATACGGCTTTTTACCTGCTGACTCCCTTGTCGGTGTATAAGCGGGATCTGCATCGTAAGAGTGGGCGTCTGGCGGGTAATCGTCATAGTTATTATGGCCTAAGGTGTTGTCATAATAATTTAAATCGGGTGCATCATCATGGTTGCTATAGGGCGCTGTTGTTGTAGAAGAGGTGTCTGGAGTCTCGGACTCAGGGGAGAAATGGCGTCGTGTTTTGAAGACTGTATTATTTAAGGTATTGCTATCAATACCGGATTGATCACTCAACTGGCGGATCATTACAGAACGGAAGGTGAGGTCTTTCGGGAGTTGTTGAATCATTTCCATGGCGTTGCGGGCAAATTGGGCCTCGCCTTCTTCGTCTCCAAGCGTAACCTGATTTCTGGCATGATCAAAAAGGACATGAGACAGAGAGTGGGCGTCTTCTAAGCGATGGTTAAATGATTCTTTGCCTTCTTTTCTCACCAATGAATCTGGGTCCTCTCCTTCTGGTAAGAATAAAAATCGTATTTGTTTTTCATCCTGCATAACAGGCAGTGCGGCTTCTAAGCCGCGAATAGCGGCAGCTCGGCCGGCTTTGTCACCGTCAAAACAGAGCGTTACTTTGCTGACAAGCTTAAATAACTTGCGGATATGTTGACTATTGACGGAGGTGCCTAGGGTGGCGACGGCGTTTGTTATGCCGTGTTGGGCTAAGACGATCACGTCCATGTAGCCTTCGACGACAATAATTTGCTCAAGGATCGGAGTGTTTTGCTTGGCTTCGAACAAGCCATAGAGCTCTTGGCTTTTTTGAAAAACAGGGGTCTCAGGGGAGTTCAGGTATTTGGGTTTTTCATCGCCAAAAGCCCGACCGCCAAAGGCGATGACTCGACCACGGCTATCTCGAATTGGAAACATGATGCGATCGCGAAAACGGTCGTAGTAATGTCCCGGTTGATCTTTCTTTTCTATCAACATGCCACCGAGTAAGAGTTGCTCTTGTTGTTCGGCGCGTGTACCGATTTTTCTGAGCAGATTATCCCAGCCTTGAGGGGCAAATCCCAAGCCAAATACCTTGGCTATTTGTCCAGATAAACCACGATCTTTAGAGAGATAGTCTGTCGCTCTTTTTTTGTCGGGGTGTTTGATCAATTGTTCTTGGAAGAAGTGGGCGCTTTCGGACAGTCGCTTTAGTAACTCTGCGTTTTGCTCATAGCGATCTGGCGCCCCTTTTTCTCTGGGTACTTCTAGGCCAGCATCTTTGGCGAGGACTTCAATAGCATCAATAAAGTCTAGATGGTCATGCTCCATGACAAAGGAGATGGCATTTCCTCCCGCGCCGCAACCAAAACAATAATAAAATTGTTTGTTCGGGTTTAGGCTGAAAGAAGGGGTTTTTTCATTGTGAAATGGGCATAGGGCACTGTAATTTTGCCCTGTTTTTTTTAAGCTAATGCGGGACGCAACCACATCGGTTATGTCAGTTCGAGCTAAGAGCTCGTCAATAAACTGATCTGGAATACGTCCCGCCATACCATTAACCCAGTTGTGCTTTAACTTGCTTGCTGATCTGTGCCATGTCAGCACGACCTTGTACTTGAGGTTTGACAATTGCCATCACAGCGCCCATTTGCTGCATGGAATTGGCACCTGTTTCAGCAATAGCGGCTTTGACAATCTCAGTAATCTCAGCATCGGTTAGTGCCGCAGGAAGAAACTCGCTGATAATGGCCATCTCTTCTTGTTCTACCTGTGCTAAGTCCTCACGACCACCATCGAGAAATTGTTGGTTGGAGTCTTTGCGCTGCTTGTTCATTTTGTCTAGTACAGCTAATACGCGAGCATCATCTAATTCGATGCGTTCGTCTACTTCAATCTTTTTGAATTCAGATAAGATCGTGCGAATGACGGTGACTCGCTGTTTTTCTTTTGCTCGCATGGCCGTTTTTAGGGCGTCGGAGATGTGCTTTTTTAAGTCTGACATGGGGTCCTCTTTTAATTAATAGGAACCTTTGCGCGCAATTGGCCTGCAAGGGTTCCTTTGTAAGCAAAAAAAACGGCTAGTTTGTTAACTAGCCGTTTTTTTATAAGCCTAAAAGCACGATGCGTCTAGGCAAACATTTGTTTTTTAGCAAATTGCCAAACGGCAGATTGGCTTAGTACAAACGTTGGAATTTTTTCTGCTCACGAGAAACTTTTTTCGCGTGACGCTTAACTGCCGCTGCTGCAGCACGTTTACGAAGTGTTGTTGGTTTTTCGTAGCATTCACGACGACGAACTTCAGCCAACACACCTGCTTTTTCACAAGAGCGTTTGAAGCGACGTAGAGCGATGTCAAATGGTTCGTTATCTTTTACTTTTACTGCTGGCATATTTTTACCTTTTTAAATGTGTTTTAAGTTTAAATTTTACAAAAACGGCGTGAATCATACCTGTATTAACAGGGCTTTCAAAGCACGCTTTTGTTGAACAGAGTGAGATCATCTATTTCATGGCATATTTGCCCTATAGAGATCGATTTCTCCAACCCTGAAACAGACGGTATTGGCGTCTGTCTTTACTCATTTTCTTTCATAAGGGTGTTTGTATCTCACTCTGATGGTAGCTTGCGAAGTGATGTAAATCATCACATTAAAACTTACCGCTACGAGAATGGATCAAACGAGAAAAAATCACCTGCCTTTTATCTAAACGTTTAAAACGCGCGTATTCTAAAACGTTTGGCGTGCTTTGTCCAATCAGATTTGTATCAGCTCTGCCTTAACCTGTGTAGATGGGGTACAATGCGAGCAAATTTAGTGATGAGACAACAGTGATGAAAGTATTGGGATTAGAGACGTCATGTGATGAGACGGGAATCGCCATTTACGATACCGAAAACGGCCTTTTGGCACATCAAATATATTCACAGATAGCTAAACATGCGGAATATGGTGGTGTGGTACCTGAGTTGGCGTCACGTGATCATGTGCGTAAAACCTTGCCTTTGATCGATGAGGTGTTACAGGAAGCGGGATTGACTAAGCATGAATTGGACGCTGTTGCTTACACTAGTGGTCCTGGTTTGGTTGGCGCCCTGATGGCAGGGGCAACGATTGGTCGATCATTGGCTTATTCGTTAAATATTCCTGCGCTAGGTGTGCACCATATGGAAGGGCACTTATTGGCTCCAATGTTAGAAGATGCCAAGCCTGACATGCCTTTTATCGCTTTGTTGGTTTCTGGCGGTCATACTCAGCTTGTTCGAGTGGATGCGATAGGTGAGTATCGCTTGCTAGGTCAGTCTTTAGATGATGCTGCCGGTGAAGCTTTCGATAAAGCCGCCAAAATGATTGGTTTACCTTATCCTGGAGGACCTCAAATTGCGGCTTTAGCCAAAAACGGTCAGATACGTCCTGATCTGAAATTCCCGCGTCCTATGACGGATCGCCCTGGATTGGATTTTAGTTTCAGTGGCTTAAAAACCGCATTTTTAACCGCTATCCACAACGCATTGGATGAGGAACGTTGTGATGAGCCATTCAAAGCCGATGTCGCTTTGGCCTTCGAAATGGCGGTGGTGGATACCTTGGTGATCAAATGTCGTCGGGCTCTAGAAAGTGAAGGGTTAAAGCGGCTTATTATCGCCGGTGGCGTCAGTGCTAATACCCGTTTGCGTGAGCAGCTTGAGTCTCAGTTGAAAAAAATACAGGCCAGTGTGTTTTATGCGCGGCCGGAGTTGTGTACTGATAACGGTGCGATGATTGCTTATGCGGGGGCTCAGCGCTTGCTTAGTGGTCAATCCTCAGGGCTTAGCCTGTCCATTCGTGCGCGTTGGCCGCTTTCTGAATTACCGTCTATTAAAGGTGCTGCATGAAAGACATAGTGTTTATTGAAGAGCTGAAGGTTCTGGCTGTGATCGGGGTTTATGAGTGGGAAAAAAGCATTCAGCAGGAGTTACTGTTGGATCTTGAAATGGAACATGACAATCGTGTGCCAGCACAAACAGACGATTTATCTAAAACGCTCGATTATGAAGCGATTTCAAATTTTATTACGACGTTTTGTACGGAACGACAATTTGAATTAATCGAGACGTTAGCAGAGCGCCTAAGTGAAGAGGTTATTCAGATATTTTCCGTAAGCGCATTAACCTTGACGGTACGCAAGCCTGGGGCCGTTTCTGCCGCAAGGTCTGTTGGGGTTAAGTTATATCGAACAGCTTAAACATTTGAGGGACATGATAAGGTCCCTCAAATGTTCGGTCGTCATGGTTTTGAGCAAGGTTGATCGTCTTACTCTTAGGAGGCTTAGTCAATAAAAGAGTAGATGCCTAGGTCATGAACGGGTGAAGCAATTTTTCCAAGGCCGTGATTCGAGCCTCTTTCATCGCCTTGCCAAGCTCGTCTCCTGAAAAACCTTGCTTCATTAAACTGGCTGCGTTGATGGCTGCAATGCTATCACGCAGGCTAAGCCAGTCTTCTTGTTTGCTATTCGTTAATAAACTCAATACTTCTACCAAAAGCTTGTAAGGCTGGTGTTTTTTTATGGCACTGACGGAGAGTAACCATGTTTCCCAGTGTTCGGCCGACATAGGAATGTGATGAGATTGCAGAAAATGGCACGACTGTTCCGCTATTTGCTTGTACTTATTTGGGCATTTAATGTTTTGGTGTAGAGTCACCAGTGCGTCAAGCGGAGTATATTGGCAAATTATCGCCCAACGTTGATGTGGTACCAGTGCTGAAGACTGTAATTGGACTTTGGTCGATTCCTGACTCTCCCAAACCAGTTTTGGAAACAAGAGGTCTAAGGCGTCCACTTGTTGCAGTACATCAAAAAAGACAAAGCTGTAAGGCGTTGTTAAGGATTTTTCTAGCTCTTTCCAGACACGTTCAGGGCTTAGGGTGCTAAGTTCCCCTGAATGACTGATTTGACGCATTAAGTCGAGAGTCTCTGGGGCGATATGAAAGCCAAAATGATGAAATCGAGAAGCAAAGCGGGCGACACGGAGCACGCGAAGCGGGTCTTCAACAAAGGCGTCAGAGACATGACGTAATAGGCGTTGCTCCAGATCTTCCTTACCATGAAACGGATCGATTAGCTGGCCGTCAGGTGTTTGTGCCATGGCATTGATGGTGAGATCTCGGCGAGCCAAATCTTCTTCTAGGCGAATATCGGGAGAAAAGTCGCAAATAAAACCAGTATAACCTTGGCCTTGTTTTTTTTCTTTTCGAGCAAGCGCGTATTCTTCTTTGGTGTTTGGGTGCAAAAAAACTGGAAATTGCTTGCCTACTTGTTGATAGCCTTGTGCTGATAATTGATCTGGAGTCGCGCCAGTCACCACCCAGTCGTGATCCTTTACTGTAAGACCTAGTAGCTGATCTCTAACGGCTCCACCGACTAAATACACCTGATATGTCGTCATGCTTTTATTCGCTCTACTGGCTACTAGCAAAAGGCCACTTGTCGTTGAAAAGGCTCTAGACTCCAAGCTCGCATTGTTCTGGGAACATGGCGCTCCATTGGCTGAAACCACCATTTAGGGAGTAGACTGCTTGAAAGCCTTGAGCCGCTAAATATTCGGCGGCCCCTTTACTGCTGTTGCCGTGGTAACAGCAGACGACAACAGGCTTGCTTTTGTCTGCTTGTTCGATAAATTCTTGGACATTGTCGTTGTTTAGCAAGATAGCATTATTGATATGGCTTTGTTGGTAACTTGCTTGGTCGCGAATATCCACAACCGTCGCATCGTTTTCGATAATAGGAAGGGCATCAGACACATCGATACAAGTATAAGTCATAGTTCTTTCCGTTTAATGGTACATGGCGTACTAAAAAGCTGTTGATCATCAAGTCGTAAGGCCGTTAGGCTGCCTCCCCAAACACAACCCGTATCCAAGGCATGGATGGTATTGGAGTGGGTAATGCCCTCAAGTGCTGCCCAATGACCAAAAACAATGTGGCAATCTTTAGGCAGTTGGGATGGATAAGAGAACCAAGGGGCATAGCCCTCCGGTGCCGTATCAAGACCTTCTTTCGCTTTTAGTTCTAAAGTACTATCTACAGCACAAAAACGCATACGGGTCAGATAATTGGTGATGGCTCGAAGCCTATCCATCCCCGCTAAATTGTTATCCCACCTTTGTGGTGTATTACCATACATAACCGCGAGAAAATCATCAACTTTATCGCTTTTCAGTTGAGTTTCCACTTCATGAGCGAGGGATAGGGTTTGCTCCAGCGTCCAGCAAGGTGGTATGCCCGCATGAGTCATAATGGTATTAAGGCTTTCATCGTAGTGGCAAAGCGGCTGCTGGCGAAGCCATTCCATGAGTTCGTCTCGATCGCTCGCTGCTAATATATCAAACAGTGTGTCATTGCGTTTTAGTGCGCTATGTCCGCGCGAGACCGCAAGCAAATGTAAGTCGTGATTGCCCAAAACAACAGTGGCATTGTTCCCTAGAGACTTGATAAATCGAAGGGTTTCTAGGGATTCTGGTCCACGATTGATCAAATCACCTGCAAACCAAAGTTGATCTTTTTGAGGATTATAATGAAAGGTTTCGAGCAGTACCATCAGTGGTGTAAAACAGCCCTGTAGATCACCAATTGCGTAGGTCGCCATATGTTACCTCAGTGAACTTGGTTCGGAACAGAAAGGCGAAAAGCTCGAATAGGGGCTTCGAACTCGGTGCCATCATCGGCAACAAATTGATAGCTGCCATGCATGCTGCCAACCACTGTGTCCATTACCGTTCCACTAGAGTATTGAAAGGATTCACCTGATTCAAGGTGTGGGTATTCCCCAACGACTCCACTACCTTTCACTTCTTGTATTTTTTCATTACCGTTGGTAATGATCCAATGTCTTGATAGAAGCTTTGCTGCTTGCGTACCGCAGTTGGTAATCGTGATGTGGTATGCGAATACATAGCGTGACTCGCTCGGTGTGGATTGGTGAGGGAGGTATTCGGCTTGAACATTGACAGCGATATCGTATTTTATCATATCAATCATGCCTCCTTGTTGTGTATGAAGTTAGCAATGCGCACATAATCTTCAACGTCTAATCGCTCAGGGCGAAGGCTTGGGTCTATGTTTAGTGCATTGAAGTCGTCATTACTCAGAACCCCTTTGTAATTGTTTCTCAACGTTTTACGACGTTGGTGGAAGCCAATACGAACCGTGTTTTCCAAGGCTTTAACATTGTTAACTGGGTAAGGCAGTGTTTTATAGGGAGTCATACGGACAATTGCTGAATCTACTTTCGGAGCTGGGTCAAATGATTCTGGACCCACAATAAACAAGGACTCAACTTGACAATAATACTGTGCCATCACGCTTAAGCGACCATATAAGCTATCGCCTGGACGTGCTGCAAGCCGATCAACGACTTCTTTTTGCAGCATAAAGTGCATATCTTCAATGCTGCTGGCTTGACTTAATAAGTGAAAAATCAATGGGGTCGAAATGTTATATGGCAAGTTACCAACGACACGAATAGCTTGTTCTTGCGCCAGAGATGAAAAGTCAAATGTCATTGCATCCGCTTCGTGAACCGTTAGCTCGGGGTAGCGGAATAAATTCACTTTGAGAATTGGAATAAGGTCGCGGTCTAACTCCACGACATCCATACGCTCAGTGATGCTGATGATGCCTTCTGTTAAAGCGCCTTTACCTGGTCCAATCTCTACTAGGCGTTGGCCTTTTTTAGGGCCAATGCAAGCGACGATACGACGAATGACACCATGGTCGTGAAGAAAATTTTGGCCGAAGCGTTTGCGGGCTTTATGGGGTTGTGTTTTGCTCATTAGGAAATTGTTTCGCGTTATTGGCCATATTGATGGCATGTTGAATGGCTACCTTAAGACTGCCATTATTGGCTTTGCCTGTGCCCGCTAAATCGAGGGCGGTACCATGGTCTACAGATGTTCTTATGATGGGTAGGCCTAATGTAATATTCACAGCGTTACCAAACCCTGAGTATTTTAGCACAGGTAATCCCTGATCGTGATACATGGCCAGTACACAGTCAGCATGCTCCAGATATTTTGGCGTAAATAATGTATCCGCTGGCAAGGGACCGACTAAATCTAAACCTTGTGCTCGCAGCGTATTCAGGGTGGGGATGATGGTATCGATTTCTTCCATACCAAGATGCCCATCTTCGCCTGCATGGGGGTTCAGTCCGCACACTAAAATTTTAGGATTGTTGATCGCAAATTTGCGTTGCAAGTCTGCATGTAGCGCATGAATCACACGAGATAGACTGTCTTTGGTAATAGCGGAAGACACTTGTTGTAGTGGTAGATGGGTGGTGACCAAAGCAACTTTCATTGCCTCTGTTGCAAGCATCATCACTACATGGGGCGATTGACACAGGGATTGGAAAAACTCGGTGTGCCCTGAAAAATGCACTCCAGTTTCACATAAAATACCCTTGTGTACAGGAGGGGTGACAACCGCATCAAAGGTTTGATTTAAACAGCCTTCCCCAGCTTGTTGCAAGGTTTCCAACACGTACGGTGCATTGGCAACATTGAGTTCTCCTGCCTTTGCTGGGGCCACTAAGGGAACAGGAAGCAGATAAATATGGCCAGCTTGGTGTGTTGGCACGATATCTATTTGGGGCGTCATATGGAATTTTGGAGCCAGTCCCAATTGATTGGCTCTTGCTTGTAACAGTCCGAGGTCGCCCAAGACAACAAGGCGTGCGTTAAACGTTTGTTCGCTTAACGCACTTAGGATGATATCAGGCCCAATACCTGATGGCTCACCAGAGGTGATGGCAATAATAGGGCTCTGATTGGTCATGCCTTGAACCATGGGGCTAATTTCCCTCTTTGATATCAATAAAGGCATCAGCTTTGAGTTCGCCAAGCCAGTTGTTGAGAACCGCATCTTGTTTTTGGGCGATGAGGGCCTGACGAGCTTTAGCACGTAGAACCTTTTGACTAATATCTTCTTTACGACGGGCTTCGACTTTCAATATATGCCAGCCAAATTTTGTTTTAAATGGGCGGCTGATGTGACCAATTGGCGTCTCATCCATTTCCTGTTGGAATTTTGGAATCATGGTGCCAGGAGAGACCCAGCCTAGGCTACCGCCTTGTAAAGTAGAGCCTTCATCTTCACTGTATTTTTTCGCCAGTGTAGCAAAGTCAGCGCCGTTTTTAAGTTGTTTGTAGAGACTTTCTGCTAACGCTTTTGTTTGTGCCTCATCGCGAATGGCATTGGAACGAAGCAATATGTGACTGACTTCTGTCTGCTGTTGAATCGTTTGTGATGCAGAGCGTTTGCTGTCTATCCACAGTAAATGGAAGCCCGCAGGGCTTTGCAGAGGGCCAACTAGGGTGCCATCTTTTTTGCCTGCAATGGCTTTAACGAATAGGGGAGGCAATTCATTAAGAGGACGCCATCCTATATCCCCACCTTCAATGGCAAATTGGCCATCAGAGCTGGCAATGGCCTGATTAATAAAATCCTTTTTGGAGTGAATTTTTTTCGCAATGGCTTCGATTTTTGCTTTAGCTTCGTCTGGATTAGCCGCACGAATTAAGATGTGGTAGAGGTGAACTTCATCTTTGCCTTTGGCCTGATTGGCGTTAGCCGACAAGTAATCATTGACTTCTTGGTCTGTGATTGAGATACGTTTGCGAATGATTTCTCGTTTAATGTCATTGATCAAAATTTCTTTTTTGATTTGGGCACGGTAGCGGCTGTAGTCAATACCTTGCTGCTTTAATGCATTTTTGAGACCGTTTAGGTCCAAGTTCATACGCTTGGCAACGCCTTGGATGGCTTGATCCACTTCAGAACTGGAAACTTGCATGCCCACATTGGTGGCATAATTCGCCATTAGTGTTTCGTCGATCAATTGATTGAGAATTTGGTGACGAATATTAGCGGTCATTTGACCGCCAGGGACACGGTTTTTAACCACATCAAAGCGTGCCCGAATATCACTGTCTAAAATGGCGCTTGAATCAACAATGGCAGCAACACCATCTATTTTGGTTAGGCCATCTTTGTTAGTCGCTGCGTAGAGCGATTGAAAAGGCGCGATAAAGAGAAATGCGCTTAATATTAGAGAAAACAACTTCATCATTTAATATCCAACTTTTCCATTATTCCAATAGTCTTGGGCGACACTAGGCTCTCCACTGTTCTGCCCAACGGTACTCAAACTGCGTAAATTAAAGAGTAGGAACACGCCGCGTTCCATATCACTGTTGTCATTCAACCATTCTTGGTAACTCAATGATACTTTTACACAGCAATTTTCATAACCAACTCCGGCAACATCTTTGGTTTTTTTGTGTTTAAAAAAGTCATAGGTACGTTGTAAATACACCGACCAATCCTGACTAACAGGGAAAATGGTGCTCACATTCGCCTGTTTTGCATCATTGGTTGGGTCGTCATTGCCGACTGTGTAGAGATAGCTCATGTCTAATCGTACATAATCGGCAGGCCTCGTCTTAATGATAACTTGAGCGAGGTTGGATTTGTGCTTGTTGACATCATAATTTACGTTTCCTGTCAGACTAAAACGGTTACTGCCGGTATAGGTAACGGAACCGAGTAAGGGGCTTTGGTTCTCATCATCAACAGGCGTGTTTTGGCTAGTTACCCCTGTTTTGTTGATGTAACGATCTTTCAAGTATTGAATTTGACCCAGTTTAAATGCCCACCGTTGGCGATTTTGGCCATCATAAAGACGGCTTTCAATGCCCAAGGTCACTTGCTCTGTGTCCCCAACTCGGTCATTACCATTGAACCGTTGATGGCTAAAGGCTTGAGAATAATTAAGAGTTGGTACACTGGCATCAAAGTCTGGAATCAAGCTTTGATCTTTATAGGGTGAGTTTAAATAGCTTAAACGCGGCTCTAAAGTTTGTCGCCAGGTGGTGTCGTCGATTAATAACGGACGCTCAAATACCACACTAGAGTCAAAGTAAACCGATGCATGACTTAAGCTGGTATCATAATCAGGGGATTTGTAATTATGTATTTGATAGTCGCGGTAATTTAATAAGATCCCTGGTGAGAAGGTTCCCCAAGCGTTGCTTAAATTTAACGAGATATCTTGGTTTAATACGCTTCGTTTACCATCAAAATTGTTCTCATCTGGATCGTAAAAATCCGTGTACTGGCCATTTACATTGTAATTTAGATAAGTGGTCGCGTAGCGGTATGAGGAATCTATGCGAGGCTTCCAGTCAAATGGTTTATCTAGGGTCGGATCCGGTGTTTGGTAAGTACGGATTGTGGCTTTACTGCTAAAGTTGCCACTGTTAAAACCTAGGTAAGCACTTCGCTCATAATTGTCCTTTTGTTTGATGGACGTTGAGTTAACATCAGGGTACTTGTTTTCTGTCGGGTTATCTTCGTACAAGAGTCCGGTAGATAGATTTTTGGTAAACTGTTGATCGGTTTTAAACCTGAGTAGAGTCTGTGCCCCTTCTGCTTGTTTTGAGTCATCGAAAGACTTATGTTCATCGAAGGTTGATTGCTCGTAGGTGGTTAAACCGTATTTGCTTAAATGACGAATTTCAAGGTCAAGCCCTGTGCCTTCATTGGTGACAATATTAGGGGTGATTGTCGCGTCATAATTGGGGGCTAAATTCCAATAAAATGGTGTTGATAACGATAGGCCTTTACTTGCCGAGAAACCAAAGGTCGGGAATAAAAAACCTGTTTGACGAGCGCTTGTTAAGGGGAAGCGTAGCCAAGGGAAATAGAATACTGGTATATCATGTACTCGTAGTTGCACGTTTTCTGCGGTACCAAATCCGGCTTTGGGATTAAGTTCTATAGAACTGCCGTAAAGTTTCCAGCTATCTTCTGTGGGTTCACAGGTAGTGTAGTAACCTTGGTAAATAAAGATAATACCATTTTTACTACGCAATAAGGATTTTGCTGCCCCTCGTTGCCCTGTCGCAATACTAGTGAATTTTGCGTCCACAAACTCCGTTGGCGAGTCACTGTCATTAGATATGTAGCCGCTTGTCCCACGAATAACCTGACCTTTTTGACGTAAGATGATGTTACCATTGGTTTTATAGTATTTGCCTGGCACCCCCTCGATCTTATCCGCCTGCAAGGTTGATGTCGGCTTAATGACCTCAGCATTTCCAATTAAATGGACAACACCTGCCTTATCACGATAAATCGTTTTTGCATTGAGGTTGGTATCAAGACTGGTTGTAGGTTTCCAACGGTCAACATAACTGCCTTGACAATATCGGCTTATTTGCTCTTGTTGGGCCTTGGGAAGAGATTCTCTAGGCACCCAATCCCATTGATTTTCTTTTGTCACTTGGCTAGCGTGTGCCAACGGAATGACGAAAAGAGTTTGAAAAAATAAAGCGTAAATACGTAAATACTTAACCATGCAGGGTATACTTGTTGGTAAATAGTGATTGTCCCAAATTGGACTCTTCCCTTATACGGGTCCATGTTGTTGGCAAATGATAATCTAAGCAGGCCTCTAGGGGCTACCGATTCTGGAGAAATATCTTTATGTGGAAATTGGTCGGTGCAATTCTCGGCACTCTCTTAATGGGTTTTTTGGGCGGCTTAATTGGCTTGATTGTAGGCGCCATGCTGGATAGAGGGCAACGAGGTGGTGCGTTTATGGGGGCCGGCACTCGTTCTAATATCCGCCAACAACAAGAAGTTTTTTTTCGCACACTCTTCTTATTAATGGGAAGATTGGCGAAATCTGACGGTCGAGTGACAGAAGAAGAGATTCAATTGGCTCAAGCGGTGATGCAAAGATTGCGTCTTTCGCCTGCCGCCCAAGAGCAAGCTCGTCAGTTTTTTAATGAGGGAAAGTCAGCGAGTTTTGATTTGACTGCTGTGCTTACTCAGTTCCGAGATGTGGTTGGGCCTGGAGATCTGACCCGTACCTTGATTGAGATTCTCTTAATCTCTGCCTACTCTGATGGGCATTTTAGCGTTGAGGAAAAATCTCTTGTTTCTCAGGTGTGCGCTTATTTAGGGGTGTCGGTTGCCGAATTCGAAGCCTTACATATCCAAGTAAAACAGCAAACACACTTTCGTCAGGGCTACCAATCCTCTGCTAATGCACAGGATTCTAAAGATTTGCTAAAAGCCGCTTATGACGTATTGGGCGTTAAAGCGGAGATGAGCGACGCGGAAATCAAAAAAGCCTATCGCAAGTTAATGAGCCAAAATCATCCGGACAAACTTAGTGCCAAAGGACTACCGGATGAAATGATTGAACACGCTAAAGAGCGAACGCAAGAAATCCAAGCCGCTTATGAACTGATTAGAAAGTCACGTAAGTAGGTTATTATTCCGTTTCATCATCACTAGGATCTTTATAAAAAAGCCCTTTATCATAATCTGGTAGGGGCTTTAATTGTTCTTTTTGTTGGGTGTTTTGCTTTAGAAAGCCGCGAACATATTGAATGAGTATCAGTCTTCCATCCATGGATCTTTGGGTTTCGGCGAATGCATCCATTTGCACATAGTTGAGGCTGTTGTCTGATCTTTTATTGGCTGACTGCTTTCTCCAAAGTGCGAAACGTTTTAGAGCCATGGATTGTCCATAGTAGTAGTCTAATATAGGTACATTGATTTGCCGTATTTGCTGGGCTAATTGGTAATCGGTGATCGGCTTCGCTGTGTCTACGTTAATAATTGCTAGGGCATTTGCTGCTTGTGGGTTCGTCGCAAGATAAGTCATGGCATAAGCGGCGCCTGTACCGTAGCCAACAAGTACAATTTGTTTGGCACCTTTTTGTTTGGCTTCTGTTATAACGGCTTGTAAGCGGTCAAACACCACTTTTTGATTAGGCAACTCAGTACTGTTTTTTGTATTTTCACTGGAATTGTTGTCGGTTGCAGTGTTTGATGTGCTAGAGCTTGTAGTCGGAAATGATGGCTCTGGAAAGGTTGTAATAGCGTTGGCGCGAGGGGTGATATCAGGAATCTCCATTGAAATAGTGCACCAACTGTACTGGGGGAGCGCGTTTCTAAGAGGGGCGATCACGGTTGGCCAATCAGGGTGTTCGTTATCGGAAGGCAGTAGAATCACACAGCCTTCTGTGTCGCGAGTTTGAGATTCTCGATAGAGAGTTAAAAACGGTGTGTTATCGGCATTCAGAATATTGATTTGATGAGACTGTTGGTTTTGTTTTAAACGGTTTTCTAATGCTTTAATGCGATTTACTTGAGGGGTTGGTATGACCCTTTTAGTATCTGTCGTCGTATTATTGGTACTATTTTGTGTTGGCGGTGCCCCTTTTTGGGGGGACGCTGGTGTAGCTGCTTTATTAGTCTGGGAGTCTTCAGCGGCCAATAGGTTAGATGATAATGAGATCATTATAGTCGATAAAAGAATTTGCAATGGGTAAATATTTTTCTTCATTGTTTCAATACTTATGTCACTTGCCTTGTTAGAATGAATGACCTTTTACCATGTGTCCTTATGCTCGATGGATAGAGAATTGTTACATCGTGCTTAAGTCCTACTGTTTTCTATTCTGTCATTGCTGGAGCCAGATATGAATGATTTTATCATTGCCCCATCTATTCTTTCCGCAGACTTTGCTCGTTTAGGCGAAGAAGTGGATAAGGTACTAGAGGCAGGGGCTGACATGATTCACTTTGACGTGATGGATAATCATTACGTCCCTAATTTAACGATAGGGCCAATGGTCTGTAAAGCACTACGTCATCACGGAGTGACGGCCGATATTGATGTTCATCTTATGGTCAAACCTGTTGATCGTATGATTGAGGAGTTCATTAAGGCTGGGGCCTCTAGTATTACCTTTCATCCTCAAGCAAGTGAACACATTGATCGCTCCTTGCAGATGATTAAAGATGGTGGCTGCAAAGCGGGATTAGTGTTTAATCCTGCCACGCCGTTGAATGACTTGAAGCATGTGATGGATAAAATCGATATGGTTCTTTTGATGTCAGTCAACCCAGGTTTTGGTGGCCAATCTTTTATCCCTTCAACATTAGATAAAATCCGTGAGGCGCGGGCGTTGATCGATGCCAGTGGCTATAACATCCGTTTAGAAGTGGACGGGGGGATTAGTGAGAAAAACATTGCCGAAGTGGCTCAAGCTGGAGCGGATACATTTGTGGCAGGGTCTGCCATTTTTGGTAAAGACGACTATCAAGCCGTGATTGGTAATATGCGTGCTGAATTGGCGAGAGTACGCTAATGAAAACACCGAAGCATTTTAAAGCTTGGTTTGATGGCTGGCCGGAATTAGTCTGCCTTGATCTTGATGGCACCTTGGTTGACAGTGTGCCTGATATCGCAGGGGCGGTGGATGCTGCTTTAGCCCTATTAGGTGCTGATGCTGCAGGTGAAGAACGAGTTCGTGGTTGGGTGGGTTTTGGCTCCAAAAAATTGATTGAGCAAGCGTTAGATTGGGCACAACTTGATCGTGATTATTACGAAGAGGCTTATAAAGCGTTTTTGCAACATTATCATGTTCATGTGGCCGATAACACGCAACTTTACCCAAATGTAAAAGCGTTACTGAAAGCTTTTAAACATCAAAATGTGCCTGTTGCTCTGATCACCAATAAACCGAGCGGCTTTATTAAGCCAATATTAGATCGTTTTGAGATCACGGAACATTTTGCTTGGTTTCTAGGGGGAGATACCTTAGAAGAACATAAACCATCCGCCATGCCTTTGCTACATTGTTCTGATGCCATTGAAGCGAAACCTGAAAACTGCTTAATGATTGGCGATTCTATTACTGATTATCGAGCTGCAAGTAACGCAGGTTTTCGTTGCGCTCTGGTTACGTACGGTTATCATCAAGGTATCGATCTTGTTTCGCTTGGAGCGGATGTGGTAATAGACGATTTAGCAGAGTTGCTTATTTAATCAACTTATCTTTGTGTCTATAAGGCCATAGCCTCGTTAACAACATGTCAAAAACAACAATGCCAAGCGATTTGCTTGGCATTGTTTTTTAAGCTGAAGGGTGATCGCTTCATCAGCATTATTGGCGTGGTGAATCTTTTGCGCTTTCTTCTGATTGATATTTATCTTGAGGTGCGCCTTTGTCCTCTTTAGTTGGCTTAACGAATGTCATCTGGCTATCAGAGGCCATATGCATGGTTGTGGTTGGGAAGGCTACTTCGGCACCATACTCTTCAATGATCTCCATGGTTTTGAATAACACATCTTGTTTAACGTCGTGGTAGGTTTTCCAATCAACGGTTTTGGTAAAGGTATAGATAAAAAAATCTAATGATGATGGGCCAAACTGGGTAAAGTTGACCATGAAGGTTTCATTGGTATCCAAATCTTGGTGCTGGCTTACCATTTCTTTAATGCTAGCAATGATTTGAGGAAGTTTGCTGAAATCATCATAGCGAACCCCAATCGTCTCATTAATGCGGCGGTGAGACATTCGTGATGGGTTTTCCACAGAGATGGTTGAAAAAGTCGCATTGGGAACGTAGAGAGGGCGTTTATCAAAGGTTCGAATGCGGGTTTGGCGCCAACCGATGTTTTCCACTGTTCCTTCGATATTTTTGTCTGGTGAACGGATCCAATCGCCGACGGCAAAAGGTCGATCAAGGTAGACTACTAAACCGCCAAAGAAATTGGCTAATAAGTCTTTGGCGGCAAAACCAACGGCAATACCTCCGACGCCACCGAAGGCCAGTACCCCAGAAATGCTATAGCCAAGAGACTGTAAAATAACTAATAAGGCAGTAATGATAACAGAGGCTCTCAGTAGTTTACTGATGGCACTGGCTGTTGTGTAATCGACTTTGTTTTTTACCTTTGAAGACGTGGTAAGCGTATTTTCGGCTTCTTTGATAATGCGTAAAACGAACCAAGTGATAATCGCGATAACGCCTACGACGCGTATGGTGGAGATTAAAGTGGAAAACTTTTCATCGATTTCAGTCCCCGAAATTTCGGCTGCAATCGATAAACCAGCTAACCAAATAAACATACCAATGGGTTTTTGTGCTGCATTGATTAACACGTTATCCCAAGGGGTTTTGGTTTTCTCCATTTGATGTTCAATACGCCCAAGGAGCTTAGTCACTATAAAGTTTAGAAATAGGGTGATTAGTACGGCAATGAAAACGCGTACTACCCAATGCATATTTGAATCACCTAAGCCAAGGTAGGTTTGTAAGGTTTGCCAAGTCATGGTTTTTTTCCTTTTTTAAATCGTGTTTACATAATGGCAAGGGTTAGTCATACACTTAAAACAGTTAAAGCTGTAACCGTTAAAGCAATAGAAGTGTCCCAAGTCCTAAGAAAGCAACGAATCCAGCAATGTCGGTTACCGTGGTTAAAATGACAGATCCCGAGAGGGCTGGATCGATTTTAAATGTATCCAATAGCACAGGAATGATAACGCCTGAAAATGCTGCCATGATGATATTAATGATGATCGCTAAACCAATTACTATGCCAAGCATTGGATTGTCGAACCACCAAAGTGTGATAAGCCCAATGACGATGGCCCAAAGTATGCCATTTAGTCCGCCGACTTTAAGTTCTTTTAATAACAAGGATTTGAAGTTACTTCGTGTTATCTGTCCTAAAGCTAAGCCTCGCACAATGAGCGTAAGTGTTTGACTGCCAGCAATGCCACCCATCGAAGCAACAATCGGCATCAATACTGCTAATGCCACGACTTGTTGCAAGGTCGCCTCAAATAACCCAATGAAAGACGAGGCAAGAAAAGCGGTTAATAAATTGATGCCTAGCCAAATACCCCGTGTTCCCGCACTGCGTCTCACTGGAGCAAATAGATCCGATTCTTCATTTAGGCCTGCCGTTGACATTTGTTGTGCTTCATTCTCAAGTCGCAAAGACTCCAGCGCTAATCCTGCGTGAAGGCGACCTAGTAACACTTGGTGTTCATTGACAACCGGTAATGCGGATAGGCCTGAGCGCTCTAGCTGCTCAGCGGCTTTTATTAGGTTTGTTGTATCTAAAATAAAAGGGCAATCCTCATCCATTAGACTGGATACGGGTTCGTGACTTTGTGCTTTGAACAGTTTGTCAAAGGATACACAGCCGACCCAACGACCTGTTCGATTCACTAAATAGATCATTTGTGTGTAATTCGGTGTTTCTTTTTTTAACAGGCGCATGGCTTCAGAGACTCGTGCGCTTTGTGAAATAATGAGTAAATCATGATCCATCCAGCGTCCGACTAACTCATCATCGTAGACAATACCTTGTTGGTAGTATTCGCGTTGTTTGGAGTCCATTTGACTGAGTGCCAGATCGACTAGGTGATCTGGCAGAGAGTCAGCAATTTCAAGTAGATCTTCGGCTTCAGCATCGGCAAATAAGCGCTCTATATCGGCGTCATCTAGCTCTCTTAATAAGAGTTGTCGAGACTCTCCGCGCATTTCAACCAAAATGTCTAAGCGATTTGCTTGTTTAATGCTCTGCCAAGCTTGGGTACGTTGGGCGAGCGGAATCGACTCAAGGGCTAAGGCAACATCATCTGGCGTTAGTTCGCGCATGGCCTTGCCAATGGATTCGCATGAGTGTTCTTCTTGAATTAAAAGTTCAATTAAATCTGAAACTTGGCTGTGCACAAAGAGTCCTTAACGAATCAAAATAGCTGAGTGTGCAGTATAACTGGGATAGGTTCAAACGTGAGGAGGTTTCTTGTGTGCTTTTTGCAAAGAGGTGGCAATGGCAGGGTAGTAATATTCAGCTAATAGAAATCTTAATGTAAAAGTGAGCCAAGATAGGCTTGGTTTGGTAGAATCCATTTATCTTGGTGCTTGTTTCTCTGTTCGTTTTCAGACGATATCGAAAATGATAGGACAGGGGTTATTTAACCGATGATATTGGCTCAATGTCATTAAAATTAAGTATTGAATGTCTATGTTGTTGATGATTGATAATTATGACTCCTTCACGTACAACCTTGTGCAATATTTTCGTGAACTAGGGGCGGATGTACAGGTGTTTCGTAACGATGAAATCACAGTAGAAGGTATCGCTGACTTAGCGCCAAGTCACTTGGTGATTTCTCCAGGGCCGTGTACTCCTAATGAAGCGGGCATTTCGATGGCAGCTATTCGGGCATTTTCAGGTAAAATTCCTATTTTAGGTATTTGCTTAGGTCATCAAAGTATTGGTCAGGTCTTTGGTGGGGATGTTATTCGTGCTAAAAATGTCATGCATGGTAAGACATCTATGATTTATCACAATGATACCTCTGTGTTTTCTGGTGTTCCAAACCCGCAGATTGCGACACGCTATCATTCGTTAGTAATCGATAAACTGTCATTACCTGATTGTTTTGAAGTGACCGCATGGACGCAAAATGAGACGGGTGAATGCGAAGAAATTATGGGAATACGCCATAAGAACTTGCCTGTTGAGGGGGTGCAATTTCACCCTGAATCCATACTAACTGAGGCGGGGCATGCCTTGTTAGCAAATTTTTTGACACGATAGGAGAGTTGGGTGGATATCCAAAAAGCAATTGCAGCTGTTGTTAATCGCCAAGATCTAACGGGCGATGAAATGCGCCTTGTTATGCGTGATATCATGACTGGGATGACAACGCCTGCGCAAATTGGCGGTTTTTTGATTGGCCTTAGAATGAAAGGTGAGACCGTCGCTGAAATTACAGCAGCGGCGCAAGTGATGCGTGAGCTGTCTACTAAAGTGGATATTTCTCTCGATAATGTGGTTGATACCTGTGGCACAGGTGGCGATGGTGGGAATTTGTTTAACGTTTCTACAGCGGCATCATTTGTTGTGGCTGCAGCTGGGGGGAATGTGGCTAAACATGGTGGTCGCTCTGTGTCCTCCAAGTCGGGTAGTGCAGATGTATTAGAGCAGGCGGGTATTTATTTAGATTTAGATGCTGAGCAGGTTGCCCGTTGTATTCGTGAGATTGGTCTTGGCTTTATGTTTGCGCCTCACCACCATACGGCGATGAAGCATGCTGTTGGCCCAAGAAAAGAAATGGCCACACGAACGATTTTTAACTTATTGGGACCTTTAACTAACCCAGCGAATGCTAAGAGTCAGGTAATAGGGGTTTTCTCTAAAGAGCTGGTTCGGCCGATCGCGGAAGTACTTAAAGCCTTGGGAAGTGAGCATGTTATGGCGGTTCACTCGGAGGATGGTTTGGATGAGATCAGTATTGCGGCTCCTACTTATGTAGCCGAACTAAAGAATGGTGAGATCACTGAATATACCATTACGCCAGAAGCTTTTGGTATTCCGTTACAATCATTAGATTCTGTTCAAGCAAGAGACGCTGAAGAAAGCTTAGCGCTTGTGAAAACAGCATTAGACGGTAAGGGTAAGGTCAATCCAGCCCGTGATATTGTCGCGATTAATGCGGGCGCTGCAATTTACGTTTGTGGCGTTGCTGATAGTCTAGAAGAGGGGGTGTCGATGGCAGAAGATATGATTGGTGGCGGATTAGCAAAGATTAAGATGTCTGAATTAGCGAGCTTTACACGCTACTTTATGAAGTAATGAGACAACCGTGATTGCGAGAGGACTGGTTTATTATGAAAGCTGAAACACCGACTATTTTAAGAAAAATTGTGGCTCGTAAATTCGAGGAAATTGAAGAGCGAAAAAACAATACGTCTTATGCAGACATGGAAATGGCGGCATCTGTTGCCAATGTACATAATCCAGCTCGTGGTTTTGCTAACGCGTTGCGTCAGAAAATTGCAGTAGGTAAAGCGGGGGTGATTGCTGAGGTGAAAAAAGCATCACCAAGTAAAGGTGTGATACGTGAGGATTTTCAACCTGCACAAATTGCTCGCTCCTATGAGCAAGGTGGTGCTGCTTGTTTGTCCGTTTTGACTGATCATGACTTTTTTATGGGGCATGAAAATTATTTAGTTGAGGCGCGTGCTGCCTGTCAGTTACCCGCGATCCGTAAAGATTTTTTGGTGGATGAGTATCAAATCCTTGAGGCTCGTTCCATTGGGGCTGATTGTGTACTGTTAATTGCCGCTTGCCTAGATGGTGAAAAATTACGCTCTTTGGATACTTTAGCAAGAGAGCTTGGTATGGATGTGCTGGTGGAGGTGCATAATCAGGCTGAGTTAGAGCTAGCGCTTAAGTTCACTGAAACCGAGTTGTTAGGCATTAATAACCGAGATTTACATACCTTCGAATTGAGTTTAAATCATACCTTGGAATTAATAAAAGGTGTGCCGAGTAATCGTTTGATCGTCACTGAGAGTGGGATTCATACTCGTGAAGATGTAGCCTTAATGCGCGAACATGATGTTAATGCCTTTTTGGTTGGTGAAGCTTTTATGCGAGCAGATGAACCAGGTGATAAGTTGGCTGAGCTTTTTAAATAAGTGTTCCGGCCTGTGTAAGATAAATTGAGAGAAAAGCATGAAAACAAGTGTAGTCTGGAAAGAAGATGTGCATTTTACTGCCAATACGGGCTCTGGTCATACGCTAGAGATTGATGGAAACCAAACGGCTGGCGCTCGTCCTATGGAGTTATTGCTAGCTGGGTTGGGGGGGTGTACATCCTATGATGTGGTGAACATCCTCAAAAAGTCACGTCAGGATGTTGTTTCTTGTGTGGCGCATATTGATGCAGATCGCGCAGACTCTGTGCCAGCTGTCTTTACTGAGATTCGTGTACACTTTGTCGTTACTGGCCATCGCATAAAAGAAAGTGTGGTTGAACGAGCGGTAAAATTGTCTGCAGAAGAGTACTGCTCAGCGTCTTTGATGCTGGAAAAAGGTGGTGTAAAGATTGTTCATAGTTTTGAAGTGGTTGAAGCAGAATAAGTGGTTTACGCATTCGCATTGTGGCGATGAAAACCTAGCGCGCTGCTATGTCGGAGTGGGTTATATTTAACAACAAAAAAAGCGACCAATGGTCGCTTTTTTTGTCTTCAATTTTCTACCTTAGTACGGTAGAAAATGGGGTAGTTTGGTGTCCCCTGCGAGATTCGAACTCACGTTTAAGACTTAGGAGGTCCTCGTTCTATCCTACTGAACTAAGGGGACATTTTGTATGGAAGTTTATACCTGATTTTTGTCTCGAACTCAAATTTATAAAAGAAAAAACATTGATTTATAAATGTTTTTGCCTTTTGTTTCCTTTTCGAGAGGGAAAAAAATAGACGCGACATTATTAATGACGCGCCTATAAGGGAGGGAACAATGAGTGAAAACGTTACAGTGTTTCCACGACTTTAGCCATGTTAGCAAATCGTTCTGGATTCGCTTTGTGTAGCCATTTGGCGATGAAAAACCCTCCAAGGGCACAAATGACGACTAAGTATGGTAATGCAGATACTACTGGTGAGTTAGAGCCACTTAATACATCAAGGTTGTTGACAACCATATAGAGTGAAATGACCATTCCAATTGACGCTATTGTGGGAGCAATTAAACGACTCCAAAGAGAAGCTTCTAAGGAAGGGTTTCTCATGAAGAATGCAACCACGGCAAGGGAAACGGCACATTGTAGAACTAAGATTGACATAGCACCAAGAGCAGATGACCATGCAAAAATATTTGCCATTGGATCAAGGCCTATTGCGACGAACAAAAGTAGTCCTCCTATTATTACGACGCCTTGGACGAGGCTAGCAACATAAGGTGTATGGTACTTTTTGTGTAAAGTTGAAAATTTAGACCAGCATAAACCATCACGGCTTAGCGAAAATAGGTAACGAGCAAGCGTATTATGAAATGCTTGAGTTGCTGCAAATAAACTTGTGATCAGCAAAACAGACATGACTTGACTTGACCAGCCGCCGAGCAATTGATCGGCCATATTATAAATAAACATACCAGGGTCTTTCGCTGCGACGGAACCGACGTTGGCAGCACCTAAATACTGAACAATTGCCCATGCTGTGAAGGCATAAAATATAGTGATAACCGTGACAGCAACGAGAGTGGCTCGAGGGATGGTTTTTTCCGGTGTTTTGCATTCCTCTGAATAAATAGCAGAGGCTTCAAACCCGATAAACGAACAGATGGCAAATATTAGCCCGACACCTGCGTTGCCTGAAAATATAACAGATGGTGAAAAAGACGAGAATTCCATGGTAACGGGTTGTTTGACGATAGCAAAGTCAACTAACAGAATGATGGCTACTTCAAGAAGCATTAGAATGCCGAGAATTCTCCCCCCAATTTCCACTTTGGCAATGCCAAGTATGACCACGATAACCTGGTTCGCAACGGCTAATACCCACCAAGGAACGTCAATGCCGAAATTGCTAGATAAGAAAATGCTAGAAAAAAAGCCAAATAGAGAGCTTACAGCAAAAACCATAGATAAGTAGGCTAGCATCGCGATAGAAAATCCCCCTAAGCCAATCGAGGGACCTAACCCTTTACTTATGTAGGAGTAGAATGCCCCTGAGTTAACGACATGACGGCTCATGGCAATAAAACCAAAGCTAAATAGCATCAGTAAAATTCCTGCAACGACATAAATGCCTGGAATACCAGGGCCATTTCCTGCCATAAAAGCAATGGGTAGGGCACCAACGGCACCCGTCAAAGGTGAAGCTGCAGCAATAACGAAAAAAACGACTGACCAGAGCCCTAGACTCTCTTTTTTCAATTTAGGATGTTCCATTGCGTGTTCCTATTTCTAATTATGATGGGTACATTCAGTCTATTTAGTGACGAGAAAGGGTGTTATCGAAAATCGGCACCTTTTTTTAAAAATTAATAGAATTATCATAAAGTGAGAATATTATTGTAGGTTGATGGTCTTTTTACGGTTTTTTAACGTCATAAATTAAGACTCTTATGTGGTAATAAAGTCCATTTTGATGAGTAAAAATGGCTTAGGGCAAGTCTCAAATTAATTGAGAAGATTGCAGGCATAGCTTGTCCGGTCAGGATGCTTTTTTTATTAATGGTTGACGTGTTTTGTGAGTCATACGAAGCGTATTCAGTGTTTGTGATGGTAGTTCACCAAACAACCGTTTGTAGTCACAAGTAAATTGAGAAAGGTGCCAAAACCCCCATTGTGATGCAATGTTACAAATATTGTCATAGGGATCATTTAACATGCTTCGTCTAACGGCATTGAGTCGTATATTTTTTAAAAAAGTAGCAGGACTTTGGCCTGTTACTCTTAAAAAGCAGTTCTGTAGTGCTCGACGAGAAGTGTACGTGATCTTGCAAAGTTCATCGACGTTTAGGGGCGTCTCAGGGTGTTCCAAAACAATTTTTCTAGCCCGACACACTATTTGCTGTGCTTTTTGTCGCGAGATGTTTCTTTTTTCAGGGCTTTTTTCTTGTGCCTGAAAAAGCAGCATTACCAGCTCTCGTATGTCACTTTTAAATTGTTTAATGGCTGCTGGTTGATTAAATAATAACGAATTTTGGCTCATGTTAGAGAGTATCGAATTAAACTCATGCCTGAAACCTTGGACGAGAGTTTTATTGGTGAGCGCTCCTACTTTAGGGTAGGGGCTGTCTGTTAAGTCAGAGATGAGTTCCTCGGGTACACTAACGACGAGTAAGCTACAGTTCTCTGGCGTTTGTAGCATCAGCTCTTCTTGAAAGCCACACCAAGATACATCATCTTTTTGGATGGGTTTTCCTAGCCAGCGGGCCTCACTGTCGAGCTGATTAAATACTGAAAAACTTAGTGAGTTTTTTCGGGACTCGCCATACTGAAAAACGGATCTCGATAGACTTTCTTCGTAAATTTGTATGCCTTCTAGCCAAAGTTCTTTAAGAGAGCCCTCAAACTGACCTGTTGAAAGCTGTTCATAATTGAGAGAGCACTCTCTTAGGATCTGGCAGTGTGCTGTTATTTCATGGATATCTGATTCACTACGAAAGCTGTTAGTAAGTTGTCCCGCCAACATCGACATAACCTCTTTTTCTAATTGTTTTATTGCGTCACTGTGTAAATAAAGCAAAATGCAGGCCAATGGTTTTCATGGGAGGATGAGAAGGGGATGTAAAGAAAGGTGCTTTTGCTTTGACGGGCAAGACTGAACGACGAGGGCACAAGTAAGGGCAATGAACCTCTATACTCTAGATAGTTGTTTAATCATTGGTTTTACAGGGTTTTTGAAGTAAAAAAATAAGGCTTTTATGAGGAGTGTAGGGAGATTGAATATATAGGCTTTATTTTATTCTCTAATATTGAGAAATATATATTTATTTTGACCTAGATCAATGGTGTTTGTTTTTTGTGCAGTTTCTCAAGATGTGCTTTATGGTAGGGCATTTTCGTTTCTTTTTTACCCATTTTTTTGTACGCTTTATCACATTGCTAAATAAATAGTTTTCTATGGTGAGGTCAGTACAAAGTTAGGCGCGGCCTAAAGTATGCTTACTGCTAACTGGTTGGGTTGAGCCTCTTGCTGTGTAGACTTTATTTTTACTGCTGTGGCCTTGCAATAGCTCGAAAAGGTGCTTGTTACGTTTTTGGAGGGTGTGAAGGATGTGGGCATTGGTTTGATTTTTGGTTTTGCATTTGCTTAGCAGAGCTTCACATTCAGATATCAGTAGACGGGTATCATCCATAGAACTATCTTGTTTTTTAAGCCAAGTCTTAAAGTCGTCTTCAAGGGGATTATCTCTGTCTAGGATGTCAAATTTAATCAAAATATTGATTCGGCGCTCATTTAGCATGCTCATTTCATCGAGTAATGCTCTTTTTTGTTCTGCTATTTGAACGATCGTTTGGTTGTCCAGTTGACCATATGCTGAGCGCTCGCTATCCAGAAGCGACACTAGCTCTGTAAGGATTTCTTTACTTCTGATGAAAACTGGTTCGATAGGGATCATAAAACTGACCGAGCTAGACTATAAGAGAGTGTCTTATAGTCTAGAACAACGCGTCCATAGAAGCCATATTATGGGCAAGCTTCTGAGTATCTATTTTATAATTGCCAGAGGCTAGCTCGTTTTTGATACGGTCAACCTTGTCTTGGTCAATCTCAGGCATGTTATTGATGCGTGATTCCTGATGTTTTAGCGTTTTAGCTGTGCCACTGAGCTTAACTGTATCTGCAGCCATTAAGCTACTAGAGTTTGGGGTCGATGAAGTATCAACAGAGTGTTTGTTTGCATCGTCCTTCGTTGCACGCTCATTTTTCGTGACGTTGCTTTGATTGGATAACCCTGTAAAGTGTATTGCCATGGGGGTTTACCGCCTTAAATAATTTATCTGTCTCTGTTAACGACCATTACCCATAAAACTTTAGTTAAACTTCGTGTAAATGTCGATATAAAAAACCAAACTAGGCTAAAGAGTAGTCAGTAGTTTACAAGAACCTCACTGTCCGTTACAACTTTTGCGTATATTATTCTACCTGAGCTGGTATTTTTCACTCGTATTTGTTGGCCTTCGACGCCATTTTGTAGTGCTATACCATTCATTTTAACCGTGATGTTTCCGCTCTTAGCTGTAATGAGGATTTGATTGCCTTTTTTTATGAGAGTGGGCTTTTGAGTGACATTATCAGAAATAAAGGTATTTATACGTAAGTTTCTGGAGGCAACAAGGCCATAAGGCGGATTTTGGGGAGTGTATACTTGACCCCGTAAATTCGTTAAATCCACATTGCCAATGCCAATGTTTTGCTTAGTGAAAGCTTGTCCTCTATTAATAGGTGCAAGGGTTTTAAAGGCAGGAATTAAAATACTCTGGGTGACGGGCAGATAAGATTTCCACATTGGGTTGTTACAGCTAATAGAGTAGGTGGTGCGCTTGGATGCACTAGGTCGCTGGTTTTTTATTTGGATGTGTTTGTCTTTACAAGTTGGTAGATAACTAAGTGAAATTTTATTGTTGAGAGTAATTTTCACCGCAGCATCAGGATAAATGCCTGATAGGCGAGGAATTTCAACATTATTGATGTAGTTCTGGACTTGACCTTCTATGGACAAAGCAAACGTAGTGCTAGCCTGAAGGCAAGAGAAGGCTAACATTAGCCTTATTAGTCGCATAGTCTACTCTCTTAGTTAGTCTTGGTTACGTTCTCAGTTAGTGCATTTAGTACATTGAGTTACTATAAGGTATTAGTAAAATAGCAAAAATCACTCTATCATTGAGAATATATTTTAATATTAATTAGTTTCAGTGAATACTGAATTTACGAATACACATAGGAGGCTTTATGGCCAGTGTTCTCGATAGCGTTAATCAGCGTACCCAACTTGTTGGGGAGAACCGCCTGGAATTGCTGCTCTTTCGCTTAAATGGCAAGCAAATATATGGCATTAACGTGTTTAAAGTGAAAGAAGTATTGCAGTGTCCTAAGCTAACTTCCATGCCCCATAGTAGTCCTGTTGTCCGAGGTGTGGCTCATATCCGTGGTGGAACCATTCCTATTTTAGATTTGGGGCTTGCAACAGGGGCAAGTCCGATAGAAAACATCGACCAATGTTTTGTGATCATTACAGAATATAACCGTCGTATTCAGGGGTTCTTGGTGCGAGGTGTTGAACGTATTGTCAATATGAACTGGAGCGATATTCAGCCACCACCAAAAGGTTTGTCTAATGACAACTACCTAACCGCTGTGTGTCAGGTTGACAAAGAAATGGTTGAAATTATTGATGTAGAACAAATTTTGTCTGAAGTTGCCCCGACCCGTCAGGATATTTCGGATGGTATCATTAACGTTGATATTCAAAGCAACGCTAAGCAGCATCATATTTTAATTGTCGATGATTCCTCCGTTGCTCGTAAGCAGATTAAGCGTTGTATGGAACAAGTGGGTTTTGCCACAACGGTTTTGAATGATGGCCGTGAAGCTCTGAATTATCTTCAAGGTTTAGTCGCCGATGGGGCGGACGTTACCAAAGAATTTGCGATGGTTATCTCTGATATTGAGATGCCAGAGATGGATGGTTATACGTTAACCACAGCTATTCGTAATGACAGCCGTTTACAAGATCTGTTTATTTTACTTCATACGTCGTTAAGCGGTGTGTTTAATGAGGCCATGGTAAAAAAAGTCGGAGCGGATGGCTTTTTAGCTAAGTTCCAACCTGATGAGCTCGCACGCTTAGCGATCGAGACGGTCAAGATTCAATCCGATGATTGAGTTCAAGTGTAATATGGTTCTGATGGCTTTTAGCGTTGTGTCTGATCCCTTTAGCTGCTGTTTTAGGAGTTCTAATGCTCAGTAGTACGAATGCAATAACACCAAACGGCTATTTAAGGTTTCGAGATTTTCTTCAGAAAGTATGTGGCATTTCATTAAGTGATAATAAGCAGTACTTAGTGGCTAGTCGGTTAGGGAAGATCTTAGAAAGAGAAAATTTTAGTAAGATAGAGCAGTTAGTTGATGCTCTTGAGCGTGCGGGTAGTACCAAATTAAAAGAAGAAGTGATTAATGCGATGACGACCAATGAAACCTTATGGTTTCGTGACTCCCATCCGTTTAAGATTCTCAAAGAAAAGATTCTGCCTGAAATGACGAAGTCGCCCCTGAAAATTTGGTCGGCCGCTTCTTCTACAGGGCAGGAACCATACTCTATTAGTATGGTAATAGAGGAGTTCAAAGCGTCTCGTCCTGGTGTGTTAAGGCCAGGTGAAAAGATTGTTGCGACCGATATTTGTACCAACATTCTACAGCATGCTAAACAAGGTGAGTATGATAGTTTAGCCATTGCCCGTGGTCTGGGGGATGATATGCAGCGCAAGTATTTTGATAAAATTAATAACACCACATGGAAGGTAAAGTCTTCTTTAAGTGCGCGTATTGATTTTCGCTACTTGAATTTGATTGATTCATTTTCAGGGCTTGGTAAGTTTGATGTCATCTTTTGCCGTAATGTCCTAATTTATTTCACTGCCGATTTGAAGATGGACATCTTGAGGCGAATGCGTGCCTCTCTGAATCCTGGGGGGTATCTGTTTCTTGGTGGTTCTGAAGCCTTAAGTGGTTTATCTGATTTGTTTGAGATTGTTCAATGTCACCCAGGAATTGTCTATAGGGCTAAATAATAACAAATTATTATGACTTTGTTGCAGTAAAGAGGGCATATGTTATGTCTCCTCTTTGAAAGCGACCTTTCAAGACCCTTCTTGCCGTTACGCCATGAAGGGTCTTTTGCGTTCATACTTTCCTCTTTTTCCTCTTTGTGGGGTCTTGCCTTTATAAGTTTTGTTATATTGCCGCTTTTTGCCGACTACGAATAAAAAACTCATAAGCTTTTGAATATAAAGGTTTTTTTGTTTTGGCATCATTATTGCTTTTTGAGCTATACGTTTGACCGTTGTGTGAAGAGAGAAGTATGGCTATATCATTTGAAAAAGCATTTGCTGGGCATGACAAAATGCTGGAGTTTCGCAGTGCCCGTGCTGCTGTATTGGCAAATAATATCGCGAATGCCGATACACCAAACTATAAAGCCAGAGATATTACTTTCGACTCTATGTTTAACAATGAGAAAAACAAGCTGTATTTATCGGTAGATGATAAGCGGCATATAAATGGGGTGAGTGAACTTGGCGGTGATAGTGGTCTTTTGTATCGTAATCCAAGCCAGCCCTCCTTAGATGGCAACACGGTTGATATGCAAAGAGAAAAAGCGGAATACGCTAAGAACTCTTTGCAATTTGATACCAGTTTTATGTTTTTGGACAGAAAAATCAGTGGTATGAAAAAAGCGCTTAGCGGGAATTAATCAGTATGTCTTTAGGTAATATTTTTAATATCGCAGGGTCTGCGATGAGTGCCCAAACCATTCGCTTAAATACCGTGGCGAGTAATATGGCAAACGTTGATAGTGTGGCAAGCTCTGCAGATCAAACATACCGAGCCCGTAAGCCTGTATTTTCTGAAATGATGGTTAACTCCATGAAAGATAACGGATGGGGAGATACCACAGATGATGATAGTGGTGCGGGAGTGGGTGTCAAAGTTGATGGCATTGTGGAATCTTCTGCGCCACTTAAACCAAGGTATGAGCCGGATAACCCAATGGCAAATGAAAAAGGGTATGTCTATTACCCAAATGTTAATCCAATTGAAGAAATGGCCGATATGATGTCTGCATCGCGTTCTTTTCAAACGAATGTCGATATTATGAATTCAGCCAAAAGCATGATGCAAAAAATGCTCACGCTTGGACAGTCATCATAGGGGTGATGTATGGCAAATATATCTGATAACAATGGTTTAAAAAACCTGATTGCTCAGTACGGCACAGATGGTGCAAAAGCGAGTTTGAAGAAAAGTGAGCATAAGGGCAGTGTCAAGGACCCCGCCGCTGCGGATGCGCATGATGTAAAAGATCCAAAGAAAGATCCGACAAAAGGATTGGCTGATAAAAATGTATTTTTAAAACTGTATATTCAACAGCTTAAAAATCAAGATCCAACGGCACCGCAAGACACCAATGATATGGTGGCTCAAATGTCACAGTTTAGCTCTTTGGAAAAGTTATCGGGTATTTCAGATCAACTCAAGAATATGACAACGGCTCTGACGTCCAATCAAGCGATTGGAGCTTCGAGTTTAGTGGGAAAATCGTTATTGATGCCTGGAAATAAACTTTCAGTAAGTGATTCTCAGCACTCTATTGAGCTTAAAACAGATATCCCTAAGGACTCTAGTTCCGCAGAGTTGAAGATTTTCGACGCCAACAATAAGTTGGTTCGTACGCAGAAATTGACAGAAAACGATGTTAGCTGGGATAGGAAAGATGATAAAGGTAAAGAGTTGCCGCCTGGCGAATATCATTTTGCCGCTTCATCTGTCAATGAAAAAGGTCAAGTAGCAGCTATGCCTATTCAATTACCCGCTCGTATTCAGGGCGTAACGATTAATGGCAAAGACGGTACTATGTTAAATGTCGAGAATCATGGAAAGATTAAACTGACTAACAAATTGGAAATATTAGGTTAACCGGAGCAGATTATGGGATTTAATACAGCGTTATCAGGCATCAAGGCATCGTCTGATTACTTGAATGTAACAGGTAACAACATCGCTAACGCGGATACAACAGGTTTCAAAAAATCTCGTGTCGAGTTCGATGACCTATATAGTACCAATGTGTTAGGGGCTGGTAGTAACAACTCCATAGGTTCTGGGGTTGGGGTGTCAAAAGTTGCTCAAGAGTTTTCTTCTGGCAACTTATCATACACAGATAACAATTTAGACTTGGCAGTGGATGGCACAGGTTTTTTTGTGATCAAACAGCCGGATGGTACCCAAGCTTACACTCGTGCGGGTGATTTTAAATTGGATGCCAATGGCAATTTGGTGACCAATACCGGCCAAAAAGTACAAGGTTACAATGCAAAAAATGGTATTTTGGGTGGTAATTTAGAAGATTTGGTTGTGCCAACGGAGCGAATCCCTCCTAAAGCAACGTCTGATGTAAAGCTAAAATTAAACTTGAACTCAGAAGGTGAGGATGTTCCTCCCTACATCCGTGCGGATTTTGACCCTAAAAATCCAGACACTTATAATTATACTCAAACCCAAACGGTAACCGATGGGAATGGTAACAACCATATTATTAGTTACTATTATGCTAAAGGTAAGGATCCTGATACCTATCGTGTTTATGCGACGGTAGACGGTAAAACCAAAGACGATACTGGTGCGGCTTTTATGCCGCCCACGTATGCAACCTTTAACAGTGCCGAAGGTAACACCGATTACAACGGCGATGGGGTTAAAGAAAAACCTTTTCAGCTTTTATATCTGGGAAATACCGAGCCAACAACAGCATCAATCTCCGCTATGTCGCAAGCGCCTATTGCCGTCAGTGGTACATTGGGTGGGGTGGCCATTACTGGCGGTTTGGCGCCAACGGATTTGCGTGAGCCCAAACAAGTGGCGCGACCTGCATTTGATCCGAATAATCCGAAGTCATACAGTTATGGCAATACCAAGAATGTTTATGACTCGTTAGGGCAGACTCATACGTTGGGTTATTACTTTATTCAACAGGGTGAAGATAATACATATGAAGTGAGAGCGACGGTTGATGGAAAAGAAACCTATACCGATCCGGTCACGGGTGAGGAAAAGCCATTCTTACCGAAAGACAGTATGGTGAAGTTTGATGCTACGGGTAAATTCCAAGGCACGTTCCAGGGGATTCCGCCTTTTGGAACACCGCAACCGGTTAATCTAGAGATTACTGGGTTTGATCCGACAAATCGTGACGCTATTATGCCCATCGACCTTGCTGGATCAACGCAGTTTGCTTTAGCGAGTACTGATAACTTTGAGCAAGATGGTTACACTGCTGGTGAGTTACAAGGAGTTTCATTTGATCGTGATGGTAACTTAAAAGCGACCTATACCAATCAACAAACCTCTGTTCTTGGCCAGGTTGCCTTGGCGTCGTTTGATAACGTCGATGGTTTGACGCCAGCGGGTGATACTGCTTGGGTGGCAAGCTCTAATTCTGGACAGGCTAATGTTGGTCGACCTAATAGTGGTACCTTGGGTGGGATTCAAGGCGGAGCGTTAGAGGAATCCAATGTGGATCTTACCTCCGAATTGGTTGCTCTAATTGAAGCGCAGCGTAACTATCAGGCAAACAGTAAAACGTTAGAGACGGAAAATACGGTCACGCAAACTATCATTAATTTGCGTTAATGAGATAAAAGAGATCTTCCTAGCCGGAGTGGTTGCCCACTTCGGCTTTTTTTTGCCTTATTTTTGCATATCTTTAGTGCTTATTTTATTAAACCCTTATATATCAATGCATTATAGGTTTTCAAAACTTGGTATGATTCTTGAAAGTAAGTTGTTAGATGGTAAAAAATGTGTAACGAGAGGGTGTGATGGATAGAGCGTTGTATCTAGCAATGAGTGGTGGTGTCGAAACAATGAATGCCCAAACCATTCACGCGAATAACTTAGCAAATGTTAACACGACAGGTTTTCGTGCAGACTTTGAGCAGGCGCGAGCAATGCAAGTTTACGGAGAACACTATCCAAGCCGTGTGTATGCTATGACGGAGAATCCTGGTACGCGCTTTACCCCAGGAAGTATGATTCAAACGGGGCGTAACCTAGATGTGGCAATCAAAGGCAAGGGCTTTTTAACCGTTTACGACTCAAAAGGGCAAGAAGCTTATACACGAGATGGCAACCTGCAAATTAATGCCGCAGGACAATTGGTAACGGGCACTGGGCTACCGGTAGCGGGAGTTGATGGCCCCATTTTTTTGCCGCCTTTGCAGAGCCTTACGATTACCTCTGATGGCTCTATTTCGATTATTCCACAAGGAGGAGCTGCAAATCAGGTAGCTGTTATTGGTCAGCTTAAGTTAGTGAATCCTGATCCTGATAATTTGCGTAAAGGCGAAGATGGTTTGATTCACAGTAAAGATGGGCAGGTGTTTAATCAAGATGTAAATACGCAGGTTGCCTCCGGTTTTGTGGAAGGGAGTAATGTGAATGCAGTCGAAGAAATGACGCATATTATGGATTTGTCTCGTCGCTTTGAAATGAATATTAAAATGATGAACACCATCCGGGAAGACAGTGCTGCGTCTTCGAGAATTTTACAAAGAGCATAATCGTTTCTTGCGTTAATTGTCTTACTTGAACGATGGTTGTCGCGTTATTAAATTTGCAAAGAGGCTTATATGAACTCAGCACTTTGGGTAAGTAAAACCGGCTTAACAGCCATGGACAAACAACTGAATGTGATATCAAACAACTTGGCGAACGTCTCAACCACAGCGTTTAAAAAAGACCGTGCCGTGTTTGAAGATCTGATGTATAAAACGGAGCGCGCGCCAGGGGGGTTAAGCGCTCAAAATGCCGAATTGCCATCTGGATTGCAGTTAGGTACTGGGGTGAAGGTGGATGCTACTCAAAAAGACTTCTCCAATGGGGACTTTAACGTGACGGGTAGAAAGCTAGATGTTGCCATTCAAGGTAATGGCTTTTTTCAAGTTTTACAGCCTGATGGCACGATGGCTTATACACGTGATGGCAGTTTTCAACTGAGTAGTACTGGGCAACTTGTTACCTCCAATGGGTTGGTAGTGCAACCGCCTATTCAGATCGATCCAGATGTGACTAGCATCAATATTGCTAAGGACGGGGTGGTCTCAGTGCAGAAAAAAGGCGTGACGGATATGCAGCAAGTTGGTGTGATTAATTTAGCCGGCTTTGTTAACCCAACTGGATTGGATGCCATTGGCGGGAACCTCTACACTGAAACCAATGCCAGTGGACCACCAATTGTGGGAGCGCCTGGTACTGATGCACTTGGCTCCCTTGGGCAAGGTATGCTGGAAGCGTCAAACGTTAACTCAATTGAAGAGTTGGTGAACATGATTACGACACAACGAGCTTATGAAATGAACTCTAAAGTCATTTCTTCTGCCGATGGTATGATGAGCTTCGCTATTCAGCAGCTCTAGGATAAGTGGATAATATGAAAATTAAACTGGTGCTTTTAGTTTTGCTTTCGACTTGTTTGAGTGGTTGCTTAACATGGAAGGTTGATAAGCAGGCAGTGGCGAACGCTGCAGGAGCAGCAGCGGGAGCCGCTGCGGGTGCGGCAGTAGGTAAGGCGGTAGCGGATGCTGCGACAGCCGACAAAACACCAGCGAAAGATGAAAAGCCAAAAGAGCCAAAAAGAAAAGGTTATGTTCCAGATCCAAATGATCCGATGAAGGGACCACCAAGAGCCCAAGCAAATATTCAGGAAGATGATCCATACTATGCACCTGTGGAACCGGATGGATTGAAGCCTGCCCAGGCTCCCAATGGCAGTATTTATAGAACGGGCATGGGGGATGTCATGTATGGAGATCAGAGAGCCAGCAAGGTTGGTGACATACTGACTGTCAATTTGAATGAGAGCACTTCCTCAACCAAAGATAATGCCGCGACCATATCGAAAACCTCGTCTGCAACGGGGGATAACCCAACAGTATTAGGGCAAAAAATCCGTTCTGATTCCACCTTGCCACAGCAAAAAACGAATTTTTCTGGCAGCGCCTCTGCGAATCAGGATAACAGCTTAACGGGGACGATTACGGTAACGGTTTATAAAGCGTACCCGAATGGGTTGCTGGCCATTCGTGGTGAAAAGTGGCTTAGGCTTAATCAAGGTGATGAGTATATTCGCTTTACTGGTTTAGTGCGTAAAGCAGATGTGTCCCCACAAAATACGGTAGACTCTTCGCGGGTAGCAGATGCTCGTATCACCTATTCAGGTAATGGGGATGTGGCAGAAGGCAGTCAACAAGGCTGGGTGACTCGCCTTTTAAATAGTAGTGACGCGCCAAGATAATGGGCGTCCAAATAGCAATCATTAGATCAATTGTTTTGTATAGGTGGTTACGAACATGAAACAGTTAGCACTCGTCTTTTTGCTTATTGCGTCCTTTGGGGCCCAAGCCGAACGCTTAAAAGACATTGCCAGTGTTCAAGGGGTTAGAGATAACCAGTTGTTCGGCTATGGCCTGGTGATTGGGTTAGATGGAACGGGTGATAGTACACCTTTTACTAATCAGAGCTTTGCTAACATGCTGTCGCGATTTGGCGTCACTTTGCCTGCTGGCGTGAGCGCAACCTCTAAAAACGTTGCGGCGGTGTCATTGACGGCCACTCTACCCGCATTTTCTAAGCCAGGGCAAAAGATTGATGTGACCGTTTCCTCAATTGGTAACGCAAAAAGCCTTCGTGGAGGCACGCTTTTACTGTCAACTTTAAAAGGGGCGGATGGACAGGTCTATTCCATTGCGCAAGGTAACGTGATTATTGGGGGGTTTGGGAATAATGGCTCAGATGGTTCACGAAACTCGTTAAGTGTGCCCACGGTTGGTCGAATTCCAGATGGCGCCAGTGTTGAACGAGTGGTGCCGACGAGTTTTGATTCAGGGGACTCGTTAACCTTTAACTTAAATCGTCCTGACTTCACCACAGCAAAAGATGTGGCAGATAAAATCAATGCTCTCTTGGGAAAAGGGGTTGCGGAAGCCTTGGATGCGACTTCGATTCGTGTCACTGCCCCACGAGACCCAGGTCAACGGGTGACCTTTATTTCAATTCTGGAAAATTTGGATGTAAAGCAAGGCGAAGAGCGTGCCCGAGTGGTGATTAACTCTCGTACTGGCACCATTATTATTGGCCAGCATGTGCAAGTGTCTCCAGCGGCGATTACCCATGGTAGTTTGACGGTCACCATCCGCAATACGCCTAAAGTAACAGATCAAAATGGTACGGTAACAGGAGGACAGACGATTGTATCCCCCAGAAATGGAGACCCTCAAGTTGGTCGAAACAGTGGGCATATGTTTTCATTTGCGCCAGGGGCATCTTTGGACGATATTGTACGAGCGGTGAATCAAGTGGGGGCAGCCCCTGGAGATTTAATTGCTATTTTAGAAGGTTTGAAACAAGCTGGCGCCATTAATGCTGACTTTGTCATTATCTAAGTAAAAGAATCTGAGACGCTTATGAATGCTTTACCGCCAACAAATCCAGATGATTTCTTTGCTGACTTTTCTTCTTTGGAGTCGTTAAAAACCAAGGCGAAAAACGATCCAGAAGCGGCGCTAAAGGAAGTCTCGCAAAAGTTTGAGGCCATTTTTATTGGTATGCTTTTAAAAAATATGCGAGCAGGTAATGAGGCCTTGGGGGATGGTTTGTTTTCTAGTCAACAAACGAAGCAGTATCAAGGCATGATGGACGATCAAATGGCGCAAGTATTGTCCAAAACAGGAGGACTTGGGGTGTCCGAGGCGTTGATTCGTCAGTATCAGGCGCAACATCCAAAGGCTCATAAGGCAAGTGCTTCTGATGATGGTGATTTTATTAAGCGGGTGTCTAATCAGGATTTGGTGCGGGTGAAAGCGTTGGCTCACCAAGCTTCTACTGAATTTTTAAAAGCTGCACAAAAAGAAACGTCAGGCGCAACCGTTAATGCATCCAGTTCGAGTTCTTCTCCCAAAGCTCCTACTGACAGTGATTCTCCTTCTTTACCTAATGGTAAAATGGAAGTGAGTAAGCCGACGGCGCAGTCTGTGGCGTTTGATTCTCCCGAGGCTTTTGTAAAAGCAATGTGGCCTCATGCGAAAGCCGTGGCAGAGAAATTGGGGGTGAGTGCTAAGGCTATATTGGCGCAGGCGGTGTTGGAAACGGGCTGGGGGAAACACCCCATTGCGAAAGACGATGGAACGGCCAGTTATAATTTATTCGGCATTAAGGCAGACCATCGTTGGGATGGTGATCGGGCGGTGGTTAATACGCTAGAGTTTCGTCACGGAATCGCTAAACGCGAAAAAGCAGCATTTCGTGCTTACGACTCTTTTTCGCAAAGTTTTAATGATTATGCCAACTTTTTAACCGCCGATGATCGTTATAAAGACGCCTTGAAGTCGGGCAATGATCCGTCTTTATTTGCCGTTTCATTGCAAAAAGGTGGTTATGCAACAGATCCTGAGTACGCACAAAAGATAGACCGTATTCTGTCTAGCAAGTGGTTTGAGTCGCTATAAGGTCGCGTTGGTTTTCTTGTTCATCAGGTAAAGTTCTTGCGTTAGCTGTCGATAAATCGTCGTAGCGTTAGGTGTCATTTTAGAAATTATCCTTAGAGGTGTGGGCATGGGCTCAAATTTATATGCGATTGGTTTGTCTGGGCTGCAAAGCAGTCGGGCTCGTATTGATACGACCGGTCAAAACACATCGAATGTGGATACAGCTGGTTATAGTCGTCAGAAAACCTCTACGATTGCAGAAGCCAATGGCACCGTTAGGATTAAAGATACCGCGCGAATAGTTGACAAATTTGTTAACGAGCAAGTGCGTAATGATGTGTCTGCGCATGCATACTATGATACATATCATTCGATCATGTCGACGTCAGATCAATTATTGGGGGAAAAAAGTGTCTCTCTGAATGCGTATTTAAGTAAGACGTTTAAGGCCATTCAAGATGCGAATAATGATCCAACCTCATCGTCTTTACGTGATATTGCCTTTTCTAATATTAAGGATTTGGTTCAGCATTATCACACCCTGTCTCATTTGGTGGGTGAGCAGAAAACCATCGCCGATAAGCGTTTATCAACTTCTGTAGCGGAGCTGAATAACATTACTGGACAAATTGCGCAGTTAAATGGCGATATTCTCAAAGAGGAAACTCGTTCCACTTCACCTGCCAATGAGCTGCGTGACAGGCAAGAAGAATTAGCTAAAAAGCTATCTGGTTATTTGCATATTAAAGTGGATTACTCGAAAACAGGCGTTATGACGGTGCATCTTGCTAATGGTCAGCCGTTGGTGATGGATAAAACCCCTACTAAGCTTAAGGTTGAAGAAGACCCTAAGAACCCACAAAACAAGAAACTCTACATTGATTTTGGTAAATACCAAGTGGGCGTCAATAATGAAAACTTAGGTGGTTCTATTGGTGCTTTGGTCGATTATAGTGCCGACTTTGCCGTCAAATCTGACCGTTTATTGGGGCAAAGTGCGATTTCTATTGCCGACAAGATGAACCAACAGAATAAGCTGGGTTTGGACGGTGATGGTAATTTTGGACAGGATCTATTTCGTATTGGCCGCATTAGCTTTCACGCTGGGCAGCATAATATCGGCAACGCATCGGATCTGGCAGTACGAGTGACTTCTGGCAAATCTGCTGAAATAACCACTGATACCTATGAGTTATCGAAAACCGATAATAATCGTTTTTTGATTAAGGCCTACGATGAGCATGGTCATCTTAGAAAGCATGTTTCGGAAATCAACACCAGTACGATGAAACCGGATGACAAAGGCTATTATCAGGTGCCTGGTCTTGGTTTTGATATTCGTTTGGGGGATATCAGCAAATATTCGATTAATGATGTATACAACTTTTCGCCAACAGAAGGCGCTGCGACAGGACTATCTTTACAGGCTAATAGCGGAGAAGATTTGGCGCTTCGGGCTCCGATTGGTGTACAAACGAACCCAAACAATATGTCGGATGCGAAACTCACCTTAACGTCTGTTACAAACACCCATCCTGATCGTTCTGCCTTTAAGAGTAGTGATGAACTCTACCAAAATGCCCCTCATAGTATCGTGTTTACGGGGGATCATTCTTTCGAAGTCCGTGATGGTCGTGGAAATGCTTTAGCAAAAGTCGATGGCATGACGAATTTTAAAGACCTTCTAACTCAGGCAGGTTTAGCAAAAGAGGCTGGTTTTGATTTGTCCCTAAAAGGAAGTCCTAAGGCGGGAGATGAATTTGATTTGGGCCCTCAATTTACGGGGGCGGCAGACGATTATAACGGTTTAAAATTAGTGTCTTTGCAGGATAAGCCCCTCATCGGAGGGAAAACGTCCTTATCTGAGTCATTTGCCGATCTTGTTGCCTCTGTTGGGAGTAAAACGGCATCGTTGGAAACCAACAAAGACTCGAGTGATGTCGTCATGAATCAAAGTATTGCAAGACGTGACTCCGTATCTGGTGTTAGCTTGGATGAGGAAGCGGTTAACTTGCTAAAGTATCAGCAGGCGTATTCTGCTTCCGCTCAAGTGATCACCGCTGCTCGAAGTACATTCGATACATTATTAGCGGCAATGAGGTAAGCTTATGAGAGTCACTAATAATCAAATCTACGGTCAGTCCAGTCGCGCTATCAGTCAGGCGAATGACCGTGTGATGGATATTCAAAAGAAAATTACGGAAAATACCAGTATTGTTTCTCCCAGTGATAACCCTGTAGGTGCGCGGGAAGTGATGCAATATGAATCAAGTAATCAGTCTCTGAAGCAGTATGATAACAATATGAAAATGGCGAAAGGCCATTTGGAATACGAAGAAGTCGCCTTGCAGAGTTACAATGGCTTACTTGATGAAGCCAGAACCATGTTGATTCAAGCCGATAATACGGCGAATACGCATCAAGATATAGGCGCGATTGCTGACCAAGTGTCTTCCATGGTGGATTCCATGGAAGATTTAATGAACTCACGCAGTGCAGATGGCAGCTATATCTTTTCGGGGACCAATACGCAAGCGCCTGCGTTTACTCACTTACCTGACGGTACCTTTAAGTGGTCTGGTAATGAGGGGCAAAATTTTGCGCAAATTTCAGAGAGTCGTAAAGTGGCAGTGAGCGATTCAGGTAAGCACATTTTTGAAGATGTATGGAAGCGTAATACATTTTCCACAAAATTGAGCGTAGGTAACTCTAGTGTGACGTCAAAAGTTTCTAATCAGGATGACTTTGATGTTTTTTTAAAAAAACACTTTAGTGTCACCAATAAAGCCAGTAACCACTTTGTGCTGACAACCACGCCCTTGTCCATGACCAAACCTGATGCCGCTGCAATACAGACGTTAGTGAGTCAAAGAGCACAAGATGCTGCTGCCAATAAGGCGGATGGTGCGAATAACGATAATAAAGATGATGACAGAAGCTACATCGGTCCTCCTGGGCGTTATTTTCTGGCGGATTCATCTGGTAATGTTATTGCCTCTGGGACCTATGATCCAAACAAAAACCTCATTATTCAGGGGATGTCTTTCTCATTAAAAGGAGACCCTGGTGCGATTGTTGACGTTGATCTTAATAAACCAGAACGTGACAATGTAGTGAATGTGTTACGCAATACCATAAAAGTGATGAAAGATCCTCACGCCTCGAGTGAAGAGCGTGATATTGCTTTGAAAAATGGGCAAGTTAGTATTGTTAATACACAGACCTCGGTTGGTCGAGTGCGCTCGGTGGTAGGTGCGAGGCTCAACAGTATGACGGAACGGGGCGATTTTTCCACAGCGAATCAGATGGCCAATACCATGGCTCAGGATCGAGTCGCTGGGCTGGATATGGGCAAGGCGGCGACTAAGTTGTCCATGTCTGAAACGGCTTTAAATGCTTCGCAGAAGCTATTTACTAGGATAGATAATCTGTCTTTATTCAACAAAATTTGATGGGTGACTTGGAAGGTAGTGAGTGATGTCAGCGTTTCAAGTGGAGTCATGCTTTGGTGTTGAGTTGAATTCGGGATTCTTTAATCTTGATGAGATTATTGATCAATTTGGTATTAGAAGTGAGGTTCTTAATCACAAGCGTATTCGTAGCCTGATACGAGCACAAGGGAAAAAAAGTCGTATTGTCAGTGTAGCAATGCGTCAAGTGATCTTTGATTTAGTAAAGCCCGCATTAGAAACAGATCTGCTACCCTATGACCCTTCTTTTACTTTTGAAAAACTACTGAATACAAAGCGAGAGCGTTTATATGATGCACAAGAGCGCTTTCTGTTGCTTTGTTATTCGATGACTCAAGGGAAAACGGTAAAAAGCTTAAAAAAATTACACGCCTCATTAACCACCAAAGATTGGCGTGATAAAGCCAATGAAGGTCGCAGCCTGTTTAAATATTTCCGTCAAGAGCTTGATGATAATACCCGTGAGTACATTCTCGCCTATAAGGCGAAGCAAGGGGATAAGGTAAAGCAAGTTGAGGAAGAGGTGGATGAGTCTCAGAAAAACGCATTAGCTTCTGTGCCTTCGCGACGTCGAAATAAGGTTAGTTTAGCGGAGAAAAAATTAGCGCCGACTTCATTTAATGATGAGGTTGTTAAAGCCCTAAAGCTTTTTGAGGATGGTTATCTTTTGCTCAGGGAGCAGACGGACATCGTTAAAACGGGCTCACCATTAGATGTGGATAAACTAAGAGACTTTTGTCAGCGCTTGATTCAGTCTCATACCCGTAACTCCTTTGCTCTGCTTGCTATTCGCCATATAAAAGATGCCTCTACGTACCTAGAGCAACATGCAATCGGGGCGGCCGTACTGGGGATTCATTTTGCCAAAGCCTTAGCATTGTCTGCACCCTATATCGAAGCTATTGCATTGGGTGGGCTACTTTTTGATCTGGGGCGTTTTCGTTTGCCTATGGCCATCAGTCATAAAGCAGGAAAAATGACAGAAGCCGAATTTGACTTGTTTCGAAAGCACATCACCTTTGGTGAGCAAATGTTTAAGCTAAGTGACAACATTCCCAAAGTGGTTTATCAAATGTTGATCGATCATCACGAAAGAGTGGATGGCGCAGGGTATCCCCATGGCAAGCAGGATCAAGAGATCTCTGTATATGGGAAAATAGCTGGCATTATCGACGCCTATGATGCCTTGACCTCACAACAAGTTCATAAGCCGTCCATGGGGCCATTACGGGCGCGCCAGCAGCTAATAAAAGAGGCTGGACTGGCATTTGATAAATCTCTTTTAGGCGTTTTTCTCAAAAGCATCGGAAGAATACCGGTCGGTTCTTGTATTGTGCTATCTAATGGTCGTGTGGGGTTTGTATTGACCTTAAATGCTTCTTTGGAGCCTGCCTTAATTCGTCAAGTATATAGCTTGACCCATAAGAGCTTCATTACAGTATCGGATATTGATTTGAGTAAGCCTGGCTATTCTCAGGAGAGTACTAAAATTGTCAGAGACATTGCCCCTCAGTCTTTAGGGATCCAATTTATTAACTACCTCGCTTAATGCTTCTCCCCCTTATGTACACTGAATAGCTCGTATCACAATTGTCTGTTTTTTGTCATGAGTCTTTTTGCTAACAACGGATTATTTGTAGTAGATTGCAAATAAGGCCGAAGTGCTTAATTTTTGTACATAGCTTTGCGTACTCTACTGACTTTCTTGTCCTTGTTGTCTTTAAGTGTAAAGGATTTTGAGGAAAGCAGAAAAAATAGAAAAAAAAGTTAAAGATTGCAAATAGAGTGTCGATAAAGGGTATATGGAGTTTGATAACACAATTCAAACGAGCATTTGGTAGATCGCTGTATATGTGGATGCCAAGTTGATTTTACAGCGTTATCTCTCTTTTTTTATTATTTAGGAGAAAGCAAAATGGCTTTATATGTAAACACAAATACTTCTTCTTTAAATGCTCAGAATCAGCTAATGAAATCGGGTAAGTCATTGGATACTGCGTACCAGCGTCTATCATCTGGTTACCGCATTAACAGTGCTGCTGATGATGCTGCTGGTTTGCAAATCAGTGATCGTTTGACTTCTCAGGTGAATGGCCTGAATCAATCAGTGCGAAACGCGAATGATGGTATTTCTGTTGCTCAAACCGCTGAAGGTGCGTTGAACGAAACAACCAACATGCTACAGCGTATGCGTACTCTATCCATTCAATCTGCTAATGGATCAAACAGTGATAAAGACCGTGTTGCGATGCAGCAAGAAATGGGGCAGCTTTCTAAAGAGATAAACCGTGTTGCCAGTACGACGACCTTTGGTGGACGTAACCTGCTTAATGGTACTTACGCTGGTGTCTTTCAGGTTGGTGCAGACTCTAACCAAACCATTAGTTTTACACTGGAATCTGGTGGTAATGCGAATTCCATTGATTATTCAGGAAATGGTGGTTTTACCATGTCTGGGTTGTCAAGCGGTGCAGCAACACCTCAGGTCTCTAAAGATACCGCATCAATTACCACCATGGGTAATGCGCAAAGTATGATCAAAGTTATTGATACTATGATCGCGGCAGTAGACTCTAAGCGTGCTGAGTTAGGTGCGGTACAAAACCGATTCTCCTCTACTGTGAATAACTTGAGTAATATTACCGAAAACGTATCAGCTGCACGTGCACGTATCAAAGATACTGACTTCGCCAAAGAAACGGCTGCTTTAACCAGTGCTCAAATTCTTCAGCAAGCTAGTAGTAGTATTCTTTCTCAGGCTAACCAACGTCCTCAAGCGGCTTTGTCTCTATTGGGTGGTCGTTAATTAGCATTAGATAGCGAGTGAAAGTAGTACCCTAGGTACTGCTTTTCTTCTCTTAAATTTATTTATTTCAAGCGGCTCCTATTCTCTTGGGGAAAGCGGCTTTTGGCCAGATGAAAGTGTTTCATCTGGCTTTTTTGTGCCTAAAATTTGTGTTTTCTGGAGGTTTGCATTTGATAACGAGTGATTAAGTGGAGCTAATACAATACCTGCGGCTGCGCGCTTTTGTCTCTGGCATGTTAGGCGGATATTTTTCTGTCGCTTGATAGTGTCTGATTTTTATAACATCTGCGTCAGGTGGGTTTTACACTCATTACTATTTCGTCGCACCTGCTACTTTGGTTCATAGGGATATGTCTGCCTGTCGATGTTGGATGTATCGATTTCGTGTGTCTATTGGTTCTTTTCGTTTAGAAGGGAGGGGGCTCCCGTTAGGCTTTTTGTAGTGATAACGAGTCTATTATGCTTCGTTTTTACATTATTTAGACGGTTTTATTGGTCAGGAAATAAATGAAAAAAAATCATTTATATTAATCAGTTAGGAATATTTTTGCCGATTGAGGTGAAGGTTTTTGCCTGTATTGGGTAAATAAATGCCATGAAACAGTAAAGTTATTGATGTTCTCGTCGATATTAAGGACGAGTGCTGCTTTTTTGCAGGAATTGTCGAAAACTTTAGGAGGCTATTTATGGCTCTTTATGTAAACACGAATGTTTCATCTCTGAATGCTCAGCGTCAGTTGATGAAGTCAGGCGACACGCTAGATGTTGCTTACCAGCGATTGTCTTCTGGGAAGCGTATTAATTCGGCAGCAGACGATGCCGCAGGTTTACAAGTATCTAACCGTTTAAGTTCTCAGGTGAATGGGTTGAATCAGTCTGTGCGAAATGCGAATGATGGTATTTCTGTCGCACAAACGGCAGAAGGCGCATTGGATGAAACAACTAATATGCTTCAGCGTATACGTACTTTGTCATTGCAAGCCTCTAACGGTTCAAATAGCGATGAAGATAGGAAAGCCATACAGCAAGAGGTGGGACAACTATCGAAGGAAATTAACCGGGTTGCGTCGGATACTACGTTTGGTGGAAGAAACTTACTTAATGGCACCTACAATGGCGTCTTTCAGGTGGGTGCTGACTCGAATCAAACGATCAGTTTTAATATGACGAATGCTGGTGCCACTGGGTCTATTGACTTTGCTGGGAATGGTGGCTTTACTATGTCAGGTCTGTCAAGTCAGGCCTCTTCCCAAGTTAGCATCACTACGGCATCGGTTACGTCCATGACGAATGCGCAAAGTATGGTTTCCGTCATTGATACGATGATTTCTGCAGTGGATTCTAAGCGTGCGGAATTGGGTGCAATACAGAACCGTTTCTCGTCAACGGTTAATAACCTAAGCAACATCACTGAGAATGTGACCGCTGCGCGTGCCCGTATTGAAGATACGGATTTCGCGAAGGAAACCGCAGCGTTAACAAGTGCACAGATTTTGCAACAGGCTAGTTCGTCTATCTTATCTCAAGCAAATCAGCGCCCGCAAACAGCGCTGTCTCTATTGAGATAATTTCACATTATAGAAAGCTGAGGGGCTACCTCAGCTTTCTATGTGTTATGAGAGGTTCAGACTATGTCGATCAGTTCAAGTGATATTTCTAAACATACGTTAAGTTCATTACCGATAAGGCCCGAACAGCGTAATTCTGATAATTTTCATGTACGGAATCAGTCAGAGGCTAAAGTTGTCCAGACTTTGTCCGATACCAATAAAACAAATAAAGAAGATTCGAAAGAACAAACCTTTTCAGACAAGATAGAGCCAAATCAAGTAAAACAAATGAACACCAAGATGGCTCAGTTGAATTTTCATCTATCGTTTGAAATGAGCAAAGACAGTAATGAAAAAATCGTCAAGGTGATCGACCAAACCACGGGGGATGTTGTTCGTCAAATTCCTTCGGAAGAGTTTATAAAAATGTCGAAGCGGATTGATGATATTATTAGTCAGCTACGTGACATCAAAGGTACCATTGTCAACAGCAAAGTATGATTTGATATATTTAGTAATTTGTAATGCATCAGGAGAGTAGATATGCCAGTTGGCTCATTGGGTATGGGATCGGGTCTAGACTTGGACTCTCTCGTCAAAAAAATGGTGAGTGCTCAGCGAGACCCAAAAGTTAAGCTGTATCAGGACAAAATCCATGGCTATGACGCTAAATTATCTGCTCTTGGGACAGTCGGTGCATCGATAGACAAATTCAAATCATCCGTGGAAAAACTGAATAACAAAGAAAGTTTTGAAGGGCGTAATACGCAGATTGATCAGCCTGACGACAAAAAAGTATTGGATGTTACTGCGGGCCCGACAGCGTCAAACTCTTCTTATGAAATCAGTGTAGATCAGACGGCTAAAGGTAGCCGAATCATATCTAAACCCAATATATTTCATTCTGAGAGTGATGTAATTACGGCTCGTGGTGGAAAGTTGAACCTAAGTGCTGGTAATGAATCATTTTCAGTAGATGTGGACCCAGGAACGACTCTGGCCCAGTTAAGAAAGAAAATTGATAACGCCAAGGATAATTTTGGGGTCTCTGCCAACATCATCGATGACGGAAAAGGTCATTTGTTTTTTACTGTTACGTCAGATAAAGAAGGCGATAATAACTCCATCAGTATTACCAATACAAAGACCCCGTTGGGCAAACTACCCATTTCAGATACGTTAACAAAAGACGGTAAAGATACCTTAGAAAAGCCTCCTGTTAATTCGGATGGTTTGTCATTAGACAGTGTGTCTACCTCAGGTTTATCTGCTGGCATGGTCATGCTGCAAGGAGATCAGGCCCGTGATGCAATGATCACAGTGGATGGTATCCAAATTCGTAATGATAGTAATAAATTTGATAAGGCAGTATCCGGTTTAACCATTGATGCACTGGCATTAACAGATAAACCGACCAAGGTGAATGTGACGCAGGATGAGAAATCCGTTAAGGACACTATTCAGGGGTTTGTCTCGTCATACAATGAATTAATTGGCGTTTTAAAAAAGAGTACCTCCAAGGGGGCTGTGCTAAATAGCAATAGTATGATTCGAAATTTACAGTCTTCTTTAACGAATAGTTTAATGATGACTCATGCTGGTCCTGGTAAGTTGAATAATATTTTTGACTTAGGTGTGAAAATTGGCAACGACGGAACATTAAGTCTCGATCAAAATAAGCTCGATAAAGTCATGTCCACAAGTTATGACGAGCTTCCTGGTTTGTTTACGGGTAACGATGGCTTGGCAAAATCCCTTGAAAAAGTTCTGGATAACTATACCGGTAGAGATGGAATGAATGCCACGTTAAAGAACTCTATCGAAAAGTCGAAAGATGATACTGAAGAAACAATGAAGAACTTTGAACATCGAATGAAGAGTTATGAGTCATCATTGCGAGATAAATTTACACATTTAGACTCTCGGCTTTCTGAGATGAAAGCACAAGGGAACTATCTAAATAATGCACTAGAAAAAATGAAGTAACGTTTAAACTGTAATAAATGGGGTTGTTTATGTACGAGAAAAAAGGGATTCATGCTTATAGACAAGACTCTTTGAAGTCTGATTTGGCATCAGCTGATCCTCATCGAGTCATTCAGCTCTTGATGCAAGGAGCTTTAGAGCGTTTGGCGCTTGGTAAAGGGTTCATAGAGCGGGGGGACTTGCAAGGTAAAGCTACAGCATTGACCAATGCCGTTGAAATTATTAATGGCTTGCGTGATGCTTTGGATCGCGATACTAACCCAGAGCTTGTCGATAATTTAGACTCCCTGTATGACTATATGACGGTCAAAATCAATGAGGCCAGCGCAACACGTGATACTAGCATTATTGATCATGTGATGGAGTTATTGCTACAGGTCAAAGGGGCTTGGGATCAAATCTCTGAAGCGGATAAACAGAAAGCCTATGCTGATAGAGCGGAAGCCCGTGTGGGTATTGCTTAATGCTGGATACGGCCTATCTTGTCGAATTGACGGATGAGCTAGAAGCGAGTGTTCAAGGCCAGGATGTTGATAGTATTTTACAGTTTTGTGAGCAACATGATGCGTTTATACGATCAATCCAGCCTTCGAATGATGCAGGTGTGAATCAAGCGATTAAAGAGTTTGCTCAAGTTCATCAGCGTGCGCTTGAGCTGGTTGAGAATCTTCATACTGTCATGCAAAATGAGCTTTTTAAATCAACTAAAACCCGTCAAGGTGTGATCCAGTACAAGGGCGTAAAGCATGCAAAATGAGGGGCAATGGGCCGACACCGTGCCAACGGAAGAGTATCTTTCTCTTTTGCAACAAGGTCTTCACCGTATAAAAGAACACGAGTCAGAGCTCAATAATCGATATGCTAATAATATGGCCGTTTTTGCTGAGGTGATGCCGCATATCTATGAAGCGTTTCAATCCTATACACCAGATAACCCTTTTTTCTATATGGAAGCAAACGGCGACCTGAATCTTTTTCGCAAAGATGTTGGTGTGCCCTTTTTTTCCGATGAGCCTAAAAAACAATCACAAAAAAAAGTCTTGGCCTCACTTCGCTCTCCTAATAAAACATTTTTAAATTTAGATAAAACAGAGAATCACCCAAGCCGTCACGTGTTTTATAGCAATAAAATGATGGATGTGGCTTCTGCGCAAGCTCAAGGACTTGCTAAACAAGAGAGCATAACCCAGTTCGTGGGATCCGCCGTTTTTTTTGGCATTGAACTTGGTTATCAGCTAGAAGCTTTTCTTGAGTGTCGGGAGGTGAAGCATCTTTATCTATATGAGCGAAATTTAGATTGTTTTTATTACTCCTTATTTGCAATTGATTGGCTACCGATACTGGAAAAGTTTAATCGAGATGGTCGCACCATTTATTTTTCTCTAGGTGTGGATGCTGAAGATTTTACGGATAAATACATACTTCAGTTGGCCGAAAATGGTTATTTTATGGCGCCGGAAACCTTCTTGCACGTTGCCTACAGTAGTCCTGAAAACAATCAAGCTATCCACTATTTTAAACAACATTATGTTCGTCAGGTGATGGGGTGGGGGTTTTTTGACGATGCATTGATTGGCATTGCTCAGGGGCTGCGATCTTTACCCAATACTCGTTTAGCTCGTTTTAAAGGGCGTAATGAGCTCCCGAAATGGGTATTGGATATCCCTGTTTTTATCTTAGGTAATGGGCCATCTCTTGATCAAGGTATTGACTTGGTAAAAGAGGTGCGAGATCAAGTCCTAGTGATTAGTTGTGGTTCCACCATCAACACGCTTAAAAAACTGGGTGTCACGCCAGATATTCATGTGGATATCGAGCGCATGAAGCAAACCGTCGACAAGTTTGTTTTTTTGGATCAAGACTATCTAGATCAGATCTGGGGGCTGTCTGTTGATGTAATGCACCCCGAGTATTTTCAATATTTTAAGCATTCTGGTATGGGGCTAAAGCCTGGGGAGGCCATTACAACCTTGATTCTGCATCAAGCCCGTGCCCAAGGAGATATGGAAGAGTATGTTCAGCTAAACTTTTGCAATCCAGTGGTTGCTAACTTGGCGTTATCTTATGTGCACTTGTTTGGCTTTAATACAGTTTATTACCTTGGGGTCGACAATGGTTTCAAGGACAAAGGCAGTCACCATTCTATCCACAGTGGTTATTATAAAGATGGCAAAGAGTCCGGCTTTCAGAGTTTTCAAGATGCCTCTTTAATTCAACGTGAGGGTAACTTTGGTGATGTGATCTATGCGACAAATATTATGGATACATCTCGGGTTCAGTTAGAGTCCTTAACGCGGCTTTTGAAGAAGCGTCGAGGGTTTAATAGCTATAATTTATCTGATGGCGCGAAAATCGAAGGGGTTGAGCCACTCAAACCAGAGGATCTAATGATATTAGATCCTAAGATTGACCACAAAACCGTGATTCAGCTACTGGATCAATGTTTTTTTACCGAACCGCCAGCCAGTGTGCTAAAAGAGGCGCCAGAAACGCTCATTTCTATCGAAGATTTTTATAAAATAGCTAAGCTTTTGCAGCAAGGTTGGGATGATACCGTCACAACCCGTGAAGCCGTATGTGATTTATTGTGGTCCCATCACCGTAGACTGTTTTTTCTTCGTGCCAGTGTACATTGCCATATTCATGATTTGCTTATTGGTTCCTTTACCTATTCCGCCTTCTTGATCATAAAGTTTATTTTCGCACACGAGGATGAGGCTGAAGCCGTGCGTCGTGCACGTAAGATGTTTGATGTTTGGTGTGAATTTTTAGACGAAATGCCAAGCATGTTACAGCAGGCGTCTGACTTTATAGACAAAGGTAATGATCACCTTATAACCTTTTACAACGGTTAATTATGTTCGAACAAGACCCATTTATTATTGCCGAGCTTTCTGGCAACCATAATCAAGACTTTGAGCTAGCGAAGGCAATGGTTCATGCTGCTGCCAAGGCTGGTGTTGATGCCATTAAATTGCAGACGTACACACCTGATACCATGACGCTTAATGTGCGACGTGATGAATTTATGGTCTCAGAAAGTGATAGCCTGTGGAAAGGGGATAATCTTTACGACCTATATGCCAAAGCATCAACCCCTTGGGAATGGCATAAACCCTTGTTTGAGTTAGCAGAATCGCTTGGCTTGGTGGCGTTTAGCTCGCCTTTTGATATCAGTGCGGTGAATTTTCTTGAGTCTCTCAATGTGCCGATATACAAGATAGCCTCGTTTGAAATGACTGATATCCCATTGATTCAAGCCGTGGCGAGAACCAATAAGCCGATTATTATGTCGACTGGCATGGCGACGTTTGCTGAAATAGAAGAAGCCATTGCAACCATTCGTGCAATCGGTAATAACCCCCTGACATTGCTAAAATGTACCAGTACTTACCCAGCAAGAATTGAGGATTCAAACCTGATGACCATGGCGGATCTTGCTAAGCGTACAGGCTGCCAAGTGGGATTATCCGATCATACACAGGGATTAGGGGCGGCTGTTGCTGCGACGGCACTAGGTGCAACCGCAATAGAAAAACATTTTGTATTGGATCGTTGTGCTGGTGGTGTCGATGCGGCTTTCTCTATGGAGCCGTCTGAAATGGCAGCGTTAGTAAAAGCATGTCGTGATGCAAAAGCCGCATTGGGGCGTGTTGTTTATGGTGGTTCTGAGGCCGAGCAAGCAGCGAAAAAATATCGTCGTTCTATCTATATCGCACAGGACTTGCCAGCAGGGACGGTACTTGGCGAGACCCATTTAAAAATTATCCGCCCGTCTTTTGGTCTAGCGCCTAAGTATTGGCCAGAGGTGTTAGGAAAAGTACTGAAAGTGGATGCCATAAAAGGTCAGCCACTGGCGTGGAATATGATGGAATGAAAGCGCTGATTCGAGCTGATGCGGCCATAGAAATAGGTATGGGGCATCGTGTTCGTTGTCAGGCGTTGGCCAGCGCCTTTGAGCGATTAGGCTGGACGTGCCAGTTTGTTGTTCACCATCGTTACCGGCAGTTCGCCTCGGATCACGATCTTTTGATTGACTGCGAAGAGGATTTGTTGTCATTGGCGGAACAGGCAGATTTGGTGATTTTAGACCACTATGGTTATCAAGCGGATAATATAGCGCGTTTGTTTCAAGTACAGCCAAACCTGTTGGTCGTAGACGACATGAATGACAGAGGCATCTTTCCCGCTAAGTGGCTAGTCAATCCACTCAATCAAGTGTATTCCTCCCAAGTTGCCATGCCTCTTACTGGCGGACAATACGCCTTGTTACGTTCCTCTTTCTCACAGCATTACTCTGAGTCGATCACCCCAGATAGATTGCTCTTGACCTTGGGGGGGACTGATCCATTGGCGCTGACCTTACCTTTGCTTAAGGCTTTAGAAAAGACCGGATTTTCATTAGACAAGGTGCAAGTGATGCTGGGTAAGAATGCCAGAAATAGCGCAGAGGTGCTTGCTTATTGCGAGGAAAAACACATCGCTTGGCGGCAAGGCGTGAGTGATGTCACTCCATTAATGCGTCAAGCAAGAATGGCTATTTCTGCGGCGGGTGGTACCTTGTTTGAATTGGCTTGTATGGGGGTACCAACGGTGTTTGCTCAAGTGGCAGAGAATCAAACTCGCTCTCTAGAGCAACATGTTCCAATGACTTGGTGTGATGCTGTTCGGTTTGATGACGTTAGCGAAAAACAGCAAGTGGAACGCATCGAGCATCTTATTCGTCTAGTGATGATCTATTGGCAGGATGACACTTGGCTGACCAAGGCCAGGAAGATCGCTCGGAGTCTTGTTGATGGCAAAGGAGCTGATCGTGTTGCCAAAACGGTCCACCAAGAATTCTCAGTGATGATATAGCGCCATTAGTTGTGTTAATCGTTGCCAATCTTCCTCTGTATCCAAATCTTGAATGCGATGTCTTGGTAACATGATAGGTTTGGATTTTGCGCCAAAAATAACACCATCCTCTAGCCAGTCTTGAACACTGGCCCAGTAAAACTGCCCTGCATCATGAATGGCTTCCGTTAAATCTTGCGAACGTTTGGCAATGTGCTCTGGAAACATTGGTGCAAGTTGGCCATTCTGATCGAGGTGCAACGCTCTTTGAATAGGAAAGTCAAAGGTACAAGCAGAGAAGCAAAATGTAGCATTTTCCAAGCCATTAAAGCCTTGTTGTAAGTCTTCTGGGGTTAAAAGTGGGCAGGTTGCATAGATCAAGCAAGCTTGGGTAGGGCGTTTGGAGTCATCAAGGGACGATTGTTTGATCAACATACGTAGAGCATGTTGCATTACTGGGGTCGTTCCTGTCATGTGATCAGCCAAGTTGCGTGGGCGCATAAATGGAATGTCAGCACCGTATTCTCGTGCGACTTCAGCTATTTCCTCATCATCTGTCGATACGACAATGCGATCAAATAGGCCAGACGCTTTCGCCACCTCGATGGAATAAGCCAACAAAGGTTTGCCGTTTAGCAAACGAATGTTTTTTCTTGGTATCCGTTGGGAGCCACCACGGGCTGGAATCACGGCTACCCGATGGTGATTTTCTTGTAGAAGGGCGATGTCTTTCATGGTCAGGCACTCATGACTCGATTAGCAATCAGCGCATGTTTTAAAATCAGCGCAACACGTTCCTGTTGTGCCGTGGTTAGGTCGGCAAAAAGCGGCAGACTCAGGGTTCGTGAATAATAATCTTCTGCAACCGGAAAATCCCCCAGCTGAAAGCCCAGTGTCTGGTAATAGGGCTGTGTGTGCACGGGAATATAGTGTACCTGCGTACCAATGCCAGCATGACGTAAAACCTCAAATACCCCTTTTCGGGCGGCTTTATTATGTTCTGGCAATAAAATAGGATACAAGTGCAGGGAGGAGTGAGTGTCCTCTGCTTGGAATGGCAAGGTGATCGGAAAATCTTTTAGCAGCTTTTCGTAATATTTGAATTGCTGGTGGCGCTTCTCGATAAATTGATCCAGTCGAGAGAGTTGAGACAAACCAAGGGCCGCTTGCATTTCTGTCATGCGGTAATTAAAGCCCAACGTGTGTTGTTCGTAGTACCAATCACCAGGGGATTGCGTCAGTTCATCTGACGCTTTAGTGGTACCTTGTTGGGCATGCGTGCGTATATGCTTGGCAAGTTTGGTGCTGTTTGTGACGGCCATGCCGCCTTCTGCTGAGGTGATGATTTTCACTGGATGAAAACTAAACACACAGATATCGCTATAACGGCAATCACCGATAGGGTGGCCTTTATACTGTCCACCAATGGCGTGAGAGGCATCCTCAATGATAGCAAAGCCATATGCTTGAGATAAGTGATGGATGGCTTCCATATCACAAGACTGCCCAGCAAAATGCACAGGAATAACCACCTTTGGCAAGGTATTAAGACGTTTTGCTGAGATTAGCTTCTCTTCTAATTTTTCTGCGCTTAAATTGTAAGTACGTGGGTCGATATCGACAAAATCCACCTCAGCGCCACAATAGCGAGCACAATTAGCTGAAGCGATAAAGGTATTTGGAGAGGTCCATACTCTATCTCCAGCCCCTACGCCTAACGCCAAACAGGCCAAATGCAAAATGGAAGTGGCGCTGTTGCCAGCAATAGCGAATTGAGCCCCGACTCTTTCGGCAATGGCTTGCTCAAACCCTGTAACACTTGGGCCTTGAGTGAGAAAGTCCGACTTTAAAACCCGAACCACCTCGGCAATGTCGTCATCGCTGATGGACTGTTTGCCATAAGGAATAAAATCAGAGTGAGTCATCGAAGGTTAATATCTCGTCAACCGTTAAAAAATGCGGATTATTACCCGAATGATATTCGTACCCCGCTTCAACTAAAGAGCCTTTTTCCCCCTGTTTATTGCAATCGAAACGAATATCCTCTTGATAAAACTTAATACTGGGGGCAATCACGTAATGGTCAGCAAACTCGAAAGTATGGTAAGAATCGTCAGAAGGGCACATTACCTCGTGGAGTTTTTCACCGGGTCGAATGCCGACTTCTTTTGTGGGAATCTCTGGGGCATAAGCGGTCGCGAGATCCATAATGCGCACAGAAGGAATTTTCGGCACAAAAATCTCACCTCCGTGCATGCGTTGAAAATTGCTGAGCACAAAATCGACACCCATTTGCAAAGTAATCCAAAAGCGTGTCATATCCGGATGAGTAATGGGAATGCTTTGTGCGCCTTCATTGACCAATTTCTGAAAGAAAGGCACAACGGAACCACGGGAACCCACCACATTGCCATAGCGCACCACAGAAAAGCGTGTTCGACCTTGACCAACCATATTATTTGCTGCGACAAAAAGTTTGTCAGAGGCAAGCTTGGTTGCACCATATAAATTAATCGGCGCCGCCGCTTTGTCCGTTGACAACGCAATCACTTTCTCCACATTGGTTGCAATGGCGGCAGCAATTACGTTTTCGGCCCCATGAATGTTGGTTTTAATACATTCCATTGGGTTATATTCCGCAGCTGGGACCTGCTTAAGAGCCGCTGCATGAATCACATAATCCACATCTCGCATGGCTTGGGTTAAGCGGTCTTTATCGCGTACATCCCCAATGAAATAACGCATGCAGGGCGCATCGAACATTTGCTGCATTTCGTATTGTTTTAGCTCGTCACGGGAGTAGACAATCAGACGCTTCGGTTGATAATGCGCCAGAAGCGTTTTGACGTATTGGTGGCCGAAAGAACCTGTACCACCGGTAATAAGAATACTTTTGTTGTTAAACATGAATAACAATACCAAACCAGAGTGTATTAAATGATATATCGGCAAACCGTTTAAAAACATGAATAAAATCAAGAAACTGATGCCGTTTTTCGCTTTAATTTTGGGTAATTAAGTGATCAGCCGATCAGACTTGTTAAGCATCATTCGTTTGACGCGAGATACAGCCAGCAACATGATCATTTACCATGCCTGAGGCTTGCATAAAAGCATAGCAGGTTGTGGGGCCGAAGAAACGGAAACCACGTTTTTTCATATCTTTCGAAAGGCGAGTCGATAATTCGGTTACAGCAGGAACGTCAGAGAGTGAAGAGGGGGCGGTGTCGATTACTTGGTGATCGCTAAAGGCCCAATAATAGTCACTAAAAGAGCCAAACTCTTCAGCGATGGCTAAAAAGGATTGCGCATTGGCAATCGTTGCTTCGATTTTTCCTCTATGGCGGACGATACTAGGGTCTTGCACCAGTCTCTCGACATCGTCTGTGGTCATTTTGGCCACTTTTTCTGGATCAAACTGATGGAAGGCGGCTCGATAACCTTCACGTTTTCGTAAAATTGTTATCCAGCTTAGACCTGCTTGGGCACTTTCCAGTACAATGCATTCAAATAAGGTTGGGTCGTCATAAATGGGCTTTCCCCATTCATTGTCGTGATACTCTATGTATTCGGGTGAACTTAAACACCAACTACAGCGTATTGCTTCCATTGACTTGACCCCTTAATCGTATTTTCTTGGCGCTGTCTTGCTTTTTGAATCAGCATACCCTGTTATGAAAATTCGTAAAGAAAAATGATTGCGTGGCATCAATGGACAGAGACTAACGGGATAAACCATGAGCTTTAAGCCAACTTATACTAAAAACGATGTGGAAATTCTAAACGACGAGTGTGTTTACAAAGGTTTTTTTGAGTTTCGTAAATTGACGTTAAAACACAAAAAGTACAATGGGGAATGGAGCCAACCCATGGTACGAGAAATGATGGTACGCAGTGATGCAGTTTGTGTTTTGTTGTTTGATCCAGTGGCAGATAAGGTGCTATTGATCGAACAATTTCGCCCAGCAGTCTATCAAAAGGATTCTCCATGGTTGATTGAGCTTGTGGCGGGTATGGTTGAGAAAGGCGAAAGTGACGAAGACGTGGCGCGCCGTGAAGCGCTTGAAGAAGCAGGTGTGACCATTAAGCGCCTTGAGTACATGTTTAAATTTGTGCCATCTCCAAGCGGGTTGTTGGAATACATTCGTATGTACGCTGGAGAGTTTGATGCGGGTAAGGTCAATCCAGATGAAACCCATGGTTTAGACAGCGAGCATGAAGACATTAAACTGCACTTGATGAGTGCGGATGAGGCGATTGCTTTATTGGATGATGATATCGAAAATGCCAGTACCATCATGGGATTACAATGGTTTGCACTAAATAAACAGCGCTTGCTTGCTTGTTGGAAATAAAAGATAGTGCGTATTTGGTAAGCTGGCATGGTTGAATTTGTCTATACTGTCTCGATATAGACATGTTTTATGAGATAGGATTCAATCGTGCTAAGCTCATCATAAAGTGATTAGATTTTAGTCAACGTGTTTAACTTCTAGATGTTTAACCCCAGATAGTGTAACGAAGGAAAGTCGTTTTTATAATGACCAAGGTGATAAAGAGAATGCCAAAGTATGTTCCCGATTTAACCAGTTTGCAGATGCTCGGCGAATTAAATTATCGCCGCGTAGCGAAACTGATGCGCGGGCATGAAAGTGATACTCAGTGGCATTTTTCCATTCATAGTGCTGGGGATCAAGAAAGTCGCTTGCGTTTGACGCTTGGCAACGAGAGTCGTTTCACCACAGATGTGGCATTAGAGTTTGGCCCTGAAATCAGAAATAAGCTGTTATTTGAAAGCAAACTGAATATGACCATTCGCCTTTATCATGATGTGGGGATTGCGGAAATTACCGATGGGCATCGCCAATACAGTGGCGCTTATCCTTATCCCAATGATGCAATGTACCATAGGGATGAAAAATTCCGTTTGAATCAGCAACTAGCGGATCTACTCGAGCTATGTTTAAAGCATGGTCATCGTTTATACGAAACCACGTATTTTCAATTTGCCTAATGGTTTGTTCGCATAACCGCGAATTTTAAAGGTTGTAGCATGAATACCTTATTGTATATTCACGGTTTTAATAGCTCGGAATTGTCTGAAAAAGCCACCCTATTGGCACAAGCGATACGTCAACATGGCGTGCAAGAGGCGGCGTTTTTAGCACCTCGTTTGGTATGGCAGCCAGCCAAAGCTTTGGCTCAGTTAGAGGCGATGATAACCGAACAGCATTCCCAAGGTAATCGAGTGACCTTAATTGGCAGTTCACTTGGCGGCTTTTATGGTAGTTATTTAGCGGAAAAATACCAAATTCACTGTATTTTAGTGAACCCCGCTGTACAAGCACCGACTCTATTAGTCGAGCATCTTGGGCCTCAGTATAATCCGTACACAGACGAACATTATGTACTTACTCAGGCGCATATGGCTGAACTGCAAGCTATGATGGTCGCTACCCCGACCCCTTCCCTTTATTGGCTAATGGTACAAGAGGGCGATGAAACACTGGATTACCGTGCCGCTTTACAGACTTTTCCTGAAACCGCCCGTTTAACTCATGAGCTAAATGGCAGTCATCGTTTTGAGGGCTTTGAGCGCTTTACAGATGATATTCTTCGCTTTGCCAATATCATTGTTTAACGTGTCATTTCATCTCAGTCTCTACATAGCGGCTTAGAAAATATAAAAGAGGATCACACAGCATGTTTTAGCTATTTCACAGTACTGAACAGCAGTGATAGACTTCGGGTCATATTTTTACATACCCACTCGATAGTGTGCTTTACTCCACTATCGCAATCTCAAATTGGAAGAACAAACACGCATGTCTGCTAAAGAATATAATGCTGGATCGATTGAGGTTCTAAGCGGTTTAGAACCTGTCCAAAAACGCCCTGGAATGTACACTGACACCACTCGTCCTAATCATTTGGCTCAAGAAGTGATTGATAACTCCGTGGACGAAGCCCTTGCTGACCATGCTGACCGTATTGAAGTTATTCTTTATAAAGATGGCTCGTTAAGTGTGGAGGATAACGGACGAGGTATGCCAGTAGACATCCACCCAGAAGAGGGGGTATCTGGTGTCGAATTGATCCTGACCAAACTGCACGCGGGCGGTAAGTTTTCTGGCGATAACTATCAGTTTTCTGGCGGTTTGCATGGTGTGGGGGTCTCTGTAGTAAACGCCCTATCTACCTCTTTAGAAGTCTGGGTAAAACGTGATGGCAAAATCCACCATATTGCCTTTGCTGACGGCTTTAAAACCGTTGAATTAAATGAAGTTGGTACGGTTGGTAAAAAGAACACGGGGACCAAGCTGAAATTTACCGCTGATGGGAAGTACTTCGATAGTCCTAAATATTCCCTATCACGCCTAAAACACTTACTTAAAGCCAAAGCCGTATTGTGCCCTAGCTTACATGTCATTTTTATCGATCAAAGTGGCAGCGAAGAAGTACGTGAGGAATGGTTCTACGAAGATGGTTTAAAAGATTATCTTATTCAAGCGAACGCAGGGTTTGAGTTATTGCCAGAAGAGCCTTTCCTTGGTGGGTTAACAGAAAAAACACAAGGGGTGGATTGGGCTGTGCAGTGGCTTCCCGAAGGGGGGGAGCTGATTACCGAAAGCTATGTTAACTTGATTCCTACCGCTCAAGGCGGTACCCACGTCAATGGTTTACGTACGGGCTTATTAGAAGCCATTCGAGAGTTCTGTGATTTCCATAACTTGCTGCCTCGTGGGGTAAAGTTGACCGCAGAAGACGTGTGGGATCGTTGTAGCTACGTCCTATCGGCAAAGTTACAAGAGCCACAGTTTTCAGGCCAAACCAAAGAACGTTTATCATCTCGTCAGATTGTTCCTTTTATTTCAGCCACTGCGAAAGATGCCTTTAGTTTATGGCTAAACAAACATGTGGAGGATGGGAAGAAAATTGCTGATCTTGTCATCAACAGCGCGCAAAAGCGTCTGAAAGCCAGCAAAAAAGTGGTACGTAAAAAAATCACCCAAGGGCCAGCGCTCCCCGGTAAATTGGCCGATTGTGCGGGACAAGACTCCAGTCGCAGTGAATTATTTCTAGTGGAAGGGGATTCCGCAGGTGGCTCTGCCAAGCAAGCCCGTGATAAAGACTTTCAAGCGATCTTGCCATTGCGCGGTAAAATCCTCAATTCATGGGAAGTGGAATCTAGCCAAGTTCTTGGCTCCCAAGAAATACATGATATTTCTGTTGCCCTTGGGGTGGATCCTGGAGAAGAAGACTTATCTGGTCTACGCTATGGAAAAATCTGTATCCTAGCCGATGCCGACTCGGATGGACTGCATATCGCCACCTTGTTATGTGCTTTATTTGTACGCCATTTTTCCAGCCTTGTGAAAGCAGGCCATGTATTTGTCGCCATGCCGCCCTTATATCGTATCGATTTGGGTAAAGAGGTTTCTTATGCCTTAGATGACGAAGAAAAAGACATCATCCTGCATAAAATGGCGGCAGAGAATAAGCGCGGTACGCCAAACGTACAGCGCTTCAAAGGCTTGGGTGAAATGAATCCATCGCAACTGCGTGAAACCACTATGGCACCAGACACCCGTCGCTTGATTCAACTGACCATGGATGACCCCGTCGACACTGGCGAATTGCTCGATAAACTGCTCTCTAAAAAACGTGCTGGGGATCGTAAAAGCTGGCTAGAAACCTACGGTAACCTAGCTATTGTAGAAGTGTAATGACAAAACTGAGACCTTTGTCATTGACTACATGGCAAAGGTCTTCAGTGATTTTCTGTTGTTCTTAATGACTAGGCATCTAAGTTTCTAATAAACGTAAAATCTTTAACGCCTTCTTTTAAGCGATACGCCATAGAAGGTCTTCCTTTTTTGTCGGCAGATCGTAACCCAACTTCTTCCATTAAATCGGCTTGTTCGACACGTCGGCGGAAGGATTTTTTCTGGATTGGCTTATCAATCAGGACTTCTAAGCAATGTTGCAGCTCTGGTAAAGTAAACTCTTCGGGCAGTGCGTAGGCTGGCACCATAGAATAGAGGGCTTTTTGTTTCAATCTTTCTCTTGCCGCTTTCATGATCTCTATATGATCAAACGCCAGATCCATTTTCAACGCTTCTTCATACATTTCCCAGCGAACATCAGAAACGTTATCCACAAAGCTTTGGCAAGATTGCAAAGCCACTAGGGCGGTGTAAACGACGGTCACTGACCAGCCTCTGGCGTCTCTTTGATTATTGCCGACACTTATCAGCTGTTCTATATAAGGGGCTTTCACACCGGTTTTTTCTTGTAGCTTGCGTTGTATGGCCTCTTCTAAAGAGGCGTCTTTTTCTTCATCTACAAAGCCGCCAGGTAAGGCCCATTTACCTTTTTCGGGATGTTCACAGCGTTCCGTTAGTAGTACTAACAGCTTTCCGCCATGAAAAGTAAAAATCGCTGCATCCACGGTCATCAAAGGGGCAAGATATTCTCTGCGATCATACTTTTTTAAAAACTCAGCTTCTGTTTCTTGCATCTTTTTCTCAATAAAACGGTGTATTTAATATTTATTGTAGCAAATAGTGTCCTTAAGACAAAAAATATATTGACACATATAGTGTCATTAGGACACTATATAAAAAAACAGAGATAATGGAGTGTCAAAATGAGTATTCGAGTCATAGCAAATCAACATGAAGTATTGGATGTTACCTTCCTGACCTTTTCGGGTGGTGAGCGACATGTTCAGTTGCCAGGAACCTCTCAGTCTACCGTCCGTCAAATAGATCTGAGCGCTCGTCTTCAAAGTGCAACCGATATTATGGATTTGTTATTGCTAGTGAACGCGCTACGTCACAAATTTGGCGCGGATATGGTGATAAACATTACTCTCCCTTACTTACCTTATGCTCGACAGGACAGGGTGTGTGCAGAAGGGCAGGCGTTCTCATTAGACGTATTTGCAGGGCTACTGAATAGTATGGAGTTCAGTAACATAACAGTATGGGACTGCCATAGTCAGGTAGGAATAAATCTGACACGGGCGAAAAATATAACCCCCGAGAAAATCATTGCGGCAAGCCCTGCTCTGGTAACGTTATTACAATCCGCAAACAGTGTATTGGTTTGTCCTGATAATGGCGCTAAAGCGCGTTGCTCTGCCATTAAAGCGTTTTTTGATTTGCCTAGCATGATCCAGTGCACCAAGCAGCGTGATCCAAGTACTGGGAAAATTACCCAAACGACGGTGGATGTTGACAGTCTTGTAGGAAAAACGGCCATTATCACCGACGACATTTGCGATGGTGGCTTCACTTTTATCAAGATTGCAGAACAGCTTAAAGCCAAAGGAGCAGAAAAAATCGTGCTCTATGTCACCCATGGTATTTTCAGCAAAGGTGTCGAAGTCTTTGATGGTTTGATCGACGACATTTACACCAGCAACAGTATAGAGCGGACAGTCGTCAGCCCAAAAATCAACGTCATACAATATTAATGTCACAGTAAAGCAGGAGGTTTTTATGAACCCATTAACCGCAATTGACTTTTACAAAGCCGACCACAGACGCCAATACCCTGCGGGGACAGAGTATGTGTATTCCAATTTTACGCCCAGATCTTCTCGTTTAGCTCCTGTTCTTGAAGGGTTTGACGATCGAGTGGTATTTGTCGGACTGCAAGGTTATATCAAGCGCTTTTTAATAGACACCTGGAATGAGAACTTCTTTAACCAACCAAAAGAGAAGGTGGTGGCGAAATACAAACGTCGTATGGACACGTCCTTGGGGGAAGGAGCTATTCCGGTGGACCACATCGAAGCACTGCACGATTTGGGTTATTTACCATTGGAGATTAAGGCATTGCCTGAAGGCAGCCGAGTCAACATTAAAGTGCCCATGTTCACCATTGTGAATACCTTGCCAGAGTTCTATTGGCTAACCAATTATTTGGAAACCAGCCTAAGTGCCGAGATATGGAAGATATGCACCACTGCAACCGTTGCCTATGAGTACAAACGTCTATTAAACGACTATGCACAAAAGACAGGTGCGCCAATGGAGTTTGTGCCATTACAAGGACATGATTTTAGCTTCCGTGGCATGAGTGGCATGATGGACGCCGCCCAATCTGGTATGGGGCACCTGACTAGCTTTATCGGTACTGATACCGTGGCCGCGATTGACTACGCCGAAGATTATTACAATGCACAAGGGGTGATTGGCGTCTCAGTGCCAGCCACCGAACACAGTGTGATGTGCATGGGCACCCAAGAGGGTGAAATTGACACCTTCCGTCGCTTGATCACGGAATTATATCCTCGGGGCGTTGTGAGCATTGTATCTGATACATGGGACTTTTGGCAGGTGATTTCTTGCTATGCTCGTGAATTGAAACAAACCATCTTAGACCGTGAAGAAGATGCACTTGGCCTAGCAAAAGTGGTTTTCAGACCCGACAGTGGTGATCCTGTCAAAATCATCGCAGGAGACCCAGAGGCTGAACCTGGCTCTCCTGAATACAAAGGCGCGGTAGAGTGTTTGTGGGACATCTTTGGTGGCGACATCACCGATAAAGGTTACAAAATGCTGAATCCAAGAGTGGGATTAATTTATGGCGATTCCATTACACTGAAAAAAGCGCAAGCCATCCTTAAGGTTATGGAAGAAAAAGGCTTTGCTTCAAGTAATATCGTGTTGGGAGTGGGAGGGTTCACCTATCAGTACCTGACCCGAGACAGCTTTGGCTTTGCCATGAAGGCCACCTGGGGGCAGGTAAATGGCGAAGGAAGAGAAATCTTCAAGGACCCAATTACCGACAGTGGTACCAAAAAGTCTGCAAGGGGCCTATTACGAGTAGAAAAAACTGAGAATGGCTTTGAGTTGTTCGACCAGCAAACACCCGAACAGGAAAAACAAGGGGAATTGAAAACGGTATTTAAAAACGGCTCATTGGTCATAGAGCATTCTCTTATGGAGATTAGAGAACGTTTAAAGGACTAGAACGAAGCGTGAGGTAGCTTGAGCTTGCCTCGTAGATCTAAATTGCCGTCGGAGTTTTCATTAGGTATGGTGTAAGTTCTAACGTCATTATTAAAATCAACTCGGATGTCGAAAGCTTATAAGGAGATTCTTATGCTAAAAGTTTATGTTTGGTTAAAAGACGATAAAAATGTAGGTCATGCTTCACTTTCGTTTGGTTCGAACTATGTGAGTTTCTGGCCAGAGGATGGTGCAGGTAAAAAGGATCTTAAAATTAAAAGAAGTCATCCAGGCTCTTTTATAGATGCGTTACATGAAGATATTCGTAATGAGGGAGGTCGGCAGCCTACCATTGTTATGATAGACAAGATCGACAGTGAGAAGTTAGAAGATTTTATTCTTGATATTCAGCGTAATACACCTCGCTATCAGTTGGCAAAATTTAACTGTTCACATGTGGTCGCTGATTGTCTAAAAGTAGCTTGTGGTAAAGAACCAAGTTTTCAGCCGAGTGCTCAAGAGTATGGCCGACTAGGTAAATTAATGGGGCGTGGTATCTGGACTCCTCATCAGATTTTAATGTATGCACAAGAGCTATCAGACCAGCAGGGGTAATATGAACGTTATTTACAGCAAACACTTCAATATCTCTTTGGGCTTACTAAATTATCTTCACCCTTTTGATGGGCTTAAATTTGGTCGTATCTATGAGTCATTAAAAAATCGTGATGATATAACTTTTATAGCACCTGCTGAGCCAGTGGATATGGCGATTGTTGATGAGTTTTTGTCTAGCATGATGAGAAAAAAAGTTAGGGACGAAGTGTTTATATTTCGAGCGCTTGAAGTGCCTAAAATCCCTTTTGTAAGCTTCGACTTTTTGGATCGTAAAATTCTTAATCCCATGCGCTGGGGCGTTGCTGGAACGATCTTTGGAGCGAAAAAAGCACTTGAATTAGGTGGTGTATATTGGAACCTCTCTGGTGGTTACCATCATGCCATGCAGCAAAACATGGAAGGGTTTTGTATTTATAATGATATAGGGATTTGTTATCAGCAATTACTAAAAAGTGGAGAGATTCAACCAGATGACAAGATCCTTATCATCGATACGGATGCTCATCATGGTAATGGCAATGGCTACACCTTTATGGAAAACCAAAACGTCACTATTTTGGATGTGTATAACGCGGGTATTTACCCCACGTCAGGTTATACAAGAGAGCGCGTCGATATTCCGGTTCCCTTACCACCTGGAACGGATGGCGAGACCTATTTATCTAGATTCGCTGAAGCGTTAGATAAAATAGAGGGCACTTATCGTCTGGCGTTTGTTGTCGCAGGGACAGATACCTTAATGACGGATAAATTAGGAGGACTTTGTCTAACCATTGATGAGGTTGCGAAGCGGGAAGAAATGACCTTAAAGTCATTGGCGAAGTATGCTATCCCAGCGGTAGTTCTCGGCGGTGGTGGTTATTCCAAAGACAGTGCTAAGAGTGTAATACAAGCTATTTCTCATTGTACTGCATTGACGTTAGCTTAATCACGCGAATAGCTGGGCTGAGAAAGAGCTAAGCGATCACACTGTACGGTGCCTCATGAGTCGTTACTTTTATAAGTGGTTTATCTTATTGATAGCATTTTTCTGCAGGCAAATTTACGTGAATCGCGTTAAAATAGAAGGAACACACATGAAGCGGAATGCAGTCAATGTCTGAGAATGAAGACCAAAGTGTCATAAGTGAAGAAGAGTTATACGAGCGATTAGACTATTACCTGTCTGCCTACGGGTGCGAGCGTTCCTTGCTGTGTGTGTCTGAGTTAGATGGTTTTCTAACCGCTATAGGTTGCAGTGCGCAAGAGCTGGCTCCAGATCAATGGCTTGCCACCATTTGGGGCGCAGAAGAAGATCAACCTGAATGGCTAACACAAGAGGAAGAAGACGAGTTCCTAAGCCTTGTGTTGATCATGTATATGGAAACCATGAATGCCCTGATTCATGGTGAGATTTCACCCGTCTATCTAGAACAAGAGTTAGAGGGTGAGTTTAAGTTAGTGGTTGAAGAGTGGTGTCTTGGTTTTGTACGTGGTGCTCGCTTGGCAGGTTTAGGGTTAGACGAAAGTAATCGTGATTTTTACAATGAAGTACTTGCGCCCGTGCGTCTCTTTGGCACTTCAACTGGCTGGAAAAAGTTGGAGAATATGGTTGAAGAGGAAGTAGACTTTTGGCGTGATACCATCGAACCGTCAATCTTACGCTTAGCACAATTTAACCACCCTGAAATCCAAGGGGCACAACAACAGAATGAAAAACCGCATACCTTGCATTGAAGCATTTCAAGTTAGCAGTCTTGGCTGGTAATAGCGTGTTGTTTAAATCTGTATTTGAATATCGATCATAAAAAACCGCGAGAGGCTCAGTTGACCTTCGCGGTTTTTTGCTATTTTTGGGTAAAATTAACCAACAACCTTCACAATACTTTCGCACAAGTAATCGATATTGTTATCACTCACACCAGCGATGCTCATACGGCCTGTATCGGCAATATAGATCGAGTAGTCGTTACGTAGAGCGTGAACTTGCTCCAGAGTTAAACCTGAGTAAGAGAACATGCCGCGCTGGTCTTTGACAAAGCTGAAGTCTTTGCTCACACCAGAAGTGGCTAATTTTGCAACTAACTTTTCACGTAGGCCATTGATGCGATTGCGCATCTCGGCGACTTCTAGTTCCCATTCCGCTTTTAGTTCTGGATTGCTCATAACGGTATACACGACTGCTGCACCGTGTGCTGGTGGCATAGAATAGTTGGCGCGAATCGCTTGGCCAATAATAGACAATGCCGCATCGGCTTCGTCTTTGGTTTCGGCAATCACGCTTAAACCACCACAGCGCTCGCGGTAAATGCCAAAGTTCTTTGAGAACGAGTTGGCGATTAACATATCTGGCACACGGGCCGCCATATAACGAAGGCCTGCTAGGTCTTCATCTAAGCCATCGCCAAAGCCTTGATAAGCCGCATCAACCAATGGCAATAAACCTCGCTCGTTGACAAAATCTGTTAGGGCTTTCCAGTGATCGAGTTGTAAGTCAATACCGGTTGGATTGTGGCAGCAAGCATGTAGTAATAAGACATCGCCTTCTTTAACTTCGGCTTTCAGAGTCGCCATCATATCGTCAAAGCGCAGTCCGTTTGTTTCAGGGTCGTAGTAAGGGTAATCTTTGACCTCGACACCAGCAGAATGAAAAATAGACTTATGGTTTCCCCAAGTCGGATCACTCACCCATAAACGCGCATCTTGCAAATTCGCGCTGATAAAGTCCGCCGCCACTTTTAAAGCGCCGGTACCGCCGGGTGTTTGTGTTGAGCGAATACGGCCAGAGCGGATCAACTCATTCCCTTCACCCAATACTAGGTTTTGAATAATGGGCTCAAATTCAGACGCACCAAAAATCCCTAGATAACTTTTTGAATCCTCTTGCTCAAGCAGTATCGCTTCGGCTTTTTTTACCGTGTTTAAAATTGGCGTATTACCAAAATCGTCTTTATAGACGCCCACACCCAAATCAATCTTCTTTGGGTTAGGATCATTCTTATGGGCAATGATAAGGGCTAACAGCGGGTCGCCAGAAACGGCTTTAAGGTGCTTGAACATGATAAATATGGAGTCCTTGTTGTTGGTCACAGCAAAATGACTGCGAATTGGTCGTTGCTTTAGTTGCCTCTTCATTTTGCCGTTTTTATGGCAAAATACAATGTAAAATCTGCGGAAATGTTACCCTGTCTGTAAAGAAAAAAAGACAGCCCAATAAGAGCTAAATTATGTCCTCATTACCTGCCACTTTCCAACACATTGATGGTTGGCTAAGAGCCCATCAGTCTCTTTGGAAAATCGATACCTTTGTTGATTTAGACATTCCTTGGAAGAGGGGCTATCCCGAACTGGCACGCTATTTGGCTCGCGTTCGTTTAGCTGAGAAAGACGCCGATCGTAAAGCGGATTTGATCGAACACTTTCCCTTTCTTGCTCCTTGTCAAACCTGGTTGAGGGCTCCCTCCCTGAGTCGCATCATGGAGCGCGACAAAGCCGTACCAAGCTATTTTTCTGTGGGCATCAAAGGGCGAAAGTGGCAGCAGATAACCGCTTTTGCTAACGTTACCCCCATTGCTGAGGACTACCTTGAATGGTGTGCAGGTAAGGGGCATTTAGGTAAATTACTGGCCTTTCAAGGCAATACAAAAGTCCACAGCCTAGAATGGCAACAAAGCTTGTGTGATGGAGGAAAACAAGATGCAGAGCGTCTCAACCTACGTCAAACTTTCAGCCACGCAGATGTGCTCAAAGGAGAAGGGCGCTCAGCATTAGCGAATGCTCACTGCGCTGTTGCGCTGCATGCCTGTGGGGATTTGCATCTTGAACTGATTAAACAAGCCGTGGCCGCTAAGACCCCCGTTTTGTGCCTTTCTCCCTGTTGCTATCACCTTACTAAAGATGAATTTTATCAGCCATTATCGCAAACCGCCCAACAATCGCCATTGATCTTGCGCCAAGCCGACCTGAAACTTGCGGTTAAAGAAGTCGCCACCGCTGGCGCACGGGAACAACGCCTCAAACAACTCGAACTAACCTACCGACTAGGGTTTGATTCCTGGCAGCGAGCCGCCCGTCAACAAGGTGATTACCTGCCTGTGCCCTCGGTACAAAAAGCCATACTGACACAAGGCTTCGATGCTTTTTGTCACTGGGCCGCCAAGCAAAAAGGTCTTACGGATTTCATTGCAGCCAATCCATTCGCAGAATTCGAATCTATCGGCGAAGCCAGAGCAAAACAGGTGCAAAAGCTGGAAACCATCAGTCAACTGTTTCGCCCTGCACTGGAGTACTGGCTCATCCTAGACCGTGCCATATACCTAGCAGAAAACGGCTACCAAGTGGAGATCGGCACATTCTGCGAGAAAAGCCTCACCCCAAGAAACTGGATGATCAGGGCAACTCGTTGATGAGTCAGTAAATGGGTAAACGAAGCATGGATTGATCTAAATACTAAAGGACGCCAATTGCTATTTGGCTACCGTAGAAAACTGCGCTACATTGCTAGACCTTCAATGGTAAAGGAATTGTCAGAATGGAAGTGGGGCAGCGCTACTGGATGATAGAGCTATTGGCTTTTTGGGAAGGGCAGATCAATACCACCCCCTTAATAAAAAGCTTTGGATTAACGCGTCAAAGTGTTAGCCCACTCTTTAAGCAATACCAAGAAGCAACGGGTAATGGTCTAGTTTACGATACCAAACAAAAAGCCCACATAATCACCGATCACTTTGAGCCCCATTATATTGACCAAAGCGTTGACGAATATTTTGATTGGTTAAACTACGGCAAAATCCCCACCTTTTCTAATACCGCCACTGAATCCACCCAACACAGAATAGAAGCCCTAGCACGCTTTGTCTCACCGCAAGTCATGCGCCCCTTATTAAAAGCCGTTAAAGATAAAACCGCTGTGGATTGCGAATATCTATCCGTTTCCAGCAGCGACCCGCAAGGTCGTTTGATTTACCCCCATAGTTTTGTGAAAACCGCCGGACGCTGGCATGTGCGTGCTTACTGCGACATGCGACAGCAATTTCTAGACTTCGTTCTGAGCCGCTTTCAGAGCGTCGACTACGATGGAAAAATCGCCGAACAGACCGCACAACAAGACACCCTGTGGAATACTCAAGTCACATTGATTCTTGCCCCTGACTCCCGCCTTACCGACAAACAAAAACGCGTCCTTGAAAACGACTATGGTATGACAGATAGGCAACTTCACATCACCACCCGTGCTGCCCTTGTCAAATACACCCTAGATGACTTGCAAATAAAAACCAAAATGCTCGAAGCCAACCCGCAAGCTCAGCAACTGGTATGTGTTAACTACGCCGACATAAAACACTGGTTATTTGACTGATTGAATGATGAAAAACAGGATTTCACTTAAGACCTGTCAAATTACTTTACCTGTGCAAAACGACAGCATTGTGGGATTGAGAGAAGCAAGGCACAGTGGATACAAGGCAAATAACTAGAGCGAGAAGGGACAAACAATGGAACAGTTCTCACCATCGGATATGAAAACCATATTGCACTCCAAGCGAGCCAATATGTACTACCTCGAATACTGTCGGGTGATGCAAAAAGATGGTCGAGTCTTGTATCTCACGGAAGCGCTTTCTAATAAAAAGTCAGGAGAAAACCAATATTTTAATATCCCAATAGCCAACACAACAGTGTTACTACTTGGTAATGGTACCTCGATCACCCAAGCCGCCATGCGCATGTTGGCTCAAGCAGGTGTATTAGTTGGCTTTTGTGGTGGCGGTGGAACGCCACTCTATATGTCGTGTGAAGTAGAATGGTTTACCCCGCAAAGCGAGTATCGCCCCACCGAATACCTTCATGGTTGGTTGCAATTTTGGTTTGATGATGAAAAACGTCTGGATGCCGCGAAAACTTTCCAAACAGCGCGCCTCGATTATCTAGAGCGTATTTGGACAAAAGACAAAGACCTAAAAAGTGAAGGCTTTACACTCCAAGATGCCTCATTGCAAAGCGCTTTTGAAACCTTTCATAACCGAACTGATGCAGCAGCTAAACAGTCCGATTTATTACTAACCGAAGCACAACTGACTAAGGCTTTGTATAAATACGCCGCGAATGCGGTCAGCATTGATGACTTTACACGTCAACACGACTCAAATGACAAAGCCAACGATTTCCTCAACCACGGCAACTATCTTGCCTACGGTTTGGCTGCTTGCTGTTTGTGGGTGCTTGGCATTCCTCATGGTTTTGCTGTTATGCACGGCAAAACTCGACGTGGGGCTTTGGTCTTTGATGTGGCGGATTTGATAAAAGACGCCATCGTTTTGCCTTGGGCCTTTGTCTGTGCCAAAGAAAACGCCACAGAACAAGAATTTCGTCAGCAAATTCTACAAAAATTCACCGACCATAAAGCCTTAGATTTTATGTTTGAGACGGTCAAAAGCATGGCATTACATCTTGGTAGTTCATCAAATAAGCAAAATGACTTCGAAGAACAAGAGACACTTGTAGGTCGTTCTTTAGAGAGACAAAACGACGAGGATACCGAACGATGATGGTGACCTTTGTTTCCCAGTGCGAAAAAAACTCACTCAAAAAGACCCGACGTGTATTAGATGCCTTTGCCAATCGAATCGGTGACAACACATGGCAAACCCTGATTACCGAAGACGGCTTGCTTACCGTCAAAAAAATGCTGCGTCAAACCGCCAGTAAAAACACCGCCGTCAGTTGCCACTGGATAAGAACCCGTGCCAGAAGTGAATTACTTTGGGTGGTGGGGAATAAGAATAAGTTTAATGAACAAGGTATCGTGCCAGTTAATTATACCGAAGGTGATATTGGGCAGTTTATGGACAAAGAAAAGTGGCAGAGCTTGGCAGTAATGAAAAATGCGGTTGCTATTGCCGCACTTTTTCACGATTTTGGTAAGGCAAATATTTTATTTCAGCAAAAACTAAAAGGCGAAGGTAAGAATAAATATGAACCTGTAAGGCATGAATGGGTGTCACTAAGAGTTTTTCAGGCATTTGTTGGGGACAAAACAGATGAGCAGTGGCTAATAGCGTTAACAGAGATAGATAAAAACCATAGTGATGATATTTACCAAGACGGTATTAATGATGGAAGAAATAACCCATTAGTTAATTTGCCTCCTTTTGCTCAGTTAGTCGGTTGGTTAATCCTTAGCCACCATAAATTACCTTTTGTGCCTAGTTGGAAGAAGACGTTAACTCCAGAAACCTCGCCAGCAATTCTGCATAAAAATGGAGTTAGCCCACTAAACAGTTGGTTTGCTGAAGAGTTACAGGTTTTCTGGAATTCTTATAATTTTAAAAATGAAGATAGCCAAAGCTTTTTACACGATAACTGGACGTTTCATAGCGAAGGTTTGCCGTATAAAAGCACCAAGTGGCGGCTTAGAGCTATAGAAGCAGCAGATAAAGCTCTGCAAAATGTTAAACAACTCTCCGCTAAAAGCCTTTTACATGACGAATTGTTTACCAGTCACCTTGCTCGAATGGCTTTGATGCTTGCCGATCATCATTATTCAGCGCAGAAAGAGACCACGCCAGAGTGGCAAAGCCCTAATTATAACGTTTTTGCAAATACTGACAGAGATACAAAAGCACTTAAACAACAGCTTGATGAGCATTTAATTGGTGTGGCTAAACACGCAGTAGATATTGTAGGTGCTTTGCCACAGCTAAAAGGCAGCTTACAGGCGTTGGAAGATAATGAGTTTTTAAAAAGCACCAAAGCTGATGATAAATACGCTTGGCAGATTGCAGCACAAAAAGTGGCATTAGATATAAGTGAATCCAGTAAGAAACAAGGCTTCTTTGGTATTAATATGGCTTCGACAGGTAAGGGGAAAACGCTTGCTAATGCCAAAATTATGTATGCCTTGGCGAGTAAAGAACAAGATTGTCGCTTTACCGTCGCACTGGGTTTAAGAACACTCACCCTACAAACAGGCAGAGAATATCGTAAGCAGTTAGATTTAACCGCAGAGCAATTAGCGATTGCCGTAGGCGGCTCAGCTTCTAAAGCCTTGTTTGAAAACGAGCAACATAAAAAAGCACCTGATGAAAGCTTCGGCACAGGCAGTGAGTCGGTTGAAGACTTTTTAGATCCAGACTTATATGTTGATTATGATTTATCAGGTGTAGAGCACAGTTTACATAGTTGGACTGGCGCTAACCCACGAATTGAAAAGCTAGTGCAAGCGCCCGCGTTGGTTTGCACGATTGACCATTTAATCCCTTCGACGGATGGCACCAAAGGCGGTAAGCAAATAGGGCCGATGTTAAGGCTTCTCACTTCAGATTTAGTTATTGATGAGCCCGATGATTTCGGCTTAGAAGACTTACCTGCTTTGTGTCGGCTGGTTTATTGGGCTGGCATGTTAGGGAGTCGCGTTTTGCTTTCTACCGCCACTATGCCACCAGACTTAGCTTTTGCTGCTTTTCAAGCATATCAAGCTGGTTGGGCTGAATATGCCAAAGTGAATATTGCTGAATGGAACAAAAGCGTTAACTGTGCTTGGTTTGATGAGCGTCCAAAGGGCGGTGCTCATAAAGCGGAAGTTCGAGAATTCTCTAGCTTTAAAGAGCAACATGAAAAGTATGTTAAAAAACGAGAGGAATATTTAAGTTATGGCCTAGAAAAACACAAAGCTGAGATTCTTGATAACCTAACAAGAACTGACAATATCTACGTCAATTTTGCTCAAACCATTATGCAGGGCGCTCTTGCCTTGCATAAAAACAACCATGTAAAGCTGGATGATAAACAGGTGTCAATTGGTTTAGTGCGTATGGCTAATATCAACCCAATGGTTGTCGTCACTAAGGCTTTATTAAACTTACCCGCACCTGAAAATACACATATACATTTATGCGTATATCACAGTCGTTATCCTTTGGCAGTGCGTTCTTACCTTGAAGGTGAGTTAGACCAAATACTGAATCGCAAGGAAAACTGGCCACCTCAAAACCTCCAGAATCTAGTCAACAAAACAGCAGCAAAAAACCAGCTATTTATTGTATTAGCATCACCTGTAGCAGAGGTTGGGCGTGACCACGATTATGATTGGGCAATCATTGAGCCAAGCTCCATGCGCTCCATTATTCAGATAGCAGGGCGGGTGCTAAGGCATCGAGATCAAGTTCCAGAGCAAGAAAACATTCTATTAATTAACCAAAATATCAAACAGCTTAAAGGCTGTGAACGCTGTTTTAATCAACCGGGTTTTGAAGTAGAAAATTTAAAACTTAAGCTGAATAAACATACGTTAAGAGAAGTATTGGATAAATCACAATATCAATCGATCAATGCAGTAGAAAGAGTGATTAAAAGCAAACAACCACCGCTAGAAAACTTGGTGTCACTAGAGCATGAAGCATTAAGTAGAAAGGTTAATGAAAGAAGTCTTACCGCCTTTTGGTGGAAAGAACAGGCACATTGGTGTGGTGTATTGCAAAACTTACAAGTCTTTAGAAAATCCGCCAAAGATGAAGCTTTGTATTTGCTTTATAAGAATAATGAGTTGATGTGGGAGTGGAAGAATGAGGCGGTTTTTTCTCCTAAAATGGGGGCGCTCTCAGGGGCTGGTATTTCGATAAAAGAAGAACCTGCCATTATGCCAGCTGAAGGCATCAGCTTTTGGTTTGATTTAAACCCACACCGTATATACGCAGAATTAGCCAACGATTTTAATACCAGCGAAGAAGAAGCTTCCCAGCTTTTTGGCGAGTTAAGGCTGGTTAGCTACAAAAAAAATGACATAAACGAATACAGATATTTTTCTAATTTAGGAATTTACCAAGAGGTGCAGTGATGACTGAAGAAGTTAAGATTAATAGTTGGCGTGATGTAATAATTTTGTTTTTTCAGACAAAAGTAAACACATCCGCTTTAGCTAAAGCGAGTAAGTATATAGAAGATAATTCTGCAAAGCTTAAAATTGAAAATAATGCAAAAAAGCGGGAGCGACTTTCAATTTCAATAGAAGAAAAGAAGTTGGATTTTGAAAATCTAAAAGACAACCCGGATGAAATAATAGAGTGGCTAGATGGGAACACAGTAAAAAAAATATCAACTGGAAATAGAATAATTAAATCTACTCATCCTTTAAAATTCAGTCATAGCTCAGCACCCAATGACGGAGTTTTAGTTGATTATGAAGATGAATTACCTTTGTTAAATACTGCTTCTATTTCGAACGATTCGAAAACTTTCGATATGGCGCATAATAATGGTGCATTAATAAGTATCTCTAGATTTTTAGCATTGACTTATGGTGGAGTTTCTATTTATGACTTGATCTTGGAAAATGACTTTTGTTTTTTAGATGGTTTTTATAAAAATAAAGAACAACTTGAAATATGGAAGTTAGGCTTTTCAGAGCTTGTAGAGAAAAGAAGCATAAAATCAGCAAGTTTTACGAAGCAGATATATTTTCCTGTGAATTGTGAAAGCTATCACCTACTAGCTCCATTGACTTCATCTACACTTGCCGAATCAATTTTTACTAAAATAACAAGTGTTAAATACAAAAAAAAAGCTGATTATTTCTATAGCGACGGTTCTTTAAGCCCGAGGCTCATAATACCAAAAAATAAAAATGCCGTTATTAGAGTTGGTGGAAACAATCCACAGAATGTATCAATGCTAAATAGAGGTAGAAACTGGAAGCCCTATAAAGATTCAACGAGTTCTTATGGTGTTGTCTATGTGGTTTCATCTGAGCCTCCAGTATGCTATTCACAACTAAAAGCACCCACCTACAAAGAAAACTTTTTTTATGAATTATCAAAAAATTATGAAGTTAAAGAAACTATTCAATATTTGGCTGATTTTCTAATCCGATTTGAAAACTTACAACTCAGCATTAAAGACCCTAAGCGTATGCGCTGGGTTAATGATTGGATTGAAAACCTAGCTGATGAGGTGCTGGTTTATGTTAAGACTATACAAGACTTGCCACCAGGTTGGTCTGCCAAAGAGGGGATTAAATTAAAACCAGAGCACCAAGTTTTATTAGATTGTTATCGCCAAGATGACGATTTTTTAGCGATTAAAAACAGTAGCGATTGGCAGGCGGTCATCATCCAAGACTTTGCGGCTTGGCTGAATAATCGCCTAACAAGAGCAAATGAAAAATTTACACCACAAGATGCACATACCAAGCTGTGGAAGAAAATTTTCAAAGCTAATTTTAGAGAAGAATTTGATACCAAAGGATTAACACCGCAGGAGGAAAAAGCATGAGCCAGTACTTATTAATTGAAAGAATTAAGGTGCAAAACGCTAATGCAGCCTCTGGTTTTACTTGGGGCTTTCCAGCCATAACCAATTTTTTAGGTTTTAGCCATAATTTATGTAGAAAATTAACAGAAGATTCTAGTCTGAACAGTTTATCTCTGGGTGGATGTGCAGTTATTGCACACAGTAGTCATTCAAATACGTTCGAAGTAGAAAATGGACTGTTATTTTCTCAACATAGGGGAACTAGTTATTTAGATACAACAAATCCAGCAGATACATACAAATCACCATCTATTATTGAAGAAGCCAAAATGAATATGACAGTTTCTTTATTAATCCCTGTAGAGGGTTACTTAGGTGGTTTACAGGAATTATTGAAGGAATTTATTAAAAACGCGTGCCAAATACAGCGTTTAGCCGGTGGAACTGTGTTGTCAGTAGCGAATGTAGATATTATTGATTTGGCTAAGGACGAACAGCTTAAAAGTATTAGAAGAAAACTATTACCGGGCTTTATTTTGCAAAATAGATCCAGTTATTTAGCAGAGCATTTTTCAATGCTTAAAGAGAGTAACCCCAAAGCAGAGTTACTTGATGCGTGGTTTGATTTTATTGCCTTGAAGCAAGTAGCTAGGCCAGCCTGTGAGTTGTTAGATAGACACTTGGCTGACCAGGCTGAAAAATCAGAACCTCTTTCGTTGTTAAATGATATCTGGCTTGAACATAAAAGCCAGCCGTACCAACAAGAAAACCTACCTAATGAGCTAATTACTTACTTTGCAGAACAGCAAGAATGCATTGATCCTAAAATTTTAATGCAATGGCAAAACTACTTAGAGCCAAATGAAAAAACATCGGCTAATTGGGAATACGCCAAAAAACCACAATCGGGTTATTTAGTCCCAATAATGACGGGTTACAAAGCCATTACTGACGTTTACCCAGCAGGTGAAATTGATGGTGCTAGAGATTCTGAAACAGATCTATGTTTTGTAGAAGCTGTACATTCTATTGGTGAATGGCAAAGCGTACATCGTTTAAAAAAACTAGAGCAATGGCAAACCAGTGTGTGGCGCTATGCGCCTTATGAAAAAGATTGGTACATGTGCCAGCAAGGCGTAGTAACTGAAAACCAAGCATTACCCACCGAATCATCAAGCGATGAAGTTTATTACTAATTTAAAAAGGAAATACCTATGACTATACAACTACCAAGTATGCTAGCTTTTGAACGAAAACTAGAAACATCTGACGCTTTGATGTTTTCAGGTGAGTGGGAAAGTATTACATCTGATGAAAAATGGCAGGATATTAAAATCAGTAAGCGTTGGAATAGATCTACAAAAAGTGCTGAAGGAACAAAAGAAGGAGAGATGAGTGAAGCTAACCCTGTTTCTCAAGGAGCCGAGGATGCCAATCTACCTCAGAAACATGACACTCTAAAAGTAAGCTTTAGTTTGCGTGTAGTGGGCAACCTTGGTGTCCCTTTTGGTTGTAACTCGCCAGCTTTTAGTAATGCAATTAAGGCTAAAACAGCTGCTTTTAAAGAACGTGAAGGTATTAATACGTTGGCTTATCGTTATGCTTACAACTTGGCCAATGGCCGTTTTTTATGGCGTAATCGTGTTGGAGCAGAAGAAATAACGATTTTAGTTAAAGCAGGTGATAACTCCTTCACATTTAATGCGTATGACTTTTCTTTAAATGAGTTTGAAAAATCTAGCGAAAATGCAGATCTGCAAAAGCTAGCAGCAATCATTGCTGAGGGTTTACAAGGTGACCAACAAAGCTTTGTTCTCGTTGAAGTGGATGCTTTTGTAAAACTAGGTCATCAGCAACATGTGTTCCCCTCTCAAGAAATGAACATGGGTGAAAAGGGCAAGGTCTTATTTAAACTTGGAGGCTGTGCTGCTATTCATAACGTAAAAATAGGCAATGCTGTTCGTACTATTGATACTTGGTATAACCGTTATGAAGAATACGGGCAGCCTATTGCTATTGAACCCTTCGGTGCTGTTACCCAAATTGGTGACGCTTTCCGTAAAAACAAAAAAGAAGGTGACTTATATTCATTAATGATTGATTGGGTAAACGGCAGTGAATTAGTACCAGAACAACAAGCGTATGTTATGGCTAATTTAATTCGCGGTGGTGTGTTCAGTAAGTCATCTAAATAAAGGAAGTCAACTATGCGTTTTTATCAAGAAATAACCCTTATAAAAACGCCTGAGATTTCACCCTATTTTATCTGGGGAAAGCTCTACATGCAGTTGCATTTGGCATTAGTAGAACAACAAAACCCAGATAAAACAGTGAATACTGGCGTTAGTTTTCCTGAGTATAAATATATCCAAAAAGAAGATGGAGTGTTTGCCAGCTTAGGCTCAAAGTTAAGAGTGTTTGCGAATACCGAAATTGAGTTACAGCAACTTAACCTAGTCAAATGGTTAGATCGTCTAACTGACTATGTACATATAAAAAGCGTTGCAGAGGTGCCAGATAATGTGCAGGGTTATGAAACCTTTAATCGTCGTTGTAAATCTGGCTCACCAGACAAGCATATTAGAAGGCGAATGAAACGTCATAATGAAACATGGGAACAAGCGGCAGAATTTTTTAAAGGCTACAACATGGAAAAAGCCGATAAAGATCTGCCTTTTATTCGAATGAAAAGCCTACATAGTGATAACGAGTTTTGTATGAGCATCACTAGAAAAGAAGCTGAGTTGTCCAATAAACACGTTATGTTTAACACCTACGGACTGAGTGCAGAAGGTGTTTTACCCAAGTTTTAACCAATAAAATTTGCTCTTTAAAAAAATACTTTAAAAACAGAAAGTTACAACATGCAGAAAAAACATTGGTAAAAACGTCTATTTTTACCTAACGGCATGTTGTAACTTGTTTTTTTGCAACTAGACTATTGTTTGCCGCCGAGCACGCGGCTTAGAAATGTTTGCTTCCTCAATGTTGCAATAAGTTCTTGTTTGCCGCCGAGCACGCGGCTTAGAAATGTAACGCCTTGGCAGATGTACAAGGCTCAGCGTTTGCCGCCGAGCACGCGGCTTAGAAAACAAAAGCATTATCAAATCGTGATACACCAAGGTTTGCCGCCGAGCACGCGGCTTAGAAAAAAAACGATGTCACGAATTACAGTCTTCAGGGGTTTGCCGCCGAGCACGCGGCTTAGAAAAAAAACGGCTTGATGGGGTGTCATATCAATCAGTTTGCCGCCGAGCACGCGGCTTAGAAATGAAAGTCTTTCTGAAAACCACTGAGTGTCTTGTTTGCCGCCGAGCACGCGGCTTAGAAAACCAAGAAAGACCAGGCGAAAGAGGTGTGGAAGTTTGCCGCCGAGCACGCGGCTTAGAAACAGATAAAGTAAAGGATGTGTTTGATGAGTAAGTTTGCCGCCGAGCACGCGGCTTAGAAAAGAGCCAGAGGAACCAACAAAGAGCGCATGTTGTTTGCCGCCGAGCACGCGGCTTAGAAAAAATACACCGCGTCTTTTTTGCGCTCTTGGCGGTTTGCCGCCGAGCACGCGGCTTAGAAAATACGACGAAACCTTCTATTTATCGCATGTACGTTTGCCGCCGAGCACGCGGCTTAGAAAGGATATAACTTCATTCTCGTTTAGCAAATAAAGTTTGCCGCCGAGCACGCGGCTTAGAAAATTTTGGTAAATTCGTCTTCGATGAGTATGTTGTTTGCCGCCGAGCACGCGGCTTAGAAATCATCAATGACAGTAAGCCCCAGCCCACTAACGTTTGCCGCCGAGCACGCGGCTTAGAAAATCTCCTGAACCATTACCGATGAGATCTGATAGTTTGCCGCCGAGCACGCGGCTTAGAAAAGTTAAAAAAAGACCTGCAAAATCTAAAAAATGTTTGCCGCCGAGCACGCGGCTTAGAAAGCCAAGCACTGAGCGTTCAGCCGAGATTGAATGTTTGCCGCCGAGCACGCGGCTTAGAAATAATACCGCAAGCCATGAAAGGCAAGCCAGCTGTTTGCCGCCGAGCACGCGGCTTAGAAAGATTGATTCTAAATTTCCATCTCGCGACAGCCGTTTGCCGCCGAGCACGCGGCTTAGAAATATCTCGAAAGTATGGTAGCGGTGAACCAGTAGTTTGCCGCCGAGCACGCGGCTTAGAAATTTAGGGGAAAACTTATGGCGCGCTATTTGTCGTTTGCCGCCGAGCACGCGGCTTAGAAAAAGAGATTGAAAAGCTCAACTTCTGGCTCAAAGTTTGCCGCCGAGCACGCGGCTTAGAAAAGTTTGCGGATGATGGCGTATTCCAAACCCACTGTTTGCCGCCGAGCACGCGGCTTAGAAATAATAACCCCAAAAATGGTAGAGACCGTATTTGTTTGCCGCCGAGCACGCGACTTAGAAACAACGCTCAACAACGTCGAAAACTACACCAACGTTTGCCGCCGAGCACGCGGCTTAGAAACGTTGGACTTTGCAACAGCAGAGGGCCAGCCTGTTTGCCGCCGAGCACGCGGCTTAGAAAAGTAGCGGGGCTCACAGAAAGCGTTAATCTTCGTTTGCCGCCGAGCACGCGGCTTAGAAACTGTGGCGTTTTGACTGTCACGTAAGCTCCGAGTTTGCCGCCGAGCACGCGGCTTAGAAAAATAAGCGCAAATGTTACGCTTATTGGTAATTGTTTGCCGCCGAGCACGCGGCTTAGGAATGGCGCAGTAATTGACCGTCTTTTTATCGAATGTTTGCCGCCGAGCACGCGGCTTAGAAAACATCCCGATATTCGTCATCACGATAAGCACGGTTTGCCGCCGAGCACGCGGCTTAGAAACTTACGCGGTTGTAGAAATGAAAAGTTTAGACGTTTGCCGCCGAGCACGCGGCTTAGAAAAATAAAATCCAGCGCCTCAGCCATGCCCAACTGTTTGCCGCCGAGCACGCGGCTTAGAAAGACCACGCGAACCAGCGAGAGTTTGATGTGTTGTTTGCCGCCGAACAGGCGGCTTAGAAAAAGAAGCTCATTACTTCTTCAGGTTTACTCATTCTTCACCGCCGAACAGGCGGCTTAGAAATTGCTCCGCTCCCCAGCAAATACAGACAAAAGCTTCACCGCCGAACAGGCGGCTTAGAAATAGGCTATTAGGATTAATCACCCCTTGCATCTCTTCACCGCCGAACAGGCGGCTTAGAAAAGCATTCAAAACCATGTGTTAGAACTGATGAACTTCACTGCCGAACAGGCGGCTTAGAAATTTGTTGATGGACTCAAGATAATCACCTTCTTCTTCACCGCCGAACAGGCGGCTTAGAAAAGCAGTGTTCCACCTTGCCCCATCTTCAAAGCCTTCACCGCCGAACAGGCGGCTTAGAAAGAGGAGGATGTTAGGCGTAATCGTGAAATGATCTTCACCGCCGAACAGGCGGCTTAGAAAGCGAGCGGGTATGGTCGTTTCTTGCAATGGTTCTTCACCGCCGAACAGGCGGCTTAGAAATTGTGGCTGATTGAATCCACCTTGCTGTTGCCCTTCACCGCCGAACAGGCGGCTTAGAAAATGCGTTTGTGCGCAAGTTTAGATCTGGCGCAACTTCACCGCCGAACAGGCGGCTTAGAAAATAGTCGGTCGCCAACAGCGCCAAAGCCTTGGCTTCACCGCCGAACAGGCGGCTTAGAAAGAGACAGCGCGCCATTTTTTAGATTAGGTCAACTTCACCGCCGAACAGGCGGCTTAGAAATAATGGTGACACGGTGGGGGATTTCATGTTGCCTTCACCGCCGAACAGGCGGCTTAGAAATGAAATTTCACTTGCGGCATATGCAAGGCTTCCTTCACCGCCGAACAGGCGGCTTAGAAAGAATACCACCGCACCGATGCGGCGGCTCATTTCTTCACCGCCGAGCACGCGGCTTAGAAAAACGGGTCTAGATTAACGTTGCGAAGTTCCGTATGATTTTGGCCTGCCTATGGAAGAGGGATCATATTATGACTTGGAAACACTCAGGGAAAGTTGAGGCATTTGACGAGATTGGCTTAGATCAGCAGATGGCACAGCAGTATGGTTTGGCATATAACCCTGCAGATCTGATGAGTGCGCGTATTTTTATTTCTCGTCAAGCGCTTGCTATGCTAGCAAGCCTTAACCATTTCGATCAGCAAAAAGTGATCAAAGAAATCGCTTTTGTCTGTAATAACCCCAATAGTTGCAGCTCCACTAAGCACAGCTTAATGCCATTTAAGCGCTTCTATCGTACAAAAGATCAGTTTCGTTCTTATCATTACCTAATTGACTTTAAAATCACGAAAAATGATCAAGTAGTTATTCATGATATCTATCTTGATCAAACGCTTGTTGGTCCAAAGTCGAGACACCGTTTAGAACGTAATATGCTTTACAATGTTAAACGAATAGGTGGCCGTTTTAATGGTGCTCTGGATGACGATGATCTTAAGCGGTCAATAGGGGCGTGGAGTCAAGATTTAGAAGCAGAGAGTCAAATATCTAATCAACATGCTGCTGTTAATGGTATGCAAAATGATTTGAATAAAGCAACATGGTTAATGGGGGCACATTTGGATGCAGCCTATCCGAATGATGACTTTGATACTTATACATTATTTCATAATCCGACTGATCGCATGTTTTATGATGTGGTCGAATGCGTTTTCGATAAGCGCCAAGGCACGAAATCACAGAATGCGCAACATCTAGCCGCCATATTTTATCAAAATCAGTAACAGGGCAAAAAAGTTAAATGGGTTGTTCATAGTCAAGGGGCAATCATCTTTACGGCAGCCTTAGAAGAGTATCGAAAGTGCTATAGTGTCTTATTAACATCTCAACAAGTGGCTATACATGCTCCTGGTGCCTATGTACCTCGTTTAAAGTTAGCCGCTAACCAACTAGGAATGAAGGTTAATCAACCAAAAAGTAACCCTTTTGACCTTGTGCCAAATATCGCTGGAGCAAATAACCTATCACCAAGTAGTTTAGTCCGCAGTTTAAAGTTTTTTGGTTTAACCTTTTTTGGAACTGAACTGACTAGCCCCCATACCTTACCCTATTTAGGTCTTGAGTCTTATCATGCTCAGTTAAGAATGGCGGGCAATCATCGTAGAGCACAAGATATATTAAATTATATAGAAAAGAACACTTAATGTGCTCTTTTCTAATCTTATAAAAAGGCCTTTTATATGATTTTCAAGAAAATATTGCATGGATATCGTGGAGGTATTAAACGAAAACGTTCCTCTCATACCTCTTTTCATTTGGACGGTGGTTTTAACTTAATTTTAGATTTGCCTATATGTAATCCACCAAAAACATTTAGTTCAAAATGGATGGATTACCCTTTCACAGAGCCAGGTTGGTTTGAAAGTAATTATAGCCAAATAGGTCATGCTAGGTATATACCAGTGTGTGAATATTATTGGTTTTACTATCCTATCGTTCCTACTCCATTTCGAGGGGAGCTAGGTCATTTACGTCTTAATTTCATGGTTGAAAAAATAACTGAAGATGTTAGTAATGTAGATGAACTAGGTGACGCAATATTGTCTAAGTACAATGAATATTATAATTCATCCATTATTGGGAAGTATTTATTAGGATATAACACTGAAATAATTGAATCTGTGGAAGAATTCTCGGCTTGTCGAACAACACCACTTAATGAAGAAGAAAAAAAAGAGTTAGTGCAATTTCGTATTAACAAGGGTGGCTTTCCTATAATTAATGAGTTTGAAAAGAAAACATACAACAATGTAGATTGGGTTAAAATCAAGGAAATACGTTCAGAAGGTATGAAGAAGAAATATTTTTATGCCACCTTGCTAAATAAAGGATTCTACTTGTTGGCTAATTTTACATTAGATACGAATATGTCCCACAGTGGTAAAAAGTGGTACAAAGATGCTGAGGCTTCTATTCCCCGCTTAATGGAAGGGATTAAACTAGAGTTTTTAGATGATACGGAAAAAACATAAGACTTTAATTAGGTCTATAAGACAGCTGTTTTTTGGCTATCGAGGCGGTCCAGATTTCAACTGCTTAGAACAGAAAAGCTTCTATTTGGACAGTGGATTTAATCTTATTTTAGAACTGCCTAGAAATAACCCTAAAAAGTTAGCTTCGTCTAAATGGAAAGACTATCCCTTTACTGAGTCAGGATGGTTTGAGAGTAATTATAGTCAAATAGGTCACTCTAAATACATACCTGTATACGAAGCTTACTGGTTTTTTTGGCCGCTTATTCCAACTCCTTTGAGAGGCGAACTCGGTCATCTACGTATTAATTTTAGTGTATCTAAACTTTCTAAATCGGTAAATAACTGTCTTGAACTAGGTGAAGAGGTATTAAAAGAATATAATGATTACTATAACTCACCAATTATTGGGAAATACGGCTTAGGTCATAATGCAGAAATTATAAATAAGGTAGATGCTCACTCTGAACGTAGGGCTATACCATTTAGCGAAGAGGAAAGAAAAGAGCAAATTGAAATTAATATGAAAAATAGAGGGTATCCTTATCTCAAAGAATTTGACTGCTTAGAGATTAACGGGGTTGATTGGATTAGATATGTTGAAATAAAATCGAGCGATTTTAAGAAAAAAAATGTATATGCTAGTCTATTAGGTGATGAATATTATTTGTCTGTTGAGTTTTATTTATCAACTAATATGTCGCATAGTGGTAAAAATTGGTACAAAGATGCGGAGGATTCCATTCCTAGGTTAATGCAGGGAGTTAGTTTACAGCCTTTAAATGCAAATACCAATAAGTAAAAGGACTATGCTTATTAAGAAGCTACTATATGGCTATCGTGGTGGGGTAAATTTCAAATATTTTTCTCAGGAGTTTTATACTTTAGATGAAAAGATTAAAGTTGATTTGAACTTGCCGATATGTAACCCAATAAAGCCAAAAAAAGCCAAACTTGTAAACTATCCACTTTCTAGTTCTGACTGGTTTGAAAATAATTATAATCAAATATTGCATTCCAAATATATTCCAATACATGAAGCCTACTGGTTTTATTGGCCTGTTATACCAGTTCCTTTTCAAGGCGAATTAGGTAATTTGCGTCTCAATATTACTGCTTCTAAGGCTATGTCTCCAGTATCTAATATTGATGAGTTGGGACTAATCATATTAAAAGAATATAATGAGTATTATAATTCCCCTGTGATAGGTAAGTACTTTAAGGGGCATAATGTGAAGTTGGCTAATAATATGAATCAGGAGCTGGATAGGCGAGCAACAAAATACTCTAGGGAAGAGAGAGAAGATCTTATAGCATCTTGTATCTTTGAATCTGGTTTTCCTGAAATTAACCATTTCGAAAAAAATAATGTTAATGGTATAAAATGGGTTAGATACATTGAAGGAGGATCAGACGTTATGCAAAAAAAGTATGTGTATGCCACACTATTAAATGAAGAGTTTTATCTTCTGGCTAATTTTACATTAGATACGAATATGTCTCACAGTGGTAAAAAGTGGTACAAAGATGCTGAAGCTTCTATTCCCCGATTAATGGAAGGAATTAATTTAGAATTTTTAGATGTGATTGAGAAAAATTAAAACCGATTATATCTATTAAAAAGCTATTTATTCCATGGATATGATGATAAATCAGATTTTAAACGGTCATAACAGGAGGCTTAGAAAGTACCCTCCCCAAATTTATGACAAACAATTGCCTTCACCGCCGAACAGGCGGATTAAAAATTACTCCATTCCGAAGGAGATTAGCGTCAACACTTTACTGTCGCAGATGCGGCTTAGGTCAGGTCGATTTATCCCCAGTTGATTTCGGCAAGGGATTCGAAGCTGGGTTTGGCAAAGTAGTAGCCTTGGAATAGGTGGATTCCCATGTCTTCTAGGGTGTGGTATTCGGCTTGTTTTTCGATGCCTTCAGCGATGATGGTGATATTAAGATCGTTAAATAGGTTGATGAGGTTTTTGACGATGGTTTGTCGGGTTTTGTCTTGGTCGATGTTTCTGATCAAGGCGATGTCAATTTTGATGATGTCGGTTTGTAGGTCAGCAAGTTGATTGAGGCCATTGAAGCCAGCGCCAAAGTCGTCTGTGGCGGTGAGAAAGCCTTGGTCTTTATAGTATTCGATGATGGATTTTAAGTGCTGGCTATCGATAATTTGTTCGTTTTCGGTGAATTCAAAGATGATTTTTTCTTGCGGAAATTGGTATAACTCGGCGGCGTTTAGTGTGGTGCGCAGGCACAGTTCTGGCTTGTAAATGGCGTTGGGCAGAAAGTTGATGCTTAAGCGGCTGTCGGTTGTTTGTATGCCCAGTTCTGAAGCCAATTTGATGGCTTTTACGCGACAGCTCTGGTCAAAACGGTAGAGGTTGGTTTGGTTAACGTTTTGCAGGACTTGATAAGCACTTTCTTGGTTGAGCCCCCGCACGAGCGCTTCTTGTGCGTAGATGCTTTTGTTCTTGGTGTTAATAATGGGCTGAAACGCCATAGTGAAGTCAAACTCAAGATCGCAAGCGTTGGCGCATTGGGTGCAGCCAAGTGGTTTAAAGTCTGTTTGTCTCATTGAGTTTAAGCCTCTTTTGTTAAGTGGTGACGCTTTATCAGGTGATGCTGCCTTTTATACCTCGACAAGATTCTAGGGTGGTTGTGCTTGTGATGCGAATCAAGAGTCTTTTAAATTGTAAGTGACCTTTTAGCGGATTGTCCTTTTGTTTTGTGTGATCTTTTGTTTTTATGGACAGGGGTGAATGGTTAAGTGAAACATGAGTAGGGCAGTGTTTATCATGAAAACTTGATAAAAAGGAGGGCGTGATGTCGTATCTATTCCTACCTGGTTTGTTATGTGATGCTGCTGTTTGGCAGTCAGTGTTGTCTCCGTTTCCTCGTGATGAGGTGTCGGTGGTGGATTATGGGGATGCCGATTCCATAGAAGCCATGGCGGAGGCCGTGTTGCAATCGTCCCCAGAGCGTTTTGTTCTGGTGGGGCATTCTATGGGAGGCTTGGTGGCGTTAGAGGTTTGTCGTCAAGCACCGGAGCGCGTGAGTCATTTGGTTTTGTTGGATACGGGCTATAAGGCGCTTCCGAAAGATCACAAAGGGGAGCAGGAAAAAGCCTCTCTGCTCGCTTTGCTGGCACTGGCTAAAGAGCAAGGAATGGCAGCAATGGGGCGCCAATTGCTAGCGGAGATGGTTCATCCAGATCGCTTAAAGGACGATCCTTTGGTCTCGTCTATATTAGCGATGATGGAGCGGCAAACGTTGGCAACCTTTACGGCTCAGGTCAATGCATTGGTACAGCGTCCCGATGCGACTTGTGTGTTACGTGAGGTGGCGTGCCCTGTATTATTGATGTGTGGTCGTCAGGACAGTTGGACCCCTGTTTCGCTGCATGAGGCGATGTTGTTGCTGGTGCCGGATGGCGAGTTGCATGTGATCGAGGAATCGGGGCATGTGACGCCCATGGAGCAGCCGCAGGCGGTGGTCAGTCAGTTGCAAGCTTGGTTAGCGCTTAATCAAGCAGATAAAGAAAGAGAAAGCCTAATTTGATAATAAATTAGGCTTTTTTTATTTCTGTCAGATTGGCCAAAGTCATCCGATATAAGGAGGTTAGTGCGCCGCTTCAACTAGGTCAAACACTAGGGCTTTGACAGTGTCTTGTCCTGTATTGTGAAGTTGCACTTTGCCCTCTTCGGTGATTTTTGCACCGTCGCCTGGATGGAGTACTGTTCCATCTTGTAGGGTCAGTTCGCCTTCAATTTGATGAATGTAGAGACTGCGTTTGTTTTCCACATTTAGATCCTGTGCTTTGTCAGCCGATAAGATCAATTGATGAAGGCTGGCATTTTGCTTGATGCTTAAGGTGCCGTCGCGGCCATCAGGGGTGATGACGGTGGTTAGGCCTTCTTGTTGACCAAAATCCTTTTGTTGATAACCAGGTGTACCACCAAATTCGTTTGGTTGAATCCAAATTTGTAGGAATTTTAGCGTCTGCGAATCGGAGGCGTTGAATTCGCTATGGTAGATGCCTTTGCCAGCGGACATCAGCTGGAATTCCCCAGCGGGTAGTTCTTTGATATTACCAGTACTGTCTTTGTGAGCTATACGGCCTTGTAGTACGTAGCTGATAATTTCCATGTCTTTGTGACCATGGGTTTCAAAGCCTGCGCTTGGGGTGACGGTATCGTCGTTGATAACACGCAGATGTGAGAATCCCATGTGTTTAGGGTCATAGTAATGGCCAAATGAAAAAGTGTGGTGACTGTTTAACCAACCGAAGTTTGCGGTGCCACGATCCTCTGCTTTTCTAATGGTAATCATACTGCTTCTCCTAATAGTGTGTTTGTGGCGAGCAGGATGTATGCCTGTTGTGAGCTTGTGTTAAGTCACGTCGCCTAAGGTATAGAAGCAGTGTAGGCGTTAAGAAAGGCAAAGAAAATCGGAAGCTTTTGAGGTAGTATTTCAAAAATATTGAAGGCCAATGGATAAGGGGGTGTTTATGGCTCATGCGGTTACGTTAGAGGCATTACGGGTATTGGAGGCGATTGAGCAATTTGGCAGTTTTGCTGCCGCTGCGGATGCATTGTATAAAGTGCCGTCTGCCTTGACCTATACGATGAAAAAATTAGAAGAAGATTTAGGCGTTAGTTTGTTTGATCGCTCTCGCCAACGGGCGGTGCTTACCCCTGCTGGACGGCTTGTGCTTGATAAAGGGCGAACGATATTAGACGCCGCAGCGCGCTTGGAGGATTCGGTTAAGCAGTTAGAGTCTGGCTGGGAGCCAAAGCTGCGTATCGCTCGTGATACGGCGTTGCCAGAGTTGCCATTATTGACGGTAGTGGGGGCGTTTTTGGCGCAAAACCGTCCAGTGCAGATCAGTTTATCGGAAGAAGCCATTGCGGGGGCTTGGGATGCTTTGCAGGATGATAGGGTGGATTTGGTCGTCGGAGCATCGGGGGATTTGCCCAAAGGGCGCTTTCATACTCGCCCAATTGGCGAACTTGAGTTTGTCTTTACAGTGGCACCGACTCATCCGCTAGCGTTAACAGAAGGCCCCATTACTGCAGCTCAGCTGCGTGAACATCCGTCGATTGTGGTGGCGGATTCAACCAAGATTTTACCACAACGGGATTCTGGCCTGTTTGAAAGCCGCCAGGTGCTTCGAGTCGATAATATGATGAGTAAAGTTCAGGCCTTGTGTTTAGGGTTGGGCGTGGGATATTTGCCGAGGCACTTTGTCGATCATGAAGTGATGTCTGGACGGCTGGTTATCAGAGAGTGTGAACTACCAAGACAGAATCACATGAGTTATATCGCTTGGCGCAAAGATGACCCAGGCCGAGGATTAAGCTGGTTTATTGAGGCTTTAGCAGCACAAGATTGGCAGCTATTGAAGGTTGAATAGACGCTAACGCATTATTTCTTGATGATAAAATGGTTGCTTAATGATAAGAAGGACGTGTCATGTTGTCGTTGTCTGTTTCGATTGTTCCGATTTTTTTATTGCTGATGATAGGCGCATTGTGCCAGCGCTGGCGTTTTCCAGCAGACGGCTTTTGGAGTGGTGTCGATAAGCTGGCTTACTGGGTGCTATTTCCTGCTCTGCTATTCAGTAACACCTCGACAATGGATTTTTCGAATCCTTTGCTATTTCGTTATGGGTTGATCTTATTGTTGGCTATGGCTGGGACGGCAGTGTTTGTCTTTGCTTGTGCTTTTATGCTTAAGGTGAAAGCGCCTGTCACCTCATCTATGCTGCAAGCTGGGGTACGCTTTAATACGTTTTTGACACTGGCATTGGCGTCCAGTTTGTATGGCGCGCAAGGTTTAACGCTGGCAGTGCTCGGAGCGTCTGTGTTGATTCCATCCATTAATGTGTTTGTGGTGGTGTCGATGGTGTTGCTGCATGGTAAATCAACGGCGTTACAACGAGGAAAAGCTGTGCCGTCCCTTTCCCAATTGGTGATTAATGCGTTAATACGTAATCCTCTGATTGTTTCTATCGTGCTAGGAGCGGGGCTGAATTTGGCTGGGCTAACGCCCATACCGCTGGTCTCGGATACGGTGTCCATTTTAGCGAAGGCGGCGTTGCCAATGGTATTATTGGCGGTGGGCGCCAGTGTGCGTTTTGAGGTGATTCGTTCGGTAGGCATGACGTTTGTGTGGTCGGCTGTGGCACGTTTTGTGGTCTTTACCGGGTTGGTGGCTTTGTCATGTTGGTGGTTGGGTATAACCGGTGTGCCTGCCTTGGTGGCGATCTTGTTTGGTGTGGTGCCAACGGCGGCCTCTGGGTATGCTTTGGCGCGGCAGCTAGGTGGAGACAGTGAGCGCATGGCGGCGTTTATCACCTTACAAACGTTACTTTGTGTGGTGACCTTGCCAGTGAGTGTGTTATTGAGCCAGCACATCTTTGGTTAGTTGGTTAGGATGGCAGGGCATTTGCCATCCTAACGCTTACTTGCGACATAATATGTGAATATGTATCAGGTGTGATCCGTTGTTACGTGGCAGGACTGCGTTTTTTAGCCCAGAAAACAATGGCTTTTTGCAGCAAGATAAAAAACAGCAAGAGGCCGCCAATGGCGAGCTTAGTCCACCAACTATTGAGGCTGCCATCAAAGGTAATAAGGGTTTGAATCACACCTTGGATCATGGCTCCTAAAAAAGAGCCGAAGACATAACCGACTCCGCCTGTTAACAATGTGCCGCCGATGACAACCGCTGCAATGGCGTCTAATTCCACTCCTACGGCGGCTAAAGGGTAGGCGGAGCTAGTGTAGATGGCAAAAATCACCCCAGCCAGAGCGCTGTATAAACCACTTAAGGCATAGATTTTGACGGTGGTTTTTTTGATGGGGACCCCCAGTAAGGCGGCCGACTGTTTGTCGCCGCCAATGGCATAGACGTTCATGCCAAAGCGTGTGCGACGAGCGATCAAAATCCCTACAACTAAGAGCACCAACATCGCCATGGCAATAAAGGTTAAACCGCCACGCCCTGGCACACTAACATAGATGTCAGATAGGGCTGTGATAAAAGGGTGGTTAATTGGGACGGCATTTAAATTGATTAAATAGGCGAGCCCTCTAAAGAGAAACATACCCGCCAAGGTGACAATAAAGGGCTGAATCTCAAATACAGAAATAATCATGCCCATGATGGCGCCAAAGGCGGTGCCGACAATCAGAGAGATGGCGATGGCAAGGATAGGATGAATGTGCAAGCTAGTGATCAGATAGGCCATTAACACACCGATGAAGGCGATCATGGATCCGACGGAAAGGTCGATCCCACCCGATAAAATGACAAACGTCATTCCCACTGCGGTGACGATTAAAAAAGCGTTGTCTGTTAATAGATTGGTGAAGACAAGGGTGTCGCGAAAGCCTTTGTATTCATACATGCCAAACCCATAAAGTAAGAGAAACACGGTGAGTGTGGCGAAAATAGGAAGATTACGCTCGTTGATCATTGATCTGCTCTCCCATGATTCTGAGATGATGTACTGTTTTGTCCTTTTTTAGGGTTTTGCCGTCTTTTAGATTGGAAGCGTTTTGATAACCATTGCCTTGTGGTGGGGGATTGAATAAGCAACACCGCCAGAATGATGGTGGCTTTAACAACCAGATTGTATTGTACAGGTAAACCGCTGGTTAAAATCGCGGTGGTAAGGGTTTGAATAATCAATACGCCAATAATGGTGAGCCCTAGGTAGATGCGTCCACCCGCGAGGGAGGCCCCCGCGAGCACGACGGCAAGAATGGCATCCAGTTCGAGCCACAGGCCAGCATTATTAGCATCCGCTCCGCGAATATCGGCTGCGATGATAATGCCACTTAAGGCGGCGCAAAAGCCGGAAAATATATAGGCAGATAGTACCAATAGGCGTGCTTCAATGCCGACTAATCGACTGGCTCTAACATTGGCCCCGACGGCTTCAATAAACAACCCCAGTGAGGTTTTACGCATCACGACTATGGTCAGTATGATCATACCAAGGGCGATCCACACTCGAATGGGAAAGGCTAAAAAGAATTCATTACCAATGGCATTAAGCGCCGTTGAATGAAAGGTAACGATTTGCCCTTCGGTAATCATTTGGGCAATGCCTCGCCCAGCCACCATTAAAATAAGCGTGGCAACAATGGGTTGAATATTAAAGATCGATACCAACAGGCCGTTCCAGAGTCCGCAGACTAAGCCACTGCCCAGTGCGCAGGCAATGACGATCCAGACAGGCCAATCTGTGTTTACCGTGAGTACGGCGGTGACTGCACCGGAAATAGCGATGACGGCACCGACAGATAAATCGATGCCTCGTGTTCCAATAACGACTGCCATGCCCAGAGCCACTAAGGCCGTTGGGGTGCCGCGATGGAGAATATCGATTAAGCTGCCATATAGATGACCGTTGACAAATTTAATCTCTAAAAAGCCGGGTGTGATCAGAGCGGTAACGCTAAGAATCAGCAACAGGGAGACAAAGGGGGCAAGGGTTTTAGGCTGCTTCTGCAGCCGTTTTAATAGGTGTTGTAATGCGTGATGTTTTTTCATATTGGTGGCTTTTATGGGAGGTCTAATGTCTATCATAGCGTGTCCATTTAGCTCGCAATGGTATGAAGGATAGCTTGTTCTGAGACATTGCTACCGCGCAACTCAGCGACTTTGTGATGATCTTTCATAACCACCACACGGTGAGCAAACATGACTAACTCTTCGAGTTCGGATGAGGCCACTAATAGGCCCATACCTTGTTCGCAAAGCTCTTGCATGATTTGGATAATTTCGTGATGCGCGCCAATATCAATGCCTCGGGTGGGTTCGTCTAGAATAAGCAGTTTTGGATGGGTAATCAGCCAACGCGCGAGAATGACTTTCTGTTGATTACCGCCACTTAATTCGCCCACGGGTTTGTCCATATCTGGGGTTTTTATGGCTAGGCGTTTGATCATATCGTCAACCAGTTTTTTCTGTTCAGACATGGCAATGGAGCGCCACCAGCCTTTGCTGGCTTGTAAGGCCAGAATCATGTTTTCACGTATGCTTAACTCGGCCACGATGCCGTCTAATTTACGATCTTCTGGGCAATAGCCCATTCCCGATTGAATCGTCTGACGCAGCGACTTTTGTATTAGTGAGGTGGGCTCAGCTGTTGGCTTTGCTGATGACTCTGGTTGGAGTGTAATGAGACCTTGATCTGGCTTTGTCGAGCCATAGGCCAGTTCGCATAACTCGGTTCGTCCCGAGCCCAGTAAGCCGGCCACACCGACAATCTCACCGGCATGTATGGTCAAATCAAGGGGATGTAGAAAACGTTGTTTTCCGACACATTGCATGGTCAGTAGTGTGTTTTGAGGCTTTCCAGTGGCTTGATGGTCGCTGGAGGTGGCAAGATCGTCTAACGATTTACCAACCATATGGCTGACAAGGTCGGAACGGCTTAATGAGGCGGTAGGAAAAGTTCCCACGCATTCGCCATTGCGTAATACCGTGATAACGTCAGTGATGTCATACACTTGGTCGAGAAAGTGGGTGACAAAAATAATGCCCATGCCTTGGTTTTTGAGTTGAGTCATCAAGCTAAAGAGCTGCTTGATTTCACTGGCATCAAGGCTGGCGGTCGGTTCGTCTAAAATCAGCAGTTTTGCCTCATTGCTTAGGGCCCTGGCAATGGCGATAAGTTGTTGTATGGCAATGGAGTAGCGGTCGAGTTGTCGGGATGGATCGATATTTTCCAGTCCCACTCTGGCCAATAGGGCTCTGGCGCGTGCATCGGCTTTTTTCCAGTTGATTAGGCCAAAGGATTTTTCCTGTTGCTGTAGGGTTAGGTTTTCAGTGACCGACATACTGGGGATTAAATTGACTTCCTGATAGACAGTGCTTATGCCTAATTGCTGAGCATGGCCGCTATCACGGGCGTGGATGGCTCGGCCATCTAGCTTTATATCGCCCTCGTCTCTTGGGTGGACGCCTGTGAGGACTTTGATAAGGGTCGATTTCCCTGCGCCGTTTTCGCCGAGCAAAGCATGAATTTCTCCTTTATTCACTTGCAGGGAGACGGCGTTTAGTGCCTGCACACCTGTAAAGGATTTGGAGAGGGAACGAATTTCTAACAAGGCAGAGCGGTGATCGCTTGTCGTTCTTGAGTGGTCTTTTACATTGCTATGAGGTGCCATGGGTAAGCGCTCCTGTTAGGCCTACTTCATACGTCATTCACGCCTGTGAGCGCGCGTCATCCTAATGAGAAACAGGTGACGCACGCCCAAGGGGAAGCCACATTATTTGCGTTTGTTATACTCTGCGGCGGCGGTATCAGGTAAGTACAGCGGGCCATTGGCTTTGATCCATTTAGGCACTGTTTTTCCTGCACGATAGGCAAGAATGGCATCAAAGGCAGGCGCCCCTAAATGTGGATTAAGCTCAATGGTGGCGTTACTTTCACCATCCATCATGGCTTTGAAAATATCTGGCACACCATCAATCGAGACGACAAGAATGTCTTTGCTAGGTTTGATTCCCGCTTCTTTCATGGCAAGAATGGCACCTAAGGCCATGTCATCGTTATGGGAGAACAGGGCACAGATGTCTTTTTTAGGATTGCTTTCCGCTTTCAGGAAGCTTTCCATAACTTCTTTACCACCCGCGCGTGTGAAATCTCCAGATTGAGAACGGATGATTTTCATATTTGGGAAATTGCTGATAACCGCATCAAAGCCTGCTTTGCGATCAATGGCCGCAGAAGAACCTACTGTGCCTTGCAATTCGACGATATTGCATTTGCCGTTGGTTTTCGCAGCTAACCAAGAAGCAGCAAGGGCGCCTTCTTCCCTAAAGTCGGAAGCAACTTTGGTGAGGTATAGGTCTGGGTTAGCATCCACGCCACGATCCACTAAGACTACGGGGATATGTGCTCGCTTTGCTTCTTTGAGCACTTGATCCCAGCCGGTTTCGACGACAGGGGCAAGCAAAATCCCATCAACTCCTTGAGCAATAAAAGAGCGCACCGCTTTGATTTGGTTTTCTTGCTTTTGTTGGGCGTCGGAGAATTTTAGATTGTAGCCACGGCGTTCCGCTTCGGCCTTGATGGATTCGGTTTCTGATGTACGCCAGCCGCTTTCGGAGCCGATTTGCGAAAAGCCAATGGTTAAGCTCTCTGCGCTGGCAGAGACAGAACACACAGGCAATGCGACACAGAGTACGGTCGTTAGGAGGTGTTGCTTGAGAGTGTCAAACCATGACAAATGTTGACGTATTGAGCGATCGATCATACGAAATTCCTCTTATTTTTATTATTTTCCATGAGAGAGTTAGTGACTTACTAAGTTCTCTGACGTATTGAGGATAGAGTTCTCTATGAGGTGATTCAAATGCCAGTTGAGGGAATGAATATATCAATATTGGTATAACGAGAAGGGGGGAGAGTGTGTTTTGCAGAAGGTGACCTAAACCTCCCAAAGAGCAGGAGGTTTAGGTCAGATGCTTAGGTTAGATATCAGCATTTTGCTCTATCAGTGCTTGTGATGGTGGTGCTCATGATGGTGATGTTCCAAGTCTTCTTCGTAAAAATCCGGTTCTCCTGGATATTGAAGACCGATGTCTTGACGGACTTCGTCAAGGGTAGCGATCAGTTCTAGGGTGTCTTCCCAACGATGGTTTGGGCTTTCCAGTAGTTCTTCCATCAGGCAACGGTTAACTTCATCCACTTCGAATTGATAGCCAAGTCCTGGAAAATCAAACTCCACCGCGCGTTCTTGTCCTTCGTGATTGATCAAACGACAGGATTTTGCCATATACCAAGGGGAATCAATCTCGATGTAGCCTTTGGCTCCCGATAGGACCGCTCGGTTGGGGTTGCAAGAGATTAATGAGGCTTCCAAGGAGGCCAGTTGTCCACTGTTCCAGCCTAAGAGTAACTGCTCAAAAACATCCACATTGGTCTCACCAATAACGGCTTGGTTTTGGATAAAGTCGGGTTTGCCACACAACAATTGTGCTAAGAAGACAGGGTAAATACCAATGTCAAGCAAAGCGCCGCCGCCCATTTCTAGGTTCATTAAGCGATGCTCTGGATCGGTTGGTGCTAGAAAGTTGAAATTGGCTTGAACACTATGAAGCGTACCAATTTCCCCTTCTTCGACCCATTCAATCACTTGCTCTATGACGGGGTTAAAGCGTGTCCACATGGCTTCCATAACAAAGACTTCTTTTTCCGCAGCCAGTTCAAAGAGCTCCTGAGATTGTGCCTCGTTGATGGTGAAAGGTTTTTCACATAAAACAGACTTACCTGCCATAATGCAGGCTTTAGTCAGGTCAAAGTGCGACATGTGTGGCGTGGCGATGTAGATCACGTCAACTTCATTGCTGTGGATCAAGGAGTAGTAATCGACAAATGCTAATTCAATGTCGAATTCTGCCGCAAAGTTGTCCGCTGAGGTTTTTTCCCGTGAGGCAACAGCACGCAGTTCACCGGATTTCGCATGGCAAAAGTCGCTTGCAAATAGGCGGGCTATGTTGCCTGTTCCAATGATTCCCCAGCGTATCTGGTTCATGGGTGTCTCCTTAATGTGAATGTCTGGTGAGCAGAGTCGTTTATATTAAAAATGGCTAGTCTGACGCTAATTGCTATTATAGTCCACTGGCATTTTCGAGGCGCTCAATTCGCTCCAATAGGCTTAGGACTTGTTCTTCCAGGTCAGTGATTCGTTTGATAAGTGAAGGGGCTTGGTCACTTTGCTGGTGGCTGTGAGGCTCACCAAAGGTGGCGGTCACTGCCTTGTCTTGTTCATTATGCTCAGTGCAGAAGCATTCCCGATAACGTGACTCTCTTTTTCCAGGTTCCCTGGCCAGCTGCTCAACATAAGGGCCGCCCGTTTTTTCGTGAAGGCTTTGAAGCGCGCTTTCCACTTCGTCACGGCTTTGAAAGCCGTATAAGCGGCCACTGCGTGAGCGTAATTCCCCAGGGGTTTGTGCGCCACGTACAAACAATAGACAGATAATCGCGGTTTCAGCAGGTGACAGTTGTAAGTCAGAAAATTCGGTATTACAAAAGCGGTGTTGATATTTGCTAACACGACTATGGGAACCAGATATTTCTGTTACTAGGCCGCGATCCACCAATGCATCCAGAGCGTCTTGCACGTCTAATTCGCTGTACTGGGTGACAGGCTCACGGTTGGATTTTTGATTGCATGCGTTGATCAGGGCATTCAGGCTTAATGGGTATTGGTCTGGTGTGGTGATTTCTTTTTCGATCAAACACCCAATAATACGCATTTCGATTTGGTTTATAGCGTGATAACTCATAGTGTTCCCTATACTATTTATCCCGTTTAATGGGGGGCTTGTTGTTGGATGTGGTATGGCCTGTTGCGACTGAAGAGGCAGCAAAGGGCATAACAATAAGGCTGATAAAAGAAGGCGGGGGAGAATAAGAGGGGCTGGGTAGGCCGATGCTTAGTTGTTCATCCCCGTTCAGAGCGCGAGTTGTATTACTGTGGAAACATCTGTCCCAAATGCTTAAGCAAAAGCCAAAATTGCTATGGGCTTCTTGTGGAAGTCGCGAATGATGGATGCGGTGCATGTCTGGTGTGACGATGAGTGCGCGTACCCAAGGCTCAAACCTGTTGGGTAATCGGATATTGGTGTGGTTAAACATGGCAAAACCATTAAGCAAAATATCAAATACTAAAACGGCAGCGAGGGGCACGCCTAATAGCCAAACTGCACAGGCTTTGATCATCAACGACAGGATAATTTCAACTGGATGGAAACGAACGGCGGAGCTGACATCCAGTTCTGGATCGCTGTGATGAACTTTGTGAATACGCCACAACCAAGGAATACGATGAAATAGTCTGTGCTGCCAATAAATAAGGGCGTCTAGAAACACTAAACTGAGAATAAAGATAAGCCAATAGGGAAGGTTGAGACTGTGTAGGAGTCCATTATTGCTATTGAGTAATGCAACAAGAGAAAGTAACAGTGGCTGTAAGAGTCTTACGCACAATGCATCGGTTAGCAATAGGGCTGCGTTGTGGCGCCAGCGTTGTGGTGCCCAGCGTAGTGGTTTACGCGGGCGTTGCCATTGCCAAGCCAGCAATATGCTAAGTAGCGTCAAGAAAATACCTATGCGTACGGTAAAATCGATCATCAAGCGTGTCGCCTTTATGCGGACCTTTCTTTTGTCGTTATCTTGTCTTGTCAGTTGTTTCTATCTTAAACGCACCACTTCGTAATGGCACGCTTTAATTGCGTTATGGTTGATCAGCCTCGAAAAAGATGATGGTCACTATTACGCTGTAGTGGGTCAGTTTATAGGTAGCAGGTCAATGTAAATGATGCGCCTGTCGCTCACGATTGCGTTTTACCGCACTGGCTTTGATTTGGCTGAGTAGCTCAGTAAAGACATTGACATTGATCTCATTGAGGCGGTGAAACCGTAGGCAGTTTTCGCCAAATTGGGCATGATTTAGACGCTGGGCAAAGGAATAAAACAAGCTGGTATCTGAAAAATAGATGCATAGATGGTCTTGGCGAGCAGCGACCCCAAAGAGCCAGTCTGACTCTTGTTGGAAATAAGGGATGCCGAGGTCAAAAGAGAGCTCGGCATCTGGTGCTATTAGAGTCATTATATCAATGATTTCATGCAAATCATCGCGCATTGCTGAGGCAGCGTGCTGAATATAATGATCGATAAAATTGCTTACAGGTGACGTCATCGTAATGACCTCTGTTAGGTGAGTTAATTTTTGCCTAACAGCCTGTTTTCAAAGAATAAAATCATAAAATATTATTCTTTTTTAAGGCGACTTCAAGGCGCTCAATGGCTTGTTCAAGTTGACGCATAGGACAACCAAAGTTTAAGCGAATAAAGGACGAATTACCAAATTCTTTACCATCCGATACGCCGACACCAGCCTCAAGAAAAAAATGATGAGGATTATCAATATCTAAGGCCGAAACATCGATCCAAGCGAGGTAGGTTGCCTCAAGTTTTTGTATAGAAAACGGCGTTTTTTCCAGCCACTGTTGCAAAAAATTACGGTTCTTGGTGAGGTAGCTCAGCAATGCTTGGTGCCATTGTTGACCTTCTTGATAAGCGGCCGAGGCGGCAACCAAACCAAGCATATTAGGGTAGGGTATTAAACCACTTTTAGCGTTGTTAAATGTCTGCCTTAGTTTTGCGTTTTCTATAACGGCAAAAGCGTAGCCCAATCCTGCAAGGTTGAAGGTTTTGCTAGGGGCCATTAATGTGATGGTACGATTTGCTGCATCCTCGTTCAAACTGGCAAAGGGGATGTGCTGTAAGTCATCAAAAATCAGGTCACAGTGGATTTCATCACTGACGACCAGTAAATCATATTTTTTTGCTAGCGCATGGACTTGCGCTAATTCTTCTCTTGTATAGACAGTTCCGCCTGGATTGTGAGGGTTACATAGGAGAATCATTTTCGCATTAGCTTGCGCGCAGGCTTTTTCTAATTGATTGAAATCCGGTATCCAGCGGTCTTGCTGAATAGTCATGTCGACTGTTATTAGCTGACGTTGGGAGAGTTTTGGGGCTCTGTTCAGGTGGTAATACACTGGGCCTGGAACGATGATGCCATCATTTTCATTAGAAAAAGCTCTAACTGCCATATGCAGAGCACAAACCAGCCCTGGTAGATGAAAAATAGCCGTTGGAGAGATGGACCAATGATATCGACATTCTAGATGGTTTAGGATGGCACTGTTTAGAGATTTAGAGGCGTGGGTATAGCCAAAAACACCTTGATCAATGCGTTTATTTAATGCGCTTTTGATACATTCTGGCGAGTCAAAGTCCATGTCTGCGACCCACATTGGGATGACATGCTCAGGGTATTTTGCCCATTTATCACTTTGTGTTTGTGTGCGATCTATGAGGGTATCGAAATCAAATTGTGTTTTTTTCATACGATTTTTCCTTGTTAAATTATTTGAGCTCTATTCAATATTGGCTTGTCAATACTTTTTGTGTAAATTTTTCAATGCGTTATGTCGCATTTTTGTTGAAATTTTAATCATGATAGAAGCTTTTTTAAGCTGTATTTCCTTATTTTTTATCCTTAAGCGTCCCAAATATGCCAAAAAAAGATGTAAAAAAATTTTAAACGGTATTTTTTATATAAAAATCAATATCTTATGTTTGTTAGTGTGCTAATGTTTAGATTTGTCAAGGGTTGACCCTTGTTATAAAAACAGCCTAGTATGTTTTTCATTAAACGATTGTTTAATAAAAAAGGATGCATTATGCCAAAAGTTGGAATGCAAAAAATTCGTAAGCCTCAGCTTATTCAGGCGGCGATTGAAGCCATCAACGAATACGGTTTTTCTGGTGCAACGGTCAGTATCATCGGTAAAAACGCTGGTGTTTCTCCTGCCATTATTAATCATTATTTTGGTGGAAAAAATGGTCTATTCGAAGAAACCATGAAAAGTTTGATTCGTGAGTTTTTTGACATTTTGAGAACGCGGATTCAGCAGGCACATGATGCCAGTGCCAAAGAAAAAGTGATGGCCATCGTTCGAGCCAGTTTTAGCCAGTCTCAAACAAACCCTGAAGTCGTTAAAGCTTGGATGGGGTTTTGGGCTTCAGCCATGCATACGCCGTCATTGTATCGACTACAGAATGTATACGCTCGTCGCTTGAATACGTCTTTGGTAGTGGTGTTACGAGATCACTTTGATATTGATGAGGCGCGAAACATTGCGCAGACGGTTGCCGCTTTGATTGATGGTATGTGGCTACGGGGTTCTCTTTCTGGCGGTATTGATAAGGCGCGGTCTGCGAAACAGATTCAAGCTTATTTAGACTTTGTTTTTAAATAAGTTTTCAGGCCAATAGTTGGTCTTGAAAGGAGGTCGCAAGATATTTTCTTGCACCGCAATCTAGGGTAAGCATTGGTGCTTATTGCTTCATGATGGGTTTTAAAAAAGAGGATAAGTTATGTTAAAGAAGGCTGCTAAAACCGCATTGGTGGTTGGTATTGCCAGTATTTCTGGCTTAACGATGGCTGCAGGTCACAGTTGTTCGACGGTTCGTTTTTCGAATGTGGGTTGGACCGATATTTCTGCAACAACTGGATTAACGACTCAAGTGCTTCATGGCTTAGGTTACAAAACGACAATCGATCTTTTATCTGTTCCGGTGACTTTCTCGTCATTAAAAAATAAAAATATTGATGTTTTTCTAGGTAACTGGATGCCAACCATGAAATCCATTATTAAGCCCTATGAAAAATCTGGCGCGGTACAAGTGATTGGTCCTAATCTTGTGGGGGCGAAATACACCTTGGCTGTGAGTCGAGCTGCATATGATGGTGGTGTGCACAGTTTCGCGGACATTGCCAAATACCGTAAAGAATTTAATGGCCGTATTTATGGCATTGAGCCGGGTAATGATGGTAATCGTTTGATCTCCGACATGATCAAGAAAAATGCCTTTGGACTGGGTAAATTCCAATTGGTTTCATCCAGTGAAGCGGGGATGTTGTCTCAGGTGAAACGAAATATCCGCCGCCATAAATGGATTGTTTTCTTGGGTTGGGAGCCGCACCCAATGAATACTGAGTTCAAAATGAATTACCTAAAAGGGGGGGATGATTACTTTGGTCCAAACTACGGTGGTGCGAAAGTATATACGAATGTGCGTAAAGGCTACCTTCAAGAATGTCCAAATGTCGGTAAGCTTCTCACCAATCTTAAGTTCTCATTACCAATGGAAAACCAAATCATGGGTTACATCATGAATGATGGTCAACAACCCTCTGCAGCGGCTAAAAAATGGCTTAAAGCAAATCCCGAAGTGTTAACTAGCTGGTTGGCTGGTGTCAAAACCAAGTCTGGCGGTAACGGTCTTGTGGCTGTGAAAAAATATCTTGGTGTGAACTAGTTTCTTTATGCATCTTAATTAATGCATAAGGTTGTTAGTGAAAGGTATGTATTGACGGTTTGCAATGAACCGTCAATAAAAAAGATTAATTCGGGAGAAGACTATGAATTGGCTAACGGAACATAAAATCCCTCTTGGCGCATGGATGGAAACATTTGTTAATTGGCTAGTAAATAATGCCTCCAGTTTTTTTGACATGATTTCTAATGTATTAGGAACCATGATTACATCTATGGTTGATGCCTTAATGTGGATTCCTCCGCTGGCTGTCGTTGCGATCGTGGTGGTGGGTGTTTGGTTTTTGCATAAGAATGTTGGTTTGATGGTGTTCATCGCCGCTTCCATGTTGCTCATTATGAATTTAGGTTACTGGCAGGATACGGTTGAAACTTTGGTGATGGTGATATCGGCGACGGCATTTAGTGTGCTGATTGGCGTACCTATCGGTATTGCTGCCGCCCATAGACCTTGGCTGTATATGATATTGCGGCCCATTTTAGATTTGATGCAAACCATTCCGACGTTTGTGTATTTGATTCCTACCTTGATTTTATTTGGACTGGGCTATGTGCCTGGTTTGATTTCTACGATTATTTTTGCCATTGCGGCGCCGATTCGTTTGACCTATTTAGGCGTAAGCAAGGTGCCGAATGAATTGTTGGAAGCGGGGCTTGCTTTTGGTTGTACAAAATCCAAACTACTGTACAAGGTGGAGTTGCCTGCTGCGATGCCAAGCATTATGGCGGGGGTTACCCAATGTATTATGCTGTCTCTATCTATGGTTGTGGTTGCTGCGTTAGTGGGGGCTAATGGTTTAGGACGCCCTGTGGTTCAAGCATTGAATACGATTAATATCTCGCAAGGTTTTGAAGCGGGTGTATCCATCGTTTTGGTGGCGATCATGTTGGATCGTATTTGTAAAACACCATCAATGACTCGTGAGGGATAATCATGGCTGTTGTGAAAATTGAAAATATAGACATTGTATTTGGTAAAAACCTCGCTAAGACGCTACCTCTCATGGATAAAGGCCATGGCCGCGATGAAATTATTGGTATGACTGGGGATGTGGTTGGTGTACGAGATGCCAATATTGAAGTAAATGAAGGCGAAATTTGTGTTTTGATGGGCTTATCAGGGTCTGGTAAGTCGACTTTGCTGCGTGCGGTGAATGGACTCAATAAAGTTGCCCGTGGTCGTTGCATGGTTCGCGATGGAGACAAGATGGTCGATATGGCTTCTTGTGATGATGCAACCTTGCGCCGTATGCGTACTCATCGAGTGTCAATGGTTTTTCAGAGTTTTGCTTTGATGCCTTGGCTAACGGTATTAGAAAACGTGGCGTTTGGTTTAGAAATGCAGGGTATGCCAAAAACCAAACGATTAGAGAAAGCGGAAGAGCAATTAAAAATGGTGGGGCTTGATAAATGGGCTTCTAAATATCCAGATGAGCTGTCTGGAGGGATGCGTCAACGGGTAGGGCTAGCGCGTGCCTTTGCGATGGACACTGATGTGTTGTTAATGGATGAACCTTTTTCCGCATTGGATCCACTGATCCGCTCTCAGCTGCAGGATGAGTTGATCGAGTTGCAAAAGCGCTTGAAGAAAACCATCATTTTTGTGAGTCATGATCTAGATGAGGCTTTGAAGATTGGCTCTAAAATAGCCATTATGGAATCGGCTCGTATTGTTCAACAAAATACTCCTGAACAAATAGTCCTTAACCCGGCGACTGAGTACGTTGAGCGATTTGTCGCGCATACAAACCCATTGCATGTGTTGTGTGGTAATTCATTGATGACGCCAATTGCAGAGTTACCCATAAAGGATAACCGTTATTCTTTAACGGAAAACCTTTGGATGACGTTGAAAGAAGGTGAGTTTGTCGATGTGCACTCTGCTCAAGGTGACAGTGTCGCAACCGCTCAATGGGAAGAAGGAATGGCTATTGACGATCTTCAAGAAGGGGTTATCGTTCGTGTGCCAGAGACCATTAAAATGCGTGATGCAGTGGAAATTTGCTATCAATCGAAGCAGCCTCTCTTGCTCGAAAATGCAGGGCAGTGTGTTGGTTTATTAAACGACCATAATTTCTACCATGCTTTGCTCGGTAAGCATTTTAGTCGTGATGACGTATGACCTGTGTAAATAAACTGTTCTATACATAAGCATATGCCTGTAAAAACTTTCGCAAAGGCCTTTATAGTTCGACTATATGGGCCTTTTTTCTATCAAAAGCAGTAAAAAAAGTTGGCATTTTACGTGCTTACAATGATTGATAAATATTAGGTATTGCAATGCCTGTTCGTGTCGGTATAGTCTGCCGAAATTATGACCACTACGATATTTATTATTGCTAATTCAAAGGAATCTGCATGATCAAGCAAACCCTTTTTCCAATTTGGAGTCTACTTTTCGGTATTGCTATTATCACGATGGCGAGTGCCTTACAGAGCTCGTTAATTGGTATTCGTGCCGCGATTGAATCGTTTGATACGACGGCAACGGGTCTGATTATGTCAGCCTACTATTTAGGTTTTATTCTTGGTTCTCAGTTGGTACCTAATTGGGTTAAGAGCGTCGGTCATATTCGGGTGTTTGCTGCAGTGGCTTCTTTAGCTTCTGTTACTATATTAATGCAATCTGTCGTAGTGAACCCATGGTTCTGGATGCTGATGCGTATGGGAACGGGCCTTTGTTATGCTGGTTTGTTCATTGTGACAGAAAGCTGGCTTAATGATATTGCGACGAATAATACTCGTGGACGTTTGTTTTCGATTTACGTTATCGAGATATGGGCCAGTCAAACCTTGGGGCAGTTTTTACTTAATGTCTCCTCGCCAAGTGGTTATGGATTATTTATTTTAACCTCTGTATTAATTTCCCTTGCGTTGGTACCTTTATTATTAGTTCGTACCCCATCGCCCACCATTCTTGTACCAGAAAAGCTCAATATTCTTGGCCTGATAAAAACTGCTCCTTTGGGGGTAACGGGTGTCACTATTGCAGGTGTCACTTCAGGGGCGATCTTGGGACTGGGGGCTCTCTATGCCCAGCGAATGGGCATGGATGTTGGCAAAATCTCGCTCTTTATTGGGGCTAGTTATCTCGGTGGTATGCTTTTACAGTGGCCAATTGGTAAGTTGTCTGATCGCCAAGATCGTCGAGTGACCATTCTTTGGGTTGGTATCGTGGGGGCCATCGGTGCCTTTGTTGTACCGCTTGGTGCGTCAATGAAGAGTGAAATTGTCATGATGGTTGGCATGTTCTTTATTGGTGCCTTTACCTTCCCGATGTATTCGTTGGCCTCGTCCCATATTAATGACCAGCTACGGCCTGAACAAATTCTCTCTGCGAGTAGTGGGATGATTCTACTTAACGGGGTTGGCGGGATTTGTGGGCCCTTGTTTGCATCCGCTTTGATGGATTTGGTGCGTATTGATGCACTGTTTTGGTTTATTGCGGCGATGAACTTAACCGTTGCTCTGGTTGCCTTGTATCGTATCAATTACCAACCACCAATGATCATCGAAGATCAAGGGGATCAAATTCAAGTGGCTCTGGCAGTCAGTCCGGTGGTGACGGCAGAAATGTTGGTCGAAGCCGACTCCTCTATTTCGTCACTGGAAGAGAGTCATGAGGTAGAGATTAAGCTATAAGGTTTGCTTCTCATCGGCTCTTCAAGGCGCCATACAGTTGTCGTTGATCGTGTCTTTATTGATGCGACTAAAACGATGATTGTGTAGCGATTTTTATGGCGATGATACTGATGAGCAGGGCATTTGCTCGATTAAACCAGCGCCAGAAACGAACGGAGCTTAGCCAGTTTGCACACAGGTGGCCGAGAATGGACAGTAATAAAAACCATATAATGGAGGCGCTAATCCCCCCAATAACAAAGAATAGTGTGCTGTCTGGAAACTGATTGGCCAAACTGCCCATTAAGACCATGGTATCTAAATAGAAATGTGGGTTTAACCAAGTGACGGCCAATGCCATTAAAAACAGGGGCCATATGGATAGACGCGATGTAATGTGCTGCACAATAAGGTGCTCTTCCTGAAAAGAGCTGTGCCATTTTTGGTAAGCAAACCAAAGTAAAAATAGTACCCCAAACCAGCGAAATAGCTCCAGAAGACCTGCCTGATGATGTATTAACGCGCCAATTCCAAACGCACCTAAGGCAATCGCTAATGCATCGCTTAGGATGAATAATAGAGCGATAGGGAACGCCATGTGTCGCTTTAGGGCTTGCTCTAATAAAAAGCTATTTTGTGCTCCCACGGCGACAATGAGACCACCGCCAGTAATCAATCCACTTAGGAATGCCATGATGTTGTTTCTCTATATAGATTTTGCTTTGTGATACGTTTGTCTTGATCTTAAATGGATTTTTCGATAAAAATAAATTAATAAAATTTTAATCACATTAGAATATATTATGCTGGATTATTATTCTGTTGCCTGTTTTTGCTCAGTTGTACGCTTTCAAAGTTTTGAAAAGGCCGCTCAGCATTTAAACCTAACGCAATCGGCTGTTTCCCAAAGAGTGAAGCGTTTGGAAGAACAATGCGGAGGGCCACTATTGATTCGAGCCAGACCCATTGAACTCACGGTTTTGGGGGAGCAACTGCTGTCCCATGCTAATAAAGTGGCGATGTTAGAAGACGGTCTGTTTGGTAGTCTAAAAGGTGAAAATACTCGCCAGCCTTTGTCTATTGCGGTGAACAATGATGTGTTGGCGACGTGGTTTAGTGATGTTGTGACGGATTTTTCTCGATTGGATGAGACGCGCTTACACATTAAAGCGGCGGATCAGGGGAAAACGCGAGAGTTGCTTCAGCGCGGTGAGGTGGTGGCTTGTATTAGTCAAATTGGTACCCCTGTTTCTGGTGGCAGTTCCGTTTTATTGGGCTATATGGACTATGAGCTGTTTTCCTCTCCTGAGTTTATAGAAAATGTACTTAGATGTGATAGATGTAAGATTAGTGTTAGGTCGGTAGCTCGTGCGCCGTCATTGATTTATGATGAGAATGATGAGTTATGGGCGCGTTATGTGAAAGAGTGCTTAGGAATGCCGTTGGATTCTGATACGAGCCATTGGTATCCGTCTTCTCATGGGTTTGTCTCTATGGTTCTTGGTGGTACAGTCTGTGCTTTAATTCCAAGTATACAAGTAAAGCAAGCGGTAGAGGATGGTAGGCTGGTGTCTTTATTTCCACAAAAAAAATTATCTGTGCCAGTTTATTGGCATTGGTTTAAGTTAAACTCACCTGTTTTGGAGCGGCTATCTTCTGTTGTAAAGAAGGTCTCTGGAAGGGTATTACGTTAAAATAACCATAGTTGTGGTTGCTGATAAATTTGTTTATTTAAGGAAAGAGTATGATTCGCAAATGTTTGTTCCCTGTTGCTGGTTACGGTACACGCTTTTTGCCAGCGACTAAATCTATGCCAAAAGAAATGCTTCCAATCGTCAATAAACCACTTGTTCAGTATGGTGTGGAAGAAGCCGTACAAGCGGGTTTGGATAATGTCACGTTTGTTACTGGTCGTGGTAAACGTGCCATTGCTGATCATTTTGATATCAGTTATGAACTTGAGCATCAGATTTCTGGTACCAGCAAAGAACAGTACTTAGATGGTATTCGTCATTTGATTGATAATGTGAATTTCTCTTTTATTCGTCAAAACAATATGTTGGGTCTTGGTCATGCCATTCTGACAGGTGAATCTTTGATTGGTGATGAAGCATTTGGTGTCGTACTAGCTGATGACCTGTGCTTTGGCGAAGGGGAAGGAGATGGTGTTATGGCGCAAATGGTGAAGCTATATAACCAGTTCCGTTGCACCATTGTTGCCATTGAAGAAGTGCCAGAAGACGAAGTGCACAAATATGGTGTGATTAAAGGTGACTCTATGATGGAAGGTTTATACCGTGTGACGGACATGGTTGAGAAACCTAACAAAGAAGAAGCACCTTCTAATTTAGCCATTATTGGTCGTTATATTTTAACGCCTGATATTTTCGAGAAAATTCGTAATACGCCTGCTGGTCGTAATGGCGAAGTACAAATTACCGATGCTATTTTACAGCAAGCAAAAGAAGGCTGTGTACTGGCTTACCAATTCAAAGGTCGTCGTTTTGATTGTGGTAGTGTGGACGGTTTTGTTGAAGCAACCAACTACTGTTACCAAAATGTCTACAAAGCATAAGTATTAGCTAACCAGTTAAACATTAAAAAGCCCGTTTATGATGATGCATAAACGGGCTTTTTTATATTGGTTATCTGGCATAAACAGATGGAGTGGTCGATCCGGTATGCGTCAGCGATTTTTTTAAACGGTTAAAGTAGGTGCTTGTTCAAAATAGGTAATAATACTTTGAAGAGACGTGCGTTCGCGCACAAAACATCGCCACTTTCAATATTAGGAGAGCCATCAAAGGTAGCGTACAGGCAGCCAGCTTCTTTGGCAATAAACAACGCAGCTTGCATTTCCCATTCTTGAAGCTTAATGCCCCAAGCCGCATCTAAACGGCCTGCTGCGGCGTTTACCAGCATCAAGGCAGGGGCATCTTGCATGACAACGCGAGCACCTTTTTGGGCAAGATCTGATAATACGTCTAATTGACCCGCTAAATAAGGAGCCGTGCGGTCGGTTGCAGGGAACTGCGCCGCGAGAGTGGTTTTCTCTAGGTCGCGTGCTGTGCTGGTGCGAATGCGAGAATTGTTAAGATAAGCTCCACGACCTTTGCTAGCGTAGAACTCGTCTTTAGTATGAGGGTTAAGCACCAATGCGTGCTCTACTTTACCAGCAACTAAGTAACTCATGGTAATAACATGGCCAGTTAGACCACGGGTGAATAAATGCTGTCCTTGAATCGCGTCAATAATCCATTCGCCCTCTTCACCTGTTTGTACAGTACCTTGTAAGCGAGTGGTGATGGTGTCGCCAGGGTAAGCTTTTTCGAGGTGGTAAACAATGCTACGTTCAGCGCCAGAGCATACAGTTTGGTATACCTGAGCGGCATTTTGGCCCTGCTCTTTGTCGAAAAGGAGCTTTTCTTGAGAATGGATGATGTATTCAGCTGCTGCGCGAGCGGCTTTGATTGCGACATTAATTCTAGGTTGCATAAGTTACCGTCTTTCTAATGAGAATGCGTCCACCGCCTAAAAAGGGCAGTAGAAGTTGCCAATAAAGTGTTAAAGAGCGTAGGCCTACCCAGAGTGAAAAAGAGAGCGAAACGAATGGTTTGCCGCTTTCTTAATAAGACGCTCTGGATCTGCTTGAATAGGAGGGCGGATTCTAGCGTAAAGGTTGTGCGTTGGCTAGTGAATAATTGGTGAAAAACTGAGCAGTTTAAGGTTTTTGCTGAAAAAACTGTTAACATTCGCGGCAACCTTCGTTTTTAGAAAAATGGATAGTGTCTAGCATGCAGAATAAAGTAAGAATTGTCCTTGTGAATACCTCCCACCCCGGCAATATTGGTGGGGCCGCACGGGCAATGAAAAACATGGGATTAGCCGATTTGTATCTGGTTGCTCCAAAACATTTCCCAAGTGATGAAGCGATCAGCCGAGCTTCAGGTGCGAGCGATTTGCTCGACAATGCGGTTGTGGTAGACACCTTAGAAGAAGCGATTGCAGATTGCCAGTTGGTGATTGGTACCAGTGCTCGTGAGCGTCATATTCCTTGGCCTTTAGTCGACCCTCGTCAGGCGGCTGATTTGGTCTTTGATGAAGGGTTGGAAACAGCCTTTGTCTTTGGTCGTGAGGATCGTGGTTTGACCAATGAAGAATTGCAGCGTTGTCACTATCATGTGCATATTCCTTCAGTCGATACTTTCAGCTCGCTAAATCTCGCGGCAGCGGTGCAGGTGATTGTTTACGAACTGAGGATGAAGTCTCTGTTAATGAAGGATGAGCCCGTTGTGGCCTCTAAGTGGGATTTACCCGCCGCGACAGCAGAGCAAATTGACTTTCTGCTTGAGCATTTGGAAACCGTTTTGGTAAAAACAGAATTTTTAGAGCCGAAAACACCTGGAAAAGTGATGACGCGCTTTCGTCGTTTGTTTCAACGATCGCAGTTGGACCAACAAGAATTGGGAATGTTGCGTGGTATGTTAACAGCCATGGAAAAGCAGATGAAAGAGTAGGTAAAGGAAAAGCTACATTGTGCCTGTGTTGTCCTAAAAAAGCCCAAATAATATTTGGGCTTTTTTAGGTATAAACACTCGTTGATAGGTTGCGTTTTGTTCGCTATCTAAAGTGTTGTAATAACTCGCTGCTTACACTTTGCGTTCAGGGCGACCTTCTTCTTGCCAGAAAGTGTGGTATTTCTGACCTGGTTCACCATCGACGCGCTCATAAGTGTGAGCCCCAAAGTAATCTCGTTGGGCCTGTAGTAGGTTTGCCGGTAACACCTCTGAACGGTAACCGTCGAAGTAAGCCAGAGCAGAGAAGAAAGCGGGAGTAGGTACGCCTGATTGGGCGGCTAATACTACGGCTTTACGAAGTCCAGCTTGTTTTTTGGCCATTGTGTCAGCGAAGTAATCGTTTAATAACAGGTTTTCAAGCTCACGATTACCATCAAACGCATCGGCAATTCTTTGTAGGAAAGACGCGCGGATGATGCAACCACCACGCCAAATTTTCGCGATATCACTGAAGTTGAATGTCCAGTCATATTCTTTTTCTGCTGCGCGCATGATTTGGAAGCCTTGGGCGTAAGCACAAATTTTAGCGCAATAAAGAGCTTCCTCTATGGCTTTTTCAACGTCTTCGGCAGCGATCTCGCCACTTTCTACTTCTGCTGTCAGAATTCCAGCAGCATGTTCGCGCTCTGTTGTGAGTGTGCTGAGAGCACGAGCATAGACGGACTCACTTATAATGCCAGCAGGAACACCCATCTGTGTTGCACTAATGGAAGTCCAACGACCCGTTCCTTTTTGGCCAGCACTGTCAAGTATCATATCAACCAGTGGCGCGCCTGTTGCTGCGTCATATTGCTGCAGAATATCCGCAGTAATCTCTACCAAATAGCTGTCTAGTTCGCCTTGATTCCACTGAGCAAACAGTTTGCCAATTTCTTCTGGCTCGTAGCCAAGTAAAGAGCGAAGCAAGTGGTAAGCTTCACATATGAGCTGCATATCAGCGTATTCGATGCCGTTGTGTACCATTTTGACGTAATGTCCAGCACCATTAGGTCCAAGATAGGCGGTACAAGGCTCGCCTTCAGTGACTGGCTTGCCTGGGGTGTTGCTGATAATTGGCTTGCCGTTTTCATCAACTTTCGCTGCCACGGCTTCCCACATTGGTTGCAAGTGTTTCCATGAGTCCGCATCACCACCTGGCATTAAGGAAGGACCAAAACGTGCACCCACTTCACCACCAGAAACAGCTGTGCCGAAGAATTTGAAATAGTCTTTGTATTCTGCTTCGCGTCGAATGGTATCTGTCCATTGACTGTTGCCACAGTCTACGACGATATCATCCGATTCGATTCCGGCTTTAATTAGATTGTTGCACACGATGTCGACAGGTTGGCCCGCAGGAACGAGTACAACGACAACGCGAGGTTTAGCAAGGTTGCTTAACATGTTCTCCATGTTAGAGCAGCCGATTATTCGGGCTTCCTTTTTGGTATCTGGACGCTCACGTTCTTCTGTATCAAGGACGTCTTGAATTTTGTTGGCGTCAAGATCAAAACCTGCAACTCGATAGCCATGGTCAGCTAGATTAAGGGCGAGATTTTTACCCATGACTCCTAGGCCGACAAATCCAATATTGCAGTTCTGATTCGTGTTTAACATACGCTTCGATCAACCTTTTAGAATAGGGGGGATTCGAGAACCAATCTTATCATGAAGCCCCCAAGTTAAGGGGCAGAATCATAAGAAAAAACTTAATAATTGTGAAACTTTAATTTTATTGGCGATAAGTGTTCTCTTTTTCGCTAAAAAAGACGCTTCGTGAGTGAAATGAAACGATCAAAAATGCAAATCTTACAAAGAGATAACTTACTATTTAGTTATATAATAACCAAAAAGAAAGAAAGCAACAAAAAATGCAACAAAAACATCGAGATGTTTCACTTTTTCTTGTTGGCTTTTAGGTATATAGTTTAAAAATCAATAACTTAATATATTTTTAAAAATTACAGAACAGTAAAAAAATAACATGTTGTTATAACAATACTTTTTTTTAGATTGTTTTGTTACTATCAAGACTAGCAGTTTTAATTGCCTATAATAAATGGGAACACCCCAGTACAGGTAAACTTTTTTAGTTCAGAGGATTTAATACAAATGAGCGCCGCATCAGAGGTTACAACCATCCATTTAAATTTAACGACACCACAGTTAGTTGAAAAAGCCCTGCAAAATGGCGAAGGCGTGCTTGCTGATAACGGTGCACTTGTTGTGGAAACAGGTGCACGGACAGGTCGTTCTCCTATGGATCGCTTTATTGTGGAAGAAGCATCTAGCAAAGATAGTATTCATTGGGGGCCTGTGAACCGACCTTTCCCAGAGGAGAAGTTCGCTCCTTTGTGGGATCGTGTGGAAGCGTATTTGAATGCTAAAGAGTCGTTTGTCTCTAAGATTCATGTTGGCGCGGGTGATGAATATTATTTGCCAGTGATTATGCGAACAGAGACAGCTTGGCATCACCTGTTTGGCCGTAATTTGTTTATTCGTCCTGAAACGTATAACCCTAATGATAAGGGAGAATGGCAGGTTATTAACGCGCCAAACTTTGTGTGTGAACCGGAACGCGATGGCACTAATTCAGATGGTTGTGTGATTTTGAACTTTGCTGAACGTAAAGTGCTGATTGCAGGTATGCGTTACGCAGGTGAAATGAAAAAAGCCATGTTCTCCGTACAGAACTATTTGTTACCTGCTTACGATGTATTGCCTATGCACTGCGCGGCCAACGTTGGCACAGAAGGTGATGTGACATTATTTTTCGGTTTGTCTGGCACGGGCAAAACAACTTTGTCTGCGGATCCAGAGCGTTTCTTGATTGGTGATGACGAGCATGGTTGGGGTAAAGACACGGTTTTCAATATTGAAGGCGGTTGCTACGCTAAAACCATCGATCTTTCCCAAAAGAACGAGCCTATCATTTGGGATGCTATTAAATTCGGCACGATTGTTGAGAACGTCGTATTGGATCCAGAGACACGTGTAGCGGATTATGCTGATACGTCTTTAACACAAAATGGTCGTGCTGGTTATCCCCGTGAGCATATAGAGAAACGTGCTGCTGGTAACCGTGCGGGTGAGCCAAATGCTATTATCTTCTTAACTTGTGATTTGACAGGGGTTCTTCCACCCGTTTCTATTTTGTCAAAAGAAGCGGCTGCTTACCATTTCTTGAGTGGTTATACTGCGCTGGTTGGCTCTACGGAAATGGGGGCAGGTACGGGTATAAAATCTACCTTCTCAACGTGTTTCGGGGCGCCTTTCTTCCCGCGTTCTGCGGATGTTTATGCGGATCTATTGATCAAGCGTATCGAAGAGTTTGGTAGTAGAGTGTATCTAGTAAACACTGGTTGGACGGGGGGCGCCCATGGCCAAGGTGGTAAACGTTTTAGTATTCCGACGACCCGTGCGGTAATTTCTGCTATTCAATCGGGAGCGCTCGTTGATGTGGAAACGGAGCATTTAGAGGATGTAAACTTGGATGTTCCAACTCAGGTGCCTGGTGTCGACAGTGTTTTACTAAATCCTCGTAAAACATGGTCTGATGAGGCCGCTTATAATGTGCAAGCTAAGGCATTGATCGACCAATTTGTAGAGAACTTTAAAAAGTTCGACAGTGTTTCAGAGAAGATTGTTAAGGCGGGACCTGCTTTGTAAGGGCTTGCCGGTTCTACTGTGTTGTTTATGAAGTTAAGTTGTCTTTTAGCTTCATAATCTTAAAAAGCCGTGTTTTTAACACGGCTTTTTGCTTTCTTATGTCGGTCTATCTGGCCTGATGGCGTTTCATGTTGTACTCTTTACGAATGTATGTGGATACCCATTGCCATTTAGATTTTGCTGCTTTTGATAGCTCTCGCTCAGAGCTGATGTCTGCTTGTCTGGAAAATAATATTCGGCATTTTTTGGTGCCTTCAACAACCTATGAGAGTTGGCAAAAAGTAACGCAACTGGCTCTTATTTACCCTATGTGGCGTGTTGCGTTTGGTTTACATCCTTACTTTTTGCATAGTGAATCGATCATGAATGTTGAGAAACTTGGTGACACCTGTGAGCAAGGCGGGGCGGTGGCCATCGGTGAAATTGGTCTCGATTTTTGGCCTGATGCTATGGATGTAGAGGTGCAAAAGCATTTTTTTGGTGCTCAATTAAGCATTGCGAGAGAGTTGAATTTGCCGATTATTCTACATGCTCGTAAAAGTTATGATGTGGCTCTAAAGATGATTAGTGATGCAAATCATACCAGTGGTGGGATTGTTCATGCCTTTAATGGTAGTCTAGAGCAGGCTAAGCGGTTTGTTGAACGGGGTTTTCTGCTAGGAATAGGTGGTACCATTACTTACCCGCGGGCTAAAAAGGCTCATCGAGTAGTGCAGCAATTAGAAGATCAGGCGTATGTGTTGGAAACGGATTCTCCTGATATGCCGTTGCATGGTTTTCAAGGGCAAATGAACACGCCTTTGAATATCCCTAAAGTGGCTTTTTGTCTGGCTGACTTAAGAGGCCAAAGTGTCAATGATATTGCAAAACAAGCGAAAACGAATCTGCTTAGATTATTTCCTGAGTGGTATGGGGATGAACGTTGAGTAACCAACATGATATTAATGCGCCAATACGTATTTTGCTATTAGGAGCAGATACTGAAGTTGGAAGTGCCTTATTAGCCTTTTCGAAGGATCAGAATGAGTTTGAGTGGCTTTGTCCCTCAGAAAGTGTGATTTTGGGAAGCCAGGTTGAGGCTGAATTGGAAGCTCTGCAATATGATGTGGTTATTGATGCATTAAGTTTGCGTCATGCGTTGCAAGATGACTATTCTAAGGTTCAACATGTGCTGTCTTTGTTAAGTGAGAGGAAGACAGCACCGATCATGATGATCAGTTCGGTAAGAGTATTTTCTGGCGATAAGCCTGGTTCCTATGTAGAGACGGATGAGCCGGACGGAACAGACTCTTATGCGCGCATGTTGATTGCATCCGAAGAAATTGTGCTACGCCATGAACAAAATATTGTATTGCGAACGGGTTGGTTGTTTAGTGGGCACGGCGATGACTTTGTTTGTCGTACACTTGGTCTGATTCAAGATGGTGTCAATCTAGCTTATAAAGATAATCTTGTGGGATGTCCTACTCCGGTTTCTGATCTTTCTCGTGTGGCGTTGTCTATGATTAAACAGCGGCATTATGGGGCAAAAAACACAGGGATTTATCATTACTGTTGTGCGGAAGAAATTAGCTGGATTGGTTTGGTTGAGGCGATTTTGGCAACGTCTGGTCAAATGGATCCAAAGGTCAATGTCGAGGTGGAATCGGTAGAGGACTCTCTGTTGGTTATGGATGGCGAGGTAACGCAGATAAAAAGGCAGTCTTTGTCTTGTCGTAGGGTGTTTAATCACTATGGTGTTAAGCAGCGTCCTTGGCGTTCTAGCCTACGAAACTTAGTCAAAGAGCTTTATAAAGCGAATTAATCATTAGTTAGGGTTTGACGTGAATAGAATCAATCATAAAGCGGTTATATTAGTTTTTTTGTTGCAACTTTTGGTTGGGTTTTTGTGGTACTCAGCGGCGCCTTCTTCACTGCTAACTAGTGGGCAGAGTGCGGCGCCTCTACCAAACCCGAAAACGGTTGTTTTTTTCTGTCTAGCTGCTTTTGTATATGTGTATTTTACCGCGTGGTTATTGGTAAAAATGAAGATACCGTCCAGCTTTTCTATGATGTTAGTAATCGTTGGGGTTTGGGTGTGTTGCGTACTACCTAATTTTGTTTTTATAAGTGTGTATTTGCACTTAACTGAGTCTACCAGTGTTTACTTATTGTCGTTTGGTGCCATAAGTTGCTTGATTTCTTCTATTGTATTGCCTTTATGGCGCTCTTCAAGGTCTATTTTCAAAGGCTAGCAGGAAAAGGCTAAATAATAAGTAAGTACGCTAAGTAGAGCACATAAAAAACGCAAAGAACTTTAAGCTCTTTGCGTTTTTTGTTTTGTGACTGACTTTTTGATGGCTTATGGGTTAGCAAATATCATCAAAGTCATTGTTAACTTTTAATGAGACTGGAAGGTCATAGCCAGGTAAATGAATTTCCGACTCTGACATGGTTAAGTCTTCACCGCCTAGAACGTGAAAGCCAAATTTATAAACCGGATGGCTTTCACCGTGTATAGCAGCTTGATTATACGACTCTGCAGCGATTTTAATCTGTTGGTTCTTCTCTTTATAATCGGCCATTTGTTCTTGTGAATAACGCTTGCTTAACATGCTCATCACCTTGTGGGGAGCGATGAGAACGGCGGTTGCATTGTTACCACCAAAGCCTTTTGAGTTGAGAAGAGCCGCATCAAAATACTGGCTTCCATATTCTTCATGTTTCAATTGGAACTTCAGGCCTTCTTGGTATACGTCATCAGCTAATGCCTGAGAGGTAATTATTCCCGGGAGAATACCGTGCTTCCATACACCTAAGGATAGATGGAGTTGATCACCACCAGCAGTGCCTTGGGAATGACCAATATAAGCTTTTACTGCCGTGACCGGCATGTTTGTCGCCCCAAAGCTGGTGGCGGCTTTACTCAGTACGTGAGATTCTGTCACACGATTTTGGGGGGTGCTAGTGCCATGAGCCTGAATGAATGTTCGTTCGGTTAGGCCTGTTTTACCGATCATATTTTGAAGGTAAGCCATGGCTTTTGTCATGGTGAGATAGTTGCCGATACCTGGTGCCGAAATGGACTTTTTATGGCCATCAGCGTGCGAGTAAACAGCGGGGATTGCACCATAAATTTCCGCCCCAAGTTCTATTGCCAACTCATCATCCATGAGTAGTGTCCATTGGCTAGATTCGCCAATGGTAAAGCCGCAGTTTTGTGCGAATGGGCGACAGCTGCGGGTATGATCTGGTTCAGCCTGATTGGATATCTGATCAAGCGCGAGCAGTGCGGTATCCTCTGCTAAGGCGCCCATTGTTCGAAAGCCTTCGATGATTTCTGGGGTGATAGGAGCGTCACTTCCCCCCACCATGGCGACACGGAATTTCCCCGATTTAATACCTTCAACCGCTTTTTCTAGGTTGAAGAAGTAGGTTGCGCAGGCACCAATAGATGTGCCTACATTACCGACACTGCCTAGCAGGTAAGCGTTCACAAAATCGGCAGGCATCTGGGCATAGCCCAATGGCAAATGTTTGGACGTGGTACGTTTTCCCATCAAAGCAGATTTAAGCATGCCGCCAAAACCTAAGTCGTCCATTTGCCCAATGGAGTTGGCCGCGTAAACAGCCATTTCATCAGGGGCCACTTTACTACGAATGACTTCCCAGTCAATGCCAGTACTTTGAAGTGCATCCGAGGCACCGTAAACCGTCATTTGTAACCCACGGGGGTGATTACGACTTTGGTAAAGTTTGGCTGCATCAAAACCTGTGGGAAGTTGTCCAGCAGACTTAACTGATAGCGGTTTCGTGTCTTTGATAAAGGTTTCTAGGTTGCCGTCAACTGTAACGCGGGAAAGGCTGTCTGAAATCGCTGCAACATGCCAATTACCTGGGCGATCATCGGGGAGTGAGCGCGTTTTAATGGTAAAACTGAGCTTTTCTTCTTGGCTGTTTGGTGTGAGGACAGACTTCTTATGAAGTGTGACGTGGTCAACGTCAAACAAGCTTGGGTGAATGCGGCGAATTAGGGTTTGAGCAAGTAATGTTTCGCCAATGCTGTCGATTAGAGCGATATCGTCTAATGCTTCGCCGTCTTTGGTATGCCATAAGCCATTTTTATAATCAGCCGCGTTTGTTAATGTCGCAAGATCAAGCAACACATCTTGTTGCATGTGACTGGGTAGGAGGTCAAAAACAATACGGCGATAGGCTTGATGTGAAGAGCTGCGACCAGCTGAATTAATTCCGCCAAAGCCAATAATAACAGGTAAACGGGCCAATTGAATTTCCTCGTTTTAAATTGAATAAAAGTTAGAGCTATTGTAATGAAGAGGGGCTTAGTTAGCCACCCTACGATATGGAAATAGATGTTATTCCAATCGGCTCAACAGGTTTTTAAGAGACTGTTTTGCTTGGTCTCCGCTTTGTTCATTTTAGTATATTAGTTAACACTCACTTTTGGTGTGTTTTGTGTATTAAATCGCCACAATTTATTGTATTGAATAAGTCCTTCTATTTCGTCAACATAGGCCTGTCCGCGTTGAGAGTAGTTATCTAAGCCATGAACAAGGGCGAGCCCAGTAATGGGATCGTGGTCTTTGCGCAAGTTAGCTCGGATCGCTCTTAGCTTCTTGTAGGCAGCATTTTGGTTAAGGTTGTCAATGTAGGCAAACACGGATTCTCTTGCGTCATTAAACTTTCTAACTTCGTGTGCAGCGCCATCGTCCCGAGACTCTGGTACTAGACCACAGCCTTTTCTAAAACACCATTGACCAAAATAATTATTTCCATCGGTCGCAAATCTAGAGGTTCCCCAAGCCGATTCGTTTGCTGCCTGAGCAAGCACGAGGGAGCTGGGTACAATGTCAATGTAATTAAGCAGGTCTTTTATGTCACTGGCCTTTGGATTATCCACTTTATCAAGACCGCTGCTGGATCTTAAGTCCGAAAGCCAAGCTTTATCTTTTGCTGACAAAGAATCCCCTTTTTTCAGCATAGTTAATAAAGAGAACAAGCGCTTTCTTTGTTGAAGAATTTGAGTGTTTTTTTCATCAACAAAAGGTTTAAGGAAGCTGAAAAAAGCTTTTTTGCGTTCATTTACATCTTGTATAGCTGCAAAATCAGGCGTTTTAGCCGTAACAGGGTGCTTTTTGAAGTAGTCTTTCTCTTCTGCCGAGCTTTCCCCAGATAGATTAGCCTGATCCTGTAGACTTGCCGCTTCCTCTGCTTCAGAGGATTGTTGATCAGACATTTGTCCAGATGAGGTATGTGATGCGCTTTTTTCGTTCAACTTGCTGATTGATTCTATTTTTAACCAGAGGGTAAAAATCAGAGCAAATGATATAAGCCAGAGAATTTTTCTTTCCATAAATGACAAAGGGTCTCGATTTTTAATAATATGCAAAGTTCATTGATTTAAATGAGACTTTCCTAATTAAATGTATTTTTATAAAAGTGAGCCCATTATCTCGAAAAAAAGCTCACTTTAATAGCATTATCATTTATCTCCTTGGCTTTGTCTTAATATTGGTTATCTTTCACTAACTATGACGAAACAGTGTAGTTGGGCCATCTGGTACGATTCTAGTCGGGTTTATCATATCGTGGCTGTAATAGTAATGGCGTTTTATATGTTGTAGATTGACGGTATTAGAGATCTTTTTTGTATTGAAAAGTTTTTGTAAGTACCTGTTTAGATTAGGGTAGTCTATTATTCTTTTTAGGTTGCATTTGAAGTGGCCAAAATACACAGCGTCGAAGCGAATGAGGGTGGTAAAAAGGCGCCAATCTGCTTCTGTCTGTACATCACCAACAAGAAAGGCTGAATTCTTTAGTATTGTTTCAATATGGTCTAGAGTGCTGAATAATGGTTCCAATGCTTCTTGATAAGCCTGTTGAGTGGTGGCAAATCCACATTTGTATACACCGTTATTGACGGTATCATAAATGCGCTGGTTGATGGCGTCGATGTCAGAGGAGAGTTCGCTGGGATAAAAGTCCAGAGTGTTGCCAGTAAGGTCGTTGAATGCTGAGTTGAACATGCGAATAATGTCGGCGGATTCATTTGATACGATGGTTTGCGTTTGCTTGTCCCATAAGATGGGGACAGTAACGCGTCCACTGTAATCCGCTTTGGCTCTTGTATAAAGTTGATAAGCAAAGTCTGAGTGGTAGAGTGGATCACCCATGTCGATATATGGATCTTGAAAGCTGGGGTCTTCTTTGAACTCCCAGCCGTTTGCTAGCATGTCGGGGTGAACGCAGCTGACGGATATGAGTTCCTCTAAATCCTTAAGCTGGCGAAAAATAAGTGTCCGGTGGGCCCAGGGGCAAGCAAGAGAAACATAAAGATGGTATCGATCCGGCTCTGCTGGAAAGTGATTTGAGTTGGTATTGTCATAATCGGTTGAGCTGACAATCCAATTGCGGAATGCCGATTCGCTGCGTACAAATTTTCCACCGGTGCTGTCAGTGTCGTACCATTTGTCTGCCCATTGACCGTCAATGAGTAATCCCATGTAGTTCTCCTAGTGAGTATTAATCTGTTTATTATCAATGAATATCGAGTAGTTTCGGAGCGTAATATTGATCCTTTTTAATCGAATGATTCGATGTGTTGGTACCTATGATTGAGCGTTTTCGGTCATTGTTGATACCGTGTTTTATCTTTCTGGCTAGTGTCTACGGTAGTTTATACATCAGCTATCTGCCACCTCTTTGGGTTGCTTTGTTGCCGTGGCTACCTGTCATTTTATCGGTGGTTGCTGTTTTGTTAGCTTGGCGCTTCAACAAAGGCCGTGTGCTTGTTGTGATTTGTCTATTATTAGTACCCAAGGTATATGGGCACTCCAGTACGGAATCCGTGAGCGCTTATTTGGCTGTGTCCTGCTTTTGTATTGCGTTATTAAGTTTTGTGCGTGAACGTGGTTTTTTCAACCGCTTTGTCGTGAACCGCTTTTTATTTATTTCAATGCTGCTAGCTTGGTGTTATGCCGTTGATGCTAAATGGGTGTCTTTTTCCTTTTTGGAGCAGCCATTTTTATCTTTCCAGATAACGTGGTCTACGCTGTTGTTGTGGTGTGTTTTGGCAATTAGTGTGATTGTCACTGGTTGTTCATGGTGGCTCGCTGGTGATGTATTTTGTGCTAATGCATTGATGAGCATTGTTGGCTTAATGGTCATGAGCCTGTTTTCTGTTTCGCAGGATCAAGTTGATTTACTGTTGTCTGCACAGTGTCTTGTGTGGCTATTCTTTTTGCTAATGGAAAGCCATCGAATGGCGTATTTGGATGAATTGACAACGTTACCTGGGCGGCGTGCATTGAATGAAAGTTTGCTGGGATTATCTGGCAAGTATGCTTTGGTAATGGTGGATGTGGACCATTTTAAAGCATTTAACGACACCTATGGACATGATATGGGAGATAGGGTGTTAACTCATGTGGCTCGTCAAGTACAGCGTTTTTCTTACCCTGGGCGAGTGTACCGCTTTGGTGGTGAGGAATTTACCGTGATTTTTCGCGCCAAGGTGCTGAACGATATCGAGCCGATTCTAGATGAGGTTAAAGCCCAGATTGAAGACATGCCAGTTGAAGTGTACGACCCTAAAAAAAAGAAGGTTATCGAGACCCGTGTAACGGCTAGTTTTGGTGTCGCTCTATCCGCACCAGGGGAGCTGGCTGATGCGGTATTAATTCGAGCAGATAAAGCTTTGTATCAAGCTAAGCGTAAAGGGCGAAATTGTATTGTGTTCTCTAAGTCGACTAATCATCGGTCGACTAAAGTTAATGGAAATGTGTAATTTTGTACAAATGGTCAAGTTTTTGTTTTTCAGCTATTGCGTTGAGCAAAAAGATCTCTATAATTCTTAAAAATTGAATTATTGACCATTTGGTTATTTTTCTAACAAAGAAAAGTGTCAGGTGGTTTGAGGCGATCTGTCTCAGCAGAATATGGCACTACATAAGTTATGTATAACTTAGTAGCGCACATAAAAGAGCCAACGTGGTGCAGCAGTTAGCGTAAATGATGAATGCCTAATCATTGTTTTTCGTCTCTGCTGTGAGGGGAAATGGGGAGCTTTTGCTCCCTTTTTTTATGCCTTGCTATCGCTCTCTAGCCTTAAATCGACCATTTCTAGTCGATTGTTGTTCTGTATTGTCACTTCTCTGGTGCCAAAGCCGTCGATCTTCGCGTTATAATGCTATTTGCCCATTTCATGACGTCAGTTTAAAGAGGTTCTATTTTGTCAGAAGCAAAACGACCAAAAGATCAATTAAAAACCCATATCCGCGAGCAAAATCAAGCCTTAATTTTAGAGGCTGCGGAGCGTGTGTTTGCACGTCAAGGATTGGCTAAAACCACGACACAAATGATTGCTGATGAGGCTGGTTTACCGAAGGCTAATGTCCATTATTACTATCGCTCTAAAAAAGATTTATTAGAGGCAGTACTTGAACAAATTTTAACCTTATGGCTGGAGTCTGTGAGTCGCTTCACCCTAGAAGAGGGCCCTAAAGCCAATTTAACACGCTACATCAGTGAGAAAATTGATCAATCGCGAATGAATGTGAGTGCATCAAAAGTCTTTGCAATGGCTTTGATTGGCGAAGAGGCTTTTGTGCTAGATTTTCTTCGTGAGTATTTTGTTTCTGAATTAAGCCGAGAATCTAAGACGATACAAGCATGGGTCGATCAAGGATTAATGGCACCCATTTCTACCGAGCATCTTTTTATCAGTCTATGGGCGATGACACAAACCTACGCGGATTTTGATGCCCAAGTAAAGATTATTCTAAAGAAAGACCAGCTTGAAGAGTCTGACTATGATGAAGCGAAGCAATTTTTGACTCGTATGGTGTTGGCGGGTTGTGGTGTGAAGGAAGAAAACTGATGACCATTCAGAGTGCATTGACGTTCTTTGTGGCGATTTTTATTTTTAGCATCACGCCAGGCCCTGGTGTGTTTGCAATTATTGGTCGAAGCTTAGTGAAAGGGGCGAAGCAGTCTATCGCTTTGTGTGCTGGCATGGCCTTAAGTGATATCGTGTATTTGATCATGGCCTGCTATGGCTTAGCCGCCATTGCCGCCAAATGGGATCTGTTATTTTCCGTGATTCGCTATTGCGGTGCGGCTTATCTGTTGTACCTTGGTTGGAAAATGTGGACCACTCCGGTCTCTCAGGATCTGTCCGGAACAGATAAAAAAATGGCTAAGCAGGGAATCGCGAGTTTTTTTCAGGGGTTCCTGATTTCGGCTTCTAACCCGAAAGTCATTTTGTTTTATGTGGCATTTTTACCCAGCTTTATGGATGTGACAGCCTTGCATGGAACGGATATTGTCTTGGCCGCTGTATTGGCTTTTTCCGCTTTGATGCTGGGGTTAACCTTGATCGCGGTGAGTGCCTCTCAGGCCCGTCGTTACATGAAATCTGAAAAAGCGATGAAAGGATTGAATCGCTCTGCTGGTAGTATTATGGCCTTGGCTGGGGTCTATCTTGGGATGAAAGGCTAGGCGCTTAAGCGTTCAGCTTTTCATCAATAAAAAAGCGCCTGTCGATATCGTCGGGCGCTTTTTTTGTTTATGTTTTATTGCTTTTGTCCCATTAAAGCGAGCGGTTAACGTGTGCCATAAATACGGTCACCTGCGTCCCCGACACCAGGACGAATATAAGCATGGTCGTCTAACTCACGGTCAATCGCGCCGATAAACATAGGGACATCTGGGTGCGCTTTTTTAAATGCTTCAATGCCTTCTGGTGCGGCAAATAGACAAATAAAACGAATGTCTTGCGCGCCCATGTCTTTCATTTTACTAATTGCGGCAATGGCAGAGTTACCCGTTGCGAGCATCGGATCAACAACGATGATGGTTCGCTCGTTAATGGAGTGCGGCATTTTAAGGTAGTACTCAACGGGCTGTTTAGTATCTGGGTCGCGGTACATGCCCACATGACCGACACGGGCAGAAGGAGACAGCTTGAGCACCCCTTCTGCTAAACCATTTCCTGCGCGCATGATGGTGACGATACACAGCTTTTTGCCTTTAAGTACCGGACTTAATGTTGTTTCCAGTGGGGTCTCTACTTCGGTATCAACCGTTTCCAAATCTCGTGTTGCTTCATATCCAATGAGTGTGCCGAGCTCTTCGACTAACATGCGAAATTCGCGAGTGCTGGTATTTTTGTCTCGAAGACTGGTTAGCTTGTGTTTGACGAAAGGGTGTTCAATGATTGAAATGTCAGTGTAAGTACTTAATATCTCGTCACGAGTCATGTCGGTGTCCTTTTTGCGAATAGAAGAACCAAACGGATGATAAGCCGTTATTTCAGGTTGCTTGCAGGAATAATACCACAATGCTTTCTCTGTTAATAAATAATCCTGTCTAATCAGTCATAATCGGTTGAGCCTCTTTTAGATGAGTAGTGATGTTTTTGTTAGCCAATAAATGGATAAGGATTTAGGGGGGTATCCCATTTCCCTAGGGATTGTTTTTATTCAGTTTGTCACTACATAAATAAGCAAACCTAACGGTTCAACTGTTTTTATTGAATTGTTGGCCGCAAGCAAGACACACTAATTCTTGACGTATTGGGAATATATATGAGTAACGATGAACAGTACCCAGATCAACATGATGAGTCATTGATGGATGATACTAATGAAGAAGTGGTTATTAGCGACCCACGGGCGTTAGCGTTGCCGGACGACGTGCTGCCAGATACTTTGTACATTTTACCGATTTCTAGTCGTCCGTTTTTTCCAGCCCAAGTACAGCCTGTTATGGTGGATGCGGATCCTTGGGAAGAATCATTAGAGCGTATTGCCGATAATCCACAAGCGGCAGTGGGACTGGTGTATACCGATAAAGTTGCAAGTGGTGCGCCACCGGTGGGTTCTTTCCGCACTATTGGTTGTGTGGCAAGGGTTCATAAGGCAGAAAAACAAAACGATAAAATCACTTTTTTAGCCCAAGGTATTAAGCGTTTTGAAATTGTTGAGTGGCTAAGTGATAGCACACCTTATTTGGCGCGGGTACGTTATTTGACAGACTCAAAAGAAACGGACAAAGAGTCGAAAGCCTACTCGATTGCTATTTTAGATGCTATTAAAGAGCTCATTCGTTTGAATCCTCTCTTCAGCGAAGACTTACGCCAATATTTAGGTCGTTTTTCCTTTAGTGAACCTGGGCTATTAGCTGATTTTGCTGCGTCCATTACCTCCGCTGATGGTGGTGATTTGTACGAGATTTTAGAGACCATTCCTGTGCAGCCTCGTATGCATTTGTCGTTGACATTGCTGCGCAAAGAGCTAGAAATTGCGCGCTTGCAACATGAGATCAGTGCGGAAGTGAATACCAAGATCAGCGAGCATCAGCGAGAGTTCTTTTTGAAAGAACAATTAAAAGTGATTCAAAAAGAACTGGGTATTTCCAAAGATGACCGAACCGCCGATGTGGAAGCTTTTGAAGAGCGTCTGAAAGGCAAAACGGTTCCAGATTCCGTGAAGGAAAAAATTCAAGAAGAGCTTCATAAGCTGAGCATTCTAGAAACCGGATCACCAGAATACGGTGTGACTCGTAATTATTTGGATTGGGCGACCGCTTTACCATGGGGCGTTCATTCAAAAGATAATTTAGACATTAAGGCTGCTCGTGAGGTACTGGACTCCCATCACTCTGGTCTAGGAGATATTAAGGATCGCATTGTTGAGTTCCTAGCTTTAGGGGCACAGCGAGGAGAAATGGGCGGTTCCATTTTGCTACTGGTTGGCCCGCCAGGTGTGGGCAAAACATCCATTGGTAAGTCTATTGCTGAATCTCTCAATCGTAAGTTTTACCGTTTTAGTTTGGGAGGGATGCGCGATGAAGCAGAAATTAAGGGACACCGTCGAACTTATATTGGTGCCTTACCAGGGAAATTTGTTCAGGCATTAAAAGATGTTGAAGTGGAAAACCCTGTGATCATGCTGGATGAGGTAGATAAGATTGGCTCTTCTTTTCAAGGCGACCCAGCATCAGCACTATTAGAAGCTCTGGATCCTGAACAGAATAGTGAGTTCTTAGATCACTATTTGGACATGCGAGTTGACTTGTCCAAAGCCTTGTTTGTGTGTACAGCTAATCAGCTGGATACTATACCGGCGCCGCTGCTGGATCGTATGGATGTGATTCGTTTGTCTGGTTACATTGCCGATGAAAAATTGATGATTGCTAAGCAGCACTTGTGGCCCAAACTGTTGAAGAAAAACAAGTTGTTGAAAAAGCAGCTAAACATTACTGATGCTGCACTGCGTCATATCATTGAGCATTATGCTCGTGAGGCGGGGGTGCGAGGTTTGGATAAATTATTGCAAAAAGTGCTGCGTAAGTCGGTCGTGGAGTTACTGACTGGCGAAAAAGAAACCATTAATGTGGGGGTGAAAGACGTAGAGACTCTATTGGGTATGCCTTATTTCCGTCCAGAGAAAAATTTGCAAGGTGTAGGCGTAGTAACGGGACTTGCGTGGACGTCTATGGGTGGTGCGACCTTGTCCATTGAAGCCAATAAGGTGCACGAATTAACCCGTGGTTTAAAACTCACCGGGAAGCTAGGGGATGTGATGAAAGAGTCGGCTGACATTGCGTATTCCTATGTTTTTTCTCATACAAAGAGTTACCAAAGTCATCCGGAGTTTTTCGATAAGTGTTTGGTGCATTTGCATGTGCCAGAAGGCGCTACCCCAAAAGATGGCCCAAGTGCTGGGGTGACTATGGCAACGGCTTTATTGTCCTTAGCGAAAGGTAAGCCGATACGTAAAGGCTTGGCGATGACAGGGGAGTTAACGCTCACCGGTCAGGTGCTTGCTGTTGGTGGTATTCGTGAGAAAATCATCGCTGCCAAGCGCAGCAAAATCAGTGAAGTAATTTTACCTGAGCCCAATCGTCGTGATTATGAAGAGTTGCCTGAATCCGTGAAAGAAGGTATGACGGTGCATTTTGCAGAGCGGTTTGCGGATGTGGAAAAAGTGGTGTTTGATCGCCGTAGTAATGATATCCACTAGCGCTGACTGAGAAGGTGAACGGAGTGTCATGATTGCGTTGTGATATATTCACAAAGAATGCGTTCTCACTGACTAAGATACATGAGAAAATACCGCAGCCGGACGAGTGTGAGCTTGTCCGGCTTTTTCATGTCTTTGAGTTATAATTTTGCAGCGCAGTTAATCATATAGGGGAAATGAATGCCTGATCAGGCAAAACTCACACAAGGTTCGACGCTAAAGCACGTGGTGGTGATGTCCTTCACCAATGCGCTTGGCTTGATGTGTATGTTTTTGGTGGATTTGGTAGATATGCTGTTTCTGTCCTTGCTGGATGAGAAAGAGGCCTTAGCAGCTGTTGGCTATGCCAGTACTGTGATGTTTTTCACCATCTCTATCAGTATTGCCGTATCGGTTGCAGCCACTGCATTAGTGGCAAGAGCCATAGGTGAGGGACGAATTGAAGAGGCAAAACAGCGAGCTGTTAGTGTCTTGGTATTTGGAGTACTTTTTTCCACCGCGATTGTGGCTTTGCTATGGCCCAATGTGCCGATGATTTTGTCTTTTATCGGCGCAAGTGGTCACTCTTTATCCTTGGCATCTGGGTATTTGCATATTTTGGTGCTTGGTATGCCTGCTGTGATGGTTGCTATGATTTCCTCTGGCATTATGCGTGCACTAGGCGATGCGAGACGGGCGATGTACGCTACTTTGATCGGTGGCATTATTAACGCGGTATTGGATCCGATTTTTATTTTTTCCCTAGGACTGGGGGTGGAAGGAGCGGCGTTGGCTTCTCTGATTGCTCGTCTTTCAATGGTTTTGGTGTCGTATTATGGTGTGGTGTATGTCCATAACATGCTGGGTAAATTTCATATTTCACATTTTTGTCGTGATATACGGCCGATTTGTGTTATTGCCTTACCAACCATGCTAACCAATATGTCTTCACCCTTGGGCAATGCAATTGTTATGGAGCATTCCTCGACCTTTGGCGACGATGCTGTTGCTGCGATGGCCATTATTGGGCGTATTATACCTGTGGTATTTGGTGGGTTATTTGCCTTATCCGGTGCCGTGGGGCCTATACTGGGGCAGAATTATGGGGCAGGACACTTTGACCGTATGCACAGAACCATAGGCAGTGCAGTGTTCTATGCTTTTGGTTATTGTTTGGTCTTATGCACGGTTTTGTATTTGGCTCAGGATTGGTTGGTGGCGATTTTCCATGCCACGAAAGGGACAGCCGATTTGATTCACTTTTTTGCGACCTATGCCTCCTTTAGTTTTTTCTTTCAGAGTTTGTTGTTTATTGGCATTGCGGTGTTTAACAATCTAGGTAAACCCTTTAATGGTACCTTGTTGAATTTTGGCCGTGCCATTTTGGGGACTTGGCCCTTGATCATTATTTTTGGCTGGTTTATGGGAGCCGAAGGGGTGTTGTTAGGGCAGGCAGTAGGATCAGTTATTTTTGGTTGCCTAGGGTTCTTTTTAGGACGCCGTTATATTCATACCCTTGAGAAAAAAGAAACACGAGACCTCAGAGTGGGTAACAATCGGGCCTATGATGACCCTCTCTTGTAGACACTGTTTTTATTCGCCTTATATCGTTTTGCTTGCCCAAAGTAAAAACTCTTGGTTGCCATCGCCGCCTTTAATGGGGCTCTCGATATAGCATTTTACTTGGAAGCCTAAGGTTTGCACAAAACGCTGCATATCTTCGGAGAGTTGGTTGAAACATTGCTTGTTCTTGACCACACCACCTTTGCCTATGAAGGCTTTGCCGACTTCAAATTGAGGCTTTACTAACGTAATGAGCTGCCCTTGAGGGCTTAATAGGGCGGGTAGTTGCGGTAATATTTTTGTTTGGGAAATGAAAGACACATCCATCACTGCTATGTCAAAGCCTCCCGCTGGGAAATGCACACCAAGATCTTGTTGACTCAAATGACGAGCGTTAATTCCCTCTAAACAAATGACTCTGGGATCAGTTCTTAACCGCTGATCCAGTTGGCCATGGCCCACTTCAATTCCGACGACTTGAGCGGCCCCATACTGTAAGGCGCAGTCTGTAAAGCCTCCAGTTGATTGGCCGACATCCAAAACTCGATAGCCTTGAATATTTAGTTGAGTATGGGCAAGGGCACCTTCCAATTTGAGCGCGCCTCGCGAGACATATTTATCAGCATCTGCTGCGATGATATGCAACTCACAGTCAGCGTCTAATTTTAAGCTAGGTTTGGTAATGGCTAACCACTTACCATCCTGACAATAGGTCACTCGACCTTCACTGATAAAGGTTTGGGCTTGCGAGCGTGATTTTGCGAGGCCACGCTCGGTCAGTAATAAGTCGATTCGGGTCATTGGTAAAGCTCAGTGGTTAATGGTAAAAAGACGTCATACTAACAAAAAGTTCTAGTTCACAGTAGATTTTAAGGAAGCAAGTATATGCTGTTAAGAACATTAATTTCAGTTGATGAATTGAAGGCGTGTGCAGACGATAGCAAGGTGGTGATTTTAGATTGTCGTTTTTACCTAACGGATCACGGGAAAGCAAAGCGTGAGTACGATAAGGGGCACATACCGAAAGCGATCTTTGTTGATGTCCATCATGAACTAGCTAGTGCCGAAACGACAACCAGCGGACGACACCCTTTACCAAGTGAAGAGGTGTTTGCTAAACAGCTACAACAGTGGGGTGTGGATCTCGATAGTCATGTGGTGGTTTATGACGATGCGAGTGGTGCTATTGCTGCACGGGCTTGGTGGATGCTAGCGCAGCAGGGAATCGATGTACGGGTATTGGATGGTGGTCTACCTGCTTGGGTTCGTGCAGATCTGCCCTTGTCGGATACAAACGAAGTACCTGTTGCATCCTCAGCGTCTCTTTCTGTTGCTTTTCCATGGGTCGTAGACGTGACTCAAGTGATTGAAAACATGGAAACGGATGTATTTCAGTTAGTGGATGCCAGAGCAGAAAGCCGTTATCAAGGAGAAGAGGAGACCATCGATCCGGTGGCAGGCCACGTTCCTGGGGCGTTGAACCATCCATACTCGCAAAACCTTGATAAAAATGGCTGCCTAAAAAGTCCTGAAGCACTGCGCGGTGTCTGGCAAGATCTTGTCGATCAAAATAAAACGTTAGTTAACTACTGTGGCTCAGGAATCACGGCTTGTCATAATGTTTTGGCGTTGAATCATGCGGGAGTGGATTTTAATCAGGTGTATGTTAGCTCATGGAGTCAGTGGTCAAAAAGAATGCTACAAGCCGCTGGCTTGTGAATAAGCTATCTCAAAAGGCTCTTCTACATTGGTTGTAGCAGAGCTTTTTGGTTTTTTTAGGAAGAGTGTTTTCTAGGGGTTATTTGGGGGTAATGCCAGCGATGAAGATTTGTACTTGCTGGTGGTTCTCTCCCCAAATGTGTGTTTTGATCGCTTGTAGCATTTTTTCTGCTTCTTTTAAGGACACCACGCCGTCTATTAGTTTTATTCCTACCCCTTCTTGTGTAAAGAAAAAATGCCAAGTGTGGCCGTCAATGCGAACTTCGCCTTCGCCATTATTATAGCTTAATTGCTCAAATGGATAATCAGCAGGTACAAAACAAGCGAGCTCTTTACCTGCACTACCGTAATTTAGATCTGGGATATAGCCTTGTCGGTCAACTAGTTCAAACTTCATATACCGCTCCTCATTACTATTGTCGGTCGTCTTTTACTTTGGAGGGAATCTTGTTCATCCCTTATCACCAAGTTAGCACGAGAGAAGGGTTGGGTGTGACAAAAATAAGCGAAAGATTGATCTTTCGCTTATTTTTTTAAGGGAAGCATGATGGCTTTAGGGTATCACATGGCTGAGGCCCGAGGAGTCTGGATTAACGGGTGTATATTGCCATGTAGCGCTCGGCCATTTTTTGTGGCGTATAGTTGATGAGTCTAGCGGTCGCACCAGCTTTTAGTTGTTCTTGTAGGGAAGGGTTTTCGTATAAGGTGACAATGGCTTCTTTAAGTGCCTTGCTGTTATTGGGTGGTACGAGTAGGCCGGTTTCTTGGTCTAAAATGATGTCAGGAATGCCGCCTACTCGGGAAGCTATAATGGGGACCCCTGCATCCATCACATCTAATAAGGTAGAGCCTAGCCCTTCATTTCTAGAGGGAAATGCAAACATATCCAAAAAAGGCAGATAATCGCCAATGTTACTTTTAAAGCCCATCCAAGTTATGTTATTAAGATCTTTTGCGTAAGCTTTAAGTTCTTCTTTATCGGCACCGTCGCCAAAGAATACAAAGTGTAGCGCTGGGTGGCTTGTTTCAAGCAGAGCAGCAGCATCTATCAGAACTTTTTGCCCTTTATGACGATCTACCAAGGCGCCTACATGTCCCACGAGGACTTTATTGGGAAACTTGACTTTAAAGGCTTCGCCTTCTTGTCGGTTCGCTTCTAGGTGTGCCAAGGTGCTGGGAATTTGCTCTACTTCTCCCCAGTGCTTATCGCGAATATGCTCTGCAATCAAAGTAGAAATTCCTACACGCATCTTGGCGTTGCGATAAGATGCTTTGTTCGACCATTTTTCCTTGATAGGGGTATCTACGCGCCGAGTCAATATATAGGGAACTTTTCGCAAAAGTTTGTGAAGATAGGCCCAATGAACAGCTTTGGCTTCATGGGCGTGAACGATATCTACACGAGGAGCGGTAAAATGTCCGTTTAATTGATGGTTAGCGGTTAAAAATGAGACGTTTGGCACGCTTGCTAGTCGGTCTCTCAGGGGAGAGTCATCACGACAGGCGACAACTTGTTTGACCGTAAAATGTTTGGCGAGCGCTTTGATAAGCAACTCTGTTTGTCTTTCACCACCACGAAAGCCCTTAGCTAGGTTGACGTGCATGATTGTCGGTGTCTTAGTCAAAATAAGCCTACTTACCAGATATTATTAAAGTCGTCTTGTTTGGTGACACTTGGGTCACGCTGGTATTCAAGCAGCTTTGCGTATTTTAAGTAACTATTAATCGCAGAGCTAATGGCAATGGTCATGCCATCGACGCCACCTAAAAAGCCTCGTTGAAAAATATATTTGCGAATAAAGGCATTGAGCCCATGGATAAAAGGGGAGAAGGCATTGGCTTTTTTGCCCTTGGCATACATGATTTTAGCCGCACGACCACTGAAATTACGCCCAGGTTTGGCAAATAATTCGCCGATGTGATTGAAAGAAAAGTGAATAATGTCTGCGTTAATATCTTGTGTCGTTTTCGCTTGCACACTGGCATGTTGTTTGACGTCAGAAAAACGGGTTTTATCCGTATCGTAAAGGCGAATGCAGCGATCAGGGTACCAGCCACAGTGTTTTATCCAACGGCTGCCAATACGGTTTTGTCGACGAAATGAATAGCCTTCTACTGTTGAGGTGGTTAAATCCAGTTGTTGGATGGCTTGCGTCATTTCTGGTGTGAGGCGCTCATCGGCATCTAAACTAAGCACCCATCTATGTTGGGTGTGGGTCAGAGCAACGTTTTTTTGTATGCCGTCGCCGAGATAAGGCTGGTGTATTACGGTGGCTCCGAGTTCAGTAGCGATTTCCACTGTCTTGTCCGTGCTGCCTGAATCGACAACCACAATGTCATCGCAGACGGTTTGCATTGATTCTATGCAGGCGGCGATGTTTCTTTCTTCATTTAGGGTAATAATATTGCCAGAAATCTTCATGTTGGACTCGTTAGGGTTGATTCTCTAATAGGTGAATAGCATGCTCTGTCACGCTTTCAATGTTGATGGTTTTAATATCTTGACCCGTTTGTGGAACCACCTTACGAGACAATGCGTGGCTAAGAAACCATTCAGGATTGAGTTCTCTATAGATGCCGATATAGGGTTTTTGTAAACACTGAGCAATATGGGATGGGCCACAATCGTTGGCGATGGTTAAGTCGCACAGGCTGGCTAATTGGGCGATGTCTTTAATTGGTATGTTGGTATGCAAAGACAAATTATCGGATTCAGCCATTAATGCTGTCATGATATTAATTTCGTCTGTTTCGTCAGGCCCTAATAAAATATGAAGATGGCAGGTCTTATTCAGTTGTGTCGCGACGGCATTGCCCGCAGCGATGAAATTATGAATGCCCCACTTTTTGATCTCGCCTGCGCCTCCTCCCGGCATTAATAGCAGATTAAGTTGTGTTTTCTCCACCTGTAAAGAGGAGCTTTGAGCTAGAATTTGAAATGGCGTAGCCAGTGCAGTCAAAAGTGCCGATTCTTCTTTTATGAATATCTTTAAATAGTTGAGCGCTCGATATTCATCGTCACGCATTTTATTGTACTGTGTGGCGGTTAACTCAATCAAAAAGTCATTAGCTACTAAATCGTAGACTTGTCCCCCTTTGAGAGCCTTATACATAATCATAAGAAATCGGTTGTTAGGCCGTAAATTCAACAGATTCTCGCATTGGTTGAGTTGTTTTAGTTCGTCCACGCGGTGTTTTGAATGGATACACTCTTGTACCCAGGGTAGTTGGCTATAAATCCAAGATACGTTGTTTTTAGATAACAGCACCAGTGGTTTTTTTTGACAGCAATGCTCACTAAAAAAACACAGTACTGGGATCGTTGTGATTTGAGCACCAAAGTGTGGCCTGTTCCTGAGTAAGACGACGTTCATTGTGGGAGTATAGTCCTTATGACGATGTCAGGAGTAAGTTGGTTTTGACAGTTTGTGTGCCCAAGAGGGCAGGTTCGCTTAAAGCAAGGTGAGCAGTCCAGATGAAGGCTATGAATGGTCTTGTTCTGTGTTAAAGGGGGAGTGAACTTTTCGCTGGTCGAACCATAAATGCCATGGACTTCCGTTCCTACGGCAGCGGCAATATGCATTAAACCAGAATCATTGCTGACTGCTTTATCGGCGGCGGCAAGCAAGTCGATCGCATCGACCAGTTTGGTTTTTCCGCATAAATTCATCGCGTACTGCCCCAGCCCTTGTATAATTTGCTCGCCTCCTTCCACATCTTTTGGCCCTCCTAATACCCAGACTTGGTAGCCTGCTTCAATGACACTTTTTGCTAAATCATGAAAATAGGCAAGAGGCCATTGTTTCGATGGGCCATATTCCGCGCCAGCCATAAGGGCAATGGCAGGACGATCTGATAGTTGGTAGGTGTGGTAGAGTGCTTGTTGATTGTCTAAGTCGACGTGCAGTGACGGGTGAGGGATTGTACTGGGTGCACTGTGCAAGTTTTCTGGTAGACCAAGAGACACAAAGCGTTTAACCGTTTGATCAAGCAGCTTTTTATCGAGCTTACGGCGTTCGTTGAGCAACAGATAGCGCTGCTCGCCTAAAAAGCCCACGCGATGTTTTGCTTTAGCAAAGAAGGGGACTAAAGCCGATTTCCATGAGCGCGGCATGACAATGGCGTGGTCATACTGTTCATCGCGAAGGGAATGACCGAGCTTGTGGCGTGTACTAATGCCCCATTCCCCATGCCCTGTCGGTAGTGTAATAGCACGGCGAACTTCCGGCATTCGAGCTAGTATCGGTGAGGACCAGTTAGGGCCAATAACATCAATAATTGCCTCTTTATCACGTTGTTTTAACGTAATAAAGAGACTTTGAGCCATGACCATGTCACCTACCCATGAGGGGCCGACGATTAGGTATTTAGCCATTCGTATCCAACCAGTTCAGGTAGTCTTGTACACCTTGCGCTAAGCCACGGAAGCTACCTTGATAGCCCGCTTCACGCAGTTTGCTGATGTCTGCTTGTGTGAAGCTCTGGTAGGCTCCTTTTAAATGCTCAGGAAAAGGAATGTATTCAATCTCGCCACGCTGGTAATGCTCAATCACAGTTTCAGCGATGGTTCTAAAGGGTTCTGCTTTGCCTGTACCTAGGTTAAAAATACCAGATTTATCGGTATTGTCTAAAAACCACAGTTTGGTTTTGACTAAGTCTTCAACATAGATGAAGTCTCGGCTTTGACCGCCTGCTTCGTAACCATCGTAAGCACCAAATAATTTTGGATTTTCACCTTCTAAGACCTGATTACGAAGGTGGAAAGCGACACTGGCCATGCTGCCTTTGTGCTGTTCACGCGGGCCGTATACGTTAAAGTAGCGAAAGCCAACAATCTGGCTGCTAGCTGCGGGAAGAACCGCGCGAATATATTGGTCAAACTGGAATTTTGAGTAAGCGTACATATTGAGAGGTTTTTCATTTTCTCGTGCCTCTTTGAAAACAGGACCAGAGCCATAGACAGAGGCGGAAGACGCGTAGGAAAAAGGGACTTTATGGCGTAAACAGAAGTCCAATACGGCTTTAGAGTATTGGTAGTTCACATCCATCACAAACTTACCATTCCATTCGGTTGTGGCCGAACAAGCGCCTTCGTGGAAAACGGCAGTAGGAATGATGCCGAGCGTATCGTTTTTTATGGCATCAAGGAAATCGTACATATCCATATAATCGGCAATATCAAGATCCGATAGATTGAGGCATTTTTTGCCATCGGTTAGATCGTCGACAAGAAGAATGTTCTTGATGCCTTTCTGGTTTAAGGCTTGAATAATATTACTGCCAATAAAGCCAGCGCCGCCTGTTACAATATACATAATAGTTAGTCCTGCTAATATAGAAGTCTCGTGGAAGTCTTGTCGAATTAAATGGTTGCTGTTAACGCAAACCGTTAAAGCCTGTATTCAGTTGAGCCCATATTATCACTTCCGTTAGACCTAGAAAAATATGATAGCTGCTTGTGCCGGGTAAGGGGTAATCTTTTGCTTGGTTATGCTCATCTAGGTATTCATTCCAACGTCCGTTCTCTAAGAAATAATGGCATTGCATAAAGTCTAATGCTCTTATTAAACGGTCTATTTTTTCTTCCTTACCAATGGGGATCACGGTAATGGCTTTTAAATACTCCGTTATCGGCCAAATACGTTTTTCTTTATCGATGGCCTGATAGTGGTTACCGTCAATTTGGTTATAGATACCACCATTACTGGCCATGCCGTGTCGGGTGGCGGTTAGCCAGAGTTGCTGTGCAAGATCGGTATAGTTGCTATTAGGGAAGATGGCATTGGCCTGATAGAGCAACCAAACCCATTCAAAATGATGCCCAGGCTCGACCTGATGACCTGTATTTGGATCTGGTTGCCAATCCGTGGTGAAGAACTCGCGTAAGGTTTGACTCTTTTTATGGTAAAAATGTTCGAGGGCTAAATCGAGCAGTGAGCGGATGGTGTCTTTATAATCGTTCGCGCCTGTGGCGTTGAAAGCCGCGATATAGCCTTCCAATAAGTGCATATGTGGGTTTTGCCGGCGTATTTGTTTTTCATCTACTGGAAAGGCTTCATAAAAACCACCGGTAGTGGCTGTCATGTGACCCAGCAGAAAATGATGGGTTTTCTCCATATAAGGCAAAGCACGCTCGTCTTGGCTAAACTGATAGTAATAACTAAAAGACAATAGGATAAACGCGAGGGCGTAAGCATCCGATTGGGTATCTTGAATGCTTAAGTCGTCATTTAGAGAGAAAATCCAGCGCTCGTCGACAAAGTAATGGGTGGTAATAAAGTCGAACAAAGAGGGAAGTTTTGCCTGCCACGCTTCATTGTTTGTTAAAAGGCAGGCATGACTAAAGGTGTAGAGTTGGCGGCATTGGGTTAAAAGGCGAAGACGCCCTGTCTGATTTCTTGTCCAGTCGTGATGCATGCTTTCGTAGCTGTACCCTTGGGCGATATCTAAACCATAACTGGCCCAATGGGGGAGTAGCTTGTCAAAAACAAAAGCTTGGCAAGAAGATAGTGCGGAATTCAGCATGGGGTAAACAGCCTTATTTCGTGTGTTTTAGGTATGTCCAACTTATATAGGGAGTATGATAAGATGGGCGCTCTCAAAAATCGATTATTATGTGCTTATGAACTCTTCGTATCTAAATTTTAAGGATAAACACATTCTCGTTGTTGGGGATGTTATGTTAGACCGCTATTGGTATGGCGGCACGTCACGTATTTCTCCAGAAGCGCCAGTCCAAGTGGTGAAGGTTTCAAACATTGAAGATCGCCCAGGAGGTGCCGCGAACGTTGCACTTGGTTTATCTAAACTTGGCGTGTCTGTGACACTTATTGGTGTGGTGGGCAGAGACGATAATGCGGCAGTCCTTTCCCGTTGTTTAGAAGAAGCGGGGGTGAACTGTCGTTTTGTTTATTCTGATACCTTACCAACGATCACTAAACTGCGGGTGATGAGTCGTCATCAACAATTGATTCGTTTAGATTTTGAAGAGCGAGAAGACACTCTGTCGCAAAATGAAGCGCTGGCAAAAGAAGTCGCCGCTTGTTTACCTGAGTCTGATGCGGTGATTTTTTCCGACTATGCAAAAGGTTGCTTGGCGGATGTGCGATCTCTCATCAGCCTTGCTAATGAGGAGGGTGTGCCGAGTTTTGTTGACCCTAAAGGCGATGATTTTTCTATTTACCAAGGGGCGACCTTGGTAAAGCCAAATTTGCTTGAGTTTGAAAATATCGTCGGCAAGTGTCGGTCAGTGAAAGAGTTAGAAGAAAAAGGCAAAGCATTACGCGAACAGTTTGGCTGGGAAGCACTCTTGGTCACCCGTGGTGAAGATGGTTTGGTATTGCTAAGCGAAGGCAAACCGCCTTTCTCATTAGCGACAGCCGCCAAAGAAGTGTTTGATGTGACGGGGGCGGGAGACACTGTGATTGCGGTACTAACGGCTGTTTACGTCACGAGTAAGCGTTTTGTTGATGCGGTGGAATACGCGAATCAGGCCGCTGGCTATGTTGTTGGGAAATTAGGCACTGCCTCCATTGATGCAGAGCACTTGGGCGCCATTATGTTTCAGCGTTCCCATACGACGAATTTTGGTGTGTTAACGCCCGATGAGCTATTAAAGCAAATTAAACTTGCGCAGCTGAGTGGTGAAAAAGTAGTGTTCACTAATGGCTGTTTTGATATTTTGCATCCAGGACATGTGGCTTATATAAAGCAAGCAAAAGCTCTAGGGGATCGCCTTATTGTTGCAGTCAATACGGATGCCTCGGTTAAGCGATTAAAAGGTGATAAGCGACCAATCAATAACTTGGAACACCGTATGGCCGTGTTAGAAGGGGTTGGGGCAATCGATTGGGTGACTTGGTTTGATGAGGATACGCCGCAACGTATTATCGAGCAATTGACGCCCGACGTGCTGGTTAAAGGCGGCGACTACACTATTGACACGATTGTCGGTGCGCAGCATGTACTTGACCATGGTGGTGAAGTAAAAGTACTTACCTTTGTGGATGGTTATTCGACAACGTCGATTATTGAAAAGGCAAATCTCTAAATGCAAGACAAAGCAAAAACGAAGTCAGATAAGACTGTCAAAGACATGTCAGGCATGACACTTTATTTCAGATTATTAGGATACGTTAAGCCATCCATGGCCTATTTTCTGATCAGTGTTCTTGGCTACATTCTTTATTCTGCAATGCAGCCAGCCTTGGCGGCATTGCTCAAACATATTGTGGATGTGGTATCTCATGGCAAGGTAACGGAAAGCCGCGCTGTGATTCCGTTGGCCATTCTTGGGGTGTTTCTAGTACGTGGTTTGGGGACCTTTTTAGGCTCTTATGGCATGGCTAAGGTGGCTAATAATGTTGTGTTTGACCTGCGTACCAGTATGTTCAATAAAATGGTGACCTTGCCATCTGGCTATTTCAATAATATGCCTAGTGGACGACTGCTAGCCAAATTGACCTATGATACGGAGCAGGTCATCGATTCTGTTACTCAGGCCATTCAGGTTATTTTGCGTGAAGGCCTAACAGTTGTTGGCTTGCTGGGTTATATGGTGTTTATTAATTGGCGCTTGTCTTTGTTGTTCTTATTTGTACTACCGTTGATTGGCGCCGTGGTACGTTATGCGTCAAAGCGCTTTCGCAAGCTCAGCTTAAAAATACAAAATGCCATGGGCGGCGTGACTGATGTGGCTTCAGAGGCGATTAAAGGCCATGAAGTTATAAAAGTGTTTGGTGGCAAAGAATATGAGATAGAGCGCTTTTATAAAGCGGCTCAAGAAAATCGTCGCTCACAGTTAAAAATGGAAATGACCAAAGCACTTAATGTGCCCATTATTCAGTTTATTGTAGCGATTTCTTTGTCTTTGCTAATTTGGTTAGCGCTTGAACCTAGTATTTCGTCAAGTATGTCGGCTGGGGATTTTGTGGCCTTTATTGGAGCGGCGGGTATGTTGAGTCGTCCGATGCGTCAATTGACCTCTGTGAACAGTATTTTGCAAAAAGGCATAGCGGCCGCTCAGAGTATTTTTACTTTCTTAGATCTTGAAAGTGAGAAGAACACTGGAACAAAAGCGGTTGAGCGCATGCAGGGCAATATTGAATGGCGAGGTCTGACGTTCCGCTACCCAAGTGTTGATAAAAATGCGTTAACGGATGTGAACTTATCTTTGCCAGCGGGTAAGAAGTTGGCTTTGGTCGGACGCTCAGGCAGTGGTAAGTCCACCTTAGCAAACCTGATCCCGCGCTTTTATGACGTAGAAGGGGAGTCGTTATTGATTGATGGGATCAATATCAATGATTATGACTTGAGTAGTCTGCGTCAAAACATTGCACTCGTTAACCAGCAAGTGGTGTTATTTAATGGCACGATCCAAGAAAACATTGCTTATGGTGGGTTAAAAGGTATCTCAGAAGAAGACGTAATCGAGGCGGCTAAAGCGGCTAACGCATGGGATTTTATCCAAGAACTGGAGTTTGGATTAAAGACCAGAGTTGGGGAAAATGGTGTATTACTGTCTGGTGGTCAGCGTCAGCGTATTGCCATTGCCCGTGCCATTTTGAAAAATGCGCCTATCCTGATTTTAGATGAAGCCACCTCGGCACTGGATACGGAGTCAGAACGAGCGATTCAACAAGCATTGGATAAATTGATGGAGAACCGAACCACCATCGCCATTGCACATCGTCTTTCTACTATCGAAAATGCCGATATTATCGCAGTGATCGATCATGGTGTGATCATTGAAAAAGGCTCTCACACAGAATTGTTAGCGCAGAATGGAGCGTATGCACAGCTACACAATCAGCAATTTAACGACTCCCCAGGGGTTGATGCTGACGCTAAGAGCTGATTATGTGGTTATATCGTTTATTGTTATGGGTCGCTACGCCACTTATTCTCATCAAAGTGCGGCGTTTTAAAAAAGACTATGCGCACTATCGAGCGAAGGAGGCGTTGGGGTTTTGGTCTCCAACGAAAGCGGATCTTTGGATTCATTGTGCTTCTGTTGGAGAGGCATTGGCAGTTCGTCCATTGGTAGAGCAGTGGCGAGCTAAATATCCCCAGCGCCCCTTGTTGATTACGACCATGACACCAACCGGAGCTGAGCAAGTGGCAAAGACCTTTCCATTTGCTGAGCATCGTTATTTACCCATGGACTGGCGTTGCAGTGTTAGGCGAGCGCTTAAGCGTCTTGAGTGTCGCCATTTGTTGATTGTCGAAACGGAGCTTTGGCCGAACCTTCTGGGTCAGGCTAAACGCAAAGGGATAAAGGTTGATATTGTGAATGCCCGTATGAGTGAGCGCTCGTTTCGTCGATATGAAAAATTTTCCATGGTATCTCGTCCTCTAATGCAATTGCCGGACACGTTTCTTGCTCATGCTCAAGCCGATGCGGATCGCTTTGCAGCCTTGGGAGCAAAACAAGTTATTGTCACTGGCAGTATTAAATTTGATTTGACGGTGCCGGAAGCGGTTGTCACTGACAATTGGCAAGCTCAGATGACCAGTCCTTTTATTTGGGTGGCGGGCAGTACCCATCAAGGGGAAGATGAGATTCTATTAGCGGTCCATCGACAGCTGGTGGAGAAAATACCGGGTGCCCTTTTGGTGATCGTGCCTCGCCATCCAGAACGTTTTGCAGCAACTTTTGAGTTAGCGAAAAGCCTGTTTGATAAAGTGGCATTACGTAGTAGCGTTGAGTTATCTCAGTGGGCCGATTTTAATGTGGTCATTGGTGATACCATGGGGGAATTAATGCACTATTATCAGGCGGCGGATTTGGCTTTTGTCGGCGGTAGTTTAATTCGTCGAGGTGGTCATAACCCGATAGAGCCTGCACTTTTAGGCAAAGCGACCTTAGTGGGCCCACATACGTTTAATTTCGCAGAGATTACTGAGCAACTGTTGCGTGCCAATGGAGCGATTCGTTGTCAGGACGAAACTCAGTTAGCTGAGGTGGTGTTATCGCTATCAGGAAAAGCCAGTCAGCGTCATCGTCTTGGTCAAGCTGCAATGCGGTTTGCTCAACAAAACCAAGGTGCGGTAACCCGAGTGTTATCAGAAATAGACTTCCGCTGAACGACTCTTTACAATACCCACACATTATCTCATGGGGTGTGTTCATTTTTGTTATGAACGCTGAGAGGCTTACGCCAACCCATTGAACCTGATCCAGATCATGCTGGCGTAGGAATCGAGATAGCAAGTCACTCTTGCCTTTTCCCTCCCGTACGCCGCTCATTTTTTAGGAGCGACACATATGAATAAATCTTTTGTCTTAGCCTCTTTGGTAGCTGGGGCGCTATCGTCTTTATCTGCCAGTGCAACGGCACAAACCTTAAATGTCTACACTTATGATTCTTTTGCATCAAAGTGGGGGCCAGGACCTGCGGTAAAGGCCAATTTTGAAAAAGAGTGCGGCTGTACTCTGAATTTTGTTTCTGTTGATTCCTCCGTTGGGATTCTATCGCGTGTGCAGTTGGAAGGGTCAAGTTCCAATGCTGATGTGGTGCTAGGGCTGGATTTAAACTTGATGCATAAAGCGGAAAAAACGGGGTTGTTAGCCAAGTCGGGGGTGGATACCAGCAAAGTCACTTTACCCGGCGGTTGGCATGATCCTGTTTTTGTGCCATTTGATCATGGCTATTTTGCGTTTGTTTATAACTCTGACAAGCTTAAGACGCCACCGACAAGTTTAAAAGGCATCGTTGATAATCAACACTTACGGGTGATTTATGAAGACCCTAGAACCAGCACTCCAGGGTTGGGGCTATTGTTGTGGATGAAATCTGTTTATGGAGACAAAGCCGCTGAGGCGTGGGCGACCTTGGCAAAACATACGGTCACGGTTAGTAAAAACTGGTCAGACGCTTACAGCTTGTTCTTAAAGGGAGAAGGGGATGTGGTGTTGAGCTATACCACTTCTCCTGCCTACCACATTATGGAAGAGGGGGTGACCAAATATAAAGCCGCTCCGGCCAGTGAAGGTTACTATCCTCAGGTGGAAGTCGCGGCGATGATGAAACATGCGCCGCACCCCAAACTGGCTAAAGAATTTATGGCCTTTATACTGACTCCTGGCTTTCAGTCGACTGTAGCGACGGGAAACTGGATGTTGCCAGTGATCAAGTTGCCCGAAGGACTGCCTAAAGCTTTTGCGAGCAGACAACGACCGACTAAGGTGCTAACACTGCCTGCGGCTGAGGTGGCCAGCCACCGTGCCCAGTGGACCAACGAATGGCTTGAGGCGACGACTCGCTAATGCCGGGAAAGGGTTATCATCTCGCTACTTGGTTTCGGCTAGCGCCTGCATTGCTTGGGTTATTGGTATTTGTGTTGGTGGGAGCGGCCAGTCTGGCAGCTCTTTTGCGTTTTAGTCAGTTCGAGTCTTGGGCTGGTTATTTACACAATATCTATCTTTGGCGTGTGGTTCGCTTTTCTCTTTGGCAAGCCCTGCTGAGTAGTGTTCTGAGTTTATTGATTGCGGTGCCCGTTGCTTCCTGTTTAACCCACCGTCAATTTAAGGGGCGTGGGGTACTGTTGCAGCTGTTTGCAGTGTCTATGGTTGTTCCGACCATCGTGGCGATCTTGGGAATCGTGGTGGTTTATGGGCACTCAGGTTGGTTGCATGCCTTGTTTGGTGTTGAGACACCGCTTTATGGATTGCTTGGGATTTTATTGGCCCATGTATTTTTTAATATGCCATTGGCCGTTCGTTTGCTATTGCAAAGTTATGGTCTGGTACCGTCTGGTCAATGGCGTTTAGCGTCTCAGCTTGGGTTCTCTCGCTGGACAGCGTTTCGCTTAATCGAGTGGAGCTATATTAAAAAAGCCTTGCCGGGTGCATTTGTCTTGATTTTCATGCTGTGCTTTTCGAGTTTTTCGGTGGTGTTAAGTCTAGGGGGTGGCCCGAAATCAAGCACATTAGAAGTGGCTATTTATCAGGCACTAAGGTTCGACTTTGATCTTAATAAGGCGAGTTTTTTATCTTTGTTGCAGGTGAGTATTTGTAGTCTCGTTGCCTTAATGGTGTATCGGTTTGCCCCAGCGAACCAGCAAGATGTCAGCTTACTGGATGCTCGCCTATACCCTTTAAAAGACAGTATTGTGGCTCGGTCCGGGGATTGTCTGGCTATGGCGCTAGCGGTCTTTTTAGTGATTCCTCCTTTTTTGGCAATTTTTGATCCCATTTTCTCGATAACGTTTTACCAGACTCTTATGGCGGAGGCGACGTGGCAGGCCGTATGGGTATCGCTGAAAATTGCCATTCCCGCAGGCCTGTTAAGTTTGTTTTTGGGGGGCTGTTTTGGCGTGCTGGCTCGCACGGCTATGGATCGAGGGCGGCTGGCTTTTTTATCCAGTAAAATTGAGCAGTTGGGCAGTATGATTCTTATGGTGCCAGGGCTAGTGTTGGCAACGGGGCTGTTTTTATGGTTGCGCAGCATTGGTTTAAGCCCCCAATCTGGATATTGGGTGGTGGTCTGGGTTAATGCGGTGATGGCTTTGCCCTTTGTATTGCGAGCCTTAATGCCAGTGTTATATCAGCAAGAAAAACGCTTTCGTAACCTGTATACAAGTTTAGGCATCCATGGGGCGAACCGGCTAGTGATTGAGTGGCCGCTGATTCGGAAAAGTGTTTCTCAGGCATTTGGTTATGCCGTATTGCTTTCCCTCGGGGATATGGGGGTGATTGCGTTATTTGGTAGCCAAGGCTTGGTGTCTTTGCCTTTGTATCTCTTTCAATTGATTGGCTCTTATCGACTACAAGAGGGCTCTTGCATCGCGGTTATTTTGATTTGTCTGTGTTTGCTGCTTTTTTATCTATCGGTACGTTTTATTGGCGGAAAAACACATGTTAAGTATTGATTTATATTATGATTGGGACGCGTTCCATGCTCATTACCAAACGTCTTTAGCGCCGGGGATGACGACGTTATTAGGTGCCAGTGGGGAAGGGAAAAGTACCTTGTTGCATTTGCTTGGCGGTTTTCTGCAAGGCCGTGGTCGTGTGTCTTTTCAGGGGCAGGCTTTAGAGCATTTATTGCCTTATGAGCGTCCTATTTCGACCTTGTTTCAAAGTGATAATTTGTTTCCTCAATTGACGGTTTGGCAGAATGTGGCCGTGGGGATCGCTCCTTCGTTGTCATTGCAGGCTGAACAAAAGGCTAAGGTCAGTTGGGCACTCAAGCAAACACAATTATCGGATAAGGCGGATCAATATCCGCAAGCTTTGTCTGGTGGACAGGCGCAGCGTGTTGCCATTGCCCGAGTACTGGTGAGAGAAAAACCTATTTTATTATTAGATGAGCCGTTTAGTGCTCTCGACCCAGCATTGCGAGAGGAAATGTTAGCCTTGGTGAACGATGTGACTGAGCGTTTTGACATGACGACGTTGCTTGTCTCTCATATGCCAAGCGAGGCGGTTTTTGTTGGTGGAAAGGTGATGTTGATTGAAAAGGGCAAAATTATGGCGAATGAAGAAGCATCAGTCTTGTCCGGCGGTCAGATTCCCGAGGTGTTTTCGCATTACCTAAGGATGACAACGGCCTCCTAAAGCGGCTTATTCTACTGGATAAAGTCAGAGTCGGGTTGTCTCGAGGTGATGCTATTTGCTTGTTTTGATTAAAAATGCTTTTGCCTTCACTTGTCTCGTGACATGTTGCCACAGTCTCAGTATATTTGAGAGAGTTAGGGCGATTTAATAGATGGAGAGTGCAATAGTGGCTGGCTTAGCGAATGAGGCGGATTTACTCAAAAAAGGGATTATTGCCACCGTTGTGTATGCCTTCATCATGTCTATTATGGGGGTGGCTGCAAAACAGGTTCAGCAAACGATCCAAGTGCCTGTTTTGGTATTTTGGCAGAGTGTATTTTGTATTATTGTGCTGTATCCCCAGCTTTATGGACATTGGCAACGTCGTTCAAAAGAGGTTTGGAAAATTCATTTTCTGCGCAGTGTCGGGGGCTTTTCTGGTTTTCTATTTTACTACTTGGCGCTGAACCACATTCCTCTTGTTGAAGCCACCTTACTGCGCTATTGCGCGCCACTTTGCGTGCCTTTTGTGGTGCTGGTGATGCATAAAATTACCATACCTAAAGCGCGTTGGTTGCCGTTAATCATTGGTTTTATTGGGGTGTCTTTGGTCATTCAACCTAGTATTGACCATATTGATCCTTGGCAAATTGTTGGGCTGTTATCGGCGGTAGGGTTAGCGTTTTCTATGGTGACGACACGAATGCTATCTCACCAAGTGAGTGGCCAAGAAACCATGATCGTTTACTTTATCATCTCGGCGTTATTATCGCTTCTGTTAGTGTTGGTACGTGGTGATTCCCTTGTTTTGCCTATGTCGACTTGGCCTTTGGTGCTGACGGTCTGTGTGACCCTGTATTTAGGCATGTATTTATACACAAAAGCTTATTCTTTTGCTCCAGCCAGTATTGTTTCTCCTGTTAGTTATGTCGGGGTGATTTTTAGTGGCCTTTGGGGATGGGCAATTTGGGGACATGTGCCTAATGCTCTTGCGGTGCTGGGCATTGTCTTTATTTTTTTCAGTGTATTGATCAGTGCTCGCATGGTTCGACGACGATAACGCGATGTTTGTTAGGCTTTGTTTGTCTTATGTCTACTAGGGCTTAAGGGGGAGGTGTCTGTTAAAGAGAAGGCTATGTCGACCATGCCTTTAATATGGACATGTGGAAAGGCTGTAGCAATGCTCAACTAAAGCAGTTACCCAAGCCACGGAAGTATGGCTTGGGGGGATTCTAAAGCTTCATTGGTATGTTTCGCTTAGAAGTGGTAAATAATCCCAGCGGAAGCAGAATAGCTATAATCCTTTGTCACTATTGGACTATCTAACACGCTTTTGTAGTCCGAATGACTGACCCCTACAAATAGGTTTAAAGAGGCACTGACACTGTAGTCACCACGAACAGCAATAGTCACTTTGCGTGTATTGTCTGAGTGGTATTCTGTGATGATGCCACCTGTTCTGATGGATTCCGCCTGGCTAACACCGTATAGGTGGTTGCTCATCTTTTTATCCAGATATTTATAGGTAATCGATGGTGTAATTCTCCAAGCAGAGACATTGACGGGGTAAGCGGCACCGATTAGTCCATAGTAACCATCATGTCGATTGCCTATATCGGTCACGAGTTTAGCAAACAAAAAATTGTATTTGAGGCGTACCCCTGCCATTGCTGTGGCCTTGCGTCGGTCCAACAGTTGCATTTGCTTATTATTAGAATCGTCAGGGTCAAAGCTATCCATACTGTATTCAACAATGGCTGAGATATTTTGCTGGGATTCATTTGGAAAAAGGCTATAGCCTACTTCCGTACCTTTTAGATAGCCGCGTTCGCTGACAATGGAAACAAAAGGAAAGGCGGCATTTTGGGGAGGGGTGTCTTTATAGATAGAAGATATTCGAGTGCCTGCCACACCAAATGAAAAGTCAGCACCAAGTGCGTTATTACTTAAGAGCAAAGGAGGCACAATAGCGACTAAAGGGAGGAGAGAGCGCAACATGGGTATAAATCCTTTCATAACAATGATAAATTATGTAAATAAATTGTATGCTATGAGTATTATTGTGCTTTGTAAATAAATTAAGGCCATGTTGTACCTCTTAAGATGAGAGTGGGAAATTTATCCATCAAAACGCTGGCAGAACGTTTATTTATTGTGCGATCTGCTATATACTTCGCGTCCCTGTAAATCAATACTCCTTGTCTCACAGCTTTATAACAGGGGAAGTGTGGAGACTAAGAACCCATAAGGAGCTTAAATGCGTCATTATGAAATCGTCTTTCTGGTTCACCCAGATCAAAGCGAACAAGTACCAGCAATGGTTGAGCGTTACACTAACCTAATCACTGAAGATGGTGGTCAAGTTCACCGTCTAGAAGATTGGGGTCGTCGCCAACTAGCTTACCCAATCAACAAAATTCACAAAGCACATTACGTTCTTATGAACGTTGAGTGTTCTGATAGTGTTTTGAACGAACTAAACGACACTTTCCGCTACAACGATGCGATTATCCGTAATCTGGTTATTCGTCGTAAAGAAGCGGTAACTGACGTTTCTCCAATCAAAGCTTCTGAAGGTCGTGAAGATCGTCGTTCTGCTCCTCAACGTGAAGAGCGTAACAACACTGAAAACACAACTGAAGAAACGTCTTCTGAAGAATCAGAAGATTAATTAATTTGAACTAGGAGATACTCATGGCTCGTTTTTTCCGTCGTCGTAAGTTCTGCCGTTTTACAGCAGAAGGCGTTAAAGAAATCGATTACAAAGATTTAGAAACACTAAAAGGTTACATCACTGAAACTGGTAAAATCGTACCTAGCCGTATTACTGGCACTAAGGCACGTTACCAGCGTCAGCTAGCGACTGCGATCAAACGCGCTCGCTACATTGCTTTACTTCCTTACACTGATAGCCACTTTAATTAATTGGCAGGGCTGAAGTAACAGAATGAGTGGTTTAGCAAAATGGGTTATGCAACGTCCTCGTAATGCCATTATTGGTGTGATGGCGTTTAGTATAATTCCTCTCTTATTCTGGATAGCTGCCGCCATTGTTGGGCTGGTAGTGCTTCGCCGTGGTGTAAAAGAAGGAATACCTGTATTAGCTTGGGGCTGTCTGCCTATATTGGTGTTGACAGTCATCCAAGGTGATGCAAGTGCGATAATGGTATTGATTGACGTGACGGTGTTGGCCTATTTACTTAGATCGACAACGTCGTGGAGTTGGGTGTTACTGGTCAGCAGTTTTCTAGCTGTCATTAGTGCCATGCTACTACCACTCATTATGCATGATATGTTGACGCTTGTTACTAACATGATTCAACAAGTCTTGGTGAAAGAGAAAGTAGCGGCTTTACCCGATAAAAGCGTTATTTACCATCAGGCGGTGATGGCATTGTCTATCGTTCAAGTGATGGCTGCGGTTGGCTCGTTGTTTTTAGCGAGAAAATGGCAGGCGGGGCTCTATAATCCTGGTGGATTACGTAAAGAATTCCATGAACTAAGGTTGCCAATAGCATTTAGTTTGATTTTGGGTGCAATGGTGTTACTGGGCGAAGGTCTAGGTGGCCAGTACCTTATTTTATCTCAAGCGGCTATTCCAGCGTTGGTATTATCCGGTCTTGCATTAGTACACGGTGTTCTAGCAAAAAAAAGAATTGGGGTTGTTGGACTGATTGCGTTTTATCTTGTCGGTATCGTTTTTTTGCATATGTTGTTTGTGAATATTTTGATTACGCTGAGCGTGATTGATAGCTTCGTTGACATACGAAAACGCATCCGAGATACGTCATCCAACTCAAGTGATAGCGAATGATTAATTAGAGGTGATCGAGATGGAAGTTATTCTACTCGACAAAGTAAACAAGCTAGGTGGTATTGGTGACCTTGCGGTTGTTAAACCAGGTTATGCTCGTAACTTTTTGATTCCAAACAAAAAAGCTGTGATGGCAACAAAAGCTAACTTAGCTTCTTTTGAAGAGCGTCGTGCAGAGCTTGAAGCTCAAGCGGCAGAGCGTAAAGCGGCTGCTGAAGCGCGTGCTCAAACACTAGAAGGCAAAACTTTCAAAATCGAAGCGAATGCTGGTGATGAAGGTAAGCTTTTCGGTTCTATCGGTACACGTGATATCGCTGAAGCTATTTCTAAAGAAGTGGCTGTTGAGAAGGCAGAAATCCGTCTTCCAGAAGGTGCGATCCGTCATACTGGCTCTTTCGAAATCGACGTTCAAGTACACCCAGAAGTACTTGTAACTGTGACGTTGGAAGTGGCTGCTCAGTAATTCGTTTTAACGAATCTCTGACACTGAAAAAGGGTATCTTGCTTAATGCAAGATGCCCTTTTTTTATGGTCATGGTAAGCTTGTTTCCTTGTTATTTCTCCATTCTTTCTTGGGTGTTTTTACGTGCAATTAAACGATTCTGAAGTCGCTTCTATCAAGTTACCACCATATTCTATCGAAGCGGAACGTTCTGTTATCGGTGGTCTAATGCTTGATCCACAGGCATGGGAAAAAGTGTCTGAGCTGGTCATAGCAGACGATTTTTATCGTCCCGAACACAAGCTTATTTTTTCTGTCATTGCACGTTTAGTGGATGACAGTGAGCCCGTTGATGTTGTCACTATCGGGGAGCGTCTAGATAAGAGGGGGGATTTAGAGTCCGTCGGTGGTATGGCTTATCTGATTGAAGTGGCTGAGGCAACGCCAAGTGCCTCTAACATCGCCTCTTATGCGGATATTGTGCGTGAGCGTTCAATACTGCGACGTTTGATTATGACCACTAGTGATATATCTGCTCGTGCTTTTCATCCCGAAGGAATGACGGCGGCGGAAGTGTTAGATGAAGCAGAACGAAAAATCTTCCAAATTGCTGAAGGGGGAGAGAAAAAAGGTGGGCCTAGAATCGCTTCTGATATTCTAAGTGCCACCGTGGATAAGATTGATGAACTGTATCATCAGGATGGGGCGATTACTGGGCTGAGCACCGGTTTTACGGATTTAGATAACATGACGGCAGGCTTGCAACCAGCGGATTTGATTATCGTGGCAGGTCGTCCTTCTATGGGGAAAACGACGTTTGCGATGAACCTGGTTGAAAATGCCACCATGATCAGTGAAAAGCCTGTGATTGTCTTTAGTTTGGAGATGCCTGCGGAAGCGCTCATGATGCGTATGTTGTCTTCCCTTGGCCGGATAGACCAAACACGTATGCGCTCAGGGCAGTTAGTACAAGAAGACTGGGACAAGTTGATGTCAGCGGTGAAAATGCTCAAAGATCGTAAGCTGTTCATTGATGACACTGGTGGGATCAGCCCGACCGAGATGCGCTCCCGTGTGCGCCGTATTGCTCGTGAGCATGGCGGTGTGGCAATGGTCATGGTCGATTACCTTCAATTGATGCAGATACCTGGTTTCACAGAGGGACGAACCAACGAGATCTCTGAAATCTCGAGATCTTTAAAAGCCATCGCTAAAGAAATGGAGTGTCCAATGGTGGCGCTTTCTCAGCTTAACCGAAGCTTAGAGAATCGTCCGAATAAGCGTCCAGTGAACTCGGATTTGCGTGAATCCGGTGCGATTGAGCAGGATGCCGATGTAATCTCCTTTGTATATCGTGATGAGGTTTACCACGAAGATACACCACACAAAGGGATTGCTGAGATTATCATTGGTAAACAGCGTAATGGTCCGATTGGCACCTGCCGACTTGCCTTTGTTGGTAAATATACTCGCTTTGAAGATCTAGCGCCCGATGCCTACCGTGATTTTGATGATGAGTGATATATTTTTAATATTGAAATTTATTTATTGATAAAACGCAATTGGACACATAAAGTTACAAGCTCTAAATATTATAAAATGAGATGAATATATGCGTAAGATGCCTGTTACCAACAAGGAATGTGATTACCCGAGCAATTATGTACTTGTCTCTAGTACGGATGTGAAAGGCCGAATAACCTTTGTCAATGATGCCTTTTGTGAGGTAGCTGGCTACACTAGGGAAGAGTTAATTGGGGCGCCGCATAACCTTATTCGTCATATTGATGTCCCTCCAGCTGTGTTCGCCGATATGTGGGCCAACTTAAAGCAAGGCAACAGCTGGATGGGGATTGTAAAAAATCGCTGCAAAAGTGGTGATCACTATTGGGTAAGTGCCCATGTTAGTCCTTTGATAGACAATCAAAAAATTATTGGTTATGAATCCGTCCGTCGTAAGGCGACAAGGGAAGAAATTCATCACGCACAAAGTATTTATGATCGTATCAATGCAGGCAAAGGCATGTTACCCACTAAGACAAAACTACTTGCTTATTTGAGTAACCATACTTGGCCAGTAATGTTTTTCTTTGTACTACTGGGGATTATCAGTCTGTTAACCAATTCACTGGTATTTCAAATAGGTGGCCCAGTAGTGGCCTTATTAGGTTTTATATTGTCTTGGGTACAAAGTGAGTCTCTCAATGCCACAGCGTCAGCTTTACCCGTGGAAGCTAATAATCCGATTGGCCAGTATCTTTATACAAAAAGTGTAGGCTTAAAGGCCGCGATCCCCTTCGCTCATATACATCAACAAGCGGCGGCGGATACATTTCGTTATCGTTTAAAAGAAGGGGCAGCGCAATTGCGTAAGCGAGCAGCAGGTGCCAAACAAAGTGTCACCAGCAATTTGGCAAATTTTAATCAGCAGCGCCACACTTTTCAGAGTATTGTATCGGCCAGTTCACAAGTGCTGGCCAGTGCAAACGATGTGTCTGAACATGTAGGGAAAGCCGTTGAGGCGACAGGGGAAGTAGAAGTGGCTTCCAGAGAAAGTCAAACTCTCGCCAAAGTGACCGGTGAGACCATGCGTGAGGTCTATCGCGAAATTTTAGAAGCAAAGAAAGTTGTAGAAATCTTGGCATCACAAAGTGATGGTATCAACACCGTGGTCAACTCAATTAGTGATATCGCGGAGCAAACGAATTTATTGGCATTAAATGCGGCTATTGAGTCTGCTCGTGCAGGCGAAGCGGGACGAGGTTTTGCGGTTGTGGCGGATGAAGTGCGTGCATTGGCTATTCGCACTCAAGATGCGACGCAAAATATTAATAAGATGACAGAAACCCTAAAGAGCAACACGATAGAAGTTACTAAAACCATTGATAAAGGGGCAACGGTTGCTCATGATGGTGTAGATAAAGTGACGCTTGTAGCGGAAAAGATGAAATATATTGAAACGTCGATTACTCGAATTGTTGAAATGACCTCGCAAATCAATGTGTCGTCAGAGGAGCAAGCATCGGTTGCTCGGGATTTGAATAATCAAATGCAAGAGGTTGATGGGCTAAGTTTAAGAAGTATTGAAAGTGCGGAAAGCATTGTGACGAATATTGCTCATATAGAAGAGGAAGCCTATGAGCAAGGTAACCTAGCCGAGCGAATGAAAGCCTAACCAAACACTTGTTGGTGATGAAAAAGCCCAAATGCAGATTTACTTGGATTAAGTTTATCGGCATTTGGGCTTTTTTGCTTTCTCGCTGCTATTTGTTGTGGGTTATAGCTGAGTTTTAAGTGGGTATTTGTTATGGTTTATGCAATTGATTGTTAAGGAATAGAGTTGGATGAGAATTGCAGTAATTGGCGCTTCTGGGCGCATGGGTAAAAATCTAATTATAGCGACCAATGAAACTGACGGGGTGTCTTTAGGGGCTGCTATTGTACGATCTGATAGTTCTCTTGTGGGAGCGGATGCTGGTGAGATAGCAGGTATCGGTAAGCTTGGTGTTTCGGCCACAGCCTCACTTGCCGATAGCGTGGCGGATTTTGATGTGTTGATCGATTTTACCACGCCAAGCCTAACTCTTGAAAATGCGGCGTTTTGTGCAGAACATAATAAAGCCATTGTGGTGGGCACTACCGGTCTAAATAATGCTGAAAAAACGCAGTTGGCCAGTTATGCAGAAAAAACATCAGTGGTTTTTGCCCCTAATATGAGTATTGGCGTGAATCTAACGTTGAAGTTGCTTTCTACCGCTGCGCAGATTTTGGGCGATGATTATGATGTAGAGATCGTTGAAGCGCATCATAGGCACAAGGTTGATTCTCCTTCTGGTACGGCTTTGCGCATGGGAGAAGTGGTTGCTGAGGCACTAGGTCGTGACCTAAAGGAGTGTGCAGTTTATGGGCGTGAAGGTCAAATTGGTCCCCGTACTCAAAAAGAGATTGGATTTGAGACCATTCGTGCAGGAGATGTGGTAGGCGAACACAGTGTCTGGTTTGCAACTGAAGGTGAGCGCATTGAGATTGTTCATAAAGCCAGTAGCCGTATGACGTTTGCCAAAGGCGCTGTGCGTGCCGCGAATTGGCTAGAAGGTAAAGCTGCAGGCTTGTACGACATGCAGGACGTGCTGAATCTTAAGTAGTAACAAGTATACTCATAGAGGTGTTAAGCCACAAAATGGCCGCTCATGCGGCCATTTTTGCGCTTTTAAGATACTGAATGGTTTTAGGAAAGCATTAATAATGCTAGGGAGACAAAACGTCGGCTAATTTTTTCGCTTCTATTCTCCCTTTTAATATGCCTTTTTTATTAATCACCGGAATATCAAAAGGGGAGGTGAGGGCAATTGGAATCACATCTTGTAATGGTGTACTTTGACGTACAGAAGTGAGAGGCAGTAATACTTCCTTGAGAGTCGTGTTGTCGTCCATATCGTCCAGCTTTGCTCTGCTTAATATGCCCTGATAACCTTCCTCATCGAAAACAAACGCATGGTCCTTATCCTTAGGAAACTCACCCCTCACATCACCTGCTACTTTGCCTGTTAGTTTTTCAGTATTAGCAGTCATGATGGTTTGTACGCTGAGCGCTCGTGCTCGGTTGACATCTTTCGCAAAGGCTCGAACATACTCATCCGCTGGGTTTAGGACGATGTCAACGGGATTGCCGACTTGAACCAGTTTGCCATCTTTCAATACTGCAATTCGATCACCAAGTCGAAGGGCTTCATCTAGGTCATGGGTGATGAAAATGATGGTTTTTTGTAGGTTTTCCTGTAGGTCTAAGAGTTGCTCTTGCATTTCACTGCGAATTAATGGATCCAACGCTGAGAAAGCTTCATCCATGAGCAATATTTCTGCGTCAGTACACAATGCGCGAGCGAGGCCGACACGTTGCTGTTGTCCACCAGAGAGTTGTGATGGGTACTGTTCTCCGTATCCTGTGAGACCAACCGTCTCAAGCCATTGGTTGGCCTTTTCTTCCCAGTCTTTCTTGTTTTCACCCTTGATGGATAAGCCATAGCCAACGTTTTCTAAAACGGTTCGGTGTGGCATTAAGCCGAAATGTTGAAAGACCATTGACATTTTGTGGCGGCGAAACGTGGTTAAATCTTTCATGGAAAACTCCATGATGTTATCGCCATCCACCCGAATGAGACCTGCTGTTGGGTCTATCAAGCGGTTAAAGTGACGGATAAGGGTTGATTTTCCTGAGCCAGATAGGCCCATAATCACGAAGATCTCACCGCGTTTTATGTTTAGATTAATATCCTGTAAACCAACAGTGTGACCCGTTTCGGCGAGAACTTCCTCTTTGCTTGCTCCCGCTTTAACTTTAGGGAGAACCTCTTTAGGGGTTTTGCCAAAGATCTGGTAAAGGCCTTCTATTTCAATCAGGGTTGTGCTTTTTTCTAGAGAAGGCTCATTAGTGTGTATGTTGTGTTCAGTCATTGTGTGCGCCCTCTAAATGTTTTTGGGTGCGTTTCGCGTAGCTTTGTGACACTCGGTCAAAGATAATCGCTAGCGCAACAATGGCTAAGCCATTTAAAAGTCCAAGCGTGAAATATTGATTGGTAATGGATCTGAGAACCGGTTGACCGAGTCCATTAACCCCAATCATGGAGGCAATAACAACCATGGCGAGAGCCATCATGATGGTTTGGTTGATTCCAGCCATAATGGTTGGCATGGCAAGGGGGAGTTGCACACCTAGCAATCTTTGAGTTGGTGTGGCCCCAAAGGCGGTAGCTGCTTCAAGGGTTTCTTTCGAGACGAGTCTAATACCCAGGTTTGTTAAGCGAATAACAGGAGGAATGGCATAAATGACCACCGCGATTACGCCTGGAATTTTACCTATTCCAAGCAGCATCACCACTGGAATTAAGTAAACAAATGCTGGCATGGTTTGCATGACATCAAGTAGCGGTGTGATGATGGATTGTGCTCTATCAGAACGTGCCATTAAGATGCCAATTGGAATACCCAGTGCGATAGAAATAAGGGTACACACTGTGATAATGCTTAGGGTTCGCATCGTGTTTTCCCACATGCCAAAGTAGCCAATGAGAAGTAATGAGATAACAACGCCTAAGCTCAACTTCCAAGAGCGGGTAGCAGCATAAACTAAGCTGGTGATGGCAATGATGATGATCCACCAAGGGGTATGAATAAGCAGGTTATCAAACCAGATAAGAAATTTTAAAAGAGGATGAAAAGCCGCTTCGATTGCGTCACCGTATTCGCGTGAAAAATGTCGATAAGCACCATCTAACGTTTGTCGAATGGTGAGTAAGTCTCGACGGCTCATATCAGGAAATTGTGTTAGCCAATTGGAAGACATAATATGGGTCTCTTGCCGAAATAGAATAAGAGAGGGCTTTATGAAGCCCTCTGAATACAAGATTTATAGATTGTTAAGTGCGGTATCGAGCTTAGCCGCCACTTTTTTGCTAACCCATTTTGACCAAATATCTTTATGTTTTAGCATGAACTCTTCGGCGGCGTATTGGCCGTCAGCTTGGTTGTCTTCCATCCAAGCTAATAAGCTGTTCATTTGCTTGTTGGTGTATGAACGATGCTGTAAATACGCAAAGGCTTCAGGGGATCTTTTCTCGAATTTAGCCGTAGTCAGCGTATAAACTGGGGAAGGTGGGTACATGGTGGGTTTTGGGTCTAAGCAGTTTGCCTGAGTGATACAGGTGGTAAACTCTTTTTTATTGACGCCAGTTCCAAAATCTACCTTCACCATTTGATATTTCCCTAAAATGGCTGTTGGTGCCCAGTAGTAGCCAAACCATGGCGCTTTTTTCTCATAAGCATGTGCTAAGGTGCCTGCTAAGCCTGCTCCAGAACCTGGGTTGACTAGAACAAACCCTGCTTTTTTTAGATGTAATGCATTAAAAAGGTTCTGTGCTGATATTTGGCAGTTCCAACCAGGGGGACAGCCGTAAAATGCAGAGACTGAGCTATCTTGAGGGTTTGGGAAATCTTTCGCGTGTTTAATGACTCCTTGGATGGTGGCGAGCGATGGATCCTTGTCAACCATGTATTTAGGTACCCAAAATCCTTCTTCGCCACCGTCAGAGAGGGATTTCGCCGCAATTTTAAGGCGGCCTTCTTTAACACCGCGATCAATGGCGTCTTTCATTGAGTTTGTCCACATTTCTGGCGCTATGTCTGGTTCTCCTTTTTCTATCATGGAAGTACCTGTAGGCATGGTATCACCAGGAACGAGTTCAGCATGGCAGCCATAACCATGATTCAGGATGAACTTGTCTACATTTGCCATTAATGTGGCTGAGTTCCAGTTCATATTTGCGATAGTGACCTTTCCGCATTGATTGTTTGCCGCGAAAACAGAGGTGGTTGCAAGGGTCATTAAACCTGCTAGGAGTGCTTTTTTATACATAGTAGATTCCTTCTGATTATTATGTTGTGTACTTATTGTATTAATTTAGTTTACATATCTAAGTATTTATAGCAAATTTTTGTCAGAATTATTAAGAATTAAGGAGTTGTTATCGCTTCGATACCGTGAAGAATGTCGTAATAGGCGTTTGATATTGGTGCTCAGTGAGCCTGATAATAGTGGTGTTAGTATGAGGTCAAAATAATGCTAGAAGCTTGTCTATTAACAAAAAAACTCGACTATATTGCACAGTCGAGTTTCTATAAGATTTGTGATGTAAGGAAGTGATTGAGTGTTATTGATTAGGAGAATTAATGTCTAGAAGAGGGGCCGCATCAATGTGCTCTGCATCCATCATGATGGCAATACGCTGCAAAGAGGACAGAACTTGAGTTTGTTCCCAACCTTGTAGACTCTCAAACTCGCTAATGAACTTCTCATGTAATAGAGGTGGCGCTGAGTGGAGTAAAGTGCGGCCTTGCTCGGTTAGTCTGGCATTTACGATGCGTTTGTCTTTTTGAGCTCTAACACGCTCAACCATTTTACGATCTTCCAATCGGTTCAAAATAGTGGTTACCGTGGCTTGGCTCAATGATACGCTGTCGGATATTTTGCGAACGGTAACATCGCCCAAACTCTCAATAGAGCGTAGCACCATTATTTGAGGGATAGTTAATCCACAAGCTTTCACGACTCGTTTTGACTGTAAATCAGTCGCACGGATGATACGGCGTAAATGGACAAGGACATCATGTAAATGTTGTGATTCAGGCATATTGCTAAAGCAACTCATAAAAAATGTGACAGATAATAGCCAGTATTGGCAACTTAGAATCCTATTATAAGTGAGAAAGTACACATCAAACAGACTCAATTACAAAAGATTATAGCTCTAATTATAGAGCTAAACCAATCATTACGAAAGTTTTATTGGCAATTTGCTAAAAGGCTAACTGAATTGGCGTTTGACGGTTTAGGAGTGATGGTTTTTTAATCGATCAAACGCTTCGATGGCTGCTTTGCGTGCGGTTTTATAATCCACAATCGGGTTCGGGTAACCTAGTGCGTCTCTTTGATCGGTAGACGGATTATGAATCGATTTATTATCCAAGCTTTTTAGCTCTGGGACAAAACGACGAATAAACTCCCCTTTTGCATCGTAGCGTTCCGACTGCCTTGTGGGGTTGAAGACACGAAAATATGGTGCTGCATCGCAACCTGTCGAAGCACTCCATTGCCAGCCACCGTTGTTGGCCGCGAACTCACCATCAATCAGTTTGCTCATAAAATACTGCTCTCCGTGATGCCAGTCTGCAAATAATAACTTGCTGAAGAAGCTTGCAGTGATCATACGTAAGCGATTATGCATCCAGCCTGTTTGATTGAGTTGTCTCATGGCCGCATCGACGATAGGAAATCCCGTTTGGCCTTTTTGCCAAGCAAGCCGCTCTGCTTTGTTGTCGCGCCATACTATGCGGTCTGTTTCAGGTTTAAAGGGTTTGTGTTTTGATAACGTAGGAAAGTGCAGCATAAGCTGACGGTAAAAATCTCGCCAAGCCAACTCTTTTAACCAAATACTGTCTTGCCATGATCGGCCTTGCTCATTGCAAACATAGGCTATGGCATACACGCATTCCCTAGGCCCCAATGCGCCAAGGGCAAGATAAGGGGATAATGTACTGGTGCCTGGTGTCATGGGAAAGTCACGTTGTTTGTCATACAGGTCTTCTTTACGATGACAAAATTGCCAAAGTGTTTGGTTGGCTTTGTCTTGATCTGGCTTCCAGAGATCATCTCGAAACGGCTGTTGCCATATCATGGTAAGAGGCTGTTCAGAGAGCGCATCTGCTTGTTTTTTGGGGATAGGCAGTGGCTCAATAGATTGCTCATTCAACATGGTGAGCCAGCGTTTATAAAAGGGAGTAAAGACCTTAAAAGGTGTACCTTGTTGACTTAGTACTGGGCGAGAAACGATCAGGTCAGGCTCTTGTGGATGTACTTCAATGTGAATGGCTTGGAGTGCTTGCTTAACTGCTTGGTCTCTTTGCCGTTCGTGGATCGGGAAATCTTGGTTGTACCACAGGTGTTTGATGCCATTGTCTTGGCAATATTGGCACAAAATATCAGGTATATGCTTAAAGCGATCTACTTCAATGAGGTCCGCTGGAATACCAAGACTGACCAGTTTGCTAAACAAACAGCGAATCAAACCTGCTCTCAGTCCTATTTTTGACCCAGACTCATGATGCTCTTGCCATTGTTTTGGCGTGGCAATCACAATCACCCGAATGGGACCTTTTAGGGAGGCAAAATATAAGGCTGGATTGTCTTGCCAGCGTAAATCATTCCGGATCCAGACGAGCTGCTCTATAGCCATAAAAGACTCCTATACGGTATTGCGGATGCCAAGCGCACTTGGGTAAGGGGCAAAATAACGTTGTTCTTGTACATATTGACTGCCGTAATGTTTTAAATAATGGTGCAACAGGGCCACAGGCGTGGCGAGATTCACCTCTCCTCGGCGGTATTGTTCAATCACGTTTAATATGTCTTGGCGGATCGAAGAATCAACCGAGCGTTTTAGATAGCCAATAAGGTGCATTAATACATTACAGTGGTTTTTTCGTTTAGCAGGTTTGGCAAGAGCGGTCATAAAGCCCTCAAAGTACGCTTCCTTTAGCTCATCTAATGTTCTTGGGTCGTTACCAGAGAGCATTTTTCCTAATTGTTTGTAAGCGGCTTGAGAATGGGCCATAACCAAATATTTGTAGCGGCTATGAAAAGCAATAAGGGCTTTCATGCTTGGTCTGGCATTGACACAGTGGCGAAACTCATGGTGGGCGAATACTCGTGTTAAAAAGTTTTCACGTAGCATAGGGTCGTTGAGTCGACCGTCTTCTTCGACGGGTAAAAGTGGATAGCGGGATTGTAAGGCTCGGGTGAATAATCCTGTTGTGCGCTGCATATGAGGGTGGCCATTTTCCTGATAAACCTTGATACGTTCTAGTCCACAACTTGGAGAGTTTTTCATCAGAATATAGCCGTCTAAGTGGCTTAGCTGATCAATATAGGGTTGGCTGGCGGCCATGAATACGTCGGAAACATCGCCTCCTTTTTGATCTGAATAGGTCATTCTTGGGGCCTCTGGGTCACCTTCGAGACGTAGTGTTGGCCGAGGTGTTCCAAACCCAGCAGCGACTTCAGGGCAAAATTTTTGATAATCAAAATAGGTGCTTAAATGTTGATCGCAATAAGTGGATCGACTATGTCCACCATTAAATCGAACATTATCACCCAGCAAACAGGCACTGATGCCAACAGGAATGCGGTGATTTAGATGATCTGCATGAAATTGGTGTTGTGGGAGCTGTTCAATGGTTGTCATCTTGTTATCCTCATCTGATTGAGATGGTCACATAGACTCAAAGCGCTTATTAGGGCACCTTCAGCATCACCTTGGCAGAGCCAATCACCAGCAAGGCCAATATTTTTCTGGGTATGCCACATAAACGGCTGCTGATGGTTAGTCGCTTCGGTTCGTGCCAACAGCCATCGATGGGGAGCGCCTGTATTTTTCGGTATGAGTTGAGTTTCATGGAAAAATGCTTGGCATAATAAGGTCGCAACGACGCCTTTATTCTCTTCCAAATGGTGCTGAGTCCACTCTGGTGACGCCTGTATGACCCATCTTTCTGCACGGCTTTGCCCTCTGTTAGGCTTGTTACTGTCTTTGACAAGCCTCTGTAATGATGACGATTTGGGCGTTATGATCGATGGCATTGTAGAAGGCTCAGTGTCTAGCCACATGGCCCATTGTGGTTGAGTCGTTTGGGCTGCCTTATGAGCGCTTGTAAAGAGTTCATTGATATCCTGAGTTGTTGATAATAGCGCCGCCGTCTGAGAAGCCGGTGCGGTAATAATAAGGCATTTAGCTTGTGCTACGGTCTGGTGTTGCTCATCACAGAGTCGCCAAATATTCGTTGTTACCAGACTATCTTGTTCAAGGTAATGGATACGTGTATTGGTAATTAAATTGCTTTTAGCTAACCAATGACGAGTAATGGCGCTCATTTTGGGAATACCAACATATGCCTGTGCATCAGACCAGTAAGCCGCAACACCTTGCTCTACCAATGCTGTAAAAAGTGGTCGAGTGGCTTTATGGCTAATTGAAATAAAGGGAGTACCAAGCTCACAGCTTGTGCTTTGGTCAAGACGTTTACTACTAGCACGGCCACCAGAGCCCCGACTCTTTTCAATAACACAGACTGACCATCCCATGTGGGAAAGTTGTTGGGCGCATAAACTGCCCGCAAGTCCTGCTCCGACAATCGCAACATCATAGTATGGGGGCGAGCTGTGTGGTGTTTCCTTGGTCATACTTTTCTCTCCCATTATCTAACCTTGCTTTGAGTTATCTGTTGTAAGACTTATACGGTAGAATTGCTTGTATAATTTATTATTTATACAATATAGATGCTTGTACAAGAAATGCAATGCATCTTGTACAAAAAAAAAAATGTACAGCTTTTAGTTTTGATTCAGAGACCTTGGCTGGATAGACTAGTGGGAGAAAACGCTAGGTGAAAAATGATTTGAATAAAGAGAATGCAGACGTCTTTGCTATCCGAACTTTATCGGAAAAGACTGGTGTAAATTCTGTGACCTTGAGGGCTTGGGAGCGTCGTTATGGTTTGTTAAAGCCAAAACGAACCGCGAAAGGTCATCGTTTATACAATCTTAATGATGTGCAACGAGTTGAGTCCATTGTTCATTGGATCCAACAAGGTGTTTCAGTGAGCAAAGTTCGTTCTTTATTGGACAAGGTGGATACAGGGGCATCATTGGAGAGCCTTGAGCTTTCTAATGAGTGGTTGGACTGGCAGGATCAGTTGGTAATGGCATCATACGCATTTGATGAGGATAAAATAGCGCACTTGTATCAACAGGTTTTCTCTCAATACCCATCATCAATTGTTGTACGTAATTGGATTATCCCCAGTCTTGATAAGCTTGCTCGAGAAGCCGCTGGTCGCTTTTGTGAAACTGTTTTGACGGCTTGTTTGTGTTCTCGGTTAATGACATTAAAAGATCAACAAAAAGCCGCCCCTAAGGTGTTAATCACTGGACTATTAGGGCAGCGCACTTTGTGGTGTTTTTTAGCGGCTGCCATATTAAGCGACCAAGGTCATTCCTGTATGGTCATGCCAATGATGGCTAGTCCTCAAGAGCTTAATGAGCTTGTATTGGAAGGGGATTCTCAAGGTGTGATTGTGTTTGCTGAAGGGGAATTTATTAATAATATTAATGAGTCGATAGCGATGATGTCTTTATGGGGAAAGCCTACTTCTATTATTGGAGCAAGTTTCTGGGTGGCTTTGCAAGAAACTGAGGTGGCATTGGCAAAGTCAGTTTACGCTTATTCGGAGCCATTAGAAGGGATTTTAGGGTTCGCTTTATCCAAACCTCGCTAATTGGAATTTGGTCTCTTCTATCAATTACCAATATCATATGAGCTTTTAATAAAATATCTATTAGAACTATTCAGATAATATATTTAGTCAATCATAAGATCTCCTCTATTATCAAAGTCATCAAAAGAGTTTAGAAAAACAGAGGAGATTCACATGACTAAAACACTTACTTTCGCCGTGATGCACTTTACCATTGCCTTTACGGTTGCTTATGTTATTACTGGAAGCGTGTTGGTTGGTGGTGCGGTGGCTCTTATTGAGCCAGCTATTAACACAGTGGCTTTTTATTTTCATGAGAAAATTTGGGCGCGTTATTCTGGGTCAAACAGTCAGGCCATGTTGGTGAATATTGTTGAATCAGCCAGTGAGAGCTATGCACTAAGATCCATGTAATTAGGGTATTTTTTTGATCATGTGATTTGACGTTTTTATAAAAAAAGCCTCATTTATCCACTGGGTAAATGAGGCTTTGATATGTCTACTGAACCGCTTTTAGTTAAAGGTTTAAAACAAAAACGATAGCAACAGCAATTGGGCTAATGACCATCACGCTTATTTTCCAGTATGAGAAAAATAGCTTAGAGATAGATAGTTCTTCTGCGGAGAATTTTGATTTAACGGCCCAGCCAGCGAAGAGTGCTGTGAAGATACCACCAAGTGGTAACATGATATTCGCTGTCGCATAGTCTAAGAAATCAAAGATATTCTTACCGAAGAGGGTAATGTTACTCATAAAGTTAAAGGAGCCAAGACAAGCAATCCCCAGTAACCAAACGATGAAACCAATGCCGATTGAGGCTGTAATACGTTTGACCTTCATGCGCTCCACGATAAAGGCAACGGCTGGCTCCATTAGTGAGATAGAGGATGTCCAAGCGGCGATGCCCACAAGAACAAAGAATAGGAAACCAAATAGTTGACCAAAAGGCATTTGCCCAAAGGCAACGGGCAAAGACATAAACATCAAGCCTGGGCCGGCTGCCGGATCCATCCCATTGGCGAAGATCACAGGGAAAATACACAAGCCAGCGACTAGGGCTACCAATGTGTCCAAAGCGCCAATGGCCAACACAGTACTACCAATAGAGGCTTTCTTGGGCATATAAGAGCCGTAAGCCATCATGGTTCCCATACCAAGAGATAAAGTAAAGAAAGAGTGGCCTAAGGCAACTAATACCGCCCCCCAGCTTAACTTACTGAAGTCAAAATCAAACATGAAATGCCAACCAGCAGAAAAGCTTTTTGTGCTCATGGCATAACCAAGCAGAACAAGTAAGAGGATGAAAAGCGCAGGCATCATGATGCGAGTTGCAATCTCAAGCCCTTTGTTTACGCCTCTTGCTACTACAAATACTGTCATCACAACAAACAAGGTATGCCAGCCGAGCAGTGTCATCGGATCGGCTAGCAACGCTTTAAAGGTGGCACTGGCTTGATCGGATGTCAGTCCTGCTAGCTCTCCTGTCGCCATGGCTTTGATATAGTTCAATACCCAACCGGCGACAATGGAGTAGAAAGAAAAAATCATAATGCCAGTGAACATACCAACGATGCCAATTAGTCCCCATGCTTTAGTTTGACTGGACTCCTCAGCAACATCTTCCAGAGAGTCGACGGGGTTTTTTCTACCTCGGCGGCCAATAAAGACCTCAGCCATCATGATAGGAATGCCCACAAGCAAAATACACACGAGGTAGACTAGAACGAAGGCTCCACCTCCGTTTTCTCCGGTGATATAGGGAAATTTCCAAATATTTCCAAGGCCAACGGCAGAACCTGTCGCCGCCATAATAAATACCCATCGGCTCGCCCACGAGCCCTGACTAGATGTCTTTTCTTGCATAATAATCTCTAAAAAAGTTGAAAGTTAAACAGCGATACCACGCCGCCTCCTACAAACAACGTATATTGAGGACTTTGCAAATGATGTTTTTGTGCAAGGCTCTCATCACCATTAAATGGCGACAGGTTTGATTTGTGGGGGCTAGCTTTTTATTAGGGGCAGGATTCTCCGAATTTTGTTTCGATCATGCAACAAAAAAACGACATTTTTTATCTTAACCCGATTTTTTAGCAATGCCTTATTTCTTAAGGCGTTCGGGAAGTTCACCAAGATATCTTAAGGAAAATATTTCTGAACAAAACATTAGTTCTCTAAATAAATGCTGGACATATGAATTAATCTGTCTAGAATGGTTAGACATCAAATCACTTTGTTGAGACTTGGAGTGATAAAAAAATCATTACCCCTCGATTATTCGGGGCTTATATGTGTGTTTCTAGATTAGAAGGCACTCATTATTTGAATAGATACTTTGTTTTCTAATTTGTTGAGGTGTGGCTTTGAAAAACATAGAGCTTATTAAACCAAGCGCAGAGCATGGTATGCCAGTTAACCAATTGGTCGCTAGTTGTCCTCCACTGGATACTAATTCGGTGTACTGCAACTTACTGCAAGCGGATCATTTTAGTGAGACTAGTGTTTCGGCAATGCTAGAAGATCGTTTAGTTGGCTTTATTTCTGGCTACTTGATTCCGAATAGAACAGATACTTTGTTTGTATGGCAGGTGGCAGTTGGAGAAGCGGCAAGAGGCCGAGGACTGGCCAAAAAAATGCTGTCTTCTGTATTAGAGCGTCCAGCTTGTTCCGATGTGGCTTATATAGAGACCACTATTACCCAATCTAACGAAGCTTCATGGGCATTGTTCCGTAGTATTGCTAAGCAATTAGACGCGCCACTAGAAGACACTGTTCAATACGATAAAGATAGTCACTTTCAAGGAAAACATGACACAGAATTTTTGGTTCGCATTGGGCCTTTTCAATAGGGCCTCATTGTCCTGTTCTGTTTATTGATTTGTATAAATTTAATTAAGAGGAAGTAACACATGAAAATTTTTGAAGAGCTTGAATCGGAAGTACAATCATACGCACGTTCATTCCCTCGTGTTTTTCATCGTGCCCAAGGTGCTCATTTGTTTGACGAGGATGGCAACAAATACATCGACTTCCTAGCAGGGGCTGGTACGTTGAACTATGGCCATAACAATCCTGTCTTCAAAGAAAAATTAATCGAATACATTATGGAAGATGGCGTTACCCATGGCTTGGATTTGCATACCAAAGCGAAAGCGGCCTTTCTGGAAAGTTTTAATGAGTATATTTTAAAACCTCGAGATCTAGAATATATGGTCCAATTTACCGGACCGACAGGAACAAATGCTGTTGAAGCTGCGTTGAAGCTCGCTCGAAACGTAACCGGTCGTGAAAACATTGTGAGTTTTACGAATGGTTTCCACGGTTGTAGCTTGGGGTCCCTATCGGTAACAGGTAACTCTCATCACCGTGGTGCAGCTGGTACCAGTTTAGGCGCAGGTGTTTCAACGGTTCCTTTTGATGGCTACCTTGGCGATGGTATTGAAACCACGGAATATCTAGACAAAGTATTGTCGGATTCAAGCAGTGGTGTAGACCTTCCCGCTGCGGTTATTGTTGAAACGGTTCAAGGTGAGGGTGGTATTAATGCTGCAAGCTTTGAATGGTTGCAGAACCTAGAAGCGGTATGTAAAAAACACGAAGTGTTACTGATTGTTGATGACATTCAAGCTGGTTGTGGTCGTACTGGTACGTTCTTTAGTTTCGAGCCTGCGGGTATCAAGCCAGACATCGTTACTATGTCGAAGTCAATTGGTGGCTATGGTTTGCCATTTGCCATTGTCCTTATGACACCTGAATTGGACCAATGGAAGCCAGGTGAGCATAACGGTACTTTCCGTGGTAATAATTTGGCGTTTGTCACAGCAAAAGCCGCTATTGATACCTTTTGGAAAGACAATACCTTTGAAAAAGAGATTCAGCGTAAAGGGGATTACATCCTTAAGCGTACTCAAGCCATTGTGGATAAATACGGTGAAGGTAACTTTACCCTACATGGACGAGGCATGATGCGCGGTATTAACTGTGTCAGTGGTGAGCTTGCTGGCAAGATTACGCACAAATGTTTCCAAAATGGCTTAATGATTGAGACATCAGGTGCAGATGATCATGTTGTTAAGTTCCTTTGTCCTTTGATTATTAGCGATGAAGATCTCAAGCAAGGTATCGACATTCTTGAGAGCGCAATCAAAGAAGTATGTGCCAAAGAAGACGACATGCCAGAGGCAAAAAGCTATTTTGATGAAAATTACGACATCGCCGTATAACAGCATTGTTGAAAGTTGCAACTCACTCTTAACTAACTCGGTGTTGTTATGAGTAGCTGGCTGTTGCCATAAGAATCGATATGGCATACACCGAGCTTAAGAGTGAGGAAAATATATCGAATCAAGGTGGTCTACCACCTGTTTAAAATTGTGAAGATCGTTTATAGGAGAATACTATGTTTGCACGTGATTTAGCTGAATGCGAAAAGACCGAACGTCGTGTTGTTTCCCCTGATGGAAATTGGGAAAGTACTCGTTTGCTGCTAAAAGAAGATAACATGGGGTTTTCTTTCCACATTACGACAATTTATGAAGGCAAAGATTTTGATATGCATTATCAAAATCACTTAGAGTCCGTGTACTGCATCTCCGGTGAAGGGGAAGTGGAAAGCCGCGAAACGGGTCAAAAACACCATATCAAACCAGGTGTTGTATATGTCTTAGATAAACACGATGCCCACACTCTACGAGCCTTTAAAGAACTTAAATTGGCATGTGTGTTTAATCCACCGATTACAGGCAAAGAAGTACACAACTCAGAAGGCGCTTACGAGTTGTTAGATTAATAAAACATCTTTTAATAGAGTCAAGTAAAGGTACAAAGCTCATTTCGTTAACATAGAGAAGTATAGAAGGAGGAGCGATAATGTCATCGTCGGCGTATGTTCTAGATAGTGAGTCTCCTGAAGTATTGGGGCAAACTAAATGGAGTGTTACTACTGATGAAATGTTGAAAAAAGATAGGGTAGTCGATGATTATCCATCTAGACAATATCAGAAGCCTACGTATTTCAATCGCAAAGACCCCGTTATTTTCTCTGATGATCGACAAAAAGCGCCTTTAGATGAGGCGCTTTTAGATCACTATGAAAAAAACGGCTTTTTATTTCTAGATCATCTTTTTAGCGAAGATGAAATCGCAAAAATGCAGCGATATATGCAGTGTTTGCGAGATGATGAGTTTATTAAACAACGTGAAGAGAGCATCACTGAAGCCAACAGTGGCGACATTTGTTCGGTATTTGATGTTCACAAACTGAATGATTTTTTTCAAAGTGTTGCCGAAGATCCGAGACTGGTAAGAATCGCGGAATACATATTGGGTGATCAGGTTTATCTCCATCAACCCCGCTTAAATTACAAGCCGGGGTTTAGGGGGAAAGAGTTTTATTGGCATTCTGATTTTGAAACTTGGCATGTAGAAGATGGCATGCCGAGAATGCGAGCACTGAGTATGTCTATTACCCTCACACCTAATGACCATAACAATGGTCCCCTTCTTGTCATTCCAGGGTCACACCACACTTATGTTTCCTGTGTGGGGGAAACGCCAGACAATAACTATCTGTCATCGTTAAAAAAGCAAGAAGTAGGCGTACCTGATGATCAAATAGTACAAAACTTGGTGGAATCATATGGCATAGAGGCCGCAGTAGGGCAACCGGGGCGAATTATTTTATTCGATTGCAATTTATTGCATGGCTCCAACGGTAACATTATCCCCGCGCCTCGCTCAAATTTGTTTTTTGTTTACAATGCTTTATCCAATCGTGTTGGCAAACCATTTGGTGATACTAAAGTAAGACCAGAATATATTGCCGCCAGAGAAGACATTAGGCCGTTGAAAAAAGTGATTAATACTTAAACTTTTTGCAGCCTTATGACAATATAGCGGCAGTTTAGATTTTGGCTGGAGACTGCTCTTCAGCCCCTTAATAAATTGGGTTTAATGATGGGACTACATACAGTTGAAAAAATCGGTGGTACGTCCATGAGCGACTACCACTCTGTACGCGATAATATCGTGTTTAAACCAGCTCAAACGAATGACTTATATAACCGCATTTTTGTAGTATCAGCTTATGGTGGTATTACCGACCAGCTGCTAGAGCATAAGAAAACTGGAGACGCTGGTGTTTATGCCTATTTCGCTAAAGAGCGAAATCAGGACTCTTGGTCCAAAGCGCTGAAAGATGTGCGGGCTGCCATGTTGGAAATTAATCACTCCTTATTTGATGGGGCTTTGCTTGAAGAGGCGAACTACTTTTTGAATCGCCGTTTGCAAGATGCCCAAGAGTGTTTAGAAGACCTACATCGTTTGTGTCAGCATGGTCACTTTTCAATCAGTGAACATTTGGCGACGGTACGTGAAATGTTGGCGAGTCTTGGCGAAGCACACAGTGCTTGGAATACCGCTACTTTATTAAAGCGTGATGGTGTCAATGCGGTATTCGTTGACTTGACGGGTTGGAATAGCCCTTGTCATATGTCTCTTGATGAACGAATTATCGATACATTTAAAGACATTGATCTGTCTACTCAGTTGCCTATTGCCACAGGTTATGCCCACAGTGAAACGGGTTTAATGTCAACATTTGATCGCGGCTACAGTGAAATGACCTTTAGTCGAATTGCGGTTTTGACTGAAGCCCACGAAGCAGTTATTCATAAAGAGTTTCACTTAAGCAGTGCGGATCCTAGATTGGTTGGTGAAAACAAGGCAGTGCCAATAGGCCGAACTAACTATGATGTTGCCGATCAATTAGCCAATTTGGGGATGGAAGCGATTCACCCTAAAGCCGCAAAAGGGCTACGCCAACATAATATCGCGTTACGTGTGAAAAATACCTTTGAGCCTGAGCATACGGGTACTTTGATTACCGGTGATTACGTTAGTGATGAGCCTTGTGTTGAGATTATTGCGGGTTCTCGTGGTGTGTTTGCGGTTGAGATTTTTGATCAAGACATGGCTGGTGATATTGATCAGTTTGATGTGGCGATACTGAAAGTGATGCGTCAGTTTAAAGCTCATATTATTGCCAAAGACATTAATGCGAACACTATCACTCATTATTTAGGTGTAAGTCTAAATACCTTGAAACGGGTGATGAAAGTACTGCATGAAAAATTCCCTGATGCAGAAATTTCTCAGCGTAAAATTGCTATTGTGTCTGCAATTGGTAGTGATATGAAAACAACAGGTATGTTAGCAAAAGCGGTGAAAGCGATTGCTGAACAAGATATTAACGTACTTGCTATGCACCAATCTATGCGCCAAGTAGATATGCAGTTTGTTGTAGAAGAGGAAGATTACGAGAAAGCGATTTGTAGCTTACACAAAGAACTTGTCGAAGTGCACGAGCACGGTCGAGCTATCTGTCTTGCTTCCTAAAAGTCTGCTAACAGACAATATGAGGTAGTGGATTATTGGTCATTACCTATCTAAAAGGGGAATGTGTTAAAAAGGGATGGGAGCTTGCTCCCACTCTCTGTCGCCCTGGCACCTCTCCTTTTAGATATCTTTCTCGAGGCTTTTTCTATAGGCTTGTTTGTTCTTTTCGACTAATGTGTTGAACGCTGCTTTGGGCAAGGGACGGCTGACAACATAACCTTGACCATACTCACATGAGTAATTTTCTAATAGGCACCACTGAGTTTCGTTTTCAATCCCTTCTGCGACCACATGAATGCTTAACTTGTGTGCCATCGCGATAATGGCTTCGACAATTTTTTTGTCATTTGGGTTGGTTTCTAAATCATCAACAAAGCTTTTGTCTATTTTTAATATGTTGACGGGAAGGTTTTTCAGCTGACCAAGAGAGGAAAAGCCTACGCCAAAATCATCAATGGCGATGCTAATCCCCATATTTTGAAAGGCTTGTAGAATATTGCTTGCTAAGGTTACATCACTGAGTAAGGCAGTTTCTGTCACTTCAAAACCTATTTCTTTTGGCGATACTTGGTACTGATCCAGTAATTTAGTAACTTGCTTGACCAGTTTTGCATCTCTAAGCTGTAAGGCTGACAGATTTATATGCATACAAATGGGGCTTAACCTGTCCTTATGTCGTTGGGCAATAAATGCAATGCTGGTTTCAATGACCCAATATCCAATGTCAATAATCAACCCTGTTCTTTCTGCTAGTGGAATAAAGGTGTCAGGTCCAATTAGTCCTCTTTCTGGATGATGCCAGCGAATCAAGGCTTCAGCAGAAAAAATCTTGCCATTGGCTAACTTAAATTGTGGTTGGTAATACAGCTCAAATTCATTCTTTGTTAAGGCTCTGTGTAGTTCATCCTCCTCCAGTATATCTTTCATGGTATTGTCTTTAATGTTTTTTGTATAAAAGGCATATTGATTTTTGCCTAGTTGCTTCGCGCGGTATAGAGCCATATCTGAGTTTTGCATGATGCTGATTAGGTCTTGTCCGTCATCTGGTATCATTGCAATGCCTAACGATGTACTCATCATAAAGTGATGCTTGTAGATGGTGACGGGTTTTTGAATGATTTGTAAAACTTGTTCGGCGTATTGACTCACCTCATGATGGCTATCAATCTCACTTAAATAGATGCAAAACTCATCGCCGCCCAAACGAATAACGTGACTTTTCTGGTGAGAAAGACTGAGTAGTCTTTCTGCTACGAGTACCAAAACTTGATCACCGATATCGTGTCCAACGGAGTCATTGATTCTTTTGAAATTATCCAAATCAAAATAGATAAAAGCGGAGCGTTGTACCTTTTTTTTCTGTTTGAAAATAGTGCGTTGCAGTTTATCAGTTAAAAACCGTCTATTGGGCAGACCTGTTAATGGATCCTGATAAGCAAGTTTTTCAAGTTCTTGGGTTTTTTCATTTACCAAGAGCTTTAGGCGAGAAGGCTGCAGCAACATATAAAAGAAAAATAAGGCGATCAGCGCTGGTATCAATAGAGCCAGTGTATAGCGAAACTGCATCTCACCAAGGACGTTTTTAGGTATGCTGTGGCTGATTCTTAATTCCCATTGACCAGATGGCAGGGAAAGGAATTTGGTTGAAAACAGTTTACCGACTGGTTCTGAGGAATGGGCCACCACAATGGGATGGGAAGGGGTTTTAAAATAGAGTATTTTATATTGGTAACCTTGTTGCTCTAAATCACCAAAACGGCTGTTTAAAATGAGTTCATTGATATTGATAACGGCGGACACAAAGCCCCAAAAATAGTTTTGGTGTTTGCTGTTTGTAATACTCACAGGGACTCGATAAATTACCGCTCTTCCTCCCTGAACGAGTTGAACAGGGCTCGTTAGAATGGCTTTATTATGGCGAATTGAAATGTCTGACAACTCGTTATACGGGGGGTGTTGTAAAATGTTAAGGCCGATTGCTGCTTCGTTTCCTTTTGGCGGATAAATTTTTTCGATAATGCCCTTTGGCGCCAACTGGAGGCTCGATATGCTGCTGATAGAGTCAATAATGTTTTTTGCGTATTTATTAAAATAGGGCATGTAGCCTTGATTTAGCTGGATGTTGTAAGCCAGTATCTGAGTGCTGGTAAAGGTAAGTGAGAATTGGCGCTGTAGAATCGCTTTTTGATCCTGAGTCACGCTATCGAGTAAAATTTTCTGCTCATGGTTGAAGTAGCTGTTATAGCTATGAACGAAATAGATAGAAGCAGTTGATAACAGTGTAAACAGACACAGACAGATGGCAGTGACAAAAGGGAAACGAATTTTAGGTAAAATCAAAGACAGTCCTCGCCTGTGTACTTTAAAGAGAGTGAGCTAGCAATCCTCCAGCATAGGTACAGAGAATTTTTCATCCTATAAAATTATCTTATGATACATGAACAAGATTGCTTTTAATCTAGCTAAAACGGGTGATAAGTAAAAGAAAAACGTTGGCTGTTTGACCAGACAACGTTTTTCAGAAAGCAGCTTAGTGTTTAGTCTGCTGCTAAAGAATCTAAGGTGATTAAGCGACTGCCATAAAAACGCCCGCTGCTGCGATCATTCCACCAGTTAAACGCGTTATAATCGGCATTTCAAGACGGGCCAGAACCATGCCTAACCCCATACCGACTACATGCAATAGTGTAGTCGCTAGAGCAAAGCCCAGCGCGTATTCCGCTCCATGAGCGTTTAGCGGCATTTCCATACCGTGTGCTGCACCGTGGAAGAAAGCAAAGACGCCAGCAATAGCGACACAGGTCATCACGTTAAAGCGTGCTGCACCAATTAATAGGGCACCCATTAGAACAACTGACATCAAGATGCCTTCTTCTACAAAAGGAACGCGCATGCCGGCCATTGCCAACGCACCGCCGACTATCATAGTGCCAACGAATGCCGCAGGAACCGCCCACAAAGCACGGCCTCCCATGCTAGCAGCCCAAAGACCAATGGCGATCATGGCTAACAAGTGGTCTAAGCCGCCCATTGGGTGCATAAAGCCTGTGGAAAAACTGGTTGATCCATCATGTCCTGGGTGAGCTAGGGCAAGCGTGGGTAGCATAGCAATAAGAGCGGTTAATCCTATTTTTAGCGTAGAACGACGCATAGTAAATCTCCTGAGTAAAATCAATGGGTTAAACCACCGCTCTTGCGGCTGGAATGGTTTTGGATTCTAACATACCTTCGTTAATGATGAGTTGAATGATTTGGTCTAAACCTTGGGCATTTTTCAAGTTGGAGAAGACAAAAGGCCGTTCGCCACGCATCATCTTCGCATCTCGATCCATAACCTCGAGAGAGGCTCCAACCAGAGGCGCTAAATCGGTTTTATTGATGATCAACAAATCGGATTTGGTGATACCTGGGCCACCTTTGCGTGGGATTTTATCTCCAGCGGAAACGTCGATCACATAAATGGTGAAATCGGATAATTCAGGGCTAAAGGTTGCACTCAAATTATCGCCGCCACTTTCCACAAAAATCACATCCAATTCACCGTGACGCTCTAAAAGCTGATCAATGGCAGCAAGGTTCATGGAAGCGTCTTCACGAATCGCTGTATGTGGGCAACCACCGGTTTCTACACCAACAATGCGATCAGCATCCAAGGCTTCGTGCTCGGTTAAAAACTTTGCGTCTTCTTGGGTATAAATATCATTCGTGACGACAGCAATATTGTAATGGTCGCGAAGGGCAGAACATAACGAACGTAGTAGGGCGGTTTTGCCCGAGCCGACAGGGCCGCCGACACCAACGCGTAAGGTTTGTTTTTTACTCATAATCTTTTTCCTTGTTGTCACTTGAATAATAAATAGCCTGTTTGTTCTAACCCCCTCATCGAGCAGGTTAGGAGGGGGTTAAGAACGAAACAGCCGTGAATATTGTGTTTCGTGAAGTGAACTGGCGATGGCAATGGCTGGTAAACCTGCACCAATTCTGTCTTCCTCAATGTTTTTCCCGTGTGCGATGGCCTCATTGATATCCGTCTGTAGCTCGCCAAGCAGTTCTTGGGCTTGGGTTTGTCCAAGGGGAACCAGCTTAGTCGCAGCGGCCACTTGGTTTTCTAGCCAAGACCAGGTAAACCCCACTGCCGCTAGGTCGGAATCGATCTGCCAATGGTTCGCGGCAATGGCAAATAAAGTGACAAAGCTGATGTCTTCCAAACGAACAAAGGGGATTTCAATCTGAAGGCTGCGCATTAATCGAGCCAGTGCTTCGCCCATGGCGGTATCGTTTAAGCGCAGCTCTTTGGTTTCACGACAGGCCAAGGCTAAGTCATTCAATTCCAGCAAACGTGGTATGTCTTGTTCTCTCGCGGCTACCATGCAGAGTCGTAAAATAGGTAAATCCACACGAGCAACCGATTGCTGAAGCTGCAAACTGATCCAGTTGGACACATCCGCTTTGCGCTTGACCCAACCTTGGTCAATGGCGTACTCCATACCTTGAGAAAACGCATAGCCACCCACTGGCAGACTGACACTGCTTAACTGCAAGAGGCGCAGAGCACGGCTATCCGTGGTGGTGATGACCATGACTATAGGCTCCAGACTCTGGGATAAACACCGCCTCTTCATGGCTAATCACCAACCCCAGCATGTGTAACATTTCTTCTAATACATGGTCTGGCTTAATGCGTAACCAACGTTCGCCAATTTGGATCTTGGTATGACGATTACCAAGGTGATAGCAAGCTTTGGAAAAGGCTTCCCAGTCGTCGCAACTTGCGTGGGCTACGTCTTCAACGGCACCTTCTATCTGCACTATTTTGTTGCATTCAGATTTGAGAAACTCCCCAACTTGGAGCGGTTTGCCGCGCTCTAGAAAAACTCGAATGTCTTCGCCATTTTCGCCTACTAACTTTAAGCGACCACGATCTCGTTGCTCGTGGGTCAAAATGACTTTGGTGTAGACTTCATCGTGGCAGTGTGTGCCTAAGCGTTTATAAATATCCAGCATCTTGTGTTCCTTTAAATAGACATTCCTAGAATAAACAATAGAGTTGAGCAAGTGGTAACACCTCAGCAGGCTCACAGGTCAGCAACTCCCCATCGGCACGGACTTCATAGGTTTGTGGGTCGACTGTAATATTGGGCAACCAATCGTTATGCACCATGTCCAGTTTGGAAATACTGCGGGTGTTTTGGCAGGCCACCAAGGTACGATCCAGCCCCAGTTTTTCTTTTAGTCCATTATTCAGTGCCGCTTTCGAGACAAAGGTCACAGAAGTCGCTGCTGCAGCTTTGCCAAATGAACCAAACATAGGGCGGTAGTGAACGGGTTGCGGTGTTGGAATAGACGCATTTGGGTCACCCATCGGCGCACTGGCAATCATGCCGCCCTTAATAATCATTGACGGTTTGACACCAAAGAATGCGGGCTTCCATAACACCAAGTCCGCTAATTTCCCCGGCTCGATGGAGCCTACTTCGTGACTGACGCCATGGGCTATAGCAGGATTAATGGTGTACTTGGCGATATAACGACGAGCACGGAAGTTATCCGCTCCCAGTTCTTCATCTTCTGGTAGCAAACCAAATTGCTGTTTCATCTTATGGGCAGTTTGCCATGTGCGAGTAATCACTTCGCCAACACGGCCCATGGCTTGGGAGTCAGACGAAATCATACTGAACGCCCCCCGGTCATGAAGAATGTCTTCGGCAGCAATGGTTTCTTTACGAATACGAGAATCGGCAAAGGCCACGTCTTCTGGAATATTGCTGTCCAAATGGTGACACACCATCAACATATCCAAATGCTCATCCACGGTATTGCGTGTGTAGGGTCGAGTTGGGTTGGTGGAGGAAGGCAAAACATTGGGGTTAGAGCACGCTTGGATAATATCTGGTGCGTGTCCACCACCTGCGCCTTCGGTATGATAAGTGTGAATCACACGGTCTTTAAAGGCACCAATGGTGCTGTCGACAAAGCCGGACTCGTTTAAGGTGTCAGTATGTATTGCCACTTGTACATCGTATTTTTCCGCGACACTCAAGCAGCAATCAATGGACGCGGGTGTGGTGCCCCAGTCTTCGTGAAGTTTTAAACCAAAGGCGCCGGCTTCAAGCTGTTCTTCTAAGGCCTCTGGTAAACTAGCGTTGCCTTTGCCGAGGAAGCCTAGGTTCATGGGCATGCTGTCTGTGGATTGTAGCATTTTACCTATGTACCAAGGCCCTGGTGTACAAGTGGTTGCATTGGTCCCCGTCGCAGGACCTGTACCACCGCCGAACATGGTTGTGACGCCAGAGGTCAGCGCTTCTTCAATTTGCTGCGGACAAATGAAGTGAATGTGTGCATCGATGCCACCTGCGGTAAGGATTGAGCCTTCCCCTGCAATCACTTCCGTCCCAGGCCCAACCACAATGTCTACATTGTCCTGAACATCTGGATTCCCCGCTTTGCCGACTTTGACAATACGGCCTTCTTTGATGCCAACATCGCCTTTTACAATGCCCCAGTGGTCTAGCACTAGAGCATTGGTGATGACCAGATCTACGGCGATGTCATTGGTGACTTGGCTCTGTCCCATACCATCACGGATGACTTTACCACCGCCAAATTTCACTTCATCACCATAGGTGGTGAAATCTTTTTCCACTTGAATCCAAAGGTCAGTATCCCCTAAACGCACACGATCTCCCGTAGTGGGGCCGAACATTTGGGCGTAACTTTGTCTATCCATCTTTGCCATTATTCTGCTCCTACCAATGTGCCCATGACATCGCCACGAAAACCGTAGATGGTTTTGGTACCTGCGTATTCCACCAATTCCACTTCCCGGCCTTGGCCTGGCTCGAAGCGAATAGCGGTGCCCGAAGCGATGTTGAGTCGAAAGCCTTTAGTAGACTCACGATCAAAAGAGAGAGCGGGATTAACTTCGTAGAAGTGGTAATGGGAGCCAACTTGGACAGGGCGATCTCCAGTATTTTCGACACGAACTTTGACGGTTTTACGGCCAACATTGAGCTCAATGTCCCCTTTAGCAACTTGTATTTCACCTGGAATCATGATGCTTTCCTTTTAAAAAGAACCTAGTTGATAGGGTTGTGAACAGTGACTAGTTTTGTTCCATCAGGGAAGGTGGCTTCCACCTGAACCTCATGAATCAAATCCACCACACCGTCCATCACTTGATCGGCACTTAATAAAGTCTTGCCATAGCTCATTAGCTCAGCAACGGTTTTACCATCGCGCGCGCCTTCAATGATTTCCATGGTGATGTAAGCCATGGCTTCAGGGTAATTCAGTTTCAAACCACGGTTTAAGCGACGTTCGGCAAGCAGAGCAGCGGTGAAAACAAGAAGTTTGTCTTTTTCTCTTGGGAGTAATTCCATCTTAAATGCCTTTTTTCTGTCTTTCGTTATTAGTTGTTAATTTTCCTTCCCCTTATGTAAAGAGAGAGGAGGATTACGTTGCCCAAATTCTCGGTTCACAGGCCTCTTTGTTAATCAAAGCTGGGCGAAGTAGGTGCCAGCATTGAGTGAATAATTGTTTTACCTGTTCGCTATCATGATGAATACAGCGCACCATGATAAAGTCGTCAACTAGGGTTGCGCCGCTTAATGCAGGATGGGCTTGGCACAAGCCACGTAATGCATCGATGAGTTCATCATAATTGTGTTTTTGGTCAAAAGGGCCTGCAATCATTAGGCCATTTACTGGTTTGTTGTCTAGCCCCGCTTTCGCTGTGAATATCCCTCGGCTCTGGTCGTCAATAACGAGTCGTTCACGTACTTTTAGGCGACCATTTTGATAAATCTGCAAGCCTTGCTCGGCGTGGCCAGCTTCAAAGGTTTCTTGGTTCGCTGGTAAGCCAAAACAAGTAACTTCCCAGCCAATGAAGGTTGCATTACCGGTGAGATTAATACGGTTTTCTAGGCGAACATGGGCGTTTGGGTAGAGAATGGTCTCCTGAGGTAACCATTCCATAATGCTGTTGTGAGCAACGTTCAACTCAACGGTTTGATGCTGTAAGGTTTTGTCTTCACGGGCACGATAAGCACGCCCAGCACCTGGCGTGGTGATGAGCGTGTGGGTGTTTTCCGCGAGGTGGGCGGTGATGGTTAAGCGATCTCCCGAGACCATACCGCCAGGAGGATGCAACAAATAAATGTGGGCGACTGCTGGGCCTTCAGGGTAAAAGGGTTTTTGAACATAAAGCGGGCCTTGGTGATCACAGGTTTTCAGCACTGTACCACGGGCAGTTTTGGCTAGCCCTAAGGTTAAAAAAGCATGCCAAGATGAGGCTTGCTTACCAGGCCTTGTGACTGGTGATGTGTTGCCTTGGGGATCGGTTCCATCTTGGAGAGCGGTTTCATCCTCCAAGGCAAGATTATGTGTGTTGTTCATCGATTCCCTAATGTTTTGGATATTGCGGGTCTAGTCTTTGCAAACATGGGGTATGAAATAAAATTTTCACACGGCGAGATACTGTTTTATCAGTTTCTCATCAAGTTTGTCCATATCATCAGACGCGACAATACGACCTTTTTCCATTAAACGAAACTCTTTACCAACACGTTTTGCGAAGCCTAGCTTCTGCTCCACCAGAATAACGGTGAGGTTTTCCTCTTTATTGAGCTTGAGAATCACATCGCCAATTTGCTTTACAATGTTTGGCTGAATTCCTTCGTTAGGTTCGTCTAGAATCAGTACTTTGGGTTCAATTACTAAGGCTCGACCGATGGCAAGTTGCTGTTGCTGGCCACCGGACAAATCGCCACCACGGCGATGCAGCATGTCTTTTAACACCGGAAAAAGCTCAAAAATTTTATCAGGGATGTCCTTTGGACTATCTTTTAGTGTTCCTTGTAGAGAATCTTTAGCGCGCTTGCTGCGAACGGGCAAACCAATGCGCAGGTTTTCTTCTACGGTGAGCATGGGGAAAATATCGCGACCCTGTGGTACATAGCCTATGCCAGCGTAGGCGCGTTTTTCAGCACTCTGCTTATTTAACACCTCACCATCCATGGTGATTTCGCCACTTTGGATGGGGAGTAATCCCATAATGGCTTTAAGTAGTGTGGTTTTTCCGACACCGTTGCGGCCCATGATGCAGGTAATAGAGCCCGGTTTGATTGTTAAATCCAGCCCCCAGAGGATTTGTGTGCCACCGTATAATTGATCGACATTGTTAATGGATATCATACTTCTTCTCCTGTCGCTGTGCCGTCTTCGCTTTCGCCAAGGTAGACCTCAATCACATCTTTATTGTTTTGAATTTGATCCATCGTGCCTTCAGCCAGTACCGAGCCCTGATGTAGGACCGTAACTGTTCGTGCGATGCTGCGCACAAATTCCATATCGTGCTCGACGACAATAACGGTGCGCTCGCCTGCAAGGGAGGTTAGTAGCTCTGCCGTGCGCTCGGTTTCCTGTGGTGTCATGCCCGCGACGGGTTCGTCAATCAGCAAAAGTCTGGGATCAGACGCCAATAACATGCCGATTTCCAGCCACTGTTTTTGCCCATGAGATAAAGCGCCAGCCAGCATAAAGCGTTGTTGCGCTAAACCGATGATTTTTAACACCTCATCAATACGATCTATTTGCGTGGGAGTTAAACGGGAAAACAGGGTCGGTAGCACACGTTTATCGGTTTTCAGTGATAGTTCCAAATTATCGAATACGGTTTGTTCTTCAAATACCGTGGGTTTTTGGAATTTACGACCGATACCGAGTTGAGCTATTTGCGCTTCGTCTTTGCTCAGCAAGTTTTGGGTTTGACCAAAATACACTGTGCCAGCATCGCATTGGGTTTTGCCTGTGATCACATCCATCAAGGTGGTTTTGCCGGCTCCATTGGCGCCAATCAAGCAGCGCAATTCACCATCGTTCACATAGAGGTTAAGGTTATTGAGGGCTTTAAAGCCATCAAAACTCAGGTTCAAACCTTCTACATAGAGAATGATGTTCTTGTCCACATTCACTTTGTTGTTTTCTGGGGCAAGAAACGGCCATACTTGATCGGGGCGAAACGTCTCACGTAAGCTGCCTACAGCGTTATCAATCGCTTTCATGCGTTAGACTCCTTGACAGATGCGGTGGTATTGGCGGGTGGTGTTGGTGGCGTTTTTGAGCTGTGTTTACTCATAAGCTGTGCGTATACGCCTACCAGTCCTTTGGGTAAATACAAGGTGACGAGCACAAACATTGCTCCCAGAGCGAACAGCCAAGCATCCGGCATAATGGCGGTAAAGCGAGTTTTCGCATAATTGACTAATAGGGCTCCAATGATCGCCCCAATCAAGGTACCTCGACCACCTACTGCTACCCAAATGACCATTTCAATGGAGTTGATGGGAGAGAATTCGCCCGGGTTAATAATGCCCACTTGTGGCACATATAACGCTCCGGCAATCCCCGCAATGACTGCGGAGAAGACAAACAACCACACTTTATAATGATCAGTTCGATAGCCAATAAAACGCGAGCGAGCTTCGGCATCACGAATGGCTAGAATTACCTTACCAAAACGGGAGGAGAGGATTTTTTGGCATATGACAAACAGCAACGCCAGAATGACACCCGTAATGGCAAAGAGCGCCACACGGGTATGATCCGATTGCAAATCAAAACCAAGGATGTCTTTAAAATCCGTTAAGCCATTATTGCCACCAAAGCCCATCTCGTTACGAAAGAAAGCCAGCATCAACGCATACGTCAGTGCTTGTGTCATGATGGACAAATAGACGCCCGTTACACGGGAACGAAACGCCAGCCAACCGAACACAAACGCCAATAGGCCAGGGACGAGCACTACCATGATCATGGCAAGCCAAAAGTGATCCATGCCGTGCCAGAACCAAGGTAACTGCTTCCAACCCAGGAAGATCATAAAATCGGGTAGATTAGGGTTGCCATACACTCCACGGTCACCAATTTGACGCATTAAATACATCCCCATGGCGTAACCGCCCAAGGCGAAAAAAGCGCCGTGGCCCAAACTTAATATTCCGCAATAGCCCCAGATAATATCCACAGCCAATGCCAGCATGGCATAGCACAGATACTTACCCAGCAAGGTAATGGAGTAAGTACTCACATGGAAGACAGAGTCCGCAGGCAGTAACAAGTTAGACAAACAAGCAAAAGCGGTGAGCGCCAACAAGATCACCACAAACGGCATAGTGTGCTTGCCAGAGGTACGTCCAGCGGAAAAATACTGACTAAGACGGCTCATTCTGCGGCCCTCCCTTTTTGTGGAAAGAGTCCTTTAGGACGTTTTTGAATAAAGAGAATAATGAACACCAGTACTAAAATGGCAGACAATACTGCACCTGTGACGGGTTCTAAGAACTTGGTGGCAATCCCCAATGAAAAAGCCGCCACCAGGGTGCCCAGCAAGTTGCCGACTCCGCCAAACACCACCACCATAAAAGAGTTGATGATGTAGTCTTGTCCTAAATTTGGCCCGACGTTGGTCAGTTGGCTTAAGGCCACGCCTGCAATGCCAGCGATACCGGAACCTAAGCCGAATGTCATGGCATCTACCCAGGCGGTTCGAACCCCCATGGCTTTTGCCATATTGCGGTTTTGTGATACCGCTCGAACGTTTAAACCCAATGAGGTTTTCTTCAGCACCATCACCAGAACGAGAAACACCAAAAGTGAAAAAGCCAAAATGTACAAACGGTTTAGTGTAAGGGAGAACACAGGATTGATTTCCCAAGAGCCGCTCATCCAACTGGGTGAGGACACTTGACGGTTTAAGGGAGAGAAAATGGTGCGCACCAGCTGTTGCAGAATCAAGCTGATACCAAAGGTTGCCAGTAAGGTTTCCAATGGACGGCCATGAAGATGACGAATCACCAATCGTTCGATTAATACGCCGACCGATCCCGATACCAAAAAGGCTGCAGGGATCGCTACCCAGATAGAATAGTCAATGTAATTTGGCATCATCAATTGCACTACATAGGTGGTGTAAGCGCCAAGCATGATCATCTCGCCGTGGGCCATATTAATGACTCCCATGACACCAAAGGTAATCGCCAAGCCAATGGAGGCTAGCAACAAGACAGAACCAAGGCTCAGACCAAAGAATAATTGGTTTAAAAAGTTAAAGCGTTCCACTCGTTGGGCAATGTGTTTAAGTGCTGTTTGAGCGGCGCTCTTAATGGCAGGATTATCTTGATAGGTTAAGGTCGTCAGTTTATTACGTACATCGTTTTCCAAGCTGGTGGACAAACGGTCAATGGCGGCGATACGTGTTGAGTCAGGGAGGTTGGTTTGCGATGCGGTATTCATGGCTAAGGCCAAGCCCATTGTCTCTTTCACTTTTTTATTGGGTTCATTCGGATACAAGCGCTCCAGTGTGGCGATCGTATCTTTATCCAAATGGGCCAATAGCTCGCGTACCGCTGCTTCTCTGACGTCTGGAGAAGCGGCGGTTAAATGCACTCGTGCAATGGCATTACGCAAATACCCGCGTAGGCGATTATTAACGCGTATTTTTTTCAGGTCGTCTTCACTGATACTGGGCATCAAGACATGGCTGTATAAACCTTTGTAAAGACGTTGTCCCGACTCTTCTGTTGCGACAACAAGTTGACGATTGGCTTTAATAAAGTACAAATCACCATGCATCATGGCATGGAACAGTGGCACCATGGATTCATCACTGACAGCTTCTAGCTGTTTCAGGATGGGCAATAATTTATTGAGTTTTGCTTGAGTCAGATCAAGCACCAAAGGGGCGATGTTTGCTGGTGGTTGATTGGCGGTTGTATTAGATTCAGCGCCTTGCGCCAGTGGGGCTTGCTTGGTTTCAGCGCAGTGCGCCAAAGGCAATAGCAGCCCCAAAAGGCAACAGCAAAAGGCAAGTAAATGTCTCAAAGCGATACTCCATGGAATGGTTATGAAGGGGCAAAAAGATCGAGATGAATAGGATGTAGCAATGACTTCGTACCGTGAGGAAAAAGGGCTCTCTGCTAACCGCTTAGAAGAGAGCCAACATTAACCTGGGAGGGTCAAATGCATTCATTCAATAGGTCATATCCAATGACGTATGATCAGTTTCCGCCAGAACATTGCTTGGTGACTGTGTTGTAATGGCCACAGTTAATTGGCGAGGTCCAATCCGCAATGATGTTTTTAGAGCTTGGTAAATAGTTGGACCAAGCGTCTCCAGGGACGGTTTTATCTGTCTGCCAGACGGTTTCGAATTGACCATCGTCTTGAATTTCGCCAATCAGAACCGGTTTGCTGAGGTAATGGTTTTTGCCCATCACTGCCATACCGCCTGTTAAGTTTGGAAACTTCTGACCAATCATGGCTTTTTCCACCGCATCGACATTCGTCGTACCGGCTTTTTTCACGGCATCGACCCACATATTAAAGCCAATATAGGTAGCTTCCATTGGGTCGTTGGTGACGGCATTCGGGTCGTGTTTATAGGCTTTCCATTCTTTAATAAATTTCTCATTTTCTGGCGTATCAACGCTTTCAAAATAGTTCCATGCCGCTAAATGCCCCACCAAGGGTTTGGTATCAATACCAGACAATTCCTGTTCTCCCACGGAGAAGGCAACCACAGGAATGTCTTCCGAGGAAATCCCTTGGTTCGCTAACTCTTTATAGAAAGGTACGTTCGCATCACCATTAATGGTGGAAATAACGGCTGTTTTTACTCCTTGGCTACCGAATTTTTTGATCTGAGAAACGATAGACTGCCAATCAGACTGACCAAATGGGGTGTAATTGACCATAATGTCTTTGGCCGGAATGCCTTTCGATTTTAAATAGGCTTCAAGAATTTTATTGGTGGTACGAGGGTAAACGTAATCTGTACCGGCAAGAACGAAACGTTTCACACCCAAATCGTTTATTAGGTAATTCACCGCAGGAATCGCTTGCTGATTTGGCGCGGCGCCAGTGTAAAAAATATTTTTAGAGGACTCTTCCCCTTCGAATTGCACCGGGTAGAACATCAAGCCATTGAGTTCTTCTAATACTGGCAACACAGATTTACGGGAGACCGACGTCCAGCAACCGAAGATCACACTTACATGGTCTTTACTGATTAACTCGCGGGCTTTTTCCGCAAACAACGGCCAGTTAGAGGCAGGGTCTACGACCACAGGAACAAGTTTCTTACCCAGCAAACCACCTTTGGCATTTTGCTCCTTGATCAGCATTAACACGGTATCTTTTAGTGTGCTTTCAGAAATCGCCATGGTGCCAGAAAGCGAATGCAACACCCCGACCTTAATCGTATCGGCGGCCAACGATGGCAGGGGGATCAGCGTCGCCCCAGTTAAGGCTATAGCGGAAACTAGCGTCTTCATTTTCATGTTCGAGTTTTCCTTCTAATGGGCTTGTCGTTTGAGAGAGCGAATGATCTAAATACCGTGTTCAACACGGCTTGAATCAAATTAAGTAAGCCAAGTCAGTATCTATAGAAATCGTCAAGAAATGTATTCGCAGAATGACCCAGGGGGATACGTCAAATGACGTATAGGGGCGTTTCTCGTATATCTCCGCGTAGGCTTATCAAGCGTCAAGGACGCCCTTTCGATCTATAGAGAGAGACGCTTCCATGTTTACGATGGGGTGGGTTTTTTTATGGTTTTTATTATATTTTTATAGTATCGTTCATTTATTGTCATGGATGGTGTTAATGAGAAGGATTTTCATATCAAACAGCCTCTCTTAGCCTATCAAAAATGTATTTAATGTTGAGTTATGTTATTGGTTTTATTTCTTATGAAGCATGAAACTTAATGAGTAGCTTATTATTTTTTATTATAACTAATTGATTTTTGGTTGTTTGAAGGATGAGGGATGTTTTATGATAGGACAAAGGTGCTTTGTTAGGCTGCTGCTAACTGTTTTTCTATTACTAAGTTCATGCGTTACTATGGCTATAGAAAAAAGTGATGAAAGCTATTCCGATCTTAGTACTTATTCAGTGGAATTGTCGAAAAAGCTTCACGTTATACCTTATAGTATTTTACATATTAGTAACAAAGTTAGTGCTGCTGTTGTTACTCCATCTGGTTTAGTACAGGTCTCTGTTTCTTGCAATGATGATAAAACATATTGGAACTATAGAATTACTCCTAAACGTGTCTATCCTTATCCTGGAGGCTATGATAAATACTCTTTGCCAAAGAGATTAAATGATTATTCTTCTCAAGTATTACACTCTTCACCTTATATATCGAACGCCTGTAAGTCCAAAAGTGACTGGCGTGTTATTCGTTATGGAGATAAGAAAAATAATACACCTGGTATTTTAATGGATATTAATAGTCTCCATACGACTAGAAGTGGTGACATTTTTTTATGGAGTGCATCCAATGAACCAGTAGTAGCTTATGATCTTCCATTTCAGGCACCATATGGATATAAGTTTGAGGGGGATCTAATAGACTGCTCATCAAAAAAAATCGCTCAACTTGTTGGTTATGATGTAGATGATCAATTTCGTGTTACAGATGGTCTTGTTATGAACCGTATTGATTACGAAGCGATTTCCTCAGATCCAAGTGATTATAGAAACGTAATAGCAAGAGCGATTTGTCGATCCAAAGATCAGTTAAGAGATAAACCTCTTTTTTCTCCCGTTAAAAAGCCTATCGTTGATACCAAAACTCTTACGGCTATTCCGCAGGAAGTGTTGAGAGAAATAACCTCACAAAAGTTGAAAGAGCCTATCAAGCAAATCTCACAATATAGGATGACAGGGACATCAACATTCGAAGATAAGTCTAGCTCATTTAATGATACGAGCGAGTTGTCATCGACCACAACCAATGGCATTTGGAAAATAAAAACACGAACTAATAACAGCTCCTATAAAAATATACAATTAAGCTTTTTGGGTTTAATTAACTTGAGCTCAACAACAAATTATGGCGATGGGAACTCTGACAGCACTGTTTTATCTAACCTTGTATTAAAGGGGGATTGGAAGGATATGATTGTGGGCAGTCATATCAGTTACCAAGTGACTAGAAATATGGCGACCAGTGTTGCAGGGTTAGATTACGGAAAACCAGAAGTGACTGCTTGTGTTGTCGAGAAAAAAGTCCCAGCAGCGACGCTTTATTTTTCTCTATCAGGGAATGCTAAAATGATTACTTGTCATGACAGTCAAGATAAAAATAGACAGATAAGAACGAGCTTTTTCTTGGAAGACTATGGTTTTTTCATCAATAAAGATGAAGATGATACAATTAAAAATGTAATCGACAGTTCTCATTAGGGAATCCCTGTCAAGTAATTAAGCTAGAGTCGTAAAACTCTAGGATATTATTGTTTCAAATGATGCGAGCTACTCCCTTCTATCACAAAAAATGCGATTTTCATTTTGTGGTGATGGAAGGGAGGTTTCTATTGCTAGTATTCGTTTTCAGGTGGGACGGCAGTTATGCTGTTTATCTTCTTCGCATTCCAGTATGGCTTTTCCATGCCTTCTGCTAGTGCCTTTTTGCAGACTTTTGGTTCTGTTATTAAGATTTTCTCTAACGCTTGGGTAGCAAGCAAATAGCCTTTTGAAAGTGGCGGATGCTGGTAGGCTAATGCTCTGTTTCATCACAGATTAAGGTTACGAACCGTTATAAAGCTTAGAGGGCGTATTTGGCCAGTTTTGAGATCAGTTCAGCATTAGAATGAACATCTACTTTACTATAGATGCGTTGCATATGAGTTCTAAGAGTGGGTAATGAGATCCCCAAATGTCGGCAGAGAACCTTATTGCTGACCCCTGTGAGGGCAATTTCGATAACGTCGACTTCGCGGGCCGTGAGATGGTATTCGTCAATTAAACTTGAGCGGTTATGGGCTCGTTCAGAGATATACATCTTCTCCAAGCAATATTCGATAAAGGGTTGAGTCTGATGAAGCAGATCCATTTCTGCGTCTGTAAAGGGTATAGCAGGGCTTTTGCGTACCATAGATAGAATCGCGACAATGCGATCCCTCTGTCGGAAAAACATATCACAGTTGTGGAAATAGCCATTTGGGCGGTAGAACTTATTGAGAATTTCGGTTTGCGACCAAGCTTCATGGCTCATAAGTTGAGAATTACTAATGACGGTTTTATCAGTACCCTCATAATGAGAGGGATGCATGGGATCGATGGACCAATACTTCTTTGGATAATTTTCCATCATATCATCAAGATCGTGGTCTGAGCTGAGTTCCTGCTTTAATTGTGCCCATGGCACGTAAATATAAAAACGGATGCCATCGACGGGTAGCAACCGATGAATGAGTGAAAACAGCTCTTGCTCAAACTCTTCCGTTGGATGTGGCTCGCTCATAAATCACCGTTATTATACTCTATTGGCCGTCCACTTAAGGCAGGCAAAGCGTTAAAGAGAATGGGAGTCATTAACTTACTCTCTACTCCACTAATAGTAAAATCTTTATATGATATTTTTTATATAAAACACGCCAAAATACCTGTTTTTTTGTTGGTTTTCTTATTCTATTTTGTTTAGCCCTTGGCAGTTTCAAGTTGGCTACAAAGCCAATTTTTTATGTTATTAATCTCATCTGGTATCTATTGTATAAACGAATGGGAAAATTATGAGTGTGGATATTCGTAATCTAGAAAAAATGCTTTTATCTGATAACTGGTACACCTTAAATAAGGTGTCGTTTGACTTGCAGAATCAACGAGGACAGTGGCAACGGCAAGAGCGTGAAGTCTACGATCGGGGCAATGGGGCGACGATTTTGCTTTATAACCTGAAAAAAGGAAGCGTGATTTTGACGAGTCAGTTTCGTATACCGACCTATTTGAATGGTAATACTGATGGGATGTTGATCGAAACCTGCGCTGGGCTTTTAGATCAGGATAATCCAGAAGACTGTATCAAGCGGGAAACCCAAGAAGAAACTGGTTTTAAAGTGGACAAGGTGAGGAAGGTGTTTGAAGCCTATATGTCCCCTGGTGCTGTAACGGAGTTGTTGTATTTTTTTGTGGCGGAATACTCCGACGAGATGAAAGTATCCCAAGGCGGTGGTCTTGAGCACGAGCAAGAAAACATCGACGTGCTGGAGTTGGACTTTAAACAGGCTTGCGACATGGTGGATTCGGGTGAGATCAGAGATGGGAAAACCATTATGTTATTGCAATATGCCAAGTTGAATAGCCTATTCGGATAAAATAGAAATTTATCTGACAGGTGATGTAGCAAAAGCTTACTTCCCCCCCTATCTTTCTTCAACTTATATAAAGACGCCAGTTATGAAGATAAAAGATAGTAGGCCTATACAGGAGAGATCTTAAAATTGATAGTCCTATTTTACTCATTTATGAATATCAATGCCATATTAGATTAGGCCATGTTTTTTAAGTAATGTTCACTTTTTTGTTTTTTTAATTTAGAGTGGTTTAAATATCCAAATCAGTTTTGTATTTTTATGTGTTTTTATGTGTTTTTATTTTTTTTGATACCTTTTCTGTTGACACTGATTATCATTTAAATAGAATCTCCCCCGTCAGATAATTGACTTTACTATGAAGTGTAGACAGGGAAGCAATGGTATGCATATTTATAAAGTTTCCAAGATGGAACAGGATTTTATTTCTTCATATTTTGAAAATATTTCAAAAATGGAAATTAACAAAGAGAGTATAGATTTGGCTAAGAGGTCTATTCTTTCTGTAATGCCGGGATTATCTAAGTTAAGGGAAGATTTAGATAATGGTTTTGGTGTCATTAAATTTGAATCTTTACCAATAGGGGACGCTAAAGAATTCTCTCCTCCCCAAAATGGTATTAAACCAGAAGATAAATCCAATTTTTCTGAGTTAGTGTTATTGGGAGTTACTTCTGCTTTGGGTTTAAATCCATTTTCGTATCAAAATGAAAAAAATGGAGCGCTTGTTCATGAAATTGTTCCAATAATGGGTATGGAAAAAAGTATCTCTAGTAATGGTATTGACTCGTTTGATTTTCATACAGATGGAGCATACTTGGAAAGGCATATGAGGCCTCATGCTTTGTCATTGTTATGCCTTTCAAACGAGAGTAACACGCCAACAAATATTGTTAATTTGGAACAATGCTTGGATAAGCTAAATGAAAAGGACATTGACCTACTTTCAAAAAGATTATTTATACATCATGCACCGGAGACTTTTAGTGTTAAAAACGGAGTTTGCCATAGCTCAGTAGTTGATAGGGTAGATGGAAAATATGAAGTAAAGGGTGCGATGCATAATACTAAAGCTATAAACGAAGAAGCTAATGAGTCTCTTTTGAAACTTTCATCTCTCACTTCGAAATATAAAATTGAGAGTAATTGGAATGCTGGTGACTTAGTCGTTTTTAGTAACTTAAGAGTGTTACATGGAAGAGGAAAAATATCAGGGAAACGCTGGTTACAGCGTTGCTATAGTTCATTTTCTCATAATGCAGCAGACGTTATTACCTTAAAGTAATGGAGAAAACTAGTGGAGTCAATAAGCCTCATAACCATTAAGATATGCCTGCTAGTATCTATATCTATTATTGGTTTAGTTATAGGGAAAAGGACAAGTGTAAATGCAAAAGATATTTCACTGCTTTTAGTCTATGTCATATCACCTTTTGTTATTTTCTATTCAATAATTAATTCTCCATCAGATTTGAGTTTTTTGAAGTATTCATTAGGATCTTTTCTAACATCAAGTTTTTTGGCTATTTTAGCTTATAAAGTATCTGCTTTTTTATGGTCTAATAATAAACGAAATTTGTTTTCTTTTTCTGGTGGTACAGGTAATACTGGGTATTTTGCGCTTCCTATTGTATTGTCTTTATTTTCTCCAGAACAATGGGGGATTGCAATATTCATTATTATAGGAGTCAATATATATGAGTTTTCTGTTGGGTATTTTATAACTGCGAAAGGTAATTTTAGTACGAAAGAATGTATTTTAAAATTATTTACTTTGCCAATATTATATGCGGCTTTTTTAGGGTTGATATTTAAGTATTTAGAAGTTCACATATCCAGTTCTGTTTTAGATTTTATGTCTAATTTTAAAGGTGCTTATAGTGTTTTGGGAATGATGGTTATTGGGATTTCTCTATCTAAGATTACTAGGGCTGAGTTTGATGTTAAATATTTAATTTCGTCTGTTATTTGGAAACATTTAATTGTTCCTTTTTTAGGTGTTTTATTTTATTATCAATTTTCTTTAGATAAAAATGTAATAATGATTATTGCTTTAATGCTATCAACACCAATGGCTGGAAATGTTGTCGTAGTTTCTAATCAGCTGAATGTCCATTCTGAAATTGCAGCAATAGCTGTTATGATTAGTACTCTGTTATCAGTTTTTTCGATACCAATTTGTTTGTATATAGTTGAACGTTTTTTTTAGATGTATTGGGGGGAAGCGAGGAAAAGTTTTTCAGAAACAAAAAGGCCTTGTAGATGGGCTACAAGGCCGGTGTTTTCGTCGCGGTTGGGTTAGAAAGCCGATTTGAAGATGGCGACGACGTCTTCATGGCTTGGTTGAATTGGGTTGGTGAATCCACAGGCGTCTTTCATTGCATTGCTTGCTAATGTGGCGAAGTCTTCTTCTTTCGCGCCTAGTTCTTTTAGGCCTGCAGGGATATTCACGCTCTGAGATAACTTGACGATGGCTGCAATGGCTTCATCCGCACCTTCTTTATCACTCATTCCCTGTACTTCCACACCTAGGGCTTTAGCTACGTCTTTTAGGCGAGGTGCTGCCACTTGGCTGTTGTAGCGTTGCACATGGGGTAATAAAACAGCATTACAAACACCGTGTGGCAGATCGTAGAATCCACCAAGTTGGTGCGCCATGGCATGTACATAGCCCAAAGAGGCATTATTAAAGGCCATTCCGGCTAGAAACTGTGCATAAGCCATTTGAGTGCGAGCTTCCATATTAGATCCGTTATGAACCGCTTCGTGTAGGTTGTCACGAATGATCTCAATCGCCTTAATAGCACAAGCGTCAGTAATCGGATCCGCTGCGGTAGATACGTAGGCTTCAATGGCGTGTGTTAAGGCATCCATCCCAGTTGCAGCGGTAAGAGCTGAGGGCATTCCTGCCATTAATCTCGGGTCGTTAACCGATAGGATTGGTGTAACATTTTGATCGACAATGGCCATTTTTATATGGCGTTCTTGGTCTGTAATGATGCAAAAGCGTGTCATTTCAGAGGCGGTGCCTGCGGTGGTATTGATGCTGATTAATGGCAACTGTGCTTTTTTAGAGACGTCTACGCCTTCGTAGTCACTAACGTGACCGCCATTTGTCGCAACCAGTGCAATACCTTTGGCACAGTCATGAGCAGAACCACCGCCGAGAGAGATAACACAGTCACATTGGTGTGTATGCAGGACATCAAGGCCCGCATTCACATTATCGACTGTTGGGTTAGGTTGAACACCATCGTACACCAAACTTTGTATACCTTGCTCTTGCAGAAGGGTTTTGACTTCGGTTGTCACGCCCAGTTTAGTCATGCCGGGATCCGTGACTATCAATGCCTGTGTAAAACCTAGTGCCTGAATCTGTTTGACGGCATCGTTAAGCGCGTTTTCGCCCATAATGTTTACTGCAGGTATATAAAATGTATTACTCATGATGCTTACCTCTTCGTGTTTAGGCCACATGTTTTTTCGTGATCTTTGGTGCTATTGTGGCTCTGCTAGCCACAGAATGATTTGATTTATGACAAGGGTTCTGCATAAAGAGGGAGTATGTGATTGAGATGGTTTGTTGATGGTCTGAGTTTGTTTACTGACACAAAAAAGTCACCCTTTTGCTGTAGTACATGAGGTGGCCGACATGTTTTGTCGTTTTCTATATATCTGTCATCTTTTTAAGGGAGTCGCATTGTGTCCAATGCTTTTACGAAAACTGAACGTAGCTGGGTTGTCTATGATGTTGGTAACTCGGCTTTTGCGTTAATCATCTCGACGACGATTTATACGATTTTTTTTAATACTATCAGTCTGCGTGCAGGCCTCGCACCGGAAGACAGTACCACTGCTATTGGTCTGATTAATGCGGCCGCATTTTTATTGATTGCTATTATTTCACCTTTGCTTGGCACCTTTGCCGATTACCAAGGGAATAAGAAAAAGCTATTTAGTGCGTTTGCCTTTTTAGGGATTATTAGTGTTAGCGCCATGATGCTAGTGGGGGATACTCAGTGGTTGTTAGCAGCGGTGATTTACAATATTGCTATGTTGGGGTTTGCTGGGGCGAATATTTTTTATAATGCCTTTTTGTTGGATGTCTCACCCAAAGATCGTCTGGATAAAGTGTCGGCGGCAGGGTTTGCGTGGGGTTATATTGGTTCGACTATTCCGTTTGTTATCACCCTAGGTATCATTTTTGCTTTTTTCAAAAATGACGATGGCATTACGATGATGGGATTTGCCTCGGCGTTTTTGATTACCGCTGTTTGGTGGCTTATTTTCACTGTGCCATTGTTAAAGAACGTCGAACAAAAATACGGCATCCCACCCTCTAAAACTCCCTTTAAAGATACCTGGCGTCGTTTGGCTCAGACTGTGGCAAAAATCAAACAAAAACGGGCGATTTATCTCTTTTTAATTGGCTATTTTCTTTATATTGATGGAGTCGATACTATCATTGTGATGGCGATGGACTTTGGTATGAAAAACTCGACCATGGGGCAGGTGGATTTAGTGCTGGTTGTATTAGCTATCCAGATTATCGCTTGGCCTAGTACTTTGTTGTATGGCCGCTTATCTGAGTCCCTTGGGACGCGTACCATGATTTTGTTTGGCATTACTACCTATGGGGTGATTACCCTCGTAGCCGCTTTAATGGAGTCTATGCCATCGTCTTGGATTAATGGGGCTTTTATTCTACTGGCAGTGTTGATAGGCACCGCTCAGGGTGGCGTTCAGTCTTTGAGTCGATCGTATTTTGGCTCTTTGATTCCACCTGAGCAATCGGCAGAATTCTTTGGCTTTTTTAATATCTTCGGTAAGTTTGCCGCTATTTTAGGGCCCGCTTTGATTGCTTTGTTTACCTATTTTATGAAGGGACATGTAGTCGGGTTCTCTGGTCTTCAGTTTACGGGATATTCACTTGGCGTGTTGTCGTTGATGGTCTTTTTTATCGTCGGTGGCATGGTATTCGTGATGGCCGATCGTGAAGCAAAAAAAGACCTCACCTGAGGTCTTTTAATCAGTCTAACGTGCGTGTTTAGAAATGATGGGACACTTTTAGCCCCAATCCAGTGGCATGATTATTATCGAATTTAGTTTCGTTTCCCGATAGGCTGGTTTTGGCATCACCAATCCATGAGTAGCTGATTCCTGCTGCAATGGCCGTACTTGGTGTTGCTTGATATTTTAGTCCGGCAATCAAGGCTTTATAACCATCGGTTGGGGAAAGGTTACTGACGATATTACCAGACAATTTTTCATAGGCCACAGCCAAGGAACCGGATAAAGTATCGGTGAGTTTTTGACCAATGCCTAAGCGATAAGAAATCGTATTTTCACTGTAGTCAACGAGGTTGTCCCCTGGACTGACAAAGGTTGTGTAAAACTGGGGCGTAATTTGCGTTTTTTTCCATTCGACCCAGCGTGCTGAAAACATTAATAATGTGGTGGGAGTGATGCCCGTTTGAAAGTCAAAATTGATGGATTTCGGCATGGTGACATCAAGTGGTGTTTCGGCGGCCAGTGAATTTCTTGTGATGGCTTCTTTATTATGAAAGTGGATCTTTATTGGTGAGTTATAGGTCAGTGAGGCCCGTAGGGCAATCTCGGGTATTTCGTAGGCTACCCCTACTAAGTAGCCCCAATCGTTTTGAGTGTCGGTCTTCATCGAGTAGGTCGCACTGGGTAAATGTACCTTCCCCTTGGAGGTAAGGTTCCGTGCGCCTGCGTAGACCGAAAAAGGCGTATTAATTTTGTAGCGCAAGATGCCGCTTACTTCCAGCGAGTCTACCGAGGCAGTGGTGCCTGCAAGTGGATAACCCGTCCCTGATGGGTAGCGAAGATCGGCGCCATAGGGTTGATCGACTATGATTGCCATTGACCAGTCGTTTGAAAGATCTTGTTTATAAGCACCGCCGAATTGTGTAAAGCGTTTGCTGACATCACCAGAATGGAGAGAGCCCACCAAAGAGCCAGAGACATTGGGTTTAACGGTATAAGCACCGAGCTCTAAATAGGTTCCTTTTTCAAACAGGGCAGTAATAGGCTGACCGGATCGATCCATACCACCTGCATAAGCAGCCGTTATACTGAGGGTGCCTAAACTAGCAACTAAGAGTGTTTTTTTCATTATATTTCACCTGTTTTGTTGGCGATTCATAACCGCTTGACAGTCAATGAGAGTATTTTTATGAGAGATGACAGACGAGCACATAAGGTAGATTCTAAGTGCGTTATGTTTCATTTATGTATTCTTATGTATTTAGTAGAATGAGAGAGAGAAAAGTAAGTGTAAAAATAGTGTTATAAAAATGTATTATATGATCATTTTTTTGATGACGATAGTGTGAACATCTCTGTCTTGCCTTAGTGAAAGGGCGGTAGGATGCTCACAAAGTGTCTAGTAAGGGGAGTTATCATGGCCAGTGGGTGGGCACAAGATGGCGCAGTACAAGATCAAATAGACGCAACGGTAGATTCTGAAGTTGAGCGGGCAAAGCAAAGTCTGCCTAAAGGAGAGAGTTTGACCCATTGTGAAGAGTGTGATGCCCTAATCCCTGAGAAACGGCGAAAGGCGATTCCTGGCGTCCGTTTGTGTATAGTGTGTCAGTCCGAACAGGAGAAGAAAGGTCGCTCCTCTTTATATAACCGTGCTGGTAGTAAAGATAGCCAGTTGCGTTAGTCTATACAAAAGTAAAATGACTGAAATGTCGCTGTTTACTGAGCATTTAATGGCTCGGTATTATTAATATATTGTCCATGAGCGGTACGGAAAAACACATTACATTGAGTAAGTTCGTATGAGTTTCCCGATTTTTCAACATACGGGTTGAGTTCTAGCGTTATAGTAAGCTTGTCTTTTTTACCGGATTGTATCTTCTCTAGAGACTGATAGACTGCGTACTTTTTCTCTATCCCTCCTTGCGTCTTGCTAGACCAAGGCATTCTTAAAATGATATTGCCTTTGCAGTGTGGAGCGCTAATCGGAAAGCGATTCTTGTTAAGAATGACTTCAAACTGTCCGCCATCTAAAAAAAAGTCGTGTTTATCGATTTTTTCAATTTTGAGCAGATTATCGCTTGTTATCTCAAAGCGCATATGCAGATATTGATGGTTTTTTGAGTCGTTCTTGATTATTGATACGTGCGACTTATATAGATTTTCAGCGTGAGATATGGACGTGAAACATAGTAAAAGGATAATATTTAATAGTCTCATTATTTAACCCCTAGAACATATTTATTCCATTTTTCTATATATTCTGAAGGTTTACCTTTTCCGAGAGGTGTATTGTAATGGGCCTTCCAATAGTTTGCTTGTTTCTCAATATTACCAATCGGAGGTAGAGGAGATGGAACTCTCATGTATATGATTCTAGCTATTGCAGCAGCATACTTATCGTTATATTCAAGTTCATTTATTTTATCCGCACTCTTGTTAGTAAGTAGAGATAAAACCTTTTCTTTAAGCTTTGGTCTGTAATCAATAAAGTTGGTCCAAACATCGTTATGAGTATTAGGTTCTATTTGGAAATAACTAACAGCTGGGCCTCCTCTTTGTTGATTACGATATTTAAAAGCAAGACTTTCCTGAACTGCTGTACCTAATAGTAACTCCTCTGCCGCTGGGCTATCGGCACCTATGATAAGTGCTATCGGCACCTATGATAAGTAAAGCGGGTCTTATAGTATTATTTTTGAATTGTATAAATTTGTTCAACGTTAAAATCCTTTTCTGTACAGCACAATCGTACGTGCTCCCAACATACGTCATGTACTACATTTTTTCAACTCCTGCGTGCTTAGTGTGTTAAGGTTTGGTTCATTCATGAGCAGGCTAAAAGAGTTGTGCTCACTATGTTGAAAAGATGAAGAAGGAAGAGGTTGTGACTGAGTCAAAATCGGTACAGATTGAACAGTTAGAAAAATTACGTACGGCTTGGTTGCCAGCGGTTGAATTTTTATTTGGCAAAGCGCCTTCCCAAGCAGAGTTTGTGGGTTTTGAAATCGATGATAACTCGGCTAAACCTGTGCTGTTGTTTGAAAATGATAAGGCCCCTTACCAATATAAAATTCAAATACCCGCGAGAAGCTTCACCAATGATGTGATGCTGCTTGCAGACGTGATTCAAGAAATGGTTCGTGGCTTGAATCCTGTGGGGAAAGCAGGCGCTGAGACGAATGCGTTGTATGAAGGCGCTACTGTTTATGGCTCGATTATGGCGATTAAACAGGTATTTGGCGATGAAGCGGTTGACTCCTATCTGAATGCACTAAAAAAACAGGCTTTTGCTTATTATGATGCTTTTTCATATGTGTCGGTGCTACTGAGTGATGACCCTCAGGCAGTGAAAAAATTGCGTGCTGTTCAGCCTTTTTTATATCAAGTTGAGAAAGTGGATTTTGAGACTGCAGAAATAGAAATAGACCGGAAAATCAAAGATATTTTATTACTCGCATTTCGAGGATAAGATGCCTGTGTGAGTGCTGATTAGCATGATATAGCAAAGGCCCAAAGGCCATCACAGGATTGTGATGGCCTTTTGACTCTTATTTACTACCTAAGATACTGGTTTCGTTTTTCTTAGTGTTCTTAGCCGCTTTTTTTTCTTTTGCTGTTAAAAGAGGCTTTTTCTTAGCGTTCTTTTTGCTGTCTTGACCCTTACTCATGATAGTCACCATTTGTCATCACTCAATAAACCTGAAGTCGCTTTGAGCCAACCTAAGGGCTGTGTTACGGGGTTGTGTAACGAGATGAGTATGTGCTTATTGGGGAAGAAGAGAAAGCGATATATGAAACTAGAATCAAGATAAGGTAGAAAGCTGAAAAGGAGAGTCGGAGTTATGCAGACGACTGGTTGGTTTCATCAAAAAGGCCCGTCTTTCATTAAAGAAGACGCGCCTTATATGAGTGTCGATCGATTTGATTATTTACTTTTTTTCAGTTCTTGTAATTCTTCGCTAAACCAGATTTTGCGTTTGAAGCGAGGGTTTTTAGACGACATGTCGATTTTATAGGGGTTTGGCTCGTGGTTTTGAGGCAAATCTAGAATGTTGCAAAGCTCTTGGGCCAGCCATTTTTCGACTTTTAGAACCACCATTTTTTTACGCAAGCGGCCTTGTTCGTCGCGATTTAGAATCGTCGGCAGGGTATTCAAGGTAAGGATTTCACCGAGAGCAGGGTGCGCCATACGCTCGCGGCCTTCGTCGCTGGCATAAAAGTGTGATACAGCGAATACCATACGCTTGGGGTTAATTTGCTGTAGGAATTGGCAAGATTTTACCACCGTAGACCCAGTTCGAACCATGTCGTCAAACAAGACAATACTAGCACCATCCAATCCATCAAAGGTGTGTTCGCTTTCTTTGTGTAGGGTGATTTCGACTTTACGTTCATTAGTCCGCTCTTTATCTAGCATGATGAACTTCGCTTTTGGTAAGCCAAGAGTATGAAACATCTCTTTGACGAAATCACGGGCACCTTTATCAGGTGCACACAGTACTAGACCTTCACCGTTTTCACCGTAATCCAACATATCGGAGTTTAACAAGTAGTGGGCGTAAATTTCATAAGGGATGAGATTATGAAAGTCTCCCTCAAAGACCTCGTTAAACATCTTTTGTACTGAATCGGAGTGATTATGTATTGTCATAACCGTATCAACGCCCGATAGCTTGAGCATTTGGGCATAGAGCTTAGCGGTAAAAGGTTGGCCATCGAATTTCTTTACGTCTTTAATGTCACGTTGAAAACTGGTTTCGCCTAAGCTCAGATGAGGGCCACGATCCTGTGCACTGTAGAATAAGTCTGGCTCGACAAGGATCACACGAGCCGCTCCGTTCTCTTTTGCTGCGCGAGCGATGATCAAATTTGCCATGGCTAATTCTTGGCGACTTTTCACATGGCTGTTGGTACTCACAATGATCACAGACTTGCCTTTTAGTTTGCGACCAATGTTGTCGAAGTCATGTTCGTCAGAGATGAAACGCGGGCAGAACTCGGAGTTCATGAATTGTTTCATACTGATAATATCGTCAATATCATCGTACTGACCCATTGCATAGGCAATATCAATAGCAAATGGATTATCGGAAGAGTTACTAACAACGACAACATTCGTTGACTGGCCGGTCGACAAAGTCATGAAAAAAATCCTTAACTGAAGGGAGGGGAGTTTGCGACAATTTTAATACTTGTAGGTTTATTTTGATAGAGTCGATAGAGCTAATTACCAATAAATGGCGTTTTCTTATCGTTGTCCACAAAACATCTAAAGCATCTGTCAATGAGCGTAAACGGAGCCCATTCAGCGGATAAATCTCACAGCCTAATCCTGTTGAGCGGCCTTATTATCGCAATGTAACCTTCCTGCTTTCCCCCAATGTTCATCATCGAAATTTTGAAAGAAGACCGTCACCGCTTCAGGAGGCAGCTCATAGGCTTCTTCAAACGCTTCTGTTATACGTTTTATTAACAATTGCTTCTGCTCTTTGCTTCGACCGGGTGATTGCTGGATGGTAATGACTGGCATAGATTATCTCCCTACTGAAATATACTGCTGTTATTTGATTCATTGTGAGTAGCGTGGCTTCCCATTTATGCTATTTCTACTAACATTAAGTAGCCTCTTTATATCTCTTGTCTTAGGGTGGTTGCAAGGCTATTCACCTTCGCCTCATTGCCCGTCATTCTAATGGTCATGGCGACTATAATATTGCTAACTACCGAGCGATTAAGGCTCTTTCTCAATTACTACCAGCTTCCAATATCAACTTTCCCCAAACACGCCAACTACCTCGCCTCACATTGCTGATAACAGCTTGGTTTCCTTGGACAGACGGCGCCACGGGAGCAAATCACGCGAGCATCATTGTCTATTCCCCGTTCTATCCAATTAATATTGAGAATTTTCGCCACACTCATTAGGTCTTTTTTGATACTTCTCGGAATGGGTGAGGAGCCTCCTTTGGTTACGCAGGCTTGGCGTAAATCGGCTGCAATGCTTAGGGCATCTTTACTCTGAGCGTCAATGGCTGGGTTTAAATCGATGCCGGAACAAAGTACATGACTGTTGCCCGCTAGGTCGTGCACTTTAATGGATTCACAAGCATAAATCCGTGGTTCATCCCCTACATTGAGTATGGATATTTGCGCTGAGGTGCCAGTACTTGGTTCGCTGATTTTGCGAAATACCGACCAATGCTGGCAAGGGTCTTCCACCATGCTCATATTCCCCCAAGGCAATGGGATGCCATTACCCCGATACACAGCTTTGAGCTTGCCTGGCGCGTAGGCATCAAAGTAATGCCAATGGGGATAAGGCGAAGCAGCGGTCATGCGCCGCATGGTGACCGATTCGGACACATCTGCCAGCTTTGCGGTATTGATTTCATAGCCATTGCGATCCAGCATTTGCCGAAAGGGGACTTTGGGACACAGTAAAGCGCCAGCAAAAAAGCTGCACTCGAAGTCTCGCCAAGCATACAGAATGTCCTGAGCATCCATGCCTGCGCCTGATGAATGGGTCTTAGTGCTTTTTGATTGAAGTGGCGAGATTTCATTACGTCCTGTGACTAAGACGTTTTTCATCCCATCTTTATCGTGTAATACCGTGTGACCGATGTGTACCGCAAGGTTGTATTTCAAACGTTGCGGCTGGTTTTTCATAATTTGATTGATGTAGATGGTGCTTGGCGGATCAAAAAAGGAGGTCACCACATGGCTTTCATCAATGCCCATGTCTTGTAGGACGGCTATGGGCGTTTTTCGGAACCATTTGATCTGCAATCCCATTTGTTTGGTGATAGTGATCAGGTCATCGAGACTTAAGGGTAAGCGCTTGAGTCCTACTTCTTCGGCGGCTCGCTCTAAATCTGGAAAGTGATTTTGATGATGCTCTTGGTGAGCACGAATCAGCAAATGGGCAAATTGACGGCCACTGGTGCCTGTTTGGGAAAGCATTTCTGGAATAGCGATTTGCAAAATTTCTTTGGAGAAGAGAAAGTTTGGCTCTAATGCCATGCCATTGATGCCGCCACCCGAGCCTTTTGTCGGAGTAATGGCTTCTTCCTCGGGAATATCGTCTAAAAACCAAGCCACATTTTTTTGAAAAACACTGGCAATGACTTCCAATAACTCCTCACTAGGAATGCGTTTTCCTCTTTCAATCATGGATAAATAAGACACCGATGGGGCAGATTCTGCATCCATTTTTATACAGCGGGCGGATAAGTCTTCCATTGTCAAACGGTTACGTTTACGCAGGTTGCGGATCTTAGTGCCCAAAAAATGGGCTTTACGGTTGAGGCTATTTTTATTTTTCATTTTTGTGAAATTTACACTGTGTAATTCTTATTGTGAAATTTTAGATTATTAGAGCGTAGTCTATAAATCAAGCAATGGTTAACACGAGTGACCCCTTTGCTACCTGATAAACCTTGGTGTTTTGCCGTAGGTAACTATGAACAGACCGATTTAAGAAGGAAAGTGAGATGACTATGCCCTTACCAAAAAATAACAGTGTGATTCACTCAGGGTTTTACCGTTTCATCAATGACGATGTATTGCCCCTTCATACTATCGAGCCTGATCAATTTTGGCGTGATCTTGATCAGTTGATTGCCGATTTATCGCCTGTGAATCGTCAATTGTTGGCGACTCGAGATGAGATGCAACGTCAGATTGATCAATGGCACCTTGCTCATAAAGGACAACCATTGGATGTACCTGCCTATGAGGCTTTTTTAAGGGAGATTGGCTACTTGGTCGCGGAAGGGGAAGATTTCACCATTACCACTGCAAATGTGGACGATGAAATCGCGACTTTGGCGGGGCCTCAATTAGTGGTGCCTGCGAAGAATGCCCGTTTTTCGTTGAATGCGGCCAATGCCCGTTGGGGCAGTTTGTACGATGCCTTTTACGGCACTGATGTGATCCCAAAAAACGCGGAATTAGGCAGCCGTCAAGGTTATAACGCGGTTCGTGGTGAACAGGTCATCGCGAAAGCCAAAGGGTTTTTGGATGACGTTTTTCCACTGGAGTCTGGCTCCCATAAAGACGTCATCAGTTACATGGTGTACTACCGCCATCTATTAGCCTTTTTTGAGGATGGCAGTCAAACGGGCTTGAAACAACCCTGTCAGTTGGTCGCGGTGAATGGGCAGCGTAGTGAGCCGGAAGCCATCCTGTTAAGAAACCATGGTTTGCATGTGGAAATTCAGTTTGATCGTAATGGTCTGAACGGTGCTAAGGATAAAGCGAATATTAACGACATTGTTATTGAGTCGGCTCTAAGCACCATTATCGACTGTGAGGATTCGGTAGCCGCCGTGGACGCAGAGGATAAGATTGAAGTTTATCGAAACTGGTTAGGTTTGATGCAAGGTACCCTAGAAGCCACCTTTGAGAAGGGGGGTCAAACACAAACTCGCAGAATGAACCCAGACCGAGTTTATACAGATTTAGAGGGTAATGAATATCGCTTGCCAGGCCGCGCTTTGTTGTTGGTGCGCAATGTTGGGCACTTAATGGAATGTGACTTGATGCAAGATGCGCAGGGGAATTTCGCCCCCGAAGGCATAATGGACGCGGTTGTCACGGCGTTAATCGGCGCGTTGGATTTGCAGAGATCAGCAGGCATTCGCAATAGTCGTACAGGCAGCATTTATATTGTCAAACCTAAGATGCATGGACCCGAGGAGGTGGCGTTTAGTTGTGAGCTGTTTGGTCGAGTTGAGCAAATGCTGGGGCTACCAGAGAACACCATTAAGATCGGCATTATGGATGAAGAGCGTCGCACGACAGTGAATTTAAAAGAATGTATTCGTCAGGCGAAATCTCGGGTGTTTTTCATTAATACTGGCTTTTTGGACCGCACTGGCGATGAGATACATACCAGTATGCAAGCGGGGCCTTTTTTACCAAAAGAACAAATCAAGCATCAGCCTTGGATTCAAGCCTATGAGGATCGCAATGTCACCATTGGCTTGCAATGTGGTTTGTCTGGTAAAGCACAAATCGGCAAAGGCATGTGGGCCATGCCGGATGAGATGGCTGGCATGATGGAGGCAAAAGTTGCGCATCCAAAAACGGGGGCGAGTACGGCTTGGGTGCCTTCTCCCACCGCAGCGACATTGCATGCTTTGCATTATCACCAAGTGGATGTGTTTGAAGTGCAAGAACGTATTAAGCACCGTTCGCAAGCGAGTCTAACGGATCTACTTCTTATCCCGACGATTCCGGACAATTTAACCCTGTCTCGCCAAGTGATCGACCGAGAAGTCGAAAACAATGTACAGGGCTTATTAGGGTACGTGGTGCGTTGGGTTGAGGCTGGCGTGGGGTGTTCCAAAGTGCCGGATATCAATGACGTTGGTTTGATGGAAGACCGTGCCACTTTGCGAATTTCCAGTCAGCATTTGTCTAATTGGTTGCTGCATGGCGTGTGCACTAAAGAGCAAATTGATGAGGTAATGCAACGCATGGCTCAAGTCGTGGATAAGCAAAATCAGGCCACTGACGGTTACCAACCGATGGCTGAGAATCCATCGACCAGTTATGCCTTCCAAGCGGCGCAAGATTTGATTTTTAAAGGAACGGATCAGCCTAACGGTTACACCGAGCCTTTGTTACATGCTTATCGTCTAAGAGCAAAAGTTTGATCCAAATACATTAATTTTATCTTAAACAACCTGAAGAGCGAGAAATCACATGATGACGTACAAAAATAAAACTCAACAAGTAAGCCAAAGCCTTTCTCAACAAGGCCCGACTTGGGCGGCGATGAACCCAGAATATGTGGTGAGAATGCAATTACAAAACCGCTTTAATACAGGGCTAGATATTGCCAGGTACACAGCTAAGATCATGCGTGAAGACATGGCAAGCTATGATAAAGATCCAGCGAATTACACCCAGTCTTTAGGGTGCTGGCATGGCTTTGTCGGTCAGCAAAAAATGATTTCCATTAAGAAGCATTTTGGTACCACGCGCAGTCGTTACTTGTATTTGTCTGGTTGGATGGTGGCTGCCATGCGTTCTGAATTTGGTCCTCTGCCTGATCAATCTATGCATGAAAAAACGTCTGTACCAGCTTTAATTGAAGAACTGTACACCTTTTTGAAACAAGCCGATGCGCGTGAGTTACAACATTTGTTTAAAGAAATGGACGAGGCGAGAGAGGCGGGCGATCAAGTCCGTGAGCAAGCCGTCCAGCAAAAAATCGATAACTTTGAAACCCATGTGGTGCCGATTATTGCTGATATTGATGCGGGATTTGGTAACGAAGAAGCTACGTATTTGCTCGCGAAGAAGATGATTGAAGCCGGGGCGTGTTGTATTCAGATTGAAAACCAAGTGTCTGATGCAAAACAATGTGGTCACCAAGATGGGAAAGTGACCGTGCCTCATGAAGACTTCCTGGCAAAAATTAATGCCGTTCGCTATGCCTTTTTGGAGCTAGGGGTGGATGATGGTGTGATTGTTGCCCGTACCGACTCTTTGGGTGCAGGTCTAACGCAAAAAATCCCTGTGTCTCGCAGTGCGGGGGATTTGGCTGAACAATACACAGCTTTTATTGATGGAGAAGAAGTGACCTCCCTTGAGCAAATGAAATCGGGTGATATGGCCATCAAACAGGGTGACCGTGTGATCAAACCTACTCGCTTAGCCAATGGGTTGGTGCGTTTTAAACCTAATACAGGTGAGGATCGTGTGGTGTTGGATTGCATTACGTCTTTGCAAAATGGGGCGGATTTATTATGGATTGAAACAGAGAAGCCGCATATTGGGCAAATTGCTAATCTTGTGAACCGTATCCGTGACGTTGTTCCCAGTGCTAAGTTGGTTTACAACAACAGTCCATCTTTTAACTGGACACTGAACTTCCGTCAACAAGTATTTGATGCTTGGTTGGAAGAAGGCAAAGACGTGAGCCAGTATCAACGTGAAAGACTGATGTCAGAAGATTACGATGCTAGTGCATTGGCAGAAGAAGCAGATGAGCGTATTCGCCGCTTCCAAAAAGACGCCGCCGCTCAGGCTGGGATCTTCCATCATTTGATTACCTTGCCAACTTACCATACTGCTGCGTTGTCTACAGATAATCTGGCAAAAGATTACTTCGGAGAGTTGGGTATGCTGGGGTATGTTAGGGAAGTGCAGCGCCAAGAAATTCGTCAAGGTTTGGCCTGTGTAAAACACCAAGACATGTCTGGTTCCAACATTGGGGATGATCACAAAGAGTATTTCTCTGGTGAACAAGCGCTTAAAGCGTCTGGTAAAGATAATACCATGAACCAATTCGCGGCCATTTGATTGGACAGTGAGTCCAATACAAATTAGCGAAGTGTGTAAGTAAGCAAAAGGCTAGCTGTTCCCCTCAGTTAGCCTTTGACTTATTAGTTCTCAATATTATTGAAATGTTCTATGATTGAGTGCATTGGTATCTTTTTTTGATGCAGATAATACTCTTAACATCCATTAAATTCTGAGAGCTTTTCTTGAAGAATGCATTCTATAGACTTGATGACAATCAAGTTAGTGATATTAGCTTAAAAGATATTGCTAGACGTTCCAGATATGGTGGAATATTTTATTTATTTGCCTTTTTGGGAGCTGTTTTTAGCTCAGTAACCGCACGCGAGCACGTATATATCATTGGGTTTTTCTCTATATGTTTTTTGATATTGCAAGTTTATCGTTTGGTTCTGTTTAATAAACTCTCTACAACCAATGAGGTAACCGTTTCACCTTACTATACTCACTACTGCGTTCTCTACTCAGCATCTGCCATCGCTTGGGTTGGTAGTTCAGCATGGTTGTTTTTTGTTAACCCCTCTATTGATCTCGCGGTGACAATTAATATGATGTCAGCGGCTTGTCTTAGTATTGGAGGTGTTAATGTCTTGGCTCCTAGTTATAAAATACTGCGCCCCTATTGTTTTCTTATCTGTGTCCCCTTTGCTTTAGCCGCTGGAGCATTTTTAGAAGCGCCTGGTAACTATACCATTGCTTGTTTAATACTGGGTTATGGCCTGTTTATTTTCGGGATGGGAAAACAGCAGCATCGTGCCTACTGGCAAGCATTGAATGATAATTTAAACTTGTCTGCTCAAGCCGCAGAGTTGGAAAAAGCGAAGGTGGCGGCAGAATGTGCCGCTCAGGCGAAAGCAGATTTTCTCGCGTCAATGACCCATGAAATAAGAACGCCCATGAATGGTGTACTTGGTATGGCTCAATTATTGGCTATGAGTGATCTAAACGAGCAACAAAAGCAACAGGTAAATGTGATCAATAATGCTGGTCGAACATTGATACACATTATTAATAATATTCTTGATTACTCTAAAATGGACGCAAAACAACTGGCATTAGAGCAGCTGCTATTTAACCCTCGTGATGTGGTTAATGAGGCAGTGTTGCTATTGTCAGTACAGTTTGAAAAAAAGCCGATAAAGCTGGCTTGCATAATGGACGATATCCCTGAATGGGTACAGGGGGACCCTTATCGACTTCATCAAGTTCTCTATAATCTTATTGGTAATGCATTCAAGTTCACTGATGAAGGTGAAATAACCATTAAGGTCTCTTGTCAAAAAAGTCATGATGAAGATACCGTGACATTCATTTTTACCGTGAGTGATACGGGGATTGGTATTGCGCCAGAATATCGGCAATATATTTTTGATCAGTTCTACCAAGTCAATCAATTTAATTCGAATATTCGTGGGACTGGATTAGGGTTGAGTATTACGCAACGCTTGGTGGAATTTATGGGGGGAGTGATTTCCGTAGAGAGCACCCTTGGTGTGGGGAGTGCGTTTACTGTCGAACTTCCGTTTACCGTAACGGAGGACATTAAAATGGGATTATCACCCGTTTCAGGGGGTGAGTCAGATATTCATACTGAGACGTTACGTATTTTATTAGCTGAAGATAATAAAATAAATCAAATGATCTGTGAACAACTGCTCGGTAAATTGGGGTGTGTTGTTGATGTGGTCGAAACAGGGCGGGGGGCGCTGGAAAAGTTTACTGAGAATAAGCATTACGATGCCATTTTTATGGATTGTAATATGCCCGATATGGACGGTTTTTTGGCCACAGCTGCTATTCGACAAGTGGAGAAAAATACAGAAGGAAGTGAAACACCGATTATTGCGCTTACCGCTCATGTTGAAGAGGAGGTAAGACATAAATGCCTTGAGTCAGGGATGAATGATTTTTTGAGTAAACCTTTTTTGCTTGAAGACCTAGAGGCTATTATTAACCGAATTCGAATAGCAGCGTTTTTTTAAGCTTTATTAGGTGTCATTGGCTGCTCTCCATATACTGTTATTAGATCTGTTTTTAAATTATCTGTTGGCTTATTAATTAAATTGTCATGCTGACTCTTTACCTTATATTGACAAATGGGTGTTCGTTTAAACGCCCCATATCATAAGAGGAAGCGTTATGAATAAGTTGTGGTTTGCAGGCATACTCTGTGCGGGTGTGTTATCTGGCTGTGCTAGCCAGTCTTCTATGTCAAAAGCCCCTTCGTTTGTAAAGTCCTTTCCGAAAACGGGAAGTTATTTACCTTATACCGTGTTACGTCATGATTTGATTGATGACAAAACTCATAAGCCATTTGAAATTCGAAATGGCGGTTATGGCTCTTCCATGACTGGCAACCCAAATCAGACCAATCAATTTTACGCCCTGACGGATCGTGGCCCGAATGCGAGCTATAAAGGGGACTATGGCAAAGGTAAGATTTTCCCTGTGCCAAATTATACTCCTCGGATTGGTTTGTTTGAGGTAGAGGATAACGGTCAAATTCGTCAAGTAGATACCATTTTACTACGTCGTCCTGATGGACAGCCTATTACAGGGCTACCAAATTCTCCTGCACTGGGCGGCACAGGGGAACCCCCTTATCATGTTGATGGTAAGCCAATTTTAATGAACGATGCTAAGCCTTATAACAAAGTGACTAATCCTATAAAAGTGGATGATTATGGCTTAGACAGTGAGGGCCTCGTGGCCATGAAAGATGGCACCTTTTGGGTGAGTGATGAGTATGGGCCACATATTGTTCATTACGATAGCAATGGTGTTGAAATTGGTCGTATTAACCCATTTAAGAGTGACAGCCGCGATGTTTTCCATTTGCCTGAAGTATTTGCCCACCGTCGCCCTAACCGAGGTATGGAAGGGTTAGCTGTGACGCCAGATCAGAAAACCTTGGTTGGCATTATGCAATCAACAATGCGCAATCCAAATAAAGCGGCTCAAAAGGGGGATCTAACGCGTATTGTTACAGTGAACCTTGAAACAGGCAAAACCGAGCAATACCTCTATCGTCAAGATAAAGCGCAAAATTCGAATTCTGAGTTAGCAGACTTAAATAGCCATGAGTTTTTGGTTGATGAGCGCGACGGAGGGTTCTTGTTGGGCGGCCCAGATGGTAAGGCGAACCCTAATGTGCAAAAGAAAATTTATCGAATTGATCTTAACCGTGGTACCCCCTTGTCCACAGTGGCTTTGTCATCATCCATTACCCGCGATGCCAACCATGGCTTGATGATTGATGGTCTGACCCTTGAGCAGTATACGGAGAAAAATGGCTGGGAGGCGTTGGCCCAAAAAGGCATTTATCCTGTTAGTAAGTCACTGGTTGTCGATGTGGCCAAAGCGGTTTCCTATCCACATGATAAAATGGAAGGTATGTGGGTGATTGATCCCTATCATTTAGGGGTATTAAACGACGATGATTTTGCCACTTGGTCTACCAAGGGCAAGCTAGAACAGAAGTACTTGGATGGTAATACAATAGACGCAGCGCAATTGTATATTATTAAGGCAAATTTGATGGGGAACTAACGGCTGTTAGTGATTAATCAAAAATGGGATGTTTCGGCATCCCATTTTGACAGTGATTACTTTAGGGACGATTACTTTTCTAAAATACCACAGCCAATCCGCGCCCCGCTTGCATCATGAATCACCACAGCGTGCCCCAGATTGGCTTTGTAATCTAATCCTGATATCAAGCGAAAGCTGCCTTTTGCACGACCTTTAGAGTCAGATACCCATTGAGCGCTTTTCCAGTAGTCGCCGCCAGATTTCGGAGAGAAATAGTGACCACCAACTTTGTCAGCTTTTTTGCAGCTGGTACCAACATGAATATGCAGACCTCCGTCATTAACGGGTTTCAACCCTTTTAAGTTGTATTTGACAGTCATATCTTTTTTATCAAAATGAACAGAGACATGGCCTGTTACCGTTGTTTTCGTTCCAGGGTAAGCATCTATCTTAGCGTGTAGTGAATGTGCGTTTACAGCAAAAGACAGCGTACTGGCAAGCAAGCCCGCTCCAAGAATGGTCATTTTTCGGTTGCAAGAGATCATCATGATAAGCACTCCTTGAATCATTGATATGAAAGTTGATGAGATTGAAGAATATCTTTAGCCATAACAAGTATTGATCCTATGGCTTTCTGAAAATCGTTCAACTTCCCTCACACTACGCTTTCTCTTACCTTGTGTGCATGGTTTTAATGGGGGAGCAGATGTTCTTTCATTATGTGTACGATTTTTTTGCAAGATTTGTCTCTAATGGAGTTTGTTTGTAAAAAAACCAACACTTGAGGAATGGTTTTGATTGTTTGCTTTTACCGACTAAGCCTCTTAGGATTCGCTTTATGAAAAATGGAATAAGGCGTTGAGATGACAAATTGTTTAAAAATGAATAAGGCGATCATATTGGCCGCTGTAATGTTTGGGCTAACGGCGTGTGCGTCTATGGATAACGCAGGCTATAAAGGAGGGGATCATCGTGGTGGTGGTCCAGCAGGGGCTTATGGTGTGCCTGACGCTAAGGCCAGTACTGAGACTTCAGACAAGGTAGAGAAAAAAGAAGGTGCTAAACAAACGCAAGAGGATGTTTACACTGGGGGAGATCACCGTGGTGGTGGCCCACACGGCCCGCTGGGTTAAGTTGAATGCCCCTTAATTTTATAAAAAAATGTTATAAAAGATAGTCTTATCAGGATAGCTTGTAGTATCGAATCAAGTCAAAATTGGGAAAGCGTGTATAAAAAGTACTGTTTTCTCTTAACTTGCCATCTGTTTGTGATAAATTGACGCTCGATACGGAGTTCGAACAGGTTTCGAATAATAATATTTTCACCATATAAGTTCGTGATAACACAGATCGCGCTTTTTAGGGAGCCAATATATGCGCTTTAAAAAATCAATTTTCCTTGCCAGCTCGCTTCTACTTGGAGCTGTTACCACCCATGCTATGGCGGCCACATTTAAAGTGCCAACATCTTATCAAATCATGTACATCGACCTGAAAGATGGTAATAATTATGGTGATGATTTTGATGTGACCATTCCATCAGGTCATCACCAAATTGTTGTTCGTTATAATCAATCGCTTCGTCATGGTGGCGATGTTGATATGATTAAGTCTGAGCCACTGATCATTGAGTTGGATGTCAAAAAAGGGGCTAATCTTGAATTAAAAGCGCCTTTTATTCACCAAAAAGCGCGAGCAGAGAAGTATTCTCAAAAGCCAAAATTTGACATAGTCAACAGCAAAGGCGACGAGGTTCAATATAAAGTCAGTATGTTGCCACTTCAGCCTGGCTTCCAACCTCTACGTAATTACCGCGAAGAAATCAAAGAGTTTACCGGTGAGGGGGCTACGACACAGCAAGCTAATGCTTCTGCTAATGCAACGTACTCCGCTCCGGCCCCTGCTCCTAAGTCTGTTACTCAGACAAACGAGTTCCAGATGATGCAATTCTGGTTTAATAAGTCAGACGAGCAGACTCGCAAAGATTTTCGTATTTGGATGGTGGATAATACCCATCAACCTAAAGTAAAGAATACACAATATGAAATGTTGCAGTTTTGGTATGACAAAGCCAATAAGCCTGAGCGTAAAGCCTTCCAGGTTTGGTTAGTTCAATAAAGCGGAATATTGCTTAAGCGATAAACGCCAACGTTCTTATGTAAAAAAGCCCTGTTTTGACAGGGTTTTTTTATACATCCAAATAGAGTAGTGATTTGATCCTATGTGAAGGAGCAAGTGTGGTTCTTATTCCTGTGATTTTAGCGGGGGGGAATGGCGAGCGTTTATGGCCGTTATCCCGTCATCATACCGCTAAGCCGTTTATTGATTTATTCGGTTCTACTTATACGCTTTTTCAAGAAACTTTGTTACGAGTGCAAGGGTTATCTGAGCAAGCGCCTATCATTGTTTGTAATGAGGTCCATCGTTTCTTAGTCGCTCAACAGCTACAAGAACTCGGCATAAAAAACGCCAGTATTATGCTGGAGCCTGTGGGGCGTAATACGGCACCTGCTATCACATTGGCGGCACTAGAAGCGAAGAGACGACACCATCAAGATGATAATTCAGAGCAAGAATGCATTATGTTGGTGTTGCCTGCGGACCATCTTATTAAGGATCTGGATGCTTTTAGTGAGGCCATCAAGCAAAGTATTGAAGTGGCCAAAGAAGGAGGTTTAGTGACCTTTGGTATAGAAGTCACCCGACCTGAAACGGGTTATGGTTATATTCAGTCCCTGAATGGCTCATCCGTCACCGCCTTTGTTGAAAAGCCAGATAAAGACACAGCTCAGCGTTATTACTTATCTGGAGAGTATCTTTGGAACAGTGGCATGTTTGTGTTTAAACCAGAATGTTACTTGACTGAGTTGGCGTTACATCAAGCACAGATACTGCAGTCGGTGAGTTTGGCCTATCAAGAACGTAAAGAAGATTTAGATTTTATTCGCATCGATGAAGCGAGTTTTGCTGCCTGTCCGAGTGAGTCCATTGATTATGCGCTCATGGAAAAAACTGAGCAAGCCAAAGTGGTTGCTTATAGGGGAGATTGGAGTGATGTAGGATCTTGGGAGGCGCTATTCGAATACGCTGAGAAAGATGAACGCCATAATGCTCTAATGGGTGATGTGATGCTTGAAACTACCTCAAACAGTTTGGTCAGAGCAGAGAGTCGTTTAGTGGCAACGGTCGGAGTTGACAATCTTGTGGTGATTGAAACGGCAGATGCTGTTTTGGTAATGGATAAGCAGCACTCACAAGGACTGAAGAAAATTGTGCAGCGTATACAGGCCAGTGGTCGTGAAGAGCATAATTTCCATAAAAAAGTGCATCGTCCTTGGGGCAGTTATGAAATTATGGATATGGGGAAACGTTACAAGGTGAAGCGTATTGTCGTTAAGCCAGGTGAAAAACTCAGCATGCAGATGCATTACCATCGGGCCGAACATTGGATTGTGGTCTCAGGTTCGGCCCGTGTTTACAAGGGGAACGAGAGTTTTCTTCTCTCAGAGAATGAGTCCACCTATATTCCTTTGGGAGAAACTCACTCTCTCGAAAATCCAGGAGAGATAGCGTTAGAACTGATCGAAGTACAGTCTGGTGGCTACCTTGGTGAAGATGATATCGTCCGATTTCATGACCGTTATGGACGTTAAACCTTTTTATGCCATTTTGGTAAGGTGCTTGCTGAATCTTTGGTTGAATTTATCGTTCACGACCAAGGCTAATAGGATGATGGAGCCACCAATAGAGAGCCGCAGTATGTCGGCATTATGGTTCCAAAAAACCACATTGACAAAAATACCGGCAGGAATCAGCAGGTTATTGGCGACGGCTAAGGTTCCCACGTTGACCATTGTCGCCCCTTTGTTCCAAGCGAAATAACCGACTCCTGAGGCAATGACGCCGAGATAAACAAGGATGCTCCATTGTAAAGGGGTGGTAGGAAGTTTATGAATATTGCCCAGCGCTAAGAAACAAGGAATCACGACGGCAAGAGCTCCAAGAAAAAACCAGCCAAATACTGTGCGCTGAGGCAGGTCTGGACGCTCTTTAGCGATGATACGTTTATAGCCCACTTGACCTGCAGCAAAACATAAGTTCGCCCCTTGAACAATCAAAAGACCTTTTATGTATCCGTCACTCACTTCTTGGTAGCGAATGGCGACCGCGCCGAGAATGGCAAGTAAGGCACTGATGATAAAACCAATGTTTAAACGTCGATCTAACAAGTCATTCAGTAAGGTGACGTAAATCGGTGTCATGACGGTAAAGAGTAAAACTTCGGGAACCGTCAAAAAGAGAAAGGACTGATAGTAAAAACCGTACATGATGCCAAGCTGTAATGCACCACAAACCATGAGTTGTAGTGCTACTTTGGCTTCAATTTGACGTAATTTCAAAAAGGGTAAAAACACCAAGGTCGCAAGTGATACTCGCATTAATACAGAGAACCAGGCATCAACTTGTCCAGCAAGATAGACACCGATTAAGCTAAAGGAAAAAGCCCACAACAGGGTGACGGCAAGTAATATTGACATGAATCTAGTTTCCAATGTGATGATGGCACAAGTTTACCGATTTCAGTGTGTTAGGTAAATTAGTAAACTTGTAATTTTTATTGGGTTTACTAGTGTTGTTTTTTCAAATCTGAAAAAGAGAAGTGGGGTTCTGATGTGTGAAGCGGTGAGGCAATTAATCGATGTTTTCTGGATTATCAAGTTGCATTTTATTGATCTGAGTGGGTATTTCTCATCTATAAAAAAGCTGAGAAAGAGAAAAATTGATCTAGATTAATATTTTGATGTTAGATCCTTGTTACTTTTCTTGTCATTGAAACTTTGTTTGATCAAGAAAAAAAGGAATCTATCATGAAAGCTTTACTACCTGTGGCTCTTGTTTCTGCTCTTTGTTCTACTGCTGCTTTGGCGCATCAAGCAGGTGACTTCTTCGTTCGTGGTGGTGTCGCTACCGTGATGCCAAATGAGAGCAGTGATGACGTTGCTGTAAGTGATAACCAAGAGCTAAAAATCAGTAACGATACTCAGCTGGCTGCTACTTTGACTTATATGATAACTGATAATATCGGGGCAGAGTTGTTGTTGGCGACCCCTTTTAAACACGATGTCTCCACTGCTAAACTTGGAAAAGTAGCGGAAGTTTCTCAGTTACCACCTTCTTTAATGGCACAGTATTATTTTGGCAAGTCAAACAGCGATATTCGTCCTTATGTTGGGGCGGGGTTAAACCACACAGTATTTTTTGATGCGAAAGGAAAAGGGGCATTGGCTGGCACGAATGTAAGTGTTGATGGCACTTGGGGCCTTGCTGCACAAGCGGGCGTTGATATGAAGATTAATGATAAGTTGTTTGCCAACGCATCTGTTTGGTACATGAATATTGATACCGATGTTCATACAGCGGTTGGGACAATCAGCACTAAAGTGAATCCTCTTGCCGTTATGGTGGGTGTTGGTTATACCTTCTAGTGGTTAAGACACGGTAAAGTCTGGAAACCCTGATGCTCGAAAGAGATCAGGGTTTTTGTTATCTGAGCTTTGTTGGCTTAAACCTATTCCTAAATAGCATGTTGTGTTACGTATTGATATGTAACTTTCGCTACATCTCTTCACTAATTCTATAACGAGAAGATGCCGGTTCTGTTTCATACTTCCTATACCTTTTTTGGGGGATGGGAGTGTATTCTTGACCCGATTCAAACGAAACTTTATCTGTTATGGCGTTTTCTTTTTCCTGTTGGGCATTGGAATATTTTTTACCCATCAAACAGAAGATATTAAGCGTAAAGAGCAGGTCGCCTTGATTCAAGAATTTGCGGTCGCACAAGCTCGTGCCATTGAGCGTCGGCTCATTAGTTCATTATCTGCTACCTATTTTTTAGCGCTGGAACTGGATCATTTAGGGTCTCCTGAACGCTTTGCTTATTATGCCCATAATATTATTGATTCCATTGGCGGAATTTCCAATTTACAGCTGGCTCCTGGTGGCGTGGTGTCGATGATTTATCCATTAGAAGGCAATGAAGCCGCGTTAGGACACAACATTTTAAAAGATGATAAGCGTCGAAAAGACGCGATTGATGCCATTAGAGATAAAGCACTCACTTTAGCTGGGCCGTTTAATTTGGTTCAAGGAGGGACGGCCGTTATCGGCCGCAATCCCGTCTTTATTAAGAATAATGGGGTTGATGAGTTTTGGGGATTTGTTTCCGCACTGATTTATTTGGATGACTTAATTAAGGCAACCGATTTGAAAGCTCTTGAGCAGAAGGGGTTTCGTTATCAGCTTAGCCATTTTGATCCTGACAAAGGGCAGAACGATGTGTTTGTTAAGTCAGTGCAGCCACTAGATGATATTGTGGCATCGACTAATATCAATGTTCCTAATAATGTGTGGCGTTTGTTTTTGTCGCAAAAAGAACCGAATGGCTTAATGGTCTATGTGATTGGCTATGCTGTCACCTTGTTAGTCGCTCTGTTTGCGGTATTTAGTTTACGCTATATATTGCTAGAACCTGAAAGGCTTAAACTGATTATTCGCCTTAAAACTCGTGAGCTGGAAAAACTGGCTTTTTATGACCCACTAACGCAATTAGCCAATCGTCGTCTTTTTCTTGAAAAGGTGTCCATTGCCTGTTTAAACAGCGATAAGAGTCGTTGTGCACTTATGTACTTAGACTTGGACAGGTTTAAAGAGATCAATGATCGTCTTGGGCACGATGCTGGTGATGTGTTACTGCTGGTTATTGCGGCACGTTTAACGAGCATTGTAGAGGGGAAAGGATTAGTCGCTCGTCTTGGTGGAGACGAGTTTGCTATTTTATTGTCCGATTATCGAGACCGTAAAGCGGTTAAGTTGTTAGCTCAAGAGCTATTGAAGTCCATCAATGAGCCTGTCGTCTTACAAGGGAAAAACTATTCTGTATCAGCTTCCATTGGTGTTACTTTGATTCCTGAAGATGGGGATTCATCGGAAGAGGTTCTTGGTCATGCGGATATGGCCATGTATAAGGCGAAAGAGTTGGGTCGTAATAACGCTTACTTTTTCAAAGAGAGGCTGAAAAAGAAAGAATTCAAACAAGATTGCATGGATGGTTTGAAAAATATTGAGGATGAATTGAGCTTAGCCATAGAAAACCAAGAGCTGATGCTTTGCTACCAGCCTTTAATAAACATGAGAGAGGGAGACGTAGTTGCATGCGAAGCGATGATCTGTTGGCATCACCCTGAAAAAGGTGTACTCCATCATTCAGTATTTTGGCCTTTAGCTCAGGAGTCAGAAAAGATGGTTGATGTCGGTTATTGGGTGTTTGAACAAGCCTGTTTGACGATACAGTCTCAACTAGAAGAAGCTAGTGTCGCTCTGCCTGTTTGTGTAAATCTTGCTTATAAACATTTTATCAAGCCTGATTTTATTGATGTTATTACTTCTATACTTAAGGCCAGCAATGTGCCTGCTCATTATTTAATACTCGAGTTAGACGAGTCCATTGTGATAAATGGTTCAAAGTCGGAGATCGCAAAATTGGCCACCCTACGGGAAATGGGCGTTTCGATTTCGATAGACGGTTTTAATACTGGATATTCATTTTTATCGACATTGACAAATTTACCCGTCGATACGATCAAAATAGCGCCGCAATCTATTCGACATTTAGAAGTTTCTCGTGAGCAACAGAGCTTAGTGCATGACATAATCTCTCTTGCCCATATTATGGGGGTAAACGTAGTCGTTGAAGGCATTGAACGAGACAAACAAGCTGCGTTGCTAAAGCAATATGGCTGCGATATAGGACAGGGGTATTTGTATTCAAAGCCCATGGAAAAGAATATGCTAGCTTTCTATTTATCTTCAAAAAAATCGGAAACCGAGTTATCTGACCTGTTAAAAAAGGCTGCACTACAACCAAAGTACTCAGAAAATTAAATATGCACAACAGTAAAAGCAATGTACGAGTCATTCATTTCGTTGATTTAGCGTGAGCTAGATTCTACATTGCTTCAACGCCGCCAATTTATGGTTCTTTAATATGGCTTTGAATATTTTGCAGCATGCGTTGTCCAACTCTTAGAAAAGTATCAAGCTCTTCCGAACTAATGTTGGTTTTCATCAGGGTGATAGCGTCATTGTCGGCATGCTTTAGTATCCGGTGATAAGCTTTACCTTCCTCTGTTAGGAAAATAAAGTTGCTACGCCTGTCGCGTTGGTTGATTTGTTTAGTAACCAGCCCTTTGTCAATCAGCTCCTTGATAACACGTGTAACTTGTCCTTTATCACGATGCATCTTTTGACTGATGTCCAAAGCTGTACAGTTAGGGATATTTTGGATATGGTCTAATACGAAAAAAAGCAGCGGTGAGCCGGAGATATTTTGCTCCATCATCGCCTTTTTCATTGCAATTTTTAAGCTATCTATTGACCCAATAAAGAGGGATCGAAGTGCTAATGCTTGATCTTCCATAGAATAATGTCTTTTTATTGATTTAGTTAATTATTGTTTTTTGCTGTAGATTTGTCTCATCTAAAGAATAAATGGGACTCATTAGTATTAACTATTTCCTTAAGTATTTTGTTGATTTATATAGCACGTCAGCTGATGAAAAAGGGTTATCTTAATACTGCGACGGATTTGATTTGTGCAATGACCTGCTGCCCAATGACCAAGTTTAGTTTTTGGGCTGAATAGGCCGTAATACTTGCGAGAATCGGAGTGTGGTCGGCCATCATTCTGACCAATACCGTGTTTGGATCCGTGTTATTGGTAGCAATATCGTCAATATAAACCGCTAGACGATTGATGATACTGGAGTCTTCATTGGCAGAGAGTGCGATGCTGACATCCCGTGCTTGAATTTGCAGTTTTACTGTGTCGCCAATGACTTCATGTGTACGCGAAATCATTAAGCTGTGTTGACCAAAGGATAAGGTGGATAGTCCCCATTGTTCATTTTGTTCTGTGACCTGACCCGTTATCATAAAACGTGTGTTTTGGTAGGTATATCGGGACGTTGATAATTTTCCGAGAAGGTATTGGGTTTCTCCCTGATCGACAATTCTCCCTTGATCCATAATGACCGTATATTGGGCTAGGCGAATGACTTCGTCTAAAGCATGGCTGACATAAAGAATGGGAATGGACATGGTGGAACAAACGGCTTCCAAGTAAGGAAGAATGTCCTTTTTCAAGCCCTCATCCAGAGCGGATAATGGCTCGTCCATGAGAAGAAGCTTTGGTTGAATCAATAAAGCGCGCGCGATGGCAATACGTTGCCTTTCTCCACCAGACAGTTGGTGAGGAAATTGCTCTAGTAGCGAGGCAATATTTAACAGGTCAATCACGTCTTGATGGGCGATTATACTGTTTTCTTGGCTGGCTCTTTTCATGGCAAAAGCTAGGTTATCGCGAGCTGATAGGTGAGGGAATAGACTGGCTTCTTGGAAAACATACCCAATGGGGCGTTTATGAACGGGCAAGAAATCCCCCGCTTCACTTTGCCAAATAGTCTCGTTAAAGGCGATTTGGCCCTGATGATTTTTCTCTAAACCCGCTAAACAGCGTAATAGGGTAGTTTTACCGGATCCGGAGCGCCCAAATATTGCTGTGACGCCTTGGTTTGGTAAAGTGAGATCGACTTCTAAGGCAAAATTTGATGCGGGTTGTGTAGATCGGCTCAATCGAATGTTTATTGCGTCCATCACCATGATCCTATATGAGCTTTTTGTTTGTTTACTTTTTGAGTCGCATATAAAAAGGCTAATACCACAAAAGCAAACAACATCATAAGTAAAGACAATGTATGGGCTTGGGCATATTCGAGAGCTTCTACATGATCATATATTTGAACCGATAGAACGCGGGTTTCTCCTTCGATATTACCTCCCATCATTAGTACCACACCAAATTCCCCGACAGTATGAGCAAAGCCTAATACCGCCGCGCTAAGGTAACCCGGCTTTGCCATGGGGAGGGCAACATGAATAAAGCGATCCCATGCTGATGCTCTTAATGTGGCTGCAACTTCCAGAGGACGATTCCCCATAGCGACAAAGGCGTTTTGTAACGGCTGTATCACAAAGGGAAGAGAATAGATCATTGAAGCGAGGATTAAACCACTAAAGCTAAAGGGGAGTGGGGATAGCCCCATGTTTGCTAAAAAGTGGCCCAGTGCTCCGTTAGGGCTTAGGAATATTAATAAATAAAACCCTAGTACTGTAGGAGGGAGAATAAGGGGCATTGCTACAATGGCACTGATTGGTGCCTTAAGCCAAGAGGATGTTCTCGCAAGCCACCAAGCTAATGGGGTGCCGAGGATCAGCAACAGTGTGGTGGCACTGGTCGCTAATTTGAGCGTTAACCATATAGCCGTCCAATCTCCTGAACTTAATAACATAGGGTTATCACCTTAAGGCAAGACTATATTGAAAAAGATAAGTGAATCGTATCATTGGTGTTTGTCTAGGGTGACTTACTGACCAGAGTCATAACCAAAGTTTTTAATACGCTTTTGAATATCCTTTCGTACTAAAAAGTTAAGGAATTTTTGGGCCTGTGTTTTATGTTGGCTGTGAGTTAACAGGACTGCCGCTTGTTTGATTGGGCTGTGATCGTTATTAGGTACTTGCCAGTAGTGGCCTTTTACAGGCCCAGCCAAAACTTGGGACAGGGCAACGAACCCCAACTCTGCATTTTGTGAATAAGCAAATTGATAGGTTTGTCCTATGTTTTCACCTTGTACTAATTTGTTCTGTAGGGTGCTCCATAAGCCCAATTTGCTTAAGGTTTCTTTAGCGGCCAAGCCATAAGGCGCCAGTTTTGGATTGGCGATGGTTATTTTTTGGGCTTGCTCTAAAGTTCCCTTAACTGGTTTGATGTGCTTTTTTGTCGCGGACCATAAGACAAGTATTCCCTTTGCATAAATGACTTTACTGCTTTTTTGAGCTAAGCCTGCTTTGATTAATTTATCTGGTTTGGCTTGGTCGGCAGACAAAAAGACATCGTAAGGAGCACCATTATGAATTTGGGCATAAAATTTTCCTGAGGAGCCGAAGGATAACTGCAGTTTTTCACCGGTTTCTCGTTCGAAAATGGGGGCTAGTGTCTGCATAGGGGCAGTAAAGTTAGAGGCAACTGCAATACGTAGAGGGGAAGCAAACACATTGCTGGTTAGCATGATGAGGAGGTTGCAGATCAATATTTTAGGGAGCAGCAAGCGAGCTCTCAATAAAAGGGTTGGAAAAGGCATTTAAACTAAATCTCGAAGTGGTAGTAAGTATGAATAGAGGTGGCTTGCGCTACCTCATCGATATAACGGCGCAAATGATCAGGGAATTGTAGGTTTAACACCATGGTGAGGTTTCTAAGCTTTGGAAATAACATCACATCATCCCAGCTGATGGTGTGATCATGGTTTGAGGGCAACGATTGTTCAGGGAGCCTTTGTAAGGCTGTTTCAACGATTTTTTTATGGTGCTGGGTTTCTTCGAGTGCTTTCTCAAAGGGGCGGCGTATCTCACTTTCTTTCTTGATACGGAACTCATCGCGAGATTGGCGTGATGAGAATTCAGGGAGCCCTAATAGAATATTACGCGGAAAGACAAGGCAATTGATGTGAAGTTCTGCTTCCTCGAGAATGTTGTGAGCGGTGATGTTCTTAGTGGAAGGCCGAATAGGTTTCTCTGAGTTGCCGATTTTATCTAAGTATCGAGCAATCTTTAAGCCATCGGTGATAATGGTGTTATCGTCACTTTTAAAAATGGGTAACTGTCTATTTTTAAAAGAAGATTGCTTTTTTAATAGGGCATAACACTCATCATCGTCACCATGGAGAAGGTATATTTTTTCATGGAAAAGTGCTTTGTAATTGGCCACCATATCGGCACGAACACAATTTGGGCAATGATCATACTGATATAACTGCATCGTATTCTCCGCAAGCATCATACTGATTGGTGTAAGACATACGACACAGCTGGGTTGCATGGTGTCTCATGGTGTATACAAGCAAAGTGGTGTTGCTTGTTATGCCACAGCAGGGCTGCCTTCGCCAATCAGTATATAAAAATCGCCCTTTTCTACACCAAGTGTTGCTTTTTTTAGGTTTTTACCTTGGCATGGTCCCGCAATACACTGGCCATCATTTGGTGAAAAAAGAGCACCGTGATGATGACATTTTATGTAATCACCATCTTCATCAAAAATTTCTTCTGTATAACAGTTTAGCGCACGTTTTTGATGTGGGCAGCGGTTTTCATAGGCGCGCAATTCACCCTTTTGTTTGATGATAACAAATTCGCTTTGATTTACTTTGAAGTGAAGCGCTTTACCTTCAGATAATCGTTGTGCATTAGGAATTAGATGTTTATAAAACATACATTCACCACATTCTTCCAAGTAAAAAGTATTATTTATGCCAATCTTGGGCAGAGGCGTTGTTTATTGAGCATTTTCCTATAAGGAACATTGCTTCTGTCATACTGATACTATCGTGCTGAGTCAAGCCATTATACTGCGTAGCTGTGACATTAATGTATTGTCGTTTCGTGTTGCTCATCATGTCTTTACTCTCCATGACTGTTATTCTTCCTAGTTGTTGAAAATGTCAGATTACCCTATACCTTGTCAATATCAAGGTAACAAAGGTATCTTTTTTTACGTTTGGTATAAAGAGTTTATGTTTGTTGCTCTATCATGTTGCTTGCCTTTGCCAAGCTACTTATACTTGGCGCTATGGCTATTAAACCCCCTTCGAAACCTTCTCGTAAGTCTATGACTTCAAAAACGAAAAAGAAATCTCCCCCGAAAAAAACTCGTGGATTTTTGGGGCGAGCATGGCGTGCTGTTTTTAAATGGGGTCTGATTATTTGTTTGATCGGCAGTATTCCTTTTGCTGGCTGGGTATGGTGGCTTGATCAAAAGGTTGTGACACGCTTTGAAGGTCAGAAATGGCAAGTGCCCTCTGAGGTGCTTAGTGCGCCGATTTATTTGAAAAGTGGTGCTCCTTGGAAAAAAGCAGAACTTGAAGCGCTGCTCAAGGAAACGGGCTATCGTTTTGGACGTAATAGTCAAAAAGTCGGCTGGGCGGCAAGAAGCAAAACAAAAGTAAGTGCTCACTTGAGATCTTATGTCTATTACAATGGCTTTCATCCTAGTGAAAGGCGTATTTTCTCGTTTGTCGATGGTAAGCTACAAATTCAGTCCCTTAATGGGCACCCTGTTGCAGAAGCGAGTATTGAGCCTCAGCGCATTGGTTTTCTTTATGGCGGAAACACTGAACGCCGACAAATCTTGACCTATCGTGATATTCCCAAGTCTTTGATTGAGATTTTAACCACAGTGGAAGATCGAGACTTTTTCCACCACTGGGGGATTTCGTTAACGGGTATTGCTCGGGCGGCATGGGTTAACTTTACTCATGATTCTCGTCGTCAAGGAGGGTCTACCTTGACTCAGCAGCTGGTGAAAAATATGTTTTTAAGCTCTGAGCGCACATACACTCGAAAGCTGACCGAGATCGTCATGAGTTTATTGTTGGAGTATCACTATTCCAAACAAGAGATTATTACTGCTTACATGAATGAAGTGTACTTGGCGCAAGTTGGCAATGAAGGACTACATGGTTTTGCTGCCGCCAGCCAACACTTTTTTGGTCGTCCTTTAAAGGAGCTGAATATTGATGAAATGGCGTTACTGGTTGGTATGGTTAAAGGGCCTTCTTATTATAATCCTGAACGTCATCCGAAAAGAGCATTATCAAGACGCAATACTGTTTTAGCGATTTTAAAAGATCAAGGGCGGTTGACGCCTGCAGACTATCAAATACTGGTGAAGCAGCCCATTCGCCTAGCGGACAAACGTAGGACACGTTCAATTTATGGCGATTATTTAGATCTTGTTTCTTTGCAGTTGTCTCGGGATTTTGACAAAGAGACCTTAGCAACGAAAAACTTGCGTATTTATACGGGGGTCGACATTCGTGCTCAGTTAGCGGCGACACGAGCTATGCGTCGTCAGGTAGCGCTTCTCGAAAGGTATGACAAACGTTTGGCGGGCTTGCAGGGTGCCATGGTGGTGACGGATCGTCAAAATGGTCAGGTACGTGCTGTGGTGGGCTCTAGTGATAAACACTATTCAGGGTTCAACCGAGCGTTGGGTGCGGTGAGACCAATCGGCTCTTTGGTAAAACCGCCTTTGTATATGGCTGCATTAGCGACGGGGCACTATACTTGGTGGAGTCATATTGATGACAAGCGTATGCGCTTTAATGTCGATGGCAAAATTTGGGAGCCTGAAAATTACTCACGTAAGACTCATGGTGTGGTACATCTTTATGAGGCCATGGCCCACTCTTATAATTTAGCGACGGTCAACTTGGCTCAACAAATTGGCTTTGATCGAGTCGGTGATACCCTTCGTCAACTGGGGGTGAAGCGTCCTTTTACTATGCACCCTGCGATGGCATTGGGGGCGCTTGAACTGTCGCCTTTTGAAGTGGCGCGTATGTATCAGCCGATTGCCTCCCGTGGAAAAAGTAGTGAGCTTGGTGTGGTGTTGGCGGTCATGGATCAACATGATCATTTATTGAAGCGTTTTGATCGCTCAACCAAAGTGCCTTTTACGGATGCTTTGCTGGCAGTAACGTTGGATGGCATGACCAAAGTGCCTGAAATCGGTACCGCTAAAGCGGCTCAACATGCTTTTCCAGACTTGACGTTTGCTGCAAAGACAGGAACCTCTAATGGTCAGCGGGACAGTTGGTTTGAGGGGATTACTGGTGATTATGCCAGTACGGTTTGGTTGGGGGATGACGATAATGCGCCCTTAGATATCACTGGCGCAACAGGTGCACAAAAAGTGTGGATTGACTTTACTCGGCATATGAACCCTCGCTCTTTACCTGAAACATTGCCTAATGGTGCGGTCAGGTATGATGTTCTGGATGATTCGTTTGAAATAGCCGCAAAACGTTGTAAAAATCGTGAGTCCTTAGCTTTTATTGATGGGACTCAGCCCACCAGTTCGAGTTCGTGCTTCTGGCCTTTTTAGAAAAGATATCATACAAAGTAATGCATAAATTCATTTTCATTGTATGCTTTATTTGTTGCTGATGAGTTTGCCACCTAATTGGTGTTTGTTTGAGGAGTGTTCTCAGGTTATGCGTTTACACAATAAACAGCTTTTGCGCATTGTGCCATTAATGGGGCTCTTCGGGGTCTTATTGGGCACCCAAAGCGTTTTGGCTCAGACGTCGACGAGTAAAGAACAGTGCCGCTCGTTGACTGCGACGGGCAACTCTGAGTATCCACCTTTTTTATGGCGTAATCCGAATAATCCTAATGAGTTATTAGGAGCGAATGCTTTCTTTATAAAGGCACTGAGTAAGCGTATTGGTGTGCCGATCAAACTGGAACATGTTGGTCCTTGGTCAAGAGCGCAGTCGGAAGTGAAAAGTGGGCGTGTTGATTTGATGGCTGGGGCTTTTTACACCAGTACTCGAGCCGATTATATGGATTATTTTTCCCCAGTAATGCTGCATACTACAAGTGTTGTTTGGCAGCGAAAAGGTAATCAATTTCCATTTCATTCCAAAGAAGATTTGGTTGGAAAATGGGGTGTGACGGTGATCAATAATAGTTTTGGCCAAGTATTTGATGAGTTTGCACAGCGTCGCCTCAATATTCTTAGTGTGGCCAGTTTGTCTCAAGCATTTTTGATGCTCGCTGCAGACCGTGTCGATTATGTGTTATACGAGAAAAATCCCGGAGAAGCTTATGTTGCGATGCTCGGATTGAGTGGCAAAATTGTGCCTGTCGAGCCATCTATTAGCAGTGAAGGCTTGTATTTGACTATGTCTAAAGATTCGCCTTGTAATACAGAAGAGCTGAGACAAAAAATTGCCAAAGCATTACGGGATATGCGTCAGGATGGCGTGGCGGAAACATCATTGATGAAAGGGTTAAAAGAGTGGGATAAAACCCATGCAAAAGAGCTTAAGTCCCTTTCCCAAAATAGTGGTTGACAGAGAGCCGAGTCGAAAAAATGTAGAAGAGAAACTTGATACAGATTGTGAATCTCTTCTACAGAAACAACGCTACTTCCTAGGTTATTATCAAGCAAGCTGGTTATAAAGTTCTATCCATTCATCGGTGACGGTTTCCCAGCTGAAATCATATTGCATGGCGTTAAATTGCCGTATCCGCCACGCTTGCATATCAGCAAAGCAGGTTAAACAGCGCTCAAGTGCTTTACTCAAATCCAACGCGGTGGCATTTTCAAAGACAAATCCATTTGCTTGCTCTGTGCCTTCAAAGACGGTGTCTGCCAGTCCTCCAGTTTTTCTAACAACGGGAAGTGTTCCGTACTTTAACGCATACAACTGTGTTAAGCCGCAAGGCTCAAATCGAGAGGGGATGAGTAGAGCGTCAACGCCTGCCTGAATACGATGAGAGTAGGCTTCATGGTAGCCAATACGAATAGAGACTTGCTCAGGGTAAGACGCTTGCAACGCTTGATAGGCGGTCTCAAGAGCTCTATCACCGGAACCCAGAATGATTAAACGGGCACCTTTGTTGAGTACCTGTGGAATGGCCTCAAGAATCAGGTCCAAGCCTTTTTGTTCTGTGAGTCGACTCACCACACCAAAGACCAGTTTAGTCGGGTCTTCTGAAAGGCCATTTTCTCTTAATAAGGCCAGTTTATTATCCAATTTTTTCTCAATGGTGTCTGGCGAATAGTGCGTTGCGATGTGATCGTCTTTTTCGGGAGACCATTGATCGTAGTCCACGCCATTTAGAATACCTGTTAATTTATAGCGTATCGCTCGCAATGTGCCATCCATTCCGTCCCCGTATTCGCTAGTGAGGATTTCTTTTGCATAAGTTGGGCTAACGGTTGTGATGCGATCGGCATAGACTAATCCTGCTTTGAGCCCTGAAAAGCGGCCATAAAACTCCATACCATGCAAGTCTAATAATTCATTAGAGAGGCGCATATCACCGTATCTAGCCATATCAAAACTGCCATTGTAACGCAGGTTGTGAATGGTGCTGACGATTGGAAGGTGATTGAGCTTCCAGCTTTTTAAATAGGCGGCGGCAAATCCAGTCTGCCAGTCGTTAAGATGAAGAATGTCCGCTTGCCAGCCAAGCAGATTACCATGCTGAGCCAGCATAGCGATTGCCCAAGAAAAAGCGCCAAAACGTAGGTGATTATCGACATAATCTAGGCCATTAGTGTCTAAGTAAGGCCCACCATCACGCTCATAAAGTGCTTGACATTGTACAAGCCAAATAGGAATGTCATTTTCACGAAGGCGAGATTCTAAGAGAATGATATCGCCAATGCCAAACGGATTGCCTAAGTTGGTGCTATGATAAATAGACTCGACTTTGTCCAGTATGCCTTGGTAAGCTGGCATTATGAGTCTGACATCGAGACCCTTTTTTCTAAGCGCTATAGGGAGTGCGCCTGCGACATCAGCAAGCCCACCAGTTTTTATTAAAGGATGTATTTCGGATGCAGCAAATAGAATCTTCTTCATATAGGTATCTTATTGATTTAGCACAGTCTCAAGAGTATACCTAAATATAAATTAATGTAGAGTTAGCAGATAATATTTAAAGGGTGAAATATGGATTTAAACACTGCATGCATGAAAACCCTGTCAATTATTTTAGCAGGTGGGCGTGGCTCTAGACTGAAACAATTAACTGACAACCGTGCTAAGCCTGCCGTACCTATTGCTGGTAAGTACAAAATCATTGATTTTCCACTCTCTAATTGCATTAATTCGGGCATGCGTCGAATTGCCGTGCTGACTCAATATCGTTCTCATACTTTGAATCAACATGTGCAGCGAGGTTGGAACTTTTTACGCTCAGATTTTAATGAGTTTATTGAGTTATGGCCTGCTCAACAGCAAACGGGTGGAGATTGGTATCGTGGAACCGCCGATGCAGTGTATCAGAACTTAGCCATGATTAATGGTTTGGGTAGTGAGTACATGCTTATTCTGGCGGGCGATCATGTCTATAAACAAGATTACAGTTTGATGCTAAAAGAGCACATTGAAAGTGGTGCTGATGTGAGTGTGGCTTGCATTGAAGTGCCTATCCAAGAGGCTGATCAATTTGGCATTATGCATGTGGATGAGGACGACAATATTATTGCTTTTGAGGAAAAACCGACCCATCCACCAACCATGCCAGGTAACCCCAATGTTGCTCTTGCGAGTATGGGGATCTACATTTTTAATACCAAATTCTTATGTGACAATTTACGCTCTGATGCAAAGGATGATGACTCCAGTCACGATTTTGGTAAAGACCTTATTCCTCTGTTTGTTGGTCGCTGTAAAATAAAAGCCCATCACTTTTCCCATAGTGTTATTCCAAACGAAAGTTATCCACAAAAGCCTTATTGGCGAGATGTGGGGACGTTGACGGCTTATTGGGAGTCTAATATGGACTTGACTAAGCTCGTACCTGAGTTGGATTTGTATGATGAGAGTTGGCCCATTCGTACCGCACAGTATCAGCGTCCGGCCGCGAAATTTAATTATAATTATGAAGAACGCATCGGTACCGCACTCAACTCAGTGGTATCTGCTGGCTGTATTGTGTCGGGCTCGACGGTAGAACAGTCGATTCTTTTTAATAACGTTCGCGTTAACTCATATTCTCATGTGAATAAATCTGTGATTCTACCGCGCTGTGATATCGGGCGTCATTGTCGCCTTCATCGTGTAGTGGTGGATTCTGACTGTCGTATTCCAGAAGGAACCATCATTGGGGAAGACCCAGCCGCTGATTCTGCACGTTTTTATCGTAATTCTGACGGTATTACTTTAGTGACTCAAGATATGATTGAGGCGTTAGATGAATAAGCCTTTTTAGCTTCATTAGCATGTTGCATTGATTAAGCCGCTCATTAAAGCGGCTTTTTCGTCATATTACGTGGTTAAATAGCAAGTAAACGTGCTCTTGAATGGTATTTTCAGCATGCAAATTGCTTGAAAAATAGGATTTTAGACACATAACTCAGAACGATGAGTGTTACGATTTGTTATCCCCGCATGTTGTGGATAACCCTATTAGTGAATCTATGATAACTCTTGCGAAGGTAGAGTTGGCGGTGCTTTGTGTGGAGGTGATTAATTCTTCTCCAGTTGAGCATAAGTTGCCCGTATTGTATAGGTTCTGATCAATGATAAATCTAGTGAAAGGCTTCTTATGTTTACCGGAATTGTTCAAGGTGTTGCGGCCGTTAAATCTATTAAAGCGGATGGCCGTAATAAAAAACTGGCAATAGAGTTTCCGATGGGCTCTATGTTAGATCAGCAGTTGGGCGCAAGTGTCGCGATCAATGGCGTCTGTTTAACGGTTTCTGAGATAAAGCAGGATATTTTATCTTTTGATGTTATTGATACCACCCTCAAATTAACCAATATCGGTTTGTTAAACGATGGCGATGGCGTTAACTTTGAACGTGCTGCCAAAATGGGTGATGAAGTGGGCGGGCATGTTATGTCAGGGCATATCATGACCACGGTGAGCGTGTCTCGAGTGGAACAGATTAACGAAAGTGTTCATATTCGTTTTACTGTTGACCGTCAAGATGAAGTGGATGCGCGACGTTATCTGTTCGATAAAGGTTATGTTGGCCTCAATGGTGCCAGTTTGACCATCAGTGACATAGGTGATGACTGGGTTGAAGTGTCACTGATTCCAGAAACGCTTCGTTTAACCACCTTTGGCAATCTTACTGCGGGCGATAAAGTGAATTTAGAAATTGATGCTCATACACAAGCCACAGTGGATACGGTTGAACGTGTCTTAAAACAACGGGGTATCGTTTTACCCTGATTTTTACTGTGTTGTTTATAATGACTTTGTCTGTTTGTTCATTTAAATAAATGGAGTCCTTGGTTGATTTTCGGTAGAATGCTCGCCAATTTCTAATCCGAATGCAGACTGGTTCGTATTTTGTTGTGCTGATTCTTCTCGCGTCGTTTTTTGTTATGACAAATAAACGGCCTAAAAGACAACAATCTCGAATTAAAGAACGCCGTATTCAACCAAATATCGCTTTTAAAGTGTGAGTAAATAGTGTCTTCAAAAAATCTTAAGCACATACGTAATTTCAGTATTATTGCCCATATTGATCATGGAAAGTCGACCCTAGCAGATCGTTTTATCCAAATCTGTGAGGGGTTGAGTGAGCGTGAAATGTCGGCGCAGGTTCTTGACTCTATGGACATTGAGCGCGAGCGTGGGATTACCATCAAAGCGCAAAGTGTGACCTTGGATTACCACGCCAAAGATGGTCAAACCTATCAACTTAACTTCATCGATACGCCAGGACATGTGGACTTTTCTTATGAAGTCTCTCGGTCATTAGCCGCCTGTGAAGGCGCGCTTTTGGTGGTGGATGCGGCTCAGGGGGTGGAAGCTCAATCTGTGGCAAACTGTTACACCGCGATTGATCAAGGCCTTGAGGTTATGCCTGTATTGAACAAAATAGATCTACCTCAAGCTGAACCTGAGCGAGTATGTGGCGAAATTGAAGAGATTATCGGCATCGATGCCATGAATGCGGTAACCTGTTCTGCTAAAACTGGGATGGGGGTTGAAGATGTCTTAGAGAGGTTGGTGGCAACGGTTCCGCCTCCAGAAGGGGATGTGGATGCCCCATTGCAAGCTCTCATTATTGATTCTTGGTTTGATAATTATCTAGGCGTCGTGTCTTTAGTGCGCATTAAACAAGGTACTTTGCGTAAAAAAGACAAGATTTTTATTAAATCGACTAAGCAAACGCATCTTGTGGATATGGCCGGTATTTTTACACCGAAGCGCAAAGAAACTGATATTCTTAAAGCGGGTGAAGTGGGTTTTGTCGTTGCTGGGATTAAGGACATTCATGGTGCACCTGTCGGGGATACCATTACCCATGCCGCCACTCCGGACGTCGCTCAACTAGCAGGTTTCCAAAAGGTGAAACCTCAAGTGTATGCGGGACTGTTCCCAGTCAGTGCTGATGATTATGAAGATTTTCGTGTGGCTCTGGATAAATTAACCTTGAACGATGCTTCGCTTTTCTTCGAGCCTGAAAGTTCTGATGCGTTAGGGTTTGGTTTTCGTTGTGGTTTCTTGGGGATGCTGCACATGGAAATCATCCAAGAGCGTTTAGAGCGTGAATACGATCTTGATTTAATTACAACCGCACCGACGGTTATTTTTGAGGTCGAATTAGCAAATGGAGAGGTCATTAATGTTGATAGCCCCTCTAAAATGCCAGACCCAGGTTCCATTAAAGAAATGCGTGAGCCGATTGTAGAAGCCAATATTTTAGTGCCACAAGAATACTTGGGTAGTGTGATTACCTTATGTGTGGAAAAGCGCGGTGTTCAAAAAGATATGCAGTTTGTCGGTAAGCAGGTGCAATTGCGCTATGAACTACCTATGAACGAAGTGGTAATGGACTTCTTTGATAAACTGAAATCTTGTAGCCGTGGATTCGCGTCGTTAGATTACAGCTTTTCACATTTTGCACCTGCTCCATTATGCCGTTTAGATATTCTAATCAACGGCGAGCGGGTGGATGCCTTAGCGTTGATCATGCATAAAGACAATGTGCAATATAAAGGTCGTGCTTTGTGTGAAAAGATGAAAGAGTTGATTCCGCGTCAAATGTTTGATGTGGCGATTCAAGGCGCTGTCGGTGCCAAAGTTATTTCTCGTACAACCGTAAAAGCCTTGCGTAAAAATGTTATTGCTAAGTGTTACGGTGGCGATGTAAGCCGTAAGAAGAAATTGTTACAGAAACAGAAAGAAGGTAAAAAGCGCATGAAGCAGGTTGGCAACGTGGAAGTTCCACAATCCGCTTTCCTTGCAGCATTGCAAATAGATAGCTAAGCGCAGCATGAACCTAGATTTGGCCCACTTAATGTGTGGGCCGTAATGGAGACAGATGTATGAGTTTTGATTTCGAGTTGATACTGACCTTGGCTTTTTTAATTACCGGGGCGTTTTGGTTGTATGACCGACTGGTTTTTGCACCAAAGCGCAAAAGGTTATTGGCTGATATGCCAGAAGAGGCTCGCTCAGCACTAAGTAAAGCGGAAAAAGAGCGATTAGCGAATACACCAAAGTTTGTATTAGAAGTGAAGTCTTATTTTGGCATCATTGCTGTCATCTTTTTAGTGCGATCCTTTGTTGTAGAACCCTTTCAGATACCGTCCGGTTCAATGTTGCCGACATTGAAAATTGGTGATTTTATTCTGGTGAATAAGTTTGATTACGGTATTCGCTTGCCCGTATTGAACACCACCTTGATTAAAACAACGGAGCCAAAACGTGGTGATGTGATTGTCTTTAAATACCCACGAGATCCGAGTATCAACTATATTAAACGAGTAGTAGGTTTGCCTGGGGATCATATTAGCTACCACAATAAAATTCTTAAGATCAATGGCAAGCTGATCAGTAAGAAGTTTATTACCAACCTACCGCCATCGCCAGATCAAAACCAAGAAGCGGTAAGTTTGTTTAAAGAAGACTTAGACGGTACGGTTCATGATATTTATAACAACCACTATCCGAACCCACTCCAAGGGGATTATGTCGTGCCAAAAGGCCACTATTTCGTGATGGGGGATAACCGTGATAATAGTGCTGATAGTCGAGTGTGGGGCTTTGTACCTGAATCGGACTTAAAAGGTCGTGCGTTTTATGTGTGGCTGTATTGGAATAAGTTTTTCAGTCTTCCAAGTTTTGAATATAACGGTTTGATTAAATAATGTTGGAGAAATTTTGAGTTCACTGTATCAAAAGTTGTGTCGGCGAATAGGGTACTTTTTCGCTGACCTTGGATTACTTGAATTGGCGCTGACACACCGCAGTTTTGGCGGTAAAAATAATGAGCGCCTTGAGTTTTTAGGTGACTCCATCTTAAATTATGTCATAGCTGAAGAGTTGTTCCATCGCTTTCCGAAGGCGAAGGAAGGCGAGTTAAGTCGACTAAGAGCCTCCTTGGTAAAAGGCGACACCTTAGCGGAGTTAGCTCGCGAATTTCAGCTTGGCGACTTTTTAAAATTGGGAGCCGGAGAGCTGAAAAGCGGTGGGTTTCGTCGGGATTCTATTTTAGCCGATGCGGTAGAAGGGATTATCGGCGGTATGTATCTGGATGCGGGGATGGATGTTTCTCGCCAACATATACTAGCTTGGTACAAAGATCGACTGGACGCCACCTCTCTTAAAGTGGTTACTAAAGATGCTAAAACGCGTTTGCAGGAGTTCTTACAAGCTCGTAAACATGCATTGCCACAGTATGAGGTTGTCGAGATTTTGGGAGAGCCCCACGATCAAACGTTTCATGTGCACTGCCTTGTTGAGCTTTGCGATAAACCGATAGAAGGCGCCGGTAACAGTCGTCGCATTGCCGAACAAAATGCGGCCGCCGCAGCCCTTAAATTACTGGAACAAAAATAATGTCTGAAGTTGAGATCACCCACTGTGGTTATGTAGCGATTGTTGGCCGTCCGAATGTTGGTAAATCAACTTTACTCAATCACATTCTAGGGCAAAAATTATCGATTACTTCTCGTAAGCCTCAGACAACCCGTGACCAGATTTTGGGGGTAAAAACGGAAGGGCATACTCAGGCAATTTATGTGGATACACCTGGCCTGCATCTTGGTGAGACCAAAGCAATTAACCGTTTTATGAATAAAACGGCTTCCGCTGCTTTAAAAGACGTGGATGTGATTTTGTTTGTGGTGGATGTCGATCGTTGGACCGAAGAAGACGAATCCGTGCTGCAAAAAGTGAAGTATGCTCGCTGTCCTGTGGTTCTCGTGGTCAATAAAGTGGATCAAGTTAAAGAAAAGGAAACCATTTTACCTCGCTTAGCGAACTTATCTGAGCGTATGGAATTTGCCCAAGTTGTGCCTATTTCCGCATTGCGCAATGATAATTTGGATCGCCTTGAGCGTTTGGTGGAAAGCTATATCCCTGAAGGCGTAGCGTTTTATCCAGAAGACCAAATTACCAACCGCAGTTCGCGTTTTTTGGCGGCTGAAATTGTGCGTGAGAAAATTACCCGCCAATTGGGGCAGGAAGTGCCTTATGAAGTGGCGGTTCAGATTGAAGAGTTTGTCTATGAAGAAACGGCAATACACATCAGTGCATTAATTTTGGTCGAGAGAAATGGGCAAAAACGTATCATTATCGGTGAGCGTGGTGAGAAAATTAAGCTGATTGGTAAAGAAGCCCGTATTGATATGGAAAACTTATTTCAACATAAAGTGATGTTGAATTTATGGGTCAAAATTCGCTCTGGCTGGTCTGATGACGAGCGTGCTTTGGCAAGCCTGGGATACCAGGAAGAGTAGCTTGGATGATTAAGAAGAGTAGGTAGAATGCGCGTTAGTGCGTATGTTATTCATACACGCCCTTTTCAAGATAGTAAAATTCTGGTGGATTTGTTGAGTCTTGAACAAGGTTTAGTGCGTGGTGTATGGCGTTTACCAAAAAAAGAGGCTCGGGTTATACCTGGGCCTTTTTTGTGCTTGGAAGTCGAGTTAACGGGAAGAGGCGAGCTGAAAACTTTAAAAAGTATGGAAAGTCTGCATCGACAGAGATCGTTAGAAGGGATGTCTTTGTATGCCGCTTTATATGCTCATGAGATTCTGACTAAGTTGCTGCCTTTGAACTTACCTTTGTCGGATATCTATTACCTCTATCAGTGGCTGATTGAAAATCTTCATTCGGGAGTGGCGATTGCCCCTTTGCTGCGGCGTTTTGAGGTGGGTCTATTTAGTGAGTTAGGATCGGCAATTAACTTGTCGTCTACAGGACGTGGTGAGCCGCTTGATCCTAAGCAGCTTTATCAGTTTCATGAAAAATTTGGCTTGCGTCCCTACTTTGGAGAGATTCCAAAACTGACGCCATTGTTGTTTGTTGAGGGGAAAGTGGCACTGGATTATCATAATGGCCATTGGTCAGATAAGCAGGTGCTGAGTTTGGCAAAAGAGTTGCACAGGGCTTGGTTGGACAGTTTATTAAATGGCAAGCCTATTACGGCTCGTCGTTTGCTGCCAAAGCAACCCTTTCAAGGAGAGCGGCTTTTAGGTGTGCCCATCTTTCGTGCTATATAGAGATTTTTACAGGTAGGGGTTGGAAGTGATTGTTGGAATAGGTACCGATTTGGTGGATATTGCGCGGATGACGAAGTCAATTGAGCGCTTAGGTGAACGGTTTATTGATCGTATTTTAACCTCCGAAGAAAAAGCCCAGTGGGCGGCGATCAGCAACGTAGACAATGGGAATGCGTTTGTTGCCAAGCGCTTTGCTGCAAAAGAGGCAGCAGTGAAAGCGCTTGGTACAGGGATTGGTCGTGGTGTGAGTTTTCAACATTTTTCTGTGCGCAATTTGCCATCAGGTCAGCCTACGTTGTGGGTTGATGATGAAATAGCGGCGCGTTTTGATCATCCCATAAGTTGGCATTTGAGTTTGACTGACGAAAAGGCCTACGCCCAAGCTTTTGTTATTCTTGAGGCCACTTAATCCAAGGTCTGGCATTAATGACCTGATCAATGGCATCGAGGAAGTCCTCTAACACCCCTTCAGCCTCTTCAAACCCTAGCTCTTTTAAGTGTGTTTCCAAATAGCCTGCATGTCGTGTCATATTGATAGTGCCTGTATATTTGGACGCACCATGGATACGGTGTACAACATGGATTAATTTTTCAAGATCCTGATGTTCGAAATGATGCTTGATTAGGCGTTTCTCGTCTTCTAGGGTGTCTGCCAGCATATCAAACATTTCTTTAGCGACGTCGGTTTTATGATTCACAATTTCTAGTGCTTTATTTACATCAAAGGCATTGGCTATTTCACTATTGAGTTGCTCTTGGTAATTGCCTTTTTTAGTGCACCATTTCACGATGGTATTTAATAATATATTTTCATCTATGGGCTTTGTGAGGTAGGCGTTAATACCGCTAAGTAGCATTTTTTCTTGCTCTATACCGAGAGCATGGGCGGTGACGGCGATGATGGGAATGTCTTGGTAGGCCTCAAGAGTACGTAGTTGTTTTGTTGTTTCAATCCCATCCATTTCTGGCATCTGGATGTCCATGAGGATGAGGTCAAACGTATTCTCTTTGGCAATATTGATGGCTTGTTTTCCACTGTATGCCAAGGTGACTTCGATGCCGTTAGGGGCTAGCCAGTGAGACATAAGTTGCAGGTTAATGGGGGTGTCGTCTACGGCTAGGACTTTCAAACCATGAGTTTGCTGTTCTGATTCTATTTGCAGATCTTGGGAGTCTATGGAGGGTTGTGGCTCTATTTGTACTTGCTCTTCTGCAATATGGGCTTGTTGTTTTGGCAGCAAAGGTGTGGCTGTATCGATTTTCATCGGTAACGATATGGTTTTCAGCGCATGGTACAAGTGCTTATGACTGATTGGTTTAAGTAGTGTGCTGCTACAAATGGCTTTGAGAGCGGGGTAGTGCGTTGTTTGCCCCGGTGGTTGGATCATCAGAATGCTGGGTATCTGGAATTGCAAACTGGCGTAGCTGATAAGCTCATGAGCCTCATTAGCACTTTTGTCGGATGGGGTGATGCTGATCAAAAGACCATCAATGTCTGCATCCTGTTGACCTAATTTGGCGATGACTTGTTCTAAGGTTGAACAAGCTGTGCACTGCACGCCGATACTTTTTAGGTAGTGAGTAAGATAAAGGCGATAGAGATGGCTTGGTTCAAGCAAGATAAACTGTTTATGCAGTTTTTCCGGTATTTGAGCTGGTTTTTCTGAGGGCTGGAGATTTAACGTAAAGTAAAAAGTAGAGCCACTTTTTTGATCACTATAGACATCAATGTTGCCGTCCATTTGTTCCACGAGCTTTTTGGTGATGACAAGTCCTAACCCTGTGCCGCCAAATTGGCGTGTTGTGCTGTTATCGACTTGAGAGAAGGGTTTGAACAGGCGGTTTAATTTGTTTTCAGGGATGCCGATACCGGTGTCGATGACTTTAAAAGAGAATAAGAGTTGGTCACTGGTTTGTTTAACCAGTGTGACTTTGGTTCGAATGGAGCCTTTGTGGGTGAATTTGATGGCATTACCGATTAGGTTGTTAAGGATTTGTCTGATGCGCACCGCGTCACCTGTGACCCATTGTGGCACGTCTTCTGAAAATTCCGGCACAAGGTCTATTTGTTTTTCACTGGTTAGCAAGCTGGCGCTTAGAATTTGATACACATCATCGACTAATTCTCTTAGGTTGACATCACCATGGTCTAAACTGAGTTTGCCTGCTTCAATTTTTGAAAAATCAAGAATGTCACCAATAATAGCTAGTAGACTATTCGTCGACTGCTCAATGGTGTCTATATAGATCTTTTGCTGATCGTCGACTAGGTTCTTTTGCAGTATTTTTGTATAACCCAAGATGGCGTTGAGTGGGGTGCGAACCTCATGGCTAATATTGGCTAAAAATTGCGATTTAAGGCGATTGGACTCCATGGCTTCTTTATTGGCAATATGAAGTTGGGCGCTTTTTTCTTCGAGGCTATCCAAATTGCTACGTAGGTCCTCAGTAGATTGCTCTATGCCAGCATTAAGTTCCTCTTTGTGGCTTTCTAAGCGCTCGGCTAAATCTCTAATGCCTTTTTCCAGTAAGCTAAATTGGGGGGAAAGTTTAAGGGATTTAGCCGACGCAAATTGTCCTTTTACGAGGTTGTTGATTGCTCCAGTAATGATTTCCGATGGGCGAGCCAAGTAATGGGACGCTTGCCAAGCAACGTAGGCGGTGATGCCATTGAAAAACGCGAAGAACAAGGCCAAAAGACTAATGAGCTGATAGGTTTGTATCGCAAGCTTATCTTTGCTTATTTCCACTTTGACCCAACCAATTAAATGATTCGGAGTGCGTAAGTTGGTAAAATCTGGTTGGCCGCTAATGTCATCAACTTGTGTCGGGAGAATATGGTAAATAGGGGTGATGCGAATAATGGCATTGTCTTTCTGCTCATTGATGGTCTGCTCTGTTAGCGTAGGGGATGGCAAGTAAGGTGCCGCCCCTGTTTCCGCAACAATATGGTATTTGCTATTAAAAATTTGAATGTTGTGGACATCACCATAGCTCAAGGCATTTTGTAGTAACTGTGCCGAAAGGGGGGCGTGATCAGATGCCAAGGATGTTTGACTGTTAGAGACTAGTAAATCGGAAATAATCAGGGCTTTATTTTCGAGTTGTTGCTCTAAATCACTTATTCTGGAAAAAAATAAAAAACACGCGGCGGCCAATGAGAGGATAAGTGGGGGCGTAAAAATAATCCAAAAGAGTGTCTTACTTGGTGAAAGTGTTTTGATCTTTCCAAGTGCCTTCATATTGTCATGATCCGTTTTGGCTTGCTATTTTGTGTCTATTTAGTAAGCAAGCGGACTAGTAGCAAGCAAGTGTTCCTGCTTTTTGGCGTTTTTTACACTGTTTTTCATAGTTGCTACAGGCCGTGGCTTTGAGTCGCGAGATGTCTTTGATGCCTTGGCATTCTTTCCATTTGGCTCGGAGTGTGTCATCTGATAACTTATCCATATCGCTGTCAAATAAATCACAGCCTGCTAGTAAGGTGATGGCCAGTATCAAGACGCCTGATTTTAGGGCATTGTTCGTCATTTGTAGCTCCAAAAAAAGAGAGTATGAGCTAAGTTTATAACGCTTTCTTATTTTATTCTTTTAATGAAGTGTTTTTTAATGCGTTATAACGTTAAGTTTCTTTTCCTACATCATTAATGTCAATGAAGTTTTTATGATTGAATATCCTAGTATAGAGTCTATTGTTGGGCAAACGCCTTTAGTGCGATTGCAAAGAATCAACCCAAACCCAAATAACACAGTGTTATTGAAGCTCGAAGGGCAAAATCCAGCTGGCTCGGTTAAAGACCGTCCTGCGCTCAATATGATTTTACAAGCGGAATTACGCGGTGAGATCGCGCCAGGAGACAGCTTAATTGAGGCGACCAGTGGCAATACAGGAATTGCCTTGGCAATGGCAGCAGCGATAAAGGGCTATAAAATGCATCTTATCATGCCTGACAATATGAGTCAGGAACGTAAATCTGCCATGACTGCCTATGGTGCTATTCTGCATCTGGTGACAAAAGAAGAAGGTATGGAGCGAGCACGAGATCTGGCAATGGAGATGCAAGCGCAAGGACTTGGTAAAGTGCTCAATCAGTTTGGTAATCAGGATAATCCTAATGCGCACTATTTAACAACAGGTCCTGAAATTTGGCAGCAAACACAAGGCACTGTTACTCACTTTGTTAGTTCAATGGGGACAACAGGCACCATTATGGGGGTCTCTCATTACCTTAAAGAGCAAAATCCAAACATTGAAATAGTTGGCTTGCAGCCTGCCGATGGGGCCAGTATTCCAGGTATTCGCCGTTGGCCGAAAGAATATTTACCGACCATTTTTGACGAGTCGCGAGTTGACCGTGTGATAGATGTCGAGCAAAACCATGCGGAGGTAACCATGAGGCGTTTAGCGCAAGAGGAGGGGATCTTTGCGGGAGTATCGTCTGGCGGTTCTGTTTATGCCGCGTTAGAGTTGTCTAGGGTCCTTAATAACGCTGTGATTGTTGCGATTGTGTGTGACCGTGGTGATCGCTATCTATCGACTGGGGTGTTTGATTCGTGAAGCTATGCTGCAAGCATAGGGTATTGTGTCAATATGCGTTAGAATAGGGCATCCTTTTTATTTATCTTGTTGAAGAGACATTCCCTTGAGAAGAAGACACCCAACGCGACGTCCACCTAGCCCCCCGGCACTTGGTCCCATCCAGCTTTTTGAGATTGAGGGACTGACACATGACGCAAAGGGGGTGGCTCGTCAACAGGGTAAGGTCACCTTTATCTCTGGTGCCTTACCGGGTGAAACGGTAGAAGCACAAGTCAGCAAAGCGGGGCGTCGTTTTGATGAGGCGTCGTTGAATCAGGTTATTCACCACAGTCCAGATCGAGTGACTCCTGCCTGCCCGCATTTTTTCCAGTGCGGCGGATGCAGCTTTCAACATTTGGCTCAAGAAAAGCAATTGGATGCTAAGTACGACTGGCTAAAGGGGCAGATTCGTAAAGTAGTCTCCTCTGATGAGCCCTTGTCTGTGCTAGCGGATCAGCCGGTGGCATATCGTCGTCGTGCCCGTTTATCGGTTCAGGTCAAAAAACAAAGGGTACAGTTAGGTTTTCGTGGAAAATCTTCGAACGAAATCGTATCAATTGATCGTTGTTTGGTGCTGACCACACCCCTTCAAGCCGTTTTTGAGTCACTTAAAACATCGCTTGCTGCTGATGCTTTAGCCAAAAAATTAGGGCACGTTGAGTTATTGGAAGACAGTAAAGGTCTTGCGGTCACTTTTCGCTTGATTCAAGCATTGGATGATTCTCTCAAAGCACAGTGGGAGTCATGGGCCCAACAACAGCAAGTCGCACTGTATTGGCAACAGCCAGAGATGAAAAGGGCTGAGGTTGATGGCAATAGACGTTTTTATCAGCTTGATGATTTAAGGCTTCATTATCATCCCCAAGACTTTATTCAAGTTAATGCAGCTATGAATGAAAAAATGGTTAAGCAGGCTATGAACTGGTTGGAACCCTGCGAGCAAGATACGATATTAGACTTGTTTTGCGGTGTTGGTAATTTTTCTTTGCCTTTGGCTAAACGCGCAAAGCAGGTAGTAGGAGTTGAGCTTCAAGAAGAGATGGTGGCTGTAGCAGGGGAGAACGCGGCGGCTAATCATCTTGATAATGCACATTTTGTTGCCGCGGATTTAACCAAGCCTGTGAGTCGAGAGCTGAGCAATATAGCGTTTACGAAAGTATTGTTAGATCCGCCTCGTGCGGGGGCATTTGAGTTTTTGGAGGCAATAATTAATATGCGTCCTAAGCAAATCTTGTACGTTTCTTGCAGTGCTTCTACCTTAGCAAGAGATGCTGAATATTTAGTCACGAAAGGATATCGTGTTTTACGTGCAGGTTTGATGGATATGTTTCCCCAAACCTCACATGTAGAAACTATGATGTTACTGCAAAAGAAGTAATTTTAAGGGTAAGGCAATGGTAACAGTAAGAAAAGATCACCCGATTTCATCAGATGGGACGGTTGATATTGATCTATGGATGGCGCAGTTTGCCAATACCGTCGATGACGGCTCAAGAGTGCCGCTACGTATGGCGTGTGAACTGGCTCGTAAAGCTGAATTTCAGTCTCCACGTCCTTCTTACTGGGGGCCACAAGCAAGTACTTTTCGAGCTGGGCTGGAGATGGTCGAGATCTTATCCAGTTTTCGTGCCGATCAGGACTCTTTGGTTGCGGCGGCTTTGTACCGTGTGGTTCGAGAAGATCAGTTGCCTATTTCTCATGTTGTTGACATGTTTGGGAGGAAAGTTGCTTCTATCATCGAAGGTGTGGTGCGAATGGGAGAGGTGTCGAAAAACCTAACCCTTGATTCCGCAGCGGAAGTATTAGGAAGCAGTGAAAATCAGCTGGAATCGTTGCGTAAGATGCTGGTGTCGATAATTGATGATGTGCGAGTGGTGTTGATCAAGCTGGCAGAGCGTGCTTGCGCCATCAAGGAAGCCAAGCACCAAGATGAAGCGCGTCGAGTTGCCGTTGCCCTAGAAGTACAAAGTGTTTATGCCCCATTGGCTCACCGTTTAGGTATTGGTCATATTAAATGGGAATTAGAAGATTTATCGTTTCGTTACCTTTATCCACAGGAATACAAACGTGTTGCAACTTGGTTGGATGAAAAGCGCCTTGATCGTCAGCAATACATAGATGATGTAATTGCAATACTACGTAAGCGTTTAGAAGGTATTAATATTCACGCGGATTTAATGGGCCGTGCGAAACATATTTACAGCATCTGGCGTAAAATGAAGCGTAAAAACATCGGCTTTGATGAAGTGTACGATGTACGTGCCGTCCGTATCTTAGTGGATGAAACCATGGAGTGTTATGGCGTTCTAGGTGTGGTGCATAATTTATGGAAGCCCATCCCACAAGAGTTCGATGACTATATTAGTAATCCAAAAAGCAATGGTTATCAGTCTTTGCATACGGCGGTTATTGGTCCACAGGGCAGAGCATTAGAAATTCAGATCCGTACTAAGACCATGCACGAAGATGCTGAACTGGGCGTGTGTGCACATTGGAAGTACAAGGGAACGGATTTAAGCTCTAACAGCACAAGCTATGAAGAAAAGCTGCAGTGGTTAAGAACAATCTTGGATTTCCATGAAGTGCAAGATGACTTTGAGTCTTTATCAGAACAAATTCGCAGTGAAATTGAGCAAGATCGTATTTATGTGTTCACTCCTGATGGGCATGTTGTGGATTTACCAGTGAATGCCACTCCGGTTGATTTTGCTTACCGCGTCCACACAGAAATTGGTCATCGTTGCCGTGGTGCCAAAATAAACGGCAAAATCGCCTCTTTGGTTACCCATCTTAAAACTGGTGATAAGGTTGAGATTCTTACCTCTAAAGAGGGCTCACCTAGCCGAGATTGGTTGCATCCTACCTTTGGTTATGTGCAAACCAATCGTGCTAGAGCGAAAATTCAAAATTGGTTTCGAAAAGAAGATCGTGAGAAAAACTTAGAAGCAGGGAAACTGATTCTCGATAAGCAGATCAAGCGACTTGGTGTGGATGAAAGTCGCCTTGATTTAATGAAGTTGTCTTCTCGCTTTAATTTTTCCAACGCAGATGAAGTCTACGTGGCTTTAGGGGCTGGCGATATTCAGTTATCTCGTGTGCTTCATGCGATTGATGATCTGATGAGTCTGGATGGTAATGCATCTTCTGTCGTACGGCCTGTGAGACTGAAGAAAAGTCGTCATAAATCCTCTGATAATGATGTGCATATTTTGGGAGTTGGAAAACTGCTGACACAAATGGCTAAATGTTGTTCGCCAGTGCCAGGGGATGAGATTGTCGGTTATATCACACAAGGTCGGGGCGTATCTATTCACAAACAAGATTGCACAAACATCATTCAGATGAGTGGTGAAGAGCCTGAACGTATGGTGGAAGTGAGTTGGGGAGAAGAGGTGGATAACCTCTATCCGGTAAATATTCAGGTAGAAGCTTATGATCGAACCGGTCTGCTCAACGATATTACTGCGCTTTTGGCGAATGAAAAAGTCAATTTGTTGTCCATGAATACATTATCGACAAAAGAGAGTCATACAGCCGTCATTCGTTTCACTATTGAGGTGGGGGAGCTAGGGGTGTTGAGTAAGCTACTTCATCGTATTGATCAGCTTCCGAATGTGCTGAATGTGTTTAGGGAAAAAGACTTTTGAGTGAGTTAGAACCCACTATGACATCTATGGATCGTTTATTAACACTTATGGCCTGTTTGCGGGATAAAGAGCATGGCTGTGATTGGGATAAAAATCAAACCTATCAGACCATTGCGCCTTACACATTGGAAGAAGCTTATGAAGTGTTGGATGCGATTGAGCGTCGTGATTATGAGCATTTAAAGGAAGAGCTGGGTGACTTGCTCTTCCAAGTGGTGTTTTATGCACAAATAGGCAAAGAGGAGCAGCGTTTTGACTTTGATGATGTCGTCAATGAAATCGTTGATAAGATGCTGCGTCGCCATCCTCATATTTTTCCAGATGGAGACTTAGCGCGCTTTAGAGAAGCTCCTCCGGTTTCGCAAGAAGCATTGCAAGGCCAGTGGGAGCGTATCAAAGCAGAAGAAAAACGGCTGAAAAATCAGCGCTCTCAAGCTGAGGCCCTTGACGACGATGCCCGCAAAGATCATTCCTACGAAGAAGAGAGTCTATTAGATGGGGTTCCTGTCTCCATGCCTGCCTTGATGCAAGCTGAGAAACTGCAGAAAAAAGCCGCTAAAGTGGGCTTTGATTGGCCGGATACGGCGCCTGTCTTTGCCAAGATACGGGAAGAGTTAGCTGAACTGGAAGAAGCCATTCAACAAGCAGAGCAAGCGCACATTGAAGCGGAAATGGGCGATGTTTTGTTTGCTATGAGTAATTTGGCTCGCCATTTGAAAGTAGCGCCCGATGTGGCTTTAAATCGTACCAATGTAAAATTTCGCCGTCGCTTTGCTCGTATAGAAGCGTTAGTATCGGAAAGAGGAAAACGCTTAACGGATTGTTCTCTTGAGGAGCTAGATGTTTTATGGGAGCAATCGAAACGAGAAGGCCTGTAAGCTCTCGTTAACAATAATGATAACTATTGAAGCCAAAAGATACAGGTGTTTTGTTGTGTCTTTTGTTTGAAAGGAGGGGTGAAGTGAGTGACCGTCAAGCATCATTACGTGAAAATGTGAGATTACTCGGGGATTGTCTAGGGGAAACCATGAGCAATCACTTGGGAGAGGATTTTTTACAAACGGTCGAGAAGGTCCGTCAGTTATCAAAAGATGGCCGTCACTCAGGGGACTCAGCTGCACTGATTGAAGCACTGGAAGCACTGGATGAAAAAGACATTGTGCCAGTGGCGCGTGCTTTTAATCAGTTTTTGAACCTGTCAAATATTGCTGAGCAATATCATCGAGTTCATCGCCGTCGTACTAACGAAAGCCTTGGTATATACCAAAATCCGGTGGGAGATTTACTGGGGCGTTTGTCAAAGGAAGGGGTTTCCTCAGAGCAAATGCTTAATGCTTTGCAAAAACAGTCAATTGAGTTAGTGCTCACTGCCCACCCAACGGAAGTGGTTAGACGCTCACTTATCCGCAAATACGATAATATTTCAACGGAACTTGAAGCATTAGATAAAGATAATATTCTTCCTTTAGAGGAAGCGAGACACATTCGCCGCCTTAAAGAAATCATTACCCAAGCATGGCATACCGATGAAATTCGTGAGCAGCGTCCCACGCCAGTTGATGAGGCAAAGTGGGGGTTCGCGGTCATAGAGCAGTCCTTATGGGAGGCCGTTCCAGGCTTTTTCCGTCAATTAGATAAGCAGTATCGTCAGTATTCTGATATGGAGCATTTGCCTCTAAATTTGGCGCCCATTCGCTTTGCGACTTGGATGGGGGGAGATCGAGACGGCAACCCTAATGTCACCCACAAAGTTACCGAAGAAGTCACATTATTGGCTCGGTGGATGGCCGCTGACTTATATATTAAAGATTTGAATGTTTTGCGTTCTGAGTTTTCGATGACTCAGTGTAATGCCGCTTTACGTGAACGCGTGGGAGATAGTCCTCAGCCTTACCGAGAAGTGTTACGCCGTTTAGAACAAAGTATGATCGCGACTAAAGAGTGGGCCCAAGCGCGCTTGGATGGTCGGACTGAGAGTACTGAGAGCATTATGCTGGACAGTCAGGAATTAATGGATGATTTGACTTTGTGCTATCAGTCTCTGATCGATTGCGGCATGAAAGTCATAGCAAATGGCGCTCTATTAGACTTGATTCGCTGTGCAGCCACGTTTGGCTTAACCTTGGTGAAGTTGGATGTGCGTCAAGATGCCTCGCGTCATATTGAAGCCTTGTCAGCGATTACCCGCTTTTATGGGGTAGGAGATTATGCCGAATGGGATGAAGCTTCCCGTCAGGCGTTTTTGTTGACAGAACTGAATTCTAAGCGTCCTTTGTTGCCTTTAGATTGGTCGCCGACGCCCGAGGTTAAAGAAGTGCTGGATACCTTTGCTATGATCGCTAGGGGGGAAGGCAGTTCATTTGGTTCCTATGTGATTTCTATGGCCAGCGCGCCGTCAGATGTATTGGCGGTTGCTTTAATGCTAAAAGAGTCAGGTGTGCGTTTTCCTATGCGTATTGTACCGCTGTTTGAAACTTTAGCGGATCTCGATAATGCTGAACCGATCATTGAGCAGCTTTTTGCCATTCCATGGTATAGAGCTTATATCAACGGTCATCAAGAAGTCATGATAGGGTATTCTGACTCGGCGAAAGATGCGGGGCAAATTGCGGCAACATGGGGACAGTATCGCGCTCAAGAGGCTTTAACGGGGCTGTGTAAACGTCATGGTGTACACTTAACCTTGTTTCATGGGCGTGGTGGCACCGTTGGTCGTGGTGGTGGTCCTGCCCACGTGGCTATTTTGTCCCAACCTCCTGGTTCAGTAAACGGTTCCATTCGTGTCACAGAACAAGGGGAAATGATTCGTTTTAAGTTTGGTATCCCTGATATTGCTGTACGCTCGTTGGAACTGTATTGCTCTGCGGTACTGGAGTCGACTTTGACACCTTCTTCTGCACCAAAAGAAGAGTGGCGGGCCATTATGGATGAGATGGCCGAAGTCGGCATGAACCAATATCGTTCTATTGTACGCGGCCATGAAGATTTTGTGGCGTATTTTAGGGCGACAACGCCTGAGCAAGAATTGGCTAAGCTGCCGTTGGGGTCTCGGCCTGCGCGTCGTCGCTCAGATGGTGGTGTCGAGAGTTTGCGAGCTATTCCTTGGATCTTTGCGTGGATGCAAATTCGTCTCATGTTACCTGCTTGGCTAGGAGCTGAAAGTGCATTAGAGCAAGCCATCGAATCGGGCAATTTAGATAAACTGCGGGAAATGCATAAAAAATGGCCGTTCTTTGGCGCTTATTTGGATATGCTTGATATGGTTTTGGCTAAGGCTGAGCCAGATATTGCTGAGTATTATGAGAAGCGTCTAGTGGATGAAGAGCTTAAGGGGCTAGGGCGTTTATTGCGTAGCAAGTTGTCTCAGGTGCGTGAATTGGTTAAAGAGTTGAAACAACAGGACCGACTGATTGAAGACAATAAAACCATTCGCCAGTCCATCGATGTTCGTAATCCTTATATTGACCCTTTGCATTATTTGCAGGCTGAATTGCTGCATCGAAGTCGTAAAAAGCCTGATAATCCAGAAGTAAATAAGGCGTTAATGATTACGATGGCAGGGATTGCTAGCGGTATGCAAAATACGGGCTAGATCAGCTTTTGGTTAAAAAACATTCAAAATAGGCGTGAAAATAGCGAAAATAAGACAGTAAATTTGCATCTTGAAGGCTTGCTTGGTTATGCTAAGCGGCCATTCAATTTTTTACAACGCAAGTCATCTGTTTTTTGTTGCTTTTTTTGCGCCTTTTTTGTGCGTGTTTTTTCATGTGGCAGATGGTTGCTTCCCAGTTTATAGACTGACTTTTGGAGACGTGTTATGCGAGTAATATTATTAGGTGCCCCAGGCGCAGGTAAGGGAACTCAGGCTCAATTTATTACTGAAGAGTTTGGTATCCCGCAAATTTCAACGGGTGATATGTTACGTGCAGCGGTCAAGGCCGGAACAGAGTTGGGTTTAAAGGCAAAAGCGGTCATGGATGCCGGTCAATTGGTTTCCGATGATATTATTATTGGGCTTGTTAAAGAGCGCCTAACACAAGAAGACTGTGCAAATGGTGCCTTGTTTGATGGTTTTCCTCGTACGATTCCACAGGCTGATGCCCTAAAAGAGGCGGGTGTTCATATTGATTATGTAGTGGAAATTGATGTTGCCGATGAAGAAATTGTGAAACGTATGAGTGGCCGTCGAGTTCATGAAAGCTCAGGTCGTACTTATCATGTGATTTACAATCCACCTAAAGTGGAAGGTAAAGATGACGTAACGGGTGAAGATCTTATTCAACGCGTTGATGACACAGAAGAAACCGTGCGTAAACGCTTAGGAGTTTACCACGAGCAAACAGCACCGCTAATTGGTTATTATCAACAATGGCTAAAAGAAGAGCCTACTAGCGCACCACAATTTGTCAAAGTCAATGGTGTGGGCGATTTGAACGATATTAAGCAAAGCTTGCTGACTTCGTTAAAGGCGTAATTATTCGATGGTGGCAATTTTAGCATTAGATACATCTACCTCGGCTTGTTCTGTTGCATTGAATATTGATGGTGTGGTATTGGAAGATTTTCGTATGGCGCCACGTCAGCATAATGATTTGATTCTGCCTATGGTAGAGCAGATTTTGCAGCAAGCCGGTGTGGCTATACAGGACCTGGATGCCATTGCGTTTGGGCGAGGTCCTGGATCTTTTACTGGGCTTCGTATCAGTGCCGGTATCGTGCAAGGATTGGCTTATGGTGCAGATTTACCTGTCATTCCTATTTCGACGTTAGCGGCTCAAGCACTGGAAGGCTTCCAGAAAACTGGATTGCATCATTGGTTGTCAGCACTGGATGCCCGCATGGGAGAAATCTATGTTGCAGGGTACTTTGTTGATAAGGTGACGGGAGGGGATAAGACAACAGAGCGGTATAGTGTGAAGACCTTGCTCGATGAGCGTGTGATTCAGCCCGAGAGACTAGAAGCTCTGTCATTGCCCTACCAAGGTGTTGGGTCGGGGTGGCGATACGATGAAATACTCACCGGTTTATTGCCAGCTCAACCGGAACAGGTGCTGGTGGAGGTTGCGCCGCGAGCGGCCTGCATTGCACAACTGGCCATTGTTGCTTTTGAAAAAGGAGAAACAGTGTCGGCTTACGATGCGATTCCTATTTATTTAAGAGATGAAATTACCTGGGAGAAACAAGCGCCTAGAATAGGAAAACGCTAGGGTGAGCTTTATTTTTCTTTAGCGTACATTTTGTAATGACTCTGTTATCACCTCTTTCGAGGTGATTTTTTTAAGCGGACTCTGTAAATATAGTAAATGTCGGTTGGTCGCTGTTATTTTGGGGGCTGTTAAAATGGGTATTTTTATGAGAAAAGCGATATTAATAAATTGTGCATTACTGTGAATAGTGAGCGCTTTTTTACAATGGAGATTCGTTCTCAACTTCCTGTGATGAAAGTCAATAATAGTGTGTCACCTTCATGATTTCTCTATAATAAGAAAGTGTCTGGTATCGTGAATTTATTGACTCCCGTCTCTGTAAGGCTTTTTGAAAAGCCTATTCTCATAACAGTGGCTCATGCTTTCGGTACATAGAAGATTATTAGTAAAAGTTCAATCCGTTCTTCAGAGATACCAAAATGCCAAAGCGATGATATCGGGTAGCCCTTGAAATCAATTAATTGGAGTAGATGTTTTTGTTTAGTCGTTTTGCTGTCGCCTCACTGGATGTTGTATTCGATCACTTGAGTAAACAATTGGCCGATGAATTAAATGTATCACTTTATCGACTTGATAAGCCGCTGAAATATGTGGATGAATACGGCTATTTGTTGTTAGTAGGGGAAAACGGTGTGAGTTTGGCTAAAACGGGCAAGGGCGCACCTAAACCTGTGCTGGTTGAGTTCACTTCCGGTGCGACGGATCACCGACGACGATTTGGTGGAGGAAAAGGTCAGGATATTGCTAAAGCGGTTGGTTTAAATAAGCGTAATGGTCTGCGTGTGCTTGATGCAACTGCTGGTTTGGGTCGTGATGCGTTCGTGTTAGCCAGTCTTGGCTGTCAGCTGTCATTGTGTGAGCGTGTGGGCTTTGTTAGAGCAATGCTTAAAGATGGTTTAGCCCGTGCTTTAAATCATCAAGAAGTGGGTGAAATTGTTGCTAGAATGACTTTATTGGATACGGATATTCAATCCATCACTGGACAAATGTTTGATGTGATCTATCTTGATCCCATGTATCCGCATACGGACAAATCGTCTGCGGCGGCAAAAAAAGAAATGGCATTTTTCCGTGATTTGGTTGGCAAAGATGAGGACGCTGATGCTCTTTTACCCATAGCACTTGAACTAGCGGAATATCGAGTCGTTGTAAAGCGGCCTAAAGGTGCGCCCTTTTTGAGTGGAATGGTGCCAACTTACCAACTTGAGGGAAAAGCTGGGCGATTTGACGTCCATGTTCTAAAATCATTAGAGGCCAGTTAGTTCTATTATCTGTGTTGATATAGTGGGTTCACTATTATTACTAATAATGGGGTGGCTTGTCGTCGCCATGGATAGTTTGTTGTTGGCGATAGTTTTCTAATTGTTTGGCTAGAAAAGATAATTTTTCTTGTATCAATAAAAGATCTTTTTGTTGTAGGGCGATGGTTTTATTTAGGCTATCGATAGTGTCTTCTTGAAATTGCACTTGGTATTCGAGTTCATCAACTCGTTGCTCGATATCTGAGGTGTTCATTGATGGCATCAGTATGGTAACCTTAATGAGCTAAGCTCTTAATTTGGGAGCCATTCTCTATGGATTACCCGTAATTGATTACGTGTAAAAATAGAAAAGGCGAAAAATTGCTCTTTTAAACAAGATGGTTATCTTACTACGATCATCTTTCGCTTCACATGGCAATTTTGAAAGAGTGTAGTAAAATTTTTAATTTTTCACATTTGTATAAAATAAAACGGGGTGTCTTGTTTTGGTAAATAATCGCCTCGTCTCAACAACTCAACATATTAATAAGAGATACAGTTATGAATGATCATCAGGATAATGTTGCAAGTACGAAAGGCTCTTCTGTTGGTTCAAGCTTGTTTTCAGTACGTGCATTTATTACAAGTCTAGTTATTGCGCTTATTGTTCCTTTGCTGATAGCCGGTGTATTAGGTGAGGTACTCGGAACAAACTATTTGGTCTATTTTGCATTTACTTTGGTTTCTGTTTACGTTGGTGCCATTATTAGTCAGGGTAATAGCTCTGCTGCTCAGTCGCAGCCTGATGAGGATGAAGACGACGATCGTGAGCAGGGAACGGTGAAATGGTTTAATTCTTCAAAAGGGTTTGGCTTTTTAACTATGGAAAATGGCGACGATGTCTTTGTTCACTATCGAGCCATTCGTGGCCGTGGCCGTCGCTTTCTTGTGGAAGGACAGTTGGTTCGTTTTTATGTGACTGAGGGTGAGAAAGGAAAACAAGCCGAAAACGTGTCTATTGTACGAGGATAGCGTTAGTTGAGTCTTTCTTTATGATTTTGAGTCATACACTGCTCAAAAAGTCATTTATTAATAATCATATTGATTAATACCAAGGGGATAGTATGGCGTTTGTTACATTGAAAGGTAATTCAATCGAAACTGTTGGCTCGCTGCCTGCTGTGGGATCAATGGCACCTGATTTTGAATTAGTGAAGAGCGATATGTCATTGGTATCTTTAAAAGATTATCAGGGTGCTAAGCTTGTTCTGAATATTTTTCCATCAGTTGATACACCCACTTGTGCAACCTCTGTTCGTAAATTTAATGAATCGGCAGCCTCGTTAAAGGGGGTTAATGTACTTTGTGTGTCTGCGGATTTGCCGTTTGCTGCGGCTCGTTTTTGTGGTGCAGAGGGGATTGACCATGTGGATATGGGATCCAGCTTTCGTTCAACGTTCGGTGATGATTACGGGTTAACCTTTAAAACCGGACCACTGGTTGGTCTGTTGTCTCGTAGCGTTATTGTATTGGATGAGAGTGGGAAGGTGCTTTATAGCGAGCAGGTTGCTGAAATTGCTGATGAGCCTAACTATGATGCGGCACTTGCAGTGCTATAAATTTGTTAGTTAGCTATTTTTAATGTTTTTCAAAAAAACCAGCTATGTCGACATAGCTGGTTTTTTTTGTTCAGGATAGAAGACATTAATCTTTCTGCACTGGAATAGTATTGGTAGTACGCTCAACAGTATTGTCTTTGTTTAGGTAGACTAGCTTAGGTTTAAAGCTATCCGCTTCACTTTCGTCCATAGTACCATATGCTGCGATAATGACTCGGTCTCCAACTTGTACTCTTCTCGCGGCAGCGCCATTCATAGAAATGGTGCCTGAGCCCGCTTCAGCAAGAATGATATAGGTATGAAAACGCTCGCCATTATCAACATCATAAATGTCAATTTGTTCAAATTCACGAAAACCTGCCAATTCAACAAGATCTTTGTCTATTGCACAGGAGCCATCGTACCAAAGCTCTGCTTGAGAGACGCTGGCCATATGGAGTTTGCCTTTTAAGAGTGTAATTTGCATGAGTTGTATCCCTTTCAAATAATGGTTTGTTGTGTTGTAAGATCATCATAATCAGCTTAACTTAACGTTCGCTTATGAAAAAAAGTGTCTTTCTCAATATGGGTAGTGCGTATTGGTGTTTAGTTGTGTCTGATTGAGATGAGTCGTTCTGTTACTTCCAAATAAATGGGCCTTCTTCGTAATCGTTGATTTTCCACCATTGATCTGGATCTTGGTTATCGTCTTCCGACCAGCTTTGAAGGTTGCAGCGAATTTCGCATTGTAGAGTGCGGTAGGCTTCTTTTGCGCAGCTGATGTCATCATCCCAAGGGGTTTTGTCAGTGTCAAACAGGATCGAGGTAAATCGCTTTCCTGCCGCTTGTTCTATAATGGTGACTGGAATAACTTGGTTTTCGTACGACATTACCAATTTTGTGCAAACCGCAGATGGTGTTTGCTTATCTAGCAAGGTGAATCTTTCGTTCAGCCAAGAAATGATTTTATCAGTTGGGCAAGATAAAAGGTAAATTTCGATGTCGGGTTGCATCGTTTAATCCTTTTTGTTGATCATGTTGTAGAGTCGCAAAATACTCATGGATAAATAGCCTACTAATGTCCAAATAACACCTGCACCGGCAATAATCAGTCCAAGTAGGGCAATAAGCTCTGCTTGTATGGAGTCTTCCAAGACACGATTGGCGACCATAATCATTAAGGAGCCAAAAGCAAATAAAAGGCCACCTTGTATCATTTTGAGCAATGCGAGACGAGGATTGTTGCCAAGTTTCATCGCAAGTTTATGAAGGCGGCTTTTTAGAGACATAATGGATTAAGCTGTTTAGGTAAATAAATTCTGTAGAATGCGCTCATAGATGGCACTGAGCTGGTTTAGGCTTTCGGCTTCGACGCATTCATTAATTTGATGAATGGTGGCGTTAATTGGACCAAGTTCGACCACTTGTGTGCCCATTTTGGCGATAAAGCGCCCATCCGATGTGCCACCTGAGGTCGACAGTTCGGGGGTAATCTGCACAGTGGCTTCAATGGCATTTTTAATCGCATCGACCAGTTCACCAGGACGAGTAAGGAACGGTAGGCCGTTGTAAGTCCATTCTACATCGTAACGAAGTTGATGCTTGTCTAGAATCTCAGTGACACGGGACTTTAATGCGTCAAAATCCAACTCAGATGAAAAACGGAAGTTAAATAGCGCTTTTAATGTGCCAGGTACGACATTGGTTGCTCCTGTTCCAGCGTTTAAATTTGACACCTGAAAGCTGGTGGGAGGGAAAAAATCGTTACCGTCATCCCAATGAGTGCTCGCTAGTTCGGCAATGGCGGGCGCCGCTAAGTGAATGGGGTTTTTTGCTAAATGGGGATAGGCCACATGGCCTTGTTTACCATAAATCGTCAAGTCGCCACTGAATGAGCCTCGACGGCCGTTTTTAATAATATCACCCAGCGTATGGGTGCTGGATGGTTCGCCAACGATGCACCAGTCGACCTTTTCTTCCCTTGCCATAAGAGCATCGACAACTCGTGTCGTACCATCTACAAATGGGCCTTCCTCGTCACTGGTAATCAAAAAGGAGATCTGACCATTATGGTTCGGGTTGGCTTCAATAAAGCTCTCAACAGCCGTAACCATCGCCGCTAAGCTGCCTTTCATGTCTGCGGCACCGCGTCCATAGAGTATGCCGTCGATGATCTTGGGGGCAAAGGGCGGAACTTTCCATTCGCTCTCTGGGCCAGTTGGTACGACATCGGTATGGCCGGCAAAGCAGAGGTTAGGACCGGATGTGCCGCGCTTGGCGTAAAAGTTTTTTACGTCGCCGAATGGCATCGGTTCGATGTGGAAGCCGATGTGTTTGAGTCGCTCGATCATCACATCCTGACAACCTGCGTCTTCAGGAGTGATAGAAGAGCGGGATATTAGATCCAGAGCAAGTTTTAACGTGGGTGACAAGTTAGACATTCTTTACCTTTGTGTTCGATTTAGCTACCTTATAATAACATTACAGTATTGGCTCGGGTGTTATCATAAGGTGGGTTATGAAATTTAGTATGGTTATTCTGTTAGGGCTGTTGGGCAGTGGCTGTAGCTGGCTTATTCCTCAGCCTGTTGTTGAGCAATCTTATTATGTGCCTGTCATACGTTCTGATGACTCCGTTAATGGATATACACCCAGTATCACGCCTGTTGTAAGGCAGCCATCGTCATCTCCACAAATCTACACGCCAGTCCTTCGCTAATTCTAACCATTTGATGAATGGATCAAATATCACGTCATTGGTATCTAGTTGCGTTAGCAAATAATGTCATTGGATAAACGTGAGCCTTATTGAAAGATCGCTTGATAATCAGACGGCTTGAACCCTAAGATAATCTCATTGTTTTTAATTAGCAATGGGCGCTTAATGATGGACGGCTGATCTTGAATAGTTTGCAGTGCCAGTTCATTATTCATAGTATCTTTGGTTTTATCATCTAGTTTCCGCCATGTGGTACCGCGTTTGTTGATGATGTTTTCCCAACCTAATTCCTCAAGCCACTGTTTTGCCTGTGTTTCATTTACACCTTCTTTTTTGTAATCGTGAAAGGTGTACTCGATGTTGTTCTCGTCTAACCAGTGAAATGCTTTTTTCATGGTGTCGCAATTTTTGATGCCGTAAATATCGACCATGTTCTGTTTCCTTATCTCATGTCTGTTTAGTCGTTAGTCGAATATTAGTTTTCATGCTGGCCGTCATTGACTGCTCAGGTGTGTTTCGTTGAGCAGTCAAATCATGGTCTGGAATTAGTTATGAGCGTGTAGCTCTTCGTTTAAGGCGATGGCTGTTTTATTCGTACGGCATTCAACAGCACCGGTTTCTGAGTTACGGATAAAGAGCAAATCCGATTTGCCCGAGAGCTCGCGAGCTTTAACCGTCGCAACGGGTTCGCCATTGCTGTCGCGCACCAATATTTTTTGGCCTGCTGTCACATACAGTCCCGCTTCAACAGTACAGCGATCTCCTAGGCCGATACCAATACCAGCGTTGGCACCAACAAGGCACTTTTCACCAATGCCAATGATGATGTTGCCGCCACCAGAAAGGGTGCCCATTGTAGAGCAACCTGCGCCGAGATCAGAGCCTTCGCCAACAACGACACCAGCAGAAATACGTCCTTCAACCATGCTGTTGCCTAATGTACCTGCGTTAAAGTTGCAGAAGCCTTCGTGCATGACGGTTGTGCCTTCGCCAAGGTGTGCTCCCAAGCGAATACGGGCGGCGTTGCCGATACGAATACCGCTTGGTACCACAAAGTTGGCCATTTTAGGGAACTTGTCAACGCTGAATACTTCAATGGTGCGGCCCTGCATGCGAGCGGTTAATTGACGATCAGCAAGTTCGCGCACATCGATAGGGCCCTCACTGGTCCATGCGGTGTTGATCAGTAGGCCAAACATGCCGTCAAGCACGGTGCCATGAGGTTTGATCAAACGATGAGAAATCAGTTGGAGTTTTAAGTAAACTTCAGCAGGGTTGGTGGGGGCTTCGTCGGTTGCTAGGATACACAATACAATCGGTTGAGAAGACGCTTTCAGGCGTGAGGCAAGTTCAGCTTGCTCAATGTTGCCCGCTTTTAGTAGGCTCATGTGTAGGCGGTTTAGGTCGCTGTCATCTAGTACTAGAGTGCTGTTGCCACCTTCGTAATTCGTGCTTTCTAATAGCGCATCAAGGGTACTTTTTTCTACATCAATGCTGGGCGCGGAGTAGAAGACTTCTAGCCAGTTGCCTTCTTTGTTTTGTGTTCCGATACCAAGACCGAATGCAAAAATTTGATCGCTCATTATGTTCTCCATTGAGTTTCTTTAAAGGGATAGGGTTAATTTATTGATATTTGGTCATAAGATGTTGATTATTGGTGATAAAGTGGCGGATTCGTTGTGCCGCTTCAACACACTGTGATTCCTCTGCAACAAGGGCCATGCGTACATGTTTGCTGCCAGGATTATAGTCATTGATTTGGCGCCCTAGGTAACTGCCAGGCAGAACCAGTACGCTTTCCTGCTTGTAGAGTTCGGTACAGAATGTTTCATCATCTATGTCGAGTTCTGGCCACAAATAGAACCCAGCTTCTGGCTTACTGACCTTCATAATAGGGGTCAATATTTCTAACACACTAGTAAATTTGCGTGTGTAAATATCGCGATTTTTCTCAACGTGCTCTTCATCCTGCCAAGCGACAACAGAGGCCTCTTGATGGTGAATCGGCATCGAGCAGCCCTGATAGGTGCGATAGAGCAAGAAGGGTTTTAAAATGTTGGCGTCCCCCGCAACAAAACCAGAGCGTAAACCAGGAAGGTTGGAGCGTTTTGATAGTGATTGAAAAATCAAGCAATGGTCGTAGCTGGTATTGCCTAATTGTTGGCAAGCTTCAAGGAGTCCAAGTGGAGGCTTGTTATCGAAGTAGATTTCTGAATAACACTCATCGGCAACAATCGTGAAGTCAAATTCTCTGGCTTTTTCTAGTAGGTAGGCATAGTCGTCAAGCGTTGTGACTGTGCCACTTGGGTTGCTTGGTGAGCAGACAAAAAGTACTTCGCAGCGTTGCCACACATCATCGCTGATGTCTTGGTAATTAATTTGGTAGCGCGTTTCAGGGCCGCAAGGTAAGTAGTAAAGTTCAGCACCCGCTAAAATGCCAGCACCTTCGTAGATTTGGTAGAATGGATTGGGACTAACCACAAGGGTATTGGATTTTTCGCCGACTAAGGTTTGTGTGATAGCAAAAAGGGCTTCACGAGTACCTGTCACGGGTAAAACTTGGGTCTCGGGGTCAATTGAATCCAAGTGAAAACGGTGTTTTGTCCATTCAGCGATGGCTTTGCGTAAAGGTAACTCGCCCTTTGTGTTGGGGTATTTGTTGACGCCGCTTTTTAGACTGTCTGCTAACTTATCAAGTACACACTGAGGCGACTCGTGTTGGGGCTCGCCAATGGTCAGCCGAATAAGCGGTTTCTCTGGATTGGGCGTTAATCCTTCCAAAAGTTCTGCTAGCTTTTGAAAAGGGTAAGGGTGTAAAGAACGAATAAATGGGTTCATTTTGTCTCAATCCATGGCTTGTGAAAAACGGTCAATTTTTTCTTTTAATAGAGTACAGATGGTATTCATTCTTTCAGGATCAGTAATCAACCTGCCATCCTCTTCTGTGACATAAAAGGTATCTTCTACGCGTTCACCTAATGTGGCAATTTTCGCTTTATGTAGCATAATATTCTGATTCATAAAAAGCTGACCAATTAAGGCAAGCAGTCCTGGTCGATCTGGTGCGGTCACTTCTATTGCGGACCAGACCTCTTCTGGTTGGCTGACAAAGTGTGCGGTAGCGGGTGAATTGAAGATTTTTAAAATGCGCGGTGTATAACGTTGAATTACACTTTCGTACAAAGAGGGGTTGTCCAGTTGCTCGGTTAGGGTTTCGCGGATAAAGGTAATGCGTTCTTTGTCTAGATGTAAGCTGGTTTCGTTGTCGTTAATGTCCATTACCACAAAGCTATCGAGCGTATAGTTATCTGTCGTATTGCTGATTTTGGCATCTAATATGGTGAATCCAAGTTGTTCGAACAGAGTGGCTGTCACTGCAAACAGGTGTTTGTTGTTTTTCGTGTAAATGAATACTTTGCTCGCTCCTGAGAAGTTTCTTCCGCCTAATGGGCTGATTGCAACGAGGGGTTTTTCGCTCGGGCGATGGCGAAGTATGGCCTCTGTATTCCAGGCGATTTCTTCACCATTGGAGCGAATAAAATATTCTTCTTCTATTTTATTCCAAACGTTTTCCGCATCCATAATATCGACGTTGCGCTCGATAATGATTTCCAACGCGCGCTGTTTGTGTTCGTCGCTTTGCATGTCGGCGTCAATAGGGTAATCAAGGCCACGACGCAAGGCGCGCTTGGTTTCTAAATACAGTTGGCGCATTAGGGAGGCTCGCCAACTGTTCCACATGGTGGGGTTGGTGGCGTTGATGTCTGCCACTGTTAGGATGAAGAGATAGTCCAAATGCTCTTGATCCTTCACATAACTTGCAAACTCCCAAATGACCTCAGGGTCAGAGATGTCCTTACGTTGAGCAGTCACAGACATAAATAAGTGGTTACGAACAAGCCAAACGACGAGATCTGTATCTCTTTTGGGGAGTCTGTGGCGTTCGCAGAAGGCTTGAGCGTCTACGCAGCCGAGTTCCGAGTGGTCTCCGCCACGTCCTTTTGCAATGTCATGGTAGAGGCCTGCAATGTATAACAGTTCAGGCTTGGGAATATGGCGCATGGCTTGCGTAGAAATGGGGAACTTTTGCTTGGATTCTGGTAGCCACAAGCGGCGTAGGTTTTCTACTAATTGCAGGGTATGGGCATCGACCGTATAAATATGAAAAAGGTCATGTTGCATTTGCCCAATGATAGCACCAAATTCGGGAAGATAACGGCCTAGCAAGCCAATGTGTTTCATGGAGCGTAATGTGCTGGTCAGCCGATAGCGGCTTGATATAATGTCTAAAAAGAAGTCGGTGTTTTGAGGGTTGGTTCTAAACTCATCATCTACTAAATCCAAGCTGTCGCGTAGTTGGCGCATGGTGTTGGCGCGAATGCTTCGTATTTTTTCGTTATTTCCTCTTAGCACATACATTTCAAGCATAGCGGATGGTGTATCTTGAAAAAGGCTGGGGCTGGTGGCTTCAAGTTGACCGTTGCAAATCTGGAAGCGCTCATTAATGATCTCTATGGTGTCTTCTTCATCAATCAACAAAAACGACTCTTCGAAGTGTTGAAGTAGTAAATCGTTGAGTTGTTGAATAGCGGCCACGCTTTGGTAATAGCCTTGCATAAAACGCTCTACATTGCGTTTTAGGTCATCATCCTCAAAGCCAAATACTTTTGATAGGGTGCGCTGATGATCAAATAAAAGACGGTCCTCTTTGCGACCTGCGATCATATGGAGCGCCCAGCGAATACGCCATAAATGGCCAACTGCCCCTTTGAGCTGAATGTATTCATCTTCGGAGAGGAAATTTTTATCAATCAGGGCGCTGAGTCGGTGGGTATGTAGGTGACGTTTGGCAACCCAGTCGATGACTTGCATATCGCGAAGACCGCCAGGGCATTCTTTCAAATTAGGCTCAAGGTTGTAAGCCGTGTTTTGGTATTTTGCGTGGCGGTGCTTTTGCTCTGCTATTTTGGCTTTGTAAAACGTGTGGCCATCCCACATGTGGTCTACATCAATATTAAGCTTTAGGTTTGCTAGTAGATCATCGGGGCCAATCAGTGTCCGAGATTCGATCAGGTTGGTGATAATGGTAATGTCATGGGCTGCCATTTCGGTACATTGGGTTACCGTTCTGACGCTGTGACCGACATCTAAATTGATATCCCATAAAAAAGTAATGAAGGATTCAATTTTCTCGCTTTCAGGTGAGGCATTATCATCAAGTAAAATAAGTAAGTCTATGTCGGATTTGGGGTGAAGCTCACTGCGACCATAGCCGCCAACTGCTAACAAGCTCATGTTACTCTCTTGAGCTAAGCCTTTTGCTGTCCAAGCAGCCTGTAAGGCTTCGTCGTAGACTGCGGCTAACCCTTTTACCAATTTTTCGATCGGGTAAAGGGCATGAAAGAGGTCATCATACGCGGCTGTTTTTTCTTCTAGAATCGCTTTGTAGCGAGAAATGGAGCAGCTCGGTTGTGATAACTCTTTTTTCTCTTCAGGAGTTAGTAGTGGCGGAGCATCAGGAAAAGCAGGAAAATCCATATAAGGCCTCAGAAAAAGCGTTATCAAGATAGCAATTTGGCAAGGGTGGTTGCAGTACTCATTTGTAAAAAGTACTCACGCCCCTCTTAAGAGAAGCGTGTTTCCTCAGGGCGTCGTGTTAAAACTTCGACACCAGTTTGTGTAATTAACAGTGTGTGTTCGTACTGTGCAGAAAGTCGTCCATCTTTGGTTTTTGCAATCCAGTTGTCTGGTCCTGTGTGCTTAACCTGTTTTTTTCCTGCATTAATCATAGGCTCAATGGTGAGTGTCATGCCTTCTTCTAACACAACGCCAGTGCCTGGTTTTCCGTAATGAGCCACTTGGGGTTCGCCATGAAAAGTTGTTCCAACACCATGGCCACAGTATTCCTCTACCACGGAGTAGTGATTTTTATGGGCATGAGCGGCAATGGCGGCGCCGATGTCGCCAAGGCGTACACCAGGTTTGACCATGTCGATGGCAAGATAAAGACACTCTTGAGTAACCGTGCACAGGCGTTCTGCATGGGGGGCAACTTGGCCGACAAAGAACATGCGGCTGGTGTCACCATAGTAACCGTCTTTAATAACGGTGATGTCAATATTAACGATGTCGCCCTTTTTTAGGGATTTGTCATTAGGTATGCCATGACAGATGACATCATTAACCGATGTGCAGCAAGATTTAGGAAAGCCGTGATAGTTTAGTGGGGCTGGAATGGCGCCTTGTACATCGACTGAGTAGTTGTGGGCAATAATGTCCAGTTGCTCTGTGGTGACACCAGGGACAACAAACTCTTCAAGCATTACGAGTACGTCTGCCGCCAGTTTGCCTGCTACACGCATACCTTCGATATCGTTAATATCAGTAAATCGTGTGGAAGGTGCTTTGGGCGTCCAGCTGGGTACCTCGCTACGGCCACCGCGGGTTAACTCTTCAATTTTGCTTAGTATTTCGTTGCTCATAATAAGTAATATATCTTTCTAAATGTAGGGTTGGTGTTTTGCTGCGATTTAGTCGCGAGCGGTAACACAACGTATTAAATTGTCATATATGTTTATTATTCTACATGACTTAATGTCTAGAATCGCCCCTGTTAGTGTGAAAAAAATACAAACTCTTGAGGAATAAAAGCTCGCTTTTAGTCTTTAGATTTAGGGCGAAATATGGTATAAATCGCCCGCTTACTAGACTTGTGTCTAAGTGAAGCAACAACTTAATGACGAAAACTAACGATCTTGCCGCATTAAAGTGAGTGTGTCTGGGGTGCCAATGGTTGCTTTAAACCTTGTCTGGCTGACGCACTTGGTTGGTAAGCTTAAATAACCCAAATTTAAAGGATAGTAAAATGCCTACAGTTTCTATGCGCGACCTGTTACAGGTTGGTTCACACTTTGGTCACCAAACTCGTTACTGGAACCCAAAAATGAAGCCTTTCATTTTTGGTGCTCGTAACAAGATTCATATCATTAACCTTGAGCACACTGTTCCAGCTCTTAACGAAGCGTTAGAGCTTGTTAAGAAAATGGCTGAAAACAAAAACAAGGTTTTGTTTGTTGGTACAAAACGTGCTGCGTCTAAAACGATCAAAGAACAAGCTGCTCGTTCTGGTATGCCATACGTTAACCACCGCTGGTTGGGTGGTATGTTGACAAACTACAAGACTATTCGTGCTTCTATCAAGCGTCTTCGTGACCTTGAAACTCAAATGTCTGATGGTACTTTCGATAAGCTAACTAAGAAAGAAGCCTTGATGCGTACTCGTGAGCTTGAAAAATTAGAGCTTTCTATGGGCGGTATCAAAGATATGGGCGGTCTTCCTGATGTTATGTTTGTTGTGGATGTTGACCACGAGCGTATTGCAATCAAAGAAGCGAACAAGCTTGGTATTCCAGTTATCGGTATTGTAGATACCAACAGTGATCCAGATGGTATCGATTACGTTATTCCTGCAAACGATGATGCTATCCGTGCTGTTCAGTTGTACGTTGGCGCTTTCGCTGATGCAGTTTTAGAAGGTCGTGCTGCGACGGCTGGAAATGCAGATGAGTTTGTTGAAGTAAACGAAGCGGCTGAAGCATAAGCGAACCCTATAGTTTGCTCTGGTTTCTAAAGGGGGGCATCTCGCCCCCTTTTTTAAATTTGAAATAGTATTAAGAGGATTTGGACATGGCGGCAGTATCTGCAGCATTGGTAAAAGAGCTACGTGAACGCACTGGCTTAGGTATGATGGAGTGTAAAAAAGCACTTGTAGCAGCAAATGCTGACATCGAAGTGGCAATCGAAGAGCTACGCAAATCAAGTGGTATGAAAGCAGCTAAAAAAGCGGGTCGTACTGCAGCAGAAGGTACCATTATCATGCGTGTAGCTGATGATGCTTCTTACGGTGTGTTGGTTGAAGTGAACTCTGAAACAGACTTTGCCTCTCGTGATGAAGGCTTTATTTCTTTTGCAAACAAAGTCGCTGATGTTGTGTTTGAAACAAAAGAAACCGATATGGCTAAAGTGATCTCAGGTGAAATGCTTGAAGCTCGCGAAGCATTGGTTCAAAAAATTGGTGAAAACATCACACCTCGTCGTGCTGTGATCATTGAAGGTGGTCTGATCAACGGTTACTTGCATGGTAACGGTCAAATTGCTGTATTGACTCAGTTGGAAGGTGGTGATGCAGAATTGGCTAAAGATGTGTCTATGCACGTTGCAGCGGTTTCTCCTCGCGTTGTTCGTAGTGATGATATGCCTGCTGATATTTTGGCTAAAGAAGAAGAAATCATCCGTGCTCAGCCTGATATGGCTGGCAAACCTGCAGAAATCGTTGACAAAATGATTGTAGGTCGTATGAAGAAATTTTTGGCAGAGAATAGTCTTGTTGAGCAGCCTTTCGTTAAGAACCCAGAAATTAAAGTGGGTCAACTTGTCAAAGATGCTGGGGCAACAGTCACTTCTTTCGTTCGCTTAGAGGTAGGTGAAGGTATTGAAGTAGCGGAAGTTGATTTCGCAGCAGAAGTGGCAGCTCAGCTTAAAGGTTAATTCTTGCTGTAATGTTTTTATAAAAGGGGCAGTTTATCTGCCCCTTTTTATGAAACAAGCGTTATAGATAGTCGTGAAAGTGGCTCACGTCTGTTATTTTAGACAACACCATTGCCGGAGATTGAGATGCCAAAAGAGAAAAACCCAAACTACAAACGAATTTTGTTGAAACTAAGTGGTGAAGCCTTGATGGGTGAGGAGCCGTTTGGTATTGATCCTAAAATATTAAATCGCATTGCCTTAGAGATTGGTCAATTGCGTGGTATTGGTGTCGAGGTTGGGATCGTCATCGGTGGTGGTAACTTGTTTCGGGGTCAAGCGTTGAGTCAAGCGGGCATGGATCGCGTTACTGGTGACCATATGGGGATGCTGGCAACGGTGATGAATGCTTTGGCTATGCGTGATGCCTTGGAACGTGCGAATATTCGAACTCGAGTGATGTCGGCGATTACTATGACGGGAATTGTTGAACCTTATGACCGCCGTCGAGCAATGCGCTTGCTGAAAGAAGGTGAGGTTATGATTTTTTCAGCGGGTACAGGGAATCCTTTCTTTACAACAGACTCTGCTGCATGTCTACGCGGCATTGAGATCGATGCTGATGTTGTATTGAAAGCAACAAAAGTCGATGGGGTTTACTCTTCTGATCCAATGAAAGATCCATCTGCCATGAAATATGATACATTAGGCTATGATGAAGTTTTGGAAAAACAGTTAGGTGTCATGGACTTAACAGCAATCTGTTTGACTCGTGACCACTCGATGCCAATTCGTGTATTCAATATGAGTAAGCCAGGTGCTTTGGTTAATATCATCGTAGGTGGCAATGAAGGCACGCTAATTAAGTGAGGAAATTATGATTAACGACATTCTTAAAGATGCAGAAGAGAGAATGGCAAAGGCTGTGACAGCGGTTGAGTCTTCTTTTAACAAAATTCGTACAGGCCGAGCGCATCCTAGTATTCTTGATTCTGTAAAAGTAAATTATTACGGTTCTGAAACACCGTTAAATCAAGTGGCAAACATTACGGTAGAAGATGCACGCACTTTAGGGGTTTCTCCTTGGGAGAGTAACTTGGTGCCTGAGATCGAAAAGGCCATTATGAAATCCGATCTTGGTTTGAACCCTGCTACTAACGGTAGTTTGATTCGTATTCCTATGCCTGCGTTAACCGAAGAGACACGTCGTAACTATTTTAAGCAAGCCAAAGCGGAAGCGGAAAATGGTCGTATTGCGATTCGCAATATTCGTCGTGACGCAAACGGTAGTTTGAAAGATTTAGTCAAAGAGAAAGAAATCTCTGAAGACGACGAACGTCGTGGTCAGGATCAAGTTCAGAAAGTCACAGATAAGTATGTCGCTTTGGTAGAAGAGCGTCTTGCTGCGAAAGAAAAAGACTTGATGGAAATCTAAATAAAAAGGGCAGGTATCGTCCTGCCCTTTTTATTGACTAAGGTAGAGTTATGTCAGATTTGGCTGAGTCAGAAGATCATTCTGGCGTCGTTCCTGCTCATATCGCCATTATAATGGATGGTAATAATCGTTGGGCAAAAAAGAAACATCTCCCGAGTATTGCAGGTCACTCTGCAGGGGCCTCCACGGTAAGGCGTGTGGTTGAAATGGCCGCCAAAGCTGGCGTCAGGGTATTAACTTTGTTTGCTTTTTCCAGTGAGAACTGGAAACGTCCAAAGTCTGAAGTAGACGGCTTGATGAGGCTGTTTGTGCGCTCATTGAGAAAGCAGGTGAAGCGCATGAATCAACAGGGAATTCGTCTCAGAATTATGGGGGAAATCTCTGGTTTTAGTCCTCTCCTACAAGAAGAGATTGCTAAGGCTGAGGCGCTGACTGCTGACAATAGCGGTATGGTGCTTGTTATTGCGGCAAATTATGGTGGGCGTTGGGATGTTGCTCAAGCCGCCAAAGAGTTGGCTAGACAGGCCGTGCTTGGTCATATTAATGTGGACGACATTGACGAAACCATGTTGGCTAATCATGTTCAATTAGCAGATTTGCCGGCACCTGATTTATTAATTCGTACTTCAGGTGAGCAGCGGATAAGTAATTTTTTATTGTGGCAAACTGCGTATACCGAGTTTGTTTTCTTGCCTGTTTTATGGCCAGATTTTGATCAAGCGCATTTTGATGATGCCATTTCGATTTATCAAAATCGCCAACGTCGTTATGGTGGTCGGTAAACCATGTTATTTCCTCGTATTCTAAGTGCCATTGTTATGGCCGCTCTCTTTATTTGTGCCGTGTTTGTTTTAGGGCCAACCAGTTTTATGTTGGCGATGGGGACGGTTGTCTTGGTGGCCGGTTGGGAGTGGGCGCGCTTGTCTGGTGTTCAATCTGTATTGGCCCGCCTTGTTTTTGCCATTGTGATCGCAGGGCTGTGCTTTGTCGTTCATGTGTGGGGATGGCAGAAAAGTATTCTATATGTTGCACCTCTTGTCTGGCTAGTTGCCCTTTACTGGGTGGTCTGTTATCCATCTCTGAAACTATGGCGATTTAGTTGGAGTCGAATTGTTCTGGGGGCTTTGGTACTGACCACAACTTGGTCCGCCATGGTGGTCTTGAAAGAGTCCAATAATTTTGTCGTGTGGGTTCTGGTATTGATGGGGCTTATCTGGGGGGCGGATTCGGGTGCGTATTTCTCCGGTAAGGCATTTGGTAAACGTAAATTGGCACCTAAAGTAAGCCCTGGTAAATCCTGGGAGGGAGTGCTTGGTGGTTTGGTTTTTACTCAGATCGGTGTGGCACTGTTTTCCTATCAAGTAGGATTTGATGTCAGATCATGGGGTATTCTGGTTATAATCGGCTTGGTGACGGTATTTGTGTCTATATTGGGCGATTTAATGGAGAGCTTGCTGAAGCGACATGAGTCCATGAAAGACTCCAGTCATCTTATTCCAGGTCATGGCGGCGTGATGGATAGGGTGGACAGTCTGACCGCTGCCGCTCCGATTTTTGTCTTGCTTTTAACAATCTTTGGGTGGCTGTAATGCAAGGTGTTTGTTTGTTAGGGGCGACAGGCTCTATTGGTCAAAGCACACTGAATATTATTGAGCAGCACCCAGATAAGTTTTTCTTGGCTTGTGCATCAGCAAACGAAAGTGTTGATAAGATGGCGGATATTTGCCGACGTTTTTTGCCAAAGCGGATTGTTATGGGGTCGCAGGAGGCAAGAGATCGCGTGGCGACTCTGTGCGATGGTCTGCCCATTTCTTTTGAGTGGGGGAGCGAGGCATTAGACAGTATTGCTGAGGACGCTCAAGTCGACCAAGTCATGGCGGCCATTATGGGGTTTGCAGGACTTAAACCCACTCTTGCTGGTATTCGAGCCAAAAAACGCATTTTGTTAGCGAACAAAGAAGCGTTAGTGACTGCTGGGCAGTTGTTTATGGATGAGGTGGCTAAGCATGGTGTTACTCTATTGCCGATCGATAGTGAACATAATGCTATTTTTCAGAGCCTCCCTCAAGATGAACATGGAGCCCATAAGCGAGATTTTAGTAAGATTGTTCTGACCGCCTCTGGCGGGCCATTTCGAAGCTGGTCATTAGAGGCCATGAAAGAAGTAACATTGGCTCAAGCGTGTGCTCATCCCAAGTGGTCTATGGGACAAAAGATTTCCATTGATTCGGCTAGCTTGATGAATAAGGGGCTTGAGTTAATCGAAGCGTGTTGGTTATTTAATGTCACGCCCAATGAAGTGGATGTAGTCGTCCACCCAGAAAGCATTATTCATTCCATGGTATCTTACCGAGATGGGTCTGTGATTGCGCAAATGGGTAATCCTGATATGAGGGTGCCCATTGCTTATGGTATGACTTGGCCCAATCGAGTGGCGACCAGTGTTGAACCATTGGATTTTGTGAAAGTAGCGTCGTTACATTTTGAAGCGCCTGATTTAGAACGCTTTCCTAATTTACAGCTCGCAGCAGAGGCTTGGTATCTTGGTGGAACGGCAATGGCAGTTCTCAATGCGGCGAATGAGGTAGCGGTTGATGCGTTTGTTAAGGGGCGGATCCGCTTTTTGGATATCTCGACGGTAAATCGTGCAGTTTTACATTCTACTGACATTCAATCCGTTGATTCCCTTGATATTGTGTTTGCAGCGGATAAAGTAGCACGGGTAATGACGAAACAGTATATTGCTGAGAGAAATTGGTTATGATCGAAAGTATTTTATCGATTGTTGTTGCCTTAGGGGTATTGATCACTTTTCATGAGTTTGGGCATTTTTTTGTTGCACGTTGTTGTGGTGTGAAAGTACTGCGTTTTTCAGTTGGTTTTGGTAAGCCAATTTTTCGTTATGTTGGAAAAACTGGAACCGAATATACATTAGCGATGATTCCATTAGGTGGGTATGTGCGCATGCTTGATGGACGTGAAGGAAATGTTCCTGAATCGTTAAAAGAGCAGGCTTTTGATAACAAGTCTGTTTGGCAACGAATTGCTATTGTTGCTGCTGGTCCTATTGCTAATTTTATTTTAGCCATCATTATCTACGCCTTAGTGGCGTTAATGGGCGTTCAGTATTTGGTTCCAAAAGTCGGTAAAATACTGCCTGACTCTCCTGTTTCGCAAACTCAGCTTCGCTCTGGCGATGAACTACTGGCAATTAATGGCAAGCCAGTCTCTTCATGGGAAGATGTAAATTTAGTGTTAGCGGACTTGATTGGTGATAGTGGAACCATTACCGTTCGCTACCAAGCTGATGAAAAGTCAGCAAAACAGGATAAAATCCTTTTAAATCGTTGGATGGCGGGTAAAGAGCCAAAGAATTTGATTGCCTCCTTTGGTTTACAACCTTGGCAGCCAAAAGTGGAGCCCGTTATTGCTCAAGTCTTGAAAGATGGCGCCGCGAAAAAAGCAGGGTTTCAAGTCAAAGATAAGGTTATAAAGGTTGACAATCAGCCTGTGACGGATTGGGAACAATTCGTTCAGCAGGTGCAGAACCACCCAGGTTCAAGTTTGTCGGTAATGGTTGATCGAGCCGGTCGTCAGGTTAATTTAACGCTGATACCTCAATCGGTTGCTCGAGGTAAGAGCGATGTTGGGTATGCTGGATTGGCGGTTGTTCCTCCAAAATGGGATCAGGGATTGATTCGAGAGCGTGAGTTTGGTCTGCTTCAGTCACTTGTTTATGGTGCCGATCAGACATGGAAGATGGTATCGTTAACGGTTTCTTCTATAGGGAAAATGCTGCATGGGCTAATATCTATCGACAATTTGTCTGGCCCTATCACCATTGCAAAAGTAGCAAGCGCTTCTGCTGAGTCTGGTTTGCAATCATTTTTGACGTTTATGGCGTACCTAAGCGTAAGTTTAGGTGTGCTTAATTTATTACCTATTCCCGTGTTAGATGGGGGGCATTTGGTATTTTTTGGCATTGAAGCGATTCGTCGTAAGCCTGTATCTGAAAGAGTTCAGGGACTGGCTTATCGCGTTGGGGCTTCTCTATTGTTTACTTTGATGGCAGTGGCCATTTTTAACGATATTGCCCGTTTGTAGAGAGGTATTTGTGAAAGTCGTTTCAGCTGTATTGTTGGCTTTAATAAGCGTGCAAAGTGTCGCGAAAAATGTAGAAGATGTTCGTATTGATGGTTTGGTGCAAATGCCATCGACTAGAGCTTTTGATCTTATCGGTTTTCATCAAGGGCAACCTTATGATTCCGATGAAGTCTACAAGGCGATTAATTCGCTTTTTGATACTGGATATTTCAGTAATGTTGATGCTTATGAAAATAAGAAGGGCGTGCTGGTTTTTAAAGTAGTAGAGCGTCCCTCTATTGGTAATTTAACCATCAAGGGTAACGAGCTGATAAAAACCAAAGATTTAAAGCGCGGTTTAAAGTTATCAGGTTTGGAAGTCGGAGAGATTTACAAGCCAGAGACTTTGAATAAAATTCAGCAAGAACTTCAGCGTCAATACTATGCCCAAGGGCGTTATAGTGCAAAAGTTGACGTGACGACGACGAAAATGCCGCGTAATCGTGTTGATGTTGCTATTAAAATTGATGAGGGCAAAACAGCCAAAATCGTTCATCTTAATATTATTGGTAATAAGCAGTTCACTGATGAGCAACTCACAAAAGACTTTAAATCTGGCATTAAAGGCGCTTCTTGGAATCCCTTTAGCTCTGCGGATGAATACACCAAAGCGAAGCTTCAAGGGGATTTAGACAGTCTCAAAAGTTTCTACCTTGACCGCGGTTATTTGGATTTCCAAATTGTGTCAAGTCAAGTGAGTGTGTCCCCAGATAAGCGTAATGTCTACGTGGTTATTAATGTGAGTGAGGGCAAGCCCTATACTGTAAATAAAGTTGCGCTGAATGGTAGTCTGCCTATTTCTGAAGATTTGGTCTGGAAACAGATAGATCAGAAAAAGGGTGATGTGTTTTCACGCAGTAAGGTAACCAAGACTATTGAAGATATTACCAATAAGTTAGGGGACTTTGGTTATCTGTTTGCTAATGTGAATGTGATTCCCGAAAAACTACCCGATCATAAGGTGAATCTGACCTATCAAATTTCGCCAGGACCAAAAGTATATGTGCGTCGTATTGTGTTTAGTGGTAACAGTGAGACGCAAGACGAAGTATTACGTCGTGAAATGACGCAATTCGAAGGGGCATTAGCAACACGTTCTGAAATTGAAGACTCGAAACGTCGAATTGAGCGTCTTGGTTTCTTTAGTAATGTGGATGTTAAAACACGTCGTGTACCAGGGACAACCGATGAAGTGGATTTGGATGTATCAGTAGAAGAGCAAGCTTCAGGTAGTATTCAGGCGAGTATTGGTTTTTCTGATTCTGATGGGGTCGTGCTAGGATTTGGTATTTCTAAGTCTAATTTCTTAGGTACAGGCAACAAGCTTGCTTTTAATGCACAGCGCTCAAATAAAACATCTAACTACGCCATTAATTACACTAACCCGTATTTCACTGTTGATGGGGTTAGCCGAGGCGTACAGCTTTTCTATCAAACCAGTGATTATGCAGCGGATGATGTAGAGGACTACCAATTAGATGAAATTGGATTAGGTTTAAGCTATGGCTATCCTATTTCTGATACCCAGCGCTTAACCTTTGGGGCGACAGTTAAGAAAACCACCGTTAAACTTGGCTCTACTCCGTCTCTTGAGACCAGTTCTTATATCGATAAGTACGGTAATAGTTATAATGATGTATTAGGGTCTATTACTTGGTCTGATAGTGATTTGATCGGCGGTGTGTTGCCAACGAATGGTTATTCGACATCGGCGAGTTTGCAAGTGTCAACCCCATTAGGTGACCAAAAGTATTACAAAATAGGTCTGAACTCCCAGAAATATTGGAACATTGACAATTCAAACCTTTGGTTGTTCCACGTAAAAGGTCGTGTGGGATATGGTAATGGCTATGGATCAAGCGATGAACTGCCATTCTTTGAAAACTATTTTGCTGGCGGCAGTTATTCTGTTCGCGGCTACAGTTCTTCATCACTTGGACCTAAAAACTCTTATCCACCAGGATCGACGAGTACACCGTCTGCATTAGGGGGGAATATTTTAACCACAGCAACAGCTGAGCTGATTTTCCCTATGCCTGGTGTAGAAGATCACAAATCGGTTCGGACAGCATTATTTTTAGACGCAGGTAACGTATTTGCATCCCATTGCTTGCCTTCAAATAATATGTGTAAAGAGGGATTTGATCCTTCTGAGTTGAGGTACAGCATGGGGTTAAGTTGGACTTGGATTACGCCAATTGCTCCATTATCTTTCAATATTGCAAAAGCATTAAATGCGAAAGAAGGTGATAAAACCGACTTCTTCCAGTTCCAGTTAGGGACGACATTTTAATAATTAATAGTGGGTATGAGAGGAGATAGAGAATGAAAAAAATATTAGGTGCTCTTGTTGGTTTATTCATGGTTGGCTGTGTGCATGCAAACAATGTGGCGGTTGTGGATTTTAGAGCGGCGCTGTTACAGAGCAATATGGGTCAAAAAGAATCGGCTGAACCAAGAAAGCAAGTTGCTGCAATGGACGCGCGTTTAAAAAGTGAACGAGAAAAAGTTCAGAAAAAAGCCGACGCGTTGAAGCGAGATGAGCTAACTTTAAGTCCAGCAGACTTAAAAAAACGTCGTATGGAGTTAATGCAAAGTGAAAATCAACTGCGTTCTATGGCGGCAGGAATGCAGCGTCAAGCCCAAGGCTTGGAGCAAAGTGTGATTAATAAGTTGACCCCAAAAGGTGAAGCGGCATTAAAGGCTATCATTAAAAAACGTAAGTTGGATTTAGTGTTAAACCGTGATGTTGCTGTATACGCTGCACCCGATTCCGATATTACAAAAGCATTAATTGATCGTCTTAATAAAGGTAAGTAAATCATGGGCTATACTTTGGCGCAGTTAGCGGAAAAAGTTCAAGGCAAAGTAAAGGGAGATCCTAATCTTCAACTTTCTGGATTAGGGACGTTGGAAAAAGCGGCGAGTCATGAATTGAGTTTCTTGGCAAGTCCTAAATATCAAAGTCAACTTTATGATACCTCGGCAGGTGCGGTATTAGTGAAAAGTGATGAGATTGCTGAGTTGGTTAATAACGCAATTATTGTCGCTAATCCCTATTTAGCCTTTGCCAAACTTTCTCACTTATTTGCGCCAGCAACACAAGGTTGGTCTGGTATTGATTCAACCTGTGTTGTATCCAAAACGGCAACAGTGGCAGAAGATGTCGTATTGGGCCCTAATGTAGTGCTTGATGATGATGTGGTTATTGAGCGCGGTTGTGTAATAGGTGCAGGTTGTGTGATCAGTCGAGGCTCTAAAGTTGGTGCTAGTTCCACGATTTATCCTAATGTGACTATTTATCATGATGTTACTATAGGCGCCAACGCTATCATACACAGTGGTGCTGTCATTGGTGCTGATGGGTTTGGTTTTGCACCAAAAAAAGATGGTTGGGAGAAAATTAGCCAGATTGGTCGTGTTATTATTGGTGATGATGTAGAAGTCGGTGCCAGTACGACTATTGATCGAGGGGCTCTAGATGATACCACTATCGGTAATGGTGTTAAAATTGATAACCAAGTACAAATTGCTCATAACGTTGTAATTGGTGATAATAGCGCCATTGCAGGGTGCACAGTAGTGGCTGGTAGTACAAAAATTGGTTCTTTTTGCACTATTTCTGGAGGCGTTTGTATTGCTGGGCATCTTACGGTTGTAGACAAAGTACATATCACAGGTATGAGTATGATTACTCACTCTCTTTTAGAGGCAGGGTCTTACTCTTCTGGGATAGCAATGGAACCAACGAGTAAATGGCGTCGCACCGTGGCTCGTATTAGAAGAATTGATGATATGGCAAAGCAATTTGCGCAATTGAAACAACAAGTTAATAAGTTATTAGAGAAGGTTGATAATAAATGATGGACGTGAATGAAATCCGCCAATACTTACCTCATAAGTATCCGTTTTTACTGGTGGATCGTGTTGTTGAACTGCATTTGAATGAGTCCATTATAGCTTATAAAAATGTGACCATTAATGAACCATTCTTTAATGGTCATTTCCCTAATCACCCCGTGATGCCTGGGGTGTTGATTATTGAAGCCATGGCGCAAGCTGCGGGTATTCTCGGCTTTAAAACGAGTGATAAAACACCTGCTGATGGTTCTATTTATTATTTTGTTGGATCCGACAAAGCACGATTTAAACGTCCTGTTGTGCCTGGAGATCGTCTACAATTAGAAGCTAAGATCCTCACGCAAAAGCGTGGTATTTGGAAATTTGAATGTGAAGCAACGGTTGATGGTGAGTTAGTTTGTGCCGCAACAATCATGTGTGCAGATAGGAAGATATAAGTGGCAATACACCCAACAGCTTTAGTTGACCCAAAAGCCGAAATCGATCCAAGTGTAGAAGTTGGGCCTTTTTCCGTTATTGGGCCTGATGTAAAGATTGGTTCTAATAGCGTTGTTAAGTCTCATGTTGTGATCAACGGCCATACGACCATTGGCCAGAATAATGAAATTTATCAATTTGCCTCTGTTGGTGAAGCAAACCAAGATAAGAAGTACAAAGGTGAGCCGACTGAGCTCGTGATTGGTGACCATAATGTTATTCGAGAAAATGCGACAATTCATCGTGGTACTGTTCAGGATAATGGTATAACTCAGATCGGCGACCATAATCTCTTTATGGCAAGCACCCATGTTGGGCATGATTGTATTATTGGTGATAATAATATTTTTGCGAATTACGCCGCCTTAGCTGGTCATGTAAAAGTGGGGGATTTTGTGATTTTTGGTGGCTACACTGGAATTCACCAGTTTTGTCAGGTGAACTCCTATAGCATGTGTGGCATGGGATCCATGGTGGCAAAAGATATTCCTCAGTTTATGATGGTGTCTGGCAGTCCTGCAAAAGCGCATGGTATGAACTTCGAAGGGATGCGCCGCCGTGGTGTGTCTCAAGATGTTATTAGAGCCCTAAGAAAGGCTTATAAAATCATTTATTTAAAAGGTTTAACCTTGGAGCGTGCTTTGCACGATATTGAGCAGGATGATATTTATCATATATCAGATGTAGCAGAATTTGTTTTGTCAATTCGGCGCTCTAAACGTGGCATCATCCGATAGCCCAAAAATAGCTCTATAAAAACCCCGGATTATTTCGGGGTTTTTTATTATTAAAGATGGAAGATATGAAATGGCGTCAGTGACACGTTATGTAATAGTGGCTGGTGAGGCATCAGGTGATATTCTAGGAGCAAGTCTCATTGCTCACCTAAAGAAACTGCAGCCCGATGCGTTATTTGAAGGGATTGGTGGTCCTTTGATGGAGGCTCAAGGCTTAAAAAGCTTGGTGCCGATGGATCGTCTGTCTGTGATGGGGTTATTTGAAGTATTGGGGCGCTTAAGAGAGTTGTTAGGTATCCGAAAACAGTTATTTCAGTTATGTATTAATGATTCGCCAACCGCTTTTATTGGCATTGATTCTCCTGATTTTAATTTACCATTAGAGCGTAAACTAAAAGCTCAAGGTATCAAAACCATCCATTATGTGAGTCCATCTGTTTGGGCGTGGCGTCAAAAACGTATTTTCAAAATCAAAAAGTCCGTTGATTTAATGTTAGCCTTGTTTCCCTTTGAACTGCCTATTTATCATGAACATAATATTCCTGTTGTTTGTGTTGGGCATACGCTAGCGGATGAGATCTCCCTAGAGAGTGATGCCAAACAAGCGAGAGAGCAGCTTAATTTACCGACACATATAGAGGGGCCTGTATTTGCTATTTTACCTGGATCCCGTAGCGGTGAAGTTGCGCGTTTGGCGCCTTTGTTTATTGAAACGATGAAGCTTGTTAAGCAACAGCAGCCTAAGGCAATTTTTTTGATACCTGCGATCAATCAAGAGCGGCAAGAGCAAATTGAGGCTCTTTTGCGCGAAGCCCATATGGAAGCCATTGTCATTGACGGTAAATCGAGAGTGGTGATGGCTGCTAGTGATGCGGTTTTATTGGCATCGGGCACGGCTGCACTGGAAGCCATGTTGGTTAAGCGTCCCATGGTTGTTGCTTATAATTTCAGCAAGTTAACCTATGCTATTATGTCTAGAATGCTAAAAGTGCCTTATGTGTCTTTGCCCAATCTATTGGCAAACGAGGCTTTAGTGCCTGAGTTAATTCAAGATCAAGCAACGCCAGAAAACATGTCTCGACGTTTATTACAGACTTGGCAGGCCTTTTTGAGTGATAAAAATATTCAGCATAAATACTATGATTTGCATGACATGTTGCGCAAGAATGCTGGTCAGACAGCCGCTAAAGCAATCGTAGATATGCTGCAAGGAAGAACGCCCTAATGGAACCTTTTGTTAGTAACGTGTATTTTGGCGATCTTGTTGCGGGTGTGGATGAAGCAGGACGCGGCCCCCTAGCTGGTGAAGTGGTTGCGGCGGCAGTGATATTAGATCCAAACAACAAAATTGATGGGTTGGCTGACTCTAAAAAGCTCAGTGAAAAAAAGCGCGAAGCTTTATTTGTTGAGATTCAAGAGAAAGCACTTGCTTATGCCATTGCGAGTGCTTCCACAGAAGAAATAGATGAGTTAAATATCCTCCATGCTAGTATGTTGGCGATGAAACGAGCCATTGACCAACTGCCGATTCAAGCGGAGTATGCTTTGGTGGATGGCAACCGTATTCCGAAAGATTTGCCTTGCTCTGCTGAAGCGGTTGTTAAGGGAGATGCTCGTCATATGGCCATATCCGCTGCTTCCATTTTGGCAAAAGTTACACGTGATAGAGACATTGTTAAAATGGCTGAGCATTACCCGCAATTTGGCTTTGAAAAACATAAAGGCTATCCTACGGCAATGCATCTTGCTGCGCTAAAAGAACATGGCGTCACACCTATTCATAGGCGATCATTTGGCCCTGTAAAGAAAATCTTAGAAGGATAATATTTTGTCGACATCGTTTATCCATTTACGTGTCCATACCGAGTTTTCTCTGGTAGATGGCTTAGTGAAAATTAAAGGTCTGCTGGGCACGACAGAGGCTCAGGCCATGCCCGCTGTAGCGATTACGGATGAGAATAACCTTTGTGGTTTTGTGCGTTTTTACAAAGGCGCGATGGACAAAGGTATTAAACCAATATGTGGTGCTGATATTGTTCTTGAGGCTGACGGTGTGGTTGAAGAGCGATCTCGACTAACCTTACTTGCCATGTCGAACAAAGGCTATAAAAACGTCATTAAGGTTATCTCCAAAGGATATCAGATAGGTCAAGTAGAAGGCCGTCCGATTATTAAGCGCGAATGGGTGGAAGAAAACAGTGAAGATGTCATTGCCTTATCTGGTGCGATGTTTGGTGACATTGGTTTATTGTTGTTAAAAGAACATACAGAGGAAGCCAAGGAGCGCTTGGCTTATTGGATGTCGGTATTTCCAGATCGTTTCTACGTTGAATTACAGCGTACCAGTCGTCCGGGAGAAGAACGCTTTATTCATGCTGTGGTGCCGTTGGTGAATGAGTTGGGTTGTCCTGTTGTGGCAACCAATGATGTACGTTTTTTGAAACGTGAAGACTTTGAAGCCCATGAAGCGCGTGTCTGTATTCATGATGGTGTGACATTGGATGACCCGCGTCGTAAACGTCTTTATTCTGAAGAGCAATATTTTAAAACCGCGCAAGAGATGCAGGGATTGTTTGAAGATATCCCAGAAGCCCTGGAAAACACTGTTGAGATTGCTAAACGTTGTAATGTGGATGTCTTGCTTGGGAAATATTTCCTACCTGACTTCCCTGTGCCAGATGGCATGACCATGGAAGATTTCTTCAAAAAGCTCTCTTACGATGGCTTGCAAGAACGCTTTGATTTTTTGCTGAATAAATACGGTGAGCGAATTGAGAAGCGTCGCCAGGAGTATTGGGATCGTCTTGATTTTGAGCTCAATATCATCAATCAGATGGGGTTTCCAGGCTACTTTCTGATCGTAATGGATTTTATTCAATGGGCAAAAGATAACGACATTCCGGTGGGTCCTGGTCGTGGCTCTGGTGCAGGTTCTTTGGTGGCTTATGCCCTTAAAATTACCGATTTGGACCCTCTTGAATACGATTTGCTGTTTGAGCGATTCTTGAATCCAGAGCGTGTTTCCATGCCTGACTTCGATATCGACTTCTGTATGGATAACCGCGACCGAGTTATTGATTATGTGTCGCGTAAATATGGTCGTGATGCGGTTTCCCAGATCATTACTTTTGGTGCAATGGCGGCGAAAGCCGTGGTACGGGATGTGGCGCGTGTACAAGGTAAGCCTTATAGTTTAGGTGACAAACTCTCTAAACTGATTCCGTTTGAAATAGGCATGACGCTGAAAAAAGCTCTGGAAGAGGAACCTGCTTTACCTGAGTTTCTCGCGGGTGATGAAGACGCAGCAGAAGTGATGGAAATGGCTTTCTCACTGGAAGGGGTAGTGCGTAACTTTGGTAAGCACGCAGGTGGTGTGGTCATCGCACCGACTAAATTAACGGATTTCTCTCCGCTTTATTGTGAAGAGGATGGTTCTGGTCTCGTCACACAATACGATAAGAACGATGTGGAAGAAGCCGGGCTGGTTAAGTTCGACTTCTTAGGTCTGAAGACACTGACTGTGGTGGATTGGGCGGTAAAAAACATCAATACCATTCACGAGGTTGCAGGTAAGCCACCACTCGATATCGCACTAATTGACCTAGAAGATAAGTCGGTATACGACTTATTGCAGCGTGCGGAAACCACGGCGGTGTTCCAGCTTGAATCCCGTGGCATGAAAGAGTTGATTAAGAAGCTATTGCCATCCCGCTTTGAAGATATTATCGCCTTGGTGGCTTTGTTCCGTCCTGGACCTCTGGGTTCAGGCATGGTAGATGACTTTATTAACCGTAAGCACGGCCGTGCAGAGCTTGCTTTCCCGCACCCAGATTATCAGCACGAAGATTTGATTCCTGTTCTTGAGCCAACTTATGGCATTATTTTGTATCAAGAGCAGGTTATGCAGATTGCCCAGGTATTGGCAAAATTCTCCCTAGGGGGGGCCGATTTATTACGCCGCGCCATGGGTAAGAAAAAGCCAGAAGTCATGGCCGAGCAGCGTCAGATCTTCATGGAGGGGGCACTCAAAAACAATATAGATAAAGACCTTTCCGGTAACATTTTTGATTTGATGGAGAAATTTGCTGGTTATGGTTTTAACAAATCTCACTCTGCTGCTTATGCCTTGGTTTCCTATCAAACGGCTTGGTTGAAAAAGCACTATCCTGCGCCGTTTATGGCAGCGGTCTTATCGGCCGATATGCAAAACACCGATAAAATCGTGATTTTCGTGGAAGAGTGTCGATCCATGAATTTGCCGCTTGAACTTCCCTCAGTCAATGCGTCCATGTATAAATTTACCGTCACCCCAGAGGGTGTGATTGTTTATGGATTGGGGGCGATTAAAGGCGTTGGGGAAGGCCCGATTGAAGCCATTGTCGAGGCTCGTAAAGACGGCCCATTTAAACATATTTTCGATTTTTGCCAGCGTGTCGGTCGGAAGGTGAATAAGCGTGTTATGGAAGCGTTGGTTCGGTCAGGTGCATTTGATAGGATAGGGCCGAATAGGGCAACCTTGTTTGCTTCAATCGATGAAGCTCTAAAACGAGCCGATCAAGCCGCTAAAGATAACGATGCTGGTATGATGGATCTATTTGGTATTACGGTGGAGGAAACCACCGAAAATGCCTACGATGAAATTGGTATTAGGCATGAATGGCCTGGTCGTCAGCGTTTAGATGGCGAAAAAGACACATTAGGTCTATATGTAACAGGTCACCCAATAGATGAGTACGAAAAGGAAATTCGTCGCTTTGCACGTGCCCGCATAGTGGATCTACAACCGAAACGAGGGGACACCCAAGTCATGGCAGGCTTGATTGTTGATCTTCGTATTACCAAAAGTAAGAAAGGAGGCAATATTGCTTTTGTGACGTTGGACGACCGTTCTGCTCGAATTGAAGTAACGGTCTTTCCAGATAACTTTGAAACCTTTAAAAACGTCATTGTAAAAGATGAAGTGGTCGTGGTAGAAGGGGAAATTACGGTCGACGAGTTTCGTGGTGGACAAAAAGTCATTGCTCGAAATGTCTTAGATATAGCACAAGCGCGAGTGCGTTATGTGGAAGCGTTACGTATAACGTGGACAGCGCAAAGTGTTACCCAGACTGCCATTCAGAATTTGGCGAAATACATGGAGCCTTTTCGTGGCGACGGTTGTGATGTAGTGATTGGCTTTGATACAGATAAGGCCTGTGGCGACATTCGACTGGGTTCGAATTGGAAAATTCGTCCAGATGATGAATTAATTCACGAACTTCAGAAACAATACGGTAAACAAAATGTTCAGCTAGTGTATACTTAGCCCCATTTTATAATTTGTACAATCGAGCGCGGCAATGAGCGCGCCGACAGAGCAAATGGCGAAATGTCTTTTGCCTTTGTATTTGATGGCAACCAAACAGCAGTGTAATTAACTATGAATTTAGATTATCTCCCTTTCGAGCAGCCGATTGCTGAGCTTGAGCAAAAAATTGAAGAGTTGCGTTTAGTCGGCAACGACAATGAACTGAACATCAGTGACGAAATTAGTCGTCTTGAAGAGAAAAAAGTCTCCCTCACACAAAGTTTATTTAGCAATCTTGGTGCTTGGGAAGTGTCACAATTGGCACGTCACCCTAAACGTCCTTACACTCTGGACTATATCCAACACGTATTTACAGATTTTGAAGAAATGCATGGTGACCGTCATTACGCCGATGATCGTGCCATTGTCGGTGGTGTCGCTCGTTTAGAAGGTCGTCCTGTGATGGTTATTGGTCATCAAAAAGGCCGCGAAGTGAAAGAAAAAGTATTGCGGAACTTTGGTATGCCTCGTCCAGAAGGGTACCGTAAGGCGTTGCGCCTGATGGAAACCGCAGAGCGTTTTAACATGCCGATCATTACTCTGATTGACACTCCTGGGGCTTATCCTGGTATTGGGGCGGAAGAGCGTGGCCAAAGTGAGGCAATTGCTTATAATCTGGCTGTCATGTCCCGTCTTAAAACGCCCATTATCTCAACGGTCATCGGTGAAGGTGGATCAGGTGGAGCCTTAGCAATTGGGGTGTGTGATGAGTTGATGATGCTGCAATATGGTACTTATTCTGTTATCTCTCCAGAAGGCTGTGCATCTATCCTTTGGAAGAGTGCTGAGCGTGCTTCAGATGCAGCAAAAGCCATGGGAATCACTGCGCAACGTCTAAAAGAGTTAGGTTTTGTGGATACTATTATTGAAGAGCCAATGGGGGGCGCCCATGTGGCCCATGAGCAAATCGCTCATAGCTTAAAAGAAAGTGTGTTAGCCGCGTTGGCACGTATGGATGCTCTGACAGAAGAGGAGCTATTAGCTCGTCGTTATAATCGTTTGATGTCTTACGGTTTATAATCATTGTTTGACGCGAAAAGCCTCCTATTTCAGGGGGCTTTTTTGTTTGCCTTGTCCCGTCCTGAAATAGGTTTATATTTGGGAGAGAATGTTGAAGTGTGATTTACCCATGTCGCCAATGAGTGCTTCTGACCCGCTGACCTTTTGTGTAGATTGGATAGACTGCGTGTTTTCTTCTGCGGATACAGTGTGGGTTGGGTTCAGCGGTGGAGTGGACTCTCATGTTTTATTACATGTCTTATATGAGTCGCTTGATGATAATCAACGTCAAAAACTGGCAGCGGTGCATGTGCATCATGGATTAAGCGAGCATGCTGATGAGTGGTTGATGCATTGTCAAAGTGTTAGCCAAGACTTAGGGGTACGTTTTGTTGCCCACCGTGTGCAGTTACAGACTCAGGCCTCAATTGAAGAAGCGGCCCGTAACGCCCGTTATGAGGCGTTTCAACAAACCCTCGATGTGAATGATGTTTTATTGTTGGCACACCATCGGGGAGATCAAGTAGAAACCGTATTATTTCGATTATTGCGTGGTACGGGGGGCAAAGGCTTGTCGGGTATGCCGATGGAAAGGGCGTTAGGAAAATCACGATTGATCCGACCGTTTATTGATGTCTCAAAAGACGATATTTTGCGTTATGCCGAGCTACAAAAATTGTCTTGGGTTCAAGATGAATCTAACCTAGACACGCGTTTTACTCGGAACTTTTTACGCCATCAAGTATTGCCTAGATTGGAAGAGCATTTTCCTCATCTTGAGCAACGTATTGTTTCGAGCTCGCAGCGTATAGCGACAGACTATGCCATGTTAGAGGTGTTATCTGAGCAGCAGTTGCGTAGCTGGTGTGATCAATGGAATGGCCTAATGTTGTCGTTCTTAAAAGATAAGAACCAAGAAGAGCGTTTATTCTGGTTAAAGCATTTCTTGCAAACAAAGCATATCTCATTACCGTACCCGCAGTTAGAAAATATCGAAAGAATGATGATGGGGGAGCGGGATAAGCAACCAGAGTTTATTTTGCCCGATGCAAGGATTCGACGTCACCATGATGTGATGTATGTTCTTCCTGCCGATGAACCGGTTATCCTAGCCCCTCTGTTAGAAGGGAATTGGTTACGCCGTGCCTTTGATCAAATACGCATCACTGGATTGAGTAAAAGTCGATTCTGTAAGTTGCAGGCGCGTCCTCAAGGAGGGGAGTTGTTGATGGGCAATGGTCAGCACCGTAAACTAAAGAAATGGCTTAATGATTTATCGGTTCCAAATTGGTGGCGAGATCATCTTCCCTATATTTTTATTAGTGAGGCAACAGGGGATAAACTGGTGGCGATTGGATCTTTATGGCGTCATCCTGCGTATGCGGAGCTTAATATTGAGTGGCAAATGGATGCGCGTTTGCCTTTTCCTAATAATGATGTGGCTTGAGAGGAGCTAGTATGAAAATTGCCATTATGGATGATTATCAAAATGTGATTAAAGATCTTAATTGTATGCCCTTATTGGCAGGGCATGAGGTGATGGTCGTCAGTGATATATTGACGCCAGAAGAGAAAATTAAGGCATTAGGCTCGGTTGATGGTGTGGTATTGATTCGTGAAAGAACGCAAATTAATGAAGCGTTTTTGTCCGCTTTACCTAATTTAAAGGTCATCAGTCAAACTGGAAAAATCAGTAATCACATTGATGTGGACGCCTGTCAGCGCCATGGTGTCACCATTCTTGAAGGAGTGGGATCTCCTGTTGCGCCTTCAGAATTATGTTGGGCATTGGTGATGGCGGCATCACGTCATATTGTGCCTTATGCAAGTGGCCTAAAAGAGGGGCAGTGGCAATCATCAGGTTCTCTTGGCCTAGGCCGAATACTTGAGGGCTTAGTGTTCGGGATTTGGGGTTTTGGTAAAATTGGTCAACGTGTTGCCCGCTATGCGACGGCATTTGGTATGAAGGTAATGGTATGGGGGAGTGAATCCTCTCGCCAAAAAGCAGAGGAAATGGGGTATTTAGCGGCTGAGTCTAAACAGGCCTTCTTCGCTCAAGCCGATGTACTGTCTTTGCACCTAAGATTAAACGAAGCGACAACTGGTGTGGTAACACAGGCCGACCTTTCATTAATGAAGCCAGATTCGTTGTTTGTAAACATCAGTCGTGCTGAATTAGTTGAACAGGGTGCATTATTCGCATCACTAGGTTCTGGCCATCCCGGTTTTGCCGCAGTGGATGTGTTTGAGCAAGAGCCCATTCTAGGGGCGGCAGATCCATTACTATCTCTGCAAAATGTCTTGGCAACGCCACATATCGGCTATGTTGAGAAACAGAGCTACGAGTTATACTGCCAAGTGGCATTTGACAATATCGTACGTTTTTTCACTGACTAATTGTTCTGCTTTGTCATGATTATCTGTATTGTATAGCACAAACGATGGTTGCTTTTTTCTATTGCCATTTGCTCGTGAAAAAGCTTTTATAATTGTTTTTTATTTCGTTGTTAGCTGCACAATTGTTTGGTTTTAGGTCGATATAATTCTATGCTTAGTGAGAGGAGATGAATTTGCTTGTTTTGGTAATGGCAAGCGAGTTATTTCCTCGATCTCCCTCCCGAATTCTATAATGACAGGATATTCATTATGCTTCAGGCTGTTGTTTTAGGTGGATTAGAGTTTAGCCCGCTGGTCGTTTATTGTCCTATTGCTTTCTTAATGGCGGCTTGTACCCGTTTCGTTTTACATCGCTTAGATTGGCATGACCGTATTTGGAAAGTGGCATGGTTTGAAGTGTCTTTATTCGTTTGTTATTTAGCTTTAACCGTGTATCTATTAGGAGGAAGGTTTTCTCAATGACGAAGTCAATAAGAATGTTGATCACTTTGTTGGTGATAGTGTGTGCGATATTATCAGGGCGCTGGGTGTGGAATGATTATATGCATTCTCCGTGGACGCGAGATGGACGTGTGCGGGCCAATATTATCACGGTTGCCCCAGATGTTTCTGGCTGGGTGACTAAACTGAACATTGTCAATGATCAACCAGTGAAAAAAGGCGATTTACTTTTTTCTATCAATAAAAAACGCTATCAAGCGGCACTAGATCAGAGTAAAGCTAATACGGAAATTGCCTTGTATTCTTGGCAGTTGGCTAAACACAAATATGAGCGACGTTCAGAGTTGAGTCGTCAAAAAGCTATTAGTGTAGAGGATTTACAATCCTCACGAATCAGCGCTGAAGTAGACAAAGCTAAGTATGATTTAGCGAAAGCCAAACAAGAGTCAGCACAAATAAATTTAAATCGTACGGAAGTTTATGCCCCCGTATCAGGCTATATAATTAACTTGAACCTACATCAAGGTAATTATGTAGGTCAAGGTAAACCGGTGTTTGCCATTGTTAAGTCAGACTCTTTTTATATAACGGGTTATTTTGAAGAGACTAAAATACCGTTAGTTCATTTAAATCAAAAGGCAAAGATAACGCTACTCAGTGGTGGTAAACCATTAACGGGTCATGTGGTGAGTATTGGTAAAGCCATTGCGGATACAAATACAAAAAGTAATGGCCAGCTTTTGCCGCAAATTCAGCAAACATTCAACTGGGTGCGTTTATCTCAGCGTATTCCAGTTGATATCAAATTGGATCCATTGCCAAAAGGTGTTCACCTCAGCGCGGGTATGACGGCTACAATTCATCTCGCGAAGCAGTAAGGAGACGAATTTGGGCCTCGTATTACGGAATCTGTTTTTTCCTGAAAAGCAGGCGATTATTTTTGCACTGAAAGGTGTCATAGCGATGGCCATGGCACTCACTGTTTCTTTGTTTTTAAACCTTGATCGGCCTTATTGGGCATTAGTATCGGCTGTGTTTTTGCAAATGCGCCCAGAAACGGGGTTGGTTGTTGAAAAAGCCATTTGTCAGATTGTCGGCACAATCGTTGGTGGCTTGTTTGGCATCTTGGTCATGACCCAGCTAATGCCATACCCTTATTTGGGGTTAGGTGTTTTAGCGTTATGGTTAGGCATTAATTCCGCTTTGTCTGTGATGGTACGCCAAGCTAATTTTATTTATGCGTTTGCCATGGCGGGGGTGACCGCGGCGATTATTATTATTTTAGTGATGGCCAACCCCGCTGCTGCCAGCAGTCAGGCGGTTTTTAATGTGGCGCAAGCTCGTATGAGTGAAATTATTATCGGCTCGATTTGTGCGGGTATTGTCAGTCATTTGTTTTGGCCGATGAAAGTAAAAAACAGCCTGCAACGACAGTCTCGGTCAGTCATTAATCAGACATTGAGCTATCTCGTTACGGAGCTGGATAAAGAAGGCTCTCATGAGGCTCGGCATCAACAAATCGATGCTATTATGACGACGCTTGGGGTCGTTAGTGAGGATTCCAGTGCCGTGAGTTACGAAGGACCAAAAGGGCCTGGACGTTCCCGAGCGGCTAACCAGTTATGTCAAAAAGTATTGTCTCTACTTGCATTGATACAAATTTTTGGCCGGCTACAGCGGCGTCATTATGAATTAATGACCCCCACCCTGACCCAGCTTATAGACCGCTTGAGAACGGCATTTACTCAGATTGCAGAATCAGACGATTTTAATTATTGCTTAGACCAAGTAAAAATATTGCGTCGAGAGCTTGCTGACTTTCGAGCCAATAACGATGCAGAGCAGCCTTTTGAAAGGCATGTTATCAATATAGGCTCGGAAATTACCTCGGATTTGACTGTGTTGTTACGGGCTTATCGAGCGTTAGAGGAGCGAGATAGTAGATTACTCAATGAACCAAGAATGCAAAGCTATCGTGACCCCTTGGCGGGAGTGATTACGGGGTTTCGTACTAGTGTGGTATTTTTAATTGGCGCTACTATTTGGGTGAGTACTGGATCGAGCGCGGCCTTGATGATTATGATCCTGCCGGTAATGTTCTCTATTATGTTAGCGCGTATTCCGCTCGTTATACTGCGCGTTGTAATGAAGCGTTTGTTGATTGGCGTGGTAGTGGCTGTGTTCGTTACGCTTTTCTATGCTCTTAACTTGCTATCGCAAAGTTCGGGGCAGTTGGAAATTCTTCTTCTTGTGTTAGCCGGCCCTTACTTTGTTGGTTTGTTACTGCTCGCTGACCGACAAACCTTGCCCTATGGATTGGGTTTTTGTATACCCTTTTCCATTTTAGTCAGTCCCGGTAGGGGGATGGCTCGACCTTTTTCGATTGATTATACCCTAAGTGCCGCCATGGCTATTTTTACTGGGGTATGTATTCTGTTTTGGGTGTTTCATTTAATCAGAGGGCCGAGTGTTCAGTTATTAGTGCATCGAATTTTTAAGGCGACCTATCAAGACTTATTAGATATTAATCAGCAAGCGACACCTGTGGCTTGGTATAACCGACGTATGGCGGATCGGCTTTTACGACTAACCAATTATGACCAAGGCTCTAAATCTCGTGCCATTACGGATCTTGCTTTGAGTGCACTCAATCTGGGTCATGTTTCGATTCGTTTGCATTCAATCTGTGAAAACTTAGCGGGCAAGCATTTGGCATCCTTAGATAAATGGCAGAATGCCTTAGCCGATGCCTTCTTATTAGCGACAAAAGGTAAGCATGATGATGAGTTTAACAAAACAAGTGCTTTACTCTACGATGAATTGGTCTCTGCGGTAGGGGAGTCAACGCAAGTTGAGGCAATCAAAGGCATGTTTATTCGACTTAATCTCACTTTTGAGCGCAGTGCTGATACCATTGCAGACCAGAATACATAATAAATTATACAGTAGGAGATTAAGAGGTAGGATAAGCTAACCGCGTTCAGTTAGCTTAAGCTGGAAAAAGCTAGGGATTAAATGGTTATTATCCAGTCTGCTTTTGACTTGCTTTTCGCGACAATACCAGCATTTAAACCATCGTTGTTTTGGATTCTTGATATCGCTTGAGCATGAGTATATCCCCATGCTTGCATGTGTCTCTGGGCTAAACGCTCTATGGCGATCTCAAGGGGAACATCTAAAAACCAATGCTGATCAAAAAGCGCAGTAGAACCTGCCCAACCATCTTCTTGGTGAAGTAAATACAGCCCTTCTACGAAGACTAATTTAATGTCTTTTGAAATAAGGCAATCATTTTCGACTGGGTCACCCACTTGGTGATCAAAGCTTGGCCAAGCCACATCCTCTTCTTGATAACCATGCTTTACCCTTTTTAGGCGCTCGATAAAAGCCGTGCTGTTAAATGTCCACGGGGCGCCTCGACGAGAAAAGGCTTCTTCTGGATTAGAAAATAAACTGAGTTCTTTTTTAGAGTAATGAAAGCCATCCATAGAGAGACAAATCATTTGTCCTGGCTGAATTTCAGCCATGCGTGATGATAAATAGTTTGCTAACGTGCTTTTCCCCGACCCTGGGCCACCTGTTAATCCGATTAGCGTTCTCTCAGGCTTTTCAATGGCGCATTGCATGCGTTTGAGCGCGTGTTCGACATCGCTAGAGTAGGCATATAGTTCATGCAGCTGCTCTTTGTTCAAAGGGAATTCTCCTTTTCTAGTGGGTAGACGTTTTTTTATATTCACTCTTTAACCATAGCATGAGATATACGGTTATTCTGTGAAAACGTGATGGGTTTACATTTCACTTGATGTGACGCAAAAAAAGTAAACCAGTGACATAGTGACAACGTATCAGTTGTTGAGACAGTTTTGTTTTTCACTAGAAGATAGGACAATGCTATGACCCTAGAAGAGCTTAATCAGGTTGCGTTATTTGATAAGGTCAAAATTCATTCCCTTGAGTCGAATTTGTATCAGTTATCAGTGGTTTTGGATGGAGAAGAATCGTTTGTAATGAATGACAAAGGGCGTTGCTTAACCAGCCATAACAAGTTGGATCTACAGGCGCTATTTAAGGACAAACAAGTTGCTAAGATGGTGTTAGTTCATCAAAGTGCTTACGACGAAATGGTGGGTCAGCCCGTTCGAGAAGGCGGCAATGTTCTTGAAGTGTCGTTAGGCAATCATGACTTATCCTAGATTGTCACTGTGTCCTTGCATGGTTGGTCGAAAAAGGTTTACAAGCTAGCTCGACCAATCACTTGCATTTCGTGTTCATTGCCTTCTTGTTCACAGAAAATCTTGGCGTAGCCTAGGGTGGCATTGGCGTGTTCTCGCATGATGGCTTCCGCTCGGCTTCCTTGTCCATGAATGATGGCATCGACGGCGGCATGATGTTGCATGTGAGCAAAGTTAAATCGTCGATATTCTCGCGATAAATTATTTTTGTCGAATGCTAACGCACTGATGGAGGCAAAAGGCAGGTGTTCATTGCGGCTCAATGCTTCTTCTATGGCAGGGTTACGGCTTGCCGTAATAATAATTTGATGGAAGCGTTTGTTGATATCGTGGTATTGCTCAAGATCCTGTTCACTGATAGTACCTCTTAGGAAAAGTGCATCCCCTTGTTTTAGCAAATGGATTAGCTCTTCCTTATGAGCGTCAGATAACCCAATTTCAGCGGCTTGTCGTGCCGCCAATCCCTCTAATACCCCTCTCACTTCTATTGAGCCTTTTATCTCATCTTGAGTCACTTGCCTAACGATATAGCCCCGCCTTGGAAGTTTCGTTAACAGTCCTTCTTGCTCTAACGTTCGAAACGCGATGCGCACAGGCGTTCGGGAAACGCCTAGCTCTTCTGATGTGGGGATTTCGGCAAGGCGTTGCCCAGCGGGAAGTTCACCAGAAAGAATCATTTGTCGTAGGCGGCTAATGACTTGTTGGCCGGGTTTGCTCATGGTTGTCCTTTGTTTGTGTTGGTTGGGGTTATCTTAATACTTTTCTGTGTTGCATGTGGTGTCGCGTAATGTATTCCCATTTTATATTAAAAAAAGTGTAAAGATGGAAAATAAGAAAAACGCAATAAATGCTTATTAATCAAACTGTTGTGTTGTAAAACATTATTTTTTTCTATTAAGTATTGGATCCATTGTAGCTTAATATGTTTTATTTTATCTGTATTTTGTCTATATTGGATCCAATGTTGCTATTCTGGTGAAGCGCTTCAAGGTACAGCCGTCGTACGAAGCACTTTCAAAAGAAAAATAAAAAGGAGAGAGAACATGAAAGAACAAATTTATCCTAAAAATGCTTGGTATGTGGCTGCGATGTCCGATGAGGTTGCAGGCAGTAAACCGCTAGGGCGCAAGATCTGTGGTGAGAGTATCGCTTTTTATCGTTCACACGATAATGAGATTGCCGCTGTATTGGACTTTTGTCCTCATCGAGGGGCTGCTTTATCGTTGGGCTATGTGGAAGACGGACTGTTAGTCTGTGGTTACCATGGCTTGAAGATGGGGGCGGATGGTAAAACGAAAGAGATGCCACTGCAGCGTGTGCAAGGCTTTCCTTGTATGAAGTCTTACGCGGTTGAAGAGCGCTACGGATTCATTTGGGTTTGGCCTGGCGATCAAACCAAAGCCGATAAAGAGTTGATTCCGCACCTTGAATGGGCTGTGAGCCCCGAATGGGCTTATGGTGGTGGGTTATACCACATCAATTGCGATTATCGCTTAATGGTTGATAACCTGATGGATTTGACCCACGAAACCTATGTACATGCCACCAGTATCGGCCAAAAAGAAATCGATGAATCACCTGTATCAACCAAAGTAGAAGGCGATACTGTCATTACTAGTCGGTATATGGAAAATATTATGGCTCCGCCATTCTGGAAAGCCGCTCTTCGAGCTAACGGTTTAGCCGATGATGTGCCTGTAGATCGTTGGCAAATCTGTCGATTTACCCCGCCTTCCCATGTACTAATTGATGTTGGTGTTGCCCACGCTGGTCATGGTGGTTTTGAAGCACCAGCAAACAAAAAAGCTGGTAGTGTTGTGGTGGACTTCATTACTCCTGAAACCGAAACCTCTATCTGGTATTTTTGGGGAATGGCACGACACTTTAAGCCCGAAGATCAAGCCTTAACGGACTCTATTCGTGAAGGACAGGGCAAAATTTTTGCTGAAGATTTAGAGGTGTTGGAGCGTCAACAAGAGAATTTACTGGCTTTTCCTGACTATCAGCTATTAAAACTTGATATTGATGCCGGAGGGGTACAATCTCGCCGTGTTATTAATCGTATTATCAATGAGGAAATAGCACAGCAGGAGCAAGCAAATCCGTCTAAGCGTTCGTCTGGTAAGCAACAATCTGCGCCATTACAGGAAGTGTCTTTTTAAAAGCACGTAATGTGAGCTAGATTAATAGTGAGACTTTTGCGGTATGTTAACGAGGTGGTTTTCTACCGTAAAAGTCTTAGACGAGTGATTTAAATCTTATAGCCAGAATGTAAAAGGGTATGTATGAGTTTCCTTTGCTTAGTTCGGCTTTTTGTAGGGGGATGAATGATTCCTGTTGTTGTTAGAAATTGTGTAGAAGAAGCTCGGAATGTTGTACGTCTTGTTTTAGGTAGTCAAGACGGCTCTGCTTTACCGCCTTATGAAGCGGGTGCTCATATTGATCTTCATTTACCAAGTGGTTTGATTCGTCAATATTCCTTATGCCGTATGCAGTCAGACCCTCAATATTATGAAATTGCGGTGCTGAAAGATTCCCTATCTCGTGGTGGTTCCAGAGAAGTACACACCCTAAACATAGGGGATGAGCTGAATATCAGTGCCCCACGTAATCATTTTTCACTGGCAAAAACTAAGCGCAAAGCCCTGTTAATTGCGGGTGGTATTGGTGTAACACCATTGCTTCCAATGGCTCAGCAGTTGCACAAAATGGGCTTGCCATTTGAGTTTCACTATTGTGCTAAGTCTCCTGACACTGCTGCGTTTGCTAAGGCGCTTGAGTCTGGTTCGTTTTCCGACAAAATGCATTTTCACTATAGCCAAGTACCGACATCTGGTCGTATGGATGTGGTCAATGTACTGTCTCAAAATGCTATGGACGGCGAGTTGTATGTCTGTGGTCCTGCTGATTTTATCACTCATATTATCCAGCAAGCAGAGAATCTAGGTTGGCCTGATGAGCGAGTACATCGTGAATATTTTACGGCCCCAGATTTGGCAGAAGGTGATGTGGACAATACGGCGTTCAAAGTGAAAATTGCCAGCACGGGCGAGTTGTTAGACGTGGCAGAAGATCAAACGATTTTTCAAGTGTTGGAGAGCAATGGTGTCTTTGTTCCCGTCTCTTGTGAGTCAGGTGTCTGTGGTACCTGCCAAACGGGGGTTATAAGTGGCACACCCGATCACCGTGATGTGTTTCTAACGGATAAAGAGCATACCGAAGGGAAGCTTATTATGCCTTGTTGTTCGCGCTCTAAAAGCCCGGTGATTGAGCTGGATTTATAGCCTTATCTCACACTTGTTATCTATATTGTCTTTGTTTATACCGTATTCGGTTGGCTTGACGTAAATCCGTTGTGTTTTACATTGAGCCAACTGGCTGGCAATGCTATTATATCCTCCCGTCCTGAAGGGGTAATTCCTTTCATCATTAAATGTCACTTTTTCATATTTTAAGGCGGGTTAAATACTCATGGCGACACGATATATTTTCGTCACCGGCGGCGTGGTTTCATCACTTGGTAAGGGCTTAGCGGCTGCCTCTTTGGCTGCTATCCTTGAATCACGTGGACTAAAGGTCACCATGCTTAAATTGGATCCATACATCAATGTAGATCCAGGCACCATGAGTCCTTTCCAGCACGGCGAAGTCTTCGTTACTGAAGATGGCGCAGAAACCGACCTTGATCTTGGTCACTACGAACGTTTCATATCTACTAAAATGGGCAAGCGTAACAACTTCACAACAGGCCGTGTTTATCAGCATGTTTTGAAGAAAGAACGCCGTGGTGAATATCTAGGGGGAACGGTTCAAGTTATTCCTCATATTACAGATGAAATCAAACGACGTGTTATCGCGGGCGCTCAAGGTGCAGATATTGCCTTGGTCGAAATTGGCGGAACAGTCGGTGACATCGAGTCTCAGCCTTTCTTGGAAGCAGTGCGTCAAATGAAAGTTGAAGTGGGTTCCCACCGAGCTTTGTTTATGCACTTGACGTTGGTTCCCTATATTCGTACCGCGGGTGAGACCAAAACGAAACCCACCCAGCATTCTGTAAAAGAGCTGCGTTCTATTGGTATTCAGCCAGATATTTTGGTGTGTCGTTCTGAGGTGTCTATCGAAGCGCCTGAGCGTAAGAAGATTTCGTTGTTCACAAATGTAGAGGAACGCGCCGTTGTTTCCCTTCCTGATGCTGATACTATTTACCGTATTCCTCAGATGCTTAATGATCAAGGCTTAGATAGTTTGATTGTTGAGCGTTTTAACCTTGATTGTGATATGCCAGATTTAAGTATCTGGAATAAAGTGACGCAAGCAAAATTGAATCCAGAGAAGCAGATCAACATCGCCATGGTGGGCAAATACATGGAGCTGTTGGATGCCTATAAATCTCTAATCGAGGCTATGGACCATGCTGGTATTCATGCTCGAACTAAGGTAAAACTGCACTACATCGATTCTGAGCAAATAGAAGAAAATGGTACGGATATACTTAACGGTATGGACGCCATACTGGTTCCTGGCGGCTTTGGCGAGCGTGGTGTGGAAGGCAAAATTACCACGGCGAAGTATGCTCGTGAGAATAAAGTCCCTTATTTAGGGATTTGTCTAGGAATGCAGGTTGCCGTTATTGAGTACGCTCGTAACGTAGCTAATTTTGCAGGTGCGCACAGTACAGAGTTTAATTTAAAAGCAGAGAACCCAGTTGTTGGTCTTATCACTGAATGGACTAATGCAGAGGGTTCCAAAGAAATCCGGTCAGAGGAATCCGATCTAGGTGGGACGATGCGCCTTGGCGCGCAGAATTGTAATCTAACTGAAGGCACAAAAGCATTTGAAGCTTATGGTCAAGCGGTGATTACAGAGCGTCATCGTCATCGTTATGAAGTAAATAACTTCTACGTTGAAGCGTTGGAAAAAGCAGGTTTGACGATCTCAGGTCGTTCAGAAGACAATTCTTTGGTTGAAATGGTGGAAATTGCCGATCATCCTTGGTTTGTTGCTTGTCAATTCCATCCAGAATTTACCTCTACTCCTAGGTACGGACACGGCCTGTTTAGTGCCTTTGTTCATGCAGCATTGAAACATGCAGGTAAAGAAAAATAAGTCGAGCAAATAGGCTGTTTGTGATTTTTCATTTATTTTAAGAGGTTTGTTATGAGTCAGATCGTTGATATCAAAGCCAGAGAAGTCTTAGACTCTCGTGGTAATCCTACTGTTGAAGCTGATGTGATTTTGGCTGATGGTTCGGTAGGTTCAGCGTGTGCACCTTCTGGTGCCTCTACCGGTTCTCGTGAAGCTTTAGAATTACGCGATGGCGATAAAAGCCGTTATTTGGGTAAAGGTGTCCTAAAAGCGGTTGCTGCAGTTAACGGTCCGATCCGTGACGCTTTAATTGGTAAGGATGCAGCGGCACAAAAAGAGCTTGATCAGATTATGATCGAGCTTGATGGTACAGAAAACAAATCGACTTTTGGGGCCAACGCTATTTTAGCCGTGTCTTTAGCCGCTGCTAAAGCCGCTGCGATCTCGAAAAAAGTGCCTTTATACGCACATATCGCTGATTTGAATGGCACATCTGGCGTGTTTTCTATGCCGGTTCCTATGATGAACATCATCAACGGCGGTGAGCATGCTGATAACAACGTTGATATTCAAGAGTTCATGATTCAGCCTGTTGGTGCACCTAATTTTCGCGAAGCATTGCGCTATGGTGCAGAAGTTTTCCACGCTCTGAAAAAAGTACTCAGTGCTCGAGGTTTGAGCACGGCGGTGGGCGATGAAGGGGGCTTTGCTCCGAACCTTTCTTCCAATGCTGAAGCACTTGCTGTTATCAAAGAAGCGGTGGCTGCCGCAGGTTATGAGCTTGGTAAGGACATCACGTTGGCGATGGACTGTGCAGCGTCTGAGTTCTATGACAAAGAGGCCAACATCTACGACCTTAAAGGTGAAGGTAAGAAGTTCACTTCAGAAGAGTTTAACGTTTTCCTACAGGATCTTGCTAACCAGTACCCCATCGTTTCCATTGAAGATGGTCTTGATGAGTCTGACTGGGACGGCTTTGCACATCAAACAAAACTATTGGGTGATAAACTCCAACTAGTGGGTGATGATTTGTTCGTAACCAATACGAAGATTCTAAAGCGCGGTATCGATAACGGTATTGCCAACTCTATTTTGATCAAATTTAACCAAATCGGCTCTTTGACCGAAACATTGGAAGCGATCAAAATGGCGAAAGATGCAGGCTACACCGCTGTCATCTCTCACCGCTCAGGTGAAACAGAAGATGCCACAATTGCCGATCTGGCCGTCGGCACAGCCGCTGGTCAAATCAAGACGGGTTCTCTATGCCGTTCTGACCGTGTGGCTAAATACAATCAATTGCTACGTATTGAAGAACAACTGGGTGGTAAAGCGCCATATAAAGGCTTGTCTGAGATTAAAGGTCAGGCATAATTTGTAAAAACTTAAAAAAGGGAGGACTCTGTTCTCCCTTTTTTATTTTGTTTTTAGCGAAATCCTTCGATAATAGGGACTCGTTTTGTTATCTGCTGAGGGCGTTATGCCACGTTTATTATTTGTTTTGTTTGCATTGGCTATTGGCTACCAGTCTTATCATTTGTACTACGGTGATCAGGGTGTGAAGCGCCAAGAAGAATTGGCGAAACAAATTGCCTATCAGGAGCGTGTGAATTTGCATCTTAAGCAGCGTAATGAAGCACTAAGAGCACAAGTAGATGATCTTCGCTCGGGAGAAGAGGCCGTAGAGGAGCATATCCGTACGGATCTTCAATATATTAAAAACGGCGAAGTGTTTTATCGGATAGTCGACAAATGATACAACCTCTTTGGGTTATTATTCCCGCTGCTGGCATTGGCCAGCGAATGAAGGCTGATTGCCCTAAGCAATATCTCTCTCTATTGGGCAAAACCATTTTGGATCGTACCGTAGCTATTTTTGTGAACCACCCGATGATAGCAGGGGTTGCGGTTGGGCTTGGAGAGCAGGATGGGTACTGGGCGGACTCCTCATGGGTCAGTCACCCCCGTGTGTTTACTTATCACGGAGGTATGGAGCGTTCGGATACCGTCTTAAAGGGACTAGAATATTTATTGCAAGCTCAACAGGTTACTGAGCAGGATGTGTTAGTACACGATGCTGCAAGGCCATTATTAAGCCAAAGTGCACTAGAACGTATCATTTTACATCAAGGTGTCCAAGGGGCTATTTTGGCGATGCCTGCTCGGGATACGATTAAGCAACAAAAAGCTAATGGTAAGATACAAGCTACACTCAACCGCGATGCTATCTGGCTGGCTCAAACGCCACAAAAATTTCCTGCCAGTGATTTGCTACAGGCGTTACGGAATGTTCAGACACAGGGCGTGGCGATTACCGATGAATGCTCTGCGATGGAATATACTGGGTGGCAGCCTGATCTCGTGCTGGGGGAAAGCACAAACATCAAAGTGACCTTTCCAGAAGATTTGTTTATTGCAGAAGCGCTCGTCTCGCATAATATTAACTCAATCAGCAAATAGAGATATAGATAGGAGGAATTGTCATGGTGCCTTTTCGGATAGGTCATGGTTTTGATGTACATAAATTTGGAGAAGGCGACCACATTATTTTGGGAGGAGAACGTATTGCTTACTCGCAAGGTTTGCTTGCCCACTCTGATGGTGACGTGGTGTTGCATGCCTTAACCGATGCACTGCTAGGCGCTGCGGCGTTAGGCGACATAGGGAAACACTTTCCAGATACTGATGCGGCTTTTGAAGGTGCGAATAGCCGCTTGTTATTAAAAAAGGCGTATCAAGAAATTCAAAAGCTAGGTTTTTCCGTAGGTAATGTCGATGTAACCATTATTGCCCAAGCGCCCAAAATGCGTCCGCATATCGATGCGATGCGGGCGAACATCGCAGAGGATCTTTCAATTGATATCGGGGCGGTCAATGTGAAGGCAACAACGACAGAAAAGCTCGGTTTTACGGGACGCAAAGAAGGCATTGCTGTGGAAGCGGTAGCGCTTATTTACCAGCCAGCATAATCTGATAACAGCAAATAGCATCATCTTATGTTTTGCATGATGTGATGGATCCAACCAGAATAAAACCGCAAAGTAGGTAGTGAATGAATACCCAATGGGAGTACGCTTGGTCCACCCCCAAAGTGACGGGCGATTTAAAAACCACAGTACAAGACTTTTTTGTGGAAGAACAGTTGGGATTTGAACCTGATGGTCATGGTGAGTTTTGTTTTGTTTTTATTGAAAAACAGGGTATTAATACGGACTTCTTAGCTAAACGTTTAGCGCAAATGGCAGGTATCGCTGCGAATAAAGTCACTTATAGTGGCGTGAAAGATCGTCATGCTTGTACTCGTCAGTGGTTTTGTCTGCATATGATTAATAAAGAGCCGGATTTAACCAATATTCAAGAAGCATTCCGTGAACCTGAAAAGGTTCGAGTGATCACACAAGCTCGTCATTCTAAAAAACTGCGCACAGGTGCCCATGTTGGTAATCGTTTTGTGCTGCGCATTCGCGACATCAAAGGCGATTTGGAGGATCTGAAAAGCCGCCTTGAGCTGATTAAAATGAGTGGTGTACCGAATTATTATGGCGCGCAACGCTTTGGTATTAACGGCAATAATTTGCATAATGGCAAACCCTTTGTGTTCAAAGGGCGGCAAAGCAAAAGAAAGCTTTCTAAAACAGAAGGTTTTTGGCTATCTGCTATTCGCTCTTGGTTCTTCAATGAAGCGCTGAGCGCACAGGTTAGAAATGGCATGTGGTGTCGATTGTGTGATGGCGATATTGTCCAACATCAAGGCCGTGATGAGCAGTTTCGCTTGAAAGAAATGACGGCGTCGATGCATTTACAAGCGGTATTAGGTAACGTGCATCCCGTTCTGCCGTTGATTTGCGAAGGTTGGCAAGATGGCACCGGAGCACAGCGAGAAGCGGTTATTATCGAATCCGTTCGCCAAGAAGGGGAGTTAATGCAGGCCTTAATTGACTTTGGCTTAAGTCGAGAGAGCCGCTTGGCGCGACTGATGCCGACTGATATGGCCTGGGAATTGCTTGAGAAGTCCAACGAACAGACTCAACTCATTGTTGAGTTTTCCCTGTCTAAAGGATGTTTCGCCACCAGTATTTTACGCGAAATGATACATGTTACCGACAAATCAGCTGAGAAATACCATGAGAATATTGATCGCCAATGATGATGGAATTGATGCCGTCGGCATTAATACTTTAGCGCAAGCCTTACAAGAACAATACGATATTTTGGTGGTCGCACCAGACCGCAATCGCAGTGGTGCGAGTAACTCATTAACACTAACGCGTCCAGTGCAACCCACTAAAGTAACTGATAAATACTATCGAGTGGATGGGACACCAACTGATTGCGTGAATTTAGCCCTGTCGGGAGTGATTGATGGACAGGTGGATCTAGTGGTCTCTGGTATCAACCATGGGGCTAATCTGGGTGATGATGTGATTTACTCAGGTACTGTAGCGGCAGCAATGGAAGCCCGACATCTTGGTCAGCCAGCGCTGGCCGTCTCCTTAGTGGGAAATACGTATTTTGAGACAGCAGCAGAAGTTGTCATGAAACTCTTAGACGATGCTAAGAGTCTAACCCTTGCCCCAGGTATTTTGCTGAATGTTAACGTGCCTGATGTGCCTTATAGCGAGTTAAAGGGGATAAAAGTGACACGCTTAGGGTATCGCCAACGAGCACAAGAAGCAATTAGTGCACAACACCCAAGAGGTTTGCCAAGCTTTTGGATTGGCGCTTTATCAGAGCCTCATGATGCTTCAGAAGGGACGGATTTCCATGCGGTGCAAGAAGGGTATGTTTCCATTACCCCTATTCATACGGACATGACATGTTATGAAGCAAAACAGCCATTAGATGCTTGGGTTCGTTCTTTTGATCTATGAGTCTACACAATCTCAATGGGCTGATTAAGCAGACTGAGTCTCGTGCCTCTCAGATGTTACAACAGCTGAAATCACAGGGTATTCACCATCCGGCATTACTGGCTAAGATGGGGAATATTCCGCGAGAGAAATTTGTTGAACCTGCTTTTTCCCATCTTGCCTACTCAGCCACGCCTTTACCTATAGGTCGTAATCAAACCATTAGTCAGCCTTTGACGGTGGCAAGAATGTCGCAATGGTTACTGGAATATGCTCGCCTTGGTCGAGTGTTGGAAGTTGGCACTGGGTCGGGTTATCAAACGGCAATATTGGCGCACTTTTTTAATAAAGTGCACACCATTGAGCGACAGGAAACGCTTCATAAGCTTGCCAAACAGCGGCTTGAGGAGATGGGGATTAGCAATGTGGAGTACTTGTTTGGCGATGGCCAGGCAGGTTGGCCACAAAAAATCGACATGGATGCTGTCATTATTACGGCAATGGTGAGTAAAGTTCCGGTTGCATTAACCAATTGCCTAAAAGAAAACGGTATATTAATTATGCCGATTAGTCAGCCTACACCACAAATTGGTTGTTGGCGAAAAGAAGGAGACCGTTGGAAGCGTTTAGCGATTGAAGCGGCCCATTTTGTTCCCTTATTGGAAGGAAAAGTCTATGCCTAAATGGCTTAAAATTTATATGAGTGGTGTCATGATGGGGGCAGCAGATGTCATCCCCGGAGTATCAGGTGGAACCATTGCGTTTATTCTAGGTGTGTATGATCGCCTGATTGCGGCTCTTAGTGGCGTCAATAAACAAAGTCTTACTATGCTGGTAAAAGGCGATATTAAAGCACTATGGCGCCATTTTGATGGGGCGTTTTTGTTGTCTTTAGGGGCGGGTATCGCAACCAGTATTGTGGGTATTGCGGGGCTGATAACGCATTTACTGGCGACGTATCCTGAATATGTGTGGAGCTTCTTCTTTGGTTTGATCCTAGCATCGGCTTATTTCTTGATTGGGCACATAGAACGCTTTTCTTTGCGTCATTTCCTGACGCTTGTTGTGGGCATAGCCATTGGCGCGTCTCTGTCATTGGTGGTGCCCATTCAAGTCAATACCACTTACTCAATGGTGTTTTTTTCTGGCGTCATTGCTATTTGCGCGATGATTCTACCTGGTATCTCCGGAAGTTTTTTGCTGTTAATGATGGGAATGTACGGTTTTATTCTTGGTGCTGTGAAAGATTTTAATTTTGCGGTGATTGGAGTGTTTGCCGTGGGGGCGTTAGTTGGCCTACTGAGTTTTTCAAAAGTTCTGCAATACTTATTGGAGCATGCTAAGTCGCTTACCCTGTCTGCCTTAATAGGTATTATGGTGGGGGCATTGGTAAAGGTATGGCCATGGAAAGTGGTGGACTCTTGGACACAAATAGGCAGTAAAAAACTACCTGTTGAAGAGCACTTAATTCTTCCTTGGCACACTAGTTCGTATCATTTTACGACGGATTTATTATTGCCACTCGGTTTTATGATTATCGGCTTTATGATCGTTTTTCTCATTTCTTACATTTTTTTACGAAACACGGACAAATAAAGTCAAATGTATCTGAGTGTTAGCGATAGGGCGGTTAAGATGGTAAGAGAGGACGTTGGTTATTAATAAGTTTGAGGCCAAAGGTGGTATCACCCGCATTGCAGCTTGGAGAATTAAGTGGGTAATACTATTGTGTTTTTCTTTATCTGGTTGCGCTTATCAAGTGATTAACTTCCCAGATGAAAATACAGGCTCTTACGGTGCCAATGATGCCTCGGTGTCTTCCGTTCCTCGCTCTGGTTACCACCGAGTAAGTCGCGGGGAGACCTTGTTTTCTATTGCTTTTCGCTATGGTAAAGATTATCGAGAGGTGGCTGCATTAAATCATATTCGTCCCCCCTATACGATTTATCCTAAGCAAAAAATATGGTTAGAGAAGAGAGCTTCAAGAACAGCCAGTCGTGCCTCTTCTCAGTCTAGTCGATCCTCGTCAAGAACACGAGCTGTAGCGAAAACAGCTCGGGTTCCTAGCGTTTCACCTTCCGATATTACCCTGCAAAAAAAGGTGAATATCCCTGAAAAAAAATCCTCTTCTCATATACAAAACTCTGAAAAAGTGACCTCTTGGCAATGGCCACTCGTCGGGAAAGTTGTAAAGGGCTTTTCAAGTAACGGCGTTAGTAGTAAAGGTATAGACATCAAAGGGCAAAAAGGTGAATTGGTCAAAGCAGTTGCCGACGGAACAGTTGTATATGCGGGCAGTGGTTTAATTGGTTATGGAAACCTTGTGATAGTGAAACATAACGATGTTTACCTCAGTGCTTATGCGTACAACAAACGGATTTTAGTGAAGGAAGAGCAGCATGTGAAAGCGGGCGACGCTTTGGCTATTATCGGTGGCAAGGGTAATGATAGACCTCTTTTGCACTTCGAAATTAGGCGTGATGGTCAACCAGTGGATCCACTAAAAATACTTCCCAGACAATAATAATTCACGCTGGGCGAGGAGGGGATAAAAATGAAAACAGTAAATGTAAATACAAGTAAAACAACTCAAACGCTCGCCAATTTGGATTTTGATCTAGATTTGGTGGATGATGATATTGAGGGTATTGAGAACGATAACAGTGATGACGATTTTGATTCTGCCGTGAACGCTCGATATGCCAACGATGAATCCAACAAAAGTTTAGACGTTACTCAGCTTTATTTGAGTGAGATTGGTTTTTCTCCTTTGTTGTCAGCGGAAGAAGAGGTGTATTTTGCACGCCTTTCTCTGAAAGGAGACGAAAGTGCCCGTAAACGAATGATCGTCAGTAACTTACGTTTAGTTGTGAAAATTTCAAGACGTTACTTGAATCGTGGGTTGTCTTTGTTGGATCTGATTGAAGAAGGGAATCTGGGGTTGATCAGAGCGGTTGAAAAGTTTGATCCTGAACGCGGTTTTCGATTCTCTACCTACGCGACTTGGTGGATTCGTCAAACCATTGAGCGGGCGATCATGAATCAGACTCGTACGATTCGCTTGCCGATTCATGTGGTGAAAGAGTTGAATGTTTATTTGCGTGCGGCACGTGAATTGACGCAAAAGCTGGATCATGAGCCAAGTCCTGAAGAAATTGCAGAAATGCTGGATCGTCCCGTTGCGGATGTGCAAAAAATGCTGGGACTAAATGAGCGCATCAGTTCCATTGACTCTTATGTTGGCGGGGGGGACGATAACGATAAAAGTTTAATGGAAGTGATTGCCGACACCAACCACCAAGGTCCAGAAGAGGACCGCCAAGAAGGGGATGTCTTAAAGAGCATTGAGGGTTGGTTAAATGAACTGAATGACAAGCAATGTGAGGTTATTGCGCGACGTTTTGGTTTACGAGGTTATGAACCAAGTACACTGGAAGATGTTGGTGCAGAAATAGGTCTAACCCGTGAGCGAGTCAGACAGATTCAAGTTGAGGCATTACGTAAGTTACGTTTGATGATGGACAAACAAGGCCTTTCCCTTGATGACGTCATCGGTTTTGGTAATTAACACTCCCGTAGAAACGAAAAACATATCAATGACCAAAATGCCCGATGATGTCTCGGGCATTTTTGTATTTAAGCTTAGATTGTTAGGCCGCTAAATGTTGCTTAAAAAAGGCAATGGTTCGAGACCAAGCCAGCTCGGCGCTGTCTTTTTGATAACGTGCTGTTGAGTCATTATGAAACCCATGATTTGCGTTGGGGTAAGTGTAGGCCGTGTAATTCACCTTGTTTTCTTTTAAGTTTCTTTCATAGTCAGGCCAAGTTGCGTTGACACGTTTATCGAGTGCGGCAAAATGCAGCATTAACGGCCCTCGAATCTGTTTAAGATGGGAGGTGGCTGGGGTGCCATAAAAAGGTACGCCTGCATCCAGCGTATTGGGCATAAAGGCGGCCAATGTATTGGTTAAATACCCACCATAGCAAAATCCCACCATACCAAGTTTGCCAGAGCTCAGAGAATGCTGCTTTAGCATGACAGCCGCACTCATAAAATCTTTTTCTATTTTGCTACCGTCTAAGGTTTTTTGCATGGCTCTCCCTTCGTCATCATTACCTGGGTAGCCTCCAATGGGAAACAAAGCATCGGGTGCAAAAGCAACAAATCCCTCTTTTGCTAGGCGTCGAGCGACGTCCTTGATATACGGATTAAGTCCACGGTTTTCATGGGCCACTAAGACGACGGGCGCGGGGTTGTCCTGACTAATGCCTTTAGGCACAACAAAATAACCACGTCCTTTGCCGTATCCGGCTGGACTGTCAAATTCCAAGTAGCTGGCCGTAATGTCTGGGTCATTAAAAGAGACTTGTTCAGCTAACGCATAGTTGGGTATTAAGGCCCCCGTAATAACAGATAAAGACAGCCCTGCCATGCCCAGTGTACCGAGTTTCGATAAAAAAGTACGTCGATCAATGTCACCGTGGGCATACTCATCGTACCAATCAAACGCCTCTTGAGGGATGCTAGAAGAATTCAGGTGCTTTGGTGGCTGGTGTTCCATTGTTCTTTTCCTTTCTATGATGTTGATAGATAGAACTCATTCATTTGCGTATCTTTTTTTTGCTATTCTATTTGACATGGTAAGTATCCATTAGCTTTCTCTCTGTATTCTAGTTTAATTTGTAGACAACTAGACACATTTTAGGAGAACGGATGATCTTTTTTTCATTATTATCCGTAGCGTATTATTAAGAATACTATGATATTGGTAATATGGTTTTCTATGGCTCACAAATATTACTCAATGGGAATGGACTTACATGATACATGACGTGCCGATTATTATTACAGGAGGCGCACAGAGATTGGGATTAGCCTGTGCAAAAGCCTTGGTCGAAGACGGCCATCAAGTGGTGATTACTTATCGCCGCAACAAACCGAGTATTGTTGAACTAGAAGAGAGGGGGGTGCATTGTATTCGAGCTGATTTCTCCTCCCAATCAGGAGTAGATGAGTTCATCGCGCAAATTCAGCAGCGTTATAATGCGTTACGGGGGATCATTCATAATGCCTCCGACTGGCAGTCTGAGGCAGAGGATATTGATCCCAGCGAATTAATGGAAAGAATGTGGTATGTGCATGTATTTGCGCCGTACCGTATGAATCTGGCATTCGAAGCTTTATTATCTGCAGGCTCTGTGCGTAAAGGAAAAGCCGATATAATTCATATGACGGATTATGTGGCTGAAAAAGGCAGTGGTAAGCATATTGCTTATGCGGCGAGTAAGGCGGGGCTTGCTAACTTAACTTGCTCTTTTGCTAAGCGTTATGCTCCCTTGGTCAATGTGAATTCGATCGCGCCTTCTCTTTTGATGTTTAATCCAGAAGACGATGAAGAATATCGTCAACAGGCTTTGAATAAGTCACTTTTACATCAAGAACCGGGTGAGCAAGAAGGCGTGTTGGCTGTAAAGTACATTTTAGAAAATCGCTATATGACAGGGAGAACCTTGTCGCTAGATGGAGGTAGACACCTTGTTTAGTGGCAGTAAAGAGTCGTCTAGCTGGGGCCGATCAACTCGCCTCCGTGTCATCTGACAAGATACAGCAACTTAGGACATCAATATGAAATCTGTTGTAGCAGAACAAGCAAAAGTAAGTGATTTAGGGCTTTCAGAAGAAGCGCACAAAGTTCGTGATGCTCTCATTAAGAGTGGTCTTGAGACGCCGATGATTGATAACGGTTTGACCTCTGAAGAGAAATATCAGCGTATAAAGTACGCCTTTGAAGATATTGTTGGCACGTTAGGTTTGGATCTAACCGACGACAGTTTGGCGGAAACGCCGCATCGAATCGCTAAAATGTATGTGCGTGAGATTTTCTCTGGTCTTGATTACTCGAATTTTCCAAAGATCACTGTTATAGAAAATAAGATGAAAGTCGATGAGATGGTAAAGGTGCGTAATATCAGCTTTACCAGTACTTGTGAGCATCATTTTGTAACGATCGATGGTATGGCAACGGTGGCTTATTTGCCAAAAAATAAGATCATTGGGTTGTCGAAAATTAACCGTATTGTGCGCTTTTTCGGTCAGCGTCCGCAAGTACAAGAACGTTTGACTCAGCAAATTTTGGTCACATTGCAAGCCTTGCTGGAAACCGACAATGTGGCTGTTAGCATTGATGCTGTGCATTACTGTGTTAAAGCCCGCGGTGTGATGGATGCCAGCTCTTCCACGCAAACAACGGCCTTAGGCGGTTTGTTTAAGAGCAGTGACAAAACACGTGGTGAGTTTTTATCGAGCCAATAGTGTAGTCTTCTGTGCGTAGGGAATGCTTACAGAGTCTACCTAGTGTAGGCTCTTTTTCTATCTGTTCTATGTATTTTGGTATAAGGTCTGGCTAAAGGTAAGTCTTGTGGGCTTTATCGTTTATAGAACAGTTATCGTCTAATTGATGGAAAGGTCGCAGTGCAAAAGAAGAGTAAAAATACGTGGTTTCCCGCTAAGAAAAATGGCTGGGGATGGGGAAAGCCAACAGCATGGCAAGGCTGGGCTGTACTGGTAGTTTATTTTGCTGTGATTGGGGTTATTAGTGTCAGTTATGATCCCAAAGTCACTTTGAAAGAGTGGGGCGTGGGGGTTGGTATCGCCACTGTGATTTTGTTATTGATTTATTGGTTGAAAGGCGAGCCACCTAGTTGGACTTGGAAGCGAATCGATAAAAAGAAAAAACGCCTCTTTAAATAGAGTCGATGTTGGTTCAAGTGTTATCTTTTTCCAAACGGTTGCGATGTACAAGGGTAGGAAATAGATACATCCAGATACCCACAACGGCAATGGTACCTATACCACCAATTAAAATGGCTGGGATAACCCCAAACCAAGCGGCGGTCACCCCAGATTCAAACTCTCCTAATTGATTAGAACTACCAATAAAAATTGAGTTGGCTGCGCTGACGCGTCCGCGCATATCGTCTGGGGTTTCTATTTGAATTAAAGTAGAGCGAATGACCACACTGATCATATCGGATGCACCCATCAAAGTGAGAGCCGCCAAAGAGAGAATGAGTGTGCTAGATAAGCCAAATAAAATGGTGGCCACGCCAAATGATGCGACGGCGGCAAACATAATCTTACCGACACTGTGTTCAAGTGGTCGACGTGAAAGATAAACTGACACTAATAATGCACCGAGTGCTGGTGCGCAGCGTAATAACCCTAATCCCCAAGGCCCAGTATGCAAAATATCTTTTGCGACAATTGGAAGTAATGCGGTGGCCCCACCTAATAATACCGCAAACATATCCAGTGATACGGAACCAAGAATAACCTTATTGTTGCGAACAAAACGTAGCCCGCCTAATAGATGGGTCATATTAATAGGCGCTTTTGCTTTGACAACAAAGTTATAGTGTAGAAAGAACATGATCACGCTGGACAGCAAAAAACAGAGACTGCTGGTGGAATATAAGGTTGTTGGCCCTAATAGGTAAATTAATCCACCGAGGGCAGGTCCTGCAATGACTGAAATTTCTCGGGCTGAGGCAATGGCGCTCATGGCACGAGATAACAGAGCTTCAGGGACTAGATTGGGAAGAATGGCTTGGTTAGCCGGCATTTCAAAGGCGCGTGCAGCTCCCAACATGACCGCGCAACTGTAGATAATGGTGGCGGAAATATGATCCGTTATATTACTGATGGCCAATACAGCCACTGTCATGGTCATGATGAGTCGGCTGAAAACACAAATAAGGCGTCGGTTATAGCGATCTGCCATATGCCCCACGACGAGTGTCAGGGTTAATTGCGGGAGAAATTGACATAATCCCACCAAACCCAGTGCCATCGGGCTGTTTGTTAAGTTGTACATTTGCCAGCCAATGCCTACGGTGAGCATTTGAAAAGCAAAGGATGAGGCAATTTGTCCAATCCAATAATGAACAAAGTTGGTATGTTTGAATAAAGAAGGCATGTTGACCTTAACAGACAGGTGAATAGACCTAGGGGGAGGGGGCCCTAAGCGAAACGAATACTGGGTACGACAAACGGCTAATATACTAAAGAGTGGTATAACGTTGCCAGCAAATTGCTATTGAACACAGGTAATAACGAACATTTCTATGGCAATTTGCATCGTCATGACTGTCTATTTGTTAATTCAGTCGTGTTTGAGCTATTTGGCTAGGGCAGAGGCCAAAATGCTGATGGAAACGACGACTAAAGTGACTCAAGCTTTGATAGCCTAGTTCGAAACTGACTTGCGTAACAGTAGCCCCTTTTTTGAGTCTTAAATGGGCTTGTGCCATGCGTCTTTGATGTTGGTATTCCAGTGGTGTGCAGCCCAGTTGTCGCTTAAATATATCATAAAAACGGCTACGGCTCATGCAGGCCATTTTGCTCAAAGCATCGATGTCTAAAGGGCTAGCAAGGTGTTCTTCGATCCAATTAATCACACAGGTTAACCCCGTTGCATCAGGGGTGGTTTGTGTATAGCGCAATAATGCCTCTCTTCCATGATAGCGTAAGATTCTCATAATAAGTTCATTGACACCAAAGTCCACCAGTAAATCGCGGTCAGGATCATTTTGTATAAAGTGGCTGGTTAAACGATCAATTACCTGTTGTGTTGCTTGAGTATGCAGGGTGTGTAATGGCTGATTTGGGTCGACGGCAATTTTGTCGGCCAAATTGGGAAGGCATGTATCATTCATACGATCACTAATTTGCGCAACACGCTCTTTTGATAGTGCAATCGTCAAGCAGGTTGTGGGGTGATTGATATTCGCCTCTGGAAAATCGATAAATACTTCTTCATTGGGCGCTAAAATAAATGATTCATGAGGCAGGAAAGCAATGTCGCTTTTTTGTTTCGTATGCATGACTTTAGCCCCTGTCACCATGCCGCAATACAGCAGAGAGTCGGCTTTTAAGCTGACTTTTTTAGCTTGCTCATACGTGTCATAGATGCTGAGTTCTGAGTCTATTCCAGCAAAGCACACACGGTTTTCAACCAGTTGAGTGGGCGAGCGTTTTTGCCATGTTAATGATGGATTGATCACTGCATTTGTCATGAGCACACCTCAGATTATTTTTGTATGGCGTGATTTGTTTGAGACTAATAATCTACCCAATAGGCATTAGGGTCAACTATGAGCTTGAATAAAAATTGGACACACAGGCAACTATCATGGACTCACAGGCAAGCTTTGTGTGTCGCTTATTCCTACAGTGAGAACAGAAAAGACACCGTTATAAAAACAACAAGATTGGAGACATCATCATGATTTATGCAAAACCTGGTAGCGAAGGTAGCGTCGTTTCTTTCCAAGCTGAATACGGGAATTATATTGGCGGTGAGTGGGTTCCCCCTGTGAAAGGGCAATACTTTGACAATATAAGCCCTGTGACTGGTGAAGTCTTTTGTCGTATTCCCCGCTCCACCGAAGAGGATATCAACTTGGCACTAGATGCTGCCCACTCAGCAAGAGCGGCATGGGGGAAAAACTCTGTTATTAATCGTGCGAATATACTCCTGAAGATTGCTGACCGCATTGAACAAAACTTGGAACTGCTAGCCGTGGCTGAAACCTGGGATAACGGCAAAGCGGTACGTGAAACCTTAAATGCTGATATTCCGCTGGCTGCAGACCATTTTCGCTATTTTGCAGGCTGTTTACGAGCCCAAGAAGGCAGTGCCGCAGAGTTGGATGAGAATACCGTGGCTTATCATTTCCATGAGCCATTAGGTGTGGTTGGTCAAATTATCCCGTGGAACTTTCCAATATTGATGGCTGCTTGGAAGTTAGCGCCTGCGATTGCCGCAGGTAATTGTGTTGTATTAAAACCTGCAGAACAGACACCAGCGTCTATTTTAGAGCTGATAAAAGTTATTGGCGATCTTTTACCCGCAGGCGTGATAAACATTGTTAATGGGTTTGGTGCTGAGGCGGGCCAAGCGCTAGCAACCAGTAAGCGTATTGCGAAGATTGCCTTTACAGGATCAACGCCTGTAGGTTCGCATATTCTGAAGTGTGCGGCTGAAAATATCATCCCATCTACCGTGGAGCTGGGCGGCAAGTCACCTAATATCTATTTTGCCGATATTATGCAACAAGAAGAAACCTTCATTAGCAAATGTGTGGAAGGGCTGGTATTGGCCTTCTTTAACCAAGGAGAGGTATGTACTTGTCCTTCCCGTGTCTTGATCCAAGAATCTATCTATGACGAGTTTATTGCCTTGGCAATTGAACGTACTAAAACCATTAAGCGTGGTAACCCATTAGATACAGAGACTCAAGTAGGCGCACAAGCGTCTCAAGAGCAGTTTGATAAAATATTAAGCTACATTGATATCGGTAAAGAAGAAGGAGCAGAGCTTTTGATCGGCGGTGGTGTTGAGTCAATGGATGGCTTTGATAAAGGCTTCTATGTTCAACCAACCATGTTTAAGGGAACAAATGACATGCGTGTGTTCCAAGAAGAAATTTTTGGTCCTGTGATTAGTATTACGACCTTTAAAGATGAAGCCGAAGCGCTAGCAATTGCTAACGATAGCGAGTTTGGTCTAGGGGCGGGGGTATGGACGCGAGACACCAATCTCGCTTATCGCATGGGGCGTAACCTTGAAGCGGGTCGTGTATGGATGAACTGTTATCATCAATATCCTGCCCATGCTGCTTTCGGCGGTTATAAAAAATCCGGTGTCGGACGTGAAACTCATAAACTAGCGCTAGAGCACTATCAACAAACGAAGAACATGTTGGTAAGCTATGACATTAATCCATTGGGCTTCTTTTAAGACCTAGTTGTTCGCAAAAAGTAGTAGTAAAACGGCCAACGACCTAAATAAAAAAAGACCAAATGATACTGTCATTTGGTCTTTTAATTGTCTTGTTACTGGTAGTAGAGACTAGGCTTTTTGCGCCTTTTTGCGGTCTTTATATTTAACAATTTCACCAGACTTTAGACGTTTTTGATAGGAGGTAAGCTCTTTCTTAACAATCGGCATTAAGAAGTACAAGCCGATGATGTTTGCAACAGCCATGGCGAAGATAGCCGCATCAGAAAAATCAATCACTGGGCCTAGGTTGGCGGCGGCACCGATGATAACGAAGACACAAAACAAGGTTTTAAAAGTTAGCTCCGCTGTTTTGCCTTCACCAAAGAGATAGGTCCAAGCTTTTAAGCCATAGTAAGACCAGCTGAGCATGGTCGAAAAAGCGAACAGGATAACCGCAATCGCCAGCAAAATAGGGAACCAGCTAAACGCAGAAGCAAAAGCGGCAGACGTTAGTGCGACACCAGAAGAGCCGTCGGCAGTTTTAATGGCGGTACCTGCTTCGTTTAAAATATACATGCCTGTTTCTGGATTTTGCACCAATTGACCTGTAATGATGATGACTAGGGCGGTCATGGTACAAATAACAACGGTATCAATGAACGGCTCCAACAACGATACAAACCCTTCGGTAACTGGTTCATTTGTCTGTACAGCAGAGTGGGCAATAGCCGCAGAACCTACCCCTGCTTCGTTAGAAAAGGCCGCGCGTTTAAAGCCTTGAATCAAGGCACCGACCATACCACCCGCCACACCAAGGCCGGTAAAAGCGCCCGCAAAGATTTGGCCAAATGCCCAGCCTATTTTATCGGCGTTAACGATTAAAATAACAATGGCTGAGCCAACATAAAGAATCCCCATAAAAGGAACAATCTTATCCGTAACACGTGCGATGGATTTGATCCCACCGACGATTACAATAAAGACGAGCGCGGCAAATACCACGCCAGTAATCCAACCTGGATAGTTACCAATGACTTGGGTTAATTGCGCATGGGCTTGGTTGGCTTGGAACATATTGCCACCACCAAGTGCTCCTAAGATACAAAACACAGCAAACAGGCCAGCTAAGAATCGACCGCCAGGAATGCCACGCTCTTTAAAACCTTTGGAAATATAGTACATAGGTCCACCAGAGACGCTGCCATCTTTGTACTCATTACGGTATTTAACCCCCAGTGTACACTCGGTAAATTTGGAAGCCATGCCCATAAGGCCTGCGAGAATCATCCAAAAAGTCGCGCCAGGTCCTCCGATAGACACCGCAACGGCCACACCTGCAATATTCCCTAGGCCTACCGTTCCAGATAGGGCGGTGGCCAGTGCTTGGAAATGACTTACTTCTCCTGCGTCATTTGGGTCGGAATAGTCACCTTTTACTAAAGCAATAGAGTGGCCCACGCCGCGAAATTGTAAAAAGCCGAAGTAGAGTGTGAAGATGGATGCACCAGTGACTAACCAAAGCACAATCCAAGGGAAACTCGTTCCGGGAAAAGGTGCGAAGATAAGGCTAACAAACCAGCCTGTGGCATGACCAAACATTTCATTGACCACGGCATCAATGCCGCCAGAGCTTTCTTCCGCTTGTGCACTAGAGCTTAGCGTTAAAAGCAGCAGGCTTATAAAAGACGTAAAAATAAAATAGGGACGTTTTAGCATAATCATGCTCCTTAGCTGACAACCGTTACGGGGACATTGGCGCTCATAACGAGGTTGGCGGTTACACTGCCAAAAACTCGTGCACTTAAACCTTGCTCTGTGGAGCGAGCAACGACAATTTGTTCAGCGTTGTGTTCTACAGCAATGTTATTGAGAATTGAGGAGGCTTTACCAAATTTCACAACGCCAGACGCGGCGATTCCTTCCTCTTTTAGAGATGCTAAAGCGGGATCGATAACACGTTCTTGGGCGTTTTGGGTTTCAATTTGTTTTTGCTTTTTACGATGGGAGTTTTCTTCTGGTGTTTGAAATGTATAAGGAGACCACTCGACCACACAAACGAGTTCAAGTTTGCATTCACTTCCTATTAACGTTGCGAGCCGTTTTGCATAGGCTAAAGCACGATTACCTGCTTCACTTCCATCAACACCGACAATGATTGTTGCTGACATAGTCCGTTCCCTCTTTGATTGATTTAGGGGTGATTAGCTATATTTTTACTACTAAATGTAGCGGCTTATAGTGTTTCAATGGCATTGGTTTTATATGGCGTTGTCATGCAATGCATTGTTTTTACACATTTATGGCTAATTTTTAATAAAAAAGCAAACTTTAATAGATAATCCTCTAAATACTGAGGTTTTATAGGGCGAAATTTTGAACTGCATCCTACACTATTGCATTGCAATTGCAGTGAGTGAGATGGCCTAGTAGGAATGAGTCCAATAAAAGATGTTAAGGGTTTTTATCTGAATTGCCTCGGTGTAGAATGGCGCGCGATTAACATTTCATGAAGGAAATGTGACAGGATGAATAAAGCGTCAAACTTTCTAAAAGTGCTAGGGTAGGCATTTTGCGATGAATGATGAGCCATAAGTTTGTCAAGTAAGCCGCAGTTTGGCATAGATAAATCTTTAAAGAAGAGCCTCTATGGATCTTACAAGCAAATTGAAAAACGAAAAGACCCTATTGGGTGGCAGTGAATTGATTCGTGTGTTGATAGCTCTCGCATTTGTGCTATTGGCGGGCTTTTATGCAGTGAGTCAAGGTGTCGCCGTTTCGAATGTCTCCATTTTAGCGATTGCTGCTGGTATTGGTGCGTATATGGCACTGAACATAGGGGCAAATGACGTTGCGAATAACGTTGGACCTGCCGTTGGCTCGAAAGCGCTTTCTATGACGGGGGCTATTCTGATTGCTGCAATCTTTGAAGCTTCAGGCTCTCTGATTGCAGGTGGTACGGTTGTTGGGACGATTCAGAAAGGCATTATTAACCCAAGCTCTATTGCCAATTCTGCAACCTTTATCTGGATTATGATGGCTGCTCTACTAGCGGGTGCTATTTGGCTAAACCTAGCAACGTATCTTGGAGCACCCGTTTCTACCACCCATTCTATTGTTGGTGGTGTGCTTGGTGCGGGTATTGCCGCTGGTGGCTGGGGGATTGCAAACTGGAACCAGCTTGGTGCCATTGTGGCTAGTTGGGTGATCTCTCCTGTAATGGGGGGGCTTATTGCGGCGGCTTTTCTGATGTTTATCAAGCGTACTGTGACCTACCGTAGCGATATGATTCTTGCCGCTCGGAAAGTCGTGCCCTTGTTGGTGGCGATTATGGTCTGGGCGTTTTCAACTTATTTGATCATGAAAGGCTTCAAACATCTGTTCAAATTGGATATGACGACCGCTTTATTAATCGGTTTTGCAGTTGCTATGACGGGATACTTTTTAGTTCGCCCTATGGTTGATAGAGCGGCAATGAAGTTGAAAAATGATAAAGATGCTGTGAATAGCTTATTCACCATCCCACTGATTGCCTCTGCTGCGTTATTAAGCTTTGCCCATGGGGCAAACGATGTTGCCAATGCGATTGGACCATTAGCGGCCATAAATGATGCGCTAATGACGGGGGCGGTTGCCAACTCTGCACCGATTCCAATTTGGGTGATGGCGATTGGAGGGTTTGGTATTTCGGTTGGTTTAGCTCTGTATGGGCCCAAACTGATAAAAACTGTTGGTTCTGAAATTACTGAGTTGGATAAAACACGTGCCTTTTGTGTAGCGATGGCCGCTGCTATCACGGTGATTATTGCTTCTCAGTTTGGCCTTCCTGTTAGTTCCACCCATATTGCTGTTGGTGGCATTTTTGGCGTGGGTTTCTTGCGGGAGTACCTAAAGCTGTCTTATGAAAAGAAGATAGCCTCGATCATTAAGCACTCTCAGCGTGCGGGTCATGATATCGAAGAGACACAGGCTTTTGTTAAACGCTTTACGCAGGCAGATGTAGGCGAAAAACGCCAAATTCTTAAAGACTTAAAAAATGCCAGCTATATTTCACCTATTTCTAAAGGCGAGCGTAAAGGGTTGAAGAAAGCGACGAAAAAAGAATTGGTTAAACGCTCCGCAATTCTTCGTATTGCCGCCGCTTGGGTGATTACCGTACCTGCATCGGCGTTGCTTTCTGCAATGATTTTTTATATGTTGGTCGGATTCTCTGTTACGCATTAAGTTAATTGCGGTTATTAACGAAGCCTTCTCTGGGTGCTTTAGTTGAAAAAGAGTGCTTTAATCAAAAAGGTCAGTTCTGCTGGCCTTTTTGTATTTATACCTTCCTTAGTAAGACAGCACCGTTGTTTTAAATAGGTTCCATTTTACTGTTCACTGGATTTGGTAAGAATGTCATGATGAATAATATTGTACTCATTGTCGTTATTTGTCTGTGTGTTTCTTTTGCGATTTTGACCATTTTTGGTGTACTGAAATGGTATGAAAAACAACGCGAATTAAAAAAGAAAGCGACTGATCAGTTAGTAAATCGCTGTTATCGCATATTATCCATTTTGGATATCGTGATGGATCGTTATATGCCTCACCAGACAAAGTTGTTATTGGTTGACTACCTTTTGACGATTATTCCTAAATTGGGTTCCCATCAGCGTTACGGTCAGGAACTTGCCGATAAGCTACCAGAGTTATTTAAAATTCGTGATCAGTTAAAGTCGAGTGCTAAGTTAGCCGATAAGGGAAGAGTGACACAATCGGATCAATTGTCTAAGATTCAAGCATCGCTCTCTAGCTTGCCTGCATTGATCAAAGGCTTTGCGCTAAATGGTATTGTGGATAAGCAAACAGCGAAACAGCAAGTGGAATTGATTCGCTACGGAAATAGTCTTGCCTATCATGATTTGTTGGTTCATCAGGCAGACAGTGATGTGGATATGGACAAAAAGGCAAGAGCATTAGAAAAGTATCGGACTGCATTGGTTGAAATGGAAAAAGTTGCCGCTATAGGTGAAGCTCAAAAGGACATTGATCGTTTAAAGCGAATAATAGAGTCGGTTGAACAGGCATTATTTACGAATCGCTCAACAGGGGGTAGTTAGTACTTGGTTTGTAATGTGCTTCGGCAATATAATTGAAGAAGGTATGAGCATGTGTTCTTAACTTGGGGCAACTTATTCACATCTTCCTTTCCTCTTAAATAATGATTTTTGTAGCATTGAAGGCAATTTTTTTAATATGACGGCAGTGACAGTTACGGTTTTATTGCTTGTGATAGGCGGGTTTGTAGGGGTTGCAATCGTATTGCAGCTTAAAGAACAGGCTCGCATCGAAAAGCTCCGTAAAATCGCAAGTATTAATAACCAGATTCGTCAGGTGCGTCGTTATCTTGATGATTTACCGCCTCAATATCAGCCCAAAGATATGAGACTTTGGCTGTTTTCTCGTATGGTTACCCTCTATGATGAACTTATCCAGTTTGAGCCTAACTCAGCTCTTCAACGACGAAAAAGTCATTTAGAACAAGAAATGACAGAGTTTCAGTCGAGTAAGCAAAAGCGTCGAGCAAAGCCAATTAATGATGAGCTATTAATCATGGAATTGAAGCGCTTGTTGGAATCGTTCCACTTTTTTATCAAGCAAAGTGTGAAAGAGAAAACGTTAAATTCTGATACAGGTGCTCGTTACGAGGGGCTGCTTTTATTTTATAAGTACAAATTAAACGCCGATTTTCATGCCTACCTAGGTCGACAAGCCTTTTTAACAGGTAAAATGGACGCAGCCTTGTCTTCATATAAGGAAGCCTTATCGCAATTAGCCCCAGTAAAAGACAACCCTGAGACGCTGTCATCTATTAAGCAGCTAGAAGGGATTATTGATGAAATAGAAAAAGAGCTTGATGCGAAGCGAGAAGCAGAAGAGACCACTGTTGAAGATGAGGAGAGCAGCATCAATGACGAATGGGATAAATTCATGGACGACGCCACGTTTAAAGAAAAGAAACACTTCTAACCTAATCCACAGAATTCATCGCTTTGTGCTATCCAAAGTTCTATTTTTCACGTTATAGTCAGCTTTTAATATTAATAGGGTGATGCGGTGAATCTAGCTCTTTTAAGTGCGTTTATACCCACTTTTTTCTTTGTATCTATCACCCCTGGTATGTGTATGACCCTCGCAATGACATTGGGTATGACCATTGGGGTAAAGCGGGCGTTGTGGATGATGCTCGGTGAGCTGACAGGGGTTGCTATGGTTGCTGTTTTATCTTCCATTGGTGTTGCCGCTTTATTGCTGAATTACCCAAGCGCATTTACCGCATTAAAATTGCTTGGTGGTTTGTACCTTGCTTACGTTGGTATTCAAATGTGGTTGTCGAAAGGAAAAATGGCTATCAAAATGGAGTCGTCGGATCGAGTCGCTTCCGTGTTTGAATTGCTGTCTCAAGGTTTTGTGACAGCCATTGCTAATCCCAAAGGGTGGGCGTTTTTCATAGCATTGTTGCCACCTTTTTTAAACCCCAACCAATCCTTGGCAAGTCAGCTATTGATCCTCATCGCTATTATTCTTTGTCTTGAATTTACTTGCTTATTAATCTATGCCGCAGGCGGTCGCACGCTAAAATCCGTTTTGATGAAAAGTGGCAATGTGCGGATTATGAATCGTATCGCAGGGACGTTGATGATGGGGGTCGGAGGCTGGTTGGCGATAGGCTAACTTGCCACTCTACTGATTTAAGACGACGCTTTCGAGCGTCGTCTTGCGTTTGACGTCGCGGTTCTGCCCCCCGAGCTTTTATTGGTTGTGGCGGTTTTTCGGGTGCCTGTCGATTTTCTGTTGGTTGTGCCTTTTCGCTTGGTAAAAGGCTTTTTACTTGGGGCAGGAAGATTTTGTAGCGCAGAAGTAGGCATGTCTCGTGAGGAGCTAAGTAGTTGATTTAAATTTGTTTCTAAATTTTCCATAAAGGATTGATAGCTGGCCTCACCTAGGCTGATATTATTGAGAGCTGACTCCCATTTTGCCGTCATATCTGGGGTGACCAATTGCTCTGGTAAGCAATCGATAAAGGCTCGGCCCGTTTGGCTAGCGTGAATCTGTTTACCCTGCCTAGTCAAAAAACCTCGTTTAAAAAGCAATTCGATGATACTGGCCCGTGTTGCTTCAGTGCCTAGCCCATCTGTTTCTTTTAAGATAGCGCGAATGTCTTTGTCGGTGACAAATCGGCTGATGCCCGTCATGGCGGCGAGTAAGGTAGCGTCGGTGAAGGCAGCGGGGGGCGTAGTCACTTTTTCTTGCACTTGCCCTTGTGTACACCATAAGGCTTCCCCTTTCGACAACTTTGGTAGCTCGTGTTGGTTTTCGTCTTCAGAGTCTTTCGCTTTATTTTTGGCCGGTAAAAGGCTTTTCCAACCCAGCGAAATGGGAGTGTTGCCTTTGGCTTCAAAGAGTCCACCCTCTATTTCTAGCTTGATGTAAGAGGCCAAATAATCGTATTCAGGATAAAACTGCATAAGATATTGGCGAGCGATTAAATTAAAAACCAAGGCTTCTGTTTTTGATAATGAAGCAGCTTTGTGAGCTTGAGTCGTTGGGATAATCGCATGGTGGGCGGTGATTTGCTTATCATTCCAAGCCTTACTTTTAAGAGAAGCGTTTGCGTTTTCGGCTGCTGGCTGTCTGTCTCCACCAGAGCGTGCCAGTGCATTAATAATAGCGGGTGCATCTTTGTGTTGTTGGACGGGTAAATAACGACAATCGGAACGTGGATAAGTGATTATCTGATGACGTTCATACAGAGCTTGGCAGGTGTCTAGTACTTGTTGGGCAGATAAAGAAAAAGCCTTTGCTGCGTCGATTTGCAATGCCGACAAGTTATATGGCAATGGTGCACTTTGTTTCTTTTGCTTGTATTGTGCATCGATGACTCTAGCTGGCTTGTTGGTGATTCTGCTGGCGACATTTTGGGCCAGTGGCAAACTCAGAACGCGGTTTTCATCATCCATATAGGGTTGGCAGGCCTCACTGGGCAGCCATTTTGCTTGGAACAGGGCGCCCTGCGACGTTTGAACAGTTGCCCAGACTTGGTAAAAGTCTTTGGGCACAAACGCTTCTCGTTCTTTGTCTCTGGCGACTACCAAACCCAGTACTGGAGTCTGCACTCGGCCAATTGATAACACCCCTTGATAGCCAGCCTGACGGCCTCTAATTGTGTAAGCTCTTGTTAGATTCAATCCTAATAGCCAATCGGCTCGGGCACGGCCCAGTGCTGAGCGTGATAAGGCGGCGAACTCACTGTTAGGTCGTAAGTTGTTTAGGGCTTTTTTGATCGCAGTCGGGGTTAAATCACTAACGAGTAAACGCTGTGTGCTTTTTAGCTTTTGGGCGGGGACGTTAGTGTAGTGCAGTACTTCATCAACCAGTAACTGTCCTTCTCGGTCTGGATCGCCAGCGTGGACTAACAGACTGGCCTTCTTGATAAGTCTTTTCAGGATGCTGAGTTGCTTTTTAGTGCCGGACTTTTCTTGCCATTGCCAATCAGTTGGAATAATGGGTAAGTGATCTAGGCTCCACGACTTATAAGCAGGATTATATTGATGAGGTTCAGCTTGCTCTAGTAAGTGGCCGATACACCAGCTAATGCAATCGCCGTTGGGTAACCAAATGCAGCCTTCTTCTTTTTTTTGCGGGGAAGGGAGGGCGGCGGCGATAGCGCGAGCAAGACTGGGTTTTTCGGCAATATATAGAATCATAGATACACTTACTGTTTATATATACAGTAAGTGTATCTAAGATGGGTCATTCTGGCTAGTGTGTCTGTTATTTATGTGCTTTGATGGGTACAACCAGTACTGGGATATTGCTGTGGTGAATCACTTTGTTCGCAGTAGAACCAATGATCATTTGGCCAAAACGGCTATGATTACGGCTGTTCATAACAATAATATCGGCTTCCACTTTTTCAGCAACATGAATAATGGCTTCATAAGGGATGCCTTGTGCAATTTTAGTTTCAGGTGGATGAGCTAAGGCGGATAGCGCTTCTTTATTGTCATTAATGTAGTCGCTGAGTAACACCCTCATCTTTTCATTGATGTTTTTGACAGCCTCTTCGCGCATGGCTTTGGTGGTTTCTTCAGGCAGATAGTTGGTAATCATATTGGTTGCTTGAGCACCAAGTGGTTCAAGTACATGCATAACCACAACCTTGGCCTGATGGGCAAGGGCAAGGTTCATAACGTGCCCTAGCGCTGATTGAGTTTGGCCTTCTAAGTCGCAGGCGTAAAGGATAGTGTTGACTTCAGGTAACATGGAGACTCTCCTTGGCGTGTTGTTTATCTTCTATAAAAAGAGTTTATTCCTTTCACACTTTTATATGATGATCTAGATCATGTTTTAACTGTGTGGGTTGTATAATGTTGGCACTGGCTTGAGTCTGTAAGTTTTCCTGATATGTGTCGAATAGGAAACAACTAAATGAGACAATCAAGATGATGCCAACGAAGAGTAGTCCCCAGTAATCAATGGGTTTTTTATCATCTTTTTTATGGCTGACTTGCGATACAAAAACCTTAGCTTTCATGGTGAAGTGCCCCATTCCGTTGATAATGATAAATTGTAAATGATAATCAATATCATTAGCAAGCGTTATTTTTGTTTTGAAAGTAAGAGATAAGTTGATGGGTTTTTGGTGTGCCTGAAAGCCGGCTCTTTCCTGAGCTTACGGCTATGTTATGATAGCGCCTCAAATTTTTACAAATAAAGAGAGTATTTTTATGTCAGAACTGTCGTTCGACTCTAACCAATCTAAAATCGCTTATGGCATCGGTCGTCAAATTGGTGATCAACTTCGTGGTAGTGATCTTGGTGAACTATCCTTACCTCATTTGTTCGCAGCCATTGAAGATGCCCTAAATGGTGCTGAAATGCGTGTTCCAGGTGCGGAACTTGAAGCCGCTTTTGCTGAGCTTCAACAAAAAATGGAAGAGAAGAGTCGTGAGGCATCTCAAGCCAACATTCAGGCAGGTGCTGCTTTCCTAGAAGAGAATAAAGCAAAACCAGGTGTGACAGTGACAGAAAGTGGCCTTCAATACGAAGTAACACAAGAAGGAACTGGTGCAACTCCAGAGCGCAGCTCTACAGTACGTGTTCACTATGAAGGTCGCTTGATCGATGGACAGGTTTTTGATAGCTCTATCGCCCGTGGCGAGCCAATTGAATTTCCTCTAACGGGTGTTATTGCCGGTTGGACAGAAGCATTACAATTGATGAAAGAAGGCGCGAAATACCGTCTTACTATTCCTGCTGAGCTGGCGTATGGTGCTCAAGGTGCCGGTGCTATGATCCAGCCTCATTCTGTACTTCAGTTTGATGTTGAGCTAATTGCTGTTGTTTAATTAATCGCTTTTTAAATTAAAAAAAGCACAGCATAAAAAGCGAGCCTATCTAAAATGGAAGGCTCGCTTTTTTGTTTAAGCTAGATACCCATAAGAAGACTAAATCTCACGTTCCATACGGATATGCATTTTCCCTGCTTCTAGAAAAATTTTGCCGTCGGTTTTAAAGCGCTGCTTTTCATAAAAGGTCTGTACGTCTACTTGGGCATGTAAAAAGACATGTCGAATGCCCATTTCTCTGGCAACTTTGATCGCCCGATTGATTAGCATCTCGCCATAGCCCTGATGACGATAAGCAGGCAAAACGGCCAGACGGCTAATTTGACCATTTTCCGTTAAGCGGCAGGTGCCCGTTGGCACGGCGGTTGTACCAAATGAGACAAAGTGAACGGCGTCTTCATCTTGATCGTCCCATTCATCTTCTGGGGCAATGCCTTGTTCTATAATAAAGACTTGTTTACGCACAAATGTGAGTTGGTCTTTGCTACTGTTCCAATCGGATGTGAGTACCTTCAAGTAGGGTTCCTCTAGTCTTCTTCGTTAGCAACCAGTTCGATCACCCCTTGTTGACGAAGTAAAAAATGTAACAAGGGTTCTAGGTCTGGGTCTTGTGTTAAATCGAGTCCTGAAAAATCAAATTCGGTTTGGTCACAAATTGCTTGTATAAAAATTGCTAGGTCAGCATTCACCACCAAGCTTTCACCGTTGCAAAAGATTTGTACGCTATTGTTTGATTCTAGATCTTCTAGTAAATAGTAGCAGATTCGAGCATCGCCAGGGCGAATAAAGGTTTTTCCTTGAAGAGCGTGCTCAAATGCGGTGTCTAACTCCTGTTGGTTAAACGGCACTAAATATTCAGGGTATTTACTTTCGCTCATGGTTTCGCCAAGCCACTGAGCAAGCATGTCTGGTTGATTGATCAAACGGGCGAGTTGGCTTTGTAAGTTGGCGATATCGTCTTTGCTAATATGAGCACTATGTTGTCGAGCCGCTGTTTCGGGTGGAGCAAAGCGGTCTTTTGGGTTGTCGACTTCGCATAGTTTGTCACGAACCCCCGTCAACGCCTCTTGTATGCTGGGGGCGCGAAAGCCGATGGAGTAAGTCATGCATTCACTGTCAAGAGCTCGGCCATTGTGAGCAAAGTTAGGGGGCAAATACAGGATGTCACCGGCTTCAAGCTCCCAATCCATATTTGGATCCACAGGGAAGTTGTCTAAAATATGCAGCTGAATATTAGGGATGGCAGAGTCTTGATATTGATCCGGGGATAAGACTTGCCAACGGCGTTTTCCAGCCACTTGAACCAAAAAAACATCGTATTGATCATAATGAGGGCCAACACTACCGCCTTCGGTGGCGTAGCTGATCATTACGTCATCTAATCGCCAGCTTGGCAAAAATTGAAATTGCTCTTTCAGCGACTGAACCTCAGGTACCCAGTGGTCGACCGCTTGAACCAGTAGCGTCCACTCCTTTTCGGGCAATGTCGCGAAGGTGTCCTCGGTAAACGGACCTTGGCGCATTTCCCAAGGTGTGAGACCATTTTCAACGACAATGCGTGATTCAACTTCTTCTTCCATTGCCATGCCCGCCAACTCGTCGGCGTCGAGTGGTACGGTAAAATCAACAAGACCTGCGCGAATGAGAAGGGGCTTTTTCTGCCAGTATTCCTCGAGAAAGGTTTGTGCTGTTATGCCGCCAAGAATGCTCAATGGGGTGTTTAAGTCGCTCATTATTTGCTCATTACAATAAAGAAAGTGGGATCACTAAAAGGCAAAAAAGAGCCGTTTTAACGACTCTTTTTAATTGGCTTACTCTTATTAATTAGAGCAGGCCTTAGTTGCGAATGGCTTTTGCTTGTGCCACGGCGTTACCAATGTAGGTCGCAGGGGTAAGTGCTTTAAGCTCGTTCTTCGCTTTTTCAGGCAATTCCAGTGTATCAACAAAGGCTTCGATGGTTGCTTGGTCGATGGTACGGCCACGAGTCAGTTCTTTTAACTTCTCGTAGGGGGATTCAATACCATAGCGACGCATGACGGTTTGAATGGGTTCAGCCAATACTTCCCAAGCGGCATTCAGGTCTGCTTCAAGACGAGGTGCGTTGATTTCTAACTTGCTGATGCCTTTAAGAGTTGCTTGGTAGGCAATCAAACTGTGTGCCAAACCAACCCCTAGATTACGCAGCACAGTTGAGTCTGTGAGGTCGCGTTGCCAGCGAGAGATCGGCAGTTTCGCGCTAAGGTGACCCATGATGGCATTGGCAATACCTAAGTTACCTTCGGAGTTTTCAAAATCGATTGGGTTGACTTTATGGGGCATGGTGGAAGAGCCAATTTCGCCAGCAATGGTTTTTTGCTTGAAAAAGCCCATGGAAATGTAGCCCCATACATCACGGTCAAAATCGATCAATATGGTGTTGAAACGGCAGATCGCATCATACAATTCTGCGATGTAATCGTGTGGTTCGATTTGTGTGGTGTAAGGATTCCAAGTCAAACCTAGAGAAGTCACGAAGGCTTCAGCGTGCGCTTGCCAATCAACATCTGGGTACGCCGAAAGGTGGGCGTTATAGTTACCCACCGCACCGTTGATTTTGCCTAAAAATTCAACGTTTTCGATTTGCTTAAGTTGACGCTTCAAACGCGCCGCAACGTTGGCCATTTCTTTACCAACGGTTGAGGGGGAGGCGGTTTGACCGTGAGTACGAGACAACATAGATTGTTCTGCATGCTCAAGCGCTAAATCTTCAATTGCTGTGATTACCTTATTCAGCTCTGGGGTAATGCCTTCTTCCAGTGCTTCACGGAGCATCAGCGCGTGGGATAGGTTATTAATATCCTCAGAGGTACAAGCGAAGTGAACAAACTCAGAAATCGCCGCGAGTTCAGCATTGTCAGCCATTTTATTCTTGATAAAGTACTCAACCGCTTTGACATCGTGGTTCGTGGTTTTCTCAATGTCTTTAATCGCTTGGGCATCGGCTTCGCTAAAGTTCTCAGCGAGCTGATCTAGCAAAGCGCTTGCATCGCTGCTAAGTGCAGGTACTTCGGTGATTTGTGGGTGTTTGGCAAGAGCCTGTAGCCAGCGCACTTCCACTATAACACGCATACGTAGCAACCCGTATTCGCTTACTGAGCGACGCAATACGTTGGTTTTCGATCCGTAACGACCGTCTATGGGGGAAATCGCATTTAAGCTAGTTAATTCCATTGAGATAACGCCTCGAACATGGTTTTCAGGGAGCCGCTATTATAGGCAAAAGGGGGGCGTACTTCTATGGTAAGGGGGAATCTTTATAAGCCGTTAGTATAAGGCTGCCCCGTGTAGTAGCCTTCTGCGGAGGGAGACCTTTGTCGAAATAAAGACCCAATAATCTTTAATTGAGCAAGGGCGTCTGCTCTTCAGGGATGTCAGTTAAAGTAACGGATTCCATAATGCGCCTTTCTGACTCTTCAGCATGTTTTGACCATTTTTTATACTTATTTGATCGATCAACTCGATAGTTAAATTCTATTTCTAAAAAGCTGGTTGGGCTAAGTGGTAAGCAATAAAAATTTGTGTGCGATATTCTATTTCCTTTTAACTCTTGATAAAAGATCCATTTTTTATTATTGAAGTTTTGTTTTTTGGCTGGAGAAAGAGGCTGTTTACCTTTGGCTTCTACCCATCCATCCATTTCTTCTTTTAGTTCCTCTTCACTTACTGGAGGATAGTGTTTACTAAATCGTTCTTTTACTGCTTTTCTGATTTCTGTATTTTTTCCATTAGGGCCATTATGAAAATCTTCATATTCTTGTACCACAAAGTGAGATAAAGCCTCTAAATCGGTTACATCAATTTTATTAGTTTGCTTAATACGAGGTTGGCAGCTCAACATACCGTATTCACTGCTGGTGCCAACTGGAACAACAGGCAGATACATCCAGTTCTTGGTGAATATAATCACAAACTTATGCTGATCATGGTGTTGGGCATTTTCCTGAAACCATGTTGTTGAATCGTATGGAAAGTGTTTGTCTATTGCTTTGGGAGCTACGACCATATTGTTATCTGGAACTATCATAGATAGTTGTTTATTGCCTAATAGAACAATGCGTTCAGATGGGAAAGCAAAATCTGACCCACCGATAAAACCGCGATGCAAATTTTTAATCTGTTTGATCATAGCTTTATCATCATCCTTGCCTTTGATATATGGATTCCCTAAGTGCTAATTAAGCAGGTTAATTTGTTCTTCTGGGATATCGGTTAAACTCACTGACTCCATAATGCGCCTTTCTGACTCTTCAGCATGTTTTGACCATTTTTCGTATTTATCATATCGATCAACACGGTAGTTAAATTCTATTTCTAAAAAACTGGTTGCGCTAAGTGGTAAACAGTAAAAATTTGTATGAGATATTTTTGTATTATTCTTAAACTCCTGATAAAAAACCCATATTCTCTCATTAAATTCTTGTTTTTTTGCTGGAAGGAGTGGGGTCTTTCCCCTAGCTTCTACCCATCCATCCATTTCTTTCTTTAATCTTTCCTCACTTGTAGGAGGAGGGTATTTAGTTAGTCGTTCTTTTACTCCTTTTCGAATTTCTGTGTTGATACCGTTAGGGCCGTTATGAAAATCTTCATATTCTTGAGTGACGAAGTGAGATAAAGCCTCTAAATCGGTTACATCAATTTTACTCGTTTGTTTGATACGCGGCTGGCAGCTTAACATGCCATATTCGCTGCTGGTGCCAACAGAAATAACTGGTAAATACAACCAATTTTTGGTGAAAATAATCACAAACTCATGCTGAAGATATGTTTGAGCATGTTCCTTAAACCAAGCTTGTGAGTTGTATGGGAAGTGTTTATCTATGGCTTTAGGAACAACAGCCATATTGTTGTCAGGAACCGTTATAGAGAGTTGTTTGTTCTCTAATAGAACGACTCGTTCAGCAGGGATAGAAAAATCAGGCCCTCCGATAAAGCCACGATGTAAGTTTTTAATGAATTTAATCATAGCCTTACCTTTTCCGTCTCGTTACTTTCAAAGAGCTAGTTGAGAAGATTAACTTGCTCCTCAGGTATGTCCGTTAAAGTAACCGACTCCATAATCCGCCTTTCTGACTCTTCGGCATGTTTTGACCATTTTTTATATTTATCTGATCGATCTACATGGTAGTTAAATTTAATTTCTAGAAAACTAGTCGAGCTAAGTGGTAAACAATAAAAATTGATATGTGATGGATGGTTAGTTCTTCCCTCCTGATAAAAAATCCACTTTTTATTATTAAAGGTTAGCAATTTTGCTGGAGGTAAAGGTGGACGGCCTACCATTTCGATAGACTCATCAATTTCTTTTTGTAATTCAGCATCTGTTACATTTTTTAGCCTACTCATACGTTCTTCTATTTCTTTTCTTATTTCAGCATTTCTTCCATCGGGCTGATTATGAAAGTCTTTATATTCTTGAGTGACGAAGCGAGATAATGCGTTCAAGTCTGTTACATCGATTTTATTGGTTCGCTTGATACGAGGCTGACAGCTTAGCATGCCATATTCGCTGCTGGTACCAATTGGTATAACGGGTAGGTACATCCAGTTTTTGGTGAAAATAATAACAAATTCATGCTGAAGATACGTTTGAGCATGTTCTTTAAACCAAGCTTTTGAGTCGTATGGGAAGTTTTTGGCTATCGGTGTGGGGACAACTGCCATGTTGTTATCTGGAACTGTTATGGACAGCTGTTTGTTCCCTAATAGAACAACTCGTTCAGCAGGAATGGAAAAGTTCGGCCCACCGATAAAGCCACGATGAAAGTTTTTGATGAGTTTAAGCATAGTTTACTTTGCCATGTTGTTTTGTGAGTGGCTTTCGCGCCTATCGATAATTACATACCATTGGTATTCAATAAGGCTTTTTAAATCACATGTAGAACACCAAAAAATATGTATTTCCTAAGAGTGAAGGTATTTGGTTGGATTTTTACGCATTTCCATTCTATAAAATCTATCACCGCTTGGTAATTGTCGTAAGAAGCGGTTTACTTCTTTGGCTTGGTCTCGATACCCTAACATGCGTAATTGCTCTGCATAGGTCTCTAGCCCTAAAAATGGCAGTGTATGTGGGCTTGCTCCTGCATCGTCTCCAAACACTAATTTACCGAATTTTGTAGACCTTGCAAGGCTACTATTAGATAGATCGTTTGGACCAAATACGTTGGGTACTACATCAAACGGGTTGTTGCGTACGCTATTAATCTTTAGTCCTGCTTGTCTTGCGAAATTCTTTAGTCGTTCTACTTGGGCGCCAGAGCCATGAACTGCCAGTTGTTGCGTGGTAAGTGGGGTTTGATTGTTTCTTTTATGATAAATCTGCAGGGCTGTGCTGAAGATGATTGCCCCTTGGCTGTGGGCTACCCATTTAACATGCTTCCCTTGTCGCTGGTTTTGCTCTAGTACACTCGCGAGATGTTGTGCATTATGGGTTTTTCTACCTAAGGTCTTATCGAATACACACTCAATGCCGTCCAGTCCTTTTCCGTCGCTGGGGTTATGGAATAGGGTATAAGCTTGTATATTATCAGAACGATAGGCCGCATCCACATGGGTTCCCATCAACCAAGTGGCTTTTGCTAATTCATTTTGCATGCCATTCACCGCAGCATGAGATGTTTTTATATTACTAACTGGACTAGGGGTGGTTGTGTCCCAAGCCTCTCTAAGAGCATCTATTTCATTTTCCTTTAGTGCTTTATTGTACCTAGCATTTGATAATCGATTAACTTCATACAGCATGGTCCGCTCGTGTGAAGAGGTTCCTTTCGGTCCATGCAGTTGTTTGTCGAAAAAGATGTCACCAATGACAATGAAGCCATTGACTATCTCAAATTGAATTAAATAATGGTAGCTGCGAAAGGGGTATTTATTACGCCATATACGACGCAGAGGATTGCGACTGTGCTTGGTCACACTTGGGGCGTATGGGTTAGAGTAAATTTTGAGAATGTCTTTAACCACCATATCCATATCATAGCTATTGAGGCGAGATAGCATGGCTAATGCCTGACAGGTAAATTTTACTCGATTAAATGGGAAACTGGACGGCAGTGTAACATCGTATTCTCGGCACGTCTTAACATCCAATGGGATAATGGAATCCGCTGTGATTTTGTTGTCTAATTTTTCCCAAGACATAATTTATATCCTCCTTAATAATATTCCCCGTAGGTTATATTTTTCGTTTTGAATTGTAAAGATACAAGCTTAAGTGAAAGGGTCTATAGAATGTAAAGTTGGGTGTGCATTTTTAAACTTATGCCTTTTCTATCTTTTTATAGCGTTATTTTTTCACACTAAAAGATAAAAAATCCCAAGTAGCCAAGCCACTTGGGATTTTTAGTGTGATATCAGATAAATAGTTCTATCTGATATCTAGGCGTCTTTAGTGACGATTAAAGTGTTGCTAATGCATCGTTGAAGGTCGTGCTAGGACGCATGATTTTAGCCACTTCCTTAAGGTCCATATGGTAGTAGCCAGATAGACCAGAAGGTTTGCCTTGTACTGCGGCAAGTTCTTCAACGATTTTGTCTTCGTTGTCAGCAAGTTGCTTAGCAAGTGGCGCGAATTTCGCCGCAAGGCCTGCATCTTCTGTTTGCGCTGCCAATTCTTGAGACCAGTAAAGTGCTAGGTAGAAGTGGCTACCACGGTTGTCGATTTCACCCGCTTTACGTGAAGGTGACTTGTTGTTGTCTAGCAATTTACCTGTTGCTGTATCTAGGCATTTCGCAAGAATTTTTGCTTTCGCATTGTTGTGCTTGATGCCAAGTTCTTCGAAAGACACTGCCACAGCTAGGAATTCACCTAAAGAGTCCCAACGAAGGTGGTTTTCGTTAACAAGCTGCTGAACGTGTTTAGGAGCAGAACCACCTGCACCCGTTTCGTACATGCCACCGCCGTTCAACATAGGAACGATGGACAGCATTTTCGCAGACGTACCAAGTTCCATGATTGGGAACAAGTCGGTTAGGTAATCACGTAGCACGTTACCTGTTACAGAAATGGTGTCTTTACCACGAATGATGCGTTCCATAGAGAAACGGATTGCTTCGTTGTAAGGCATAATACGAATGTCTAGACCTTCTAGATCGTGATCTTTTAGGTAAAGTTCCACTTTTTTGCGTAGTTGAATATCGTGAGCACGATCTTCTTCTAACCAGAATACAGCGGGTGTGTTAGATTGGCGAGCGCGAGTAACGCCGAGTTTTACCCAGTCACGGATTGGTGCATCTTTGGTTTGGCAAGCACGCCAAATATCACCTTTTTCAACATTGTGTTGCATCAGAACGTTGCCATTGGCATCGACAACACGCATCACGCCGTCATCTGTCATTTCGAACGTTTTGTCGTGAGAACCGTATTCTTCTGCTTTCTGCGCCATTAACCCTACGTTTGGCACGGTGCCCATAGTTACAGGATCAAACGCACCGTTTGTTTTACAGAAGTTGATGGTTTCTTGGTAAATTCGGGCGTAAGTGCTCTCTGGCATAACGGCTTTTGCGTCGTGTGCTTTGCCATCACGGCCCCACATTTTACCTGAGTTACGAATCATCGCAGGCATAGAAGCGTCAACGATGACGTCGCTTGGTACGTGTAGGTTAGTGATGCCTTTATCAGAATCTACCATCGCAAGTTCTGGACGAGTGTTGTAAACGTCTTGAATGGCTTGTTTGATTTCTGCTTGTTTGGCTTCAGGAAGAGATTGGATCTTGTCGTAAACGCTACCTAAACCGTTTCTTGGGTTAACGCCGATTTCGTTGAAAAGTTCGCCATATTTTTCAAAGACGTCTTTATAGAAAACGGTTACCGCGTGACCAAAAACGATTGGGTGAGACACTTTCATCATGGTTGCTTTAACGTGTAAAGACCACATGATGTTGTTTTCTTTAGCATCTTGAAGGGTTTCTTCAAAGAAGACGCGAAGTTTTTTGCAGCTCATGTTCATGCTGTCTAGTACTTCACCGGCAACAAGAGGAAGAGACTTTTTCACCTCAACAGAGCCGTCTTGACCGACGAATTCTAAACGAACGGTTTGATCCACATCTGTTGTGATGGATTGCTCAGAAGAGAAGAAATCTCCGCCACGCATGTAGTCGGCGTGAGAAGTCGATGTTTTGCTCCATTTACCCATTGAGTGAGGGTGTTTACGGGCATAGCTCTTAACGGCTGCTGGTGCGCGACGGTCTGAGTTACCTTGACGCAATACAGGGTTAACCGCACTGCCTAGTACTTTAGCGTAACGAGCTTGAACCTCTTTCTCTTCGTCTGTTTGTGGATTTTCAGGGTATTCAGGAAGGCCGTAACCTTCGGCATTCAATTCTTTTATGGTAGCGTAAAGCTGTGGCAATGAGGCACTGATGTTCGGCAGTTTTACAATGTTTGCTTCAGGGTCTGCTGTTAGGTCGCCAAGGAATTTTAGGCCATCTTCTGCTTGCTTGTCCGCTGGAAGACGATCAGCAAACGCGGAAATAACGCGGCTTGCTAAAGAAATGTCAGTGAGTTTTAGTTCAATGTCTGCTTCTTTTGCGAAAGCGCCAAAGATAGGCAGTAGAGAAGCTGTCGCCAATGCCGGAGCTTCGTCCGTGAATGTGTAGTAGATGGTTTGTTTCGTTGACATGTAATTCCCCTAACGTTTTAGGCTACTAATGAGCCAATAAAATAGAAGCTGACGTAGACCGTCATGGTAAATGTGTGTGAGGCAGTGCTTTACCAGATTAAGCAAAATGCACTCTGAAACTTTTGCACGACTACTGCGCTTGCCAATACTTTGTTAAAAACAGACTCAAAATGCTCATTTATCGCTATAAACTCCGCTTTCTCGTCTGTTTTTGCCGTGTCTTAGCGTCGCTCATGACATCGTGCAAAGGTCTCACTCTATAATATTATTTTGCCCAACATACTACCTAAAAAAAAATGCCAGAGATATCGGATAAAAATATACTCATAATTGATGTGAGTTATTCTCATATCGTTAGACAGAGGTTGGGCATGGATTTTTATCGTATTTTTGTCCTGTTTATGTCACTTGCAATACACTATATATGGCACTGTCTCTTTTGGCTAACGGGCGTCTAAGGCGTTTAATAAAGCTTTTCGCTTGAAGATTAAATGCCAACGTTTACCGCCTAATTGGCGCCATAGCATCGCGGCTCGAATGCCCGTTAGTAACGTGGCTCGAACCTGATTAGAAATTGCCGGTTGCTGAAGCAGACGGCTATCACCTTGCACCTGAATACGAAAAGTCATTGTGCTTAAAGTATCCTGATAGATCCCAGAGACCGCAGCCATCATATTTTCGTGTAATACATCGTCGTAATGGGCTTTTTGGCGGTCTAATTGTTGAATACCTTTACCTAATGCTGAGAGGATAGCGTCCTCTTTGGCTAGTTTGCTTTCTAAATGAATCAGGCTTAGAGCGTAACGAAGCGTATCTGGATTAACACTGGCGCGTTCCTTACCCAGTGCTTGACGAGCAACGCGTCGACCTAGTGCAAGGTTGCTTTTGCAATCCCATTGACCACCGTAGATGTCTTCTGTCGAGTCTGGGTTGACCACTAAAATACTGTCTATCAGTGGTTTTAAGTAATTTTTATCAAGTTTGCCCGTTTTGGCCAAGGTGGCGACGAGTTCCGCCGCTTGAAAAATCGCGGATAGGGCAATGGTTTGCTCTTTTTCTTGTTGACTCAAAATACACCGTCTCTTAAAAATGCGTCTCTAAAAAATGAATACATATCCATGACTGTTTGTCTTTGCTGGTTATTACTTATTAAATGCGACATTAATAATGCCGCCCCCTAAGCAAAGGTCGTCAACATAAAAGACGACGGATTGTCCTGGGGTAATGGCGCGCTGTGGTTCTTTAAATGAAACTTCCACTCGACCATCCGCCAATTCATGAATGGTGCAGTCTTGATCTGGCTGACGATAACGACATTTTGCCTTGCAAGTCAGCGGAAAGTTTGGCTTCTCACGAGCTACCCAGTCAAAGTTGTCAGCAATCAGGTGAGTTTTAAATAGGGACTCATGCTGACCGCCTTGGGTAACAATCAAAACGTTGCGCTTTAAATCTTTTTCTACCACATACCAAGGTTCATCTGGGTAATTAGATAAACCACCAATACCTAAGCCTTGGCGCTGACCAATAGTGTGGTACATTAAACCAAAGTGCTTACCGATTTTATCGCCTTCAAGGGTTTCTATATCGCCCGGTTGGGCGGGCAAGTATTGCTCAAGAAAATCTTTAAAGCGTCGCTCACCAATAAAACAGATTCCCGTGCTGTCCTTTTTATTGTGAGTCACTAGACCAAATTCTTCTGCTAAACGTCGAACTTCCGGTTTTTCAAGCTCGCCAACAGGAAAGAGAGATTTACCGATTTCCTCTTTTCCAACCGCGTATAAAAAGTAGCTCTGATCTTTGTTGTTATCCAGTCCCTTTAAGAGAACGGGTTCGCCATCTTTTTCGCCACGGCGAACGTAATGGCCTGTGGCTATGTAATCGGCACCCAGTTCTAGGGCATATTCCAAGAAAGCTTTAAATTTGATTTCTTTATTGCACAGAATATCTGGGTTGGGGGTGCGTCCGGCTTTGTATTCCGCTAAAAAATGCTCGAACACATTGTCCCAATATTCCGCCGCAAAGTTAGCCGTATGGAGTTTAATTCCGAGTTTGTCGCTGACGGCTTGAGCATCCGCTAGATCTTCTTTGGCGGTGCAATATTCTGTGCCATCGTCTTCGTCCCAGTTTTTCATAAACAGGCCTTCAACCTGATAACCCTGCTGCATCAGAATCAGTGCTGATACGGAGGAGTCGACACCACCAGACATCCCGACGATGACTTTTTTGTCGTGGTTGGCTGGTTGATCTGTTAGGTAGTGGCTTTCTTTCATGACCGGTTTTTTCTCATCGAACGAAGAGGCATCGCCTCAGTGAATAGGATGGCACATTGTACTTCATTTTTGCGAGGTCGGCACAGGCGATAAGTGCTGATCAGACAAGAATGATATGGAAATAATGGGGTTGTTTATGAAATCTTCAATGCACGTTTTAATTAATGGACTGCGATGGGGAAGAGCCATGATTTCCTCATAGGTGAGCCAATGGCTTGAATCAATATCCGCATCGAGGGGGTCGTTGGTTTCGTTTACCGGTTCACAGACAAAACAAAGACGATGGTAGGTGTCTGCCCCTTCGTATGGTGTAAAAGCATACAAGCCTAGTAAGCCGATTGGTTTAACGATCCAACCAGACTCCTCTTTTGTTTCGCGGATGACCGCCTCGGTGACGCTTTCATTATTTTCGACGTGTCCGGCTGGCTGGTTGATGACCAGTTTTCCGTCCTGCCACTCTTTTACCATGAGATACTGGTTGATTTCGAGATGTGGGTGGCGTCTTGTTACTAGGGCGGCGACGGTTAGGTGTGGCAGTTTTCCTCTTTCTTCGTTTTTCAAAGTTCTCTACCTCTTCAATAAGTTCACTGGTCGGTTCTGCAAAGCGCCAAACGCCTGAGTTTAGATCCTCTAAGGTATAGGGGCCTATGGCATAGCGAACCAAGCGTAGCGTAGGAAAGCCGACAGCAGCGGTCATACGGCGTACCTGACGGTTTTTTCCTTCATGGATTTGGAGGGCTATCCAGCTCGTCGGAATGGCTTCTCGATAACGAACTGGCGGGGTTCTTGGCCAAAGGTCTGGTGCGGCTAAACGCGAGGCCTGGGCGGGTTTGGTTAGACCGTCTTTTAGCTCGACGCCTTGGCGAAGTTGTTCGAGTGCATGGTCTGTTATCTCGCCTTCTACCTGAACCCAATAGGTTTTTGGCCATTTGAAATCAGGGGAAGCGACAATGTGTTGGATGGCTCCCTGATTTGTCAACAGCATTAATCCCTCTGAGTCATAATCTAGACGACCTGCAGCATAAAAATCAGGCACATTGATGAACTCCGCTAATGTGGCTTTACCATCGTCAGTGGAAAATTGGCTGAGTACTCGAAAGGGCTTGTTAAAGGCAATAATGGAAGAGCTCATGGGGTAATTACAATCTTCAGGTGAATGATGCAAGTAAAAAGAGCAGGTAAGATGGGCGCTAAAAAGCCTACCTGCACACATCTCTTATAACAGGTAAGATAGCAAAAAAAGCGCGCTATGGCGACGTAGTACGTCGCCTTGGCTCAAAGGTGTGACTTTTAGGCGGTTTGTTTTTGTTGAGCAACTTCTCCTTTCTCTTCTTGTTGGGGAGAATCCGATTGGCTGGTTGTTACTGGGGTGATATCAATGGCATGAAGGCCACGCTTACCTGGCTCAACCTGAAAGGTCACCGCTTGTCCGGCTTTTAACGTTTTATAGCCTTCTACCTTGATGGCGGAGTAGTGAATAAATAAATCTTCATTAAATTCTTCACAAACGATAAAACCATAGCCTTTGGCATTGTTGAACCACTTAACGGATCCACTGTGCATGAGTCACTCCTTATTTACTCTGGTTACCATAGATGGCTAATAATTCGCAGCGCTTTGAATTATCACGTAAAGTGGTTATTAAAAGCCTGCATAACGCATTTAAAGCATGTAATGACTTACTTAATAGGTTCAAAATGTTAAGTTGTTTTCGTGCTATGATTTTAATCATAAACATTGGTTGCACATTTTAAGCCTTTCATAATTGAGGATAGAAGCCCTTTTGGAATTTGTAAAATCCAAGTGGTAATGTGTATACGTATAAGCTTGTAATCCACCTTTTTATGGTGAATTATGTGAAAAATTGTAGCCTCAGAGGCATGGGATGATTGTAAATCAACAAATTAGACTAATATCAGAAGATGAGGATCAGTTTGGGCATTCTAATATTGCCCTTGCGCCAGACGAAACGGAGTTGAAACCACCATCCATGTACCAAGTGGTGTTATTCAATGATGATTTCACACCAATGGATTTTGTGGTATTTGTTCTTCAGCGCTTTTTTTCGATGGATGGAGAAAAGGCTAATCGGGTGATGTTGGAGGTTCACCAAAAAGGAAAAGGGGTTTGCGGTATTTATCCATTTGATATTGCAGAAACCAAAGTGGCAATGGTACAACAGTTTACAGAGCAAAATGAGCACCCCTTAATGTGTGACTTAGAAAAAGTCGACTGACTCAGAGTGAGGGAATAGCAATGTTAGATAAAGAGCTAGAACAGACCCTAAATAATGCCTTCAAAGCGGCGCGTGACAAGCGCCATGAATTCATGACGGTAGAGCATTTGTTGCTGGCGTTGATCGGTAACGGTGCGGCATCTACTGTCCTAACTGCCTGTGGCGTTGGCTTAGAAACGCTTAGTAAGGAGCTTGAGGAGTTTGTCGATAGTACTACACCGCTGATTCCTGATGATGACACAGAGCGCGAAGTTCAACCCACGTTAGGTTTTCAACGAGTACTACAGCGCGCGGTTTTTCATGTACAGTCTTCTGGTAAACGTGAAGTTACGGGTGCCAATGTGTTGGTCGCTATCTTTAGCGAGCAAGAAAGCCAAGCTGTTTATTTATTAAAACGCCATGGTGTGGCCCGCATTGATGTGGTCAATTATGTGGCGCACGGCATATCGAAACTAGGCAATGCTTCCTCTCAAGGGATGGAGCAAGAAGAGGAAGAGGGCGAAGAAGGCACAACGGCACCGTTGCAAAAGTTCGCCACTAACCTGAACGAAGAAGCCAAAGCCGGTAAAATCGATAAATTGATTGGTCGTGAATACGAAGTTGAGCGGGTGATTCAAACCTTGTCTCGTCGTCGTAAAAACAACCCACTGCTCGTCGGTGAATCGGGTGTGGGGAAAACCGCCATTGCTGAGGGGTTAGCCAAGCGCATTGTCGATGGACAAGTGCCTGATGTGATTGCCGATGGGGTGGTTTACTCTTTAGATCTTGGGGCTTTGCTTGCTGGTACAAAATACCGTGGCGATTTCGAAAAACGTCTTAAACACCTTTTGGGCGAGTTGAAAAAACAGCCCAATGCGATTTTATTTATCGATGAAATTCATACCATAATTGGCGCGGGTGCCGCTTCTGGCGGTGTTATGGACGCTTCCAACTTGTTGAAACCTGTATTGAGTTCGGGCGGATTGCGTTGTATCGGATCAACCACGTTCCAAGAGTTCCGTGGTGTGTTTGAAAAAGATCATGCTTTGGCGCGCCGGTTCCAGAAAATTGATGTGAATGAACCTAGTGTCGATGATACTTATCAAATTCTCAAAGGCATTATTGGGGCGTTTGAGGAACATCACAAAATCAAATATGAAGAGCCCGCGTTATTGGCAGCCGCAGAATTGGCTCAACGCTATGTGACTGATCGTCATATGCCAGATAAGGCGATTGATGTAGTGGATGAAGCGGGTGCTTATCAACGTTTGCAACCGGAAGATAAGCGTAAGAGCACTATTACTGTGTCTGATATTGAAGACATCGTATCTAAGATTGCCCGTGTTCCTGTTAGAGCGGTTAACTCTGATGATCGTCAGGTCTTGTCTAACTTGGAGCGCAATCTGAAAATGGTGGTGTTTGGGCAAGATGATGCGATTGACTCGCTGTCTTCTGCGATTAAATTGTCTCGTGCTGGTTTGAAGGCAGAGCAAAAACCAATAGGTTCTTTCTTAATGGCAGGGCCAACGGGTGTGGGTAAAACAGAAGTGACCAAACAGCTTGCTAAGCAATTGGGGCTTGAGTTGATCCGCTTTGATATGTCTGAGTATATGGAGCGTCATGCGGTATCTCGTTTAATTGGTGCGCCGCCAGGTTATGTTGGTTTTGACCAAGGTGGGCTGCTGACAGAAGCGGTTACCAAGAACCCACACAGTGTGGTGTTGTTAGATGAGATTGAAAAGGCCCACCCAGAAGTCTTTAATCTACTACTGCAGGTAATGGATCACGGTACGTTGACGGATAACAATGGTCGTAAAGCCGATTTCCGGAACGTGATTCTGGTGATGACTTCAAATGCCGGGGCAGAAGAGTTAGCAAAACGCTCTATTGGTTTCTCTAGTCAAGATAACTCAACCGATGGCTTAGAGATTATCAACCGAACCTTTACACCAGAGTTTAGAAACCGTTTGGATGCCGTCATTCAGTTCAAACAATTGGATGAGCGAATTATCTTTAGCGTTGTGGATAAATTCCTAGTGGAATTGCAGGCTCAATTGGATCCTAAGGGTGTATTACTGGAAGTTTCCGATACTGCTCGAGGCTGGTTAGCAAGCAAAGGTTATGACCGTCAGATGGGCGCGCGTCCGATGGCTCGCGTCATTCAAGAGCACCTAAAGAAACCGCTGGCCGATCATATTCTATTTGGTGATTTGCATGAGGGGGGGAATGTGAAGGTGACATTGGATGAAAAACGTGATGAGCTTAAATTTGATGTCGTCAAAGAAGCTGTTGTGCATTAATACCGCTTGGTCTAGCGAGTATTTCTATTCGGCGGCGAATAGAAATAGCTGGAGAATAGAAAAGTAAGCCATAAAAAAACCGGACTCAGTCCGGTTTTTTTATGTTTCTGTTGCAGTACACCAAGGTTCGAAATCAAACGGTTTGGTGAGCAATGAATTAACGAGAACGGTAAACGATACGGCCTTTGGAAAGGTCGTAAGGTGTTAGTTCTACTTTTACTTTATCGCCAGTTAAAATACGGATGTAGTTTTTGCGCATTTTTCCAGAGATATGAGCAATTACAACGTGTCCATTTTCTAGTTCGACACGGAACATGGTATTAGGCAACGTATCAATGATCGTGCCCTCCATTTCTAAGCCTTCTTCTTTTGCCACAATATGTGTCCTATGGTATTAACTAAATTTATTAGTAGACGCGCGAACCAAACCAATGGGTTGATTCGCAGACGGCAAGGAGAGTCGAGTCTCTTCTTCGACCGATGTATCGCTAAACGACTAAACCGGACCTTTACTAAAAGTCTCTTTACTGAGTTTAACGATGTCTGAATTTTGATCGAGGCATATTTTGCCTAAAAAGTCGGCGTAAGGCAAACTTAGATGCCGTTTAAGCGATGGTTATTTTCAAAAATTGGGCGTTTTGATGCCAAAAATGGCCTGATTATTCAATAAATCGTTTTTTTTCGGCGAGGGAATCAGTACCTCTAGGGCGTGAACAAACTTTGATCGCGCCATGAGCGTGGCACCAAGTGTCAACAAATGATCGGATTCGACCTGACAATCAATTAGTTCAATTTGATACTCTTCGGAGCGGCGGCAAAACTCTCTGAGTGCGAGTTTTGACGCATTGGGATAGAGTGAAAACATAGATTCGCCAAAAAACATCTTTCCCATTGCAACGCCATAAAACCCGCCAACCAGTTTGCCATTAATACGAGATTCGAAAGAGTGAGCAAAGCCTAGCTTGTGTAAATTCTTATAAGCGTTTTTAATATCTTCAGAAATCCAAGTGCCTTCTTTTTGGGCGCGTAATTCTGCGCAGTGATGGATCACGCTATCAAAGTCTTGATTTAGGCTAAATGACCAATTGTCTCTGTTAGCGGCCTTTCTTAAGGATCTTGATTCGTGAAAAGCACGGGGAACAAGGGCGCAGCGTTCTTTTGGATGCCACCACAAAATCGGATCTGGGTCACTATACCAAGGAAAAAAGCCTTTACTGTATAAATGGATTAGGCGCTCAGAGGAGAGGTCTCCGCCAACGGCGGAAAGGCCTTCAGGATCATCGAGTGCTTTGTTAGGATTGGGAGTATCAAGCACATCGTCACTTAGTAGCACCAATTCCTGTTGAGCTATTTCAGTGGGGTCGTTTGGAGTTTGATCGGTTGGATGATGCTGAGGCATATGGTTTGCGCCCTTAATGTGTATTTGGATGCGTTAATTTAAGACGGTCACAATAATTGAGTTGTATCTTGCTCATAAGGTTCTTATAAAACAATCTATTATAGAGCCATAGTGTTTTAAAACGATAGTTAGTCTGCTGTGTTTCTAAGACAAGCAAGAAGTTTGTAAAAGTAAACCGTCAATTCTTTGGCGGCGCTTTTTTATGTTAAGCTTGGCGTACTTATTGCTCCGCTCTGGAGCCCGTATTTTACCTGATTTATTTTTATCTAACTTATAGTAACAGGATGGATGTGTTTTGGCTGAAGAAGTGAGTGAGTCTGGACGATCACCGGTTTGGAATATGTTTGCCAAACAAGCGGCGTTTATTGCCGCTTTGTTGTTTTTGCTTTTCTTTGGTTTGGCAACGTACACATATAGTCCAGATGACCCAGGCTGGTTTTATTCTGGTAGCGGTGGGCCGATACATAATTCGATGGGGCCAATTGGTGCACTGATTGCCGATTTGTTTTCAAGTTTTTTTGGCTCTTTATTTTATTCATTACCACCTTTATTTTTGTGGGTAGTGATCATCTTATGGCGCAATCCCCATAAGTTGTTGGCGATCAATAATGCGCTGTTATGCACGATTGGCTCTATTCTGTATTTATCTTTTGGTTCAGTGCTTTGTTATTTACATACCGTGGGCAACACCTCGTTGCAGTATGGTACGGGAGGAATATTAGGACGCGGATTGGGGAAGGTGTTATATCGCTTTATTGGCTATGATGGCGCAACGCTAGTTGGGCTAGCTTTGGTTATTTTGGCGTTTACTCTGTTAACCCAAGTGCACTGGATGGCAGTGATCGATGGTTTAGGGGCGAGAGTGTATAACCTGATCGTCAGGCTGAACGATTACCGGCTCGCTAGAAAAGCAGCCAAAGCAGAAAGGCTAGCTCAAGAAGCGCTGTTAGCGCCAGATGACGCAGAAGTAAAAGCTCCAGTGGCAACGGCTTCTAAAGGGAAGAAAGCGACGCAGGATGTGCTTGATGATGAGTTGGATGAACCCGCTATTCTGCGCAAGCGAAGATTGACCCGTGAAAGCAAGGCGAAAGTGGGGGCTGAAAAGTCTTATGCGTCTCCCGTTGAGCCGGTTGAGGAAGAAGAGACGGAATCCACTGCTAAGAAGCGGTTTTCGCTGGCTAGGCTGTTCTCTCGCTCTAAATCTGCAAAAACAAAAGAAGAACATGACATATCCCATGAAGAACCTGTCTTTGATGGCCTTGATGAATTATCTTGGGATGAAACCGATGTATCTGTCGGCGATACCTTGTATATCGAAGATGATGAATCACAAGCCTTGCAAAATGCCGAGCTGAAAAAGCGGGCAGATGAGGCGAAATACTCTCGAAATGGTCAGGCTAAGAACTTGGCGTTAGACGATAAAATGGAAGAGCCACTTGATTTTACGTCTGCGCCTAAAGCTAGCCCGAGTGTTTCGTCGGCAAAGATTCAAGAGAACACATCAGGTGCAATGTTAGCGACAGAAGAGTTCGTGTCACAGAAAAGTGGCCAAGAAGCGGCTGTTGAGGGAAGTTCAACGCATCGCCCTGCGTTTCGTACTTTGTCTGAAGCCAAGCAGCTAGACAGTATCAATGGACCTTATTCGGAAGAAGAGTCCTCTCGTTCTCAACCAACTTATTCTTTGCCAGATCGCTCTGTGTTAGCGAAGCCTAGGCCCAAACAGGGTGGGTATACGGAAGATGAGCTGGTGGGCTTGTCTGAGCTATTAGAGCGTCGCCTGCAAGACTTCGGTGTAAAAGCTGAGGTGGTCGAAGTGAATCCGGGCCCCGTAATCACCCGATTTGAAATACAGCCTGCTCCGGGAGTAAAAGTCTCACGGATTACGAATCTTGCTAAAGATTTAGCCCGATCTATGAGTGTCATGAGCGTGCGGGTGGTTGAGGTTATTGCGGGTAAGTCGACGATCGGTATCGAGATTCCCAACCAAGTGCGCGACACCGTGTATTTTTCTGAGGTGATTAACTGCGAGATGTACGATAAAGCCACCTCGCCATTAACCTTGTCTCTTGGACATGATATTTCTGGTGAGCCTGTGGTGGTGGATTTGGCAAAAATGCCTCATGTGTTGGTGGCAGGGACAACTGGTTCGGGTAAATCTGTTGGGGTAAACGCGATGATCCTCAGTATGTTGCTCAAGTCTACACCGGACGAAGTGCGCATGATCATGGTTGACCCTAAAATGTTGGAATTGTCGATTTATGAGGGGATTCCACATCTGCTGACCCCCGTTATCACGGATATGAAAGATGCCGCTAATGGCTTGCGTTGGTCAGTTGATGAAATGGAGCGTCGTTATAAGCTGATGTCGAAATTGGGCGTGCGTAATATTGCAGGCTATAACAAGAAGGTGCGCGAGGCCATTGAGGCAGGTCAACCGATTGAAGACCCATTATGGCAGCCTGAAATGGCGATGTTCTCAGAGGACGGTGTGGCGAGAACCGTGCCACACCTAGAGCCATTACCTTACATTGTTATCATAGTGGATGAGTTTGCCGACATGATGATGATTGTGGGTAAAAAAGTGGAAGAGCTAATTGCACGTATTGCACAAAAAGCACGAGCAGCGGGTATTCACTTGATTCTGGCGACTCAGCGTCCCTCCGTAGACGTGATCACTGGATTGATCAAGGCGAATATTCCGACTCGAATGGCATTCCAAGTGTCATCAAAAATTGACTCTAGGACCATTCTAGATCAAGGTGGGGCGGATCAACTGTTGGGGATGGGGGACATGCTCTATCTACCTGCGGGTTTGCCTACTCCGATTCGAGTGCATGGTGCATTTGTGTCTGATGATGAGGTCCACGCCGTAGTGGAGGAATGGAAGGAGCGCGGGGAGCCTAACTACATTAATGATGTGGTTGTGAATCCTGAAGACTTAATGTCTGGTGAGGATACAGAAGACAAAGATGCTCTTTATGATGACGCTGTTAAAATTGTCATTGAGACACGTAAAGCATCCATTTCGTCCATACAACGGCGCTTAAAAATTGGTTACAACCGGGCGGCCAATCTCGTTGAGGCTATGGAAGCGGCGGGATTAGTGGGGCCGATGGGGACTAATGGACAACGTGATATTTTAATTCCCGAGTAATGATGCGGGAAGAATTTTCAGGAGAGTATTTTGATTTATAGAATGATGCTAATACTAGCGGTGGTGCTAACAGGGTTCAGTAACCTTACTTTCGCAGCCAGTAATAACAGTGCCGCAACGCAATTGAGCCAGCTTTTGGAGCATAACCGTAATTTAAAGGGTGCATTTCATCAAGAAACCTATGATGGCTCTGGCAAACAAGTCCAGGAAAGTGATGGTGTGTTTATTCTTGCCAAGCCTAACCGCTTTCTTTGGAACAGTATTGCGCCTTATCCTCAGCGCATTATTTCCAACGGTAAGACCGTGATGATTTGGGATGTGGATTTGCAACAAGCTACCAAAAAACCATTATCAGGTGAGGTGGGTCGTTCTCCTGCTGCGTTATTGGGAATGCCAGCAGCAAAAATTTTGCCAAATTACAAGGTGACGAAACTCGATACTAACCGTTTTCGCTTAGAGCCAAAAAACCAAGATGACAACATGTTTAAACAGCTCACATTGTCGTTTAAAGACGGTAAAATTTCTGATATGAGTATTTTGGATGGCTTGGGGCAGACGACCATTATTCACTTTAAAGATGTTGAATTTCATACCGGTGAGCCTGCGAAAACATTTTCCCTAGCCGTTCCTGATGACGTGGACGTGATTCAAGAAGGGCAGTAATGGAGGATCTTTTTGCTGAGCAACAAGCAGGGTCTTATCAGCCTTTAGCCGCTCGAATGCGTCCCAGACAATTGAGCGACTATATTGGTCAATCTCATCTCGTTGGTGACGGCCGTCCGTTGCGGCGCATGGTGGAAACTGGTCATTGCCATTCTTTTATTTTATGGGGACCACCAGGCGTTGGTAAAACTACCTTTGCTCAGTTATTGTCTCATGCGCTAGATGCTCAGTTTATTGAGCTGTCAGCTGTCATGTCCGGTGTGAAAGATATTCGGGCTGCTGTTGATCAAGCGAAGCAGATGCGTATGATGCGAGATGTGCAAACGGTGTTGTTTGTTGACGAAGTGCATCGCTTTAATAAGTCCCAGCAAGATGCTTTTTTGCCATACATTGAAGATGGGACTTTCTTGTTTATTGGTGCCACAACGGAAAACCCTGCATTTGAACTAAACTCAGCGCTTTTGTCTCGTGCCCGTGTGTATCGGTTGAAAACGCCCTCTGTTGATGACATTAAAGTGGTTTTGCAGCGAGCCTTAGCAGACTCAGAAAGAGGCATCGCGCAAGCCGGTTTGCAATTGAGTGATAATGACTTGTCGATTCTGGCGCAAGCGGCGGATGGTGATATTCGTCGTGGGTTAAATTTTTTGGAAATATTGTCGGATTTTGTCGAGCCTGGTGTGCCAGTCACCCATGAACATCTAGAGGATGTGTTAGGAGGCAGTGTGCGCCGCTTTGATCGTGGTGGCGATGCCTTTTATGATCAAATATCGGCGTTTCACAAGTCCGTTCGTGGTTCATCACCAGATGGTGCATTATATTGGATGGCGCGAATGTTGGATGGTGGCTGTGATCCCTTGTATATTGCGCGTCGTCTGCTGGCTATTGCCTCTGAAGATATTGGTAATGCTGATCCTAGGGCCTTGCAAATTGGCTTGAATGCTTGGGATATCTTTGAGCGTGTTGGCCCAGGAGAAGGTAATCGGGCGATTGCTCAAGCTGCCGTATATATGGCGTGTGCGCCTAAAAGTAATGCTGTGTATAAAGCGTTTAACCAAGCCATGTCGGATGTTTCATCACAACCAAGTTATGAAGTGCCTGTTCACCTGCGTAATGCTCCCACTGCACTTGCTAAGAATATGGGGCATGGAGAGACCTATCGTTATGCTCATAATGAAGAGCATGCTTACGCGGCAGGTGAAAACTATCTTCCAGAGGAGGTGTCTCAGGTTCGGTATTATCACCCGTCAGAACGTGGCCTTGAGAAGAAAATTGCTGATAAATTAGAATGGCTGTCGGATTTGGATGCGAGCAGTTTAATAAAACGTTACCCAGAAGATCATTAAGGTAGTGACTCAGGTAAGTAATAATAAAGAGAAGAGGATTAACATGTTTTATATAATGATTGCTATGGGTGGGGCTTTGGGAGCGTTGAGTCGTTATGGTATGACGCGATGGATTAATACGTATTGGCATCATCACTTTCCGTTTGCCACCATGCTGATTAATATCTTAGGTTGCTTCTTGATGGGAGTGGCTTTTGTGATTATAGGGGAGAAAATGCAATCCCTTGAACCTTATCGACCACTTGTTATGGTGGGTTTTTTGGGCGCATTTACCACTTTTTCTACCTTTTCTTTAGAAATTATCGCCTTGATCAATATGGAGGCTTGGCTTAGTGCCGTAAGCTATTTATTATTGAGCTGCCTATTAGGGATTGCCGCCGTTGCTGGGGGAATCTTTTTAGCGCGTTACTTTTAAATAGAGAGTGTTTAATTTAAATAGAACGTTTTTAAGCGGGTTGAGATTGATCCCGTTATTTCGCTGATTGGGTTTCAATCAGATTTTCGATCGTTATTGTTGATCATTTTTGTTAGAGGACGTAGTTGCACCGATGTTAGATATTAAAGCGCTTCGCGCTGATCCAGAAGCCATTGCGGCACAGCTTAAGAAAAAAGGTTATGAGCTAGATGTCGCTCATTTTTCTTCTTTAGAAGAGCGCCGTAAATCGATTCAGGTTGAAACAGAGCAGCTGCAACAGTCCCGTAACTCCGTATCTAAAGAAATCGGCCAAGCGATGAAAGCGGGCGATAAAGACAAAGCCGCAGAGTTAAAAGCACAGACAGCCAGTTTAGGTGATGATCTTGAGCGTGCTAAGGCACAGTTAAATCAAATTCAGGAAGAACTGGAGAGTCTGTTAGAGGGAATTCCAAATATTCCCCATGAGTCGGTTCCTGAAGGCACCTCTGAAGACGATAACGTTGAGATTCGTCGTTGGGGAGAGCCAAAAACATTCGACTTTCAGCCTAAAGATCATGTGGATCTAGGTGCTGCTTTAGAGCAATTAGATCTTGAAACCGCTGTTAAAATAACGGGTTCCCGTTTTGTGGTCCTATATCGTGAACTAGCGCGTCTTCATCGAGCCTTAACGCAGTTTATGATTAATACTCATGCGGATCTTCACGGCTATTCAGAAGTATATGTGCCTTACTTGGTCAATGCTCACTCTTTAAAGGGAACGGGGCAGCTACCTAAGTTTGAAGAAGATTTGTTTAAAGTGCCTGTGGATAAAGACAGTGGAAACAATGATTTATACTTGATACCAACTGCCGAAGTGCCAGTCACTAACCTAGTGCGTGATGAGATTCTCAATGATGTGGATTTGCATAAAAAGTTTGTTGCTCATACGCCGTGCTTCCGTAGTGAAGCGGGCAGTTATGGCCGCGATACACGTGGTATGATTCGCCAACACCAATTTGAAAAAGTCGAATTGGTGCACATCTGCCGCCCTGACCGTTCCGAAGCGGCCCTTGAAGAGCTGGTTGGTCATGCAGAAGTGATTTTGCAAAAGCTAGAACTTCCTTATCGTACCGTCATTTTATGTGGTGGCGATTTAGGTTTCTCTGCTCATAAAACCTATGACATAGAAGTATGGTTACCAGGTCAAGATAAGTACCGTGAGATTTCTTCTTGTTCAAATATGTGGGACTTCCAAGCGCGTCGTATGCAGGCTCGCTGGCGTAACCCTGAAACAGGTCGTCCCGAATTGGTTCATACCTTAAACGGATCGGCTTTGGCCGTGGGCCGTACTTTGGTAGCGGTTCTTGAAAATTACCAAAATGAAGATGGTTCTGTGCGTGTTCCTGATGTACTCGTGCCTTATATGGGTGGTAAAACGGTCATTGGTAAAGCTTAGGTTTGATTTGCCGATATTGTGCTCAGTGATCATGTATTGAGTGACATAGAATTGATAATGCAAAAAGCCTCTTTCTAAGGAGGCTTTTTTGTAAACGATAGCAAGAGAAGAAACATGGCTGGTAAAGTCTATTTAGTCGGTGCAGGTCCTGGTGATCCCGATTTATTAACCATTAAAGCGCATCGTCTGATTACTACTGCAGAAGTGGTGCTCTACGACCGTTTAGTGGGAGCAGAGATTGTTGCGTTGATCCCAAACAGTGCTGAAAAAATGTATGTGGGTAAGGCGAAATCCTTACATAGCCTCCCTCAAGAAGAGATCAATAGCTTGTTGGCGAAAAAAGCTAAAGAGGGGAAGGTGGTAGTTCGTCTTAAGGGGGGCGATCCTTTTATTTTTGGGCGCGGTGGTGAAGAGCTAGAAGAGCTTGTGGAAGAGGGGGTACCGTTTGAGGTAGTGCCTGGAGTGACGGCTGCGGCGGGTTGTGCGGCGTACTCGGGGATTCCGCTTACCCACCGAGACTACGCACAATCTGTGCGTTTTTTAACGGGTCATTTAAAAGACGGTACAACGGAGCTGCCTTGGGATGAATTGGTTCATCCAGCGCAAACCTTAGTCATTTACATGGGGCTAACTGGGCTTGAAGAAATTAGCCAATCGTTAATTCGATTTGGAATGAAGCCTTCTATGCCTGTTGCGGTTGTTGAAAAAGGTACTACGTCAGAGCAACGGGTGTTTACCTCGACCATTCGCAATATCCATCAAGTGGTGACTGATAATGATGTAAAATCGCCTGCCTTACTGATTATTGGTGAGGTGGTGACATTGCAAAGCAAGCTTGAATGGCATGGTAAGTATTAATTAAGCAGGCATCCTAAAAAGCCGTTTAACAAATAAGAAAAAGGCGAAAATGGCGCTTTTTTCTTATTGCTTTATTGTCTTATAGGCAGTTTGCTGGTTTGGGTAAACCTGCAATTTTAGCGGCTAGCTTGGGTGGGCTGCCAGGAAATAGCTTCATCAGATAAATGCTCTTGCCTTTTTCTGGGCCAAGCTCTTTTGTTACGGCTTTCACTAAGGGACGCATGGCAGGAGAGACTTCAAATTGTTGATAAAAGTGTCGTAATAAATGGATGATCTCCCAATGCTCCGAGGAAAGTGTTAGGTCTTCTTTGGCGGCGAGTGCTTCGGCCAGTTCGGGAGTCCAGTCGTCTAAATTAAGTAAATAGCCTTCTTCATCTAAGGCAAGTTGATCTGAGTGATATGTCATGTCTTTTACCAGCTAATGTTTGAATCAGCGCGCAGTGTTATGCCCACCCATTGAGTGTCGTCCAGAGCACAGCCAATATCGGGCGTGAGGCCATAAGCCTGAGCATCTGCTTGCAGATAATAAAGCGAGATGCCTTGCTTTTCTATTAGTGACTTTAGCATTTTTTTCTGGTGGATGGTTCGCAAGATAGCCTCTTCGATGAGTACCAAGGCGTCGCCTTTTTGCAAACTATGTCGCCAAGTCTCTTCGATGGTTTCAGAGTAAGTGTGCTGGTTAAGCTGATGCAGTTGCATGATTAAAACCTGAATACATGTTCATATTTGGAAAATAACGAGTGCCATTCTTCTTTGCTGAGTGCGTGAGTGTTTGGCCAAATCTCAGTTTTGTTGGTGAGTTTGTTATTTTCAATGAATACATTGTTGATATCGTAGAATTCTAGGCCATCAAGTAGCTTATGGAGCTGTTTACCATGCTCGCTACTTGGATCCTGATTGACAAACAATAGGGCTATGGCGGCATCGGAAAGGCAAATATCGACCTGTTGCTCAAAGGTGCCTAGAACAAGAGCAAGATCTAACCCTTCTTTGCAGGCAAGTCCTGTATAAGGTGAGGTGGTTAGGTGAATAAGTGTTTTTTTCATTGGATTACCGAAACTGAATCACTTTGTGGGTAGTATTGATGAGTTCAACAAGCGTACCAAGGCCTTCTAACTGAAAGCCATCCGCTAAAGAGCTTTCAGTCAGCTCATAACGCTGGCTTTCTTTGTCATCAATAATACCGCGACGCACAGAGGCGGCTATACAAAGGTAAAGTGGTAGTTGATGTTCTTTTGCAAGACTTTGCCACGCCGCTGTTAAATCGAGCTCATCTCGGGGAGGTTGTGCCATTTTGTTGCCAATAAGCACGGCATCTTGATAGAAGAAAACACCTTCTAGAGAGTAGTTTGGGTTACTCAGTGCGGCTTTTAAAAACCGTAATGCGCTGTGGCAAGCCTTGCTTTGATAGGGCGAGCCAGTAATGAGGAGAGCATAATGCATGGTTGCGACCTTGGATAAATTTACTGGAATTTCGTCGTAGGCAAGTTTAACAATAAAAAAGGCCGCATGCAGCGGCCTTTTCTAAAGTGTTTGACTGGCAAATTAATTAGTCGTCATTTGCCATGCCAAGTAATGATAGAACACTCAAGAACATGTTATACAAAGAAACATAAAGGTTGACTGTTGCAATGATGTAGTTTGTTTCACCACCACGAATGATTTGACTTGTCTGTAACAAGATCACAGCCGCCGAGAACAGGGCAAAACCTGCTGAAATAAAGATTTGCAATGCTGGCATATGAATGAAAAAACCAGCGATCATAGCGAACAATAAGACGAAGAAGCCAACGGTCAGGAAGCCACCGAGGAAGCTAAAGTCTTTTTTCGATACGATGGCGTAGCCAGACAGGCCTAGAAAAGACAGGCCAGTAATACCTAGGGCGCTCATGATCAAGCTTGCGCCATTTGCCATACTTAAATAAGCATTCAGAATGGGGCCAAGAGTGAGGCCCATAAAGCCTGTTAGGGCGAATACACACAAAAGACCAGCCGAGCTGTTCTTAAATTTATAGGTTAGGAAAAGCAAGCCGTAGAAGCCTACTAATGTGATAATAATGCCAGGATGCGGAAGGTTAAAAGCCAAGCTCATTCCCGCAGTAAAGGCGCTGAACAGTAAGGTTAACGATAGCAAGCCATAAGTGTTGCGGAGCGTCTTATTGGCCGATTTTGACGAGTGTGTCGAAAGGGCATCTGTGTAACGCATGAGTGGTACTCCTTCAAAGTTAATATACCTTATGACCTAATATGAGGCTGTTAGTTCCAAATTTCAAGTTAGGTTTTGTAGCGTATACGTTAACACGCAAAAACACCGAGAAATATCTCGGTGTTTTGGGATGTCTCACTCTTAATCAGTAATGGATGGGAATGGCAGACTAAGATACAACGGCCACTTTGTGGGTGGCTGCGCTTTGTTTGGTTTTGTGTTTATCAACTTGCTTGCTTAGCTTGTCTATCATGGCGTCTATCGCATGAAAGAGCCTATCTTCAGAGGAGGCGGCAGCGAATATTTCTTTGCCTGGAAGATGAAGAGTTGCTTCAGCTTTTTGCTTTTTATTGTCTTTTTGTAGCGTGACATTCACCGTAGTAATTTGGTCTGTCAGCTTGGAGACTTTGTTAAATTTCTCAGTGATGTGATCTTTGATTGCAGGGGTGACATCAATGTGGTGCCCAGTAATGTTTATCGTATGCATACAACTTTTCTCCTCAGTAAAGTTGGCTTTAGGGTGAAGATATTTTCTCTTCACGTTTTCAGCATAGAAGTGGGTGAAGAAGCTGTCAATGGGATTTAATCTAACGGTCATACTCTCGTCATCACTTTATGAGTGAAAGAAAGATCTATTGATTGCAGTCTGTCTTATGTGCAGGTTATCGTGCTTATATAATCAGCTTTTGCTAGACTGTCATGCTAAACGTATGAAGCGAGAATTATGTTAAATAACGATTATTCATTGCCGATTTCATTTTCTTTGGCTGCCCAGATCGGTCTGGAAGAAACGGTGTTATTGACTTTTTTAAGGCAGCAAGCCTATATGTTCAATGCGCCTGCATTACGAATGGAGATTAGCCATCTTAATAGGCAACTTCCATTCTGGACAGTACCCATTCTGATGCGCTTATTGAACAACTTACAAATGAGTCAGTTGTTGCATTTTAAGCAGCAAGAGCAAATTTTAGAAATTCAGCTGACCGCTAAAAGTGCAGCGATTTCATCAACTATGGACTCTAGTGGTACGGCGACATCTGACTCGGTCAAAAACGGGTCTGCTTCTGGTGTTCAGTCAGATGACAGGTTGATGGAAAAAATGAACCGTCTACATCAGGCATCTCGTGAAAAAGTTACTTCTGACTATTCCACTGGAGCCTCAATGAATCCGTCTGGCGGGCATTCTCCCAGATCGCATTTTACGCCTAAACAGCAGACGACGTCTTATCCGGCTAGGAGTGCATCACGAGATCCTAACGCTCGATCACAACCACCTGTAGTAAATGATCGTCGCGGTGTAACCGATTTTGATTTGTATCTAGAGCAAAAAGAGCGTGCTCGGCAGCCAGATCAATGGCAACCTGAGGAGGCGACTCTCGAACAGATTGCCCAATCAGGCATCTCGCGTGAGTTTGCTTTATCTTTACAGGCCGAATTTTTGTTGAGAATCAAAGAACAGCGGAAAAATGTAAGAACGTGGAACAGTGAATTTTTTAAATACGTAAAACGTCAGTGGCAATATAAACAATCGGATCGGTCTTCATATGAAGGAACCTCAAGCAGTTCAAAATTTAGTAAAACCTCTCGCGAACAAGTTAGCGACGCCCTCAGCAACATCCACGACACAGACTGGTGAGCAAGCGTCTTATCAATCTCAGCAGCAAGATGAGGCACAGCAACAAACACGAGTCTTGGTAAATATGCTGTTTGCTCGGTTTAAAGCGATTTATACTCATAAATTTGCGTCGGCTTACAGTACGCCAGACGAAGTCAAGTTGGCAAAACGCGAGTGGGCGGTTGCGTTAAAAGGTTTTCAAGAGCCGCTGTTGGCGTATGCTGTAGAACGAACGAAAGAAGTTTACGCTTGGCCACCGACTATTTCTGAGTTTTTAAAACTGATTCATACTGCCTATAAGGCATATGGCTTGTTGGATCCTCGCACTGCCTATTATGAGGCGTGTCAATGTCGAAGCGACCCATTACAATATAAATGGACTCATCCTGCAGTTTACTTTGCAGGCGCACAAACAGGCTGGTATAAATTAAAGACAGAGGAAGAGCGGATTTCTTGGCCGCTTTTTGAAGCGAATTATCTTAAAATTGTAGACCGTGTTATCTCAGGGGAGCGTTTAAGCATCCCTAAAGTGTTTATGATTGAAGATAAACAGACGTTAGACATCGACGAATTGATTCGCTCCATTTCGAAAGCGCTTTCATTAGCAGAGGAAGAAATTGCTCCGATGTTTTACTATATTCACAAGACGCCAGGGTCAGGTATCCGTAAACAATATCGCAAGATAAGCAAGGAAAAGCTTAAAGTCTTGGGGTACACTGGTGCATTACCGGAATGATAATGGGTGTTAAATGCTTGTTTTGAAGGAGCTTGGACGCGATAATGGATTTACACATAGTATTGGGTCGGGCTCTTTGATGGCATCCATGCTTCGCGGTAATGTAAAGAGAGTGGTGAGGTGATTTCTTGTTAAAAGTGCTGATTGTTGATGATCATGATATGGTTGGCTTGGGTATTAGTCGTGTATTACAAGACATCAAAGGTGTTGATGTAGTTGGCATCGTTCGCAGCGGTGAAGACGCGATTTCTCACTCGAGAAAACTATTGCCAGACATCGTATTGATGGATGTTCATATGCCCGGCATTGGTGGCCTCGGTGCTACCAAGGAAATTAAGCGCATCCTGCCGAAAATCAAAGTGATTGCATTGTCTGCTTTAGATGACAGCTTGTATCCAACGAAGTTGTTGGAGGCGGGAGCATCTGGCTATTTGACAAAGGGAACAAATACCGATGAGCTGCTGGAAGCATTGGAAACAGTGCAAAAAGGCGGTCACTATATTTCGAAAAGCATCGCTCAGAAAATGGCACTGTCAAAATTTTCCATTGATAGTAAAGGTTCTCCCTTAGAAGCCTTATCTGATCGTGAACTGCAAGTGGCGCAAATGATAGTAGATTGTAAAAAGTCTACTGAGATTGCTGATCACCTAAATGTTAGTCCGAAAACAGTGAGCACTTATCGTACACGTATTTTTTCGAAGCTGAATATCGAAAGCGATGTAGAATTGATTCACTTGGCTGTACGCTACAACGTGCTAGGCATGGGGTAGTCAACGAGGTTTGTTTGAGCCATATAGCGTTTGATCCAAAGCATTTTGTTAGCAATCTAACGACTCGTCCAGGTGTTTACCGTATGTACGGTAAAGGGGAGTTGTTATATGTCGGTAAAGCGAAAAATCTTAAAAGCCGTGTGTCGAGTTACTTTCGTGCCACGGGTCTAACCACTAAGACTATGGCGCTAGTGAGTCGCATTGACGCCATTGAAATTGCTGTCACTCAAAGTGAAACCGAAGCGTTACTGCTAGAGCAAACGCTCATAAAGCAGCATCGACCTCCTTATAATATCCTGCTTAGGGATGATAAATCTTACCCATACATTCTCCTGTCTGATCATCCTCATCCTGCGCTGTTGTTTCGGCGCGGTAATAAATCCGAAAAAGGGAAGCTGTATGGCCCTTTTCCTAACGGAACAGCTGTTCGAGAAAGCTTGAGTACCATGCAAAAGGTATTTAAGGTTCGTCAGTGTGAGGATGGAACCTATGCCAATCGATCAAGGCCTTGTCTGCAATATCAGATTAAGCGCTGTTCTGGTCCATGTGTTGGATTGATTGATGATGAGCAATATGCTGAAGATGTTCGTCATGCAAGAATGTTTTTGCAAGGAAAGAACCAAGAACTGACCAATGAGCTTTCTGATAAGATGAAAGCGGCTGCCATGGATATGGAGTTTGAGCGCGCAGCTGAGCTGCGTGACCAGATGATCCAGCTGAAGCATATTCAAGAACAGCAGCATGTGTACGGACAAACAGGGGATGCGGATGTGATCGCCGCATTAATTCAACCAGGTGGTTTGTGTGTGCATGTGATGATGGTTCGTCACGGTAAAGTGGTAGGAAGTAAGAGTTATTACCCAAAAATGCCGATAGAAATTACTGAGAGCGAATTACTTTCGTCTTTTATTGCGCAATTTTACCTCAGTGGTGTGCAAGAATTGCCGAAAGTGCTGATTACCAGCCATGAACTGGATGATGCGCAAGTGTTGGTAGACGGAATCTTTGCCACCACACAAAAGCGTATCGAGTTGTTGTTCAATGTTCGTGGTCAGCGTGCTCGCTGGATGGATCTGGCTAAGCTCAATGCTGAGCAGGGCTTGCAGGCTCGTCTGTCAGACAAGCGTAATCACTTTAGTCGTGTCACCGCATTGCAAAAAATATTGGGTTTTAAAGAGCCGCCAGCGCACATGGAATGCTTCGATATTAGCCATTCTAGCGGTGAGGCGACAGTGGCTTCTTGTGTTGTGTTTGGGCCTGACGGACCGGATAAAAAACGTTATCGATCCTTTAATATTGAAGGCATTGAAGGCGGTGACGATTACGGTGCGATGAAACAGGCATTAACACGCCGTTACAAACGTGTTAAAAGTGGTGAGTTGGAAAAGCCAGATGTGGTTCTCATTGATGGCGGTAAAGGTCAATTGACACAGGCGGAAAATGTGCTCAAAGAGCTTGGTCTGGTGGATGTCTTTCTATTGGGCGTAGCGAAAGGGGACACACGTAAGCCAGGCTTGGAAACCTTGTACATAGGCTCTAAAGAAGACGAGGTGGTATTGCCGCCCGATTCCGCTGCTTTGCACTTGATTCAGCATATTCGGGATGAGGCGCATCGCTTTGCTGTGAAAAGCCATCGTCGCCGTCGAGACAAAAAGCGCCGACATTCTGTGTTGGAGGACATTCCTGGGATTGGTCCAAATCGTCGTAAGGAGTTGCTTTCTGCCTTTGGTGGATATCAGGGGTTACTGGCTGCGAGTCAAGAAGATATTTCAAAAGTGAAGGGAATAGGTGCCAAAAAAGCCGAAGAAATCTACCTGTACCTCCATAAAAACTAGCCAGATTTTGTGTTGTACATCTTGTGTTTAAAATAGGAAGCAAATGAACATACCAAATATATTAACCTCTGTAAGGATCTTCATGATCCCTATTTTGGTCGGCATTTACTATTTGCCATGGGAAGGGCGCTATTATGCATGTGCAATTGTTTTTGCTGTTGCGGCTTTTACTGACTGGTTAGATGGTTTCTTGGCAAGACGCTTGAATCAAACCACCCCTTTTGGAGCCTTCTTTGATCCCGTAGCGGACAAGGTAATGGTTTCTGTAGCGTTGGTGATGCTTGTTGCGAATTATTCTGATCCTCTGATGACACTCGCCAGTGCGGTGATTGTTGGTCGTGAGATTGTGATCTCTGCATTGCGCGAATGGATGGCCGAGATGGGTAAACGTGCCAGTGTGGCCGTTTCTTACATTGGTAAGTTAAAAACAACGATGCAAATGTTGGCGATTTTTATCTTGCTGGGAACGCAGCCTGGCACAGAGTACGCTGTTATGGGTCAATCGGTATTGTTGATTGCCGCTTTGCTCACACTTTGGTCTATGTATATTTATCTCAAAGCGGCTTGGCCAGACCTTATGCCGAAACATTGGGATAAAAAGTAATCAAAATGAAAAAAAGTGCCTAAGTAGGCTATTTATTTAGAATTTTTCCTTGACGTGAAAGCTCAAATACATAGAATAGGCACCGTCTTTTGAGACGCGGGAATAGCTCAGTGGTAGAGCACAACCTTGCCAAGGTTGGGGTCGCGAGTTCGAGCCTCGTTTCCCGCTCCATCTTAAAAGTGATCTGATAAAGGCCGGATGGCAGAGTGGTCATGCAGCGGACTGCAACTCCGTGAACGCCGGTTCGATTCCGACTCCGGCCTCCATATCAGACAATGCCCGGGTGGCGAAATTGGTAGACGCACAAGACTTAAAATCTTGCGATAGAAATATCGTACCGGTTCGATTCCGGTCCCGGGCACCACTTAGTGGTGCTTTTTTTTGCTTTAAATTTTCTTATCCCCTTCAAACCCCCCGCCGTTTCTGGCTTTCATCGTTTTCTAAACACTCCTTCAAATTGTAAACTTTTCTGCTTATATGCTATGTTTTCCAAAGTTTTGCACCAAATCTGCACCAGATATTGCACCGGCGAATATAGAGCGTGGCTTCAATTTTTAAGCGTGAGGTGACGACTTGAGCGTCTTGCAAAAGAAAGCCAATCTATCGATATTCCGAAAAGCCCATTGTCTGATGCTCTGAGTCGATGTGTAGACCTTGATGATGCCACCAATTACCTAAGCAACGACGACCAAAACGGCCTCGCCGCCGTCTTTGGCAAAGTCGTCAACAGCGAATACGCCAACCGCGCCGCCACACGAGGTCACAGCCTCGACATGCTCGGGGCCAAATTCGACCGCATGACCATCATTCTTGGGGATCGACTCTTGCCCGTGCTCGATGCCGTCTTACCGCCGCTCATGTCCGTGGTGGACAGCGTGGCCGACTTTGCCGAAGCCAACCCACAACTGGCCACAGGTCTAATGGGCGTGGCCGCTGCCATTGCCGCCGTCAAAGCCGGAGCCATCGCCTTTAAACTCGCCAAACTCACCCTTGGCAACGGGCGCGATCGCTTCAACCTTGGCAAAACGAAACTTACCAATTCAACCGACCAAACTACCCAAAGCGCCAACCGAGCCTCACGCTCCCTCGACCGCTTAAACCGCAAACTCAACAGCCTAGGCGCAGGCGCACGACAAAGCCCCACCGCCTACGGGGGCGAACGCCTTAGCAAAGAGGAACGCAAACGACGCAAAAGAGACTACCTACAAGGTCGATCCAGTGGCAGAAAAGCCACCTCAAGACGAGCCAGACCATCCCGCCTCAGCGGACGCTTTCGCTTTGGCAAATACGGACGGCTCGCAGGCCTACTCAGCAGTGGCGCAGCCTTGGGCATGTTCTCAGGCTCCGCCAATGCCAGTGGCCTATCTAACGTCGCCGACCTAGCCATGACTGGGGCAGACCTAGCGGGCGCAGCAGGGGGAATCAGTTCACTCATTCCCATGGGGGGCATCGCAGGCGGCGTACTAAAAGGCGCGGGCAAACTGTTCAGGCCGCTCGACATTGCCCTCCAAGGCGCTGGCCTTGCCTCCGCCATCTCCCAAGGCAACAGCACCCAAATCGGTGCCACCGCTGGCGACATGGCAGGGGGCTTGGGAGGCGCCGCCGCAGGTGGCTTAGCTGGCGCGGCCATTGGCTCCGTCGTCCCCGTGATCGGCACTGCCATTGGGGGCATTGTTGGCTCCATCGCAGGCGGCATGGGCGGCGGCTCATTAGGGGAATGGATCGGCAGCAAAATAGGCGGCTGGTTTGCAGACGACAAAACCGACCAACCCGCACCCGAAGCCATCGCAAAGCAAAGCCAACAGCTACAAAACCACAACAAAAGCATCACCTTCGCGCCAACCATCCACCTAACACCAACAGGCAACCCAAGTTACGACCAACAAATAAGCGACCAAGTGATAGAAAGACTCAAAGCCGAATTTGCCCAAGGCATGATGGGCAATATGGACGTCGCCACAAGAGCCGATGGGAGCTTGACGGATAAGCGAACGAGCTAGTGTTTAAGCTGAACTACTATTTTGGTAGGTCAGGTCCGCTCTTTCTTAGTGGAAGGGAGCCCTAAAACAGGGCCCCCTAAGTCTATTGTGTCGCGGTTAAAGGGGGTCGGTGAAATGCCGACCCCTATAAATGCCTTTAAAGCATCGAGGAGGAACGAATCGTTCCCCCCTTGAAATCGTAGGCACAGGGCATGATGCGGAACATGGGCGTGGTCACAAGGGGGATGGGAGTTTGACGTATAAATGAAGCTCATAGAGATGAGATTTGTCAGTGGTTAGTAAGGTTTTTCTGGTGTATAAAGAAAAAGATTAGTAGGATCAATCAATAAGAGTTCATGATATCGAAATAAGGGCTTTTGATAAATATGTAAAAGTACATGCGCATTATAAAGTTTTTATTTTTTGGAGTATTTATGAAAAGTGCTGTTGTAGTTATAGGTAGTCATTTTGTTGGGAAAAGTAAAACTATAAATGTTTATCTAAAACCCAAATTAGGATTAACTCAAAAGGCTCATGTTTTTACTCTTAACGAGAAAGATGGATTTATTCTTTCCCAGAGTTTTGAAGAGGCCGATCGTAGTGTTGATGAAGTTATTAAAAAATACGGAAAGTACTATTATTTTGTCGTAGCTGCTCGACCAAAAAATGAAGAACCGTCAAATTTATGCGAAGTATTAGAGAAACTATCTAATGCAGGTTTTATAGTACATACCGTTATTATAGATCCGAATGATAATGAAATTTACTATGATAAAAAAGCTGATGAAATAATTAACTACTTAAAAGGGTAGGTATAAAAAACTGAACAATATCAACGCCTCTTAGGTTGGCATGAATTAAGAATAACTTCATTATTTTAAGGGAGTGAGCTACGCATTATGGTTACTGTAAAAAGGGTAGAAGCAGGTAATTACGTGGTATCAGATGGTAGGATGATTGTTAAAAATGGTAATTCTTGGTACATCCTAAAAGAAGGCGGAGGTCATGACTTCGGCCCAGTAACAACTCTATCCGCCGCAAAAGAATATGTTCAAACTGGTATTAGTTCAGTGGGGCAGCACAACCCAGGTTCTGCATATGGTAAGCGACAAAGTAAAAAAGAATTTAATGCATACCTAGCCTCTGAAGCCAAACAGGGTAATTACGGTCCAATAATTTTATATACTGTCATAATTGCGTTTTTTGTTATTCTGTTAACGTACATACAAACAAAAAAGTAGTGTGGGTTTTGCTCTAAAAATGGACCAATCTGCGAGGTTTTTAGTCCTACCTAAAAAAGTGAATTATGTGATGTTAAAAAAATTGTTGAAGTTGATACTTAGGTATCGTACAAATGATATGATGCGATTAGTGTTTCATACAGAAGATTTGAAAAAACATTTAGTGGAATCGCTTAAAGCATCAGAGCAATTTTCAGAATTATTTGGCGATAGATATTATGACGAAAAAATGAAAATTATGCCTCAGGTATTTAAACGATTAATTAAGGATGAAGTGCTCTCTGAATTTGAAGTGGAGGATTTAAAAAGAATCATCGAAAAACGAAATACAATTGCGCATGAAGTTCAAATATTTACTCGAGATTTGTATGTTGAGCTGAAAGAGTATTCAAAATGCAATTCTTTTGAATCAGAATATGACTATTTTGCATTAAAACGATTGATTGAATATAAAGAGAAAATAAGAAGTCAATGGAAAGGTGCTCATGTTTTAAGTATGCGTGACTTTGAATTTGAATTTGCAGATAAAATTTACAAAAATGATAATATTAAATTGTTAAAACGGATAAAAAAATTAAATATTGAACGTTCTGCTCTTATTGATAGAGTTAATAAAGAGCTTTCTGGTTTTGATTTTAAAAACTATGATGATTATCCTAAAAATACTGAAAATTATAAAGTTAACGGTTCTCTTTCAAAACGAGGCGTTAAGACTTGCCGTGACCTGCTTCTTCAAGGATTATCGGTTCACACTGTCAGTATCTTGATGGATGTTAATTTGGATAGAGTAAAATATCAAAATAGAAAGATATTAAAAGAGAAATAATTAGAGACTTTGAAATTTTGGGGCAGATGCAAAATTAGTTTTTATCTGGCTTCAAAGTTCTAATAAGTGATTTAATTTAGACACAATAAAGCGCGCCAATTTTGCTTGCAGTTACTTAGGGCGTTAGGAGACAAATGCAAACTTTCTGGGCACCATCAAAAATAATCGTTTTTTTTTGCATTGCTTTTAGTATCTTGGCGGTAACTACAAGCTACCTAGGTACAAGGAATCCAGTATTGGTATTGAATGAGAACCAAATTCTTTACCTTTTTTCAACTTCTGCGCAAGTGTTAGCAGGTGTGTACGGATTGACTCTTACAGGTTTTATATTTTTCCGAAATGAACTTAGTCGTGAAGAGATAGAGGATGAAACTTTAGTTGATGCTGTGGAGAGCCTTAAAAGCAGGTATTTTACCTTACTAGTGTTTGTAACTGTATCTTCCGTTGTTACATTACTACTCTCAAACTTGGCTATATCATATGAGAGTTCAGGTACATTGCTTGGCACGATAATTATAAATTCAGCACAATGCGCATTTATAACCACATTACTGGCCGTCACCTACTTCATTTTTGAGGTCATATCACCTAAGCGAATTGAAAGAGAGAGCAGGAAACTTCAGAATCAAGTAGATCCATCAAGAAAGGAAACGGACAGAGGAAGCCTAGAAGAGTTCTTGAAAAACTACAACCAAATAGAAGAAATTATTTCCACTAATGGATCAAAGTATCAAATGGCAACTATCTCTGTATCTTCCAGTAAACATCGCCGACATATTTCCAATGCAAAATTATCTGAAATGCTCTTCCGAAACGAGAAAATTAGCGAGTCGCTATATGTGAAAATCAGGGATTTAATAACTCTTCGTAACTCAATAATTCATGGTGCCGAACCGGTTGTTAGCGAGCAAATTGTGAGGGATTCATCTATTATTTTGGATGAGCTTTCGAAAGCACTGTAAATAGGTGATGGACTGCAAACAAGATTCCAACCAGTTTACTTTGCTAACAGGGACGGGCTAACCCCGCCTCTGTTAGCAAACGTTAGTCATCAAAGATAGAATGATAGTTTGAGATCAGATGAAAACTCGGAATCTATCTGACCATTTATCACTAAATTTGATTTGTTTGAAATGCTTCTCCATTGACCCCACCCGAATCTTGATCTAACATTCTCCTTGCACTGGCAAAATCCAGTGCTCGGGATTGGCGTTCCGAAATCACAGCGGATACAGATGCCGCTTTACTGCGGTTTTTTTGTGTCTGGCGTATAGCTTTCCTGTTATGGGTAAGTTGTGCGGGGCGTCTTCGGACGCGCCAGCCCTGTGACTGGTACGCCAACCCGTATGGCTTGCCCACCTTAATTGGCGTTGAGGTGGTCTTACTTAAAGGCAATCACAGGAGGCCACTATGGCTACGGATATTCTCTCAAGTAATAATGCACCTGTTGTAGAAATTACTAACGATCAAATTACCACCACTTCGACTGATCTTGCCAAGTATTTTGGTAAACAACATAGAAACGTATTACGCAAAATAGAAAACCTTGAATGCAGTGCTGAATTTAGCGCGCTCAATTTTGAGCTGGCTGAATATAAAGATGAACAAGACAAGACTCGCCCTATGTATCGCATCACCCGCGACGGCTTCGTCTTCTTGGCCATGGGCTTCACCGGCAGCAAAGCCGCCCAGTTCAAAGAAGCCTACATCAATGCCTTCAACCAAATGGAAAAACAGCTCAACGAGCAAAAACACCTTCCCGCCCCCTCAGAAGACACCGCCGCGCTGGAGGCTGAGAAGTACAAACTGATCAACAACATCGTTACCTCCATGAAACTGGAAAGCAACCCCGTCGTCCTCCCCGCCAGCGACCTAAACGACATGGTACAAGCCATCCGCATGTACCAAACCCAAATCGCCCAACTACGCCCCCCCCCGACTGGGTCAATAAAAACGTCGAATGCATCAAGGAATACGCCAACCGCACTTTCCTAGACGACTGGCCAATACCTAAGTACAAATAACAAGCACTAAAGCCCACCGAGTGTGGGCTTTAGTCATTGTTTTTCATGGGGTAAAGGGATAGGTTTAGATCAATTGTAATCATCTATTCTCTATTTAAAAGGCAAATGGGTAGTTATAGTCTTTATATTTTACGGAGGTACAGATAATGACTATTAATCAAGTGGAGCGTGCATTCCGAGCTTGGTCAATATTAGTTGAGGTGGCTAGAAATCGACAAGCCATCAAATATAAAGAGCTTGGAGATGAAACAGCTCAACGAGCAAAAATAAGGGAGGGGTCATGAAAGGCACACGTAATAGGTCATGGAAAAGTGCGACAATCATGCTTTTATTCTTGTTAACTGGCGCCAATCACATCTACGCGAAACAATGGATGAATCCGGCCGACAAGTATTTGAACGCTTACAAGGAATATCGTAACGCCAAGTGCCCAATAGAGAATGACGGTATCAACAACTTTGTGTATTTTGCGGGAGACCGGGCAGCCATACGCGGAAATCCTTTCCTTCGTGTTGATCGTTTCAAGGGGGCTCAAATCATGTATTCTTGGCGAGAACTGGAGCCGACTCAAGGCGACTACGATTTCTCGGCAATACGAGAGGATCTCGCTTATCTGGCCGCACACGGCAAGCAACTCTGGGTGCAGCTTCAGGATGCGACATTTTCGGGCACCAACATCGCAGTCCCAGACTACTTGCTAACCCCCAGATATGACGGGGGAGCAGTCCAAGAAAGAACTGATCAAGGGAAGTTGAAAGGTTGGGCTGCAAAACGCTGGAATCCGAAAGTTCGACATCAGTTTGCGCAGCTAATCGCGGCTCTCGGCAGAGAATTCGACGGGAAGATTGCTGGCATTAACCTTCAAGAAACAGCCGTCGACGTCTCCAAAAAGGATGACCCAACCTTCACACCTGAACGGTATGTCGAAGGGATCAAGGCAAATATGCTCGCGCTGAAACGAGCTTTTCCTCATTCGGTGACTATGCAGTACGCCAACTTTATACCTGGGGAGTTTCTCCCATGGACCGACAAAGGATATCTTCGTTCCGTATATGCCTATGGTAACAGCATCGGCGTTGGCCTCGGTGCTCCAGATCTCATGGTCGAGCGGAGGGGGCAACTGAACAACCCTTTGGCTATGATGCACGAAGGACACTTCTCAGTTCCCTTGGGAATTGCTGTACAAGATGGTAACTATATCGGCAAAACCGGAACAACGAAGGTAATAACAAACGCGCCGAATATCGTGCCCGTGCTTCACGCTTTTGCTCACGGTTTCTTGCGGGTGTCTTATCTGTTCTGGAGTAATCAAGAACCGTATTTTACCAAAGATGTTCTCCCTTGCTTTGAGAAGCGATAGGGTCATTGTCGGACTTAGATCAAGATCCGTCCGGAAGGAGTTCGGGGTCAGATGAAAAAGAGCGCCTAGCTTTCATCGACCCCAAACAACTCACGAGCAAAAACACCTTCCCGCTGACACCACCGCGCTGGAAGCCGAGAGCTATTCCCTCCAAGGAAAGTAGCTCATCAATAACATCGTCACTTCCATGAAACTCTCCAGCAACCCCGTCGTCCTCCCCATCAGCGATCTAAACACATGGTACAAGCTATCCGTACTTTCCCAGAAAAATAAGCAACAGCAAATTGCCCAGCTAAGCACCCCTGACTGGGTCAATAAAAACGTCGAATGCATCAAAGAATACGCCAACCGCACCTTTTTAGACGTATAAACGACGGACATAAAAAAGCCCACACCTGTTGAAGTGTGGGCTTTAGGTTGATTATCTGAATAAGAAAAGATAGTGTTTGGCTTGAATAAATTTGATATGGAGATCAGTGATGCACACACCTGTTGAGTATTTTATAAAACTTCCAACTGCTTTATTTCGAGCAGGAGCTCGGACAAAACCTAAATTTGATTACCTCAGAACGATGCCACCGCGCGATGACACCCAAGTGTATGATGTGAAAATCAATCCTAAAACGAAGATGATTGATCATAAATCCGGTGGCTTAAGCTTGTTCACTGAGCCTAACCTTAGGTTTGGTCCTGACTGGTGGGTTCTACCAGAAGATACGCCACTTCCAGCAGGATTTACTTTAACCAAAGACTTAACAAATGGAAAATTTAGAGGCCATTATTCTATAAGATCTTTGGAGGATATCCATGTCGATATTTGGAAAAAAACACTATTGGCTTGGGCTAATGAGTACGCCATACATGTGAGTGAATACAAAGATACAGTAGGAGAAAAAAATGTTTAATATAATGGAGTTACGCATAATTAGGGCGTCGGTTAAGGCGAGTATGGACGGCTTGTTAGAAAAGCTAAAAACAATTGATCCAGACAGTGATGAGGCCGTAGAAATTAGTAACGACTTGATGTTTTATCAATCTATTCTAGACACAATTTCAGAAAACCCTGAAGTGTAAATGAGAGTTTAGGGTCAATATGAAAAATATCGACTCATCTTCATCGACCCCAAACAACTCAACGAGAAAAAACACCTTCCCGCCGACACCACCGCGCAGGAAGCCGAGAGCTATTCCCTCCAAGGAAGGCGACTCATCAACAACATCGTTACCTCCATGAAACTGGAAAGCAACCCCGTCGTCCTCCCTGCCAGCGACCTAAACGACATGGTACAAGCTATCCGTACTTTCTCAGAAAAATAAGCAACAGCAAATCGCCCAGTTACGCCCTACGTAGTGTGGGCTTTTGTTGATGCGTGCCACGTTACACTCATTTTATGATCAAAACATTCAAGCACAAAGGCCTTAAGAAATACTTCGAAACAAGAAGCGTTTCCGGTATTCAAGCAAAGCATCAGCGCAAAATACGTATGCAGCTTGCTGCGATCGATACCGCCCATGAGGTTGATGATATCAATTTACCCTGTTTTAACTTGCACCCTTTAAAAGGCAATTGAGATGGGGGTTGGTCTATTACCGTGAGCGGGAGTTGGCGTATTACTGTCGAGTTTGTTGATGGTCATGCTTACATTCTCAACTATGAGGATTACCATTAATGAATATGTACAACCCTCTATACTCAGGCGAATTCATCCGTGATGTTTATCTTGAACCTGGGCACCACTTAGCGGTGCTTTTTTGCATTCAATGGCTGATAAAGCAGGCCTCTTCTGTAGTGGGTTGTGCCTTGGTTTGTTCGGGTGAAAATGCTCTTCAATCCTTTCTATACGGGCGTTTGACCAATCTTCTGAATGTGCTATTTTATAAATAATCACTATAAACTATTGGAATGTAAATATGGTTTATTTGATTTTACCGAGTGGAATATTCCTTGCTAATCTTAGTTTGTCTGTTTGATAAGCCTTAACATGGAGGGCTGTCTGATGAATTTACCTAAAGAACTCTCAACAACTGTATTAAATACTCGATTTAATGGTGAAGCGGCTGCTATTCGTCATTGCTTATTAAAAGAAAGGGATGGTAAATACGCATCCTGGGATGATGAGTATGAGGAAGATGATGGGTACGGTGGCGACGATTATGAGGGCGATGACTTCGACTATGAGTATGAAGAAGATAGTATGCCTGACTATGAGGATGGATTTTTCGCAGATACGGATGATGATCTTGGGTACATGGAAGAGCAGGACGACGATTTTTCCATGAATAACTATTACCGCTAACCCTCTTGAATTTTGCTGCCGATGAAAGTCTATTGGTTTTTCATCGGCCTCTACTCTCTTTGTATGAAGCTGGCGTGCAGCCATCTTCTAAAGCTATCTTTAGCTTCCGTCCTTCACTTTTAGAAGAGTCCCTGCTATGTTGTTATTGGACGATGGTTGCCCCTGTCTTTGAGGTGAGTGTCTTTGCTAAAAGTGCGCTACTTATCCATTTTACCTTGCCACTTGTGTAGGGTTTTTAGCTGTTCCAGTAGTAAAAACTTATTGTTTGGTGTGAGTTCGCTGAACAATTTTAGGACGGTTTGAGCGTCATTGTTAAGCAGTAACTGGTTGATGTTTTTTGCCGTCTTCTCCTCATTCTCTTCTGTTTCCAAAAAGAAAAAAATGTCGTCTATTGGTTGTTCGCATGCGGCGTACAGCATAGATGGTGTGGTGTTTAGAGCTTTGGCGAGTTTGAGTAGTGCTTTTTGCGAGGGTTGCCTTTGCCCTTTTTCAATTCGTGAAATATTGCTGGTAGCCATATCAGCCTCCAGAGCAACTTGTTCTTGCGTCATATTGCGTTGAATTCGCAGTATTTTTATAACATGGCCAATCGTCATGGCAAGATTATCCGTTTTGTTTTGCCTGTAAGGCAAAACCTATGGGGCAATTTGCTTGACTCTATTTGCCTATTAGGCAATATTGGTGAATCTTTATGTCTTAAAGACAAGTGATCAGTGGTGTCTTGTGGCTTCTGAAGCATGCTATAGAAGGGTTGGGTTGTGAAAAAGGATGATTTAAATGCTGAGCTTAATTCGCCAGAGCTTCAAGAGTCGAATGATAGCTTAATTGTGTTGGATAGTAATGATTTGATTGTTTCTTGTAATGAGAAAGCAAGACAACTGTTTCTATTATCCCATTTACCCATTGATAAGCCCTTACTTCTGGAATACTTCTGGTTTGAACTCGACATGCGAGTGTTTCACTTAAGTGAGTTCAAATGCTTCACAGGAAAGACAATCAAATTGATGCTGGTGTCTAGTGGTCGCGAGGCTTATCAAGTGAGTGTCTCAGTCGAGACATTTCACCTGTTGGGTCAGCCGTACTTCTGCCTGTTAGTTCGAAGGGGATCGGGCGAATTGGGTGATGATAAGGTTTCTTCAGACTATTTAATGGCTAAAGCCTTAAGCGCAGATATGCAACGTGATTTATTAGAGCTCTACTACCAACCGCAAATCAATGCATCGGACGGTAGTCTCTATGGGCTTGAGGTATTGTCAAGGTGGAATAGTCAGGAATTTGGTCAAGTTGCACCTGATGATTTTATTGCCCTTGCTGAAAATTTTGGATTTATCGCTGAATTAGATTTGTGGGTTCTGCGTCATGCTTGTCAGCAATTGGCAAAATGGCGAAAACAAAAGATCAATATTCCTAGAGTAGCAGTCAATTTTTCCCCTTTTAGTTTTGATTATCCTAACCTAAAAAATATTATTCGTTTTGTTTTAAGTGATAATGCTATTTTACCTAGTAGTTTAGTCATTGAATTGACGGAAAATAAAAAAATAAGATCCATCGATTATTTTTCGGATATGGTCAATGCCATTCACGATATAGGTATTGATATATCAATAGATGATTTTGGTGTGGGCTATTCTAATCTTAAAAGACTGCTTCGATTGCCTGTTTCACAATTAAAGTTGGATCGAGCTTTTGTTAATGGGCTGCCCCAAAAAGCATCAAAAAATTTAACGGAAAGCGTCCTGGCCATCAGTCAGGCAATAGGGGCTGTCTCGATTGCTGAAGGAGTTGAAAGCCAAGAACAGTTTGATTGCTTGAAGAAAATGGGATATGAGGTGATACAAGGGTATTTCTTTTGCCCGCCATTACCAAAGAGCAAGTTAGAGACATGGCTGTGTCAAAAAGTCTGTTAGTGGTTGCATAGAGGCTATTTTATATATTGTCTTGTTATTCGTTAAAAGAAAATTTTCTTTTAATTTTTCTGTGTGTTTTTAAATCAAATAGTTATTTATCGTTAATGAATTTTTAAAGCCCTATAAGTTAAAAGGAATGGGTATGTTAAGAAATTTTAATATTAGATTGCGATTAATGATGTCCTTTTTATTAATGATTCTTCTTCTAATGTGTTTAGGTTTGATCGCAATTTCTTCTATGAAGGGGATGCGTGCTAATTCAAAAACAATAGAGGAGAAAGTTGTTCCAGCGATCATTAGCTTAGGGAATATAAACAGTGAATTGATGAGAGTAAGGATATTTACCTTTCGACTATTAAGTGACGGGGATAAAACGGAGAAAGAAAATACCTTAGAGAGCATTAATAAGATAAAAGAAAGTGTCGCTGGTTTTGAGGAGGACTATGAGAAAACACTTCATTCAGAGCGCGAAAGACGTTTATTTGATCAATTTAAAGAGCAACAAAATCACTATTATACAGCGCAACATCAGGTGGTGGTGCTGGCAATGAAAGATCAAAAAGAGGCCATTGGAGATTTATTGCCTAATATGAACCACTCTGCCGATGATATGGTTCAATTACTGAAAGTACTGGTGTCCGCCAGCCATAAAGGAGCAGATCAAGCTAGGCTTAAATCCGTCAAAGAATATAACGATAGCTTTATCTTGATTGTGACTATTATTGCCGCTGCTGCTGCCATTGCCGTTGCTATTGCCTTGGTGATCTCTAAGAGTATCAATAAGCCGCTACAAGAGGTGGTTGATTCTGCTGAAAGTATTGCTGAGGGGGATTTAACTCAGCTCGTCACAGTGCAAGGTAATGATGAATTGACTCGCTTGAGTAGTGCGATACAAGCGATGCAAGGGAGTTTGCGAGAGGCTATTGTGCATATCGGTGACTCTTCTGGACAACTTTCTTCAGCTGCGGAAGAGTTGAACAGTGTGACAGAAAACTCATCGAATAGTTTGATGTTGCAAAATAATGAGATCCAACAGGCCGCTGCCGCTATCACAGAAATGAGCGCGGCAGTGGACGATGTGGCGAGAACGGCGCACAAGGCATCTGAAGTATCGGCTGAATCAACAAAACTGGCCGTAGAAGGGAAAGAGCGTGTGGCACAGACGACGTCGGTCATTCTTGAGATGAACGACGAAATGCAGGTCAGTTCTCGAGTGATTAACCAATTGGCAGAACAGATTGCTTCAATTAGCAAAATTTTAGACGTGATACGTGCGATTGCAGAACAGACCAATTTATTAGCGCTGAATGCGGCCATTGAAGCGGCACGTGCAGGTGAAGCCGGTCGTGGTTTCGCTGTGGTGGCGGATGAGGTTAGAAACCTTGCCCATCGTACTCAAGAGTCGACGCAGGAAATTGAAACCATGGTGCATCAAGTGCAAACGTCGGCGAGTGAGGCGGTTGCTTCAATGGATAGCACGGGGCAAAAAAGTAACCAGGCTCAGATTGTCGTGGCAGAAGCGGTTGAAGTATTGGAACAGATTACCGCCCATATTATGTCGATTACCGACAGTAGCCATTTAGTTGCCAGTGCCACAGAGGAACAGTCGCAAGCGGCTAAAGAGATAGACGCTAATCTCACTGCGATTAGCGATTTGGCTGCACAAACCGTCGTGGGTGCAAACCAGACGAGTGCAAGTGCGGCTGAGTTAACACGCTTGGCAATCGAGTTAAACGCTCTGGTATTAAAATTTAAAGTATGAGGCGTTCGTTATAGGGCGGTGTTTCGACAGCTTGATGAAAACCACCTGTACGGGTGGTTTTTTTGTGGTGTTCTCTTGTGTCTATGACTCGTAAATTTTATTTGTTGTTTGGCATCCTTGAGCGATAATCTTGTCAAACTATACTCAGAGAGTCATAGCCGGGTACTGCTGTACTTACTGGTTACCATCAGGATAATTAAGAGAGACGTTAGATATGATAATGTGGATGAGATGCTTGTGGATAGTGGTCTTTTCTTTCGTGTTGCAAGGTTGTGCTTCGGGTTCTTATCAACTGACAGGGGAGAAGCGTCCTGCTATCGAGGCAGATCAAGTCACCGTGTTTAAAGAAAAGCCCAGTTTCGATTATGAGGTGCTTGGTACGGTGCGGTCGAGCAGTGAAAATGGCTTTTCAGCGGATTCAAGAAAAGAAAAAGCGATCAATGAATTAAAAGAGCAGGCTGCGAAAATAGGTGCCAATGGCGTGATCATCACAAGCGTTACGCAATCCTCCTTCAGAGGGACGGGCGTTGGCTTAGGGTTATCTGTGGGCAGTGGTGGTTTTGGTACAGGGATAGGCTCTGGCTTTGCTTTGCCTGAGGCGGCGTTAACCGGACAGGCAATTTATTTTCCTGTTGAAAAGGGGGCAGTAAAGGGTGATTCAGTGAAGAAGGATACAGCCACTAACCATCCAGCCACCAGTGGCTCGGCTTCTGGTAGTAATTAGTAAAGCAATTGATGAGATGTTGCTATTTTCGGTAATTAGGCATTTATTGTGTTTGATTAGTCGCTATATTTCCTTTGGGTATTCGATAAATAGTCTGAGGCTTTTGTACACTTGTGTTAACCTATAAGAAAATCAAATAGGCCTGTCGAGAGGGTGTTATGTCGGAAAAAGAAGAGAAAGCTAAAGGGCGTTTAACAACGCGAACGGTAGCCATGCCTGGGGACACAAACCCGGCAGGTGATATTTTTGGTGGTTGGGTTGTTTCGCAAATGGACACCGCGGCAGGTATCTGTGCCGGCCAGCGTGCTCAGGCGCGAGTGGTGACGGTAGCGTTAGATCAGATGAGCTTTATTCGTCCTGTCAAAGTAGGGGATGTGCTTGGCGTATATACCCGAGTCGAGTCAGTCGGTCGAACTTCCATGAATATCCATGTGGAATCTTGGGTACGTCGTTCGCGTATTGGGGTCCGTGAAAAGGTCACGGAAGGTATGTTTAAATTTGTAGCCATTGATGATCATGGTAATCCAACACCGATACCGGATCGTGCAGACTTGCCCGACTATGTGATTGAGCATCTAGGAGAAGAAGGGCTGGGTGTTATTATTTAGCGTGCTGCTCGTTTTGAAATTGAGCTAAAGAGTGAGCTTTTGGAACCATGAAATGAAAAAAAAGCGCTTACCGAAGTAAGCGCTTTTTTTATGTTGGTACCAGTAGGCGGACTCGAACCGCCACACCCGAAGGCAACGGATTTTGAATCCGTCGTGTCTACCAATTCCACCACACTGGCCTTGAAAAGGTGTTGCGTATTCTATGGTTTTTTATAACCCTGTCAACACTTTAGATGGAAAAAAGTTTAACTAATTGCTCTTAGAACATCGTTTGACCAAATCATCGCATCTAAAAAGGCTCGATTGTATTTTGCTCTGTTCTCTTTGCTGACCGTATCTGGTACAGATGCCTGATTATTTTCTATTCCCAAGGTGATTTTTAGATACTCACCTAGCTTGCCTTTATAGTCAAAAATCGCATCGATGATGTCTTGTCCAAGTGATACCTGCTCTAAAATTAAATGTTTTTCTATGCCATATAGTGCGTCAATGCCAGACATGGTACCGGTGATAAACGCCGTATCGCTCAGGTTTTTCTCATCTTGCTCAGCAAGTATCTGACAGCAACGACCCCGTGTTAATAGCATCTTCATTAATGCTTCTGAGCTTGATGACGATGAAGCAAGTGTGATGAGCAAAGCCCAGCGTTTGATTTGCACTAAACCAAGAAAAATCACCGCATCCTTAATGGATTCAACCCGTTTGCTAATACCGCAAAGTGGGCTATTTAAAATACGCAGTAATTGAAAAGACAATTTGGGACTTTGGGCGACCAACTCGGTTACTTTATTGATGCTAATGTCTTTATCTTGCAGCGCTGTCACTAGGCGTAAAGCGCTTTGCGTTGTTGAATCGATCTTCTTGCCTTTGATAGGAGAAGGGGATTGCAAAAAACAGCCTTGGAAGAGATCAAAGCCAATGTCTTTGCAAAGCTCAAACATACTTTGGTCTTCTATCTTTTCGGCCAATAAAATAAGCCCTCTTGCCTTGAGTTGGTTAATCTGCTCGCTAAACAGATTAGGCGATGTCAGTTTCACATCAATTTTAATGACGGAGATAAAGGGAAGCAGTGCTTCGTATTCCTCACTGAATTGATAATGATCCAGAGCGAAACGATAACCCGCCTGCCGCCAGCGTGAGACGGCCTCAATAAAGTCCTCGGAGATCACTTGATTCTCAACAATTTCAATATAAAGCGTGTTGGGATCAATGGGAATGAAGGCGTCTGATAGAATCAGCTCTGTTGTCATATTGACAAAAAAAGGCATGCGAATCTGGCTTTCAAGCTGATTGATGCCGATGCATAAATTGACCAACACTTGGCTGGTGGCACTGTTACCATCCGTTGGCTGTAGACCATCGCTGGCTTGGGTCGTGTGAGTGTCATCGCGAAACAATAGCTCGTAGCCAAACATCTCTCTATTTCTTTTGAAAATAGGCTGTTGGGCCATCATAAGCTCGTCTAGTGTGCTTGAAAATTCGCTCATAGGTTCTCTAAAACTACATCATTTGAAGAGAGGCTGTTGCACCATTTGATTAGTAGGAAATCGGTGCGGGCCAACACTTTGTTTACAATAGACTCAAAATGCCTTTATCCACCTGAAAAGTTGGCTTTAGCATCCTGCGTCGCCCTAAGACATACATCCTTACTGATGTCTGATGTTGATTTATCCACAATTAGTATAAAACCATGATAAATACTATGCAGCAATCGAGAGGGCTGTCGTTGCACGATTTATTCTTTTATGGGGTCACGAAGAGGAAAAAAGACAAGATCTTGTTTATGAAGGTATTAAAATGATTGACAGGGCGGTAAGTCATCAATAGAATCTTCCGCAGTTTTTTGGGGGTATAGCTCAGCTGGGAGAGCGCTTGCATGGCATGCAAGAGGTCTGCGGTTCGATCCCGCATATCTCCACCAACTTTATCTTCATAGAACATCTCAGGATACCTTATCCGATTTTATTCGGGGCTATAGCTCAGCTGGGAGAGCGCTTGCATGGCATGCAAGAGGTCAGCGGTTCGATCCCGCTTAGCTCCACCAATCCTTTATACTTCATTCTTCTTTCAAGTCAGCTATGTTTTTTGTTGTCAGGTGCTGTTTATTTAATAACCATCAAATTGACAGAGTTACCAAATATTAGTAGTTTTAAAGGGAAAATAGAGGGGGGTATTATGCCGACGACCAGTATTGATTTAGGTGAGCATTTCACCAGCTTCATTGCAAATCTGAAAGAAACAGGCCGCTACCGTAACGCCAGCGAGGCTGTACGTGCAGGGTTGCGCTTGTTGGAAGAGCAAGAGGCCGAATATCAAGCCAAACTGGAAAACTTGCGCCAAGCTTTACAGGCTGGAGAAGAAAGCGGAGAAAGCACTCTGACTCACGCCCAAATCATCGCCCAAGCGAAAGCTAAGCTGAATGGTCAATAAAGCCTACACCTACTCAAAGCTTGCCGCACAAGACCTGATTGATATTTACCTCTACACCGCCCAGACGTGGGGTCAAAAGCAGGCCGATATTTACGACACAGTGCTTGAACGCGCCGTGATCTTATTGGCAGACAGTTCAAGCCTTGGACGTACCTGCGATGACATCAAAACAGGGTATCGCCGTTTTGAGCATGAGCACCACATCATCTTTTACAGAAAGCGTGAAAAGGATATTTTCATTATCCGCATCCTGCATAAGTCCATGGATATTCAACAGCATATATTAAGCTAGGCGACCATTCCCATAAAAAAACAAGCCTCTGCACCATTATCATGCAAGCCTTCGGCTACGCCACCGAAGCCCAAATTCTACAACTAACTTTACATACTTCCAGACGAAAATCGTGACCTATATCTACCCCTAGCGTTGTAAGAGCAAAAAAACTGTGCCATAAGTGGTGCGGGAGATTTGTAACTATACTATGCTGAAACAACAGCTTACGACACAAAGTGGACGTTAAAGTTGCTTTTGAGTTAATTAAAACTTCACAAATTGGCTGCTCTAAGTAATTAATAATTTTGAACCACAAACAGTATTAAGGATGATTATTAATGGCACAACATTCTTTCAAGGTCGATACACGATTAGCTCTTTTGTTAAGTGAGAATTACCGATCTCCCGAGAAAGCTTTGAAGGAATTAGTTGACAACGCATGGGATGCTGAGGCTACTGAAGTTACCATTGAGTTACCTGTCCCATTATCTAGTACACCGATTGTAGTTCATGACAATGGCTCAGGTATGACTATTTATGAGTTGCAAAGTGAATACCTTAATATAGCTAGAAACCGACGAGATCGAAGTGGTCATTATTCTCCTAACCTACACAGAAGAGTTAAAGGGCGAAAAGGTATCGGCAAATTTGCGGGCTTGATGATTACGTCGTCAATGAAGCTAGAAACGTGGGCTCGCAACAGATATTCAACATTTGAGTTTGATAAGGCTCTACTGGCAAATTATGATGGGCTACCTGATATGCCCTTGAACATTAAAGAATCGGATAGTGCTGAACATTCCGGTACTCGTATTACGTTATCTCATCTCCATCAACACATAAGATTTCCTACAGAACATAAATTAAAACAGCTATTGATCGCCGAATATGGACGAGAAAATGACTTTAAGATAATTATAAATGACAAGCCATTAGATATTGATGACTTGCAGGGTGAGTACAAAGAAAAAAATATAACTTTGCTCTCTGGGAGTGCAACATTACGCTGCACAATTAGTAATCAAAAACGTAAGTTGCGAAAACCTGGGATTTCAATTCGTATCGATGGAAAGGTTGTGGGTGAGCCTAGTTTTTTCGGGCTAGATCAGTCAGATGATATTCCAAGAAAATTATTAGAAAAATGCTTTGGTGAGATTGAACTAACAGACTGTTCTAATGATGTTACTGCAGACTGGGGAGCACTGATAGAAGGGAGTATTACGGAGGAAACGCTTGCAGAAAAAGTTAAACCTATCCTTCTTGAGCAACTCAAGAGTGTCTATGGCCAAGAAATGCATTTAGCACAGGCTAGACTACGGAAAAAAGCATTAGACCGTATTTCAAAACTACCAGAAAACAGACGTGAATTTGCCGATAAAGCAATAAAAAAGATTCTAGATCGTTTTTATCAAGAACCAGAAGATAAACTTGAGCCCGTGGTAAATGTTCTTTTAGATGCTTTGGAACGCAATGATTACCGAATAGTATTAGAACATATCAACTCAGCTCGCCATTCTGAAATATCACGGTTTGCTGAGGCTCTAGAAGAGTTTGGACTAGTCGAAATGGCATTGGTGGCAGAGCAAGCTAATAATAGGCTTGGTTTCCTAGATTATCTGGAAGAAATTTGCTTGAGACCTGAAACACTTGAAAAGCATGTTCACAAGTCAATCGAGGGAAACTTATGGCTGTTTGGTGTCGAGTATAGTTTGTTTAGTTCTAATATAACTCTAAAGCGGCAAATTGAAGAATATTTGGGGCATAAATATAAAGGAGATAGGGCGGATAAAAGGCCAGATCTTTTCCTTTCAGAAAATTTGAATGGTGAACGACTTCTCATTGAATTTAAGAGACCAAGCCATAATTTAGTCTTCGAAGACTACCAACAAGCGACGGGCTACCGGAATGACTTTCAAAAAAATGGGATTGATCAGCAAATTAATGTCATTATCATTGGTGGGGAATTGGGGAATAACCTTCCCGCCCAGGATCGAAGAGAGCCAAATGTATCAATAATGAAGTTTTCTGACCTTATATCAGCAGCTCGCAGGCAGTATCAATGGTTGCTTGAAAACAGAACAATAAATTGAAGAGATGATTTTACAGCATGCCTTGGACAAGTGAACATCTAACTTGGCTTCACGATACTGGTGAAGTAATCGCTATTTCAACAGGTGAGAACGTCCCTGTATTTGAGTTCGCTTATAATGTGGCTAATGAAGAGACAATGTCTCACTGGGCAAGGCATTTCAGAAATCATTATTGCGCTGATGATGCAATTGAAATACTCAAGCCTGAAAGAATGACAAAGGCAGACTACCTGTTGAAAATAAAGTTCCCTCATAAAACTGAACGCCCGGGGCCGAGTATCCGTGCAGGAGATTTTGCAGAAATATTGGTCGCTGATTATTTGGCTTTTCTTCACGATTACTATGTTCCAAGAACCCGCTACGACCGGAAGATAATTTGCAATGAGTCTTCCAAGGGCTCAGATGTTCTAGGTTTTAAGCAAAAGAATAAAAAGCCCTCCAGCAAAGACGAATTAATAATTTATGAGGTAAAAGCGCGCCTTTCTGAGAACAATGCCAGAAATACTTTGCAAACAGCAATTGACGACAGCTCAAAGGATGAGGCTAGACTTGCGGAATCGTTAAACGGGGCAAAGCAAAGGTTATACGATCAGAAAGATTTTGCCGGAATGGGTATTGTCTCAAGATTCCAACAAAATGTTGACCACCCATATAAAACGAAATTTGGAGCGGCAGCGGTTCTTACTGACAGCTCATGTTGTGTGGAAACTTTGGCTGAAGCTTCTACTCAGGAACATTCATCTCGAACGCAGTTAGAAATGATTGTGATAAGAGGCCCTGTATTGATGTCTTTAGTACACAGCCTATACGAGAGGGCTGCTAATGAAGCTTGAAGCGCCCTCAAAGAAAATGCTGGCAATTACGAAATCGAAAGCAAAGATGTATGAGTTTGCTATTGATGAAGCATCCCATATAGCGCTGCCTGTCGATCCACGTAAGCTATTGGTTACGACTATTGGCATATTGGGCGACCTGTCTGCTATCGAAGCCCGTGAAGAACAACAGGTTGAAGAGGCTGATGAATATGAAGATTTAAAGTCTGAGCTTATATCCGTTGGGCAATATTTTGATGCTTTGATTCAGTCTCATCTGGCTGATGAGATGACTATTTATCTAAAGGTTATAGGCTCGGCGGCCTACTATCTAGCGAACATGCCTGGCAGCTCCATCGTTTTAGCCAAAAGCTTACCCTATAATACAGACTTACTCACTGACACTAATCTTGAGGGTGTTTTGATATGGATATTAAAGTCTGACTTCGATGAAGATTGGTATCGCGTAGAAAAAACCTATTTAACTCAAGCTATAGATAATGTCGGCTACGCCACTCGAAGATTTTTCAGTTTAAGCGATAATGCCGATAACTTTAAGCAGGCAATACAGGTTTTAAGGCATGAGGTTTACGAAAAAGGTTCTGATAGAGAGCTTTTGTTTGTCGATATTATTTCTTCTATCCTGCTAAGAAAAATCGAAAACTCTTCAATAAACTGTTTGCCGAAATATACACAAATCCCGATAGAACAATGGATAAATGTAATTACTAAGCCGAAATTTGTTCAAGAGTTTTGGCCTGCTCAGAGGTTGCTGGGCGAGCAAGGAGTTTTGTCTGGTTTATCTGCTGTTGTGCAAATGCCCACGAGCGCGGGAAAGACAAAATCGACAGAATTAATAATTCGAAGCTCGTTTTTGTCAGGGCGCTCTGACGTTGCCGTAATTGTAGCGCCATTCAGAGCCTTATGCAGGGAGATTACCACTACATTTGAACAGGCGTTCGAAAGTGAAGATGTAAATATCAACGAATTGCAAGATGTTCTGGATATTTCCGATAGTGATGACGAGCTTATAAGATTTTTAACCGGACAAACTGATCAGGATGGAACAGCTACCAAGTCCATAGTTGTCACCACACCAGAGAAACTTGTTTATCTTCTGAGGCATGAACCTGCTTTAGCTGACTCAATTGGCTTGCTTATTTTTGATGAAGGGCATCAGTTTGACACTGGAAGGAGAGGTGTTACCTATGAGCTATTGATGGCCTACCTCAAATCCCGCGTAGGGGCTGATGTTCAGAAGGTTTTGATCTCTGCTGTAATGGCTAACGCAAATTCTATTGGTGAATGGCTTAATGGAGAGGCTGGTATTGAGATTCAAGGAGCTGGGTGTTTACCAACAGTAAGAAGTACAGCCTTCGCAAGTTGGCAAACTGCAATGGGTCAACTCCAATATGTCGATCAAGATCGTGAGGCTGATAGAGATTTTTTCGTTCCTAGGGTGATTGAGCAAATAAATCTTGGCAAAAAAAAGGGGGAGAAAAAAGAACGTGTATTTCCTATTAAGAACAATAATCCAAGTGTTGCCGCATATTTAGGTGTTAAGTTATGTCACCAAGGCCCAGTAGCCATTTTTTGCGGAGCAAAGAGCACAGTTACGTCAATATGTGATCTTTTAGTTGATTACTACGATAGAGGCCTTGTTTTACCACCGCCGAGCACTTCTAGTGATCAGAGCGAATTGGACAAAATTGCGAACCTTTCCAGTTTGCATTTTGGAAATGAGTTTATATTTACTCGCTCGATTTCACTTGGAATATTGCCGCATAGTTCCAACATTCCGAATGGCATCCGTGTTTCTGTAGAGTGGGCAATGGAATCCAATAAGTCAGTGTTGGTAGTGTGTACCTCCACTCTTGCCCAGGGGGTGAATCTTCCAATTAGGTACTTAGTTGTTTCAAGCACATTTCAAGCCGGACAAGAAATCACCACACGTGATTTCCACAATCTCATCGGGCGAGCAGGCAGAGCTGGATACCATACCGAAGGGAGTGTCATTTTTGCGGATACGGATGTCTTTGATAAGCGCGGTAATTTTCGTGAAAGTTGGCGATGGCAAAGAGCAATGCATTTGCTTGATTTTACTAATGCAGAGGACTGCGCTAGTAGTTTGTTGAGCTTATTCTCGCCTATTGATTTCAGATCATTAAATTTTGATGTTTTCGAATTCATCGTAGATTCTCATAATTATAGAAAAATCTGCATAGATGAGGAAATGCAACACACGAAAGGTATGCGTAAACAGCTCGATCATATTAACAAGCTGCAAGCTGAAATAGATTTTAAAGAAACTTTGATTGAAACAATCGAGAGTTACTTTTTATCCTATTTAAAAGACAATCCAGATGCACCTCGAACGTTCTTTGATGAGTTGGCTCAAGGAACATTGGCTTACTTTTTGTCAGACGAAGATCAGAAACAACAGCTACGGAAGGCATTTTCACTTATCTCAGGTAGAGTTCTTTCCGTGCCTGAAGAGAAAAGACCATTCTTCGGAAAATCATTGCTGGGGTTGAGAAATCTATTCTTAATCGAAAATTGGCTTGATGAAAATTGGGGTGAAATAGAACAAGCTCAAAGCTCAGATGAACTTCTTTTGATTTGCTGGCCTTTGCTATCTCAGCTCAATAACAACAAGGTGTTTCTCAAAATAAAGCCTGAAGACGTAATATTAGAATTTGCAAAATTATGGATTTCAGGAACTAGCTACGCTGATCTGCATGGTTACTTGGTTCAATCAGGCGCTTATTATCAAGCAGGGTCGCAGCAAAGAGCTCTTAAAATGGACCACATAGTAGACTTGGCTGACGGTGCACTCTCTTTTGATTCTATGTTGTATGTCGGGGCAATAGCTGATGTGGCTGAGGGTAAAGGATTGGGCGACGATGTATTGGGGCTTCTTAGGAGCTTGCAAACGCGCCTAAAACTTGGATTGTCAAATAGCCTTGAAATGTGGCTTTACTCTCGCGGCTACGTGGATAGAGAGGTCTGTAAAAAGCTTGCTATTGCTCTTCATGATGCGGGTGTCGATTTTGATGTATTTGACTTTGGGATATTGGATACCCATCAGCAAGTTGTAAACGATTGCATCTCCAATTTTCCAAAGTATTTCAGTAGAGCTAGATAAAACTACTCGTTTGCTTACATGTGAAAATATATGGGGCTCCCCCTAAATGTGTTAAGTGACTTAACGTCCGCTTATAGCCAAAAGACGACACTCCAAGCTGCTCAGGCTGACAAACACCAATCCTGAGCAGCCCTAGCAGCTTAACTTACCACTCCATTTTTCGTTTTTACTTATGAGTATCATTACCCAAAGAAGCGTCCTTCAACATCCCTTCCCCTGTGTCAAACTTTGCAAAAATTGGTGTTCGCGATTTTCTGCTTTAAAGCGCGCAAGGTTGGGCGATTTTTTCTATACTGTTCGCTTCGTTGTTTGTGTTAAATGACTGTTATTTCCTGAAAAAAGGGTTTGTGCATGTTCCAGCTTTACACCGGAAACCGTCTTGAAGATTTAGCGGTGCTTCTGGCGAAGATTCTCGCGCTGTCTCCCCCGGACAATCCGTTTGAGGATGAGCGTATTCTTGTGCAAAACCCTGGCATGGCCCAGTGGTTGAAGATGTTTTTAGCTGAGCAGCATAGTATCGCGGCGGGCATTGCCTTTCCTTTACCCTCTACCTTTGTTTGGCAAAGTTTTGCGCAAACCTTATCCGATATTCCCGAACAGAGTGAGTTTAATAAGCCTTTTTTGGTGTGGCGTTTGATGCGCTTGTTAGATCGACGCCTTGCTGAGGAGGAGTTTCAGGCTCTTAGTTGGTATCTCGAAGAGGACGACAGTCAAGTACGTCGTTTTCAGCTGTGTAGTAGCATTGCGGATATTTACGACCAATATTTGGTGTATCGTCCGGATTGGATCAAATCTTGGGAAGGCGGGGAAGCGCAAGATCCGAAGCTAAAAGCCATCTTTGAGCAGCAACCTTGGCAAGCGATTTTATGGCGGGATCTGGTGGCGGATGTAGCGGAGCGCGGAACGTCCTTATATCACCGTGGTAATTTGATTGAAGCTTTGGCGGAGGCGGCCAGTTCTCGCCCACGACCAGAAGACATGCCGTCGCGTATTTTTATCTTTGGTGTGTCTTCGTTGCCGCCGAATACGTTGGAGTCGCTTCGTGTGCTCGCGTCATCCGGTTGGATCGATATTCATCTCTTTCTGCAAAACCCTTGTCGTTTTTACTGGGGCGACGTGGTGGATAAACATTACATAGGTCGGGTGATTAAGCGCCAAACCCTGAAGCCTGGGTTGAGTATCGATACATTGCATTTGGAGGCCAATCCACTGCTCGCCAGTTGGGGGCGCCTTGGTCGTGATTACATCGCTCAGTTACAAGACATCGCCGATGGTGAGGTGGAAGTCTTCGAAGATTATCAACCCTCTCAAGCGGATGAATCTGCCGAAACAAGTGGCTTATTACAATGGGTACAGCAAGATGTGTTGACCCTAGAAAACCATGGATCGAAGGAGGAGAGACAGCACGACATAACGACCGCAGATTATCGCCATGTGATTGCGTCTGACGATAACAGTGTGCGAGTTCAGGTTTGTCATAGTCCGCTGCGTGAAGTAGAAGTGCTGCATGATCAGCTATTGGATATGTTTGAAAGCGATCCGACGCTGACGCCGAAAGACATTATCGTCATGTTGCCTGACGTGAATACCTATAGTCCGTTTGTGAAGGCCGTCTTTGGTAGCGAAAAAAAGAGTGGCCATAGAAAAGGCCATGCCCAGCATATTCCTTTCGCCTTGATTGACCAGGCGGGCGGCATGGAAAACCCCATTGTTGATGCCTATTTGTATTTGCTTGGATTAGGCGAAAGTCGCTTTACGCTTTCCGAATTAATCAGTGTGTTAGAAGTACCAGCGCTTCTGGCACGGTTTGAATTAGAAGCCCATGAGCTGGAGCGTATACGCCAATGGGCAACAGAAGTGGGCATTCGCTGGGGCTTGGATAAGCATACAGCAGAGCGTCATGATTTGCCTCGTCAGGAGTCCCACACTTGGCTGAATGGGGTGCGGCGGATGCTACTCGGCTACGCCATGGGACACGATCATATCTGGGAAAATACCTTAAGCTATGGCGATATTGAAGGATTAGAAGCGTCTGTTGCGGGTAAGTTGGCGGAGTTTTTAGCGGCCATTAATGAAGCACAAAGTCGATTAATGGACTCACTCACCCCCAAAGAATGGATAGAGACCTTATATCACTTGTGCGAACGCTTCTTCTTGGTGGAAGAGGATGATGCGTTTCCTACTTTGCTTAGTAAACAGTTAGATACACTGACATTGCAGTGGCAGCATGCCTATTTTACCGAGCGATTAGAGCAACAAGTGGTCCGTCAGGTCTTGTCCCCCATGTTGCAAGAAGCACAAGGTGGGCAACGCTTTTTGGCGGGGCGGGTGAATTTTTGTACCTTGATGCCCATGCGTTCTGTGCCATTTAAAGTCATTTGTGTATTAGGCTTGAACGAGGGGGATTACCCCCGCAGTGTGGCGCCTATGGGGTTTGATTTGATGGTAGGAGATTATCGCAGTGGTGATCGAAGTCGTCGTGAGGACGACAAATATCTGTTTCTTGAGGCGCTCATGTCGGCCCGTGAATGCTTTTATCTAAGTTATGTTGGGAGAAGCATTCGTGACAACAGCGAGAAAAATCCTTCTATTCTCGTGAGTGAATTATTGGAATATATGACACAAAGTTGCGTGTTTACTGGGGATGAATTATTGCCCCCCGATGAGGCACAAACGGCCTTTTTAGAAAAGCTCGTGACTGAACATCCGTTGCAGCCGTTTAACGCTCTTTATTACCATGATGGAAGCCAGCACTCACGATTTTATAGCTTTAATGAACAGTGGCTGCCCGCGTTGTTGCATCGAGCCCAAGAGAGTCAGCCTTTGTCCTTAGCGCCTTTGGCCGCACAGGAGCAACCTCGTCTTGAGTTACCATTGGAGGAGTTGTCACGTTTTATTGCTAATCCTGCTCGATATTTTACCCAGAGACGACTCAAAGCCTTTTTAACTCTCAAAGAGGAAGAGGAATTTGAAGACGAGCCTTTTGCATTAGAAGGATTGTCGGGGTATTTGCTGCAATCCGAGATGTTAGAAGCGATGCTCAACGGTGACGAAGAAATCTTTTTTAAACGCTTACCGTTAACGGGTGTATTGCCTTATGGGGCGTTTGGACGCTTGTCTTTGGCCCATTATCGCCAACAGTGCCAGCAATTGGCTGATGTATTACGAGGTTACTCGTTAGAAGACTGTGCACCGCTTGAGGTGAATTTGCGCACGGGATCGTTTGAGCTACAAGGTTGGCTGAAATTGGCGACACCAACAACACGTTTGTCTTATCGAATTGGTGATCTAACCGCCAATCAGAAAATGCAAACGTGGATCGAGCATCTGGCTTTGTGCGCACAGAGCACACCAAAACAGCATCATCTGATTAACTTATCTAAAACGGGCAAAATGACGCAATATGGCTTTATGATGCTGTCTCCCGCTGAAGCGACAGCGCATCTGAATACACTATTGGAACTATTGCAGTTAGGTTTATGTGAGCCCATACCTTTGCCTGCCAAAACAGCGGATTCTTGGTGCAAAAGTTACTGTGCCCCGAAAACGGCGGAGGACGAACAAGTCGCCTGGGAGCAAGCGGTGAAGCTTTATCAAGAAAGCAGCAGTGCGTTTACCAAGAGTGAAGTTGAAGATGCCTATTGGCAGCGTTATTTCCCTTCTTTGCTGGATCAAAAAGAACGCTTTACGCATTTGTGCGAACAGGTCTGGTTACCCATGCACCGTCATTTGGAGGGGCTGGAATGAGCGATATGCCGTCTGTACAAGCGCTAGATGCGTTGACCTTTCCTTTGTATGGCAAGCGTTTGATCGAGGCCAGCGCAGGGACGGGGAAAACCTACACCATTGCCAATTTGTACTTACGCTTGTTGGTGCCCACCGGGCTGGAAGGGGACTTAGTTAAGCCTCTGACGGTGGATCAAATTCTGGTGGTGACCTTTACCGAAGCGGCCACCGCCGAGTTAAAAGCGCGTATTCGTGGGCGGATTCGAACGGCCCGTAAGGCTCTGATGCAAAACGAGACAAACGATGGTTTTTTAAAAGACTGGATCGAGCAAATGAGCCCTACGTTGCAAGCCGATGCCATCGAAAAGCTGCTCTATGCTGAAAAACAAATGGATGAGGCGGCGGTCTTTACCATTCATGGCTTTTGTCAGCGTATGTTGAGCCAGAATGCTTTTGAAAGTCGCATGTTGTTTCAGCAAACCATCGAAACAGACGAGCAAGCGCCCCTTTCTATGGCGGTCAAAGATGTATGGCGCAGTGAATTTTACCCACTGGACGATGATAAGGCGGCGTTAATTAAGCCCATTTGGTCATCGCCGGATGCGTTACAAAAAGATTTATCACTATTGCAGAACCAGCCTGACGCCAAGTTGGTGTCCCCTGATTACGATTGGCAAGGGGCTTTAGTGGCGGCCCAAGAGGCCATCGAAAGAGTACGGGGAATGTGGCGCGAACAGTCCCAAGATATTATTAATGCACTTGAAAACAGTGGTATTAAACGGACGTTTTGGCGCAAAGACCCTTCTAAAGACATTCAGGCCATGACGCAATGGGCTCATTCATCCCGTTTTGAGTTGGATAAATGTCTAGAAAAATTTGATACCCATGAACACGCGACGCGGTTAAGTAAAAATGGTTCATTGCCAGCCCATGCTTTTTTCAGCGATGTTGCGCGGTTGCGAGAAATCTTCCCAGAGTCTGGGCGGCTGAAAGCCGTGTTGCTCGCTCAGTTGTGGGAGAAAACCAAAGAGCGCATGCAGCAATGGAAGCGCACAACCCAATCGCTGACGTTTACTGACTTACTGACCTCGTTGGATGTGGCATTAGCGCAAGATACTACGGGCAAGCTGGCCGAGCGAATTCGCCATTTGTATCCGATTGCTCTGATTGATGAGTTTCAAGATACCGACGCCGTGCAATATCGGATTTTCTCAAGTGTTTATAAAGATGCTTCGCCAGAGGATAACCGACTTGGCTTGATTATGATTGGTGATCCAAAACAGGCCATTTATGCGTTTCGGGGAGCGGATATCTATACCTATTTGTCGGCCAAAAGAAGGGTCGATAATGTGTATTCTTTGGCGACCAATTACCGCTCGTCGGCGGCGATGATTCAAGCGGTGAATGCCTTGTTTTCCACACAAGACGAGCCGTTTCGGGTAAACGGCATTCCGTTTGTGCAAGTTCAGGATCGGGGCATTAAGGGAACCTTTATTCGACAAGGCCAATCTCAAGCGGCGTTGCAATTTTTATATCAACCAAGTGATGAACCAGTATCCAGCGCGCAATATCGTACCATTATGGCGGAATCCTGCGCGGCCCATTTGCATGGGTTGTTGCTTGAAGGGCAAAGTCAGCAAACACGGATTGGTGACCAAGGGCTACGACCAAAAGATGTGGCGCTTTTGGTGACGAATTTTAATCAAGCCAATGCCTTGAAAGAAGCGTTGCGCCGTCGGGGTATCCCTAGTGTTTATCTAAGTGATAAAGGCTCGGTGTTTGATACCGTGGAAGCGCGGGAGCTATTGATCGTGCTAACGGCGATACTTTCCAATGGACAAGAAATAAAAATGCGCTCGGCTTTGGCGACGGGCCTGGTTCGTTGGAGTTTAGAGGCGTTGGATACTCTGAATCACGACGATGTGGTGTACGAAAAGTGGGTGCAATCTTTTCAAGCGTATTTAGAGATTTGGGATAAGCAAGGGTTGCTGCCGATGTTGCGAGAGTTTATGCAAGACGTGGATCTCGCGCCGACCATGCTGGAGCAAGTGGGAGGCGAGCGACGTTTAACGGACTTTTTGCATCTGACGGAAAAACTGCAACAAAAATCCCTCGAACTGGATTCCAAAGAAGGGGTACTGCGTTATTTGCGTCTGTCGATTCAAAACCCGAACGGGGACAGCGATGAGCAGAAAATTCGCCTTGAAACCGATGCGGAGCTGGTGCGTATTGTCACCATTCATAAGAGTAAGGGCTTGGAATATCCGATTGTCTATTTGCCTTTTGCATTAACGCCATTTCAAGACAGAGGCAAGTCAGCGCTCTACCACGATGATCAGCAACAATTGTGGATTTCCATTGATCCTGATGAAGAGGAAAGCGAGCGTCATAAAGACGAGTTGTATGCGGCTGAGATTCGTTTGGCCTATGTGGCGCTTACGCGATCTAAAGAAGCGTGTTTTATTGGGGCAATGGAGGTCGGTAAGGGCGCGACTCAAAAGCGAGAAGCAATTTGCGATGTGCATTTGAGCGGTGTCGGAGCCTTACTGTGTGAGGGGGAGCCGTTGGCGGCGGGGGATTTGCGATTGACCCTAGAGCGCTTATGCACAAGCTTCTCTCAAGAATCCCAAGAAGATCAAGGGAGCCAAACAGATCAAGCGCAAATGGCCCTAGTGACTTTACCGGATGACGCGCCGGAATTGCCGCGCTTTGAAATGCTTCAAGCGGAGGTTAGTGGCCCCCATGCCCGTGAGTTTCGTGGTCGCATTGAGCGTGATTGGTGGGTGGGCAGTTACTCTTCCTTGGTGGTGGAGGCAAAAGAGCAGCACGATGAAAGCCTACCCGGTTTGGATGAAATGGCTCGCTTAAGCGATGTATTTGAAGAGGATTTACTCATTGCCGATGAGCCAGTTGAACCTGTGCAAAACCGCTTTAGTTTTCCCCGTGGTGCCCAACCAGGAACTTTTTTACACGATACGTTAGAAGGCAAAGCCCTTCATGAGGTGATCTCCGCCCCAAGTTTTAAAGACCTGCTGAAAGTGACCCACCAAGGTTTGATGGCGGACTATTTTCAGCGGCAAGGTTTCGGAGAATGGCAAGCGGTGTTGATGGACTGGTTATCTGACATGGTTAACACTGAGCTAATGTCAGGCGTGAGCCTTGGCCACTTAACGCCAAAACAGTGTCGTAAAGAGATGGAATTTTTTATGCCCGTCAGCGGTATGAATGCTTTGCAATTGGATCGGATTGCGCGACGTTATGATCGGGTTTCTCAGTCGGCACCGAGCATTCAGGATCGCCCTCTAAAAGGCATGTTAAAAGGTTTTATTGACCTGTTATTCGAATGGCAGGGGCGTTACTACGTGCTGGACTATAAATCGAATCATCTTGGTGATGCCTTCACCGATTACGACGCAGGTGCCTTGGAGCATGCCATTGCCGAGCATCGTTACGATTTACAGTATCAGCTTTATACCTTGGCTTTGCATCGTTTACTGAAACAGCGTCTGCCCAATTACGATTATGACACTCACATTGGTGGGGTGGTTTATCTGTTTTTACGAGGCATGACGCCTGGCTCGAATACCGGCATTTTTACAACGCGATTAACGCGAGAGCATGTTGACGAACTGGATGTGTTATTCAGTAAACCGGCGACAAAAGAGGAGGGGCAGCTTGGACTTTTTTAACCAGTTAGACCTATTGGCGTCATTGGATGAGACGACAAGTGCTGAGCAAGATGTGCCACAAAAGGTTGGTTTGGCTCTGTGGCAAGAGCGTGGCGTCTTGCGCCCCATCGATCGTCAATGGATAGAACAGCTGGCACGACATGCGGGGGAAGATCACTATCCGTTACTGCTTGCTGGCGCTTTATGCAGTGCGTTTTTAGGGGCAGGACATATCTGTATTGATCTGGCGAAGATTTGGAAAAAACCACCAGAGGGCATCACCGCAGGACAGCTACAGACTGAATTGGCGCAATGTAATGTGCTGTCACTCACGTCTTGGTGTCAGGCCTTATCGTCGAGCGCGTTAATCGCGACATCAACCGACGGTTCTGTGCCTGAGGGGGCCGAATGCCCCATGGTGCTGGCGGGTACTCGTTTGTACTTGTACCGTTACTTTCAGTATGAACAGCAGGTGTTAGTGTATTTACAACGACAGTCCAATGCGGAGCCGTTTGAGCCCGATGCCACGCTGATTGAGCAATTGTTTCCCGAGAAAAGCGCTGAGGTGAATTGGCAAAAGGTTGCTGTTGCGAACGCCGCCAGTTTGCCCTTTTCTGTGATCAGTGGTGGACCAGGGACGGGGAAAACAACTACGGTCACGAAATTATTGGCCCTGTTGGTGGCTCAGTCGGCGGCGCAAGGTAAGCCGTTACGGATTGAATTGGCTGCGCCCACGGGGAAAGCCGCAGCACGCTTGACGGAGTCCATCTCTAACGCTAAGGCGGACTTGCCATTAAGCCATGAGATAAAACAGGCGATTCCTGAGCAAGCCAGTACCTTGCACCGCTTGTTAGGCAGTGATTTTGGCCGCAGTCGCTTTAAGCACCATAAAGAGAACCCTCTGCATTTGGATGTATTGCTGGTGGACGAAGTTTCTATGGTGGATTTGCCTATGATGGCAAAATTGATCGATGCCATGCCACCCCATGCTAGATTAATTTTACTAGGTGATAAAGATCAGTTGGCATCGGTCGAAGCGGGGAGCGTTTTGGGGGATGTCTCCCTGGGAATCGAGACCGCTTATTTTCAGCCAGATTGGGCGGCACGTTTGACACAACTCACCGCAGAGAATGTCAGTCAGTTTGCAAACCCCGCCGCACCACCCATCAGTCGGGCATTGACCTTGTTGCGAAAAAGCTACCGATTCGATGCGAATAGCGGTATTGGCAAGTTGGCGAAGTCGATGAACTCGGGGGATGTCAAAGGGGTGTTGTCGTGCTTGCAGGCCAATTATCACGATGTGCATTGGCATGTGCCAGAAGAAGGACAAACCAAGCCGAATATCGCCGCCTTAGCGAAAGGCTATGATGCCTACTGGGAGGCGGTACGACAAAAGCAGGACATCGCGAGCTTGTATAAGGTGTTTTCCTCTTATCAGGTACTCACTGCCGTACGCCAAGGGGAGTTTGGTGTGGAGCTGGTGAATAAGCACATTGAGCACTATTTCTATCAACGAGGTCGGGTCCCAGATCCCCATGTTTGGTACCCGGGAAAAGCGGTGATGATCACGCGTAACGATGCGGGGTTAGGATTGTTTAATGGGGACATCGGCTTGTGTATGCCGGATGAGTCCCAGCGATTAAGGGTCTGGTTTATGCAATCGGACGGCTCCTTTACAGGGTTGCTGCCGAGTCGTTTGAGTGAATTTGAGGTGGTGTTTGCCATGACGGTTCATAAATCCCAAGGGTCTGAATTTGAACGAGTCTCCCTTCTGTTGCCCATGACACCTTCTCCCGTTTTAACACGAGAATTAATTTACACTGGTATCACTCGGGCGCGACAAGAGTTTTCCTTGTGGGGCGCTGCTAGCCTAGTGATGGCGGCGGCTCAGACACGTATTGAGCGAAATTCTGGGCTGCCTGAAGAACTTTGGTCGCATGCTTGATATTGGAAAAAACAACTCCATTATCTGACTAATGCCTTTGGATTGAGGCAGGTATAAACGAATTTGAAATTGGGCGTTAACGTTCTTGATATAGCCTTTTTATGGTAGGGTTAGCGCAGTTTTTATTATGATTGAGTAGGAATAATGGCAAAAGAAATCGTTTTAACAGGTATTACAACTTCCGGCACTCCACACTTAGGTAACTATGTTGGTGCGATTCGACCTGCGATTGAAGCAAGCCGTCAAGAAGACAACGATGCTTACTTTTTTTTGGCTGACTATCACGCTTTGATTAAGTGTCAGGATCCCGCACGTGTTCAGCAATCTCGTCAAGAAATAGCCGCCACTTGGCTAGCGTGTGGTTTGGATCCAGAGAAGGTAACGTTTTACCGTCAATCCGATGTGCCAGAAATTGCCGAATTGAATTGGCTACTCACTTGTGTCACGGCAAAAGGCTTAATGAATCGTGCCCATGCTTATAAAGGCGCGGTGGATGCCAATACGGCAGACAATCAAGATCCTGACTTTGGTATCACAATGGGATTGTTCTGCTATCCTATACTTATGGCAGCCGATATTTTGGCCTTTAATGCCAACAAAGTCCCTGTAGGACGCGACCAAATTCAACATATTGAAATGGCTCGTGATATTGCTGGGCGTTTTAATCATTTATTTGGTGAGCATTTTGTTTTACCCGAAGCGGTGGTCGGCGAAGAAGGCTCTATACTAAAAGGTCTAGATGGCCGCAAAATGAGTAAGAGTTATAACAATACGATTCCATTGTTTGAGACAGAGAAAAAGTTACAAAAAGGCATTAATAAAATCAAAACGAATTTATTAGAGCCTGGTGAGCCGAAAGATCCAAACGACTCGACTGTGTTTGATATTTACAAGGCCTTCGCGACCCCTGAACAAACAGAGCAAATGCGTAAGCATTTTGCGGAAGGGATTGCGTGGGGCGAAGCGAAGAAAGAGTTGTTTAAGCTTGTGAATGATCAATTGGCTGAGCCGCGTGAAAAATATTTAGAGCTGATGGCAAACCCTGCTCATGTAGAGCAGGTGTTGCAAGCAGGTGGCGAGAAGGCGCGTGTCCATGCACGCAAGCGTATCGCTGATTTGCGAAGTGCCGTTGGTTTAGTGAATTTTAAATAACCGGAGAAGTTCCATGAAAACATCTGTATATGCCTTATTGATGGCATTTGTTCTGGCATTAGGCGTCGGTGGCTTTAGCGCCGACGCAAATGCTAAAAAGTTTGGTGGCGGGGGAAGTTTTGGTAAAAGCTTTTCCAGTTCTAAATTTAAAAGTAGTAAAAATTCAGAGGGGGCCTTTAGTAGCAATAAATCAACTAACAATACCCAACAAGGTAAACGCGGTGGCTTTTTAGGTGGCCTCGGTGGCGGCTTGTTAGGTGGATTATTAGTGGGCGGTTTGTTTGCGTCTATTTTTGGTGGTGCTTTTCATGGCATCTCCTTTGGCGATATCTTGTTGTTTGCCTTGATCGGCTTCTTAATTTACAAGTTTTTTATTGCGCCAAAACGTCGTGCAGCACAAGAAGCGGCGGGCAATAATATGTACCGTGATGCCTATAATGGCTCACAAGGTGGTGTGCAACCTGGCCCTGGTGCTATGGGGGCAGGATTTTCTGGTGAGCCAGAGATCCAATTGCCGCCGGGCTTTAATGAGCAGGCGTTTGTGGCAGAAGCCAAAAATCACTATGTTGTTTTGCAAAAAGCATGGGATGATAATAACTTCGATACGATTCTTGATTATGTCAGCCCTGAAATTTATAACATGCTGGTTAAAGAAAGGGCTAAATACGGCGATAACAAACCTCGTACTGAGGTTGTGTCTTTGATGGTAGAGTTGGTTCGTGGTGAAATAATTGGCTCTGTAGCTTCTATTTCCTTGAGGTTTACTGGCTGGATTAAAGAAGGCGATGAAACTTCTGATACCAATGAAATTTGGCACTTAGAAAAAAATATGTCAGATGCAAGCAGTAATTGGACGATTGTTGGTATCCAACAAGATAACTAAACAAGATAACCAATTGTTACATGAATCTGCACGAAAACCTCAGCCGATGTGTCTAAACTGGTCATATCGGTTGTTTCGTTTACTACCTTAATTTAATTGTATATGGATGTGAGCCATGTCTGAATTAGCGCCTATTAAAGAGTCCGGCAAAAACATTGCAGTGGAAGGAAAAAAAGGGGAATTACTACAGTACCTTACCTTTAAGCTTATTGACGAGACCTATGGTATTAACGTCATGCAGATTAAAGAAGTACTTCGTTACAGTGAGATTGCACCGGTACCAGGCGCACCTTCCTATGTACTTGGTATTGTGAATCTACGTGGTAACGTTGTGACAGTGGTTGATACCCGTGTTCGTTTCAGTTTGCCAGAATGTACCATTACAGATGACACGCGTATTATCATTGTTGAACACGATGGTGAGCAAATCGGTCTTCTAGTGGATGCCGTTCAAGAAGTCTTTTATTTATACCAAGGGGAAATCGAGCAAAGCCCAAGTGTGGGTAACGATGAAGCCTTAATGTTTATTCAGGGTGTTTACCAAAAAGATGAAGAATTGGTGATCTTGCTGGAATTGGATCGTATGTTTGAACGCAATGATGCCCTTGGCATCGAAGCCATGTAATAACACAGCGATTAGGCAGAGAGTTCACGTCATATTAGGTGACATAAAAAACCATGCCGACTAAGCATGGTTTTTTTATGCAAGACGTTTTATGAGAGGTACCGTTTTCCGCGTTAGCTTTATTCGATCACGTCGATTCTATGTGTATTCACATAGCCTATAGGGAATAACTTAACGTTCCCAATAGGCTTCTTCTAAGCTGTCTTCTCTTTCTGGTAAACCACGTGATAAGCGCGGTGCGTTTTGCGCCAAAATTTCATAGCTGACTCGGTTGGAATATTTACAAATTTGCGCAAACGATGAATACGCCAAGAAGGGAGCTGCGTGTTTACTGGAATTGGGGATGGTCTCTCGATGGAAATGATTGGCTGAGATATCGTGCAGCAAGGCAGATAATGCACCGTCACCAGCGCCGTTAGTGTTACGTATCTTTTCAGGCCCACCCATGTATGGGTCAATGTGTGAAAACACCTTAACAGGATTCTTGCAGGCTTTTAACGGCATCGGACGACTAAACTCCCAGCGATTAAAATCCGCAATGCTGCCCGATTTAATGGGGTTAGTGGTTTCGCGTTTCAAATCGCTTTCGGTGTGGCCACATAGATATAAGCCCTCAGACCCAGCCGTGAGCAAGACAATATCGACGTAATCCAGAATCGCATCAGCGGCTTTGAGCGGATCAGAAAAGCCAGTGAGAGCTTCTGCTTCTAACTCATTCATGGCAAGAACATTAACGTACTTTTTGATGATCTCAAGCAGTTCATCGTGATGCTCGACCACCACATGCTTCGTCCCTAGGGTTAGCACGGTGGGTATATGGTGACGATGGGCATACTCTAAGGCGGTTAACATGGCTTGTTTAATGGGCTTGCCATCATGACGTAGAGGGTAAGCACAGCTCACAAAGGCCGCCGCCCCTGCAATAATTTGCTCAGGGATATGGTCTGCGTCTAGCTCATCCATATCACCAGGAGCTATAGCGAAGGTGCGTTCTCCATCTGGGGTAATCAAGGTAATACCGCCACCAATGTTGCCAGGCACGCCTTGAAGATGGTTCATGTCTACTTTGCTGCTGGTATGACAAATATAATGGTAGGCGGGAGAGCCAAGTTTGATATTGGATGACATCACGCCTAATAAGACAGACTTATCATCCGCAAGAACCGAGTAGTTGTGAATGGTGTTGCCGATGGTGCCGCCAGCAAAATGATCTGAAATGCATTTCTTTTCAGTCAACTCGTGGTAGATAGCCGTTGCCGTTTTTTCATCCACAAGATTGGATAATCCCTTGTGGATATTAAATTTGTCTAGGAATTCGTCTGTAACATTGGCAATAACGTCGACAATGGTTTCATCTAGCCCGACAATATAGGTATCTTTGTCGGGACGCACCTCGGAAGTAGGCAAGACGGGTTTGGTTTCAGAAACGGGAAAGTAGTGTTTGATCTTGCGTCTGCCAGGAAATTTCATTTAGGTGTCCGATGGTTAAATAAGCCCATAATTTTAGCAAAGAGTAAGGGAAAAATGAACGAATCTCAGCTTGAACGCTACAGTCGACAGTTACTATTGAGCAATTTTGACGTGGAAGGGCAGATGGCTCTTTTTGAATCGACCATTTTAGTGATTGGTCTTGGTGGATTGGGGAACATTGCAGCTACCTATTTGACCAGTGCCGGGGTTAAAGAGTTGATATTAGCGGATGGTGATACGCTTGAGTCCAGCAATTTGCCACGTCAGGTACTCTATGCAGATACGCAACTAGGGTTAAACAAGGCGGCGGCGGCCAAGGCTCAGTTGGCGGCGAAAAATACTGATGTGACGCTTACCGTTTTACCCGATCGCTTGGAAGGTGAACGGTTACATCAAGCGATTGAACGGGCCAATGTGGTACTGGATTGTACGGATAATTACACCGCACGACAGGCCATTCACCGTGCTTGTTTAGCCGCTAAAAAACCATTGGTGAGTGCCGCAGCGATTCGTTGGGAAGGGCAGTTAGTGAGTTTTTTATACCATCAGAACAAGTTTCCTTGCTATGAGTGCTTGTATCCAGATATGTCAGACGCCCAGCTCAATTGTAGTCAAAGTGGGGTAATTGGCCCTGTGGTTGGTTCCCTTGGGGTGCTGCAAGCCTTGGATGCACTAAAAATAGCCAGTGGTTGTGGCCGTGTTGAGCATGGTCTATTGAAGATATTCGATGGTTTTGCAGGGCACTGGCGTGAAATGCGATTGACAAAAGATCCGCAATGCCAGACATGCCAATCTTGAAAACACATAGAACGCCCCTATGTTAGTTATTAACAATTTTTGCTAATAGTTTTGTTCTATATTGGTTAGAATTCGTCACATGAAAAGATGCTGGTTCAATAGCTAGCAGGATGTCCGTTTACAGGAGCAATGAAATGAGCGATGTGAAACACGCTAAGTTAATGATTTTGGGTTCCGGCCCAGCAGGCTATACGGCCGCAGTATACGCAGCACGTGCGAATTTAAACCCTGTAATGATTACTGGTATGCAAATGGGTGGGCAATTAACCACCACAACGGAAGTAGACAATTGGCCAGGTGATGATCAAGGTGTTCAAGGCCCTGAGCTAATGGAACGCATGCGCAAACACGCAGAACGTTTTGAAACAGAAATTATTTTTGATCATGTGAATAAAGTCGATCTGAAAAACCGTCCTTTCCGTTTAGAAGGTGACAGCGGCGTTTACACTTGTGACGCACTGATTATTGCCACCGGAGCAAGTGCTCAGTATCTGGGTATGGAAAGTGAAGCGAAATTCATGGGGCAAGGTGTATCGGCCTGTGCAACGTGTGACGGTTTTTTCTATCGTAATCAAGATGTGGCGGTCGTCGGTGGTGGTAATACAGCGGTTGAAGAAGCGCTATATTTAGCCAATATTGCGAAGACAGTGACGGTGATTCACCGTCGTGACAAGTTCCGCTCTGAGAAAATCTTGTCTGATAAGTTATTGGAAAAGGCCAAGAATGGTAATGTGAAAATTGAATGGTATTCTGAGTTAGATGAAGTACTAGGTGATGATGCCGGTGTTACTGGTGTTCGCATTAAGAATAACCAAACAGGCGAAAAGAAAGAGTTGAATGTCGCTGGTTTGTTTGTTGCCATTGGCCACAAACCTAATACAGACATCTTTGAAGGCCAGCTGGACATGAAAGACGGCTACATCAAGGTACAAACGGGTTCTCACGGTAATGCCACTCAGACGAGCGTAGAGGGCGTTTTTGCGGCGGGTGATGTGTCTGATCATATTTACCGTCAAGCCATTACATCCGCTGGTACTGGCTGTATGGCAGCACTAGATGCCGAGCGTTTCTTAGATTCGCAAGCCTAATACAACACTCAAAAAAACACCTTGATGAGTTTAAGTCACGAGGCGGTGTTGAGTCCTAATGAAGCATAAGCACTGAGCATAAAAAAACCGATCTTGAGATCGGTTTTTTTATTTTGGTATTGTCAAAGAAAATTACTTAGCGTTAAACGCTTCGATGCCTTCAACAATGGCTTTTTTCGCTTCTTCGATGCCAGCCCAGCCTTCAACTTTTACCCACTTGCCTTTTTCAAGGGTTTTGTAGTTTTCGAAGAAGTGTTCGATTTGGTCGCGAAGCAGTTGAGGAATGTCTTGTACGTCTTGGATATGACCGTACTCTTTGCTTAGTTTCTCGTGAGGAACCGCAACCAGTTTAGCATCCATACCCGCTTCGTCAGACATGTTTAGTACGCCTACTGGGCGGCAGCGAATAACAGAACCTGCTACCACTGGGTAAGGTGTGATAACCAACACGTCAACTGGGTCGCCGTCATCTGACAAGGTGTTGTTGATGTAGCCGTAGTTGGCAGGGTAAAACATGGGGGCCGTCATAAAACGGTCTACCACCAAAGCGTCCATGTCGTGGTCTACTTCGTATTTTACGGGTGTGCTTTGGGCAGGAATTTCAACGATAACATTGATGTCATTTGGGGCATCTTTGCCCGCAGGAATTGTATTGTAGCTCATTGTTTTATCTTCCAATGGTTGTAAAAATGGTTGTAACGATGTTCGGCATTATAAAAGCTCGCTATGTAGGATGCCAGTTATCAAATCCCCCGACTCGATAAATATTTGCTCAATATTGCAAAAAAAGCGCATTAATTGCCCTTTGATCTCTTTAAGTGATTGCTTTCTTTCTAAATTTAGCTAGTCTTACTATGTGATCAAAATATAGTCGCGGAGACGAGAATGACGAAATCTGAGCTGATAGAGTTGTTAATCGATCAGCAATCACATTTGCCGGTGAAGGATGTAGAGCAAGCCATTAAAACTATGCTTGATCATATGTCCGATTCTTTGGCGAATGGTGAGCGCATCGAAATCAGAGGTTTTGGTAGTTTTTCCTTGCACTACCGTGCACCTCGAATAGGTCGTAACCCGAAGACTGGAGAGTCTGTCGAGTTATCTGCTAAGTACGTCCCACACTTTAAACCGGGAAAAGAATTGCGAGAGTTGGTAAACTCTCCAGATGATGATGTTAACGAACTCAACTAAATTTACATCTTTATACCTCGAATTTTCTTAGCTATGACGGCATAATGTCGCCATTCTAATTTAGTAGGTTGCTTTATGCTTAAATGGCTGAAAAGGGTTGTATTAATCATCCTGATTGTCTTTTTTCTGGCTGTCGGTGTGTTTTTTGCCATCCGAAATCCACAGCTTATTCGCCTTGACCTTGTTTTTTGGCAAGGGCCAGAGTTGAGTGTTGCGCTTTATTCGATATTATCTTTCTCTTTTGGGGCGTGTGTTGCCTTGTTGGTAAGTTCGGTTAGTTATTTACGTTCAGAGCGTCAGGTTCGTTTGCTGAGCAAGCGTCTTGATAAGGCAAATAAGGAATTGGATCAATTACGCAAAGCGTCCATTACCCAAGAATTGTCTTCAGGGAAGGAGTAGCGGCGTTGACCGAAGTTGGGTTGTTTATTGTTCTATTTGTCGCGCTTTTTATCGGCTGGGCAATGGGGCGAAAAAATCCGGCGAAAAAGCCAAAGCGTGAAAAGAAGAACGTTCCACCTGACTATTTCCGAGGCTTAAATCACCTTCTAAATGACCAGCAATCCGAAGCCATTGATGCGTTTGTTGAGTCGTTAGAAATTAATTCTGATACGTTTGATATTCATTTAACGTTGGGCAGCTTGTTTCGCAAAAAAGGTGAGATACAAAAAGCCATTAATGTTCATCAAAGCTTGTTAGCACGCCCTGAAATATCTTCACGAGAAATGCGCATGGTGCAATTAGAACTGGCCAGTGACTTTATGTCGGCGGGTTTATTGGATCGTGCTAGTCGCTTGTTACTCAACATGGCAACGGCATCTCGTAAAAGTGAGTTTCATCCCAAGATTTTAACCCTGCTGGTGGATCTATACGAATTTGAGCAAAGCTGGGATAACGCTATTCAAATTGGTACGGAACTGGTAAAAGACTCGCCTAATAAAAAAGAAATCAAACGCTTAGCGCACTTTCATTGTGAGATGGCGCAAACACTGTTTAAAAAAGATCAGCCAAAAGAAGCCTACCAACATTATAAGCAAGCCTTGGGAGTCGACCCTAGTTGTGTTCGAGCAAGCATTGGGGCCGCCGATGTGCTAAGCAGCCAGCGTCGCTATCGAGATGCGATTAAAGAGTTAAAGCAAGTGGCTGAACAGGATGCGGAATATATATCCGTCGTGATTCCTAAGCTAAAAGATTGTTATCAACGGGTGTGGGGCAGTAGTGGTTTTGTGAAGTTTCTACAAGAGCAAAACCAGAAAAAGCCTTCTGCGGCGCTTATCTTGGCTTTGGCTGAACACTATATGGTTGATGACAAAGAATATGCCGAAATGTTTATGGTTGAGCAACTACGTTCCCATCCTACGGTAAAAGGCTTTAAAGCACTTATCAACCTGCAGATGGACTTATCCCGTGGGCAGAATCAGCAACACCTTGAAGTATTGTATGAGCTGATTGATCAGCTTGCTAACTCCAAACCGCAATACCAATGTCGTCAGTGTGGTTTTTCCGGTTATCAGCTGCATTGGCAATGCCCTAGTTGTAAAAACTGGGGGACAGTGAAGCCCATACATGGTTTGGAAGGCGAATAATTTTACTGAAAATTGGCGAGCTACCCTGCTAGCCGCCAATCAAATAACAGACACTGAACGAATAAATAGCCGTAAAAAGAGGACGACGAATGAACTGCCAATCCCCGATAGTGGTTGCCCTAGACTACCCAACCATGGCGCAATCTCTTGAGATGGCGAAACGCCTCGACCCAAGCCAATGTCGAGTGAAGGTAGGTAAGGAACTGTTTACCACAGCAGGTCCTGCTATCTTAGATGAACTCCATAAATTGGGTTTTGAAATTTTCTTAGATCTTAAATTTCATGATATTCCAAATACCGTGGCGAATGCCGTATGTGTGGCGGCCAAAGCGGGGGTTTGGATGGTCAACGTCCATGCTTCCGGTGGCCGTCGTATGATGGAAACCTCCGCCAATGCCTTGCAAAAACTGGATCATAAAACTTTGCTGATTGCGGTTACGGTGCTGACCAGTATGGATCAGTCTGACCTGATCGAAGTGGGGATTGATCTAACGCCTGAGCAACATGTGAAGCGCCTTGCAAGGTTAGCTCAGTCTTCGGGTATGGATGGTGTGGTTTGCTCTGCACAGGAGTCTTCTATCCTATCATCAGAGCTTGGTAAGGACTTTGTGTTGGTAACTCCAGGTATTCGTCCTGCGGGGTCTGATCAGGGAGACCAAAAGCGCATTATGACACCCACTCAAGCCATGGCTGCGGGGAGTCATTATTTAGTCATGGGACGACCCATCACTCAAGCGGCGGATCCGATTGCGGTATTAACGCAAGTCAATCGTGACCTTGGTGTTTGTTAATAGCGCATGTAACAAAGAATAAATAGCATCTTGGTGATAAGACGGGTGCTATAGAAAGGGTCAATAGATTGCCCCTTGAATTGATCAAAAAAAGCTTTTACCCTAAAAACGATCCTGACGTATTCATAATACTCAGGGTCGTTTTTTTATTGGCTGGATGCCGAGTATTAACCAACAAAAAGGATGTTATTATGATCACGTTGTCTTTTTTACGCACGTTACTTTTCCGTTCTATTCTTTTACTCGCTTTGTCTCCTATGGCTCTGTTTGCCGCCACTCCTCTAAATATTAATGTGGCAACGGCCGACCAACTGGCGGCCGTCATGTCTGGTGTGGGTGAGAAAAAAGCACAGGCGATTATTGATTATCGTAAAGAGCATGGTGCGTTTAAATCGGTTGATCAGCTTGTGAAGGTGAAAGGTATTGGTGAGGTATTGCTAGAGCGCAATAAAGCGTTGCTGCAAGTGGCAATTCCGTCTGATGCCAAAAGTGCTTCATCCAAGCAGTAACCCATAAGGCTTTGTCGATCATGCAAATGTATCGACATCGCTAAAAAACAAGCCCATCATGGTTAAAAATAACTTGATGGGCTTGTTTTTTTAGTATTGGCTAGGGCAGACAAAAGATGGGGCTTTATTGGTCCTCTTGTTCATCCCCGCAGCGCTTTTCCAGTTTTTGTATGGCTTGATGCTGTGTCAAAAATACCTCGCCAGTGAGGGTATTGAGCAGCTGAGTGCCTTTTAATTTATCCATCACTGGACCTTTTACTTCCGATAGATGCAGCTTCACCCCAGAGTCAGATAAGCGGACGACGATTTTCTCTAAGCTTTGCATTGCACTGGCATCGATCATGTTCACCGCGTTACACATTAAGATTAAGTGTTTAATGTCGGTATTTTGCGAAACAATGGTTTGCAGTCGGTCTTCTAATACCCGAGCATTAGCAAAAAATAGATTCTCGTCGATGCGAATGGTGAGAATGTGAGGGTGCTTTTCGACCGCAAAACGCTGCTCGTTACGAAAGTGTTCTGTTCCCGGCACTCGGCCGACAATGGCAATATGAGGATGGCTTGTGTGCCAAAGGAAGAACAGGAGAGATAAAACCACACCCGCAATTAAGCCTGTTTCCATGCCATCGAGCAGCACAACGAAAAACGTAACCAATAAAAGAATGGCTTCTTTTTTAGAAAATCGCCAAAGCTGTTTTACGTCTCCAATATTAACCAGCTTCAACATCGAGATAGAGATAATAGAGGACAAAATGGCAGTCGGTAAATAATAAAACAGCGGTGTTAAGAAGAGTAAGGTTAACAGAATTAATAATGCAGAAATAATCCCTGTCATCGGGCTTTTTGCTCCAGATTCTGCATTCAATACCGTGCGTGAAAACCCGCCTGTAACAGGAAAAGCACCGCATAAGGCGGAACCAATATTCGCCATTCCAAGTCCCATTAATTCTTGATTTGGGTCGATGTCTTGACGGTATTTCGCTGCGTAGGTTTGGGCGACTGATACTGAGCCGACAAAGCCGACAATACTAATCAGAAACGCGCTGGGGAGCAGCTCCTTAAGTACGCTGAGATTCACCGCACTGATCTTGAGGGTGGGAATAGAGCTGGATACCGCCCCAATAATGCTAACGCCTAGCCGATCCAAAGAGAAAACGCCAACAGCAATCGTTGTACCAGCCACCACCAATATGGAGCCTGACTTACCAAAAAGCTGGACGGTTTTGGAAGAACAACCAAGGGCTTTCAGCAAAGAAGGGAAATACCGCTTCATCAGCACCAGAGATGTAATCGAAGCGATACTTAACACGAGTGTCGGAATGTTTGTGTTATGAATGTGCTTGGCTAGGCTACTCACTAGCGGAATGAGGGTGTCGCCGTAGGTGTGAACACCGAGTAAATGCTTTACTTGCCCAAGAATGATTAACAGCGCAGAGGCACTAATAAAGCCGGAGATCACTGGATGACTTAGTAGGTTAGTTAAAAAGCCGAGGCGCAAAATGCTCAATATCAATAACATCGTGCCTGATAGCAACGCCAGTAAAATGGCGATTGTGGCGTATTGATCTGTTCCCACGGTTGCAAAAGGCAATACGGCGGATGCCGTCATGACCGAGGTGATGGCAACGGGTCCAACCGCTAAGATGCGGCTCGTGCCAAAAAGAGAATATAAAATAGAGGGTAAAATGCTGGCATACAATCCGGTTATCGCTGGTAGACCAGCTAGCATGGCATACGCCAAGCTTTGTGGAATGACCATGATAGTAAAGACGATGCTGGCGATCGTATCAGCCTGCATATCCGCCGCTTTATAAGTCTTCAACCATTGCCAAGCGGGAAGTAATCGAACAAGCGTATTATTTTTCACAAAAAATATCCTTTATGACAACGAGTGCCTTTTTTCACACTGCCTTTTTATAAGCATGTCCACTGTTATGGGACGATGGTTTTAGGGCAGATTGATCGGGATTTTTAAATAACCTATACCATTGCTTTCCTGAGGAGGCATATTGCCCGCACGCATATTGACTTGCACACTTGGCCAGATCAGTTTTGGCATATTGAGAGTGGCATCTTTTTGTTGGCGCATCGTGCAAAACTCTTCCTCAGTAATCCCTGAGTGAATATGCAGATTATGGCTTTTTTGCTCAGCGACGCTGGTTTCCCAAACATACTCATGGCGGTTAGGGGCTTTGTAGTCATGGCATAAAAAGAGTCGTGTTGTATCAGGAAGGCTGAAAATCTTTTGAATAGACTGATACAAGGCGCGAGCATCGCCACCCGGAAAATCACATCGTGCCGTGCCGTAATCGGGCATAAAAAGTGTATCGCCAATAAAGGCAGCATCGCCAATTAAATAGCTCACGCAAGCGGGTGTGTGGCCAGGCGTGTGCAGTACACGAATAGAATCTTGAGCAAATGGAAGTATGCTGGACTCGTTAACGAGAAGGTCAAACTGCGAGCCATCATGGGCAAAGCTATCATCGGTATTTAATAGCTTAGAGAAGGTGCTCTGTACTTGGGATATGTGTTCGCCAATAACCGTTTTCCCCCCCAGTTGTTCTTTTAAATAAGAGGCGGCAGAAAAGTGATCCGCATGGACATGGGTTTCTAAAATGTATGTGAGCGTGAGGTGTTTACCCTTTATGAATGCAATGATTTTATCCGCATTGACTGTGCTGGTATGACCTGATGCAGGATCAAAATCCAAGACGGAATCAATGATGGCACAGGTTTGCTGATGACGGTCTTCAACGACATAAGAAGCGGTAAAGGTAGTCTCATCAAAAAAAGCCGTAATGGTATGGGTAGAAGAGGGCATGTCTGTCTGCCTTTTTAAATATAAAGTTATTCTATAATGTTATATAAGGTTTGATAGTTAGTAAAGAGGCTGTTTGTTTAGTGTTGCTGTTGTAATGAGTTGTTGGAATAAATGGCACGATTTCTCGGACGACAAGGGGAAAATTTGTTAATCTAATGAGTCGTTCCCATCACGAAGGAAGTAAGGTTGTGTCGCAAGAATTTGAAGTCGTTTCCTCTTATGCCCCAGCTGGTGATCAGCCAAAAGCCATTGAAAAATTAGTACAAGGGGTTGAGGCGGGCCTTGCCCACCAAACACTATTGGGGGTGACTGGATCGGGTAAAACTTACACCGTTGCCAATGTGATTTCGCAAGTCAAGCGACCAACCATTGTCATGGCACACAACAAAACCTTAGCGGCGCAACTGTATGGCGAATTTAAAGAGTTCTTCCCGAATAATGCCGTCGAGTACTTTGTTTCTTATTATGACTATTATCAGCCAGAAGCCTATGTAGCAGCGTCCGATACCTTTATTGAGAAAGACGCCTCAGTCAATGAGCACATCGAGCAGATGCGCTTATCGGCTACCAAAGCCCTGCTAGAACGAGAAGACGTTATCATCGTGGCAACCGTCTCAGCGATATACGGTTTGGGGGACCCACAATCTTATTTAAAAATGATGCTGCACCTTGATCGGGGGGATCGTATCGACCAACGGGCTGTACTACGCCGTTTGGCAGAATTACAATATAGTCGCAACGATATGGTGTTTGAGCGCGGTAACTTTCGTGTACGAGGCGATGTGATCGATGTATTTCCGGCCGATTCTGAAGACACTGCCATACGCATCGAATTATTTGATGACGAAGTGGATAACTTATCTATGTTTGATCCACTCACGAACAAAACGATTCGCAAAGTACCACGGGTGACGATCTATCCGAAAACCCACTATGTGACACCGCGCGAAACAGTAGAAAGTGCCATTGCACGCATTAAAGTAGAGCTCGACCAACGATTGGAACAACTTAAATCCATGAACAAACTGGTCGAATTACAGCGCTTAGAGCAGCGCACGCGATACGACTTGGAGATGATGCAAGAGCTAGGCTACTGTTCTGGCATTGAGAACTACTCACGCTATTTATCTGGCCGAGAAGAAGGCTCGCCACCACCAACCTTATTCGATTACCTCCCTGCGAATGCGCTATTGGTCATTGATGAATCCCATGTGACCGTACCGCAGATCGGCGCCATGTATAAAGGTGACCGATCACGGAAAGAAAACTTAGTGGAATATGGATTCCGCTTGCCCTCAGCTCTCGATAATCGCCCCATGCGTTTTGAAGAGTGGGAACAAATTAAACCACAAACGATCTTTGTCTCCGCCACACCTGGAAAATACGAAGAGGAGCATCAGGATTGGGTCGTTGAACAAATTGTTCGCCCAACTGGCTTGATTGACCCGATTTTAGAAGTGCGTCCTGTGGCCACACAAGTGGATGATTTGCTCTCGGAAATCAACAAGCGTGCCCCCATTGGCGAGCGTGTGTTAGTCACTACCTTGACCAAACGCATGGCCGAGGATTTAACCGATTACCTGAACGACCATGGTGTACGCGTTCGCTATTTGCATTCGGATATCGATACCGTAGAGCGTGTTGAAATCATTCGAGATCTACGTCTAGGAGAATTCGATGTATTGGTGGGGATCAACCTATTGCGAGAAGGGCTTGATATTCCCGAGGTGAGTCTGGTTGCCATTTTGGATGCCGATAAAGAAGGCTTCCTACGCTCAGAACGCTCTTTAATTCAGACCATTGGTCGAGCCGCCCGTAACGTGAAAGGGATGGCGATTTTGTATGCGGATCGTATCACCGGTTCCATGGAGCGTGCGATTAGCGAAACCAACCGTCGCCGGGCCACCCAAGAAGCCTTTAATACAGAACATGGTATTGTACCAAAAGGGATTACCAAGTCCGTAGAAGATATTCTCGAAGGCGCTTATAACCCAGGTGCAGGGAAAGGTCGTGGCAAACAAACTAAGAAAGTGGCAGAAACCGCCAAAGATTATCAAGTTGAAAGCATGGAAGATGTGGCGCAAGTTCGTAAAGCCATAGTACAACTGCAAAAAGAAATGATCGTCGCTTCCGAAGAGCTTAAATTTGAATTGGCGGCGGGTTACCGCGATCAAATTCGTCAATTGCAGAAAAAGCTGAAAGACGTGGGCGAAGGCTAAGGGAGAACCTGCTTGTCGCCTCTATATATCTGAGTAAAATAACATCAATTTGATGGCGTAAATAACAGTAACAACAAAAGAGGAAGTGGGGTATGGCGATAACATTAAGAAACTACAATATCGTTCGTGTGATCGACAACGGCGTTATTGTCAATTGCACAGTCATCAACATGTTCTACGACTACGTTACGGTTAAATTTAAAGGCCAAGAATACAAAGTGCCTTACCATTTGATTGACGAAGTGGTCGGTCACGAACTACTGATCCCAGCCTAGTTTGTGTGTGAAAACAAAGATTTAAAAAAAATGAAACAAACCCTTGTCAAACCAAAAAGGCTGGGTATAATAGCCAACACTTTTTAGGACTATAGCTCAGTTGGTTAGAGCGCTACCTTGACATGGTAGAGGTCAGCAGTTCAAATCTGCTTAGTCCTACCACCGAATTTAGTAATAAAATCAAGGGCTTACATTTGTTTGTAAGCCCTTTTTTTGTGTCTGTTTATCCTTACTTTATCCATTTCTTATCCTTATCTATCTGTTCTTTGGTAGTGTTTAGCATTAATTTGGCTGTATTTGTATGTTTCTAAAATCGCCTTTTTTAATGTCATTTTCGTTCAAGCATATAAAAAAAAGAGAGCGGCTAGCTCTCTTCTTCGTCGATGAGTTTGGCGAGTTCTCTCGGTATTCGATTGTCTTTCCAGTTGATATTTGTCATGTCTATTTTGCTGACGTCTAGACCCGCCGCCACTTGCAGGGCTTCTTTTTGTTCGTGGCCGTCTATGTAGTGGTTGGTCATGTCTTCTGTCGCGTGGCCAGCCAGCGCCATAATATATTCTTTCGGATAGCCGGCTTTAAAGTAGAGCATGATGCCGAGCGCGCGGATGTCGTGGAACGATGGCCTTTCGTTTGGTTTTAGGTGATCGTATGCGCCACTTTTGTCACGCCATTCACGGAATTTACGCGTTAAGTAATCCGGTAACACGGCGAATGGGTGGGGTTTTGCGGCTAGGTCGCGTCTGTCCATTCTGTTTGGCCGACAATGTATTAAGTAAGGGCAGTGTGTTGTGCTGGTGATTGCATCGTTTACAGCGTTCCACAGCGGGTCGCCCATTGCGATGTTGATATGAACAGGGGTTTTGTAGTTGCGGGTTTTGCGCTGCAATATTTTGATAGAGCGTGTTTTTATATCGATATCGCGCGCAATTTGAATGTCTACCAAGTCACTGCGGCGCTGCAGGCTATATAAAGCGATATCCATGGCACGTTTTAGCCAGGGCGGCGCAATTTTGTAAATCTCCATATAGCTGTCGAATGTGTGGCGTTGTCGCTTGCGAGCTTCTGGCTCTTTTGCTTTTAGCTGTTCAGCTGGGTTTAGGTCGCAATACCCTGCGGTGATCGCATAGCGAAATATGTCACGCATTAGCGGGACGTGTTTTTGTTGAGCGTGTGGCGTCTTGGTTTTGAGTAAGTTGTTGAGGTCGAACGTGCGAACGTCTTGCACTCGAATTTTTGACCACAACTCCATATATTCATCTAACTTGCTCAGCTTGATATCGACTGTACTTTTACTCTGTTTTTTCGCTTCCAATGCAGCCAATAAGACAGTGTGTTTAAACTCGTCTAAAACTTGCGACATGGGAGGGTTACTTGGGTTGTAATTGCGAAGTTCTTCGGCGCGACGAGCAATGCGATTAACTAACGATTCTTGATCCGATAGGGCAATATTTAGCGCGGCTGCAGCGTCGATTGCAACGGATTCAGGAATATTTTTGCCCAACGACTCCATTTTGCCATCAGGCATTTTGTAGTAGTAATAGGTCCCGCTTTGGTTTCGCATTACTTTTAAGTTGCGTGCGAGTCTGTTGGGCTTTCTAGGGCTCATCGTGTTGCCATGCCTTGTCTAAATTCGTGTTTCAGTAGTATTGCGTCAGCAAGTGGGTTGCCTGTATTTGCTGATTCAATACGTTTTTCTTTTGGTTTTTCCGGTGTGCTTTCGCTGTATCCGTAGGCTGGTTGGCCATCTGGTAAAATCCAGACAAACCACAACTTTCCCTCTAGTTCACCAGGCAGCTCGCCTTTTTTGAGCTGGCGACGAAGGCGAGGCAGCTCGCGCTCAGGGTCAGTAAAGTTATTCTTTGCAAACTCTGCAAGGCGTTGCTTGCGGGGCCATTTTGGTTTTATTAAGCTCATTGTGCTTTCCTTTTTCAATGATGATATTTATGTATTGATTGCTGTACTCAGAGGTTCTTACTGTTTTCCTCGATAATTTTTTTTATACAGGTTTGGCAGAGATGGCGCTGTTTGCCGTTTTCATCGATCCAGATCGATGTTGTACCGTCGTGTTCTGTCGTTGCCTGACAGCCTGGCGTTTCACATGGTATTGGTTTGGCTTCATTATTCATGGGTTCTCCTTATGCCACTTTCGTGCGCTTGGCGATTTGTGGTGTTGTGGTGTTTGCCCTCACCAGTGCGGCGCCAAGTTTTGGACAAACTGAGTTACCACACATACGAACTTGCGCGGCTTTCGAAAGCTTGGTTCCGTCGTTTAGTTGGTCGATGATGTAGGAATCTGGAAAGCCTTGGGCGCGGTAAAGCTCTCGTGGTGTCAACATGCGCATACCGATATCAACGATTTGATAATCCTCTCCATGGATGGTCGCAAGCCCAAAGCGGTCTTTTGTGGTCACGGTGTGCAATGGCTCATCAATGGCGCGGCCTACGGCCGTTCCGTAATACTTCACTAGGAAGGCGCGAACCTCTCCTATATGATTGCCGCCAGCGGTGATGGTTGGCACTGGATCGGTGACAGGTGAGCCGTAATTGTTGTTACGTAGCTTGATTAGATGAGTTGTAACAATTCCTTGAGTATTCGCAGTGCCTAGTCTTTTTTGCTCTCCGCCAGCCGTAATAGTGTGTACTGGACTGCAAGCCTCATATCCAACACTGCCGCTTCGAAATTTAGTTAAAAAAGCTGTCACCAACCCAAAATGCCCACCTTTTACTTGCGCGCAAATTGTGCGCAGCGGCTCGTCTATTGGCATGTTGCGTTGATTGCTGGCATTGGCATGTTCTGTAATGAATGACGGCGCAACGAATGGCTTGTCAGATTCAATTACAAAGCGTTGTAGCCCCTTGGCGATACGTTTTAATGTGTTTTCAGCAAGAGGGCGCTTGCGTGTAAAAATGCTTGGGCAAGGCAGTGACCAATCAATGATGTCTGCCGCTGTTTTCCATGGCTTTAAAATGCCAGATTGCACTTCTAATGATTTAGGGTCTCCGTGGGTTGGTGTTGGCCAGCAAATCGGATGGCCATCGCATCGAGCAATAAGAAAGAAACGCTTGCGGGTTGTCGGTACGCCAAATTCAAAGGCTTTTAGTTCATTCCATTCAACTTTATAACCTAGCTTAACCAATTCTTTTACGAAGTTTTTAAAGGTTTTTCCTTTTTGGCTTTCGCCTTTCTGATTTAAAGCCGGTTCACCGTCTTTTACTGGCCCCCACGTTTTAAATTCTTCCACATTTTCTAGCATGATGACTTTAGGGCGAACGGTTGCGGCCCAGCGAACGGCAACCCATGCAAGGCCGCGAATATTTTTGTCTACGGGCTTGCCACCTTTCGCTTTTGAAAAGTGCTTGCAATCAGGGCTGAACCACGCGATCGCAACAGGGCGACCTTTGCATACTTCAGCAGGGTTTATATCCCATACTGACTCACAATAGTGCTCAGTATCAGGGTGGTTAGCTGCATGAAGACGAATGGCTTCTGGGTCGTGGTTGATGGCGATATCAACTGGACGACCTAACGCCATTTCTAAGCCTGTAGAGGCGCCACCGCCGCCTGCAAAGTTATCGACGATCAATTCTTGCGGTAGGTGCAAATCAAGCTGACCGTTTTGAGCGTTGAAAAAATGCATGGTTACTCTCCCTGTTGGGCGGTTTACGCCGCTTGTTCTTTGTTTTGTTGTAGTACGGACATGGCGAGTTCGAAGCCATGGAAGCCTTTAATAAAGACGTTTCTTTGGTCGGTTTTTAGGTCGCCGTGTTCGTTGCGTGGGTTGGCCCAGCTGTGAGGGTTTGCATAGATAGCGAGGGCGGATAGTGCTGCGTCGTTTTGTATATTGGCATGTTCAGCAAGCAAGTTGCTGATGCGAGCGTATGTATTGTTTAACGCGCTTTCTAATGCGGCGATTTCACGCTGTTGTGATTCGCACCGCATTGCCATACGGTGGTTTTCCGCCGCCTGGCGAGCAAGTGAGTCACGCATGTCTGGTGACAGTTTGGCGATGGCTTCAATGGCTTGAAAGCCCTCAATCGCCGCGACTAATTCGCGTACGCTGATTTCGTTTCCGTGTTTATCGTGGCCAGCAAGGTCGCTTAAATTCCAATCGATTGATAACGTGTTCATGCTGCTTGCTCCATTTTTTTGCCGTTTAGCTCGGCAATTTTGAATTCAATTACCCATACCCACTCGTTGTTATCCCATGAGTTTGGATAAACTTTGTCCCACATATCTTGAAACTGCTTGCGATCACCAAATCGCCAATCTAAGCCGCTATTTGCGGCCATTTCTTCTGTAATGGTGCCCTCTGCTTTGGCGTCGGCTTCTGTGATGTCTTGGATTCGCTCAAGACGTACGTTGGTGATTTCCAGCACTAAGCGGCAAGCCCAGCGAGGCATGTGGATGGATGGCGTCCATGGTAGGTCTCCACGCTCTTCTAGCGAGTAATCACAATCCGCTCTATAAAGAAGATCTTCATGATCCTTAACGTAGCCACCCCAGCAAAACGTCTCACGCACCCATAAGCGGTCGCCTACTGCGCCAAGTTGCTGACCGATCGGAATAACGCCTTCTTCTAGATATTCGGTGTTGTATAGAAGCCATTCAGCGGGCTGTATAACGCCATCATCCCGCCACTTGTCATGCTTTAGTCCAAGCAATTCAAATTCGTTTTCATCATCACCACTAGAGCCAATCCAAATGATTTGATCGACGATTTCTTTTTTCACTGGTCGACGTGTTTGGGTTTTGCGGCCATCAAGAATGGCTTGAGCCATGTCGGTGTTGAATAAAATCCCGCGCTCTTTCATGCCGCTTGCTCCTGTTCTGCTGTTGCGATTTCAAACCAAGCGCACAGGCTGGTGAAGAGTTCGCGCGTGGTTAGGCTGGCTAGAGCAAAGGTGGCGTCCATATCAGACAAGCCACCGCCTTGAGAATCGTTGAATGCGGCCTCTTTGATGGCATCATCAAACTTAACTTTACGAATGGTTAGGTCATCGTGTAGCACAAAGTTGATTTTGTCGGTCCAGCGCAGGGCGAGGCTTTTCACGTTCATGCCTTGCTGTAAGTGGCGGGTCACGTCTTCGGACAATGGCTCAAGATTTGTGAAGGCAATTTTTGCCTTGTCCATTGTTTGTGGCTCTTGGATGTCGCACGTTGCGCCTGTTTCTAGGCTGGCGGGTACGTCGTTCATCAGGAGCCAGTGGGTCATGGTGGCAGACGGTGACACTTGCGCTTGCAGTGGTGTCATTGGGAAGCTGCCAAGCATGGTTTGCAGGTGCTTAAACGCTTGCTCGATCATGTTCGCGCTGGTGCTGTAGATGGCAATAAAGCCTGCTTTGTTGTCGATGTGCATCCATACATCGCTGCGCTTGGCGTAGGCGGTAGGGCGCATGGTAAAGATCAGCTCGTCTTTGATGTCGGCTTTTTCTTTACGGCCCACTTTGCGGCCTTCGATTAATTCGATCTCGGCCACTTTCTCTTCCAACGCTTCACGAACCACAGAGGAAGGAAGGTTTTTCTCTTCTTTGCCGAAGCGCATTAGCAAGCAGTCGTTCGAGCGTAGCGACCATGTTTCGCTGTTGCGGACAAGTGGCATAGATCCGAAGCTGAACTCGTCTTGTGAGTCCACTTCTTTTAATGGGAATTCAGCAAGCGCGGCTTCTAACTTGTCGAAGTCGACCGTTTCTTTTAACTGAAATAACGTAGCGGTTTTGAAAAACATGGGTGGCTCCTAAATGTGCTGCTGTGGATCTTTCCACGATGTGGTATATTTCCAAGGTTGTTTTTCGCTTGGCTCTCTTACTTTTTGCTTGATTAGTATTCGCTTTGCTCCGCCTTTTTTTGCTATCTCAACAAATTCTTTGGCGCTTTTCGGGCTGCTGAGAATTGGCGATATCTGTTTCTCTTTCATTTTCTCCATGTAATGAACGGTCAATTCTTTAATCGCCGCCTCATAGTTCTGTTGCTGGATTTCGTTGTTTTCAGCAACATCTTCTACACACAAATCCACCGCGTTTTTTTGCGATCAAGCTTCCACTTTTGTACTTTCTCTTGGCATGAGGCAGCGCCGGATTTCTCAATTAAAGAAAGGCGCTTTTTAGCCATTTTCTCAGCCTCCATTATTGAGGCACCAAACACTGCAAAACTCATATCAACTCTCCCTTTAGCCGTTTAAGGCTTGTTTTTGATGCTAAAAATTTTTGATTGGCTCTAAGCCTATTGTTTGGTCGCCCTCTTGGTGCAACCGATAAAGCATCGCGATTACCTGAGTTATTTCAGTTTTTAGGTTTTTGTAATCACCTCGCCCTTCCGAACAATGCACACCCTCTTTCACCACCTCCCCAGCTTCCTCGGCAATCTTAAGTAGCACATAGTTTGGTTGAGGAAATTTCAACATTGCTTTTTCAGCCTCTTTGGTAGCGGCTTCAATTAGTTCGATAAATTTTGGATCAGTCATTTCTGCAACCTCAGCCGTTTAAGGCTTGTTTGTAGTTTTCGTACCGCGCTACTTGCAGGTAGTGCGGAAACTTTTCGATGGTGAAGGCGGTGCGGTGTGTTTTGCTGTCTGCGTTGACGCTAAGCACCACTTCCCCGACTGCGAATTGCTCGCCGTCGCTGCGTGTGCAGCGCTTTACGCTTACTTCGCCATTTACATTTACAATGCTGGCGATTTTTAAGCGGGTTTGATGCCCTTTGCGACTCCCAATTTCGATGATGGCCAGCGGCAAGGCTTGATCATTTAAGACGATGATCTTTTGGCCTTTTTTGCGAGTAAAAGTGAAGCCGCTCATCACGCTGCGCCTTCGGTTTTTTCGGCGGTGTTGTGCTTGATGAGTTCGTCACGTAGCACTGTTACGTCGCTGCTGGCTTTGAACCCCAGCTTGACTTGGCATCCTTGCACACCCAGCGATGAGACGGACACAACGGTCTCTGTCTCGCTCGCAGGTACGGTGATGGTGACCCCTTCTTGCGGTCTACGGCTTAAAATTAAAAATCCTTCTGACATGGTTTTCTCCTAATGTCCTGTTTCTCTGTTTTGTGGCGCCTGTGGTGTTTGAGGGCGAGACTGTTGTGGGTGTTGCTGTGTGCGCTGTGGTTGATAGCCGCTTTGAGAGGGCTGATTAAAGCCCCCTTGAGGGGCTTGTGGTGCTGGCTGTTGCCAGCTGCCGTATGATTGCGGCTGTTGGTCGTAGCCCGTGTAGCCGTCTTGCTGGTTGGCGTCATCCCAGAAGATCATTAGCTTTGTCGAGCCGCTCATGCCAACGGGTAGGGCGTCCAGATCAAGGCTGATCTGAGGCATGGTGGCACCGTTTTCCGCTGGCCACGCTGTCACTTTGCCTAGCGTTGCGTAACGGTTTTTTTGTTTTGGCTGGCGGTTTTGGTCCAGTTCGTTGCTTGGGTACGTTTCTGCAACGTAAGCCAATCGGCCGCGAGCTAATGGTTGTCTTGCCATGGTGTTTTCTCCTAGACGATTAATGTATCGAGTGCGTTGTCACGTTTGCCTTTGTGGCCGCGAACGTGTCGGGTTCTTGCGATGGCGTGGTCTATATCGCCAAATGAAAAAGGGGTGTCTTGCAGGGCTATAAAGCCTGCGAGCAGGGCGAACGTGATGGCGCCGCAGCGCAATGTGCTGGTGTACGAGGTGTGTAACTTGAATTTGATGTCACCACGCGCGACCGCAATGGCCACGGCATTGATGTTGTTGCGAGCGCCGTAGTGCTTACGCGCTGCTATCAAATGGTGGTTGATCGTTGGGTCGGCTTTGCCGAGTTTGTGAGAAATTGTCTTAACGGGAAAACCGTACGCAGCGAGCACTAGAGGTTCTAGTTGCGTGGTGTTTAGCGTGGCTTTTTTGGATGCATAAAACGTTATGTTTGTCGATGACATTCTTGTCTCTCCCTTGGTTTATTCTTAAAATCTACTCCAAAGGTAATTTATATGCAAATTAAAAATTTAAAAAATAAAAATAAAGTTACTGTATGTGCATACAGTAACTTGGTGTTAGGATAGATGGAATAAGGGCTTGATTAGTTGATCAGGTGGGTAATATTTTCGATTAAAGCAATGGCGTGTTGGCGCTTTGGGTTGGGTAATTTGTTAATGGCGCAACTCAATGAGCCAATAAGCTTTGCATGGCTGAGCGCGGTAGGGCTTGAGAGATAGCCTCTCTCTAGGTAGAAAAAATCCTCAATTTTGCCAATGGTCATGTCATCGGGACGATGTCGATCCAGCTCCCACGATTTAATCGTGTGCACTGATCGTTTGATGTGCTTTGCGAATTCGTTCCTTGAAATTTTTGCGGCGTTCCGTGCGGCTTTTAGGTTTTTGCCGAACGTCATATGAGAGTCTTTTTTTAAGTTTTGGTTGTTGAGATTAAATATTAACCGATTGGTATGTTTTTTGCCGCTGAGTAATTGTTTATGAATTGTGTGCGTGTAGTGGGTCTATCCGATTATCGTGTAAATCGGATAGTGTTTTGTCGTTATCGTGTAGAGTTAGCGTCATGTTATTGTAATGACCTCTGAAAGCGCTTACAACACAGGGCAGGAGGAAAGCCCACATGGAAAAAAAGGAAATAGAGGGTCGCATTAGGCAACTGGAATGCTTGCTAAATAATGCGAAAGACGATGGTAAGCTGGGGATGGTGGTTTATTATCGGATGATGCTGGATGAGTTGGTTGATGTGTTTGATAGATTAAATGACATCGTTGCTATTGGTTGATGCCACACAAGCGCAAACATTGCTTTGCGCTTGTGTGTGCTTGCTTTAGAAAGCGTATGTGCCTTTCAGCTCAGTAAAATGAACGTCGTCCATTTTCGAGTAGCCAAGGCCAGCAGACCATTTATCGTTAAAATGGTAGGCCGCAAAGATATTTAGATTTTTGTCGTTATCATCTTCGCCATCGTCCACATCGCTGTATTTGATGTAAGCTGCTGATGCGCCCAGCTCTACGTTTGGTGTGATCATAGAGCGAATGCCCGCTTCAAGCTGGCCACCGTTTGTGTCTTCTTTGGCGCTTATGTTGCCCAAAGACGCTTCGACTTCATAATAAATGCCGCTCAGCTTTGCGTATACGTCTGTTGTGCTGGTGACGCCATAGCGATAACCAAGGCCAAACTCGCCACGGCGCACGTCAACATCGACATTACGATTGCTGATATTGATGTCGCCGCTGGTCGATTCAAAGCGACCCGCCAGAAACACGCTGTCGTTTAGTAGAATGCTGCCTGAAATCGCCGCACCATTTAGGTCAATATCGCTTGATCCAGATTGTTCTAATGTGCCATTTACATAACCAATAGACAGTTGATTCCATTGCGGTGCATCGGCGGCGTAGGCGCTGCTGATTGATGCGAGTAGTGCGGTCGTGAGTAGTGTTTTTTTCATTGATTGCTCCATGCCCATCCTTGTGATCTCGATGACGTAGGGCGGGCGCCATCGCGATATAAAATCCTAAAACTTCCACAACCCTTCTTTCATTTTTAGCTGCATCGTGAGCTGTTCGAAAATGGACTGAAATTGCGCGGCGTCGGTTTTTGGGTCGAAGCCGTCGCGCACGGCAACGCGAGCGTTATACAGTTGAACTACGGCGGTTAGGTAAGGGACAAGGAGATCACTGTCGACGTCGAACCCCGCTTGCTTGACGGCGCCTAATAGCTGGCTGCTAGTTTTACTGATAAGGTCGGTATTAACTTGCTGGCCTTTTGGTGGGGATAGAGGTTTTCTATCAAGCCATTCTTCGGGCAGGTCTAGTCGTTGCTCTAATACTCTACAGACACGGCCAATTAACTTGGCTTTGCCCGATAACACACGACTTATCCATGATTGACTGTGTCCGCATATCTCAGCAATTCTGCCCTGAGTTAAGCCTTTATCTGCTTCAAGGTGTGCGATGTGTTTGGTGAAGTTTTGACGTCGCCATTGAAATATCCACGCATTCTGAAATTCTTCGTCCGACATGTCACCAATTTTCAATGCGTCTTGTAGCGTAATGTCGATCAGCCGACAAATGAGCATGGCTTCTTCTAACGCAAAACTGACAGCGCCGCGCATGCGACGATCCAGCGCAACAGTAGAGAGCCCCAAATATTCGGCCACGTCGCTTTTCTCATATCGTGATGCATTGATAATGCGCTGCATGGCAAGTGAACAAGCGCCTTTAGTGCTTTCGAGAACTTCATTTTCTAGTGGCGTCACGCTCGGCATGGCTCTACCTGTTTACTGGATTTGATGCGTTTATGATGTTTTTAGTGAATTATTCTCTATTTTGGCGCTGTGAGTCATTTTCTCAATTTACATGCGTGAAAAAGTTTGCTTAAAAATTACCTATAGTGCTATATTTACGTATAATGTGACGGCGTAAGCAATGATCAAGTTTGATCAAGCCGTTCAAAGATTTGCTCTGTCTCCCGCTGTGAAGCGTCATTCAGAGTGTTTTCAGGAGGGATTATGCTAAACCAGCTTACCACATTAGATCACGAGATTATGGGTGTTTTGTTGAAGTCGACTAGGGCTTTAACACTCTATGACATCGGTCGTTGTTCTAAGTCGCGAACCCAAGATGCGTTGAAGTCCGTTGAAAAACTGATGGAGCAAGGGTTCGTGCGTCGTGTTCAGTGTGGCGCGTCTTCTCTCTATGTTGCTGTTCTCGATTGCCCTTATTTCCCGCCCGTGGCTGCTGTCGCGGCGCGGGATTTTTTGGCGTTTGATGATGCAGAACTTACTCGTTTGGTGGATGCCTTAGACCCTGTTTTGACGGGGCCATCCGCTCACTAATTTTTCGACGGATATCGAAAACAAGAATGTTATTTTGCTCAGAATGAGCGCGGTGTTCTCTATCTGATTGACAGGTACAGAGCAATGATTAATAATTTAACCGCCTCTACAAAAAAAGTAGGGGACTGGATTACCACCCAGCATAAATTCACGGGCAGACAAGCCGCCCTTAATAGCGGTTTTTTTATGTCTGCAGCATGCCTGTACCTACCTTTTATGGTCGGTCTGGCGGGGCCATCTTCGGATGGGTCAGCGTTCCGTGAAGCTGATTGTGGTAACCCCGTTAGTCCGGCCACCTTATTCTCGAAATTACCACTTCGACTAGGTGGCTCCGAATATAATTCACGGAGATCCATCATGGCACAGTTACGTCAAAAATCTGATCAATTGTCTGTCTACGCCAAACGCGTACAGCGCGCTATTCAATTCCACCTTCCTAAGTTCGGCGAATCGCCACGCATCTTGTTAGATCCTAACGAGATTTCTACCTTATCCAAGATTTCTGTTGATAAAGTCCAGCAGGGCGTAAAAGAGCTTGAGCGCGAGGGTTATATCGCTCGCATGTTCAAAGGCCGCCGCACTAAGGCCCATGTGTTTGCGCTGCTTAATCCTGAATTGAAGGGAAAAGCGGGGGTGTGGGCATGAGCATGGATAAGCGCTACCAAGAAAAAATTCGTAAGCTCTTGGCTTTGTCTCAATCTGATAATCCGCACGAGGCGGAAACCGCCAAGCGTCAAGCTGTGTCGCTTATGAAAAAGTACCGTATCGATACTGATGAGCTGGATATCATTTCAACTTACCCGCGTCCTATTAAGCGTAAAACCATCAAGGAATACGAGTCCATTTTGGTGTCTGCCATTATGAGTATATCGGGCGTTTATGCCTTGCATGGAGCACGACCGCGCATATATGGCGGTCGTATCGTTTGGGATTCTCGTGTTGAATTTATCGGCTTGGAGCGTGATGCAGAATTAGCCGCTTATTCTTTTGATGTCATTTATCCGCAATTAGAAAAAGCCCGTAAAGAGTTTCAAAAAACATACGGCGCAAGCGCCCAGCAGGCGGATCTGTATTGCAAGGGGTGGATTGTTTCAGCTTGCCGAAAATTGGTTAATGTCTTTGGTAAGCGCGATAAGCCTGAAGAGGTTGTTAAACACAAAGCCAATAAACAAGAAGGTGTAGAGCCTACAAAAATTAAGGACACGAAGTCTTCTGGTAATCGTGGCCTTGATTTTAATTGCTTAACTCTTGGCCACGCTCACGGGAAGAATGCATCACTTAATGTCGCCACCACTGATCAGCAAGAAAAGCAGCTGAGAATTGGGGGTGTCTCTTCATGAGCATAACCCAAACTGTGGCGGCCATTGGTCGCCTTGGTTTCACCGGTAACGTGACGCCTAAAATTTGGTATAAGCAAATTTCTTTGCCTTCTGGTCGTCCTGACCACAAAGCCATCACATTGCTGTCTGAAATCCTATACTGGTATCGCCCGACTGAAATTCGTGATGAACACACGGGGCAAGTTATTGGGCATCGAAAGAAGTTTTCAGCCGATAAATTACAGCGCTCTTATCAATCGTTTGCTGACGATTTTGGTATGACTAAGCGAGAAGTTCAAGATTCCCTCAAGCGCTTGCGTGATGCGGGTTTAATCACTCTTGAACTGCGCTCTAAGACGGTTGGTGGCAACCACTTATCAAACATCCTTTTCATTGAGCCAGTTGCTATCGAAATTGACCGCATTACGTTTCCGGTTGTTGATGATGGTGTTACGCCCAACTGTAACACCTCCTCCGAAAATTCGGAGGACACCCAACGTGAAGATGTAGGGGCACCTACGTTGAAACGGGGGACGTATACAGAGATTACTACAAAGACTTCTACAGAGACTGAGAACTTAGATCTTTTGTCCGATTCTGCCGAATCGAACGAGTTAGCCGTGGCTGATGATTCTGATTCATTCGATGCGAAAGCCAAGCGCGAATTGTTAACCGAGGCGTTTGTGACTTTTTATGATGCCTATCAGAAAAAATCAGGGCGTAAATCGGCTGAGAAGGCTTTTCTTAAAATCAAATTGCCAAATGATCGCGAGTCTGCAATTGAATTTCTTACTGGGATCATGATTCAGGCAAAGCGTTGGGGGGATTTGTACGCCTTGGCACCCGATGACCAGAAACAATACCAGCCGCACCCAGCAACGTGGATCAACAACGAGCGCTGGAGCGACGAGGAATTGCCGACGATACGAAACAACGGGCAGTCTAGCCGCGATTGGGCAACCGAAATGGTGAACGAAGAGGAGAGATTCTGATGCAACATATCAATAATTTATTACCGAATTCACAAGGGCCGTTGCCCGTTTCTGGTCGTCCTGTTGTGTCTGAGCAGCGCCAGCCTAACGATGATCAACGAGCCGCTTTGGATGCGATGCGTAAGACGGTTGATGCGGTTTTCAATACGTTGAAGGCGTTTTATACCAGCCACACGACATCCATGAGAACGCCCGAAATAGAGGCGGAAATTAAAAAACAATGGGCGCATGAGTTGATACGCGGGAACGTCAATCCTGAGATGTTGCGCGTGGGTGTTAATCGCGCCAAGCGTTATGCAACAGAGAACAAATACACAAAATGGCCTGTGGTGGCTGAGTTTATTATCTGGTGTTACGGCCTACCCAGTGCCGACGACGCTTATCGTGAAGCGGTCAACAATAGTCATGACATCGTTGCTTGGCGTCCTTCTCATCCTGCTGTGTATTTGGCGGGTAAAACGGTCAGCTGGCACCGCCTACGCCGCAGCGATACGGACTCAGGGCAACGTGCCTACAAGAAAGAATACGCCAAACTGTGTGATGGCGTGATTCGCGGCGAGCAACTGGAAGTGAGCAAGCCTAACTTGATCGAGCAAAAGAAATTGACCGCCAGCGAACGCGCAGAGCTGAAACAGCTAGGCCGATCGCGTGTTGGTGATTTGAAAGCATTGTTGGGGAGAGGGTGATCATGGCTTTTGATATGACGCATAACAATTTAAACGAGTTGGCGCAAAAGTGGCTGTTGCGTTCACCGTCTGCAAATGGCGCGCATTGCAAAATTGCTTTTACCGAAGTTGGTCCATTGTTTTTCGGTGAGATCGCGGACGCGTGGGGCTTTAATTACGATTATGATTTCTCTGTGGTGGTTGAAAGTAAGGTGAGCCGCTCCGACTTTTTGGTAGATAAGAAGAAGCCCCACCGCAATGGCGAGGTTTTGGGAATGGGGACATTTCGGTATTTCATCTGTCCTGAAGGCATGATCAGCCCTGACGAGCTGCCAGGTAAATGGGGCTTACTTTGGGTGAACTCTCGCGGTCATATCAAGATTAAAGCCGGTCATTTGGTTGGTAAAACAAATTACTTTCATGGTGATAGCTCGGTTGCGGATTGGGGGCATGACGTTAATCACGCCGCTGAACGAAAAATGATGGCGCATTTGCTTAACCGCGTAGGTGATGCGGAAAAAACAAAAGAGAAGATGCGCGAGTTATATCGTGAGCTGAATGCCGCAAATTCTGAGGTTAAGCGACTTAAAGAGAAAAAGAAAGAGCGGTCTTTTAGTGAGTTGGGTGATGTTCGCATCGCTATTGGTCGAGGATAGGGGATGATGATTCAAGCTATTTTGATGGTCTATGTCTTTATGGCCGCGCTTATTGTTGGTCTATTCAATGATGATTTGGTTATACGAGCCTTTGCGTCAGCTGCATGTTTTGGTGCGGGTCAGTTCAGTATGTATTTTATCAATTTACATGTGAAAAAAGGCGGTTGAATATGTCTCTATCTGAGCGTCTAGCTGAATTGCGAGAGGCTAGAAAAGTGTCATTACAGTTTGTAGCTGATGCGGTCGGTGTGTCAAAGACGCATGTTTATGAGCTGGAAAAGGGGTCGGCCAGCAATCCGTCATTGAATTTATTGCTGTCGTTGGCGGATTTCTATGATGTGTCGTTGGATTATTTAGCCGGTTGCTCAAATCATCAGTCTTCTAAGCTTGGGCAGTTGAAAGCGTTCGTTGCAAGCGATGCGGTGGCGATGTCTTATCAGAGCTTTGGTCAGTATCGAAGTGCGATTTTAAAGTTGTGTTAATCCGTTAATCATCGCTGTGAAGCGAGGAGGTTTTTATGATGAATATTCAAACTCAAGCGGCGAGAAGTCGAGATCCAGAAACCAGCCATTTAGCGGCGGACGCTATTAACAAGAGCGGTGCGCGACAGAAACAGATAGAGCGGGTTGTTGCTATGATCCAAGAGACGAACGGGCTAACGTCTCGTGAGTTGGCCAGCAAGCACGGAGAAGACCGTTATATGGTTGCTCGTCGCATGAGCGAAGCGGAAACCGCGCAAGAAGTCGAAAAAGGCCCCATTCGTATTTGTTCGATCGGCAAGTGCAAGGCCGTGACTTGGTGGGTGAAAGGGTCGTCTCCAAAGGTTTAATTTTAATCACTGTTGGTAAAGAGAGGGTGTTATGTCAAACGTTATGTTGGTTGGGTGTGATTTAGAAACAGGCGGGTTAAACGGTTACGAGACGTTAGAAAATGGTGAGCGGGTGCATGGTGCTTTGCATTATCCGATTCTCGAAATGGCGTTTGTGATCTGTGATGACAAGCTGCAAGAGCGTTATCGCATTAGTGTGGGTATTTGGGATGAGTCGTTTTTAGGGCGTATGGACCCATGGGCATTGGATACTCACACTAAATCGGGTTTGATTGATCAGTTGCGCAATAAATCAGGCGAGCATGTGGCGGTTTATAGTAGTAATGAAAAGGCTGTGCGGCATGTGTTGGGATGGCTGATGCATCATGGTGTGACCAAGTACGACCGCAAGGCGAAAACGGGCGGCGTTTTGTTTGGTAATAGCATTGGATTTGATGTGTCTTATCTCGATGCTCAAATGCCACAGCTTAAAGACTTCTTTCACTATCGCACGGTTGATGTATCGAGCATTGATCTACTGCGTCAAACGGCTTGGTCTAATGCTGGATTGCCAAAGGTTGAGAAGACCTATGCTCATACGGCGATGAGCGATATTCAAGAGACGCTTAAGGAATTAGGGACGTATACGGCTGGACTAGAGGGGCGTTTAATTCCTCCTCTGAAAATTGGTGGTGATGTGCTAATGGGTCGTGAGAATCGATACGGCTGGAAGCTGGAAGAGCTGCTTGGGAAAGTCGCGGCAGAGCTGGCAGTCAAAACTAAGCGACTGGAAGAATCTTTGGCGGGTGATTTGGCTGATGAAGCGATTCGCAATAATCTAAGAATTAGAGAGTCTCTTTTGAAAGCTCAGTCAATTCAGTTTTCTACTATGAAAAGTTTTGAAAAATTGGGCCCAGATCACGGACCATCTAGCCCGCGCATTTAGTTTCCATTTTAAAGGGCGTTCGTTGAGCGTCTTTCGGAATGTAAACACTATCAACGTCGTGATGACGTGGAGGATATTATGCGCTGGAAAGATCGTAATAAAATGGGGTCGTTGGGTTGGTTGTCGTGGGCGATCGTTAATAAGCATGTTGATACACTGGTGTCGTCGTCTGCTGATGCGGGCTGGGCTGGGGTCAGTAATACGGGCAAGATTTGCGATATGTTGGAATCGGGCGTGGTGCCTGAGTTTGGCGGCGGCGGTGAATCTAACGCTAAGATGATTCGTGCGATTGAGTCGTTGACAGCTAAGTCGAGCGGCTATGGCTATTTGTTTGAGTCGTTGTCGCCTATGCAGCGCTTGTGTTTGTTCGCTGCGGTGCTGTCGGATGGGCGCAAAGATGCTCGCGGGATAGCACCCTCTAATAGGGCTATTGTTGGCTCTCTTCCTCTTTATGCGGCTGAGCTTCGGCTTAAGGCGCAGCATTTTAAGCTAACGGAAAATCGGTTTGAGAAGCACGTTGCCGAGGGAAAATCTCGGTTTTTGCATGCGTTAGCGGCGGCTTTGGGGGCCGCTGTATGACAAAACGCATTACTGATACTTCAATTAAGCAGTTTTTAGCAACGAGTGATAAAGAGTGGTGTTTTGATTCTCGTCGTGTTGAATTTCGTGCCAATAAGCTGCGAACGGGTGGGACGTTTTACGATGTGGTGTATAAGGGGCATCGTAAGATACGAACGCCACTGGGGAAGTGGCCAGCGCTGAAGGCGTCCGACTTGTTTAAGCGTTTGAGCGAGATTCGGGCGCAAGTGATGGCGGGTGAGCGAACGGGTAATAAGGTTGATACAGTGGTTGAGTGTGGGGCGCTGCTGCTGTGGTTTTTGAATCATATTGAGCATGATAAAACGTTCAGCGAGGGCTTTGTTAAATCCGCTTATTACTTGATTCACAAGCATTTGCTAGGGTGTTTTGAGGGGCTGCCTGTAGCTGGGCTAACTCGTAATGCGATTTATAAGCGGCTTTATCGTGCTAAACAAAATTCGCTGGCGTTGTCGTCAATTCGTACGGCTTGGGCGGTGTTAAAGCGCGCGTGTTCGCTGGCGGCAAAGCTGGAAGTGATTGCGGCAGATCCGCTAAAGGGGATCGGTTGGCGGGATTTTTCGACCAGCAAAGAAAAGGCGAATTCTGGGCGTTTGAAGGTCGATGACCTGGCAACGGTGGCGGCAGAGATTAATAAGGCGCAGTTTAACCGGCGTTTGTTTTTCACGCTGCAGTTATGCCAAGCCACACGCATTGAAGAAACATGCTTGGCGGAATGGTCACATTTTTATCTTGATCGTGGCGAGTGGGTTATCCCCGCTGAGAATACGAAAACAGGCGTGGAGTTGCGTACGCCGCTGTCTCCTGAGCTGGTCGCGCTGTTGCGGCAGGCTAGGGCATCGCGTCGCGGCCAGTATGTTTTTAGCCGTTGCGGTAAGCGGCCCATTAGCACGATGACGGCTTGTAATTGGTATAAGGATCTGCGCAGCGGCATGGATATGTATTTTACGTCTCATGACATGCGTAAACTTGCTAACGATTATTGGATGCAAAGCGGCGTTGATAGCACCGTGCGGAAAATGCTTCTTAACCACTCTCGCGGGGATTTGGAAGGTCGATATGAGAGTGAATACGCATGGCCGCTGATGGTGGAGGCCGTAGGGAAATTGGCTGCGGAAGTGGTTTTGTAGGAAATAAAAAGCCCTCGCGGGGAGGGCTTTTTTATCTATTTTTATCTTATGCCATTTCAATTTTTGTCAAAAGATCATTTAGCAATAAGAATCCCTCAAAAGTCTGTTTGTCAGTCAGATCTCGTGGTGTTTTATCTAAAAAGTCAGAAAGTTTTTCCGCTTTTCTCTTAACATGGACACTTAAATTTTTTGAAGAAAAATCTCTGTTTTTGTTTTCTTCAAGTAAATCTTGGTTGTCGATTGAGTTTGCTAGTGTGTATCCATCAGCAAGATTTTTTTCCAAGAAAAGATTTATTAGTGTAGTCATGATGTATATCCTCTTAGTTAGGTTGGCTTCGGGCGATTCCCGTAAGCACAGTTATACTATAGCGTCGCGTTTGCGACGTTTAAAACGTTAAGTTGAATTTCTTTGAAATTATTTTCTATCACCCAAACTAAACACCGATGTCATAGAGCCAAATTCATGCGCGTGCTCAATGCGCTCAAATTTATTAATCTCTTTTAAGTGTTTCATATTGAGTTCAGGATTCGTTCGCCCTTGACCCAGCAAAAGAACGCTTGACCCGCTGGTCACGAACTTGTCTTTTTCAGTTATTTCAAACGTTCGCTTTCCTATTTTTAACGTCAGAAGCACTTTTGATTTAATCAATGCCCAGCTCCTTGGCTTTTGCTTCCTGTCTCGCCCACTCTAAGTCCTCTTCACGAGTACGCGCAAAGAATTTATAGATGTAGCTTTCTTTGTCTGTTTCTATATCAGTCAGTAATTCTGCGTCACTGTTTTCTGAAAATATCGCGGCGCATACACTTTGATGTAATCGCCACCATACTTTGTTCCCCGTCGGGAAATCGACGGCGAAGTCTTCAAAGGTTGGATACCATTTGATTTTCTGGCTTTCTTGTTCAGCATCAAAAATACCATCAATGCACTCGGTACGTTGTGAGCATAGTGCATAGATTTCAGTGTCGATATCGTCAGGAATGGCGTGCTGTCCAGACTCCCAGCGTTGCCAGCTTCGAGCTGGATGTTTGCCGCCTAAGCCCGCGATACACTCGGCAGCTTCGGTTGTGGATGCGAAGAATAGTCCGCGCATTGCTTGAAGTTCTGGTGCTGTTAATTTAGACCATGACATTTTTAATTTAACTCCTTTAATTTTTGGAATGGTTTATTGGGCGCGTAACCCGTCGAGTATCCCAGCCCTGAATTCATTTTGTGGTAAAAGATGAATTCAGGTTCGCTTCTAAAATAAGTTGCAGCAATTTGATTTCTTGTCTTATCTAGAACACCCTTGTATTTCTCAAGTAGCCCCCTAAGGGCTAAATGATTGGAAAGGCAATCTTTAATTTCATCCAAAACATCGTCGTGATATTCATTCCTGTTCTTTTCGACGTTTTCGATGTGATTAAAATAGAGATCAATAATTTTGGATTCGCTCATAAATTCGCTTTCTGGGGCATTAAACTCGATTAAGAGTCTTTCGTACTCATACATTTCATGCTCGTACGTTTTCTTCACTGCTTTTAAGTTTTCAAGAGAGCGATTAGCGTATTGGTCTCGCGTGTCGTACGGGTGAGCGTCGTGAGGTAGCCACGTTTCTAAGTACTCCCATTCCGCTTTCCAGCGAATTTCGAAAAACGGGGTTCTCACCCCATGCCTCGCTCCGTCTAGTAATACATACACGCTCTCTGAGTCGCAGCCTATTCCAGTGAAGTTGCTGTCGCTGGTGAGCCAGCAACCAAAGGCTTCGAGTACGTCGATATCGACGTTGAAGCTCTTGAGCACAAGCTCTCTTAAATTCTGTCTTTTTCGCTTCGGTAGAATCTGTAATGTGCATCCATAGCAAAGCCCAAAGTAACGGCTCCCCTCGTAAGCCATTCTAAAACCGTGAGGACGCCCATAGTAGCCGCCATGTTCGGCGGCGAAGCCATTAATTGCTTCAATCTCGCAAACATCACTTTCATTATATTCAATGTCTTTTTCGTATTCTGTTATGTCGGTGCATTTAAATTTCAGAATGGCTTTCATGTTGTTGTCCTCTTAGTTAGGTTTGCTTCGGTCTGTACCGTAAGCAGTTGAAATAAGCGCCCCATCATTGGGGCGCTTAGTTTTAGATCATTGATTCAAGTTGTTCTTTTGCTAACTGATTTGCTCTTTTGTTAAGAGCGTCTAATACTGTGTAGTCATCTTCGATGAACGCTAGCAGCTCCTGTGACTCGTCTGCGTCACAGCCGTAAATTGTGGCTACAGCCATTTCATAACCGTTGTACGCCATCATTCCGTTATTTCGCTCTTCGCTTTGGTAGATAACTTCAAAGCTTTTTTCTTCTCCATTGAACGTAACGTCAACCACGAAGTTTACTTGAAAGCCTTCAAGAACAGGTCCGTAAGTCGCGGCGTTTGAAAACTCTTGGTTAAGCTCTGTGAAGTCTGTGAATGTTTCTTCAGAAGTGATTTTGAATGAAATTGAATTAGTCATGATGTGATCCTCTTAGTTAGGTTGGCTTCGGGCGGTTCCCGTAAGCACAGTTATACTATATCGTCGCGTTTGCGACGTGTAAAGCACTTTATTGAATTTATTTTAAATTATTTTTCTTTTATTTTCCGTCACCATGCCGTCACTAATGGAATTTACATAAGTGGCATTTTATTAGTGTTTATGCACCTTTGAAGTCGATTGTTTTGTATTCCAATGAAGAATACAAAGTTAGCTTTTCGCGCGCGCAAGGCTTGCGAGAGGGGAAGTTAGGAGGTACATTTTGTTCATGCTCTGAGAACTGTGTTTGAAGGGCAACACACTATATAGAACCCGCCAGTATTTCGTATTGAGCGGGTTTTTTCGTTTCTAGCCTCGCAATCGCGGGGCTTTCTTGTTTTTGGAGTCTGCATGAGTGATTTAGATTCGTTTAAAGAGCTTATAGCTGCTCAACGTATCGAAAATAAAGAGCAATTTGCAGAGCAAAGACGGGCAATAACGGAGCTGGTTAAATCTGTATCTGAACTCAGCTCAATACTAGCGCGTTCAGAGGAGCGACATCTTAGGCATGATGATGGTGTTAGGCGCCATGACAACGTTTTAGATGATCATGAGATTCGTATTAGACGGGTTGAGGTTAAAACAACAACGGCGACAGGTAGTTGGAAAACCATAACTTTTCTTGGTTCATTTGTCGCTGCAGTCATCACTATTGCATTGAATTATTGGGGCATCAAATGAGCGGTTTAAACCTTTCTCAATTCCGTGAATACGTTGTGTTGCCTGCGTTACAGCAGATCGGTGCGTATTCATTAGCGGCGGATCAACTGGTAATGGGGACGCTGTCGCAAGAGTCACACGGCACCTACATAAAACAGCTCGGCAAAGGCCCAGCTATGGGGCTGTTTCAGATGGAGCCATTCACTCATAAAGATTTGTGGCTCAAATTTATTAAATACAAGCCTGCATTGCGTGACGCGCTGCTTAATATGACGTCTGACAGCGTCGATGAGAATTACGATGCCTGCGGCTGGCCAGACCATAACGCATTGGTTTGGAACAATCGATACGCTGCGGCAATGTGCCGTACGCACTATTTAAGAGTGCCGGAAGTGTTGCCTAATGCTAATGATATCAGCGGCTTAGCGAGCTATTGGAAACGATTTTATAACACTATCCATGGCGCTGGTGCTGTTAACGAGTTCATTAAAAACTTTCCATACGATTTGTATGGGCTAGAGAGAGAGGTGTGATTATGCGTGTATTTCGTTTGATGTTTACGCTTGGTTTGATGTTGTTATTTATGCCGTTTTCTGCTTATGCAGCGGATGCCGTGGCAACCGATAATGGCGGTGTTATCGCCATGATTGTTGGCGCCTTACCTTCACTGGTTGAGATGCTGCCCGCTTGGGTTGGTGTGGTGATTGGTGTGTTATATGCGGTGGCTCATGCTGTTGCGATGTTGCCCAAGCGCTTTACAGATAGTTGGCCTAATTGGTTGAAAGCATTGATTAATTTGTTAGCCGCTAACTATGGCAAGGCTAAGAATAAAGATGGTTAGTTTACTGAAATTCCTACTCATCCTGATCGAATGGGGTGTACAGCTAAAGAGGCGTGATGATGAAGCACAGAAACAACAGCGCTTACATCAAGCGCGCACTGATCCTGCTAACTATCTGCGCCAGTTTGGGCGGGTGCACGACGTTAAGCCCGATGAGTCAGCCAGCCCAATGCCAGGCGGTAGAGCCAGTGCTGATAAACACGACAGTCAATGACGTGGCGTTCACTGTTCCTATCGATGAGATGGGGCAAATAACCGCCTACATAGAGCAGTTGAGGCAGTGTGTGTATGGACGACTTTAGATTTTCAATTAAAAATGATTTTGATGGAATTGATAGGATTCTCAATAGCTTAGAAAAGGATTTAATTCCCAAGGCAACTGTTCGGGCACTTAATCGTACAGCTGACAAAGTACAGGAGCATCTCGTAAAGATTGTGTTGCCTAAGTATATCGATAGGCCTACACGCTGGACGCTAAACGCAGTAATGACACGGTATGCGAGACAGAAAAGAATGGAAGCTGTCATCCTTTTAAAGGATAGAAGTTACGTATCAAAGGGGGGCGGTGATGCTGCAAGTTATTTAAACCCAATGATTGAGGGTGGTGATCGTAATGCTAAGAACTTTGAGAGGCGGCTTAGACGTTCTGGTTTGATTCGAAAAGGACAGTATGCTGTGCCTGGCGCAGACATTCGTCTTGATAGGTTCGGTAACATACCTAAATCAACATCAGCTCATATATTGCGGGACGTACAGGCATTTACAGAGTCTGGGCACAGCCAGAACACAATGCGAAAAGCCCGTAAGTTTTTTATGTTACCAAAGGCGCCACATAAGCCGATTGGTATCTACTATCGACAAGGCAAGAAGCTTAAGCAAGCGATCGTCTTCACTGATGATGCACCGAACTACGAAAGGCGTTTGCCATTCTACAAAGAGGCAGACAAGAAAGCCCGTGACGTAATAAGTGAGGAATTTTCGGAAGCAGCCAAATATTATGCGGTTAAGGTGGCTAAGTGATTGATAAATATAATTATGGGTCCTTCCTAGACTTAAAGCATATGGGGGTTATTCTGACCTCATGGTATTTCTAGCTATAAAATGTTCCTAGGACTTCCTTCCTTTTTGATGATCGGTCATAGAAAGTAGTTTTGTTTGTTTTTGAGTTTTCTGTGATCGATTTTGTCATTATTTTTTATTCTATTTTTGATTTTAAAAACCGACGACTTGGGTAACCGCTTCGAAGTCTCCTTATCTGTTTTTCACTAAGCAACATTGTTGTGTGTATGAGGGTGTCAGCTCTTGATTGAATAATGTTTGCTTTCAAATATTTAGCTTTTCTTTGTGGGTTTTGGAAATGGGTAAAAAAGTCCAGAAAAAAGAGCTTGCCGACATACTTGGAGTGACTGAAAAAACGCTCACCACGTGGCAAAAAAACGGCATGCCGATAGAGATTGTCGGCGGTCGTGGACAGCGAAATACATACGATACTGAGTCCGTAATTGAGTGGCTTGTAACCCAGCGAATGTTGAAAGCAGGAGTGGGGCAGGGTAAGGAAGTTTCTAGCGCTTATGATCTAGAAATAGAAACCGCACGATTGAAGCACTGGCAAGCCACAGAAAAAGAGATTTCAGTGCGTGAAGAAGCCAAGCAATTAGTAAGACGACCTGATATTGAATTCAAGCTAGGCCAGATCATCACCTCTGCAAAATCAGGTTTGATGAACTTAGCGCCGCGTCTTTCTCAGCGTCTTGGATTAACCAAAGAGCAAAAAGCGATCGTAGAAGACGAGGTAAAATCCGCGCTGGTAAGCATGGGAGGCGATCATGTCATTGACGAGTGATGACTTCTTACAAGACATCAGCTTCGCTAATATGGACGAAGTTTACGAAGATCTAGAGCCACTTTGGCTACCACCGCCAGACGAGTCAATCACGGAATGGGCAGAAAAATATCGAAAGCTTTCAGCAGAAAACAGTGCATTACCAGGTGATTACCGAGTATCAGTAACACCGTTTCTAAGAGAGATTCAAGACGCGTGTTGTGATCCAGAGATACCGCGCGTTGTTTGTCAGAAATCCGCGCAAGTAGCATGGACAGATGGCGTAATAAACAACGTGCTCGGCTTTCACATACACCGCGATCCTTGCCCAGCGCTTGTATTGTTCCCAACTGAGGATATGGCCGAGCGTTATTCGAAAGAAAAATTCGCTCCAATGGTTCGAGATAGTGAACCGCTTGCCAAGCGAATCAATCAACAATCTCGAAACGCTGGCAATACGATACTAAGTAAGCATTTCCGAGGCGGTCACCTTGAGTTAGTCGGTTCAAATGCACCTTCAAAACTAGCATCATCCCCAATTCGATTGATTTTAGTAGAAGAGCCCGACCGCTGTTCGCGTAACTCAGGCGGTGAAGGTAACTCACTAAAGCTGGCATACGAGCGTGGCAAGACCTTTTACAACCGAAAGATCATCCTCGGCGGCTCCCCCACATTAAAGGGACAGAGCGAAATAGAACGCGAAATGGCGCTTAGTGATAAGCGCCATTTCTTTATCCCGTGCCCATGTTGTGGCGATTTTATAACGCTTAAGTGGGATATGGTTGTTTGGGAAAAAGCCGAAGAAGAAATTCATGAGGTTTACGAAGAGCACCTACCAGAAACCGCCAAAATTAAATGCTCAAGTTGTGAAGGGCTTTTTACAAATAATCAAAAAAACGAAGCGCTGCAGCTTGGCGAATGGCGAGCGACCGCACCATTTACTGGTGTAGCTGGTTTTTACATAAATGAGTTATACAGCCCATTCCCGAACGCCAAACTTCAGGATGTAGTAGAGAAATTCTTAGAGGCTCATAAATTCGAAAAAATGGGTGATAACACCCTGATGACAACATGGAAAAACACGTCAATGGGTGAAACCTTTGAGGTGGAAAGTGAAAGCATAGACGCCACAGGATTTGAGAATCGACGAGAAGTATATCAGGCCGAAGTGCCACACGATGGCATTATCATAACCTGCTGGTTTGATACGCAAGATGATCGTTTCGAGGGTGAATTTGTTGCATGGGGGCCAAACGAGGAAACGTGGTCACTAGATTACGTTAAATTATATGGCGATCTATCCCGTCCAGAGATATGGAACGAGCTAGAAAGGCACATGAACCGTGAATTTATCAGCGCCACAGGCGTGATTCATCGCGCTAGGTTGTGTGGCATTGATGCAGGCGGTCACTTTACGTCAGAGGTTCATAAATTCTGTCGTCGTGATCCGTTCCGATATATTCCGACATTTGGTTCTAAAGAAAAAGGCTCAACAAAGCCGGTTGCCAGCTTTCCGAATAAAGCTAATCCAAAACATAAAACATATTTAACTGAGTTAAATACAGTCACGGCAAAACAAGTGATCTATGCGCGAATCAAGCATCAGAAGCACGGCCCCGGCTATTGCCATTTCCCATTAAAAGAAGTGTACGACGAGCGTTATTTTCATGGGTTAGTGATCGAGAAAATGACGATCAAACATAAAAACGGTCAAGGTTATGTGGACTTTGAAAACCCCATTGGAGGTCGAAACGAGCCGCTAGATTGTCGCGTCGGCAACTTCGCAATGATCCGAATACTACAGCAAAACTTTGGTATGCAGCTCAGATCGCTTCAAAAACTCATGGATAAAACAATGCCAACTATCGAGCCGTCAGCGCTTCAATTTGTGCAAACCGAAATCGAGCCAGAGGCGCCAAAGTCGACAGAAAAGCCAGCGCCAAAGCCAGCTGAGCAAACGGTGGTAACATCAACTGAACCGCCCAAGCCAAAAAAACGATCCTTTGGAAAGGTGGGGAGTATTAAATCGTGACAGAGCTACAAGAAGCGCAAGCCGAATTGGCCGCACTCAAAGCGGCCAAATCAAAACGCCTACTCGGCACAGCAACGCAAAGCGTATCGGGCGATGGAGACAGCATCTCTTTTGCCACGGTGTCAATTCAACAAATGAATGCCGAAATTACCCGTCTTACTCGTCGCATTCGTGCGCTAGGTGGTGGGGGTCGAGGCATCACAGCTAATCCGGTGCCACGATGATACTTGACCATACAGGACAACCTTTTCGAAGTGATCCAGCGTATCGCGGTGCGAACAACGATCATCACAAGAATTGGCGACCACGAAAACGCAGTGCAGACGCCGACCTACTGCCAGAAAAAAGCATTTTAGATGCCCGTCAAGCGGATCTTTTTCGCAACAACGGTGTAGCAAAGGGCGCAAAGCAAACCATGACCGACCACGTCGTCGGCTCCATGTTAATGCCCACACCAAAGCCAAATTATCAAGCGCTGGGCAAAGACCCTGAATGGGCGCGTGAGTGGGCGAAAAAAGCCAAAAGCCTTTTTAAACTTTGGGCTAACTCTCACGACGCATCGCTGGCGCGAAATCAGAACTTTCATTCTATGACGCAGCTGACGTTCATGCAGTCGTTTGATGCGGGTGAAAGCTTTGCTGTGCCGCGTTGGAAGAAAGCGCGCGACAACGCATTTTGTATTCAAATCATCGACCCTGATCGCGTTTGCACGCCATATGGCAAAACAGACGGTGCAGGCATGCGACGAGGGATAGAAAAAAACAGTGATGGTGAGGCGATCGCTTACCACATTGCCAATCGTCACCCGATTGATATTTCACGCGATCTTTTAAAATGGACAAGAGTGCCAGCTCGAACCCCTTGGGGCCGTCGCATGGTGATCCATACTTACGACATTACGCGGCCAGAGCAATCGCGCGGTGTCGGTGCTTTGGTGTCGGCTTTATCTGAGTTCAAGATATTAGACGACTACTCACAAGCCGAGCTAAAAGCGGCGGCAAACAACGCTTTGATCGCGGCATTTGTTAAATCGGATATGCCCGATGAGCTGATAAGGCAAATTTACACCCCGTCTGCTGATGGTGACGCAGGCGCTACAGTTTCCAGCGAGTATCTAGATGCTAGGAACAGTATGGATTATTCCATGCGCCCTAACTCAGTTATTCCACTGTTACCAAATGAGGACGTTACCCCGTTTTTACCGGGTCGACCAAATCCATCTTACAGCGCCTTTGTAGAAAATATCTTTCGTCAAATTGGTGTTTCGTTCGGCATGCCTTACGAAATGTTGATGAAGGATTTCAGTAAAACCAACTACTCAAGCGCTCGCGCGTCCATGCTGGAAGCCTATAAGTTTGTGAAAAATCGACGTGCTTGGCTTATCTCATCATGGGCGCAACCCGTTTACGAGTTATGGCTAGAAGAGCAGGTCAACAAAGGCACCCTAGAGGCGCCTGATTTTTATGCGAATCGCGCAGCGTATTGTCAGTGCGGCTGGATCGCCAGCGGCAAAGGCTGGGTTGACCCAGTGAAAGAGGCGCAAGGTGCCAAGCTTCGTGTTGAGTACGGTTTTTCAACTTACGAAGCGGAATGTGCCGAGCAAGGGCTAGATTGGGAAGATAACTTAGAGCAGATCGCTCATGAGCGCCAAGTAATGGCAGAAAAGGGTGTCAAACTCTCCGACATTTACCAACAAATAGGTGATTCCAGTGACACAGAAGAATCGAATAATGCTACTGCTTGACGAGATTTTTAACCGAAATCTTGCAGTAACCCCACAGTATTTCTCTGTGCTGCTCGGGGCGCTTAAGAAAAATGGGAAAATTGACTTTTCACTATTGGAAATGAACGGTGAAACGCTTGAATCTGCCCAGCTTGTTGATATGGCCGCTGGGTTTAGTCGAGAGACCGTTCGGCCTTATCGTGTGCAAAATGGTGTCGCCATCATCCCTGTGCATGGTTCGTTAACGCATCGATTTGGATATCTACAGCCAACCAGTGGCATGACAGGATACGACGGCATTCGCGCCAATATTGAAATGGCGCAGAATGATGCGGCTGTTAAGGGTTTTATTTACGACATTAATTCTCCTGGCGGTTCAGTTGATGGTTTGTTTGATTTGACAGATTGGGCGAAAGCCTTTGTTACCAAACCAACCCGCGCCATTGTCGACCCTCAAGCCTGCAGCGCTGCACAAATGTTTGCATCAGTGGCCGACACGGTGACGCTATCGCGTACCGACCGCATGGGCTCAATCGGTGCGATCATGGCGCATGTCGATATTTCTAAAATGCTGGAAGATGGTGGCGAAAAAATCACACTCATCACTGCTGGCTCACGAAAAGCCGAGGGCAACTCATACGAGCCTTTGCCTGATGATGTATTCGATCGAAAAAAAGCCGAACTTGAAGAAATACGAACCATGTTCGTGCAAACTCTTGTCGACAATCGTGGCTGTGATTTTAACGCGCTGATGGCCACCGAAGCGGCGGTACTCAATGCAAAACAAGCGGTCGAGCTAAAGCTAGCCGACAAAATCATGTCTCCAGCGGATTCGTTGGCAGAATTCATTGACCAGATCAACCCAACCAACACCGGAGTAATCCCAATGTCAAAACCAGACTCAAACGCAAACGCGCAGGAATCACAAGGCCCACAGTTAGACGAAAGCGCAATTCGTGCCGAAGCAACCACTGCCGAGCGAGAGCGCATCAAAGGCATCATCATGTCGGAGCAAAGTGAAGGCCGTACGGAAATGGCACATCACATCGCTTTCAACACAAGCATGAGTGCATCAGAAGGTGAAGCCTTGCTCGGTGTATCGCCTATTTCTGCCACGCTTGAATCGACCACCGAACAAAAAACGGCAACGACCGATTTTGCAAAGGTAATGAGCAAGTTTGATCCAGACGTGCCATCAGATGATAACGATTTGGATACTAGCGCCGATGCTGATGGTAAACAAAAATCAAAAAACCCGCTGATCGCGGCTCACTCACAAATGCATGCCTAACTGAGCCTAAGCGCTCTTTTCGACTCATAGTCAATTAAAGAAAGGTTTTATTATGTCTGATAACTACGGAATGGCGTCTGTTGAAGACGTTAGCGAAAACTTTATCCCGTTTATTACGGGTGAAAAACCACAAATCACTGACACGGTCACGATTGCCAGCGGTAGCAACGTCGCTCAACGTGCATTACTAGGTCGTGTGACAGCAACGGGTAAATATATCCCTTGTGTAAAAACGGCAACCGATGGCTCACAGATTCCCCGTCGAATTGCGATTTATGCAACCGATGCTACTGCGGCAGACGCGTTATGTCCTGTTTATTGCGAAGTGGAATGTAACCCAAGCCTGTTGGTGCTGGATGATTCATGGTCCAGTACAAACGAAGTGAAAGAACTGTTAGCGGATCAAGGCATTTACTTGCGCTTGCCTGTTTAAACAACCCCACAAAAACGCCCTTTTAAAAATCAATCAAGAACGCCCAAAGAGGGCGTTTTTTTATGGAGTTAAGTTATGCCTAATCCAGTAAATGACCGCTACGAGCTAGCCCAGTACATCGAAGAACAAGCCGTCACCCCAACGTTTTACCTAAACCGTTTTGCGTCGACCATCATTGAAAGCGAGGAAGAATATGTCCTTGTCGAGATGAAGTTCGCAGGCAAAGAAGTAGCACCATTGGTGATGCCGATGGAGCAAGGTCAAGTAATTTATGAGCGCGCAACCTCTACTAAGCGCTTAACACCTGGCTACACCAAAATGAAAGACATTGTTACCCCGTCTAATTCTTTGCGTCGACGTGCTGGCGAAAGAGTGCGCGATAAGGTGACACCTAAAGATCGCTTAAACGCAGCAACAACAGAGCAATTTATCACCCATGATCAACGTCTAACGCGGTTATGTGAATTGATGGCTGCGCATGGTTTTGCTGACGGCAAACTAACACTCACGTATAAAGATGGTCGCCAAGCCTTGGTTGATTTTGGTCGATCGCCAGCGTTGACGGTCGTGCTTGATGGTGAAGCGGGGAATGAATATTGGAACGATCCAAACGCCAAAATTGTGGATCAGATTGATATCCAGTGCAAACGCATGTCAGATGCCGAAGGCGGCGTGGCGCCAACGGACATGATTTTGCCGTTAGATGTGTGGCAGCCGTTCAAAAATAACGCCCAAGTGAAAGACTCGCTAGATACGGACTTTTCTGGTCAGTCTGGTGCATTAGAACGCGGTGTCACCATGCCTGAAGGCATTGTCTTGAAAGGCGTGTTGGGCAATAACTTAGCGGTCTGGGTAGACACTCGCACCGTGTCAGTAAAAGGCGTTCAAACCGCTATGCAGAAGGCTAAGAAAGTGACTTTCTTGTCTGATGCGGTGGCAGGGGCGCAGCACTTTGGCGCTATTTTAGACGTTGAAGCCATGATTGCTATTCGAATGTTTAGCAAATTTAAAGATGAGTTTGACCCATCTTTGCGTGTCGCTTTATCTGTTTCCGCCCCACTTGTTGCACCTGGCAACCCGAACGCAACCTCTTCCATGACCGTATTGGAATAATTCAGCGGCTAATCAAGTAAAACCACCTAACTAAAAGCGGCCTGATAGTCGCTTTTTTTATTGGAGAAATAACATGACTCAAGCACAAAAAGATCAAGCTACAAAAACCAAAGCCATTGCCGATGCAGAAGCCAAAGCCATTGCGGATGCAGAAGCTAAAGCAGAGGAAGAAGCCAAAGCGGCGGAAGAAGCCAAAGCGGCGGAAGCAGCCAAAGCGGCGGAAGCAGCCAAAGCGGCGGAAGAAGCCAAAGCGGCGGAAGAAGCCAAAGCGGCGGAAGCAGCCAAAGCGGCGGAAGCAGCCAAAGCCGCCGACAGTTTAGGTATGGTTGCGATTAATACGATCGGGAACCACAAGCCCGGCACTCGCTTCACTGCGAAAGACAAAGCTGCATTCGATCGCTTTATCTCGCTAGGCGCAGCGAAAAAGGCGTAATGCCATGAACAAGCTCGAAATGTTCCGGTTGATGTCCCAAAATTTTGGCGAAGAGGCTTTTCACGAGTCAGCGCCAGAGCAAGCCATTGTCGTGCGTTTTAAAAACGACTTCCTCGATGGAAATGATTTTGTTGGGGAGGGCAACGTGCTGACCGTAGCGGATGTGGATATACCTGAAAACCCGCTCGGCTCCAAGATTACCATCGCAGGCACAGCGTATTACCTACGTCAGCCTGTTGGTGGGGGCGCTGGCGTCACTAAGTACCAAGTTGAGAAGGTGATGTAATGCACAAAATCGAATCCATCATGGTGGCCATAACCAATGCGCTAACCAGCGCCATGCAGCCCACTGTGGTCGAACGAACGCCAGTGTACAAATCTGATAAAACGCGCGTACTCATTCGGCAGGGAGCTGAAACCACAGAAGGTGAGGGCGCTTTTACGGATGCGGTATTTGATCTGGTCATTACGCAAGTGGTGCTCACTCAGTCCACACAGCTGGAAGTTTTAGCTAATCAGTATCGCGGCGATATTCATAAAGCTCTAATGGCACTGCAGGGTAAAGTGCCAGGCATGACGGAAATCAGCTCATATCGAGTGGGTGAATCAGAAATTAACTCAGAACAGCCAGCACTTAGTCGTGAGCTTGTGTACCAAGTTCGCTACCGCTACAACACTCAGGACCCAAGCTTATGACCAAGAAAAAGCCAACTGCACCGCCAAAAATGACGCATAAACCGCGCCAAGGCGGCACCGTAATTAAACATAAACCAGACAGCGAGACGACCAATGAAACTGACAAAGCGTAGTGTTATCGCTCTAAAAATTGAAGCCACCCAAGGCACTGATGCCACGCCAACAGCGGCAGAAAATGCCAAATTGGTGGAAGACCTAAAATGGTCGCCAGCCAATGAGCGAATGGCGGCACGTAATCCTGTTAGGGCCACTTTTGGTGAGCTGAAAAAAATCTATGCAGGCCACTTGCTAGAAGTGTCTTTTACCATGGAAATCAAAGGGTCGGGCGTGGTTGGTACGGCGCCAGAAATGGGGGATGCATTGAAAGCATGTGGTTTCCAAGAAACCATCACGGCAGATACGTCAGTCGAATACTTGCCTGCCACTACAGGTCAGAAATCTTGCACTATTTACGTATGGGAAGATGGCGACGTTATCAAGCTAACCGGCTGCATGGGCAAAGTAACTTTTGATCTATCAACTGGCTCAATCGGCAAAGCATCATTCACATTCACCGGACATCAATCTGGCAATATTTCTGCTATTGATGTCCCTGCAGCGTCCTATTCGTCTATTGTGCCAGTGCCATTGATTGGCGTTGCATTTAGTCTTGGCGGCGCGTTGGATGTGTCGAAATTAACGGTAGATATGGGCATAACTGTAGCCACGCCAGACTCTATGTCTAGCACAGATGGCTATGGTGATATTTATATTAGTGATCGTAATGTGACTGGCTCCATTGACCCACTGGCGAAAACGGCCGATCAAAAAGACTACTTGATTGATTGGAAAAATGGTGCCGAATCAGTGTTAACAACGGGCGGGATTGGTGATCAGGCAGGCAATATTTACACTATTTCCATGCCGAAAGTGTACAACGTTTCCGCACCAAAAGCCGCCGATCGTAATGGCCAAGTGACGCGCGATATCAGCTTGGCAGCCTTGCCAACCGCTGGCGATGACGAATTCAGCTTATTATTCACGTAAGGAGTTACATTGTGGTAACCATTAATTCAGAAAGCAAAATCGCACCGACTTGGTTTAAGTCTGATCGAGACGAATCAGGGGACGTAGAGTGGTTATTAAAGCCGCTCAGTGGCTTAGAGTTTATGCAGGTGCAATCAGGTGCGAGCATTAATTCAGAAGGTCATTTTACCTACAGCGGACAAGCGATGCGAGATGCGCTGCGTTTTGCTATTCAGAATTGGAAAGGTTTTTTCGACGCAGAGGGCAAGCCAATCGAATACAGCCAACACATGTTGAATCTTGTTAAGCAAAAATACTTAGTTGAAGTGTTTAACGAGATTATCAACCGTGCCTTTATTCGAGAATACGAAGAAAAAAACTAATCATCGCAGTGGCCGTATACAGCAATGCGGATCAATTTGATTGCAATCACTGTACATGGGGGCGCCACTGCGACAAAAACAACCCAGCGCCAATGAAACAATGGGTAATAGATGACGTTATTGAATCGGATACGTGTCTAAAACCTATGATTACTCACCAAAGCAACGAACTAATCAAACTTTACAGTCATTTCAAAAAAAACCGCTTCCCGCTGTCTGGCGGACTGCTTGACCAGCCAGAATCTTTTATACGAGCCATGAATATCATAGAAGGGGCTTTGCAGAACGATGAGTGATACACGCCACCAATTTATTATAACCGCGACAGACCGCACTCGTGCGGCATTTGATTCTGCAAAGGCCAACTTTCAAGAGCTTAAAAAAACGGCCCTTTCTGCTCAGTCTCTTATTGCAGCGGGGTTGGGCGGGGTTGGGATTGTCAGCTTTACCAAAGAGATGGCCAGCTTAGGCGAATCATCGCTAATCGCAGCGGACAATCTCAACACAACAACAGAACAAATCACGTCTTTGCAGTATGCCGCGAGCAAATACAACATCGATGGCGAAGCCATGAATGATGTGCTCAAAGATATGTCGGTACGCATTCAAGAATTTGCGACAATCGGCACAGGCGAGGCCGCTGATTTTTTTGAAACATTGAATCTGAATGTAAAAGACTTTGTCGACTTAGCACCGGATAAGCTGCTTTATAAAGTAGCGCAAGAGCTTGACGGACTGAGCGATGCTAGCGCTCGAGTATATCTTGATCAACTGGGTAGCGATAACCTGGTTGCACTATTGCCATTGTTGCGTAATAGCGCCAAAGGCTTGCGCGAAATGCAAGACGAAGCCTACGCAACAAACAAAGTGCTCAAGCAAACAGACGCGATCAAGTTGGCAGCGATTGCCAATGAAATCAATGTTATGCAGAACGCCGCCAAAACGCTATCACAGCAATTGGCAGCGGAGTTTGAGCCAGCCGTAAAAGGTGTGAGCGATTTGTTTAACGATTTTGCAAGCGATGGTGACGCGGTATCGAATGCACTGGATACCATGTCAACAGCAGGCACCGTAGTGGCTTCTGTATACGCGGGCCGCATGACGACCGCATTTGTCACATCAATGCAGGCTAAGTTCGCTGATACAGTTGCGTCCAAGCAAAATGCCGCCGCCAATGTAGAAGAAGCTAAGGCGGCACTAGCTAAAGCAGAAATAAAGCTCACTACTGAGCAGTTGGCGTATAAAGAATCCATTGCCGCTAAAAAACGTGATGCGGCAGAAAGCGAAAAATTATCCGCGTCTAACCTAGAAAGAGCGAAGTCTGCCCAGGCTGCAGCAGCAGCAGACGTGGAAGCGGCATCCGCCTTAAAGTCACACGCCGCCCAGTTGGACCATGCGAAACAAAGAGCGGATAAACTGAAAGCAGCTGAGGCAGAGCTGACCGCCTCTAAAGCGCGTCTTGCAACAGCCACTCAACGAGCGGAAAAAGCAGAACAGGCTCATCAGGCGCAAGTTGCTAAAAATAGCGCTGCAATTCAAGTGGCAACAGATAACACCAAGAAGCTAGACCGTGCAAAATTAGATTTAGAAAAATCGACACAGCGGCTTACCACGGTGCAAAAAGCGCATAATGCATCAATGCGAGCAGGTTCTATTGCCGCGCGTGGCTTGAGCAGTGCATTAGGTTTGGTGGGGGGGCCAATTGGTCTGTTATTCACAGGTGTAACCGTGTTAAGCATGCTGCAAAGCAGCGCAGCGGATGCTACAGAAGAAATTGATTTATTAGGCGTATCTACAGACCAGTTAAACAATAAACTGGCCACAACGTCGTACAATAACTTAACTGCTTCATTAGACCAGGTGAATGAAAAAATAGCGGCCTCATCCGCAAAAATTAAAGCGTTACAGTCTGAAAAGGTCGAACATCCAGCAAGTTTTAGAGGGCGATCTGGAAATGTTAAATCCAAATCACTTCAAAAAGAGATGGATGAAAAACAATCTCTTATGGAGCTTGGTTTAAGCATTAGCACCGAAATTGAGGCGCGTGAAACCCGAGTGAAAAAAGCGCAGACAGAAGCGCGTAAGCAGATATCGACACAAGCACTAAATGATCGTATAAAACTGATTCAAACCGCATCTCAGACAGCGGAGCAAAGCAGAAAAGCGGCTTTTGATAAACAGATGTCTGATATCACCTCCTTTTACGATAAAGAAAAGTCGATATTAGACAGTCGGCATAAAAATAACCTTATAAGCAACAAAGAGTACAAAGAGAAAGAGAATAAAATTGAACTAGATCGGAGAGACTTGAAGTTTAAGACAAAGCAAAGCTATGCACTTCAAGAAGAGCGTTTCGAGTTGGCTCAACGTCAAAAACGTTTAGCTGCCTTTTCTGAAAACTACACTAAGCGAGAGCAAATGACGCTAGAACACCAGCAGCGTGTGCTCCAGTATATGCAAGACAACGGCATCACGAATGACCAAGACGCTAAAGTGATTGCTTTCCAAAAAGAGTCCTATGATTACCAGTTAAAAATGTTCAAAGAATACCAAAAAGGCATTCTCAAAGGGTATGACGATTACGGAAAAACCGAGCTGCAAAAAGAGAAGGACCGCTACGCTGAAGAGATAAAGCTGCTTGATAAACACTTACGCGATAAGGATATTACCCAAAAACAATACGATAGTGCCAAGCTTATCGCAGACAAACGAACCGCTGAAAATCAGAAAAAGGCTGAGCAGCAAGACCTAGAGACCAGTCTAAACAAACAAAGAGACTTTAATAATCTCTTTGTTGGTATGGCGAACAGTAAAAACAAAGAGTTGGCAGCAATAGGTAAAGCAGCGGCTATCTACAATATAGGAATCCAAACTTATCAGGGCGCTATGGCAGCTTATACGGCGTTAGCGCCAATTCCTATCGTTGGTCCAGCCTTGGGGATTGCGGCAGCCGCTGCCTTAACTGCCTATGGTCTTGAGCAAGTCGGTAATGTAAAAAACCAAACCTATCATACTGGTGGTATTGCTGGTCAGGACTCGGACAACTACTCCGCACGCTTGGCAGCCAATGAAGTGCCCGCCATATTGTTAAAAGGCGAAGAGGTGCTGACACAAACAGACCCGAGACACCGTAATAACTTAACGCTATCGAAAGACTCTACGGGCGAGAGTGGCAAAGGCTCAACGATTAACCAAATTTCGTTTGGTGATATTGTTGTTCAGGTAAGCACATCAAAATCCAGCAATTCAACAGATATTGGGCAGGCTGCAGGTGAGCAAATCGCCACTCAAATTGTCGCGGTTCTTAAGTCTAAAGTGGGGCAAAAACTCGTCTATAACGGAGTTTCTGCCGAAGCTGGGCGCAATGGAGGAAAAATAAAAGGCGTGCGATAGGACTGTTAAAAGAGATACTCTTAATTTCCAACCAGTTATTGTGGTGTTTTTAGAAAGTTTGCAATCTTGTCATTCCTGATCTAGTATCCACCTTGAGGCGTCAGAACCTCTCAATTAGGCGGAAATCCAACCCCGTAGTGTTGGTTTTTTTGTGCTCAAAATTCATGCGCAAATGTAACTCCTGTTAAGTCGGGAGGGCGGTAGTGATAAAATACCTTCGGGGAAAGCTACCCGCGGTTCCTTTTTGGCCGTTCTGAACCTCCTGACACCCAATCAGTTATTGGGTATTTCAGAGAATGCAAAAAGGAGATCATTATGATCTGTAATCAAGCCATAACGGCACCTTATCCAACGCGCTTTAGTCTATCCCTAGACCATGCAGGCGCCAATCTTTCTAACAGTAACTGGGCAGTAAGGCCTACCTCCAACTATCGAAAAGCCAACCGCTTTGGCCGTGAAATGGCCGCACACTTCTTGCAACAGCTAAAAGACGACCCCGACAATGTGGGGGCGGGTGTGCTGGGGCATATCGCGGGGGATATCGATTTTCAAGACAAAACCGCCACAAAGGGCTATTGGGTGGGCTTTTTTAGCTATTTAGAGCGACACCTTTACCGATCTGCCAAGCGGTGCGATGTGTTTGTGGATTTGGCTTTTGTGCAGGCCGAATACGACCATAGAGCACAATATGCAACCGAACTGGCTAGAATGGAGGGATAAACGATGCAATCACTTGTGATCAAACAAAATGGATGCCCGGTGACCACTTCATTGGCCATCGCTGACGGCATTGGAAATACTCACAAAACAGTTATTCAGCTGATACGGCAGAATACAGTTGACTTGGAGGATTTCGGAAGGGTCGCATTTGAAATGCGATCCTTTGAAACAAAAGGTGGCTCTCAAAATAGAGAGGTAGCAATACTCAATGAGCAGCAAGCAACACTACTGCTGACTTATATGCGCAATAATGAGACGGTAAAGGCGTTTAAAAAACGCCTGGTTAAAGCCTTCTTTGAAATGCGCGACCAGTTGCATGCTAGTGCGCCTAATATAAACCAGCTCAGTAAAATGGACATACTGAAATTAGCGATGGAGTCTGAAGAACAGCGGCTAAAACTTGAACAGACAAACAAACAATTGTCTCAGAAAGTAGAGCAGGACGCGCCAAAGGTGCAATTTGCTGAACGAGTATATATTTCACCTGATGCGATCAGCGTAGGGGAAGCCGCTAAGATAATCGGCACTGGCCAGCGGCGATTATTTGATTTTCTGCGCAATATTGGCTGGATTTCTCGACGAAACGAGCCATATCAACAGAAGATAGAACAAGGCTTGCTGAATGTGAAACTTAGCAACTTTCAACATCCAGAGCACGGATTAAAACAATCTGTCACCACCGTGGTGACAGGAAAGGGGCTAACGAAGCTCAAACAATTGTGGGATGAAGAACACCCACAGCTTCATTAAGTGATAAAAGCGCCTCGCTCGGGGCGCTTTGTTTATTGCATGCTTTGATAGTTCGCTTTAACTTTTTCTAGTCGAGATAGGAATTCCTCTTTTGCAGAATGGATATCGACCACCTTGTTCAGATATGGTTTTCTCGAAAAAACGTTAATTTCATCAATATTAAATGGATTATCGTAAAGCCGAAGTATATCAACTTTTTTCTTTTTCCCGTTTTCTTCTTTTATGTAGAATATTTTTATATTGTTTTTACGCAGGGCTACCTCAAATCCTGCATTTTTACAGGCTTCGCTTAGCGATTCACCATCTTCTTCTAGAAGTTCTTCGAGTGTATCATGATAGATGTTACTCATGTCGTATGCAGGTCTTTCTTGGTTTACGCATAACGACATTTTTTCAAGTTCAAGAGTTTTCTCTTTCTCGGTTGTTAAACACTGAACTGTAACCTCACTATGTCTTATATCGAGAGGAAATATTGTTCGGCTTGTGTTTGGTTGTGAACCGCCAGAGTAATTAATTTTTAAAGGCTCCCCGGTTTTTTGCGCTCTATAAAGTGCGGTAACAAGCAGATCTACATCATCCATAAACTAACCCCTATGGTAATCTTATTTTTTCTCTTCTATTGCTTTCAACATATTTCTAAACCCTAGAATAGCAGTTCTTTTTCCACCTGGAATACGGTCAATTGAACAGCTGGCCACTTCATATCCTGTTGCTTTTTCTATTTTCATTTGGCAGGTTTTGGCGGTCAGTATATTTTTAAATTCTGACATCGGTATTAGTGCGTAAGCGGTGCTTTTCATGCCAGACAGCTTGGAGTTGTCAAAATCCAAGTCACTTAAACCAATGGGGTAAATTTTTGTCTTGCCGTTGACTTTAAATGCGACCTCGTCAAATTTCACATAGCCGCCATCTTCCTGAAAGGTGAGGTTGACGAATTGAGGGGATTTGGATGTCCAGACCGCACCAAGTCGTGTAGATACAGGGTCAAAAATACTGGCGTCAGGGTTGTAAAGCGCGTCAGGAGTAAGATATATGATTTTCGTGTTATCAAACGAGTTTTTGTCTACAGTGAGTTTCCCCATCCCTGCAAAGCTATCCATTGTATCTATCATGGAGGTGCATCCAGTTAAAGAAAGAGCCACAGTTAATAATATTGTTTGTTTCATTTGTCAGTCCTTTGTCAGGTCAAATGCTTTATTTATACGTAGTTTATCTTGAAAAGGGAAGTTAGCAGAGGTAAATTATTCACACTGCGGTTTTTGTGACCGCTGCATATCTTTTATTAAAAGCTCGCCTTGGCGGGCTTTTTTTATGTCCTTGAGGTGCCAATGCTCCCCTATATTGATGAAGCAGAGGTGACCATCACCTCTAATGATCCCAACACGGTTACCCGGTCGCGCTCAGGCAGAAAGATTTCTCGTAATTTAGAGCAACAACGCTGGGAGATTGCTGTTACTTGGCCTAATTATCTGGATGCAAAATCTCTTGTTTTAGAGGTGGCGTTAGATGCAATGAAAGGCCAGTCCATTGATGACGACATTATTCACCCCGTGCGCTCTTACCACAAAGATGCAACCAGCAATTGGCAGGTTCAAACGACAACCCAAGCGGGCGCTGAGTCTATTCAAATTACGGGGGGAGGGTCGTTAACAGTTGGTCATTACATACGATTTAACGGTCACAGCAAAGTGTATCGAGTGATGTCGTCATCCGACAACACCGTTTCTATCTTTCCTAAGCTCCGTCGTGCTGTTTTTGCCGCAGAAGCAGTAATTACGCAAGCCGTGCCAATTACTGTCACCCGTACAGACGATGCAATATCGTACAAAACCAAGGGCCCGTTAACCACGGTTTCAGCAAGCTTTGAGGAGATGTTGTAAACATGATTATTCGTAACTTAATCAAGATGTCATTTCGCAGTGGTGGCGACCTTTTAATGACAGACGGCGGTATCCCAGTTGAATTCATGGGGGATGTATATGAGCCTGATTTGTATCTTGCCACAGACGGTATTGGTGATGTGGAGGAAACTCTTGAAATAACAACAGGTGATTTTCAGGTTACGTTAAACATAGCTTCTGAATACGACCCTGTTCTTCTGGCGTTTTACGATGATGATTATCTAAATCAAACCATTACCTATTACCGCCAATATATTTGGGACGATGGCTCAGAAGAGTTTGATAAGCTATTTGAAGGTCGGATGATTGAATATGAAGCGACCGATGCGGAAGACGGCTACACAATAGAAGTCACATCAAGCGCCAATATTATTCATTGGCAACAAGTGCGCGGCCGTTCTACAAACTCAGATTCCCAACACCAATTCTACCCCGATGATAGAGGCTTGGATTATGCCGGTACAGAAATCAGCGATATTAAATGGGGTAAATAATGGGCTTTTTTAGCAAGATTTTTAAAAGTGTTCGCAAGATAGTAGATCCAATTGTTAACGTTGTGGATGATGCTATCGATTGGGTTGGAGGGTTATTAAAACCAGAGGTGCCAGGTACTGATCCAGCAGACAGTGCGGCCTCAGGCTTAACCGTTAACAAAAGCTCATCTTCTGCAAACATCCCTGTTATTTATGGTCGCAGAAAAGTTGGGGGCACTCGCGTGTTTCTGAATACGACAGGACCAAAAAATAAATACCTCAACTCAGTTTTAGTTCAATGTGTGGGCCCCGTTCATAGCTCAAGCTCCGTTACTGTGTCTGATAAAGCTGAAAGCGAATACGGAGCCTTGCTTCGGCATACATTTCATCATGGTTATCCATCGCAAGCCGCTGATGCGAACTTGGTTTCGGAATTAAGTGAATGGACATCGAATCATCGCTTGCAAGGGCTTGCTTATGAAGCGGTGCAATATACCTATGATCAAGACAAGTACAGCGGCCTGCCTGTCTTTAAATCCATTATAGAAGGCGCTCTGTTATATGACCCACGCACAGGCAGTACAGGTTATTCGGATAATTTTGCGTTAGTGGTTTTGGATTATTTTCGTTCAGCTGAATATGGCGTCGGCATGTCTGATACTTTGATTGATTTTGAATCGTTCAAAACATCAGCGACACTTGCCGATGTCAGCTACCCAAGCAATTCAAATAGCTCAATAATGGTAAAACGGTTTTCTTGTAACGCCGCTATCGACACATCCAAAACGCCATTTGACAATATTAAGCAGTTAGTGTCCGAGAGTCGCGCTTTTCTCACGCAAACTGCGGGCGTTTGGCGCTATGTGATTCAAAATGATGCGAACCCAAACCATACGATTACTTATGACGATATAATAGGAGATATCTCAAAAAGTCCTAATGGTGCACGAGATAAATATAATCGCGTCACCATCACCTATGTCGACCCCGACAAACAATGGGAAACAAACGAAGCAACTTACCCAATCAATGACGCTGAATATCAGGGTTATTTAGCAGAGGATAATTGGGAAGAGTCTCATGCTGATATTACTGTTGAGTCGTGCACGAATCGATATCAAGCACTAGACATTGCGCGCCAAGCGCTATTAGAAAGCCGCAAAGGTGGTGTTATATCGTTTAATGGCCAGCCATGGACGATTAAGGTTCGCTGTGGTGACTTGTTAGTCATGGATATGCCTGGTCTTAACGATGGCATTTTGTGGCGAGTAGCAACGCGAACCCTTGATGCCGATGGCTCGGTTTCATTTGCTTGTGCAATGTATGACCCTTCTATCTTTCCTTGGATTGATATTCCAGATCAGCAAGTTGTAACTAAGCCAACGATTGCGGATGCCAGTGTATTACCGCCGCCTGAAACATTGTCTTACTTGTCTAATAACTGGAATGAGGGGACTGTAGGGGCCTTAACATGGCCTCAATCAAACAGCGCATTTGTCCACGATTATTTAATCGAGATTTATCGCGCATCAGATAGCATTCAAGTGTTGACTACGACGCTGTCCAGCTCAAATGATTGGGCCGACGACTACATACCAATCTTGAATTTGCCTTATCTTGCAGCTGGTAATTACTATGCGACCGTTCGAGCTCGTAATGCTCTCACTAGATCGAGCGCAACAACAGCCACTTTTTCTGTCAATGTGCCTGTTGTTGATCGTGTTACTGGGCTGGCTGTCGTTGGTGAGTTTGATAGCTCTCTAACGCTAAAATGGTCTGCATTAGTGTCGCCTGCTTTAAGGCATTATCAGGTTGAAATTTATAATGTTCAAAGTGGACATGCTTTAGCAAGTATTAATACGGTAACTGAAACCACAACCATTAGTTTTGAATTATTTAAATCAATGGGGTTTCCTCGTTCGTTTGAAGTGCGAGTGAGTGGCGTGAATGTTGCTGGCGTTGTTGGTGAGTCTGCAGCATTGGCCGTGTCTAAGCCAGCACCAATCGCTCCCGCTATACAGGCTTGGGCCTCTGTTAACGATATAAAATTGACATTGTCAGCACCTTCAAATGCAAAGGGCGCGGTTGTTTGGCTTGCTAATGTGGCCCCAGTGCCAAAAAATGATGCAAACCAGCGTTACAAAGGCGAGAGCCTTTCTATCACGTTAGATGGCTTGGCAGCGTTAACAGAATACAAAATTGCCATTGCCTCTTACGACGCCTTTGGCCTTGGTGAGTCAAGCGCTCACACTGTTACGACGTTAAACGATGCAGTTTCTGATGCTATTAATCAGTTAAAAGAACGTGATTTATCACTGTCTGATGACATTGAACAAGTCGCGAAAGCGGCAGCTGAGCGAGTGCAAAAGCAGCAATTTGAAACGGATGATGTTGCTGAGCAGTTGTTTAAATCGGCTGCTCGTGCAGCTGAAATGCAACGCTATCAACTCAGTCAGAACGATGAGTACTATCGCATCCTGAATGCCGTTGTTGAAATCGATCCGTCAAACGGGACCATCATAAATCGCGCTTATCAATACACGAACGATCGCTTTAGCGAAGCTAAGTTGTTGATTGATGGTGTTGATGCATCTATCGCGTTGCAAGCTTCTCGCATTGATACAACAAACGACCGCTTGACCGACGCTGAATCTGAGCTATCAGTACAAGCGGGGCTGATCAATCAGCGGGCAACGTTCACGCAGCTAACAGAAACCGTGGCGGGGGCTATTGCCGCCATTCAACCGGCTTACGTCACCACGTTTAACACTGGTTTAGATGGCTGGGTCGCGCAAAGTGGCACGGCAGTTTACAACGCTGGTGCATGGGTTGATTTAACGCTGGGCGATATCGCCGCGACAATGGATTACAGCGGCGCAGATAACCATGTTATTCAGTTATCAATTGCGCGAGAAAGTGGGGCAGTGTGGGCAGGTAAAGTCCAATATAAAACCGCTTCGCACGACTACTCGTCCGATTATGAAATGGACATTCCTGAAATATTGGACGATGGCCAGCTGTACACAGTGACTGTTGATTTTGGTGATGTAGAGGATTACACAGCAAGCAATATCACTGGATTGCGCATTATCTTGGGTGAAACCACGGATGATATGTATCAGCTCCACAGTTTGCAGGCAGGCAAACGCACTGCCGCACAAGCAGCAATTGAAGGGCTCCAAGGTCGTGTTAGCTCAGCAGAGCAAAATATTGATGCAGTCAGCGGCCAATTGTCTAACTATGTGACCACCACGTTTTATGAGCAAAATACTCTAACTCAAAACGATGTTCAGCAGACTTTAGATAGTTGGAACGCTCAGTACAGCGTCATTGCGAAGCTTACGGAGCTTGACGAAAACGGCACGGTCACCAAGGCCAATTCAGCAGAGCAATGGATTGACGGTGCTGAAGCATTGATTTCGCAAATCGCACAATCGACAACACAGCAAGAGTATGGAGCTCGAGTAAGTGCAGTTGAGCAAACGCTCGATGCACAGGCGGGGTCTATCTCTCAGCAAATTGTTAGCACCCATCAATCTCAAGTCGATAATGATGATCTTTCTGAAAATGCGTTTCTTGAAGCCGCTAATGCCGCAGCCTCAGAGCGTGAGCAACTCAAGCAAAATGACACGATTGCGCTCGCTCGCAGTGAGACAAAAGCGGTGGCCAATGAAACCACGGCACTGGCTCAAACAGTCGATGAGTTAGAAGTGGTGGTTGATGAAAATAAAGCTGAGTTTAGCGATTACCGCCGCGCTGCAATAGGCTATTGTGTTGATTCCAGCGGCAATCCAACAAGTCACGAGACCGCCGCGTCTTGCGAGTTGGCAGGTAATACATGGAGAGGTAATTCGTCTATTGCCGAAGCGTTGCGAAACGTCAAAGTAACTGGCACCAATGCCGATGGGGAAACCGTCGAAATATCAGCAGGGAATATGTATCAAACGATACTCGAAGCAGATGGTCGCGGCGCCGCAACAGCGGCTTTGCTCGCTGTTTACGGGGATCAGCTGGCAGGTGTTTTTGCTAATGCGGGCGTCGACGGTAGCTCTCTTGAATTCATTGCAAATCAGATGAAGTTCAAGACTCAGAACGGCACAAAAACGCCGTTTCGCATCGAGGGGGATCAGGTCTATGCAAATGAATTGATTGTCGATGGTGCCAGCATCAAAGATGCGACGATCACATCAGAAAAAGTTGTCAACTCTGCTATCACTAATGCCCAGATAGCCAATGCGGCTATTACGTCTGCAAAAATTGCGAACGGGCAAATAACAAATGCTCACATAGCTAATGCAGCTATTACGTCAGCAAAAATAGGTGATGGACAAATAACAAATGCTCATATCGCTAATGCTGCTATTACGTCAGCAAAAATAGGTGATGGACAAATCACGAATGCAAAAATAGGCGATGTGATTCAGTCCGCCAACTATTCGCCAGGTGTGTCCGGCTGGCGGATTTTGAAGAATGGATCAGCTGAGTTTAACGGCGTTGTTGTGTCGCGTGAAATGACCGTGGCAAGCGGCACATTTTCGTTGGGGAGAGTTCAAGGCGGTGATGGCACGATAAAATATGATGCCATTCTTGATACAGGGTATCCGGCAAACGCATGGAGCGGCAGCAAATTTTATACGGGTGTTGCCGTAGGTTTTGTCAATACTGGTGTTCAATCAAATACTCCCTCAACTTCAGCGTGGGGAGTGTCCGCAGAAGTTATCCCATTAACTCGTTTCTACAGCCAAGCGACCATTAATCTAAGAATTAGAGTATATGGTGCGTACAACGTGACGTTGGATCCATGCAATATCAGCTGGCGCCTTCTTAGAGTTACTTAATCAAATTTGGAGTTTAAAATGGCTAATTGGTTATATTTGCCGTCTATTTCTGTCGCTTTCGGGGACGTTACCGTCTCCGTCGGCGGCAGTGTTGACTTATCTGGTGTCAAATCTGGCTGGGCGTTAATAGTAAATGGAGCCCCCACTGAAATCGCCAGCGGTACATCTATTGATGGCAGTGGTAATAGTACACTTTCGCTTGCGAAACCATGGAGTATGGCGACAGTAACTAATCAGCCTGCCGCTGTGCAGCCTACTGGCGCGCCATTTTTAGAGGGGATTGCAGCGCTTCGTGAGACAAATGAATTTGCAGCAAAAACGCATCAAGTTCTTGAGGAAATGGTCACCCAAGATAAGGATGTAGCGATCACCGACGCATCCGGCACGACACATACGTTTGCGTCACTCGTAAAGCTTGATCGTGAAATAGCAGAACAGCGATCAAGCCTTGAAAATGATTATGCCGAAAAAACCGAATCACTAACAATTTCGGCAACTATGGGCTACCGCAATGCGGTGGAGCGAATCAGCGGCGGCAAACGCACACTAATTACCGACGCTTTTTCAAATCTTGAAGAGATGTGCGTCATCGGTCGCAGAAATTACGAAGATCTCGATTTGCCCGAGCTGAATCTCGGGACAGGCATCATGACTGCATTTCTGACGAATGGTGCACCTCGATCTGAGGTGTTTATCAGCCCCTATCAAAGCACCAGTGTGGACGGAAAATTGGCGGGCGTAGGCGGTCAGTATCCGACGGGTTCGCTAAATTTTGACCAGATGAAAGCTATGTACAAAGCCAAGGGTGCTGGCTGGCACATGATCAGTATGCACGAATGGGAGTTGTTGCGTTTGATTTCACTCAAATTCAACCCCGAGATTACTGGCAATACATATTACGGCCGCTCTCACGCTCGTCGATATGAAAGCGCAACGCGCCAAGACGGCAAAGCGCCTGGCGACACGTCGAGTTACGGCTATACGAGAGCTGGCGCAGGGCCAAGCTCATGGTCGCACGACGGCACGGATTACGGCGTCTTCGATTTGGTCGGCAATAAGTGGGAGTGGGTTGATCAGTTCAAATTGCTTGAAGGCGAGATTATTTGCACATCTGACAATCAGCCTGAACTAGACGAATCCCTCTGGACTCGCCAGGGGATTTATTACGATAACGCAACGGGCGTGCCAAAGCTGAGCACCGCTGTTACATCTAGATCAGATGGCAGTCAGTACTCGTACAGCGCGCTAAATAGCAATGTAACAAAAGACGCAAGTTATACGGGTAACGAGCTAATGCGTCGCCTTGGCGTTGAGCACGCCGCCCCCAGTTCGGAGGGTGGCATCTGGGTGCGCAATGTGGGCGAACGATTCCCGATTCGCGGTGGCAGCTCGGGCTACGCAGGTGCTGCGGGGCCGTCGGCTCTCAGCGTCACTGATCCTCGTTCGAACGTGAGCTCGTCTATCGTGTCTCGCTCAGCTTATTTTGCTTAGCTGCTTGCTGTTCTTCTGATCTCCCCGCGATAGCGGGGTTTTGCTTGGGTTTAAAATGCAAACGAACTTAATGATAGAGTCAAAATTTAACGATGCTATGGCGTACGCGCACAACGCCATCAAAAATTTTCCGCGATACGAAAAATACACGCTGGGTGTGGAGATTAGTAAAACGATGTGGGAAATAAAAAGACACATGATCGCCGCTAGATTTTTACATCATAAAAAGACCGCACTACGCAATCTCGATCACGAAATGAAGTTGCACATGGAGCAGGTCCGGTTTGCTAAAAAAACTCATGCGATAAACGCGCGACGTTACGAAATATGGTGCAAGATGCTGATAGAAATAGGTAAAATGATCGGCGGTTGGATTAAGTCTCAACCGCAGGCGGCGTCATTATGAATAGATTCCCGATTCGCGGTGGCAACTCGAACAACGCAGGTGATGCGGGGCCGTCGGCTCTCAACGTCAATAATCCTCGTTCGAACGTGAACTCGAATATCGTGTCTCGCTCAGCTCTTGATATCGCCAGAATCGATGCACTCATGGGTGCGTCGAGTGTGCATTTTGAAAAGGATGATGTCGCCCCAGCTATTGCTGAAACACAAACAGAACAGGCGGGTGCGCCCGCTTTGTTCGATCAAATCTATCAATTCGACAACCTTATAAGTGCGGCTTATTCGTGCCGTAAAAACAAATCAAAAGCCCCGTCCTGTTTGCGCTACTTCGATAATCTCGAAGAAAACATCATCCAAATGCAAAATGAGCTCATCTGGAAAACATACAAAACAGATCGATACCGTCACTTTTGGGTGTTTGAGCCGAAACGACGAAAAATATCTGCCCCAAGCTTTCGTGATCGCGTTTTTCAGCGTGCAATTTACAACATCATCATGCCCATTATCGATAGGCGATTTATTGACGACAGTTACGCATGTCGCAAAAACAAAGGCACTCATGCTGGAGTCGATCGAGCTCAGCAATTCGTCAGGCAAGTCGAGCAGCAACACGGTGTGGCATACGCACTGAAAGCCGATGTCAGCAAATACTTTTCTAGCATCCGGCACGATACGCTAAAGCGGTTATTGCGCCATCACATTCAGTGCGAGCAAACGCTGGAACTGATTGATTATGTGATCGATTCCGGCCCCTGCGAGTCTCCAGGCGTTGGGATATTGCCAGGCAGTATATTGAATCAAATTGCTGCGAACGTGTATTTGCACGAGCTAGACCGTTATGCAAAGCACACGCTTAGAGCGCAGAGATATATGCGCTACATCGATGACTTTATCGTTGTGCATCATAATAAAGAGTATTTGCATCTAGCGTTGCGGAAAATCGAAATGTTTTTAGAGCGACAACTCGCACTGACGCTCAACAACAAAACCCAGATATTTCCTGTCTCCAAGCAAAACGGTCGTAGCTTGGATTACCTCGGTTACCATATTTACTCGCACACCAAGCGCCTTCGAAAAAGCAGCGTCAAGCGCATCAAGACAAAAATACGCAAGCATGCAAAAGGCAAAATCACCGACGATGATATGCGTAAAATGGCAGCATCATGGCATGGCCACGCCAAGCACGCAGACAGCGACGGACTAATTAAATCACTCAACACACTCGCGGAGTCACTAAAAAATGAATGAATTTACGTATATCTACGACGGCCAGACTCACACAGACGCCACGCCAGAATTTATGGCAAAACTTGGCATTAACGAAGAAACACAAGAAAGCATTATTCGACAGCAAGCGTTTGAAACAGAGCAAGCAGCAGCGCAGCGAATGAAAAACCGTGAAATGGCATATAAAAGCGAAAGCGACCCGCTATTTCTAGAAGCCCTACGAAAATCCGCAGCAGGCGACGAAGAGGGGGCAGAAGTCGCTCGGACTCTTGGGCTCCGAGCTGTTGAGCAGATACAGGCTAAATACCCGATTTAGAAATCAATATAAGCCGCGAAAGCGTTTTTTTTGTACCATAAAAATTCATATCGGAGTGGCGATATATTGCACTTTGCTCGAATGATTCTTATCTAAGCATAATGTAAGTTACTGATTTTGTTATTGATGTACAGGTCTAGAATAAAGGATAAAACACACCTGTTTTTCTTTTTAAATCATCGCTTTACTGTCAAAGCGAAGCAACTTTGACATGGTAGAGGTCAGCAGTTCGAATCTGCTTAGTCCTACCAAAATTTATACTTACTCTTCAGTAAGTTACGAAAGCCGAACCCAGTGTTCGGCTTTTTTGTATCTGAATTGGGACCAAAAAGGGACCAGATTGATACCACTTTGATCCTAACTTTGTATTTTTACTGCTTTTTAGTGACCTTTACCCTTTAAGCTAGTCTAATTTTTTGCGTTCTTAATCTTTTAATATTTGTAATACTTTGAATTGATTTGCAAGTTTCTCAATAAATCCATCTACGTGTTGAACTCCCCAATTTCGTGCTACAAAGTAGCCTTCGTTGTTGAAGATAATTTCTGGCTGTTTTTTATAGCGGTACTTAGAATATTTTTTTTCATTGTCTGTTATTTCATCTAAAGTTTTAAGCAACTGAAAACTACAGGACTTATCAGCTCTTAAAAATTCGAAAGCAGCTTGATCAAGCAGGCCGTATTCGTTTAATGCCGTAACAGCTATGTAACCTAGATCAGATTTTTTAAACCCTTCTTCATTGTAGTGGCATAGTTAATTTGGCCAGTCTGCGGCAGGGGCAGCAATTGATCACTTGGTAATGATGCATCCTTCTTCGGCCGAAGCGCAGCAGTTAGCAAAGGAAGCCAAACTTCCTTTGAGTGTATGGCTGTCTAATCGTGCTAAATCAAACATTCATAATTTGAGTGAAGCGATCAATCTAGCCAAGGGAGTTCACGTTGTCCCTGAGTTTTTGGGTAATAGGGCGCCTTTTGCTGATCCAAAAGCCAGAGCAATCATGGCGGGGTTAAATATGGATAAATCTATTGATAGCCTAGTAACACTTTATATCGCTGGTATTTGCGGACTTGCTTATGGGTTGCGACAAATTATCGAAGCTCAGGCAGAACAAGGGTTGACCATCTCAAGGGTTATTATAAGTGGCGGTGCTGGACAAGATCCATTGGTGCGTCAGCTCATTTCTGACGCAACTGGTAAAGAGGTTATTGCGCCAAGCTCGGATGAACCCGTCATGCTTGGAACCGCTATGCTAGCCGCGGTTGCTGCTGGCAGATATTCCAACTTAGAAAGTGCGATGAAAGCCATGTCTTCTTTTGGGAAAAAGTATGTACCGGCCGAGACTGATATCTGCAAACAGCATGATGCTCGATTCTTAGCGTTTTGTAGACTTCAATCTGTTGCTAGGGAGTTGTAACCGTGACATTCGATACTGAAATAGCAATGGCATCTGAACTTAGAAAGCTCAAGTTAATTATCTTTGATTGCGATGGCGTGTTAGTGGACAGTGAAAATTTGTCTATTGTGGCTTTGCATGATGTGATTCTTAAACAAGGTGGAATACTGAGTGAAGAAGAGGTAATTCAACAATTCCAAGGTCGCAGTATGAAATCGGCACGGGATGAATTGTTCGCCAAACAAGGCGTAATGCTATCGCAGGAATCGTTGGATGAAATGAACAAACAGTTGTTTACGTGTTTTAAAGAAGAGCTACAGCCCGTTAAAGGTGTAAGGAGCTTCATTGAATCACTCGATTTGCCTGTTTGCGTTGCTTCATCCTCTCATCCAGAACGAATTGATGTGAGTCTAACCGCTACAAAGCTTAAGTCGTATTTTGCTGGCAATATTTTCTCTTCCACTATGGTTCAAAATGGCAAACCAGCACCGGATTTGTTTTTATTGGCAGCAAAAAATATGTCTGTTCCTGCGGACTGTGCTCTAGTTATTGAAGACAGTCCGGCTGGTGTCGAAGCCGCTCGACGTGCCGGGATGCTTTGTATAGGCCTGACTGCTGGCTCTCATGCAAAGCATCCAAATCACAAACAACGACTTATTGAGGCTGGAGCCCATTGGGTTGTAAGTAGCTATGAAGAGGTTGCTGAAGTTGTTGAGAAGCTATCAGAGGTCAACTAACCTAAGAGTAATGGACTTATCAGACTTTGCTATACGTTATTAAACTCGAAAATCCTCATGAAGTCTCTGCCAATGCTCTCTTAGGTGCTGTTTGTGCTCTTCATTCATGGGTAGGTTTTTTAAAGCCTCAGGCCAAAGGCTTCTGGCTTTTTCCATTACATTGTCCAGATGCGGTTTGATTGCTCGCCATGGAATATCTGATTTAGTTGCCCAATGTTCAAAGTGTTTATATGAGACATCATACCAAGCCTTCGTCTTTGCAAGGTTAAGGGCAAAGTGTTGTTCGTTTTGAATATACACACTGGTGGTAACTATGTCGTAAGCCGGGGAAAGTCTGGGAGTTACTTGATCTGAATACAGTAAGCTCCAGTTTTTCAAATGGGCGTCGCCGTTTGCTAATAGGATGTTGGCGAGTAAACGACGGGCAAGTTGTTGGGCGTCATTTAGACCATCACCAGAAAACTGATACAGGATTTTTGCTATTTGTTCGTAGTTGCCTGAATTGTATTTTTCATGTGGGTACTTCACAAGAACTTGAGCAAAGTCTTCCATGTGAATACGTTGGTCGTCACGCCGATCAAACCGTTTTATGGCGAAAGCTAATTTTTCATCCGGAAGGTTGATTTGAGGAAGGTTGTCTAATTGGTCTATCTCGACCAATTTTATTTCAGGAATATCCACGCCAATGAGAGAAGCGAGAGTCATGGCAGTAAACTCATTGGCGGGCACTTCTTTGTGTTTAGTGGAGGGTGTTTTCACAATCCAATCGCCAAGCACATTGTCTTTCGACAAATTATATCGACCGTCTTTTTCCGTCATGGAAAACTTCATTTGAACACCAGCCAAGGAAAACTTGTTCTCTTGGCTTAGTTTGTCGAATTTAACCGCTTTTAGTTGGCCATGAGATGAGAATAAATGTAGAGGAACATCTTCAGGCTCCATCGGTTCAGCGACTAATGCGCCCGGTAAATCCATGCCCAGATAAGACAAAATATGAAACTCATTATCAACATGGGTTTTGAGTCCTTGAGCGATCAGCTCTCGCAAAGAACCTTCAGGCAATAGATTAGACAAAATAGGGTGCAAGCGTTGGTTGGTCGCCCATGGCTCTGATAGCATTTTATCAGCACGCGGAAAATTTTGATGGGTGGTTAAGCTAAAAGTGGGGCGCGCTATATTAGATTGAAAGCTTTCAGCAAAATGAAGAATATTACGTCCATTTTTTGCCCCTGCCAAATACCCCACTAGATGGCCATGAAATGTCAACTTAAGAACACTAATTTCCGTTGTCATCTTCGTCCCCATCTTCTAGTAATCCTTTCCATAGATCATCCGATAGTTTTTTTTGTTCGTCAGCATGAGTTGGCTGTTTGTGCGGTAAAGATGTGTTGTTACCATCACTTTCAAGAACCGCTAAAACAGCATTCAACTTTTCTTTTGGAATCAGCATGATATCGCTGTTTAGGCCCTTGGCAATCAGTTCAAGCGTATCGAGTCTTGGGTTGCCTTTTGCTTCAAGTCGTTGATATTGCTGTCTAGAAATACCAATACGCATAGGCATGTCATTCTGCTTGAGTTTTAGTGCTAAACGACGATTTTTGATTTGCTGTAGTAGATTCATCATAAGGAAACTAATAAGTTGCTTTTTAATTTATAGAAACATATTAGTTGCTATTTCGATGTAAGGCAACTTAAGTGTTTCTTTTTTCGATATCTGAAAGTGCGGAAATATAAGGAAGTATTTTTTTAGTCCATGGATAAATGGAATGATGAAACCAATGGTGACGATATACTTGAAGTTTATGAAAACCTCGATTTAGATAGGTTTTTATGTCAATTGTTGTCTTGTAAAGTCTGGGAAGTCCAAATGATTATCAAAATTTAAGTTTGAGTTGCTTTACGCTTTTTACTTGCATATAGTTTATTGATTACTTGCACATAGTTTATTGATTACTTGCACATAGTTTATTGATTACTTGCACATAGTTTATTGATTACTTGCACATAGTTTATTGATTAGTAGCAGAGAGTTTTATAAATGCCATCATTTGTTTTAAATAACATCAGCATATCAGCGAGAAAACACGGTTTCGTGTGTTTGTTGCTGTTTGTGCTATCGTTATTTTCGATGGCAATGGCAACGAACAGTATGATGTCGCCTTCCTCGAATATGATGTCTATGGAAGCGCATACCATGTCTGATTTATCAGTTCATCATATGTCTTCTGAAGAAGTTTCCTCTTGTGCCTCAACCTCGGCGGATGAATGTTCCAGTCTGACATCAGAGCATAATCATCAAAATTGTATGGACAATCATTGCAGTAACTTTTCAGCCTTACTGGTCAGTTACCATTCTTACTCTGACAAAATCACCTCTGTTCATACGGCTCTGTTGTCTGAATTTTACGTTTCTACCCATCCAAATACGCCTTACTTCCCCCCTATAGTCATTTCTTAAATTCGCTGTTTCACTCATCGCTTTCATTCGCGTTGAGATTTTATGAATTTAAAAATGAGTAGTCGAGCCAATGGCCAAACACAATTTTTTGGCATTCTGTCATGTATTACAGAGTGTCTATTGCCGTCGATTTTTAATCGGTAAAACGCATCGTATTGCCTCCGTTTTCCTATTGTCGTTACTGCCACTTGTTGCGAGCGCAGAAGTATTAAGCCTGCAACAAGCGGTGGAAAAAGCCGTCTCCCAAGATGATTGGTTGATTTCCAGCCAGCAAAAAGAAAATGCCATTCGTGCCTTAAGTCAAGGTATGACGGCGTTGCCGGATCCAAAAATCAATGTTGGTTTATTGAATATGCCAACCGACAGTTTTGATTTTAACCAAGAAGCGATGACGCAATTTAGCGTGTCGGTATCGCAGATGTTTCCAGCTGGCGATACCTTACGTTTAACAGGAGAAAAGTACGCCGCACAAGGCGATCAAATGCCCTTGATGCGAGATAATCGTCGCGCAATGCTGGCGATGGAAGTGTCAAATCTTTGGCTAACGGCCTACAGCTACGAAGAAAGTATCAAACTCGTTAAGCAAAATAGAACCTTGTTCGAACAACTTCACGAGGTAGTGGAAAGCAGTTATAGCTCGGCGTACGGGCGAGCCAAACAGCAAGATTTAGTGCGTTCTGAGCTGGAGTTGATTAAGTTAGATCATCGTCTAACACAGCTTCGCCAAGCGAAAGAAAATGCACTGAAAAAATTATCCCAATATATTCTTCCGGCCATGGCTGGTCAGAATAAAGCTGATCAAGAAATCACTCTGAAAACAACGGGTGAACCCATTATGGTAACCCCGTCTAATAGCCGTTCGTCGCTTTCATCGAATTCATTGGCATTGGCGGCTCGTCTGAGCCAGCATCCGTTGGTTCGCATTGTCGATGTTCAATCCAATACCGCGCAGATAGATAAATCGATTGCCGAGCAAAAGTACAAACCAGAATGGGGCGTTACCTTGGGCTATGGGTATCGCGGTGATGACCTAAGTGGTAAAGATCGAGCCGATCTGGCGTCGATTGCGGTGAGTGTCAGCGTGCCAATCTTTTCATCTAGTCGACAGGATGCTCAGGTGAAAGCTGCATCCTTACAAGTTGAGTCTTTTCTTTCTGAAAAGCAGCTGGTGCTGAATGAACTCATGGCGAAATACCGTGTTCTGACATCTGATATTACTCTGCTAGATCAACGAATCCGTCTTTATCAAACAAAGTTACTTCCTAGTTACAGAGAAAGCGCACAAGCCATGTTGAATGCTTATACCAGCAATGATGGTGTTTTTTCGGATGTGGTTCAGGCGCGTATCGCGACATTGAATGCGCATATTGAATTGTTGAATATTCGCATTGAGCGTTTCAAGCGCTTGGCAGAATTGAATTATGTGATGGCACAAGGTGAAGAGGTGAAACTCAAATGAAAGTAATCGGGTATATCGGCGTATTTGTACTAGGTGGCGTTCTTTCGGCTACGGGTTATCACTTTGGTCTTCAAGCATTTAATGCCATGAACGGGGAAATGAATGCTGGTGCATCAGTCACGAAAGGTGAAAAAGCGCCTTTATATTGGGTGGCGCCAATGGACCCAAATTACCGTCGTGACAAGCCGGGTCAATCTCCTATGGGAATGGATTTGATTCCTTTTTATGGCGATGATCAAGGTTCCAATAATCAGGGCGCTGGTACTGTGAGTATCTCGCCTGAAGTCGTTAATAACCTTGGCGTGCGAACAGGAAAAGTGTTTGAAGGCGTGCTGAAACCAGACATTCGTACTGTGGGCTATTTGGCCTACAACGAAGACAAGATTGTTCATATTCATCCTCGTGTCGAAGGTTGGATCGAAAAGAGCTTTATTAAATTCAATGGTGATTCAGTTGAAAAAGGTCAGCCTTTGTTCGATCTGTATTCACCAACCTTGGTGAATGCGCAGGAAGAATTTGTCTTTGCGTTAGCGCGCAAAGACCAGCGCATGATCAACGCGGGTGAAGAAAGGCTAAAAGCTCTGCAAGTGTCGAGCAGTTTTATCCAAGCGTTAAAGACAAAGCGCAAAGTGTCTCAAACAGTGCGATTTTTTGCGCCACAAAGCGGCGTTATTGACAACCTTGGAATTCAAGATGGTTTCTACATTAAGCCAGGCACAACTTTGATGTCGATCGCGGATTTGAGTGAGGTGTGGTTGGATGCTGAAGTGTTTGAACGACAAGCGCATCTTGTCGCGGTGGGTCAACCGGTTGAGGCTGTTATGGATTTCCTACCGGGGAAAACCTTTGCCAGTAACGTGGATTTTATTTATCCGACTCTAAATGCCAAAAACCGCACTTTGCGTGTTCGCATTCGTTTAGACAACCCTGAGCAACTTTTGAAGCCAGATATGTTTGCCCATGTTCGTATTGAAACCACGGAGCCAGGTAAAAAACGCTTGATACCAAAAGAAGCGCTAATTCGTGGCGGCGAGCAAAGCCGCGTGGTACTGGCATTGGGTGAAGGGCGTTATAAATCGATTGCAGTCGAAACCGGCGCGTTCGGTGATGACTACGTGGAAATTTTAGACGGCTTGGTGCTGGGTGATGAGGTCGTGACATCGGCGCAGTTTTTGTTGGACTCTGAATCCAGCAAAAGCTCGGATTTCAAACGCATGAATATAGACAGTGAGCAGACTTCAATGCCTGCCAGTGGCACTGAAATGGCTAACACGGCAATGTCTGGTAATGAAATGTCAGCAGCAGAACCTACCAACAATGTTTGGGTAGCTGCCCGTATTAATCGTATCGATGCGACAACACGCAAGGTGAATGTGGACCACGATGCTATTGCTGATTGGAATTGGCCAAAAATGACGATGGACTTTGCACTAGCCGATTGGTTAGAACTAGATGAATTACCGATTGGCAAAAATATTCAACTTGAGATTACGCGTGAAAGCAGCGTGAAGTTCATGGTCACTGACTATTTTGACGCTGACACTGAGTAGGGGAATATCATGATTGAAGCGATCATTCGTTGGTCCATAAACAACCGATTCATGGTGTTGTTGGCTACTTTTATTTTAGTGGGCGCTGGCTTGTATTCGTTAAAGAATACTCCCGTTGATGCCATTCCTGACTTGTCTGATGTGCAAGTTATCATTAAAACCAGCTATCCAGGACAAGCGCCACAAGTTGTGGAAGATCAAGTTACGTACCCGTTGACCACGGCGATGTTGTCTGTGCCCGGTGCTCAAACAGTGCGCGGTTATTCGTTCTTTGGGGATTCGTATGTCTACGTGATTTTTGATGAAGATACCGATATGTATTGGGCGAGAAGCCGAGTGTTGGAGTATTTAAGTCAGGTTGCGCCATCCTTGCCCAGTAACGCAAGGGCGCAATTGGGGCCAGACGCAACGGGCGTCGGCTGGGTGTATTTGTATGCCTTGGTGGATAAAACCGGTCAAAACGACTTGAGTCAATTGCGTTCACTGCAAGACTGGTTCTTGAAGTATGAATTACAAACCGTGCCTGGCGTATCGGAAGTGGCGCCCATTGGCGGCATGGTGAAGCAATATCAGGTAAGTGTGAATCCAGATAAATTGCGCGCGTTAAACATGCCATTGAGTCACATTCAAAATGCCATTAAACGCGGTAATCAGGAAGTCGGCGCGTCGGTCATTGAAATGGCAGAAGCTGAATACATGGTTCGAGCGTCTGGTTATATTCAGAGCGTCGAAGATATTGAAATGATTCCGCTTGGCGTCAGTGAAAGTGGCACACCGTTGACGATCAAAGATGTTGCAGACGTTGGTATTGGCCCACAAATGCGTCGAGGGTTAGCAGATCTCAATGGTGAAGGCGAAACTGTCGGCGGCGTGGTGGTGATGCGTTTTGGTGAAAACGCACAGAAAACCATCGAAGGCGTAAAAGCGAAATTGGAAACCTTGAAATCCAGCTTGCCAAAAGGCGTTGAGGTGGTGACGGTTTATGATCGTTCCGGTTTGATTGATCGTGCCGTGGAGAATTTATGGACCAAACTGCTGGAAGAGTTCCTTGTGGTTGCGTTGGTTTGTATGGTGTTTCTTTTTCATGTGCGTTCCTCTTTGGTGGCCATCATCAGTCTGCCTGTCGGTATTTTGACCGCCTTCATCGTCATGCATTTGCAGGGTATTAATGCCAATATCATGTCGCTTGGCGGTATTGCGATTGCCATTGGCGCCATGATTGATGGCGCAATCGTGATGATAGAAAATCTCCATAAGCATATGGAAAAAGTCGAAATGACCAAGGAAAACCGTTGGCAGGTTGTGACCGCCGCGGCTACCGAAGTCGGCCCCGCGTTATTCTTTAGTCTGCTTATTATCACCGTCAGTTTCGTGCCTGTGTTTACCTTGGAATCCCAAGAAGGACGGATGTTTGGCCCGTTGGCCTATACCAAAACCTATGCCATGGCCGCATCGGCGGCATTAGCCATCACTCTGGTGCCTGTTTTGATGGGGTACTTTGTGCGAGGTAAAGTCTTGCCTGAGCATAAAAACCCCGTTAATCGGGCTTTGATCGCGGTGTATATGCCGGCGTTAAAAGCCGTGTTGAGTTTTCCGAAAACCACCATTTTGGTGGCGATTGCTATATTTGCCATTGGTATGTGGCCGTTAAATAAGTTGGGAAGTGAGTTTATTCCTAACTTAGACGAAGGTGATTTGATGTATATGCCAACAGCGTATCCGGGGATCTCCATCGGACAAGCACGTCAGGTATTACAGCAAACCAATAAACTGATTGCGACCTTGCCAGAAGTGAAAACTGTCTTTGGGAAGGTTGGCCGTGCAGAAACCGCGACAGACCCAGCACCTTTGACGATGATCGAAACCTTTATTCAACTCAAGCCTCACTCTGAATGGCGAGACGGCATGACCAGCGACAAGATCAAGCAAGAGCTTGATCAGCTGGTCAAGATCCCTGGCATTACTAACGCTTGGGTAATGCCGATCAAAACACGAATCGACATGCTGGCAACGGGCATCAAAACCCCTGTGGGTATAAAGGTTGCAGGTCCTGATCTGAAAGTGATTCAAGATATTGGTTTGCAGCTAGAGAAAATCTTGAAACCAGTTGAAGGCACGGCATCGGTTTATTCTGAGCGTGTGGCCGGTGGTCGTTACGTCAATATAGACATTAATCGCGCGAAGGCATCGCGTTATGGGTTGAACATTCAAGATGTTCAAGAGCTTATCTCTTCGGCGGTGGGTGGCATGAATGTCACTAATACTATTGAGGGGCTTGAGCGCTATCCCATTAATGTTCGCTATCCACAAGAATATCGTGATTCACCAGAGCAATTAGCCCTTTTGCCAATCGTGACTCCGAATGGTTTACGAATTGCTTTAGGGGATATTGCTGATGTTTATGTGGAAGAAGGTCCGCCAGGATTAAAAAGTGAAAACGCGCGTTTAAACGGTTGGACCTTTGTGGACATTGAAGGTGTAGATATTGGCCGTTATGTCGAAAACGCACAAAAAATCGTAGCAGACCAAGTGCAATTACCAGCAGGTTATTCATTAAATTGGTCTGGTCAATATGAGTATATGCAACGGGCAAAAGAAAAGCTGACCTATGTGGTTCCGCTCACATTGGCCATTATCATTGTCCTCTTGTATATCAACTTCCGTAACTTCTCCGAGGTGGCGATCATTATGGGCACCTTGCCATTTGCTATGGTGGGTAGTATCTGGTTGATGTATTTATCTGGTTTCAACTTCTCGGTTGCAGTGGGGGTTGGCTTTATTGCGCTGGCTGGCGTGGCCGTGGAAATCGGCGTCATTATGCTGATGTATTTGAATCAAGCTTGGGCAGAGACACAAAAAAAATGCGCTGAAAAAGGCGTCTTACCTCGCGCGGACACGCTTTACCATGCGGTGCTTCATGGCTCTGGTATGCGAGTTCGTCCGGTGATGATGACGGCGGTATCCATCATTATCGGCTTGTTGCCAATTTTATATGGTACTGGAACGGGATCGGAGGTGATGAGTCGAATCGCTGCACCTATGGTTGGCGGTATGGTGAGCGCGGTCGTACTGACGTTATTAGTTTTGCCTGCGGTGTATTTTCTATGGAAAAAATCTTCATTGAAATGAGTGTTTGTTTCAATCGATGTAAAACGCGGTTTTTCAGAGCCGCACAAAATGCTGGTACAGGTGGGCTCCTCTTTGTGCCAGTGCAAACCAATATTAAGCTCAAAGCAATTAAACTTTAAAGGATCATAGTATGAACAAAATCAAATTAGCGCTTTCTGTATTCGCAATGACAGCTGCTGTAAACGTATATGCACACGGCATGATGACAATGACATACCCCAAAGACGGTGCCATGCTAATGGCTCAAGCAGAACGAGTAGAGCTAAATTTCCAGAACCCTATGAAAGTTGTAAGTCTCAAGGTAGTAGGATCTAAAGGTAAGCCCGTGTCGGTTCGGTTTAATCGTGACGGTGCAACAACGAAAAATTTTCAAACTATGTTACCAATGTTGGCGCCGGACAGTTATACAGTTCATTGGAAAGCAATGGGCGAAGATGGACACATGATGAAAGGCTCTTATGGTTTTATGCAGCATTAATTTGAACATTTAAACTGTTTAGTTCAACTGGCTAATTAGATTATATCTTTTAGGCTTTTCATTTTATAAAAAAGGGGCTGTATGATGTTAACGAACTGGGAAATCGCGCAATTATTGACACGTTGGTTATTGTATTTTGGTATATCAAGCGTTGTAGGTGGGCTATTTGCATTTTGTTTGTTGCGTCATCAGTCTGCTTTATTGAGTAGTATAAAAAGGTACGTACGAGGAGGTGCGTTGATTGGTTTAGCGGCGACAATAGCTTATTTTTTTATCCTCGTTGGTGGGGCGATGGAGGAAGGTCTTTGGTCTATGTTTGATCCAGAGATGGTCTCTATCTATTGGGATTCGCCTGCGGGCAGTACCTTAATCGCTAATGTGATTGGTTATTGCTTGGTGATCATAGCGTCATTTACCCTTGGGTCGGATCGTGCCTTCAGTCTGTGGCCATTTTCACGCCTTGCATTAATGGTCGCTTCCTTGGGCATAGCCAGTTTGATTTATTCGTTTTCATTCACGGGTCATGCGACAGAGCAAGCTTGGTATTATCAAATTATATTCTTTACTCATATCTTGATTGCTGCTTGGTGGTTAGGGTTGCTATTCCCTTTGTGGTTGGTTGCGCGAAAATCCACGCACCAGGAATCTAATCGAATCTTAGAGCGTTTTGGCGAACTTGCAGCGGTTGCTGTTTTGATTTTGATTATCTGTGGAGCATGGATGAGCTATGTTCTGACAGGATGGCAAGACTTATTCTCGTCAGACTATGGTTTCTGGTTGTTGGTGAAACTTGCTTTGGTCGTTGTTATTCTGGTGATGGCGGCATACCATAAATTACATCTTGTGCCGTTAATACTGAAACGCGGTAATACATTTCTTATTCAAAAATCTATTTTAATGGAAAAAATGATCGCTTCTTCTATTTTGGTGGTCACGGCGATATTTACGACGTTTGTTGGTCCTCCAATGCATTAATTAGAGGTGTATTTAAAGTGATGTTGTTTGGGGTGAAAGTTGATTGGGGGAAGAATAATGAGACAAAATAAAATCGTTATCATTATATTTGTTTTGCTCGTGTTTGTTAGCCAGATAATGACTTCTGTGGCTGGTCCAATGGCATATCACTCAATGCAACTTACTGCTACTGCTACTTATGGCTCGATGGTCGATCATAAGGCTTCGTTGCACAACGCGTCTGTTGAAACACACACAGATCAGTATGTTCAAATATTGCCGGTCACGAATGCGTTAGATTGTTGCAAAGACAAAAGCTCGTGTCCGATGAGCGTTTGCATGTCGATGGCCGCGATCATTGATCGTCAGTGGATTTATTACGGCTCTCAACTGAGTCAGAGTAGTGCTCATCTAGTTCAACAAGAGCTACCGTTGAATAGCTCTTCTTTATATCGCCCTCCGATACTTTCTTAATCTTTGGATGAATCCGTCGTTTTGTCGGACGCTCCAAGGCCACTAACCGTTATTTTCTATTATTAACCTTTTATCCACTACAGGGATAATGCCTGTATTGGATCTTCTCAAGAACATTGTTGGAGACAATTATGTCTTTTATTCATTACATTATTTGGTTGCACCTGCAAACAGGTGTTGTGGGTTTAATTAGATTAAGGGAGTTCAGTTTATGACAGTATTCAAACCTTCACACGAAGAGCAGAACAAATCATCGAGCGGTACAGTGCTTAGCCGTCGTCAGTTTGTATTTGGTGCTTCTGCCATGCTGGCTTTAACTACCATTCCGTTTTCAAAAAATGCACTAGCAAGTGCCATTGGCCAATCTTTAACTCAGTTATCTGGGAAAGTTTTTGATTTAAGCATTGATTATAAAACCGTTAATTTTACGGGAACGCCTGCTAGAGCAACGGTCATTAATCAACTGTTTCCCGGACCCTTGTTACGCTGGAAAGAAGGTGAAACGGTCACGCTAAGAGTAAAAAACAATCTTGATCATGACAGCTCTTTGCACTGGCATGGGATGATTTTACCGACAGAAATGGATGGCGTTCCTGGCCTTAGTTTTGCGGGCATCAAACCGGGAGAAACATTCGAATATAAATTTCCAGTTAAGCAAAGTGGTACCTATTGGTATCACAGTCATTCAGGTTTTCAAGAACAAACGGGAGTGTATGGCGCGATTGTTATAGACCCTAAAGAAGCAGACCCTGTTGTGTTTGATCGGGAGCATGTCATCATGCTGTCGGACTGGTCGGATGAGGCGCCTGAAACGATATATGCGAATTTAAAGAAGCAATCAGACTATTACAATTACAGTGAAAGAACGATGTCTGATTTGTTTTCTGATATCAAAAAACAAGGGTTGGTGAACACATGGAGAGCACGCTCCATGTGGAATCAGGAACGTATGAGTGACCGAGATATTTCTGATGTCACGGGCGCCACCTATACGTATTTAATGAATGGGAACCCACCGGCACAACCTTGGCAAGCACTCTTTAAACAAGGAGAAAAAGTTCGTCTTCGCTTTATTAATAGCTCTGCGATGACGATATTTGATGTGCGAATTCCAGGTTTAAAAATGACCGTGGTAGCGAGTGATGGACAAAATGTTCAGCCTGTTACCATCGATGAATTTCGAATTGGTGTTGCGGAAACTTACGATGTGATAGTCGAGCCGAAGATGGAGGATGCTTATTGTATTTTCGTTCAGAGCATTGACCGTTCTGGTTATACCGTTGGTAACTTCACGTCAGATGAAATGTTCACGGCCAAAATCCCTGATATGGACCCTATGCCGATCTTAGGGCATGGCGATATGGGCATGAATATGGAGGGCATGGACCACAGTAAAATGGCGATGGGTTCGGACTCTATGTCGGGCATGGAAGGCATGGACCACAGTAAAATGGCGATGGGTTCGGACTCTATGTCGGGCATGGAAGGCATGGACCACAGTAAAATGGCAATGGGTTCAGACTCTATGTCGGGCATGGAAGGCATGGACCACAGCAAAATGGCAATGGGCTCAGGCTCAATGGCTGGCATGGAAGGCATGGATCACAGCAAAATGGCAATGGGTTCAGGCTCAATGGCTGGCATGGAAGGCATGGATCACAGCAAAATGGCAATGGGTTCAGGCTCAATGACTGGCATGGAAGGGATGGATCTCAGTCAGCCAAGTATGGTTATGCCTACTTTAGGTTTAGCAGGTTACGGCAGTGACAATGAGATTAAGCATCTAGATTCAGAAAATGGTCCTCAAGTAGACATGCAATCAGGCATGCCTCAAAGCGGCCTTAACGACCCAGGTATTGGCTTAAGGGATCATCAAGCGAACTATAACCGTAAAGTACTGACCTACGCAGACCTAAAAGGCTTGCATCCTACTCATGATAAACGTCAACCCACTCGAGAAATCCAGCTGCATCTAACGGGCAATATGAATCGTTATATGTGGTCAATTAATGGAATCAATTTTGCTGATTCCGCTCCACTTGAATTGGCGTATAACGAAAGAGTGCGAATTACCTTGGTGAACGACACCATGATGATTCATCCCATGCATCTACATGGTGTATGGAGCGAGTTAGAAACAGGAGACCCTGATTACATTCCACGTAAGCATACTGTGATGGTTCAGCCTGGTTCAAAAATCAGCTATTTAGTCACCGCAGACGCCTTGGGGCAATGGGCATATCACTGCCATTTGCTATATCACATGCCTGGCATGTTTAGAAAAGTGGTCATCAAATAAGGAGAGTAATAAATGAAAAACTTTAATTCACTAGGCTTTACATTAGTGATGGCAACGGCTTCTGTTATGAGCTCTTTGTCTTATGCAGGTGCGGAAGATGACCCTTTATTAAGTTATGTCGCCATCGACCAATTAGAAAAAGGCCTTGAGTCAGACGATCCAATCAGCTTTAGTTTTCAAGCATGGGTTGGTTATGATATGGATAAAATCTGGCTTAAAACGTCAAGTGAATACCAGAATAGTGACGACCAGGGCCTAGAAGTACAGGCTCTATACAGTCATGCCGTAGCGCCGTATTGGGATATGCAGATGGGCGTAAGGCGAGATATTAAACCGTCCCCATCTCGTGATTGGTTGGTGCTTGGTTTCCAAGGTTTGGCTCCGTATTTTTTCGACATTGACGGTGCTTTCTTTGTTGGAGAAAAAGGGCAAACCTCCATTCGTTTAAGCATCGAACAGGAATGGTTAATCACTCAAAAACTGATATTAACGCCTGAATTTGAAATGAACGCCTATGGTAAGAGTGATGACGAGTTAAGCATGGGTGCTGGTCTTACTGATATCAATGCAGGCCTTCGACTAAAGTATGAAATAACACGTAAGTTTGCACCTTATATAGGTATAGACTGGAGTAAAAAGCTCGGTGCTACGGCTGATCTTGCTCGTGATAATGGAGATAGCATTAGCAACTCTCAGTTTGTCATTGGCGTAACGGCTTGGTTTTAATTTTTTTACAAGAAGTAAAAGGGATGTCAGTGAGATGAAAGATAAAAGTCTCACTAACATCACCATTAATTTCTACGATATAAAAGAAAGGACAATACCATGATGAACGAAAGTATGTTTGGTAGCACAATGTGGGCAGGACACTGGTTATGGATGTTAGTGATTGCGACCTTAGTCGTTATACCTGTCTATAGAATATGCAAGCGAGCTGGATATTCTGGCTGGCTGGGACTGCTGATACTGGTCCCAATGGTCAATCTGATTTTGTTGTATTTCATTGCTTTTTCTGACTGGCCCGCGAGTAAAAAAGGAGCACAGGATGAGTGAGCATTCGAATCATCATGAACATAAAAGCCACGGTGTACATGACCCTGTGTGCAAAATGTCAGTGGATCCCCAAACTGCAGATTATAGCAGTCAGCATGCCGGAAAAACTTGGTATTTCTGTTCTTCCGGTTGTCAGTCGAAGTTCGATAATAATCCAGAAAAGTATCTCAGTGAAGAAAATGAGCAGACAGAGTCGGTTGCATCCGGAACCATGTTTACCTGTCCTATGCATCCAGAAATTCGTCAACAAGGCCCGGGTGAATGCCCAATTTGTGGCATGTCGCTTGAACCTGAGGCGGTAAGCCTCGACGACGGCCCTTCCGAAGAACTTGCTTACATGACTCGTCGATTCTGGATTGGTTTGGCCCTTGCTCTTCCGGTTTTTTTGATCGAAATGGGAGGTCATCTTTTTAATATTGACCACATTGTGTCGCCACAAACATCCAACTGGATTCAGTTAGTTTTAGCGACGCCAGTGGTCGTTTGGTGTGGTCTTCCATTCTTTGTACGTGGTTGGAAATCAGTACTCAGTCGCAATCTTAATATGTTCACACTTATTGCCATCGGTACGGGCGTCTCTCTGTTGTACAGTCTTGTCGCGACCTTGGCTCCGCAGATATTTCCTGACGCTTTTCACGCGGACGATGGCTCGGTCGCAGTGTACTTCGAGGCGTCCGCTGTCATTGTTGTACTAGTGTTGCTGGGACAGGTACTTGAACTCCAAGCTCGAGAAAAAACCTCTGGGGCTATCAAAGCCCTATTAGATCTGGCTCCAGCCACGGCAAGAAAACTGGACGATGATGGTAGTGAGTCTGATGTGTCGCTCGATCAAATAAAGGTTGGTGATCGATTGCGAGTTCGGCCAGGCGATAAGGTGCCTCTAGATGGCGAAGTGCTTGAGGGTAGTTCCAACGTTGATGAATCCATGGTCACTGGTGAACCCTTGGCTATTACTAAGAAAACTGGAGATCAGGTAATTGGTGGTAGCATAAATCAGCAAGGCAGTTTTATTTTACGAGCCGACAAAGTCGGACGAGACACAATGCTATCTCAGATCGTCCAGATGGTCGCCAGTGCGCAGCGAAGTCGTGCGCCTATTCAGGGAATGGCTGACAAAATGGCTGGTTGGTTCGTCCCAGTTGTTCTGCTGGTCTCTATCATTGCGTTCGGGGTCTGGTCTATCGTCGGTCCAACGCCGCCCATGGCCTTTGGTCTGATTGCCGCTGTGAGTGTGCTGATTATTGCATGTCCCTGTGCGCTTGGTCTGGCGACGCCTATGTCTATCATGGTCGGTGTCGGTCGTGGTGCTCAGGTTGGTGTCTTGATACGAGATGCCGAGGCGTTAGAGCGGATGGAGAAAGTAGACACAGTGGTAGTGGATAAAACCGGGACTTTAACAGAGGGTAAACCTCAGGTGACAAAGCTGGTCTCGGCAAATGGTTTCAGCGATGAGGACTTGATGCGTTATTCCGGTAGCCTTGAAAAGGGCAGCGAGCACCCTTTGGCACATGCTATTTTGGATAAAGCTAAAACAATGAACCTAACATTACCAGACGCCATAGATTTCGACTCTCCAAACGGCAAAGGCGTTACTGGTGAAGTCGATGGAAAAAGGGTTCTGCTTGGTAATCGATTGTTAATGCAGTCAGAAAATGTTGATACATCCGCCTTTGAGGAAGAAGCCAATCAACTTCGAGAGGACGGTGCAACAGTAATTTTTGCCGCAGTTGATGGAAAGGTTTGTGGTTTGCTGGCGATTGCAGACCCGATCAAGGACACCACTAAAGCGGCAATAGCCGCTCTGCAGAATGAAGGGATTCGTGTGGTTATGCTGACCGGAGATAATCGTACCTCTGCCGAAGCTGTAGCTCGAAAACTCCACATTGATGAAGTGAAGGCAGAAGTATTGCCGGAAGATAAAGGCAATGTTATTCAACAGCTTAAAAATGAGGGTCGTGTTGTTGTTATGGCTGGTGATGGTGTTAATGATGCGCCAGCCTTGGCAACCGCAGATGTAGGTATTGCCATGGGGACAGGAACCGACGTGGCTATCGAAAGTGCGGGTATTACTCTATTACGTGGCGATCTGATGGGCATCGTGGAGGCACGGCGATTATCCCTGGCAACCATGCGTAATATTCGACAGAACCTGTTCTTTGCATTCATTTATAACATGGCAGGAGTACCGATTGCTGCAGGAGTACTTTATCCGTTTACAGGTATTCTCTTATCGCCTATTTTTGCCGCTGTAGCTATGTCGCTCTCCTCGGTGAGTGTCATACTAAATGCTTTAAGGTTGCGTGCGGTAAAATTATCAGATAGCCAAATTAATAGTAAATAGCTAATTTTGAAAGAGGTGAATATATGAAGGTAATAAATAAAAGCATTGCAGCTTCAATCTTAACGTTAGTAAGTGCTAGCGTGTTTGCACAACCTATAATAGATCTCTACAAGTCTCCGACATGTGGTTGTTGTGTTAAATGGGGTGAGCTAATGGAGGCAGAGGGGTATACCGTTAATTATCATCACACAGAAGACTGGTCCTCTTTAAAGAAAGATGCGGGTATGCCCATGCAACTACAGTCGTGTCACACCGCTGTTATCGACGGTTACTTAATTGAAGGGCATGTGCCAGAACAAGATGTGGCACGTTTAATACTTGAGAAACCTGAAAATGTATCAGGGTTGGCTGTGCCTGGAATGCCAAGGTATTCTCCTGGCATGGCTGCAAAAGGTCAGCAATACAAAGATTTTAATGTGATTCAGTTTAGCCAAAAAGGAACGATGACAGTTTATCAACAATATTGATAAACGATAAATCCATCAAATCCAACAGGTTATCAAGCTGAAAGGAAAAAGCCGAGCTATGAAGTGACCCCCAATAGTTGGACTATCCAATTACTGGGGGTCTTTTTATGTCTAAGTACAATAGACGTTCAATTCTCATACTTCGGTATATATCCCTATCTATATGTCTATAAAGAATATGATTAATCTGGATTTATTAGACTTTGCTATACAGTATTAAACTCGAAAATCTTTATGAAGTTTCTGCCAATGCGCTTTTAGCTGTTGTTTGTGCTCTTCATTCATCGGTAGGTTTTTTAAAGCCTCAGGCCAAAGGCTTCTCGCTTTTTTCATCACATCATCCAGATGCGGTTTGATCGCTCGCCATGGAATATCTGATTTAGTAGCCCAATGTTCAAAGTGCTTATATGAGACATCGTACCAAGCTTTTGTCTTAGCTAGATTAAGGGCAAAGTGTTGCTCGCTTTTAATATAAACACTGGTGGTGACTATGTCGTAAGCGGGGGAAAGTCTGGGTGTGACTTGATCTGTATACAGTAAGCTCCAGTTTTTCAAATGGGCGTCGCCGTTTGCTAATAGGATGTTGGTGAGTATACGACGAGCAAGTTGCTGGACATCACTTAAACCATTACCAGAAAACTGATACAGGATTTTTGCTATTTGTTCGTAGTTGCCAGAACTGTATTTTTCATGTGGGTACTTCACAAGAACTTGAGCAAAGTCTTCCATGTGAATGCGTTGGTCGTCACGCCGATCAAACCGTTTTATGGCGAAAGCTAATTTTTCATCCGGAAGGTTGATTTGAGGAAGGTTGTCTAATTGGTCTATCTCGACCAATTTTATTTCAGGAATATCCACGCCAATGAGAGAAGCGAGAGTCATGGCAGTAAACTCATTGGCGGGCACTTCTTTGTGTTTAGTGGAGGGTGTTTTCACAATCCAATCGCCAAGCACATTGTCTTTCGACAAATTATATCGACCGTCTTTTTCCGTCATGGAAAACTTCATTTGAACACCAGCCAAGGAAAACTTGTTCTCTTGGCTTAGTTTGTCGAATTTAACCGCTTTTAGTTGGCCATGAGATGAGAATAAATGTAGAGGAACATCTTCAGGCTCCATCGGTTCAGCGACTAATGCGCCCGGTAAATCCATGCCCAGATAAGACAAAATATGAAACTCATTATCAACATGGGTTTTGAGTCCTTGAGCGATCAGCTCTCGCAAAGAACCTTCAGGCAATAGATTAGACAAAATAGGGTGCAAGCGTTGGTTGGTCGCCCATGGCTCTGATAGCATTTTATCAGCACGCGGAAAATTTTGATGGGTGGTTAAGCTAAAAGTGGGGCGCGCTATATTAGATTGAAAGCTTTCAGCAAAATGAAGAATATTACGTCCATTTTTTGCCCCTGCCAAATACCCCACTAGATGGCCATGTAATGTCAACTTAAGAACACTAATTTCCGTTGTCATCTTCGTCCCCATCTTCTAGTAATCCTTTCCATAGATCATCCGATAGTTTTTTTTGTTCATCAGAATGATCAGGCTGTTTGTGCGGTAAAGATGTGTTGTCACCATCGCTTTCAAGAACCGCTAAAACAGCATTCAGCTTTTCTTTTGGAATCAGCATGACGTCGCTATTGAGACCCTTGGCAATCAGTTCAAGCGTATCGAGTCTTGGATTGCCTTTTGCTTCAAGCCGTTGGTACTGCTGCCTAGAAATGCCAACACGCATTAGCATGTCATTCTGCTTGAGTTTCAGTGCTAAACGGCGATGTTTGATTTGCTGTAGTAGGTTTATCATAAGGAAACTAATAAGTTGTTTTTTAATATATAGAAACATATTAGTTGCTATTTTTATTTAAGGCAACTTAAGAGTTTCTTTTTTCGGCGTTTAAAGTCCCATATCAAATTTCTTTGTCTGTAAATCAGGTTTGAGTATCAGGTCTGTCATGCTTTTAATTTCAAGTTGCACGTATTGCCAATATTCTGGATTATCAATTGTTCGCTGTTTAATTTGGCTTGGAATGAAACGGCTCATTTCGTTGTTGAAGTCGGCTTTTACCTCTTCTTCGTTGAGTAATTTTTCGACCTGAAGGCTAAGCGATTCTATGAAGTGAGATTTTGTTTTTTCTCTTGCTGCAAGTTTTTTGCTGATCAGCTCTATGGATACGTCAATACCTCTTTGCTTGATCCAAAGAATATCCCAAACATCACGAGGTTTAATTCGTCTGGAACGGTATGCTAGAGCAATGAATTTATCTGCCAAGGTTTCTTCTAACGACTGTACTGGGATCAAAAGTCCTTCTGTTGGAACGACGACATCGTAATGATTTATCAGTGGTCTTCTCTCAATGTCGAAAGAAGGGATAGCACAAATGTCGATATGCATTTTTTGACGTGGTAGATCAGGGCGGTTGGCTTCTTTTTCGATACTAATTTTCCAAGAAGATGTGTCTCCTTGTTTGTCTTGGTTCGGCTTATTTACCCAGACTTCTGTTTCATATTTTTTTTGTATGTACTTTTGAATCTCGACTTCCAGACCATCAAAATCATCAGGTTTAAAGTCATGCCCTCCATTAAAGTCTAAATCCTCAGACAATCGAGAGCTGTTGTGACATAAGCGAAGTGATGTGCCGCCAATAAAAGTCAGTGATTGCATAACCCCCTGTTTTACCATGACCGCCATAATATCATGGTGCAATATTTCTTTTTCTATAACAGGTGTTATCCCTGCATACTCAGGATTGGTGTTAACAATTTGCTTTATGACTTCTTTGAGCATGTTATGCCTCCAGCATGTGCAGATTTCGATTACAGTTTTTTAAATCAATAAGAGCTTGGGTTGTTTTGGCCCGATACATTTTTATATCTGAATCGAAATAAATATTAGGAGCGATTGTCTCGATCGTTTTTTTTGTATGTGTAAACTCAATGACGCCATAAGGTGTCGGAAAAATACCACTTCTACCTTTTGTCATCACAGTGAGTCTGTCCATAACAATTTGTGAAATATCGCCTGTATAGCTAAGTTGGCTCTCTAGGCTGATATAGTTAAGTACGTCTCCTCTGAGCTTATTTACAACCTTGTAAATTGCCGTGGATCCATCTGGAGGAGTAATGGTACTTTCAAAAATACCCGCTGCAACTCTTCGTAACACACCTTTTCGTACGCAATCTGTAAGAAACTTTGTAAAAGCAGGTGTATGTTTTTCGCCTAGCATAAATGCTATCTCCGTAGCCGTATGAACACCTCCACCGGCTTTAGTAGCATGAGATAGTGCGGACAGTAATTTTTCTTTTTTTCTCATAATGGTCTACGAATTATTACTTTATTGGTGTTAAATTGTAGACCTAATGAGTTAAGTAGACAAGATTTAGGTCTACAAAAAATTACGTTTAAGGTGTTTTTTTGTAGACCTCTTATGATGGGATAAGCTTTGAATGGTATAAAGCTCTATTTTACTTCGAATCAAAGCAACAAAAATGTCCAAAAGTATGCTTTGATTCAAAGCAATTGAAACTATGCATTTATGGGTATTTTTGCCTTTAAAGTATGGGGTGATTTGAGATGCTTTGATTCGAAGTGTAGAGGTCATGGGCCAAGATGGGATCAAAATGGGCCAAAATCCCCTGATATAGAGCTTTATTGCCTTATATTGCTTTGATTCAAAGTATGTGAGTTTACTAAGGTATTGAATACGTTATATAAAGTCGTTGAACGCCATGTAAGAGAATATTCAGAGTAACCTTGACATGGTAGAGGTCAGCAGTTCGAATCTGCTTAGTCCTACCACCGACTTTAGTAATAAAGTCAAGGGCTTACATATATTTGTAAGCCCTTTTTTGTTTTTCTTTTTCCATATATTTTCCTTAAATTTTCCAAACGCTTCCATTTTTTCTCTATGTTTTCAGTATTTTTGGCTGAATTAGCGTGTCTGTAAATTCATCGAAATTACTGTCATTTTCGTTCAGTCATAAAAAAGAGCGGCTAGTTCTCTTCTTCGTCGATGAGTTTAGCTAGTCCGCCTCATTTTTGGTCAAAAAATCGGAAATCCTTCTTCTTACACAAATTCACTTGGTGATTGCCTGTGCTTAAATCTATATTGTATATATATGCAGTATTTTAGCGTTTGGTAAGCAAGTAAAGGCGAAGGTCGACAAGTGGACGGGTATTACGGTGGGCGTGGGAATTACGCCTTGGTTTTAACCCTTTTTTCTCGACCTAATGCCAAGCCCTTATAAATAGGGGCTTGGCATTTCCTGTTTAAAAAAGGGTATTTTTGCTAAAAATACACAAAGCTCTTTAACAATCAAATAGTTAATGCCAATTTTGTCTACTTCACCGCCGAACAGGCGGCTTAGAAAGCTGAGAATGGTAAGAAGTTCTAGAAATAAAACTTCACCGCCGAACAGGCGGCTTAGAAAATCACAACCTTGTATCTTATTCCGAAGTATTTCTTCACCGCCGAACAGGCGGCTTAGAAATTGTAGATGTCATGTATAGTGTTCCCTTGTATCTTCACCGCCGAACAGGCGGCTTAGAAATTGCTTGGCACCCATTCTCAAAATAAATTGATCTTCACCGCCGAACAGGCGGCTTAGAAATAATGGGTCAGGTCCATCATCATATATTTCAACTTCACCGCCGAACAGGCGGCTTAGAAAGACAAAATTGAACCTCATTTCTCCCCAGCGAACTTCACCGCCGAACAGGCGGCTTAGAAAAATCTGGCGGAGCTTAGTTTTTTTCTCTGTCCCTTCACCGCCGAACAGGCGGCTTAGAAAAGAGTTGTTCGCAGGTATCAGACTGTCGAATGCTTCACCGCCGAACAGGCGGCTTAGAAAGATGATGTACAGGTTTTTGACGTTGTTTTGCGCTTCACCGCCGAACAGGCGGCTTAGAAACAACAAGCCACGAGACCGCCGTGTCTTGCGAGCTTCACCGCCGAACAGGCGGCTTAGAAAATAGTAAACGGTATTGATAACCTAGAAATCAGCTTCACCGCCGAACAGGCGGCTTAGAAAGCGATGGGCACCTGTTGTTTTTAGCAAGACGCCTTCACCGCCGAACAGGCGGCTTAGAAAGCGATGGGCACCTGTTGTTTTTAGCAAGACGCCTTCACCGCCGAACAGGCGGCTTAGAAAAAGACGCTCTTGAAAAACTTAAATCAAAAGGCCTTCACCGCCGAACAGGCGGCTTAGAAAAGAGTGGGATAGGGATGCCAACTGGCATGCATCTTCACCGCCGAACAGGCGGCTTAGAAACAAACGAGATTTACCACGGCGTGATCGGTGTATCTTCACCGCCGAACAGGCGGCTTAGAAACTGCCGCTTTACATTGTTCGGATGGGGTCATTCTTCACCGCCGAACAGGCGGCTTAGAAAAGACAGCTTTGAAGTGTTTGCCACCCAAAAGGCTTCACCGCCGAACAGGCGGCTTAGAAACGGCACTGGATTTTGCCTGTGCACAGTAATGGCTTCACCGCCGAACAGGCGGCTTAGAAACGGCACTGGATTTTGCCTGTGCACAGTAATGGCTTCACCGCCGAACAGGCGGCCTAGAAATAAGACTAAAAAGCCTACTAGAAATGAATCAGCCTCAAGTTTTACTTGCAAGTGATCCGCACCTTTGACGACGACCACCTCCAAACCAACCCCGCATGGGTCGACCAAACCATCGAACGTGTCAAAAATGCCACAGGTAAACACTTCGGAGAGGGTTAGAGCAGGGAAGGATCAAGGGGCGAAAGCTCCTTGGTTACTGTTTGAGTTGGTTTTGCACTGTGATATGGCTTAATATTGCTGAGCTCTAAGAGGGTAATTACAGAGAAGTATTGGAGTCAAAAATAGGATTTATTGACAATCAAAGGATAGATTATGGAACTAATTCAAGTAGATGATGTTAGAGCGCAAATTGCTGAGCTAAAAAAGCTAGTGAGAGTTGTTGATCCAGGAACGCATCCCACTCTTACTAATAATGGTGTACGAGAAATCGATTTTAAGTTTTCTAGTGATATGGAATACGTAGAAGCTTCTAGCGATGTTGGGCTTTCTTTTGCGACTAATATGAAAAAATTTAAAAAGCTTGTACAGTCAAAAGCTCGATTTCATGCAGAGATGGATATCTATACCATTGACGAATCTATGTTACAGGTAGATGGATTGAAAATTGTGCATGACCGCCCAGGCCATGCGAGCTTGACGGTCACAAAAAGAATTCGTGTTCCAGAGCTTATACAGAAGCTTGAGATTGTGGCCCGAAAATTAGAGAAGATAGGAAGAATGAGGGTTTCATCATGAAAAATATACATCAGCCAATAAAAGACATCATGTTTTATTATGCGTCGCACCCTGAAGATTCAACTATCTTAGCCATACTCAAAAAAGAATCGATTGATTCTGAACAAGAAGCTAAGGATGTGCTTACGTTTTTAAACCTGATGTGTGACAAAATCGCTGAGGATGCCAAAAATAACGTTGTTGTTTTAAAGCAACCCATTCACACTACCGATGCTGAGAAAATCTGTGATGTGATGGAAGACTATATCGAAGATCAAGGGTATGAGTACTTAGTCGAATAATGAATACTTGGGGTCAAATGAAATATTCTCTTTGGCCCCTCTCAGATCCCGCCTCATTTCTGGTCGAAAAATCGGAAATTCGGCTATTTCACATAGCTTGTTACTCCTCAGATCTGAGGAGTCAGTTAAAATATTTCGTAAAAATCGGATGGTGCAGCTGCTATCATGTTATGAATCGAGTATATTCGAGCAGCATAGTAGTATTAACGAAAAAGGAATTGTTATGAGTGCTGGTAAGGAATCTTTGCTTATATTTGAGCATGAGCTTGAGTTAATAGAGCAAGAGTTAAAACATCATGTTATTCGTACTGCTAATTCAAAGCAGAGTCCTCAAAACCCGTTGAGGCCAGGAAAAGAAATTTCTTATGACCCCACTGGTAAGTTTGTTCTTGCCAACTCAAAAACAGGCATTTCATTGGCGGCTAGCTTAAAGCAATTAGAGCGAATCATAAGACCTGGTATAAAAAAATGGCTTTTGGCTGTTGATCGCAATTCTGTGATGCCTGATGGCTTTAAAATGCAGCAAGATAATGGGCATCATTGGTCTATTGTCGTTACTCGGAAAATGAGTGTTGATGAGTACGAACGCAAGGTTCAGGATATCATTAAGAATTGGCGAGTTATGGGGAGGTTCGTACGTTATGAGTGATTTTACAGAAGCACAAAAGAAGGCATTTTTATCATTATCAAAGCGATACGATAGCCAAGTATTCGAAATAGCGTCGAAAGGTGGTGATACGCAGATTGAAGTATCATCCAAAGAAGAGGCGCGGTTGCTTGATAAATTTGCATCGAATATTTGTGATTGGGTGTTTAAAGATTTTTCTGATATCGATGGTGATGATGAAGATATCAATGCTGATGCTGAAATGGTCACCTACATGGTGTCAGATATTTTGTCAGAGTCCGGTTTTGATATCGATATGAAATAGCGCTGAATGTTAAGTGAAGAAGCCACCTTCGGGTGGTTTTTTTGTGCCTAAACAAAACGTTTTCATTAAAAAAGACCTGTGATTTGCCGCCAACATGCCGCCATTGAGTTGATCAAGCCCTTTGCTCTAGCCCAATAAGCACAAGGCTTTAACCATAAAATGTCGCTTTCATAAGAAGAGAACGACATTTTGTTTTTTCGCGCGCAGGGCTTGCTAGGCTGGGAGTTAGGCGTTAAAGAATTTCGGGATCAAGATAAAAAAATAGCGTCTAGCCTTAATCGACCCCAAACAAACTCCACGAGCAAAAACACCTTTCCGTCACCTCAGCCGACACTGCCCTGCTGGAAGCCGAGAGCGATTCCCTCAAGGAAAGTAATTGATCAACAACATCGTCACCGCCATGAAACTGGAAAGCAATCCCATTGTCCTCCCCGCCAGCGACCTAAATGACACGGTACAAGCCATCCGCACTTTCCCAGAAAAATAAGCAACAGTAAATCGCACCGCTACACACCAAACTGGGTAAACGATAACGTCGAGCGGATCTCTTATTACAAATAATAAAACCAAACCGAGGCTCTCAGGCGAGGGCTTTGGTGGTTGTTTATCATGGGGTAAAAGGGTAGGTTTTGGATTGGGTTAGGGTTAGATGGCGTTGGCCGTTTTTGTAAGCTTTGATGTTGTTTTAAAACGTTGCTTAATGGAATACCACTCTCTGGAAGTATCGTCAATGATGAGTTTTAAAGAAAGATACGAGCATATATATCAGTCAAACAATGAGTTTATTAAAGACAATCAAATCAATATAGATCCTTTACCTGTTGATGGAGATAGCAGATGGGGAGTGAGTGTCGTATTTCGCCCCAAAATACCTTTGGAAGTGTGGAGAGATCTCGATAAGTTAAAACCATTACTTGGCGAAAATCATTTTTATTATTGTGATAACAATGTACACGTTACTTTTAGGTCGCTAGAAGCCTACAGGCAGACTGTTTATGAGTCAGATAACTTAGTAAAACGGTATGCGGAAGTGTTAAAAACAACATTTAGTGATGTCGGTCGAATGCGTATTTCCTTGCGTGGGATAGTTGGTGTTAAAAGTGGTTTAATTTTGTGTGGCATTCCTGATTTTAATATGGCAGATCTCAGACTAGATTTCTTTGAGAGGTTACAACAAAGCAACCTTGTCACATCGGGGCCTGAAACATCTGTAAGTAAGTTAAGAAATACTTGCCACGCAAGCCTCACGGTGTTTTCTTCTGAATTAGACCTTCCTGCTGAAAGTCATGAGATGCTTTCAAATTTGCGTCATAAAGACTACGGCGAGGTTGATGTAACTGATATAGAAATTGTGTCATATAGAAGAACTCTTGATGTTATTAATGTTCAGTCTTTGACAAAAATTGATCTTTCATAAGGATAAAGGCAGAGCATGGGCGTCGTTGGATTATTTGCTGATGTCAAAGCCGATGATCTTGTTACGTTCTATCGGAATTATGGCTTTATCTTCCTCTAGAAAGAGGAACACAAAGTCAAACTTTGTGTTCCGATCGAATTCATTGTGACGTTTTTCAAAGATTGAGAATAACCAATTAAGGCAGCCATCCATTACGGATTGCTACCTTAACAGCTAACTCTTAGGGTTGGTTACGTTGTTTCCTGAGAGGGTACAGCATCGTTTCGTCTGAAACTTGGCTGTCCAAACAGTATCTAAATTTCACGTTCATCCCGTTAATTGAGCAGTATTTGTCCCAATTTCCTGTAATATCCACTGCCTGAATGCTTCTGCATTGGGATGGGGGTGTTGCTTGATTGGCCTCGCAAGATAAAAGGCTTCTGAGGTTTCTATGCTGTGTTCAAAGGGGGAGATGAGTCTCCCGCTGGCTATCATTCCTTCAACAAGAGACGAACGTCCCAGCGCAACGCCTTCTCCTTGGGCTGCGGTTTCCAGTGCAGAGATCAGTGTATCAAACTGGATATTGGAGGCGGCTTCCATATGCCCATATCCGGTTTTGTTAAGCCAATGTCCCCAACCTTCCTCGTATCCAAGTACATGTAAAAGTGTGCATTGTGATAACTCCTTAATCGACACAGGGGGGCGTTGTAAATTACTTAGTTTTGGGGCGCAAACGGGGATTAGGCGATCCCAAGTTAAGCGTTCGCAGATCATACCTTGCCAATCGCCATGGCCATAGCGAATTTCCATATCAGCATCCTTCTGATCCACTTCATTTACCCAAATATTACTAGTGAAACGTAGAGAAATATTGGGGTGGGCTTCACGAAAACGCGCTAGCCTAAGAGCCAGCCAGCAGGTGTAGAAGACCAAACTTACTTTTAAGGTTAATGGACGATGTCGAATTTGTCCGAATATTTCATCTGTTGCAGCTGACATACGTGCTATTGAATCACGAATCACTGGCAGATAAGCAAGACCAGAATCTGTCAATTCCAGTCCTCTTGGTAGGCGTTTAAATAGTGTACAACCTAGTTGTGATTCGAGTCCTCTTATTTGCTGACTTACGGCGGCTTGAGTGAGGTTTAGCTCTGTGGCTGCTTGAGTGAAATTCAAATGGCGAGCAGCAACATCAAAAGAGTGTAACCAATTTAAGGGTGGGAGACGCTTTTTCATATTTGTTAGGGGTCTCAGAACGAAGTTTAAAGCGGAGCCTAGTATTGTTTTTTTTATGGAACGCGCCAAAAAATACTCACCGACTAAGCTCATTATTTTTTGTAATTGGCGGCCCTAGAAAGCCGCCAGTCAAGGTTACTTCATTGTTGGCATTGAGAACTCTATACCCTCTCGAACACCAGCAGAGGGCCAGCGTTGAGTGATCGTTTTACGCTTGGTATAGAAGCGTACAGCGTCCGGTCCATAGGCATGTAAATCACCAAATAAGGATCGCTTCCAGCCACCAAAGCTATGGTATGCCACAGGAACTGGTAGAGGGACGTTGATGCCTACCATACCGACCTGAATATTATCACTGAAATAGCGAGCTGCTTCTCCATCTCGGGTGAAAATGCATGTGCCGTTACCATATTCATGTGCATCAATCAGATCCATTGCTTCCTGCATCGTCTTCACTCGAACTACCTGCAATACTGGACCGAAGATCTCCTCTTTGTAGCTCAGCATGTCAGGCGTTACGCGGTCAAGCAGCGTACCGCCGACAAAGAAACCGTTCTCGTATCCTGATACTTGAGGGTTGCGTCCATCAACGACGACTTCGGCACCATTTTCTTCTGCGCTATCAATATAACCAACCACTTTATCTTTGTGAGCGCAGGTAATCACTGGGCCAAAATCGTTGCTTTTATCACTATGGTTTCCTACTTTGAGGCTGACCATGGCTTCTTTCATTTTACTAACGAGCTGGTCTGCAGCGGCATCGCCGACGGCAACGGCAACGGACAACGCCATACAACGTTCACCAGAGGAGCCAAAGGCGGCACCGAGTAGTTGATTGACCGCATTGTCCATATCTGCATCAGGCATCACAATGGCATGGTTTTTGGCGCCACCGAGGGCTTGGCAGCGTTTACCATTGGCGTTAGCGGTGCTGTAAATATACTCAGCGATAGGGGTAGAACCGACAAAACTGACTGCCTTAACTCGCTCGTCAGTCAGTAGTGTATCTACTGCTTCTTTGCCACCATTAACAACATTGAATACACCCTCTGGTAGCCCCGCTTCCTGTAGTAACTGTGCGACAAACAGTGTTGAGCTTGGGTCGCGTTCTGATGGCTTCAAGACAAAGGTGTTGCCGCAAGCGATTGCCATGGGGTACATCCAAAGTGGTACCATTACGGGGAAGTTGAATGGCGTAATGCCAGCAACCACACCTAGAGGTTGGAATTCGCTCCAAGAATCAATATTGGGGCCCACATTTTTACTGTGCTCCCCCTTTAGTAGCTCAGGTATGCCACAAGCATACTCGACATTTTCAATACCACGCTGTAGTTCGCCTGCTGCGTCATGAACGATTTTGCCATGCTCTTCACCTACCAGTTCACAGATCTTATCGGCATTTTCTTCCAAAAGTTGTTTGAACTTGAACATGATACGTGCGCGCTTCATTGGCGGCGTATTGCGCCAAGCAGGGTAAGCCGCCTGAGCCGAAGCAATCGCTTCCTCGACAGTGCTTTTAGAGGCTAAATCGACCTTTTTGGTCACTTCTCCCGTAGCTGGGTTAAATACGTCTTGACTTTGGCTGCCTTCAACAAAAGTTTTACCGTTGATCAAATGTCCGATAGTGTTCATGTTATTTCCTATTTAATAATAAATTAACGTTTGATATTTCAAGCCCAAAGAGTGCGATATATTTCCACGATCTCATTGTCACTAGGAATTCTAGGATTGTTTCCAGGTGAGCCTGATGCCAGTGCCTGCTGAGCCATTGTCGGCATCAGTTCTAGAAAATGTTCACGGTCGATACCGAATTGCTCAGGTGTGGGGACTTGTAATTCACTATTCAAGTCGCGCAGTTCCTGAAGTAGTTTTTGGTTTGCTTGGTCAACACTGTCTGTTTCTTTGGCAATCCCCATCGCTTTGGCGCAATCTGCATAACGATCTGGTGCTGCAGGAATGGAGAACTCAGTAACACTTGGCAAGAGCATGGCGTTAGAGAGTCCATGTGGAACATGGAAGGCTGCTCCAATGGGGCGGCTCATGCCATGTACTAAAGCAACGGAAGCATTCGAAAAGGCGATCCCCGCCATAGTTGCGCCGAGCATCATGGCTTCGCGTGCCTGCGTATCTTTACCATTGTGGTAAGCCTTGCGAAGGTTTGGTGCCAGTAACTTCATGGCAGCGAGTGCTTGGCTATCACTGTAAGGGCTCGCTTTACGGCTGACATAAGCTTCTATTGCATGGGTAAGGGCATCGATCCCTGTATCAGCAGTAATTCGTGGCGGCAGACTCAGTGTTAGTTTGTAATCCACAAGTGCCGCTATAGGCATGAAGCCGATGCCGACACATAACATTTTCTCGTCATTGGTTTCATCGGTAATAATGGTAAAGCGAGTCACTTCGGAGCCTGTGCCGGCCGTCGTTGGCACGGCAATGACTGGTAGACCGGCTTCGTTTACAACGCGAGGGAATTTATAATCTCGCATGGTTCCCCCAAAGTGGGCGAGAATTCCGATTGCCTTAGCGCTATCAATTGGGCTGCCACCGCCTAGAGCAATGATGCAGTCATAGTTACCATCACGTGCTTTTTCAACGCCTGCCTGAATGGAGGCAACTGTTGGTTCGGGGATGGTGTCGTCGAAGACATCGGCATTTAACTCGTTTTCATTGAGTAGGGTTTGTAAGGTTTTGGCATAGCCAAGTTGTACCATCATCTTGTCGGTGATGATCAGTGGCCGTGTGCAACCCAGCCCTGCAAGTATATTGGGGATCTCTTTAGTTGCATCCGCGCCGACCTGCATGACTCGTGGTAGTATGATTTGAGTAGACATATCAACTCCTTGATTTTATAAAATACAGAGACTGCAATGCTCTTTGGATGATATTGCTAGCCAAAATCAACTTAGGTCTCTGAGTTAAGTTCCATCTCTTAGTTAACCAAGAGATGGGGTTAAAATTTTGTTGTTAAAGGGCTCTATTTACTCGGTGCACTTACTGCTTGTACATCTTCCGTCGCTTTCTGAGCCCTCTCACGCAGAACGTTCACCGACTCTTCATAAAACTCCGCCTTTAGAGACTTACACAGTCCGATTACGGCAAGGATAACAATGACGGAGAAGGGCAGTGCGGCCACAATGGACGCCGTTTGCAGCGCCTTGAGTCCCCCCGCAATCAAAAGTGCGGCGGCTACCGCACCGACAGCAATCCCCCAGAAAATGCGATAGCGTGCACGAGGATGTTCATCCCCCATGGACAGCAGTGTACAAATAACTAAGGTGGCGGAGTCGGCAGAGGTGACGAAATAAGTAATCAGCATCAGCGTACAGAGACCAGCCATCAGCAGGGTTATTATTTCACCGTTACCCAGTAGCTCGATTGTCTTGAAAAGCGCTGTGGTAGTGTCTTTATTTACGGCTTGGACAATGCCGCCGCCTCCGAACAATTGGAGGTACATAGCAGAGTCACCAAAGATCGTGATCCAAAGTGCAGCAAGAAGTGTTGGCGCAAGCAGAACGCCGAGAACAAATTCTCGGATAGTACGACCTTTGGATATACGGGCGATGAATATGCCACAGAAAGGAGACCAAGCAATCCACCAGCCCCAGTAAAAGATTGTCCACCAGCCTTGCCACTGGCTTTTAGGTGTTGTATCGACCCAAAGTCCTAGCTGTACGACGTGGGATATATAGTCGCCAAGATTGTTGAAAATTGAGCCCAGAATATAGATGGTTGGTCCGAAAATAACAAACAGTGCGAGCATCACTATGGTCATCTGCATATTCAGCTCACTGAGAATTCGGATTCCCTTTTTTAGACCACTGAGTACAGACAGCGTCGCTAAAACAGACAGTAGGGCTATCAGTCCGACTTGTATTCCTAACGACACTTTGATGCCGAATAAATAGGCCAATCCTGCGTTGATTTGTTGTGCACCTAATCCAAGTGAGGTGGCTATGCCGAATACTGTACCAAATACAGCGAGAAGGTCTGCAGCGTGTCCGATTGGACCGTATATACGTTCTCCGAACAGCGGATACAAGCAGGAGCGAATTGAAAGTGGGAGACCTTTGCGATACGAGAAGTAAGCCAAGGCCATGCCTATTACTGAGAACAGTGCCCATCCATGCAATCCCCAGTGGAAGATTGCGATGCGCATAGCGACTTGAGCGGCTTCAGGTGTTTGCTCTTGAGCGACAGTTATAAAGGGGTTGCTTTGGAAATGGTTAATAGGCTCCGCAATACTCCAAAACAGTATGCCGATACCGATACCCGCACCAAATAGCATAGAGAACCAAGAAAAGAAACCAAATTCAGGACGATCTGTGTCCTTACCAAGACGGACATTTCCATAACGGCTAAATATGAGCCAAACCGAGAAAAACAGCATAAAACTCATTAAGCCAATGTAATACCAGCTGAAGTTAGTGACAATAAAGCTCTGAGCTGAGTTATATACAGAACTGGCATAGGTAGGGTTAGCAATTGTAAAGACGACAAATGCAAGTACAAGTACCGCTGAACCAATAGCCATAACTGGATGTACACCAGCCAACAGGCCTGATCCCGGAAGATTATAGTTTTTATTATTCATAATGCTTTACTCTCCATTTTTTACACACCATCCCCGAGTATTGGGGATGGCGTACTACTTTTTTTGCGTTGGCTCCGATTAACTGGTTAGCCAGATTAGGGGTGTGTAAGGCCATAAAGATCAGGCCAATATTTAGCACTGATGCAATGTACAGGATTTCAGAATAAATTTGTCCCTGTTCCGCTTGGAACGGCACCCTAATATTTTTAGAAATATGTTCGGCAATGAACGGATTCGGTCTTTCTTCAAGAAGATGACTTGTCCCTTTCGGCAAAAAATTGGCGAGAGTTGGAGTGTCCGAGTTTGGGTCGATGAAGGCGACCATCAGCTGGGCGTGGTGACGCCGAGCGAGATCGATTGAAGCCGATAGCAAACTTTGCCACGAATGTTCGTGGCCCCAGTCTACCGGCACGAGGATGCATTTATACATTGTATTCATTGGTGCTGCTCCTAACGGTTTATATTTTTCTTATTTAATTAATCCCGTGGCAGTGATGATCGAAATGGGCGGTTAGCTCCTATAACGATATCGAGGCTCATTATTTAAAAAGAGTCAGAAGCAGAAAAGAAATAAAAAGACACTCTTAGACTAAAAATTATTTATGGCTAAAGCCGTTTTTACCGCGATAAACCGGATTAGGGAATTGAAACTCCAATTACTCATAAAAAAACTTCACCCTAAGGGAAGAGATTTATTGCTGGTGCACAGCCCAAGCCATTTCTAGACTCGGCTCCTATCCAGAGTGTGGCAACTTGATCGGTTGTTGGTTAAGCGAAATCAGAAAGTCAGTAACCACCTTGGTTATTGTGAGATTAAAGCAACCCTCACTTTTTGTTAGAAAACGCTTTACATAGATAGGAAAGGTGAAAATGAATAATAACAATGAATTGCCTTTGAAAGGTGTCCGTGTTGTAGATTTTGGTCAGCAGATTGCAGGTCCCGCTGCCGCCATGGCGTTAGCCGACTTCGGTGCCACCGTTATCCATATTGATCCGCCGGGTGGACCAACTTGGAAAAATCCAGCCAATGAAATTCTCAACCGAAATAAACTGAGTCTAGAGCTGGATTTGAAATCCGAAGAAGGCCTTGCTCAGGCATTAGCCTTGATCGATAAAGCGGATATTGTCATAGAAAACTTCCGCCCTGGTGTTATGAAAAAGTTAGGGGTTGATTTTGAATCTCTACGTTTGGCTAGGCCAGAACTGATTACATTGTCGATACCTGGTTTTGCTAGTAACGATACGTTGCGTCGAGAATGGAAAGCGACGGAAGCCGTCGTTGCTGCAGCCTGTGGCGGTTATACGGATATGGGGTTCAATCGTGTATTGATGGGGTTGAATCCAAGTTTTTCGCCGCTTCCTCTGGGATCCTCTTATGCGACGGCATTGTCGGCTGCCTCCGCAGTGCTTGCCCTATACGAGCGAGAAAAAACGGGGCGCGGTGATCATATTGAGGTGCCTATCGCAGCCGCCATGATGGAAGGACTGTCCTATAACTCCTATGTTATTGATGGATTGCCTGAACGCTACAAAACCATGCGTGAGCATGAGATAGAATACCGCCGCAACAACAAGATTCCCTTGAATCTTTCGTACGACGATTTACAAGAGTATCTAGACCCCTTTTATCGTACTTATGAATGTGCTGACGGCCGTAAATTTTATTGTGTCTGTCCTTCTCACCGTAACCATGCCAAACGAGCGTTAACCGTCTTAGGCATCTATGATGAACTGGTTGCCGAAGGGCTGCCGGAAGTGGCTGATTTACATCTCCCTATCAGTGAATGGGATGGTGAGACGTCCATTGGTGTTTACCCATTACCGAAAAGGTGGGCGGATATTATCGCAGCGAAAATGAAAGCCGCTTTTCTTACCAAAACCTCCGAGGAATGGGGACGCATTTTTGGCAAAGCATCGATTCCAGGCGCGCCTCATCGTACAACGGAAGAATGGGTGCAGGACGAGCATGTTAACCTTGCAGGCCTGATTGTTGAGGTAGACACACCAGATTATGGCATCATGAAGCAACCTGGCCCTATCGCTTGGTTAGAAAACGAAGCCGATGCCATGTTGACGCCGCGAGCTTGTCGTCATGTCAGTTTCGATGAAGCATTGGCTGAACTGAATGAGGTCGCTGCCGAGGAAAAAGTCACTCGACCCACTGGTGCTGATATACAACCAGCATCAGGTAAAGGCTGGCTGGAAGATCTGCGCATACTAGATTTGACGAATGTTATTGCGGGTCCTCACTCCGCCGCATTCTTAACTCGCTTTGGTGCTGAAGTGATCAAGTTAGATCCTGTCAAGCCGCTCTATGATCCACTGATCGGCACCATGTACACCTTCCAGTCGGGGGTCAATAAGCGTAGTGCGGTTGTCAATATCTCCACCGAAGAAGGTCGTGAGATCTTCAATCGACTGGTTCGGTCAGTGGATATGGTCGTTATGAACGCCCCTCAGCGACAGATCCTCCAATTAGGGTTGGATGAAGAGACGTTGAAGAAGATCAACCCCGATCTATTGTTTTGCCGTCTGGATTGCTTGGGTGGGCCGCGCGTGGGGCCAATGTCGGAGTACATTGGTTACGACGATATTATTCAGGCAATCAGTGGCATTATGAGTCGCTTTGGTGGGATAGAAACACCAGAAGAACATGCACACATTGGAACACTTGATGTTAATTGCGGTTTTGCGGCTGGCTTGGCAACGGCTGTGGCTTTGTACCAAAAATTGAGAACAGGCAAGTGCTCTCGTGCTCGTACTTCACTCTCGGCGGTTACTAACTTGTTGCAGATTCCTTATTGTTACGACTACGCGGGACGTCCACCATTTAATGAACCTTCTGGCAGAGAAGGGATGGGATTCGGACCGTTGGCACATTTTTATCAAACCAGTGATGGCTGGATTTATCTGGATTCTAATAGTTTAGAGCTGGACAAAATAGCGGCCATTGAAGGGTTGGAGGGAATTGGGGAGGTGGACGATATCAAATCCTTCCTGACCCAGCAGCTAGCTAAAGCGCCATCAGAATATTGGACAGATAAAATGTGGGCAAAAGACATTGCGGTTGCTGTTCCTGAGTCGATCAAACACCTACGCTCGGAAAACAGTCGTCTTAGTGATGGAACCACCGGTATTGACCGAGGTAGCTTTGCCTTTACGATCTTCCCCGATCACCCCTGCGGCCATCAAGTGACTCAAATCGATCATTATGCGATTCGTCCTACAGAGTCCGCTATTCGCCCATTGAAACCAACAGAGCGAACGGGTCATTCGACACGTGAGATTCTGGCAGAAGTTGGGTACGACGAGGCCGCGATCGATTCCATGCTCAAACGCAACATTATAGGGTTAGGCTGGGGGAAAGAGTTCTTACCAAGCTAATACTTTTGGCGGGCTTATGCCCGCCCGTTTTTCTTTTATTAAGAGTCGGTAAGTACCTTATCTTCATTGAAGCCAAGTGACGCTATGAACAAAAATAACGGTCTGGCGTCATTATAGGCGACCTGTTAGGTATTGAGATTCGCCAAATCCAAAGCTCCAATCGACGTCTGTATTAGTGATGACTGAGATGAGAATATCCTTAGGCGATAGTCCAATGGCGTTGCCAAGCTGTTCAGTGACATGTTTATAGAAGTGAGTCTTCATAACCGTCGCACGTGGACTGGTGAAAACTTGAATGACGATGGCATCTTCGCTGCGTTCGAACCCTAATCCTGTATCAAGCAGCACCATGCGCCCCGGTTTGTGTTCGGTCACTATCTGGTAGCGATCGTTTTTGGGTACGTTAAAGGCGTCAACAACGCAATCTTGGATAGTATCCATGATAGTTTTTATTTCATCATCCGAACGCCCTTCATTTAAATCAATTCTTACTAGTGGCATGTTACCTCCATCAGTTGGTTACTATTTGTTTATTAGCATACAGACTTTCCTTTGCGATTGATGGGTAAGGCCGAGGTTTCCCTAATTGAATCACGTTACTTGGCAATTTGCAGTTGGCGAGATTTGGAGTCAGAAAAATATCCTTTAATCTTTATCGACCCCCAAAGCGATGACAACCCAGTTCCGCCCACAAGAGGTAACAGCAAAGCAGGGTATTGGTGTTCTTTGGTGGTGAGTGACGTCCATCAAACCCACTATCAACTCTGTTATGCCCCTGAGTTATTTTGTTTGAAAATTTAACTAATTGATTTATATAAAATATATTTGATTTGAAAATGTATTTTTTTATATGCATTTTCTTGTTATTCTTTATTTTTATTTGTCTCTCTATTTTGATAGGGGTTTCTAGAACTGCCAATCAAATAAGATAAAGCCAATAGAGCTTGGTAGAAAAACAAAAAATCATATTAATTTAGGATGGGTTTTAATGACGCAATTAACTTCATTAGAGATATATAGAACAGAACATGTTCTTATTGCTGGTAACAAGTACACAATCAAGTTAGCTTCAACGGAAGATGGACACGAACATGCCTTGATAGTGGAAAATGAAAAGACTAAGCAGAATGTTTCCTATCATTTAAGTGCAAAAGAAGCACACTATATCAACCTCCATAGAAATGAAGAGCTTGAAGCAAAATTGCTTGAAATTATTCAAAGTGATTTAGACAGTAAGCATTTATAAACTCTATTTCGCCCTACCATTAATTCCTATCATTGGGATGTGCGAGCTGATGAAAAATGGCTTATAGCCTTCATCAGCTCCAAAAGAACTCAATAAGCCAATTCTATTCCCCCGCCACTTCGACCGATTTTCTGTTACTGGAAAGAGAGTGTTACTCTTACTAAAGAAGGAAAGAAGGAAAGAAGGAAAGAAGGAAAGAAGGAAAGAAGGAAAGAAGGAAAGAAGGAAAGAAGGAAAGAAGGCTGTGATCAGTGTCATTTGTCCAGACATGCCATTCGATATCACGGTTGCCTCTAATAAACTCTCATGTTTAATCATTTATTGATATTTATCGGGTACTCTGTTGGTTCTTTGCTCAGATAGCTAAAGATGAGTTTAGAATAAATCAAAGTTTGCTGGTTTTCGTCTTCTAATGAGGTTTTCGAAATGATGTTTTTTTGTTTGGGTCAGAGATTGCAGAGGTCTTTTTCATCATTTTTTGGAAAAGCTGTTGTGCTGTCATTTTGTGTGGTGCTGTCTGGCTGCAGTGAGCAAAAAAAAGTCGAACCAGAACCACCTAGACCCGTGAAAACCGTGTTGTTATCTGCGGACTCACCGTCCGATCAGGTGAGCTTGATTGGGGATATTGAGCCAGAACACGAGACTATTTTAGGGTTTCGCATAGGTGGTCGTATTATTGAGCGCAAAGTGGATGTGGGGGATAAGGTTTCTAAGGGGGAGTTGCTGGCGGCGCTGGATACCAGTGATGCCAAAAATCAGTTAGCCAATGCTAAAGCGAAGTTAGTGAGTGCACAATCCAGTTTGAGTTTGGCGAAAATCACCTACGAACGCTATAAAAAACTGCTGTCAACGCACGTTATTTCCCAATCGCAATTTGATATGAAAAAGTCCGATTATGATACTGCCTTGTCGCAATATGAAAGTGCGAAATCGGCTGTCAAAGAAGCCTCTGATAATGTGAGTTATACCAAGTTGTTGGCACCGGAAAGTGGCGTCGTGACCCAAGTGAGTGGCAATGTTGGGCAAGTGGTTTCAGCTGGACAGGAGGTGGTGAAACTGGCTTCTCTGACTCAGCGCAATGCGGTGTTTGACGTGCCTGAGGAGATGATTACCAATACGCCTCCCCATAGCGAGATCACCGTGTCTTTATTGTCTGACCCGAGCATTAAAACCACTGGAACGGTGCGAGATGTCAGCCCGCAGGCGAATACAAACACAAGAACCTATCGAGTACGAATCAAATTGACAACCTTCCCAAAGGAAATGGTATTGGGTGCTATTGTGAAAGGCTCGGCTCGTCTTCGTGAAGCTAATATTATTCAATTACCAGCATTGGCGTTAACGCGCCAAGGTAAGCAGCCTGCCGTTTATGTTTTTGATGAGTCAACTCAGTCCGTTCATTTGCAGCCAGTGACGGTTGTTCGCTACAGCAATGACAGTATTTTTGTGTCAAAAGGCTTGTCTGCTGGAGTGCGTGTTGTGGTGGCGGGCGTATCGACATTGCGCCCTGGCATGAAAGTCACCTTGTTTAAGGATGCGAACTGATGTCTAACCCACGCAAGCGTTTTAACCTATCTGAATGGGCTCTGAATAATCAACAAATGGTCAGCTTTTTGATGATGGTTGTCGTCGTCATGGGCGTACTCAGCTATATCAATCTGCCCCGTAATGAGGACCCTTCTTTCACGATCAAAAAAGCCGTGGTGTCGACCGTATGGCCTGGCGCATCGGTGAAAGATACCACGCAATTTGTTACTGATGTGGTGGAAAAAAAACTGCAAGAAGTGCCTTATCTGGATTATTTAAAAAGCTACACTCGGGAAGGTGAGTCTGTTGTGTTTGTGAACCTTCGGGATGATACACCGCCTAAAATGGTGCCAGAAATTTGGTATCAGGTGCGCAAAAAAATGAAAGATTTATCCCCTAGTTTGCCATCGGGTGCCAGTAAACCTGCGGTGGATGATGAGTTTGATGATACCTATGGCACCATCTATGGGGTTACCGGAAAAGGCTTTACGGAACGTGAACTGCGGGATGTGGTTGACCGTATTCGGGACCGACTATTAGGTGTGCCAGACGTGAGTAAAATAAAGGTGCTGGGGGCGCAAGATGAGCAAATTAATATTGCTTTTTCACCTGAAAAACTAGCTGGCTTAGGTTTGAGCTTTAAGCAAGTGACGACCATGCTGCAACAGCAAAATGCCATTGTTCCTGCTGGGGTGATTCGTACAGGAAGTGAGCGTATTGATTTACAAGTATCGGGGGCTTTTAAGTCTGAAAAAAGTTTGCAAAATATTGTGCTGCATATCGATGGCCATTTTGTGCCTTTAACGCAAATTGCCACCATTCATCGAGTGTTAAAAACACCACCGGAACCCGAGTTTCGAGTCAATGGGCAGCCTGCCATAGGGCTGGCTATTTCCATGTCAAAGACAGGTAATATGTTGGATTTTGGTCAGCGGCTTGACCAAGAAATGGATAAGGCTAAGTGGCTTTTACCCCATGGTATGCATGTCTTTACGGTGGCGAATCAATCCAAGGTGGTAAAAGGGGCGGTGAATGGCTTCGTCAAAGTACTGGTGGAAGCCATTGTGATTGTGTTGGCAGTCTCGTTTATTTCTTTGGGAATGAGAGCAGGCTTAGTGGTCGCTTTTTCTATTCCTATCGTATTGGCGATGACCTTTGTTGGCATGGAAATCGTTGGAATTGGACTGCAACGTATTTCCTTGGGAGCTTTGATTATTGCATTAGGTTTACTAGTCGATGATGCGATGATTACTGTTGAGGCCATGGTTTCTCGGTTAGAACAAGGTTGGAAACGAAAAGAAGCCGCCGTATACGCGTTTAAAAGTACCGCCTTTCCGATGTTAACAGGTACCTTGGTAATGATCTCTGGCTTTATTCCGGTGGGCTTTGCCGCTTCCAGCGCCGGTGAATACTGTTATTCCATGTTTGTTGTGGTGCTGATTTCGTTGCTGAGTTCTTGGATTGTGGCGATTTTATTTTCACCTCTATTAGGTGTTTGGCTGTTGCCAGCGGCGCTGTCTTCTCCTAAGGATAAGATCAGCTCTCACTCAAGAATATTTAGTCGTTTGTTATCCTACTCATTATCTAGGCCTAAGAGCGTTATTTTGCTTGCCTGTGTTTTGCTTGGTCTGGCCATTGTCGGGATGGGCCAGTTGAAGTCGGTTTTTTTCCCATCATCAGATCGCCCCGAATTGCTGGTGGATTTGACTTTGCCGCAAAATGCGACGCAAAGTGCCACCCGAGAAAAAGTCATAGCGCTTGAAAAGTGGCTTAAAACACAGCCAAACGTGGCGCATTTTTCCTCCTATGTTGGCTCCGGAGCGGTGCGCTTTTATTTGCCGATGGATGTCTTGCTCAGTCATGAAAATGTGGCCGAACTGGTGGTCGTAGCGAAGTCTACTGACGTTCGAGATAGGTTGAGTGCGGATATCAAGCGTTATCTGAATCAGCATGATTCAGATATTGTTAGCCGTGTGGCACCCTTAGAACTTGGTCCACCAGTGGGGTGGCCTGTGCGTTATCGTATTATGGGGCCGGATTTGGATAAGGTGCGTTCATTGGCAACGGATTTAGCCGTGTTAATAGGAAAAGATCCGCAGGCGCGAGACATTAACCTGACCAGCGGTGAGCCAGAACGTCGCATTGCCATTGATATTAATCAAACTCAAGCTCGGGCGGTGGGACTAAGTTCTGAACAAGTGGCCAATACACTGGCTAATATCTTCTCTGGACAAGTAATTACTTCGCTTCGTGATCATAACCGTATGGTAAATGTGGTGGTGCAAGGTGATAAAGAAGCTAAGGAAAACGTATCCACCATCAGTAACTTGCAAATACCAATGAGCAATGGACAAACCGTGCCATTAAGACAGATTGCTACCATTCAATATGGCATAACCGATCCCATTGTTTGGCGCTGGAATCGAGAGCCCTATATTAGTGTGCAATTAAACGTGGCATCGGGGGAATTACCACAAACCTTGTCCGATGAGTTGGCTCCTGTGGTTCAGAGCTTTACAGAGAAACTGCCTCCAGGTTATCAGCTGAAAGAAGCGGGAGCGGTTGCCGATTCAAGTAAGGGAAACCAGTCAGTCTATGATGTATTGCCTGTGACCATTTTATGCATGCTGACACTATTAATGATTCAGCTACGTCGCTTTTCACGGATGTTATTGGCTTTATTTATCGCACCGTTTGGCTTAATCGGGGTCGTGATTGCTATGTTGCCGACAGGCACCCCCATGGGATTCGTTGCTTTACTGGGGATTATCGCTTTGTTTGGCATGATCATTCGCAATGCGATTATTTTAATCTCTGAGGTGGATCGTAATATTCAAGACGGTGTATCCATTCACGAGGCCATTACGCGAGGGGCTATGCATCGCTCCCGTCCTATTTTATTGACCGCTTGTGCTGCGATTTTAGGGATGGTACCGATTTCCCGAGAAGTCTTTTGGCAGCCAATGGCGTATGCCATTATCGGTGGATTATTGATTGCCACCCTCATTACCTTATTGGTGTTGCCTGCAGCGTTAAAACTTGTCATGCAGTGGGAAAGTGCGCGTCGAGGTGACTACGGGTTGTAGTATGCAATCCGATCAAGACAGGAAGTGAGGCAAAGAATGGAGTAACAGAAAGGGCACTTAATGATTTAAGCGCCCTCGTTGAATGTATGGAAATCAATGTCTTGGGCTGTTAAGCGATGACAAATAAATCCATAAAGCGGTTAACTGGCGTGCTTTCTAGCGTGGCTTGATCTTTACACAGAGTAAAGATGGTTTGGCATTGGCGGTTCGGAAAGCGCGTTGCCAAGTTGTTTTTAAATTTCTTCTCCAAAAGTGGAATGCCTTCTTCGCGACGACGACGGTGCCCAACCGGGTATTCCACCACCACTTCTTCAGTGCTGCTTCCGTCTTTAAAGAACACTTGAATGGCGTTGGCAATGGAGCGTTTGTCGGCTTCTAGGTATTCGGCAGAGAAGCGTTTGTCTTCGACGATTTCCATTTTATCACGCAGCTCATCGATGATGGGGTTGGCGTCATGGAAGTCATCTTCATAGTGCTCGGCAATTAAATGACCAAAGGCTAATGGAACCGCAGCCATGTACTGCAAGCAGTGATCGCGGTCGGCAGCGTTTGCCAATGGGCCGGATTTAGAAATAATACGAATGGCCGATTCATGGGTACGAATGACGATTTTATTGATGTCTGCCAAGCGGTCTTTCACTTGGGGATGCAGTATCACAGCGGCTTCTGCTGCCGTTTGTGCATGGAACTCCGCCGGGAAAGAGATTTTAAACAAGACATTTTCCATCACGTAAGTGCCGTAGTCTTGTGAGAAAGCAAACTGACGTTGCGCTTCTGGTTTGATGGCTTGGTCTTTGTTGGTTTTCGAGAAAGACACATCATAAAACCCCCACTGTGGCGCCGTTAATACACCGGGAATGCCCATTTCGCCTCGCATGGACATATCGGCTAAGCGAACGGCCCGTGAAGTGGCGTCCCCCGCCGCCCACGATTTCCGAGAGCCTGCGTTAGGCGCATGGCGATAGGTACGCAGGGCGGAACCATCTACCCATGCTTGGGAAATCGCGGCCATGATTTGCTCTCTGTCGCCCCCCATCATTTTGGTTACTACGGCAACCGAGGCAACCCGTACCAATAAAACGTGACACAAGCCCACACGGTTGAATGAGTTTTCGAGGGCGATGACGCCTTGAATCTCATGGGCCATGATCATACCTTCTAAGACGTCTCGCATGGTCAGCGGCTGTTCGCCTTTTGACAAGCGTACTTGGGAAAGGTGATCTGCCACCGCCAAAATGCCCCCTAAGTTATCGGAAGGGTGTCCCCACTCGGCGGCTAGCCAAGTGTCGTTGTAATCCAACCAACGAATAATGCAGCCTATGTCCCACGCGGCTTTGACTGGGTCGAGGGAGAAAGACGTGCCGGGAACGCGGGCCCCATTGGGGACAACTGTGCCTTGCACAATGGGACCAAGATGCTTGGTACATTCGGGAAAGCGCAGGGCGAGTAAACCACAGCCGAGGGTATCCATTAAACAGTTACGAGCGGTATCCAGGGCTTCTTGGCTTTCTATTTTATAGTTCAGTACATAATCGGCGATGTCCTGGATGACTTGGTCGTAATCCGGACGGTTGTTTTGGTCTACGTTGGCACTCATTTTTGATCCTTACTTAGTATTTCTCTTGTCTATTTTTCGCTTAAGGACGGTCGTCAATATCCACCCAATCAGCATGATCTGGTCCAATGTAATCGGCACTGGGGCGAATAATGCGATTGTTGGCGCGCTGTTCCATGACGTGGGCGGTCCAGCCTGTTACTCGAGCGCAAACGAAAATTGGCGTGAATAGCTTAGTGGGAATGCCCATAAAGCGGTAAGCGCTGGCATGAAAAAAATCCGCGTTACAAAAGAGCTTCTTCTCACGCCACATAACCGCTTCGCAGCGTTCAGACACCGCGTATAAATGGTCGTCGCCGACGTCTTCACTGAGTTTTTTCGCCCACTTTTTAATGATGTCATTACGTGGATCCCGGTCACTGTAAATAGCATGACCAAAGCCCATGACTTTTTCTTTATTAGCCAGTTTTTGCAGTAGCGCAGCTTCGGCTTCGTCTGGGGTTTGCCAAGGTTCGATCATGTCCATTGCCGCTTCATTTGCGCCGCCGTGAAGCGGGCCGCGTAAGCTGCCAATACCACCTGTGACACAAGAATACATGTCCGACAAAGTGGAAGCGCATACCCGAGCTGTGAAGGTCGAAGCATTGAATTCGTGCTCTGCGTACAAGATCAGCGAGGTGTTCATGACCTTTGTGTGAAGCGCGCTAGGGGCTTTGTCGTGCAACATGGTGAGGAAATGCCCCGCCAAGGAAGGAACATGGTCATTGAGGGTATCAATGCGCACACCATCATGACTAAAGCGATACCAATACAACACGATGGCGGGTAGGGCGGCGATCAAACGATTCGCTGTATGGTGCGTTTCTTCGTTGTCCTGTTCTGGTTCTAGATTGCCTAAAAAGGAACAGCCCGTGCGCATGACATCCATTGGATGAGCTTCTGCGGGAATCAGTTCTAAGGCTTTTTTGAGGGTTTCAGGTAAGGCTCGCAAGCCCATAAGTTTTGCTTCATAGTCTCGCAGCTGAGTACGGTTCGGCAGTGCACCGTATAATAAAAGATAGGCGACTTCTTCAAAGCTCGCTTTATCGGCTAATACATCAATATCGTAGCCACGATAGGTTAATCCTGCGGCGGCTTTACCGACGGTACAGAGTGCGGTTTGGCCTGCGCTTTGGCCGCGTAGGCCAGCGCCGGAAAGAACTTTAGCCATGTTTCTGCTCCTTGCTTTGTTGTTTTTTTAGGGAGTTATTATTGTTTAGAGAGTGGTTATTTTTTAGAGAAAAGCTCGTCTAATTTGTCTTCGTATTCATGATAGTTGAGAAAGGCGTAAAGCTCGTTACGTGTTTGCATACTGTCGACCACGTTGCGTTGGTGGCCATCGCTCAATAGGTGCTGATAAACGTTAAGGGCCGCCTTATTCATGGCGCGAAATGCGCTCAAGGGGTAGAGCACCAAACCGACCCCAACGCTGGCTAATTCTTCTTTGCTGAACAGCGGAGTGGCGCCAAATTCGGTGATATTGGCCAAGACAGGCACTTTGACGGCCTCGACAAATTCTTTGTATTGCTCCAAGGTGATCATGGCTTCTGGGAAAATCATGTCGGCACCCGCTTCCACACAGGCAATTGCCCGTTCGATGGCCGATTCCATACCTTCTACGGCGAGGGCATCCGTGCGGGCCATAATGACAAAACTTTCATCATGACGAGCATCGACACAGGCTTTAATGCGATCGACCATTTCGTCTTGGCTGACGATGGCTTTATTCGGGCGATGACCACAGCGTTTTTGCTGGACTTGGTCTTCAATGTGTACCGCTGCAACACCGGCTCTTTCCATTTGTTGTATGGTTCTGGTTATATTAAAAGCCCCACCAAAGCCCGTATCGATATCGACTAATAAGGGCAAGTCGGAAGCGGAAGTAATGCGCCGTACATCCTCTAGAACATCGTGTAAATCCGTCATGCCCAGATCTGGTAAACCGTAGGAGGCATTGGAGACACCGCCGCCGGACAAGTAAATGGCATGGTGTCCTGTTTGCTCGGCCATCATGGCACAATAGGCGTTCACCGCACCTACCACTTGTAAAGGGGCATGCTCCTGTACTGCTTGTCTAAAACGTAATCCTGCTGAGTGTTTTGTCATTATTTTTCTCCCTTTCTCTTTATCTTTTGGGTTAAGGCTTAACGAGGCATTGCTCCATGGCTTGTTTCAGCAATTGACTGGCACGGCTGATATGCCGACGCATCAGTAATTCAGCAAGGTCGCCTTCGTGATTGGCTATGGCGTCTAAAATGGCCCTGTGCTCACGCAACGCTTGGCGTGGGTCGCGTCTTTGATCCGCCGTGTGGTGTCGATACATGCGGATAACGGCATACAGCTCTTCTGTTAATAGACGAATAAGCTTGGTGTTGCCGCTAGCGTGAATGATACGGAGATGAAAATCGTCGTTACCTCCTTGTTGCACATAATGCTCATCGTGGTTCGCATCCAGATAGGCTTGGTGCTCGTCTAGCAGATGATATAGCCGAGTGACTTCCTCTTCGGGCATTTTTTCCGACGCCAGCCTAGCGGCCATGCCTTCTAATGCTTCTCGCATTGCAAAGGTTTCTAACATGTCATCAATATTGAGCTCTATCACCCGTGCCCCCACGTTTGCCGTGCGAGTGACCAAGCCAAGACCTTCTAATTTAACAATGGCCTCCCTAAGCGGCCCTCTTGATACACCGTATTGTTTGGCTAATTCCGCTTCAGAAATTTTGCTGCCTTGAGGAATATGACCTTGAACGATGGCACGACTTAACTGCTGGGCGATGTCTTCCGATAAGGTGGAAAATTTGACAGAAACAAGGTTACTCATAATGGCTATGTGTTCTATTTATTGTTGACAATATATGCAGTTTTAATCTTATTTTTGGTGTTTATCAAGTTATATTGTCGACAATTTTTATTTATTAAACAAATTTTGAACATTTTTTAGTCGAGTAGAGAGTGCTGAACGGGCATTGCCGTGTGCGGCGCGACTGATCACCAAGTTCCTTCCCCTTTTTTAAGGGGAAGGCTAGGATGGGGTTGTTCTTTGGGTCTTCCGGTGTATTTGTTTCCACTCAATTACTTTGAGCTGCTCGTTTATTCCGCTCTGCTGAGCGGGTAACTTTTTGCAAGCGCCCAAAAAGTAACCAAAAATTCGCTTTTAAGGGCAGCGCCTCGTTTCCTCATAGAGATATGATGTTGTCAATGCAGAGCCCCATCAAGGCATAGATTGGTTTTGAGGATAGGAGACAAGGTATTTTTAACTGACTTTGAAACACCATAAAGTCGCGCAACTTCGTTGCGTCGAAGCGGCTTTTTCAGTCTAATTGCTTTCATCCCCCTATAGGCTTTAACTCCGACAGAAGGCGAGGGTAACTAATCACCAAGTTCCTTCCCCTTTTTTTAAGGGGAAGGCTAGGATGGGGTTGTTCTGTTTGTCGTCTCTCAATCGCTTTGTATTTATGAGCTTTATTCCGCTCTGCTGAGCGGGTAACTTTTTGCAAGCGCCCAAAAAGTAACCAAAAATTCGCTTTTTAACGAGAAGCGTGTGATCGACGTTTTATACAACTTACTTTCTCGGTACGCTTTAGGCTGTAAGGCATAGATTGGTTTTTCTGTTCGAGAGATCCTTTCTGTTAATGACCCTGAAAATCCATAGGGTCGCGCAACTTCGTTGCGTCGAAGACGATTTGTAGGTTGGACTTCAGTCCAACAATAGTTACCTCATTGGATTAAAAGGTCGAACACCTTTTCGACCTGATCAAACCTAATTATTTTGATGTGCTTTCACGAAAAGGGCTTTGACCCTGCGCTGAATCAGATATCAACATGTTCTAGTTGGCGCTTATTTGAAAATAGATTAGAGTGTAAGCATGGCGTCTAGGAAGACGAAAGCCACATATTTCTCTCCTCCTGATGCACGGTTATTAGACAAAACAAGCGTGCTTGTTTCGGTCGAAACTTTAACGCTTATTATGATAAATAACTTTATATAAATCATGGTGTTAACTAAATTTTTCTGAATGGCTAAGACTAGAATAACACGCACACCGATTTATTGGATAAATGCGCATGCGTACTATTAAGCTGTTAAGTTACTAGGAGGACTACGTGAAAATGGAAATATGTCGCCTATGCAATAAGGAAGCTATCCTTCAGCGATCGCATATAGTCCCTAGCTCTGTATTTAAATCAGTTAAAGCAGGTGAGTCTCAGTTATATGTCTTTGAAGAACATACAAAACCTGTTTACCGGAACGTTGATCCTAAAGAGAAACTGCTATGTCGGGACTGCGAACAGTTTCTTAGTGTGAATTATGAGCAATATGGAACTGCTTTCACTAAAAATCCGAAGAATGTAGTAAAGTACAAAGAACACATTGGGTTCAAGAAGTTCGACTATAAGAAGTGGTATTTGTATCACTTGAGCATCTTATGGCGAGCGTCAATTTCATCTCTAAAGGAGTTTTCCAGCATAGAACTCGGAGATTTTGATCAGATTCTACGACAGTGCATTTTGGCAAATTGCTTACATTGGGGTGGCAGTCTTTCTCTTGATGACTTCATTAACATCACAATGTTCCGTGTAATTGATAAATCATCTCGTATCGAGGATAACGCCATTAAAAATATTATGCTCAATCCCGTCCGTAAAGGTGATAACGACGATGTATTGTTCTTTTTTATGACAAATGGTTTTTTGGTTCAGTTCAGACTTAACAAAAATCATATTGAGCAACTTCGGTACAAAACGGAAAGAAGAACAGACTTGGACAGAAATATGCAAAGGTTTGTCCGTAAAGTTGACATAACTGAATCTGCCTTTTTGGTAGACAATTTTAATTGGTTGATCGAACAGGTGAAATCGTAACTTAACAAAGCATTTAAGAGTGATTCGCAACGCTTGGCAGTTTCGCTTCGCTCAAGTATAGCCGATCGCTGCTTACACCATAATGCGGCGTTATGTGGGGAGGTAAAAATTGTCTTTCATTTCAGGAATCAACGAACCCAAAGACATGCTGCTCAAACTTGTTAGAGAAGGTAATAGAGTGAATTTTGAGCAGAATGCTGAAGATGTAATGGACCATTTTTTTAATTTTTCAGTCACAGCACATGCTCTTCGGGATTGGTGCATTAACTACCTTTCTCAACACCAGAATAAAAAGCAACTTAATAAAATATGGGACAATGAAAAGCATTTGGTCATAGCAAAAGATATAGCCAATTCTGTAAAGCATTTTAAAATCACAATGTACACTCCGGATGTAAAAGAAGCCTCATCCTCCACTGCACAAAGTATTACTTTTTTCTCTAATGAAAACATAGAGGAAAAAATGGAGAAAGCTCAAAAAAGCAAAGAGTATCGAGAGTCTCAAACTCAAGAAAGCCCAAGTTTTATTGTTACCTTTACAGATGGAGAAACTGAGAAATTAACTGACTATGTTTTGAAAACAATTAAATTTTGGGTTGATTATTTTGATAGAAATAGTATTCCTAGATATACAATTGATCAAAATAATATTTTTTTAAATAGACATTTTTGGGGTGTTCCCAAATAACAAACAAATATTATCGCCAGCAAAAAAAACGCTGGCTGAGACGTCAACCCACTGCGCGGCTTTCCTCGCTAAATTTGGGCGTTAAGTGCTCAGGAGATTGAATTATTAAAGATCTGTTTAGGAATTGGGCATCAAGCGAGTTGTTTGATGAGCAATCTTTCATATCAAAACTTCATGAGTCTCACATATGGGACGATGATGAATACTGGAAACTGGATAACGCGATCTATGACCTTGCAATAAAATATGGCAACGATGATTGCATACCTAGAGAGATTGCTTGGCCGATAGCTAGAATCTTTAGCTATCTAATGACTACATTTGAAACACACCATAACAAAAATGACTTCTTCGCTATTAAAGACTTGGATTCTGAACAGGTATTTGACCGCAGAGAAAGAGTGCAGCTAGTTTTTGAAGGCTTTTTTAAAGGTGAAATGATTCCGAATGATAGCTTCGACTACTCTGACCTTAGCAGATAATGCACTTAACAAGGCAAGGCAGCATCGCACCTTCGGTGCTGGACTCGCTAACGCTCGCCGCTGCTTGCGGCGTTAGCCGGAGTCGATTATGAATATTATTGATCTTGCAGATGAGCCACAACATATTCCAATGTTGGCAAAGTGGCATCATGACGAATGGGGTTACCTAAATCCAAAGGGTAGTGTTGAGCAACGTATAGAAAAAATGGAGCGTTATCTTTCAGGTGGTTTAGTGCCGAGTACCTTCATCGCAAAAGAGGGACAAACTGTTTTGGGTTCAGCCGCAATAATCGAAAATGATATGGATACTCACACCGAACTAACTCCTTGGCTGGCAAGCGTATTTGTTGCGCCAGATCATCGAGGAAAAGGGATAGGTTCTATGCTTATACACCATATACTGGAACGCGCGCGGCTCGAAAAATATGAAACTTTGTATCTTTTTACTCCAACTAAAGAACAGTTCTATTCAAGGTTGGGTTGGTCTACCAACAGAAAAGAAGAATATCGCGGTGTTTCTGTAACTATTATGGATATTGAGCTTAACGGCTAACAAGCCGTTAAGCAACGACACACAACCTTCGCTCCGTTCCGCGTATAGGCATGGCAATTTTACGTTACACTCGACAAAGCCTGTGCGTGTGTTAACGGAGCGTTGGCAAATATCTATTTACTTCCCACGGAGGCGAAATGTACAAAGGAAGTTGTTTGTGTGGCTCTATTCAGTTCGAGCTACATGGTGGAATTACAGATCCTATTTATTGTCACTGCTCACTATGTCGAAAAGCGAGTGGCAGTGCTTTTGCAACCAATGGCGATGTGAATAAGTCAGATCTTCACCTTAACGATGCAAAAGGCACTCTTACATATTACGAGAGTAGTGAAGGTAAGCGGAAATACTTTTGTTCGACATGCGGTGCACCAATATACAGTTCAAACTCAGCAAAGCCGGACAAGTTCAGAATCCGTTTAGGGATAATCGACAGTGATATAGTTGAACGCCCCATCTCGCATAACTTCATCACATCACAAGGGAACTGGGAAGAACTAGAAATAAACTTGCCTATGTATGAAGGGCACGAGCCATCGAGAAAATAATTGGAGCAGGAAAATTTGCCATACAAGCGTTCAAGACGGATTCACAACGCTTGTCAGTTTTGGTTTGAATCAGCTTTAGTGTTTATGGCACAATAGTTTAGGTGTACTAGCTCAGACCTGATCTGTCAGTTTGGATTTGCAATCAAAAGAGTCGGTGTCATTGATTGTTCTGCAACAGCTCTAGAGCGTTGGAAATAATCGCTTTTTAAGGTGTTTTGTCGATAAATGTTACTTTCGAAAAAATTATTGGTTGGTTAGATTAAGATCAATGAAACTGGCTGACTTATGGGCGACGCCATTGATCCCCAGAAGGCAAGGGCGACTAATCACCAAGTCCCTTCCCCTTTTTTAAGGGCTAGGATGGGGTTATTTGGTGTTGCTGATTTGATGGTATTTCTCTGATTACCTTAGGATTTGGCTCACCTCTAGTCATGACGCAAAACTTACAACGCCAATGCTTGATCCAACATTGACATCCTTATTTAGCATAGAGAAAATGAATAGAAGTGGAAGGATCCCAGCCAACATTACACTCTATGCCGCTCGTATCTCTTCCTAACGATACTCATTTCACCCATAAAAGTAGGTTTTATATGGCTTGTTTCCTGAAAAAAGAAACCATTTATCTATGCCCAGAGGTCAATGGCACCCTAACATTCGAAGGAAAGCCTCTGGTTAATCAACCTATTCGAATCGCATTAGTCTATTCTGGCAAAATACACTTTAATGATTACATCTATACTGATGAGCAAGGTAAATTTCATTTTGATGGGTATCAAATTAAATCCAGAGAACCAAACTCTATGTTTGGAGTACCCAAAGTGACTCAACAGATATTAACTGAAATTGATGATAAAAGATATCGACTATGGGAAGCACGGCTTCCAAGCAATGGAACCAAAAGATTAAAAATGGTTGAAGAGCAACTTAAAAATATTGATGCTTCTTTTACAAAAGAGATAAAAGAAACTCAATATGAATACCATTGTCCAGAGTCACCAGTACAGCCATTAGTAGTGCTAAGTGCATTGAAACTTAAGGGACTTGAACAATAAAAGGCATTTTATAATGAATAGTTTAACCCCAAAATTAGCATCTGAATTAGCAGAGTTTGCTTATGAAACAAGGACACAAGCAGCTAATAATATTTTAGGAACTACTGTTTCAGCCAACCCATATGTGGATAAATATTTCAGTTTTAATACAAAAAAAGATACCATAAATGGCGTATCTGGAGGTGTAATCTGTAGAGCTATAAACCTTGAGTCTGGCTTTGTTTATATTGGTACTGGTAAAGGGGACTACTCCAAAGACATTGCCATCACTTTTCGAGGTACGGATAATCGTATTAGAGATGCCCTAACAGATGCCTCTATCTCCACCATTACATCAGACAATAGCTCTGCGGCTCATATGGGTTTTGTGAGAACCTTCCAATCCATAAAGCCGAAACTGAAAAAAGCGATTGATGAAGCCATCAAACAAGGCAATACAGGCACAATACACTGTGTAGGGCACAGCCTAGGTGGAGCCTTAGCCCATCTATGTGCGGTATGGGTTAAAGCAAACTTTGGCAATCGAGCTTGTTTATACACCTTTGGTGCCCCTCGTGTAGGGCATAAATCATTCGCTATTAAGTCCACCGCCAGTATTGATCAGATTTTTCGCTGCATTCACAATACAGACCCCGTACCGATGCTGCCCATTTGGCCATTTTATCATGCTCCTTATCAGGGCAAAGAGTATGTTCTATCAAACAGCGGCGGATTAATTGAGTTCTCGGCTCATTCATTGCCCGAAGACGGCAACCCAGGCTATATAAACTCGGCTAATACTGAAAGCTGGGCAGACTTAAGAGTGATAAGTGATAACTATTTAGAGAATAATGTGGTTCTGTTTTATAAAGACAGGTTTACCTCCACCTTTAACAATACTTCTTTCAAAAAAATTATGGCGGCCTTAATGACCTTGTTAAAAGCCTCCTCACTGGGAGCGGCAGCCTTAACCTTAAGCCCAGCTGTAACAGGCGTTTCAAAGTTCGTTGATGTGATGGCACAGACATTAAATCTAATCGCGAAACAATCTGCCACCCTTTATGAGCAAGTGAAAGGCTTTTTAGGCCATCTTTTATGCTTTTGTGGGTCTCACTATGCGGCATTGCAATTTGAAATCACCCACGATTTTATTAAGAAAGCATTATCTAAAATGGTTCGAAGGATCACTCAGGCAGCAGCCTTAGCATTAGATAACAATCGTATTTAATATCGAATCAAACAAGGCTAGGATGGGGTTGTTCTGTTTGTTGTCTCTCAATCGCTTTGTATTTATGAGCTTTATTCCGCTCTGCTGAGCGGGTTACTTTTTGCAAGCGCCCAAAAAGTAACGGCTTTTTGGGCTTGCTCAAGGTCACCCCCTCGCAGGCGTGGGATCTATGGGGTCGAACACCTTTTGACCTGATTAAACCGAACTACTCTGATGTGCTTTCATGAAAAGGGCTTTGACCCTGCGCTGAATCAAATATCAACATGTTCTAATTGGCACTGATTTGAAAATAGATTAGAGTGTAAGGATAGCGTCTAGGAAGACGAAAGCCTCATATTTTTCCCTACTGATGCTTTAAGCCGAAGCCTAAACGTTCATTATGATGGATAACTTTATATAAATTATGGTGTTAGCTAAATTTATCTAAATGTCTAAGACTAGAATAACACGCACGCCGATTTACTGGATAAATATGCATGCGCACTATTAAACTAATGTTAGGCCCTGAGGAGAGACGGTGGCAATAAAAATTAGCCCTGATTGCGGTAAAATAAATGCTCTATTATTCAAAAATGAGAATGTCGGCTTGCCGATGACTCTAAATCTATCGATCTCGATAGATTTAGATGAGCTAGAGTTTCAAAACGAAACTGAAGAAACCTGTATCCAGCTAGATTTTATTAAGATCCACTTTAAATCTTTTTCCGATCTTCAAAACAAAGAATTCGAGTTCCCAATTAACCCTGAAGACGGGTATATAGATGGATCTGTTTATCTTGATAGTCAGCATATACCGGTTGATGTTACCAAGATAAGCTTCTGCTCATTTGATGGGGATAACATTAAAGCTAAAATTTTCGGCATAGTCCTATTCGATAACTGTGGTTACAAAGATCCTAATCAAGAGTTTGATCTTGAGACTACTTTGAGGTTTGAAAATATATTAATACCTCCGGATATTATTTCACCTAGTGAGCAGAATCTCGATATAGCAAAAAATAAGCTTTCTGAGTTTTTCAATGTCATTGAGTTATCCGAACCAATAATAGAGAACAACGAATTTCGTGATGCCATTGTATTTCACAAATCAATCTAATAGTCATAACAAATCAAAGCATGCGGACTTGGTAAAGCTGTCATCAATTTTGTTCCAAAATTGCCACCAACTTCACCAAGCCAGTGTTGAGGCGGTTAGCCAAAAGAGACCGATAAAAGTTTGCTTAAAAATAGAATAGAGCGGTTGCTAACGTGAGTTATTACGAATTAGGTGTGAGTTTTCTAGCTCCCTCTGGGTGTACCTATGCTAGTTTGGCGATAGGAGGTTTGGCAGCCATAAAGCGATATTGGGGATTAAGCATAGAATAAGGGCCGCGGTGCACATGAGGATAAAGAAAGGGAAGGCGGCTTTTGCCACTTGGCCTATTTTTTCCCCCGTTAACCCTTGTAGGACGAAGAGGTTAAAACCAACGGGTGGGGTGATTTGTCCGAGTTCTATCAGTATCACTAGAAATACGCCAAACCAAAGCGGGTCGAACCCTGCTTGCACGACGATGGGCAAGGTAATGGGGAGGCTCATGACGGTGATGGAAATGCCATCTAAAAAAAGGCCTAATACAATATAAAAAATAGCTAAGGCGAATAAGAGCCACGCTGGTGACAGGTGCAAATTGGCAATATAGCGAGCTAACTCCGATGGCAAGTGCAAAAATCCCATGGCGGTTGATAACAGGGCGGCGGTGATGAGGATGCTGCAGACCATGGTGGAGCTGAGGAGTGTGGCGATCAAGGCTTCTTGGATCATTGCAAAAGAGAGTTGTCTTTCTTTTAGTAAGATTAACAAGGTAGCAAAAACACCCACTGCCGCCGCTTCAGAGGGGGTGGCAATGCCTGTATAGATGGCACCCATGACGATCACAATCAATGAGATCACAGGGAGAAGCAGCACAATGCTTTTGAGCTTACTGATCTGGCTAACGTTTTCTGGTGGACACAAGGACGGGTTCATTAAAGCACGAATGATAAGATAGCCAGAGTATAGCAAGGCAATCAAAATACCAGGCAAAATCCCCGCCATAAAGAGTTTGCTGATGGAGACTTCGGATTGAATACCGTAGACGATCATGACTAAAGAGGGCGGAATGAGTAACCCTAAGCTGCCCGCTCCTGCTAAGGAGCCAATGGACAAGCTACGATTATAGCCACGTTTTTTTAATTCCGTTGTGGTGATCTTGCCAACGGTCGCCGTGGTGGCGGCACTAGAACCGCTAACGGCAGCGAATAAGGCGCATCCGAACACATTGGTGTGCAGTATTCCCCCTGGTAGTTTTTTGGTCCAAGGTTCTAGGCCCTTAAATAATCGATCTGAAATATCGGAACGGAAAATCAGTTCCCCCATTAAGATAAACAGTGGAATGGCGGATAACTCCCAAGAATTTCCCGCACTGAAAATAATACGACTGAGAATTGCGCCAGCCCGATGAAAACTAACGTCGCCAATCAGCACCAAAGACAAAAGGGCAACAATGGCCAAGCCTGAAAACACCCAGACGCCTAAACCAAGCACCACAAAAATAAGTGTCATCACGGCAACAGCGGTTAATACAATGTCCATGTTTACATCCTATTCATGGGATTGGGCTAACTCGATATGGGGCACATGTCGTGTTGATATCAATAACAACATTCTCACCAGCAGTGTAAAACAGAGTAATACTAAGCCGATTAGTACCATGCCTTCGGGTATCCACAGCGGGGTTTCGGCAATCGACGAGCTGGTTGTGCCGCGCTGAAAGCTTCTCAGGGTATTGATATACCAGTAGTAGGAAATCCATGTGAAAATAGTGAAGGACATAGCCGAAACAAGCAGATCTAGCAGCCAGTGAAAACGTTCTGGTAAGCGATCCATGAGAATATTCACTCTAATCAGGCTATTTCTTTCTAGGCTGTAACCTAAGCCTAGAAAGGTAATGGCCGCCACCGCGTAGCCGACAAATTCATCCAGAACATAGGTCGATGTTCCAAATAACCGCAGTACAATTTCCAGCAGGATATGGCACAGCACATAGACGATTAATAGCATGGCTAAGGCACCAGATAACCGGTTAAGTTGTCTTGATAGCGTGGCTAAGAATCGAATCAGCATTATTTGCTTTTCTCAAATTCAGCAATGATGGTTTGGCCCGGTTGTCCGGTATCTTTTAACCATTCTTTAAGGGATGGTTTAGCGGACTCTTGTAACCAATGGATAAAAGGCTTTGGAAGATCTTTGTGAATCGTGACTTTGTGTGCCACCAATTCTTTATAATTTTCTGCTACCCGAGTTTTTACAGCTTGCCAATTGTGTTTGTCCGTGAGAGCGGCGGCTTTTAAAATGGCTTGCTGATCCTTTTTAGGCAGATCATCAAACTCATCTTTATTCATATGCACCATGTTGAGTGGAATGGCGTATTGAATGGCGCTGTAGTTGTCGAGATGCTCCCAAAACTTGCCACTGGCACCCGCATCCGCAGAGGTGAGCACGGCTTGAATGCCTCCTGTCGACAGTTGAGGTACCACATCCGCCCAAGATAGTTTAATGGGATCAGCGCCAGCGTCACGTAGTGTTAACGTGCCATTTTTGTCATAGGTGCGGATTTTTAAATTCGCTAGCTCTTGTTTGTTGGTAACGGTTTTTTTTGACCAAATACCGCTCGCTGGCCAAGGGGAAGCGTAAAGCAATATTTGCCCATTTTTAGCAAAGATTTTTTGGTAATAGGGTTTTGCTATTTTATAAAGATCTTCGGCTTGTTTTTCGTTTTTTACTAAAAAGGGCAAAGAGGAGACTAAAAAAATAGGATCGATTCCCGCCATACTGCCCGCGAGGGTATCGGCTATTTGCACGGCATCATCGGAAACCGCATAAAAATTATCGGCGGATTTAAACCCCAACGAACCACCCGTATGCAGGGTGATTTGCACATCACCTTTCGTTAATTTGGATACTTGATCGATAAAATACTGATCGCCTTGAGCATGGATCGAAGTGGCATTGTATTCATTGGTAAAATCGAATTTCGTTACGGCAAATACCATAGGAGCTTGGCACAGAGTAGCGGAAAGTAATAACAAGCCGGAATAGCGCATAATGATTCTGTCCTACCAGTAAGAAGTGAAGTTTTACTGTAAGCGGCTATGTATTTTTAGATGAGTCGTATCACGACGAGTAGTTTACTCATCACGACAACGTGGTTGTTTAGGAAGGTATATAACAAGCTTTATTCGTAATAATAGCTAATCGAGATATTTACTCATAAACACGCTAAGAGGATGGTCAGGATAGTCGCCAAATGGGCCACAAGTCCCATAGCCTTGTTTACGATAGAAGGCGATGGCGTCTGGCTGATAGGGGCCAGTCTCCAACATAAGTGTTCGACAACCTGATTGATAAGCGCTGGTTTCCAAAGTGGCAATCAATTGTTGGGCCACGCCTTGGCCTCTGGCTTCAGGGCTGACAAATAGACGTTTTACCTCACCGTATGAATCATTCAAAACGATGGCCCCGCAACCGAGGGCTTTGTTCTGTTGATCTCGGGCGACAGCGAAAAGCACATTAGGTTGGGACAGAGAGGCTAAGTCCAATGCGTAGCGGGCTTCTGGCGGATACAAGGAAGCTTGATAGGCATCGAGATCGCTAATCAGTGCCATGACATCGGGCTGGTTGGGGGACTCTTGTTTAATGTGTAATGCTTCTTCCATGTTTTTTGATCGTCTTATAAATGTATTGCTTTGATATTGCCCGAACTTTTTTACTCACACAACCTAAACCTTGTCCACCTTGGTTTAGGGGAGTAAATTGACTCTCTAGGGTGTTCGTTTGCCGCTTTCCATTTAACAATAAGTATCGATTTATGCATTTAGTTCCGTCTTTGTTGCAGCAGATGTGTGTGTATCTTGTGTTGGCTTATATGCTGAGTAAGACGCCAATATTTCTGCCTTTGTTGAATATTTCCTCTCAGCGTTCCCATAAATTTAGTTGTTATGTGCTTTTTTCTCTGTTTTGTATTTTGGGAACGTATTTTGGTCTGAATATTAACGATGCGATTGCTAATACCCGTGCGATTGGGGCGGTCATTGGTGGCTTACTGGGGGGGCCGGTTGTTGGTTTTGCAGTGGGGTTAACGGGGGGGATTCATCGCTATACTTTGGGTGGCTTTACCGATGTGGCCTGCGCGATTTCCACGACCACGGAGGGCTTGATCGGTGGTTTATTGCATTTGTATTTAGTCAGAAAGGATAAGTCCTACCTGTTATTTAATCCTTTGATTGTATTGGCGATCACTTTCGTGGCGGAAGTCAGTCAAATGCTGATTATTCTCGCGGTTGCTAAACCCTTTGACCGTGCTTATTCCTTGGTGTCTGAGATTGCGGCGCCGATGATCATTGCCAATTGTGTCGGTGCTGCGTTATTTGTCAGTATTCTGCAAGATAAGAAAACCATTTTTGAGCGATATTCTGCGGTGTTTTCAAGGCGAGCACTGACCATCGCCGAGCGCAGTGTGGGCATTTGGAGTACAGGGTTTGATGGGAGCAGTGCGGAAAAAGTCGCTCGGATTATCTACGAGGAGACTAATGTCGGGGCGGTGGCCATTACGGATACGGAAAATACGTTGGCTTTTATTGGTATCGGTGAGGATCACCATAAGCCCAATACGCCGATTTCCTCCAAATATACGCGGCAAGCAATGGAGCAAAACCGCATCATTTATTTAGGCGCCCGTGAATCACCTTATCATTGCTCTATTTCAGATACCTGTAAGCTCGGGACGGTATTGGTTATTCCGTTGCGAGCGGGTAAAAAAGTGGTGGGTACTATTAAGCTTTATGAGCCTAAACGGAAACTTTTGTCGAATATCAACCGTTCCATGGGAGAGGGGATCGGGCAGTTATTGTCGAGCCAAATTTTATATGGCGATTTCCAACAGCAGCAAGCGCTGTTAACACAAGCGGAAATTAAGCTGTTGCATGCGCAAGTGAACCCCCACTTTTTATTTAATGCACTTAATACCATCAGTGCGGTGATTCGTCGAGATCCGAATAAAGCACGAGAGCTAATTCAGCATCTTTCGCATTTTTTTAGGAGTAACCTCAAGCAGAATATTGAAACGGTGGCGCTTAAAGACGAGCTTGCCCATGTGAATGCTTATTTGACGATTGAAAAGGCGCGTTTTACCGATCGTCTAACCGTGGAGGTTAATATTCATGAGGCGATACAGGATAGGTTATTACCCAGTTTTACCCTACAGCCACTGGTTGAGAACGCTATCAAGCATGGTATCAGTACAATGTTAGAAGGTGGGCGGGTGCGCATCTATAGTGAACGCAATGGGGTGGGGTATAATATTGTCGTGGAAGACAATGCGGGGCAGTTTGTGCCAGCGTCGGATGGCAATCAAGGTCTAGGGATGGAGATCGTAGCAAAGCGTCTTGTGCATTTTTTTGGTGATAAAGCTGCGCTGCAAACGGAGTGTGAAGCAGGAAAAGCAACACGAATGCGTTTTCTCGTCCCTGATCAGGTTTCTTCTTAAGGTGTGGGGGGCTGCGCAATCATTCAATAACAATAATCGTCGAGAAAAGTAGTTATGCTAACGGCAATAGTAATAGATGATGAGTTCTTGGCCCGTGAAGAGCTGACAGAGTTGCTTCAAGAGTCCGCAAAAGTGAACGTCGTCGCGCAGGCTAATAATGCCATAGAAGGGCTCAAGTTGATTAATACGTTAAAGCCCGATGCCGTTTTTTTGGACATTCAAATGCCACAACTCAGTGGTATTGAGCTGATTGGTATGTTGGATCCTGAGACGATGCCCTGTGTGGTGTTTGTCACGGCCTTTGATCAGTATGCCGTTCGTGCCTTTGAAGACAACGCCCTTGATTACTTGCTGAAACCGGTTGACCCGAAACGTTTGGATAAGACTTTACAGCGCCTGTTAAAGGTGAAGCATAATCAAGAGGCGCCCCATACACAGGCGCAAATGGATGCGCTCACGCCTAAAATACTTCAGCAAGTGCCTTGTCTTGGACACAATCGCATTATGATCATTCCACTTCAGGAGATTGAGATGGTTTACAGTGATTTATCGGGAGTTCATGTGCAAACCGCCGATCAGACGGCAAGTAGCCAACTTACATTAAAGACCTTGGAAGAAAAAACGGATTTACTACGCTGTCATCGCCAATATCTTATTAATACGAAGAGTATTAAAGAGATTCAGTTACTGGATAATGGCTTGGCAGAAGTGATGACACACAGTGGGAAACTGGTGCCAGTGAGTCGTCGTTATTTAAAGACTTTGAAGCATATGTTGGGGATTGTTTAACGATTGCGCCACCTTTGGGAAGAATGTGTGCCTCTCGTCATTATCATGACGTTTTGTTGACTTTTTAAGGTTGTCACGCTCCGCTCAATTTTTCCTATGACCGCTTAGCTTAGTATCTTGCCACTGAGTAAAAGCTTGGGTGATTCTTTAGAAAAGCCGATTTATCTTAGCCGCTGCAATTATAAAAACAATCATGCAGAGGAAAATAATAAGATGATGATGTTTCTATTCTGTGTAGCCGCGCTGATCGCGGGTTACTTCATTTACGGGACTTTTGTCGAAAAAGTCTTCGGTATCAAAGAGAATCGTACGACACCTGCGTTTTCTAAGCGTGATGGTGTGGATTACGTTCCCATGTCGAACAAGAAAGTGTACCTCGTACAGTTATTAAATATTGCCGGTGTCGGTCCTATTTTTGGTCCCATTATGGGGGCGCTATATGGCCCTGCTGCTATGTTATGGATTGTCTTTGGGTGTATTTTCGCTGGTGCCGTTCATGACTACTTTTCGGGGATGCTGTCTATTCGTAATGGTGGGGCATCGGTTCCTTCTATCACGGGGCGTTACCTCGGCAACGGTGCAAAACACTTTATGAATGTGTTTGCTGTGGTGTTGTTGTTACTGGTTGGTGTGGTGTTTGTGTCCGCCCCTGCGAGTATGATTACCAATTTGGTGAATCACCAAACCAGCGCGACACTGTCCATGGGAACTATGGTTGCCATCATTTTTGCTTACTATATTTTGGCGACGATTGTTCCTATTGATAAAATCATTGGACGTTTTTACCCATTGTTTGGGGCGCTGCTGATTTTTATGTCGGTTGGGTTGGTCTGTGCGATTGGCTTTTCATCCCATCATGCGCTGTTAGCGAATTATTCGTTTAGCGATATGTTTACTAATATGAACCCAAATCATTTACCTCTGTGGCCGGCTCTATTTATCACCATTGCTTGTGGGGCGGTATCGGGTTTTCATGCTACGCAATCACCATTGATGGCTCGTTGTTTGGAAAATGAGAAGAATGGTCGCTTTGTCTTCTTTGGTGCCATGATAGGTGAGGGAGTGATCGCTTTGATTTGGTGTGCGATTGCACTGTCCTTCTTTGGCACAATGGGATCATTAGGCGCTGCCGTTGCCCATGGTGGGCCTGGTAATGTGGTGTATTCGTCGTCCTTTGGCTTGCTTGGTACGTTCGGTGGCATCATTGCCTTTTTGGGCGTGGTTATTCTGCCGATTACCTCTGGCGATACGGCATTTCGTTCTAGCCGTCTGATCTTGGCTGAATACTTTAACATGGAGCAAAAAACACTGAAAAACCGCTTATTTATGTCTGTTCCTCTGTTCATTATTGGTGGCATTCTGACGCAAGTGGATTTTGCAGTGATTTGGCGCTACTTCGGTTTTGCCAATCAAATGACGGCGGTAATGATGTTATGGACCGCCTCGGCCTACTTGCTTCGATTCAATAAGTTACACTGGATCTCTACGATTCCTGCGATGTTTATGACAGCGGTCTGTACCACTTTCATACTCAACAACAGTACTTTGGGCTTTGGCTTATCTATGTCTTTATCGACTGCGATTGGTATTGTTGTCACTTTATTTGTGACTGGCTATGTGATCAAAATCTCCAAAGGCAAAGGCGATCCAGCGTTTGATCAGGCTGAAGAAGATAAGTTAAACACGGTGCCGAAAACGGTTTAACCCTGTAGGTGGAGAAGCAATAGGCAAACGTTAAGTTTGATATTAGTGAAAAAGCCGATTGAGAAAAGTCTCAATCGGCTTTTTTATATGAGGATTTTGCTAAATGAAAACAGTCAGAGTGCTTCATTTTGGGCTTTTTCTTTACCGGGGGAGCGTTATTGCACTGAAATCGCTCAGAGATAACGAATTCTTTGTTGATAGGTACCGTGCGATATACGATTCAAATAATCCAACGGTGTGGTGCTGACAAGCTTTTTAAATTCGCTAAGAAAGTGTGATTGATCATAAAACCCTAAGTCACAGGCCAAATCAGAGAAAACCAATTCATTATTATTGTGAATATCACAAACAGCTGATTGGCAACGAATGATGCGGCTGAATGTTTTGGGAGACACGCCAAGATCGTCGCGAAATTGTCTTTGTATGGTTCTCGTTGTGTAGCCTGTTAGAGCTTCTAAGTCTTGAATTCGGATATTGCCTTTTTTCTTGTAGATATCCTGCACTACTTGAAGAGTGAGTGAGGAAGGTTGTCTTATCCGCTTACCCAATAAAAATTCGTTAAAAATGGCCACCTGTTTGGCAAAGCTAGGCTGGCTAACAATCTTCTCGAAAGCCTCGTAACTGTTGGGGATCGTCTCTAAAAAGTCAAACTCTTGATCGATTAACTCTTCTGTGGCGACATCAATAAAGTCTGGTATGACACCTCTTGCAAAGCGCACACCGAAATAGCGATGTTGAGCGATAAGTTGGGTATTACGAGCTTCTAGTGGCGTACCGCAAATCATGGCCCGTGGCTTATATTCATCACAGTCAAATACCACATCAACACAACCATCAGGAATGGCAAAGTTAAGTTTGCATTCCTGTTTCAGTTCAAAACTGTAATAGTGGGAAATGGCAGGGTTTGACGATGGGTAAAGAGAGAATTGCTTAGCAGAATTAAGAACAAACCAAGGTTGTTCTGAGCGAATATCGAACATCGGAATAGGTCTGGATGATATTGACATGGCATGGCTCTGCTTGAATGAAGGATGAATAAAAAGTCAGCTTATAGGCTGCTTTCACTTGCTCTTAGGTACTGTTGTCAAATAATCATGCAAAAATAATGCCGTTATTTTTGGTTTGTTGGGTGAACATGATTCATGTCGGAAAATTCCAATACGCAGCTATTGGACAGGATTAGGATCAAAGGCAAGCGTTGCTAACCCATTTGTATCAAGAACCACTTGTTCATTGGTGTTGAATCAAGATAAAGGGGTTTATTCTGTTCGGTTTAGGGACGTAAAAACAAAAACTATTCATTTTTATTATTAGGTATTGCTATGTCTGAGAACACAACTATCGATTTTATTTATCTATCTGAGCAAGACATGATTCGTGCCGGTGTTACCGATATGCCCAAATGTGTCGACACCATGGAAGAAATGTTTGCGCTTTTGCATAAAGGCGATTATCGCATGGCAGGTCCTAATAGTGATTCCCACGGCGCTTTAATTACGTTCCCTGATGAGTCCCCTTTTCCAACGATGCCTAAACCCACAGCGGATCGACGCTTAATGGCTATGCCTGCTTATTTAGGTGGGGATTTTCAGACCTGTGGCGTAAAATGGTATGGTTCTAACATCGCCAATCGTGAGAAAGGCTTACCTCGCTCTATATTGATGTTAACGCTAAGCGATATTGAGACCGCTGCGCCTTTGGCTTATATGTCGGCTAATTTACTGTCTGCTTACCGCACAGGAGCGATCCCAGGTGTGGGCGCGCGTCACTTAGCTCGTAAAGATGCCAAAGTGATTGGCTTGCTTGGCCCAGGTGTGATGGGGAAAACCACTGTTTCAGCCTTTATGGCGGCGTGCCATCATATTGATACCATCAAGATTAAAGGGCGTGGTCAAAAGAGTCTCGATGATTTTATCGGGTGGGTGAAGGAAACCTTTCCACAAATTAGCAATATCCAAGTAGTGGATACTATTGAAGACGTGGTCCGAGGTTCAGATCTTGTCACTTATTGTAACTCTGGAGAGACTGGTGATCCAACAACTTACCCAATGGTAAAACGCGAATGGGTGAAACCGGGGGCATTTTTAGCCATGCCAGCAAGTTGTTCGTTAGATGAGGGAATGGAAGGTCCTGGTGTGCGTAAGGTATTGGATAATACGCGTTTATACGAGGCATGGTATGAAGAATTACCGAAACCAGCCCATAACCATGTTCCACTAGTCGGTGTGCGCTTTATGGACATGATCGCTGCCGGTCAACTTGATAAAGCGGAGCTTGAAGACATTGGTAAAATCGTGGCAAATGAAGCGCCAGGTCGTCAGAATGATGACGAAATCATTATTATGTCTGTCGGCGGTATGCCAGTAGAAGACATTGCTTGGGCAACCGTGATTTACCGCAATGCAATAGAGAAAGGTATTGGTGTCAAATTGAACCTTTGGGAAACCCCAGTGTTAAAATAGCAGCATAAAACTGAAATAACAGTGATGGCAAGCCTCAACTAGGTTTGCTGTCATTGAGCTACTCACAAAACGACTTTTAAACATCATTATTTTATAGGTGAATATCATGACGACTATTATCAAAGCAAAAACAGGTTCCATTTTTGAAGAGAAAGGCAGCTATTCTCGTGTTGTCTCTGTTGATAATTGGATTTATGTTTCTAATACGGCAGGCCGTAATCCAGAGACAAAAGAAATTCCAGAGGACGTGATTGAGCAAGCTAAACAAGTTTTCAGTAACATTGAGAAAGCTCTTAAGGCGGTCGATTCTGGTTTAGAAGATGTCGTTGTGTCACGAGTGTTTATCCAAGACCCAGCAGACACGCCAGCGGTGATGGAGTTTATTGGGACTAAGTTTAAAGGGGTTAACCCAGCGACGACGGTAACTTGTCCTCCTTTAGGCTCCACTGTTTATAAAGTGGAATTAGAAGTCACGGCTTATCGTGGCGCTTCGAAAGCTAATGTTCAAGAGATCACAATTGCTTAATTATCCTGTTTTTTAAAACACTAAGAAGGATGTTTTCGCCATGAAGAAAGCATCCTTTCATTCCTAGGGAATTTGTTATGACAAAAACACTCGATACGGTACAAACGCAAGATCAGTTGCCTGAATCAACGACTGTTGTGGTGATTGGCGGTGGTATTGTTGGTGTGACGGCTGCGCTAACCTTAGCTGAGCGTAATATTCCTGTTGTTTTGTTAGAAAAAGGCCACATCGGAGGAGAGCAATCTTCACGAAATTTGGGCTGGATTCGGAAAACCAACCGTCACTCAGAGGATGTGCCTCTGGCGGCTGCAGCGGATCGACTCTGGGCGCAAATGCCGGAGAGAATTGGCCATGATGCAGGCTATAAACAAGCTGGCATTATGTTTTTGGCAAAAACAGAAGAACAACTGGCAGCAAGTGAAGGCTGGTTGAAGTCCGTTCAGGCTCTGGATTTGGACTCACATTTATTGAGTAAAAAAGAAATTGATCAAAAAGTGCCAGGTGGAAAGGGCGATTGGGTAGGGGGAATCTATACCCCCTCTGATGGTCGTGCGGAGCCTGCCGTGGCAACAGCTGCCATGGCGAAAAAAGCCATTGAGCTGGGTGCAATAATGGTACAAAACTGTGCTGTTCGTACTTTATCCATGTCTGGGGGCAAGGTCTCTGGTGTGGTGACAGAGCAAGGGGAAATTCGCTGTGAACAAGTGCTGCTGGCTGGTGGCGCGTGGTCAAGACGCTTCTTGGGCAACTTAGGTGTGTCTTTATATACCTTGCCATTAATATGCTCAGTGATGCGAACCAAACCAATGGAAGGGCCGACTGATATTGCTGTTGGTGGTCCAGATTTCTCTTTTAGGAAACATCAAGGTGGTGGTTTTATTGTCACCCAGCGTGGGGCGTTAGATGCCAAACTCACTTTAGATCATTTATTAATTGGTCGACGCTACCTATCCCAATTACGCACTCAAGGTGGTTTTTTGCGAGTGTCGATGGGTCGTGAGTTTTTTAAAGACCTAACCTTGGCACGTCGTTGGAAAGGCAATCAAGTGACGCCTTTTGAAAAAATCCGTACTATGGATCCACAAGCCAATCCTGCTTTGAACAATGAAGCCATAACCAACTTGAGAAAGGCTTGGCCAGCGTTTGAAGCGGCTGAACTAGAGGAAGCGTGGGCTGGGGTGATTGATATCACACCTGACTCAAGTCCAGTGATTGATCATGTGAAAAGCATTCCTGGCTTAACGGTTGCAACGGGCTTCTCTGGTCACGGTTTTGGAACAGGACCTGCAGCAGGTCAGTTAGCGGCGGATCTTGTCTCCAATCACGAACCGATTGTTAATCCTGCTCCTTATCGATTTGATCGCTTCTAGGCGGTTGTCTCTCAAAAAAATACTGACACATTTTTTGTGTTGGTATTTTTTTTCATTAGATTCCAGTGTATAAGGAGAGACTCGAAGACTAACGATTATCACATGGACAGTGGGTATGAATCATTTAAGAGTTATCAAAGTTATTTTAGTGGCTTGTGTTGCCTTGTTTGCAGGGTTAGTTGCCTTTAATAATATAGTGGATTATGGATCCAATTATGCTTTTGTTCAGCATGTCTTAACCATGGATTCGATTTTTGATAATAATCCTCTGGTCTATCGTTCAATTCAAGTTCCTTTTCTACATCATGCCTTTTATTGGCTGATTATCTTTACCGAAGCCATGGTAGGGATATTGTGTGCCTTAGGTGTGTGGCAAATGTGGCATAGCCGTCTTGCCGATAACAGGACCTTTAATCATGCTAAAAAATGGGCCAATGTTGGCTTATTACTTGGGGTGTTGCTCTGGTTTACTGGATTTATGACGATTGGTGCAGAGTGGTTTTTAATGTGGCAGTCTAAAATTTGGAATGGGCAATCCTCTGCATTTCGTTTTATCGTGGTACTCTTTCTAGTATTGATCTTTATTAATCAAGAGGAAAAGTCATAGTAGATGTATTAGCGTTGCTTTTATTCACTCGATTTGTTTTTTCTCCAGTTTTATATTGAGTGCATGGTATTTATATTCATGTACTCAATATCTTATGTTTTTACCTTTTAATTTTATTCAAACAAGAGAGTGCTTGAGTATCATCATCTCAAGCATTTGTTCTGCCATTTCGGTGACATTTTCTTCGTCAATATAAATACCATCGATTAAGAATCTGGCAAGGCCGTGTAGGCTTGCCCAGGTGGCTTGTCCGACCCTGAGTGGTGTATTGCTGCTGGTCAAAACGCCATTTTTTTGCAGGGCTTCCACCCAGTCTATCCAGCATTTAAAAGCTTGGCGTGATGCTATCTTTAAGCTGTCATTAGGTGTGCCTGTTTGCCATAAGGTACGGCCATACATCAGGTCATAGAGCTCACTTTGTTGTTGGGCAAAATGAATGTATAAAAAGACGTATTTTTTAAAGGTTTCTTCGCTATGGTCTTGCTGGTTAATTAGCTGTCTAAGCCGCTCTGTTTGCTGCTCAAAGCCATTGGCTGCGATGGCGCAGAGTAAGGCATTTTTATCTTTGAAATGGTGATAGGGGGCGGTGCGAGATACGCCAACGATGTCTGCTAACTTACGCATCGATAAGGCATTGGCCCCTTCTTTATGAAGAAGGTCGCTAGCGGCTTGGATTAAGGTGATTTTCAAATCACCATGATGATAGGTTTTTTTCGTTGTGGTCATGCTCGGATTAAAGCTGTTTATCTTGACAGTGTCAAAATTAAATTCTATCTTGACGCTGTCTAGATTGTTTTTAGCTTGTTAAGAGACCTCTATAAGCGAACCCAGTACGAGGTATCGAGCACAGCAGTCGTGTCGTGGTTTGTATAACAATAACATCCTTAAAAGGGCATCATTATGAGTCAGTCAGCTTATTCGCATCTCTTTCAACCATTGGATCTCGGTTTTACGCAATTAAAAAACCGCATTATTATGGGATCCATGCATTTGGGTCTAGAAGAAGCCAAAGATGGCTTTCCTCGTATGGCGGCGTTTTACGCAGAGCGAGCAAAGGGCGGTGTGTCTTTGATTGTAACGGGTGGTATCGGTCCAAATGAAGAAGGAGGGGTTTACGCTAATGCGGCTTTGATGACAACCGAAGAGGATGTCATCAACCATCGTCAAGTGACGTCTGCGGTCCATGCCGAAGGCGGAAAGATTTGTATGCAGATTTTGCATTCAGGCCGTTATGCTTTTACCCCCAAGTTGGTTGCTCCTTCCGCATTACAAGCCCCGATTAACCCTTTCCCTCCCCATGAATTAACCCAAGATGAAATTGCTAAGCAAATTGATGACTTTGTGAATGCTGCCTTATTAGCGCAAAAAGCCGGGTACGACGGAGTTGAAGTGATGGGCTCCGAAGGGTATTTACTCAATCAGTTTATTGCTGCTCGTACGAATCACCGCGAGGATGATTGGGGCGGAGAATATGAGAATCGGATGCGTCTTCCGGTAGAAGTCGTACAACGCATTCGCGACGCGGTGGGCGAGCATTTTATTATTATCTACCGTTTGTCCATGCTGGATTTGGTGGAACAAGGGAGTACGTTAGAGGAAGTCATATCCCTTGGTTTAGCGATCGAAAAAGCAGGCGCAACGATTATCAATACGGGCATTGGCTGGCATGAGGCCAGAGTGCCGACAATTGCTACAAAAGTTCCAAGAGCGGCCTTCACTTGGGTGACTGCGAAGCTTAAAGAGTCGTTAACTCTCCCTTTAGTCACCTCTAACCGGATCAATATGCCGGAGGTCGCTGAGGATGTTCTGGCTCGGGGCGATGCGGATTTGGTGTCTATGGCTCGGCCGTTTCTTGCCGATCCTGAGTTTGTGGTGAAAGCACAGCAAAATCGAGCTGATGAAATCAATACCTGTATCGGGTGTAATCAAGCTTGTTTGGATCATGTTTTTTATCAGAAGGTCACATCTTGCTTGGTTAACCCAAGAGCCTGCCATGAGACGAAGCTCATTATTGCGCCCGCTGAAACGCCAAAGCGTATTGGCGTTATAGGGGCTGGCCCTGCCGGTTTAGCGTTTGCGACAACGGCGGCGAAACGAGGACATAAGGTCACTTTATTTGATATGGCCAGTGAGATTGGTGGGCAATTTAATATTGCTAAGCGTATTCCTGGTAAAGAAGAGTTTTATGAAACACTGCGCTATTTTAAGCGTCAAATCGCGCTGACAGGTGTCACGTTAAAACTCAATACATGCGTTGATGAATCGCTATTGAATCAATGCGATTTTGACGATGTAGTCATGGCAACGGGCATCCTACCAAGGGAACCGGAGATTGAGGGGATCGATCATCCAAAAGTGTTGAGCTATTTGGATGTCATGAATGGTCATGCCGTTGGTAAGCGTGTGGCGGTGATCGGTGCGGGTGGTATTGGGTTTGATATCAGCGAATACCTGATCCATGAGCTATCCCACGGAGCCAAAACCATTGGTGAGTTTATGAATCAGTGGGGAGTGGATATGACCTTTCAAACCCGAGGTGGCGTGGAAGGAATGAAGCCAAACTTTCAACCAGCCGTGAGGGAAGTCTTCTTGCTACAGCGAAAAGCCTCCAAGGTCGGTGCGAATTTAGGAAAAACCACAGGCTGGATTCATCGAACTGAGCTGTTGAAAAAAGGCGTGACCATGCTTGCCAATTGTGAGTATCAAAAAATCGATGATCAAGGGCTGCACCTCACCGTGGCTGGGGAGCCACAATGCTTGGCTGTTGATAACGTTGTGATTTGTGCGGGTCAATTACCCAATAAAACCTTAGGTGAGAGCATAAATAGACCTGTGCACTTTATTGGCGGAGCGGATGTTGCATCAGAGCTTGATGCGAAACGTGCGATAAAACAAGGCACGTTATTGGCGTGTGAGTTGTAAGCATCTAGAGTATAGCAGAGACTTTACTCATGTTTTTTTTATGTGATTATCTGCTATTTGAGGGATGGAATTATTTTCGTAAGTCTTATTCTCCAGCTCAGAGCTAACCTACTATAGCTATAATGGATCATTTCTTTTATGGCTATAGCATTATTTGCTGGGTGAATTTTTCTGAGTGCCTTTGTTAACCTAATTTTCTTGAAAATCGATTGCTATTTAGATCTGTCGAAGGGGTTATATTTATTCTTATTGTAGAAGAATAGCACTATTATACTCTAATGTGTTTTCTAATTATTTTCTTATTCTCCTCTTTTCTTAAGAATAGTGTTTTTTTATAAGGGATTTTTAAGTTATTCCTATTTCTTATTTCAATAATGAGTAAAGTGAATTTGTTTTTGAATGGTGGTTAAAATAGCATAGTTTGAATTGACCTCATTCTTGAGGTGTTTTCAATACCTTGGGGGATACGCTTATGGGGGTTGCTGTTTTTCTATTGTTCGTTATGTGTGCTTTTTATGTTCAGAGCCGTGGTGTGGTTAAGCATAGTAAGTTATCTCGTCGAATTACCGATCATTCCAATTTCTTAGGCCCAATTAATTGCCTATTCTATCTGTTTTCTCGCGTTAAAAAGAGCCCTTTTATTGATGTCAAAGAATTTCCTGAGCTGAAGGTTGTAGAAGATAACTGGGAAATGATTCGTGATGAGGCACTCGTCTTGAATAGTTCAGCACAAATCAAGGCATCTGAGGATTTGGATGATCTCGGCTTTAATTCGTTCTTTCGTACTGGCTGGAAGCGCTTTTACTTAAAGTGGTACGGTGCTGATCTAAAGTCCGCTAAGCAGCTATGTCCTAATACAGTGGCACTACTCTCCACTGTGCCGGGCGTGAAAGGGGCTATGTTTGCCATGTTGCCTCCAGGGGCTCGCTTAGTGAAGCATCGAGATCCTTATGCAGGCTCGTTGCGCTACCACTTAGGATTGGTGACCCCTAATTCTGATGACTGTCATATTGTGGTTGATGGTATACAGTATTCTTGGCGGGATGGTGAGTCTGTTATGTTTGATGAGACATTTATTCATTATGCCGAAAATAAAACAGACCAAAATAGAATTGTGCTATTTTTAGATGTTAAGCGACCAGTTAGTTTTTTTTTAGTGGATTGGTTTAATGAGTTTTTGTCTTACACATTACTGGCAGCCTCGGCGACAAAAAATGTAAAAGGTGACAAAGTTGGCTTCCTAAATAAAATTTTCGCCTATGTGTATAAAATAAGGGTGGTTGGTAAAAAGGTTAAGGCCTTTAATAAGCCTCTATATTACTTTCTACAGTACGCATTGTATATTTACCTTATTTATATTATCTTTTTTAAATAAGATAAAGCTAATGTTCTCATTTTATGCTTGCTAAAAATAAAAGACCATAGGCAACCTTGCCTATGGAATGACTTCTGTCTCTGAAGAGAAAAGAAAGTTACTTTAATGGTTGATTTGCTTAAATAGATAATTCTGGATCTGTTGCATATATTGGTAGGTATTCATAATGTGTTTTACTATATTCTCTTCTAGTTGCGCTAGGTGTGCAGCGCTATGGGGCGTGGATTGTGTCAGCTCCTTTGCTATCTTATTTAAAGCAGACAATTCATTATCGATTTTAAGAAAACCGGATTGTGAACGGAAGTTAAATTCATTGTCTGTTCCTTGGTAATACCAAGCACCGAAATCCGTCTCCTTTATGTCTCTAAAGGGGCTTGATGTTTGATTGTTTAAGGCAGCGATAAGGTAAGATGATTGCCATTGATTTAGCTCTAGCAGGGCGGCAGAGACATGGGCAAAGGCCATGGAGTGATAGCCTGCTGACATCATATTTTCAGAGTCTTGTGCGGTGAGACGAAAGGATTGATCGAGCTGTTCGCAACTCTGACTGACTGCGGATACTGACCGATGCAGTGTGTCGATTTGCCCGCTGACTGCGTTGGTATGACCATCAATTTTTTGTACCAAACTAGATATCTGCTCACTGGAGTCACGGGCTTTGTTAGCCAGTGTGCGAACTTCGTCTGCAACAACCGCAAAGCCTCGTCCGTATTCGCCGGCACGAGCCGCTTCAATGGCGGCATTGAGAGCTAATAAATTGGTCTGCTCAGAAATGCTTTGGATAGTGTCCGTGAAATTTTTAATGTCATTGGTAATGTTTTTTAGATTGTTAACATCGTCAAGACTGGACTGGGTTTTGTTGGCAATCTCAGTTAAGGAGAGGGTGATGTTAGCAATATCGGATTTGTTGTCGGCAATTTTTTGGTTACTGCCTTCTGACGCACTCATAGGTTCAAATAGGTATTCGGAAACTTGTTTGATCGTGTTGAGAGCTTGACTAAGAAGGGGCTGCTGGGCGAGTAGTAAGCGATCATCGTGCGTTTGTGGCGGAGGTGTGTGTTGATGTTTTTCTTCCTGCTGATGCAGTTTTTCTTTGAGGTGGTGAATTTCCTGTTCTAAAGCGAGCTTTTCGCTACTCACTTTCGTTAATTTTTCTTGTAAAGCCTCGAGATTTTTCTTTTTACTAAACAGCATAGGCAGGCTCGCTTACTTAAACACGATAATATGAGTATTGAAAAAGCAAAACGCCAGTGACTAGGAAAGCCAGCTGACGTTTTGAAGTGGGAGTCTTAGTCCATATCGGGTTCAAAGAGCTTACGTTTCATATAGAATTTCACCCAGATAGCCGCGATCACACAGATTACAGCCAACATGCCCCCAGCAATGCTATACACCATTTTAGTCATATCTGGTGATGGAGAGTTGTGGAGAGCCACGTACACCATCGCAACGATCCCCAGAATTTGTGGTATTGGGAAGAAAGGTGTGCGATAAGGTCGCTTGTGATTCGGCATGCGACGACGCAAGATGATGACATCAATATGAGCGATGATATAGGCCAACAAATAACTTGTGGTGGCGGCGATTACAAAGACAATTAAAGAGTCAATAGTCATCACTAAAAAAGGAATGATAACTAGAACGGCCATCATCACAATGCCTACCCAAGGAGAACCAAAGCGATTGGTCACTTTTAGAATAGGAAAAGCTTGTTTGTCTTGTGCCATACCGTGAAGCATACGTGGTAGTGCTGCAAAAATGGTGTTTACTGTACTACAGGTCGCTGTCAACGCCATAATGGTGGCAATGATTAATCCCGCTTTACCAAATACGGCATTCGCGTAATTTAGGTAAGGAATAGGGGATTTCAGTAACTCGTCCGTATTTAAGTATAAGCTTGCGCCATAAACAAATAGGGCGAAAATACAGAAGATAGCGAGCAAAGAAAGACGCATGGCTTTAGGAATATTTTTCTCTGGATTCTTTACTTCATTGATCATGGGGCAGATGTATTCAGAGCCCACGAACAGCCACATAGCCAAAGCAATTAAACCAATAAAGCTACCATTTGTTACGCCAGAAAAGCCCCAGTCGACCGTCGCGCCCGTTAAGATAGGATGCGGTTCTGTGCTTCCTGAAACAGCGGCTAAAGCAGTAAGGATTAAGGCGCTGACCATGACAAAAGCTAGCACGTTTTGAACTTTTGAAAAAACGTCGGTACCGATAATGTTGGTGATGGCCAAAATTGCCACAATCAAAATCGGGATCAGTTTTTCAGGGAACATGCCTGGCAGCAGCTGACCAACCATGGCATCCACTAGGAATAACTCGACTGGCAAAGCCAACGTAGCGACGACGACATAACCTGCAAACACCGAAACGATAGCAGGAAAATGACCAATGGCTTTTTGTGTGTAAGTCGCCAGTGTTCCTTCTTGTGGAAACATCAAAGACAATTCAGAAAAGCTCATGGCATTAAATTGTGCGATGATCAAAGCCGCCAGCATGGCAAAGATAAATCCCATACCACCTAGGCCAATACCTTGCATAGCAGAAATCATTGCCCCTTGGACAATAACCATACCAATACAAGTTGCCATCATAGTGAGCAGACCGATCTTTTTTTTCGACATGGTACTGTGACCTGTCGGTATTGAATTTATGGTCGATGTATCACTCATTGTTCCGTTCCTCTTATAATTAAAATCTTAGGTCGATTTTAGAGACGATCAAAGCGATAAGGGCTTGGATCGATTAATGGCGTCGCGTTAGATACTAAGTCCGCGGCTAATTCCCCTGCGGCAGGCCCTGTTCCAAAACCATGGCCCGAAAAGCCCGTAGCAACGGTTAATCCGGGGATTTTTTGAACATGATCAATCACGGGGTTTGAGTCAGGGGTGACGTCAATCACACCCGCCCAAGCTTCTTCTAGCTCGGCTTTTTCGAAAGCAGGCCAAGCGTTGCAAAGATTGTTGAACGCATCTTGATTAAGGTTGGCATTGAAATTCGGATCCAAGGTGCGGATCTTTTCAAATGGTGACACCTTGTTGGCTCCCCAGCGACGAGCAAGGGCAAGGTCCTTAATAAAATGACGACCAAAAGAAATATTCAAAAAGCTACGTTGGGTGCGAAGTTGATCCATATAGCGACGACCAATTAGCAAATGGTCCAGCGTGATGGGCGCATCAAGCTTGCCGCGCTGGGTGATAATAAAACCACCGTCTTTATGTTTTCTAAAAGAAAAATCAGGACCACCCACAGCGATATCAGTCGGACCTTCCATCGGTTTGGTTCTAAACACAGAACAAATCAGCGGCAGTGTCGGCAACGATACACCTAAGTTGCCGAGGAAGCGGCGTGACCAAGCGCCACCCGCAAGCAGTACGCGATCACAGCGGATCTCCCCTTTCTCTGTGACGACACCGGAAACTTTTCCTGCGCTCATGGATAAGGTGCGAACGGCACAGTGCTGAATCAAAATTGCCCCTTTTTTCTGGGCTGCTTTTGCCATAGCAGGCACTGCTATTGAAGGTTCAGCACGACCATCTGATGCGGTGAAAATACCGCCTTCCCAGTGGCCTTGACCGCCCGGTACTTTTTGGCTGATTTCTTTAGCGCTTAGTATTTTGGAGCCGAGTTCTAATGACTCAACGGATTTTAGCCAGCTTTCGTGCATAGCAAGTTGAGCTTGGGTTTTAGCAAGGAACATGATGCCCGCTTGTTTGTAGCCAACATCCTGACCTATACGGTTTGGCATCTCTGACCATAGTCGATCCGCCTCTACGGCTAAGGGCACATCATCAAAATGTCGATTGGTTTTACGCACCCAGCCAAGGTTACGGGAAGATTGTTCGCCAGCTATGTGACCTTTCTCCAACAACACCACTGGGATATTACGTTCAGCAAGGGTGAGTGCCGCAGTGACACCCACAATGCCACCACCAATGATCACCACACTGGTGCTTTCGGGAAGCTGGTCTTGTGTTTCAATTGCGTCAAGTGTTTTTGTCATAGCACATTTCCGGATGGTGTAAAGAGAGCATTTGCAGAGGACAAGTAATGCAAACGTTCTGTTAAGCTAATTTGATTTCTTGAACGTCTGCTTTAGCTGCACCACGGTACGCGGTGACTTCTAGTTCCACTTTGTAGACGGTGGAACCTAGCGGCGGGCAAGTCACGGTTGTGGCTGGATTAACGCCTTTAAACTGGGTACCAATAAACTCCATAACAGCGTTTGTGTCTTCTGGGTTTTGGATAAATACACGGGACATCACTACGTCCCCAAGAGAGGCATCTACGGTCGCTAATGCGCGTTCGATATTGGCGAAGACTTGTTTTGTCTGCTCAATCACGTCTTCTGGTATTTCTTGAGTGACTGGGTTTCGACCCGCTGTGTTAGAGACAAAGATCCAGTTATCTACTTCTACTAAGCGAGAGTAGCTGGCGATTTCTTCAAATTTAGAACCCGTTTTTACTTTTACAATGGTGCTCATTTATGTTCTCAAATCTTTTATCAAGTTAGTAACGAGATGCACGATAAGCGAGCGCACATTAGGAAAAGGCGCTCGCGTCGTTGCTATTGGCGAATGGTTGCTGTTAGCGAAGTGCTGGTGTGTCCCAAAGGTTGAGTTTGACACCGATGTTTTTCTCGACAGCGTTGCGGTAAACCACTGTTGCCCATGCCACATCTTCTACGGGCATACCGCCCACTGACATGATGATGATTTCTTCATCGTTTAGACGGCCGGGAGCTTCTCCAGCGGTGATTTTGCCGATGTCTTCCAACTCTTCTAGAGTCAGCTTGCCTTCCTCAATCATGTCCATGAAGCGAACACCAGGGAGAGGAATATAGTTGTGGGCAGGTTTTGGAACTTCGTGATACCACGCTTGGTACAAGCCAGTGTTGTCCAAGACTTTACGTACATCTTTCTGTTCCATGGCATCGTCTAAGCTGCAGTAAGCTGGCATGGCAAGAAAAGTACCTGGTTTCACCCATTCGCGCTTAACGATCGGGTAAGTTGATGGGTCACCTGTTTCACCTGAATTACAATAAGTGACGATATCAGAACCACGTACTACGTCTTCTAGGGTATCGACCACTTGAATATTCGTGACTTGTGGATAATTCTCGTTTGTCCATTTCACAAACTCATCCAAACTTTTTTGACCGCGACCTTTTACCTTAATGGTATCGATCTCTGGGCAAGCGGCGATAAAGGCTGCAACTGCGGTTCTGCCCATGACGCCGGGGCCTAGTAAGCCAATGACTTTGGAGTCTTTACGTGCAAGATGGCGAGCACCAACACCCGGAACTGCGCCCGTACGATAAGCCGATAGTAGGTTAGCTGACATGTAAGCCATCGGTGCACCCGTATCGATGTCATTCAAAATAAACATCAAGATAGAGCGTGGTAGACCTTTTTCACGGTTGGCAATGTTGGAGCCATACCATTTTACTCCGCAGGTTTGAAAGCTACCGCCAAGGTAAGCTGGCATCGCCATTAAACGGCGGTCGGCAGTGGGCTTTGGCATAGTCGGAAAAGGGGACTCGTCGGGGAAAGTGATCATAGCACCATGAGAGTCGCTATTGGGTCCTGCCATACGATAGTCGCCTTTGTAAAGCAGAGTGAACATCTCTTCCATGGTATCAACACAACTTGGCATATCCGTGACACCAGCTTTAATCATGTCTTCTTCTGACAGGTAAATAAAATCAATTTTAGTATCTTCAGACATAGCAACACCTATTTTTGTAGCGTGGTTTTTGAAACGATTTATTTGATCCTAGTCAGGTTTTTGTGTGGTGTATTGAATTTTTGCGACATAGATAAAAATAGTTTCCTAGCCATGTTTTGGCATTTGGTTTGCAACATAACAGTAAAGAGTTCTCATTAATGGGTTACGTTATGTCAAAACATGCGCTGGTAAATCGTCTTGCGGAAATACGCTCTAAGCAGCCTTGGCTGGTAATGAGTGCAGCGAAAAATTTCTATTTGTCTAGATCGGATAATCCGGCCATTTCCCATTACTATAGTTTTGAGGCGAATGGCTCTAACGAACAGGCATTCGCTATTCCAGATGGCTGCGTGGACATCTTATTTGATTGCGATAGCAACCAGCCAACAGCGGAAGTGTTTGGGACGCCGATGGCAGCGATTGATATCGAATTGAAGAGCCATCATCGCTATTTCGGTGTGCGTTTTGCGTTTGGTATCGTGCCTGATTTTTTGCGGGTGTCCGCTGAAGAGTTAGTCGAGCATCATTATCAATTTATTGAGGTGATTCCTGAATCAAATCAAGTATTTGAGAGTATTGTTAAGCAAGAAAATTTCACTGATCAAGTGGCGCTTTTTAAGCAGTTTTATAATGGTCAAGAAACGCGACAACACTCTTCTTTAACGGCGCAAGTGGTGAAGACGATTAGTGAAACCAGAGGTAGTGTTAGAGTGGAGGAATTGGAGGATTTAACGGGCTTCTCGACACGCACGATACAACGTCAATTTAAGGCGGATTTAGGCATGTCACCAAAAGCCTTTAGCCGTATTATTCGCTGCCAATCTGCCGTGTATAATATCAATCACAATGATCAAGTCGCCTTTTCAGAACTTGCTTGTGATCTTGGGTTTAGTGATCAACCACACTTCCTTAGGGAGTTCAAAAAGCTGGTTAATACCACGCCAATGGTTTACCAAAGCCGTGTCAAAGAGCAAAGCTATCTTGACCGTATTCGATACGTTTGATTTAAAACGGTGCTTACTAAAATGAATTTTGCTCTTTTGTAGTGCATTCAATGGCTTCCTTAGGGCTAAAGAAACCACGCCATTCGCCATAATGGCCTAGCGTCTATGGGAGAAAGACGCTTTGTTCGTTAGTTCGCTGATTGGTTGGAACCAGGACGTTTTAATACTTTAAAGGCGAGGAACTGGTTAGTTTCATGCTTATTAAAATTATTATCCGCTTCAATAATCAGTACTTCCTGACCGGCTTTCGTTTTGCCGATGGTAATGCCTTCTAGGTTATCTGGCTTGATCCCTAGAGCACGAATGTTGAGCACTAGGGTTTTGCGAACAGGGACAATGCGTTGTTTAGTGTGGATTAAAGAGGCAATGTTAGACACATCGGTGGCGCCGCTAATGTCCACCAAAAACAGCTTGGCATAATTGCCGACGCCCTCAGCCCAGCCGCGCTCTAGCGCTAGGTAATGGGTGTTGTCTAGAGCATAAATTTCCGATACACCATTATCATTTCCCCCTTTGGCTGTTGCTGCCGCTTGAGGAATAGGGCTGACAGGATAAACATACTCCGCTTTAGGTTTGCCTGTTTGAGCATTGTAACGAATAATTCGAGCGAGACTGCCATGCAATAGACTGGAAATTGGACCATCTTGGTAGAGAGCGGTTTCCATGCCTATTAGAATGTCACCGTCGGGCAAGACGGTGGAGCCTTCAAAAGCGAGATTGTCTCGAATACCAGATTTATGATTCTTGGTTGGCGCAAAGCCTTTAGGTAGAGTAAATTCCCTTATAAAGTGGCCATTCATATCGGCGATGCGAACAAAAGGGGGAATCTCATGGCTACCCCAGCCTTCACTTGTCCAAAGGACTTTACCATTGAATACTCGGATGGATTCAGAGTCAGCCATCATTTTGCCAAATGGTTTGCCTTGTTTAGTAAGGAGCGTGGTGGATTTGAGAATATGCACCGCTTTAAGACTCTCTTTGGTGAAATCCAGACTCAGGGTGTAAAAACGAGTGGGCCCCTTTTCTGACCTATCATCGGAAATGGCAATATAATGGCCCGTATTGGGATCATAGTCGATCCCAGAGAGCCCACCGACTTCTACATTCTGAAAAAACGTGTTAGTTGGTACATCCACTTCACCAAAATAAGACAGCTCAAACCCATTTGAGCATTCTCCAAAGGGACAAGGCGTGTTGATTTTAGCGCCTATTTCAAGTGCTTGGGCCATCATAGCGGAGCTAAGTAGTAGTCCGAAAAATACGGTGTGGAATAATTGCTTTTTCATCATTAAATCTCTACCAGTGAAAGAGAAGCTCAAGGAAACCCTAATGCATTCTAATCACTTGTTTTGTCAAATTTATGACCAGCATTGTATGGTAAGAGAAAGATGCAAGAGTCACGTGTTAAAAAGACAGTAATAAGCCGACTCCCCATTCAGTCGAGTTATTGTCAGGCTCTACGTATACTTTTCCACCGCTTCGTCCCGTGTCTGATTGCTTTACATTCCAATATTTGTAAAAAGGCTGAATTGTTACGGCGGTTATACTGGAAAGGGCTCGCGTAAAATCGACACTCATTCTGTAACCAGACCCGCGATTTTGTTTGAGGTGAAGATCGTTATTACCTGGAACAGAACTTAAATAGGTATGATTTCTACCAGCGATAAAATAATCGTATTCCAATCTAGCACCAAGACGCCAACTACCATTTAAGGTGCCATTTTGAATCTCAATACCCAGTGGGCTGTACCAGTAAACCTGTTCCCGTTCATAACCAACACGATTGGTTGTCGTGATCATGTCTTTGGAGTTATCGTTTAAATTACGATAGCCCAAACCAATGTAAGGGGTGACTCTGTAACCAGACTGAAGATATAGGTCTCGGCCCAACATGCCTCGCACTTCTAATATACTGTCTGGTATGTTGGTCAACTTTCCGCTACCGTCGTAATCCATATCACCTTCTGAATACATTAGGTCTAGCAAAATAGCCTGGCCATTGTTATGCAGAGAAAGCTGACCCTTCAAGCCCGTCATCATCCCTTTTTCGGTCATGACACTTGGCTCTTTATAAGTGATGGATGAGGCATAAATACCGAGTTTCACAGAGTGGTTAGCACTCGCAGCAAATGTACAAGAACTCACTCCCAAAAACATTAAAGCAACAACTTTCGTACCCATGGCGTACTCTACTTTTGTGATTGTCTGTCCATCATATAAGAAACGGTTAGAGAGAACTATCGGCAAATTTATACTGGTTATAACTGGCAGGATACAGTCCATCATGAGATGTAGGCATTTTGTTTTGGCTTGTCATAGGATTAATTTAGATATGATAGGACAAATACATTAAAAAGCGGATATTACTATCTAATGGTCTTTCGTATTGATCGATAAAACGGTCTCTTCTAATCGAGAGTGAAGGTTACGTTTTATAAGAGATCTTTTTGCTGTTTTAGTGGTCAGCTACAAGGCTCTGTGATGACGGTGCTTGTTTGTTTGCGATGGAGAAGCATCAAGTAAAGCAAAAGGTGGTGATCGTGCATGCTATCACCACCTTGCTGTTGTTAAGAGACGTTAATCATAGTGACGGTACCATCCGCATTAATTTCAGCAATTTCTCCCTGTGGCTCTTCTAGAAAAAACAATGTCAGAAATCCGATGACGGCGGTTGCAGCAATCACGTAGAAGAAGGTTTGATAACTTACGAAGGAGAGTATTGTTAAATATACAACGGATCCGACGTTACCATAAGCTCCTGTCATCCCTGCTATTTGCCCTGTCATACGACGTTTGATTAGTGGTACGGTCGCAAAGACCGCTCCTTCACCGGCTTGTACGAAGAAAGAGCAAGCCATAACGGCTGTAACGGCGAGGCCGATAGGCCATGAGCTGTTGACTTGAGCCATTAATAAATACCCTAATGATAGGCCAGCAGTCAGAGCGATTAAGGTCGTTTTCCGGCCAAACTTGTCAGAGAGTATGCCGCCGCCAGGACGCGACATTAAATTCATAAAGGCATAGGAAGAGGCTACCATGCCAGCCATGACTGGGGTTAAGGTAAAGGTATCGGAGAAGAACAATGGCAACATAGAGACCACGGCGAGTTCAGAACCAAATGTGGCAAAATACAAGCCATTGAGCACCGCTACTTGCTTAAATTTATATTGGTGGATTGGCTCAACAGGTGTAGTGAAAATATTTTTATTAACCTGCCAAACCTGCTTCACTTCCAGTAGATAGATAGCAATAAGTACAGCATCAATGACATAAACAACATCTTGCTCAATCATGTTGATACCACTTGGTGATAGCTTCCACGCTAATAAGGCCAGTACCGCGTACATGGGAATTTTCATAATCAACAGAAAGATGAAGTCGCCTTTGGACGTGACTTCCATGGCCGATAAATGTTTAGGTCGAAAATAGGTTGAGTCTTTGGGTGTGTCTGCCACGTTTAGATAAAACACAATAGAGAATAGTAAACTCATCAGACCTGTTAGTGCGGTTGCATAACGCCAACCATTTTCACCACCAAAAACAATCGCCAGTGTAGGTAAAGAGAAAGCCGCAGCGGCTGAACCAAAGTTTCCCCAGCCACCATAAATACCCTCTGCTGTGCCCAGTTGGTTATGGGGAAACCATTCAGAGATCAGTCGAATACCAATAACAAAACCCGCGCCAATAAAGCCTAATAAAAAGCGTGCAATGGCGGCTTGTAAAAAGGTATCGGCGAACGCAAACATAAAACAAGGTATTGAGCAGAGAGCTAAGAGCGCCGAATAGACTAAACGTGGCCCAAACCGATCCGTTAACATGCCAATGAAAACACGTGCTGGGATGGTGAGCGCAACGTTAAGAATGAGCAGCGTTTTTATTTCTTGATTGGACAGTCCAAGGGTGCTTTTGACCATCTCTAGCATAGGGGCAAAGTTGAACCACACCACAAAGGTGATGAAGAAAGCCATCCAACTTAAATGGAGAATTTTCATTTTTCCGGTAAAACTGAACAGTGAGAATTTAGAGTGTTCCATACTGTGTTCCTATCCTTTATCAAAGATCATGAGTGATGACATGTTCTGATGGGGTATTTGGCGTCATTATTGATGTATTTGAACTAGGCCGCTGTTTTGTCGAACCTTGTACACGTTAATGTGCACACTAGGATCCTCAAGGCAGGTACCTGTTTGCAGATCAAAATGCTGTTTATACAGAGGTGAGGCGACACATAGTCGGTCACCAATCGAGCCAATAATGCCTCGGGATAACACGTTCGCTTTGCCTATGGGGTCATAGTTAGATATGGCATATAAGGCATCCGTTCTTTTGTGGAAAAAAATAGCGACTTGTTTCTCTCCCACTTTCGCGCAAACGCCAGTGTTGGGGGCAATGTCTATGATGTTGCAAATGGTTAGCCAGTTATTCATGACCATTCCTCATTTTATATAGAGTTAATTAGCAGAATGATTAGGCCGTAACAGGCTTATCTATCTCTAACGTATTACCTTTTGGAGCGGGGGATTTTTGATGTCTAATCTCTATAAATTGAACGCCATCATCTCGCTCTGAGCTATTAATAAAGTGTTGAAAGCGTTGGCGCTTTTCTGGCGATTCCAGTGTGGTTTTCCATTCACATTGATATTTAGAAATACTGTCGGCCATTGCTTGTTCGAGCTCCGCCCCTAGTCCTAATTTATCGTCAATAATGATGTCTTTTAGGTAGTCTATGCCGCCATCAAGGTTTTCTAGCCAGACAGAGGTGCGTTGTAATCGGTCAGCAGTGCGAATGTAGAACATCAATAGTCGGTCGATATAACGAATTAAGGTTGTCGTATCGAGGTCTGTTGCAAACAGATCTGCATGACGAGGGCGCATGCCTCCGTTTCCGCAGATGAATAAATTCCATCCTTTGTCCGTGGCGATCACTCCAATGTCTTTTGATTGGGCTTCAGCGCATTCGCGGGTGCAACCGGAAACCGCAAACTTCAATTTATGTGGTGATCTCAATCCTTTGTAGCGATTTTCTAAATCGATTGCACACTCCATGCTGTCTTGAACGCCATAGCGACACCAGGCGCTGCCAACGCAGGATTTGACGGTACGCAGTGATTTGCCATAGGCGTGGCCTGTTTCAAACCCAGCATCTACCAGACGTTGCCAGATGGCAGGTAAATCGTTTAATTGGGCGCCAAATAAATCGATACGCTGCCCCCCGGTTATTTTGCTGTATAAGTTAAAATCGCGGGCGACTTCACCGAGGACAATTAAACGTTCAGGGGTGATTTCTCCTGCTGGAATGCGGGGTACTACGGAGTAGGTTCCATCTTTTTGCATGTTCCCTAGATAAAGGTCATTGGTGTCTTGAAGCTCCAAATGTTCTTGCTGCAAAATATAGTCATTCCAAAACGACGCTAAGATGGAGCCGACGGTTGGTTTGCACACTTCGCAACCATGGCCGTTACCATAGCGAGCCAGTAATGCCTCAAATGTTTTGATTTGTTGTACGCGAATAAGATCACTGAGTTCTTGGCGGGAGTAAGCAAAATGTTCGCATAGGTGATTGTTGACTTCGACGCCCAGTTTCGCTAACTCGCTATCAAGTACTTGTTTGGCTAAAGCACTGCAGCCACCGCATCCCGTTGAAGCATTGGTACTTGCTTTTAGGTCGGCCATATTGACACAGCCGCTGATTATGGCCTGTTTAATCGCCGCTTTAGACACATCAAAACACGAACAGATGATGGCTTTGTCTGGTAACGCCTCGACGCCGATGGCCGCAGAATCATCATTGACTAGGTTTGGTAGAATCAGTACTGAAGGATTGTTTGGCAGTGGCATGCCGTTTTGACGAATTTGCAATAAATTGGAATAGGCTTGGGTATCTCCGACTAATACGACTCCAACGATTTTCTTTTTGTCGGAGGAAACAATTAAGTGCTTATAAACTTGTTCAATATCATCTTTGTAGGTGTAGGAGAGGGTACCTTCAGTTTTACCGTGAACCTCCCCAATACTGGCTACATCAACCCCCAGCAATTTCAGCTTGGTGCTCATATCGGCACCGGTAAACGGTGTAGTCTGTTCGGGAGAGAGAATGTGCTGAGCGGCGACTTTCGCCATTTGATAACCAGGTGCGACGAGCCCAAAAATTTGCTGTTGCCATAAGGCACACTCGCCAATGGCGTAGATGTTGGCATGGCTGGTTTGGCAATATTGGTTTATTTCAATGCCACCACGCTCACCGACGGCGATGTCCGCTGCTCTCGCCAATTTATCTTGTGGGCGTATACCAGCTGAAAAGACGATCATGTCGGTTTCAAGATGGCTGCCATCGTTAAAGTTCATGCGATAACGTAAGGTTTCCCCAGCCACGATTTCGGTGGTTACTTTTTGGGTATGAACAGTCACTCCCATCGCTTCAATTTTACGACGGAGTAGATCGCCACCTTCTTGGTCCAGCTGTACTGCCATGAGACGCGGCGCAAATTCCACTATATGGGTTTCAAGGCCAAGGTTTTGGATGGCGTTTGCTGCTTCTAACCCCAGTAATCCGCCACCAATCACTACGCCGGCTCTGCTTCGTTGACTGGAGCGTTTGATGGCGTCCAGATCTTCAAGAGTACGATAGACATGGCAGTGCTCTTGGTCATTACCTGATATAGGAGGAACAAAAGGATAAGAGCCTGTGGCAAGCACCAGTTTGTCATAGGACTCTAGTCTGCCTGACTCGGTTGTGACGGTTTGAGCAAGCGGGTCGATTTGTGTCACTTTATCATTCAGGCTGAAATGCACCTGATGCTGTTGGTAGTAGTCAGCATCAACTAACGCAAGGTCTTGAGCATGGTTGCCTGTCAGATAAGAGGTAAGGTGAACTCGATCGTAAGCTAATCTTGGTTCACCGCTAAAAGCCATAATATCGATGTGGTGATGGTCCGCTTGAATGAGGTTATCAATCAGCTTATTGCCTACCATACCGTTACCAACCACTAAAATTCTTTGCTTTTTCATAAGAAGTTCCTTTTCCAGGTTAGGCCGTTAAAGGTAAGTATAATGCAGGATGTGTATGTTGCTTTTGATCGAGGCTAGCTTTTAGTGACGTCTCTTGTATGGCAATCGTAATGATGTTACCGATTGCAATGAGGGTGCATCTTGCATGCCTTTGACGGCTTTCATTATCAGTAACCCTGGATCACTCTGTTCGGCACCGATGAGAGAAACGTTGCTCTTCATCAAACATGTGCACATCATTCTTATGTCTCTGTGTTGGGTCTTTGCTAAGCTTAATAGGGCAATTACCCACATGTGAGTAATCGATAAATTGCTAAATAGGAAAGGAAGAAACCATAAGAGAAGGATTATGCTTAACGATGAAGGATGGGTTAAATCGACATGTGCTTATTGTGGGGTTGGCTGTGGTATAGAAGCTCGTCCTATGATAACTGGAAAACTCGATATCCGAGGAGATAAAGATCATCCATCCAACCACGGTAAGTTATGCACGAAAGGCATTGCGTTGGGGGATACCGTCATCGAGGATGGCCGTTTGTTAATGCCAAAAATGAAGGTCGATAAACAATGGCAGGAAACGGATTGGGATACAGCGTTGGATCAGGTGGCTCAGCAGTTTTCCAAAACAGTAGCGGAGTTCGGTCCAGATTCTGTGGCCTTTTATGTCTCGGGTCAGCTTTTGACTGAGGATTATTACGTCGCCAATAAATTGCTTAAAGGCTTTATTGGTACCAGTAATATTGATAGTAATTCTAGGCTCTGCATGGCCTCGTCTGTGGTTGGTCATAAGCGTGCATTTGGCATGGACACTGTTCCTGTGTGCTATGACGACATTGAGCTTGCTGAGCTGGTTATTTTAGTTGGCTCTAATTTGGCTTGGTGCCATCCTGTTTTATACCAGCGATTACGTGTTGCCAAACAAGCTAATCCTAATTTAGTCGTGGTGGTGATTGACCCACGTCGTAATGAGAGTTGTGAAATTGCAGACCTGCATTTGGCATTAAATCCAGGGGCGGACGTGGCCTTGTTTAATGGCTTATTGCACTATCTTTCTAAAACGCAACAGCTTGATGCCTCCTTTATCGCTGACCATACAAACCACTTTTCCGAAGCGCTGGAGGCCGCATTACAAGAAGGCGATGTGTCTTATATTACTGGCTTGGATGAGCAGACATTGGCAGGCTTTTACGAGACGTTTGCGAAGACGGATAAGGTCTTAACGATTTATTCCCAAGGGGTAAATCAGTCCACTCAAGGCTCAGATAAAGTGAACAGTATTATTAACTGCCATCTCGCTATGGGCAAAATAGGTGTGCCTGGTTGTGGGCCGTTTTCCGTGACGGGTCAACCGAATGCAATGGGGGGACGAGAAGTAGGGGCGTTAGCGAATACGTTAGTCGCACACATGGAGTTTGACAACCCTAAAGATAGGGAGGCCGTGGCAACATTTTGGCAGACTCAGCGTCTTGCCTCCAAGCCGGGTCTAAAGGCGGTTGATATGTTCGATGCGCTCGCCTCCGGCAAAATTAAAGCGATTTGGATTATGGCGACAAATCCTGTCGTCAGCTTGCCTAATAGTGCGAAAATCAAACAAGCATTATTGGATTGTCCTTTGGTTGTGGTGTCTGATTGCATCGCAGATACTGCAACCACACGTTGTGCCGATATAGTATTGCCCGCGCAAGGGTGGAGTGAGAAATCGGGCACTGTTACCAACTCAGAACGTCGCATATCAAGGCAGCGTCGTCTTATGGCCAGTCCGGGCCTCGCCAAACCGGATTGGTGGATTTTATCCCAAGTTGCCCAGCGTATGGGATTTAAAGAGGCTTTTGACTATCGCCATGAAGGCGATATTTTTCGTGAATATGCTCAGCTTACCGGGTTAAATAATGATTCTGGTCAGCGTGACTTAAATCTAACCGGATTGGCGAATGTGTCTGATGAAGAGTATCAATCTTTTCAACCACGGCAATGGCCTGTTATAGAAGACCAAGGTGTTTCTCAAAACCGGCGATTCTTTGAAGATAAACGTTTTTTTACAGCCAACCATCGGGCTAACTTTCTTGCCGTGCAGCACAGTGCGCCTAAAAACCCGTTATCCAAGGCCTTTCCTTTGGTACTTAATAGTGGCCGCACCAGAGACCAGTGGCATACCATGACACGCACAGGGTTGTCTTCTCGACTCGCTGAGCACACCCCTGAGCCTTATGTCTTGATTAATGCCAAGACTGCCGCCGCCTTTTCCCTTCATCCTGATGCGTTGGCCTGTATCCGTAATCAACATGGGAGCTGTTTTGCCCGTGTGGTGCTCAGTGAGTCAATGAGTGACAATGAGATCTTTATGCCAATCCATTGGAATGATGTCACCGCTGCAAACAGCAAACCTTGTGTATTGATCGCAAGCGATACAGACCCTGTTTCAGGACAGCCGGAGTTTAAATACACCCCCGTGACTATTGCGCCTTTTATGGCTCAGACCAGCGCTCTTTTGATGCTTCGTCAGCCTGTTACATTTTCTCTGTCGGGCTATTGGTCCAGACAAAAAATCACCTCTGGCTATCTCTATCACATTGCCAGTGAGTCTTCTTTAGAGGAGATCATCAAAGCGTTGGGCTTTTGTGATGGACAAACGATCCGTTTGAGCCATGAGAATGGAGACATTCGAATGGGGTTTGACCAAGAGGGCATAATGAATCAGTTACTCGTGACCAAAACGGGAGCGCTTTCTAGGAATAAGATTAACGAACTGCGAGCACTCTTCGATAGGCAACCTAAAGCCAGAGCAATAGATGAACCATTGAGTACGATTCTCGCCATGCTTTGCTGATAGTATATCGAAAGTGAGATTATACCAGAACTTGTCGTGTATTCGCTATATAGTGGTGGATCTGAGCTTCAATGTCCGGATCAATCATGTTGTCAGGGCGACAGTGATTTGGGCAAGCCAGATGTGGTGTTGTACCAAAAAGTCGGCAAATTAGCGGGCGTTCGTCGTAAACTTCACAACCATTTTCCCCTAAGTGTACGCAGTTAAAATGTGCTAAGGCGGCGTCGTGTTCTGCCTCTGTTTTTTCCGGGAGGCGTGACATTTCTTCCGAGGATGCCGTGACAGGACCGCAGCAGTCATGGCAGCCAGGTTTGCATGCAAACGAAGGGATGTTCTCGCGTAGTTTGGCAATAATATTGCGATTATCTATCATGGTGTGGTTATCCGATTTACTGTTTTTTTATTGGTCAAGTTTAGCGCTTAACTCAGTGCTTTGTACTTGCTTTATAAGCGGCTTTATCCATTTGATTATTGGTGTCATTTATCACTATAAAATACATGGTAACTTGGCACTATAAAAGACATGATAGAGCTTGCTGTTGTTAGCGGTATTAATGGTTTAGCTGAATATTCTTTGAGTTGAGGTTTATGCATATATTTGAAGTATTGTTTAGGTGGGTTGACTTCCATTTTGTCACGATCATTGTGGTTTTGCATGTCAGTTTATCGATTATGACATCATTGCATGTCCTTTTGTTTAAGGAGAACGAACGTACATCGCTAGCTTGGATTGGTCTTGTTATATTATCGCCCGTTGTGGGCAGCTTGTTTTATTGGTTGTTTGGGATCAATCGTATCAAGCGCTTGGCGCGAAAGGAGCACCCGCAAACCCTTAAACAAGATTTTCGTCCAGAAGAAAAGACGGTAGATTTCCATCAGCTCCCAGCAAACTGGCATTCTGCTATCGTTGCTGGGTATGCCATTCACCCTGTTAATTATGTTGCGGGAAATAGAGTGGCGCCACTCATCAATGGTGAGATGGCTTATCCAGCTATGATTGAGTCCATTGACCGTGCACAGCATTATATTGTTTTATCCAGCTATATCTTTGATTATGACTCTCTTGGACATCAGTTTGTTGATGCGCTAGCCAAAGCCCATGAGCGGGGGGTTATCGTCAATGTGTTATTGGATGGGGTTGGCATTGGTTACAGTTGGCATAAGTCAGATAGAGCTCTTAAAAAACGCGGGGTTAAAACAGCGCGCTTTTTACCCGCTATCTCGCTGACCAGTACGCGATTTATTAACCTAAGGAATCACCGAAAAATATTGTGTGTCGATGGGGCAGAAGCATATATCGGTGGTATGAACGTCAGTAAAGATAACTTGGTGATGTCATCGAAGCATCCTATTGATGACATCCATTTTAAAGTGACTGGCCCTGTTATTGATCAAATTAGCCAAGTTTTTATCGAAGATTGGTTCTTTGCAACTGGCGAGTTAATTGAGTTTCCTTTGTATTGTCCAGATACGCAAACGTCAAGGGGCGACAAACCCGTTATTGCCCGAGTGGTTCAAGATGGACCAGATGAATACCATGATAGAATACATTGGACGTTAATAAGCGCAATCGGTTGTGCCCAAAAAAGCGTTAAGGTTATGACGCCTTATTTTATCCCAGACCAAACCTTGATGACGTCTCTTCATGCGGCAGCACTGCGCGGTGTCTTGGTTGAAATCATTGTACCTGAACACAGTAATATTCCATTTATCGACTGGGTAATGGAAGCAAATTTCTCTAGAATTATGGAGCATGGAATACGAATCTATAAAAACAAGCGGCCTTTTGATCACAGTAAAATAGTCATGATTGATGATATATGGTCGTTTATAGGCTCGACAAATTGGGACGCGAGAAGTTTAGAGTTTAATTTCGAAATTAATTTAGAGTGCTTTGATGTGGGGCTAAATAAGCAGTTAACAGAGTTCTTTCTGCAAAAGAAACAGAATGCATCTCTGGTTACTGAGAATGATGTTAGAGCTGTGCCGAGTTATAAAAAAGTTCGAAATAATTTGGTTCGTTTATTTTCACCTTACCTGTGAGACATTAATAGCACGATTTCTACAAGGCTAATATTTCATGATGAAAAGTCGTTATCGAAAAATAGAATCCCTAAAGGTAATGGGGAGTGCATCGAAAGCGGTAATGGGGCCAAACATTGACGTGCTATTATGGAATGTTTTTAAGTGCCGAAGAGAGGGATGGCAAGAAGACTTCCAGACACTCATTCATGACAAAGATTTGGTACTCTTACAAGAAGCCGTTTTTAATTCTCCATTCGATGTGATCTTCAGTCAGTCGACTCAACATCAATGGATTATGGCGCGCAGTTTTAAAAATCTGCAAACTAGCATCGAAACAGGGATTAAAACGGGGTCATCCGTCACTGCTAATAAACATTTTTGTTCTGCTTCTCCCTATAGTGAGCCGATAACGAAAACCAAAAAAATGCTATTGGCGACGGAGTATCCGATTACCAGTGCCGAGAGCTCTTTTCTAGAGTCTTCGTTGCTGGTAGTGAATACCCATATTATAAACTTTGTTTCTTTGAGAAAGTTTAAAACGCATTTGGATCAAGTTTTTCAAGTCTTAAAACATCATAATGGGCCGATTATATTGGCTGGTGACTTTAATACTTGGAATGGAAAAAGATTAGCGTATTTTAATAGCCTAGCGATGTCTCTTTTTTTAGAGGAAGTTAAGTTGATACGTCAGCCAAGGCTAAGCCATTTTTTTAAACATCTCGATCATGTTTATTGTCGTGGCTTAGACGTGGTGGATGTGCATGTGCATACAGATATTCATTCATCGGATCATTTTCCCATCAGCCTGTCGCTAAAAATAGTAGCGTCTAGATAACGCCATGAAGTGATAATGAGTAAAGGCATGGGCAATACTGTAAATAAAAATAGTAATCCTACGGCAGACTGGCAAGAAGAGTATTGGTGTGGCAATGAGTAATAAGCAATATCTTTTTTTTCAAGGTGTGTTACCGGTCAAATGGGCTCAATTCCCTCAAGAAGTGATGGCTGGATTGACGCTGGCCGCCCTCGCTATCCCTGAAGTGATGGGGTATACGCAAATTGCAGGCGTACCCGTGGTGGCAGGGCTCTACACTATGTTACTACCAATGTTTTTATTTGCCCTTTTTGGTTCTTCCCGCCAACTGGTGGTTGGGGCCGATTCCGCAACGGCTGCTATGTTGGCAACGGCGTTAGCAGGCATTGCCGTGGTTGGGTCACCGGAGTATTTAGCGTTAGCAGGAGTGTTGGCCTTAATGGTTGGCGTTATGTTATTGGTTGCTCGTGTTTTTAATCTGGGAATGTTGGCCAATTTTCTGTCAAGAACGGTGCTTATTGGGTTTTTAACTGGAGTTGGAATCCAAGTCTCTTTAGGTCAGATTGCCGGTATGCTAGGAATGCAGGCGGGTGGGATCGGTAGCTTGTATCACACATTGCTTCATTGGTCGAGATTGGAAAGTGCCAACATTGATAGCATGGTTGTTGCTATTGCCACCTTGGTGGTGATCCTCAGCTTACGACGAGTATCTAGACGTATACCAGGGACCTTGATTGCGGTGGTTGGTGCGATATTGGCTAGTTGGTTATTGGATTTGCAAGGTTACGGGATTCAATCTCTTGGTACGGTTCCCAGTGGTTTGCCCCGTTTGAGTTGGCCAGATGCCTCACTTAGTTGGCAAACATTTGAGGCTCTTATTCCGCCTGCTTTTGCTATGTTCATTGTCATTATCGCACAAAGTGCCGCGACATCTAGAGCTTATGCCGCTCGGCATGGAGAAAGTGTCAATGATAACGGTGATTTAATTGGTCTAGGGGCGGCTAATATCGGTGCGGCTCTTTCGGGATCATTTGTGGTCAATGGTAGTCCCACCAAAACTCAAATGGTCGACAGTGCGGGAGGTCGAAGCCAGCTGGTCCATCTGATTACGGCAGCGATCGTTGCCATCGTATTATTACTACTGACTGCTCCTTTAACCTATTTGCCCCAAGCAACTTTGTCTGCAGTGGTGTTTCTTATTGGGGTTGAACTGATCGACATAAAAGGAATGCGCACTATATTATCTGAACGTCCTTGGGAGTTTTGGGTTGCTTTGATTACCGCATTGGTTGTTGTTTTATGGGGGGTAGAGCAGGGGATTTTACTCGCTATTGCCCTTTCCTTATTAGTTCATACTCGTCATGGCTATCAGCCCCATAATAGTGTGGTTGTTCCTTCTGATCATGGCCGCTGGCGTGCGGTTGCTTTGGATAAGAACGCACAGCTAGCGCCTGGGTTGCTTGTCTATCGCTTTACCCACAGCATGTATTACGCGAACGCGTCATACATGCGTCATCAGATTATGTATTTAGTCACCCGTGCTCAGCCTTCATTGCAGTGGTTTTGTATTGATGCTGGAGCCGTGGATGATGTCGATTTTACATCTGCAAAAACCCTACTGTCTCTCTCTGAAGAGTTGCAAACGTTGGCAATACGTTTGGTGTTTGCGGAAGTTACAGAAAACGTCCGTTCGGAACTTGATCGTTCTGGAGTAACTCAGTTGATTGGTGCTGATGCCTACCATGAGACGGTTGCCGATGTTGTTGATGCATTTCGAAAACGCGCTAAGTAGATGGCCTTTCTTCTAACCTTCGCTTTTTTCACAAGTTACTATTGATAAATCTTGTAAAAAATAAGTTTTTTCGTGCTTATTTTGACTGGAAAGATCTTTTCTCTGGGAGAAAAGTGGATTTTGTCTAAAAGAAACCGTTTTTGTATTTTTCATTTTCATTTTTTTTTCTTTTTTTTAGCTGGCTTTGGTTTCGATCTGTCCTCACACTACGCCAATAAGTGTTGATTTAAAAAAGAAATATTAAAAAATCTAATTTCTGTTATGAATTTATTTAATATCTTTTCCTTTTAAGTTAAGTTTTTTTATCTGATCGTATTGAAGGATAATGTCATGGGGTTGGCTGTTTTACTGATTTTCATATTGTGTGGAATATATGTTCAAAATCGTGGGGTTGTACAGCATCAAAGGTTGAAACGGAAAATTACTGATCATTCAAATCTGTTAGCACCGATTAATTGCTTGTTTTACTTGTTTTCACGAGTAAAAAAAACGCCTTATATTAGTGTTAATGAGTTCCCCGAGCTTAAAGTAGTCGATGAGAACTGGCAAATGATCCGTGATGAGGCGTTGAAACTTAATGAGGCTGCGCAAATTAAAGCCTCTGATGATTTGGATGATTTGGGCTTTAACTCCTTCTTTCGCACGGGGTGGAAGCGTTTTTATTTGAAGTGGTACGGCACTGATCTAAAGTCCGCTATGGAGCTTTGTCCGAAGACTGTTGCGCTTTTATCGGGTATTCCAAGTGTGAAAGGGGGCATGTTTGCCATGTTGCCGCCTGGGGCAAGATTGGGTGAGCATAGAGATCCGTATGCTGGGTCTTTTCGTTATCATCTTGGGTTGGTAACCCCTAACTCCGACGATTGCTATATTGTAGTGGACGGGGAAAAATACTCATGGCGAGATGGTGAATCCGTTATGTTTGACGAAACCTATATTCATCATGCTGAGAATAAAACAGACCATAATAGGATTGTGCTTTTTCTCGATGTTAAACGTCCTGTTACTTTCTTTTTAGTTGATTGGTTCAATCAGTTTTTGTCTTATACATTATTGGCGGCTTCCGCGACTAAAAATGTTAAAGGAGATAAAGTTGGTGTTTTAAATAAAGCATTCCACTATTTGTATAAAGCGCGTAATTGGGTGAGAAAGCTAAAAGGCGTCAATAAACCTCTATACTATTTTGTTCAGTATGGTATTTATCTCGGCTTAATTTACCTGTTATTTTTCTAGTTGTTTGGCAAGAGGTTCTAGGCCTCTTGCTGTCTTCTTTATGCTGTTAATAGCTTGTCTAGGTGTTGCAGCCGATTAGTGATCTCTCTTCTGTCTAAATCGATTAGTGGGCGCTGTTTTAGGCTATGTTCGATCATGCGTTTTTGATGGTCGATAAAAGACCAGTGGCTTGAATCGGTTGCCTGCTCTGCAATATGAATCAGTCCCTCTAATTGACGCAAACTGATGGCCAGACAAGTTTGTGAGTGTTGTCGTATTTGATCAAAGGCAATACTGGCAAGGTTATGGAATGAAGTGACTTTATAGCAAACGCGTTCAAGGTTATCTTCATCACAGGCATAGCCTTTTGGAAAGGTCTTTTGTGTCATATCACACAAGGTCGCGGTGAGTTTATCCACACAGGCGATGGCGGAATATGGGTCATTAATACCAGGAGAAAGGGCTCTCAGTGCAATCTCGACAAGTTGATGAATGGCGAATTCAGGGTCTTGTATTGGGGTTCGTTTGGCACCAAAAGTAAAGCATTGGAGAAGGGCTTGTTCGTCTTCTTTTGATAGGTAGGGAAGATAGCATTTCATGGTTACCATGCGTTTGACCACAAAATCGCCCTGTTTCACAACGATCTCGATATAGCCATCAAGCTTTTTCATGAGTTTACAAAGGCACGTGTAATTAATGGTTTGAATATAGCCGTACTGGTCACTTTTTATCTGAATGGCATCGGCTAGATTAATGATCTCTTTTTGATTGTCTGTTTTGACTGATTCAGTTGTTAGTTGGTTATGCCGACTTTCAGTGTTTTCATCTTCTTTTTGTTGATCAAATATTTTTTCGAGTGTGCGCTGTAATTCTAAATGAACATTATCAATGACATTATCTGATTGCAGGTTTTGCGACACATGATGAATAAAATAAATCAGTAGCAGAATACCGAATAGCGTCATGAGCATGGCACCAGCGATAGTGAGTCCGGGGAGATAATCGCCATTTGCAAAGTGGCCAGTCATACGCACCAGAACAAGGCAGTAGACAAATAGAGCGATAAATGTGCCAAGTACCAGTTGGGTGCTGGTATCTTCCATGAAGTTACGAATAAGTCTTGGCCCAAACTGTGACGAAGCAGTGGTCAGCGCCACTATGGTGATGGAGAAGGTGATACTGACGACGGTCATGATGCTACCAGCTATGCTGGTTAGTAGGCTGCGAGTGATGTCGGCGTCCGCATGGTATAAAAAATGTAGCCAGCGGACCGAGTGGAGTTCTGAATAGAAGTCAATACATAACAATACTGCGCAACAGGAAATCGTCAGCAATAAAATCAGGCAAGGTGTAAACCAGAAGCTGGTTTTAACTGTATCGTAGGTTTTTAGTAGCTGCGTATCTTTTATAAATAATGTCAAATGACACGACCCTGTCTCAAATTTGAATGTATTTTAGCGAATTTGCATGTATTAATACGCTACTGGCTTTTTTCATTGGGCTCACCTGTTTTTAGGAGTTTCAATAAATCCTCTCGCTCAAGGCTGCCTTTGAGTGCTAGATCAAGTTGGTACTGGTACTGCTCGTTCCAATTTTTTATTTCAGGGGTGTTGTCTTGGAGTTGCTTGGTTAAATCAGCCATGGAGGCTTTTAGTACTTTTAAGAAGGCTTGAATATTATCTTCTTGATTGATAAGAATGTTTTTTAATGCTGTAGCGCTGCTGTGTCTTAGGTACAGTTTGAGAATGTCGTTCTCAGCCTTCATGGCTTGTAGTTTTTCGTTTTGACTGTCGATGGTTTGCTGGAACGTCGCTAACTCTTTAGCAACATCTTTATCCTCTGTTACGCTGCTTTGCTTCGCTTCCTTAGGGGCAAGAAAGAAAGTGATACCTGCAGAAGTGCCAACGCTAACCAGAAAACAGAGTAAAAAGCCAATAATAAGTTTTCCACTCTTCTTTTTGGTGGGCTCTTCTAAGGCTGGGGCAGTTTTGTCTTTTTCTTTGTTATTAGTGGATGTCGCCATCTTAACTCCTACGACTTCTGTTTAGCTACAAAGTCATTCTGTCTGATGTTTATTTCTTATTATGTTGCTTTTATACCTCTATAACGGTGCTTTGCACAATTTCTTGAGGTCTGGGCTTTATTCTTGCTCATTCCTATGAACTTTTGGTGATATAAATAGTGAAATGATGAGTATTCTTTGGGTGAAGGTTTTGTTTTTGTGGCGTGCAACGTAAAATGTGCCAGCTTTGCTTATTAGAATGAATCCCTTTTTTATAGCTGTTAAATAACCAAGTAAAATAGTCAGGTAAATACTTGATCAAAACAGTAGGTTTTGTGTACTATTTGGTATGAATACACAGTCTTAATTGGATAGCTTATGCGCCTGACAACAAAAGGTCGTTATGCTGTAACCGCCATGCTCGATTTGGCGTTACATTCAGACCATGGTCCCGTGTCGTTATCAGATATTTCAAATCGGCAAGGCATTTCCCTGTCATACTTAGAGCAGCTTTTTGCCAAGCTTCGAAAGCAATCCTTGGTGTCCAGCGTTAGAGGCCCAGGTGGCGGCTATCGTTTAAGTCGCTCCTTAGGGGAGATCTTTGTTGCACAAATCGTTGATGCGGTAAATGAGTCCGTTGATGCGACAGGTTGCAAGGGCAAAAGTGATTGTCAGGGTGGAAATACCTGTTTAACGCATCATCTTTGGTGTGATTTAAGTGATCAAATACACGATTTCTTAAGCCAAATTAGCTTAGAGCAATTGGTTTTGCGCAATGATGTTCGAGAAGTTGCTCGACGTCAGAATGCCGACAGTATTAAAAATTGTTCTGAGAATGACAAAATTAGTGCCGCTCTTGTTGGCTAGGGTAGCGTAGACATTAGTGAATGGTGTGGTAATTCATATCTATTCCGATAAATAGTGAGTGTTAATATGACTGAGCAGATAGATAAGGCGCTGGCGCGAGAATACGAAGCCGGGTTTGTGTCTGATGTAGAATCAGAAACCTTTGTGCCTGGTTTGGATGAAGACGTTATCCGCCGTATTTCAGCAATGAAAAATGAGCCTGAATGGATGCTCGAATGGCGTCTAAGTGCATTTCGTGAGTGGTTAGAAATGGAAGAGCCCGATTGGGCATTGGTGGATTATCCCAAGATCGATTTTCAATCCATCTCTTACTATTCCGCTCCAAAGAGTATGCAGGATAAGCCTAAATCTCTAGACGAAGTAGATCCGGAGTTACTGCGTACTTACGAAAAACTTGGGATCCCTTTGGTCGAACAGCAGATGTTGGCGGGCGTTGCAGTGGACGCGGTGTTTGACTCTGTGTCTGTGGTTACCACGTTTCGCGAAAAGCTAGAAGAAGCGGGTGTAATTTTTTGTTCTATTTCTGAGGCGCTGCATAAGTACCCAGATCTTGTTAGAAAATACATTGGTAGTGTCGTGCCGAAAAAAGACAACTACTACGCGGCATTGAACTGTGCTGTTTTTACTGATGGCTCTTTTGTCTATATTCCTAAGGGCACGCGTTGTCCAATGGAGTTGTCTACTTACTTCCGTATCAATGAGCAGAATACAGGTCAATTCGAGCGTACTTTGATTGTTGCGGATGAGGGCAGTCATGTAAGTTACCTTGAAGGCTGTACTGCGCCACAGCGTGATGAAAACCAGTTGCATGCCGCAGTGGTTGAGTTAGTGGCTCTGGATAATGCGGAGATTAAGTATTCCACGGTTCAGAACTGGTATCCAGGGGATGAGAACGGCAAAGGCGGCATTTATAACTTTGTCACCAAACGCGGTATTTGTCATACCAACGCGAAAATTTCTTGGACTCAGGTCGAGACCGGATCGTCTGTTACTTGGAAGTACCCAAGCTGTATTCTAAAAGGGGATAACAGTGTAGGAGAGTTTTACTCGGTTGCTTTAACACGGGGTCGCCAACAAGCTGACACCGGTACCAAGATGATTCACCTTGGAAAAAATACTAAGTCCACCATCATTTCCAAAGGGATTTCTGCCGGTAGAAGTAATAACAGCTACCGTGGCCTTGTGCGAATGAATCCAGGTGCCCAAGGGGCGCGTAATTACACTCAATGTGACTCTTTATTGATTGGCGACCAGTGTGGTGCGCACACTTTCCCTTATGTGGAAAGCCGAAATCCATCCGCTATTGTTGAGCACGAAGCCACCACTTCTAAAGTGAGTGACGAGCAATTATTCTTGTGTCGTCAGCGTGGTCTTGATCCCGAAAAAGCCGTGTCCATGATTGTGAATGGCTTCTGTAAGGAAGTATTTAAAGAATTACCCATGGAATTTGCCGTTGAAGCGGGCAAGTTACTAGAAATAAGCCTTGAAGGCTCTGTAGGTTAAGGAATTATTAGCGATGTCAAACACAAAGAGTTTGTTGACGATAAAAGATTTACACGCCAGCGTGGAAGAAAAGCAGATTATTAAAGGCTTGAGCTTAGATGTGAAGCCCGGTGAAGTGCACGCCATTATGGGCCCGAATGGCGCAGGTAAAAGTACCTTAGGTTATGTATTGTCTGGCCGTGATGGTTACCATGTTGAAAGCGGCAGTGTGGCCCTTGATGGTGATGATTTACTGGCAATGGAAACCGAAGAGCGTGCTCGTGCTGGTTTATTCTTAGCCTTTCAATACCCAGTTGAAATCCCAGGCGTCAGCAACTTGGAATTCTTGAAGGCGGCGGTTGATGCACAACGACAGGCTCGCGGAGAGGACCCCGTTACCTCAGCAGATTTTTTGAAAGAAGCCAAAGCCGCTTGTAAACAGGTAAATCTGCCTGTGGCCTTCTTGAAGCGTGGCGTGAACGAAGGGTTTTCCGGCGGCGAGAAAAAGCGTAATGAACTCATGCAAATGTTGCTGTTGAAACCAAAGCTTTGCATCTTGGATGAAACCGATTCGGGTTTGGATATCGATGCCCTTCAAGTGGTAGCAGAAGGGGTAAATAGCCAGCGCTCTGATGATCGTAGCTTTATTGTTGTAACTCACTATCAGCGTCTTTTGGATTATATTAAACCTGACTTCGTTCATGTTTTGTCAGGTGGCAAAATTGTCAAGAGTGGCGATGCATCCTTGGCGCTTGAATTAGAGGCGCAAGGTTATGCTTGGCTACAGAATGAGCCAGCTGAAGACGAACTTGAGGGGTAATGCATGAGTGAATGGTTAGAAAGTGCCATTGCTCGAGCGCAAGGTATTAATGATTGGCTTGCTCCAAAACGAGCTGATGCCTTGGATCTCCTTGCCAATAGCCAATGGCCAACACGTAAAACAGAAGCATGGCGTTATACACCGCTTCGTCCGGTTGAGCGTTCGCAAGCCAAAGTGTTGACTGATGAGGTCAACTTGGAGCCGATTGCCATTGCGGATTTGTCGGCCATTGAATTGGTCTTTGTAAACGGGAAATTTGATCCGTCCCAATTAGCCAAAACGCTGCCTGATGGGGTGTCTATTGCCTTAGGTCGTGATTTGGATTCGGCAAAACAAACAGATGCCTTGAATGCTTTTTCAACTATTAAACCTCAGCGACATCTTTTTGGCTTAGTTAACGATGCCTTAGCACAAGATGTGGTGATTGTGACGGTTGCAGAAGGTGTTGAGGTTGCCGAGCCCATCCGTATTAGCTCTTTACTGAGCCAGAGTGCGGAGTCTCATACACGAGTTCAGGTGTCATTGGGTGCTGGAGCTCGATTAACGGTGATTGAAGATGTGCAGGCCCAAGGTGAAAGCTTAAACACGGCATTTGTTGAGTACAATGTCGCCGCAAAGGCATATTTAGAGCATTACCGATTTGCTTTGCAGACAGGAACCAATGTTGCCATCGGAGGGAGTCATTTTAACCTGCATGACCATGCCAAAATGCACAGCTCGATTGTTGCTTTTGGTAGTGATTTATCGCGTTTAGACACGGATATTATTCATGCGGGCGAGTATGCGGACGCTAAGCTCAATGCCATGTATTTGCTGGATAATAAAGAGCTTTTTGATCTTCATGCTACTGTCGAACATGCCATGGCGAACGGTACAACACAAGAAAACGTCCGTGGTATTGTCGCAGATCGTGCTCGTGCGGTATTTAATGGCCGTATTCATATTCACCGAGATGCGCAGAAAACGTCGGCGGAACTGAATAATCGTAATCTGTTGATGTCGGACAAAGCAGAAATCAATACCAAACCGGAGCTAGAGATTTACGCAGACGACGTGAAGTGTGCTCACGGTGCCACGGTTGCAGAGATCGACAAGCAAGCACTTTATTACTTGGAAACTCGTGGTATAAGTCGCTCCAAAGCGCAAGTGATGCTCAACTTTGGTTTTATTAATGAGTTGATAGATTTAATGCCAAATGCGGCGTTAGCGGAATGGGTTCGCCCGATTATTCGTGAACGTTTTGCGCAAATGGATGTGGAATAAGCGAGAAAATGATGAGTTTTGATGTAGCAGCTATTCGTGAGCAGTTTCCCATATTAAAACGTGAAATTGATGGTAATCCACTTATTTATCTCGATAACGCGGCCACGACACAAAAACCGCAGTGTGTGATCGACGCTTTGGTGGAGTATTACACGACCTGTAACTCCAATGTGCATCGTGGTGCCCATCGACTTGCGGATGAAGCAACGCGCCATTTTGAAGCGGCGCGAGACATCGTAAAAGACTTTATCAATGCGCCAAAGCGCGAAGAAGTAATTTGGACGACGGGCACTACTGAAGGCATTAATATCGTTGCTAACGGTTTGGCTGCTTTGTTGTCTGCTGGTGATGAAGTGATCGCGACGGGAATGGAACATCATGCCAATCTAGTGACTTGGCAGCAGGCATGTAAAGCCTCTGGTGCGACTTTGAAAACGGTGCCGGTACTTGAGTCTGGTGAGTTGGATCTAGATGCTTACCAGGCGCTGCTAAGCGCACATACTAAGTTCGTCGCTTTCCCCCATGTATCGAATGCATTAGGTACGGTCAATCCTATTAAAGAGATGACTGCTAAAGCTAAGCAGTTCGGGGCGTTGGTTTTAGTGGACGGTGCGCAAGGTGCTGCCCACCGTAAGATCGATGTACAAGAAATTGGTTGTGATTTTTATGCGTTTTCAGGGCATAAAATTTATGGACCAATGGGTATTGGTGCCTTGTGGGGTAAGGAGTCTGTTCTTGCTGAGTGGCCTGTTTGGCGTACTGGTGGTGAGATGATTTCTACTGTGACGTTGCAAGACGCGACGTGGAATGTGTTGCCTTATCGTTTTGAAGCGGGCACGCCAAATGTGGGTGATGCTATTGCTATGGGCGAAGCCATCCGTTGGTTAAGTGCGTTGGATAGAGAAGCGGTAGAGGCTCATGAAAAAGCCTTGTTAGATCACGCGACGGCACTTGCTGAACAGTTTGAAGGTCTGACCATTATAGGTAAAGCGAGAGACAAAGCTGGAGTGTTGAGCTTTGTGATGGATCACGGGCATCCAGCGGATATCGGCTTTTTGCTGGATCGACAAGGTATCGCCGTGCGAACGGGCGATCATTGTGCTCAGCCTTTAATGGCGCGTTTTAATGTGCCTGGTACGGCAAGAGTGTCGTTCTCGATTTATAATACATTAGAAGAAGTTGATGCCTTATTTGCTGCGCTGAAAAAAGTGCGCAGCATGTTGGCTTAGGAGGGTGTGATGACAGCAACTACCTTTGATCCTGTCTCTAGCGTGTCTTTAACCGCTTCAGCGCAGAAATATTTTGCCTCTAAATTGGCTAAGCAGCCTGGTAAGTTGATTCGATTGAGCACGAAAGAAAGTGGCTGTACTGGCTTTTCTTATGTGTTGGACATTGTCGAAGGGGCATCTGATAGCGATGATGTGCTGACCTTTGGTGATGTGATTTTTGCTGTGGATTCAGAATCCGCTCAAATGCTTAGAGGGACAGAAATTGACTTGGTTCGTGAAGGTGTGAACGAAGTTGTTAAATTTAATAATCCAAACGTTGTGGCTGAGTGCGGCTGTGGCGAAAGCTTCAGTGTGAGCTAATACATGCAGAAAATGGTAGTAACCCAGCGAGCTTGTCCAGCACGTAGAGTACCCAGCGGTGATTCGGTTAGTATTCCAGAAGGGCAATTTATTACAATCAATCAAAGTCTAGGTGGCAACTATACCGTCACTTGGCAGGGTAATATGTTGCGTATTGATGGAACCGATGCCGAGGCCATTGGGCAACAGCCAGAAGTGCTTGAGTTTGATGATCTCGGCACGGATCAGATTAGTGAAGATCAGGTTTGGCAAGCTTTGGATACCATATATGATCCTGAGATACCCATCAGTCTGGTGTCTCTGGGGTTGGTATATAAGGTTGAACTGGATCAACAAAATAAAAGGGTTTTGATTGATATGACGCTAACGGCACCGGGTTGTGGTATGGGGCCTGTGTTGGTGGGCGATGTGGAATACCGTGTTGCCAAAGTGCCGAACGTCGAAGCGGTTAAAGTGGATTTAGTGTTCGATCCGCCTTGGTCGCGAGAGATGATGAGTGAAGAAGCGCAACTAGAAGCGGGTCTCTTCTTCTAATAGCTTTCTCTTGATCGCTTCGGTCGACGATTAAAATCTAATACAATAAGAAACGGCCTTGGATATTGCTAAGCGCCGTTTTTGCTTTTATGGCCTTGATAAAAAAGAGGGGAGTCATGTCCTTACCTAGTACAGAAGACATTGTGGACGATCTGTCGTTTTTTGACGATTGGGAAGATAAGTACAAGTATATTATTGATTTAGGTAAGTCTTTGCCTGCGTTCGATGAGGCGTGGCGTACGTCCGAGCGTTTGGTGAAAGGCTGTCAAAGCAATGTATGGATTCAACCAGGTACCGAGCAAGATGCTCAGAAAGGTGAAGTGCTTACCTTTGCTGTCGACAGTGATGCCATTATCGTACGTGGCTTGCTTGGTGTGGTGCTGGCAGCATTCGATCATAAAACGCCGCAAGATATTTTGGATTTTAATATTGATGAGTATTTTGCTCAGCTGGACCTTGAGCGTCATTTGAGTCCTACTCGGGGCAATGGTTTGCGTTCTATTGTGGGACGTATAAAAAATATCGCGCAAGCGGCGGCTTAGTATTGTGTTGTTTTGATCGACTCTTGTTTACTAAAAGATATCGATTTTATTTTTATTGGAGAGCTTTAAATGAACACCCCAGTCTACCTAGATAATTCAGCGACCACGCCTGTTGATCCAAGAGTGGCTGAAAAAATGATGGCGTGTTTGACCCAGAATGGCAATTTTGGGAACCCAGCTTCTCGCTCACATCTCTTTGGTTGGCGTGCCGAAGAGGCGGTAGAGGAAGCAAGGCAGCAAGTATCCAGTTTGATTGGTGCGGACGCCCGGGAAATCGTTTGGACATCCGGTGCCACGGAAGCGAATAACTTGGCTCTAAAAGGTGTAGCGCATGCGTATCGTCAAAAAGGTCGTCATATTATTACGTCTATGATTGAGCATAAAGCGGTACTGGATCCTTGTAAGCAGCTTGAAAAAGAAGGGTTCGAAGTGACCTATTTAAAACCCGATACTCATGGCGTTATCTCGTCAGATCAAGTAGCGGGCGCTCTCAGAGAAGATACTATTTTGGTGTCTCTGATGCATGGTAATAACGAACTGGGTGTATTAACAGACATTGCGGCTATCGGTGAATTAACTCGTAAAAATGGTGTGTTTTTGCATGTGGATGCAGCCCAAACTACAGGTAAAGTTGCGATTGATGTGAACGCAATGAAGGTTGATCTCATGTCACTTACGGCTCATAAAACCTATGGACCAAAGGGGGTTGGTGCATTATTCGTACGTCGCTCACCAAAAGTGAAGCTAGAAGCGCAAATCCATGGTGGTGGTCATGAGCGAGGTATGCGTTCTGGAACCTTGGCAACCCATCAAATTGTTGGAATGGGAGAGGCATTTCGTCTGGCGAATGAAGAGATGGCGCAAGACTGTGCTCGAATTCAAGCTTTACGTGAGCGTTTATGGTCGTCCCTAAGTGAAATCTCTGGTGTACATCTTAATGGCGATTCAGTTAACCGTGTCTCTGGTGTGTTAAACGTTGGGTTTGCTGATGTGGATGGGGAAGTGTTGTTGATGTCATTAACGGACATCGCTGTGTCATCTGGGTCCGCCTGCACCTCTGCGAGCTTAGAGCCTTCATATGTGTTACGAGCCATTGGTTTGTCCGATACTTTGGCGCATAGCTCATTACGTCTGTCTGTGGGGCGCTTTACCACAGAAGAAGAGGTGGACTTTGCTGCGGAGACAATTAAAAAGGCCGTTACAGCGCTTAGGTAAGGTTTTTTTGCTGTAAAAGTGTATTTTTTGTTGAGAATTGCAAAAGAATCTCGTGTTGAGCATACAATTTTAACAAAGAGATGCGTATAATCCACGCGCTGAAACTTTTATGTCTTGGGTCATGGCTTTTATGGTTTTTGTCCAATTAGCCATCACCCTTTTGAATTAATTTTGGAGTTATATCATGGCGTTAGAACGCACTCTATCTATCATCAAGCCAGATGCGGTTGCGAAAAACGTAATCGGTGAAATCTACACTCGTTTTGAGCGTGCTGGTCTTAAAATTGTTGAAGCGAAAATGGTTCAACTAGACGACGAATTGGCCGGTGGTTTTTACGCTGAGCACAAAGAGCGTCCTTTCTATAAAGATTTGGTTGCGTTCATGACATCTGGTCCTGTTGTTGTATCCGTTCTTGAAGGTGAAAATGCCGTACTTCGTCACCGTGAACTAATGGGAGCGACGAATCCTAAAGAAGCCGCTGCTGGTACTTTGCGTGCAGATTACGCAGAATCTATCGATGCAAATGCGGTTCACGGTTCTGACTCTGTAGAATCAGCGGCTCGTGAAGTTGCTTACTTCTTCGGTAAGTAATTGATCGCTTGCCCGATCTGATTGCTTAAAGCGGGCATTAGCCCGCTTTTTTACAGATTTACAGAGGCTTCTGAAAAGCGTTTTCTTTTCAGAAGCTTTTTTCGTTTACACTAAATGCTATTCGTAGCAAGCGATATTTATTATGACTGACACCAAAAAAGTAAACCTATTAGGTTTATCCCCTGAAAAATTGATTGCCTTCTTTGAGTCTATCGGTGAGAAGAAGTTTCGTGCGACTCAAGTGATGAAGTGGATTCATCAAAAGGGGGCGGAAAACTTCGAAGAGATGACGGATGTCAGTAAAGCATTACGTGCGAAACTGGAAACGATTTGCGAGATTCGGGCGCCTGAAGTCGTTTCGCAAAATATTTCTAGCGATGGTACCCGTAAATGGATCATTCGTACCGAAGGCGGCAAGAATGATTGTGTTGAGACGGTGCTTATTCCCGATGGGGATCGAGCAACGTTATGTGTGTCTTCCCAGGTAGGTTGTTCTTTGGATTGCAGTTTTTGTTCTACTGGCAAGCAAGGTTTTAATCGTAATTTGACACCAGCTGAGATCATTGGTCAGGTTTGGATTGCGATAAAATCTTTTGGCCCGATGGATCCTAATGGCCCTCGTCGTGTGACTAACGTGGTCATGATGGGGATGGGGGAACCTCTGATGAACTTTGAGCCTGTTGTTGATGCGATGATCTTGATGATGCACGATAACGCTTATGGGCTATCGAAGCGCCGTGTGACCTTGAGCACTTCCGGTGTGGTACCTAAAATCTACGAGTTAGTTAAACGTACCGATGTATCGTTGGCGATTTCTCTGCATGCGCCGAACGATGCTCTGCGTAATGAACTGGTGCCAATCAATAAAAAGTATCCCATTGCGCAATTGTTGGAGGCGTGCCAGCATTATTTGGCCAATTTGCCAGATAAGCGCCATATCACCATCGAATATACTTTGATGTCTGGGGTGAATGATAATGAAGAGCAGGCCTATGAATTGGCGGCTTTATTGGAAGAGTTGGAATGTAAGGTTAACTTGATTCCGTTTAACCCTTTCCCTCACTCTGGCTATGAAAAACCCTCTAATAACCGTACCCGTCGCTTTCAGAAAATTATGGCGGATGCGGGTTACACTGTGACAGTTAGAACTACCCGTGGCGATGATATTGATGCGGCATGTGGTCAACTGGTTGGAGACTTTCAGGATAAAACGCGCCGCAGTCAAAAATACATTGAGTTACGTGAAGTAAAGTAATGGGCTAAGGTGTTAGGTTGTTTCTTTTGAGAGACAACAGGTAAATGAATATCATTGTAGACAAGGATGTCTTAATGAAGATAATACGAGTGATCTGTCTTTTTTTGGTGTGTTGGGTGATGACTGGCTGTGCTTATCAGCGTACCGATAACCTACAGTCTGATATCTCGGATGAACGCCGATTGGATCTTGCACAAGCGCATATATTGTTAGGGCAGTTTGCGTTAAGCAAAGCTCAGCTCGACCAGGTGTCAAAAGCACATCAAGGTAGGAATTACTGGCGTTTGAGAAGTCTTTACTGGTTTAATGCTGGAAGAGAAAGCAAGGCGTTAGCTGAGCATGAGAAGGCCTTGTCTTTGTATCCAGACGATGACTTTATCTTAAATAACTACGGTGTTTTATTAGGTAAAGAAAATCATTGGCAAAAAGCGTGTCACGAGTTCAAAAAGGCCAGTTTAGGTGGTTATTCAGCTCGACAATCCGTGTGGATTAATTTGTCTCGGTGTGAGCTGCGTCAGTTTGACGTAAAATTATCTGAAAAGGACTTAGATAGAGCAAAAGAAATTGATGATTTGCCTCTGATAGGTTTGATGACAGAGCTTAATCTTGTTTTAATACGGGGTAACCTTAGTAAGGCTCGCCTAATTTTAAATAATATCCAGGCTGACACAAAACACGCTACCAATAGCGTGTATTTTGATGAATATAACTGTCTGTCGCGGCAAGTAATCGCACGCGAGACTGACCCTACAATTTATTCATCTGCGAGCACTTTGACCTGCCTGGATCGCTCAAGGTATTGATATGACAACTGAATTCAAAGCTGACGTTCCAAATGTAGAAAAGAGTCAAATTGACAAGCCTACTGTTGATATCAACATAGGTAATCGATTAAAAGCAAAGCGTGCTGAGCGTGGCTTTGATGAAAGGGAAGTGGCGACCGAGCTTAAGTTACCAATTGATCAAGTACGAGCGCTTGAGTCCAATAACTTTGCTTACTTCCGTTCTAAAACATTTGCACGGGGCTATTTGAAGGCCTACTGTCGTTTCCTTGAAATGGATCAGGCCGAAATATTAATTGCCTTCGATGCAATGCAGTCTGGTGCTGAAACGACTATTAAACCTGTAGATAAGGTTATTAACAAACAGACCAAGTTTGGGGATCCTATTGTCATGTTGGTCTCCGCCGTTATTATTGCTGTGTTGATTTTCTTAGCGGTTTGGTGGCCGAGCTTTTCGAGCAAAAATTCTGCTGCGATAGATAAAAATCCACCAGTGGCAAACTCTTCTCAAGCAAAAACATCACCTCCCTCGACAGTGTCTTCTCCAGTAGCAGATAGTACACCGCCAGCTCTTGATGCATTAAATGAGCAAGATGTGGACAGCGATACGGCCGCGAAGACTGGAGACACCGATATCTCGCAATCAAAAGCGGCAGCAGCAAGCGCTGCAGATGAGTCTACTGATGCAAAGGTTCACACTCAAAAAGACGATGGCGTGACTACGGGAATGTCTGCTGAAACCATTGCTTTGCTTGAAAACTCAGGGGTAAATGCGAAAAAGGTTGAGCAGGAAACAAAAGCTGTGGCGACAGCGGATCTATCACAACCCTCCGCTAATGGCGAACTTGCGAAGCCTGCACCGACCTATACTAATGATATTGAAGCCACCTTTGATGCCGATTGCTGGGTAGAAGTACGTGATAGTACTGGTAAGATTTTATACTCTGGCGTGAAAAACGCAGGAGATAAGTTGGATCTAACTGGCACGCCTCCGTACCGCGTTGTGTTGGGGTATGCGAGGGGCGTTTCCTCTTTTGATTATAAAGGTAAGTCTTTCGACTTTTCTTCTTATACACATAAAGACCTGGCTCGTTTTGAGCTCAAGTAGAGAATATTATGCATTTTGAATCGCCTATTAAGCGCCGTCAGTCTCGTCAGATTATGGTGGGTAATGTACCTGTTGGTGGTGGTGCCCCAATCAGTGTACAAAGTATGACTAATACAGAAACTTGCGATGTGGCAGCAACCGTTACACAGATCCGTGCGATTGCCGATGCTGGTGCAGACATTGTTCGTGTGTCCATTCCCTCTATGGATGCGGCAGAAGCGTTTAAGCACATTCGTGAGCAGGTATCCATTCCTTTAGTTGCTGACATTCATTTTGATTATAAAATTGCCTTGAAAGTCGCCGAATATGGTGTGGATTGCTTGCGTATTAATCCAGGTAATATTGGCAATAAAGATCGTATTCGTGCGGTGGTGGATTGTGCCCGTGATAAAAATATTCCCATTCGTATTGGTGTGAATGCTGGCTCATTAGAAAAAGATCTACAGAAAAAATACGGTGAACCAACAGCCGATGCCTTAGTTGAATCGGCTTTTCGTCAACTGCAATATTTTGATGAGCTGGATTTTCATGAGTACAAGCTCAGTTTAAAAGCGTCTGATGTCTTTATGACGGTTGCGGCTTACCGTAAGATTGCCGCACAAATTGATAACCCATTGCATTTAGGGATTACCGAAGCCGGTGGGTTACGCTCAGGAACGGTGAAATCCTCCATCGGTCTTGGTCTGCTTTTGATGGACGGTATTGGTGATACGCTGCGTGTTTCGTTAGCGGCTGATCCAGTGCAGGAAATTAAAGTCGGTTGGGATATGTTGCGCAGTCTTAAATTGCGTAATCGTGGCATTAACTTTATTGCTTGCCCAAGCTGCTCTCGGCAAAACTTTGATGTCATCAAAACGATGAATCAATTAGAGGAGCGCTTAGACGACGTTACTATTCCCATGGATGTGGCCGTGATTGGTTGTGTTGTTAACGGCCCCGGAGAGGCCAAAGAGGCTGATCTAGGTTTGGCTGGTGGCACACCGAATAATTTGGTTTATACCGATGGTAAGCCCAGTGGTAAAGTAAAAAATGAGACGCTTGTTGATGAATTAGAAAGAATGATTCGTCAGAAAGCTGTCGCAAAAGAACGTGAACTTGCAAATATTATCGCAAAAGATTAAGGAACCACCGTGGCTCGTAAAATTCAAGCACTCAGGGGAATGAATGATATTTTACCTGGTCAATCCTCTGTTTGGCAGTATTTAGAAAATGTTGTTGCCGATGTTGCTAAATCCTATGGTTATCAGCAAATCCGTTTTCCCATCGTAGAAAATACCGACCTCTTTAAACGTGGTGTAGGAGAAGCGACGGATATTGTTGAAAAAGAAATGTACACATTTGAAGACCGTAACGGTGAATCATTAACGTTACGTCCAGAAGGAACGGCTAGCTGCGTGCGTGCTGCGGATCAGGCTGGTCTCTTATTCAATCAGGTTCAGCGTCTGTGGTACACGGGCCCGATGTTCCGCTATGAACGACCACAGAAAGGTCGTTACCGCCAGTTTTATCAAATAGGACTGGAGTGTTTTGGCATGAGCAGTGCCGATATCGACGCGGAATTGATTGTTCTATTAGCCCGTTTATGGAAAAAACTAGGGTTGCTGGATCACGTGGAATTACAGCTCAATACCATTGGTGAGTCATCGGAGCGCGAGGCCTATAAAGCGGCGCTTGTGGAATATCTGACAGGCTTTAAAGATCAGTTGGATGAAGATAGCCAGCGTCGCCTATCCACTAATCCAATGCGTATTCTTGATTCGAAAGATGTTAATACGCAAGCCATATTAGACAAGGCACCAAGTCTAGAAGAGTTCATTGGTGAAGAATCGAGAGCGCATTTTGATCGTTTGCAGAGTTTGTTGACAGCCAATGGTGTGTCTTTTGTAATCAATCGCCGCTTGGTTCGAGGGTTAGACTACTACAGCAAAACGGTGTTTGAATGGGTGACAACGCATTTAGGGGCGCAAGCAACGGTCTGTGGTGGTGGCCGCTATGATGGTTTGGTGGAGCTCTTGGGCGGTAAGCCGACACCTGCCGTGGGTTTTGCTATGGGGATTGAGCGTTTAGTCTTATTGCTGGAAACCCTTGATTTGATCCCAGATGAAGCGAAACCATCGGTCGATCTATTTATTGTGAGCTTTGGAGAGGATGCCGAGGTGCGTTCTTTTGTGCTAGCGGAAGAGATTCGCTCACATACCAATGATCTTGTCGTGATGCGTCATTGTGGCGGTGGTAATTTTAAAAACCAAATGAAAAAGGCCAATAATTCTGGTGCACGCTTTACCGTTATCTTAGGTCAAGATGAAGTGGATCAAGGTATTTGCCAAATAAAAGATATGCAAACGGGTGAGCAGGAGACTTGTTCATTCGATTCAGTCGTTGCTTATGTTAATACAAAATTCTAATCGATAACCGTACCACGCCTGTTTGCGGCGTGTTGAATGAGGAATAGAAAGTGTCTGAGTTAAAGACTGAAGAAGAACAAATTGAAGCGTTTAAACAGTGGTGGAAAAAGTACGGCACGATTCTTCTGATTGCTGTTGTTGTTGTCGTTGGTGGGTATTTTGGCTGGCAAGCATGGCAACGTAGCCAAGCAACCCATATTAGTGAAGCATCTGCCTTATATCAGAATTTGCTTCAAGCATCTGGGGATTTATCTGATAAGGATAACCAAAAAACCGTTGCCTATATCTCTAATCAGCTTAAGAAAGATTACAGTGATACGGGATATGCCATGCTTGGCCAGCTTATTGCGGCGCGCTTAGAAGTCCATAATAAGGATTATGATAAAGCGATAAGTGATCTTGAAGCAGCGGCGAAAGCAACAGACGATGCTTCTTTTAAAGCCATTGCTTATGTGCGTATTGCTCGAGTGTTGGCTCAAAAGGCAGATTACTCTAAAGCGCTAGCGACTCTTGATAAGGTGACAGAGCCGCAATTTGTGGCACAACGAGAAGAAACGGCAGGCGATATTTACTTATTACAAGGTAAGCGCGATGAAGCGCGTGCCGCTTATGAAAAAGCTAGTAAGGCTTTGGGTAATAAAGTACAACATCCTTTGTTAGATATTAAACTTAGAGACTTGGTGAAAGGTTAATTATGAGTAAGTCACTTCTCGCGGGCGTAGTATTGGTGGCCTTGATGTTACAAGGTTGTTCTAGCTCGCTTCCTGCATTACCTGATCCTAAGCCCATTAAGAGTGAAGTGGATCTGCATAGTACCTGGCGGACTGGCGTGGATGGCAACTTTGGTGAATCCAGCGAGCGCTATAATATTGTAGCAAAAGACGGTTCGCTGTTTTTTGTGACCGATGAGGGTTCAGTTTATCAACTAGCGCAAAAAAATGGCGATGAATTGGAGCGTATTGACACCAAATACAAGCCAAGTGCAGGTGTGACAAAAGTTGGCGATAACATCTATTTTGGTACCTATCAAGCTCAGCTTGTGTCGGTCTCCCTAAAAGATAAGAAAGTAAACTGGACCAAAACTTTGAGTTCAGAAGTCTTATCAAGTCCGGCTTACGCTGATGGTAAATTGGCTGTACAAACAGGTGATGGCTGGTTAACCGTGATGGATGCGACAACGGGTGATGTTTTGTGGCGCGCGAAAGAGGATTTGCCAGCCTTGACTGTGCGTGGTACAAGTGCCCCCGTTATTGCAGATGGCAAAGTCATTGCAGGTTTTGCTGATGGCCGCGTAAAAGCTTATGACCTGAAAACAGGTAAAACGGATTGGGAGTATGCGGTTGGTACTCCTGAAGGTCGCTATGAAATAGAGCGATTATCTGATGTGGATGGTCGTTTGGTAGTAAAAGATGGTGTGGTCTATGCGATTGCTTACAATGGCACGCTTGCGGCCCTGTCACTCGAAACCGGACGTCCTATTTGGCAGCGTAGTATTTCAAGTGATGTTGGTGTGGCGCTTCGAAATAATTTGCTGGTCGTAGTAAGCCAAGATAGTACGGTCTATGGCTTAAATGCCAGCAATGGCTCAGAAATTTGGGTCAATAAGAACCTGAAAGATCGAGCTTTGATTACGCCTGAGTTTTTTAGAGATTATGTTGCTGTCATGGACAGAGGTGGCTACGTGCATTTGCTTGATCTGAAAAATGGCAAAGTGATCGCGCGGGACATTGCTCATGATGATGTGCCTTCGGGCAGTCGTATGGTGTCGGCTGATAAGCAATTGTTTATACTTACACCAGACTCTGATGTGACCGCATTAAGTTATTGAAGTCGGCTTCGACTTTTCTAACCTGCACATTTAAAGAGGCCGCCATGCCAATATAGGGATGGTGGCCGTTTTGTATTTTTATAGGTAATAAAATGATTCCAGTTATTGCATTGGTAGGTAGACCCAATGTTGGTAAGTCAACACTGTTTAATCGTCTGACGAAGACACGTGATGCTTTGGTAGCCGATTATCCGGGCTTAACACGTGACCGAAAATACGGTGATGGTAAAGTGGGCGAGCATGAGTTTATCGTCATTGATACGGGCGGCATTAGCGGTGACGAGCAGGGTATTGATGAAAAAATGGCTCGTCAGTCATTGTTGGCCATTGAGGAGGCCGATGCAGTTTTGTTTCTTGTTGATGGCCGCCATGGATTGAATCCGGCAGACGAGATGATTGCTAATCATTTGCGTCGTGCAAATAAACCGATTTATTTGGTCGTTAACAAAACGGATGGGATTAATGAGGATATTGCGCTAGCCGATTTTTATTCAATTGGTTTAGGGGAATTACATCCTATTGCCGCTGCTCATGGTAAAGGGGTTCATATCTTAATTGATAAAGTTATGTTGCCTTTTGCTGAGCAGGTTGCAGAGGCTAAAAATGATATCCAATTGTCTGCTCGTGGTATTCGTATCGGGGTCGTGGGCCGACCAAATGTAGGTAAGTCGACACTGGTTAATCGTATGTTGGGCGAGGATCGTGTGGTGGTTTACGATATGCCAGGTACGACTCGGGACAGTGTCTATATCCCTTATATTCGTAATGAAAAAGAGTACACCTTGATTGATACCGCTGGTGTGCGTCGTCGTAAACATGTGAAAGAAGCGGTAGAGAAATTCTCTATTGTGAAAACCTTGCAAGCGATTCAAGATGCGAATGTGGTTATTGTCGTCATTGATTCCCATGAAGATTTAGTTGAACAAGATCTTCACATGATTGGCTATGTGCTGGATGCTGGGCGTGGTGTGGTGATCGCTGTGAATAAGTGGGATGGCCTGACGAAAGATGAACGCGAGCACATAAAAAATGAAATTGAGCGTCGTTTGGGTTTTGTTCCTTATGCGAAAGTGCACTACATTTCCGCTTTGCACGGGACTGACGTCGGTAACTTATATGACACAATCGAAGCGACTTATGATTCTTGCTATGCGAAATGGTCAACGAATCGTTTAACTCGAATTTTAGAAGATGCTGTTGCAGAACATCAGCCACCATTGGTGAACAGCCGCCGTATTAAGTTACGTTATGCCCACCAAGGGGGATCCAATCCGCCGCGTATCATAGTGCATGGCAATCAGACCGATGCATTGCCTGGTAGCTATAAGCGTTATTTAGAAAATAAGTTTCGAACGGTGTTGAATATTACCGGTACTCCTATCTCGTTTGAGTTCAAGTCGGGTGACAACCCCTACGCGACGAAAAAGTAACATCAAGAGGAAGAGCGGTGAATGGTAAGCCGTATTTACTGTCTCTTACTTTTGATTTACGAAAAAAACCCTTGTGTTTATCAAGGGGTTTTTTTATGTTTAAAGTGTAGCTTTGTTACCGTTAGATCCTAGTAGGGTGCCGCCGTTGGTACTTATGGGATGTAGATGAGCATTTTGATATTGGTTTAATAAAGTATTGTAAAGCGTTGTCGTCAACATAGATTTCGCTGTGACAAAATGGTGAGCAAGGATGATAGCAAGCCATTCATAACAATAAGAAAGGAGAAGGTAATGGCTAATCGATTAAGCGTAGTGGAGGCCACTGCGAATAGTAATAGTGTTATATTTGATGTCCTGCCGTTTGCAAAACAGTATAAAATGGGCGTGATTCAATTAAATCGTCCAGAGTCGTTAAATTCCCTCACATTACCCATGATTCAGGCAATATACTCCCAACTAGAAGAGTGGGCGATGGATCAAACTGTCGTCGCTATTTGGTTGGAAGGTGCTGGCGCTAAGGCATTTTGTGCGGGCGGTAACGTGGTGGATGTCTATCGTAGTTTAGAAAAGGAAAGGGATACCTCGTATTGTGAACAGTTTTTTCGTGAAGAATACGCTCTTGATTATCTGTTACACCGTTTTTCGAAACCCGTTATCTGTTGGGGGAGTGGTTATGTGATGGGCGGCGGCATGGGGTTAATGATGGCCTCAAACTACCGTATTGTTACCGAAAAGAGTCGCTTGTCCATGCCGGAAATTAGCATCGGTTTGTACCCTGATGTTGGCGCAAGTTACTTTTTGAATCAGTTGGATGATGACGCCGTTGCACGTTTTTTGGCATTAACGGCTTATCAAGTTAATGCCACGGATGCTTGTGAGATTGGGCTAGCAACGCACTATTTAATGGAGCAGGACTGTGCCGAGTTGAAGCAACGATTAATGATGGCTCAAATGACGGATTTGAACCCTGAAAAAGTCACGTTAATTATTGAGCAGGCATTATTTACTTTGTCCCAGTCTGATGATTTACCTTTGCTCAAGCCTGAGTTGACTGCTCTATCTCCCACGGTTGTTAGTTTGATGACAGGCGATATCCATAATATTTATGCTTCCATGTTGTCTTATTCTCCAGAGTGTCCCGCCATGATAAAAGCCAAAAATACCTTTTTGACAGGCAGTCCTTTGTCAGCCCATATTATTGTGCAGCAACTTGAGTGGGCAAAACATCAAACCTTAGAGTCAGTTTTTGCACGAGAACTAGAACTGTCTGTGTCTTGCTGTAAGCAGGGCGATTTTTCCGAAGGCGTGAGAGCCTTATTAGTCGATAAAGATAAGCGCCCTAAGTGGCTGTATGGAAGAGTCTCAGATGTTCTTGAAGAAAAGGTTCAGATTCTCTTAGGTAATAAAAAATTAATCGACGTGATGGATGCCGAAGGGTAATCTTTTGGCCTGAAGGCGCTTTATTTTGCTAGGATGATTGCTCTTCTTGTTTTTGCTTTGCTTTGAAGTCATTAAGAGCAATTGTCAATGCATCGATAATGGTTTGGTTATCGATGTTGCTTTCTTCTAGCATCTCGATAAGATCGACAGCGAGCTTGATATGGGTGGGAGCATTGTCTAGTGACATTCTTTTTCCTATCTATTAATTGTCGTATTTGGCCTGTAAAAATAAAGAAGTGAACTTATAATAGTATGTGTCGCAAAGGTGTGTCCTTCTTTATTCAGGTATTGTCTAAGAATACAGGGGACAAGACAATGAAATCTGTGAGTACTCCGCGAGGTTGTTGTGATTACGAATGAGTTTTGGCTAGACCGTTGGCTAAATGGCCGGATAGGATTTCATCAGGAAGGAGTCAATGCTTGGTTGGTAGAGTACTGGCCGAGCCTGCCGAAAGGCAGTCATGTATTAGTGCCTTTATGTGGTAAGTCCAATGATATGATTTGGCTTGCTGAACAAGGCTATCAAGTAACGGGGATAGAGCTGTCACCGTTAGCGGTTGTGCAGTTCTTGGGTGATAATGATTTGCCTTATGAAACTCAACAGGTAGGAGATTTAAAAATCCATACCGTGATTGGACTACCTCTGCGTATTGTTGAAGGAGATTATTTCCTTTTTGACGAGAAAGATTTTGATGCCTGTTACGATCGTGCCGCCATGATTGCAATACCTGAAGAAATACGAGCGGACTATGTGGCGCATACAAAAGCACGCTTGTCCCCTAACGCCACGTTGTTGTTGGTCTCCACTAGGCATGGCGGTGGGGAAGAGGGGCCTCCATTTTCTGTAGAAGATGACAGTATTGTCACCATGTGGGGCGATGCGATTCAGAAAGTAGCATCGGAAGATTTGGTGCAAGCTAACCCACAATATAAAGAGCGTGGCTATGCTTTTTTTGAAGAGAGTGTTTGGCATATCTTACCGCAACAAAGCTAACGGCAAATGGCGTGAGTGATTAATAAATATTCTTTATATGGCTTTGGAGATTGACGCTGTTTACCTGAGTCGTTTTCTGGGATAATGCCGGAAAATTCACTTGATAAACGATGTCTTCATGATATGGCAACACCATTGTGTTGAATATTGACTAAGACCAAGAGCCGATAATGACCAAACGACATAAAACTGCCAAAGAGCTTTTCTCTTACCCTTTATATTGGGCAGAGTGCTATGGCATCTCGCCTTTTTTGCCAACCACACGAGAAGAAATGGACGCGCTTGGCTGGGACAGCTGCGATGTGATTATTGTCACAGGGGATGCTTATGTGGATCATCCTAGCTTTGGCATGGCAGTTTTGGGTCGTTTATTGGAGTCAAAAGGTTATCGAGTAGGGATTATAGACCAACCAGATTGGCGTAATACGGATGATTTTATGCGCCTTGGTCGACCGAATTTATACTTCGGGATTACTGCCGGTAACATGGACTCTATGATAAACCGCTATACGGCAGACCTTAAAGTTCGTAATGACGATGCTTATACGCCTTATGGTATGGGCGGTAAACGTCCTGATCGGGCTGTCATTGTTTACTCACAGCGTTGTAAGCAGGCTTTCCATGATGTGCCTGTGATGATTGGTGGTATTGAAGCCAGTTTGCGCCGCATTGCCCAATACGATTATTGGAGCAACGAGGTGCGCCGTTCTGTGTTGGTTGACTCCACGGCTGATATTCTGCTTTATGGTAACGCAGAGCGAGCCATGCTTGAGGTGACTCATCAAATGGCGATGGGTAAAACAATTGATGAACTTACCGATATTCGTGGTACGACCATTGTGCGTAATGCCCCTCCGGGTGGTTATACTGAGATTGATTCAACCCGAGTGGATTGGCCCGGTAAAGTAGAGAAAATCTATAGTCCTTACGAGTATATTCCAGAGGGAAAATGTCAGTCTAAAGACGAAGCAGACAGTGATGTAATGCCGATTCGCGTGATTCCTGCACCGCTCCGTCGAGGAGAGAAGTTAGCAATGGAGAAGACCTATATTCGTCTTCCTTCGTTTGAAAAAGTCTCTAAAGACCCCGTGTTGTATGCACATACATCACGTATTTTACATTTGGAATCGAACCCTCACAACGCTCGGGCTTTGGTACAAAAACACGGCAAAAAAGAGATATGGGTGAATCCACCACCGATTCCATTAGAAACCTCTGAAATGGACGGGGTATTTGATTTACCTTATGCACGCGTCCCGCATCCCAAGTATAAAAAAGCGCGTATTCCCGCTTATGATATGATCAAAACGTCGATCAATATCATGCGTGGCTGTTTCGGCGGCTGTACCTTTTGTTCGATTACGGAACATGAAGGTCGAGTGATTCAATCACGTTCACACGAGTCTATTTTAAAAGAAATTGACGACATCAAAGACAAGGTGCCGGGTTTCACGGGACATATTTCTGATCTAGGTGGACCCACGTCAAACATGTATACCTTGAATTGTAAGGATGACGAGATTCAAGCCTCCTGCCGTAAGTTGTCTTGTGTGTATCCAACGATTTGTTCTAATTTGAATACGGATCATAGTCCAACGACTCAGTTATATCGTAAAGCTCGAGCCGTTGAAGGGATTCATACCATATCGATTGCTTCTGGTTTACGTTATGACCTCGCCGTAGAAGACCCTGAGTATGTTCGAGAGCTTGTAACATATCACGTGGGGGGATTATTGAAAATTGCCCCTGAACATTCTGAGCAAGGTACGCTGTCTAAGATGATGAAGCCTGGGATGGGGACCTATGACCGCTTTAAGAAAATGTTTGATAAGTTCTCCAAAGAGGCTGGCAAGAAGCAGCATTTGATTCCCTATTTTATTGCGGCTCATCCCGGAAGTTCAGACGAAGATATGATGAATCTGGCAGTTTGGCTGAAAACTAATGATTTTAAACCTGATCAAGTACAAACCTTTTATCCTTCGCCCATGTCATTGGCCACTGCAATGTACCACTCTGGGAAAAACCCATTGAAGCCTGTGACCTACAAAAGTGAAGAAGTTTATACGCCGAAAGACTATAAGCAGCGGACGGTACAGAAAGGCTTTTTGCGATACCATGATCCCAGTAATTGGCAAGATTTACGTAATACCTTGATAAAAATGGGACGTGCCGATTTGATCGGCCACGGTGCGAATAAGTTGGTTCCAGCAGAAGATAAGGATAAGCAAGTACATCGTCGTCCAAAGAAAGCTAAAGTTGGCCAGGCGACAGGAGCCTCCCATAGCTCTAATCGCCCCACCATGGAAAAGAATGCCGCTACAGAAAAAGCGCGTCGTAAAAATGCCCATGGTGGAAAGCCATCTGGTTATCAAGCGGCGGGGGGCGTGGCTCAGTCTACGAAGCGTCGTAAACCCAAGGTGAAGTCACGTTAGATGGCTATGTTGCTAGCATGATAATAGAGACATCCAAGCTAATTAGTCTACATGGCTTCCTAGGGTGATGATTCGCGTGCCCTTAACAAAACTGTAGGGTCATGGGTCGTCTAATTTTTTATAGGGTTAAAGACGTCTAAGACGATTTGAGTGACAAGAACCTGCCTGAGTATAGAGTGAAGCTAGATTCTTTATAAGTAAGAGGTTTAATAAGCCGCTTGGTAAAATGAGTTTAGCAAGCGGCTTAACTAATTGTTGTTATCGGCGAAGGGAGCAAATGATCAGGAAAGCTGTTTGATTAAATGATGAAGACTTTGTTTGAATGTGGTTAATTCTTTATGGTCAAAGTTAGCAAACAGTGTACTCTGTTGTTGATCAGAAATCGCCCACAAGTGCTCTGCAGCATCGAAACCTTTTATTGTCAATTCAAAGCGCTCATTGATTAGTCCAAAGGATTTAAGGCTTTCAAGGGCATTCGTGACATCCCGAGATGGAATAGTAACAAGGTTATCTAGATCCTCTCTAGTAATGTTTTTAGCATCACTTAGTACCAATAAAATACGCGCTTCACCTGTGCTTAATCCAGTCGAAGACTGTTTAGGCAAGTAGTTCATTTGGACTTTTTGCAGCACCTTATGCATGAGATAAATCGTGCTGTCATGGAGTCTTGCTAGAGTTTCTCCTGATGCCACATTATTGGCAGCCGTTTTTGCTCCGGTAAATGACACAGCACCAGCATAGCTTCCTTGCACATAAAGCAGGGGCGCACGGCCGTGATTTTCAAAAGCGACGACTTTACCAATCATTATCCAATGATCTCCACCATCGACAACTTGGTATTTTTCACACTGAAAATTCGCTGCAGTGTTTGGCAATATAGGAGCGCCGCCAACGCCCGAAGTATATTCAATGTTGGCAAATTTATTGTCACTGGGTTTCGCAAAATTATTGGATAAGTCTATTTGATCAGCTGCTAGTATGTTGACAGCAAAGTGCTCTGATTGTTCAAAAATGGCATAGCTGCTGGAAGTTTTAACAATACTCCACAGAATAAGTGGCGGATCAAGTGACACAGAGTTAAAACTGTTCGCAGTGACACCGACTTGTTTTCCGTCGGATGATTTAGCCGTCATAACAGTAACGCCTGTCGCGAAATTGCCCAGACAGCGTCGGAATTCTTTAGGGTCAAAGCTCATAGTATTCTCTCTTATTATTATGCATGTATTTTGTTTTTAAAGGGGTCAGATCTCTTAATGTTTAAGGGATCTGACCTCTTTAAGGAGCCTTTAAAGTGAAATTATAGTAGTGATGGATCCGGCTCTAACCCCATGACTTCACGGCCGAGGATTTGAGCGCAAACGTCATAATCCGTGTAAGCATGTGAACCTGTCATATGAGCATCGCGGAATAAGCGTTGTGCTTCTTTATCCAATAGCCAGTTTGATGCACCAATAGCATTAAATAGTCTATCAACGGCTTCAATACACATTTTTGTCACGTAGGCTTGGTTTGTACGCCAATGGGCGAGAGTGTAACGATCAGGGTAGCGATGGGCTTTAGCGTATTCAGCATGCTCTTCCCATGTTTTTTCTAGGAAAGCACGAGCGGCAAGAATTTGGTGAGTCGACTCACCTGTACGAAGAATCGCTGGAATAGCGGCATGCACTTTTGCACCAGTGTAGGCTCGCACACGGTTGCTGGTTACTTCCTTGTAAACTTCGAGCATACGTTCTGCAATACCAAGAGAAATGGCCGAAAAGCCAGAGGCAAAATAAGGGCGGTAGGGTGAATAAAATAAATCACTGTCCGGATACAGGCCGTAACCTGCGGATTTGCCTTCCATCATATCTTTGGCTTTTTGAATGCAGTGTTCTGGAACATAGGCATCTCTAATTTGCAGCGTCTTTGTGCCAGAGCCTTTCATTGCCATCGCATTCCAATCGTCGTCGATGGTGTAATCGGTCGCGGGAATCACCGCAAAACAGTAATCTTTAGCCCCTTCTTGATTATCACGTAAGAAGCCAACAATCGCCCATTGGGCATGATCACAACCACTGCTCCACTTCATATCACCATTGAATAGGATGCCGCCTTCCGTTTCTTCATAGCGGCCAAATGGTGCAATACTGCTGCTTGCCAGTGCATCAGGGTCATTACCCCAAATCTCATCTTGTAGCTGCTTTGGGAACAAGGCAAGTTGATGGTTATGGGTACATAAAAGACTGAATGCCCAAGCGGTACTGGCACAAGCGCCCGCTAACGCAGCAATACAATCGCCAAATTCAGGAAGCGATATTTCATAGCCACCATAGGCTTTTGGTAAAAAGGCTTTATGTAAGCCAACTTTTTTAAGAAGGTCGATATTCTCAGATGGTACTTTTCTGAGTTCTTCTGTTTTTGTCGCATTTTTAGCGATGTCTGGTAGAACAGCTTGAAGGTCTTTTAATAAAGGATTAGCTCGTTTCATTATTTTTCTCTCTATTTTGTTTTTGTTTTGATTAGAACAGTATTAGACGGGAGCAAGGTTTAATGAATGTGCTTTTTTCACAAAAGTTAGGACTTTTCTAGAATGCGGTGCTTGCCTGTTTAGAAAAACACCAAGACGGATATCTCTTGAAATGGCAGGGTTTTCTTGACAATACCCTAAGTGAAATAGGTAGGCTCAGAAAATTAAGACACACTTTTTGATAGTCAAAATGCTTGGTGTGATCATCAGACGCTTTTTACGTTCAATATATCAAACCTACTTATTTCGCGTTATCAATGTGCTAATAAAACAGCTACTGCATAGTATGCCGCAACTTCCCATCATAATAAGTAAAATTTGTGGGGAGCCATCGAAAAGCAAGCTGGCGATGTAGCTGATCAGGCTCCCCATGGCAAATTGAACAGCAACCAATAACCCTGACGTGGTGCCGGCTTTATCAGGTAGTTGGGAGAATAGAATAGCCAAACTGTTAGCACCAATAGCCCCAGTAACCGATATATAAATCATGGTTGCAGCAATAAATAACGTCATAGGCACCTGAGTGAAAAAGTATGTATACCAGATCATTAGTGTTGCAGAGAAAGAAACAAATATCATGCAATAAAGAGCCGCTTTCACCGTGAAGCGTTTACTTAAATATGAATTCAGTAATGTGATCAGGATGATGGCGAATATATTGGCTGAAAAGAGCATAGCGTAGTGCTGCTTTGAAATATGGTAATGCTCTATGTAAATAAAAGAGGAGGTCGCAATAAAAGCAAACATACCTGCAAACGAGAACGCATTAGTCAGTGCGTATTGAACCACGAGTGGTGCCCGTAAGCAGATGAGATAGTTTTCCACATAATGAGTAATGTGAAAGGATTGCTTTTTCTTACTCTGTTCAGAAGGCAGAATCCAAATGCTGCTAAGTAGCGTGATAAGAGAGAATAAGGCTAGAACGTAAAAAATCCAACGCCAATCAAAATGCTCGACGATGGCGGCACCCAAAATAGGAGAAACGAGCATCACCATCATCGAAATGACATGCATATAAGAAAGAATAGATGCGGCTCTTTTTAGTTCAAATAGATCTCTCACCAGCGCCCTACCTAAGATAGAGGCTGCCGCACCACCTAGGGATTGTAAAAAACGATAGGCAATAAGACTTTCACCTGAGGCCGCAATAGAACAGCCAAAACTGCTTAAAAGGTAGCAGATAATGCCCACGATCAAGAGTTTTTTCCTACCTAATAAATCTGATAGAGGGCCAAAAAACAACATGCCTAATGCCATTCCTAATAGAAAAACGGTAATAGTTGTTTGAATGACTTGATTGCTGGTTCCTAAATCATTGGCGATGGTTGGCAAACTTGGTAAGTACATATCGATGGATAAAGGGCCAAATGCCACAAGGCAGCCAAGTAAGGGAATTAACAGTCTACTTTTTAACGAATTCATAAGTCTCGTTCTTATATTAAGATGATTAATTACAGTGGTTGCACAATCGATATCTTGGTGTTCACTGCCTCTTTAAATACCAATGGCTCTAACTACCTTGAATTGCCAAAAGGCGAGTGTTTATCAATCTACTTTAATTGCTTCAGTTTAAAATTAAGTTGACTCTGTTCTATGGTGTTTCCGAAATTCTGATGGGCTGATATTCGCATGTTTAATAAAGAAGCGAGAAAAATAAGAAGGATCTATGTAGCCCAGAGTGTAGGATATTTCAGTTAAGTTTTTGTTAGTATGAGTAAGTAGACGTTTAGCCTCCAAAAGAATCCGATTATTGATCATTTTCTTTGGGCTCGCCCCTGTTATTTTCTTGCACAGATAGTTTAACCGGCTTTCATTGATGTTCAATTGCTGGCAATAGAATTGAATTTGTTTTTCTTTAAGGAAGTATTTCTCAATAAGGGTACTGAACTCTCTAAAACAAAGAATCTCATTTTGACTGTGTTGCTTTTTGGGGTGTTCTTCACCAGACAGTCTTAACATATTGATAAAAATAAGTTTTACAATAGATTCGATGCTGTTTTGTTGATAGAGAGAAGAAGATGCCCATTCTGCTTTGAGCATCTTGAAAAGGTTTAATAGTTGTTCCCAATATATCTTATCTGTTTCTGACGCCTTTTGTTTATCAATACAGAAGGGCATCAGCAAGGATTCTTGATTGCTGTATTTGTTCAACTCAACCATAATTTTTTGCAGGTGGCTACTATGGATGGTAATCACATAACCTGGAGCGGTTGGCTCCGTTAAAAACGCATGAGGCGTCGCGGGTGGGGTGTAAAAAGCGGCACAGTCTTCAGCCTTGAACACGTTTTGATCGATATTAAAAAGCGTTTTACCGGATAGAATAAGGTGGATTTGACAATACTCGGCATGCAGATGCATAGGCATATCGCGGCCAAAAAAGTCTGCCATTCTACCCAGCACATCAAAATGAATGGTCGCATCCTGATAGGCTTTATCGTAGTCTTGACCAATATTTATATTTGGTATCCATTCTTTGTTCATGGTAAAGCATTCTTATTTTTATTAGTGAATGATTGCGGTTAAAAAAGGCCAGCCTATGAATTGTCATAGTGCTGGCAAAAATAGGAATGATCAAATTAGATCCGTTTTCTGAATGAAAATATGGGAGGATATAAACATTCAGATTACAAGCAGCAGACGCCTAATAGACGGATACTGTTGCCTCTTCTAGCGAGTTGGGCTCACCTTTGAACTCACTCACTAAAGCCTTGGTGCTATTCATCAGTAAGCCAGTATCACTACCAACGGCGACAAATAACGCTCCTAAAGATAAATAATGTTTTGCTTGCTTCTTGTCTGCCATCAAGATGCCGGGGGCTTTGCCAGCGGCTACAATCTTAGCAATACTTTCTTCAATAACCTTAACCACATCAGGGTGATTAGGTTGACCAATATAGCCAAGGGATGCACTGAGGTCCGCCGGACCAATAAATACGCCATCGACCCCTTCAACCGCCAGAATGTTGTCCAACTCTGCAACAGCTTGAACGGATTCAATTTGTACCAATACACAGATTTCGTCATTGGCGGTTTTTAGATAATCAGGCGTTCTATTGAACTGTGAAGCCCGTGCTAGAGCACTGCCAACGCCACGAATGCCTTCTGGAGGGTAGCGAGTGGCTTTGACAATTTGTTTGGCCTGTTCAGCACTGTCCACCATGGGAGCCAAAATGGTTTGCACACCAATATCTAAGATTTGCTTAATGGCCACATGATCTGCCCATGCAGGACGAACAATAGGATGGCTAGCAAAAGGGGCTATGGCTTGCATTTGGCCAACCATCGTTTGCAATGTGTTGGGGGCATGTTCGCCATCGATCAATAGCCAATCAAATCCAGCTGATGCAATCAGTTCTGCGGTGTAGTTATTGGCGAGCCCTAACCAGAGACCAATCTGTGCTTGACGTTCTTTTAGCGCGGCTTTAAAGGTGTTTTTTGGGGCAGACATTCATAACCTCCTAGGCAAAATGGCAAGAAACAGAACCCAATGGACCGTAGTCAACATTAAAGGTATCGCCTTTTCTTGCGGCAATGGGGCGTGTGAAAGAGCCGCCCAGAATAATCTGACCTGCTTCTAATTCCACATCAAATGGGGCCAGTTTATTGGCAAGCCAAGCGACACCATTAGCAGGGTGATTGAGCACGCCAGCCGCCACACCGGTTTCTTCTATGATGCCATTTCGTTGCATGATGGCGGCAGCCCAGCGTAAATCCATTTCATCCACTTTGATGGGACGGCCACCTAGAATGATGGCGGCGTTAGCAGCATTATCTGAAATCGTATCGAAAACTTTTCTTGGGCGTTTAGTCTCAGGATCGATAGATTGGCTGCGTGCGTCAATCAGCTCTAACGCTGGAACAACGTAGCCTGTGGCATCGTACACATCAAAAATCGTGCAGTTAGGCCCTTTCAGCGGTTTATCGAGAATGAAAGCCAATTCGACCTCGATACGAGGAACAATGAATTTGTCCGTGTCAATCTCACAGCCATCGTGATAGAGCATATCGTCCAATAGAGTGCCGTAATCCGGCTCATCAATTTGGGAGCTCATTTGCATGGCGCGAGAGGTTAAGCCAATTTTATGACCAATAATTTTACGGCCTTCATTGAGTTTGATCTGCACCCATTCGCGCTGGATGGCGTAGGCATCTTCAAAGGTGATGTCTGGGTAATCAAGGGAGATTTGACGAATCTGCTTGCGCTCTTTTTCCGCTTGGTTAAGGCGTTGTGCGCAGGAAGTAATAATATCTTTAGAAAGCATGTCTCTCCCCCTTATTGTTTATGAATCGTTTTTAGGTAGTCCGTTTCTGAAATGATGGTATTTTTTAGAACACCAACACCTTCTACTTCGGTCGTAATCACATCTCCTGGTTTTACATCGGCTAGACCTTCTGGCGTGCCGGTGAAAATCATATCGCCAGGCGATAGGGTCATGATGTCGCTTAGATAAGCGATTAACTGAGGGATGTTAAAAACCAAGTCTTTTGTATTGCCTTCTTGTTTGAGTTCGCCGTTGATATAGGTACGAAGAACCAAGTTGTGAGGGTCTTTGACCTCTTTCGCATCGACAAGGTAAGGACCGATTGGTGTACAGGTGTCACGGCTCTTAACGCGTAAGTTTGGACGGTAGTAGTTTTCCAAATAGTCACGAATGGCGTAATCGTTACCCACTGTGTACCCACCCACGTAATCCATCGCGTCGTCGACGGAAACGTTTTTGGCTTGTTTGCCAATGACAACCACCAGTTCACACTCATAGTGCATGTAATCCACATTGTCTGGTCGATAGGTGTGTTGGTTATGGCCGATCAAAGAGTTGTTGTTTTTTAAAAACACAAGCGGTTCATCCGGTGCTTTGAAGGACAGCTCGGCCGCATGGTCAGCGTAGTTAATGGCTAAAACGAAAATCTTTCCGTCACAAGGGGGCAGCCAAGTGAAGGAGCCTTCTTCAAGCACCTTGCCTTCTTGTGTAACGACTTGGTCTTTCTCGTTCACCGTGACATGCAAAGTTTCATGATTAAATAGTATACGAGCACTCTTCATGTCTTTTCCTACTCCATTTCCACTGGGTTGCTAAGTTGACCAATGCCGTCGATATCGATCATCACACTATCGCCAGGCTTGATTTCAAGCTCGGCAGAACGCAGTGGTGTTCCGGCAATGAGGATATCACCCGCCTCAAGGGTCATGAATCCGCTGATATAACTCACGATTTCTTCAACTGAATGGATGAGCTGGTTTGTGTTGGTTTCATGGACCTGCTGATCATTAATGACTGTGCGGATGGTGAGACTGTTAGGATTCTGGACCGATTCCTTGTCAATAATCCAAGGGCCAATAGGGCAAAAAGTATCACGACATTTGGCCTTGACGGCTGGGCGGTAAAACGACGTTTCCGCCAAGCTGACTTCGTTCACTACCGTAAACCCTTGAATCACATCAAGGGCGTTTTCTGTACTCACTCGTGTGGCGGTTTTCCCAATGACAATGCCTAATGCTGGGCCTGCATAAACAGGGCCTTTATCAGTCGGTACCTTGATCGGAGCGCCATAGCCTAGGTGCGTATTGTCTGTTTTGATATACAAAACAGGTGTTTTCGGTGGTTGCACATGGGGCTTCTCGTGAAAGCTTTTTTCAAGCGTTTGAACGAGGGCTTTATCATTGAGTGCCACGCCGATAACGCTGCCAGATGTCGGGGGAAGGAGTGCGTCGTCTAACGGGACCTCAACACGGGTTTGGGCCGTTTTTTCAATGGCGATATCGGATTCTTTTTGCCTAAAGTAAAACATTATGATTTTTGCCAAATGTAGTTAACATGTTAATCATATTTGCGTAAAAGAAAATCTTTGTCAACACCGAGGATCACTTTAATCGATGAATAGTTGGCGATCTTAATGTCACTGATGGCATCAAGGTTCTGGATCGAGTCCATTGCCTGTGCGTAACCATGTTTTTATTGCCAATTCCTATGTACTTCTTAGTCGTGTCATTCTCTCTCGCAAATTAATTTGCTTTCTTTCGCTGTGCGGGCTTGACACCTTATTGCTGTTAAGTTTAATTTATTTAACATGTTAATTAAATTGGGTGTGATAAAGAAAATACCTGATTTCTAGCTTGGAGAATGAAGACAATGATTAAGAACTTAATAAATGGTAAATGGGTTGAAAGTAAGGAGACGTTTCAAACCTTTAACCCTGCGACGGGAGAAGTGCTTGCCGAAGTGGCCCACGCGTCCGATACACAAGTAGCAGAAGCGGTCGCCGCTGCGAAAGCCGCATTTC
>NZ_FLOB01000010.1 GCF_900089775.1 Marinomonas spartinae
AAGTTTGCTCACTCAAATTCTTACACTAACAATAACTTAATCGATTCATCATCTAAAACAACAAATCAACATAAAGCGAATTGACGTGTTTGACTCTCGTAAGACTTCAATTTTTTTGATCGCTCAGCGCTCCACTCAGTAAACTAAGCAAAACCCTGTCGATCTTCTGAAGGTCTCAGCGAGCGCCCACACAAATTATCTGATTATCTATTTTAAAGAGCGTCTGACTTAACTTTCTAACAAAGAGAACTCATTAGAAGCGAACAACATTTTCTTAATTACTTATGAAGCGTTGCTCATGTCAGTGGGTGCGTATGATACATCCTAAAAAACTTATGGCAAGTATTTTTTCTAAGTTTTTTTTAAATACTTTTTCCATATCGGCAGAGTCGGTATTTTAGAGACAAGGAGCGGCACTAAAAAAACAGAAAACCAAATAGCTAATGAAGTGTCATCCTTCACTTGCCACCATAAATGAGCAATAACAGCGATAGCTGAAAGGTACATAAGGCGATGAATTGACCTCCATCTTCGACCTAACAGGCGCATCATTCTTTTTGTACTGGTTATTGCTAGGACTGCCATAATGACCAGTGCAATCATGCCAACATATATATAGGGCTTTTCAATCAGATCCGAGCTAATCCAAGTCCAACTTAGGCCAGCAAACAAAACCAGATAGATAACAAAATGAAGCAATCCATAAAAAAAAGCCGTTAAACCGATAAAGCGACGGTATCGATTAATAACACGGAGCGGCTTGATTTTACCAATCCAGGTCATAGACAAAACCGCCACAACATATACCGAAGCCCAAATACCACTCAGCCTCATCAACAACTTTCCTGGATCAGGAAAATATTGCCCCATTAATAATGACACAAACATCCAGACAAAGGGCAAGCTGAACAATATGAGTACATAAGGCTTTTCTCTTCTATCCCAAAATGCCGCCACGTTAGTAGTTCCTTCTTAAGTCCATTCCCTTGTACAGACTTGCTACTTCTTCCGCGTATCCATTGAACATTTTTGTGGGAATCACATTTGGGAATAACACCCCACCAGGTAATCGACGCTCTTGCTTTTGAGACCAGCGAGGGTGGTCTACATTTGGATTAACATTGGCATAAAAACCATATTCACTTGGAGCTAACATGTTCCATGTCGTCTGTGGCATTGTTTCAACAAAGCGAATTTTTACAATGGATTTGATACTTTTAAACCCATATTTCCAAGGCAGCACCAAACGCACTGGAGCACCGTTCTGATTGGGTAAAATACTTCCGTACATACCAACGGTAAACATCGCCAATGGATTCATCGCTTCATCCATTCGTAGCCCTTCACGATATGGCCAATCCAATGACACACCACCTTGTTGCCCTAGCATTTCTTTAGGATCATAAATGGTTTCAAAGGCAACGTATTTAGCCTTTGAAGTAGGTTTAAATCGCTTTAAAACATCGCCTAGAGAGACACCAACCCATGGAATAACCATCGACCAAGCCTCAACACATCGGTGTCGGTAGATACGCTCTTCTAACGCGGATGCTTTAATAATATCGTCAAGGTTAAAGACACCTGTGTGCTCAGCCTCACCTTCCACCGTCATGGTCCAAGGACGTGTTGTAAAATGTGAGGAGTATTCTGATGGGTCACTTTTACCATAGCCAAATTCGTAAAAGTTATTATAAGTCGTTGCTACATCATAGGGCGCAACCTTCTCATTTTTACCAAAGGAGGTTTCTGTAATCCTCCCAAAAGCATCAGCCAACGCGGCAGGTGGCTTAAGCGGATTGCCACTTTGTAGTGCTGCAAAAACATTACTTGCCCCCAGCCCAAGCGCTATACCTCCAGACGCCCGCATAAATTGACGACGATTGAGATAGACTTGCAAGTCTGTCACTTCAGACTCTAAACAATCAGACGCTTTTTTATTTTTGATAATCATCTCGATACCCTCTCTTCAGTCAACTAGTAGACTGCTTATTGTTAGGATAGTTCCTCTACATCAAAAAAAGGCCCTCTTACATTATTGTAAGAGAGCCTTGTTCTTGATTTTAAGTATCAAATTAACGAAATTTTGCCGATACCCTGCCCATCAGACCCCACACCCCATACAGACAGAACAAGCCCATTAATACAATAGCAGGTTCCAATGCCGCGATAACGAAAGCCAATACCGCGATAAGCAGCACAACAAATGGTACTCGTCCCTTAACATCAAGGTCTTTAAAACTACGATATTTGACATTACTCACCATGAGTAAACCGACGATAGGAACAAGCAATGCCATGATTTCTGCTAGGCTCGCGCCCGCTATTCCAGAATCGTTTGCCGCCCAGATGACACCCGCTACAATGGCTGCGGCGGCTGGGCTAGGTAGCCCTGTAAAATAGCGTTTATCTTCCAAACCAATCATGGTATTGAATCGTGCCAGACGCAGTGCCGCTCCGACCGCATAAATAAAGGCAGCGATCCACCCAACTTTTCCCAAAGGTGCTAGCGCCCAAGTAAAGGCGACCAGTGCTGGTGCCAATCCAAAAGACACCATGTCTGCAAGAGAATCATATTGAGCACCGAAGGCGCTCTGAGTTCGTGTCATGCGGGCTACCCTGCCATCTAGACCGTCAAATACCATCGAAATAAAGATGGCGACAGCTGCGTGAGTAAAATTCCCATTCATCCCAGCGATAATAGAATAGAAACCAGAAAAAAGTGCTGCTGTTGTAAACAAATTTGGTAACAAATACACCCCTTTATGAGGCTGTTTCAACTCAACACTGTCTTCACTACTCTCCATTTCGTCTGGTGAATCATGCAATGAACGCTTTTCTGTTTCTTCTACCGACATTTCAAATACCTTTTCGAGAGGTTTCTTCATTAAATCAACTTAGCAAAAGAACGTTTAGCCGCTTCGATTGTATAATCAATATCTTCATTTGTGTGGGCCTGAGAGATAAAACCTGCTTCAAACGCAGCCGGAGCAAAGTACACCCCTTCTTCCAACATATAATGGAAGAACTGTTTAAACCGCTCAGTATTACACTGCTGAACTTCAGCAAAACTTGTCACTTTATCTGCTTCAGTGAAGAAAAAGCCAAACATGCCACCTTCGTTCACGACGCAAAAAGGCACACCTTGCTCATCAGCCACCCGCTTTAAGCCGGTCACTAATCTATGTGCTTTTTCCTCTAACTGTGCATGAAAACCCGGCTCGCTAATTTTGTTTAGTACCGTCAACCCCGCCACCATAGCAACAGGATTTCCCGACAAAGTACCCGCTTGGTACACTGGCCCCAGAGGCGAAATATGCTCCATGATGGCTCGTTTACCACCAAACGCACCAACTGGCATGCCAGCACCAATAACTTTACCTAACGTTGTCAAATCAGGGACAATATCAAAGCGCTCTTGAGCCCCACCTAACGCGACACGAAAGCCTGTCATCACCTCATCAAAAATCAATACGGCCCCAGACTCATCACACACTTGACGTAATGTTTCTAAGAACCCCTCAACAGGAGGGACACAGTTCATATTACCTGCTACTGGCTCCACGATAACACACGCAATTTGATCGCCAATATCAGCAAAACACTCTTTAACTTCCTGGCTATCATTGTATTGCAAGGTGACGGTATGCTGAGCAAGATCTGCTGGTACTCCTGGCGAATTCGGCACACCAAGAGTCAATGCACCTGACCCCGCTTTCACTAACAACGAGTCAGAGTGACCATGATAGCACCCCTCGAATTTCACAATTTTATCTCGCCCGGTGTAGCCACGAGCCAAGCGGATTGCACTCATGGTGGCCTCTGTCCCCGAGTTCACCATACGAACCATATCCATGGAAGGCACAAGCTCACAGACTTTTTCTGCCATGGTGATTTCCACTTCGGTAGGGGCTCCAAAACTCAAACCTTCTTCAATTTGCTCACGAACGGCCGACAAAACATCTGGATGAGAATGCCCCAAAATCATTGGTCCCCAAGAACCAACATAGTCGATATAGCGCTTTTTATCTTCATCATACAGATAAGCACCCTGCCCTTTTTGAAAAAACAAAGGCGTTCCACCAACACCATTAAAAGCTCGCACTGGTGAATTAACACCACCAGGAATACGATGTTGGGCTCGTGCGTATAAATCTTCTGAACGGCTCATAATTCCTCTAACTTCTCAATTAAAATACTGTAATAAGTTGGTGCAAAGTCACGCGTCAACTTAAATTAAAATGGTTTAACAACTACCAATATAACGATGGCAATCAACAAAATAACGGGCAGCTCGTTAAACCAACGATAAAAGACGTGGCTTCGAGTATTACGGTCTTCTGCAAATTTTTTCAGCAACCGACCACAAGCATGATGGTAACCTAACAATACCAACACTAACGCAAGCTTGGCATGAAACCAACCAGCATGCATATAGTAAGAGGGATTGTAAGATACCAGCCACACACCAAACACAATGGTCGCAATCGCTGATGGTGTCATGATACCTCGATATAACTTGCGTTCCATTATTTTGAAGCGAGCAATACTTTCAGCATCTGTACTGTTTGCGTGATAGACAAATAAACGGGGTAGATAAAACAGTGCTGCAAACCAGCACACCAAAGAAATAATATGAAACGCTTTAACCCACAACATCCTAACGATCCTTAAATAAAAACTGATCCATCGCCCGACGGGAAATGACACTTACCTGCTGGGATTTAGAAAATACCACCAAGACATCAGACGCTTGTGTTTGATGAAACCAATCCGCAACAGAGGCTAACGAGTCGGGATCCTCAAGTTTGTCGATAGAGGTAGACTCAACCGCTTCAAAAAGGTTCATCAGTATATGATCGCCTTCGGCAACAAGCCAAGGCTGAGGCCCCTGATTCAATGCTTCAAGAGCTTCCACCATATGAGCGCGTCTGGCAATACGCCAATTATCATCCACTCTAAAAGCTGCGAAGTCTAGGGTACTTGCCCCTAAATCTTTTACTTCTTCTGGGGATGCATAAGCAGGTAACACAACCACCTCCTCTGATACCGGCTGAACACTGTGCAGCATGAGATGGTGTTTAAACGGATTTAATGTATGGGACAAGCCTGCAAAATGCAGTCGCGATACAAACACTGACTCTTCTTGAAAGATCAGCCTCATGATCAAGCAAGCTAATACAATGACGAATAGAGCAGGCACAATGGCCTCAGAAGAGTGCGTCATTTCCACCACGGTAATTAATGCTGTTAAGGGGGCTTGGAAACAAGCGGCCATCATGCCTGCCATACCCAATAAGGCAAACAGGGCCAACTCATGATGAATCCCCATCCCAGCGCCAAAAACAGAGGCCACCTGAACTCCCGCAACGCCCCCAATAATTAACGTCGGTCCAATCATGCCACCAGGAATGCCTAACCCAATGGTAAAAGAAGTAAGCAGCGTTTTCGCCACTAAAAAGACCAGCAAGGAATACATCAAGGTTTCACCTGATAAAGCCTTAACCAAGGGATCATATCCCCCACCCAAAATTTCAGGTAAGTAATAAGCAGCCAAGGACGTGACCATCGCCACAAGAGAAAATCGCGTCCAAATGGGTAAGCGACTTAAAGGCCATAGTATTTTTTGCACCCTATTAAAGAGCAAGGCTAAAACAACGATGGAGAGTACCAACGTTAAACATGCCAGTAAGAGATCTAGATTTAGTAAGGTGGCAGAAAAATCACTGACCCGAAAAACACTTAACGCCCCCAAAAAATATTGACTAACCAGCATCCCCACCACAGAGGAAAGTAAAACAGGCAACACATATTGCACTCGGTATTCTAAAAAAATAACTTCAAAGGCAAATAAAACGCCCCCTAACGGGGTCTGAAACGACGCGGCTATTGCGCCAGACACACCGCAAGCCAATAGGGTTTCAACACCAAATTGGGGTAAACGGTTCCGTTGAGCTAACAAACTACCAAAGGTTGCGCCTATATGAACGGCAGGACCTTCTTTACCTATTGATAACCCCCCCGCCAAAGCAATGGCGACGGAGAAAAATTGTACGATACCATTCACCACGGGCAATACCCCTTGGTGATAATTCAAACGTTCAATGACATAAGGAATGCCCAGCTTATGATATTTAGCAGGCAGCCAAATGAAAAATACGACCAATACAAAACAGGAAATGATTGGCAATAAAGCTCTCTGCCAATCAGGCATTGCCGCAAAACCATCTTCACCACCAAACATAAAATGTTCAGCAGGCCACTGAACAAGCCAATAAAGCAGCACCATTAGTAGGCCACTCAAAATGCCGCACACAGCCCCCAACCAAGACAACAAAAGTAAATCTTCGTTGCTCTTAATGTTTTTGAACCATTTATCCTTTAGATTTAACGGAGTCAGAGCACTACCTCTCTTAGGAAGATATTAAAAACGACAAACAAACGCATTTTATAAGGTGTCCAGTTCTAATAACGATCTAATCGTCTTGCCAGACACATATGTGTCACCACTTTATGAATATTCGGCCAAGAATCAATATCACTACGAATATCATGTAGACGACTCATGGTCGGCGCTTCTACTAATAAAATAAGATCCACATCACCACTAATAGAATGCGCTAACTTTATTTCGGGTATCCTATCAATATACGGCTGAATAAGCTGACATGATAGAGGACGAAAAGTCAGTGCTAAATAAGCAGTAACAGCTTGAACAGAGTCTGCTTTAATATGTGCATGATACCCTGTAATCATGCCATTCTCTTCTAAACGCCTAATTCGATCTGCAACCGCCGAACGAGACAAATTAATTTGTTTACTTAATTCAGTAACAGAACGCCTTGCATCATCGACTAACAGGGCAATTAACTTTTGATCATATTTATCTAATTGCATGTATTACAACTCTTTTATGTGTTCAACACTAATAGTGGCAATCTTTCCAAAACCATCAATATGAGCGTCATTCCGTGAAAATGACGGGATATGCCCTCTGTTTGCTAGATCCACTCTCACACGCATTCGCCTATGATGCTCTTATGCGCTCGTGCTCACCTTGATTATCAGGATAAACTCATGAAATATCAGAAAACCTTAGGGCCGATTCAAGGCATGGCAATGACCGTCACGACGTTTGTTGGAACAGGACTCATGCTATTGCCTGCTTTATCAGTGACCAAGGCAGGTGCTTTTTCCTTCTATGCTTGGCTAATAACCGCATTCATCTCCCTTCCCATTGCCTTTGTCTTTGCATTTCTCGGTAGCCGATTCCCCTCCGCTGGAGGCGCATCGCATTATATTGGTAAACAGTTTGGAGAAACAGTAGAGCGTGCCGTAGGGTGGCTATTTCTCAGTATTTTATTAGTCGGTCCAACCGTGGCGATCAAAATTGCAGCGGCGTATCTTGCCGTGGCACTCAACCTAGACGAACGCTACATTTTTGCACTGAGTATTGCGACCTTACTTATTATGACACTGTATGCCTTGGCTGGGGCTGAAAACTCATCTAAAGCACAAGTATACATTGTCATCTTGTTAATTCTCTGCGTTATCACCCTCGCTTGGAAAGGCAACTTAAGCGCTGCCACCACTTCTATAGAGACACCTCGCGATTGGCTAAGCTGGAAAACAACGCTCTTGTCCATTGGCACCATCTTTTGGTGTTTTCTTGGCTTAGAAGTCATGGCTCACTTAGGCGCGGAATTTAAAAACCCCGCGCGGGATTTTCCGATTGCTCTATTTGGTGGTATGACCATTGTAGTGCTCCTATACCTCATCGTCGTATTATTAGTCAGCTATCATCATACCTATGGTGACGACCTCACTAATAGCCAATCGCTCGCCTTGTTAGTTGGCCATCTATTTGGTGAAAACACTAAACGCCTCTTTGCTGGCGTAGCCTTTATCATCGCCTTTACCAATGTTGGTATGTATCTGATCGGATTTGCTCGAATGGTTCAAACTTTGGCAGCAAAAGGAGCTCTTCCATCAACCTTTGCGCCCTTATCGAAAAAAGGCTCCCCCACCCGCGCGGTCATCCTTGTTAGCTTGGTAAGCTTACTTTCCTTGCTTACCTTTCATTATAGCGATGGTGCTATGAGTATGTTAATAGAGATGACCAATGGTGCATTTATTTTGATTTATGGCCTGACCTCAATCACAGGATTACACCTATTAAAAGGCAAATACCGACTCTTTGCCGTCTTGGCTTGCGGCTCGAGTCTATTAGTCGCCTCCTTCATGGGGACGAACCTGCTCTTTGCGCTCAGTGCCTTCTTACTCGCCATACTGTTTGAGCACTATAAAGAAAGAAAAAGACGCATTCATGCTCCAAAAATTCATGTACAATAGCTTCCATTAAGCAGAACATTTACCAGACATGTCTAATGACATGACGCTATTAGCAGGAGAGTAATATGCCACTATTAGACAGTTTCCGCGTAGACCATACACGTATGCATGCCCCAGCCGTTCGAGTTGCAAAATCCATGTCGACACCAAAAGGCGACGATATTACCGTCTTCGACTTACGTTTTTGTGTACCAAACGAAGAAATTCTTTCTGAAAAAGGCATTCATACACTAGAGCATTTGTTTGCTGGCTTCATGCGCGAACACCTAAATAGCGATAGTGTTGAAATCATCGATATTTCACCTATGGGTTGCCGAACAGGCTTCTACATGAGCCTTATTGGTACTCCCTCTGAAAACGCTGTCGCTAACGCTTGGAAAGCCGCCATGGAAGACGTATTGCAGGTGAAAGCCAAAGCCGATATTCCAGAGCTAAATGAATATCAGTGTGGTACTTACGAAATGCATTCTTTAGAAGAAGCGCAAGACATTGCGAGGAAAATTCTAGACCGTGATGTAAAAGTAAACAGCAACGAAGAGCTGTATCTTAGCGAAGACTTCTTAAAAGAACACAGCTAAGACCTGTTGCTATGCACAAATTAAAGGCGGCTCCATGTCGCCTTTTTTAGATCGAAAAATCTAGGGGATTTTAAATCAGCATTCAACTGATTTATTTTCTTTCCATTTAAAGAAGCATTAACTTCGACTCGAAGAGGCCAGTAACATACTCGCAAGTACGAATAAGCTTCCCATTCCCTTATTCAACCTAAGCATGCCTTTTTGGCTTTTTATCAAACGCCGAATCTGTTTACCACTTACCGCATAAATATAGGCAGCAATAAACTCACACAAAATAAATGTCATGCCAATTACAAAAAACTGAGGGGCAACTGGGCTGTTCAAATCAAGAAGTTGTGGAAAAATCGCAGTAAAAATCAAAATGGCTTTGGGGTTACTGATCGCAATCATAAATTCTTGTCGAATTCTGGGAAAGTGCCCACGAGAAACGACACTGTTTTCTGACTCGTGTTCATCCAGCGTCATCGCAGCGCTACGCCATGTTTTAATACCAATATAGAGTAGATAAACAACGCCAGCCCACTTAACCATGTTAAACCAAAACATGGATGACACAATGACAGCGCCCAATCCTAAGGCGGACACTGTCATCAAAATCATAAAGGCAAGATTACGTCCAGATGCGGCAGCTACTGCTTTTCTTGGCCCTACCTGCATGCCGTTATACATGGCAGTAAAATTATTTGGCCCTGGAGACAAAGCCAACAATAATAAAAAGGGCGCAGTAACCAACCAAAGATGCCAGCTCATCATTTCTTTCCTTCTAAACCCAAAAAATTGATCAATAATAAAACAATAACGAAATCGTTATAGGAGTGCAATTTGCTATTACTCCGTGAAGGCATTATGACAAGGTTTATCCAACAAACTCGTATTTTGGACAAAAAAATCGGAGCCAATGCTCCGATTATTTAACTGTCTATAAGAAGAAAATTAAGCTCGCGTCGCCATGGCTAGAAATGCACTCGCCGCAACAAATATACCACCCATACCACGGTTGAGGTTTTTCATTCCCTTAGGGCTACGAATCAAACGTCGAATTTGTTTGCCGCTCATAGCATAGACATAAGCCGCAATAAATTCTGTCATACAAAAAGTCAGCCCCATCCAAAAAAACTGCATGGGAACAGGCTGAGTTAAATCCAGCATTTGAGGGAAAATAGCGGTAAACAACAACACCGCTTTAGGGTTACTAATCGCTACTAAAAACTCTTGGCGTATTCTTGCCCTATGACCTCGTTTCGCCCTTGTACCATTTTCCATTTCATGTTCTTCAAGCACTACTGACGCACTGCGCCACGTTTTTACACCCACGTAAAAGAGGTACAGCACCCCAACCCATTTCACAACGCTAAACCAAAATGCAGAAGAGACAATGATGGCCCCCAGACCCAGCGCCGAAATCAGCATCAAAATACTGAAAGCAACATTTCGCCCTACTACAGCAATTACCGCTTTCGTGGCCCCCACCTGGATACCATTGTGCATGGCAGTAAAATTATTTGGCCCTGGTCCTAAAGATAGCAACATCAATAATGGCGCCATAGCCAACCACATACTAAACGTCATAGAAATTTATACCCTATAAAAAGATAAACCGCAGCAAGAAAACGGCGGTTAGAATGGTTTTTCACTTGAAGTCTAATAGCCGTTAAAACAACACATTAAAAACACCCATCAGACCTCTGAATTCGGGCGCAACTTTACCCTGTAATTCCACCTATGTCAGCCCTCACGGGAGCCTTTTACTACAGAAAAAAGTGCAGTTATTAAGGTTATTGAATATCGCGACAATAAAAGCTAATGACACGACGGAAACAAACCAAAGGAAAGCGATGAATTTACTTTAAAATCGAAGGAAAGCGCCCAACAAAACTTTTCATTTTAACTTCTGGTGAATCCTTCAAGCCTATAAAATAGGCTCTCCTATCCGCTCAAGAGCAACCTAACACTATAAGGATGATTCACCATTATGCTCATTTCACAGCTATTTTTATGGACAACCGCAGCGATTTGGGGCTTTGCTTTCGTTGCTCAAACAGTAGGGATGGACAGCTTAGGGCCATATAGTTTTAACGCCGCACGTTTTCTATTAGCCACCTTATCTTTACTGCCGCTACTGTTTATTTTTAAATCCAAGCAGCAACAGGATAAGAAGCATTTGTGGTTAGGCGGTATTTTAGGAGGAACCTGTCTGTTCTTTGGCTTTACGTTTCAGCAAGTTGGCTTGCAATATACAACGGCAGGCAACGCGGGTTTTATCACCAGTATGTATATTGTCTTTGTGCCTATCGTAGGTATATTACTTAAGCATAAGGTAGAGTCTCATACTTGGCTGGGCATTATTTTAGCGCTCATTGGCTTATATTGCTTAACGATTGGCCCGCACTTCAATATCAATAAAGGCGATGCAATTGAACTGATTGGCACCCTGTTTTGGACAGGACATGTCATCATTATCGGCTATTTTTCTCGCTATGTTTCGGCCGTTCCGTTGTCCATCATTCAGTTTCTCATAGCAACCATCTTGGGGACTGTAACCGCTTTTTTCACAGAATCGCCAGCTCTAGCTGACTTTGAAATGGCATGGTGGCCATTGGTGTACGCTGGTGTTGCTTCCTCCGGCATTGCCTTCACCTTGCAAACCCTTGGTCAACGTAATGTATCGGCCAGTATCAGCGCCTTAATTTTATCGTCCGAAGCGGTGTTTGCCCTCATCGGCGGATGGCTTTTGATGAACGAAGTATTATCGACTCGTACCTTAATCGGCTGCGGGTTCATTTTGTTGGGCATGATTATCAGCCAGTGGCCACGCCAAACTAAAGCCGCTGCTATCTCGGTTGCTTAAGCGGCCTCATTCTGCCACTTGATCAATACCAAGTGGCATTTTTCGATCAACGGGTGTTGATAAAATCATCATCGTATTGGTGTCACTTAAATCAATTAAGCGCTCTAGCAGTTCATCCAGCAAGGACATAGAGCGCACGGCTACCTTTAAAATAAAGGCATAAGGCCCGGTGACATTGTGGCATGAGATCACCTCATCCAGACTTAAAACCAGCGCTTTAAATTCACGCTCTTTGGTTCGGTAAACCTGACATTCAACCAAGGCCGTAATGGGAATACCAACTTTCTCCAAATTGATTGTTGCACCGTAGCCCGTAATAACGCCCGATTCTTCCAGTTTGCGCACTCGCTCTGCAACCGCTGGCGCAGAGAGGTGAACCAGTTTTCCTAACTCGGCATAGGTTAGGCGAGCATTTTCTTCCAATGCTTTGAGCAACTTCCAACTCGTTCTATCGATCTCCATTCACTTTACCTTTCTACATCAGTCAATTTCTACCCGTCCATTGCGACATGACACATAAAAAAACCGCGAACAAGCGCGGTTTTTATGACAGTCATTTTTTCATCGCCGCTATAGAGACAATGTCTTTTCACCACGAGCAACACCGGATACACCAGTACGCACCACTTCCAGTAAATGCGCACCACCCAATGCTTGTAGGAAACCATCTAGTTTGTCGGATTCGCCAACGACTTGAATCGTATAAATAGAGGGCGTCATGTCAACAATATTACCGCGGAAAATATCTACGGTACGTTTCACTTCCGCCCGTTGCGCGCCAGTGGCACGAACTTTTACTAACATCAACTCTCGCTCGATGTGCTGACCTTCCGTTAGGTCCACCAGCTTAACTACATCGATCAACTTATTTAGCTGCTTGGTAATTTGCTCAACCACTTGATCAGAACCAAACGTTGTCAATGTCAAACGAGACAGAGTGCCATCTTCCGTCGCGGCGACGTTCAAAGACTCAATGTTAAAGTTACGCTGAGAAAACAAACCGACCACGCGCGACAAAGCACCGGGCTCATTTTCCATCAATACAGAAATAATATGTCGCATGTTAGGTTCGCTCCGTCTTGCTCAAGAACATATCGCGCATAGAACCACGAGGCACTTGCATTGGATAAACGTGTTCTTCTGGGTCCACATAGCAATTGATGAAAACCAACTGGTCAGTCATGGCAAAAGCTTCTTCCATCTTACTATCAAGCTCATCTTTCGTACGAATTTCGACGTATTTATGACGATAAGCATCCATCAATACTTTAAAATCCGGTAATGAATCCAAGTAAGAATTAGAATAGCGCCCTTCATAGTTCATATCTTGCCATTGACGAACCATGCCAAGGTAACCATTGTTCAGGCAGAGAATTTTCACAGGCAAACCATACTGCAAGCAGGTAGAAAGCTCTTGAATATTCATTTGAATACTGCCTTCACCGGTGACACATACAACGGTTTCTTGCGGAAAGCTCATTTTGATGCCCATCGCCGCAGGCAAACCAAAGCCCATCGTACCCAGACCACCTGAATTCACCCAGCGATTTGGTTTATCAAATTTATAGTACTGAGCGGTAAACATCTGGTGCTGACCAACATCAGAAGCGACATAAGCATCCCCTTTTGTTGCACGCCAACACGCTTCAACGGCCGCCTGAGGTTTGATTTTTTCACTGCTGGTATCATAGCGACCACCATGAACCGAACGCCATTCAGTAATCTGTTTCCACCAATTAACCAGTTCCTCTGTATTCGAAGTTTGCCCTTCTATTAGGGACAACATTTCGTCAAGTACCTGCTGTACAGGACCAACAATAGGCACATCTGCACGGATGGTTTTTGAGATCGCGGCAGGGTCAATATCAATATGAATGATTTTGGCGCTTGGACAAAACTTATCAGGATCATTGGTTACACGGTCATCAAAACGAGCCCCCACAGCTAAAATAACATCGCTGTGATGCATCGTCATGTTGGCCTCATAGGCGCCATGCATACCTAACATCCCCACAAACTGACGATCCGTTGCAGGATAACAACCTAAACCCATTAAGGTATTGGTCACGGGGAAGTTCAAGGCTTGAGCCAAATTCGTCAGTAAATCCGACGCTCCCCCCATAATCACGCCACCACCAGCATAAATAATAGGGCGTTTTGCTGCCAACAGCAGATCTACCGCCTTTTTAATTTGACCACTGTGGCCTTTTGTTGGCGGCGTATAGGAACGAATAGAGACAGATTCAGGGTATTTGTACTCGTATTTATCCCCTGGCATGGTCATGTCTTTTGGCACATCAATGACCACTGGACCTGGACGACCCGTGCTGGCAATGTGATACGCCTTTTTCATAATCATTGGAATTTCAGCAGGATGCTTTACAGTGAAACTGTGTTTCACAATTGGGCGAGACACCCCGACCATATCGGTTTCTTGGAAAGCGTCTTCACCGATCAAGTAACTCATTACTTGCCCACAAATGACCACCATCGGAATGGAGTCCATATAAGCCGTTGCAATCCCTGTCACCGTATTGGTCGCACCGGGCCCTGAGGTCACAAGCACAGTACCAGGTTTGCCAGTTGCACGAGCATAGCCATCGGCCATGTGCGTTGCCGCCTGTTCATGTCTTACCAGAACGTGCTTTACATCGGATTGACGATGCAAGGCATCGTAAATATGAAGAGCGGCACCGCCCGGATAACCATAGATATACTCAACTCCCTCATCTTTAAGGAAGCGGGCGATCATTTCGCCACCAGATAATAACTCCACTTTGTTACCCTCTATAGTATTCATCTGTCTGCTAATTCTAATCATCATGTTAGTGCAGCTATTGTAACCGCATACGACAAACAGATTAAAGTTGATAAAACGAAGTTTGCTAAACTAATGAGGCAACCAGAAAAAAAGTAACACTCAAACGCAATAAATCGCAGTTTTTACACTGTCCGCGTCTTTTCGCGAGGGGAATAAAATACGGTATACTTAACCCTATTCTATTTGTGCTAATCAGAGTCTATCTGATTGAGATGGGCTGATTGGCCCATAAGAAGAAGTCTTCGACAGGGTGTTGTCGAATTAATTGAATCCCAATTTTCGCAACACAACCAGAGACTGTCAACTAGAATATCTCTATACTAAGAAAAAGAGCGTGGATAAGACTTGCCCTAAAAAACACTTCGTGGTGTGATAGCGGCATAATTTGACTAGGAGTTTTGAACATGGCTAATGAGCTAAGCCAACAACGAATTATTGATGAATTCTTACGTTGTTTCCGAAAAATGTTGATGGATCCAGAGCTTGCTGGGGAGTTAATTCGCATTGCGAAAGAAAATATTCATGAGCCGAATGCCTACCAACGTATTGCTGAAGAAGTGTCTAATCAAACGACTTTAAAAATACAAGAAAATCATACCGAGGCCGACCGTATGTTCATCAAGCTACTGATGGACGTGGTAAAAGGCGACTCGCAGCTTTATTGATTTATTATTTAGTGATTTATTGCTTCTGATTAGACGGCTAAATGGCCGTCTAATCCCACAAAATACCGATTGGCTATTCTCTTGTTACCACCTGCGCTTTCTCATCCTGACGACCTGACTAACTTAGCAAACCAGATAAAACACTGGGCCGTTGAGTTTGGTTTTGCCGATGCTCGCATTGTCGCCCCTGATCTTGAACAATATAAAGAGGGTTTTAAAAAGTGGTTAGACAACGGCTATCACGCCGGAATGGACTATTTAGCCAACCATGGTGATATGCGCTTCCATCCAGAACAACTACACGCGGGCACACGTCGGGTCATTTCCCTACGCATGCACTATTTGCCGCAATCGGTTGAAACCGTTGAGCGACTTAAAACAAAAGAAAAAGCTTACATAGCCCGTTATGCACTGGGGCGTGACTATCACAAACTCATCCGCAAACGTTTAAACCAGTTAGCAAAAAAGATTCAAGAAGTAATCGGTGACCATGGCTATCGTGCTTTTGTCGATAGTGCCCCTGTACTAGAAAGGCAAATTGCTGAACAAGCAGGCATGGGCTGGATTGGCAAAAACACCCTGTTACTGACACCCAAAGCGGGCAGTTGGTTTTTACTCGGGGAGATTTTCACCAACCTCCCCCTGCCCGTCGATCAGCCCACCAGAACTCGACATTGTGGCAGTTGTTCCGCCTGTTTGACTCAATGCCCAACGGATGCATTTGTTGAGCCTTGGGTACTGGATGCTGGCAAATGTATTTCCTATTTGACCATTGAGCATAAAGGCCCTATTCCTGTTGAACTAAGAAGCAAGATGGGCAATCGTATTTTTGGTTGTGACGACTGTCAATTAGTCTGCCCTTGGACAAAGTTTGCCAAACACACCGAAGAAGACGACTTTCAACCCCGACATGATCTGGATTCAGAAGATCTGATCACGTTATTTGCTTGGGACGAAGAGACGTTTTTAAAAAATACTGAAGGGTCACCGATCAGGCGAACTGGCTATGAAAATTGGCGACGAAACATTGCGGTGGCATTAGGTAATGCCCCCTCTAACAAAGAGACGATCGACGCACTCAAAAAAGGGCTAGTAAGCAGCTCTGAATTGGTCAATGAACACATTCATTGGGCCTTAAAACAGCATCAACAATAAGATGACATATTGAACACTCATTATCATCTAGGCCTAGCGCACCTAAGCTTGGTTAGGAGATTCCCTTTTCATCCGGACCTGTGTCTACTATAACTTGGTTCCGGCCCGTATTTTTGGCTTGATACATGGCAGCATCAGTCCGCTTTAATAAACTCATACCGCTTTCCCCAAGCAATAACTGGGAGACCCCAACGCTCATCGTAATATGGATAGCAGGATCATCAAAAGACGCTTCTTCCAAATGTTGTCGCAGTGTTTCCGCTATATGTTGTGCCTGATCAATGGCAATATGAGGCAGTAACACTGCAAACTCTTCCCCTCCCCAACGGGCAACAATACCATCGTTCATCACAACACTTTCAAGCAGCTTGGCGGTGACGTATAAGACATGATCACCTACTTGGTGACCAAACTGATCGTTTACGCGTTTAAAATTATCCAAATCAATTAACAAAAGCGACAAATACGTTTCTTTATGTTCGGCCATGGCCACATGCTCTCTAAATAGCAGATCAAAGCGCGTTCGATTATAGACCTGAGTTAAAGAGTCGGTATTGGCAAGGGTATAGAGTTTTTTATTTAGCTGCACCAAAGTCATATTTTTCTCTTCAAGACTTTGCGTCTTTTGCGCCACTTTTTCCTCTAACTGACTGTTTAACTCAGATAGTTCCCGACGCGAAGCCGCCAAACCATGAATGATTTTATTCATGCCATTAAGTATCCATTGATACTCTAAAAAGCGTAGAAACTTTGCATTTCCATACAACCTTTTAGGATCATCTAAATTCATTTGGCTAAGCTCTTGCTGTATTCCACTGACTGCCATTCCTAAGCCTCTAACGACGAAATAGTATAGCAGTAGATAGATAATAGCGGTCTGAATGAAAAGTAACCCCATATACCAAAGCAGCCGATGAATAAACACTCGCCACACTTTATCGTTAGAGACATATGCGCTGAGTCGCATAGACTGGTTTCGCGCAGAAAAAGGGTACACCCAGGTTTCTAAAGCAGATGTTTCCTTATTAATATGATCTAAAATGGGAGTGTAGTGATCCGCTGATTGGAGAAAGATACCTTTAACACCTTCACGATCCAACTGGTGACACACCTCAAAAAAAAGCCCGCTGTCATCAAGAGACAGATCCGTGCTGCCTAATGACGTCACTGAAGAGCCTTTAATTTGTTGAATCAATAGATAAATTGTATTATCGATTTGGCGCTTCTGTTTCTCTTGCACTTCAGCATGATAGGCGAATAGTAAAGCACCATAGACAATAACGCTGATAGTGACGTAGCACCCCAATATATTACATGCAACAAAATGGGTAAAACGGACACACTTCGTCACAGTGGATCCCCAACAACTTGCACCAGCATTAACATCTAGAAGTCTATCCCCTTAATATTGACGATCTATCACCCTCTCCAAGCTGTGAAAAGCCAATACATTTATTCATATAGAAAGTTTTTATCACCACGCCCAAGCTTTACTGAGCCTTAATCAACGAGCAATAATCATTAAATAAAAGCCTCTTATTTTTAGGTCATTTCAAGCCTATTTTCGACTTAAGCAAAATGACACAAACCTCGATACGATTACTTACTCCCCGTTATATCTTATTAACCCTTCTTGAGCGGTCGAGGCAACCAATTGCCCACTGCGATTAAAGATCTGCCCTCTCGCAAACCCTCTAGAATGACTGGCAGATGGCGAGTCAGCCACATATAAGAGCCAATCATCTAAGCAAAAATCACGGTGAAACCAAATAGCGTGATCCAAACTGGCAACATTTAAGTTAGGATTATTAATCGAAATCCCGTGCGGCAATAACGCAGTTTGGATAAAGCCATAATCGGTCGTATACGCCAACATAGACTGATGTATTAACGGATCTTTTGGAAGTGCTTCAACACTACGAATCCACATATGTCGACGCGGCATATCAGGACGTGGCCGAAATGGATTTTGATTTTCCACTACCCGATACTCTATTGGTCGATCGGCGGTAAACAGGCCTCTGACCTTTTCAGGAATTTCATTGGCGTGAGCGCGATACAAGCTCAACTCTGATTGAAAACACTCTGGACCTGGTACATTAGGCATAGCAGCCTGGTGATCCAAACCCATTTCTTCAATATGATACGAAACCGTCATGGCTAAAATGCATTTACCAAACTGATTCGCCGTAACACGCCGCAAACTAAAACTTCGTCCATCACGAACCACCTCGACATGATACTCTATGGGCTGACTGGAATCCCCTGGACGTAAAAAATAGCAATGTAATGAGTGAGGATGACGATTTTCAACAGTCTGAGTGGCTGCGCTTAACCCCTGACCAACCACTTGACCACCGAACACTTTGGGAAATCCAATATCTTGACTACGCCCCACAAAATGGTGTTCTGATACTCGCTCTAGCTTTAATAAATCAATCAAATGATGAACGACATTATTCATATCACTTCCTCTTCTACCCTCATATACGATTTTAAAGGCACTTTACTACATTCTGAATAGTAATTATCGAACGGTCTGGACTAACAACCCAGTTAAATCTGATACACTCAATGATAATTCAATTATAAAATGCATTGTATGACTTAGCAGCGTCAATGCTAGAATACTCACAGACTTAAAAGGGGAAATTCTGTTGACTACATCGTCATTAATCGATCCATATGGTCGTCGAATTGACTACTTACGCATTTCTGTGACTGATCGCTGTGATTTCCGCTGCACTTATTGTATGGATGAAGACGTCATCTTCATACCCAAACGCCATATCCTCTCTTTAGAAGAAGTGGTTCAAGTCGCTAAAACTTTTATAAAAATGGGCACCAAACGCATTCGTATTACGGGTGGCGAGCCACTGGTCCGTAAAAACCTTTTATGGGCTTTAGAACAAATCGCTAAGACCGATGGCCTTGAAGAGCTCACTATCACAACCAATGGTTCGCAATTAGAAAAGATGTCACAAAGCTTATTGGATGCGGGTGTCTCTCGTATCAATGTCAGTCTAGACACACTCAATGCAGAACGTTTTTTCAAACTCACCCGGCGTGATAAGTTTCAACAAGTGATTAATGGTATCGACAAAGCGACGTCATTGACATTCAAAAGACTGAAATTAAACAGCGTGATTCTGAAAAACCATAATGATGACGAGATCCAAGCCCTTGCAGCGTTTGCCCTTGAGCGGGGAATGGACATTAGCTACATTGAAGAAATGCCCTTGGGTATGATTCACGACCATGACCGTGCTGAGGCTTACCTATCCAGTGATGATATTATCGACAGGCTCGGGCAGCATTTTGTCTTAACAGAATCCAACTTAACCACAGGTGGCCCGACACGCTACTACAATGTGGCAGGCTATCAAAATAAAATCGGCGTTATTTCGCCCCATAGCCATAACTTTTGCAGTGACTGTAACCGCGTTCGTTTAACTGCAGAAGGCCGATTATTACTGTGTCTTGGCAACGAACACTCAAAAGATTTAAAACCTTTTTTACGCTCCCCATCCCTTGCACCTGGCACGTTAGAAGAAGGCATTATCAGCGCCCTTGCTTTAAAGCCTTACCAACACCACTTTAACCTTGAAGATCCGCCACAAATATTGCGCTTTATGAGCGCAACTGGAGGCTAACGCAGGAACTATTATGAGTAAACTCCCAACCCCTTTCCGTCCTTTAAACATCTGTGTCCTTACCGTATCAGACACACGGACTCTAGCAGAAGATACTTCAGGTGATGCTCTGATTACCATGCTTGAAGCGGCAGGTCATCACTTTATTGAGCGAGCACTCGTTCGAGACGATATTTATGACATGCGTGCTGTTGTTTCCCAATGGATTGCCGACAAAAAAGTACAGGTTGTCCTGATCACAGGAGGCACAGGCTTTTACTCTAGAGACAGCACCCCAGAAGCGATGATTCCTTTATTTGATAAGCAAGTTGAAGGCTTTGGAGAGCTGTTTCGTCAGATATCCTATGAAGAAATCGGCACCTCCACGATACAGTCAAGAGCCGTTGCTGGACTGGCAAACAACACCTTAGTCTTTTGCCTGCCTGGATCGACTGGCGCCTGTCGAACCGCTTGGAATGGCATTTTAAGAGAGCAACTGGATTCAACACATCGTCCCTGTAATTTTGTAGAGCTGTTATTGGGAAAATTCCAACCGAGCCTACATGAGGTCTAACAGGTATGCCTGAACTTTTACCCTTTGAAGAAGCCTTAAAGGCCATCGAAGATGGTGCCAGCCAACTGGTCGCCAGCGAAGCTATTCCGTTAATGGACTCTTTAAATCGCATTGCGGCGCAAGATATTTGCGCCCAACAAGCGGTTCCCGCTTTTGATAACAGTGCGATGGATGGCTATGCTTTTTGTATTGAAGATTGGCAAAGTGATAAATGCTTTCCTGTCAGCCAGCGTATTCCCGCTGGTTACGCACCAGAAAGATTAACCCCTAATACCTGCGCACGAATTTTTACTGGCGCCAACATTCCTACGGGTGCCAATATTGTCGTGATGCAAGAAGAGGCAGATGTCTCAAAACAGGGTGTTCGATTTCCTTTTTCCAAGAGCAACTCTCCTAAACAAGGAGATAATATTCGACCCAAGGGGCAAGACATCCAGCTAGGACAAACCGTTTTAGCCAAAGGGACAAAAATCACACCTATGCATATTGGTCTTTTGTCTAGCCTTGGCCTCACCGAACTCAAGGTTTTTAAGCCGCTTCGCGTCGGCATATTAACCACGGGGGATGAATTAGTCCCAGCAGGCCATCCCCTCCAAAAGGGTCAAATCTATAACTCTAATGGTCCTATGCTAATGGCTCTTGTACGGCATTCTGGTTATGTGGTTGCCAATTGTTTACATGCCGAAGACACGTCAGAGGCAACAGAAAAAGCGATAACAGAATTACTGCAATGTAGTGATGTGATTTTATCATCTGGCGGTGTTTCCGTTGGAGAAGAAGACCATGTAAAAAGTATTTTGCAAAAATTGGGTTCAGTGCACCTTTGGAAAATTGCCATTAAACCTGGCAAACCATTGGTTCATGCAACCCTGAGTGGCATCCCATTTTTAGGATTACCCGGTAACCCCAGCTCAACATTAGTGACGTATCATTGGTTTGCAAGACGGTTATTGGCAAAAAGTGCTGGCCAGTCCCTTACTTGCGATAGACCCTACCCTGTGGTCGCAGGCTTTAGCCGAGAAAAAACCATCAAACGAGATGAATTTATTCGCGTTGCCATTGGTGACGATGGCCTCGCTTATGCTCACCCACAGCAAAGCTCTGGCGCGTTACTCGCCGCCTGTGAAAGCCAAGGCTATTTACATATTAAAGCGCACTCTAACGTCGAGTATGGCAATCACTACGACTTTTATCCTTTTACTGGCTTTTAAAACCGCTCCCCTAACTCTAAATAAGTGTAAATGTGCTTTAAAAGATAGTGCTTACGATAATTTAAACTAAACTAAAAAGAGTCCACTAGGGCTCTTTTTGTTGTCACCACCCCACATCCGTTAACGAGCGTGGAGAATGCATTTATGCGCGATATAGAATGGGAACAATCACTTTATCGTCACCAGCACGATATGATCGTCAGGCTAGATAAATTTAGAAAGCGTGACAAAAGCCTCACTTTAACAAAAGACGAAAGCATGGCCATAGAACATGCCTTTCAATTACTGGTCGCCTCCATGTTAGATCTAGCCCGCTATGTATTAAAGCACCATTATCATGTGGACATCTCTTCTCGCGACGAGGTATTTGCGCAGCTAGTCTCACATAATGACGTCACCTTGCAGCAAGCAGAACAAATGCGTTTTTTAATCACATTAAGAGATAAAGTCTTACACGACTACTTATCCGAAAATTTTGACATGCTAGAAGACGCCATGAGTTTACGGCGCTATAGCTTAGTTGAAACACTTACACAAGAATGGCTAGCACAACTGGATAACAACCTAAAATAAAGGAGCTAAGAATAAGGAGTGAAAGTCAAAAGGCTTATACCTTCTCTTCAATAAACGCTTTTCTAAACAAACCACGAAACCACTGATGAGCAGGATCATGCTGAAAACGCTCATGCCATATCATAGAATAATCAAACTCTCGGCTTTTAAACGGTAGTTGGTGCATTGTCAACCCAGGAATCGTCGCCATAATATCTTGAGCAAACAAACAGGGTACGGTTAACAATAAATCACTGTCTTTCACCACCCTGGCCGCTGGCACAAAGGTTGGTAACTGTAAAGACACATGACGCTTATGCCCTAACCGCTCCAGCTCCCTATCCACAGCAAAATAGGCACGGCGCCCCAATACCACCTGCACATGGTCTGCTTGCAAATACCCTTCAAGCGTCAACTCAGTTTTGATATTAGGATGGTTTTCACGGGCTAAACACACCATACGATCGCTTTTTAACCGCATGGCTCGCACACCAGCTGGAGGCTCTTTAGATAACACAGCCACGGCTAAGTCAATATCAACTTGATCCAGCTCTTGGGCAACATCCTCATCCCATGACTTCACATCCAACATCGCATTGGGAGCTGACTGCTGAAAAACGTCCAAAATTTTTGGCAAGACTGTCAAGGAGCCAAAATCGGTCGTCGAGAGAACGAAGCGGCGCTGGCTGGTTTGAGGAATAAAATTAACGGGCTGCAGTAATCGCTCTAAGCCCGCTAATGTTTCTTTCAGAACTGGCGCGAGCTCTAACGTCTTTGTGGTGGCGGATAGTCCATGGGAAGTCCGAATAAACAAAGGATCGTCAAACACATCACGTAGGCGTGCTAATGATCGACTAACTGCTGGCTGAGATACATCCAATCTTATCGCGGCCTTGGTCACATTTAACTCTTCAATCAAAACCTGAAAAATATACAAAAGGTTTAAATCAACATCTGATAACCTGACTTCTGACAAAAGAATACTCCGATCGCAGGACTCTGCTTATTCTATTGGGCAAGGCCCTACTGTTATTTTTCTAAAATCGATTTTATATCACTACTGGACAAACCTAGAAGATATAAAATGCCATCTAAGCCTAATGTATTCATTGGGCAGGGTGCTTGCTTTCTGACAAGAGGCTTAGCATGTAAAGCAACACCTAATGCTGCCTTTTTAAGCATTAATAAGTCGTTTGCACCATCACCACATGCAATCGTCTGGGACCATCCACACCCTGTCTCTTCCACCAGTGTGTCTAACAAGTCTGCTTTACGCTGCGCATCGACAATAGGACCAATATGCTTGCCCGTTAACTTGCCATCGATGATTTCCAGAACGTTCGCATGAGCCTCCTGCATTTGATACTCTGCACAAACACGATCTGCAAAGAAGGAGAAACCACCAGATAGAATCGAGGTATGCCAACCAAAGTGGTGCAACACCTTCATTAAGGTAGCAATGCCTTCCATATGGACGATACGTTGGTATACGCCATCCATTACATCACAGCTTAACCCTTCTAATAAAGAAAGGCGCTGAACAAAACTCTCGACAAAATCAATCTCGCCACGCATCGCGCTTGCTGTAACCGCCGCGACTTGTTCGCCGATGCCCATCTCTATTGCCAATTCATCCATGACTTCTGCTTTGATCAGGGTTGAATCCATATCAAATACGGCGACACCCGACTGGCGAATATCCAGCGTGGACGATTGATAAATATGATCAATTTGCGTGTCGTCTGACCGCATCAGCAACTCTTTACGGAAGCTCTCTAGGCGATCATCCGCTATAGGGCGCGCTAACGTCATACGCACAACGGATATGCTTTCTGATTCCTGAGTTAAAAAAGCCGCATGCCCTTCAACGTCTTGTTCCTTTAGCCATGCAGTAAACCGAGTCAGATAACTCGCATCAAAAGCCCCTATTAACGTAATATTCGCAGACATAGTCACTCCTTACAAAGAATCCGATAACTATAACAAATCAGCTCGCAGAAACTAAGCACTTGACGGTACAACATACGAACACCAATGATTTATTTTGTGGCATCAACTAATGAATCTATACTGAAAGGAACTTTTTTTGCGTTTTCCTTTACTCAAACAGTAAAGAAAAACAGAGTTACCGAGTGTATACTTGACTGATTGTTTTATAAGTAAATTTAAAGGGCATCAATGCAGACGCAAATGAAAAGCAACAAAGCCATCGCTTTCCTTCGAAAAAAGCTAACGGCGTCAGCAATCACTATCACAACATTTATGTCTTTGATGATAATAACAGTAGGGCTTTTTTGGTTTACCATCACTCAGGCCTTAGAGAATTATCTGGATCAACAGATCGATGTACTAGGTAACAGCCTAGCTACTCAAGCGGCTTTCAACGCAACCCAATCTATTTTAACAAACGACTTACTCAGCCTAAATGTTCTCCTCAATCGTCTTGTGTTGGATGATAATATCTTAAGTGCTCGCGTCTATAACAAAAAAGATGAACTGTTAGCCGAAGCCAGCAATAGTAAAGCCAAACAACCAACCAATGCCGATTTTCGCCCATCTAAAACACACAGGGTATATACCTCAAGTATTCGCTTTCAAGATGACGTTGTTGGCCATGTCCTCATCACGTTAGACAAAACGCCTGCGCAAGAAACCCTTAAACATCTCACAAACTTATTGATCGGTGTCTCGATTTTTATATGCGCCATTGCATTGTTGCTGGTGATCTTAGTCACTCGATGGTTGTTTTCCCCCATCAATGACGCCACCGATGCCCTATACGCTTTGGCAAAGGGTCACCATGATGCAAAATTACCCGAGGCAGCGTTTAAAGAAGGCAAAGCACTATGTCGTGCCGTTCACGAAGCTCAAATGCTTGAATGGCCTAAACCTGAACCGATAGATGAGCCGATTTCTGTAGACTTAACAGGGCTACCCGCGAAAACACAGCTAGAAATTGATTTTGAGACTATATTAGCGGAGTCAAGGCGACGTAGCTGTGTACTGTTTATCGATATTATTAATATTGATGAATGGCATGAAAGCATGACGCCGCTACAAGTTGCCAACTTACTTACCCCCATTTACCGCGCTATTTTCCAAACGATTGAGCGTTTCCACGGGCAAGTACACCAATACCAAGATGATTCCGTTCTCATTCTTTTTAATGCAGAAGATACGGGTGACCATTTGTATATGGAAGCCATTAGTGCGGCCCATGTCATTATCGGTTTAACGGAAGCCTTATTAGAAAACGAATTATATCATGACGCCCCCGACTTAAATCTCCACTTAGGGTTACACAAGGGAACGCCTCAGATTACAGACATGATGAAAAATGACACGTTTGATGCAGATGAGATAAGCGAGCTGATGGATGACATCACAAAACTAAGCCAATCTGCCAGTATTAATAAGCTGGTCATCAGTGAACAAGTTTTCACCATGAATGACATACAAAACCGCGTGTTTACCAGCTTACCTGAGATCATCGAAGTAGACGAAAACGAAGTATTAATTTACGAAGTAAAGGGACTGTCTGAGAAATATCAAAAACGTGTCCACCAATATATCAAAGAAATCAACCGTGCTGATGAAAACCTAGCGTTAGACACAAATGACTAATTCAGGCCAAGCCCCATGTTAGAGTATTTTAGTAATAATCGATAACCAACAACGCCTCTTTAGTTCGTGACTAAAGAGGCGTTTAATACTTAATACTCATTATCATATTCACACTAAAACAGTACGCTGCCGCCGACGTGTGCCTGTGATGGTCGATTCATTAAAACTAAAATCAATATCACCGGACAAACAGGATGTTTGTGCCCACAACTGTTCACATAAAACCGATAATTTCGTGTCATTTCCTTTCTGAAGCCAGCCCACGACAGCCCGCGCTACATTGGGATAATTTACCTGAACCACTCGACTACTCTCTAACCAATTCTGAATAATCGATGAATTCAGTGTACTACTGGTGTGTGCAAGTTTTAGATACTCCAAAGCAATAGCATTCGAGTGCTGTTCTATTTGCCCTTGCAGTGGTTTAGCTAAAATACGACGCCCCAATTGCAACGCTTCTGAATTCAATTCAAATCCAGCATTGCACAAGACAGATTCACACTCACTTAAATTCTTATGGAACTCTATGCGACTGAATGGAAAGACTTCTATATTGCCATAGACACCAGGCTCAATGTCCTTACAATGCATACGAAAATGATAATCCGGCACCCCTTCCAACCATTCCATGACTTCTTCACTGTCTTCAAAAGGCAAATAGACGAGGACATGATCATCTTTAGGGTTGTTGTGTTTATTATCCATTAGAATCAAAGGCGGCAAAATCGCATGATCAAAATGATGCCAGTGAGCACCCAGCTGTGTGGTAGCAGGTGCAAAGTGCGTCATAATCCATTGCGCTATACGACTCCCTTTAAATTGTGGAATATTATGATGAAACGCATATTGATGACCAAACCCAACACTAGGGGTTCCTTGACGCTTCGCCGCCCAAGCAACAATGGGTTCAAAATCCGTAATCACCAAATCATAAGAATGAGTATTAATGGCTCGAATGTCTTTCAGTAGCTTCACGACATTGGCTTTTCGGCAAGTAGAGGGAATATCTAACTTGCCATTTCGCGCAACAAAGCTCAAACCTTGAAAAGTTTGATAATTCCCAAATACATCCATATCGAAGTAATCTTTTGCGTCTCGTCCTGAAAAAATATAATCCACTTCAATACCTGCTCGGTGAAACTCAGCCGCCATTGAGCGAGCACGAGTAATATGGCCATTGCCAGTCCCTTGAACACCGTACAAAATTCTCACACTAATACTCCTACCATAATGGCCGCACAAGCCGTTCCAAGTAATGCTCCCATTACCGTATCCGTTGGAAAGTGAACGCCTAAAAATATCCTAGACAGTCCTACATGACTGGCCCAGATATACAATAAAACACTGAACTCGGGGAAAAACTTGCTTAGACAATAGGCAATGAAAAATGCCCCAGAAGTATGACCTGAAGGAAAGGAGAACTGATCAGATGGGATAATAAAACTACTAAAATTTTCTAATGCATCTGCTGGCCGATTACGCTTAAAGCCGCGCTTTAAAAGAAAATACAAGCAGCGCTCCAAAGCAAATCCCATTACTAATATCAACACTAAAGTATTAAATTCTAGCCACCACAAGGATAAAGCTAGCAGAGCATACAATGGGCCATCCGCACTAAAGGAAATAGCACGTCCTATTCGAGTAAATCCAACACGATGTTTACGTGCCATAAACCAAGAAAAAGTATGTACATCTACTGCGTGGATATTTTGAAGGATATTCATAAGCCACCCCGCTCATTATTTGTCTCTCTAACATAGAATAGAAAAATGTCAGTTTAGCGGCAGTTATATGACAGCTGCATGAAGCACATACTCGCTATAACATTCTGAAGGGAGCACATACAAGAAAGGAAAATGCCCCGATGATACGAGGCATTGAAATGACATTCACTCACACAAACTGTGAGCGCTAACTCATAACCAACTCGTTAGCATGATTCCCACACCTAACGTTTGTGAGCTGTGATTATAATCGAGCAATGAGTCACCGTAACCATTGAAGTACTGTATATAACCTCTTGATTTACCCCAAAGAGGGAAAGTAAAGCCTAACTGTACCGATCCTTTATTACTGGATGTGCGAAGATTGTTTCGTAGGGTCATATCAAATGTATAATCGTCAACGGTATGCACCATGGTCAACTCCCCATAACCCAAATATTTTTCAATATCTGGGTTATCATCATCGGCCGCATTTTCAGGAATTCGGTACCAAGGCTTGATGGAATACACGGTATTTTCAGTCTGAAACAAAAAGTTGACGTATATACGGTTCCAAGAACGGGATAAAGCTGTTGATTGCCCATTCGATTGATGAACAATACCATAACTTACATAAGTCGGCTTAATGCCAAACAGGCCTTTCTTAGGCTCCGTCATTAGGAACATTTCCGGCTCATAGTTGGTGTCTCTAAAGGGGGCAGAAATACTACTATTGTAAGCTTGCCAATAGGACAGCTGAGTGTAGGCCACCCATAAACTGCTGTTTTTACCAACCACATCGTATAAAACAGGCACTTTAAAACTGAATTGAAATTTAAATTCAACATCCTTCAAATCATCTGTGCTGTTTTTATCCCCTAAAAACGCCCGACTGACAGGATGAGGATTATAGTTAAACGGTAAAAAATAATTGGGTTTATAGGGCGTTAATACAAACGGATTGTTGGCCGTTGCTTGCTCTTGTTGCACGCGTTGTTGCATAAGACCATGGGCCTTTTTAGCGCGCTCCGAAATCGGCTCAGGAACAGTGGGTTCTTCCGGTGTCGAATCATCAGAAGTATCAGATTGTGCGTTAACAGACTGTTGATCTGCTGATGCTTTGCTCTCTGCTGCCCACAACAAAGAGGGGGAAAATAATATCAGTACTAGCAACCATTTCATGTTTTTGTCCTAGGGTGTTACAGAGAAATATGTCAGCATTAATGTTCGCAAAATGTTATCTTCAGTATACTACAGTCTCATTTCAGGCTATTCAGGAAAGTGAAAACCTTTATTTATTTCATGATTAATAACCTAAAGAGGTATTAATACCTTCTGGGATAAAACCATTAGCACGATAGAGACGAATCGCCTTCGCCACTATTTGACTAGCAGAAGTGGGATTCGTTGGTGCAGAAATATGAGGTAAAACGGTTACCTTCGGGTGAGACCAAAAAGAGTGTGAAGCGGGTAACGGTTCTTGAGCAAACACGTCTAATACCGCATGGTCTAGATGCCCATTATCCAAGTGTTCTAACAAAGTCATTTCATCCACTATGGGGCCTCGGGCAAAATTAATCACCATAGCACCGCTTGGTAATAGGGCCAACCTTTCATAATTAAGTAGACCACGGGTACGATCCGTCAAAGGTAGCAAACAAATCAGAATATCACTGTCTCTCAACAGTGCTTCTAACCCCTCATCACCACAATAACACCTAATTCCCTCAAGAATTTTGGCCGTTCTACTCCATCCCGACACACGAAAACCATTGTCCACTAGCCGGGCTGCACTGACCTGCCCTAGCTCTCCTAACCCTAACACCCCCACTCGTCGGTCCTGAGGCATCACCATTGCCCGTTGATACCATATTTTCTCTTGCTGCTGTTGCCTATAAAATGGCATACCGCGATGCAAATACATGGTCCACGCCAACACCGCTTCAGACATGGTCTTCGCCAACTCAGGGTCAACTAAACGGACAATGGTAAATGGCATCATTGTCAATTCATCGACCATACGGTCCACGCCAGCCCACACACTATGTGCCCACTTTAAATTTGGCAGTTGCATAAGTTCTTGAGGGTCTGGGTTGGCGACAATTGCCACGTCACATTGCGACTTTTCTGCATCGGACAAAAGACAAAAAGCCACAATGGTTTCTTCAGGGAGCAAAGCCGACAATTGCTTAATCCAAACCGCTTGCTCGGCCTCATCTATTCGACCAACAAATGGAATCATCCTAGGTAGTCCTGCCTTCAATTTTTGATTGCTGATCATTCACGCATCCATTACCAAAACTCTCTGACCTAACGCCATTATAATCGTCCTTTTGCCCTCAGTTGACCTTCCTTGGCGCAAATGGGATTTATGAATTGACAGTATTTTCCATTTTGCCCGTGTTTGCTGGCGTTTCAAACCCAACAAGGTTAATAAACTCGGGACGTACAGTAGGTAAAGGATTCTCTTCTGAAAAAAGTGAAGAACGACTCTGATTTTCTATAATACGAACATGTTCGCGTGTCAGCTCCCTTGGTTCTTTAACACCACAAGAATGGGCAATCAAACCAATACCATGTAACAGACCATCGGCATAGTTAGCAACCCGCTCAGATTTTTCCTGAGCTTGTAAGCCTTTTTGTAGATCAGGATTATGCGTGGTAATCCCTGTTGGGCAAGTATTCTTATTGCACTGTAACGCTTGAATGCAGCCTAAAGAAAATAAGAAACCTCGCGCAGAGACAATAAAATCCGCGCCCGCACTTAAAGCCCAAGCAGCTTTCCCAGGCACCACTAATTTACCAGATGAGATGATTTTGATGTACTTTCGAAGCCCATACGCTGTCACTATATCTACCACTTTCGGTAAACTTTCACGCAACTGCATCCCCACATAGTCCATCAATGGCTGAGGCGCCGCTCCAGTACCACCGTCAGAACTGTCTATAGTGATAAAATCAGGACAGTAGGCTAGTCCTTTTTTATGTACTAAGTCACACAGTTTCTCGAAAAACTGAAGATCCCCCACCACCATTTTAAAGCCAACGGGCTTACCCGTTAAGGAACGGACGTGGTGTATCATTTCTAGCAGGTCTTCAATACTTTTAATATTCTTATGCCCATTAGGACTGATCGAATCACGCCCTTTAGGAATTCCCCGAATATAGGCAATCTCTTCGGTCACTTTGGCCCCTGGCAGCATTCCACCTTTGCCAGGTTTCGCCCCTTGCGACATTTTTATCTCAATCATGCGTACTTGTTCATGGGCCGCAACCTTCGCTAATTTATCATCATCTAAATTACCTTGCTCATCACGAACACCATACTTTGCCGTACCAATTTGAAAGACTAAATCACATCCTCCTTCTAGATGATAAGGTGACAACCCACCCTCGCCAGTATTCATCCAAATACCGGCTTTGCGAGCCCCTTTTGATAAAGCCTGCACCGCTGGTTTCGACAAGGCTCCAAAGCTCATACCGGAAATATTTACAACAGAACTGGTGCGATAAGGTTTCTTGGCGGTAAATTCACCAATACAAATTTCTTTCGGCAGAGAAGCATCTTCGTCCAACGTCGGAAAAGCACAGTTTACAAAGAAAATATCGCCGGGCGTCTCTAAAGAACGTGTCGAACCAAACGCGATGGTTGTATCAACTTTCTTCGCCGCACGATAAGCCCAAGAGCGTTCTGCACGATCAAATGGCCGCTCTTCTCGGTCCATCGCAAAAAAGTACTGTCGGAAAAATTCACCTAAATGCTCGAGGAGATATCGGAAGCGCCCCACAACAGGGTAGTTTCGCCTTATGGTGTGTAAAGTTTGATGAGTATCCACCCAATACATAACACCAATCACGATCACAAGAATAAGCAACCCAAAAAGAAACAGGATAGCTCCCCAGTGTATTGTATCAGTAGCAAGAGACGACAACATATCCATCGATAATGACCTCTAATAGAGAAAAATGCCTTTAACTTATGCAAAGACGATAAATAGACTTCAAAGCTCTCATTCATTGCTAGCAAATAAGAGCGATCGTTTTTATTATTGAATGAACTCGTTCACAACGCTCACTTCAATGCTAAGAGTAAGGGATTCCGCTTATTAATTCATCTTCAAACCATGCACGCATTCGTTAACAAACTGTGAAGAAGAGACGGGGCGACTGAATAAGTACCCTTGATAGAAGTAGCAACCTATCTCCTGTAAACGTTCAAACTGCGCCACACTTTCCACACCTTCTGCCAATACACTCACATTAAAGGCTTTTGATAACGCAATAATAGAGAATACAATGGCTTCATCCCCCTTATCATCCAGTAAATCTCTCACAAAAGACTGATCTATTTTCAAACGATTAATAGGCAATATTTTTAAATATTTCAATGATGAATATCCTGTCCCAAAATCATCAACAGACAGGTGAACCCCCATTTCGCGAATAAGCTTCATTTTTTCTAAGGATGAGTCAAGATCGGTCAACAACATATTTTCAGTGATCTCTAAATCGACACAGCAAGTTGGTAATTGGTACTTGTCTATTTTTTCTTTGAGCATCGCTAAAAAACCGTATTGCTGAAATTGTACGGGGCTCACATTGATAGACATTCGCCAACTAGGAAGCCAAATACCGTCTTCAAGCCATGTTGATACTTGAGAAAAAGCCGTATCCATAACCCATGAACCGATATCAACAATCAACCCTAACTCCTCAGCCAATGGAATAAATTCACTGGGAGAGATAAAGCCCCGTTCGCCATCATCCCAACGAATTAGTGCTTCCGCTCCAATTAACTCCCCAAGATTATTCACCTGCGGCTGATAATATAACTCAAACAGGCCTAGCTCGATCGCTCTATGTAAAGACTTTTCTTTTTCCAATCGAAGGTCGGAAATGGCTTGCATGGTATTTTCGTATATCACATAAGTATTACGTCCCGCCTCTTTCGCTCGATAAAGTGCGGTATCGGCTTGCTTCACAATGGTTTCTACTTGCCAGTTTTGACCTGAAAACAACATCACACCAATACTGGCGGAAATATGCATGGAGTGCTGGTCAATCTCCTGAGACGTTGCGCAAAGCACTAATACTTTTTGTGCAAACGCTTTAATAAACCCTTCAACCTCTGTTTGCTTATCCATGCCCATTACAAAAAAAGCAAACTCGTCGCCTCCCATACGTGCCAGAATAATCGATTCTCTCTCTAATAGAGACAATTCTTCAGAAACACGAACCAAGAGTTTATCACCTACGTTATGACCAAGCGCATCATTGATGGTACTAAAGCGATCAAGATCAATAAGGATTAGCGCTCCGAACTGGCCTTCATGGATATCGTGCTTCAGATAATCGTCAATTTTATCGATAAGAAGTTGTCGGTTAGGTAACTTGGTAAGAGGATCATAGTAGGCTAACTGATGGATATGTTCTTGTGCTTCGATGCGCTCTGTGACATCTCGAACCAACAACAAAATTTCTACTTTTCCTTGCAGATCAAATTGTGCCAAATGAATTTCAACGGGAATCGCTTTTTTTGCTCCCTTAAAGAGGGTTTCCAATGTCAGTGGCGTGTCTGGGGGCATCGTATCGATATGGTGCTTGATGGTATTAAAGGTCTCATCATCTAACACCTTCTGCGCCGATTGATTAAGTGTAACACTCGCTTGTTCGCCCAACATGGCTCGTGCGGCTGTATTCAGGAAGACAACCTTAAACTCTTGATCAAGTAACAAAATACCATCGGCGGCGTGCTCTATCACCGCCATAGAATGGATATAACTTCGCTCTAGTTCATCTTTCGTATGCTTAAGCTTTTGCCATAGTCGCGCAAAACTAACATAGAGACGTCCAAATTCATCAAATCGATGACGACGCGAAAAAATATCAGGAAACGGTCGATCCAAGTCTTCCTCAATAGAGGTAAATACTTGCGTTAGGCGCTCTAAGGGATGAGTAATTAAAAAATAAAAAAATACCGAAATGATAAAAGCAAATAACAGATCCTTAACCAAGTTATACATCAAAATCGAAGCGTGTTTGATTAAAAAACTTTCTGCCAATACCCGTTTTTCAGGCCAAATAATTAACTGACCGGCTTTAAAATAAGGCTTTCGTAAAATAAGACTACGGTGATAGGAATGAAGGTCAGGGAACAAAAAATCGGCAACAGATTTAGATACAGGAAAGTGCGTCTGTGAAGACTGACCAAAAACGAACACCTCACCTGCCTCATCCTTTACTTCGACACGCGCAACATTAGAATTCAATAACAAGCTGTCTATTTGCTGTTTTATCAATGTTTTGTCTAAGCGAAAAGTCGCTTCAGCTATCGGGTTTTCAACAATCGTTAAAATATCCCCAAAGAAACGATTGATATTCTTTTTTTCTGCAGAAACCCCTTCTAATACTTGAAAAAAACTACTTAATAAACTCAATACAACCGCTAAAGTGAGCGTCAACACCGCCTGTTTTACAAACAAAGACCTAGACAGTCGTCCCATTCGATTCCTTCCGCAAAAGATATAGTTAATGTATTACTCTACCTATAGTGCCCATCCTTGGGCAAAACATAAATGTATTTTATAGGTGATTCAATGAATAATTAGCATCAGGATCAAACACTCCCGATGCTAATAGTAAGATTAACACATCAAAATACTCTAAGCGGCTAGATTTTACATAATGGAACGCTTTTGTAACATTACTTTGGCACGGTATTAAATCCATTAGCCTGATGTAATCTAACTAAACTAACACCAGCTAAGACGACCATTGCCAATACAATCAATGAACCAATGATTACCCCTTGCCAATGATCAGTACGCCAAAAAGGATCCAAATAGTATCCCCCCATACTGCCGCCTAAATAATAACAAACCAAATATAAAGAAGACGCACTGGCTTTGGCATACTTCGCGTTGCGACTCACAAAGCTACTTGCCGTAGAATGACATAGGAAAAAACCAAAACAATTTATTGCTAAACCACAGAGAATAACTTCTAAATGAGCACTCAGAGTGATTACTGAGCCCAACATAAAAATAACCGTTCCAACGACCATGATATAAGGTTGTGCTAGCCGTTGAGCTAATCGACCTGAAATAGCCGATCCAACAGTACCTGCAAGATAGGTTAAAAATAACAAGCCAATGTATTGGGAAGACAAGTGGTACGGCTCTGCTTCCAAACGAAAGGTAATGTAACTGTATTGATTAATGAAAACAAAGAAACTCAAGCCACCAATAAAGTAAGCGGCCAATAGACGACGATTACTTAAATGCCCCAACATATTAGAAATAATCAACGACCATTTCAAAGGCTTCGATTCGAATTGTTTTGAGGAGGGTAACAGAACAATAAACGCAATCAAAAACACAAAACTGATGCCAGCCATGGCAGCAAAAGCAGCGGATCGCCCCATCCATTCGCCGACAAAACCACCAGTTAAACGACCACCAATCCCTCCCAGTGTATTACCACTGATATATAACCCAACCGCGACCATCAGCGCCTCAGGACGGTATTCATCCCCTAAATAAGCCACTGCAATAGCTGGCAACCCCGCTAAAAAAAAGCCTTGTAATCCTCGCAACAGTAAAAGTGTTTCAAAACTATTCACCACGGATAAGGCATAGGTAGTGCAAGTCACCCCGAGTAATGTCATCACCATTAACCCTTTGCGCCCAAAGGCATCGGATATAGGGCCATAAAACAGTAAAGACACTCCCAACGTCAGTGTGGTTATAGTAAAGCTAGCTGAGGCCTGCAACGCACTCACTTGAAACTCATTGGCAATCATGGGCAACAAAGGCTGAGTCACATAGACATTCGCAAACACCATAAATGATCCAATCACCAAAGCAATCGTTCCTCGCCAAAAAGTACGACTTCCCGTTTCAACCATACTGCCCCCTTATCAACACCTTAAACTATTGATGAGCACTATACGCTTGCAGAGTTTATCAATAAAATATATGTTTCTTATCCAATGTATAAGGGTTGTTGATGGACATTAAGCCTCTACGTTACTTTCTCGCCATTGCACAAAACGCCAGTTTCACCAAAGCTGCAGAGCAACTCAATTTGGCGCAGCCCGCCGTCAGCATGGCAATGAAAAAGCTAGAACAGGAATTAGGACTGACACTGATTCATCGCAAAGAGCGAACTATTACGCTAACTGATGAAGGGCAACGCTTGGCTTACCATGCCGAAAAAATTCTGCAAGCGACCGATGACGCTCTATTGGAAATGTCCGAACTCAAGGGATTGAGCAAAGGTGAAGTACGTATTGGCATTCCCAGTATGCTTGGCTCTTATTACTTCCCTCCTATATTGATGGCTTTCCGTCATCAACACCCCAACCTCTCACTCACCGTTGTCGAAGGCGGCACGTGGCAATTACAAAAAATGCTGGAAAATGGCGAATTGGATTTAAGCGTCATTGTTGCAGAAAACCTACCCGACAATATCAGTACCCACCGATTACTAAAAGAAGAGATGTTGGTTGCTACCGCTAAGGATCATCCCTTTAGCCAGCAGCAAAACGTAACCGCCGAGGCATTTTTCAATGAGGAGTTAGTAATGTTTAAAGAAGGATACTTTCATCGTCGAATCGTCAACCGACTTGCCCATGAAACCAACAAGAAGCCTAAAATAGGCTTTGAAACCAACTTAATTCCCTTGATTAAATCCATCACTCGACAAGGTTTTGGCATATCAACTTTGCTTAGCATGGTAATTGAGCCAAAAGATGGTCTCATTACTCGATCTTTTGATCCCCCAATTTGGTTAAACTTAGAAATCGCTTGGCGCAAAGACGGATATTTATCCCAAGCTAACCGTGCCTTTTTAGACTTTCTCTGCCAGCAAGCGGATCACTAGCAAGAGAGACATCCACACCTCTAGCTTCCATATCCCTAAACAATAAGTAAAAACGCCCAGCAAGCTGAGCGTTTTTACAGTACAACAATACTATCGCGCAGACGCACTATCCTTGATACAAACGTCGCTCGACAAAAGAAGAACCTTTTAGACGATCCATGCCTTTAGCGCCCCACAAGATCGCTAAATCCAACAAAGGCTCAACTAAAACCACGCTCATATAAGCAAGACCAAAACTCGCAACAGAAGACAGGTTGGCAGCAGAAAAGCCTTGTCCATAGAAAGCCCAAAAGGCGACCCAAAGCACAATACCTCCTTGATAAGTAACCGACAACTTCAACGCTTGAGCATAAGCTAAATCCACATAAGCGGTTTTTTCTGGAATAACACGACGCGCTACAGCCGCCATAACAAATAAAGGCACCAACAAAGTAGTGATATTCATACCATATTGCGGCAAATCAAAAGGAGCGAATAAAATACCCTGTATTAACAGCCCCATAAATAAGCCAATCGACGCAGCGGCAGGACCAAAGATTAAAAACAAAGTTGAGCCCAGAATTAAATGCACTTCCGAGACACCGACCGCATGATGAGGTAAAACTTCAAAAAAAACGAACACCAATAAACTTGTCATGACACTACGAGCTAATAAATTAATCGCACCATGTTCTTTAATCGCATTAATAGAATATTTTGCAGACCAACCTAACGCCCCTAACGCTGTCGCATAACTCAATACTATTTTGGCTCCAGTGACAACACCTGGTTCAATATGCATAACTCTTCTCCTCGAAACACCAAACACTCACCCGTGAATGACAATTTCACTCCTGATAATAGAAAGAGGCCTTTACACCTCTACCACCATAAAGGCCGGTATCCGGACTCATAAGATAAAACTCAAATCCTTCCCATTTTCACAGTGGATTAGAGCAGATATTCCATCACTTATTTACCGTTGCGGGGGCAGTACAGGGGTTGTTTCTTCCTAAAAACGCACCTATTTCCCGTTTCACCAGCAAGCTGGCACCTTTATAAGAGGAATCGTACGTAAGAAACGAATAGTAGGCAATCAAAAACAAATCGCTAAAAGAAGAGAAATAGTCATACTGCGAAGCCTTTCGGTTATGCTTTATTATAATGCGTTATCTCGTCCCTGATAACGATGTGCGCTCATTCATGCGCGCTTCGATTTTTTTCAATAAAGACGTTCGATGGAAAATAGCTCCACCCACACAACCAATAGCACTTCCGATACAAATATCAATTAAGCGATATTCGACTAATAAGCTAGCGGGTATATTATGATTGGTTACTTCCGCCATAATCACCGTCAACGGCGTAATAAAAATCACGGCGAACCCGTAATGCTTTACGATTAAAAACTCGGTAATAAATTGAAATACAAAAACACATACCGCCAATACCCAAAAATTCGGTTCAACGATAAAGACACACCACACAACCCCCATACCAATAGTCGTGCCTGCAATACGATGAATATTACGATGCCAAACCATGCGAAACGTTGCCCCTTGTAATATAGCAGCACAAGAGATAGGCACCCAGTAAGGATTATTTAACGACAAAGACACTGCAAATGCGTAGGAACCACCAATCAATAAGGCCATCAAAGCGGCTTCTAAAATAATGGCATTCACGCGCGAATCGATTTCTACTTGAGTGACAGATAATCGATTCGCACCAATGGTCAGACTGTAAAAAAATGCCAACATACATGACAACATGCCCCCCAACGCTACCATACCAATATGGGTAGGCAAACGGTGTAAATCGAATGGTAGCGTAATCGCCACACAACTAATTAACACAAAAAAGAAACTACCGGGGGGAGGAAGTCGATAGTAGCGGGTAATCAATACTGCTAAAAAGACCAAGCAAGCCAAAGCCATCGAAGCAGCATAAGGATTAAAACTGGCAATAGAACCCAACGTAAAACAGACCATAAAACCAAACGAGCATAATGTAATGGTCAACATACGGTGCGCCGTTCTGGTAGGCGGCATATATAAAATCACCATGGCCCCCATACTGGCTAAGATAGCTGTAGCAAAATCATTACTTGCAGCACCTACAAAAGCGGGAATGCCCACACATAAAGCCGCGACCAAAGGCAAATGCCACGGTCGACTTCCTTCATTCCACCTCAACAAATCTTTAAAATGCAAAAGGACACGTTTTTTCAAAAGTGATGGCCTCTATATTCCAATATAAAAATCATTGAAAAGTCATAACCGACTAAAACATAGTAAGTAGTTATTTGAGCTTTTCTTTATACTAACACGTTTTCCTTACCTTGATTTATCGAGGGTCGGAACAATTTATTAGTGCCAATAACCGCCTAAAAAGTGTGTAGATATTTATTTAAAGATACGCTGAGCCCACACTGTCAATCCCGCAGCAACACTGCCAAAGTGATCACCATCTAAAACTGGAACGTCCCCAATTCGGTCCTGAATGGCCCTTCGGATAACAGGAGATTTTGCGGACCCGCCCGTCATATAAATAACATCTGGTTTATCACCAGCTTGTTGAACCGCTTCACTCATTAAAGACAGCATTTTTTCAAGAGGAGGTTGAATAGATACAGAAAATTGCTCACGTGTCATCAGCGTGTTTAAACCTGCTTCTATATAATCCAGTTGCACCCTGTGCTCTAACGCATCTGATAATACAATTTTGGCCTCTTCAGCGTTCCTCACAAGATGGTAATTATGTTTTTCTTCACGTAGATGTATAAATCGATCAATTAATGTGGGCTCTGTTGCATCCAGACGCAGCTGCTCCATTTGCAACTTAGTCTCCAAACTACTAAATGTAGCCAATGCAGACACATCATTTGTCGTCACTGCGTTCCAATACAATTGAGTCGGCATGGGCAACCCGGTTTTCAGAGTCGACTCCATCCCAAATAAGGGCATCAAATGCTTTCCTGCGACACGGATATCTAAATCATTTCCACCGACTCGCTCCCCTGTATGAGCAAGAAAATCAGCTGATCGGTCAGATTTTTTAACGTAATCAGGGCCCATTCGAACCATGGCACAGTCGGTTGTTCCACCGCCAATATCAACCACCAAAACCGTTTTATTTTCCGTTATACTTGCTTCAAAATCTAATCCAGCTGCAATCGGCTCATACAGAAACTCAATTTCTTTAAAGCCAGCACGCTTTCCTGCTGTCGTAAGAATATCCAAAGCCTGACGATTACTCGCATCTGCGTCAACTCCTTGAAAATTTACCGGACGCCCAATGACCGTATGGGTCAGTTCTTTTCCCAAATTTTGCTCTGAGCGACGCTTAATATTCTGCATCATTGCTGTTACAACATCTTCAAAAAAGCAAATATGCTGTTCACGAAGCCCTGTTCCGCCCAAAAAAGATTTAGGAGACTTAACAAAATACCCTTCATCTGGCCACTGAAAATATTCAGAAAAGGCGGCACGCCCAAAAAACAAAGTTTGCTCATCGTCGTCTAAATCTTCTTCACGACGGACACGCTGAGCCCGAGTCAAAATATTACGACGTAATGTAACAAAGTCTTGACGCTCCTGTTCAGCACCAATATGACGCGCAACAAACTCTGTAATCAGATCCCGATCCAATGCATACAGCGTCGAGGGTAAAAAAGTGTTGGTGCCTTCAAGCGGCACTAATTGCACGCTCGCCTCGTGCTCGATACCAATGGCACAATTCGATGTACCGTAATCAAATCCGCAAATCATGACTCAGCTACTCACCTAGAAATCAACGATAACAAACAAATAAAAAGGGGGCGGAAGATAACATATAACGCTAAAAGCCGTCAGCTAATAAAACGAAAACGTCAATTTCAGATAAAACAGGGTAAAAACTTTAAACATGTGTTCAATTTTGTTTACAATGCGGGCTCAGCACTATATCCAAAATAAGACATTAAGGTCTATGATTCACTCGGTATAGGCTTGCACAGCAACCACATATGAGAAACAGACACTTAAACAACAAAAAAGCATTATTTAAGAGCGACTGTCATAATTAAATTTTAGGATTAAGAAGAGCTACACCGCAACTATCGGTTCTTAGTAACTTCTTTTGAAGCCCCATCAAGCCAAATAGGTGTTCCTAAAATAGTAGTGCTTTCCTCTCTTAAGCATCTGCACACTTTTTTGGACGCTCATAAGTACTTATTTGAGTCACTCTCACTTAGTTTATTACTGGAGTCATCATGAAGCTTTCTCTTCAGACTAAAATTGCATTACAGTCAATTATAGTCGCCATCGTCGTTACCCTTGGTGTTGGGCTACTCTCCTATTACGAATTTCAGTCATCGAGCCAGACAAAAGTTCGTAAAGAGGCCACACTGCAAGCCGACGCCATTTCCACTTATATAGATAGTTGGTCTACAGATAGAGCCAACGCTCTAAAAGCCATGCGCAACAAAGTAGAATCCCTATTAAAAGCCCATCCACAGGCTGCAAGAGACAATAAAGCTATTTTAAACATTCTGCAGCAGGCTCAAACCAGCTTGAATTTTGGTATGACTTTTTTAGGATTAGAAGACGGAGAAATGTTTCGTCATGACCCGTCTTTAAACAGCGCTAGCTATGACCCACGCGTTCGCGCCTGGTATAAGGATGCAAAAAGAAAACAAACAGCTTTTGTTACTGCGCCCTATATATCAGCATCTACCAAAAAACTGTCTATGACATTTGTCGAGCCTGTCATTGTTGATGGCGAATTTAAAGGTGCTCTTGGTGGCCTTGTGTTCCTAAATGATGTTATGGACAGCATACTCGCCCTAGATGTTCAGGGGAACGGTTACAGCACGCTATTTGATGCAAAAGGAAAAATCATTGCCTCCCCTGATCAATCCTTGATTTTGAAGAATGCAACCGATATATCGCCCGCCTTGGATAGCCATTTCTTTAACAGTATCAACCAAGGACCTCAGTTTAAAACGTTCTCTCTCAATGGGAAGCCAATGCTCATGTACGCCAGTAAAATCAAAGGAAGTCCTTGGGTTTTAGGTATGATCATGCATAAAAACGTATTGGATGCTCCCATTAAAAGTCTCGGCTATAAAACGATCATTATTTCGTTAATTATCATTTTGATTGCTGCTCTCGTCGTGACACAAGTGACTCGTTTATTATTGAAAGATTTACGTCGGGTTTCCGATAGTATGGAACAAATAGCAAATGGAGATGGGGACTTAACACAGCGCCTAACAGCCAGCTCTAAAGATGAGATTGCGGTACTCGTTGATAATTTTAACCAGTTCGTCGAACTGTTGCATGGCACTATCTCACACTTAAAAAACATTGGACAACAACTCGCACTACAAGCTAATCAAGCCCATGACTCCTCTGCTAATAGTGCCCTTAAACTTGAAGAGCAACAACACAACATTTCAATGGTCGCAACCGCCGTTCATCAAATGGCTCAAGCGACACAAGAAATAGCCAATAATGCTACCAATACAGCAAATAACGCGGATGAAACAGTCGCAGCCAGCCGACTAGGACAAGATCAAGTCACCAAGAGCCAAGACAGCATCCTAGCACTCGCCGCAGATATCCAAGAAGTGGCTGAGGTCATTAACAACGTCAGTGACAATGCCAATGGTATCAGCACGATTCTAACCACTATCTCAGGCATTGCAGAGCAGACCAACTTGTTGGCATTAAATGCCGCCATTGAAGCGGCCAGAGCTGGAGAACAAGGTCGAGGGTTTGCCGTCGTCGCCGATGAAGTACGCGAACTCTCTCAGCGCACTTACAGTTCTATTGAAGAAATTCAAAAAATGATCGAATCACTGCAAAGCACCACGAAAAATGCTGTCAGCAAGATTCAGAAAAGCCATGAGCAGGCCGAAGGCAGTGTCAATGATGTGAGTGAGGCCAAACAAAGTTTAGATAGCATTCAGAAATCCATCACTTTGATTAATGACCGCGCGGCTCAAATCGCCACCGCCACGGAAGAGCAAACAAGTGTTACGTCTGAAATCAACCAAAACACGAATGATATTCAACAAGGTTCGGTTGAATTAGTCGAACTATCAACTCAAAGCTCCACGCGTGCCGAACAGCTCAAAGCGTTGGCGGACGACCTCACGAAAAACATTAATCGATTCCGTACATAAACATTCACATAAAAACATACCATTAAAAAAAATCCCCATAGGCCAAGTGCCAATGGGGATTTTTTTATTATCCTTACCGTCACCATTAAACCAATGGAGCGACACCAAACAGCAATTTATGAAAATAAAACACCATACCGAACCAAGTAATCATAGTGATGGTAAATGCTGCTAAGTCCATATGGATCCCGATATAATCATGCTTTATTCCTTCAGCTCTATCACGACGTCGAAGTACTGCATAAGCCACGATAGACCACACTAAAAAGCTACCAAAGATAATGATATCTTCTAATTTACCATTACTGATTAAATGGGCGAATGCCCACAATTTCACCGCCAGTAGAAAGGGACGTCCCGTCATGGCTTTCAATTTTGTACCAGGTATCAAAGCACACGCAGCGAAATAAAAAGAAAACAGCATGAGCAATGAAGAGACCTGACGAATCCAAGCAGGTGGCAGCCAAATCCATGTCGGATCCAAGCGTACTTGTGTGAATCCCATCCAAATGAACGCAACAGAAATTAACGCCCCCATACCAAACCGCATTTGCCAGCGCATCTTGCCATGGCGCAACATGCCCTCTTCCCGCCACTTAGGTGCCATGATTTGTACTGAATGCAACACAAAAAACATGACCAGACCAATCACTAAAATCAACATAGAACACTATTCCTAACTGATAAACAAAAATCCACACCAAGCTTTATTAAAAAGGGGCAAACAGCAAGCTTTTATCCCTCTAATTACCTACACAAATGTAGGTAATTAGAATAATGCAAGAACCATCTCCGAGACAAAAAAAACGTGTTTGAACCTTCTTTAAAGGAAATAAATATATTACAAAACGAGCACAAGAGTACCTTGTTTTCATTTATTTAAAAGCTCTTTTCTCACGCCAAATAGCGATTACAATACCAAAGTAGCAACCCACCCCATCACTAAAAGCGGTAAGTTATAATGCAAAAAGGTTGGGATCACACTGTCTCGAATATGGTCATGCTGGCCGTCTGCATTTAACCCCGATGTCGGGCCTAGTGTTGAGTCTGAAGCTGGTGAACCTGCATCCCCAAGCGCCGCAGCTGTTCCCACCAAAGCAACAATAGCTAAATGACTAAACCCTAAATGCAACGCCAAAGGCACATAAATAGTCGCTATAATTGGGATGGTACTAAACGATGAGCCAATCCCCATGGTGATAATCAATCCCACCAATAACATACTAGCAGACGCAATGGCTTGATCACTCCCCAACCATCCACTCAGCACATTGACCAGAGAGTTCACCTCACCCGTTGCTCGAATCACAGCAGCAAACCCTGCCGCACTGATCATGATAAAACCGATCATTGCCATCAACTCAACACCACCAGACAATACCGACTGAGACTGTTTCCAACGAATCTGCCCACTAATAAAATAGACAGCCAATCCACTAAGGGCGCCGAAAATCATCGATCCAGTGTACAGCTGGGTCACTAATGCCATTAAGATAGCGATAATCGAAACAAAAATTGCCGAACAACTTGGCTGTGTCAGTATTCGAACGTCTACCTCTTCCATTTGAGAATAGTCACGCGGTTTACGATAGCTTATAAAAACTGCAATCAACAATCCCATCACCATACCTGTCGCAGGGAGCCACATCGCAGGCGCAATCGTAGCAGGGTCCACCTCCAAGCCATTTGCTGCTAAATTACTTGCCAACAACTGGTGTAAGAACACACCACCAAAACCAACGGGTAGCACCATATAAGGTGTCACCAAACCAAATGTTAATACACAAGCAATTAGCCGACGATCTAACTTTAAATAGGTCATCACATGCAGTAAAGGCGGCACTAAAATCGGAATAAAGGCAATATGGACGGGAATCAAATTCTGACTACATACCGCCATCACCAATAAAACGGAACATACGAGAGTCTTCATCAGGGCCATATGTTGTGGTGAAGGGGAACGACCCAATAAACTGATAATCTTATTTGCTAGCCAATCAGTTATACCTGAAGCAGAAATGGCGACGGCAAAAGCCCCGAGCATCACATAGCTTAGAGCAATAACAGCACCGTCTCCCAATCCTTGTTCAAACACGTGAGTAATTTTCAGTAAACTCATTCCTCCAACTAACCCAGCCACAATTGCACTGACACAAAGAGAAATGACCACATTTAAACGCGCCACACTTAATATCAACATTAAGGCCACACCAACAACAACCGCATTCATTTATATCTATTCCTAATAACGTATTCACTATAATCAGTGAGATTTTCCAATGGAGGATTCTGCGCAAAAAAAACCGCCAGCGAAGATGTGACAAGAAAAGAGAGGAGGGATTAATGAAAAGTAAGATCCTTTAAAACCATTTTTACAGCCATATCAACTAACGTAAACATTTTACCACCACCTCTATAGAGGTGAACGCAGCCGCATTGTAGAGAAGACAAGACAGATCTCAAGTATAAATAGCAACTCTCTACCTTATTCAAAGAAAATAATGCCGTTGAAGGATAAATAGTCGCTCTAGAGCGTTCTCAACCACTACTACTTTAGGGTACATTAAGTAACAGAACCTAGACAGAACATGTCTAATAGAAGCGTCTGTATGAAAAACATGCTCTTGATTAATAGCGATCTATTTAAAACGAATAGTATCCTATTAGGGCTTAGAATAATTTATATGTGGTGGCTTTTTGCTCAATGGTAATAAAGACAGGCAACTTAAATAAGCTTGTAGACAGAGAGGTAACAAGCCTAGGAAATGACGTACTCGCCGCTATTTTATGTAGCACAGAGGACCTCATGACAGGCACAGGCTGGCTAGAAGGCATCAATAAGCTGCTAGCTGAACTTGGCAAAGCCACCCTAGTAAGCCGCGTATGGGTTTTTCAAACCCTAGAAGTTCAACACGATTACATCCTTCAAGACTATGCCTTTGAATGGTATGCACACACAAAATACAAGCAAATTGGTTTACCTCATTTCAACCGTTTTAAATCTCCTATTGTCGAACCAGAATACATCGCATTAATTGAAAGCCGAAAACGAGGCGAGTATCAAAGCGTCATGACCCGCACCCTCCCCGATGACTGGCTAAAAAACCATTTAGTCAGTCAAGGGGTCAAGTCTATGCTCACCATTCCTATCATCATAGAGAACCAGTGGTGGGGCACTATCGGTCTCGATGACTGTGAAAGAGAATATAAGTGGACAGCTAACGATATCACACTACTGCGAACAGCCAGCTATTTTATTTCCAGTGCAATTGTTCGAGATCATTATCGAGCAAAGCAACATCAACTCGATATACTAAAAGAAAATATTGCCTGCAGTAGTTGGGAATTAGACTGGCGGCGAGGGCATCTATGGTGCACTTCAGAAGTACTTACTCCAAACGAAAAACAAGTTACTCGCCAACTATTTTCCCTTCGCCAATGGCTAAGACGCATATACCCACAGCATAGAAAACCATTTCTTAAAACCACGCTCCAATTTCTTAAATCGGATACATCGACCTTACGTTGTGACCTAAAGATTCTACGCCTAGATGGTCAATACTGCTGGGTTGAAGTTTCCAGCAATATTGTCAAAAGCAGCGCCCATATAGACAATGTGATTGCGGGCATTTGTTGGGACATTACCGACCGAAAAAACGATGAAGAACGACTTCAACATGAAGCCACTACCGATCCTCTAACGGGGCTGATGAACCGGCGTAAGTTCGAGATACTGATGAAAAACCATTTTATGGAATGGACCCAACAGTCACAGCCTTTTTCCTTTGCTATTCTCGATATTGACTTTTTCAAAAGTATCAATGATCGTTACGGACATGCTGCGGGGGATTATGTACTAAAGCAGTTTGCCCACATCATTCGTCAACTCATTCGGCCTTGCGACCACTTAGCCCGTATTGGCGGGGAAGAGTTCGCTATTCTTCTACCTGACACTCCCTCAAACGATGCAACCACCCGATTAAAGAAAATATGCCGGCATATTTTTACGCACCCAATTACTCACCAAAATGACCTTATTCACTACTCCGTTTCTATTGGTGTTGCTGTCATAGAATCCCCAAAAACAACTGCCGATGAAGCATTTAAAACCGCCGATCGAGCCTTATACCAAGCCAAACAAACAGGACGAAACAGGGTCATAGCGGTTTTATTATAAACAAGCCATGTCATTTTCCACGCAAGATTTATAAAAGTTGTTCTTCCTTGATAAACCCTCATCTTGTACTAAAGTAAAATTCCAAGCTCTTATTATTGCGACGTGGATAGGCTTGAAAAGAGCACGAAAATGGAAGCATAAGAAGGGATTAGAATGGATAAAATCATAACAGACGACAAAGACTGTCAAATCAACTGTGCGAATCCTACCGAATCATTAGTGAATATGTTCGTTGAGATGATTCAGAAAGGACGCATAGAAAAAGGACAGTGTCCTGCTCTACGACCCGTTTTTTTAAAGCCCCATGGCGTCGCAAAAGGACGTTTCATTGTTAATAAAGATCTTCCTGAAGAGCTGAAAATAGGATTATTTGCAGGAACCGAGTACCCACTTTGGGCACGTTTTTCTTCAGACACCTTACCAAGTATCAGTGACTACAAAACCACCTGCGGTCTTGCTTTAAAACTGTTTAATACACCGACACCTAAAATATTCGGTTTGCCGGATGAAACTACATTCGACATTATCATGCAAAACTACCCTGTATTTTTTGTCGATACCGCTACCGATATGTGTGAATTTACCCGAGCAGGTGTCGTTGAAGGCGACTATGGACCCTATCTAAAAGCACACCCTAAAACAGCTAACATACTAGACCAAATGGCAACACCTGTTGGCTCAGTTCTAGCCTCACCCTACTGGGGGATTTTGCCCTTTTCTTTAGGCGAAAAACAGTACGTAAAATACATGCTAAAACCAACAATCAAAGCAAAGGAACCGACCCAGCCACCAACCAATCCAACCTATTTAGCACAAGAAATGGCTGATCGACTCGGTAAAGAAGACATACGCTTTGAATTTTGCCTACAATTACGAACCAATCCAGACACCATGCCCCTTGATGAAGCAACCGTTGAATGGTCAGAAGACGAAAGTCCTTTTATTCCTGTTGCTGAGATCCTATTTCCTATGCAGGATATTAACGCTCGTGGACAAGCGGAATATGGTGAAAACCTGAGCATGAATATTTGGCGAGTCACGAAAGATCATCAACCTCAAGGCTCAATTGCCCAGGTCAGACGTGATGTCTACGCAGCCTCAGCACAACAGCGCCGAAACATAAATGGGGTGCCTGACGGTGAGCCAGTCTCCGCTAAACCGAAAGATCAAACACCACTAGGGAAAGACGACGTGATTGTTCGAGCCGCAATCCATCCAGGCATTGGAGTGGCTCGTGTTGGCAATGCGGAAACCGAATACTATATTGGTCCAGAAGTCCCCCACCCTGAAGCAGCACCAAAAGACTTTTACCGCACACCTCAAGGCACACTAAAACGCCAAGCTGCCCGTTTTCGAATCTACGGTTATAATGCGGCTGGGGAAGTCGTTCGTGAACTCACCAGTCAAAATGCGGATATTTCTTGGCGCGTTCAAGTGGCGAATACCAAAGCCAACTGGTTCTACTTTATTACCGCAATGGACATACCTGAGAGCAAAGACCTAATCGTTAAGCGACGCAACCCAGACGTAAAGGGAACATCCCGAGAAGAACTTATTATCGCACCTGAACCCATCAATATTTCAGGAGACTGCCAATCGGGAGCAGAGTATTGCTTTGACAAAGGCAAGTTTAAAGGCGAAAACGTCTATTTAGGTGAATTACAAACCGATGATAAAGGTCGACTATTGTTCCTAGGAGGACATGGTATTTCTCAATCACCCTCTGGTTTGCCACCTTATGATGCCAGCAATGGTGATTCCTTTAACAATGCTACGGACTGGTTTGACGATATGTCGGATGGTCCAGTCAACGCAAATGTTTGCATTAATGGCCGGTCTATTCCAGTGGAAGGCTCATGGGTTATCACTGCTCCACCAAACTTTGCTCCCGATATTATTGGCTGGCGTACCATGTATGATTTAATGACTGACGTGTATGTCAATAATGGCTGGCTTCCTGTCCCAGAAACCACCTCATTTACTCACGATGTCTTACCACAATTGCAGCGCCTATCTAACTTACAGTGGGTAAACAAAGGCTTCTCCGCCATGTTCGGCGCTGGTGGGCAAATGAACTTTGATGATCCAAGCTTTATTTCCAAGCTCGCTCTAAAACCAATAGGAGTAGGAATACACAGACAAGATCCCTATGGTGAACTGCGCCAAATTATGCTCAATAGCTTCCGGCCCTATCAAACGCAGTCTAATTGCCCGCAATTATGGCCGTGGCTATATGGCGATGATTTTGGCGGAGACCTTTTACAAGCATCTCCTAATACTATGTTGGCGCTACCCTCTTTACAGCAACTCCATCTACAACGCTGGGCTGCTGGCGAATTCGAAGAAGACTGGGATCCAAATTACCAACCTCCCCGTGACCTTGAACATGTTCCCTTGGATCAACAACCCGCCATGCTAGATAAAGCGGCGATGCATTATTGTTTAGCAGATGCTTTTCATCCCGGCTGTGAGATGACCTGGCCAATGCGCCATGCCACTCTATATGCCGCTCCTTTTCGTATTCGTCAAAGCTCGGTAGCAGAACGCCCCAATCAGTGGGGAGACAAACTGTCTCAGTCTAAAGCGCTAGCAATTAATGGTCCACTGCATGCCCAGGTGGCTGGTGGAATTACTCGCTGGATGGGGTTACCTTGGCAGGGCGACACAGCGTATTGTCGAGCTGGCTATAATCATGAGTACGATCTTTATCAACCCAGTTTTTGGCCTGCTCGTGTTCCCAACACCATTCTTACGGAAGACGATTATAAAACCGTGATGAATGAAAGCCTTTCTAGAAAAGATCGCATTATCGCCTTTAACAAGCGGCGTAGTTGGAATCGCTTTATTGATCGGCCAGAAGCAGACGGTGCTACACCCAATATTGCTCAAGTCATGAATCGCATGATCGCTGAATTTGCGGAACAAGGCATCATTGAAGCGCGCCCTGGCATTAAAGATGATCCTGATTTCCCAACCGTTATCTATGTAGAGAACAACGGTTACATGGAACAAGCAAAAGCCATGCTCAAAGCGACACTGACCCCTGAGCCAGGCTCTCGTGAAGCCAAATTACAAGAGGCAGGATGGGCTAGTGAAGAGCAACATCAAGATGCGCTACGTCTGCGCCAACGCAAACCCACCTCGCGTTAAGGAGGTTTATTTATGACAGTAGGCTCGTGCCAAGTATTTGATGTTGCTGTATTGGGAGGAGGTCCTGCAGGGCTGGTCTCTGCCCTATTAATGCGGCGTAATGGTTACAAGGTTGCAGTATTGAGCAGACCAAGCAACACCGGAGAGAAGGTTGGTGAGTCCATGCCTGCGGCCACCAACTTACTGTTAAAAAAGCTCGGACTCCCCCTGCTTGATACCCACACGCATGACCTTATCACAGGAACCCAATGTTATTGGGCAGGCCATTTGACTCAGCAAGATGGACTGACTTTTTTACACGGCTGCGATTGGCGGCTAAACCGTAACGCATTTGAGAAAATGCTCGCCGAACAAGCCCGCGAATCGGGCGTTCAATTTGTTGAGCAAACACTTCTTCATTTATACAAAGAAAAGACTAACTGGCTCTTAATCACAGACAAAGAGCAATCATTTCAGGCGGATTTTATTATCGATGCCAGCGGCCGAAGCACGATGATGTCTCGCTTACTCTCTATTAAAAAAGAAAAAGGGGCACCACTCGTTGCTCTCTGGAGCAGTGCTGTATTGGATGATGCTACCTATAAAACCCTTTCCCAACAAACCTTTATAGAAAGCCAAGCGGATGGTTGGTGGTATGCTGCGCGCCTCCCCCAAAAACGTCTAATAGCTATTTTTCATACCAGTGCCGAATATGCAGCCACCCTTCATAAACACCCCCATTTGTGGCAAACAAAGCTAGCCAATACACAACTCATTTCCAAGCACATACCGATTGACCCAGTTATCCATGCAGAGCGACATATTAATAATGCACGAGATACTAGGCTCAAAGCCTACTATGGCACAGGTTGGGCTGCATGCGGTGATGCCGCTCTAAGCTTTGACCCATTATCTTCACAAGGTATATACAATGCACTGGCCTCGGCTGCCATGTTGTATAAAGCCTTACTCAGCAACAATAGAGATAGCGCCCTAATAGCGTATCAGCAACAGCTTAATCAAGTAGCCAACATATACCAGCAAAAGCGCCAACAGTATTATCAACAGGCTTATCACGAGTTTCAAACGGAGTTTTGGAAAAAGCAGCTAAAGGAAAACATAAGGAAAACCGTTGCGAATTAGCCAGATACAATAAGAGGGTCAAAAAATAGGTTTTTATGACTCTCAAATAAAAGCAATCGCTCTAAAGCCCGTTACAAAAGGTACGATTAAAACACTTCCCATCAGATTGAATACGACCTCATGCCCAGCATAAAAGCAAAAGAGAGAGGGAAATAACTAAGATTGTAAAATTGACGCCAAAAAAGACCTATTGTACGGTGGAAAAGCGTCCCATATTTGCACTAAAATACGCCCTTTTGCAGACAGGCAAGCAGCGATGATCAAGACACCTTATTACCTGATTGATAAAGCCAAACTTCTAAACAACTTAGAAAAGATTGCTTACGTGCGAAAACAATCTGGTGCCAAGTCATTACTGGCGCTGAAATGTTTTGCCACATGGTCTGTCTTTGACTTGATGCAAGAATACATGGATGGCACGACCTCCTCTTCTTTATACGAAGTAAAACTCGGCAAAGAGAAGTTTCAAGGTGAAACACACGCCTACAGTGTCGCTTACGCCGATGATGAAATAGCAGAAGTGCTCGACAACAGTGACAAAATCATTTTCAACTCCATTGGTCAATTCTCTCGGTTTAAAGAAGTAAGTAAGGGGAAGACTCGCGGATTGAGAGTGAATCCACAAGTCAGCACATCAGAATTTATCATTGCAGATCCCGCACGCCCTTTTAGCCGTCTTGGCGAATGGGACCCTGAAAAAATTGCTACTATCATCGACGATATATCAGGGTTTATGTTCCATAACAACTGTGAAAACAGCGACTTTGCGCGTTTCGACGAAATGCTCACACTGATTGAAGAGCGCTTTGGCCACTTAATCGACAAAATGCAATGGATCAGCCTAGGTGGTGGCATTCATTTTACAGGTGAGGGCTACCCATTAGAGCAATTTTGTCAACGGCTCAAAACCTTTTCTGAAAAATATGGGGTTCAAGTCTATCTTGAACCTGGCGAAGCAGCGATTACTAACAGCACATCGCTCGAAGTGACAGTATTAGACACTTTGTTTAACGGCAAACATCTTGCTGTAGTTGATAGTTCCATCGAAGCGCATATGCTTGATCTGCTAATTTATCGTGAAAATGCAAAAATGTCTCCCTGTGAAGGTGACTATGAGTACATGATTTGTGGTAAATCTTGCCTAGCTGGCGACATTTTTGGCGAATTCAAATTTAACAAAGCGCTAGAAGTGGGAGACCGTTTGTCTTTTCAGGATGCCGCAGGTTATACCATGGTGAAAAAGAACTGGTTCAACGGTGTAAAAATGCCGTCTATTGCCGTACGCCAATTGGATGGCAGCATTGAGGTCGTTAAGGAGTTTGATTACAACGACTTTATGCAAAATTTATCTTAATGCCCGTTTATGATAACGGTAAAAACACTGCGACACTAAACCTTAAAGAGATTGTTATTATGAAAAAAAATGTCTTAATTATCGGTGGCGGAGGCGTGGCTCGTGTAGTAGCCCATAAATGCGCCCAACACAATGACACACTGGGCAATATCGCAATTGCTTCACGTAGCGTTTCGAAATGCGACGATATTGTAGCCAGTGTCCTAGACAAAGGCAGTATGAAAGTTGAGGGTCGTATTCAAGCATTCGCCCTAGACGCTCTGGATGTGCCAGCCACAGTAAAACTCATTAAAGAAACTGGGTCACAAATCGTTATTAACGTGGGGTCAGCCTTCATCAATATGTCTGTACTCGAAGCCTGTATGGAAACAGGAGCAGCCTACCTAGACACAGCGATCCACGAAGATCCAACAAAAATTTGTGAAACCCCACCTTGGTACGCCAACTACGAATGGCAACGTCGCGATGCCTGCAAAGAAAAAGGTATTACTGCCATTCTTGGTGTAGGCTTTGATCCAGGCGTAGTGAATGCTTACGCCGCGCTTGCCTATAACGACTACTTTGATTCCGTAAGTGATATCGACATCATCGATATCAACGCGGGCAGCCATGGTAAGTATTTTGCCACGAACTTTGATCCTGAGATTAACTTCCGAGAATTCACTGGGCGTGTCTATTCTTGGCAGAATAATGCTTGGCAAGAAAACAAAATGTTCGAAATCAGCCGTACAGACGATTTACCGGTTGTTGGTCAACAGACGGCTTACATGACAGGCCACGACGAGCTCCACTCTCTTTCTCAAAACCTAGATGTACCAAACGTACGCTTTTGGATGGGCTTTGGCGAGCATTACATCAATGTATTTACTGTCTTGAAAAGCCTCGGGTTATTATCAGAGCAACCAGTCAAAACAGCAGAAGGTTTGGAAGTCGTTCCCCTGAAAGTGGTGAAGGCCGTTTTACCAGATCCCTCCTCTCTTGCTCCTGATTACACAGGCAAAACCTGTATCGGCGATATTGTCAAAGGCATAAAAGATGGACAGGAGAAAGAGGTCTTTATCTACAACGTAGCGGACCATAAAGACGCCTATAACGAAGTCGGTAGCCAAGGGATTTCTTATACCGCAGGCGTACCACCGGTGGCCGCCGCCATTCTTGTTGCCAATGGAACATGGGATGCAAAAGAAATGCGTAACGTTGAGCAGCTTGATCCTAAGCCTTTCCTAGGTTTGTTGAACACCATGGGACTACCGACTCGTATTAAAGATGAAAACGGCGACCGCCCTTTCACTCTTTAACCCAATCTATCCTCTGATTAGCAAACAGATAAAATAGAAAATCTACATCCTAAACGATTTTCTAGACAAACAAGATAGCAATGAACACTCTACCTTGCTGCTTTGTTAATGAACTAAAACCACTTTAGTGAAAAACTAAGGTGGTTTTTTTATACCATCTTCACAAAAGAAATCCCTTCCCTCCTTCTAAGTAATACTCTCAGAATACAAAAAAAACATATCGACTTACAAAAACACACAATGCCCACCAAAAAAACACCAAAAGCGCATAAAAAGTTCATGAAATTTTCATCTATTCAGATATATGCTTAGTAATAATTTCAAATATTCCTATTTTTTATGGAGATAGTCGGTTTGATCCACATACCTGAACTTTTTCGCTGCCATTTGCTCTCAAATACAGAGCCAAGTAAGCCTAGTACAATTCCCCTAGGCTTCATTTTGACGTTAAGTGGTTTATTGTTTGCTTTTGCTTTAGGACTCTGGCTGATGGGGGGCTATCATTCCAGTTTTACGACAATCAATTCATTAGGTAGTATCTTTCCCGACTCTTTATGGTCTTCCATCACGCTACTAGGCGATACTCAGGTCGCTATTGCTCTTCTGCTTTTTGTGGTTTATGTTCATCCTAAATTGCTTTCAGCCACCATTATTGCCATCATCCCAACCACCTTGATCACCCATAGTATGAAGGCTTTTTTTTCCATGGAGAGACCAGGGAGCGCTTTACCAGAAGGGAGCTTTCACCTTATTGGCAAACTACTACATAGCAACAGCTTTCCTTCAGGACATTCTGCAACAGCGGGCGTTATTGCAACCTTCTTTCTAGTGATCGCAAAAAACACACAACAACGTCTTGCCATTGTCTGTGTATTACTGCTCATTATGTTTAGTCGAGTAATGGTAGGGGCTCACTGGCCAATTGATGTTCTAGTCGGAGGCGCAATTGGTTTACTGTGTGGGCTGACTTGTTACAAATTAGCAAAGCACTATCACTTTTGTAAATCAGCACTGTCCCAGTGGATTGCGATGATTATCCCTCTATATTGTGTTTTCACCTTACCTTTTCACAATGGCGGCTACCCTCAAGGGCATTTTGAAGTAACTCTGATTATCGCCATAGCTTTACTCTTCTATTTAAATCAACTTCGTAATCAATGGCTTATCAATAAAAGATACTGACACTTATAGTAACATTAATATTACCTAATACTATCAACGCTGACAGCCTCCTGCAGCGTTCACCTATTTGTAGCGTAACGAGACTAAGAGGTAAAAACGATATATGAATAAAAGGAGCCTGAAAATATTGTTATATTTAAAGCAACTTAACGCAATTTTTATGCTTTAATTTATATATTAAATGTGGTTATGACAATATCGTCAGATGATCACTTTTCATAGATCGGATTTTATTCAAATAGGCTTTTCTAACGGAGTACACATGAGACACGAGCTCAAAATTGCCGCCCTCGTCACAACACTCACTCTTATTTTAGCAGGCTGTGCTTCTAGCCCTGATTCAACAGCTAGCCTAGCAACAGATGCTGCTAAATCAAAAACGGCCTCTGACATTAACGCAGTAAAAAATGATCTTGATCAAGCGAATTCCGCTTTAGAGTCCACCAAAAGTGATGAACTTGATTGGTTTGCAACAGAACCAATGAAAGAGGCAAGAAAAGCACTTGCAGAGGCGAAAGAATACTATGGGGAGTTTGCCTTAGACCCATCCAAAGCAAACAGTAGCAGTGGTTTTTTCAGTTCAAAAACCAACCTTGAGGCAGCTCAATCCGCTATCACTCAGTTCAACGTCTACTTAACAAAAGCCCAAAGCATCCGCAGCAGTGCTATGACCACTCTCGAAAGCGCATTCGACTACCAAGCACAACTGACAAAAATTGGAGCAGATAAATACTACCCTAATACGGTTAAACAGCTGGATAACGAATTAAAAAAACTGGTTGATGACATTGCTGACGACAAAGTCAATGCCGCCATTAGCGCCCAGCCCGACTTACTTGTGAAACAGCGGGCACTAGAGGTGAAAACCATCACTAAAATCTACTTAGCCGATGCAAAACAGCAACTTAATCAGTTAAAACAAGAACAAATCGGTGATTATGCGCCAAAAACCTTAGCGCAAGCGGCAGCATCCGTCACTGCAGCAGAGGCCTTTATTAACGCTGAGCCGCGAGCCATTAGTAAAATCAAAGAAAAAGCGGCAGAAGCCATCTTTGCCATCAATCATGCAAAACAGGTCGCTATCGCGGTCAAACAATTGAAGGCTTTACCAAGTAGCGCCTACGAAAACTACATTGTGAATATCGAAGATATGCTCTTAACTATTTCAAATAAACTGGGAGCAGACGACAAACGCGATGAGCCGATTAGTCAACAAGGTAAGGCGATTGCGGCTTTTATTGATAAGAACATGAAAAATGAACAAGCGTTAGAACAACAAAAAAACGCACTACATGACCAAGTAAAACAACAAAAAGATCAGATTGAAGAGCTGGCGGCGCAAATCGAGTCGTTAAACACCAAGCTGTTAAACAAAACCGACTATGCAAATTCACTAGAAAAAAGACTGTCCGAACTGTTTGTGAAAATAGAGCCTGACAAGGCGACGCCGTTCTCACCGCAAACAGTTACGACATCAGTTAAGCAAAAAAATAACACACCTAAGATAGAAACAGCGACATCTAAAAGTAGTAGTAATTAACCCCCTACTCAGTAAAAAGGTCTGGCATAGACCTTTTTACTGAAAAATCACGGATCTCCCTAGTCTTACAGAGTATTTTTTGCATGTAGGTAAAAACAGGCTCTAGTTCTAACAAGAAAGTCTAGGAGGGCCTCTGAATTAACCCTTTACAGCATGCTGTGTAATGCACATATTTTATTACCTGCGGGGTCACGTAAATACGCAATATAATACTTCCTATCTTCAAAATCACGCACCCCTGGCGGGTCCTCACAAGGAACACCGCCATGAGCCAATCCAACTTCATACCAAGCATCAACCAACTTAGTAGATTTAGCTAAAAAGCCAATAGTCATACCATTACCATGAGCAGCAGGTTGACCATTTATCGGTATTGTTAATGCAAAAACATTGTTATCCGCAAAGTAAAAGCATTGGCCTTCAGGATTGATTGACCCAGGAGGGTGTCCTAATTCTTGAAGAACGGCGTCGTAGAATGTTTTTGACTCTTCAATATCATTCGCGCCAATCATCACATGACTAAACATTCATTTTTCCTCTTTATAAATTGGAAATATCACTAAACACACGTTATTGACGTGTTATTCAGTTCTTAGTACAGAGAAAGTAGCATGCATAAGAGCATTAAGAGAAACGCATTATCACCTATTTCAGTGAATCAAAAGTGACTTTGCGCAGAAATTGACGTAACAGATGCTCGTTTGATATAACGAATGTGTAAAAATATGTTATAAACGGAGTTAGCACAATAACTGATCATTCGACCCCATTATTGATAATAGGCGAAGAATACTAACCTCAGAGAGTCATATGTCAGACATCACTCAGGTTGACTTTACAGCAACCAACACTATAACAGACACGCCTAAAAACAGCATTACAGACAAACGTGTTCTTATTATCGAAGACATTGCAGAAATGCGCTTAATGCTTAAATCTTTAATGACCTCTCTGGGTTATGAAAAAATTGATGTTGAGCCATCAGGACAAGGTGGACTAAAGCGCATATTAAATTTTAAATACGATATCGTTTTGTCGGATTACAATCTAGGCGGCAATATTGATGGCCAACACATTCTTGAAACAACGCGTAAAAACTATTCCTTGGACCATTCCGCTATTTTTATGATGATTACCGCTGATACAACTTACGAAAGTGTTGTCAGCGCTGTAGAATATGAACCGGATAGCTACTTAGTCAAACCCTTCCCTCCAACGTCCTTTCATCGTCGTTTTAACAAAATTATTGGCCAGAAAAAAATCTTTTCTATCGTCGATCAAGCAAGAAAAAAAGATGACTACGAATCCATGGAAAAGCACGCTCAAGAGATCCTCAAAGCATACCCACAATATGCCAGCATGTGCCTGAAAGTGATAGGTGAATCTCTTTATAAACGCAAGCAGTACAAGTCAGCTAAACAACACTATGCCATGATAGTAGATGGTAATAGCACACTGGCTTGGGCCTATTACGGGATGGCACAATGCGATGTTCAATTAGAAGAATTCCCTTCTGCCATTAATCATCTTGAGAAAACAGTAGCCCTAAGCAAGCACTTTCTCTCAGCTTACGACCTACTTGCTGATGTTCATACTCAGATGGGAAACCTAGAAAAGGCTCAATCTGCGATACTTAGAGCCTTAGAAAACTCACCAAGATCTGTTGAGCGCTCTCAAAGGCTAGGACGTGTTAGCATCGAGATAAAAGACTGGGTCATAGCAGAACAATCGTTCTCCCGAGCCATTCGTCTTGCGAAAGACACAAGCTCAGAAAATGTCGAATTGTATTACGACTATTTAAAGACAATTACAGCCATGCTCGAACAAGGCATAGAGGGTACAAGACTACAGGATAAATTCAGACGTGCATTATCTCGGTTAAGAAGCTTGGGGCAATCTAATCCCAATGTCTTATCCAATTCCTTTCGCCTTGAAATTCAACAGTTGCTCTATCGAAATCACCTTGGAGAAGCCATTCGCTCTTGGCAATTATGGAGCAAACTCATTGAAAAAGGGGAAGCTTCTGCCTTGACCCTTGCCCAAGAGCTAACCTTAAAAAAGCGACTTGGTTTACTCTAAAAAAGCACTTATTGTCATCTAGACAAAAATTGAATACGGGCAAAAAAATAGAATAGAAGCACAATTTTTCTTCTAGACTATAGAAATGTCTAAGCTAACCTCATCCACATCAAGGTTGACCATGGAAGTGATTACGAAATCCGATGCGGCAGCAGAACAGCGCGTTCTTATCATCGAAAGCATCGCTGAGATGCGCTTTTTATTGAAGTCCTTAATGGTATCGTTAGGTTATGAGAAAATAGATTTTGAAATATCTGATCAGTCCGCTATTAAACGCATTCAAGCCATCAAGTATGATATTATTCTCTCTGATTTTAATGCTGACAATAAAATCAATGGTCAGCAGATACTTGAAGCAACGCGTAAACATTACAACCTTGATCATCCCGTGATTTTTATGATGATTACTGCAGATCGTGCCTATGAAAGCGTGGTCAGCATTTTAGAATATCAGCCCGACTGCTATTTAGTGAAGCCTTTTACACCGGCAGCGTTCCATCGCCGTCTTAAACGTGTCGTTAAACAAAGAACCGTCTTTGACCTTGCCCATCAAGCCAGAAAACAAAAGGATTACATTACGCTCGAACGTGTGGCAAAAGCTATTATTAAACACTACCCTCAATATGCCAGCCAGTGTCTTCGAGTGATTGGGGAAAGCATATATCAACGAGGAGAATACCAATCCGCCAGCGCCCACTACGCTAAGGTTTTGCAACGTAATCACGAATTAGCATGGGCCCATTTTGGCATGGCACAATGCCATATTAAGCTCAACCAACTCAAGCAAGCGATTGAAACCCTAGAACAAACGATTGAATTAAACCAGTACTTTTTCTCTGCCTACGATCTATTAGTCGACCTATATTTAGAACTCAATCAACCCAAAGAGGCTCAAGAAATCATTATTAAAGCATTGCTTGTCTCCCCTCGTTCCTATGAGCGCTCTTTACGCTTAGGAAGAATTAGTATCGATTTAGAAGACTGGCTCACAGCAGAACAAGCCCTATCAAAAGCCATCCGCAGTTCAAAAGACAATAATAGTGATACACCAGCACTTTATTACGATTATTTAAAAACCATTACTGAACTAATCGAAAACGACATAGAAGCGCCAAGACTGATCGAAAAATTTCATCGAGCACTGACACGATTACGAAAGATTGGACAGAATAACCCGGAGGTTGTCACTAACTCTTTCCGTCTAGAAGTTCAGAATCTACTAGCAAGAGGGCTGCAAAAAGATGCGGTCAAAGCATGGCATACTTGGGGAAGACGCATCAGTATGGAAGAAGCGGAACCATTAACACCGCATCAAGAAATAACGCTAAAGAAAATGTTGGGCTTACGGTTTTAATCGGACACGGTAAGCTTGCCATTGGAGACGGTCCCCGTTATCGTCCCCTATTGATTTGCGATTTATTGCTGGTATGAACACGGCAGCGAGTCTTTTTTATTTCACCAGAGAGTTAACTATGTCTGCTTCCCACGCTTTTTCCCACCTCGTTCCTGACGTGATTCTCGATGCCGTCGAGTCTACTGGTTTATGGAGCGACTCGCGAATTTATCCATTAAACAGCTACGAAAACCGAGTTTATCAAATCGGGATAGAAGACGGCCCAACAGTGATCGCCAAGTTTTACCGACCAGAACGCTGGAGTGAAGCCCAAATCAAAGAGGAACACCTCACCCTATTAAGGTTACAAGAGGAAAGCGTGCCCGTTGTCGCTCCCATGGTATTTAACGGTGAAAGCCTGTTTAGCCATAACGGCATACACTTTTGCCTGTCCCCAAAACTCATTGGACAACATCCAGAGGCAGACAACCTTGATCAGCTGTATCAACTGGGTGAATTAATTGGCCAAGTCCATCAAAAAATGAACGCCCCTTTTACCAAACGCATCAGTGTGTTGCCTCTTGAACAAATGACTCAGGCGGCTAAGCACATTTTAGCAGAAGACTATCTACCACAAAAACTCAAACCTATTTATCAGGCTCAAATAACCAAGCTGATTGACTTGAGTGCCACTCGCATTCAAGCCTATTGGCCCACTCAACTGAGAGCCATTCATGGGGACAGCCATCGAAGCAACTTGATGTTGCATAACGGTCAATTTCATTTATTGGACTTTGACGATTGTCAAAACGGTGTGGCCGTTCAAGATATCTGGCTACACCTGACACAAACCGAAAACCCAAGGCAGCAACTGAGTGAAATGATTGAAGGATACGAAGCGTATTTGCCTTTTGAAACCCGCGAATTAGACCTGATCGATGTCTTCAAAAGCGCTCGCGTTATCCAGTATGCGGCCTGGTTACAGCAACGTTGGAGCGACCCTGCGTTTATCAAAGCTTTTCCTTGGTTTGCCAGTGAAGAGTATTGGCTCAATCATTTGAGTGAATTGCACAGCTGTGAACAAGAATGGGGGCAGTTTTCTCGATGAAGACCACCACACCGTTAACCCTCACTCCAGACTTTCAAGCGCGCGATTTACAAGGGGCATTACACACCATATTTGGTTTCGAGCATTTTCGTGAAGGCCAAGGCCAAACCATTACTCAGTTGTTATCAGGGCATTCTTCCCTTGCCGTTTTCCCAACGGGTTCAGGAAAGTCTCTTTGCTATCAATTTACCGCCACACAGTTACCCAACCTGACCTTAGTCATTTCGCCGCTAATCGCACTAATGCATGACCAATTAGCTTTTTTACAAAGTAAAGGCATTCCCGCTGCCTGCTTGGATTCCAGCCAATCCAAAGAAGACAGTCAGGAGGTCATGAGACAAGCCCAAAATGGTGCCATTAAAATTCTCATGATCTCGGTCGAGCGTTTTAAGAACGAACGTTTTCGCCGCTTTATCAAGCAAGTGCCAATTTCTATGCTAGTGGTGGATGAAGCACACTGTATTTCTGAGTGGGGACACAATTTTCGCCCTGACTACTTAAAACTCCCGCAATACAAACAAGAGCTAAACATCCCTCTCGTTTTGCTCTTAACCGCCACGGCCACTCGTCGAGTGCAAAGAGACATGGCACAAAAGTTTGATATTTTCCCTGAGCACATTGTGCAAACAGGCTTTTATCGCCACAACTTAGACGTGGATCTTATTCCTGCACAAGGCCATGAAAAACTCAATAAGCTGACGGCGATTTTAGACAACACTCAAGGAGCCAGCATTGTCTATGTGACTCAGCAAAAAACTGCAGATGATATCGCTCAAGCACTAAGATCAAAAGGCTACTCAGCGACCTCCTACCATGCCGGACTCGGCAACGACCTTCGTAGCCAAATTCAAGCAGACTTTATGGCAGGTCACACACGTATCATTGTCGCGACCATCGCTTTCGGCATGGGCATAGACAAAGCGGACATTCGACTCGTCGTACATTATGATTTACCAAAATCCATTGAGAATTACAGTCAGGAAATCGGCCGAGCGGGACGTGATAACCAAGCCAGCCGTTGTGTACTGCTAGCCAGCCTAGAGGGATTGCACACGCTAGAAAACTTCGTTTATGGCGATACACCGGAAAGACAAGGCATTGCCTCCCTGCTCACTACCATTGAAGAACAAGCGGAGACCAATGACGACCAACAAACGCTTTGGGAAACCCAGCTATACGGCTTATCCAACCAAACTAACATTCGCTCACTGCCGTTAAAAACCCTCTTGGTTCAACTCGAAATTCTCGGGGCTATCACTCCTAAATACAGTTATTACGCAGATGTGCGTTTAAAGTGGGAAGGTGATCGCTATGCCTTTGCGGCACAAGTGCCTGACAACATGCGTGCCGCTTACGACGCTCTTCTTAAAGGCATTCAATATAAGAAAATCTGGGGCACACCAAATTTCGATTTAATTTATCAGCAATCAGGGCTTTCTCGCGGCGATGTTCTACAACTATTAGAATACGCTGAGTCTCACCATGTGCTCACACTAGAAAGCAAGCAACTAACCGAGGTCTATCAAGTCAATCTGGAACGGTTTCATCTCGACACCTTACTGAACGCCTTAGATCAATACGTTACAGAAAAACAAACTGCAGAAATCGAACGCATTGCCACCATGATTCGCTTCTTTGAACTCAATCGCTGCTTGAACCATAACCTAGCTCGCTATTTTGGTGATAAAAATGCCCCAGAATATTGTGGACATTGCTCTGTATGCCGTGGAAAAGTGCTTGTCTTCCCCGAACCAATAGAGCAAAAAGAGTCGCTGGAAAAACAGCGTCAACAAATGGCTCACTATGTCACTGAATTCACACAACAGCTGCGAAACAAAAGCTCAGAGACAAGGCTCACATCGGTTCTAATAACACGCTTTTTAACGGGCCTAGCACAACCGATTTTTACGAAGATCAAAGCCCGTCAATTGACAGGCTTCGGCGTTTATGAAGAGAAGGCCTATAAAGACGTTATTACTGCAGTAGAAGCGCTACGAACACAATAACACCCTAACGGAGCCTTATATTGCATACTTGGTGAACAGAGAACTAGACAATATAAGGGCCAAAAACGGCATCAAATTTTTCTTCCAATGCAGATTCATAAACTTCTTTGGCAGAAGTTTGATTCGCTAGGGAGACCCGTTTTCGCAGTGCTTTATCACTGAGTAAAGCATCCATCAAATTGGCAAGCGTTTGGTTGCTTTCACCATCATAGACAAACTCAGCCGACTCAGCTTTCATTAACTCACTCGCCCCCACCCATTTCGTCGTGATCACAGGGGCACCACAAGCCATCGCCTCAGCCACAACACGCCCAAACTCTTCAATTCTGGCTGGCAGTACAAATATATCCAACGCATTAAAGTACCCCTCCACCTTATTGATAATCGGCAGTTGGCGTACTCTGTCTTTATAGGGTGAACGGTCTAGAATCGCTTGATATTCAGGGGACAGTTTATCTTTACCAACAAAGACAAAATGCGTTTTCTCGGCCACCTCTTTTGGCAATAAACTAATGGCCTCAAAGAATCGATCAACACCGCGTTTTTTAAAGTTTCCAGAGGTCACTAAACCCACCAGAAGCTCATCACTTTTCACGCCCAGATCAGCACGAATCGCATTTCGCTCCTCAATGGGTAATAGCCTAAACTGGTTTTCATCAATCGCCGGATAGATCACAGAGATATCGTGCTCTGGTATCGAAAAACGAGACATCAATTCATTTTTGGCCAAATGTGAGTTGGCAACAATATGTTTAAACTGATGATTTTGGAAAATGGGGGTATGCGTTAAATACATCTCATCGTCTTTCGCCAAGGGCTTGCCATGGACTTTCTCGGATGCCAAATGCACACAGTTATGAATAAAATGCACATCTGGCTGTTGTAAGTCCCCTTGACCTATCAACAAATCGACTTTGAGCTTTTTCGCCAACTTCAAAGCTTCATTGCTAAATTGCATTCTGCGTCTAAATTTCTTCTGCCAAAAAAACCGCTTAGACTTATGAGGAATCCCTCCACTGCTTTCAATATCCGCCACATTGGCATTTTCAGAAATAGTATGCACTTCACAGCCTTTAGAGTGAAAATATTTGATTTCCTCATGCACACTACGACAAGCACCAGAATAGGTCTTCTCAAGGTTTTGTTTCGCAATTAAGATAGTTTTCATAGCCGAAGAAGGATCCTTGACGGTCATTTGAGAGGAACAAAATTAAACAACAATGATAGCAATAAGCAGACAAAAAAGCGGTTCTAAACAAGAAAAAATCCCCCAATAACACTAACTAAGTTACTCTGAGAGACTCTTAGGATAGACACTCACCTCAATAAGATTGTTATCAAGATCATTGAAATAAACAGATTGAATCTCACCTTGAGCACCCGTTTTGCTGACAGGGCCTTCAAGAATAGGCACTTGGCAGGCATTAAGGTGAGCGATGACCTCATTTAGGGAGCAATCAGCTATCAAACACAGATCGCCAGAGCCCTCAAGAGCATGATTACGTAACTCATCGCCGACGCGTTGAAAGTTTATTTTTTGCTGCCCAAAATGCATAGCTCGACGGCCATTAGCAAAAGTAACAGGCTTCATTTTCAACACTTTTTCGTAAAAGGCGACGGATTTCTCAATATCAGCAACGGTTAACACGATATGGTCAATCTGGCGAATCATGTACCCTTGTCTCCCTTTACAAGTCACGACTTAATCTGTCTTTGCTAACCAAGTAATGCTAGGAGCAAATGACCCGAAAGACAAGTCAAAAACCTGCTTATTCTCGTAAAGAATGTAAATCGATCTGACCGCTAATCAATTGTAATTTCTGATATTTCTTAAGTTTTTTGACACGATACTCAAGCCTTGCGGCGTCCCTCTTCGAGTCAGCCAGTTGATGCCAAACAAGTTCCAAAGGCCCTTTTCCTTTAAGGTATTTCGCCCCCGTTGTGCCCTGCTCTGAATGCTCATGAAAGCGCCTTTCCACATCGGTGGTAATACCAGTATAGAGGGTATTTAAACGAGTTCTAATGATGTAGATATACCACTCACTCACGCGTTACTCAGCCTTATTGATTGTCCTATCATAGAGGGAAAAATCACCTCACTAAACACTTACCAGATCTACTATTGTATACGAGCCTCCATAACGACTAACAGTAGACTGCCATCCGCAAAAACAGTACTAGCCTTTGATTATTAATAACAAGGTCGAAGCAGTCAGTACGCCCATGACAATATTAAATAGACGTTGACGCTTTACACTCGTTAGTTTTCGGCGAATGGCCTCTCCCGCTAACACCCATATTGTAATTGCAGGAAACCCCATACACGCAAACAATATAATAATCCAAAAGCCAGACTGAACATACAGATCGCCCGCTAGAGAAAACGAGCTGACACAGCCAATAGACATCATCCAAGCTTTAGGGTTCACATACTGAAATAAGGAGGCCTGCCACCAGCGCATTGGCATTATTTGCTTATCGGCACTCCTAGGTTGCAGGCCGCTGTGTTGACTCGGCGAGACTAAGCTTGGCTTTTGCTCTGCCATCTTGTCCGTTGGAGCATTCGCAATTTTCCATGCAAGCCAAAGCAAATATGCCCCACCCACCCATTTTAAGACACTGTAAAGTGGAGGGTAGAGTATAAACAACGAGCCAAGCCCCAGCAAAATAGCCAACAATAAAGACGCCATGCCAAGAATAATCCCTAACATATGCGGCAAGGTTCGACGAAAGCCAAATTGTGCTCCTGAGGACAATAACATCATATTATTTGGACCTGGCGTAACAGACATAACAAAAGCAAATACCGCTACGCCCAGAAAAAAAGAAAAATTCAGCATTAGACGTCTCCATGCGCTTTTTTATCAAGCGGTTTGCTAGTGCACTTAAACATCAGCACCTCCTTCCCTATTCCTAATAGAGTCGCTTTAGCAGCCTGTTTTATTTTCTCCTCTTCACAGATACCGACATCCTTGAGTTCATCAGCTGTTAAGACCAATAAGTCCTTGCGTGTCCGATAACTTTGTACACACTGTTTTATATGAGCTAATAGCGCAATCACCAACATTACCCTTCTCCTTCTTAGCCAACTAACCTAAGGCATCAGATTAAAGGGAAGACAAAAACCATAACAGAGGTAAAAATAGACATTTTTCACCATACAGATCATCGAGAAAACCGCCTGTATGGCGAAGAAAGCACCAATCTGTATGGTTACAGTGGGAATATATTCATTTCTAATAAAATGAAGCACTTTAAAGTAAAGGAAAATCGATCATGACACTGTATCAAGATTTAGCGCTAAGACTAGGGGAGCATATTAAACATGGCTTTTACCAAATAGGCGACAGACTGCCTTCGGTTCGTCAATTAGCACAAGAATACAGTGTCAGCATCTCAACCGTACAAGAAGCCTATCGCCAGCTAGAACAAGAGAGATTGGTAGAAGCTCGTCCTAAATCAGGCTACTTTGTTAGTCAGCCTTATCAACACGATAATTTGCCCACTATTTCGCGACCACCTCAACGCCCATTAGAAGTCTCACAATGGGAAGAAGTGCTCAATATGCTGATGATTCGTAGTGAGAAGCTTGGTATACAACTGCAACATGCCATGCCTAATATGCAAGCCCCTACCCTTAAACCCTTGCTTAAAACATTAGCGGATTTATCAAAACAGCACCCACAGTTAGGACTAGGTTATGGCGATGTGCGGGGGACGATCGAGTTACGCGAACAAATTTGTCGTCTCACCGTTGCCTCTGGATGCCAACTTCATCCTGATGACTTGGTTATTACCTCAGGCTGCCAAGAAGCACTCTCAGTCTGCCTAAGAGCCGTTGCCGAGCCTGGCGATATCATTGCTATTGAATCACCAGGCTTTTATGGTGCCATGCAGGCCATTAAGGCCGCTGGACTAAAAGTCATGGAAATCCCCACTCACCCAGAAACAGGTATTAGCCTAGAAGCATTGGAACTGGCCTTAGACCAATGGCCAATTAAAGCAATTTTAGCCACGCCTACCTGCAACAATCCTATGGGCTATACCATGCCTGAGGAGCAAAAAAAACGCCTATTTAAACTGGCTCAAAGTTATGATATCACCATTATTGAGGATGACATCTATGGGGATATTTCTTATCAATTCCCTCGTCCGAAGACAATAAAATCGTTTGATAGCGATGGGCGCGTATTAATGTGCTCCTCTTTCTCTAAAACCATTGCACCAGGCATGCGCGTTGGCTGGATGGCCCCGGGCCGCTATCGGGACAAAGTAACCCATATCAAATACGTCAGCAGCTCTATGTGCCCGACTTTGCCACAATTAGCCATCGCCAAATTTATTCGTCTGGGAGGCTATGACAAACACATTAGACAAATGCGGCAACACTATGAACAACAACGAGATCATATGCTCACCGCCATTAACACCTACCTGCCAAAAGGCACCAGAGTGAGTTTTCCTAGCGGAAGCTTTGTTCTTTGGGTAGAACTCAATCTACCGATAGATTGCTTAGAGTTGGTCAAAACCTGTCGCGAGCATGGTATTAGCTTGGCACCCGGCCCTATTTTTTCATCTACAGGTAAATACCGTAATTGCTTACGAATCAACTATAGTCAATTAAAACCACACGAACGAGAAAACGGAATAAGGAGCCTAGCGCGTTTAATCGATGAATTCACCTCAACTAAAAAAACAAAAAGCCAGTTAACATAGAGTGAACATTATGCCGGAGATAGCTTTCTGTTACAGTAGCCTTCACATTGATAAAGATAAGTAGTGTAGACTGTGTGCCGTTCCGCTTAGGATATTTTAAAACGTTGCTTAATGGTTGTGCTATCAAAGACAGTTTCCTATCTTTATATTTGTCTATATCAACAATCAAAATAAGATGGACTTATTAGTCATTAATCTTTTACTAGACACCCTCAGTTCAACAGCGTCTGCTAAGGAATCGCCAGATGATGAATTTTTTAGAAAACCGATTAATTGGAACCAAACTAGCATTAGGTTTTGGCTCCGTACTGATACTGACTCTTATTGTGGGTATAACAAGTATGTATGGTGTGAGTTCATTACTCAGCCGAGCAGACAAAGTTCGGTTATCCAATGAGTTGGATCATAATATTGTTGATATGCAGGTCGCTCGCGAGCACTTTGTTACTTCCGGCTCTGAGACTGACAAAGCCAAGCTGATGGATCTCACTCGACAACTTAGTGACAAATTAGCCAAATCAAAACAGCTCTATAATGGCCCAGATGTATTAGAACTGATCCAGAAAACCAGCCAGAGCATAGCGGATTACGAAAAGACACTAACGCCACTTGCTGAGGCCCGTAAAAAATGGGATGACGTTGATAAGCAAGCGAAAAATATTCTTACTAATGTTTATAGCCAATATAACCTTATTGCACAGGCGCTTAAAAACAGCAATGATCAGAACAATGCGTTAGAAGTACTAACCATTGAAAACAACCTCTATTCCTTAACGTCTATGATCAATAACCTTATCGCGAAAGGACAACCTATTCCTGTAGATGAAGTGACATCAAGGCTAAACGCCGTTATCAACAAAACAAAAGCATTATCGCTACCTGACAACCTGCAAAGCCATCAGCAACAAATATTAACACTACTTAATCAATACGATGAAATGGGCAAAAGTAATCCGGAGATTGCGTCCTCACTTTACTCCGTCAAAGACAAATTATTGACCCTATCCAAAAGCATGAATAACAATATTGATGCAATCACTCATCTACAAGAGGAAAAGAGCAAAGCAGATGGTTCTGAAATCAACGGCTTAGTGATTGCCGTCACCGTCATTGCCATTCTCATTGGTATCTTTTTTGCGCTATTAATCCGCCACATGATCACCAAACCTATGAATACGGTGATTCAAGCAGTCGAAAAAATCTCCAGCGGGGATTTCACTCAGCAGCTTCACACTGAACGACGGGACGAGCTTGGCAAACTGTTAAATCATATTGGCGATATGAGTAAAACCCTAAACAGCTTAATCTCCGAGATCGTCTCAGGTGTGATGAACTTAAGCTCAACCAGTGAACAATTGGAAGGCATTTCGAAGCAAGGGCAATCCATGATGCAATCACAACGGGATGAAACAGATCAGGTGGCCACAGCCATCAATGAAATGTCCTCTACTGTCGCCGAGGTTGCACGTAATACTGAAACTGCTGCAGGAGCTACCACAAAAGCCAATGATATCGTCGGGCAAGGTAATACCATGATCAATGGCGCGGTAACACTCATTGAGTCTTTAGCGGAAGATTTAAATGTGACCAGTCAAGCGATGGAACAATTAAAATCCCGTACCGATAACGTTGGCAATGTACTTGAAGTCATCAAAACAGTAGCCGAACAAACCAACCTACTCGCCCTAAACGCTGCGATTGAAGCGGCTCGAGCAGGGGAAGCTGGCCGTGGTTTTGCGGTGGTTGCAGATGAGGTACGCGGGCTAGCAAGCCGAACACAAGACTCCGCAAAAGAGATCGAAGATTTGATCATTGAACTACAAAATGGCGCACAAGACTCCCTAACCAGAATGATGAGTAGTCGCGACATGTCGATGGAAAATGCGGAAAAAGCCAAAGGTGTTCTAACCCTATTCAAAAACATTAATGAACAAGTAGGACACGTTCAAGATATGAACCAACAAATAGCAACGGCCGCTGAAGAGCAATCTCATGTTTCTGAAGAAATCAGCCGAAGCATTGAAAATGTTCGAGAACTGGCGGATAAAACCAACGAAGGAGCACTTGAGTCTGTTCAAGCAGTTACCAACCTAAGAACCCTAAGCCATCAATTAAAAGCCCTAACAGACCGCTTTAAGATTTGAGCCAACACTGTTCTTATCGATAATCCCATCGCGATTAAACAAAAAGCCGCTGCCAGTGAAACTGGACAGCGGCTTTTTACCATCAAATAAGTCATATTGATTGTGAACAAGTATCAACTAATAGACAGGCTTCCTATGTTCTTTTACCAAACGATGATGCATTTTTTCCTCACATTGATGTCTTTGCTCTCTTTTAAGCTTCATATATTCCGCCTTTTGTTGCGGCGTCAATATATGAAGTATTTTGTATTGTCTTTCTAATGTAGCAACTTGATGACTAATACGTGCGTTATCCATTTCAGTCACAACTTTCCTTGCTGCCACTTTATTAAACTTATCTGCATTCAATAGGCGGTTGAGACGCTTTTCATGCGCAATTTCGGCGGCTCTCATTTCTTTCATATCAGCCCGTCGAAGTGCTTTCAGTTTCTCTCTTTGAGCCTCACTGAGGTGGAGCTCTCTCATCATGTGAGGAGCAAACGCTATCAGCCTGTCAGGCCCCATACCTGGCCGACACACTCCCATTGAAGGTGGTTTAGGACCATGCTTACTTGGTTCAAGTCTAGGAGAAACAACCCCAGGGGAAACAGGACTTGGAGAAGCTGCATTGGGGGCAGGAGGGGCGGCATCAGGAGGAACAGGACTAGGAGATTGAGCAGTATCAGGGCTAGGAGCAACAGGGCCCTCACCCTCAGCCAATACACTCACAGAAGTTAAAATGAAAGGTAATGCTACCGTCGTCAGTATCAGCTTTTTCGTTAGCTTTATCATATCCTAATCCTCACTATAAATGATTCAGTTGATCACGCTGCAAGTCAGCGCATGGGAATAGCATAGAATTTGATAAGTAAAGTGACGTATAACGAAGGTAAAGCTACGTAAAACCATCACCTATTGGTACATTTAACAGTAAAATACGAGTCATCCTATTGTTCTTGGCTCATTATTTTTCAAGGAATAACAATGCCGCACATTTTAATCATTGATGACGATACAGAGTTAAGCGATCTGCTTAAAGAGTTATTAGCTTTTGAACATTTTACCGTCACCAGCGCTTATGATGGAGAGGAAGGGATAGCACTCATAAATGAGTCGATCGATATGATTCTGCTGGATGTTATGATGCCCAAACTTAATGGCTTTGATACGCTCAAAAAAATACGAGAGCAATGGGAAATCCCCGTTCTTATGTTAACCGCCAAGGGCGATGAAATAGACCGGGTGATAGGGTTGGAATTAGGAGCAGACGATTATTTGCCCAAGCCCTTCAGTGAGCGAGAATTACTTGCTCGTATCCGAGCCATTTTACGTCGTGCCAATGGCAAAAGTGACAAAGAAAAAACCAGCAAAGTCCACCAAGATAGAATCGAATACGACGACCTTGTCATTTATCCTGGAAAACTAGAAGCGTACCACAAACAAGAGCTGATCGACCTCACTGGCACAGAGTTCGCTTTATTGCATTATTTCCTATTACACCCAGGGCAAGTCGTCACCAAAGAATCCCTTAGCTTTGAAGTATTAGGGAAACGGCTTGCCGTATTCGATCGTGCCATCGATATGCACGTTTCTAACTTGCGCAAAAAATTGCCTGACTCTGTCGACAACAAACCTCGCATTAAAACATTACGCGGGCGTGGTTACCTGCTGGTGGCAGAATGATTCGTTTACCGAAAATCACCAACCTTTATGGTCGAATTTTTGCCATTTTTTGGTTTACCATGCTATTGGTATTGCTTGCGGTATTATCTTTACCTCATTTCGACCCTCGAAAAAGTCATCATATCGACAAAGAACGACTAAAACATCTTCAAGCTATCAAACAACGCTTAGAGAAACGCTTTGCCGCACAAACGGATATCAGTAAAATTCTCCTTAAAATCCAGCCAAAGCCCCCTCGACATCCACCGCCGCCCCCAATGCGTGACGGCCTACAAGACGCAGGACCTGATCCCAAGCTTGTCAAAAAGCCAGAACCGCTTAAAGAAAAGTCTATTGTATTTATAACGAATATGAACGGTTTAGTTTTGTCTCCCATTAAAGGGCCAGATTTTATTTTTCGTGCTCTACGCAATTTTATTACCTCGATGGATAGCCCAAGTAACCCGCAACAAAAGCTCTATGGTCGATTGATGTTATCTGGTCCGCTGTCCATCCATCTGGCAGGCAATGACTACCTGCTGTATGTTGGCCAAGAGTGGCACCGTCCACCTCCCTTATTACTACGTTTGTTTGATCATCCATTACAACTCCTGCTTGCGGTCATGGTCGTTAGTACCCCTTTATTATTATGGTTCGCTTGGGCTCTTAGCCAACCAGCTCGTCGCCTAGAAAAAGCGGCACAACGAGTTGCTAGAGGGGAATTTGAAGTGGATCCAACTTTAGAAAGAGGCAGTTCGGAATTTCGTCAAGCTGGGGCCAGTTTTAACAAAATGGTTGAGGCGGTAAATGACATGATCAGCCGACAGCAGCGCCTGCTTTCTGATATTTCTCATGAACTACGCTCCCCGCTGACTCGACTGCGCATGGCACAAGCCATTGCTATTCGAAAACAAGGAAAGAGTCATGAGCTAGCTCGTATCGATACTGAGGCTCAGCGCCTCGAAATCATGATTGCAAGACTATTAGAACTCTCTCAACAACAAGTAAATAGTCATAATCATTGGGAGGAACACTCTCTAGACAGCTTGTGGGAAGCGATGCTGGACGATGCGCAATTCGAAGCTGAACAATTGGGAAAACAGCTGACCTTTACACCTATTCCAAGCTACCGTATCCGTTGTTATCCAGCATTACTCATCAGTGCATTAGAAAACCTTGTACGCAACGCTATTTACTATAGCCATCACGCTATCCATATTTCCATTCACGAACAAGGAAGCTCGTTACAGGTCTTGGTAGAAGACGATGGTGAAGGCGTACCTGAAGAGGAGTTAAGCGCAATATTTCGCCCGTTTTATCGTGTATCCACTGCCAGAGACAGACATAGTGGCGGCACGGGCTTAGGACTAGCAATATGCAAAAACGCTATCACCCAACACAATGGCACGATTAGCGCATCAAAAAGCTCTCTGGGAGGCTTGCAGGTCAAGATAAGCTTGCCAATATAAACATCCCCCCCTAAACAGATTGCTAAGTCAGTTAAAAATCACAGCTCATTGAAAACTATATAGCCTTATCCAGTGATGCTTTACCAATCAAAGCATCACTAAACACGCTACCATCGACCAGAGTAAATACTTCATTCGACTTAATATGAGTTTGAAAGTACACGTGCTCACCGTAGTATTGGTAACCATTCTTCAATACCTTTTTGTTCCACCACCTTTTCAGCATTTTTCCGACTCGGGGCTTACTTCTTAGGTCATGCATTGTATCAAAAGAGACGACTTTTTCTTTTTGCGCCGCGATATCCAACTGATGGCTATAACATGAAAACGTTCCAAAGACAGAGGTTTCGTCAAACCAAGGCGGTAAAGCAGTTTTGGCGTGTTCAGGGCCGTAAGGAAATGTCTTTATGTGACGAAGGTGATTCACATACATCAATACCCGCTCAGGTGTATGTGTGCTCTCATGAATCGCCAACGCCAAGGCATGAGCAGACATAACATGCTCTGGATGAGGGTCGATTTCCGGCTCCGTCACCAATACAGTGGTGGGTTTGATTTGCTCTAACAAGCTGGCTAAATCCATTACCAGCGCCTCCCCAGAACTCTTATTCGGCAAATCATTTGGTAAGAAGATACGATTCCACTGGCGACTCACTTGCGGTGTTAATTCCGCCAATATTGGATCCTTTTGAACCTCCTTTGTTGCATTATAAAGCGCATTTTTAGTTAGCCCAAAGTAGCCAAGAGAGGATAGCTGTTCTAACGGAACACCTGCTAGCAGTGGCGTCGTCATACTGTTCCACGCTCTAATGGCCGCTTTACGGGCAACCGCTGCACGCATATTGTCGTCCAAACTAGGAATATACTGCTTCTCCAGTTTCTGAACATTTTGCCCAGCGTTAATGGTTGTTATCCAAGTTGATTTGGCAAAATCACGATAAAAACCATAAGCGGCTAACTCAGCATCATCGGCATGAGGCGCTAGGATTAAAATGGGTCCATCGCTAAAATCCGGTTTTTTAAATGCCAATAGTTTTCCATAATTAGGCAAACGGCAATGTTTAAATACCAAGGTGGCCACCGACTTGGCGTTATTGTTCAACATCCCACTCAAATTAAGATAACGAGTCCCCTCTTCACCCGACTCAAAATACTGAGTATTGAAAACCGACACCACTGAATCATTCGACTCAACAATCGCAATAGAACCTTGCGTTTTCTTATGAGTAGATTGATAAGAAAACGCCAATAGCCAAGTGAAATCCTCAATATTTAACTCACTAAAGCCTGCGCCATCCGCTAAATTAATAGTGACGCAGTGTTGATGTTTCGATTGGGTGTTTTCCAGTATCACCTCACTTTGCCAATCAGGCTGTAAAGCGTATTGATAATCCGTTTTCTTCATAGTTAACTCGTATCGGTGTAATCCTCTCATCGCGTTACAGGGTATTCTCTGTCGCGAAGTAGGCTTGGATATATTGTTCAACAATGTGTGCTTCATCAAACTGTTGTAATGCTTTGGCAATGTCTGCCGTCAGTTCAGGAGAGGTATCCTCTTGTAGCGCCAAGGCAATCTTTTCAGCTAAGGAGTCCGGAGTTTGCTGCGCCAAAAAGTTTTTTAACTTGCCCTGCATGATATCGCCCACGCCACCAGGGCAATTTGTCGCTACTACGGATGTGCCACAAGCCAGCGCCTCAATCAGCACCATTCCTAAACCTTCACTTGTTGAGCTTAATACAAAAAGATCCGCTTGCTGATACCAAGGGAACGGGTTGTTTTGTTGTCCTTTTAAAAAAACATAATCTTCTAAATCAAACTGCTTGATGGTCTGTTTGATTTTTTCACGCTCGCGCCCTTCCCCAACAATCACCAAATCATGCTGTATGCCATAGTGTTGACGAGCGTAATGGTACGCCTCAATCAATAACGGAAAGTTCTTGCCCGGCACCAGACGTCCTAGCCCTAAAATATAAGGTTTTTTATGATATTCCACACTATCAACTAGACACGCCGCTTCCTGACGAATTTTGTCATAATCGTTTGGATTGGTAATCGTATGAATGCTCTGACAAGGGATTTGGAAGGACTCAATCAAGTCCATAAAAGACTCACGCGCCCCATCCGATACACATACCATGCGACGATGAGAAAACAATAAGGTGAAGATGCGCTTAGAATACGCACCAAAATGTGCTTTGTTTTGTGTGCTTTCACAGACAAACACAAAGCGTTTATCTTGCAAAGGCCAAACATGACTAAAGGTTCCATGTCCTCGAAATACAATCAGATCAAAACGGCCAATGCGTTTTTCCAGTCGATTTAGCTTATAAGCAAAAGCCACCGCCTCCGCATAGGCAAAAAACATAGAAAACGTCTTACGAAATACCACATTCAACAAGCGACAGATCACTAGCCATATGAGTCCAATACCACTCAGTAACACCCATTTTTTTAAATCAAATAAATGCATGGTCGTATTAGAATGACTGGGAGTAACCTCAATCTGACGGTTTTTTAAATAGATAAGATGGGCATCATGGCCTTGTTTTGCAAACGCATCGGTCAAACTGCAAGCCACCCGCTCCATACCGCCCAATTTTAAAGAATTAACGACTACTGCGACTCTCATCTCACATCCTAAACATCACTAGCGTATCACTATATTTGTTTGCCGATTTCAATGTCACTCTAAAAGTAACCAAATGAGGTCGTAGTTTAGCGGTTTGTCTTGTAGAGATCTAACTTAAATATAACGTACAAAAAAAAGCACGATGAAGTCATCGCGCTTTTTCAAAACATAGTTATCACTCAGCTTATATGAGTAAAACGACAGCATTAACCATCGTGTCTACTCAGTCACTAAGTTACTGTTAGTAGAACGTTTACCAGTAACGATAAAGCTAAATATTAACATAATCGCGGTTACACCAACGGTCGCAAAGGTTTCTGGTCGGTAGTCTGGAGAAATACACATATAACCCAAAACCACCACAATAATACCAATGGTTAACCAGGTTAACCCCGGAAAGAGCCACATTTTAAACTCCGGCGATTTTCCTTCTTTTTCTAGTGCGTTACGCATTCTTAACTGAGATACGGCAATGACCAAATAGACGACAAGAGCGATGGCCCCCGTGGTCGATAAAAGGAAGCTAAACACTTCACCAGGGAACACATAGCTTGCAAAACAACCAACAAAACCCGCAAGTGTTGAGGCAATAACCGCCACACGAGGCACTCCAGTAATAGAAAGTATTCTCCCTACCGCAGGCGCATCACCACGACAAGCCAACGAATAAAACATACGAGAAGCGGTATATAAACCTGAATTCATACAGCTACATACCGCAGTCAATACGACAATATCAACCAACAATTTCGCATGAGGTAAATGAAGAGAGCTAAGCACAAACTGGAAAGAGCCTGATTTTAATGCGGGGTCATTCCAAGCAACCAAAGACACAACAACGAAGATAGATAAGAGATAGAAAAGTGCAATTCGATACACAACTAATTTTGTTGCTTGGCGAATTTTGTCTCCTGGATTTTTGGATTCCGCCGCAGCAATGGTCACTATTTCCGCACCAAAAAAAGAAAAGATTGTCACTAATACACCAGCAAGCACGGTGCCAAACCCTTTTGGCATAAAACCACCATGGGAGTATAGGTTCGCCACACCACTAACGTCCTTAGCTAATGGCCATACACCAAAGATAGCCATGCCACCGATAATAATAAACGCGATGATCGCGACTACTTTAATCAGAGCAAACCAAAACTCAAATTCACCAAAGCTTTTTACATCCCATAGGTTTGATAGTGTCAAAATCACCATAATCCCTACCGCAAACTCCCAAGAAGGAATGTTTTGGAACCAAGTATGCAGAATATTCGCCCCAGCAATGGCTTCAACAGGTATAACCAATACCCAGAACCACCAATATAACCAACCGATTGTAAAGCCAGCCCATGGACCAATGGCACGAGATGCGTACGTCGAGAAAGACCCAGAGTCGGGATTAGACACCGCCATTTCACCCAGCATACGCATCACAAGCAGTACGAGTACCCCTGTCATCGCATAGGAAATTAGAATAGCAGGCCCTGTGGTTGCAATGGCATTGGCAGAGCCAACAAATAGACCCGCCCCAATAATGCCTGCAATTGAAATCATGGAAACTTGTCGGTTTGACAACCCTGCCCCCAAATGATTTGTATTCGCTTTACTCATAGTTACCCCCAGTGATTTGTATCTGTTTATTTTATAAAAGTGGATTCATCCACATGTTTCGGTACACCGCCATTGCTATGTTTACAGGCTCTTCAGTGGTTGAAGCATCTATAGACGGAAGTGACAAAGTACTGAAGTGATATCCTTTTTGTAATCATTAGTAATTTTTTGGAGTGAAAGCCCCCTCGAAAGCTCAAAGAGGAAAGAAATTTCACAACAAGCACAACGTTCAGTAGTACATTTTTTTTTGACCTACCTCAAGTAACTGTCATGTTAAGCACACCATTACATCTTCAAATAAACACATATCTTGACGGTTTCTTTGTAATTGAAATACTTACATTCAATCTATGCAAAGGATTCATAGCAACTAGGACGAACATTCTCTCTTTAACACCCTTATGTGCTGCTAAAGCAAGTAGACACAAACAAAAAATATTCTTAAAAAACAATAAAATAGCAAGAAAAAGGCAAAAATATTATAAAGAGTTTTAATAACATCGCAGACAACGGCGGAAGGGTATGCTTCAAATACAAAAGGCATGACGTTTTTTATTGCAAAATAATCTGGAGAAACTTTCAAAAAAGTCTTGCTAGAAGCATCAATTCTTAGCAATAGAGAAAACTTAAACAGCAGTTCATTTTTGCCTTAGTAAATCGTGGATATATTAAGGATAAGAGCCAAAGTTTCATTAAATCGTCACAACTGAACAAAATCCAGACAATAAATGAACATTATTCATTTTTTAGCACCCCACTTTTAGACTAAAAAAGAACCTTTCCCCACCGTCAACACCCTCAGGCTCACCACCATACTCAGACCTTTTTCTTTTATGATCATCACAGTAAAAATAGTAGTAGATTACACCCACTGACATTCTAGCCTGATCAATAGCTGTTCTTTATTTCATATTCCGATCATTGGCCTGTAACCAACAACCTAAACAATCCCCCACAACTATTCCTCCTAAAGCCTTTTTTGAATCATATATAGCTTTTATTTATAAGCTTAGTAGATAATTATATATAGAAGTAAATATTAGGGCGTCCTAATATATCTAACACAAGCTTGGGGCTTGTTTCGTACTTCAACCGATATTAAGGAGAACCTAATGTCTTTACGCATTAACGATACCGTTCCAAATCTAGAACTTGAAACGGATCAAGGTACTTTTAAGCTACATGATTGGATAGGTAACAGTTGGGCAATATTGTTTAGTCACCCTAAAGACTTCACACCAGTCTGTACTACAGAGTTTGGAGCAGTAGCTCAGTTGTCTTCAGAGTGGGAAAAGCGTGGTACAAAAGTGATTGGCTTGTCTGTTGATGGCATCGCAGAACACAAAGAATGGAAAGCAGACATCGAGTCTTTCTCTGGTGCAAAGCCAAGCTTCCCTATTATTGCGGATGAATCCTTAGAAGTATCTAAAGCATTGGATATGTTACCTGCTGAGGCTTACCTTCCAGACGGCAGAACCGCAGCAAATTCTGCCAGTGTTCGCGTCGTGTTTATCATTAGTCCAGACAAAAAATTACAACTATCCATGACATATCCAATGTCAGTTGGTCGTAATTTTGCCGAGATTTTGCGAGCACTAGATGCGCTACAATCGAGCTATGGTGTGCCGATTGCAACGCCTGCAAATTGGGTGGCAGGCCAAGATGTTATAGTTGCTTTATCTTTAAATGATGAACAGGCAAAAGAAAAATTTGGTGAAGTTAATACTATTTTGCCCTACCTGCGTACCGTTAAAATGCCATCATAATCATTTTTTAGACTGTCGATCCACTATTTACAGCTATTACAAACTGCTTTAGAAGACTTATAAGCAAATAAAGCCCGACAGAAGACAATGTCAGGCTTTATAGCTAATCCCGCCAGTTCAATCCCTCTTCTAGAGTCGGCACTTCAAAATATTTGGTCACTTGATGGAAAACCGATTCAGTATCAAACGCCGCTCGTGTCGGTTCTTCTTTACGTCGTTGCGCAATGCGCTTTAAGCATTGCTCATCACTGACCTCTAAATAAAAGAATTCATGCGGCGCATTGATTGCTGCAACCAAGCTTAAAAACCACTTACGTTGCACTACCGTATTAGCAGGAAAATCCATGACAACATTCGTTCCGGTGGAAAGAATGTTTTGAACATGCTCTCTGATTAAGGGTTTTAACCGTGCAGAGTAGGTTAAATAGTCCTTAAAAGAGAGAATCAAATTCGGATAAAGTTCTGCTAACCAAACATCTTCAGACAACAAAACGGCATTTCTTTTCTCCGCCATTTGTTTGGCTTGCGTTGACTTGCCTGCGCCCATTTTTCCACAGAAAAATACTAAACAGCCCTTCTCTTTCATACCGACTCCATCCTTATCGCACCCTCTTCATATCATCTTTAATCACTATTAAGAGACTAGAAGCAAGAAAAGCACGGCGCAAGATATTTTCTCTAGGATCGGTACATCACTCTACCCTTGAGTTTAACTATAATCATCAAAATCCCCGCCAAAGTCGTCAAAACCACCAGCATCGCCAAAGCCACCTTGGTCAAACCCTCCCCCTAAGTTTGAATTAAACCCATCGGGGTCCATACCACCTTGGTCAAAGCCTGCTTGCCCAAAGCCCCCTTGATCCATGCCACTATCAGCAAAACCTCCCTGATCCATACCATTGTCAGCAAAGCCCCCCTGATCCATACCATTATCATCAAAGCCTGCTTGCCCCATATCTTGAGTAGGCGTTTCATTAATAATATCGACCATCTCAGTTTGCGAATGATGACTAAACATATCCATCAACATATTCCCTACAACTAAGCCACCTGCCACGCCTGCGGCTGTTTTTAAAGCACCGCCTAAAAAGCTGCTACCGCCGCCACCGCCAAACATACCACCAGCTGCGGGCCCTCTTTGACCATTTCCTTGGTAGTTGGCTTGTTGGCCATAAGCCGACCCTGCACCATAGCCTGCTCCTGCTTGTTGCGCATTTCCACCCCAACCAGGTCCAGAACTAGCTTGTCGACGCGCTTGTTCATTATTGGTATTTTGACTGCCACCACCAAATAAGCCCGATAAAAATCCACCGGAGCTTGGTTTACTAGCTGCTTCTTTTTCCAATGCTTCGACTTTTGCTTTTAACTGTTTTAGTCCAGCTTCTTGCATAATAATGGTTTGCGCCATGTAATAAGGTGCAGATGGATTATTGACAAGGTGTTTATTGATGTGAGCTTCAGCGTCCTTATCCCGCTCGCCAGTTTGTTTTTCTGCTTCGGAAATACGTTCAAACAAGTTATCGATTAAACGTTTTGCATCATCACTCATGGCACAGCCCTCTTTGTATAACAATTAAATCGGTTGATAAACACAACCCTGTTATCATCATGATAAGGTCAGCAGCAGGACTAACAAGCCACTAAAAAGTCAGGAAAAAGGAAAAAGTTAAGTGCTTGGAGACAAATAAGAAGAGAAATCCCAAGAAACTAGCTTCGCCTCGTTGGGCAAAATCGATTTCCCTCTAATCAAAGAGGATAAAGTTCGCGGTTAGAAGCGCTCCTTCATAGCTAAATAGCCTTCTCGAATATGCTCTATTAACGCCTGTATGCGTTTAGAAGGTGTCCGGGTGAAAGGGTAGACAGCATAGATACCCACCACTTTACCAACATGACCTGCTAGTATTTCGATAAGTTCACCCTTTTGTAATTCGTCATAGACAAGACAAGTTGGAAAATAGGCAACTCCGTTACCAGCTAGTACAGCTTTTTTTAATGCGGCAGCATTATTAGAGGCGAAATTTCCCGACACTTTATGAGTGTAAAGTCGATTGTCATGAGAAAACTGCCAATCAAATGTACCCGTACTTTGATGGGTATAGCCTAGGCAGTTATGCCTTGATAACGCCACTGGCGTCTGGGGAATACCGTTGCGATCAAGATAAGCAGGCGACGCACAAATCACCCAACGGGAATTGAATATATGTCGAGCAATTAAGCTGGAATCTTCCAGATACCCCGTTCGGATAACCAAATCATAATTATCCGCAACAAGATCCACAAAGTGATTGTCCATGGACATATCCACTGTTAATCCAGGATGGCGATTACAGAAATCGGAAACGACATCAGCCAATAACAGTTCACCTGAAATGGTTGGTACCGACATCCGTATATGCCCCGACATGGATTCACTGTAACCTGTAATCGCATCAAACGCCGATTGTGCCACTTGATTAAGGTTCTTCGCTCGACGATTAAGTACTTCTCCCGCCTCAGTAAGAGATAATTTCCGAGTGGTACGATACAGCAATTGCACACCCAACTCTTTTTCCAACTTGCTGATGCGTTTGCTCACTACGGATTTGGTAATGCCATTTAACTCAGCAACTCTACTAAAAGAACCGTGTTCAATGACTTGAGTAAACAGGATTAAATCGTCTATTGCGGGCATGCGAAAGATACTCTTTTATTAGCCGTTTTAGAGTGTTTATTATCAAATGATTATTGGTCATCCAGAATAATGTAGGTGGCAAAAATGGGACCATGCACCCCAACTACTTTAATTAACTCTATATCCGCCGTCGAGCTGGGTCCAGAAATAAAATTGATACAGGAAGGCATTCGCTCGCCAGCTTTGGCTTTCTCGGACAGCAGAGCTGTCGCCTGAGTTAATCTTGGCATAATGGCACTTTTGGGTACGACAAACACCGATGCCTCAGGCAATAAACTAATCGCTCGTCCCTGTACAGCCTGACTATAGAGCACCATGGTGCCAGATTCTGCTAAGGCTTGTTCTGCAAATACAACCCCTACCTTAGCGCGTTCACAAACACGGATATTGGCGTCGTATCCAAGGGATGAATCCCATACATATGAACTTAATCCCGCTTGAGTAAGCTGGTTAATATCCACATCAGCTAGCAATCGTACATCAGCGGATAACACAACATCGTTGCCGCCATTAAACGATTTATTTTGTTGATAAGCATGACAAACCTCAAACAACACCTGACTCAACTTAGCCTTAGTTGTAACAATAGCCTCAGCACCCAATGCATTTTTGGTGTAATCTACCAAGTGATCTCTTAGTTGATCTGGCGACCATCCTGCCATAACCTCTTGATGACAACGATATTTAAAAGCAGGTCGAACCGGTGCTTGCGTGCGTCTAGGCCGATCTAATACCTTAGCAATATTATCCAAAAAAGCGGTACGGTGCTGTAATCGCTCCTGATTAGTCATGACGGTCTCCTGCCTCATTTTTCTGCTGTTCCACTGTTGTTTGTTTTCGGTTTTTAAACCAACTACGGAAAGACTCACCATCAGGTTGAGGCAGATCGCGCGAGTCCGTCCAATCTTTTAAGGGCCCTGCATTAAAAAGCATTTTCCCGTCTTTTATCGCGGCATTGGCCACTTTAGCCCCCACTTTAACCGTTTTACTCCACAATGCTGGACGCGCATTCACATAGTTAAAAGCCCTCGCTGCTGCGCGTTCACCAAGGGGTGTTAATTTACTTTCTGCCATCACTTTACGGTGCTTAAGCAATAAATCAGATAGGGGGATTTTTACAGGACAAACGTCGTTGCAGGACTGGCATAAACTACAAGCATAAGGCAACTCTTTAAAATCCTCATAGCCACCCAAGAGCGGTGACAAAACAGCCCCAACAGGACCTGAATAAATGGAACCATAAGATTGACCACCAATGTGGCGATAGGCTGGGCAAGTGTTCACACACGCCGCACACCTTATACAACGTAGAATATCTTTAAATTCAGAGCCCAAAATAGTGGAGCGACCATTATCAACTATCACCAAGTGGAATTCCTCGGGTCCATCACATTGATCACCTTCCCTTGGGCCCGTCAACGCCGTCACGTAACCGGTTAGGGGTAACCCCACCGCACTTCGGCATAACAAGCTAACCACTATATCCAGCTCTTCAAAGGTCGGTACTAGACGCTCCATCCCCATCACTGCAATATGCGTTTTTGGCAGACTGGTGGCCAATCGAGCATTGCCTTCATTCGTCACTAAACTAACCGTGCCCGTTTCTGCCACGGCAAAGTTACAACCAGTAATACCAATATCTGCTTCTAAAAAATCATGACGAATATGCTGGCGTACAAAGCGCGTCATCTCTTCTGGGTCATTCGTCCCTTGATAATCTACTTTCTCTTTGAAAATATCACGGATTTGAGTACGGTTTTTATGTAACGCAGGCACTACAATATGGGAAGGCGGATCACAATCATCTACTTGTAGAATATACTCACCAAGATCCGTTTCAATCACTTCACAACCAAGAGCTATAATGGCCTTATTCAGATCAATTTCTTCGGTCACCATGGATTTGGATTTTACAATTTTTTTGGCCTTTTTTTCTTTGATGATGCCTTCAATATAACCCGCAGCCTCTTCGGCTGTTCGAGCAAAAAACACATGGCCACCGTTTTCCACAACCTTGTCACTCAGCTGCTCTAAATAGTAATCAAGATTCTCCAAAACATGCTGGCGAATCTCCTTTCCCATTTCTCGCCATTGCTCCCAATTACCTAATGCGTCGGCGGCTTTAGCACGGTTAGAAAACATCCGCTCTTGTGCATTGGCAACAGACTGGCGCATATAGCCATCTTGCATTTGAATATCAATGCGCTCTTTAAACGTCGCATGACTGGTTTTCATCGACATGTTTGTCCCCTTACAACGAAATAAACTAACAGCTCGTCAACACTTCGGCTATGTGCATGACCTTGATCACCTTCCCTTCACGATGAAGGCGCCCTCCTATGTTCATCAGACAACTAATATCAGCACCAATCAAATAATCGGGTGTCACCTCACTCATATGACGCACTTTTTCTTTTACCATCTCTCCGGAGATCTCACCCATTTTGACAGAGAAGGTTCCCCCAAAACCGCAGCAGGTTTCTTGATTCTCAATAGGTAATAGAGTTAGGCCTTCTACCTCGGCCAATAAAGATAAAGGTTCATCACGTACCCCTAGCTTACGAATTAAACTACAAGAAGGATGGTAAACAGCCGTTCCAACCAGCTTCGCTCCCAGCTGTACAACCCCTAATTCACGAACCACAAATTGGGTTAACTCAAAAAGTCGATCGGCAACAGCTTGCGCTCGCTTGGCCCATTCAGGCTCATTTTTTAAGTATTCGGGATAGGCCTTAACCATGGCTGCGCAAGAACCTGCAGGAGTAACAATGGGGTAATCATTACACTCGAAGGCACGAATGAACGACTTCATAGCAGGCTTGCTACTTTCTACGTAGCCACTGTTAACAGATGGCTGGCCACAGCAACTTTGGGCCTCAGGAAACATTACATCGCAACCTAGCTGCTCTAATAAGGCAACCGTACGCTTCGCGACGTTAGCTTTGACAGTGTCACATAAACAGGTGACAAAAAAGTTAACCTTCATACAGGCTCCTAGGGCGTTATTATTAAAATGCCCTAACATAAAGTGATGATTGAAGAATCACTGTATAATGGCGCTTTATGGCAAAATGTATAGAAGCAAATTTCACTTAAAAGCCCAATAGAAAACAATAAAAATAAGAAAATGAACGTATTTTTATAATTTAATATAAAATTCAATAAGTTAAATTATAACGAAAATCTGAAGTGAGTTTGATTATGATATTTTAAGAAACAATTTATCGTCATATACGAAATAATAAAAACGCAGCCGTTATATCAACTATTTTTCGCCTCCCCTAAGGCGATCTTTCACTGCATCTAAAGCAATAGACATTTGTTCCAAACCATCAAACAAGCGAGTTGACGCTCTCATTGCTAAGGCATCCATAATAACAAAGCGGTTTTCTTTCACCGCGGTCATATTGCGCGTGTACGGGTGACGTTTAAGAAACGCAATCTTCGTTTTATAGTCGTCCGCTTCCCAACGACGGCGATTCATTTTCGCCAACACAATAACGGAAGGGTTCGCCCTAGAAATGGAGATCCAGTCCATGAGAGGCCATTCCTCATCAGAGTGCACAATATTGTCTATCCCTAAAGCATTCAAGATGTAACCAGCAGGGCTAGTTCGCCCAGCGACATAAGCCGGGCCATCAAGATTGGGACTAGAGTACCAAAACACCGCAGATACATTATTTAATTCATCCTTTTTCGCTCGTGCAATCGCATTCGCTTCTCTCTCTTTTAATTCAGCAATAAACATGGCCCCTCTTTCCTGCTTATCAAAAATGTTAGAGAGATCTTCAATGCCTTTATATAAGGACTCGGTATTAAACATGTAGACCTGCGCGCCATTCATACCCACAGCATTGTCGTGATTAGCACAATCTGTTGGCAACACATAGGCGGCAATACCATGGGACGCAAACAGCTCTCTAGAACCTATTACCCCACTCTCCCCGACATACCACTCAAACTGTGAACCAATAAAATCCGGTTTTTTTTGTAAAATTGACTCAAGAGTCGGTATATCATCCGATAAACGCGGAACGATTTTATCTATCTGTGAAAATTGTGGAACCACATCATTCAACCAGACACTTGTGCCAACAATTTTATCCCACACTCCAAGCTGATAGAGGGTTTCGGTCACATCTTGACCAATTGAAACCACAGCCTTTGGGGGCTCAAAATAGGTATGTTCATACCCACAATTCTCTATTTTTAATGGGTATTGAGTCTGAGCAAAAGACGATGTGCTCGCTAAGCCAGCCAATAAGCCCACTACAACACATAGTACATTACGCAAAAGATGCCTCCTTCGTTTTAAAGTATTTTAAAACAGTTATTTGAGACCTTTTCACTATGTCATAAGTTCAACCAAGATCTCTACTTGGACAGGCATGCTTCTTCCAAAAAGTTACCAATGTGAAACCCACTAAAGATCCCATCTAGTCCCAGGTAACCATCATGCCCTTTTTTCCTTCCTATTCATGAAATATAGACTGCTATTTAGTAAATATTAGACTTTTTAACATTATTTTTTCGTCTATTAGAGAACTACAATTCCTAATATCTCTTATTTTTAGAAACTAGGTTGCATAGACAATTAAAAAAGCACATCATCAGAAAAAATATCCTAAAAAATAGATTTAAAAGAAAACAAAATGACTTTAGATAACATAGATATGCAACTTCTTGCCTTAATTCAAAGTGATGATAGTATTTCTAATGACACTCTTGCTCAGCAGGTTGGTCTCTCAAAAACCCCATGCTGGCGCCGTATTCAAAAGCTCGAAAACGCTGGCTACATTAAACGAAGAGTGGCGTTATTGGATGCAGACAAGCTTGAGCTCGGAGTATCGGTTTTTGTCCAAGTGAAAACCAATCAACACGAGGTGGATTGGGCCACGAATTTTTCTCAAATTGTGGCGGAGTTTCCAGAAGTAGTGGAGTTTTATCGCATGGCTGGAGAATACGATTATTTATTACGAGTGGTGGTAAAGGACATACCCGCTTACGACCGATTTTATAAACGCTTAATCAGCGCAACCGCTCTGACTGACGTGACCTCAAATTTTGCGATGGAACAGATTAAATATACAACGGAGCTGCCTTTATCTATCTAAAAGCAGATCATTATTGCAGCGCAAATAGAGAGATTCGTTACAGGTAAAACATTTATTAACAAAGGCAATCTCGAATGCAATCTACTGTCAAAACCGCTCCTCAAAAAGTGACAATAAACGCCACCATAAAGACTAAAGAGAAAGAGGCACTACTCGAACGTATTCGACAAGGCATCATTGGCAAAGAGACGTTGATCGACACCCCATTTGGAATGCGCAGGCTGACTTATGCCGATTACACTGCCTCCGGACGCAGTTTGCAATTTATCGAGGATGCTATCCAGCAGTATGTTATGCCCTACTATGCGAACACTCATACGGAAGCCAATGCCACAGGCCAACAAACGACGTGCTATCGTGAGCAAGCTCGTGAGCAAATACGACAAGCGGTCAATGCCAGTAGTGAGGATCTTGTTTTATTTTGTGGTAGTGGTGCAACCAGTGCAGTGAACACCTTGATCACCCAGTTAGGGCTACGAGACCTTACGGCCCAGGAAAAACACAACACCATCGTGTTTATCGGCCCCTATGAGCACCATTCGAACGAATTACCATGGCGTGAGCTAGGCCTAAAAGTGATTCGTATTCCACAAGGCAAGGAAGGGGGGGTGTGCATCAAAACACTGGAAAATAAGCTGCAAGAACATCATGGTAAACGTCTTATTGGATCATTCAGCGCCGCTTCCAATGTCACAGGCATATTATGCGACCAAAATGCCATTTCCGATTGCTTACATCGTTACAATGCCTTGTCTTTTTGGGATTTTGCCGCCGCTGCACCTTATATCGATATTGATATGAACCCCCAGCAGAATAAGCAACTCGCCAAAGACGCCCTCTTTTTCTCGACACACAAGCTGGTTGGCGGCCCAGGTACACCTGGGATACTCGTGGTCAAGCGCGCCTGCATTAAAAACCAAAAGCCAAGCCATATTGGTGGCGGTACGGTCTCTTTCGTCACCCCAGACTCCCATACTTTTTTACCGATTGGCGAACGTCGTGAAGAAGGTGGCACCCCCGCAATCATAGAATCCATTCGTGCTGGCCTCGTCTTCCAACTCAAACAAGCGGTTGGCGTCGATACGATCCTCAACAAAGAACACGCCTGGGGGCAAAAAATACAGTCTCGTTGGAGCCACTCTTCCACAATCGAGCGATTAGGTCATGCCAATGCACCAAGCCTTTCCATCACAGCGTTGCGAATCCGCACTGACTATGGCTATTTACATCACGGTTTTGTCACCTCTTTATTAAACGATTTATTTGGCATCCAGGTCCGTGGCGGTTGTTCGTGCGCAGGCCCATATGGACATCAACTATTAGGGATAAATGAAGCACAGTCCAAACGCATTCAAGAAGCGATAGCGAAGGGTGAAAAACTCGTCAAACCTGGCTGGGTACGCTTTAATCTCAATTACTTTTTAGAAGAAAGCGAGGTGGATTTTATTCTTGATGCGGTTGATTTTGTCGCGGAGCATGGGCTCACTTTATTACCCTATTACGCCTATCTCCCAGAGAGTGATTTATGGCGTTTTCAAGGCAAAGAGGCAACCACTACCAAGCCTCTTAATACCTTATTATCGTCAACATTATCGACAGTCCCTCAAGAGTCTTCTCCACAAACATCGACGATAAATAAGAAGCAAGATTGGATGAACCGATCAAGCTATTTCGCAGCGGCATTAGATATCGTTTCAGATTGTCAAAGTGGCCATTATGTTCGCCAAAAACAGGCTTTTAACAAACAATATAAAGACATCAAAACATTCGTTTTGGTTGACGACTTACAACCCTCTTAAGAGTTTAAGACTTTGCTTAGGGCCATTTGATAAAATGGTAAAACCTTTCTTGACGGCCACAGCATAACTTATCAATTGGCCAATATCCCACTTGGACACCCTGATATTTATCGCCAATCTAACGTTTTTGGCTTTGAGCATCATTTGTTTTTTTATGCGCAATAACTAAGAAATATCATATGAAACACGACAATTTACATGACTTTAGCTAGTACATCAGGTTATATAGAGCAATAGAAGTAGGTTATTTTACATAATATAAAAGTACGTCAGGAGACGAAACATGGCAAATGAGGCTAATACAAAGCTCAAGCCGCTGAAACAATTAGGGTTTCGCCTAAATTTAGTTCTTTTAAGTGTCCTTAGCTTCTACATTCTAACAACAGGTTACAGCCTCCTTACTTTACGAGAACAATCCCAAGAGTTCGATGCATTGTCTAGCGCCTATTTTGACCGAGCAATGCACGCAGCCGAATTATCTCGAGAGGCAGAAGTCATTGCCTCTGATACTCTAGTCAATATGCTCAACCAAGACTATGATGAACGATACATTCAATCTCCAACCATTGGCCTGCCCGAACAAAATAAAAACAATGCCAGTAATGACTCATTTGAGCGGTCTTTTGAAAAGATTCGCAAGCAATTAACAGCTAACACTCCACAAGAACAAGTCCTAATTGAAAAAATAGATAGGCTAAAAAAGCCATACTTCAATACTATTCGCACCTTAAATAACTACCTTATTGAAAAAAGAAAGATTACTCAGGCACAGCGTAATATTGAGTATCATCTACTGAACTTACAAAAGGAAATCTACCTTATCCCCCAAATACCAGAACATGAAAAAAGCCTTATTGATGAGCTTATCAAAGCTATTAACTTAAGCGTTCTGACATTACATTCGACAACCTTCCATCAGCTAATTACCCAAATGAATGGCATCTCAGCCTTCATCTCAAACATAGCCTATCAAGATAATTTAACCCCATTTGAAAGAAAAAACATCATTTTAATCAGCAAGTTATCCCAACAGGTATTCACAACAACACTCAAACAACAAATGCAACACTCTGCCACATTAACAGCAGTAAACACAACGCGAACGGAAGCTAAAAAACTCAGTAATGCGTGTTATAAGCTTTATCAGCTATTAAAGCAGTCCACACAAAAAGCCTCTTCAGAACATAAGGCATTTATCAGTAAAGTGATGCTAAAAATCGGCTTATTTAGTATTATTTTTCTGTTACTAACAGGCGTCGCATACTGGTTCATCCATTACTATCTGATTCGTCGTTTAAACCGATTAAATAGGGTGATGCTAGAACATGTCAAAGGTGTAAAAACAGACGTTCCTCAGTCAGGCAATGATGAAATTGCAATGATGGGAAGAGCATTTTCCATTTTTGTCGAGGCGACTAATAAAGCACAACAAGACTCCCTAGAGGCTCAAAAACGTACTGAAGAAGCCAATCAAAAACTGACTCAGCTCAACCAGTCATTGAAAAAATTAAGCCACACCGATGAGCTCACTCAAATGGCGAATCGCCGACACTTTTTCCACGAACTTACTAGTATGTGGCAACTTGCCTGCGATAAACAAATCAACATGAGTATCATCATGCTTGATTTAGACTGGTTTAAAAGTTTCAACGATTTCTATGGACACCAAGCTGGAGATCAATGTTTATTTCAAGTAGCGCAATTGATTCTAACAGAAGTAAAAAATACGCAAGGCATAGCCGCCCGCTATGGAGGTGAAGAATTCATCATTCTACTACCCTATTTTGACCTAGACCAAGCCGTACTGTTCGCTAAAGGATTACAAGACAAGCTCAACGAAGAAAAGATCAAGCATCATAAATCGCCTCAAAAATACATCACTCTCAGCCAAGGTGTTACCAGCCATATGCCAAAGGAAGGAGACAAATTTGATCATCTTATCCATCTCGCAGACCAAGCCTTATATAAGGCAAAAAATAATGGGCGAAATCAGATAGTCGCTCAGGACAACACAGAAAATGTATCGTTAAGAACTTCTCTCAGCTAATTAGGTTCCCTCTAATATGCGAGTAAATAAACATTTAACAAGATTACTCCTCACGTAAAATAAAAGGCATACCCGTTTTTAAAATCCCTGTGCTTAACACATCAGCTCTTAGCCCACCACGATGTAACCAAGCTTTAACCACTTGTGGCGCCGATAAAGAATCATTAGCTAGCAACTGCCCCAAGTACGCACAAGGCTCACACAATTCCACCCCGTAAAAGCGCACATCGCCAATCATAAACTCTTTCCCTACCAAATTATTTAATCGAATTCCCTCAGTCACAATGTTTCGACGTGTCGCTGACTGTCCAATTTGTTGATCAAAGTTCGTATTAAAAGCCTCAATTTCTTCGCTTTCTACAAAGGTGATGTTCTGGCCAGCTTCTTGCCGCTTGCCATAGCTGCGGTCGCCGACAATGCCTTTTCCAGCATCTACTTTAACGGCCTCAATTCCAATTTGGGGCATTTTCGACTTTTTGGCAACAAATATGCTTTTGATCATCCTCTTTTCCTTCCTTAATCAAACTCACCTAAAACGATTTTTTGCAATCTATCAGCAAATAACGGGCTCATTCATCACAACATTACCCCCTAGACTATTATGCTAACCATACCATCCAACCTGTATATCTTACATTCATACATAAATTTTGTTTATTTATTACACAAAACAAACAAATCGCTGCTAAATTAAAAATGCGCTGTAAAACAATAATTATAAATAAGGAGATTACTGTGTCTAACCCCAAATCAAATGCTGAAAAATACTGGCAAGCTAACCTTAGGCTCATTCTAGGCTGCTTAGTCGTCTGGGCATTAGCCTCTTATGGTGGCGCTATTTTGCTACGCCCACTTCTATCGAGCATCCACATTGGAGGAACGGACCTTGGCTTCTGGTTTGCTCAGCAAGGGTCCATGCTTGTTTTTATCGCAATCACCTTTTTCTATGCTTGGAGAATGAACAAGTTAGACAAAGAATTTGGCTTAGAGGAGTAGTTCTATGAGTCAATTTGTCATTAACTTCTTATTCGTCGGAGCTTCCTTTGCCCTTTATATTGGTATTGCTATTTGGGCTAGAGCAGGCTCTACCAAAGAGTTTTATGTCGCAGGCGGTGGCGTTCACCCAGTTTTAAACGGCATGGCAACCGCTGCGGATTGGATGTCTGCCGCGTCGTTTATCTCAATGGCGGGTTTAATTGCCGCTGGCGGCTACGCCAATTCCTCGTTTTTAATGGGCTGGACTGGCGGTTATGTCTTACTCGCCATGCTGTTAGCCCCCTATTTACGTAAATTTGGTAAATACACAGTACCTGATTTTATTGGTGATCGTTTTTATAGTAGCGGCGCAAGGTTAGTGGCCGTTGCCTGTTTAATCATCGCCTCTACTACCTATGTGATCGGCCAGATGACAGGCGCCGGAGTGGCCTTCTCGCGCTTCTTAGAAGTCAGCAACGATATTGGGTTGCTCATCGCCGCGGTAGTGGTCTTTTTGTACGCGGTACTAGGCGGTATGAAGGGCATAACTTATACGCAAGTCGCTCAGTATGTCGTGCTGATTATCGCTTACACGATACCCGCCATTTACATTTCCCTCCAGCTCACCGATACCTTCTTACCTCCTATAGGCTTATTTTCAAACCACGTTGAATCAGGTATTCCGTTATTAGAAAAGCTGGACCAGGTGGTACGCGAATTAGGCTTTAGAGATTACACAGCTGATGTCGATAATAAACTCAACATGGTTCTGTTCACTCTGTCTCTCATGATTGGTACTGCGGGCTTACCACACGTTATTATCCGTTTTTTCACCGTACCAAAGGTTGCAGACGCACGTTGGTCGGCAGGTTGGGCCTTGGTCTTCATTGCATTGCTGTATTTAACGGCGCCCGCTGTTGCCTCTATGGCTCGTTTGAACTTGTTAACAACCATTTACCCAAATGGTCCCACAGAGCAGCCAATAGGGTACGCTGAACGGCCCGACTGGATCAAAAACTGGGAAACCACAGGCTTGATCAAGTTCCAAGATAAAAATGGCGATGGGCGTATCGAGCTCTACAACGACTCGCCAGCTTTTGCCGCCACGGCAGCAGAGCGAGGCTGGAATGGTAACGAACTCAGCGTCAATAACGACATTCTTGTATTAGCAAACCCAGAAATAGCCAACCTACCGGGCTGGGTTGTGGGACTAATCGCTGCAGGCGGGTTAGCGGCAGCCCTGTCTACCGCAGCGGGTTTATTGCTCGCCATCTCATCGGCCGTCAGCCACGATTTAATTAAAGGAACCATCAATCCCAATATATCTGATCGGGGTGAATTACTAGCGGCGAGGATCTCTATGGGGGTCGCCATTGCCGTGGCAACCTATTTAGGCATGCATCCACCTGGCTTTGCCGCCCAAGTTGTCGCATTGGCTTTCGGCATTGCCGCTGCGTCTATTTTCCCTGCCTTAATGATGGGGATTTTCTCTAAACGTATCAACAATAAGGGAGCCATTGCGGGAATGCTGGCAGGTTTAGGCTGTACCTTAGTCTATATCTTCCTATTCTTAGGATGGTTCTTTATTCCTGGTACCGCTTCGTATACCAATACCCCGGATAACTGGCTCTTTGGTATCTCTCCATTATCATTTGGAGCCATCGGCGCAGCTATTAACTTTATCGTAGCGTTTACCGTCTCTTCCATGACAGAAGCCCCCCCTAAACACATTCAGGACCTAGTGGAAAGTGTTCGTTACCCACAAGGTGCTGGTCGTGCTGTTGATCATTAAGCCCTATCTAATATTAACGTATAGGCAATATTGAAGTGCAGGGAACAAGAAACCGAACAAGATAATCGTGTTCGGTTTCTTTGTTTATAGCAACTTCCTGTATGATGATCACCAATCTAAAAAGAGTAAGAGAGAAACCATGTTTTGGGAATTCATTGCGACCATCTTTGCAGGACTAGGAGGAGCAGGCATTGCTCTTTTACTGCGTCATTTAACAAAGAAAAAAGCCCCCGCCTGGTTTGTTCCTGCCTTTGCGGGTTTCGCCATGCTAGGCTTGCAGATACAAGGGGAATACGATTGGTATCCGCATCAAGCCAGTTTATTACCAAAAGGCATTGTCGTTGTAAAAACAGTGCAAGAGAAAACGTTGTGGCGCCCTTGGAGTTATATCTATCCTCAAACGGTGCGTTTTATCGCAGCGGATATGGGTCATTCAGCCGTCAATCAACGCCACCCTGACTGGGTATTAGTTGATCTGTATTTCTTTGAACGACGACACAGCGCAAAGCGCGTCACACAAGTGATCGATTGTAAAAATAACGCCCGTTCCAACTTTTTCAAAACCGCGCAAGATTCCACCTTTGCGTGGCATAAATTAAAAAGTAATGATCCTATACTCACCACGGTGTGTGCAGGTATCGGTACTACTCATTAATTCCCACCATACAACGTAACGAATAAAGAACACCAAAATGAAAATTACCCAAGAAGAACGCAATGCTGTTTATAAAACCATTTTTGCTCGTCGGGATGTGCGAAAGGAGTTCATCGATAAACCCATCCCTGATGACGTATTAGAACGTATATTAATCGCAGCACATCATGCTCCAAGTGTTGGTTTTATGCAGCCTTGGGACTTTATTGTGGTACAAAATCCACAAACCAAACGAAAAATAAAACAAGGCTTTCTTACTGCCCATGCTGAAGCTACAAATATGTTTGAAGGAGAACGTAAAGAAAAATATCAAAACTTAAAACTCGAAGGTATCGAAGAGGCACCTCTGGGCATTTGTGTGACCTGTGACCGTAGTAGAACAGGCTCAGCCGTATTGGGACGCACAGCAAAACCGGAAATGGATTTATTCAGCGCTGTCTGCGCGGTACAAAACCTATGGCTGGCAGCGCGGGCGGAAAACATTGGCGTTGGTTGGGTCAGCATCGTACACGACCATGTGATTCGAGATGCTCTTCACATTCCAGAGAGCATCGATATTATCGCCTACCTATGTGTTGGCTACGTTGAACACTTTCAAACCACCCCCGATCTAGAACGTTTTGGCTGGTTGCCTAGAAGGGAAGCCAAAAGTGCCATCCACTTTGAGTCGTGGCCTAACCCGATAAACGAGTAAACCAGCATCTATACTGACCTCACACTCATCAGCAAGCAAAAAAACAGCTCTATTTTACGGCTGTTTTTTTAACATCAAACGCTTTACCCTCCACTTCGTCATAAAGCTTCTTACTCACAAATCAAAATAGTTGAGTTTAATTCATCAATGAGGATAGAAAACATCGTTTGTTATTTAGACAGCCGACACCTAATATTATCCTTGTAGTCAGAAAGTTGAATCAACTAAAGGCTACACGATCTAAATAAGCTGAATACAAAGAGGAATACATTATGAAAAATCAAAAACCTATTGAAGACTTACTTGCTGGTGTCGACACAAAATATCTTTCTGAAAGTGAAAAAGCAACCTTAATAGCTCGCGCAAAAAGCACCGAGTATATTTTTGACCTTATCTTTTCCGCTGCCGCTTCTATGAAAAAAGCAATTTGTAAATTTAACGTGTACGCATCTAAACTCGCGCACCTTGCTTAATTGTGACGTCAATAAAACATATTTCTAAGAGCAACTGAGCAAGCATTAATAACAGGCCTCTCATCCTAACATGGCCTTTTAAAAATGACTTACTCTTCGGGACCACGCGCTAGAATAACAATAAGCGCCCACTCTCCCGCTTTATTTCCCTCCTAATATTTTTATCCTTTTTCTATTGCCTTTCTTATGATCAGACATAGTGTATTTTATTATCTAGATACATCTAATCTGACGTTGACTTAATGTCTTGCTCTAACGTTTTTTGCATCCCTAACAAAAAGTTTCTACCAACACAAATAATGGCCTACCAATCAGCTACACAAAGTGTGCGGCAATATTTCATCTATCTCAATAATAAGCAGTTTATAGGGTAAGTGTCTAATAAGCGTTTTTATGCTAGCCTTATTCTTTTAAACCTATTATAAAATCTAAGTAAAGCACATTAAAAAATAAATTACGCTAAGTACATATTACATAATAGAAAAACGACGCTGTAGATCGTGAAAGCCACCGATGTATTCATCGTCTAAAAACACTTGTGGGAGGGTATATATATCATGACCAACCAACCTAGACAACGCCACTTTATTTAGATTCTCACCTTTTATATCCACATAGTGATAAAGAACATCATGGTCATCCAGTACTTGTTTCGCTCGGCGAGAAAACAAACAGTCATCGTGCCCATACAATAAATATTTTTTCATAGCCATGCTACCTCATAAAAAAACCACTCTATAAGAGTCACGAGGTTATATATAATCAATTGATATTATTGAACATATTGTTAGAAACTATTAAAAATACTGTCTCAGTACTATTTGCGAATTGACATAATCCAAGCCCTGTTTTATTTGAAGAAAAACACACGATGATACTCGAGAAGATTTTATAACACTCAATTCACTATACTCTCAACAAGAGTACATTTTAAATAATACGCTCAACAATCATTTTTAACGCTGGTAGAACCTCCTCTTCAAACCAAGGGTTTTGCTTTAGCCAACGGTTATTACGAGGGCTTGGGTGGGGCAAAGGAAGCTTGCCTTGAGCTAAATAGTCTTTCCAGTGTTTCACTTGTTCCGTGACTGATGCTTTCCCTTCAACACCTAGATGATAGGCTTGGGCATAAGAACCCAGCACGATAACTAACTCAATGCATTTAAGTTCAGCCAGTAATGGTGCCCGCCATAATTCCGCACACTCTTTTCTTGGAGGCAAATCGCCAGATTTCCCTGTCCCAGGAAAGCAAAACCCCATGGGAACCAGTGCTATTTGCTTAGCATCATAAAAAACGTCTTTTGATACTCCCAGCCATTGACGTAGTCGATCACCACTTGGATCATCAAAGGGTCGTCCAGCTTCATGAGCTTTTTGCCCAGGAGCTTGCCCTGCAATCAAAATTTTTGCATCAGGATGGATTTGTAGAATGGGCTTTGGGGGCAAAGGAAGGCAAGCGGCGCAATGCTGACAACCTCTAATAGACGATTCTAGCTCGATAAAAGAATGACTGATCATCGCAAACTCACAATGCTACCGGAGTGATAAGGACATAGACACAAAATCCTCTTCTTCCTCTATTATCACATAGCCAAGGCCTTGATAAAATTGAATCGCGTTTGCATTACATTTAAAAGAGGATAAGGTCACGGCAGTACAACCACTTTCCCTAGCCTTTTTTTGAACAAAAGCCATGATAGAGGTGCCAATATTTCGTTGCCGCCACTCGGGGAATACAATTAGCCAATGAACATGACAGGAAGCATTATGACGCTTGTAACACAGTACACCAACACGATCTTGTTTCATTTTTACCCAATAGAACCAATCTAGGGAATACTCATTCTCTAAGCGCTGACGCTGAAACTTATCATCCCAGCCAAACACGGCATCAACATATGGAAAGATACCTTCCTTAATACGAACAAACAAATCCTCAAATTCGCTTTTTACTATGGGCTCTAACACAAGCTTCATACTACTGTCCTAACCTATTCAGCCTTAAGACTGACCTTAGAATGCTTCTTTTTAAATGGCAATAGAAGATTCTTTTATGCGACTGGCAGCAATGAGAAGCGGTCACATGGAGACAACTTAGAGCCTATTTTGGCTATTGAATGTTTTTCTAGTTAGCCCGACCTAAAAAGGTGTCCATGCTTCTATTTGTTCACTTAGCAACAGTGTTTGCGCTAAGTCCAGCGCTTCATTCTTGGTGGCAACCATAAACATGGGATAGCCCCAAAACTTTTCATAAACGAGGGCAAACGCCTTAGTTGCGAGCCTTTTGGCTGTGTTCGGCTCGATGTAGATTGCTGCTTTGACGAAGGATCTCAATTCACTCTTGTGACGCTTCATCCAAAGTGACATTTGCTTCATTTCTTCCGGAGAATGCTCGTGATCACCTTCATCTTCATTAAGCCCCTCGTCATTGAGCAAAACAAAAACACTCTTACGAGCGAGTAAAGCCTCAAACTCATCAAAGAGTGAAGCTTCGGGATCGGCGCACTGTGCGTTTAGTCGTATCCAGACTAGGGGAAACTGCGAGACATCAAGCAACATATCAATACTCCTTATAATATAAGAAAAATCGCTAGCGGCCACACCTTGTCAGAAAAATGCTCCTCCTTTTTGGGAGGTGCCATGCTCCGAGTGAGCCAAATAGCTAGCATGGTTAATCCAACAATACCTACGGAATAACTGGACGTCATTGCGTAATTTGGCCATAATATTTTTTAATTAGGCCAATCTATCCTCTTCGACCCGAGGTTCAACAATTATTATGTCGAACATTGCCATCACTGACCTGAACGTAACCCGAGACGTTGATGACGTCCCTAGGCCCGTTGTTGCTCTGGGAGCCACATCGGTAACAAAGGACTGGGAACATGCAAGTCATCAGCACCACAAGGCGCAGTTACTTTATTCTGTTCGTGGCATCCTCAACTGTGAAATTGAAGATGGAGTCTGGATCGTGCCACCGCAATGCGCGATATGGATACCGGGAAACTTACCCCACTCGGCCAGAGGATCGGGTGAAACAGAGTGTTATTGCCTATTCGTCGAGCCAAATGCCGCACCGGATCTTCCAAAAACCTGCTGTACGATTTCGGTATCGCCACTGCTACGCGAGCTGCTTCTAAAAGCAGCAGAGATTCCTGAACTATATGCGCTGGGAGGGCGGGAAGATCGACTGATAGCCACTTTGCTGGATGAATTAGCAGCGGCTCCGGTGGAAGACCTTCATCTGCCGATGCCGCGCGACCCGCGATTGCGCCGCCTAGCGAAAATGATGTTGGCCGACCCAACAGACAAAACCTCAAAGGGCGATTGGGCCACTCGCATTGGCATGAGCGAGCGAAGCATGAGCCGCATCCTACTGCACGAAATCGGCATGAGTTTCGGACGCTGGCGTCGACAACTGCATGTAATCCTTGCACTACAGCGCTTGACTAAGGGTGAAAGCGTGCAAACAGTGGCATTAGAACTGGGGTACGAAAATGCCAGCGGATTCGTAACCATGTTTCGCAAGGCGGTTGGTAAACCTCCGGCAAGATACCTCTCAGATCGAACGATTAGCACAGAGCCTGCTTCCGTTCCCGGCATCATACTCACTGAGCAAATATCCCCCTAAGTACGGTGCTAGCGTTATTTTGAGATAAAAAAAACGGCCCTGTTTCCAGAAGCCGTTTTTTCGTATGCTATGTTGAACCGGCTTAAGCCTAGTGCTGATGACCGCCTTCACCATGGACATGTCCATGCTCTAGCTCTTCTGCTAAAGCCTCACGAACCTCGACGATTTCTACATCAAAGTTTAATGTCTTACCCGCTAATGGGTGATTACCATCTAACATCACACCATCCTCTTCCACGCCAATGACCGTTACAGGCTGTTGGCCGCCTGGCGTTTGAGCCATAAACTGCATGCCAACTTGAATGTCATCAACGCCTTGGAAATTCTCGTGTGGCACTTTCTGAATCAATTCTTGATGTACTTCACCGTACCCGTCAGCAGGTGCTACTTCTACGTTCAATTTATCGCCAGCCACTTTACCTTGAATCGCTTTATCTAAACCATCAATGATATTTTGGGCACCACTCAAGAAGACTAGAGGCTCTTGACCGACAGAAGAATCGAGTTGCTGACCTTGGTCATCAGTCAATGTGTAGTGCATGCTTACTACGGCGTTTTCAGAAATTTGCATTGTCTTCTCCTAATTAAAATGAATAAGGGAACGAGTGCTTGATACAAGCAAACAGACTTTGCGTAACACCGCCACAACACGAACCCAGACTGTAGTAGTTTGTCCAACTATGATAACGCGACATAGATTGAATAACTACCGTCTAAGCAATCAAGTTTGGGACGTTCAACCATTTTTCTAGGGGGAGTTAAAAAAACTTTTAATACAAAACAAAAAAAACACTTAACAATGATAACGTAAGCGGCTTTTCTTATTGTAAATCCCCCTTAACCTGCATCGAACTGAGAAATATCCAGCTTATGGGCATGACCTAACCAACTCACACCTTGAGTATGATCAAAATAATCATCACCCGTTACCGGATGAACAAACACATCAAGTGATTGTCGATTCAACATCAACCAGGGAACAAAGGCCGCAAATGTTTTGACGGCAAAAGATAATTGACAACTCCACAGTGGATGAGGACCAACAGGCTGTTGATGGAAACGACCAATCTGCAACTCGAATAATTCACTCGCTTGCTCCGCAACCTGTTTCGCCAATTCAAGGCCAGACTCATCTCGATAATATAAATGAGCATGATAAGCCTTGATATCCGACGTCTCTACAGTACGTCTATTTTGTTTCATAGCGCCTTCTATTTCTAAATAATATTAGATTTTCTAAAGCATTTAAGGTCTTATAAATAGCAAAAGGCCGAAAAATAGCCCATTTAAATGGGGTCTCAATCAGCCTTTAACCATTATTACAACGAAAACAATCGATCAGATCAGGCAACCTGCGTTTGTGGTAAGCTCAAGCCGACACCTTGCAAAATAATGCTACTGACCGTGTCTCCAACACGCTTCAGATCCTCGTCATCCTGAGTCCCTTTATGCGACAGAGCCAGTATTTGAGCTTCAAAATCCGCGTAATGCTGAGTCGTTGCCCAAATCATAAAAATCAAGCTGGTTGGATCAACCGAACGCATCTTTCCACTATCGATCCAAGCTTGAATTAGCGCTGTCCGAGAGCGAAACCAAGGACTTAAATCCTCCTTTAAGTATTCACGAATATGATTCGCGCCACTAATGACTTCCATGGCAAAAATACGTGAAGAGCGACCTTGTTCGAAACTTTGCTTCAGCTTTATACGGATAAAACTGTCCAACACTTGCGCTGGATCGTCATCCACTGTAGCGCGGTCAAAAAGATCATTCCACCCACGCACAATCTTATTAAGTACTTGCTTGTACAAGTTCTCCTTCGACTGAAAGTAATAGACAATATTCGGTTTTGGTAATTCAGCACGGTCAGCAATATGTTGCAAACTGGCCCCACTAAACCCCTTCAAACCAAATTCCACTTCAGCCGCGTCTAAAATACGAGTAAAAATTTCTTCACGATTACTTTGACGCTTACTCATTACTTTCATAAATCCTTGTTAACCGCTCTCTACATAAACCCTATGTTACTTAGTTCATCACCCTATTTTGCCGAAGCATTAAAGCCCAACGAAAATTTCACAATAAAAATAATGAAAATCGTCTATGACCTTTAATAAAGTACTGTATCATCAATAACGTAATCGTTTTTGAATTGCTGAATAAAGTTCACTTTTTCTGGATCTAATCGAACTAGGTAAAAATCCTTTTGCGCAACTAACGTTGTTACCGTCTCACCAAAACGATCTGTTAACAGCTGAATCCCCGTTGTCCACTCTTCACTATCTTGCTCAATAAACTCCGCTGTCACATCGTATTGAACACGAGGACGTAAGTAAGGATTATTCGACTCAGACTCTTGTTGAACAATCATCACGCAACCAATTGGGTGGTTATGCAGATGATGAGTATGAGGAGAGAGTTCGCTAACGAGTAAATAGAAACAGTTTTCACCCAAAGCATAGGGGGCGTAAGAAGAGAAAGGACGGTTCTGCAAAGATAACGTCGCCAGCTGCAACGATGTGACAGTTTCTAAAATGGTTTTAATCTGATTAGACATTTGCGATGTATCTGTAGACATTGTCATGGTGCACTCCTTTTAAAGATGACACCTCATCCTACCACAGCCTGTATTAGCCGCATTAGATCGATATCATCTTTGTTAGTAAATCATCTAAAAAATACGCTGACCTTTAAAAAGCGCTTACTTTGCACTCTGAAAAAGGCAAAAATACAAAACGCTGGAGTAGGCTCCCCCCAACCACACGCTCTGTACCAGCAAACTATTCAAAAAGCGCTTTTAGCTCTTCAGCGGTCGATAGTTTGCCTTCATCTTCGATATTTGGAAACACGGCAATCGTAATATTATCCTGCATTAGGCTAGGCAACCATTGGCCAGTAAATGTCGACAGCTCAATCGCAATGGGTTCACAGTCATCCCAATCCTCTACCGCCCACTGGCTGGCAAACTCTGCGTCGGGCCAAACCATAACACAATCACCATCATCCGTTTCTACCATAACGAAGCCTTCTTCATTACTGAGACTCCAAACGGTTTGGGTCTGTTTCGCTTGCTCAATAAAATACGCTAAACGTTCGCTATCTGCTGCAATCAGTAGTTGGACACGTTCGTCCATCGTCAACTCTTTACTCATCTGGATTCTCTCTTACTCTATGATGAAACCTGGCGCTTGTTAATTGAGCGCTTATCTTGCCTCATACCTAACCTCTACATGAGATAGTAGACAAGCTTTAAAAATACGCCACTTCGTCTTTTGTCAGCTCACGAAACTCACCTGGTTGCAGACCCTCATCCAACGCCAAAGGACCAATTTGATCACGGTGCAGGGTTTCGACTCGGTTTCCTACCGCCGCCAACATACGCTTGACCTGATGGTATTTCCCTTCTTGAATCGTCAGAAAAATCTCTGTTTCAGTAATACGCTCCGCTTTAGCGGGTAAAGTTGGAGCCTGCTCGCCATTGAGCATCACTCCCTCTTCTAACTGCGTTAACGCATGATCATCAATCGGTTCGGCCAAAGTCATCCAATAACGCTTTTGGCACACACTTTTTGGTGAGGTAATACGATGTAACCATTGTCCATCGGTCGTAAACAACAACAAACCCGTTGTATCCTTGTCTAAACGCCCCACCACTTTTAGCGGCTGACCTAAGTGCGTCTCCAGTAAATCAATAACAACGGGGTGATCGGCGTCTTGCGTGGCACAAACATAGCCTGCAGGCTTGTACATTAAATAATAACCTTCAGAAGGCCAAGCCAGCGGTACAGCATCCAAACAAATGACATCGTTCTCTTCTACTGGATGATTGGCTTTTTTAATCACCTCACCATTTACCGTTACACGGCTTTTAGATATCGCTACTTTAGACGCTTTACGAGCAAGGTTTGTCACATGGGATAAATAAAAATCAAGTCTCAAGAGATCGCCTATGGCTATGGGTGAATATATACTTACGAGAATACTTCGTGTGTGGGTTCAATTTCTTTATAAAAAAAAGTGGCATTATGTAACGCACCATTGGCACTTCGGGTGTAGCCGGGGACTTCTCCAAAGGGAATATAGCCAAGTTTGATATACATGTCATGGGCTACATCATCACTGCGTACCTCCAAGATAAGCAATTGACGCTGCATGGCCGCCGCAACTCGCTCCACGCCTTTCATGAGCGTACTTCCCAAACCATGCTCTCGAGCTTGGGTATGCACCATCAGTTTTCCAATATCGCAGCGATGTAAAGCATTGGCTTTAGGTGACATGCCAATTTGTACGCTACCGACGATTTTATTATCTTCGCGGACCAGTAAAACCTGTTTCAGATTGACTTTTAAATCGTCATTCACAGTTAACCAATAAGACTTGGCCTCCAACTCACTCATAGGAGGTAAAAAACCGATGGGAGCCCCTGAATCAACCGCATCACACAGTAATTCAATTAGGTCATTAAGGTAAGGCTTAAGATCATCAACTTTGAGCAGCTCCAAACCAAGTTTCCTTCTTTTATCACAATGTTTCTATAATACCTGAGCGCGACCACATAGGAAATCGTCACGCTCACTTTTAAAAAAACAAAATCTAATAGGCTGTTTGCACGCTCAATGCAAATGGTAGCTAAATAGAGACATTCCCCAAATAGCGGCCAGGTTTATGATTCACTGCGATGATCATGTTCAAAGCGACGGAACCAATAACCGAAATGGCCACCAGAGACATATCCACGATAAATAACGAAGAACTCAAAATGATCAAGTCAACCAGCATCTGAAACTTACCAATAGACCAACCATATTTATCTGCTAAAAAGCGAGACAATATATTAATGCCTCCTAAGCTCGCGTCATGACGAAACAGCATCAAAAAACCGACCCCCATCAAAAAGCCACCGATCACCGCCACATACACTGGCTGAACACTCGCAAAGGAAACGAGCCGAGGCGTAACATCAGAAAAAAAAGACAGACAAAAAACCGACGCAAAGGTCTTTAACGTAAATTCCCAACCAATGTGTCGAATGGCAATCAAATAAAAGGGAATATTGATTAAAAAGAACGCCTCACCAAAATTTAACGAAGTGGTATAACTTAATAGAAAAGCAATACCAGCAGTACTGCCTGTTAGCAAACCAGCTTGGGAAAACAAACTGACACCCAGTGCAATAATCAAGGTACCAATCAGCACCGCTAAAGCATCTTCCAAGCGAGTATGACGTTTAGTTGGAGTAGGAGCAACATTAGAACCAGACATAGTATTCTCTATTTAAATCACACGGTAAAAGGGCAAAATGAAGCGTAGATTTTAATAAGTAGAGGGAAAGAGACCAAGAGAGCAGGACAAAACAAAATCGGTAGATTTTTAAAAGATGTACAATTTTTTGTACAGTAAACTCTATGTAAATACTGGCAGAGACATCACTAGCCGTCAGCTTGTTTCCTATGATTTGCGCGTATACGGAAAACAACCTTGCCCAATACACGTCGAGGGGAAACCCAGCCAATACGCTCCGATTCTAAGCTAGTTGGGTGCTCTCCAATAAGCCATAACTGACCATCTGGCGCAATATGACGTATCTTTTTTATGATAATACCGTACAAAAAATGATCGACGACAACAACATCTCCAATACAGCATGAGAGAAACCATCGGCTCGTTAAAACAAAGTCATTATGGTGCAAGTAAGGCGCCATACTTTGCCCCTCGATTTTCATTAAGCGAAACATAAATAACTTCCTCGTTCACTAGGTCTATCGACTATCTCTATAATAAAAACATTCATTTAGCCCCCTTCATTTTCTTATCACTTTGCCCGGCAAAAAGAAGATTGGCTCTGTATACGATGCCTCCTTTGTGCAGCTTGCATGGCCATGTCTGAGACCGTAATACTGTGCGCTTTGGCTGTTTTAAAACCAATTACTTTATCTACTAAACGAATTACCCAATGCAACATACTCTATGACTCCTTTGTTGTTGATGAGGTCTATCTTTTTCTCACGATGCTTGCGACCTCGAATACACTGTTTATAGACAAAACCAGAAACAATAAAAGTCCCAACAAGGCACACTAAAAAATCATGCAGCAGCAACTCCCACTGTCGTATTTGCCCATTTTCTAATAAAAAAAATAGAGAACTAAAACCTAGAATAAGAAGAAATAGGATACCTTTCTTCCCGATCAAACCACTTCGCCTTTTCATATCATTCTCCTAGTGAAAGGCTGCTGTTAATGTGGAAGGAGTCAACTGGGGAAACGGGTGTAACAAAGCAGAATGCTTAACCACCCTCTCCTTTCCAAAACTTTGCGTGAACAATTCCCACTCAAAACGAATATGATTCATGGTCTGGAAAATAAGATCACGCTGCTCCAAAGCTAAGTCAGGTCGAGCAATCACAGCTTGTAAAAAATCAATAGCCTTCTCAAATTGTCTATTAGCAGCCATCACATTTCCTAGCCCAGTATAAGACTCTGCAATATTAAGGTAACTAACCGCCGTCGCCGCCACAACAGACTCTGGATCCAGACAGAAATCCTCCTCAAAACGTTTTAATATTTGATCGAGCGCTTGTTGATGAAAATCTACCGCTTCTAAAAAAGCATGATTAGAATAGGCTTGATTCGCTTGTCTTGTTAATTTTTCCCAGTTTTGCATCGTCTTTCCTACCTCTCATGTAAGATGAGTTTATCAGAGCAACTTAATGAGAATAATTATCATTTAAAAGAAAAGAAAAATCCACCCTTTTTGATAATAGATCTCATTTGTTTTTACTATCAGGAGAAAAACAATCATCAAACAAAACGATAATCGCGTGTTTTTTAAAGAAGCGTATCGGTACTGGGTGCTCGAAGCGGTTTAGAAAGAAAAGTAAGGTGCTTTTGGAAGACAGTCCATCCAACAAGGCACTAGGTCTTGTTGGACAAACTTAAGATGATAGGATCATGCACAAGAGCACTACCATTCGATGCCTGCTTGCGCTTTTACGCCATTGGCAAATGCATGACGCTCATTAGCAATTTTACTGTGCGTGTCCACACTGTCTAACAAGACTCTTGGTGCAGTACGGCCTGTCATCATCACATTTTGATACTGAGGACGATTTTTCAACGCCTCAATGAGGTCTGCATCATCCAAGTAACCGTATTTGTACATATAAGTAATTTCATCTAATAGAACAAAATGAATATCCGGATTCGATAACACGCCTTTCGCCAATTGCCAGGCTTGCTCTGCTGCTTCTTTTTCCAGCTCAGGGTTGCGAGTTTCCCATGTAAAGCCATGACCCATTACATGAAATTCGACGTTTGGATGAGCACCAAAAAACAGCTGCTCACCGGTAGCTTTTCGGCCTTTAATAAACTGAATCACGGCACAACGCTGTCCGTGTCCCAAAGCTCGCGCCATCGTACCAAACGCACTAGAGCTTTTGCCTTTACCATTGCCGGTTAACAAAATCGTGACACCACGTTCCTGTGTAGCAGCCGCAATACGCTTATCCACCACCTCTTTCTTTTTTAATAAGCGCGCTTCATTTTTATCCGCTTGTTCCACAACTGGAGTCGATGGTTTCTCTTGCTCTGACATAATTGGTCTCTTTTTGATTCGCATTATTTCTTTTTATAAAGCAGCCAACTTGGGTAATACAGCCCTTTGTGAATAGCAAACAACCTCAGTATAAAAATCAAAGAGGCCGCGTAAATCGAGTTATATTCATGATGAGGAATGTTTTTCTGCAAGATAACAAACAAAAGAGAGCCTAAGAAAGCGGGTGTGGCGTAAAACTCACGACCCAATATCAAAGGTGGACGATGACTCAATACATCACGAATAATACCACCAGCCACCCCAGTAATCACTCCCATGGTAATCGCAATCATCGGAGAAAAACCAAGGGCGAGAACACGCTGCGTCGCAATCACCGTAAACAAAGCCAAACCAAAAGAGTCTGCATAATGGAAAACTTGTTGGCGATCTTCAATGATACGAACCGCAAAAAAAGCAAAGGCAGAAGACAAAAAGGCCACCCACAAATAGGAGGGATCTTTTACCCAATACACCTCATCCACCCCTAAGATCACATCCCGAATTGTCCCACCACCAAGGGAAGTCACCATACCAATCAGTGCCACACTGAATAGATCCATATCACGCTTCCCAGAGGAAATCACGCCCGTGATGGCAAAAGCGGCGATACCCACCATGCCTAAAATATATAGCAACATTGCTTTTTTTAATCTCTATAAAATATTCACTGGCTGGCAAGCACAGACCAATGTTCGTTTCAAACAAATGGTGTGACTAACGAGGCACCCAATCACCTGCCCCTAAACGGTTAAGGGTAATAAACTCACCACGAATAGTCAGTTCCGTCACACTGTTAAAGCCCACATCAATACGATGACACTGAGCTAATGGCCATTGGCACAACAAACTAACAAGCACCTTAATCACTCCTGAATGGGTCACCGCAACACAAGCGTCCAGCTCTTTGTCCTGAACCGATTGCCACCAACCCGCGACTCGATTCGCCAAGGATTGCAGAGACTCCCCTCGATAGGGGGCGGATTGAACCAGGTCTTCCATCCATGAATCAATTGTTTCTTTAGGTATCATGTTCCAAAACTGATTTTCCCATTCACCAAAATCCAACTCTTTCAACGCATCCACACAAGAAGATGTGCCTCGGCTTAACAGTTGGCTCAACTCCGCTGCTCGGCTTAATGGACTGTGATAAAAGGCCACCTTATTATGCGCAAAACGGTCATCAAGATACGATTGCAATATTAAACTTTGCTCTTGCCAACCATCCGGTAATGGCACATCGGTCGCGCCATAACACAATCCAGTCGGTACATCTGGCTTTGGGTGACGAATCAACAACAGCTTCACACAAATACTCCTAATACACACAGCAGAAGAATAACTTCACCTATCTGCTCCATCGCCCCCAATGTATCGCCATTAAAACCGCCAAGTTTCTTTTGCAAATAGAAATGGGTGCCTAGGGTAAATAAAGCTAAGATGCAGATCGCTTTCAGCAGGTAAGCAAAATCAAAAAACACCAACAGAATACAAGGCAGAAAAACAATCCCCCACTCCTTCATCTGTAGCGTTGCAATCATCGTCTGCGCTTTGCTCTGTCCAGTGGACACATAGTCCAGCGAATTCATGATCACTATCGGCATCACCCGAGCCATTGTATGAGCAGCAATCCAAATCAATAGGCTAGACCATGCTCCATCATCCAAGGACGTAATGGTCGATAAAATTTGTGTTAACAGAAGCCACTTCAGCATCATCACAAACCAGATGGCTAGCGCTGCATAGCTACCAATACGTGAGTCCTTCATGATGGAAAGACGCTGTTCCTGGGTCCAGCCCCCTACCAGTCCATCGCAAGCGTCCATCAAACCATCTTCATGAAACCCACCCGTCAACAGCACAGCGCTAAGTAACATGAACAAGGCCTGTAATGAAGCACTTAACCCATCAAGCAACAAGGGCCAAGCACTTAATACCGCGACCAACACGCCAACCCATGGCAAAAAGCACACCGCTGGAGTGTGCTCTTTCTCATCCCAATCCACCTCAAAAGGAAGACGTGTGTAGGTAACAATGCTGCGTTTAAGCCCTTCTAAATAAGGAGTGAACTGACCCACTCACTGTCTCCTATAGACAATTTGTCTTATTGATACGGTTACTTCGCTAGGATTGGCCACTGACACCGGCACTTTCAAAGCTTGCCATCTGATTCAAAAAGACAGTGGCGCTTTGAATCAAAGGATAAGCAAGAATGGCACCGGAGCCTTCACCCAAACGTAAATCCAACGATAAAATGGGTTCAGCCTTTAACTGTTCCAGTAACAATCGATGGGCTTTTTCATTGGATTGATGCGCAAACACCGCATAGTGACGTACATTGGGTTCAACTTTTTGAGCGAATAGGAACGCCACAGTACAAATAAAGCCATCCACTACAAATGCAGTTTGTCTATGGGCCGCTTGTAGCATAGCGCTTGCCATGGCAATGATTTCAAAGCCACCAAGCTGCTCAGCTAAGGTTTGTGGACCCCACTTTGCCGCAGATATGCCTGTCTCTTCTTCCGCGCGTTGAATGGACGCCTCAATGACTCGCGCCTTATGCGACACGCCGGCATCATCCAGTCCCGTCCCTCGACCAGAACATTGACTCGCTGACAGGCCTGTCATAGCGCTCATCAAACAAGAGGATACACAGGTATTACCTATACCCATTTCACCAAACATAAGCAGATTGCAGCCAGCATCAATCGCCAAATCGGCTTCATCGACTCCCGCGTTGATCGTTCTTGCTAGCTCTTGAGTCGTCATCGCTGCTTGTTGGCTAAAGTCTTTCGAGCCAAACGCCACTTTGCGCTGACCAAGCAAAGGGTGATCATCAATGCTTGACTTAACGCCCACATCAACCACTCGCAGAGGCACACCATGCTGTTGACAAAACACACTGACCGCAGCCCCACCCATTAAGAAGTTCATCACCATTTGCGGTGTCACTTCTTGTGGAAACAAACTGATCCCCTGATCAACAACGCCATGGTCAGCAGCAAAAACGATCATTTTGGGTTTTGAGACATCCGGTGTCAGGCTATTTTGAATCGCCCCCAATTGAAAAGCGATGCTTTCCAACTCCCCCAATGCCCCAACGGGTTTGGTTTTGGAATCGATTTTATGTTGTAAAGCTGCCTTTAACTCCAACGAAGGCAACGAAATATCAAATTGCTCGAACACCGAACCGTCTCCTTAAGCCAGCGCTTTCACAGCGCGTTGACGAACCACTTCATATAAACAAACCCCCGTTGCCACAGAGACATTCAAGCTTGACACCACACCGGCCATTGGTAGCTTCACCAGATAATCACACTGTTCACGGGTCAGACGTCGCATGCCTTCTCCTTCTGCCCCCATCACGATGGCCGTCGGAATCGTCAAGTCTTGCTCATAAATTGTTTGCGTCGCTTCACCAGCGGTACCAAATATCCACACCCCTTGGTCTTGTAGCTTTTTCATGGTACGAGCAAGGTTGGTAACCGCAAAAACAGGAATGCTTTCAGCGGCCCCACAGGCAACTTTACTCACGGTGGCATTCATCGGAGCAGAGTTGTCTTTTGGCATAACCACCGCATGGGCCCCGGCGGCGTCGGCGCTACGTAAGCACGCCCCTAAATTATGAGGATCAGTCACACCGTCTAAAATAATAATCAACGGATTTTCATCTAAGCCAGCAACTAAGCTATGCAAATCTGCCTCATTGCCCGCTTTGGTCAGGGTGGTATAGGCCACAACCCCTTGATGAACCACTCGTTCTTTGGTCTTCGTAAACAACTGATCTAACTCACGACGAGCCACCAAGCTGTAACGTACTTTATGGGTTTTACACAATTGGACAAGACGCTGTGTCTTTTTATCATCTCGGCCTTCTTGAAAACGCACTTCTTTGACCCGTTCAGGCTGTTGTAACAACGCATTTTCAACAGCGTGAATACCATAGATCCATTCTAAATCAGACATTTTTACCTTTTACTCGATCAATCAATTAATCACGCGCACGTGGCTTAGCATTGTTCTTTTTGACTTTCTTCTTGGCTTTCTTAGGTTTTTTCACTGCCGCCGCTGTAGACTTTGCATCAGCCGACGACGATTTTTTCTGCCGGACGCGTTTACCTTTGGAAGGTGTACGGCGCTTTTTCGATTTTGCTTGTACACCGTCTTTCTCGCCTTTACTTCCTTTACCTTTATTTTCTTTAGAAGAAGCGGCTTTCTCGTCTTTGGGAAGATTTTTTGGCTTACCACGGCCACCTAACTCTATGGGTGGTAACTGGGCAAGCTGCATTTCTAGCTCAGTTAAATCGTTACGCTCTACCTTGTGGCGTTGACGTGGTTTGGTTTCATCTAGGCTTAAATCAATCTTACGTTGCTCAAGATTGACACTGGACACACGCACTTTTAACGTGTCACCAAGACGGAATACCCGTCCAGTCCGTTCACCTATAATCGCCTGATGTTCAATATCATGGACAAAGTAGTCCTGACCGAGCCCAGAAATATGCACCAGCCCATCAACAAACAAGCCTTGTAATTCCACAAACAAACCAAACGAGGTAACGGCCGTCACCACCCCCTCAAACGCATCACCTAAATGCTGCTCAACGTATTGGCATTTTAACCAAGCTTCAACATCGCGCGTGGCTTCGTCAGCGCGACGCTCTGTCATCGAGCAGGAGTCACCTAAACCATCCATATCCGCATGATCATAACCATAGATTTTGCGCTCTTTAATCGTTGGGCTACCCGCCACACGATGCGCTTGACGCACCACAGGACGACCTTCGCCACGAATCAGGTAACGAATGGCACGATGGGTCAACAAATCAGGGTAACGACGAATCGGCGAGGTAAAATGGGTATAAGCAGGATAATTCAGACCAAAGTGGCCCATGTTATCTGCTTGATATACCGCTTGGGACATAGAACGCAACATCATGGTTTGAATACTGCGAGCATCCGCTCGATCCTTAATCTGTTCTGCTAACTTGGCATAATCATCCGGAGTCGGCTTCAGGCCACCCGTTAATTCCAAGCCAAGCAAACCAAGATAAGTACGTAGGGTTAACAAACGTTCTTCTTTTGGCCCTTCATGAACACGAAACAAGGCGGGTAAATCCGCTTTAATCAATAACTCTGCGGCAGCCACATTGGCGCACAACATACATTCTTCGATCAGTTTATGGGCATCATTGCGTTCTACCGGAACAATGTGCTCAATCTTAGAGTTTTCATCGAATACCATACGCGTTTCAATGGTATCGAACTCCATCGCGCCCCGCTCATCCCGAGCACCTTTCAATACTTGATATAAGCCGCTTAAATCATCAATGTGTGACACAATAGAAGCATAACGTTCACGTAACCCTAAGCCTTGCTCATCGGGCTCTGATGAAATCATTTTTGCGACCTTGGTATAGGTCAAACGGGCATGGGAGCGAATCAAACCTTCGTAAAACTTATAACCACGCATCTTACCGCGAGACGTCAACGAGATTTCCGCCACCATCGCCAAACGATCAACATCTGGATTCAAAGAACACAGACCGTTCGATAAAATCTCCGGCAGCATAGGAATCACACGACCAGGAAAATACACCGAGTTGCCACGCACAATTGCCTCTTCATCCAAGGCAGTGTCTTTTTTCACATAGTGGGACACATCGGCAATCGCCACCAAGAGCTTCCAACCGCCTGGCGTCTTTTCACAATAGACAGCATCATCGAAATCGCGCGCATCTTCACCATCAATAGTGACAAACGGTGTATCGCGAAGATCCACACGATGCGCTTTGTCTTCTTCGGCTACTTCGCTGCTGAAATGCTTAATCTGTTGCTCCACAGCTGCTGGCCACTCGTTAGGAATCTCATAACGATGCATCGCCACTTCGATTTCGACTCCTGGCGCCATAAAATCACCGAGAATCTTCTTCACTATACCTTGTGCTGGTTTGCCGCGTTCTGCATAACTGACAATTTCCGCCAATACATACTGCCCATGAGAGGGGGTTAAACCAGAGTCTTTGGTAATGAGAATATCTTGAGAAATACGTGGGTTTTCTGGTGTGACAAAAGCTGTACGACTCTCCTCGCCATTTTTTTCTAGATAATAGCGACCAACCAGCTGACTGTGCTTGCGCTCCAATACCTCAACCACAACGCCATCCAAACGGCCTTTTACACTTCGGCCAGACAGGCGCACTTTCACCTTATCGCCATCCATCACATTTTGCATCTGACGGGCAGATAAGAAAATATCATCGTCATTTGGGCGCAGTAAGAAGCCATGACCCTCTTTATTACCTTGAACATAACCTTCGATCAGATCACTTTCTAAAATGGGGGTATATTCGTCTTGTTGATTACTCACTAGTTGGCTATCGCGGCACATGGCGATCAAGCGACGGCGAAGGGCTTCAATTTCGTCCTCCCCTGTCAAACCGAAGGCTTTACAGAGGTCAAAATGACCAAGGCTTACGTTCTGGGTCGCCAGAAACTCTAGAATAAACTCTCGGCTTGGTACCGGATTATCGTATTTAGAGGCTTCGCGCTGCTGATGTGGGTCGTTAATTTTTTTATTACTCAATGTATTTTTATCCTTGATTTGTTCAATAAGATGCAGCCTTATGAAAATATGGGTGTTGGCATCTTATACTCTGCAGCGCCCTGTTCCTCTATAGTCTTATGCCGTCTAGTGTTTCTTCTAGTTAGCCGCTTAACAAGTCGCTGACCTGTCTAGGGAAGGTACAAACAAGTCCTCTTGCCCAGCATGGGGATAAACGTCACTCTACGCAGCAATGCTTTGAAAGGTAGCTACATTCTTTCAACATCACGCCTTAATTGACCATTTCTCTGAAAGCCTGAGTCTTAGACAACTTATTCTTACCTTCCCTGATAAGCCATTATTATAGAGTATTCTCCGCCAATACTCTTTAGCTTAACGCACTTGTTCACATAAACTGCACAAGCAAACTCGAAATAGCCAATCCCTACGTTGCTGTTCTATGTGTAATTTCACAACAAAACGCCCTAATTCACTAATCTTAGGAATCTTTATACCGACTGATTATGATAGTTTTAAGGAGACTCCGCACTTTTTTACGTCAAATCGAGTTAAATAACCCACAAAAAAGAAGAACCTATCGAATAAATTGATAGGTTCTCCAGCAAAAATTATTGTCTATGGCGCACTAAATGCATTTCGGCCATTACTTTGGCGGAAATTTCTTCCACCGATAACCGCGTAGAATTCAAGAAAGGAATTCGCTCTTGTCGATATAAAGACTCTACTTCTTCTAATTCATAACGGCACTGGCGTGGCGAAGCATATTTACTAGACGCCATGCGCCCTGTACGAATTTCGTGCAATCTATCGGGGTCAATCGTTAAACCAAACAGTTTTTTCTTATACGGACGAAGCACTTTTGGCAGGCCAGGTGCAGAAAAGTCATCTTCTGTAATCGGATAATTTGCCGCTTTAATACTGTACTGCATGGCAAGGTACAAACTGGTTGGTGTTTTTCCTGAGCGAGACACTCCCAACAAAATGATATCTGCTTGATCGAAATTTTTGATCGATGCGCCATCATCATTCGCTAGGGCATAGTTTATCGCCTCTATGCGAGCATCATAGACCCCAGCTTTCATACCATGAGCCTTTTGAGCCGTCGGCAGGGCTTTCACACCTAAGGCTTTTTCAATAGGTAACAGCAAGTCACCAAACACGTTATAACAATGAGCATCACAAGATTGAATAATCTCACGAATTAAGATGTCAGAAATGGTATAAAACACCAGTGGGGCATTGCCATTCGCTACTTCTAAATTGATTTGTCTTTTTAAACCATTGGCTTGATCATTTGTATTTACAAAAGGCACACTTTGCATTTCGATTGGGATATCAAAAAAAGACAATATCGCAGAACCAAACACCTCAGCCGTAATCGCCGTTCCATCAGAAACAAAATACACTTTCATAAATTTTTTCTCTTTTTTGTTGTTATGCAACAACATTGAATTTATTAATTGAAATAAAACTACATCGAATAATCGATTTTATTCCTTAGCACTCCTCTACATACAATGATCTCATTCGCTGCACTTTGACAAGCGTAGGCTAGAAAAAATTCCAGCCTCCTAACCTTGATGTCAGCGATGTCGAACAGCACGATGATAATGAAAGACACAATAAAAAGAGCTTTTACGTTAACTATTTCTGGAGTGCCTTGTGAGCAAATTTATTAAGTGGTTTAAAGATCTTCGTTTAGAAGACGTGGGTGAAGTAGGCGGTAAAAACGCTTCTTTAGGTGAAATGATTTCCAACCTGACTGACCTTGGTATTCAAGTACCAAATGGGTTTGCAACCACGGCCTATGCTTATCAAAGTTTTCTAGAAGAAAGTGGTTTGGATGCAAAAATCCATGAAACACTAGACAGTTTAGACGTCGATGATGTTCATGCTCTCGCAGAAGCTGGCGTACAAATTCGAGGCTGGATTGAAAGCGCGTCCTTCTCAACTGAATTCGATCAAGAAATCAAAGACGCCTTTGCTGTACTTTGCGATGATAACTCTAGCGAAACCTCTTTCGCTGTACGCTCTTCCGCAACCGCTGAAGACCTACCGGATGCTTCTTTCGCAGGGCAACAAGAAACCTACTTAAACGTCAAAGGCTTGGCAGACATTAAAGCCTCCATTAAACGCGTCTTTGCTTCACTATTTAATGATCGCGCGATCTCGTACCGAGTTCATCAAGGGTTTGAGCACAAAGGGGTGGCACTGTCTGCTGGCATTCAAAAAATGGTTCGCAGTGATATTGGCGCCTCAGGGGTACTGTTCACATTAGACACAGAATCAGGCTTCAACGAAGTGGTCTTCATAACAGCGGCTTACGGCCTTGGCGAAATGGTCGTACAAGGCACCGTCAATCCAGATGAATACTATGTCCATAAAAGTACGTTGGCAGCCAACCGTCCCGCTGTTGTGCGCAAATCACTTGGCTCTAAAGCGCAAAAAATGCAATACGCAGAAGCCGGTAGTGAAGAATTCGTCGAAATCGTTCCAGTTAAACTGGACGACCAAAACCGTTTTGCACTCAGCAATGAAGAAATTGAAGATTTGGCTCGTCAAGCTTGCATCATTGAACAACACTACCAACGTCCGATGGACATAGAGTGGGCAAAAGATGGGGTAGATGGCAGAATTTACATTGTTCAAGCTCGCCCAGAAACCGTCCGTAGCCAAGGCAATGCACAAAGCATGGAACGTTATTCTCTGAAAGAAACCTCATCCGTACTCATCACAGGCCGCGCAATTGGCCATAAGGTTGGCACAGGCGAAGTCAAAGTCTTGTCGTCTATTACAGAGATGGATCGCATTCAACCGGGTGATATTCTGGTAACCGACATCACGGATCCCGATTGGGAGCCTATTATGAAACGCGCCTCGGCCATCGTCACCAATCGTGGTGGACGTACGTGTCATGCTGCAATTATTGCTCGCGAACTGGGCATTCCTGCCGTCGTTGGTTGTGGTGATGCAACAGAAGTTTTACAAGATGGACAACCCGTCACCGTGTCTTGTGCTCAAGGGGATATGGGCTTTGTCTATCAAGGTCAACTGAAGTTCGATGTAATCACCTCCGAAGTGGGCAACATGCCTAACTTACCTGTGAAAATCATGATGAACGTGGGCAACCCAAACCGTGCATTTGACTTTGCCATGTTACCTAATGCAGGGATCGGCCTGGCTCGCCTTGAGTTCATTATTAACCGTATGATTGGCATTCACCCGAAAGCATTATTGAACTACGATCAAATGGATGCCTCTTTACAAGAAGAGATCAATCATCGTATAGCAGGCTACTCAAGCCCCGTGTCATTCTACGTCGATAAATTAGTAGAAGGGATTGCCACATTGGCCTGCTCTTTTGCCAATAAACCCGTCATTGTTCGTTTATCCGACTTTAAGTCAAATGAGTACCACAACCTTGTTGGTGGCCCATTGTTCGAACCAGATGAAGAGAACCCAATGCTGGGCTTCCGTGGTGCGGCTCGCTATATCGATGATTCATTCCGTGATTGCTTTGCATTGGAGTGTGAAGCCATTCGTCGAGTACGTAACGAAATGGGCTTAACAAACGTCCAAATAATGATCCCATTTGTGCGAACACTCGAAGAAGCCCAACAAGTCACCGAGCTATTGGCAGAACAAGGCTTGGCACGTGGCGACAATGGCTTGAAAGTCATCATGATGTGTGAACTTCCATCTAATGCATTGCTTGCCGATGAGTTCTTAGAATACTTTGATGGTTTCTCTATTGGTTCAAACGACCTAACCCAATTAACTCTTGGATTAGACCGAGACTCCGGTCTCATCGCGGATAAGTTCGACGAACGCAATCCTGCGGTGAAAAAATTATTGAAGATGGCAATTGCCGCCTGTCGCGATAAAGGAAAATACGTAGGGATTTGTGGCCAAGGCCCTTCCGATCATGCGGATTTTGCAGACTGGCTGGTCGCACAAGGTATCGAGAGTATGTCTCTCAATCCTGATACTGTCATCGAAACCTGGCTGCATCTTAATGACGTATTAGAAAACTCGTCATTAAGTCAGAATGCCGTTTAACAACGGCGCGTTGCATTTATTGTAGCGTCACTTTCTAGTTTGATAGCCCTGCTTTGCAGGGCTTTTTTTGCATGCTAACAAATGACTTCGCCTAATACTCCTAAATACGGTTACCCCAAGGGAAAGACCTGATCGCCATCCATCAATTCATCTTGCATGTTTTCCACGTACTCAGCGACCTCATCTGGCGAAGAAAAATGAGCAATGTGATACATGGCATCCCCTTCTTGAACCAGTGGAATATTTTGTTTACCAATAATGATGCCCCCTTTTTTACACACCACCTCATCCAGCACTTCCCCATAAGGATCTTTAATTTGAGCCAATAGCTCGTTTTTTTCGACAAGATCACCTAAGGCTTTTAGATGCGTTGTAAAACCACTGTCGGTTGCCCTTACCCAGCTACTGCTTCGGGCCATTTTAGGTTCAGGCAATGACTTTTTACGACGCGATTTCGACAACATACCAAGGTGTCGCATCACTCCAACAACCCCATTTACCCCTGCTCGGATCGACAACTCATCAAAGCGTAAAGCCTCGCCCGCTTCATATAAAATGACTTTTGCTCCAACATCATTCGCACAAGCTCGGAGCGAACCGTCACGTAAATTTGAGTTTAAAATCACTGGAACACCAAAGGCCTTCGCCATCTCCAAAATATCTTGGTCATCCAAGTTGCCACGTATCTGCGGTAAATTAGAACGATGTAAACTTCCAGTGTGCAAATCAATTCCGTAATCCGCTTTTGACACCACCTCAGTTAAAAAGCGATCCGCCACTCGTCCAGCCAAAGAGCCACGTTTGGAGCCCGGAAAACTGCGATTTAAATCCCGTCTATCAGGTAAATAGCGACTTTGACTAAGCACTCCATAACCGTTAACCACTGGCACCGCAATCAAGGTACCGTGGATTTTATCCATATACTTGCTATTGATAAGACGGCTAATAATCTCAATACCATTCAGTTCATCGCCATGAATTGCAGCACTGATAAAAAGCGTGGGGCCGGGGCGCTTGCCACGTCGAATATAAATCGGCATGGACATGTTCGTATCGGTATACAGCTTAATAATGGGCAATTCAATTTTAACGGTTTCACCAAGTGAAATATCAATTCCATCTATTGATAAAATATCATTACTCATCAGCCTTTACCTTTCGTCTTCGTTGTTCCTGTAACCGATGCTTTTTCCAAGTATTGAATAATCATTTTAGCCACATCTTTTTTGGTCGCAGACTCAATACCTTCAAGACCAGGGGATGAGTTAACTTCCATAATCAATGGGCCATTATTAGATCGTAATATGTCGACACCACACATATTCAACCCCATCACTTTCGCCGCATCAATGGCCGTTTTACGCTCCTCCGGCGACAACTTCACAAGAGTAGCCGTTCCACCACGATGTAAATTGGAACGAAACTCTCCCTCTGCCCCCTGTCTCTTCATCGCTGCCACCACTTTGCCGCCGACAACTAAACAACGAATATCCGCCCCGCCAGCTTCTTTGATGTATTCCTGCACCAAAATATTAGCTTTTAACCCCATAAAGGCTTCGATTATAGATTCAGCGGTTTTATTCGACTCCGCCAACACCACACCAATTCCTTGAGTACCTTCTAACAACTTAATCACCACTGGTGCCCCACCAACATTTTTTAGCAAGTCACCGATTTTATCTGGATGGTGTGCAAAACCTGTTTTGGGTAGACCAAGGCCTTTACGAGACATTAACTGCAAAGAGCGTAACTTATCTCGGGAGCGACTAATCGCTACAGATTCATTAATACTGTAAGTGCCCATCATCTCAAACTGACGTACCACAGCCGTACCATAAAAAGTAACAGAAGCACCGATCCTTGGAATAACGGCGTCGTACTTAGGTAAAGGCCGACCATCATAACGTACCGACGGGCTGCTACTGGTAATATCCATATAACAGTGCATCGTGTCTATCACATCCACCTCATGACCCAACTCTCGACCAGCTTCCACTAAACGCCGAGTAGAATAAAGATTAGGATTGCGCGATAAAATAGCGATTTTCATAGGTATTCCTTGGACAAAAATAAAGCCGCTCTAGACAAAAACAACGGGGAAAACATGCTGCTAACATGAACGCGAGAATAGAGAATAACCTCACACGAGGGAAGCGATATTTGACCTAAGACACAAAATATTCATCGCCGCCCAAGGCAAAAAGAGGAGCAAACAAAACCCTCTTCTCTGTCTTTAATACCCACCTTTACCAAAAACAAGAAAACCGTGCATTTATCGGTAAGCAAATAAAAAAGGTAGGCCGCAAAAGCCTACCTTTTTATCAAAAAATCTACGGTAAACTGCCAGTTATACGCTCAGCTTAGCGGCTATCTCTGCAACATGCTTACCTTGGAAGCGGGCCATCGCCACTTCTTTTTGAGATGGTTGGCGGCTACCGTCCGCACCTGCAATCGTGCCAGCACCCAATGGAGATCCCCCTTTTACTTCGCTCACATCGGCCAGCTCTGGGCATGAATAAGGCAAACCAACGACAACAAAACCATGGTGAAATAACGTTGTATGGAAAGATTGAACCGTCGTCTCATTACCACCACCAGTACCAGTAGACGTGAATACACTGCCAACCTTACCAACTAACTTACCTTTGGCCCATAAACCACCTGTCATATCCAGAAAGTTTCTCATCTGAGCAGCCATATTCCCAAAGCGAGTAGGCGAACCAAAAATTACAGCATCATACTCCTCCAAGTCTTCAGGCTTGGCAATAGGAGCCGCCTGATCAAGCTTGATCCCCGCGTTTTTCGCCACATCCTCTGGCATCAGCTCGGGTACCCGCTTAATATCAACCTGAGCGCCTGTGCTTCGCGCTCCTTCCGCGACTTCATTCGCCATCGTTTCTATATGACCATAACTTGAATAATACAGTACTAATATTTTTACCATCTCAGCCTCCTTCCTTTGCTATTCACTCATTAATGCTAGTACTAAAATCTGAGAATAAAAGGCATACTGGTAACACTACAAAACTCTTCAAACTTTTTTGGATAGTCTTGCAACCATACTTAGAGGCTCTTGGTCTTATTGCATATTTCAAATATATGCTAATTTACCGACAGACCTAGCCATCAGCTGTAATTTATAACAATAGTGAGAGGTTTTGCGTTTAATTCACGCAGATACATTGAGCCTAAAAAACAGTGAGAGAACCTGAAAGAGTACACTTTCGATAAGTAAACCACGGATGGGGTCCCTTGATCTAACGCTCTATCTTTGAAAAGATCTATTCAGATCAATCATCACCTTGCTATTGGATTTGCGCAGACGCGTTGAGCCTGCGAAACAGGCGCAAGCGAATTAATGGCAAGGTGATTATCTAAAAAGGCTGTAAGGCCATGGATTATCGCCTTCGCGGTAATGACGGCTGTGAATGCGGGTGCTGTAGAAGTGATAAGAGACGACCTCACGAACCCGAACCCAACTTTTAGGGAGGTTGACTCCCCTTTTTATTTTTTTGGACTTTCTGCAGACGAAAAAAGCCCCAACAGCATAAGCTATCAGGGCTTTTTTCAAATTAAATCTTGGTAACGACCTCACGGATCTAACGCTATGCATTATCCTGCTTCGCAGCGCCTTCGGCGTCTTTGGCTGGTTCCTTTGGAACATCGCCAATCACATGACTTTCTCATACCGTCCCAATAAGTGTGTCTGACAAGGTGTTGTAATAGATGCCTCTCTCTCATTAAATGATTTTATTTCGACCAAAAAACAAGCCATTTAACAAAAGAGAGACTATGGATACTTTAAAACTAA
>NZ_FLOB01000025.1 GCF_900089775.1 Marinomonas spartinae
TTTCAGCATGCTAAACAAGGTCGGCGCTTACCCATTGTTTTAGCACCTAACGACATTCAGAAAATACTAAGCTGCTTGAATGAACGGGATCACTTAATGTTCTCATTGCTATATGGCTCAGGACTTAATGGCTCAGGACTTAGGATCAGTGAGTGCTTACGTATTCGCATTCAAGATATTAATTCGCACTTTTTGTGAGACACCCATATTAAATACCTAGCTACATCATACAAAACTATCTTCTTCACAGAAAGAATTTATATGGAACTCATCTTTTATCGTTTCGTTAAGGGATAACTAACTGCTAAAAAGGCGGGTTTTTGGGGGTTTTTAGGCGAGTAAATTTACTAATACATGATTAGTAAATAAAGAAAGACTATGAATGCTGGAATAAAGCTAAGCGAGTAGTCGGTTATGACGGGATCTTGGCTTTCTATTTAGTTTATTTGAATCACAATAATGCACTATAGATTGTTCGGCACCAACAACAGCACCGGTTCTTGCGCCAAATTCTGTGGCGATACAAAGCCAATTTTCTGAGGATATATTGAGTCGTTGAAGAATCGGCAACAGAGAGGCATTGATAACGCCACGTTTATCTTCTCGGATGATTCGCCCAGTCATATCAACCCATTCAAGGTAATCTGATAATTCAAAAGGTAGACCATCCGGCATGTTTTCTCTGGGGCTACCGACAAAAGGATAAAGCAATTTTAGTTGTGACCATTACAAAATACAACATTCGCTTTATATAGCGTTACAGTTGAACGTCAGTAAATCGCTTAGTATTGTGCTAGTGTTACTTTTAGCGGTACTGATTTTTACCTTGTCGCCAAGGAAGGCAATAACATCTGAACACATTTGAAGGTCTAATGTGAATAAAACGCCTTGGTTTGTAATAATAGGATTGCTCCTGATCGTGCTCACATGGCGCGCTATTCGATTGGTTTTAAACAAACACCAGCTGACACATTCCCTTGATACATATCAGTCCACTTATCAACAACTTATCTCTCTTCTCGACGCTAATAACGCCCACCTTATGTGGCTTACAACCCAACAAGGCCATATCTTATATGCCAACAAAGCGCTTGCGGAATTACTTAATACGCCACAAGAAAAAGTGCTAGGAAGCGCTTCTGAGCTTCCATTATCAGACGCAGCAATAACTCGGCTTGCCGTATTGTTAGACTCTCCTATTGGAGAAAGAGAGGAATGGTTAATTCAAGAAAATGGAGCCCCTGTTTGCTACCTAGTAAAAAAGCATCTTCTTGATGACAATACTGTCGCTTGTTCAGCCTACCTGATCACCTCTTACAAAGAACGAGAAAATGCGCTGATTGAATCAGAGCTGCGCATGAATGAGGCATTAAAAGCCACCAGTATTGGTGTCTGGGAATGGGACGTACGAAACGATAAGTGGTTCGCAAACCCCTCTTACTTTTCTATGCTTGGCTATCCTCCTATAGAAGGGTTAGGAAACCGCCAAGCTGAAATCGAAAAAGTTCATCCCGATGACCGGCCGCTTGTTTTTGACACTATTCGAGCTCTTCTCGAAGGCAAGTCCCAATTAAACCAATATAATTATCAAGCAAGAATTCTCCATGCTAATGGCGAATATCGATGGATTGCCGTCCGCTGTACCGTAACGGAATTCGATGAAAACGATGTGCCAACTCGACTACTGGGTATCCGCATTGATATTGATGCCCTTAAAAAAGCGCAAGAACAAGTCGAGTGGCTCGCCAGCCACGACTCTCTCACTGGATTACCAAATCGCTCTTCTTTGTATAAGAGCTTTAATACACTCATCCAATGCAGCGAACTCAAAAAAACGGGCTTGGCTTTAATATTTGTAGACCTTGATCGCTTTAAAAATATCAACGACACCATGGGACACAACATAGGCGACAAGCTACTAATGTCCGTGGGTGAAAGAATGACCTCACTGATAAAAGAATCCGGCTTCGTTACTCGTCAAGGCGGCGATGAGTTCATTATACTTTTGCCCTATGTAACCGAAGAGCAGGCAAAAGAAAAAGCGACCGAAATTAGCCAAGTGCTTTCACATCGCTACCAGATAGAACAACATCAATTTGTTATCACACCTTCTATTGGCATTAGTTTATTTCCCCGCGATGGACGAGATTTTGACACCTTGTATAAACGCGCAGATACCGCCATGTACAGCGCCAAAAAAGAAGGTCGTAATCGATTAACGTTTTTCACGGCGGAAATGCAAAGCCACTCAGAAAGAGTATTGCTGCTTGAAAACGCACTCCACGACGTAATAGAAAAGCAAGAACTCAGCTTGTTTTTTCAGCCTCAAATGGATCTAAAAACAGGCCAAGTCATCGCCGCTGAAGTGCTGCTAAGATGGCATAGCAAGGAACTAGGCACCGTCTCTCCTGCCGAGTTTATTCCCATTGCGGAAGATACCGGTCAGATTTTAATGATTGGTGAATGGGTGTTGCGCGAAACAATTAACCAACTGAAAAACTGGCAAGAACAAGGAATAACGCCAGTAAGACTGGCTGTAAACCTCTCACCTATCCAGTTTCAAGTCCAAAACCTGCCGGAAATCATCAAACATCTACTAGACGAGTTTCAAGTACCGGCTACGCTACTTGAAATGGAATTGACTGAACGAGGTGCAATGGCCGATCCGCAAAAAGCCATTGAGACGATGAAAGCGTTTCAACAGATAGGAGTACGCACCTCAATAGATGACTTTGGCACAGGCTATTCATCTTTAAACTATCTACAACAGTTCCCTATTTATAAGCTAAAAATAGATCAATCCTTCATTCGGGACATGACAACAGATGCAAATGACTACGCAATTGTCAGTGCCATCATCAGCCTTGCTCAACAACTTGGCATGAAAACCATTGCCGAAGGCGTCGAAACTCAAGAGCAACTTACCATGCTGCAGGAATTGGCATGCGATGAAATGCAAGGTTATTACCTTAGCAAACCTTTACCCTCAACAGACTTTCAAAATAATTTCTTAGCACATTAACAACAGAGTAGCCTCAATCACTTGACTCTCATACCAGCTATTAATGAAACCATCGTCAAAGCCGCTAGAAAGTTATGGGGGATAGAGACTGGCGAGTTGTGGATATGTGTCTTGGTTTAACGCCTTGTTAAGGGGTGAAGCACGCAACACCGATGCTACCGCATACCACCTTAATCACTTAAACCAACGCATAGTAAAAATGCCACGCGTGCTGAATCCCTCTTGAACAATTTGTTATACGCGTCCTATCGGTTGTACTTAACCTTATTCAAAACTTCTTTTAGTTCATGCGTTTTCTCAAGGTTTACATCGTGAATATTGGCTAAAGCACAAACATAGTACAAGACGTCATATAACTCTTCTGCGATTGAACCTTTGAGTTCATCTAGCGTTGGTTGCCCACTTTTACCTTTGCGAATAGATTCCGATAATTCGCCAACTTCTTCGATTAGTTTTAAAAAATAGTGTTCAGATTGCTCTGGCGCATAATCGAATTCTTTTATATGACTTTGTAATTCAGATAACTTCATAACGTCCTTTTTGTATCATTTTTCATTAAGCGTATAACGCTGAGCACAGTTGCAAAAATGCATGGCGCTACATTTTGGGTACCCAAATTCGTGACATGTATTTTTGTCAATTGATGCGATTAGTTATGTTTACTAGTTCTGTTGTGCCCCAAAAACCTTTACTCTTTTGCTGAATGCGCCAACCTCTACGCTTCAGTTCTTTGGCAACAAAACTGTTTGTTAATCCATGACCAAATACTATTATATCGTCGTTTTTATGCGTTTGTTCTACTAGCACATCAACTGCAGATAATATTCTCTTTCGACCAACTTTAAATGATTCACTCTTACCTGATATTCCTAAAAACCAACAAATTCTAGAAATAATAAGCCAATTATCAACGGATATGAAAAAAGGTAATTTTAATCGTGGAATATCCATTTCTCTCAGCTCTCTCAGCACCAAATCTGGCGCTTTGCCTGAGCATAATTCAGCAGAATGTCGAGCACGATTTAAGTCACTAGAAACCGTATAACTACCATTAGTTCTTTTACGTAATTCTTCTGAAGGTTTACTACTCGAAAGGACCAATGAATGATTATAAGCTATCACCCAATTAGCAAAACCAACTGCACTAACCTTTGGATTTGCACTTGCCTTTGGTTTCCCATGCCGTACTAATGTAATTTTCAAAAAGACTCCATAGTGTGGTGTAAACATAACGCCAGCAATAAACGGCGCCCTGACAAGGGCGTCCGGTGGAGGCCGCAAGGCCGGAACGAATTTAATTGCCTTGTTAATTGGCTTTTTTGTGGGAAAACTTATAGCGGGTTACCCAAACCAAGAACAAGCCAACTATAAACAATATGGCCCCAGGTGCGGCATCGGTAATCGTCGACTCTGCGCCAAAGATTTTGGCCGTCCAATTTGTCGAGCCTGCAATCCCATTGAGGAACAATGCCAACCCACCCAGAATACAAACCAAACCTAAAACCTGCCCGATGATGGCGTAGATCAACTCATATTTCGCGAGAGTCAATTGAGTTCCGCTCTCTGTAGACGGATCAATGTGGGTTTGGTTTACCACAAAGGTTCGCTGTCCTTTCTTCTTATCCTCTGGCATGAACTCCCCTTGCCAATTAACGCCAAGCTCACAGGAGACAAAAGCGAAGCTTTTGTCTCCTGTGCAACCTTTTGTTAGGCTTTTAGTTAATTTTCGTCCAGAACGTCATGTTCACAGATTCTTTTTCAAGAAGCTCTAAGTATTCCAATGCCACTGCGTTACCTAGCCATTGCTGACAATACTCCTCAGCTTTTTCCTGCGAGCTGGCAATGGCCACATCTGCATAGATACCATCAGTTCCACGAACTAGAAAATGGAGGATGAGTTCCTCTTGTCGGCTAAGAAACTCGGACTCTACTTGATTTGACAGCTCTACTAATCTGGCTTCTGTCACGCCTTCTTTCAGTCTGAAGGTCGCAAACTCCATGCCACCAATGTTGTCAATGTTACTATTATTTATCATGTCAACTCCTCAGTTATTGCTTGAATACCAACTCTAAGGCTTCACTACTGACAGCATTATGTCAGTCCAATTTTGCACTTTTAAATTCAATGTATGCTGACAAAGAAACACCCTTGGGCAAAGCACCCTCATGATCACAAAGTTCTAACCTGTTTATGCGATCCACCCGAAAGTCTCTATAGTCGCCGCGTAGCTCACACCAACCGCCTAATGTCCATCTACCACCCCAATAAAATAGCCCTAAAGGAAATATGGTTCTCGATGTCTCAACCTCTGAAAGCGAGTTATAGTCGATAGTGATCCATCGCTTTGTCTCTATAGCTGAGTGAACCGTTCCCCACACGTGATACGTTTCAGATCCGCGATGGATTGCCGGCACCCTAATCACTCTATCTTCGCTGGAAATTATCTTCGATCCACTCGGCAATACCGCTTCGATCTTTGATAACAGAGAATGTGCTGAAGCTGCAAAATCCTTTCCAGTCAAAGACGCTGTAAAACTCACCCCTGCAATCAGTGCTTCCAACTCACCCGGCGACAATTGTAAAGGCGGTAACTCGAACCCTTCTGACAGAAGGTATCCAACACCAGGCTCTCCATAAATTGGTATTCCAGACAGCGACAAATCATCAACATAGCGATAGATCGTTCTTTCAGACACCATCAACTTTTCAGCCAACTGCTTTGCCGTAAGCGGTTGGTGTCTTCTCAAGATATTGGTTAACTGAAAAAGCCTATCTGATTTTCTCACACCCTACCCTTGGAAATTCTTCTGCCTAACGCCGGGCTCACGCGCCGGTTTGGAGCTGCGAAGCGGCGGAAAAGCGGTCGCCGTACAGCCGATTGTTAGGCTTGGCCGCCACTATTCTGGATCGCTGCTTCAAATTTGCTCAAAAACGTCGAAATTTGCGACTCATACTCCGGAACCGCAACGAATTCTTCGATTTCTTCTGGGGACTTTCCGATAAGAGGGATACGCAAAAACACGTCTTCCAGAAAATTATCGCTGACTGTGGAAAGCACTACCCTTAGAGAAGCGAGCATATCGTCACCACGGTGAGAAGCATGTACTAAAGCTATGGGTTTGCCTACAACTTCGGAACGAGAAACCATCCAATCAATGGCATTTTTGAGGCCGCCCGGAATGGATCGGACGTACTCTGGACTCGATATAATAATGCCGTCAACAGCAGAAACCGTTCCCATAAATTCGCACACCGCCACTGGTGTTGCCTCACCTTCAGAGTCTGGAGAAAAAACGGGCAGCAAATCTAGCCTATGAAAAACAGACAACTCGATGCTATCCGAAGTGAAGCTCTTCATAGCCCTCAGCAAAGCAGTATTGGTGGATGCTTCTCGGGCGCTTCCGGAGATGGCTAGTATTCTCATGCTGTCCTCTTTTTTAGTCTAACGCCGCATTAAGCGGGCTAAAATTGTGGGTTATACTGTGGAGCGAAGCGGAACGCAACCCACTGTTTTAGTTCCGTTTAAATGCCTTGTTAGTGGGCTATTTGTACGTTTTCACTAAAAACGCCGGTATTGGAAGTAACATATTGGACTAGTTCGTTCATATCATGAAACTCTGAATTATCGATTAGGTCATCTCTTTCATGAACTCCTTCGATATCTTCAACAATAACTCGACCTAAACGAATAACTCCAGTCATTGACTCAGGCACATTATCATCTAATTCTATGATTGCTCTTCTTGTCATGGATAGTTCAAAAACACGATTCAATTGAGCTGTACACTCATGCGCTAGATGTATATTACTTTCTATTTCAGAGTCAGAGAACATTTCTTCAGCATGCATCAATCGATTTCTAAAGTTTTGCAAATATATTAGCTGTTCAATAAGGTCTGGTTGCAATAATGAGGTTTTCTTCAACTCCCTAAATAAAATATGCCTAGGTACTGGATACATTCTAATTCGACCATCAGGCATGGTTCTTTCTCGAACATGAGTATTTGTCAATTTAGATATTTTCAAAACAAAAGTATCTAACCGTTTCCATGTTCGAATAAATTCACCATAGAGAGAGTTTATATTTGACATAACACTTTCCGCGACAATCTCTTTATCATCAGCGGGAACGGATATTTTATCTATATCCTTAATCGCTTTATCTAAGCTATTGTTAATTTCTTCTACTAACTGCTTAATATTCTCATGATCACGCTTTGTGACAATTGCGTTATGAGCAATTAAACACCTTAGATCATATAGTTTTCTCCAACGAGAATCTAAAAATGAATCTTCACAATCTACAATTTCAGAGAAATACCTCTGCCAATTTGATTTTGGAATGTATTCTTTAAGTTGCTCCAGATTTAAGGACTCTATTGACTCGGCTGAATCCAATTTATCGAAAAGGCTTTTAGTATTGTGGACGGAGTAAGGTTTAAATAAGAAATCTGCTAAATGAATAAAATCAACTTTATATACCTGTGGGGCATCTTTTCTTTTACTTTTTTCCACTGCTACTTTAAATGTTTCAGGAGATGATTCTTTTAACCAACTAGTACCTACTTTTCGAAGCATAAAATTGGTTATTAACTTCCTCATTGTATTTTCAATACAATGAATCAAAGGGTAAGACTCTTGTGAATAGAAAGTAGAAATATCATCTACTAGGATTTCAGGCTTTCCGCCAGACTTTTGGATTATCTTCTTAATATCCCTTAACAGTTCTACAAAGATATCAAGTTTATCGTGTTCACACGTTGCACTTAAAGTAAGTTGGAAAAATCGCTGCCCTTTGTTCTCTACTTCCCTGAAATCAAACCATATTCAACTTCAAAACTTCCTTTGTATGTAAGCTTTTTATTACTTATCTTAATGTCAGAGTTTACCTGCAACAGCTTGTTGAAAGTAGTCTTACTATCACAAAAAGCGCCCTCATCATCCATCAAAATTAAGTACTCTACTTTGAACTCTTTCATTTTATAACTTCCATACTTTGATTAAACTCCTTTGCCCACTAACGCTCACCTCACCGGAAAACAAAAGCAGAGCGAAGCGGCGCTTTTGGTTTTCCGGTGCAGGTGCTTGTTATACGATTTACTCGCCAACACTTAAGATCACCTGCTCCTGCATACCTTCATGAGTTAACTTGACTTCACCCTTGGTGACAGTTGCAAGCCATTCTAGGAAGCTTATTAGTTGGTTGTATGAACTTTCAGTTTTTATATCGTGTGGTGAAACATCTAGCTCAATTTCTGTTTCTACAAAAAAATGGCAATTTAACTGGATTTTTTCGGCTATCCAGAGGAATAAGGTCGTAGGGTTGGTTTGCTGCATACTCTTGATTGTAATGAGATCATTAGGTAATTCCTTCTCAACATCTCCGTGAGTAAACTCAAATTTGTACTCCGACCGCTTCACCTCAGCTATAAACGTATCCCAAACAGCTGTCTCGATATCTTCTACATAGATATCCCTCAGAGATCCATCTGTTTTGAATTCTCGCTTTATGTCACTCCATTGCTTCATATTGGTTTCGTATAACGCCGCGTTAAGGCGTGACGTAATGCGTGCCATACTGTGAGCGAAGCGAAACTGGCACGCGTTGCGGAATCGCTCTTAAACGCTTTGTTATGTGAATGCTTTCTCATGACTAACGTGATGCCTATTTACAGGTAAATAACCACAGGCTTCGTAAAATTGATTCGCTTGTAGAGTATCGGTAAATAAAGTGACTTTTGTGAAATACTGAGACGCATGTTTCTCAAGAAATTCGAGCAATTCGCGTCCAACACCCAAACGACGACTGCACTTACTTACATAGAATCGACGCAACCGCGCGCAGTCATCTTGGCGATTAATACCACCGATAGCTACCAATTTACCATCGACCCTAACAGTCACAAGGGTTTCACCGTTCTTATTGAACTTATTTACTCCGCTTACAAAATCATTTTGAAGTCGTGCTAAAAAGCGAAAACCTTCCAATTGGCTTTCAGTTATCAGAGTTTCAATATCACTTGGTAATTGTTCTACTTTCTCGATCTTCATAAATCTACATAACATTTTAATAGTGCGCATGCGCGTTTAGACAATTCCAAAAAGTTCTAATGAACGCCGTAAGTAACTGAATCAAAGTTACTTTACGAAATTACTCACAGAAACTGAAAATGGAAAAACGAGCA
>NZ_FLOB01000009.1 GCF_900089775.1 Marinomonas spartinae
GCTGAGTTTCTGTAAGATGGCTTCTTTAAAGGCTCTTGAATGTCTTTGGTAATCCACTGGTTTTAACTTACCGCCCCCTGTCTATTTATAATATCAAATGAGGCGACAACTATCCTGACACAGGGGGCATGTGAGGATACGTAGTACCTACCCCTAAACATCCGTCCTCTAGGAATGAAACATCTATAACTTTGAGATGTATTTCACGCTTACCTGATTTCTGAGTAATAACATCGCCAATACCTACATCTGGTTCATCTGTGTATGGCACCAGAACTTGACCTTTGGACATGTTGCGTTGTCCTTTGTATTCCGTGCCTGCGATAGTCAATGTTTCTGGGTATGCGAGCTTGTCAAAATCCACCTTTCTCTCCTATGTGCTCCTAGCTGAGCATTAGTGCATAACGTTTGTGGCACGGGCGAGGAACGAGTCCTGTGCCCACATTTGTTCTATTTAGTTCGTAGATGAAAGTAATTTCAACCCCAAACCACCATAAACAACTGAAAAAATCTTTAATATTTTGCTTCTCGATTTTCGATAAAACCTTACAAATGATCTACTTGAAAATATTGACGCATACGCCACGTGAATAATTACTGAAAGAGTGAAAGTGCCAACGATTGCAGCAATTGAAACCCAAGCTGGAGCGTTGTTAAATGTAGATAATGATACTATTGCAACCCAAGCTAGCGCAGCTTTAGGGTTCGTCATCATCAGCGCGTAACCTCCGGTAAAATATCGTTTGGGTATTAACCCATGTGTCTTAGAGGTCCTATCTGAGGCTTCAGTCTTAGCTGACTTATAGGATTTGATGGCGAGATAAATTAAGTAGCACCCTCCAAACACCTTTATCAAAAATAGTAATTCAGCGTATTTAGCAATAATCTGAGTCAGGCCTAAAACACTTAGAGTCGCCCACGTCAAAGAGCCGAATGCGATACCAAGACCAAACAATAAACCCGCAGCTTTACCTTTTTCTAGCGAGATATTAAGAACACCAAAAACATTTGGGCCTGGTGAAAGTACTGCAAAAATAAACGCAGTATATGTTAGTAACAACGCATTTATGTACTCAACCATTTCCAACTCCCTTTAAATAGAACGCTTAAAGCATGGGCGCGGTCTTTTTCGCGTCCCATGCCTTTGATTGTTAGGTAGAGGCTGCCGCGTCTACCTGGTTCTTTTCTAATTTGCTACGGACCAAATTTGATAAGTTCAAATAACGGTCAGCTCCATTCTTTGGTGGTTTGTTTGGTCTTACGAATGAAGAAGGTTCTTTCAATTCCTCATTTTTCCAAAACTGGTCAGCAGTAGAATCAAATGGAGTACCATCGGGTAACTCGTTTGAATAATGAAAGCCCACTTGCTCTTCACCTACAAAAACCTTCCATAGAACTAGCTTTCCACCGAAATAGTCATTAATTATTAATGATGAAGCTCCACACTGCCCACGGCTTGGGTTGGATGGCGTCCAATTCTCGGGCTCTTCTGTATTTTCAAGTGACCAGCTATCCTGAAGGGCTTTTAGTACTTCATCTAAATTTGGATTCATACTTGCTTGTAATTCCTTAGATACCTAACGCCCGCATAAACTGCGGAGTAAGTTGGACGCTTTTTTGCGCCTTTTTATGCAAAAAATCGGACAGCTTTCGGAGTCAGATTTGATGCATTTGTTAGAGCTCTAGCGCTCAGGATGCGGCTCCCAGTTTAAATACGCTTCATCTGCCACACTCAACATTGCCAAGTCTTCTTTTGTATCACCATAGGCATAGATTTGTTCATACTGCTCTAGCTCAAACTTGGAGCCAATCAATTTCGGCTTATTGGCACAACTGCAGTCACCATTTACATAGCGTCCAGAAAACCTACCGCTGTCAACTTCAAGTTCACTGCAAACGAGAGCAAACCCATTTTGAGCACACCAGGGCTTTAAATAAACGTCGAGAGAGGCTGAAACAATAACGATTTGATCTCCATTATTTTTGTGCCATTTAAGCTTATTTAAAGCCACTTCTCTAAGGTGGTTAGGCACAACATCCGCAGCGTATTCCTCCCCAGCGGCTGCGACTTCATCAACCTTACGACCAGAGAAAGCCACAAAGCTAGCAATGGTTCTCATTCTAGGAGCCGGAATGACACCCACTTTATAAAGTATGAAAAATGGTGGCAACACTATCTTGGCTAGTAGTGCTCGCCGTCTTGTTCCAGAAAAGTGCAGAAACTTTGTATACATATCTGCATTGGTGATCGTCCCATCGAAATCAAACAGTGCAATATTCAAAGTTTCCTCCAAGCTCTAACGCCTTGGTCAGTGGACCAGCGTAGTGGAGCAAATTTTATGGTAAAAAGAGCGCAGCGATACCATAAAAATTGCGGAGCGTAACTGGTTCCACTGCACCAAATTGTTAGATACCATACTGCTCGGCCAATATTTCACCAAAAAGATAGCATTGCTCACAATAAACCAATAAATCAAAGAGCACACACCAATCAGATTTTCCTTTCTTTCCATGAAGCATGACCACTCGCGCTAAATCTGGCTCCCCAATTTTGGTCAATTCCGCCTGTGTAATTGCGTCCTCAAAAGCACCCGCAAGTACAAATTTATCTACATGTATTATCTTATTTGAAACTTCTCTCAAGCTTGTCAAAACGCAAGTGGAAATTCTATCGAAAGCATATTCCTGCTTAACAAAAGCAGTATCCATTATAGATCTATCATTATGAAAAGCATGACTAGTATCTGATACAAGATTTTTGAACTCGTCATCCAAATTACGTTGGTGAATGGCCAATTCGACCAACTTTACTTTTATTGTGCTAAGGAAGCCGGTAACTGTGTACTGATATATTGGATGATCTATGTCTAAATCGGAAAAATCAAAATGTACAAAACCTCGAGTTAACAACATTAACTCAAAAGAAATGTCTCTCAATCTGTAAGCATCTGCACCTAGTTTCATATTTTATCTAACGCTTCAATCACGCGCTCGTCGCGTGCATTGGCTTGTTATCTTCTGCCAAGCTTTCAATTTGAGGTAAATTCAACCGAAACACCGAGATTTCATCTAGTTTCTTTGCTCCGATATTCGAATAAAATTTAATTGCCGAGTCATTGGTTTTAAGTGCCCACCATTCAAAACGAGCACAACCTTTTTCTTTTGCTAATTGAGCTAGATAGATCAGCGTTTTTTTACCAACTCCATTCCCTTGGAACTCTGGCTCAATATATAAATCATCTAGATGCAAACCTCGTTTTCCCGTTGTGGTAGAGAACGTGTAATAATAAACAGCAAAACCGCATGGTTTTTCATCAATTTGTAAAATCAAAGCTTTTGCCGTAGCGTCCTTTCCAAGAAGATTTGCCTCTATGTCCGATAGTGTAGCGGATATTTCAAATGGAAATTCTTCAGCAATAGCCAGATCTCGAATATATTTCAAAATTAACTTTGAATCACCGCTCTGGGCGAGTTTGAATGTCAACATTTAATTCATGCTCCGGAAAGATAACATTTTAATAGTGCGCATGCGCTTTTAGACAATTCCAAAAAGTTCTAATGAACGCCGTAAGTAACTGAATCAAAGTTACTTTACGAAATTACTCACAGAAACTAAAACTGGAAAAACGAGCATGCGTGTTTACACATTTATCCACAGCACGTTATTTCTGATGCGTATATTCTTATTCATTGATACTAAAAGACTTTAAGGCATGCTGCCAGTGCAGACACGCAATTTTTTGATTATTTTTCAGACAATCCGTGCCAAAAATTGGCAAGCTGAAAAAATATACTGTATATTTATACAGATTTAGGTCAATTATCCACAAGGAGTGTGTGATGTCTTCCAGTCCTTTTCTTAACTTTATTCGTAATGAACTCAGGCTGCGCGGCTATAGCTTAAAAATAGAGAAGTCTTACCTGTATTGGATTAAATATTTTATTCGATTCCATAAGCTGCAGCACCCTCAAAATATGGGGGCAGAAGAAGTAAGAGCGTTTTTATCATTTTTGGCAATTGAACAAAATGTTGCAATTAACACACAAAAATCTGCCCTTAATGCCCTCGCATTTTTATATAACAAGCTACTTGATCAACCATTAGGAGACTTAGGATTTCAGCATGCTAAACAAGGTCGGCGCTTACCCATTGTTTTAGCACCTAACGACATTCAAAAAATACTAAGCTGCTTAAATGAACGGGATCACTTAATGTTCTCATTGCTATATGGCTCAGGACTTAGGATCAGTGAGTGCTTACGTATTCGCATTCAAGATATTAATTTGGATCAAGGTAGCTTGGTGGTACGATGCAGCAAAGGCAATAAAGATAGAACCACGATTCTTAGCCGTAAATTAGCTGAATCTTTAAACAAACAAAAATCCTATGCTCAAAAAATCCAACAAGACGACAATACAAAGGGATACGGCCCTTCTTTGCCCTTCGCACTGTCTAGAAAGTATCCGAACGCATTTCGTCAATTAAGTTGGATGTTTTTATTTCCCTCTACATCAATCAGCCCGCACCCTTTGACTGGCGAATTATGCCGGCATCATTTACATGATTCAGTGCCCCGTAAAGCATTAAAAACAGCAGTCCATGAAGCAGGAATTAATGAAACAAGAGTAAATTGTCACACCTTCCGCCATTCTTTTGCGACTCACTTATTGATGGCCGGACGAGATATAAGAACTGTTCAAGAGTTGTTAGGCCATAACGATGTGTCAACCACACAAATTTATACGCATGTAATAGGTCAACATTTTGCTGGAACCAATAGTCCACTAGACCAACTGCTATAAATAACATTTCCATAAAACCACTTCTCTATCGCTAGAAAAGTGGTTTTCGTTGTCTCTGCGTTTACCGTCTTGCTATTTCAATGACGCCAAATACGCTCGCCAGCCTTTAAAATGGGTGATGTCTTGTGCGTCTTCGATGCCGTAAGGTTCACAGATAAACCCTGCCACTTGGCTGCCGTTGGCGAGTGTTATTTTGCCGATGCCGAGGGGCGCGGGGATGCCTGCGACAAAACTGCCAAAGTGTTGTGTTGGCACAGACCAAACTTCCACTTCGATGGCGTCACCATTGTCTTTATCGAGTATCAACCCAGGGCGAAGCGGAGGCCCGCCTGCCAGTGCGTACATGCGATACATGGTTGCGGTGGTGGTTTTGGCTTTTAGGGTGGCGCCGCGTTCCGTTAGTTGCCAGTTGAGTGGCTGGCCTGCTAAATGCGCGCCGCAAACCATGACGTCGATGGTTTTCGGGTTGCTCACAGGGGTTGTGTTGTTTGGCGTTGCCACAACCTCTAAAGCCCCTTTTTTTAGGGGAAGCGCTTGCTGAATGCGGTTGGCAATAGACATTAACATACGGTCGCTAAACGTCGGCCCCACAAGCGTGATACCAAATGGCATGTCGTTGTCTGTCATTACAGTGGGAACGGCAATGGAAGCCAGATCAATCAGGTTCATAAAGTTGGTGTAATAGCCCAACTCGCTATTGTGCTTAATCGGCTCAGCGAGCATTTCTGCTATGGTGAAGTGGCGCCCTGCTGTGGGCGTCAGCAAACAATCCACCTTTGCCATTTGTGCCAAACAAATTTGCTTCAAATCGTTAATGCGATATTGGGCTTTAAACAAGGCCGTTGCCGGCGGTTTGCCACCTGGCGCGATGATTTCCCGCACGACAGGGAAAATCGCCTCTGGATTCTCGTCAATCAGAGGTTGAGTGGCAATGTAGCGCTCGGACACCCAAGGACCTTCGTATAAAAGTTGGGCGATTTCATCAAAGGGAGCATAGTCGATTTCTTGAAAGGCAAAGCCCTGCTCTTTAAGCAATGCTAACGTCTCGAAATAGGCTTTTTCATAGCTTTCATCACCAAAGAATTTCAATTGATGAGCGGGAATCACACCGACGGTTAATGGCCCCGTACGTAAACCATAATGGCGAGCTTGATTGTCGAAGGGGTTCTGGCGGCTGTAGCCGTCTCGTTCATCGAAGCCTTCTGCGGCCGCGAGCGCTGTATTGGCATCGTCGGTGTTATAAACAAAAATGGTCATGCAATCCAAGCTACGACAAGCAGGCACTAAACCCGTTGCCGATAACAAGCCTATGCTCGGTTTCACGCCAACCAAATTATTAAAGCAAGCCGGAACACGGCCCGAGCCAGCGGTGTCAGTGCCTAAGCTGAAACTGGCTAAACCAAGGGCCACAGCAACCGCCGAACCTGAGCTGGAACCACCACTGATGTAATCGTAATGAAACGAATTATGGCAAGCACCGTAAGGCGAGCGGGTACCGTTCAAACCTGTAGCAAATTGGTCTAAATTGGTTTTGCCAACGGGAATCGCCCCCGCATCGATCAGCTGTTGCACCACTTGAGCCGAGGCGCTCGGTGTGTAAGCAAACGCATCACAACCTGCCGTGGTCGGAATGCCCGCCAAATCGATGTTGTCTTTAATGGCAAACGGAATTCCCCATAGGGGGTGCGTGTCCATGTCTTTACTTTTTAGGCCTTCCAGCCAAACCGCTTGTTCCGTTTCAGTTAACAGGTGAATCCAAATGTTGTGATCTTTGTAATCGGCTGCGCGCTCTCGGATGTCCGCCATTACGCTTTCAGGACTGGTTTTACCCGCTTGATAAGCGCTGCGCAGGGCAGAAAATCCCATGTCCAATCCACTTTGTGTTTCTAATTGCATGCCCATAGTTTGCTCCTCAATCTTCTACTTTATTCTTCAAGAACGACAATTGCTTGCCCTGCATTAACGCGGCTGCCGTCTTTTAATAACAAATTCGCTACCGCGCCTGCGCTAGGGGCATAGATGGGAATTTCCATTTTCATGGATTCTAAAATCACTAGCAGTTGCCCTGCTTGCACCTGATCCCCTTCTGCCACTTGAGTTTGCCAGACGCTACCAGAGACGGGGCTATCAACGACGGTCGCGTCTTCGCTCCAGGTGATGTCGGTGGAAACGGCTTCGGCTTCGTCTGTATCAAAATGGAATTGACCATTGGCATGCCAGCGCGCTAATTCGTCTTCAAAGGCTTTATTACGACCTTGTTTGAAGCTCTCAATGCTGTCTTGGTTGTCATCGATAAAGCTTTGATAGTCAGACAAAGAGAAGGTGCTCTCTTCGATGCGTATTGGGCTTTTATTTCCAGGGAAAGTGTCATGGGGGAAGTCTTTACGGATCTGCTCCAGTTCTTCGTGGCTCACTTCGTAAAAACGAATTTGGTCAAAGAAGCGCAATAACCAAGGTTTGCTGAACGCGCTGGTCTGACGATAGCGGTTCCACATTTGTAATGTCCGGCCAACAAATTGATAGCCGCCAGGGCCTTCCATGCCATACACACACAAGTATGATCCACCGATGCCCACCGAGTTTTCCGCAGTCCAGGTACGTGCTGGGTTGTATTTGGTGGTCACTAGACGATGACGCGGATCCACTGGCGTGGCCACGGGGGCACCAAGGTACACATCCCCCAAACCCATCACCAAATAGCTCGCACTGAACAGGATGTCTTTGACCTCGTTAATGCTGTCTAGGCCATTGATACGACGGATAAACTCTAGATTACTTGGGCACCAAGGGGCATTAGAACGTACGGATTGGGCGTATTTGTCGATGGCTTCTTGGCAAGCTCTGTCATCCCATGACAAAGGCAAATAGACAATTCTTGATGGCACGGTGAGTTCATCAAGCTGTGTGCTTAAGGCTTGCTCCGCCGTTTCTAGATGGCCTAATAAAGCCGTGTAGCTCAGTTGTTGACTGTCGTAGTGAATCTGCAAGGAGCGAATCCCCGGTGTCAGTTCACGCATTCCGGCTAATGGGTTTTGCTCTAGCCATTGCATCAAGGCGTGAGCACGAAAACGCAAACGAATATCCAGTATTTGCTCACCATATTCCACCAGCAGGAAGTGATCTCCCGCCGCACGATAGACGATTTCGTCACCAAACCGATCCGCCGATAACGTTTTCAGAATCGGTGTCTGCTCTTCACAAGGGATGTCACAAGAGGGAATGTCGCGTTCAAACGCGGTGAGATTTGCCAAGCCGTTATTTTGGGCGGCTTCTAGGGCCACGGCGTTTTCCAAGGTCACAGGAATAAAACGAATTTTATCCCCTGCGCGAAGTTGACCCAGCTTCCATAAATCCGCTGTAATCACCGTAGCAGGGCAAACAAAGCCACCAAGGGATGGACCGTCTGGCCCTAAAATCACTGGCATGTCGCCGGTAAAATCCACACTACCAAAAGCGTAAGCGTTGTCATGAATATTGGACGGATGAAGCCCTGCTTCACCACCGTCGTTACGTGCCCATTTCGGTTTTGGGCCGATTAAGCGCACCCCGGTACGGCTGGAGTTATAATGGATTTCCCAGTCTGTGCTGAAGAACATCTGGATGTCTTCTGGGGTGAAGAAATCTGGCGAGCCATGTGGTCCGTAGATCACCCGCAATTCATGGTGATTGCCCAGCTGGGGCACCAATTCGCCTGGGGCATGTGTGGGCAAATTGTCCAAAGACGCAGGTAACGTGTGCAAAACATCGCCTGTTTGAATGGCTCGGCCATTGTGACCACCAAAGTGTCCCAGTGTGAAAGTGGATTTCGACCCCAAATAATCGGGACAATCAAAACCACCCGCTACGGCTAAATAGGCCCGTGCGCCCTGCTCTTTGATGCGACCCAAAGCTAACGTCTCGCCCGCTTTGATGGTCACTACTTGGTTTTGCTCAATGGCTTGGCCATCGATTGTTGCATCAATCATCGCTCCACAAACGACCAGGCATGTTGCAAAGCTGAATTTCAAACTTGGCCCTTGCAGGGTAATTTCCATGGCGGCGGCAGAGTCTGGGTTATTCAGCAAGCGGTTGGCGAGACGGAAATGGTAATTATCAAAAGGGCCTGACGGAGGCACGCCCACATTCCAATGATGTTGGCGACCAGGAAAATCTTGCAAGGTGGTTTGTGTACCGCCACTGAGCACATCAATACGTTCTGGCTGGTAGACATACTGGTTGAGATAACGTGTACTCACTTCACCACGCAGTAAAACAGGGTCGATAACCAAGTTTTTCAAGTAGTCTAAGTTGGTTTCTGTGCCATATAGCACACAGTCGTCGAGGGTAGCTTTTAACTGGGCAAAGGCGCTCTCGCGATTCGCCTGATGGATAATCACTTTCGCCAGCATAGGATCAAAATACGGTGACACTTCGATACCAGTTTCGACCCAAGTATCAATGCGAACACCCGAACCAGCAGCAACCTTAGTATTAGCCAAAGGCCACTGAACCTGACTCAACAAACCGGCACAAGGCTGAAAGTCTTTATACGGGTCTTCCGCGTAAAGGCGCACTTGTACCGCATGACCCTTCGGTTTTAACGCTTCACGCTTAGCGTCTAGGGCAAGGTCTTCGCCAGCGGCAAGACGTATCATCCATTCCACCAAGTCCACACCGTAGACCATTTCGGTGACGCCATGTTCCACCTGCAAACGCGTATTCACTTCCAAAAAGTAAAACTCGTCCGTGTCCATATCGTAGATAAATTCTACCGTACCAGCATTGCGATACTGAACAGACGACAATAATAACTCAGCGGTTTGATGAAGCTGTTTGCGCACCTCATCGGTAAGGTTTGGCGCGGGGCATTCTTCGACGACTTTTTGGTTACGACGTTGGCTAGAGCAATCGCGCTCCCCCAGTGCTAATGCGCTCCCTTTGCCATCGGCAAAGATCTGCACTTCAATATGACGAGCGCGAGCAATGAACTTCTCTAAAAAAACGCCGTCGTCCGCAAAGTTATTGGCACCTAAACGACGCACGGAATCAAAGCTGTCTCGTAAGCCTTTCTCATCGTGGCATAGATGCATACCAATGCCACCGCCACCCGCCGTGCTTTTTAGCATCACAGGGTAGCCAATGGCGCTTGCGGTTTGGCAAGCGCTGTCTAAATCGGTGAGCAATTCGGAGCCTGGCGACAGTGGTACATTGGCTTTTTCTGCCAATTCCCGTGCTCTGTGTTTCAGGCCAAACTCAATCATTTGTTCGGCGGTTGGGCCAATAAAGGCAATGCCTTCTTCTTCACAGCGACGAACAAAGGCCGCGTTTTCACTCAAAAAACCGTAGCCGGGATGAATCGCCTGGGCACCCGATTGTTTGGCTATATTGAGTATTTTGTCCATATCCAAATAGGTGTCGCTGGCACTGCCTTCGCCTAAGGAATAAGCTTCATCCGCGCGTTTAACGTGTAAACTTTTGGCATCGGATTCGGAGTACACGGCCACGGAGCCAATCTGCATGGTGTTAAGCGTGCGAATAATACGAGTGGCGATGGCGCCTCGATTGGCTATTAAAACCTTATTAAACATGGTTCAACCTTGTCCGGGCCGTCCCGGAGTGAGATAAACCTCAGTGGCCGTCCACTGGGCTAACTAAAACGATCAGCTCTATCGGTCGTGACAGAGTGTTTCATGAACAAAGCCTGTATTAAACAAGCCAGAATGTCTGAGTAAAAACAGGTATAGAAAACGCTCAGTCGAAATACAGTCCCTGTATTTAACAACCTGCCGCCCCCATCCATGAGGCTGCTTATTTCGTAAGCTGTTTTCTCTATCAAGCATCTCAGACTACCAATTTAGCGTTTATCCCAGACCAACATATCCACTGGCGTTGGGTTATAGCCGTTACAAGGGTTATTTAATTGTGGGCAATTAGAAATCAGCACGATAATGTCCATTTTGGCCACCATTTCCACGTATTTGCCGGGGGCTGAAATCCCATCTTCAAAGGTCAAACCACCCGCTTGCGTCACAGGCACATTCATAAAAAAGTTGATGTTGTGGCTAATGTCGCGCTTCGATAAGCCAAACTCTGGGTTTTCAGTAATCGCTAACATCCAGCTATCACGACAAGCGTGCATACAACGTTTTTCTAGATCATAACGCACGGTATTACTTTCTGTTGCGCAGGCTCCACCTAGCGTGTCGTGGCGACCACAGGTATCCGCGACGATCTCCAACATAACGTTGTTTTGATTGGAGCGAATTTCTGAGCCAGCAGTTAAATACACGTTGCCTTGCTCGCGAATGGTATCCGTGGCGCTGTAGCGCTCGGCAGGATCATTGGCGTTGTAAAACAAGGTATCCGCCGCTTGATTGCCTTCTAAATCAACGAGACGAAACGTACTGCCCGCTTTTACAACGCCAATAAAATAATCCCCCGCATCAATATGGTAAGTGGTATTGGCATGCTCTGGGTTTAATAGGCTTTCTTTGATCATGATTAGGCCTCCGCGCCAGTGTCTGTGCTCATCTCAGCACCAAGGTAATAAAGTTCGTTATTCGCAAAGCCACGTTGGTTTTCAGGGCGAGACATTTTGCATGAATCGTCCTCTTCCACAGGGGCAGCTTTTTCTAACAGGATGGCAATCGGCTTTTTTGGGTAACTGGCCGCGCTGCTTAATGGATGTGGGCAAGTATGCAACATCACCAAAGTATCCATTTCAAAACGCAAAGTGACACTTGAACCAGCAGGACTGTTGCCTTCCACTAACGACATATTGCCGTCAGCATCGGTACCCACTCGACTAAATAAGTTCAAATTTGCGGCGATGTCGGCTTTGGTTAGTCCATATTTGGCCATTTCTACCAGCATGGCATCGTGACCATTTTGCATCCAATCATTACGATCGTTTTGGTAGTCGCGCTTGCCCCACTTGGCGGCAATGTGAGAGGCGTGACTGTTACCGCTGACGGTTTCATGCCAGCCCACGGAGTCTTCGATAATGGAAGCAAAGATGCGCCCCATGTCAGAATACAAGCAATGACCTTTGGTAAGTTTGAAAGTATGCTGCCCTTTTAAGGTGTCTGGCGCGTTGTAACGTTCCAATAAGTTTTCTGGGTTGTAAAACACCATGCCCACATTGGCATCGCCTTCGATGTCGGTGAGGGTCATTTGCATACCACGGCGCACACGCAGTGACCAGTGGCTAGCGGCCGGAATAATGGTTTCGTACTTTTTCATAATAAATTTTCCTCTGCGTTCTATTCCATACTCGAAATGGGCTGTTCCATTTTAGTAATCGGTCGAAGCTGTTGATCGATTTCGTCATAAAGCGGCTCAGGCATATGACCTACCGGTAGGTCATAGGTGATTGAAGCGCCATAGGCATTGGGGGAATGGGGGTCATGACGCAGTTTGTCGAATACCCATAAGCGTGTGCCGAGGTAGAAGCCTTCTTTTAGATCATGGGTGACCATAAAAATGGTCAGTTTATGTTTGTGCCAAAGGTCCAATACCAAGGCATGCATATCCGCCCGAATGCCTGGGTCTAATGCACCAAAAGGCTCATCCAGCAGTAAAATGCGCGGTTTACAGATCACCGCTTGGGCAATGGCAAGCCGCTGCTTCATACCGCCAGATAACTCGTGGGGATAACGATTCAAGGCATGACCCAGCCCTACTTGTGCCAGCATCTCAGCGGCTTCCTGCTTGGCAACTTTTTTCTCTTTGCCAAATAAGTAGCCAGTGATAGAGGATTTTTGAAAGCCCTTAGCCGCGATGACATTCTCCAACACGGTCATATGGGGAAACACTGAATATTGCTGAAACACAATGCCACGATCGGAACCAGGTTCGTTGGGAATCGGTTTGCCATCCAACAGCAATTCCCCTTCGGTGGCCGTTTCAATCCCTAAGATCATTTTCAAAAAGGTACTTTTGCCGCAACCAGAGGCCCCCACTAAGGTAATAAACTCCCCTTCTTGCACCGAGACATTGACCCGTTCGAGAATAATGTCTTGCCCGTAGGATTTACCTATGTTGGTACCTTGAATAATGGGCGTCACTGCGGCCTTCTTCACGTTGGATACGGCAGTCTTTGTCTGAATAGATTGACTCATGCGCCCCCCTCCAGACTCCAAGGAAAGAGTCGTCGATTCAATCGAGCCAATAAGAAGTCAATCAAGAATGCCAACAGAGTAATCCACGCCACATAAGGCAAAATGATGTCCATGGCAAGATAACGACGTACTAAGAAAATGCGATAACCCAAGCCATCGGTGGAAGAGATGGCTTCTGCGGCGATTAAAAACAGCCAGCCAGAGCCCAATGACAAGCGTATCGCATCAATCAGTTTGGGCATGATTTGCGGTAACAACACGCGAATTAAAATTTGGCTGGTGCTTGCTCCAAGTGTTTGAGCCTTCACCAGTTGTTCTGACGGAATTTCCTGTGTTCGCCGCTGAATATCCCGAGCGATAAACGGGGTAATCCCGATGGCAATCAAGGTAATTTTCGAGGCCTCCCCTAATCCCACAACAATGAATAAAATCGGCAACAACGCCAAAGGCGGCACCAATGAAATCACGGTCAGCAAAGGGGAAAAACTGGCATTCACCACGGGTAAAGCGCCCGTTAATAAACCTATAACCAATCCCAGCAACGCCGCAATCAGCACCCCCGCCCCTAAGCGCCCCAGACTACTCAACGTATCCTGCCAGAACACATAGTCCCCCGTCCGACGACTGGGCTCAAACGCCATACGGTAGATCGCATCGCCCATTTGACTGAACGCAGGCAGCATTTTATCACTGGGGTTGATCGCTAAGCGGGCATCCGAGCTCACCATATAGATCACCAATAACAGAACAAAAGGCAGTAGGCCGATAATAATCGCACTGGTTCTGCTTGGTTTTAAATTAATCATTTTTTTCATGTTGAGTCCCATGACCACTCTCTTCGCTCTTCTTCCCTTAGTTTTCTCAATGAAAACCAAGGGAAGCCAGACCTCCAGAGAATGCGTTTGTCGGGTGAATTACAGTTTTCCGTCGGCTGCCATTTGCATATAGGTCGGGTCAAAGCGCAGTTTGATATTGTTTTTATCGCCAAATACGCCAGCCGGCATTTGAATACCAACCGCCCCTGCACTTGGCGCCCCATCACCTAATAAACCGTGCGCAAACGAGAATTCAGCAACGTGCTTCATGGTGGTGTAGAGTTGTTTACTATCGACCAACTTAAGAGCTGATTGTGGCGTGTAGAACATGTGGGTTTTTGCCAATTGCGCATCGTAACCAGCAAGGTTTGTTTCCGCTGCCTCGGCCATATCCGTACGGACTTCTTTGGCTTTCGCGCTGTTACCTTGCATCAAGCCCATGATTTCGTACCAAGCACCAACAAGGGCTTTACCAAAATTAGGGTTCTCTTTAAGGGTTTTGGTATTGACGACCATGGTGTCTAGGATTTCGCCTGGGATTTGAGAAGAGTCAAACACATCATAGGTGTTCGGCATTTGTAGAATCTCACTGACAATGGGGTTCCATGTCACAGCGGCCGTTACGTCACTGGTGCCAAACACCGATGCCATGTCTGCATCAGAGGTATTCACCACGTTCACGTCTTTTTCGCTCATTCCCACCGAAGCTAAGGCGCGAGCAAGCAAATAGTGAGACACACTAAATTGAACCAAGTTGACGTTTTGGCCTTTAATGTCTTTTAGGTGTTTTTTGCCTTTCAAGATAACCGCATCATTACCATTGGAGTAATCACCGACAATCAGTGCCGTACTGTCTACACCACTGGCTGCGGGGATCGTCAAGGCATCCATATTCGCCATAGTACAGCCATCAAACTGACCTGCGGTATATTGGTTCATGGATTCAACATAGTCATTGATTTGTACGACATCGATATCGATACCGTATTTGTCGCCCCATTTTTTGATAATGCCGGACTCTTGAGCATAAGCCCAAGGCATCCAACCCGCATAAATGGACCAACAGACTTTGAAGTGGTCTTTTGCCAAGACATTGGCAGACAGTAGAAGAGAACAAAGCAGAACGGTTAACTTTTTCGCGGAGTATTGCATAGCGGTCACCTTTTCAGTTTTTACATTACACACGGAGTACCCTTGGCAAATATCGCCATGTGGTCTCCCGGGCTTTTGTCCCGCCGTGTAACCTTGAAACTGACAAGGTCGAATGCTCTCGGACCAGTCACTATATTTTTCTATATAGCCGGAACCCTAGCCTTCTATTACATCAAATTGTGAAGCTCGACTTCCCAAGGGTACGAACTTAATTCATATATAGCAGGTAGCGTGCCAATTATTTAATACCCTTGTTTTCATTGGGTTAATTAAAAAAACAGCCAAAAGTGCAAGAAAGATGTTCTTTTATGTTCGCCCAAAAACAGGTCAAAAAAGTAAAAGCGCACCATGTAAAAGCAGATATATTCGTCAAACATTCAACTTTTTAACAAGCTCACCATTGTTCAAGTCGCTATCCTATGAAAATACACACGAAAAAAAGCTCTTACTATTCAGCAAGAGCTTTTTCCATTCTTATCATCATTATAAGTTTTGTGTTGCTTTTTAGCCGTGCTTCCGTACACCGACATTCGCTTGTAAATCCATTTGCCTATTAGAACTAGAACCAAGTTTCCATTTGTAGGGCGAATAAGGTTCTACCACCTGATCCCATAGGCTTAGCGGTATTGTCTAGACTGATGGTGTAGTTATCTAACTCTTTACTCCAGTTCACATAGCTCACCGCGAAGCGCAATTCTGGGCGAGCAAAAAAGCCACCTGCCGTCGACATTTTCAGCGTTGGAGCAATGGTTGCTTTGTAGAAGTTACCGTTGGCACTGCTTGTGCCGTTATTGAGATCCATGTATTGGTAAGAACCTTCGTACACCATTTCAAAGTTATCAGTAAAGGCTTCAGACAAACGCACATTTAACGAGGCCCATTTGAATTCATCACCTGTTTTAATCCGGTCTTTGCTGTATTCTGCCATGAAAGCTGGAGCCACTTTCCAAGTATCATTTAAGTTAGCCACACCAAAGCTGAATAAACGCACCGCTTTGGCTTTATCATTCAAATTACCGTCTGCGCCAATTCGTTTTAATTCAGCACCTAGACCTTGCCCCATTAAAATCCCAGTTTTAGAAAAGCCTTTAGCTAAACCATAAAAACTTCCGCCATGATAAGCAAATAAGGTATGTATACCACTGTTTGCACGTGTCGTTGGTGAACTTGCTGTTGAAGCACGTTGATCATTTTTCGGAGAAGTCATCCCACTGACCATGAATTGCCATGGCCCAATGTGGTTATTCATGGTGGCAATATAGTTTTTAATATTGTTACTTGAGGTATCGGTGCCAAAATCACGACCGTAAATGGAGAAGTTTGACTTCCAGTTATTGCCTAACTGCACATCATAAATACCCGCCCCTGTACCAGATAAGAAAACGATATCTGAGTCGAAGAAGTGGATATCAAAGTTGTCGCGATCAAAACGCTTACCCGCCCATACTTTGGCATTTTTGAATGCCCCCGTAAAAGAGCTGATATCAGATAACTCAGTATAGACTTGGCGAACGTTGAGTTGACTCTCACTTGAAGTCCAATCATTGCTGCTTCGGTTACCATCCGCAATCATGATTTTATAAAGTGATTTGGTGCCGTTGTCGGCAACACTTTTGTGAATTAAATCCGTTTCCACATAGTTGTCGTCTTCTAGCCCTAAACGGCCTACTGGTGCACCAAGGGCACCGGCCGCTGTCATATATGGGCCAGTTCCAATCACCTTACCATCTCCGGTAGCAGCACCATAACCGTGATTGTTCATCAACAGCCCAGCACGTGCATAGGCATGGAATTCAAAAGAAGAGGCATCATCTGATGCTTTAGTGGCCGCCACCTTTGCTTGAGACGCTTTATCTGACGCTTGCTCTGCCGTTTTTTCTGTCTTATTCAGGCGAGCCTGAAGCTCATTAATCTGTTCTTGCAAAGACTGAAGGCTTGTACTCGTACTTGCATTTGTATCGGCCGCCCATGCTGAAGACATTGGAAATTGCGCTGCTAGCATTGCGATTAGTAGAGTCTTTTTTGTTGTTATCATTTTTTTCTCCATCACATATCAAAATATGACAATTCATCAGGGTAAACATCATCATAAAAGTGCACAGGAGAAATGCGTTCACGGCTTTCATTCAAGCATTAATCACAGTCAACGCAATTCAATAAAAACAACATAACCTTAAGAGTGGGCTGGGTTTTATGTTGTTTTTATTCCCCCAAATATGCATGACGGAGAAGATACTCTAAAGATTGACACTACGACCATAGTGCTTCCTTATTTATTGCAAATTAAGTTAAAATTAAGTCTGAATACTATTTTTTAAGATACTTTTAAGTACATTTCACATCATTTTAAGATCATATTAAGATGAAATAGACTATTTTCAGATTTCCTTAATTAGCCAGAATTTCAGCAACAGATAAGAGAGAGTCAAAAGAATGGAGGAAAAACATCAAAGAAAGGCCGGTCTAGGAAGGCTTCCCTAGACCAGGAAACATGTCATGGGGTACGAATGAAGCTAGCCCATCTTTTGTTATATATGTCCCACAACGCGAGCCATATGGTAGACGTTGACAAAACTACCATTTCTAAACGCATACGCCTTGGACTCACCTTCAATTTCAAAGCCGAACTTTTTGTACAAAGTGATTGCTCGTTCGTTATCCACATAAACGGTTAATTCGATTCGTTTTAAATTGAGCCAGTTGTCCGCTAAATCGATAGCCGTCTTCAGTAAAGCACTGCCCACACCCAAACCTTGGGCATCGTCTTTTACCCCCATACCGAATGTACCGACATGACGACGTCTCGGGCTAGTACCTAACTCAAAGCCCAATTCCCCCCACGACGTCATCATCCACTAATGCCACATATCGATAAACGTGATCTGGCGTGTTCTGGAAACGTTTTTCCCATGTATCCAAGGAGGGAAACGGTAGTTGTAATGTGCTGGTATAGGCATTTTGACACTCATAAATTCTTTTTACCGCTTTCGCGTCTGTCGGCTCTGCTCGCCTTACGTCAATCACCCTAGTTCCTCTTTTCCTAAAAATGCATAATGCCTGCTATAAACAGCCGAATGAAACCAACCCCTGCGCTAAAGCCAGCTACTCCATAGAACCTATGGGGAGCGGAACATTTAGAGCCAATAATGAACGCCTCTTATCTGTACTGTACCAATTATGTTCATGCGCTCGACTGACAAAAACGAGCGTAAATTTATGTGTCTAGCACAGTAATTTGTTAGGACTTACTTAGACTTAACCAGCTTTTATGAAAACAAGACATTTTTCTTTTAACTGGATATTTGTTGCTAAAAAATGAAAATTTAGGGTTTGAATGTACCTTTAAAACCCACTGTTCATCATTATCAAAAAAAGAAAAATTAATATTCCCTGAGTCAGAAAGAGAAATATTTCTGACCATTCCTTCCGCATATGTTGCAGACAGCTCTAGTGAATCCATGAGTTGTAAACTGGCGCTAAAATAGTAAATGTATAACGCCTCTTCAAAAGGGTTTCCCTCTGTCACTAGAATGAGAAAATTTTCTCCTATTTGATACTGTGCCTCCAACACCTTTCCTGAGATCTTGGTTTGCTTTTTTAGTTTGTTGTTTTCTAGCACGACTCTTGGTGTTTTATTAGCTTCTTCTATCGTATCTATTACATGAAATTCATTTATTTCCTTTGTAGGCATCAGAAAAACCACCCTCTACCTGTCGACTTTCCATGGTGGGCTCCCTAGCGCCGCTTTTCCTCTGTCTGAGGGTGGTTCGTCAGCCAATTATTACCTGAGTTGGCTTCGATCAGTTCTTTAACCGCCACGGTTTTATAATACCCATGCTGTATGAAAGGATCTTGTTGAATAAGCAGATTCGCCTCTTCTAGAGTATTCGCAATCAGTATTTGAATGGCGGAGTCATCATCCTTAAAAGGGCCACATAAGTGGAGCTTGCCTGATTCATCAAGCCGCTGTAGATGTGCAATATGCTCACCTAGTAACGCTTCGCTAAAAAGGTTTTTATTTTTTCCTGAAAGCAACGCGACAAACTTGCTCATTATTTTATTCTCCTATCGTTACATTTAGCGACTTATGCATAATATAACAATCCACATACCCAAGTTTGCCATGCCGATAGGCCAACGGGATAGTACCGATGATGTTGAAGCCAAGCTTTTTCCATAACGCCACAGCGACATCGTTGGTAGAAACCACAGAGTTAAACTGCATTGCCTCAAACCCTAATTCCATTGCGATACGTTGGGAATGCTCGCAAAGCTGGCGAGCAATGCCTTTTCCTCGCGCCTTTGAGTCAACCATGTAACCACAGTTACAAATATGATCGCTTGGTCCCATGCCATTAGGCTTGATGTAATAGGAGCCTAAAATTTGCTCACCCTCGACGAACACAAAGGTTTTCAATGGCAGTTCACACCATAATCTATAGGCCTCTTCTAGGACCATATTGGGCTCAAAAGCATACGTTTCTTGAGCCTGAATGACCGATTTGAAACATGGCCAGAATGACTCAAAATCCAACCTCGTCATTTCTCTGATCATCCTGTTTTCTCCTAGCAATCTAATCTTGCCATAAACCTCTAAAAGCCTTTGGCTATCATTTATAACGCTTTATTAAGAATACCTTGCTCGAAGGCTTCTTCCAATTGCTTTCTAATGACATGCCATAGCTCAGTACTGCCCAGCCCAATTCGAGCGTTAAGGCCCAATATTTTTTCTTGAGATATATCATGAGCTCGCCAACTATGGCCATTTCCATGCAGGTTATGCAGCAATGGTGGGACACAATCTATCGCTTTGGCATAACGAGCATCGGGTGTTTCGCCTGCTTCAAATTCGTTCCAAAGCGCCAAAAACTCAGCACTCATTCCTTCAGGTAACATAGCAAACAAGCGAGCAACACCCGCAGCCTCTGCTGATTTCAATTCCGCTGTTTCGCTCGAATAAATGATCGTGTCTCCCGCATCAATTTCACCAATATCATGAATCAATAGCATCTTAATAACACGATCAATATTAATCGCCTCATTCGCATAGTCTTTGAGCATAAGAGCCGACATACACACATGCCAACTATACTCAGCCGAGTTTTCAAAACGCTCCAAGTATCTTCTGTTAGTGGTAAACGACTTTAAAGCGCTCTAAAACCAGTAGCATATCATCCTTTGGTTCGATACCTAACGCTTCGCACTCTAGTGAGAAAAACGCCCAATGGGCCTCTCGCCACCATGCCAATGTTTTGTCACCTTCCCCTTCCGATTCCGCAAACTCTGGCGTCACTTCGTTGTACTGACACTTAGAAACGGATGTGATTTCTATGATGCACACTGGATCACCTTGCCAGTTCGTCACAACCTGAAGATGACCCACTACTGGCATGGGCTCTCCCTCGTGGCTATACCAATAATCCATGCTACAGGATGCTCGTTTCTCACCACGCAAGATTAAATCCGCACAGATATTGGCATTGTGTTCGTCTGAGCAAAAGTAATCGGCACTAAAAGAGGTGTATTTTTCAGCAAGGTCACGGGGTAAAGAGCTAAGACATTGTTCTAAAAATACTTTATGTCTCTTTTCCATCATTTCTCCAATTCTATGCTCTCTAATTTGGTCAAAGGTCATCTGCCACTATTTACGACCAATTTGTTAGGCATTTTTTAGCGCCATCAGAACAGCGACTGAAAATTCATCCCACTTCGGCGCGCTAAAAGCAATGTCTCGTACGCTTTTGATCGCTTCAATCGCTTGATTAACCCCATAGCCTTTCGACTTAATAAGATAAGCGGCTAACGCTAAGCCGGTTCGATCTTTACCTGATCGACAATGAACAAGCACGATACCACGTTTTTTATGGTGATCTATAAAATTGATAATACGAGGCAAAGACGTCAAACAAAGCTCAACATCCCCCTCTTTGGCGGGCGCGTTACTCGACAATGGTATATGTCCATAAGACATCCCCAATGCGGTTAACCTTGAAACGTGAACCATCTCTCCGTCGTTTACCGAGAGAATGGCAGCGATATTCTGCCGCTTCAGCGCTTCTAGATCCCACATCTGTTTGTCGGGACCACTCCTGCCAGCGACAGACTCGTCTATGAAAAATAAATGTTCCATGAATTCTCTTCCTTCGCTCGCCCCATAACAACAACATCAAAGTGCAAACAGCTTGTTAAATAGGGCCGTTAGTTATTTCTCCAAGAATTTATGAAGTGCCTTGTGGTATGCGCAACCCATCTACAAACTGCTTAGCCTTTTTGGGGCTTCTAATACGAACGAATTTGATATGACCATACTTAGGATCATTGATCATTTCTGCGTAGCGAATACGATTCTTTTTGTACGTTTTCAGTGTCCACAAAATAATAGAATCCTTACTGAAGAACACCTTACTAAACGTTTCGACATTTCCGGTTTTGTCCCACAATTCTTGTTTGGACACCGAGCGAAGGAACGCCCGCTTTACAGCTTGATAAAGCGTTCGAGTAAACGAATAGTCAACCCATAGGACAGTATCAACATTTGCCCATTTGATCGGAGCGGTTCTATGGTAGTTACCGTCTAGCACCCATGTTTCTTGAAGAAGTTGATGTTCAAGCTTGGCAAAGAATTCTTCATCGGTAGATTCCTGCCAGTCTGGCTTCCAGAACATAGCGTCCATTTCAAGATATGGGTAACCTAATTTCGTTGCTAACGTACGACCCACGGTGGATTTGCCACTCCCACTGGTACCCACAATGTTAATTCTCTTCATAACTCCTACCGGAAAAGTTTGAATGATTGAATAATACAAAACTTAGCTACGAGTGCATTCGTTAATGTGGAATCAGGCAAAAAACTATACTATTTTTCATTTACTAATATTCATCAACGAGCCAATTGATAACGCAAGACATGACACAATTCTTCATCATCGTAGAATGTATTTAAATACTGCCCACCGCACTTTTCTATCACCTTTTTCGATGCCACATTATCTATGTCACATATAAGAATGGCACTGTGTTCGATGACATTATGCTTCACCCAGTTAAGCATAATAGACGCGATGCCTTTCCCCCTAGCCTCAGGTAGGGTCTCATAGCCAATATGTCCAATGATATTTTCGATGTAATCATTGTCGCCGTGACGAACACGTATCGCGCCGAGTATATTTCCAGAATCAATACAGAAGTACATAGATATTGGAGGCCATCCATCGGGCAGTTCTTTACCCTCAGCATAAGCTAACCACTTTTTGAAATACGCATCCACATCAGCTTGTGCATCTGCGTATAAATCAAGCCCATCATCACAACACTTTGCTGCGTAAACGTTAAAAGCCTTTAGATGGTTAAGATTTGCTTTGATAACCTTCATACTTATCCTATACACCTAATGATAACAACACGTTAGACACTTCCTGAGAAAACAGTGTCTCTGTCCACAGACGACTCTAAGCATTCCACACGACAATCGGTTATATCTTGCTCGCTTCAATACTATAGTGTTTTAAGCCTGGGTGATTATACAAATCCACGTTGTCTTCTACTGTCATACCAAGCTTTTTGATGATGGCGATTGATGCTAAGTTTTCTGGCATTGATACACCGTAAACTTTCGTGTGCTCTGTATTGTTGAATATCCAGCTAAGCAATTCCTTTGCCGCTTCAGTGATATAACCCTTTCCTTCAAAGCGCTTGGAAATACCATAGCGAATATCAACAAACTCTGGATTGGGAGAAAATTCAGCCCCCACAAAACCCAGCTTAACGTTTGGATCTTCTTTTAAACACACAATAAAGGTTCCAAAACCATTGAGAGCCCAATGCTTGATTCGATTAGCAAGGTATTCTTGTTGTTTCTCAATGGGGTAAGGTGCTTCATTGGGAAGAAACTTGGTTTGTTCTGGGCTAGAAAGGATCTCGCTGATAATGTCGAAGTCTTCTGTATCTGGTTTTCTAAGCAGCAGTCGAGACGTTTCAATCAAAGTATAACTCCTATACAAAATATTTTTGTCTAAGGTGTTACTCTTAAACACTTTTTTATTTACGGCGTGCTTGCCACTCAGAACGCAATACACCATATTTGACCGAATCATAATACTTGCCGTCATAGTAACGAACTTTACGCAAGCGTGCTTCTTGCTGAAAACCGAGTTTCAGAGCCAATGACATCATGCGAGGATTACCCGACCATGTCGTCATCCCCACTCGCTCAATATCTTTCGTTTGAAAGAGATACGAGACCCATAAGGGAACCGCGATCGCTGCAATGCCCTTTCCCCAATCATTTGGATCTAGCTGGCCTGATACCGATAGAAACGTCACTCATCATACTGAACCTATCCACTTGTTATGGGCTTACGGCTACTGTTTATGAACTAATCTTTTTATAAGCAACGATGTGGGATAGAAACAGTAATGAATACCTTTCGTTATACCTAACTTTATACTCAATTTCTTTTTCAGACAGTTTTACCCATCCATGATCAAAGTAATCATTAATATCATCAACAGCCTCATTTTCATCTTTTAAATGCTTTTTGTTCCATTGGTAGGAACAAGATACAAACAAGATGCCATTTAAAACCGTCGCTTCTTTTAATGCATCAACTAAGGTTTTAGGGAACTCACATTGGTCTAGAACATTTAAGCAAATTGCTAAATCAAACTGTTCTTCAAGCATTCCACGAGAAAAAGGACGCTCCAATAGAGTAAAGTTTACGTGTTCACAGCGAGCGGCAATTGATGAAGTATCAAAACTAAACTGTCCTAACGCCTTCAAACTTTTAATGTAGGGAAATTCGCACTTAACACCGTCAATAAGTATTCGCTTAAAATTCGATAACAATCGATTTGATGGCTCGACAACCGTAATGGAATGAATGCTTGGAAAGCATTGAATGAGCTCATAACAATTTCGACCAAGGGCGGGACCGACTTCTAAAACCTCCGTCGGCGATGCGTTTTCATTGCCGACAACATCTGCAATAAAGTGGGATACTTTTTTCGAGTGTTCAGACTCTATAAACGAATCAGGAACAGACTTAGACTGACTTTCTAATGGCTCGGTAACACCACTTTCTCGAAGTTTATCTAACCATTGCATCTCAAAGTAAGCGGCTAGCCCTTTTTGATCCAAGTAAAAATCATCCAAAATATCCGTCCTTCTAATCAAGCTGTGCTTCTCGTAGGAGGCATAACGCCTTACCAAGTGACAATAAAATAACCGAATTTACGAAGCACAGTGCTATTCCATCGAATTAAATATCCACGGATTTAAGAATTTGCCTTTAATACGGCCACATTAAAGCCTTTTAATGTAGGGCTGTTTCGGTAATGGAATAAGTATCGTACAAAGTTTTGATCCACTACTTTACCTTTAATTTCACTGGCATGACGTAGGTAGAGTTTTCCTTCTTTACGTACCAAAATGGCTTGATGGGAGACGTTCATGTTGGTGCCAATCACTTTTTTTAAATTCCAGTTAGGACGAATCATGCTGATGATGCTTCCTGTGGGAATTTTTTTCAGTATCGCAAGGTTAACTTTACTGCCGACTACCTGACCTGAGTTGTTTTTCACCGGGACGAATAAAGCAGTAAGGGGAACGTAGTCTATTTTGGCAATTTGTGGTTTAAACCCATCCCCTGCGTGGTGAAGGGCATGCAGGAATAAGCGCTTCTGAGCCTCATTAGCAGACGTTAACTGCAAGTTGTCCATGGTCATGTGTCGATACCAGGATTTTTTATCAATAACGGCTCTGGCTTCTTTGGTTTGCTTTCCTGCTACTTTTTTGGTGATGTCAGTCAAGATATTACGATTATTGGGAAACCAATCGGCACTTGGAAAATGATTTCTTTTGACAAAGGCAACATCACCGTCCTTGTAGCGTATATTGTCTAGGTTGGTTAAAAAGTCACTCGGACTATTGGATAGTGCTCCCGCTAAAACGGTTTCCACATAGGTAGTACAGTCAAACTCATCGAAGCGATAAAGCGGATCTTGATCAAATAATCCCTCGCTGCCTTCACCCAACGCCCCATCGGCGTAAGGCACGCCAAGCAGGATGGAGCTCAAACGGGTGATTCTATCCACCAGCGGTAAAGACTCGGTATTATTGACTTGTATGGTGGTAAAGAATGTCGCTTCACGACGCGTAAAACCGTCTTTTGGCTGTGTGGGGGTCGCATTGGCCTGACTGATTCCCAGTAACATGGCTGCGACAAGCCCGCCCGTCAACATCATCGTTTTTACGGTCACTCATTACTCCTCAACACGTCAATAAATTAGTTTATTAAGATTATCGTAAATGCTCTATTAATGGGGAGACCTTTACACTTTGCCTATTTTTCATTATTTGTTTTTGCACACTCGCTTTACCCTTTATCTGGTATTAGCTGCCAGCATAAAAAAACGACTTAATACTCCCATATTAAGAAGTCGTTAAGCCGTTTTACGTTATTTCACTCTAAGACATTAAAAAACAGCCTTAGAGGTTAAACAAAGCCTTACTCACCTTTTGGGTGCCAAGCATGCAAATGCGCTTTACGCATTTTGTCTTTCTCTGCCGCAGAAGCGCCCCAATTATTATTGTAAACTTTGCCTTCCCAATCACCATAGGTTGGGTTAGGAAGCATAATAAATTTGGTACCAAATAAATGCTTATCTTTCTCAACTGCTGCATAGGTTTGCTTTAACGTCTTGGTTTTAAAGTCTTTGGAGAAGTCATTTAGATTATCCCCCATCAACAAGGCAACATCGTAATGTTTTTCAACTTCTAAACGACGTGGCTCTTTATTACTGGTAGTAGAACGAAGTAACACATGTGAGTTAGTCACTTGTGGGAAGCCTAGTTCACGTAAATTTTTCATGGTCCCCTCACGACCACTTTCTTTACGGTTGGTAATGTAAAAGACACCAACGCCTTTTTCCGCAGCGTATTGTAAAAAGTCAACCGCACCTGGAATGGCTTTGGCTTGTGCTGCATTCATCCATTGTCCCCAAGTTTTACTTGAGTAACTTTGATTTTTACCAATTAACCAAGACTCGTAAGCGCTATTGTCTAAAATGGTTTCATCGGCATCCACAATGACGGCAACTCTTTTCTTACCTTTATGATGAGCAAGGTAGTTATCTAACTGCATTTTTGCGAGGTTAAATGCTTGGTAAGCCAATGCTTTATATTCGCCTGACGCTTGTACCCACAAGTTCGCCATCACCAACTGCTCATTTAAGTCTTTGGTGTCGTAACTTGCTTCATGTGGCATGGGTGATTGAGCTATTTGTGTATTTAACGCTTTGGTATCGCTACTGGTTTCATCTGCCCAACTAGGCAGCACCATACAGCTACCTAAGACTAACGCGGTGGAAACAACGAAAGAACGAAGTTTTAAAGTCTGCATTGCTTAACTCCCATGTATCATCCTATAAAGCCATCATAAAATGGACTATTTCATAAAAAATGCTCACACAACATGAACATATGCATCACAATATACCCCCAACCTCATTTGAGTTCGAGTGGAAAGTGTCTTAAAAACGGCCTTAACCAAACGCTTAATCGGTTTAATCTACTCGTAATCGCCTTGCACGGTCACACGGTGAAGCTTTCTCGGTTGATCGTCATAATCTGTCACGGCGAAATGCTGAGTGACCCTATTATCCCAAATAGCTACTGAGTCCGCTTGCCACTGGAAACGGACATGAAATTCAGGCTGACGCGCGATGGCAAAGAGCCGCTCTAACAAAGCTTGGCTTTGTGCGTCGCTCAAACCAGCAATTGAGCGAGTGAATTGCTCATTGATAAACAAAACCTCTTCATTTGTTTCTGAATGACGCGTCACTATAGGACGAATAATCGGTGGGTATGCCTGAGATTTTTGCGCCACTCGGCTGTTACCCGCCTCGTCTATGTCGTCGTAGCGGCTGCCTGCAAAGGCGTGTAATCCATGAATGGCTTGCATCGACCGAAGTGTGGTTTGATCTTCTTTTGCTAAGCTGGCAAACACGGCAGCCATATTACACCAAATGGTATCGCCCCCTTTTGGCGGCACATGCTGAGCATGCAAGATAGAGCATTTAGGTGGAATTTTCTGCCAAGTCATGTCCGTATGCCAGAAGCTTTCACCTGGTGGGTTTCCACGTGAGGTTTCGATAATGACAACTTGATCAAATTCCGCTAAATGAGGGAAAAAAGGATGGGCAGGCTCTAGCTCACCAAAGCGCTTACCGAGGGCTAAATGCGCTTCCGGTGACAGTTTTTGATCACGAAAAAATATGACTTTGTAGCGCAAAAAAGCCAGATAAAGCTGATCAAAAATCGTGTTGTTCAACTCAGCTAGGTTGATACCCTCAATGAGAGCCCCCAGTGAACCCGCTAATGGTGTAATGGTGAGTTTGTTATCAATCGAATCCGTCATAGTGACCTTTGTCTCGAAACCCGGTTACTTCAATGCAGCGTAGACAGACGCTTAAAGCGTTCTTCCCACTTGCCACCGTGCAAACGCTGGCAAGTTTCTTCGCTATCAAAAAATACATGGGAGCGAATGTTTTTTATCTTAATATTCACCGCGCTTAACTTTGCTTGAATATGATCGTAAAGGAAGACGTCTTGTTGTGCATCTAAAGCTTGCTTTTGTTCATCGTCCGTTTCAAATACACAAACGATTTTTAACGATTGGGGGAATACATCGAAGTTGACCAAGTGCGTCAACCATACAAAGCCCTTAATCGTACCCAAGGCTTCATCACAAACGGCAGTTAACGCTTCTCTTAGGGTCTTCTCAATTTTCTTATCCGATTTTTTCATATCACCATATACCACAAACCAAGAGTTAAGAGTGTAACCGCTAAAATGTGACTGACAAGTCTACTAGACTCATTCTATCCGTGATAAATGACATAAGTTTTACCAGCTTTTTCCTCCGAAATATCGTATCATCCGCGCTATTTACTTTTGTTCACTCTTTAGACCTTGATACCTCTTATGATACGACTTTCGAATATCCAATTACCGCTAGACCACAACGAAGCGGCACTGGAAAACGCGATTTTATCGACCCTCAATATCGCTGCTGAGCAACTCGTCCGCTTTAATATTTTCCGTCGTGGTTACGATGCTCGGAAAAAAACACGCATAATGCTGATTTATACCCTAGATGTGGAAACCAGCTGTAACGAAGTGCTATTAAGCCAGTTTGCTGACCATCAACAAGTCAAAGAAACGCCAGATTTAGAGTATCATCCCGTCGCACAAGCACCTGTGACACTAACGCAGCGCCCTATTGTTATCGGCTTTGGCCCTTGTGGTTTACTAGCCGCCCTAGTACTAGCACAAATGGGCTACAAGCCAATCGTTCTAGAGCGTGGCAAAGAAGTACGAGAGCGCACGAAAGACACTTTTGGTTTCTGGCGTAAGAAGATTTTAAATACTGAATCCAACGTCCAGTTTGGTGAAGGGGGAGCGGGAACCTTCTCTGATGGCAAACTCTATAGCCAAGTCAAAGACCCGAAACAATACAGTCGTAAAGTCCTTAACGAGTTCGTGGCCGCCGGTGCACCAGACGAAATTCTTTACGTCAGTAAACCGCACATTGGCACATTTAAATTGGTCGCCATGGTGGAAAAAATGCGCGCTCAGATTTTGGAGCTAGGCGGTGAAATTCGCTTCAGTTCCCGAGTGGAGGATTTACACATTGAAAATGGTCAAATTACAGGCGTCACTCTAGCAAATGGCGAACAACTTCACTCCCGTCACATTGCCATCGCCATTGGTCACAGTGCACGTGATACCTTTGAAATGCTTCACAATAAGGGCGTTTACATCGAGGCTAAGCCGTTCTCCGTAGGCTTTCGTATTGAGCATGAGCAATCGACCATAGATAAAGCCCGCTTTGGTCCGAATGCAGGCAATGAGATCCTTGGAGCAGCAGACTACAAATTAGTCCATCACTGTAAAAATGGTCGTTCCGTTTACAGTTTCTGTATGTGCCCTGGCGGGACCGTCGTGGCGGCCACATCAGAAGAAAACCGCGTAGTCACTAACGGCATGAGTCAGTATTCTCGTAATGAGCGTAACGCCAACAGTGCCATTGTCGTCGGCATCGACCCTTCGGATTACCCTGGTGGTCCCTTGGCAGGCATTGAATTCCAGCGCAAATTAGAAAGCCTTGCTTACGAACTTGGTGGCAGTAATTACGACGCACCGGCGCAAACCGTCGGGGCTTTTTTAAGAAATGAAACACCAAAAAAACTCGGCTCAGTCACTCCTTCTTTTAAACCTGGCATCAAGCTCACGAACCTTGCTGACGCTCTACCTGACTTTTGTATCGAAGCGATTCGTGAGGCGATTCCCGCTTTCAATAAGAAGATTCGGGGCTTTGCCCTAGATGATGCCCTACTCACAGGGGTAGAAACACGCACCTCTGCGCCAATTAATATCAAACGCGACCCTGATACCTTAGAAAGCATCAATATCAAAGGCTTATACCCTGCGGGTGAAGGGGCAGGCTACGCTGGCGGCATTATGTCGGCCGCCATCGATGGTATTAAAATCGCCGAAGCCATGGCATTGAGCATCAATAAGACAACAATCGGCTAAAATCATCCATTTTCAGGCTGCTTGGTAGCAAGCAGCCTGTCAGTGGTGTTGACTTGGTAAAACAAACCATATGGCGCATTGTGGACACGGCTACGTTGACTCAATACCAAGATGGTTAATATCAATGCCAAGCCTTCTGTAATGGGAGCCGCATACCAAATTCCCCATTCAGAAAAGAACAATGGCAAAATAAAAATTAACGGCAGAGAAAACGCATAGGTTTTCATAATCCCCAAAATACCAGCTCTTCTCGCATCACCAATAGCCTGAAAAAACATGCTAATCATCATCTGTGGCCCCACCAAAAACAGTGCCAACGTCGAAAAGGGTAAAATCCGCACCACGCCTTCAATAACCGCCTGATCACTAACAAATAATGCCCCTAAATCGCGTCTAAACACAAAAGCGATGGCCTGAAAACACAAGCAATAGACAAAGGCAGCAGCCAGAGCGATTTTGATACTGGCATTGACTCGGGCTAATTGATTGGCCCCGACGTTATTCCCGACAATAGCTTGGAATGCCATACTCAACCCCAGTAAAGGCAGAAAAATAAATGTCATTAAACGGGTGATAATGCCATAAGCTCCCACAGTCGTTGCGTAATTCGTCGCATCCCACGTTTGCAAATTGTATAAAATAGCACCCGATGTTAATGCTAAACCGATATAATTTAAGCTAGAAGGTGCCCCTAGCGACAAAAACTCCAGCCAATGCTGTCGTGATCTAGAAAGTAAAACAACCTGAAGCTTAATTTTATTACGATGGCGTTTTCGATACAAAAAAACCATTACCAAAGACATCGCCTGAGCCAGAACCGTTCCCCATGCTGAACCAGCAACCCCCCAATGCATACCAACAATCAGCCAATAGTTAAATAGCCCATTGAACAACACAGAGGAAAGAGACACCACCGACATAAACAACACTCGGCCTTCACACCGTAAGCTATTGCTATTAATAGCTAAAATAAACACCAACGGTGAGCAGAACACTAAAATAGCAATGTAGCGATAACCCATGTCGGCAATCTGTCCTGAGCCATGACTAACCGCCGCTGTTAACGCATGCCCTCCGATCAAAAAAAGCCCGATCAACACCCCAGATACCACTAACGACAAACTAATGGCTTGGGAAAAGACTTCCACCACACGAGAATACTCTCCTGCCCCTAATTGCCGCGCCATCAAACTGGCAAAGCCATTCGACACAAGCGTTGATAAGGCAACAATCAATATAAACGCTGGAAACATAGAGGTGACGGCAGTCAAAGCATCCGCCCCAACAAACACCCCCAGAAAATAGGCATCTACTAATGAAAAAGAACCATTCACTAACATGATCAAAATAATAGGGGCTGCCGTTTTTAGAAATACAACGGGCAGAGGCGCATGTAAAAAATAATTCGTTTTATGAGTGTCTGTCATGAAGGGTATCTTCCATTATGTAAGTCTGCGATATGCAGAAACTTGTCCATGAGAAAAGCTTTAACGTCATCAGGCCATGAGTCAATCGCTGTTTCAAAGCTTACTTTACTATTGCGGTATAAAGCACGACTTGCTTCTTCGAAACCCGGTTCATCCGCTAAAAAGGCTAGCATAAATTTATCTAACTGCTGTTGCTTAATCGCCACTCTATCTTCAATGGTGGCCTTTCTTTGCGCCTCATCCACTAGTCGCCTTAGAGCGGCCGATGCACCGCCTTTTTGTGCTGATAGCCATTCCCAATGACGAGGTAACAAGGTCACCTCTTTGGCTTTGACCCCCAACTTGGGTCGGCCACGCTTTCCCGTCTGTTCTTTATTTGACGATAGGTTTTTAAGTACCGTCGTTGTGTCGCCATACCAACTAAAATCCACTCGTTGGCAATTTTCTTCCTTAAAGACCATGGGCTCAATATTGCCACCCAACCGCTTTACCTGATGAACAATCTCTTCCAATGTCCCTCTAGCAACGATTTTTTTATCATAGATGGCCAAATATTGCGCGCTCATTTTCCTATCTCGCTCTAGTTGCTTAGATTATATTTTATCTGGGTAAAAATATAATAACAGGGTAATATTTTTTATCCAGATAAAAATTTAGCAAACTCCCTAAAACACCACCGCACAATCTGTTAAGCACAAAAAAGGGCCATCTAATCAATAGACGACCCTGCCATATAATCTATATAAAATATTAGCGCTGATAACGGGTGTTTTACAGCGACCATTTTCTTAAGCTATGGGGCTTCAACCAACTCAATCCCTCGCTCAGCAAACACTTCTTTGGCCACAAACAGCCCGTTTAGCGCCGCAGGAAACCCTGCATAGAGGGCCATTTGCATTAAGATTTCGACAATTTCTTTTGGTGAACAACCCACATTCAGAGCAGCATGAAGATGGACTTTCAGTTGCGGGGCCGCATTGCCCAATGCGGTTAAAGCGGCCACCGTCGCGATTTCACGTGATTTTAAATCCAAACCAGGACGGCTATAGATGTCACCAAAACCAAACTCTATCATTAACGTAGCAAATTCTGGGGCGATAGATTGCAGGGCATCCACCACCTTTTGGCCTTGTTCGCCATCTATTTCAGCCAATTTCTCCAATCCTAATTGATAACGATCTTCACTCATATCCGACTCCTATTTCTTACCCATGTTTCATGCTCAATTCAATGATTGATCCGCGACACCAACCTTAATGGTTGCTACTATGCCACTTTTCATAAGCGAAATATCTATCAAATAAAGAAAAGTCATTTTTCAAAATTGAAAAACAGTAGGGGCCTATAATGCATGAATTGATGTGGGACGATACCAAAGCCTTTTTAGCCTTGGCGCGCTTTGGCACTTTAACGGCGGCGGCTAAATCACTCGACATCGGGATTGCAACGCTATCAAGAAAAATAGAGCGTCTTGAGCATAGTTTAGCAACCCCCCTCTTCTTACGCTTTCAGACAGGCTACCAACTGACCGATGAAGGAAAACATTTACTCAGCAGTGCAGAAGAAATGGAAAACGCTGCGTTTGCGTTTACAAAACGAGCGGAAAAAACCACGCAATTGATAGGCAGAGTCAAAGTGGCCACAGCAGAAAACCTCGCAACCCAACTGGTGTTACCCGCATTAGGCCTCTTTCAGCAGGCTCACCCCCTCTTACACATCGATATGGTCACCGATATTCATACCGTCAACTTACATCGACGCGATGCCGATCTTGCCCTGCGTATGGTGCGTCCTACTAATGGCAATGTCCGCTTTCAACGGGTCGGTACACTAGGCTATGGACTCTATGCCAGTCGCCAATATCAGGAAGAATCCAGCGGCCATGATGAGAACTTTATTCAATGGGGAGAGCACTACGAGCAGTTACCCGCCGCACAATGGATAACTCAACGATTAGCAGGAAAAGCCCCTGTGCTGACAACAACCTCCGTAGCTACTCAAGTCAGTGCTTGTTTAGCCGATGTAGGCTTATCTGTCTTACCCCACCTTGTAGCACGACCAGCAGGATTAGTTTGTCTCGCCGAGATTCCCGAGGTTAATCAAGAAATCTACTTGGTTATTCAAAGCGATTTAACGCAATCCAAACGTATTCGTGTCGTGGCGGACTTTCTTATAGAATTAGTCAAACAGCATCAGGATGACTTGAGTTAATGTATTTCTTCCGCGTTTAACAGAACAGTCACTACCCGCTAAAAGAAGCCTAAATACTCGCTCTAGTTTGCCGATTCTACACCTTTAATATCACGACCATGTACCTGAACCTGCAGTTCGTGAGTTAACAGACGAATTTGCCTTAGCTCTCCTAATAGAGACTGAAACTGGGACAGAACAAAATAATGACGCTCATCGTCCTCTGCAGGACAGTCATCCAATAACTTTTTCAGGCGCTCAAATTCTGCTGAGCTATCGGATACTAAACTTTTCTGCTCAAGGCTCTGGGCGACTTCTTGCAGGCTTTCCACAATATAGGTGCCTGCCGAAACCAGTAATTCATTACTGGGCTGCTCAATCAAAGCACCACGATGGGCCCCAAAAGCGGCAATGTAGTTGAATAAGGTATGGCTGCGAATTACCAAGCGCTGCCATAACTCGGCGTCTCGACGAAAATGCCCAGGCTCTTGCAGCATACTCACCAAAGTGGAGGTTAACAAAGCATCTGCATTATAGGCACGACGTCGACTACGGCGATAGGCTTGTTCGCTCATGTCCTCTTCACGATAGAAACGCATCAACTCTTGCAAATATTCCGCACTGCGCCGCAACCCTTCAGCAAAGGTCATCGGTAATTGGCGATAAAACCAATCGGGTAAAATAAAAAATACGGCTAGCCAGGAAATCACACTACCAATAAAGGTATCGACCAATCGTGGCCAAATCACCGCATAACCGTCCGCAACCTGATTAAAGCAACAGACCACCAACAGGGTAATCGCGGCGGTTGCCAGCACATAACGATTATTTCGCGAAAGGAAGAACACCACGCCCGCCACAACGGCAATCAATAACTGAATGAACTCCACAGGGAAGAGTGTTATCAAGGACCATGCCGCCACTAAACCAAGTACAGTGCCAGCCATGCGTTCGTATAAGCGTTTGCGGGTGGACCCAAACGTTGGCTGACAAACAAATAAGGTTGTCAGCATGACCCAATACCCCACGTCCAAGTCTACATTTTGTATAATGACATAGCCGCAGGTCAGTGCAATCGACATCCTTACCGCATGCCGAAACACCTGAGACTTTGGCGTTAGCTGGTCGAGGATTTGGCTGAAAATAGACCGAAATGTCACGCGCGGCTGAGGAATTTGTTGCGAGGCGTCTGTTAAAGATACATCCTCTAATTGTCGAGCTTTATCAAGCTCTTGCTGTAACGCCATCACGTTATCAGTCAGCTGTCGCAACGAACGAAAGAGACGCCATTGTGTCGGTAAAGCTTCTCTCTCTAAATAGGCCATAGAGCGTTGCACCCCCGCAATGGCCTCTTCACTATCATGAAGATCAATGGACTGACTGGTGCGGATAGCTTCACCAATTTGTCGGCAACTCGACCCCGCCGCCGATAACTGACGCTGTAAACGAAACAAGATGTCACTGTGAAAAAAGGTTTCGGCTAAATCCGAATAATTGTAGTGAGAGGAGCTGGCTCGTTCATGAATGGCCTGAGCAATAAAATACAAACGAATATATCGACCTAACCTAGGACTGGTTGGCTCATTATCAATACGACTCACTAAAATCTCTCGCACGCGATTCAGTGCAATGACCACTTGCCCGTGCTGTTGAGCCAAATCCAATCGCAGTGCATCCATCGAACTGCTACTGAGTATCGGGAACAGTTTAGATTTCACTTTGAGATAGAGGCCGACTTCAATATACAGCGCTGCCAAAGCTTGTCGTAATGGCACATGAACAAACAATGCCGCCCAAATAATCGACAACAAGCCATACCACAAGGCCCCCAAGCCTAATAACAGCGGCTCGTACCAAATAGGAACTTCATGGGTGGCTTGATTTAAGCCTATCATGGTGTAAACAGCGAGAATCAATGTTGCTTGAGAGATCACACCATAACGGCGCCCTAAGGCCCCTCCCATAGACAAACAAAACGCAATCAGGGAAAGGGAGATACCAAACGCCCAAGGGTGGGGCATCAATAATCGCACGCCAAATGAGACGACAATGAATAAGAATAAGGTAATAGATAATGCGCGGATACGTCCCAGCCAATCGTCTTCCGTTTCCGCTAATGCGCTGGCAATCACCCCAAGAAACAGCGGAATAACTAAAGAGACATAATCTAATCCCCAACTTAACGCCATGGCCCCGCACAGTGCGATAGATACACGAATGCCGTAAGACAGCTGTCCAACGCCCCCTGCCTTAGTTAACTTCTGTAGGGATATCTTAAAGCGACCAATTGCCAAGAAAACGCTCCTAAATCAATAACTAAAAATGCTGTATTGGGATACCTAATTGAAGTCTAAACGGACACTGATTGGACTACAAGACAACGGAGCCAATCCTCTAACGAACAGCGAAAAAATCCGTATTCTTCACTAGAAATAGGAATTTATCGGCTATCGCAAAGAAAACACAAAATTAAACAGCGCTTATAACAAAGAGATGCTAGTGTAAAAACCAGACAATCAATCGGTGGGACATGATCATGTGGTTACAAGCCTCTAGCACTCTTGAGTTTTATATTGACACACCGACCCCCTTCTTACTTATGTTGCGCCCTCGTAGCGGTATGCAACAATGGATTGCCCGTGAAGAGTATGTTTTATCACCCAGTGTTCCAGCGGTTGAATTTACTGATTCGTTTGGCAACCTATGCCAACGCCTAGTTGCCCCAGCAGGCCATTTCACGATTCGGACATCTGTCGAAATCGAAACCGCCGATGCCTCCGATTCGGCACCAGGTGCACCTTTTGTCGACATACAAAAACTACCAAACGACACACTGCCGTTTTTACACCCCAGTCGTTATTGTGATTCTGATCATTTTACCGAGATGGCCTCATCCATCGTTGTCGGACTACCACCAGGGTACGACCAATGCTGCGCTATTGTCGATTACATTCGCCATGCCATTCAATATACGCCAGGGCAAGGTGAGCAGAATATCAGCGCCTCTCAAGTCAACGAAGCTGGCCGTGGCGTGTGTCGAGATATGGCCCATTTAGGCATTGCTTGCTGTCGTGCACTCGCTATTCCAGCGCGCATGGTGGTGGGCTATCTAGAGGGATTAGAGCCCATGGATCTACACGCTTGGTTTGAAGCCTATGTGGGAGATCGCTGGTACACATTTGATCCTACTCAGGCGAATTTACACGGTGGCCGTGTGGCTGTTGCCTTTGGGCGAGATGCGGCGGATGTTGCCATCTACACGCAATTTGGCCCTCCTGTGGAACTACTCGATTTAAAGGTTCAAGTCATCAAGACATCAGAGCCTATGAACTAAAACCTGACCGTACAAGCAACGAATCGTTTTAATAGTAAAGGGACACTCAACAGTAAAAGAGCCGCTTGAGCGGCCCTTATGACTGACAAGGTTTATTTTTCCGAGCCAGGGTGAGGCGTTGGATAATCCTTATCCACCTCTAACGGCTTAGCATATTGGCTATCCCATAACTGCTGGTGTAACTCAGCAATACGATTAGCCATGGCACCATTTTGCATCACCATTTCTAAGTTGCGTGAATTATCCATATATCCACCTTCCCAGTTACTGGTACCAACCCAAGCGATTTTATGATCAATTTCCATCGTCTTGCTATGTAAAACGCGGGCATACGGAATAAACCCCTCTTTGGCTTGAGGAAAGGTCACAACCTTAATTTGAATGTTTGGTAAAACTTGTAAGCTCTTTAAATAATCGATATCCGGTTTTCCCGTATTCCAACTCGACACCATTAACTCTATTTTAACACCACGTTGCGCAGCGGCACGAATGGCGGTATCAATGATCGGATAATAAGGCCGTGGTCGATGAGTAGAATAAGACAATGGGGCATAGGTCATCACCATGATTTTGACTTCGTGTTTCGCTTTGGCTAGAAGGCGCGGCAATTCACTCTGGGAGTCCCCCACACCAGGAGGATTAAAGGCATTGGGGCTGGCAACCAAATAATCAGGCTGCGACTCATCAGCTAGCACAGTTTTGGTATTGAGTACCACTGGCGGTTGACCCTGTTGAACCCTTGACTGATTCATCCAATCCACTTCAAATATCGCCTGCATTTCACGCGCAATGGTTGTATTGGTTACCAACAAGCCCGTTTCATGAATGTGTTTTAAGGAGCGCCAGTCGAAATTTTGGCTGCCCATATAAGCACTTTTTCCGCCATCGATCACAAAGTACTTCGCATGAATAATGCCACCACCAATTTTATTATAATCGATCAATTTAAACGTTAAATTGGGGATGGTTTTCAATTCCTCTATGGTCTTTTTATCGGAGATTCTTAAACCATGTTGATCCATCAAAAAGCGAATTTTAACGCCACGCTCACCCGCCTCTCTTAGATGCTGAATCACTTTTTGTAACGGACCATTTGTAGTATTAGGCTCACCCGACACATAAAACTGAGCGATATCAATAGCACTTTTTGCCTTATCAAACTCACTGCACCATACACTGACAGCATCTCGTAAATCAGGCGTCGACAAACTGGTTCCACTGGGAATGGTATCCACCAGTTCCATACCAGACTGAACAAATTTTGCCTGCACTCCAACACTCCATAACACCATCAAACCTACCAAAAAACGAAACTTCATCAATTGATCTCCTATTGTCCATCCGATGTTTATGTCATAAATAGATGACATTTAAAAGTCTGTTTTTTGACCGACTCACCATCTCACGAAAAAGCCAGCTAGGAAGCTGGCTTTTTCGTGTTTAAGTTAGGGAACATGAGACAATCTTGCCGACTTAAATTAACTGTGACTCCTGCCCGCCATGAACCAGCTCTCCTTCGCCGATACCGAATTTACCAGCAAACGCCGTAAAACCCGTAAAGAACGTTTCCTTGGTCGGATGAATGAACTGATTCCAAGGCAACAGCTTGAAGCTCAAATTGAACAGTTCTACCCAAAAGCTGGCAATGGTCGGCGTCCTTACCCTCTCGCTACTATGCTGCGCATTCACTTTATGCAGAACTGGTACAACATGAGTGATCCAGCAATGGAAACTCCGGTATCTACTTTAAAGAAGGGACAATCGTGGATGCAACGATCATTGAGGCAGCGAGTTCCACTAAAAATACATCAAACGCACGTGATCCCGAAATGCATCAAACGCAAAAGGGGAAGCAGTGGTTCTTTGGCTTGAAGGCTCATATCGGTGTGGATGCAAAACTTGGCTTAATACATAGCTTCACCACCACACCAGCTAATGATCACGATCTAAACCAGTTGCCAGAACGGCTTCATGGGGGTGAATCATTTATATCTGCGGACTCGGGCTACCGTGGCGTAGAAAATCGCACAGAAACAAAGGATAAGAAAGTCGATTGGTTAGTGGCTGAAATACCTAGCAAGATACGTGTTTGGAAAAAGCATCCCCGTCTCAAGGCGCAGCTGATCCGAACGGAATACTTAAAGGCGAGTATCAGAGCGAAAGTCGAGCATCCGTTTAGACTATTGAAATGCCAATTTGGTTTTCGCAAAGTCATCTACAAAGGTCTGTCTAAAAATGACAACAAACTCGCCGTACTGTTTACGCTTGGAAATTTGTTACGAGTGGATCAGATGATACGGTCTGCACGAGGTTAGTCCGTCCAAATGACGGATTTTGGTTGTTCAAAGCACCATAATAGTGAGAAAACTGCGTCTAATTGGCACTTTTGAAGTATTGCTGTCGTGCGGAACAAGTCAGACCAGAATTATCTGACTTGTTCGTAGTATCCCTAGGTGTGTTATTTTTTATTTTTATGGCTTTTAAACGGTTTAAATCATGGCATTCTTACTATAAATTAACTAAGTGAAAGTCCCGACTCACTGGCTATTTTTTCTAACTTAGCTTTTGCCATCTTAATATTTTCAAACCAGTTGTTGTCTTGAGCCCACATTTCAATAACAAATGGAGCGGCATAATCTATTTCAGCAAGGGTTTTAAAAATCGTATAAAAATCCACTTGTCCTTCACCTATCACTAAATCGCGAAACTGACCCTTACTATCAGGGGAGACTCTTAATGTGTCTTTTAAGTGAATTTGAACAATATGTTGATGAGATAATTTAAGTTCTGTCGGTACATCATGATTCCATCCCGAAATATTACCGACATCGGGATAAGCCATGAAATAAGGGGAAGGTATTTTTTGTTTCAGTACTTCAAATTTGCTAAGTGAGTTAAGATAAGGCGTATCCATGATTTCAACACCCAACAAAACACCAGCACGCTCTGCCATCTTAGTGGCTTTTTGCATGCCCTCAACAAAACGCTCATGGGTTGCCTGAGATTGAGGTTCGTAATACACATCATAACCCGCCATCTGAATACAACGGATCCCCAATTTATAGGCCAGTGCGATGGCTTTCTCCATGATCTCAAAAGCCTTGTCACGTACCGAGTCATCCATTGAACCAAATGGGTATTTACGATGAGCACTTAAACACATAGAGTGCAAAGGCATATCCTGTTCTATGCAGACATCCCGTAGTGCATAAATCTCTTGGTCTGACCAGTCAAGCCGAGCCTGCCGATCGTCCGTTTCATCCACTGATATTTCAACAAAATCAAAACCCAACTCTTTGGCTTTAGAAAGTCTTTCCCGCCAAGATAGGTCAACAGGTAAAGCTTTTTCATAGATACCTAAGCGAAATTTTTTATTAAAATGGATCATCATATTGCCTCAAAAAAGAGTATTTTCGATTTCAAGCGCTGTAATAGACAAACGCCTAGCTAGATCTTCAAAACCCAGTCGATTCATTTTTGGTGTTAATGACGAAATACTGATGGCATAAATCGGCATTTTTTCTTTATTAAAAACAGGCTTTGCCACACAAGAGATTCCGGCTTCGTTTTCTTCATCATCAATCGCAAAACCGCGTTCACGAATTTGGTCAAGAGATTGGAAAAATGCTTCTTTTTCCAAGATGGTATTTTCGGTTAATTGCTCCATCGTATTGGCATTTCGCTGCCAATACGCTTCACGAACTTGATCATTCGCAAAGGCTAAAAAACATTTACCAGCTGCCGAACAATAAGCAGGGGAATGTAACCCCACGTAGGTACGGGTTCTAAAAGAGGCATCTTTGGGTTCTAACTTATCTTTAAAGATAATATTGTCCCCATCGAAGGCTAAAAAATTCACTGTTTCATTCACGGAAGCTAGCAAGTTGGTTAAATGAGGCTTTACATAGCCGGTAACATCAGAATTCAAAGCACTTTGCCCAACATGTAGCAACTTCATTGTCAGTCGATAATCGCCACCACTTGAAAGCTGTGTCACGTAGCCTTCGCTTTCATAAGTTGAGAGCACTCGATGGACGGAAGATTTCGTCATCTTCAGCGTCTCAGATATATGATTCAAAGACGTGCCATTTGGAAACTTTCCTAAAAACTCCAACACATTTAATGCTTTGATTAATGACTTAATTTGCTCACTCATAAAAAAGACCTACCAGAATTTAGATATTTCATTATGAAATGATCCCGCAACAACCAAACCCTTATCGCTTGCTAATGCTCGACCAGCAATAAAGGCTTTTACTTTAATGTGTTTGAATAAAGACAAGTCTGCGGGCTCAATTCCACCTGTAATGGATAACTCAATACCAATATCTGAGAGCTTCTGCATTTTGTTAAGGTCTTGGTCTGTCCAACTAACGCCTGCAAGTTCTGCGTCTCGAGAACGATGATAAATGGCTTGAGTAACCCCCATATCATACCATGCTCTGGCGTCCTCTAAGGTCCAATGACCGTATAGCTCTATTTGAATATCACCCTGATGTTGATCTGCTATTTTCTTCGCTGCCTTGATGGTTTCAATGTGTGCTGCAGCGCTAACGGTTACCCAATTAGCTCCCGCTTCTAATGCCAACTTTGTTAAAATGGCACTGGCATCGGTCACTTTCATGTCACACACAATAATGTGATTCGGGTACTTTTTACGCATTTTTGCCACGCAGCTCATGCCTTCGGCAAACGCTAAGATAGTGCCGACTTCAATCACGTCTAATTGCTCAGCAACACGCGAGACGGACTCAAAAGCTGTGTCTATATCGGTTGAGTCCAATGCCATTTGTAATAATGGTTTAGTCATATTTTTGTTCCTCAAATGCTTTAAAAAAGGCGACAAGCTGCAAATAACGACGATATTTTCGCTGGTATTGTTCGTAGTGAGACGTGTTAGGATGGAAGCGTTTTATATCGACGTGCATCGCCTTAAAACCCGCTTGAATCGACGGGTATTCACCCGCACCGGCCATGGCAACCAAAGCGGCTCCAAGAGAGCCGGTTTCCTCTATACAAGGAATTTCAATCGACATTCCGGTAAGATCCGCAAGCATTTGCATCCATACATTTGATACCGTTGACCCACCTGCAACTCGAAGGGAGGTAGCATCAGGAAAACGCACTCGCATTCGGTCTAAATGCACATTGTGACAAAATAAAATGCCTTCCCAGATTGCTTGAATCAATTGCCCTTTTGAATGGTGCGCCTGCAACCCATAAAAACCAGCTTTTAGACCCAGTCCCATATTCGATCCATACAAAAAGGGAACAAAAAACAAATCACTGCTTGCTGGTGCCAAAGCAGCCACCAATGCTTCATTTTCTTGATGGTTAAACTCACCATTTTGGCCCAAATAATCGACAAACCATTCATAATTGCCTGCTGATGTGGGACTGGCTTCGTGAATAATATATTGTCCATCAACCACATAATGACCATAGACATAGCGGTAATCTAAAGGCGGAATATTATCTGCAATGCCGGAAGTGACGGACCAGGTTCCCATCACATAATTAAGTGAGTCAGCACTTTCATCAATGCCTGAACAAACGGCTGTTGACACCACATCAAATAGTCCACCAAATACCTGGGTTCCTACTTTTAAACCTGTTTCACGGGCTATTTCTGGCGTAACATAACCCGCTAACTGGTCAGGTTTTATAATAGGAGGGAGAGCGGAAAACACCTCATCAATGCCAAATAAAGCCAGCAGTTCAGCATCATAATTTCCTGTATTGGCATTGAAGAAATTGCTTTCAGAGATATTGGTTAACTCAGCGTGTACCTCACCAGTTAATCGAAAACGAATATAATCGTGAGCCATTAATATGGCACCGATTTGCTCGTAGTTTTCCGGCTCATAGTCTTTTAGCCAACGAATAATGGAAACGGGATGTCCTGTCCATAAGGTTTGTAGAGTAAGCGGATAAATCTTTTCAGGAAGCTTTTCCGCCTGCCATCTTTCCACAATATCAAGAGATCGAGAGTCGGAAGACAAGATACCATTTCGTAAATTACGCTGATTCTTATCAAGCAAATACACGCCCTTACCTTGTGCGGAAATGCTAATACCTTTGATGTCATCAACATTAATATCTGTTGTCGTTAATAGTTTTGAAATGGCGGCCTTAGCATCATCCCATAAGGCATCTAAATCTCGTTCAACCCATCCCTGTTTACTATTAATAACTTTCGCAGACACCTTTGCTATAGCAATTTGATGACCAGAACGATCCAATAAGGCCGCCTTCATAAAGGTTCCACCTGAGTCCAATCCAATAAAATAGTTCATCTCTGACTTCCTACGATTTCTGGCCGTAATAGGCATCTTTGCCATGTTTACGCAGATAATGCTTATCCAATAATTCCTCTTGGACTTTCACTCCGAGGTTTAAGGAGCGAGTTGCGATGGCCATGGCTGATACTTCCTCTAACACAACGGCGTTATGAACTGCATCAAACGCGTCTTTTCCCCACGAAAAAGGCGCATGACCAGAAACAACCGCACCTGGAATGGCGGCGGCATCAAGGTTTCTTTTAGTGAACTCTTCAATAAGAACAAGCCCCGTATTTTTCTCATAATCATGAGCAATTTCAGCAGCTGAGAGCTGACGAGTACAGGGTATATCGCCGTAAAAATAATCAGCGTGCGTTGTTCCCAATGCGGGTATATCCAGCCCCGCCTGGGCCCAAACTGTCGCATGTCGAGAATGAGTGTGGACAATGCCACCAATACTATGGAACGCTTTATACAACTCAATGTGGGTTTGTGTGTCACTGGAAGGGTTTAGATGCCCTTCCACTTGTTTACCATCGAGATCAACAATAACAATGTCATCGACTGTCATTTGCGAATACTCCACACCCGATGGCTTAATCGCAATAATGCCTTTATCACGATCTATCTCAGACACGTTACCCCAGGTAAAAGTGACTAGACCATACTCGGGAAGCTTTAAATTGGCCTTTAAAACCCGCTCTTTTAATGCTTGATACATAATGATTCCCTCACGAAAATCGATTCTTGATGCTCAATAAAATACAAGATCAAATACAGGGCTTAATAAGATGATTCTCATCAAACCCCGCACTTTTTTATTGTTTTGATGCCGCTAAAATTTCGTTCACCATTTTGTCGCCGTATTGTTTAATAAAGGCATTCCAAACAGGCTTGACCGCTTTTTGAAATGCCGCAGTATCGACATCACGATTGACTTTCATGCCATGCGCCTCTAGCTCAGAAATCATTTTGGCCTCTTTATCAACACTTAGTTTACGTTGCATAGCAATCGCATCTTTTGCAGAACTCATGATAATTTTCTGATTTTCAGGACTTAATTTATTAAACTTTTTTAAGTTCATCACAAAAACTAATGGTGAATAAGCATGCTGAGTAAGACTTAAATACTTCTGAACTTCATAAAGCTTATAAGAAAGGGTAACTGGAATAGGTTGATCTTGAGCATTCACAACATTTGTTTCTAATGCATTATAAAGCTCTGACGCGGGAATTTGAGTTGGATTCGCCCCTAAAAGAGCAAACATATCATTCAATGCTTTAGAACCATTCACTCGCATCCTTAAACCCTTAAGATCACTCGGTTCACGAATGGGGCCTCGATTATTAGTAATGTTTCGATAACCATTTTCAGGATAACCAAGCCCTTTAATACCAAACTGCTCCATGTTAGCTAAAACAGATTGCCCCACTTTTCCGTCCAGCACTTTATAAGCGGTTTTTCGATTAGGAAACATAAATGGCAGGGTAAAAGCAGAAGATTCAGGTAGTAGTCCAGAATAATTATTCAAACCGACAATGGAAAAGGTAATAACGCCTAAGCGTGTTTCCTGAATCAGTTGAGAATCAGTGCCAAGTTGACCATGAGGGAATATGTTAACTTTAATATCACCATGAGTGCGACTTTCAACTTCTTTTTTAAAATAAAGAGACATTGTTTGCTGTAGATCTGACTTAGGTGCTGAATGAGCCAGCTTAAACGTCATATCCGCCATCGAATTACCAGAAAAAACGGTTAATGTCATCAATGACACAACACTCAAATATTTCAAACAAAATTTAATTATTTTCATTATTTTTCTCCTTTTGATTTCAACCAATAATTAATTTCATTGGAACAGTTATAATTCCAGGAAATACGATAAATAGTATAAGTAACAACATATAGGCCCCTATAAATGGAAGTACACCTTTTATAGAGGCAGACATTGGTACTCGAGAGACCCCACAAACAACATTTAAAACATTACCAACGGGGGGAGTAATGAGACCTATGGAAGTATTAATAACAAACATTAATCCGAAATACACAGGATCAATACCTGCCAATTTAATAACCGGCATAAGTAATGGCACCAGAATCAAGATACTTGGGCTTAAATCCATCACCATGCCAACTAAAAAAACCAGCAGCATAATAACGGCCATTAATAAACGTGGGCTGTCGACAAGTGGTGTCAGTAATTCGGCAAGCTGTTGAGGCAATTGGGCAACGGTAATTAACCAAGCAGCCACCATCGCGCAACCAACAAGGAACATCACCATGGCTGTTGATCGTGCAGCTCGGCCAAGCACCAGATATAACTTGCGAAATGTTAATTCACGATAGACAAAAGTAGAAATAAAAATGGCATAAACGGCTGCTACTGCAGCGGCTTCTGTAGGAGTGAATACACCAAAACGAATCCCACCTAATATAATAATGGGTAAAAAAAGTGCCCAAATACCATCTTTTAAAGCATTTAACCGCTCGGCTCCTGATGATTTTTCAATAATTTCAAAATTTTTCTTTCTAGCTAATACAAACCACACGATAAGTAATGTCATCCCCATAATAAAGCCTGGTACAATCCCGGCAATAAATAGGTTCTTAATGGATATACCACCAGCAACACCAATTAAAATCAAAGGAATAGAAGGAGGAATAACGGGAGCAATAATTCCACCAGAAGCAAGCAATCCAATAGACGATCCTTCAGGGTATTTTGCACCTCTCATCATAGGGTAGAGAATGCTCACAAGTGCTGCAGCATCAGCAACAGCGGAGCCAGATAACCCAGCTAACAAAATAGATGTTAGAATAGCAACATAGCCTAAACCGCCTTTACGATGACCAACAAACGCATTGGCAAGACGCACAATTCTTATAGACAAGCCACCAATTGACATCACCTCACCAGCAACTAAGAAGAAAGGAATGGCCAAAAGAGTAAAGCTATCCACACCACTAATGAGCGCATTAGATAATATATCGGCACTAAAAAGGTTCATATGAAACATAAGTGCCATGGAGGATAATAAGAGGGCAAATGATACTGGTAGCCCCAGTAAAATCGAACCGATTAGCACAATAAGAAAAATAGCCAACGTCATTCTTGATCCTCCATATCCATCAGCCAATGAGGATTGAATATTCGGACCAAAGAAATCAATGCAATTAATAACCCAGATATCACACCAGCCAATGCAAATAGAGCAGTAGGAAGGCCTGTAAGAGGAGAGATATTGTTCCAATTTGCCATTGTTTGATTAATAGCACCAAAGAACAACATGCCTGATGAAATAAGTATAACGATCCAAATCAAGCGATTAAGAATCGGCACAGCACTTGGAAAAAACCGTTCTGAAAACTCAGCAATAGCGAGATGTTCACCGCGGCGTAATACAACGGCCGCACCTAGTAAAACAATCCAAACTAAGCACAATCTAGAAAGCTCTACTGATGCTCTAAGCCCTGATGAAAAACCATAGCGAAGAACCACATTGGTAAACACTAAAACAATCATAGAAGCGAGAATAACGGTGATAATCACATCTATGCATTGCCACATCCATTTAATTATTTTTATCATGGTGAAAGCCTCTGGAAACTCGTTTTATCAACTCAGCAATGCTTGGATTTGCTCCCAAATTTGCTCATGAATCTCAATACCGCCTGCTTCTCTGTGTTTCTCTATGAACTTTTCAATACTGCTACCAGCAATCTGCACAGTACCGGATTCAGCAGGTTCAGATGACAAAACATATTCTCTAATCCGTTTCATTTCTGCTGAAAACTGGGAAGCGTCGATGGTTTTACTAAGGTCTATGGCAATAAGAAATTGAGACACGCCAAACTCGCCTCCCATATCTTCTGTAAGTGCTGGGACGGAATGTCCGCCAGTAATCGCGGTTAGCATCATGTCTAAAACAATCGACATGGAAGAGCCTTTCCAGAACCCCATGGGCAAAATGCGTTTGTTTTTCCACAACACATGTGGATCTTTCGTTAACTCACCAGCATCATCGTAACCACCAATCACTGGCAGTTCTTTATCTGCTAAGACGTAGTTCTGAAGTTGACCATAGGAATATTGAGACATAGAGCAATCGACAAGAACGGGAGGCTCTCCGGCAATCGCCATAATAAGAGGGTTAGTCCCTAAGCGATGATCTTTCCCCCCCCATGCAGGCATAACGGCTGTTGAGTTGGTAGCGGCAATACCAGCAAACCCTTCACGGGCCATTCGCAGCACATAAGAACCGCCACGCATCCAATGGTTCGAATGGCGCATACCGACCATGCCAATGCCATATTGACGAGCAAGTTCCATCGCACGATCTGCACAAATTAAGCCATTCAATACCCCAGGACCATAATGACAGTCCCACTGTTCCAAAGCCCCCATACTATTCACACACTCAGGTGTTTCATTGAGTTTAATTTGGCCTTTATCTACCTGAGATATAAAAACAGGGAATCGATTAATACCATGGGAATAAATACCTTCATTTGCCATTTCTACAAAACCTTCAGCAAGACGCGCTGCTGACTCAGTTTGCATTCCCCTCGCTGACAAAATGCTTTTGTAAGTATCAGTAAGCTTCTCTATAGAAATTATTGGCATATCAACGTCCTTAATTTTATTAAATTCCGTATTATGGAATTTGTTATTGTTATAATTCCATATAATGGCACTATATTTTATTTATGTGAAGCCTGTTTGTAAAAAAATCAAAAAATAAACCATCGACATGCATACAAAATAATGCCTACTAAACGTCAATCAAAAACTGAAGCGAGAAAAAAACGAGAGTTGATAATGAGTTAAAGAAAAGATGAATTGATTGGAAGATCAGAAATTTTTATTCAGAAAGAGATGAAAGACTGTGCTTTTTGTTCGTTTTATCCAAAAAAAGCCAGCTCGGAGGCTGGCTTTTCGTGTTTAAGTAAGCGTTTATCGATAGCGGAATCAGCGATGAGCAAACGCTGTTTTCGTGCAATCCCCATCGATTTTGTCTTTCTCTTCTTCCAAAATCTCATCGGTGAACTGGCTCATAAAGCAGCAACAAATTCCCTCACCAATCATGGTACGTGGCCCCATTGGGTGACCAATGTGTTTGTAAACACCATGGCTGTGACCATGATCTCCATGGCTATGAGAGTGCCCATGAGAGTGATCATGACTATGAGAATGGTCGTGTGCATGGCTGTGTGAGTGATCGTGATCATGGGAATGGTCATGATGTTTGAGTAGCACTGAATGCTTTTTCTCCGAGTGATCCAAGGACTGAACTAAGTTAGTAAAGTGCTTAGTATCGAACTCTGATAAGCCTTGTGTATCATCTTGTGGGTCAACAAACTCGGCATGATGGTGGTGAATGTCCACTTCCCCTGCAGCAAGGCGGCGTTTAAAGGAACTCATCAGCGTTTCTTCACCCGTTTGCAATTCCCCTTGCATGATCTCTTCCACACGATGTTGGAATGCATCAATGACTTTCGTATGGTCACTTAAATAATGGGCTTGAACGAAGGCGATCTCAGGGTTCGCTTCGGCGACTTTGTTCACATACCCTTGAATCCGTTTGATCAAGCGGCCGGTAAACAGGAAGTACGGTGCCACGACAATGCGCTTAAAACCCAATTTCAGTAGCTTCTCAAGACCCACTCCGACAGAGGGATAAGTTACGCCAGAATAAACGGTATCCGCCCAACCAAACCCCATGTTTTCATTGACAATACGCGTTAATTTAGCCGCTTCGGCATTCGCAGAGGTATCAGACGTACCGCGGCCGACCACCACCAGCATGGTGTCATAAAGATTTTCGGGCGGGTTTTCCGGATCCAGACATAGGGATTCATAAATACGCGCTTGAAAAGCTTCGATCATGTCGTCCTGCAACCCTAATTCACGACCATAGGTAATGTTTAAACCTGGGTGCTTTTCTTCATAGGTTGTCAGAACGGAAGGAATATCGTTTTTGGCGTGCGTTGCGGCGAACAACATGCCCGGTATGGCATAGATTTCTTCGACACCTTGATTCACCAAACTGTCTAAGCCCATATGAATATTCGGTGCAGAAAATTCCAGAAAGCCATATTCCACTGGAATATCAGGGTAACGTTCTTTGAGTCCCTTCGCTACAAGGCCAAATTCACGTTCAGCGTCTTTATCTCGACTGCCGTGACCACAAATCATAATGCCCTTTTTGGCCTGTTTTTTATTACTCATCATTTCTCTCTACTTTATTCATCTCAGCTAGTCTTAGTCTAAATTCAACTAGCAAGGTTACAAGAGATCTTCTGCCCAAGATCACTGACGTTGTTCTTGTTGCTGATCTAGATCAAGCAACAAGGATTGAATTTTTTCCTGGTATTCCTCTGCGTTCTGCCACATACCACGCTGTATCGCCTCTAACAAACGCTCACCCATTTCCTCAAGCGCATGGGGGTTATTATCGCGCATAAAGGCTTGATTGTCCGGATCAAGTAACAATCGATCGGTCACCTGCTCATATTGGTAATCCGCCACAAGATCGGTTGTCGCATCGTAAGCGAATAAATAATCCACCGTAGCAGTCATTTCAAAGGCGCCTTTGTAACCATGGGTCTGCATAGCGTCGATCCATTTTGGGTTCAGCACCCGGGACCGCACCACTCGATTAAGCTCTTCTTTCAAGGTACGAATTTTGGGTGAACTGGGGTTAGAATGATCGCTGTGATACACACTGGGGGCTTCCCCTCGAAACGTGGTCACCGCGTTGGTCATCCCCCCTTGAAATTGATAATAATCATCCGAATCGAGAATATCGTGCTCACGATTATCCTGATTTTGTACCACTGCATCCAACTGAGACAAGCGCTCAACAAACGCTTCTTTCGCTTCTACACCTTCCCCTTGGTTCTTAACACCATGATTAGCACTATCGTTATCAGCGCCATCACTATAAGAACCATAAGCATAACCGCCCCAGTTCACATAGGCTTCCGCAAGATCCGCTTTGGTATCCCAACATCGCTCGTCAATCAAACCTTGCAACCCTGCACCATAAGCACCCGGTTTGCTACCAAAAACACGGTAAGTGGCCTGACGATTGGCTTGCCCGTCGCTCATTCCTGCAGCAAGTAACTTGCTTTTACGTGCTTGCACATTGGCACGAATCACATTCCCCGTTCCGGGCTCTTCAAACTCCGCAATAGCTTGCACCGCCGCATCATACAGTCGCATCACATTAGCAAACGCATCACGGAAAAAACCGGATACCCGCAAGGTCACATCCACCCGAGGTCGACCGAGTTGCATGCAGGATAGAATCTCAAAATCGGTCACACGGTTCGACCCTGGTGCCCAAATAGGACGAACGCCCATTAGAGCAAAGGCTTGAGCGATATCATCCCCACCGGTTCGCATGGTGGCGGTTCCCCATACGGACAAACCCAAGTCTTTCGGGTAATCGCCATGCTCTTGCAAATGTCTCTGGATTAAAGCTTCGGCCGATTGCTGACCAATTGCCCACGCTGCCGGGGAGGGAATCGCCCGATTGTCCACCGAGAAGAAATTACGCCCCGTTGGCAACGTATCCAGCCGACCTCGGGTTGGTGCGCCACTTGGTCCAGGAGGAATAAAGCCACCAGCTAAACCGGTCAATAAGGCCTGTATTTCATTATGGGCACTTTGCCGCAACACCTCCAGCAGACGCTGTTTACTGTGAACCAATAACACCGCTGTTTGCGGTAGGCTTATAGCTAATTCCTCTACCGATTCATCACCGATGACGTAACTCAACACTAACGCTTTTGCCAATAGCTCCAAACGCTCTTTCGTATCCGCATGGGTTCGCCAAGCCGATTGGCTCACTGATTCTAACAGTTCAGGCCGATTACCTAACCATAGTGCGCGCTCACTTTTCATTGGATCAAATCCATCTTGCTCCAGTGATAAGTCGTTTACCAACCCATGAAGAATCCCTTGACTGGTGACCTCTCCACCTCGTGGTAAACGCAACAAGGCCACTAGGGTATCGGCTAATTTATCGGCTTCTGGTAATTCACCTAAGCGGTGCAAACCATGCCGAATTTGCGCCTCTTTGATGTCACATAAATAGGTGTCTAACCCTTCCAAGACCGAATCATCATTGCTGGCTTCAACCCCAACAAGTTCTTCCAATAAATGGGACTCTTGAACTTTGTAGAGGATCTGTTCGCGTAGCCAGGTTTCTCGGCGTATGTCCATGCCCATGGCTTGGTAATATTCGTCGACGAGGTTTTCCAGTTCAGCCATGTCTCCATAGGTTTCAGAGCGGGTCATAGGTGGCATCAGGTGATCAATAATCACCGCTTGTGCGCGTCGTTTGGCTTGCGCGCCCTCTCCGGGATCGTTCACGATAAAAGGATAAAAATGCGGCATAGGCCCAAGGGCGATATCCGGCCAGCACGACGCCGACAAGGCCGTGCCTTTGCCCGGTAACCATTCAAGGTTGCCGTGTTTGCCTACGTGAACAAACGCGTCCACTTGATAAACGTGACGCAGCCAAAAATAGAACGCCAAATAACTATGGGGGGGAATCAAATCGGGATCATGATAATTCGCAGCGCGATCCAAGTTAAACCCTCGGGCGGGTTGAATCCCCACAAAGGTTTCCCCTAAGCGAATGCCCGCCAACATAATGCGACGTTGGCCATTTTGTTCGCGGCATTTATGATCGTCTTCTGGTGGCCCCCAGCGATCCCAAACGGCATGCTGGCACTCTAATGGCAGTTGATAGAAATACTGTAAATAGTCTTCTAAGGCGAGGCTTTGCCAGCAGCCTCGTTCGTGCAAGGTATTGGGATTATTGGTCACCGCGCCAAGCAATTCTTCAATCAAGGCATTACCGTGGGCGGGAATATTCTCAATCGGATACCCGGCACTCTCTAGCGCTTTTAATAAATTGACCGCCGAGGCGGGCGTATCCAAGCCCACCCCATTACCAATACGCCCATCTTTGGTGGGGTAATTGGCTAATACAAAGGCAATGCGTTTTTGATGATTGGGTTTACAGGCCAAATAAGTGAAGCGCTTGGCAAGCTGAGCAACAAAACGCGCACGTTCTTGGTGTAATTCGTAACGTACCAAATCCACTTGGGCGATGTCGTTGTAATGACTTAAGGCTTTAAAGCTGACCGTACGCGTAATAATGCGCCCATCCATTTCTGGCAAAACGATTTGCATGGCCACATCTCGACTGCGCAAGCCTTGGGTTTGCGCTTGCCAATCCTCTTCGGTACTGCCTGACAGGATCAACTGCAACACCGGAATGGGAACAGCAAAGGCCGATTGAAAATCCGTCGGCTCAGAAGCCAGATCAGGGCTGCCGACGCGATTGGCAGCAAAGCCTGTAGTGTTTAGAATCACCTTGGCTTGAGTGCGTTCTACTAGCGACTCGATCAAGCCCACTGACACATCGTCTTTTAAAGAGCTCACCGCTACGGCCAACGGCACCATCCCTTCTTGTTCTAAAATCTCGATCAAGCCATCAAACATAGCGGTATTACCACTTTGTAAATGGGATCGATAAAAGGCCACAATAGCAACCGGACGTTCCTCTGCCAAACCGTCAGCATAGTGGCGATGCCATTGCAAAAAGCCAGACGCACTCCCCCCATGATAAATCAACGCATTGGGTAAAGGGGCTGGTTCTTGCCATGGATAAGGCTGATCGAAATAACGATCCGTGAGGAAATACAATAATTGCTGAGAGTTACTTTGGCCGCTTTCACGCAGATAGCGCCACACACGGTGACCGTCTTCTGGTTGTGCGGTGGAAGCCTTCATTAAAGAAGGGTCTTGCGCATCATCCCCTGGCACAACTATCAAGGTTCGGCCACTTTTAGCATGCGACCAATCCTGTAAACGCTGAAAACCATAGGCCCAGTAATGCTCGCCGCCAAGCAACGACACCACAACGACTTTTGCGTGATCAAGTACCTTGTGTTCGTATAAATCGTACGCGGCAGGTTTCACCAACTGCATCCAATTAGCAAGGCGAACCGAGGGTAAAGACGTCCCCTGAGCAGACAATTGCTCCAAGGCACTGCCAAGCGCACCGAGCACACTATCTGCAGCGGCCAGAATCACTAAGTCTGCTGGGGTTTGTCCAAGATCGACAATCCCTTCATCGTCAACAAAGCCCCCTGGTTTGGCTGCTAATAAGTGCACTCTTTCTCCAATTGCTTTCTTGTACTCACTCGCCATTCCCGCAAAGGCGGGAATTCATAGGTTTTTCATTACGAACTTGGCATAGCCCTCTTATTTCCTCCCCTTATCAAGGGGGAGGCTGGGAGGGGGTTAAGCGCTCATCGCATCATGCAAAATGTTCTCAATGCGCTCTTTCTCAATACCTTTGCCAATAAACACCAACTGCGTTTTACGCACTTCTTCCGGTTGCCATAGGCGATCAAAGTAGCGATCCAATCGAGTACCGACGGCTTGAAACACTTGGCGCATTGGCTTGCCATGAACGGCTGCAAAACCTTTTACACGGAAGATGTTGTACTCTTCGATGAGTTGCGTCAGCGTGTCTTGTAATAAGTCTGACGACACTTCACCTAGGGACACCACAAATGAATCAAAATGATCGTGGGCATGATCATGATGCTCACCATGGGCGTGATGATGATCGTGATGATTATGCACCTCATCAATGCGGCTCTCGGTGGCAGCATCGATACCCAGTAACATATCCAACGCCGCTTCGCCGTTTTCGATGTAGGCCGTTTTTACCGTTGTTGGTACTTCATGAGCGATTATGGCTTGCACACGAGCACGTTCTTCATCGTTCAATAAATCGTTTTTACTGACCACCACCAAGTCAGCGGCACTTAACTGGTCATCCAATAGTTCTTGTAAACTTGGATCATGGTCTAAGCTGTCATCAGCTTGGCGTTGGGCTTGTACTTTTTCTTCGTCATGGGCAAAACGCCCTGCCGCAACGGCAGGACCATCGACGACGGTAATAACCGCATCGACCGTACAATGCTCTTTAATGCCCGGCCAGTTGAAGGCTTGTACCAAAGGCTTGGGTAACGCCAAACCGCTGGTTTCAATCAGGATATGGTCAATATCACCGCGGCGAGCAACAAGCTGCTCCATAACAGGAAGAAACTCTTCTTCTACCGTACAGCAAATACAGCCATTGGCTAATTCGTAAAAACCATCATCGCTACGCTGGCCACCCTCTTCGCCCCCCTCAGGGCAGTCCAGTGGACAAGAGCGGAGCAGATCGGAATCAATGTCTAACTCGCCAAATTCATTGACGATCACCGCAATACGTTTACCTGCGGCTTGTTTTAATACATTCGACAATAGTGTTGTTTTACCACTGCCCAAAAAGCCAGTCACAATGGTTGTTGGGATTTTATTGAGCTGCATAAGGAATCCTTGCTATTATTTTTTGCTGTCACCTTGACGGTGAATTTTTCGGAAAATATGTGCCTGGCCTTTATCGTAAAGGTAAGAGTCGGCAAAGTCCTCAGTATCTAACACATGGCCCACTAAAATAAGGCTGGTTCGAGTAAATTTTTTCTCACGTACTTTCGCCACGATGTCGGCTAAGGTGCCCACCACATAATCTTGGTCTGGCCAACTGGTGCGATAACATACGGCCACAGGGCAATCCTCACCATAGTGGGGAAGCAGTTCTTCGACGATTTTATGGATACGCGTCACCCCAAGGTGAATGGCTAAGGTGGCCCCACTTTGTGCCAAAGCGGGCAATCTTTCGCGTTCCGGAAACGGCGTTTTGCCCTCATAGCGCGTCATAATAACGGTTTGAGAAACGCCCGATAAGGTTAACTCTTTGCGCAACAACGCCGCCGAAGCAGCCACAGCACTGACTCCTGGAATAACATCATAATCAATGTCTAATGCTTCAAGACGACGAATTTGCTCTCCAATCGCCCCATACAAAGCGGGGTCACCAGATTGCAAGCGGGCCACATCTTTGCCTTCTTTGGCAGCTTGTTCGATGACAGCAGTGGTTTCATCCAGATTCATTTGTGCCGTATCGTAAATCGCTTCGGCGCTGCCTCGCACACTGTCAATCACTTGCGTGGGAATCAAAGAACCCGCATAGAGAATAATAGGACAACGCTCGATGGTTTTGACGGCTTTTACCGTCATCAAATCTGGGTCGCCTGGGCCTGCGCCAATAAAGTAAACCGTCATGTATTTCCCTTATTATCTTTTCACCAGCTTAAAGCTTCTTAGAATAGCCGCGTGGTGTGTATATCCAATGCTTGTCACCATTGACGATGTGTTTGGAGTCAGAATTTCCGACGCTGACCATGGTAAACATATCCACGTCTTTAGCATCCAATTCGCCTAGAGTAGTAAAGGTAATCTCTTCTTCAGGGCGAGTTAATTGACGGCCAATCATCACAGGCGTGCTCGCGGGACGGTACTTCAGCAATACATCACGGGCGTGGTTTAATTGCCAATCGCGCTTTTTTGAAACGGGGTTGTAGAAAGACACGACAAAATCGCCCGCACCACAAGCATGCAAACGTTTATCAATGGTTTCCCAAGGGGTGAGTAAGTCTGATAATGAAATCGTACAGAAGTCGTGCCCCAGCATCGCCCCCACTCGGCTGGCTCCTGCTTGCATGGCGGAAATCCCTGGGATGACTTCAATGTCTACGTCCAGCCATTCAGGGTGTTTCTCTTTGCCTTGCAATTGCAAATCCAGCAATTCAAATACCAAGGTCGCCATGGCATAAATACCAATATCGCCACTGGAAATTAACGCGGTATTTTTACCTTGTGCGGCTAGGTCTAGCGCCAAACGCGCCCGTCCTATTTCTTCACCTAAAGGCAAATTATGAAACGTTTTGCCCGCACTCAGCTCACCTAATAAGTCCAAATAATAGCCGTAAGCCACCCAATCACTGCATGCGGATAGCGCTTTTGTGGCATTGGGGGCTACCAAACCAAGGTCACCGGGGCCCATACCCATTACAAATAATTTGCTCATTACATCTCTTTATTATCGTCAAGCGCACTTTTCTATCACACGCACTTTATCAGTAAGCGCACTTAGAGCACGGCGCGCTTGTTTAACACAGTGAAACACCCGAGGGATGAATAAAACGTTATTGTACACCTGATAAGAAAAAGACGGGATGAAAAGACTCAGTTTTATCGTGAGAGATATTCAGGTAAGGCAGACTGGCTAAGTCTCTTCAGAAACGAAGCGGATACAGAAAAAGAGAAGCAGGATCAGAAAAACATGACACTGCTAGCCTTTTATAAATACAGAAAACAGACAAGCGCCGAATCAAGATTCGACGCGAACTAGCTGGCATTTCACTTCTTGGATGTCGTCAATTTCGATGGCGGCTTTATTTTTTTCAGACCAGAAAGACACATCTTCTCCCAAGTAATAGGCACCGGAAGCACTGATCGCTTGAGTTAAGTGATAACGTTTATTGTTCCAATTTAACAGCGCCTCTTCACCATGAAATTGAATTTTCATCGGTGCGCCTTCACAAAGATAGTAGACAACGTTCGTCTGAGTATCGATCTGCGATGCCTCACTCTCACTTGCTTGCTCAGGCTGAGGCGTACTGCACGCCGTTAACCCTAACATTAAACACACCATCATACTGTTGCGTATCGATAATACCTTGATTCGCATAGAGACTCCGCTCATATTCTTTGGCTCACGCATTCATGGCCACTCATAAAATCCTTCAGCTTGGTATATGCCAAACTCCCTGTTTACTGTGCATTTAAAGCCCACCTCGAGCTTACCGGATAACCGCCGTTTCAGGTAAGTAGATTGCAGACTTCAATGTTACTCACTCACACTAACACAGAACAAATTATAGCTGACCACGGGGTTAACCACTACAACATAACGTTTATTTATAGTATAAATAACCCCTTTAGTGACATAAGAAATGTCAAGCAAAGTGGATAGATCAGCATTTTTACCATCAATCTCTTTGCAAAAAACCATGAAATCCGTATATTCTCGGGTATCCGGATTTATTCGGTTTCGTTCTCGGGGCGGGGTGCAATTCCCCACCGGCGGTATAGAGATAATCTAAGCCCGCGAGCGCTCAGTGTTAGCTATGTTTATCATGCACCACGCTGAGGACAGCAGATCTGGTGAGACTCCAGAGCCGACGGTAATAGTCCGGATGATAGAGAGCGCGTCAGACAAAGTTTCTATAGTAAATATATCTTTGGGTCTACTGAGTAGAGTCCAACAATAGTTATTCTTGTTAAGGATAGCTCATTATTTGAGTTACTTGTCTGTCCGTTCGCCCTGATTCACTCGTTTTTAGGAAAGTAAAAAATGAATCAGAGCTCAACGAATGTCGTAGACTTCAATCCAGCAAAACAACGTATTGCCTTTCTCCATGCTTCTTGGCATAGCGACATTGTTTTAAAATGCCTTGAAGGCTTTAAAACAGAAATCGCCTCTCGTGGTTACAGCATAGACAATATTGATGTTATCCCTGTACCAGGGGCCTATGAAATCCCTCTACAAGCCAAATTATTAGCAAAAAGTGGACAATACGCAGCAATCGCTGGCAGCGCCTTAGTGGTTGATGGCGGTATTTATCGTCATGATTTTGTTGCGCAAACCGTTTGTAATGCCTTAATGCAAGTCCAACTTGAAACAGAAATTCCTGTTTTAACAGCGGTATTAACACCTCACCATTTCCATGAACATGACGAACACTCCAACTACTACAAACAGCACTTTGTTAAAAAGGGCATAGAACTTGCCAATGCGTGCGATGAGGCCATTAAACTCACAGCCAAAGCAAAACAATTTTTAAGCCCTAAAAACGGATAGACAGAAACCAATAGAGAGTCACCATTCTCATAGCGCATTTACTTGTCTAAATGCGCTGTTTTGCACCTCACATCCCGCAAAGCGCCCCGCCAAAACCTCCCTTTATTTATTCAAATTTTACGGTTTCGTGCAAGCAGAAAGGATTTTAAATAAACCGTAAAGATCAACTTTGAGAAAAATAAAAGAACATAGATGATTTTAGATCATTTTTCTCGCTATTTTCCGACATTTTATAACTTGATAATATTTGCCAATAATCTTAATAGCCTTCTTAAGGCTAGGCTTTGCCGTTCAAAAGATTATTATTTAAAGCATTGCTTCCAGTTTATACAAACCATATCAGCCAGTATGATAAGGAGATTTAAATGGGCTCCTCAACAGAACAGCTCAGCGAAGAAAGTACAATGCCTGTTAACGGTGAGAGCAACGAACAAACGCTGCACTCTTTTACAAACACTTCTTTTTCCTCACCTATTGAACAATGGATGGCTACAAACCTTGCAAAAGCCAATATTGTCATTAATGGACCAAACCCTTGGGATCCACAAGTACATAATACAGCACTTTGGGATAGAGTTATCCGTCAAGGTTCTCTCGGACTAGGTGAAGCCTATGTGGATGGCTGGTGGGATTGTCAGCAAGTTGATGAATTTATTTCTCGTATCATCAGTGCCCAATTAAATGAGCAAGTCACTGGGCGCTGGATCATGTTACGTCACTGGCTTATGGCTACACTGTTCAATCGACAATCCGAGAAAAGAGCCTATCAAGTTGGTGAGCAACACTACGATGCCGGCAATGATTTATATCAAGCCATGTTGGATCCAACAATGGCCTATTCATGCGGGTATTGGCACGAAGCGAAGAATTTACATGAAGCACAATTAAATAAGCTACGCTTAATCTGTGAAAAAGCACAACTTAAACAAGGTGAGTCGGTTCTCGAAATTGGCTGTGGCTGGGGCAGCTTTGCCGAAATAGCGGCCAAAGAATATGGCGTTAGCGTGACGGGTGTGACTATTTCGAAAGAGCAAAAAAAATTAGCGGATGAACGCTGCCAAGGCCTGCCCGTCGATATCGAATTAAAAGACTATCGCAGCATGGAGGGCCAGTTTGACAAACTGGTTTCCATTGGTATGTTTGAACACGTGGGCCCAAAAAACTACGATACTTACATGAGTACCGCCCATCGTTTAATGAAAGACGATGGCATATTTGTGCTTCACACCATAGGCGGCGACCAAAGCAAAAGCGGCACTGACCCGTGGATCGACAAATACATTTTCCGCAATGGTGTGATTCCATCTTTGAAACAAATCAGCGAATCAGTAGAGCCCTACTTTGTTATTGAAGATGTACACAATTTCGGACCCGATTACGATAAAACCTTAATGGCATGGTACCAGAACTTTGCCGCGGCCTGGCCTGAATTGAAAGATCAGTACAATGAGCGCTTCTACCGTATGTGGTCCTACTATTTGAAAGTGTGCGCTGGCGCATTCAGAAGTCGTTCATTACAACTTTATCAAGTTGTTCTAAGAAAACGCTTGGATAGATTACCGCGCTATCACAGTGTTCGCTAATGAGATAATCGGCATAAAAGCCCTGTATAAAATAAGCAGAATCAACCATGTCGATAACACTCAATTCATAGACTCAGACATCCAACGAATCTCTATATTCGTTGGATGTCTGAGTCTATGAATTGAGCCTCTTATATCACACCACCAACGACAACATATCCTCAATAAAAAAGTCCAAAGAACGTTGCTCGATACGTTCAATTCCTTTTTGCTGATGCTCAGGCAGGTTGGCATATTTAGAGGCCGCGCCAAAATCACCAAATAAGATATGCCCTTCAGCATTGATCAAAACGTTATGTGCATACAAATCCCCGTGGGAGACTTTCTGTTGCTTGAAATGCAATACTAGGCTTTGCATCTGCTCAATAATATAATCGACCGCGGCTCTGGAAAACGCCTGACCTTGGGTAAAAGTGTCTCGAGTACAAGACGCCAAACTCGGAGGTTGCCCCAAGTTAACATAATCGCTCGGAATCAGATCCATGACCAAAGCAGAGCAAGCGGCTTCACGTATTTTTGCCAGTGGCCGAACAAGATTGTCATGGGCACCAACGGATAAACAGGCATCCAGCTCATCTTCTGGGTAGCCGTCGCTCGTGACCTCCCCTTTAAAGACTTTTACTGCCACCGTATCAGCAAAATGCAACGGATTATGACGCCAAGACGCTTGCCATATCATCCCCGACGCGCCCTGCCCCAATAAATTATGCAGAACAACATCCTCATAGGCGACCGTCTTAAACTCGTCATGTGTGTCTCTAGCGGCGCAAAATGGATTACCAGAAAAAGCCAACCATGCTAAACGTGGCAGAGTGAGCAACACTTCAGGAAACGATGTTAGTTGATTCGCCGACAAACGAATCAGCTCCAAGTTCTGACAATTTGCCAAAGAATCAGGCAGTGATGTTAAACGATTACCCGCCAATGCCAGCTTTTGTAGACGCGGCAACTCACCGATGCATTCAGGCAAAGCTTCAATACAATTGTCGGTTAAAATCAACCAACGAGTTATCTTGGGTAACGAACGGGCAGGAACTTCAACGATCTTGTTGTGTTTAAAGCCAATCATTTCCAACTTTTCGCATTGCCCCAGTACATCGGGCAAACGCGTAAACAGATTGTTCGAGCAAAACAGCACACGTAACCGCGTTAAACGATGAAGATCCTCAGGCAGTTCACTTAGCTGATTACCAGAAAGATCCAATATTTCCAGACTGTCAGCAAGATCATAAATCGCCTCAGGAAAGTCCGTTAAATGAGCACTAAGCTGAAGGCGGGTAATGCCTTTTAGTTCACCACTATTCAGTTGTTCTAGCGTATGCAAAAGAGAGCTCCATTAAAAATTTTCGCCATTATAGCGACTTCTTGTTAATCGAGCGACGCTTGCCCTCTTTTAATAGTCCAGCTAACGGTTAAAAAGGAGTTGATGGGCGAAGCAGCTAAAAGAGACTCAACTTAACAGAACCAATACCAATGCAATAGCCCCTGGAATCCCTTGAACAAAGAGTATTTTTTTACTCGAGGTGATAGCCCCAAACACACCCGCCACTACGACACACGATAGGAAAAAAATCTGAATGGCTTGCCCCTGTGCAAGCGCTTGCTCAAAGGTCGTTAAGATCAACCCCCAAATAAGGCCTGCCGCCAAAAAACCGTTGTACAACCCCTGATTGGCCGCCATGACTTTTGTTGCTTGCGCAAACTCTTTTTTCAGCCCGAAAACCTTCATCCCTTTTGGCTTGTCCCATAAAGCCATCTCTAACACCAAGATATAAATGTGTAACAAAGCAATCAACGCGGTCGCAATGCTGGCAATAACAAGCATAAAAAATCCTTTTCCAAAAGTTAAAAATTCACTTTAGAGCAAACTTGCAAATGAATCACGCTTTTACATAAGGTTCAAGCCAAGAAAAAGCGAACCACTTGGGTTCGCTTTTTGAGTTTTCTTTCCTAGCGTTTAGAAAAATGAGCGTTATGCAGCAGACTGAGTCGCTTTTTTCGCGATACGGTGAGCGTGCAACAAGGGTTCAGTGTAACCAGATGGCTGTTCTTTGCCTTTGAATATCAGGTCACTCGCTGCCGTAAAAGCAATGCCACTGTAACTGGGCGCCATGGATTCATAAAGTGGATCATCCGCATTCTGCTCATCCACAATCTTCGCCATACGCTTTAATGACGACATCACTTGATCACGACTGCACACCCCATGCTCTAACCAATTAGCAATATGCTGTGAGGAAATGCGCAAGGTGGCTCGATCTTCCATTAGCGCCACATTATTAATATCTGGCACTTTGGAGCAGCCGATACCTTGATCTATCCAGCGCACCACATACCCTAAAATACCTTGCACATTGTTATCCAGTTCCGCTTCAATCTCAGCAGAGGATAAAGCGCCAGGATTCGTCATAATGGGCAGCGTTAAGATATCGTCTAAGCTGGCTCGTTCTCTGCTCATTAACTCCTGTTGTCGAGCGTGCACATCCACCGAGTGGTAGTGAGTAGCATGCAGAATGGCACCATTAGGAGAAGGCACCCAAGCCGTATTCGCCCCAGACATTGGATGAGCAATTTTTTGCTCTAACATGGCCGCCATTTCATCCGGCATGGCCCACATCCCTTTACCAATCTGCGCTTTACCAGACAAACCACATTCAAGGCCAATATCGACATTCCAATCTTCATAGGCTTTAATCCAAGGCTGCTGCTTCATCACCGTTTTAGGGACAAAAGGGCCAGCTAACATAGAGGTATGAATTTCATCCCCCGTGCGATCCAAAAAGCCGGTATTAATAAAGACCACTCGATCCTTCGCAGCCCGAATACATTCTTTCAAGTTGACCGTCGTCCGTCGCTCTTCGTCCATGATACCGATTTTTAAGGTATTAGGTTTCAGCTGCAACACGCTTTCAATGCGCGCAAATAGCTCAACGGCAAAGGCCACTTCTTCTGGCCCATGCATTTTCGGTTTAACAATATTGACACTACCGGAACGACTGTTTTTATGCGCGGTCTTACCGTTTAAATCATGCATCGCCGCAAAGGCCGTGATAAAGCCATCCATTATGCCTTCTGGAATCTCATTACCCTCTTTATCCAAAATGGCAGAGCTTGTCATCAAGTGACCCACATTACGAATAAACAGCAAACTACGACCAGGTAGCGTGACCGTCTCACCATCCTGCAAGGCTTTGTAGGTGCGATCAGGGTGCAAACGACGAACCATCATTTGACCATTTTTTTCAAAGCGCTCTTCTAAAGAACCATTCATTAGCCCAAGCCAATTACGGTACACTTCCACCTTGTCTTCGGCATCAACAGCCGCAATGGAATCTTCACAATCCATAATCGTCGTCACAGCGGCTTCGATTAATAAATCTTTGACGCCCGCTTTATCGGTTTGACCGATCGGCGATGTTCCATCAATTTGGATTTCAATGTGCAGTCCATTATTTTTCAATAAAATCGCACTTGGCTGATCTGCCTCACCTTGGTAGCCAACGCATTTTTCGGGTGATGCAAGGTTTGATGTTTCCCCCGAAGACAAGGTCACTTCTAACTGACCAGCAACGATTTTATATGACGTGACGACACCATGACGACCAAGCTCAAGAGGGGCAGCCTGATCTAATAATTGACGGCCAAAGGCAATGACCTTCTCTCCACGAATCGGGTTGTAGGCTTTGGTGATTTCTGCGCCCTCATCTTCTGAGATGGCATCCGTACCATAGAGGGCGTCATATAGACTTCCCCAGCGAGCGTTGGCAGCATTTAAAGCAAAACGTGCATTCTTAACAGGCACCACCAGCTGCGGGCCTGCTTGTTCAGCAATCTCTTGATCCACTCCCTGTGTAGTAATCGTAAAATCTTCCCCTTCTGGCAATAAATAGCCGATCTCTTTTAAAAATTGTTGATACGCCTCGGCATTATGCTCTTCTTTTTTATTTGACAGATACCAATGGTCAAGCTGTGACTGCAGGTCATCACGCTTAGCCAACAAGGCTTTATTTTTCGGGGCTAACTCATGAATCGCCTCTTCAAAACCTTGCCAAAATTGTGCAGGATCAATACCTGTCCCCGGAGCAATTTCATCATTAACTAAACGCCACAGACTCTCATCGATCTGCAGGCCACCTTGCTGGACTCGCTGCGTCATAACCCTCTCCTTTGCTTTGTTTTTTTAAACCGCTTCAACTTGATTAAATTGTACCAGCTTACATCCATATGAAACATTTGTAACGGACTAATCATTGCTTAGATACCAAGACTTCCCCATCAAGAGAGAAGCCAAAAAGCGCATACTATGACAAAAAAACACAGCGACATAACAACATACCGACTTGCACTTTTTTTACACTTTTATGCAAAGATAACGAAAACGCTCTTATAAAAACCAGACGAATAGCCAAAAGTTAAAAATAAACTATTAATAATCAATACCTTAAAAAATAAAACTGTCAATTTAAGCAACCTCAAAAGACTGACTTAAATATGCAAGTAACAAGATCCTGAAAATTTTTTTCGGGTAATTAAACGCTATATGACAATTCGGTCATGAAACTGTCATAAAAGAAATCCATTATTTGTCACCAGGACAGCAACTCAAGAAGACTCGCGTCCTTGGATAAATAAAGCTATTAAGACAAGCCGCCTAATGATGGCTGCAATGTTAGTTCTCGAATGACAATTTGAAACGATTTTAGGAGATAACTCTGATGAAACGCATTATTGCAAGTCTAGCTGTTTGTGCAGCGGCAAGCGCAATCACGGCAACGTCTGCTTTCGCTGCTGACCAAATTACTGGTGCTGGCGCAACCTTCCCGTACCCTGTTTACTCAAAATGGGCTCAATCTTATAACAAAGAAACAGGTGTTCAGCTAAACTATCAAGCAATCGGTTCTGGCGGTGGTATCAAGCAAATCAAAGCAAACACCGTTGACTTTGGCGCATCAGACAAACCTCTTACTCCAAAAGAGCTTAGTAAAGCGGGCTTAATGCAGTTCCCAACTGTTATGGGCGGTATCGTACCAATCCTTAACGTTAAGGGCATCAAACCTGGCGAACTTGTTCTTGATGGCAAAACCATTGCGAATATCTACCTAGGTAAAATCAAACATTGGAACAACAAAGAAATCCAAGCGCTTAACCCAGGTGTAAAACTTCCTGATAGCCGCATTTCTGTTGTTCACCGTGCAGATGGTTCTGGTACAACTTTCAACTTCACATACTACCTAGCCGACGTTTCTCCAGCTTGGAAAAAAGACGTAGGTGTTGATGCCTCTGTTCAGTGGCCAGTGGGTACTGGCGGCAAAGGTAACCAAGGTGTTTCTAACTACGTATCTCAGTTGAAAAACTCTATCGGTTACGTTGAGTATGCTTATGCTCTACAAAACAAACTGACTTACGCTCGTATGAAAAACAAAGATGGTAAGGTCGTTTCTCCTGCAATGGAAAACTTCCAAGCTGCAGCTGCTGGTGCAGACTGGAAACATGCTAAAGGTTTCTACTTGATTCTAGCAAACCAACCAGGTGCTAAGAGCTGGCCGATGACTGCTGCTACCTTTATCTTGCTACATAAAGATGTTAAAGACCCTAAAGCAACAAAAGCTGTGTTAAAATTCTTTGACTGGGCATACAAAAACGGTGACCAAGCGGCCGCTAAACTTGACTATGTACCATTCCCTGCTAGCGTGAAAACATTGATTCGCGATGCTTGGAAAAAAGATCTAAAAGCTGACGGTCACTCTGTCTACATGGGTTCTTAATACATGAGTAAAACCAACATGACGCTCGTAAATAATCGTACGAAAGCGCATGACGAGACCGCTGGTGAATTCCAGCGGCCTCCACGTTTTCTAAACGGCGAAGCCTTTAACAAAACATTTAAATGGCTTTCTATTGGCGCTGCCTTATTCGTTCTAATGATATTGGGCGGCTTCTTTGTTTCCTTAACCATTGGTGCATGGCCTGCTTTAAAACAGTTCGGCTTCGGTTTTATTTGGTCATCTGACTGGAACCCTGTAACCGAGAAGTTTGGTGCCTTACCCGCTATTGCTGGCACACTCATTACCTCAGGGATCGCCATCTTATTAGCTGTACCACTGGCTTTTGCCATTGCCGTTTATATTACTCAATTAGCCCCTAAATGGTTACGTCACCCTTTAGGTATTGCCATTGAATTATTAGCTGCCATTCCAAGTATCATTTATGGTATGTGGGGACTTTTTTTCTTTGCCCCGATGTTTGCAGACTATGTTCAAGGCCCTATCATTAATTTGTTTGAGAATGTTCCGGTACTGTCCACTATATTTGAAGGCCCTGCTATTGGCATTGGCATGGCAACAGCGGGTATTGTACTGGCCGTAATGATTCTTCCTTTCATTGCATCGGTTATGCGCGACGTTATCGATACCGTACCCAAGCGCCTAAAAGAAAGTGGCTTTGCCATTGGTGCAACAGACTGGGAAGTCACTAAAGCAATTATTATCCCTCACTGTCGTACGGGATTAGCAGGGTCTATTTTCCTAGGATTAGGCCGTGCATTAGGTGAAACCATGGCGGTTACCTTTATCATTGGTAACGCTAACCGTATTACGGCTTCCATTTTTGCGCCAGGTAACACCATTGCCTCAACCATTGCCAATGAATTCCAAGAAGCTTATACAGAGATCCATTCCTCTTCTCTGATTGCGCTTGGTCTTTTGCTGTTTATTATCACTTTCATCGTACTGGCTATTGCTCGTATGATGCTTAATCGAATTTCGACCTAGGAGTTGACCGTGAACGCAGTCGTTAGACGTCGTCATTTTGCCAACCTCGTATCTCGTACGCTGATTCTTGCGGCCACATTATTAGTGCTCGCGTTTTTAGTTTGGATTTGTGGCGTTCTTCTTTATGAAGGATTTTCCGCCTTTAAACCCACATTGTTCACCGAAATGACGCCTCCTCCAGGTGAGTCTGGTGGTTTAGCTAACGCGATTGTCGGTAGTTTAATGTTGGTAGGGGTTGCCATGTTTGTTGCTACGCCTATTGGCTTACTTGCTGGCACCTATTTAAATGAATATGGCAAAGGCACTTGGCTGGCTTCTGTTGTTCGCTTTGTGAATGACGTTTTATTAGCAAAACCTTCCATTCTTGCTGGCCTTTTTGTTTACGAAATCATCGTTGCTCCTATGGGGAGCTTTTCTGGTTGGGCGGGCTCTGCTGCACTTGCCATCATCGCGATTCCTGTTGTGGTTCGTACCACAGAAGATATGATGAATTTAGTCCCTAACAGTATGCGAGAAGCCGCTTATGCATTGGGTGCAAGCCGCTCACGTGTTATTCTAAGTGTGAGCTATCGTGCAGCACGAGTGGGCATTACAACGGGGGTTATCTTAGCGGTGGCTCGTATCTCTGGTGAAACCGCACCACTCTTGTTTACGTCACTAAATAACCAATTCTGGTCGACAGATATGTCACATTCTATTGCTAACTTGCCGGTAATGATCTTCCAGTTTGCAATGAACCCATACCCAGATTGGCAAGCTCTTGCATGGGCTGGTGCGTTGCTGATCACGCTGACTATCCTTGCTCTATCCATTATTTCGCGCGTGTTTTTACGCTCAGCAAACTCACAACATTAATTGTGGAAGTGACCATGACTCCTTCAGAAATGCTAAATATTGAATCATCACAAAGCACATTGACGACAGACATTGATATTACTGTACGTGATTTGAATTTTTACTACGGTAACTCACACGCGTTAAAAGACATCAATTTAGAATTTGGTAAAAAAGAAACCACCGCCATCATTGGCCCTTCTGGCTGTGGTAAATCAACGTTACTACGTATTTTTAATCGCATTTACACTTTATACCCAGGACAAGAAGCGAAGGGTGAAATCATCATTAACGGTGAAAACATTCTTGATCCGAAGGTCAATGTGGCGGCATTAAGAGCAAAAGTGGGTATGGTGTTCCAAGCTCCTACGCCTTTCCCAATGTCTATCTACGACAACATTGCTTATGGTATTCGCCTATACGAAAAACCTTCTCGCCGAGAAATGGATGAGCGTGTTGAAAAAGCCCTGCGTGGCGCTGCGCTTTGGGATGAAGTGAAAGACAAGCTACATGCCAGTGGACAAAGTCTCTCCGGTGGTCAGCAGCAGCGTCTTTGCATTGCTCGTACCATTGCATTGAAACCACAAGTACTGCTATTGGATGAACCTACCTCAGCACTTGATCCAGTATCCACCACCAAAATTGAGGATTTGTTAGACGATCTTCGTGATGAATACACTATCGTAATCGTGACGCACAACATGCAACAAGCCGCCCGTGTTTCGCAAAAAACCGTGTTCATGTACATGGGTGAAGTGGTGGAAGTCGCGCAAACCGATGAAATGTTCCTACGCCCTAAAGAAGAGCGCACTAAGAACTATATCACCGGTCGCTTTGGTTAACCTGACCTAGTCTGCGGCCTGATACACATTAGGCCGCAGATACTGCATTAAACGATCCGGTTCCGCGATCGCTTCAAAACCAAACTGTTTATATAAGCCATGGGCGTCTTTCGTGGCGAGCATCATACGTCGTAAGCCTTGTAAGTCCTGATGAGCAAGAATAGCAGACATCATCTTCTTACTAAGGCCAAGCCCTCGATAAGACTCCAACACAAACACATCCGCTAAATAAGCAAACGTCGCTCGGTCAGTAATCATGCGAGCAAAAGCCACCAACTCTCCCTCAGCAGTTAATACAGCAAAACAAAGAGAGTTCTCTAGCGCTTTTCGTAAGGTCGTCTCAGGAATACCTCTCGCCCAATAGCTATTAGCAATAAAGCCATGAATCACAGAAAAGTCCATGTCGTCCAGATCCGTGGTAATTCGATAGGTCATCACTTTTTCCTTTCTATAAGGTTTTTATCAGGCTGTAATAAGGCCATAAACTCGTCATCAGGCGGCATCGCCTCATAACTAGGGGGACTCGTTTCTTCTAAAACCCCATCCCAGCTCGCTTTAGACGCCACATATACATGCATAGCAACCTGAGTATCGGCAGGGTCGTCTAGTAATCCGGCAGGAACCCAATAACTCTCGTTATCTCTTGTCATATTGGGTACAGGACTGCCACACAGGGAGCAGAAATGCGATTTAAACCCCGTTTCTGTACTGTATTGACGGATCCCCTGTTGCCAGGCAAAATGCGCCATTGGAACAATCATCGCGGCATTAGAAGAAGAACCAGATACCCGGCGACACAGACAACAATGACATTGATATAGCTTTGGCAGCGCTCCTGAGACGGTAAACTCAACCGCACCGCATAAACAACGACCTTTCATCCTCTTTCCTTAAAAAACGAGTTCTACTAGAAAAATATCAAAACCATAAAACAAGAGTTTGCCAGCCTTTGGCTATCCCCTCTTGGAGGAAAAAACACAACCCAGCCAACATAATCAGATTGAAAAAGACCGTTAGCCAAAACACCACTCGAAAGCGTCTCTTTTGGGTTTTATGACGAAACACCTTTTGTCCAAGTAACGCTCCAGGCCAACCTCCAAGAAGAGAAAACCAGTGCAACGTCTTTTCTGGCGTTCGTTGCTGCTGCTTTTTTGCGGCGGATTTGTCCCATCCATACAAACAAAACGTCACCGCACTCATCACGCCATAAACACACAGTAAAACAATAGGATAAGACAACAAGATTTCACCAAATCAATCTTCGAGCCAATAAAATTACCCCGCTATGCAAACGAGATCAAGAAGCATCGTACCTATGATAATATCCCTCTATTGAACGATTGACTAACAAGGGGAATGAAGAAGATGCAAACACATCAGTACCACATGAAAGGGATGCTCATTACCGATTATCAGCTAGCAGTACCGCTCGATTGGCACACCCCAGACAAGGCCCCGACGATTACCCTGTTTGCCCGTGAAGTGGTCGCCTCCACCCAAGCAAACAACGAAACCCTTCCTCTGTTATTATTTTTACAAGGCGGACCTGGCGGTAAATCCCCTCGCCCTATGCCAGACTCACTTCCTTGGCTGATTGAAGCCCTCAAAACCCATAGAGTCATCTTATTAGACCAACGAGGTACAGGCAGAAGCAGCCGTATAGACCGTCATCTCATCAGCCGTATGACCGCGGAAGAAGGTCGGGATTATTTGTTAAAATTTCGTGCCGACAGCATCGTGGCAGACTGTGAACACTTACGAAAAACCGTCTATTCAGGCCGTCGCTTCGAAACTCTGGGCCAAAGTTACGGCGGCTTTATTACATTGGCCTACTTATCAAAAGCACCAGAAGGCTTAGCGGCTTGCTACATTACAGGAGGGCTTGCAGGGCTAGAAGAAAATGCCCAGCAGGTCTATCAATTGACAACAGAGCGACTCATTGAGAAAAACCAAGCCTATTACACACGCTATCCCGAAGACGCCAATACCATAAACAACATCGTTCAATTACTTTGCAAGGACAAGGTACTATTGCCCGATGGCGACCAACTCACGGTGGAACGCTTTCAAACCCTCGGTATTGGTTTAGGGATGGGGCCAGGCATTGATCAATTCCATTGGTTGATCGATGAAGCCTTTGCGGGGAGTCAGCCAGATACGCTCTCTGACACCTTCTTAGAACAAGTCATGCACCTAACCAGCTACTACGAAGGCCCATTGTTTGCGGTAATCCACGAAAGCATCTATGGCCGCCCCAATGAAGCCACAAACTGGGCGGCACAGCAGGTTCGTCAGCAAGATGACACGTTTGACACAACGCAGACGCCCCTAATGTTCACGGGAGAAATGATGTATCCGTGGATGTTTGATCAAATAACAGCCCTACGCCCGTTTAAAGCGGCCGCCCACGCCTTAGCCGCATACAAGGACTATGCGCCACTTTATGATCTAGACAAACTCGCCAATAACAAAGTGCCCGTTGTGGCGGCCGTCTATTACAACGATATGTACGTACCAAGGGAACTGTCACTAAAAACCGCCAAACAAGTCGCTAACACCCAAGTCTGGCTCACCAACAGCTATGAACACGACGGTGTTCGTCAGTCATCAGAGGTCTTTTGTACCCTACAGAAAATGCTCAAAGACAACGGCGGACCGCTTGTCGATTAAACAAAGCATGATAAAAGCAAAACCTCAGCCCCATTAACGACCAGTAAGAGAGGGAAAATAACCTGTCTTTCCTCTCTTACCGAACCTTCACATCCAAAACATCAACCTTCTGCTAGAGAAGGTTTGATTTTAATTAATTGCTACAAAAATACTATCGTGTTCTTGCAAAACATCCACTACCCTGAAGGTAAGTAGAATTGTATTTAAGGAATCTTCGGATGCTTGGTAACAAAAAGCTATTAACTAAAATTGCTGAATTGGAAAGAGAGTTGGCCTCATTTCAAGAGACTCAGAATGGACTTCAGCAAGAAATGTTGTTTTTCTCTATGTCTTCGGATGGAAAAATTTTAGATGCCAATTCATTATTTACCACGTCAATTGGCTATGAAAAAAATGAAATACTCACTAAAAACATTAATGACTTGATCCTCAAAAAGTCCCTAGAAAAAGAACATTGTCAAAAAATGCTCTCTGCAATGAACAAGAAGAAGCATTGGCATGGTGCTTTGCAGGTTCAAAACAAACATGGCAAGGAAGTTTGGTACCGAGCAACTATTCAGCCTAAAAAGGTGGCTGACGGCTCTGTCATCTTAGAAGTTTATAGCGCTGAATTAACCAAAACCATTTCCCAATCCAAAGAAATGGAAGACATTTTAACCGCCCTACATCGCTCCACAGCGGTTATTGAGTTCAATTTGGAAGGCATAGTCTTAAACGCGAACAATAATTTTCTACATGCAATGGGCTACTCGAAAAGCCAGATTATTGGAAAGCACCACAGAATGTTCTGCGACCCAAAAGAAGCCGAATCTCAGGAATATCATGATTTTTGGCAACAGCTTCGCTCTGGTACCTATGTCTCCAATCGGTTTAAGCGATTAGATAGCAATGGCAATGTTGTTTGGTTGGAGGCCTCTTACAACCCAGTTCACGATGACAGTGGTCAACTCTATAAGGTCATTAAATTAGCCACCGTGATCACAGAGCAAATGAATAGAGAGTTTGCCATCGCAGAAACATCCGAAATTGCCTATGAAATATCAAAGACAACAGATGAAAACACATTAAAAGGCATGAATGTTTTAGAATCGACGATCCAGACCATGGATGAGCTATCCTCGCAAATGAGAGACGCAAGTGAAGGAATCAGCGAACTCAATGCTCAGTCAACCAAAGTATCCAGCTTGGTAGAAAGCATTCGCGGTATTGCAGATCAAACCAATCTTCTTGCTCTAAATGCCGCCATCGAAGCAGCACGAGCAGGTGAACAAGGACGAGGTTTTGCGGTTGTCGCTGATGAAGTCAGACAGTTGGCCTCTAGAACAAGCTCGGCGACAGAGGAAATCATTCAGGTTGTAGGGGATAATAAGCACCTTACAGAAAAAGCCGTATCATTGATTGAAGAATCCATGGAGAAGGCACATAAAGCCCTCGATTTATCCACCGAAGCCGGTCATGTAATGGGCGATATACAGACGGGCGCAAGGCAAGTTGTCGATGCCGTCAAACAATTTAACAACAAATTGTAAATGCCGAACAGCACAGACTACTTATAGATAGATTACAAGGGCCTTATTAAACTGTACTAGCTCATCTGATATGACAGCTTAATTAGGCCCATTTGACGGATGCAGGCAATGACTCACCCAAGGCTAACAGATGACGAATAAGCTGGCCTTCATGAGTGGCTTCGTGCTCAAGCAGACTTAACAACAACGCCTCGCGTTCACCTGTCCAATCCTCAATGCCTGAAATCGCCTTTTCAAATACGGCGGCTGAAGCCGTTAATTTTTCCACGGCTTCAGTAGGGTTTTCTGTTGAATCAAGTGAACAAGAAAAGCCTGCCCACTGCCCCTCAATCAGCGACTGTGAATAGCTTTCTCGCGCCCCAACAATACACCAAATATGGTCACCAACGGACTTATTCTTCGCTACATTAAGATAAGCAGTATAACTCTCTGGAGTTAGTGAATTAACAACATCCAATACAGAAGAAAACCTTGCACGAATATTATTTAAAACCATCTCCCTCATTGAACTCGCCTTTTTCTCATAGGCTTCAAAAAGGTCAGTCACAAGCACCCCGTTAATTTTCATGCCTTCCAAGTTCGCATCATTTACTTCAGTATTTGCTAAATTCAAACAACTAAAAGACACACTAGACATATTTATATTATGAAATGAAGCATGACTTAAGTTGATATTCTCATAGCAACTGCTGGCTAGATTAACGTCATTAAACACACAAGATTCTAAATCACAGTCAGTAAATTGAGCATTTTTTAAAACAGCCCAATAGGATGAGCCAGTTAAATCAACAGCATTAAACTTAGCACCGGTCATATCTGATTTAGAAAACTCAAAGTCTTTGAATTTAGTGTCTTGAAATGGATTATGACTCTCTGACATTAAATCTTCCTTATTTAGGTCATTTTTAAGAAAATAAAACTATTTATTTTTCATGAATGGGCCGTTAAGCAAACTTCCAATCTAACGCTTTCGCTTCATGCTCTTTAATAAAACTATTTTTGTGGTCACAATAAATATCTACATCATTTTGACATATTGATGCACCTTCTCGCTTAATGGAAGCATACTCTGATGCAATATGAGGAAAAGCGATTAAATAATCTCGAAAAGCAAGGTGCCTTTTCGCATCGACCGAACCAGACAAAAAAGCATGTATCTGATGACTTCTCTGTATATCACCTTTTTGGAAGTAGCGCCTACCTGTAATCCCAAATTCGCCTTTTGCAAGATAGCCAAGCGCCCCCATCAAATGACTTTCATCATCTAGCACTTCCAAGTTTTTTACTTCCATAAGAATATCAATAATTGGTTTAGCACAAAGCCCTTTTACCGATGTGCTACCAATATGATGAATGGCCTCAACATTATCATTCGAGAATAGAGATTGAATCACTGCTTTCTCTTGACTGAATTGATCAGGCCATTCATCTCGATAATCAACAACTTCAATAATTCTGATACTCATTTATCCTCCATGTAATTAGCAGAATGCAGGGATAAAAGCCTGCAACCATGCTAGATAGGCTTTCACCCACTCACAGCACTTTAGCGCCTACTTTCAATCGGAAAGTTGTTTAGCGTTATTTGTACACTATAACCCTGCTTTTCGTAAAATGGTTTCGCTTGGAAACTGAAGGTATCAAGAAAACTGGATTGACAGCCCTTACTGCGAGCAAACTCCTCGGCTTTGTTTAATAGTTGACGGCCCAGCCCCTTGTTCAAGTGGTGTTCATCGACCCATAGAAACTTAACCATCAGCCAATGTCCCCAAATCTCCCCCACTAAGCCACCTAATTTTTTTCCGTGCTCGTCATACAAATAGCAAGCGACATCCGTATGATAAACATCACCGAGAAACGGACTATTATGCTTACGTAACCCGGCACGAATTTCGTCAATATCGGATGGATCTGGCTGAGTGGTTACTTCTACATTCATATTATGATCCTATCCTATTAAAATAGAACGACAGCCTAAAATTGAAGGTAAAAATTAAAAACCATCTATTATAATGACAATATAGTATTAATTAAAAATCGGAATATTTTTGTCAACTTCAACCCAATCAGCCTTAAATTTTGTAAACACCTGTATCTCAGCAGGAATATTGAAGTGAGTAGACACATTCCCCTTTGTAATATAAATATGGTTAGGGAATTTATCGTCATTAATACAGTTAACGGTTGAACCACACTTTTTACAAAAGGACTTCGAGAAGGATTCCGTCGCTTGATACTCTGTCACATATTCATGACCAAACATTATACTAAACTGCTCTGACGGAATGACAATCCAAGAGCTGTAATCCGCACCACTTAGAGAGCGACACATATTACAATGACAATTGAGTGCACGTTTATGCGGTAACGTTGCTGTCCATTGAATGGATCCACAATGACATTGCCCTGATATAGACTCATTCATATCAAACTCCTAAATATTTCTAGTCAGCTGAAGAAAGCCTATCATACCCGCCCCTTCAAACAACTCTTTTTACTCGCTTTTAAAATATAAAGCTTTACATGGAAAAATCGGATGATAGGACACCGACAAGCGTGTTGTGGACTTCTTTCTTTCGAAGAGTAAAAAAGCAAAAAAGCGGATAGACTGATCCGCTTTTTATACTTAGAAACGTTCCTTGATTATCCATCTTAGCCATCATCCAAGACCGACATAGGATATTACGAGTATGCTATACAGTGCTTAAAGCATTCTGCCTAATACATCATTATCTTTGTTTTTATCAAAAAATCGATGCCTTAATGCCCCTAATACATGAGCAACAATAAGACCTATCAATACAAAGGCTAGCCACTTGTGTAATGCATTGGCTATTTCATATATATGGTTGTTTTTTGGTATGACTTCAGGTAAATCAAAGAAGAAAAAACTGACCCCATTACTGTATATATAGCTGCTAGATTGAATATATCCCAATATAGGAATAACAACCATTAGAATATAGAATAATATGTGGGCGAGTCTTGCTAATTTTCTTTCAGGTCCTGATATACCACTGGGTAACGCGGGTAAAGAGCGCTTTCTTCGATAAATCAGACGCCCTATAACAATAATAAAAAGCAACAACCCGAATGATTTATGCCAAAAATATAATTTATCTTCAAATGCTGCATTTGCTTCATCGTAAGGGGTCATATAAATGCCAACAGTGAGCAAACCTATTATAATTGCTGCACTGAGCCAATGTATCGCTCTGATGGATTTAGGATATTTCAATTTAATGCTCCTCTGTGTTTTTATTTATACCGACAACCTTTTTGCTTTAACAAAGCAACGCCATCGGACGCTCGTCAGAAGTAATAGATCATCCTATGGATAGATGACACTTTTATGTATTTTTTCATAGAGCACGTTCGAGTATACGTCGGCGGTTTCACTGAGGTTATCAAGATCTGGCACTTTTTCTATTTGACTTAATCAACCTTATAAACACACCTTGAGTAATTCATATACCCTATTAATTTTGGGCATTTAGACTCTATAACACAGGAGGAGTTCATTAATTTTTTATAAAATAGAAAAAATTCTAGCGTAAAACAGTAGCACTTAACTAAAAGCATTTGACTTTATCATTAGTCAATATCTAATAGATTGAAATAGATAATTGCTCTAATAGATTTATTAAATTGAGAAACAGATAAATATAGATCAATTAATAAACAATGGGGTCAAGGGCGTGAATTATACCCTGCTATAAAAAGCAAAATCGAAGCGTATTTTCTGTCTCTTTCGCATATTCATCGAGCTCGAGGTTTAAACTTTTTTGTCATGCCCTGACAAGAGGGAGCAACAAGTTTGTATCCCAATTTTTCGTAAAAGGCAGGTTCATCCGCAATCATTGAAACATATGACCCCTCTAAAGCAACGGATGATAAATAGTGATCGATATACTCCATCACTTTTCGCCCCAGCCCTTTCCCCTGATGCTTTGGGTCAACGGCCACATCCACGACCTCAAAATTACACGCACCATCACCAACGACACGCCCCATGGCTATCAAATCCCCACCCTGTCGTATTGAAACGCCATACAGGCTATTGTGGCCGCTTTTATAGACTTGGCTGATAAGCCTGCTTTTACGCGCATTTCACAGAATTCCTGCGGACTCGGAACGGATTCTTCGTATGTTATTTTCATGCTACCTCCATTTTTATGGTTACATTGTATTGCGCTTCATAGCTTAAGAGTTATTCAGGATGAAGAAATTCATGTCGGTCTTTATGTGTTCAACGAAATCAACTTGGCAATCTCATCTGGCTGCGTTGCAATAATGCGTTTTAGTGCGTCAAAGCAACGACTGTCAATGGCAGTCCCAACACTGCCCTGCATAATGTCCAGCGTTTTCTCCGCCGGAACAGCCTTACGGTATGGCCTTTCGGCCGTAATTGCATCAAAAATATCGGCGGTGGTAATAATGCGGGTGACCAATGAGATATCTTCATCCCGCAACCCATTTGGATACCCCGTGCCATCCAGCTTTTCATGATGCGAGGCCGCCACGTAGGCAAAACGCTCTAGCGGCGTAATGAGCTTAAGTATATCGTAGGTGTACGAAGCATGTTGTTTCATTGCTTCCCACTCATCTTCATCAAGCTTGCCGGGCTTATCTAAAATCGTATTGCTAACTCCAAGCTTACCAAGATCATGTAAGCGCGCGCCGCGACGAATCCATAGCCGATCCGCTTCTGGCAAACCAAGCTCTGTTGCAATCATATCGCTGAAAAGAGCAACTCGCTCACTGTGTCCTGAGGTAAATGGGCTTTTGGCATCAATAATCGACCCAAACGCCCTCACAATACGATCAAAGTAATCATCCGTTGTGGCCTCTCTCGCACCAACTGGCGCAATGGCCAAAACTTGCTCACTGATAGTATCAGCACTTAAAGGAGCGACAATGGCCTCTTGTTTCAGCAAGTTAATAGCAATGATCACCAGCTCTGGATCCAGCCAAGTACCGGACCGCTTACGCAGCTCCTTGATGGCCGCTGACATGCCTTGCGAATAATGAAACACATCTATAATTTGTGATGTCAGTGCAATACGAGCGTACAACGGGATCGCAGAGCCCGCCACCCCGTGCGGTGAGCCGCCACCATCCCAGTGTTCATCTAGGTTGTAGATGCTCAGCGCCACCTCTTCATCAAACAATAATTCACGAGCGATATCCGCCCCACGTGTACAACGAGTATAAATCACCTCTTTGGCGTATTGAGGGCCATTTTTTAAAATATCCAAGGTGGTTCGTAAACGCTCGTACCAATTTTGGTTAGAGCCAGCATTTTTCATTACAAAGCGTACAGCACCGATTAAGCTAGTATCCATGGTTTTAAAGCCATTTTTCAGTTGCCGTTCATCCGTACCGTATAACTGACAGATACGCGCGGCATTGCTGCTGCACCCAGTATCTTTTAAAAGTATGGTAAAAAATAAATCGTACAACTGTTGCTCATTAAGCTGCAGGGCCTTTCCGATGTGCATACCTATCCAACAACAGCGCATACAATGCTCGACTGGCTGCCCTTCAGTCATATCTAATGCAGTAGTTAACGACAAAATCAACTCAGATTGACTAATAGTAGTGGTTTGGGGGATATAGTTTGTCATTATGTACTCTACTGCTTGTACCCGTTCAGAATGTGATTATAAGAAAGCACACAACAACGCAGATGGCACACTAGCCCAGTAAAAACTGCATCATTATCAGTAAACTGCCTGACCAAACAGGAAGCCGCTGCCACGCGATAAAAAGACGGGAGTATTATGCTTATACTCATCCTATAAGAGTATAGGAATAGACCAATCTATTTTGTAGATATTTTTGCTTGAACATGGCTTACGAAAATTCTGTCAGCTTACATTTTAGGCCATCAATACAACGTCGCCATTGCAGCCTCCATCATAAGACGAGTCAGCAAAACCGCTATATCAATGATTGATGGTGACTGATTTCACTATTTGCTTTCAGCCCATTTCCACTCCCTCATCCATTTATTCCCAGCTTCCTTAAAGTCAAGACCCCCATAATGGGCAAAATTAAATAGTCTACAATACCAAGCGAAGCGCAGGGAGCCTACGTGTTTTTATCCAAGCGAACTCAGTGAGCGAGTTTATACGATTGTTATGCCCAATTTAAAACTGCCATTTCCTTATTAAACGACCTTGTGAACTTTTTAAAGCACGTAGGAGTTGGGTTGACAATGTAACGCTTATTGCAAAGTTTCAATATTGGAATATCAGCTGAGCTGTCTGAGTAGCCAATAATTGAATCATATTTTCCTAAATCGAAGAGCTCTCTTACACGTTTTACTTTTCTAGATGAGTAACAGTGAAATTTACTGATCATGCCCCCGAAAAATCGAGTTTCTTCAGAGCAGACAAATTTAACTTTAGGGAGAGACTTTTGAGCAAAGATGGCTTTGACCATCCATTCTGATGCTCCACTAACAACTATAACTTCATCTGCATTTGACGAGTGCAACAATAGCTGTTGGACAGCGTCCTTGAAAATTATGGTTGAATTATCATTGAGGTACATTCGGATGAAGGACTCACGCAGATGAATAATTTTTCTGACGCTAATTCCAAGCGTTGCGAGCCATAAAAGTACCGAGAATCCTATACATTTACTCTTCGCATGAAACAAAAATGGGATAAAAATAGGCAAAGACAAAAAACAAAACAATAGGCGTAAAGGATTTCGGCAGAGCATAAACTTCATGTACGCTGCGCCAGTATCCCTATTTACTATGGTTTTATCAAAATCAAAAAGTACCAAGTTCACTTCGCTGAATTCTTCCTTAATTGGACATAGACATAATGACTCCCCACGAGACTAGTCTCCAATTCAGTGGGTTAGTGTAAAACCAGAGCCATAATGAGTGTGTCAACAACTAAATCATGGAGGCTATCATGAGTGAACATAGCATAGTTTTTATAGGGCTGGACACTCATAAAGAGCTTATCGAAATCGCCTATATCGAAGCTCGGCGCGGAACTAAACTTATCCATTTTGGACGCATATCAAGCTCTAAACACAATGTATAAAGTAAGGTCAGCTCTGATAGGAAAAAACCTCTTAATCTACGAATTTACTGGCTTCTTCTAATGTATTCAGTCATCTCTTTTGAGCAGTACAAAAGGTCTATTCATTTAGAAGAAATGGCTGTGTGCTACTTGACGTGGGGAGCCATACCAACGTCCGCAGCACTTGGAGTAGAAGCGAAGCTGCAACAAGCAAACGCCGTTGCTTGGCTTTGTTACATTCTCCTTACCAGCTTACTATAGGGCAACAGGTTACTATTCTCCGTGGCGATTCTCTCGTACTCCTCCTCAAGCCAACCTTGGCAGTTTTCCAAACAAAGTAAATGTTCTTCGTAATCTGAAACATCTTTAATCGTTTCGCTAGACAGAAATTTTTCATTGTATGTTATTGCATCATTCAAGGCAGAAACTAAGAGCATCAAATGTTGTTCAGAGATTTCTAGTTTCATATAGCCTCCTTAACGACTTTAGCAGCAAGTTGATTCAAAAGGTTTTTAAAATGGGAAAGCGGCATATCATACGCAGGAGCGATTGTGTAATGTGTTGCCCCGACCCGCGCATTAAATCGATCCTTTACAATAGCCAAGCCAACAGGAAGCACCGTCCCATGGGGAATTTTGTAATATTCCCATGAGCTACCTCTAAAGGTGTTCGGCTTATCAAATGTGCTTATGCCTCTAGGAGTAGGGCGACACGAAACCCACTTTACCCCAGCCTTAACTGAAATCGATATGTCTGCAGGTCTGGGCTGTCCATTTGAAAGTATTTTATTATCCTCAACCAACCCGAAGAGTGTTCCGCGATCAGAAACTCTTTTGGCGCGCCACAAGTTTACTGGGGATTTTTCGAAGTACCGATCAATATCCCCAGCGGAAATTAGTATGTCCTTAAGTATTTCAGTCATTTCAATATTCTCCGTAGTTTACGATTTGAATGTAACTACTAAGCGGTTATACAGTGGCGAAGCCATGGCTATAACCTACTGGGCTGCGTACTTTATATAGGGAATTTGCTTTTTCAGGATTGGCGACGTCCCTGTTAATATCGCAGTACTTTTTCTCTCTTGCTAAGGGAGATTTCCAAAGTTCAGGCGAAATTTACGTTTATTTTTTTATGACACTATGACTCTTTTTACTCGAATCCTAATCATTAGGCAAGACTCGATCCTCAGACTCCATGAGACCAATGGTGTCGCCCATAAGTCAGCCAGTGTAAGAGTTATTGGTTTTAATCTAACCAACCGATAAACTTTTCGAAAGTAAAATTTACCGAAAAAAACACCTTAAAAAGACATTATTTTCAAGGCTCTAGAGCAGTTAAGAACGATCAATGACACTGACCCTTTTGATTCATACTTTTGATCGAAAATTCTCTGCAATTTCGGCCATATCCAGCATGAAATTAATGTTTCGTGCTCTTTCATGCGCTCTATCTATGACTGCAATTAACAAGTATGCATTTGGATTCATGAAGCCACGACAATAGATGAGGTGGAGATTGCTCAGCCTTCTGAACTGAACAATTTTTAAAGTCCATTTTTCATTGCCCCTTAGGTGAATATGATGCATATCAGCCTTAAGAACTGCATCTGGACGATTATATGAAGCATCTCGACCAAAGAGTAGCGGAGCATTCCCAGATTTTTTATACTCTCTAAACTCTGATACAAGGTTGGCCAACTCCGAATCTGGCATGGTGTCTCTTATTAGAGAAGAGGTAAATACCTTTACTTCCATTCGGTAAACTCCTCAGCATTATTTTTTTCTTTCTTCCTCTTCTCTAAAGCTTGATCAATTTTTCTGGATGAAATAATTATCGATGAATCCGATGTTGGCTTTTTAATATTATTACTGGACACATTTTTTACGGTAATTCTGATACTTTTCTTCATTGTTTTCTCCCTAGTTTGATACCACATTTTCTTTGAATATTTTTATACCTTTAACAGATGCATAACAGCCAACATCGTTCTCTACATAGTTTTGAAATGGCAACTTTTCTAGAAGCTCTTTTAACGAAAAATTGAAGCTTCTCACACAAGAAATAAGTGCCATCAATCCATTTTCTGTGTCGTCAGGTTTAAAATAGTACTCAGTTGAATTTGTGTCGCTTCCGTAGACATTAATCACCAAATAAGCGTCATCCCCATCACCGAAAATTTTCAAATTGCAATCTATGCTGCTCATATCAATATCCTTTTCATTTACGATGAAATCCATCCATTGATAGAGGCTACTTAGATCTTCATAACTATTAGCTTTCATTTATATTCCTCGATATTCGATACTGATTACATGCTAACGCTTCAAACACCGGCGCAGCTTTGCTGCGTCCGTGTGCTTTGATTTGTTAATACTCGGATCTCGACAATATCTTCTGGCTTTACAGGTACTGACTGATATCCATCCTGCTCAATCCTATATGCGTCGGGATTAGTTAATGCCTGAAAAGAGGAAATCAGTATTTTCCCCCATGGGTTTTCGATAAACGTTTCCACTTGGTTGGGGTCAAGTGAGCATCGAACGACTAGCGGAGCCCCAATTGACCCAAGTTTTAATCCAATAGGCTCGTCTAATTCAAAACACATGCTTACTTGTTCACCACCGTACAATCCGAGCAAGTACTCCGTTCCAGCACCTCCAAGCTCTATCTCCGTAAAGTTGAAGAAAATACGTTGATTTCTAACGGAGCTTTGGCCATGCTCAAAATAGTCATCCCATCGTTTCTTTATTGTCAGGATTTCTTCTTGAGAAAATAGGTGCCCGTGCTCCTTTATAAAAACTTCTCTTATTTCCTTGCCGTCTCGAATCAAAAGTCCTTTTGATCGGATACTTTCAGGTACTGCCCTCGTGTAATGAACACCGATAATTCGGTTGTTTCTACAATAACGATCAATGTCCCTAGCTAGACAGGACACATCACTTCGGTCAACTAACGATTCCGAGAATTCATGATCCATGCACGGGCTTTCAATAGCTCTAAGCCGATCAACGAATTCACTGGGGAGTTCTAGCGGTTTACATAGATCTATATTCATATTTTGGTACTAACAATTTTAATAATTCGCGTTTACCCAATAAATCGGTGTGCGCATTATTCTGGTCTTAGCCATTTAGATAAATTTAGCTAACATCATGATTTATATAAAATAATAGATCATAATGAGCGTTCAGGCTTCGGTTTAAACAAGCACGCTTGTTTTGTCTAATAACCAAGCATCAGGAGGGAAAATATGTGGCTTTCGTCTTCCTAGACACCATGTTTACACTCTAATCTATTTTCAAATAAGTGCCAATTAGAACATGTTGATACCTGATTGAAATTGACCAGCGGCAAGCAAACCGTAGAAGCGACTTCGACGCAACGAAGTTGCGCGACCCTATGGTGTTTCAAAGTCAGTTAAAAATGCCCTGTCTCCTATCCTCAAAACCAATCTATGCCTTGATGAGGCTCTGCATTGACAACATGATGTCTCCATGAGGATACGAGGCGCTGCTCTTAAAAGCGACCTTTTGGTAACTTTTGTGTCGCTAGACAAAAGTTACCCGCTCAGCAGAGCGGAATAAAGCTCATAAATACAAAGCAATTGAGAGGAAATAGAGTAACCTCATCCCCTCTGCGTAAAAACCCTTTTCGTGAAAGTACATCAGAATAGTTAGCTTGAATCAGGTCGAAAAGGTGTTCGACCCCATAGATCTCATTGTACCGTAAACACTAAAGCTGAATGGAACCGAAATACCCTTGTTATGTTTGGAGTTAAAGAGATAGGCACAGCTCTATTTCACGCTCTTCCACTAAGTGACCTGTTGATACAAAACCACAATTTTCGTAGAAACCTTGAGGGCTGTCTGATCCTACGACAACACTTGTATATAGAGCCGATATTCCGAATTCATTAACCAACGCTGACTTCAATAAATCGATAGCAAGACGACCATAACCCTTTGACTGTTGAGATTTATCGATCATGAACCGCCAAAGCTCAAATCTATCCGAAACGGTGTCTGCGCTTACTAAAACAAAGCCAATTGGATTATTGTCAGAATAGATACCTTTGAACCAAGGAAAGCTCATAAAGTTTGCTTCAGCCAATGAAATAGCATTGCTATCAACATGATTTAGCTGATGTTGAGCTACCTTTAACTGGCAAATCTCATAGAAGTTCGTTTTGTCTATACTTCTTAATTCGAGGCTCATACTACCAATTTCCTTCAAAAATAACACCGTAACGCCGTGCTAAGCAGGCAGAACTGAGAGTGTAGCATAGCGCCCACGATTGCGAAGCAATGCGCTATTTGAAGCGTAGGTGAAGATTCGGCTTGAGAACCTTGTTAAACTTGAAGCCCAAATTTTAAAACAGTCCTCAATTCACCACTAATTTGAGGAGCCTTATAAAATTGATCTATTTCTCCAAAACACTGAAATCCACACACTTCCAGAACTCTCCTAGCACCTTCATTATCTCGATCCGGAAAACACAATATACTTTTGCATTTAAGTTCGTTGAAAATATATGAGACTGCACAACCAACTGCTAACGATGCTATACCCTGAAGTCTACATGTTTTACATATTCCAAAATGAAGTTCAACCGACTCATTAAAGCTTACAAGCGTAATTAACCCCAACGGTTTTCCCGTATTACTTTCCTGGATTATATACACTGACTTCTCATAGCGCCTAAAACTATCTTCAGTAGACAGTTTTAGCAACATACATCTGGTTTCATCAATAGTTTGATGGACTTCCCTAGCTAGGAATCTCGAAGAATGGGCATCTCCTGTATAGTCTTCAAACAAAACCAACTCGTCACCCGGCTGATAGAATCTCAAAGATATTTTTTTCATCAAAACTACTCACAAAAGAGTCTTACGCCACTAATAGCGGCCGAGCGAAGCGAGGTCCAGCTCACGCAGTGCGCGATGCTGCTTGGCCTTGTTATATGCTTGCACCGATTACCTCTTGATAAAGAACTGAAGGTATACCGGCCTTATTATATTTGTGTAATGTAAGGCTATTTATATCTGGCTTAAAGCTAACTGGACCATTAGCATAAACACTGCTATTTAGCTTATCGGCAATCATTTCACAGAAATCGGCCCAGTCATTATTGTATACATTACGCTCAACTTCTTTTAGGTAATAGCTCATTCCTTCTGCTAGCCAAAAAAGAGTAAGGGCCGTGCCCAAATCACAATACTCATTATTTGCAATCGCATTGGGCAACGCCATTCCATCATCCCAGTTGTATGCGATAGCGTATTGCTGAAGAAAGCATGGATTACTTGATCCCTTTGCAATAGAAATGATCTTTTCAATATCTTCTTCATATTGAATTTGATCTATCTGCTTTTTCTCAATGTCGCTAATCATGATTGCATATAACGTCTAAGCTGTGCGGGTGCCTACCGCGACAGCGGTAGGCAATCCGTACTAGCGCATTGTTAGCAGTTTTTATGACGAGATGTCGACATAACTTTAAACAAAATCATAAAAACAATAGATACAATAAGAAAGCTAGGCAGCACATAGATAAATATATAAGGAGCATTATCCACTCTTTGCTCTTCATTTATATATGGAAAAGCCAGCCTTTTGTACGCTTCCAAAAAAACAAGAAAGTTTAAGACTGTTCCGCCAATGACAATAGCGGTATTAACTAATAAACCTTTAGCCCTAATCACGACTACTTGACCTCCCAGAACCAAACTTCCCTGCTTTTATTTAAATCAGAGACCACACCAAAAAATTCATATATTGATCTGGTAATCATACTACCCCCAGTAATCTCATTTTCATTCCAAAGATCAATGTGATCACCGCTTCTATTATCTGGTGACTCATTTCCTCTTTGCCAATAGTCTTTTAAAAAGATAATGCCTGTTTTACCATCTAGCTCATCTTGAAATGACTTTGGATTTACTTTCTGTACCTGTCCCAGCCAACTTAGACCAGATTGTTTGAGCCAAATCGCCATTTCTTCAGCCAGCAGTATGTGCTTCATACCTGGGTGGCCCCAACATTTCTTTGCGCTTGAGCCAACTGTTGATACACCAGATTTTATTAAAGCGTCACTCAGCATAATCGCACAATAGTTACCAAATGGCCGAGATCCTGTCTCTTGCTTATTCTGACACTTTGCTTTAATTATTGTTTTATCGGGGTAATTCCCCCAAAGCTCCTTAAATTTACTCATTTTTTCTCCTTTTATGTGCTGATTATTTTAACTGCTAACATTTTAATAATACGCATGCGCGTTTATCCAATAAATCGGTGTGCGCGTTATTCTGGTATTAGCCATTTAGATAAATGCAGCTAACATCATGATTTATATAAAATAATAGATCATAATGAGCGTTCAGGCTTCGGCTTAAACAAGCACGCTTGTTTTGTCTAATAACCGTGCATCAGGAGGGGGAGACATATGTGGCTTTCGTCTTCCTAGACGCCATGTTTACACTCTAATCTATTTTCAAATAAGTGCCAATTAGAACATGTTGATATTTGATTCAGCGCAGGGTCAAAGCCCTTTTCGTGAAAACACATCAGAGTAGTTCGGTTTAATCAGGTCGAAAAGGTGTTCGACCCCTAATCCAGTGAGGTAACTATTGTTGGACTGAAGTCCAACCTACAAATCGTCTTCGACGCAACGAAGTTGCGCGACCCTATGGTGTTTCAGAGTCAGTTAAAAATGCCCTGTCCCCTATCCTCAAAACCAATCCATGCCTTGATGAGGCTCTGCATTGACAACATGATGTCTCCATGAGGAAACGAGGCGCTGCTCTTAAAAGCGAATTTTTGGTTACTTTTTGGGCGCTTGCAAAAAGTTACCCGCTCAGCAGAGCGGAATAAACGAGCATCTCAAAGTCATTGAGTGGAAACAAATACACCGGAAGACCCAAAGAACAACCCCACCCTAGCCTTACCCCTTAAAAAAGGGGAAAGAACTTGTCGATGACGATATACCCCGTCAACCCCCTAAAAAAAGGGGAAAATAACGGGGCATGTTTAAACGTTAATAATAGTGGCTTTCTCAGAAAGCGGGCTATTGATATGACTGATAAATACCAATATCTCAGGACGGTAAATACGCTGTAATGAGGTACAAATACATTGGATACTCTCACTGTCTAAACCGTCAAACGGTTCGTCCAGCAACAATACCGGGGCATTACGCAGTAATAAACGCGCCAAGACCAAGCGTTTGCGTTGACCACCGGATAAGTCACGACCTTGTGCGCCTAATAGTGTATCCAAGCCTTTTGGTAGACTACGGGCCCAATCGCCTAACGCAACGGCGTCCAATACTTCCCATAACGACTCTTCAGTGGCATTTTCATCCCCTAATCGCAAGTTAGCCGCTAGGGTTTGTTGAAAGACATAAGGGGTTTGTGGCAAGTAGCTGATTTGTGCTTGGTAGTCTTGGTTGTCGTATAAATCCATCCGTTGATCGTTGACCAAAGCTCCCCCTTCGGCCAAACAGTCCCCTGCTAATGATGCCAATAGAGTGGATTTACCACACCCGCTGTTACCCCGTAACCAGATGGTTTCGTGCGTTGCGACTTTTAACGAAATCGGTTTATTCCCTAAACCAGATGATGCGTGGTATCCGCGCCAGTTGATCAACTCAAGAGATTTTACACGGGCAAGTGGCAGACCTAGCGCGATGTTTTCCTCAGAAGCATCGGTATGCAACTGATTCATACGACGTAAACCCACTTGCGATTGCCCCTGCGCCACAAAGGATTGAGCCAAGGGCAATACTAATTCGTTGACGGCTAAGACAGACAAGACTAATGCCACCAGCCAAGCCCCATCCACACCAGGGACCAAAGAAAGTCCATTGGTTTGTGGCTGGTAACGCATAACAAGTAAGAAGAAGCTGCACAGCAAGGCGATGGTCACACTGTAAGAAGCCAAGCGACCTAGGCTGATCGCTTTTTGGATACGCAGCTCTGCCTGTTTCTGACGGGTATCTAATTCATTAAGGCGCTCGGCATATTGCTGCCAGTGGCCACGAATGGTCAGGGTAATCAACGCCGAGAACAAACTCACAAAGCGACTACGACGGTGTGTCCCTAAAATTTGCCCAACATGAACAGCACGGCTAGCAAAATGACCACACAGATACGGTACGACCAAAAGATGAATCACCGCCGCGATAATAATAGGCCACAACAAAGTAGTGGATATAAATGACGCCAGTACAAGGACAGATAAATACGCCAATGTGGCATATACCCAAGGCATTAATACCACCAAGGGCCAACGAATGATTTGGTCTAGGTCACTGACTAAACGCTGCAATAAGTCTCCACGACTTTGTTGATGCAAATTCGCTGAGTCTTTTGCGACACGTTGATCCCACACCCACAAGCGCAATGTTTTTAGCAAGCCTAGTAAGTGATCGTGAGCAAATACTTGTTCGCCATAACGACCTGCGGTGCGCAAAATGGCCATCAAGCGGACCAGCGCTCCAGGTAGAAAATAGTTAAACGCTTTGTAGGTTCCCAACACACCAGCTAAACCCGCTGCGGACAGGAACCAACCGGATATACCAAGCAGTGCAACCCCGGCAAGGCTTGCGACCACGCCCAGAAACAGAGGGAGTGCAAATCCTCGTGGGTTTGCCCATAGAAGACGTTTAAGCGATAGCTTGGATTCGTTGCTCATGCAAGCCTCCATGTGTCAAAGTCCAATGTCTATCAGCCCAAGCAATAGGATGGGTATCGTGACTGACAACCAATAGTGTTTTGCCTTTTGAAGCAAGGTTTAAAGTATCCAACACGGCCGTAGCCGTCTCTTCGTCCAAGCCGGAGCAAGGCTCATCAAGTAACCAAACATCCGCCTTCGATAATAAAGCACGGGCAATAGACAAGCGCTGCATTTGACCACCCGATAAACCTGCACCGAGTTCTGTCAATTTCGTCTCTAGGCCATCAGGCAATGCCTCAATAAAGACATCACATTGGCTTTTTGTTAGTGCTGCTTGCAGAGCCTCGTCCGTTGGGGTATCAATCCCCAATAATAAATTCTGGCGAATTGAGCCATTCACCCACTCGGGTGTCTGGGGTAACCAAGCCAAGCGAGCACGCCATTGGGCTAGGTCGACACTGGAGAACTCTTTGTCTTCAACAAAGCATTCTCCCTGATAACCTTCTTCAAAGCCCAACAAAAGGTGTAATAGGCTGGATTTCCCTACACCAGATTCGCCGCTTAACCAGATACGCTCGCCGGTACGTATGTGATTACTGATTGGCGCTAAACGAGAACGCCCAGCCTCTTGCCAGCTTAACTTATAAAAGGTTAACAAGGAGGCGGGATGGGTTTTGACCACAGATAAGTGAGAAGGTTTGCTAACCGTTTGAGCGTCTTCTTTGGCTTGCTCTTCTGAGCGCGACAGGGAAGTATTGAAAATCTCTAATAAAGCGGTCGCCGCCGCTTCGGCTTTTTGTTTAGCGTGATAATCGTTGCCTAGCTGACGCAATGGCAAATAGAATTCTGGTGCTAACAGCAAGATAAAAAAGGCTTGCGTCAAACTAACGGGTGATACGCCTTTAGACCAAGGCAGCTGTTCCAACAAGCCAAGGCCCAAATATAAGGCAATCATCGCAATCGCAATGGAAGCGAAGAGTTCTAATGTTGCGGTCGATAAAAAGGCCAGACGCAACACTCCCATGGTGGTTTTTTGATAGGCGCTGGCACTGTCTGACAAACGCTCTTTCGCTTGCCCTGTTCGTCCAAGGCGCTTTAGTTCAGCCAAGCCTTGGTTTAAATCCATAAATTGATTCGATAACATCGCCAACACGTTAAATTGTCGACGATTCGCTTGGGCGGCTTTGTGACCCACAAGGATCATAAAGAAAATGACCAATGGTGCGGTGACCATAAAAATAGCAAAGGCAACCCAAGACACTGGCAACATTGCCAGCAAAATAACACAAGGAATCAGCGACACCATAAACAACTGAGGTTTATAGCGGCTGTAATAATCGTCTAGTGCATCTACTTGTTCGTAAACACGCGTAGACAGTGCCGCATCTTCTTCAATTCTCAGGCGTGCTGGCCCAAGTTTGGTCAAATGTGACACCAGTTTTTCCCGTAGAGAATAGCGAATACTACGACTCGCACTGGCACTTAATCGCTCACGGCCAAAGCTGACTAAGGCACGAATCAGCAAAGCCGTTAACGCTATGAATAAAATCGATACTGAGAAAGCCCCATGAATCACCATGTCGGAAAACACATTAGCAAGCGACCAAGCTTGCATAATCATCGCCACAGTGAACACAACCCCTAATAATTGAACGAGACGGTAACGCTTCGATTGTCGCCCAGCCCATTCATTCAAAAACATAAGTTCAGGTGTTTTAACTCGCCCTTGACGAGCTTTTTTTGGGGCTTTCTCTCGTTTAAACATAAGGCTTACTTTTGCTCCTCTTCGCCTTCGTAACCTTTAAACTCTAACCAAACCGCATTAATGATGCCGAATGAACAGGCGAGTAATACACCTAAAACCCAAGCAAAATACCACATAATGTTTCTCCTTTGTGAGGTGCAGCAGGCCACACCTCACGTATGATGAATTAGTCTTAATCTAAACTACTAGTAGAGAGAGTGTTTATTCTTCTCAATGTGCTCTTTGCTTAAGCGGCCAAACATCACTAAATGGCTCCATAAGGTGTAACACAAAATGATAGGTACAAAAACACACGCCACAATAAACATAATTTCCATGGTATGTTGACTAGAAGTCGCGTCCCATAGAGTCAAACTCATACTTGGGAAAGTAGAAGAAGGCATTAAGAACGGGAACATAGAACCACCCGCTGTCACAATAATACCCGCAATCCCTAATGAAGAGCTTAGGAAAGCCAAGCCACCTTTTTTCATACGACTTGCAAACGCAGCCACTAGCAGACCCAATACGCCAATCACAGGAGCCAACATCAATAGAGGCACTTTACTGTAGTTAAGCAACCATGCGCCGGTTTCCACTTTTGCTGTTTTCATTAAAGGAGTCAGTACTTCGTTACCATTAATGGCACTAGTAAGAACATAACCTTTAATATCGTATGCTAACCAAATACCAGCCAATACAAAGAACACGGCACCAAGTAGTGCGGTAATAGTGGTCGCTTTACTCACTCGACGCAGCAAATCACCCTCTGTTTTCATTTGTAGCCAAGAGCCACCTTGGGTCATGATCATCATTAAGCTGACCAAACCACACAGGATGGCAAAGGGGTTCAGCAAGGCAAAGAACGAGCCTGTGTAATCAACACGTAGGTATTCATCAAATTGGAATGGTACACCTTGAAGCAAGTTACCGAATGCCACACCGAAAATAATCGGTGGTACAGTGGAACCAAAGCCGATACCAAGGTCCCAGTTTCTTCTCCAACGTGGTGTATCAATTTTAGAGCGATAATCGAAGCCGATTGGACGGAACCAAAGCGCCGCCAATGTCAAAATCATCGCGAAGTAAAACCCAGAGAAAGAGGTTGCATACACCGCTGGCCATGCGGCAAATAACGCGCCGCCTGCGGTAATAAACCATACTTGGTTACCATCCCAGTGAGGGGCAATGGAGTTGATCATCACACGACGTTCACTGTCATCGCGGGTAATGATGTTCAAAAGACTCCCTACCCCCATGTCATAACCGTCGGCGATAGAGAAACCGATCAGCAGTACGCCGATCAATACCCACCAAATGATTTTTAATAGTTCGTAATCCATCTTACAACTCCTTAGCTTGTAACTGATCGGTTTCTTTCTCTAGTGCGTAACGACCGGTATGCAGACTAGAAGGACCTTTTTTGGAGAAACGAATCATCAAGAACATTTCTGCGATCAGGAAAGAGGTATACAAAGCGATGATTGCTACAATCGAGATCCAAAGATCTGTCTCAGTCAAACCTGACGCAGCCAAATTAACCGGTAAAATCTCACCAATCGCCCAAGGTTGACGACCATACTCAGCCACGAACCAACCTGTTTCACAGGCAATCCAAGGCAATGGTAAACAACACATCACAATTCGTAAGAACAAACGATTCTGACCGATACGACGACGTGCGTTTTGGTAGAAAGATGCAGCAAAGACAATCAGCATAATGAAGCCACATGCCACCATGATGCGGAAAGAGAAGAAGATAGGTGCAACATTTGGAATACTGTAGTTCACCGCTTCGTCAATTTGCTTAGAGGTCACGTGGTTCATGTCATTAGTAAAGCCTTTCACCAATAGACCGTAACCAAGATCCCCTTTCACTTTTTCAAAGTTTTCTTTGACAAGTGGATCGGTAGAGCCACTACGTAATTTTTCCAACAACTGGTTGGCGTAGATACCATTGATAATACGCTGACGGTTATGCGCTTTTAGCTCATCAATCCCCTCCACTTTGCCAGTAAGAGAGCGAGTTGCGATAAGGCCAAGCACACCAGGAATTTTGATCGCGTACTCTGTTTCACCTAGCTTCTGATTAGGAAAACCAATCAAGGTAAAATCTGCTGGGGCTTTTTGAGTATCCCATTCGGCTTCAACCGCTGCTAATTTTACTTTTTGAACGTCGCCTAGCTCATAACCAGATTCATCACCTAAAACAATGACACTTAATACAGACGCCAACCCAAAAGCAGATGCAATGGCAAAAGAGCGACGAGCAAAGGCAAGATCACGGCCCTTAAGCATGTAGTAAGCCGAAATAACCAGTACAAACATGGCACCCGTACAGTAGCCAGCAGAGACGGTGTGGACAAATTTCACCTGGGCAACAGGGTTAAACAACAAGGCGCCGAAATCCACCAGCTCCATACGCATGGTTTCGTAGTTAAACACAGAGCCAACTGGGTTTTGCATCCAGCCATTCGCCACAAGAATCCATAGTGCTGACAAGTTAGAGCCTAGAGCAACCAACCAAGTAACAGCTAAGTGTTTACCTTTGCTTAAGCGATCCCAACCAAAGAAGAACAAGCCAACCAGAGTCGATTCTAAGAAGAAAGCCATCAGACCTTCAATTGCCAAAGGCGCACCGAATATATCGCCCACATAATGCGAGTAATATGACCAGTTAGTACCAAACTGGAACTCCATAGTGAGACCGGTTGACACCCCAAGAGCGAAGTTTATGCCAAACAACTTACCCCAAAATTTCACCATGTCCTTGTACACTTGCTTTCCTGTGAGCACGTAAACGGACTCCATAATGGCAAGTAAAAAAGACATCCCCAATGTTAAAGGAACAAACAAAAAGTGGTACAAAGCAGTTAGAGCAAACTGGAACCGCGATAAGTCCACTACAGTTTCATTAATCATAATGACTTCAACCCATTCACTTGATTGAGAAAAAGGCGAATACCGGCACTTTATCCTTAGAACATGCTCTTATTGTGATACGCCCACCGTAGCACCAAACATTTGGCACTTACTATAAGGACGGATTATAGGTTACTCATTGTTACGAAACATTGCGTTAGATCAATATAAAGAGACCGAAAAGAAAGAGACTCAACAAGAGCTCCGTTTATAGACATAGATCAAAAAACACGAACTGTCATTAATTGATTGTTTTACAACCCCTTTAATAGGGTAAGAAAGGCCAATTTTTCACCTGTTTCAACGCAAGCCTCCCCATATTGGAACAAACGCTCTTTTATTAAAGAAGCAGAAGACATAAAAACTGACATAAAATAGACATTGTCAAACGCATCGCCAATGACCATCTAGAGATGTCGGTATTTTTTCCTTTGTAAAAGCAAATCTCTCATAAAGTTCTGGTGTACCATGCTCTGACACATGACTAACGTAATCAGTCATTCACGCGCTTTTATGTCGGCCGTTAACAAGTGAACTCATCATCAAAAGCGCAATTATACGTAGAGGACTATACTATGATCACCATCCATCATTTGGGCGTTTCCCAATCTGACCGCATTGTTTGGCTAATGGAAGAGCTTGGCTTGCCATATAAACTGACATGGTATGACCGGGATCCTAAAACAGGGGGAGCACCAAAAGAGTACCTTGCATTACACCCAACCGCTACCGCACCTGTTATCACTGACGGTGACCTCGTACTGACCGATTCCAATGCCATCGTAGAGTATATTTGCCAACGTTATGCACAAGGCAAGCTTTGCATTGCACCAGACAGTGCCTTGTACCCTGATTACCTTTACTGGATGCAATATCATAACCATTTGTTGTCCGTGTTTTTTGGCAAAAGCGGCCTTGGTGAGGCAGGTGCAGAATCTGGCTTTGCGAAAATCCTCCAACGCCGTGAAGACAGCTACTATCAGCATTTAAACAATCACTTAGCGGCCTCTGACTTTTTGGTCGGCAACGAACTCACCTGCGCAGACATTCTTATCATGTTCGATCTAACCACCTTCCCGCTTTTTGGTGGCAAAACCTTAGAAGGCTTAGACCATGTGCAAGCCTATGTCGAGCGTGTTTCCGCTCGTCCAGCCTACCAAAAAGCCATGGCGTTAGCGGGCCCAAGCGCGAAAAACCCAAACGCTTAACCTAGCATTTATTGCCTTATCATGGCTTAGAAAGAAAAATAGAACAGACATAAGAAAGCCCATCAAGTGATGGGCTTTCTTGGATTCTCACTATGACTAAATTTATAGTATGCGCATGTACATACCAGAAGAGGTCGGCATTGTTGCCTTGGTAGTTAGCTGATTTTAGGCAGAACTTAACGGGTACTTCTTCGGAACCTTGCCAGCTCATCATGTCTTAATTCCTTGGCGTCAGAATCTATCATTGCGGACTTTTTAATTTCATCGTCAGTCATAGACTTAACCCTCTTCCAGTCAGTCGAGCCCCTGCGTCCCCGTGCGCTCGCACCACTAATTTTCTTAATAGCCATGACTATTTCTCCTCCTTTTTGTTTTTAACAGGCTTAAATTCATCTAGCTCTTCATTTGTTGGCAACGCAGAATCAGGATCATCTTTTGCCGCCCTCTCTATTTCTTCATCAGTTATTTCGTCAACCTCTTGCCAGTTAGTTTTGCTCTTTAACTTCTTTGCTTGTTCAGCGGTAATCTTCTTAATAGCCATGAATAATCTCCTAATTCTAAAATGTTCCACGCTCATAAGCTGCACGCTCTTTCTTATTTGCTTTTCGTGCTGATATAACCCTGATCCGTTTTATACACTGATCTCACCAAGTGCTAACGCTAACTGCCTTTGTCCCATGGCAGCATGACAGAATGCACTGTTGCCGCTTTACTTTCAGACACATCGCCAAGCATGTTCTCCACAAACAGGGAATGAACAACCTGATTCAACCACCTTTTCACTGTCCTCAGTGGTTCTAGATACCACGCCTTCGCGGGGATAACGGTGATTAGACTAAACGAGTCCATTCGACGCGACGAAGTTGCGCGACGTTATGGTGTTTCAGAGTCCGTTAAAAATGCTCTTTCACCTACCCTCAAAACTAATCTATGCCTTACGCTATAGAGCGTACTAATAAAGCACGATGTATAAGATACAGATCACACGCTTCTCGTTAAAAAAGCGAATTTTTGGTAACTTTTTGGGTGCTTGCAAAAAGTTACCCGCTCAGCAGAGCGGAATAAACGAGCAGCTCAAAGCAATTGAGAGGAAACAAATATACTGGAAGCCCCAAAGAACAACCCCATCCTAGCCTTCCCCTTAAATAAGGGGAAGGCTAGGATCACACGCTTGGGCTGAAAGCCCGATAAAAGATTTTTTGGTTACTTTTGTATCATTTGACAAAAGTAACCCGCTCAGCAGAGCGTAATAAACGAGCAGCTCAAAGTAATTGAGAGGAAACAAATATACTGGAAGCCCAAAGAACAACCCCATCCTAGCCTTACCCCTTAAAAAAGGGGAAGGAACTTGGTTAGTCGCTAGCCCATGGATCTCACGACTGTGCAGCGGGATGACGAATACGGTCACTAAGATGCCTTTGGGAAAATATAAATATCACGACTCAGCCCATCTGGAAATTGACTTCGCCTTGATTTAACGCCCCCCAAACGCTCGACCAAAGCCCTAGCACTCTCATTTGAATCATGCATATAGGTTTCCACTTCATGCCAAGCAAACTCGTTATAAGCATGGGCAACGGCGGCGATGGATGCTTCTTTGGCATACCCCTTTCCCCTTGAGGTTGGCAGTAACCACCAAGTCAGCTCTCTTGGCCAACCTAATCCTTGCCAAAAACCACATACACCAACAATAGTTGCGGACTCTTTTTCTTTGATCGCCCAAACACCAAAGCCATCAATATACCAACCACCCAGGTCTTCTTTTAAACGCCCCAACGCTTTACCACTGGAGATTGGTCCGCCATAAGCTTTAGAAGCTTCACCATTGGTATAAAACGCATTGTATGCTTCAACGCACTCAATGCTGGGAGGCACCAATAACAAACGCTCTGTTTCAATAGTTGGAATCATCATTAACAACTTCTTCTGTTCTTATATTTCTAAGCTAAGCCTCACCTTCAGTGAGGATGTTCTAAAGCACAATTCGCTTCGTCCGCTTCATTTTCTATTTGAATGGTGGCATGTTCGATTGAAAACTCATCGTGCAGATGGTGTTGTATGTGGTGTAAAAATCCCTCTGGAGTCACGTCTTTCATAACTAAATGCACGGTTAAAGCCACTTCCGTGGTACTTAATGGCCACACGTGTAAATCGTGAATACGAGCGACTTCAGGTAAATTTTCTAGATAACGCCGCAATGCAGGCATGTCGATTGTATCTGGCACCGCATCTAGCGTGTAATTCATGGAGTCTTTTAGCAGTCCCCATGTTCCGATGAATATAACGGCGACAATCAGTAAACTAATCACAGGGTCGACCCATAACCACCCTTTCCACCAAATAAGCGCCCCCGCAATCACCACTCCCAACGAAACAGCTGCATCAGCCGCCATGTGCAAAAATGCCCCTTTGATATTCAGGTCGTGATGGTGATCTCCCATAAATAGCAGCGCTGTCACCGTGTTGATCACCACACCAATGGCGGCGACGATCATCATGGTCACACTGGCAACAGGCGCAGGATGAGCAAAACGCGTCATGGCTTCCCAAGCAATAATGCCCAATGCGGCCAATAGCATCACCGCGCTGATCAAAGACGCCATCACGGTGACTTTTCGAAAACCGTATGTGCGTTTTTCGGTCGCTGCTTTTTTTCCTAATATGCTCGCTCCCCAAGCCAACAATAAACTCAATACATCACTTAAGTTATGTCCAGCATCCGCAATCAAGGCTAACGAATCGGCAGCAAAACCGTAGAGAAACTCAACAGCTGTAAAAAAAACATTGAGCGCAATACCGATAGCAAACGCACGGTTATAATGACTAACATGATGACTATGGTCGTGACTCATATAACCTCTTGTGACAAACAAATGGGACTTATTACCTTCTAACTTATAGGAAAGCAAAGCTTGAGAAAACCATTTCGCCCATACAATTTCCACCCCACAGATAAAAAATAACCCCCAATACTGATTCTTCAGTACTTGGAGGTTTAAGGTCATACGAAGGAAGCTTTATCGCACAAGGTAAACGTGTTCGCCTTAGAGAAGGTTACTCCTCACTTAATACACCTCGACGAACTTGGTCTCTTTCCATACTTTCGAAAAGGGCTCTAAAATTCCCCTCACCGAACCCTTCATCCCCTTTTCGCTGGATCAACTCAAAGAAAACTGGCCCAATAACGGTTTCAGTAAAAATCTGCAATAAGCGCCCGCCTCCTTTGGTTGGAGCACCGTCCATAAGAATCGCGTTGCGTTTCATGCGATCAACATCTTCACCGTGCCCAGGTAGACGCTCCTCTAACATTTCGTAGTAGGTATCCGGCGGTGGCGTTAAAAATGACACGTCAACTTCGCGCAACATTTCGACGGTATTAAAAATATCAGAACACCCCAAGGCAATATGTTGGATCCCCTCACCTTTATACTCGATCAGGTACTCTTCTATTTGACTTTTATCATCAGAGGATTCATTGATAGGAATGCGAATTTTACCGCAAGGACTGGTCATCGCTTTTGATTTTAGGCCTGTTAACTTACCTTCGATGTCAAAATAACGTATTTCTTGAAAGTTAAAGAAGTCGGTATAGAAGCTTGCCCATTTTTCCATATTACCTCGCATGACATTATGGGTAAGATGATCGATATATGTCATGCCAGCGCCAATCGGGCTCATATCGTTCGGTTCAATTGCTTCAAAATCAATATCGTAAATAGAGCCATTATCACCATAGCGATCCACAAAATAAATTAAGCTACCACCAATGCCTTCAATAGCTGGAATATTCAATTCCATGGGACCTATGTGGTTAATTTTCGGCGTTGCACCTAGTTCGATTGCCCGATTGTAAGCATAGGCAGCATCGGCAACACGAAAAGCAATCGCACATACACATGGCCCATGAGCTTGGGCAAAACGCTGAGCGAAGCTATCCGGTTCGTGGTTAAGAATGAAATTGACGTCCCCTTGCCGATATAAGGTGACTTGCTTTGATTTATGTTTTGCAACGGGAGAGAACCCCAGAGAGAGGAAGAGTTTTTCTAATTGTCGAGAATCTTCTGCAGCGTATTCAACAAACTCAAAACCATCGGTCCCCATCGGGTTAACGTCTGTAATTAACTCGGATAATTGAGGCATACTATTTTTCACTCCATTCCATTGGTAAAACAATATTAGCGTTCATCATGAATCGCCATTGCCGATATTCAATATAGCTTAATATCGAAAATCAAGCACACAACTGCACGTCTAAAGCCCTAGCTAAACACACAATACTTAAGAAGGGCTTAAGGAAACACCAATCTAACACTCGATTGATCAATCCCAATTAGAGCGGCGCAGTCTTTTAATTTGTCCTTTTTGTTTCTTTACATCTAAACGTTTTTTCTTAGCTGAGCGACTGGGCTTGGTAGGTCGACGTGCTTTTTGTTGTTTAATAGCATCCAAAATCAGCGCTTTTAAGCGTACTAAGGCATCTTCACGGTTTAATTCTTGAGTGCGATATTGCTGTGCTTTTATGACAATATCCCCCTCTTTCGTCAACCGAGAGTCACTGATTGATAATAAGCGCTCCTTATGAAATTCAGGTAAAGAAGAGCTTGCAACATTAAACCGCAGATGAATAGCTGAAGACACTTTATTCACATTTTGACCGCCCGCTCCCTGCGCTCGAATCGCGGTTAATTCGATTTCATGATCAGGAATGGCCACCGCTAGGGAAATTTGTAACATAAGAATAAATGATCTTGCTTTATCAACTATGGAGTCGTCATTGTACCAGTCTTACAGACTGTTTGCTTTGGCGCATCGTTTCTGGGTAAATTATCAGTTACAATCCCACTCTTATTTCGAATCATTAGGAGCTTTTTTGTGACTCAGTTTCGTCCTTGTATTGATCTACACCAAGGTAAAGTAAAGCAAATCGTCGGTGGTAGCCTAAATGACAAAGGCGCTAAAGAGAACTTTATCAGCGAATACAATGCGGCCTATTACGCCTCACTTTATCGTGAACATGGACTCACTGGAGGACATGTGATCGCGCTTGGTAAGGGCAACCACGAAGAAGCATTGAGTGCACTTCGCACTTATCCTGGTGGCTTACAATTTGGTGGTGGGGTCACAGCGCGTAATGCTGCGGGCTATCTTGAAGCAGGTGCGTCCCATGTAATCGTAACCTCTTATCTCTTTAAGGATAAGGAGTTTTCATGGGACCGACTCGATAAAATCAAACGTGAAACTGGCGTAGATCGCTTAGTATTAGATCTCAGCTGTCGTCGTACAGAGGATGGCTGGTACATAGCCACAGATCGCTGGCAAACGATTACTTCCATGCCAGTGACTCACGAAAGCTTGACAGAATTAGCAGATCATTGCGATGAGTTTCTTATACACGCTGCTGACGTAGAAGGCCTACAAGCAGGCATTGATGAAGAATTGGTTTCTCTGCTCGGACAGGGTTGCCCTGTGGCAGTTACTTATGCAGGGGGCGCTCGCTCTTTAGAAGACTTAAAACGCGTCAATGACCTCTCAAACGGCATTGTCGATTTAACTATTGGCAGTGCTTTGGATATTTTTGGCGGTCAAGGTGTCACATTGGATGATTGCATCCTATGGAACCAAGCACAATCCGCGTGATCGAAGCCAAAAGATGCTAAAAAACATGAGGCAACATAAGCATACGCTTTATGTCGATATTTTGTGTAAGAAATTAGCAAATTAATATGTTATAGTATTTCATTACAATTTCTAGACGGTAAAAACAGTTCTTTTTCAGATACACTCAAGGCCTTTCTATATTCTAAATAAAGAGCATTACACTGAAGCCATGCTCTGGGTTGTAGACGAAAAGCGTTGCACTAAGATTGGCCACTATTCAAGTCCACCCAGATCAATACAGGTACAGAGGATGAAAAGAATTTGATAAGAAAACTGGTGCGTATCCTGATTTTCTACGCATCTCGACATGAGCACTGACATACCGCATACTAGCGCTCATTATTTTAAACTCCAATCTCAGGATTATACGATGTTACTACTTCGTGCTGGCGTATTAATTTTGCCACTTTTACTCAGCGCCTGCTCAACGCCATTTTTAAAAGATATGACACATGCCAAAGGCGAGCAGACGACTAAAACAGAACAGAAAGAGAAGACAACAGAATATTCAACACCAAAAACAGCGACCAACACCGAGATAAAAGTAAAAACCTTTAAAGAGCAGAAAGAAAAACTTGATGAATTATTAACAACCGCTAAGAAACAATATCACGAGCTTCATATCCGGGCGGGTATTGCTCCAGAAATACCGCAGGTTAATATCAGCACGCTTAGCACAGCTAATGCCATTGCCGATGCAGAACGTCATGTTATTGAGTACAACAAACAAACTGCGGCTAAATTAAGCACTCTAAATACCTTAGTTGAACAACGTAAAAACGCGCCTAAAAGAGGTGATTTGCTAAAAATATTCATTCACAAAGCGGACATATCTTTGCCAAAAGGCAACTTCATGACTCAACCACTCATTGGTCAGTGGGTCAGAGGCGAAAGCCGTGTTATTCGCTTAAAAGACAGTATTTTATTTGATACAAAGCATTCTGAAGACATTAAAATCACCTACTCAGAACGTTATCAGATTTTAGTAAATGGCCAAGTCATCAGTGTGGTCAAACCATATACAGATAAAAGCACAGCCCCTTTCGATGTCAACACTTCAGAAAAGGATGGCAAAATCAAAGGCGAGTTGGATTACAGTGTGGTGACATCTAGCCAGAACTGATCCATACAGATCTTGCATTTAGAGCAAGCATATCACAAGGCTGCCAGCATTTTGTCTCATGCTGGCTAGCCACAGGCTAACCCTGCTTGTTGGCGTCGCTGGCTCACCTGATCCAGCGTCATTTGAATGGACGCTAGAAACTCGCTAATACGCAGTGCAAATACACGATCCTTGAGCTTAGTCACTAGACGCTTGATACGTTTTAGCGCCTGTCTATTAATACTCATGATTCGGTTAGGAAGGTTTTTGTCTGACGCTTTAATGGCGTGTAAATAGGCTTTACCGATGTATCCAGCTTCTGGGTTCATACTGCCGCTGTCTTTGGGTAACGCCTCCAGACATCCTAACAATCGTTCAGATAGCGCCTGATACTGATTCGCTACCATTTGAAACACATGTTGCTCAACTGTATTGGCGACTCTACCCTGTACTTTAGCATTCGCATAACTGCCATCATAGCTGATCGAAAAGATGTCCCAAACGAGGTAAGCATCACTGATTAGCGGACTTCCATTGGCTTTTGCTTCACTCTTTTTCATTGTTACTCCCATCAAAGAATGGTTTGTTTTGTGTAAATAACACAAATAACAACTAGGTTTTATGAAAAGTCTCTTACAAAGGCTATGCCAACTTGCCCAAGCTGTGATTCTATGGGCATATATTATCGTTAAGCGATATTTTGCTAGCGATTCTACTAACAGTAATCGGAAGAAATTACAGGTTCGCATGTCAGCTTTACAGGCTTGCGACTTTACCATTTTCAAGGAGAGGTATATGCCATCACCAAAGCTTTTTATGCACACACGTGATCCATTATTGGCCTCAGCGCTACTGGGGTTGTCTGGTGTTCGACAATTCGAATTATCCATTAGCAACCAAACAGACTCCTGGTTAGAGCAACTGACCCAGTCTGGATGCCAGATCGCTCTTATTGAAATAGACAGCCTTAAAGATCAAGCACTCGCCGATCTAGACTGCAGTCCATTACTACAAAGCGTGGAGTTTTTATTCTTCAGTCAGGGTGAGCCTGATCCGATGCTCGATAATTTGATGAGTAAAGGGGCAGGTTTCCATTATCGTGCGCCATTTAATTACGACTTGGTAAATGCTTCGCTCGAAGAAAGCTATAAGGAACTGTCGGTAAGAACACACCGCCAACAAAGCAATACCAGTTACTTGGACCAATTCTGCCTGTTACTCGGCTCTTCCACCGCGATGCATAGTCTGTACCGTACCATTCGTAAAGTCGCGGCCACGAAAGCCAATGCCTTTATCGTGGGTGAAAGTGGTGCAGGTAAAGAACTTGTCGCCAACAGCTTACATGTCTTTAGTGAGCGTTCTAATCAGCCCTTTGTCGCGGTTAACTGTGGTGCGCTCAGCCCAGAATTGATCGACAGCGAGCTATTTGGCCATGTGAAGGGCGCCTTTACGGGGGCTCACAAGGATCATATTGGTGTGTTTGAACAAGCCAAGGGCGGGACATTATTTTTAGATGAAATCACCGAAATGCCCTATGAATATCAGGTAAAACTCCTACGAGTATTAGAAAGTGGTGAATACAAGCCAGTCGGTAGCCAGACAATTAAAATGGCCGATGTTCGAGTCATTGCTGCCACCAACCGGTCACCACAAGAAGCCATAGAGGAAGAGGTTTTCCGCGAGGATTTATACTTTCGTCTTGCGCAATTTCCCATTGATGTACCCCCTCTTCGCGACCGCGACGAGGATGCCTGTGGGTTAGCGCAACACTTTCTCACCTATCGAAATAAACAAGAAAATACTCATAAGCAACTGTCTGATTCGTGCTTAACGAAAATTCGCCAGCATCCATGGCCTGGCAACGTTCGAGAGCTGAAACATGCCATCGAGCGAGCGTATATTATGTCGGACGATGTGATTGAAGCAGACGACTTAGCTCTTCATGGGAGTCAGCAGAAAAAGTCATCTGACATGGAGGCTTGTATACCACAAGGCATGAAGCTGGAAGATCTGGAAAAAATAGCCATTACCCAGACCCTAAAACAAAACCTTGGTAACAAAACTGACACCGCACAGCAACTCGGCATCAGCGTTAAAACACTTTACAACAAGCTAGATAAGTACGAAAGCTCGAGTCAGCTTTAACTACGACAGTAGGACACTAAAACGGCGAGCTTAAGCTCGCCGTTTTAGTGTCTATGTAAATGAAATCGACCTTAACCAAAACCTCCCAGCTTCATAGGCACAACACACTATTATGTATTCCTTTCCTCTGACGAAGATACCGTATGCAAATCGTTAGTGTGTCGCATTAAATCTTCTGGCACCACCACACTTAGCGATTGTGGGTTAACGACAATCTCGATACTATCCGCCTCTCGCTCTTCACCATCAATCACATAACGACCAACACTGCTAATATCGACTTTAACCCGCCCAGCAGAGCGATGGAAAACGCCATTATTGCCCTCTTGCGCCGCACTGTTTTCATGGCGATCCCCCAAACCAAGGAGCGCCAGTTCAGCCAAATTAAGAATCTGTGTCCGCTTAGGGTCCAGCCAGGTTAAATCCAACTCACCATCCATGATATTGGGTAGCCCCTTCCCTTGAGCTAACAAGGTGGTAACCGGAGCGGCATTGGCAATGGTTAAGCTTGGCGTATGAATAACAAAAGGGTCATCATCATTAAGGGTGACAGAAAAGTCATGTATTTCATTTTGACCAATAGCCTCCCATAGCCCTTGTAAATAAGCAAATTGTCCACTGGTGTTCTTTTTCGTACGATCTGCTTTCTCAATCATTTGCTGCTCAAAGCCCACACCCGCTAACAACAGCATGAGCTCACCATTACAGGTTGCCGTATCAACACGCAAATCGCAGCCCTCAATTAAATTCAAACAGACCGTCTCAAGAGGAGCCACTTTGGACAAGGTTCCACACAATACCTGATTGAAGGCATTCGCCGTTCCTAATGGAATAATGCCCAGCTTAGTCTGAGTACCTATCAATGCACTTGCGACTTCGGTCACCGTTCCATCGCCACCACAAGCGATGACTAAATCTGGGGAGGAAAGGATAGCTTCTTTGGCTAAATCGGTGCCGTTCACCTCAGGCGTCGTCGTTTTCACTGTTAGATCATAGTAAGCAGACAAATAGCGGAGAATATCGCTCTTTTTCTCTTCCCACTCACGCCGTCCTGCTACCGGATTGGCGATCAACCAAGCAGTATTATGAACCTTCAGCAATTTTTGATTATAGGAACGTTTTAATCGCTTAAATTGACGCTTATTCAGACGTGCGGTTTGACGGATCCCACGAATTTTTTGCATGGCGGCGTCCGGAGACATATCTGCATTTTGACTTAACAAATACGCCGCCAACATAAATACGGAACGCCCACGCCCTAGAGCACAATGAATCACCACAGAACGATCATTTTTACGATGCGTATGGACCCAGTTTAAAGCTCGCTGAATCTGTAAATCTGACGGCACCGAATGGTCTAAAATGGGAATATTCAGGTAATCTATATCGTCTTGATAGGTTACCCAATTAAGCGAACTGAACTCCGCTGTCACATCAAGCACAGCACCAATGTTTTCATGCTTAATATCATGAACATCAGAAGGGAAAAGGCGTCTTGCTAAATACAAACCTTCGTCTATTTTTTGCAATGCAGGTACAGGATCGTTGCTGCGCGCCCAACTATTATAAAGTTGAGTACTCCACAGAAAAGGCAAAAAAATCCAACGAATATAAATCGGAACGGTTCCGTCGGAGCGCTTTCGAAAAATGGTTGGTTTATTGAGAAGGTAGGCAAGACTGACACAAAAAAATGAAAGGGCAAACCAAGCCCAAACTAACTTAAAATACACATTATTGGTAAGAATACACAAAAGAGCAAAAACGGCCGTGATAAGCAAATAATAATTTGGCTTAAACAATCACATTCTCCTTAATCGTTTTATCGTTCTTTTTACTGGATAAATGTATGTAGCACAACCTCATATTATAACATGATGAATCCACTCTTATGGTGAGCACCCCCAGCCATCACGACACTGGGGGGCAGTCTTACCCAAATTACATCCTAGCAATCAGAATCTTTGGCATTCATGCCTTCTTTTGCTTTTTCACAGGCATCTTCTACTGCATTCCCTGCATCGGTGGCTTTATCATCAATAGCCTCACCTGCCTTATGGGCTTTATCATCAATCACCTCACCTGCCTTGTGCGCTTTGTCGCTTATGGCGTCACCTGTTTTTTTCAACTGGTCACCGGCTTTATCGATGGTTTGCTCTACTTTATTGTCTGTCGTCGCAGAATTATTTTTTGACGCACTATCATGATCATCGCTACAGGCTGTTATAGACATGGCCGTTACAGCGACGAGTGCACCTTGAATTAAAATACGCTTAATGCTCATTAGAACTCCTTGTAAGTAAAGTTTAGACTAGTTTTTAAAAAAAGCTCTTTCATAAGGAAAGAGCTTGTGTTCTTGACCGCTCACTCTCATTAGTTCGTTGTACTAGATGAACCAGTTGAACTTCCTGAAGCCGAGCCATTGGCTGCTGGCGCTGCAGGGATAGAGTTAGTGGAGGTGGATGAATCAGCGGATGAATCAGTTGATGCACCACCATTATTTAAAGACTGCTGTTCAGTCGATGGGGCTTGATCCGCCGCTTTTGCGTCATCTCCATCACCTGAGCCTTGACAAGCAGCCAATGTTGCCGCAGTCATCACAATAAAAGCACCTTGTAATAATGTACGTTTCATATTCATAGCTCTCTCTCCATTTCTCGGTTTAGTTATCTAAAGAGTAATCTCAAAAACAAGAACCAATACATTTGAAACAACAAAGTTGAAACTGGTGAAGACAAGCTATTTTTCACACCAGAACAAATGACATCGCTTGTTTATCGCTTTCGATGAAGAGTATTGCGAAGGCTGTGCCAACTTTCATAAAAACCATATAAACCATTGTTTAATAAATACTTTTTAAAAATACTAAAAAACTAACGGTTACTTTTTCCACCCACTAAAAGGTACTTTTTACAATAACGGCGAGTAACTGTTTCCGTCGACGAAATGTAAAGACGCAAATAATGTGACCGAATGGTCGAACATTAACAAGCCCATTCCAACAACGAATGGCCCGAAGGAACGAGGCTTACAACAATCATAGTAGAGAAAGAATGAATGGTGGGAAAATTTAACTCAAAAAACCACCAGATAGTTGTAACAACCATCTGATGGATGAAGACATTATGCGTTTAAGTACGCTGGCCCTGCTTGATGAAGTCGGCAATCCATTTCTGTACTTCGGGAGCATCCAATGTTTCTCGCTCTACGCTTTCTAAGCCTTGCTCAGATAACGCCTCTGGAATAGGGTTTGCCTTTAACATATCGATCAAAGCAACCTCATAGGCCTTATTGAACTCGGGGTGTCCTTGCAAGGTGAAAATATGATCGTCATAGAGCAACCCCGCGTATTCACAAAAGTCCGATTTAGCAAAAACACGAGCCCGTTCAGGCTTATTGACCACTTGATATTGATGCATGGCGCAGATCGCAAAAGAGGTCACATGATCAGGAATATATGCATCACTACCAACACGTTGATAACGATGAATTCCAACCCCCCAACCGCCTTCAAACCGAGCAACCTCTCCACCCAATGCATCAGCAATGATTTGATGACCAAAGCAAATACCAACTAAAGGTTGCTTGTTGGCGTCAATGTCGCGAATCAGATCGTTTAACTTCAGCATCCAAGGAAGACGCTCATCCACATTTGATTTCGACCCCGTAATCAGCCAAGCATCACATTGGCCTGCTGACTCAGGGAAAACATCATTACGCACATCAAATGTCTCAAACTCAAAGGAGGCATCCTGCTCTGTTAGTAGCGTCACACACATATCAGCATATGAGCCAAATTTTGGTAGCAAAACGTCAGGAGTAATACCTGTCGCAAGAATACCTATTTTCATACAACCCCCTTTTAAATACCTAGTTTATCTCGAAAGGCGTAATAAGCCGCTCCGACTGCAGTATAAGGAACACGCAGCATCCGGCCACCAGGGAAAGGATACTGTGGTAACCCCGCAAACACATCAAAGCGCTCTGTATCACCTTGTAGTGCGTCCGCCAACACTTTCCCCATAAGATGCGTACTGGTCACACCGTGTCCGCTATAACCTTGCGCATAGTAAAGGTTTTTACCAATACGCCCAACCTGTGGCAAACGTCTCAAGGTTAATAAAAAGTTCCCCGTCCAGGCATAATCTATTTTCACTCCCTGCAAAGCAGGAAAGGTCTTAAGCATTTTCGGCACAATTAAAGATTCTACCCTATCAGGTTCGCGCGCACCGTAGGTGGTACCACCACCATAAATCAGTCGTCCATCCCCAGATAACCGATAATAATCCAGTAAATAATTGCAGTCCTCTACACAATGGTCACTCGGTAAAATAGCCTGTTGCTGCTCAGGCGTAAGTGGTTCGGTCGCAATAACTTGAGTACCACAAGGCATGGCTTTTTTCTCAACATCAGGAAGAATACCCGTTAAATAGGCATTACCCGCCACTACCACCTGCTTGGCACTAACCACCCCTTTTGCCGTTGTCACCTGACAGACTTCACCTTCGGTCACCTTTGTCACCTCAGACGCTTCATAAATCACGCCGCCTAAAGATTCAAAGGCCTTCGCTTCGCCTAACACCAGATTAAGCGGATGCACGTGCCCTCCCCAATGGTCTAATAACCCACCCGCATAACGGCCAGTGCCGATATGCTCTTGGATGCTGCTCGCAGACAATAAAGTAAGCTGGTCATGCCCATGAGCTTCCCAAAGCGCTTTTTTCTCTTTCAGCTCGTTAAACTGCTTATTGTTACAGGCAGCAAAAATGGCCCCTTCTTTTAGATCACAATCAATCTGATAAGTGGCCACTCGCTCACGAATAATACGTTGCCCTTCAAATGCCATTGCCGCCATTTGCTCGCCAACAACATCACCATAGTGATGCTTGATAAAATCAATATCTCGACTGTAACTATTTACAAGCTGGCCGCCATTTCGACCAGACGCCCCAAAGCCAATACGGCTCCCTTCGACGACAATAACGCTAAGACCCTGCTCTGCAAGGTGCAGGGCTGTTGAGATCCCTGTGAACCCAGCGCCAACAATACAGACATCACAAGACTGTTCGCCGATCAACTCACTGCGCATAGACTTATCATTTGCCGATGCCGCATAATATGAGCTGGTATGTAACAGATTTTCTTGGTCGGACACGGTCATAGATAGCCTCACACAAAACAAATTAAAACAGTCAAAGTAGCGCTATTTGAATGTAGCCCAACGACTAAGTCTATACCCTAACTGGGGTATAGCTAGACAGTTTAATCATAGTAAATTCTACTACGTGGCGAATTCTCACTGAATTCACCACAAATCTGAGTTATCGTTATACAAGCCACTAGGCTGTCGTGTTATAAATCACTATTTAGCAACATCTAGCTATTTAAATGATATGAGTAATCATCCCTAAAACTTTTAAGAGAAGTGTTATGAGAAAAGTAACCGTTGCCGCCACTCAGATGGCGTGCTCTTGGAACATTGAAGAGAATCTAAACAAAGCTGAAGCCATAGTCAGACAAGCAGCTCAACAAGGCGCTCAAATCATTTTGCTGCAAGAGCTTTTCGAAACACCTTACTTTTGTATCGAAATCAGCGAGTCTTTTCATGCATTGGCCACAACGCTGGAAGAAAATACGGCATTCAAACGCTTTTCAGCGCTCGCCAAAGAGCTCGAAGTGGTCTTGCCATTTAGCTGGTTCGAAAAAGCAGGCAATGTGCGTTACAACACTGTTGCCATGATCGACGCTGACGGCAGCCTAATGGGGACATATCGCAAAACCCATATTCCAGACAGCGATGGTTACTTAGAAAAATACTACTTTAGTCCAGGAGATACAGGGTTTAAAGTGTGGAACACACGCTACGCTAAAATCGGTATCGGCATTTGCTGGGATCAGTGGTTTCCTGAAACAGCCCGCTGTATGGCGCTCCAAGGCGCCGAGCTTTTGTTCTTCCCAACAGCAATTGGCAGTGAACCAAGCCAGCCAGAACTAGACAGCAAGCCCCATTGGCAACAAGTGATGCAAGGCCATGCAGCGGCCAACCAAACCCCCGTTATTGCCTCTAATCGGATCGGCACGGAAACGGCGAAATACCGCGACTTGTCATTAACCTTCTTTGGTTCCTCTTTTATTGCCGACGAAACAGGGGCAAAAGTAGCTGAGGCTGACCGTACTTCGGAAGGCGTATTGGTGCATGAGTTTGACCTCGATCATCTAGCATTCCAACGACAAGCATGGGGCCTATATCGAGATCGTCGCCCTTCACTTTATCACACCATTCAAACATTAGATGGTGTCACACCCGCTAAATCCTAACGACGCTTTATAGCAATAGCCGTTAGCCCCTATTAAACACCTCATTTTGGGTGTTTAATAGGTGGGATTGAATACTGTGCTTTCGCAATACATAACTCAATGACACAATCACTAACAATAAAAACAGATCAACAGACTAGGACGAGCGATGAGCAAATTGCTGAACTCAACACCAAAACAAGATGGCTTCCGTATGCCAGGAGAACACGAACCTCAGGATCAAGTTTGGCTTGCTTGGCCTATACGCGAAGACAACTGGCGTGAGTCAGGTCAGCCCGCCCAAGAAACCTTTACCGCTATAGCCAAAGCCATCTCACAAGTCACGCCTGTTACAGTGCTTGCACCAACAGAGTATGTAATCTCCGCTCATCAAGCTTTAGGGGATGGCATTCGTGTTATTGAAATACCATACGATGACTGCTGGATGCGCGATATCGGCGCAACCTACGTAGTCAACGACGAGGGTGAACGCCGAGGTATAAGCTGGCACTTCAACGCTTGGGGTGGCGATCTAGACGGCTTATATACACCTTGGGACTTGGACGATGCCATCGCACCGCAAATGGCGGCGATTACAGGCGACGATTACTATCAAGCCCCTTTCATTCTTGAAGGTGGTTCCATCCATTGTGATGGTGAAGGGACGGTTTATACTACGGAAGAGTGTCTACTGCATCCCAGTCGCAACCCAGACTTAAGTAAACAAGATATCGAAGCCTATTTAGCCGATTATTTGAACATTGAAAAAGTTATCTGGCTTAAGAATGGTTTATTTAACGACGAAACCAACGGCCATGTCGACAATTTATTACATGTGATACACCCAGGCGTTGTCGCGCTGACCTGGTGTGAAGATGAGAACGACCCACAGTACGCCATTAGCCATGCCGCTTATGAGGTGCTAAGCCAGAGCAAAGACGCTAAAGGCCGCTCCATAGAGATTATTAAACTACCGCTACCTGGCCCACTTTATATGAGCGAGGCAGAAAGCAAAGGGTTAAAACACACATCAAGCGCAGTCATGATGCAAAGCGATGGCATGGCACGCAAAGCCGGTGAGCGCTTAGGCGGATCCTACGCCAACTTTTTAATTACCAACCAAGCGATTATCTTTCCGTTACTGGATGAAACTCACGATGCAAAAGCCAAACACATTCTAACGGAGGCTTTTCCTGATTATCAGATTATTGGGATACCTGCACGAGAGGTATTACTGGGAGGAGGCAACATTCACTGTATTACACAGCAGGTTCCACGTAGATTAACACGCTGATTTCCGGCTGTATTTTTATTTAATCTCATACAGAAGTTTGCGAGTTAACAATGAGCAAACTTCTTTTTTATTAATAAAATCATACTCATACCTAAACCATTATTGGCCATTGGAAAAACACCTTTAAAAAGCACACCAAATACTACAAAACTTTCCTAGATACCTATTTTCCCTATAACAACCCTGTGCTAATCTCACAAACGTCATAATGGCGCTTATTGCCTGAAATGATGTATTTTGATTAGCCTTTTGCACAAGAGTCACCCAATAAATTGTGTTCTTATGTACTGTGCTCCAAATTAAATTTTTGCGTTAAACGCTTAGGGTAATACCAAATGGATACCACGTTCACCTTATTGACTTTAGGCTGGCAACCTTATTTTCAACAACAGCTGTCATTGGATGACTTAGAGTCGAACCAGATTGCACGTATTTGTTCTTGTCAAACGAATCATTACGAATTGATTGGTGAGTCAGGATTGCTCCAGCTTGATCGCCATGACGATTTACCTGAAATGGTGATCGGCGATTGGGTGATTACCGACGCAAATGGAAACTTCTTACGACGCCTGGATCGCAGCTCATTTTTTGAAGACAACGCAGCCAATGTCGATACCGTTTTCATTGTCAGTCCGTTAGACCAAGATATAAACTTGCCTCTAATCAAGCGCTATTTAGAGCTCACCCATGAAGCCCAAGCGGATGCGGTCGTTGTCTTGACCAAAGTCGATGCCTGTGACGATGCCAGTGAGAAGCGTGCACTTATTGAGCGTCTTGATCCTTTGTTGATTGTCGAAACGGTGAATGCATTAGACACCGACAGCCTTTCTTGTTTGGCACCCGCCCTTAAAAAAGGCAAAACCATTGCCCTACTTGGTGGCGAAGGCGCTGGAAAGTCGGCTTTAATCAATACATTGAAGTCGGTCCAGAATGAAACGTCGAGTGCCGAAATTGGTGCTTCTAAAGCCCTACAGACCTTACCTCATGGTGCTATTCTTTTGGATACCCAAGGTTTACGTGACCTACAAACAGCACAATATAACAGCAGCAAAATCGAAAGCTACGCCGATATTCTCGCGCTGGCTGAAGAGTGCCGCTTTAGTGACTGCCACCATCAAGGCGAGCCTGGCTGCGCTATCGCAAAAGCCGTAAAAGAGAAGCGACTTGACGAGAGTCGTGTTGCGAACTTTATGCTGATGCTATCCGAAGACAACGATGATGACAGTTTCAGTAAATCTAAACCACAAGGTAAGTTTTACCGTAGCGCGCAATCTGACATTCGAGCTCGCAAACACAGTGCGGCGGAATAAGCTCTAAGCTAAGCCCCACAAATATCCCTATTATTAAAAATGGCCCAATTTCAGGGCCATTTTTTTCATTATTACTCCCCCCCCTTACCATGTTTCTATCAACTCCCTTTGCTAAACACGAACAAAAAAAACGGCACATAATGTACCGTTTTTTAAATATCACTTTTAATGGCGCTTGTAGACTAATAAGGTTGTTGATTCATCATGGCAATCCAGCGCTTAACATGCTCCTTAAACGCTTTCATTTTCGACTTTGGAATCGACTGCAAAGTAGGAATTTTTGCTTTCATTGGATCGACAGGTTTGCCATTCACGTGCAGTTCATAATGCAAATGAGGCCCTGTTGTTCGTCCAGTATTGCCCGACAACGCAATCACTTGACCACGCTTCACATGCTGCCCTCTTTTCACCAAGATCTTACTTAAGTGCAAAAAGCGAGTGCTGTAGATACCAATATTATTGATGTCTAAATATTTACCTGCGTATTTCTGATAAGCAACTCGTGTTACTACACCATCCCCTGTTGCAAACACCTTAGTTCCAGAAGGCGCACCTAAATCGGTGCCGTTATGAGGAGCTAAACGCCCTGTTATTGGGTGACGGCGATGTGGGTTAAATGGCGACGTCACGCGATAGTGAATTTTTGTCGGCCAACGTAACAGTGCGGGTGTTAGACTATTGCCATGCTCATCGTAAAAGCGACCATCAGAATATAAGAAAGCACGATAGGTATGACCTTTCACCGTAATCTGCAAGGCTTCCAACTGATCGCTGCCAACGGGCTTGCCATCAACATCACCTTTTTTCAACACCACATCAAAGGCATCACCAGCTCGAATGTCTCTTCTAAAGTCAAAACGCCCTTTGAGTAAATCTCGCACGATAACAATATTCGCGTCAGAGAGCCCCAACTTCTTAGCAGACCAGTAGAAGCTACCGTTAATGGTGCCATGCTCAGCTTCTTGAACATAATTTATTGGCTTGGTGTATTCTTTATAAGTAAAACCACCGCCATCGTGACGCACGTAAGCAATGCTCTTACTTGGATCTAAGCGACGGGATAAGCTCTGTAACTTTCCATCTTTATCCGTTGTAAAGATCAGGGTATCCCCAGGAATTAATGGATCAAGCACTAAATACTCTTCATCGGCTTCCAAAATGGCATACATATCTTGACGTGAAAAACCAAGTTTCTGAAAAATGCCATCCAGCGTTTCACCTGACTTAATAACATGCTCAACCATATGAGGTAGCGCTTTTGGTGTGGCAACTTGTTGCACAGGATCCACACTGTTGTTGTCTGAGGCTGGGGCATTGAATGTCGAAGAGGACAATTCTTTACCCGATACATCAATGGATTTTTTATTAGGCAAAGTGTAAGTATTTGGATCGGTATCTGAACTAGGCTCAACCAAAATTTGATAAACACACATCAGTAAAATGAACACACCTAGGATCACAATAAGCCAAGCTTTTGGTCCCGACGGCATCCAGCCAGAAAGGCGATTTTTAAAAGACATAAAACAAACTCATTAAAACAACAAAAGTGGTTCTAGCAAGAACCCTCACAGCTCTCGCATCAAAAGATACGAGTACTAACAATTACTTATACAATCAAGCGGGGTGAGCAATCATGCAAACATGTTGCTCTTTATTAACACGTGTAACGACCAATGAAAAAACATTTTTCAGGGACTCAACAACAATTTTCACTTTCTATACCCATATCACTGTCTATGCCTGCATTTACAGTAGTCGCTTCATTTGCTAAGAAAAACAATGGGGTGACCATTAAAATAGAGGCGAGAATACGGCATTATCACCGCTAAAGAAATCCCCGAGGCAAAAAAAGTCTAGAACAATCCCTCTATCACGACCAAAATCAAACTAATGCTTTCTGTCCCGCATTCATCCGTGAACAAAAGACACCAAACACCGATCAATACCATTATAGGAAAAACGAAGAGATCTATTAACATGATATAAAGTCACTAGGATAAATACCTTAATAGACGCAAAAGCACAGAATGATTAAGATGGTGTCTTCGTGCTATACGGCGAACAATGGGCTTACCATAAAACATTCACTTTAGGTTTAAGGCATGACACCTTTTTCTTTAACAAGCACACGACACTGTTATTTCGCCAGACGCGACGCACTACGTTATGAAGAGCAAACCCAACTTGTTGAGGAAATACCATTAGCAATCAGCATTAATCAGATCACCCATGCGGTAATGATGGTTACCCCAAACCATCTAGATGACTTTGCAATAGGCTTTGCCTTTAGTGAAGGAATCATTAACAGTAAGCAGGATGTGAGAGACATTCAGCTAGAAGAGACCACCATCGCCCACCTTGGTATCCCAGGATTAGCCCTTAACTTGGACATCAGCCCAAGGCAATTTGCCCATTTTAAACAACACAAGCACGCCCATTTAGGCGCTACAGGGTGCGGTCTATGCGGTAAAGACTCCCTAGAACAAGCTCTGCCGATACTCAAGCCTTTACCCGCAAGCCAAGCCTTACCCACTCATATTCTGAAGACACTAAGAGAAATGCTGTTTGCCCATCAGGATTTAGGCCAAAAAAGCGGTGCCATCCACGCCGCCATGTTACTCTCTCCAGAAGGCCATCCTATCATTTGTCTTGAAGATATTGGCCGACACAATGCCCTAGATAAAATCATTGGCTACGCGCTTAATCACAACATTTCGCTTCACAATCACAGTGTGGTGATGTCCAGCCGCTGTAGCACCGAGCTAATTCAAAAAGCCGTCAGAGCCACACTATCCACCCTGATTCATCTTGCCTCACCCAGCACGTTAGCGGTTTCTTTGGCACGACAGTTAGGACTCACCTTGATTCACTTACCTAAAAAAGACGAGCCAAGAATATTTGCCTCGTCTTTTCATGCAGACCATTCAGAGAAACAGAACCTATCTAAAAACTAGAAAATGCAGCACCATTATGTAAAACGACTCAGCATTACTATCGATAAGCTATTGTCTCCAGAGTACAGGGAAGAACAGCACCAATACAGTGAAGTACTCAAGACGACCCAAAATCATTGCGGCACTCATCAACCAAGTGGCTACATCGCTTAATGGCGCAAAGTTATTACCCAGCTCAGCAAAACCTGGGCCCAACACGTTCAAACAGGCTGCCGTTGCACTTAACGCAGCCATAAAACTCAGGCCGGTAAACATCAGAAGAATCGTAAAAATAATGGTAGTCAGTGCGGCTAAACACATAAATGCCATCACCGCATGGCGCACTTCACCACTGATGGTGCGGCGCTGAAATTTCATGGTAAACACACCATTGGGATGCACTAAGCGCTTAATTTCTAAGCCCACTGATTTCAACGCGATGATATTACGAATTACCTTATTACCACCTGCTGTGGATCCTGCACACCCCCCGATATAGCCCACAAAGATTAAGATCACTGCGGTGACAACGGGCCATTTGCTCAAGTCCGTCGCAGCAAACCCTGTGCTAGTAATAAACGAAATGATATGGAAAAAAGAATCCGTTAGAGACTGCCAAAAACTGTGCTCATTGCCATTGTGATAAAGATAAGTCGCCAAAATCACAGAGATAACAAAAATGATGATCAAGAAGCTGCGCATCTCTTCATCTTTCCAATAGAGCTTGATGCTATTGGCCAAGTACACACGATAGTGTAAAGCAAAGTTTGTCGCCCCAAGAACCATAAAGACATTACAAATCCATAGCATCAAGTTGCTATGAAAATAGCCCATACTGGCATCGTGGGTCGAAAAGCCGCCTGTGGAGACGGTTGAGAAACTATGACCTATCGCATCAAACACGGACATGCCAGCTAAGTAATAGCATAACGCACATAAGGCGGTAATCGTGACATAGACTAACCACAGATAATGAGTGGTATTGGCAACACGAGGTGAGAGCTTATCGTCTTTAATGGGCCCAGGCGTTTCAGCTTTTAGTAGTCGCATTCCGCCGATATTGAGCATTGGCAAAATGGCGACCACAAAAATAACTACCCCTAATCCCCCCATCCATTGTAAAAACTGACGGTACATCAAAAACGTCTTCGGCATGCTATCTAAGCCTGATAAAACCGTCGCCCCCGTCGTAGTTAAGCCACTAATGGATTCAAAGACCCCATCGGTGAAAGACACGTGAGCAATCGTAACAATGGGGATAGCCCCAAGCATACCCACAGCGACCCAAGTCAAGGTCGCAAATAACATGGCTTCACGATTCGTCACCGATGGCAGAGGGTATTTTTTAAAGCCAATCAGAATGATCAGAGAGATGCCTAATGTGATAGAGGCTGGCAAGGTAAAATTACTCGCCACGTTATCTTTAAAAAACATAAAGGACAATTCACCAAAGACTAGCTGAACCAACCCCATCCATAAACATGGCATGGTTAGCAATCTCATAACTAATAGAGGGCGAATCATAGGCGCCAATAACTCCTTTCAACAAACACGTAAAACCATACATGAAAACAGGGGGATCCCCCTGCTATAGCGTCGTGTTTCATTGAACACAAGCCAACTCTCCAGATAACATCAGCCTGTCTCTAACATGCCTTTTAGCGCGTCACGGTTATCTTTTAAATAACCAGATCGTTAGGGAAACATGAGGCGATACATTCATGGGGAAACCACGCCGATTCATGCTCCCATAGGAGAGGATTTACATTACAAGGACGGTATTTTGCCATAGAGCGAAACCATCCCCTAACGAAATAGTAAATTTTTCAACAAAGAGGACTCATCAAACTGTCATCGAATGTCAGCAGACGCACCTTGGCGAGAGTAACGCAAAAAAGCTCAGCACCACACTGAGCTTTGCAAACGATCGACATTCAGACATCGCCCGCTCTGTACTAAAGGTATAATCCCTTGACTAGCATGACGAGTTAAACATTTAGCAATAGATGCTCACGTTCCCAGGAACTAATCACCTTATTAAAGGTTTCAAATTCAGACCGTTTCACCCCGATATAAGCATCAACAAACTTTTGTCCCATGATGTCACAAATTTCCGGGCAATCTTCTAGCAAACGCAAAGCTTCTTCTAGCGTTCTTGCCAAATCCACCTCCCCCGTTTCCTGAGCCGACTTCGCATTAGAAGGCTCTGTGGGACGCAACTTCTCTTTTAACCCTAAATAACCACAGGCTAAACTGGTTGCAATGGCAAGGTATGGGTTGCAATCGGATCCTGGAAAACGGTTCTCGATGCGGTAAGCTTCTGGAGACGACACGGGAATGCGTAAGCCAGCCGTTCTGTCATCCACTCCCCATTTCATATTCACTGGCGCAGCCATTTCTGGCGCAAAACGACGATAAGAATTGACGTTTGGTGCGAAGAAGCTAATCGCATTCGGGGTGTATTTCTGCAAACCACCTAAGTAGTGATAAAAGGCTTCGCTGTATTCACCGTTATCATTAAAGATATTTTTCCCCGTTTTTATATCAATAAGACTTTGGTGGATATGCATGGCGCTGCCCGGTTCATTCTGCATTGGCTTAGCCATAAAAGTGGCGTGTATATCATGCTTAATCGCTGTTTCACGCATAGTCCGCTTAAAGACGAACACCTGATCGGCCAAATCCAATGGATCGCCATGCAAAAAGTTGATCTCCATCTGCGCTGCACCAGATTCATGGATCAAGGTATCCACATCCAAATCCTGAGCTTCGCAATAGGCATATAGAGTATCAATTACCGGATTAAACTCATTGACCGCGTCAATACTGTAAGAACGACGCGCTGTTTCGCGACGACCAGAGCGCCCCACCGCAGGCTTCAACTCATAATCTGGATCATTTTGTTTTTGCACCAAATAAAATTCCATTTCAGGCGCCACAACAGGACGTAAGCCTTCCGCTTCGAACAAAGCCAACACATGCCGTAAAATCGTCCGGCTGGATAGAGGGTGTGGGTTACCATCGGTGTCAAAGCAGTCATTGATCAATTGCGCCGTTGGTTCATCAGCCCAAGGAACAATACGCAGTGTATTGGTATCCGGCACCAGAATCATATCTTGATCACGGGCGTCAACAATATCGTAGTGATTGTAGGCCCAATCCCCTGTCACACTTTGTACCAAGACCGTTTCCGGCAGCCGCCCCTCTTGTTCAGATAAAAATTTCCGAGTCGGATAAAATTTACCTCGTGCATTCCCTGTCATATCTGGCAGAGTAGACTCTATTTCCGTAATCGAATGCGTTTTAAGAAAATCCTCTAGGATCCCCATACATCACCTTTTTTGTTTATGCTAATAAAGTTAACAATGACCTTGTTTGATATTGTCCTTTTTAAGAAAAAATATCATTAAAAAGTGATCAACGCATTGTTCTTTCTACGTTAGGATAGCTTGCTATTTTTACGAAGTGATTATTAAGGAGGCTCTGTTCATGAAAAATCAAGGCTTTGAAGCATCGTACTACGCCAACACAGCCAATCAAAGCATCCGTTTTCCTAGCTTAAAGGGCGACCATGAAACGGATGTTTGTATTATTGGTGGCGGATACACAGGCTTATCTGCTGCCTTGCATTTATCGGAAAAAGGTTACCGAGTCACTTTACTCGAAGCCCACCGCGTAGGTTCAGGAGCATCTGGACGCAATGGTGGTCAATTATGCCAAGGCCATAATATGGGCCATGCAGAGTTAAGCAAAAAAGTAGGCAAGCAACACGCCGATTTATTATGGGAGATGTCCGTCGAATCCGTCGAGCTAGTAAAGCATTTGATTCAACAGCATCAAATTGACTGTGACTTGAAAGCAGGAGTACTGCATGTCGCCGCCAAGAACTCTCATGTGGAAGACATCCAACAGGCCGTCGATTACAAGAGAAACACTCTTGGCTACCAAAAAGTTCAATACCTCACCAAGCAGGACGTTTCTGAGGCGCTTGGAACACCTCATTTTCATGGCGGTGAATTGTATGAAGATGGCGCGCATATCCACCCCTATAACTTTGCCCTTGGTCTTGCCAAAGCCGCTCATGAAAATGGTGTGCAATTATTTGAGCAGTCCGACGTTATCCACTATCAAAGTGGGGACCAGCCCCGAGTTAAGACCCCAAAAGGGACGGTAAAAGCCAATTACTTACTGTTCGCTTGTAATGGCTATCTCGACAAGCTTCATCCTCAAGCGGCAAAAAAAATCATGCCAATCAATAATTTTATTCTTGCCACTGAACCTCTTCCTGAAGCGATTTATAACAAAATTAATCCTAAAGATTACGCCATTGCGGACTCCAAGTTCGTGGTGAATTATTTTCGACTGTCAGCGGATAAAAGACTACTGTGGGGTGGCGGCGAGAACTATCGTTCGCGCTTCCCGAAGGATATTGCCAGTTTTGTCAAAAAGCACATGCTCGAAGTATATCCAGAATTGACCCACACCAAGATAGATTTTAGCTGGGGCGGTACACTGGCCATCACCTTAAATCGAATGCCCTACTTTGCCCATCAAGAGAAAAATGTGTTTATCGCCCAAGGCTATTCCGGTCATGGTGTTGCTTTAGCCACACTCGCTGGCAAGTTGATGGCCGAAGCTGTCAGCGGTACAGCGGAACGCTTTAACGTATTCTCAAATGTACCTTGTGCTAATTTTCCCGGTGGCACCCTGCTACGTTGGCCTGGGCTCGTTGCCGGTATGCTCTATTACTCACTAAGAGATCGTTTTTCATAAATTGAACGTTTTTGCGGGGGGTTACAAGACAATGTAGAGACAAATCTATCGTCATTTTATTGTAAACCCCATAAGAGGCAGCGCTTTTTTATAGGCTATAAATCGAACACATCGTATTAAAAACAACACATTCTTTATTTTTTCTTATTTCATTTTCTTATATTTAAGCAGGTTTAAAAAGCAAAAAAAGCCGATTAACCCCTGTTTAATAGCAAAAAATAAGGAATAGAGCAGAAATATCAACTATCCTATATTTAGGATATTGCATCTCAATTTTTGCCATTGATCTTCACTGACTATCTCCTTACTCTTGCCGCTCATTCCACCTTCCAAATTTAGTTGAACCTTTAGTGTTGTGAGTAAATAGAATCAATGACCGATACAGAAAAACACATCATGAACAAGAAAACGACGGTTGTAGCTTTAGTTATTACCGCAGTCATCGCTTGTATCGCCGCCTATATTTGGTGGTCAAAAATAGGACAATTTCATGAGTCAACAGAAGATGCTTACGTAGCTGGAAATGTTGTTAATGTTATGTCACAGGTCTCAGGGACAGTGACAGACATCATGGCTGAGAATACCAACTTGGTTAAACAATCCGACCTGCTTGTTAAAATAAACCCTGTTGATGCTAAGTTAGCGTTACAACAAGCACAGGCAAATCTTGCCAGTACCATTCGTGCCGTTCGCAATAGCTTTGCAGCCTTAGAAGAGCAAAGAGCCAATGTCGAACTGGCCAAAGTCGCACTGGATAAGGCTGACAATGATTACCAACGACGGATTAAACTGAGAAAAAACAATCTGATTTCGAATGAAGATTTAAGCCACTATAAGAGCACCTACATCAGCGCTAAGGCGTCTTACGATGTTGCCCAAAAAGCCTACGATGCCATCAAAACCAAGGTGGATCACACAACCGTACTTACCCACCCTGATGTCCTAAAAGCAGAATCCGCGTTAAAGAGTGCTTGGCTTGCTTTACACAGAACCACCATTGTCGCCCCAGTAAGCGGCTATGTAGCGCAACGTAGTGTGCAAGTTGGCCAACATGTTTCTGCTGGCAGTACTTTAATGTCGATCGTGCCATTAAATCATGTCTGGGTTGTGGCAAATTTTAAAGAAACACAAATAGGGAATATTCGCTCCGGACAACCTGTTACTTTAACCTCCGACGTCTACGGTTCATCAATCACTTACCATGGTACGGTACAAGGGATTGTTCCAGGCACAGGCAGCGCCTTTTCATTATTGCCAGCCTCTAATGCAACGGGCAACTGGATCAAAGTGGTGCAACGTGTTCCGGTGCGCATCGCCCTCCAATCAACAGAGCTTACCAAACACCCTCTTAGACCCGGTCTCTCCATGAATGTGACCGTCAATACACAGAATGCAGGTAAAGCGGAGTTAACCACTGTAGCAACACCTCCGACACCGTGGCGAACTGATGTCTTCGACGATGGAGATAAAGGTGCTAATACGCTCATTCAAAAGATCATTAAAGAAAACATATAACCATTATGATCCAACGCATTAGTCAACATAAATACGTTCCGGCGCCTTCGCACAATTTCTTGATGCTGGCGACCATTTTCTTACTGATGCTGCTAAACTTCCTGCAAACGGGTATGATCGCCTTCGCGGCGGCACCCTTAATGGGAGAGTTAGGCGTCTCACCGCAAGAATACAGCTTAACAACGGCAGCCTATGCCTGTGTCGCGGTCGTCACCATCTCGAAACAGCGCTGGTTAATTGAGCGAATGGGCTGGAAATACTACATTCTGGCCTCGTTATTCATCTTTTTTATCGGCTGTCTGATCTGTTTTTACGGTAATAATTTCACGGTCTTTTTGATCGGTCACGTGGTGATGGGATTTGGCGGCGCGGCTTTTATGGCGGGCGCTCGGGTCATTGTTACCTTGTTTCCCCCAAGCCCCCTTCGACTCACGGGCATCAAAACCTATGCTTACGGTCTAACCATCAGCTCGGCTCTGGCACCGTTTTTAGTGGCAAGATTATTTTTGGATGCTTCTTGGCAATATCTGTTTGCCATTTTAATGGTCTTTACTGTTCTTGCCGCCATCACGTCGGCGTTTTGTCTACCGGGTATCCCAACCAAGAAAGAACTGCGTTCCCAATCCCACCCCTATCTCGTCATGGCATTAACAGCAGGCTCCTTTTTAGTTCTTTATGCTTTGCGTTATGGCAGCTATGAGTTCTACAGCAACAGCATCTTAGTCAGCGTTATTTTATTGCTCGGACTAACCAGTATTTATTACTTTATTCGCAGCACTATTCGTCATCATCACGCCAGACCTCTGTTGTCGATAAAACAACTTTTCGAAAGCAAAATTTACCGCTCTGGCGTGCTGGTCTTTTTTACCTGCTATTTGATCATGGGGTCGAATAACTACCTACTGCCACAGATATTGCAAAAGGGGTTAGGATTTAGCTGGAGTACAGTAGGAAGCTGGTATGCCTTGGGATTAGTGTCTGCCATCCTTGGAGTATGGATTCACATGAAAGTATTTCCTAAAAGGCCCAATGGGAAAAAATTCTTCATGTTTGGCTTTGTTTGTTTAGGCTGCTATGGCTATATCATGTCGCACCTGACACCAAGCTCAAACATGCAAACGCAGATTTTGCCTGCTATTGCTTTCTTTGGTTTCTTTACCGTGTTTATACAAGGTACCGCCGCAGCAAAATCTTTTAAGGAGCTTGAACACGATGAAACCGCCTTTTCCCACGCTCAGCAGCTCAAAAATATGATTTCTCAGATCGGTATGTCGATGGGAACCGCATTGGCCAGTATTGGCTTGCAGTGGCGCACTACCATACACTACAACGCACTTAACGAGCATGTGGCAGCCAACAACCCCATTTATCAAAGTGCCCTGCATCAGATAGCGAATGCCTATGGGCAAGTCAACCAACTTGTCGCCAACAAAATGGCTTTTGCCTGGATAGCTCAACATGTAAAGCAAAATGCCGTGTTATTGGCAGGTATCGATTATTACTCTCTGTTATTTATTGTTGCTATTATCGGCTTTATTATCATGACGTTTCAGAGCCGACTTAACTAGTAATGAATCACTTTGACTTTCAAACACCGCCTTAGCAGACCGGAGCAACTAAATACCAATGGATTTCAATGATCTCTACTATTTTTATCTGACAGCCGACAATGGCGGTTATACAGCTGCAGAAAGGGCATCAGGTATTACTAAATCCCTACTCAGCCGGCGCGTGGCTAAGCTCGAAGAAAAAGTTGGAGTGCAATTAATTCAACGTAATAGTCGGCAATTTTCACTCACCGAAGCAGGCAGACAACTATACGAGGGGACCATTAGTATGGTCGCGGAAGGACAGTCTGCTTATGACTCGGTCGCCCTATTACAATCGGTTCCTTCTGGATTGGTTCGGGTTAGTTGCCCAACGGTTTTAGCACAGCATCATATTTCATTATTACTACCCGACTTTATGCGACAATATCCAAAGATTACTGTCTCTCTTGATGCCACAGACAGGGACGTACAAGTCATCGAGGAAAGAGTCGACATTGCTTTGCGTTCCAGAAAGTCCTTAGATTGCGAGCCTGGATTAGTTGCCAAACCATTAGCAAGCAGCAAAATGATTCTTGTCGCCAGCCCAGACTTTATTAGCGCGCACGGTAATCCAACTCACCCAGATCAGCTATCCCATATGCCGACCTTGAGCGAACAGCTCAATAAACAAGAAAGCCAGGAACATAAATGGGAGTTATTTGGCCCAGATGGCGCCCCCTGCATCATCAAACATCACCCTCGACTGTTTTGTTTAAATCGCTGGATTCAACTGGAAAGTGCTGTACAAGGGATCGGCGTTGCCCTTATTCCTGCACCGGTTGCATCCCCCAGTATTGAAACAGGGCAGTTGATTCAACTACTGCCAGAATGGACTTCCAAAGCCCATACGGTTCACGCCGTTTTTTCTAAGCGTAAGGGGATGAACCCAGCAACGCGAGCCTTTCTTGATTATCTGATTCTCCATATTCCTGAGGTACTCAAGGAACCCCCTTTCAGATAAAAAACAAATAAAAAAAGCAAACAGTATCCACTGCTTGCTTTTTATTTATCCAACAGGATAGGCTATCAATTCACAAGAACAAACCCATCTGGCGTACTTGGTTGCCAAAGCGACTTCTAATTAGAAAGGGTACGCCGTAGCTTGTTCTTTCACTGTCATCCATTGCCAATGGGTGTATGTATCCCAATCTGATGGACCACCAACAGCGTTACCATTGCCTGAATTACCACATCCACCAAATGGGTTGATGCACTCATCGTTTACCGTCTGGTCATTAATGTGCAACAAGCCAACATGCAATTGACTGGCAATCTTTTGGGCTCGACTGACATTGGCACTGATCACCGCACCAGACAAACCGTACTCAGTATTATTGGCCATCTCAATGGCTTCTTCATCAGTGCTGAAGGAGACAATATTGGCTACAGGGCCAAAGATTTCTTCTTCAAAAGAACGCATGCCCGGTTTCACACCAGACAGGACTGTCGGCGAGTAGAACAATCCCTCATAAGTACCACCCACTTCAAGCGTTGCACCGGCTGCAACAGTATCTTTTATAATACTGTCCACTTTCTGTAATTGCGTTTCATTAATTAGTGGCCCAAGCGCAACCTGTTTAGTGGTAGGATTTCCTACTGGCAAGTGCTGTGCCTTTTCAACAATCTTCGCCGTCAATGCTTTCGCGACACTCTCTTGTACTAAAATTCGACCTGATGCCATACAAATCTGGCCTTGGTGGAAATAAGCGCCCCACGCAATGTTGCTGGCAGCCACATCTAAATCCGCATCTTCCAAAATAATTAGCGAGCTCTTACCCCCTAATTCTAAAGACACTTTTTTCAGGTTTCGCCCACAGGCTTCGCCCACTTTACGGCCCGCTGCCGTGGAGCCAGTAAACGCCACCATACCAATTTCTGGTGCACTGCAAACCGCCTCGCCCGCTTCTACGGCACCAGGTAGCACCTGGTATAAACCTTTGGGTAAACCCGCCGCTTCGAATGCCAATGCCAACATAAAACCACCAGTAACGGGCGTTTGTGGATCAGGTTTCGTGACAATCGCATTGCCCGTTGCAAGAGCTGGTGCGATAGAACGAATCGACAAAATAAGCGGAAAATTAAAGGGAGAAATAACCCCAATAACACCATGAGGTATGCGTTTTGCTACAGAAGTACGACCCGCTGTAGTGGGAAGGGTTAAACCATTTGGTTCTAGCGCCATGTGTGCGGCTAAGCGCAGAATGGTTGCAGCTTCACGAACTTCATGCTGACCTTTTTGAAAAATCCCACCTGTTTCACGGGCGATATACATGGCAAATTCTTCAGCATGCTCATCAAAATAATCCGCCGCACGATAAAATATGGCGGATCTTTCTCTTGGTGGCATGCTCAGCCATGTTTTTTGAGCCGCCGCCGCTTCCTTGGAAGCGTGATAAATATCGTCAGCAGTGGCTAGCACGATGCTGGAAAGAGAGTCACCCGTAGCGGGTTCAATGACTGGAACACAGTTACCGGAGGCCTCGACCCAATCACCATTAAAAAAAGCATTATTCCAAGGTTTTGACAGTAAAACATCGGTACTCATAATCTTACCTTCTTTCAATTTATTATTGTTATCTACCCAGTATTCATACAACTGAGCATGGATAGTCGTTTTTCCCTCAGCGCTGTCCTAGCATTACATAGTTTTATGTATAAACAGTTTTAGAATCAACCTTTTTTATAGCAAAGTACAATATAAATTATCTATTACTATAATGTACTTATCACCACACAGTGACTACAACTAAGTAGTCACTGTGCCATCAAAGTTAAGCCGTTACTGTTAACCATCCCCCAAGAAAGCATAAAAAATAAGACGTAAATCCATAACAAAAGAAAGGAAAGAGAAAAAAAATAGGAAATATTGTTGTAAGACAAAACAGTTTATGACATAAGTATGAGTGAAGGTATGAATAAGTCGTCTAAGTATCAGGCCTTATTCATACCTTCCCTAGGCAAAGGAAGCCCCTTTTGTCCAATCACATTCACCGACAAAAAAAATAAAGGTGTCGATTATGCGAATAAAATCTCTATTAATGGCCGCTGCTCTGATGCTTACAGTCTCCTTCGCGCAAGCGGCTGAGCCTGAGTTTACGTTTAAACTTCATCATATGTTGCCCCCCTCTTCAACGGCCCACACCAAAGTATTAGAACCTTGGGCGAAAAAGGTAATGAAGGAGTCTAATGGACGAATCAAAATCGTCATTTATCCTGCGATGCAGCTGGGTGGTAAACCCGCTTCTTTATATGATCAGGTACGTAAGGGCCGCGTTGACTTTGCTTGGACCGTCGCTGGCTATACACCTGGCCGCTTTCCTAAGATGACGGTATTCGAACTTCCCTTCATGGTTGGCTCAGCCAAATCCACCAGCATGGCACTGCAAGAATATTATGAAAAAGAAATGACAGATGAAATGCGCGATGTTCATGTCCTTGCCTTACACACCCATGCGCCAGGGTCTTTGCATGTTCGTGATAAAGAAGTCAGAACCCTAGAAGATATGAAAGGCTTAAAAGTCCGTGTACCAAACCGTATCATGGGCGATGCGTTTTCCCTGTTAGATGTAAACAGTATTTTTATGCCGGTGACGCAAATGGCCAGTGCTTTATCTAAAGGCGTTGTCGATGTTGCCGTACTGCCTTTTGAAGTAACCGCTCCTCTTAAAATTGACGAGTTAGCAACACACAACGTTGAAATTTCTGGTAAACGTGGCTTGTATTCCAACACCTTCGTGTTTGCCATGAATAAAAAGGCTTATAACTCCCTTCCAAAAGATCTACAAAAAGTCATCGATAATAACTCAGGTATTCCCCTAGCCGGTTTTATCGGCGACGAGTTTGATAAAAACGAAAAGGTCGGCCGTGATGCCGCTGTGGCCGCTGGAAATGAGTTTTATACCTTGCCAGCAGAAGAGGTCGCCCGTTGGAGAGCGAAAATGCAGCCTGTGACCGATAAATGGATTAAAACCATGAATAAATCCACCAATGGCCGTGGTCAAGCGCTTTACAACGAAGCAGAGAACTTACTGTCGAAATATGAAAAGCAAAATGGTGAGTCATGAGTGATACCCCCATTCTTTCTCAGTCGGAATACCTAGGAGCCAATCCTGTGCTGACTTGGGTATCACGATATCTCGCGATTCTTGGTGGACTCATTATGATGGCGCTCGCCATCATGGTGGTCGCCAGTATTTTAGGACGTCTTTTTTTTCAAACGTCTGTCACCGGAGACTATGAATTAGTGGAAATGGGGTTGGGAATCAGCATTTTCTGTTTTCTCCCCTATTGTCACTTAAAAAAAGGCCATGTAGTGGTAGACATTTTTACCGCATCAGCAAGCCCTCGCACACTTTTGTGGCTTGCCATATTGAGTGACTGTTTAATGTGCTTTGTGGCTGCGGTATTAACCTGGCGGTTAGCTCTGGGTGGTCTGGATGCCTACGACTACTTTGACTACACCATGATCTTGCAACTACCAAACTGGATAGTGTACGCCGTTGGCTGTGGTTCTTTTGGTCTATTAACTCTGAATTGTCTAGACAGCTTACTGACCTCTCTAAAAGGATTGAAACATGGGTAATGTGGAACTGGCCTTATTAATGATGGCATTCTTGCTTATATTGATGGCCATTCGTATTCCAATTGCACTGGCAATGCTCATCAGCGGTGGTACCGGCTATATCATATTAGCTGGAACACCGGCACTATTAAGCTATTTAAGTACCGCACCAGTGGCAAAATTTTCGACCTATGACCTTTCTGTGGTGCCTCTGTTTTTATTAATGGGAGAGATCACCACACGCTCAGGCATCACTAGTGAGCTTTTTCGTACCTGTAATAAGTGGGTCGGCCATTTAAAGGGAGGGCTGGCCATGGCTTCCATTGCCGGTTGTGCCGCCTTTGGTGCTATTTGCGGTTCGTCTTTGGCAACCGCCTCCACCATGGGAAAAGTCGCCTTACCGGAAATGAAAAAGCACAAATACGCTAGCGGATTGGCAGCAGGAACCCTTGCAGCCGGTGGGACATTAGGTATCTTGATTCCACCCTCCATGGTGTTAATCATTTTTGCCGTGCTGACAGAACAAAATATCTCGAAGCTGTTTATTGCTGCCTTCTTGCCTGGCTTTTTAGCGGCATTTGGTTACATGTTAGCCATTGCTATTTATGTTCGCATCTTTCCAAAAGCGGGCCCCCGTGGTGAAAAGACAAGCTTAAAAGAAAAAATTACCTCGCTAAAAGATGTCTGGCACATAACGGTTATTTTCCTAATCGTCTTAGGGGGGATCTACCTAGGCTTCTTCACACCAACTGAAGCGGCAGCAGTGGGGGTCATTCTGACCTGCTTATTAGCCCTTCTGAATGGCTCATTAAGCTTTAATGTATTGATCGACTGTATCACCAGAACGGCGGTGTCATCGGCTATGATTTTCTTCATCGTCTTTGGTGCCGATTTATTTAGTGTCTTCATTGCCCTCACGCAGGTTCCCAGTCTTGGTGTTCAATACATAGAAAGCGCTGGGTTCAGTCCTTATTTAGTATTAACGTTAATGCTGCTTACCTACCTAGTACTTGGCTGCTTTATGGACAGCTTAGCTATGATACTGCTGACAATCCCGATCTATTTCCCTGTTATCATGGCAATGGATTTTGGCTTCCCTCCGACAGATGTGGGTATTTGGTTTGGCATCCTAGCCCTGATTGTTGTGGAAGTGGGATTAATCACACCACCGGTGGGTATGAATGTGTTTATTATTAACTCATTTGACAGTTCATTGTCTCTAAAGGAAAGCTTTAGAGGTGTCATTCCCTTCTTACTATCTGACCTAGCACGAGTGGTGTTATTAATTGCCTTTCCTTCTATCACCTTGGTGTTGGTTCATGCTTTAACCTAGCGTTTTCCTAAAAATGCTTCAGCAAAAAAACAAAAGCCGCTATCAACTGAATTGACAGCGGCTTTTCAATATCTCTGTATCATGGCTAATACATCACTTGTTAATGATCAACAAATGAATGTCTTACAACAAGCTCACCAGATGATTTCCCATCTTAGAAAGAGCTTGTATGGAGCACGTCGCACCAATATTAATCGCTTCTCTTGGCATACCAAAGACAACACAAGACGCTTCATCCTGAGCAACGGTATATCCTCCTTTTTCTTTAATTCGCTTCAAACCTTGCGCCCCATCTTTACCCATCCCCGTCAATAAAACAGCAATGGCGGTTTTGCCAATCAATTCAGCCACTGAATCAAACATCACATCAACAGATGGACGGTGTCCACAGACTTTTTCTCCTAAAGCAAGATCAGTATAAATCAGGTTTCCTTTACGGCGTAACGTCAAATGGTACCCTCCTGGAGCAATATAGGCCGTGCCAGGCTTTACGACTTCTCCCCCCTGAGACTCCGCGACTTGAAAACCTGTTTGTCGATTCAAACGCTCAGCATAGGTTCTTGTAAAACCAGGAGGCATATGTTGTGAGATGACCACCCCAAACTGTTCCGCAGGTAACTGCTGCAATAAATCACGAATGGCTTCGGTGCCTCCTGTAGACGCCCCTATCGCCAATATTCTATTGGCGGCATTTTGCTTCGCAACGACTTTAGAAGTGGGAGTAGATGTCTTCGCCCGAGCTCTGACATTCGCCCCAGCCGCCAAGCGTACTTTGCTAATCATTCTTTTCGCATATTTGTCTAACGAGGATCCATCGTGGACTTTGGGCTTAGCCATATAATCGACTGCACCATACTCTAGGGCAGTTAAGGTGGCCGCAGCATGCTCCTCAGTCAAGGTCGATACCATCACGACAGGGATGGGGTTCGCCTTCATTAAAACCTGAAGAAAGCGCAAGCCATTAACCTCCGGCATCTCAATATCCAGTGTAATCACATCAGGAGACAATTTTTTAACCTGTTCTTTGGCCTCGTAGGCATCTTTGGCAATACCAACCACCTTAAGATGAGAATCTGACGATAAAATTCGCGTCAAAAGACTCCGCATCAATTCTGAGTCATCAACAATTAACACCCTCACTTGTGACCGCTCACTCATATACAACTCGCTTTTTAATGGATACAAAAATGATTGTGATAGCATCAAACCTTAGCAAATTGGTATATACACAGATTTAAAGTTAGAAGAAATCAATATCACCACCCGAACTGTTTTCAATTTCCTCCTTGGCTTTCCCTTGATAGCGTTTCTCTTGAGCCACCACGTCAGACTGGTGAATATCAGCAAGCTGTTTCACAAATGCTTTGCCACTTTGAGGGAAAAAATTGACTTTTCGAGGGGTAATATCTAATACACTTGACGAGCATACAGGGATATTTTCCTGCTTCAAATACATCATAATAAAGGCCACATTACGCTCGCCAACACTGGAAGCAGTAGACAGGCTTTTTATCACGTTGGCGCCACCAAATACCTTGGCTTTGATCCGCTCTCGCCTCGCCCCTAGTTTCATCAAATGGTTCACCAACAGCTCCATGGCGTACATACCATAACGGCCTGAGGAGGAGGACATACTGTTATCTCCATCTTCACCAGGTAATAAAAAGTGGTTCAACCCCCCGACTTTTGCCTCCTCATCAAACAAACATGCCGCCACACAAGAACCAAGCAAAGTGGTAATCATAATGTCGTCTTTTGACGCATAATATTCACCGGGTAATACCTTAACACCAGCGGCCTTAAACTTATTGTCATAGTACTTATGAGTCGCCAGGTGCTCTAAACTTTTCGAGTAAGAATACATATAAACACCCTACTTTTTCATGTATACAGTTTTACCAATGGGTTGTAAATACTCCGACATCCCTGAAAAATGTTCCGAGTGGCCAGCCACATACAAGCCACCTGGACGTAGTTTTTCTACCAGTTTTCGCAAAATTTCTAGCTGAGTTTCTCTATCAAAATAAATCATCACATTACGACAAAAGACCACATCCTGTAGATCATTGATTGGTAACATCTCATCCATAAGATTGATGCGCTTGAATTCGATCATTTTTTTAAGTTCAGGGATGACTTTAGCAAAACCGGTATTTGGTCCAGTCCCCTTACGAAAAAAGCGTTTCTTATCCGCCAGTACGTCCACTTGCTGTAAGGCATAAATACCATTTTGCGCTTTCGCCAGAACATTGCTGTCTATATCTGACGCAATGATTTTACAGGCATCAAACGACTCAAATGCTTTCACTAATGTCATAGCAATGGAGTAGGGTTCCTCCCCTGTACTGGAAGCCGAGCACCATACCCGCTGAACTTTTTCTCCACTCTTAACAAACTCTGTTAATATTTCAAAATGGTGTGGCTCACGATAAAAAGAGGTTAAATTTGTGGTTAATGAATTAATAAAATGCTGCGTTTCCTCTTCATTTTCCATCAAAAAAGCCAGATACTCCTTCACTGACTTAAAACCAAAACTCCTCAACCTTGGCGCTAAACGGCTGTAGACTAATGAGTCTTTACTATCCGCCAGTTTAATGCCAGCCGCCTGACGAATAAGTTCACGAACAACATTAAAATCGGCAGGCGTGTAGTCAAAATCTCTAAGTGGATCACTCATAGCAGTTAAAACTCTTCCCACTCATCATCGTCAACGGGCGAAGCGGCTGGTTTTGATGGGACAGGTTTGACACTCATATCCTTAGGAGGCACTTTCGTATCTGACACCTGCTTGGGCGGCTTGGTAGAAGTCTTCTTATCAATCGCTGTTTTCTGAGCCGTTGCTTTCTGATCCGCTTTTTTCTCCATAGGATTAGATACACCAGAAGCCTCTTTACTCACTGTTTTAGTGACTGGAGTTCTGGCTGTGTGTGGCAATGTTTCTTTAAGTGATGCAGAAGGTGACGGAGGCATACTGGTGACCAATGATGCACTATGGGAATCAGCAGATTTACTCAGTACAAAGTTAGACACCTGATTAGTTAATAGCCCCGCCTGTTTTTGCATACTTTCTGCAGCGGCAGCCGACTCTTCTACCAAAGCCGCGTTTTGTTGGGTCATTTCATCCATTTGGGCAATGGCTTTATTTATTTCATCCACTCCCGCCGCTTGCTCATCTGAAGCACTAGCGATCTCCGACATAATGCCGTTTACACGCTTAATAGAGTCAACAATACGATCCATGGTTTGACCTGATTGCCCCACCAAATGGTTACCATTTTCAATTTTACTCACCGAATCCGAAATCAAGCCTTTGATGTCTTTAGCCGCATTGGCAGAACGTTGGGCAAGTGTTCTCACTTCCGATGCCACAACGGCAAAGCCCCGACCTTGTTCTCCAGCGCGAGCCGCCTCAACCGCCGCATTCAGAGCAAGAATATTGGTTTGGAAAGCAATACCATCGATGACACCAATAATGTCAGAAATTTTCTGCGACGATGAGTTAATCGCCGCCATGGTATTGACCACCTCTGAAATTAAATTCCCCCCCTCTAACGCCACATCAGAGGCTTCAGATGCAAGAATATTCGCTTGGTTGGCATTATCGGCATTCAATCGAACCGTACTGGTAATTTGCGCCATGCTGGATGAGGTTTCTTCCAAACTCGAAGCCTGTGTTTCTGTTCTACCAGATAAGTCCATATTACCTTTGGCAATTTCCGTAGACGCCAGCCTGATTGTCTCCGCTGCGTTACGAATCTCCCCCATCATCTTAGTGAGGTTTTCGCTAGTCTGATTACAGTACTGTTTTAAATCGTCAAATTGGCCGTCATAATCAGCGGTAATTCTTTCCGTTAAGTTACCCTGCGATAGCGCCATCAGAACGCGGCTGATATCCTTTAAACCATCATCAGAGGTTTTCACAAGACGGTTTAACGAGTCAGAAATAAACTTCATAAAGCCTATTTTATTGCTCATGTTAATACGCTGAGAAAAATTGCCTTTCGATGCCTGCTCGACAATCTCCGCGATTTCATTCTCAGCTTCCACCTCTGACGTTCTATCTAACCATTCTATGACCGAGCCAAGACGCTCACCATTGCTATTGATAATCGGATTAGCATTTACCCTAAAAAACAAGTTTCCTAAGGTAATTTGCATGTCTTGGCTGCTGGACAACTTTTCTATAGCAAGCGAATCAGATGAAGGATCCTGATTAAAGATGTCCAAATGACTGCCCACAATCCCACTAGCATTGAAATTGGGTAACACTTTACGCAGCTCACTCTCTGCATTTATCAACATCTCTTTCAAAGAATGATTGGCATAAATAATCTTTTGCTGAATATCGACGAGCATCACATTGGTAGAAGTGACGTTTAAAGCTTGCTCTATTCGTGTCGTTTCAATCAATCGCGCTTCTATTTCTGTTTGTATCCTATCCCGCTCATCACGAGCTTTCGACAAACTCTGCGCCATTTTCATGAGGCCTTTATTAATCGGTCCAAATTCATCTTTACGAGATGCATTAAGCTGAACCGAAAAATTACCATTAGACACACCATCTACTGCCTCAATAACCGCCCCCAAACTGCCCCTAAGTGAGCGGATCACACCGATTGAGATAATCAGCAGAAGTACAATCAAAGCACCGATAATGCTGAGATTAGTGAATAATGTTTGGTTAGCGCTACTAATACGCTCTAGCATCATGGAGGTTAATACTTGATTGCTGGATTGTCCAAAGAGGTAAAGCTCGTTGATGATCGCAGAACTTTCATCAAAAAACGTATTAGGGTCATAAGTGGTAATGTCTTGATTGAGAATCTCTTGGTTAACGACCTGTAGTAGCTGACGAATGCTCGTATCCAACCCCTTCAATTTCGCCAACAGATCGTTGACTTGTAGGTTATCACCCGATTTCGATGACACTTGTAAATTATGAAGTAGCTTTTGCTCTGCTGATTGTAATAAAGAGGTAAGAGAATTAATGCGGGTAAGTTGGGCTGGATTAATTATCCCTTTAGATAACGCGGCAACCCCTTGACCTCTTAACTGAGCCATATTTTCAATCAAGGCCGGCAAGTTGTCGTTCGTCGCGATAATTAAGTGATAAGAGTTCGCAACAGGGTCATAACTTAACCCAGAAGTCTCCATAATCGCAGGAAGAATAACGGACATCAGCACAGAGACAACATCTGTTTGTTGAGCAAATGCCTCACTGGGTAACACCGTTTTTGATTCTACACGCGCACTAAGCTCAGAAAACTCTGTTTGAGCCTGCATAAGTTGCGTTAACATTGGCGAGTTAGGGTACAGACTATTTAGCAGCTCACCAACCTGTTTGAAAGCGATTAAAACCTCACTTCCTTTGGCAGATAATGCCTTATTGTTATCATCGCTTTGATTGAGATAAAGGGCGGTTAAGCCTCTATATTCCTGAATTTTTTTTATCAAAAAAAGCACTCTAGTCGACGGCTCGACACCATTAAGCTCCTGTTTAGACGCCTCTACTAACCCCGTCTCAACTTCGTAGAAAAACTTCGTTGGAATCGCAATGCATAAACAAGCCAAGATTCCCAACACTAAAAACTTGAGAGATAGCTTTATATTTGAAAAGACACTCATTACCCTCTCCCTAAACAGTATCTAACGTGTCAAACAATCCCAACTCTTCGCTGGACACCAGAGCCTCAATGTCTACTACGATGACCATTAGGTCATCTACCGCCGCCAACCCATCTAAATATCGGCTGTCAAAAGCCGCACCAAACTCTGGCGCGGGTTTAATGTCTTCTTCTTCAAAATTCATGACATCGGATACACCATCAACCACAATACCGAGAATGCGGTCTTTGATATTAAGCATAATGACAATAGTCCACTCATTGTAACTGGGCTCTCCCACCCCAAATTTAATACGCAAGTCCACAATAGGAACAATGTCTCCTCGAAGATTAATCACTCCTTTTATGTAGTTAGGCGCATTGGCTATTTTGGTCACGGGTTCGTAACCCCGAATCTCTTTCACCGACATAATATCAAGTGCATAGGTCTCATCCCCCAATACAAAGGCAAGAAACTCTCTTGTTACAGAATGAACACCACTGTTATTAGGTAAGGATGACATGGTCGACCTCCTCTTCGAGTTCCAATGATTGAGAGCTGACTAATGATTCAATATCTAAAATTAATGCCACACTTCCATCTCCCATGATCGTCGCGCCCGCCACGCCTTTGACACGACGATAATGTCGTTCAAGGCTTTTTATGACCACTTGCTGCTGCCCCAACAAGCCATCGACAATCAGCCCATATCGCCTTTTCGCAGTTTCCACCAATACCACAATGGATTCACCGATATTGACAGGATGCAGCCCACCATAAAGCGCTTCTTCTAAGTTAATTAATGGCCAATATTCATCCCGCACCCATAACAGTTGTCTGTTTTGCATCACTTTTATTTGGCTCTCTAATGGCTGAATACTTTCTACAATGTTCACCAGTGGAATCACAAAAACTTGGTTTGCGTTTTCGACACACATTCCATCCAGTATCGCCAAGGTAAGCGGCAAGCGAACTTCAAACGTCGTCCCCACGTTTTGATTCGACTCAATACTGACACGTCCCCCTAACGCCTCAATATTTCGCTTCACCACATCCATGCCAACACCACGGCCGGATACATCCGTCACTTCAGCAGCAGTTGAAAAACCAGGGGCAAAAATCAACAGCCAAATAGCCTCATCGGTTAAAGGGTCAGGCAAGGAAATGCCTTTCTCAAGGGCTTTATTCAAAATACGTTCTTTATTAAGCCCCGCCCCATCGTCGCTAACCGTAATCACAATTTCACCGCCTCTTTGCGATGCAATCAGCTTAACAGTCCCCTTTTCGGGTTTGCCCTTAGCAATACGATCGGCAGGTGCTTCGATACCATGATCAACACTATTACGAATAAGGTGGGTCAGTGGGTCTGAGATTTTCTCGACTAGATTTTTGTCTATCTCTGTACTGCCGCCCTCAATCACTAATTCAATGTTCTTAGCTAATTTATTCGATAAATCTCGAACTAAGCGAGGAAAACGATTAAAGACAAAGGAAATGGGCAACATCCTAACGGACATCACGGCTTCTTGAATTTCACGAGTATTTCTTTCAAGTTCGGCTAATGCCGTTTGCATTTTTTCGGCAATACTTTCTTGGGCTTCACTACCAATCAAATTCAACATCGACTGAGTAATAACCAGCTCACCAACAAGGTTAACCAGTTTATCAATTTTGACTGTCTCGACTCGGATACTAGCGGATTCGGATGGCTTACTCTCAGCTGCCGCTTTGCCTTTCACAATAGGCGTTTTATCTTCCTTGGCTGGCGCTAGTTTAGTCGTCGGAGTCGTGCTGGAGGTTTGCTTATCTTGTGAAGGATGAACCGCCTCCTTGTTTTGCTCATCGCTTGACGATGAAGCCATATCGGTCTCGAGTCTTTCATGGAAAAAACCATACCTCTGGGATTCCTCTGACGTTTCCTCATCTAAAGACGATGTTTCGAAAAAACCAAAACCTTCATCTTCAAGATCACTGCTATTTGAGTCCTCTGTTTCTTGCTCAAAAAAGCCAAAACCTTCATCTTCTAGGCTGCTATCCTTTGAGTCCTCCGTTTCTTGCTCAAAAAAGCCAAAACCTTCATCTTCAAGATCACTGCTATTTGAACCCTCAGGCTCTTGTTCAAAAAAACCAAATCCTTCATCTTCAATATCAGAAGCCGTTTGTTCGCCTACAGCATCTTGCACAGAGTCGTCTTCTTGTGTGGCGTCTTGCTGAGTATCTTTCGCCTCTTGTAAAACACTTTTCAGACGAGTTTTACCTGACTCTACTTCGTCCCAGTCAATCTCAACGTCTTCGTGATAGTTATCGAGAATAACTTTTAATAAATCAATGGTCTCGAGTAAAACTGTGATCAAATCGCTGGTTAAAAAGAGTTCTTGATTACGAGCTGAATCAAGCAAGTTTTCCATCACATGAGTCAACCCAGTCATGGCCTTAAAACCAAAAATGTCACTCCCTCCTTTAATAGAGTGAGCCGCTCGAAACACACTGTTGAGTGCCTCAATATCTGGCTCACTTTCTGGATCATAATCCAGCAAGAAGGTTTCCATGGTTTCTAGATGCTCTTGGGCTTCCTCAAAAAACATCTCACGGAATTGGTTCATATCATCCATAAACAACTCAACTGTAATCAATAATGAATCGACGGAATTTTTTACTAAACATGCTCGTGAACCTTGCTACCCAAGCACTTTTTTCACCACATCCAATAGTTTAGAAGGGTCAAAAGGCTTAACCATCCAGCCCGTTGCGCCAGCCGCTCTCCCTTGGCTTTTCAGGGCATCCCCTGCTTCTGTCGTTAGAACAATCAAAGGCACTCGTGCATAAGCTGACATAGCACGCAGAGATTTAATTAATGTAATGCCATCCATACGAGGCATATTCTGATCAGTCAGAACAAAGTCAAATCGCTCACTGCGGCATTTTTCAAATGCTTCTTGCCCGTCTTTTGCCGCCGTAACCGCATAACCAGCCCCTTTTAATGTCGCTTCTATCATTTGGCGAACCGAAGGAGAATCATCAACAATCAACAATTTTTTAGCCATTTCTACACCCTATTTAAGCAATAAGAACTGTCGTTTTATTTTCTGTTTTATCGTAGTAAAAAGATTCACTAATTTTTCTAATAAGCTTAATTCCTCTACCATGTAACCCAGCCGTATCGTCACTATCTAATGCTGATAAGTCGTACCCACTACCACTGTCTTTTACATCAACCATCATTCTCATATCTTTAGAAACCCACTTGATGGTTATCTCAATAAACTCATCATCTAGCACGTTTCTTAACCCTTCTGATCTCTGGTCTAAATACACGCAAAAATCCTTTTCTTTTAAGCCTGAAGAAAGGCTTAAAACACCATGATCTATCGCATTACTCACCAGCTCCGTCAGCACTAAAAATACCTTTTGTAAAAAATCGGCAGAGAAAGAATATGTTTCAAGCATAGTAATAAAGCTAGATACAATTTCTTCATTTGCAAGTGATTTTCCCTGAAAAGTCGAGCAGAGCTCAATATTACCGATGTCTTTAATACTATCGTCCTGTTGTACAAGATTAGATAGACTCTCCTTTACCTTACAAAAATCAACATAAGAAAAAGACATGTCATCGGCATCGTCAATGGATTCACTCAGAGCATGGTACTTATTAATAATATCTAGAGGATGCATTCTACTAGACTCAAGGTCTTGATAGATTTCTTGAAATGAAAGCAACTTTCCATCTGAAATTTTATTTTCTATAACTCCATCGCTCATCAGCATCGCGAAGCCAACTTCATCTAAAGAAAAGCGATCAAACTTAGTCTTTACAGTATCGTTACTGAGTATCCCTAATGCCATGTTCTTAGACTTAACACGAGTCAATGGCTGATGACTTTTATCCATCAATAACACATCGGGCATACCTGCATTCCAAATAGAAATCTCATTTTCTTGATAAAGAATTTCAATCATAATACAGGAAATAAAACGGTTATGTGGAACCGTTTGAGCGTGTTTTTTATTTAATTCCAATAAAATAGCAGCAGTAGAAAACCCCTTATTAACCAAAGCAGTAAAGGTAGTGACCATAGGATAAATCGTCAGAGCAGCGGCCATTCCATGGCCTGTTGCATCCGCTAACATAATCATCAAGTTACCATTTGGTTTAACCACTTGCATTAAGATATCACCACAAAACTTACCATGAGAAAGGCTAGCGTGTTCAATACCAACCAACTCTTGTATATTTTGTTTTATAATATGATCGTATACATAAAAAGCTAAGGCTTCCTCTTGATCTTTATCATGCATTATTCTTTCTAATAGAACAGTTTTTCTTAGTTCTTCCAACTCCACACTATAGCTTTCAACAGCACTAATAATTTTTCTTGAAAAAAGATAAACGTTAATTGGTTTGTGTAAAAAGTCTTTTGCACCTAACTCATAAAAATCAGAAATGATCCTGTTTTCTAAATCTGCTGTTAACACTACCACAGGAAGTCGATTATTTTTATTATGAATGTATTCCATAAAAGACTGACTTGGCCCATCCTCTAGATTGACATCCAAGATAATAAGGTGAAAGTCATACTCATCGACCAACTGTTTCGCTTTTTTATTAGAAGCAACCGCGATTACCTCTAAATCATGAGAAGAAAGAATATTTTTGATCAGCGATTGCGTTGGAAAAGAATCCTCAACTAAAAGAACCTTTTTTCTATTATTCATATTGATATAAATTACCAAAATTAGCCATTTCTAAGATATCTTTCGCACTGCCGGATACATTTCTTATTATTCCTTTTTTATTCTTCTCCTCTAACAATCGATGCAATAAGACCATCATCCCCAAGGCAGAGGAGTCGATATATTGAACACGAGAAAAATCTAGAACAAGGTCAGTATTGCTCAGTAAAGCCACATCATACTCTTTGGTAAACCATTTATGTGTACTAAAATCAAATCTTTCAGGTAAAGAAATTACAGTATCAGTCATAAGACATCCTTATTCTAAAATAACTCAACATCACCACTTTCCACCCCTTCTTGTGAAACAGGGTTATGCCTTTGCTCTTTTCTCTGGTTTAAAAGGGTAAGCCTTTCTAGAAGAATATTTTCTATCTCTTCTGCTGATCCGCCATTAAAGGCTTGTAAGTTATCCTCGATAAATTTTAGTGTTTCCATAACGAATAATATGTTTTGACTATTAATATCATCAAATTGCAACCCTCTTGTTGCTTGATGAATGGCTTGTTCTAGCGTTCCGGCCAGGCTTTCTAACTCGCTGGTGACCCGTGCGTCTGAATGCGCCTTTTTGACAATTCTGTCCAAGGCAACATTCATCTCTTTTTTCGATTCCATAATGTAAGTCACATCATGAGCCGCGACTTTTTCCATAGAGACCGACAACTCAGTCACCTGAGTTTGAATATTATTAATACGAGACTGGATGGCTTCACTAAAGCCAGTAGATCGATTAGAAAGAGAGCGCACCTCATCCGCAACCACAGCAAACCCCCTACCAGCTTCCCCCGCTCGGGCTGCCTCGATGGCGGCATTTAATGCTAATAAATTGGTTTGAGCTGCAATATCGTCAATGTCTTTGAGTGCTTTAGCAATTTCGGGCATTTGCTCATTAATCGAATGGACCTGCTTTAATAGCTCCATAGAAGAGGCTGACATATCCACTGTGCTGGAAATAAAACGGTCAATGGTCTTCGACGTTCGGTTAGCAAACGCTTTCATGGCATTACTGTAGGTATCATCACCTTCCACACCATCCTTAACTAACTCCCCAATGTAACCGGACTGAACAGTGACTAGATTGTCGATGTCTCGGAAGGACTCGGTAAGTAAAGCAACTGCATCAGATTGAGTCTTGAGAACGTTAGATAAATCATCGTCACACGAGTGAAGCAATGGAATCAGTTCGTTTTGGAATAAATGCTCTTGCACTTTCTCCATGTCTACAACGGGCTTTTTATCAGTTTTTTCTTCATTGCTGCTCACAGATTGACCCGTTGCCACAACATGATTTCTGGAAAACACCATGACCACTCCACTGCCTACAGCTAAAACAACAAAGCCAGCCAGAGGAGCAACAAAAACAAACAGACTGCAGCAAATAACCAACAGAAAAAAATACAACCACAATGTTTTTTTCATAACGATCCTAGTTACAAAATATAGGCCCTTGTATGAGCAGTTAAGCCATTGCTTGCTCAGAAAGTAGAGAAAAAATAAAGAAGGGGGCATTTCAATGTAGACAAAAAGCATGCATCGATGGAGGTTCCATATACGACTCGCTCCTGTAAACACTTTTTTAGGCGCCGACAAAGCGCTTTGCATTCCCTACATTACTTTTTTATACAATGCAATAAAGTAAGCGTAGTAGACTCCCTCATAAAATGTACGTTGAGTTTGTAATTTTTTTATACCAAGGAGAACAGTGATATACACTTAATGACATGGGGCTATTAGAGACGTTTTTACGCTAATGACTTACTGATACCGCATCATTGATTTGTGGGTTTTGCTGTATAGCCTTATAGTTAAGATAGGTATTAACAACAGATAAACACGACCATGACAGAATACGATCTTGACAAGACTATAACTGTATCTTCTCACTTTTTGGATGGACTATAATGCGCATCGCTTTTCTTATTATTGCTTTTTCACTATTAACCGCTTGTAGCTTCATCAACACCAAAGCACTCTCCCTACAAGAAGGAATGGATAAGCAGCAAGTCACCCATATTATGGGTAAGCCTATTTATCGCTCCTTCAATGGCTCCACCGAAGCATGGCAATACGCCGCTTTTAATGGGGTGAAGCAATGTATCTATATTACGGTTTGGTTTAAACAGGGTCAGATGGTCGCCATGACCAATCGTCAGGAACCTAGTCAAGATCAAAGCTGCGTACAAGGTATTCGAGAAATAGACTGGACACAAATCCCACGCGGCTTATAGTCGCTATATCAACGTCTTAGTGATACAGCCAAACATAACAACAAAAAAGCGCTAGAGGAAAGTATGAGCCAACAAAAGCAAACCACCGCTATTGTAGATAGCAACCAAATAGAGCTGAACAATGGCCAATTACGCGTGGTTATTTTGTCTCTGGGGGCCAGTATTCAATCTATACACTTAAACGGCTATGAGCATTCATTGGTGCTCGGCAGTACAACTCTTGATCGCTACTTAGACCAAGCCAAGTATTTTGGTGCCGTGGTTGGGCGTGTTGCCAATCGTACCGCACAAGGTCATGCACTGATTGACAACCAGCAATACACTCTGCCTCTTAGTCCACCAGAAAAACACCATTTACACGGTGGCCCCTTGGGGACAAGCAGTAAAAATTGGACTGTCGTAGAACACAATGACGAACAGGTTCATTTACAAAGTACCTTAGCAGACGGGGAAATGGGATATCCAGGAAAGATGATTGTGGATGTCTTTTATCGATTAGATGGAAGCGAGCTAGAACTGGAAATCTTAGCCACAGCAGACCAGCTAACGATCTGTAATTTTGCGGGACACAGCTATTTTAATCTCGACGGACAAGGCTCGGTACTCAATCATAAGCTCGCTATTCAAGCGGAGCATTATTTACCGGTGACAGAGGAGTTAATTCCCACAGGCGAGGTGCAAGCAGTTCAAGGTACCCCCTTCGATTTTCGCACACTAAGACGTATCTCCAGAGAAGATTACCCGAGTTTGGATACCAATTTTTGCCTAGCTCAAGACAAACAATCTGTACGCGACGTGGCGACGCTTATTGGTCCGTTAACAGGCATTCAGATGTCACTAAAAACCAATGAAACCGGCCTGCAAATCTATGATGGTAGACACATTCAACTGGCTCAGGAGCACAATATTAATCACAGTGCATTAAGTGCCTATTCAGGATTAGCCATGGAAGCGCAAGCTTGGCCAGATGCGATCCATCATGAGCACTTCCCTTCTATTTTGCTTTCCCCTGAAGATCGTTATCAACAGATAACGCGCTATTGCTTCGCTTAGCGGATAAAAGCTGAGATCGCCATAATAGCATCATCATATTGATACTATTATGGCAGAACAAAACCCACTCATAGCACGCTAAACTTGAGCGCTACAATATCACTTAGATGCTAATCACCTCATCGGCGATGGGCTCTTGGTATAAAAGAGCAATTTGATCAGGACGATTATCTTGAACCGCACGCTGATTTAACGACCCCTTATCCGTCACTTCATGAGCATCAATACTAGGGGCTTTAGATTGCAAAATAATGCGTTTTACCAAAGTAGAGCTACCAGTATTGAATTGAGCGAATTCCACCAGCTTTTCTCGGAAGGCTTCACGCACGCTGTCATCGCGGACGATATCCTCATGGGATACCTCCTCATCGCCAGGCATAATCGCGCGACAATGGTTCCAATCTGGAAACACCATCGCAGTGATGTAACCTGCGTTTGAACCACATATCACCACGTCCTGAACAAACGGCGCCAATGCACTAATCAGCTTCGCCTTAATTACGCCTGAACTCACCCAGGTACCACTGTCTAATTTGAAATCTTCAGAGACACGTCCATCAAAGCGGAACCCACGATGAGGATCTTGGTCATCTACATAAGCAAACGCATCACCGAGACAGTAAAATCCTTCCTCATCAAAAGCCTTTTTATTCAGCTCAGGTTGACGCCAATAGCCTGGCATAGTGGTCACTGCTTTGACCCTTGCTTCCAGCTTTCCTTCATTCGGAACCAGCTTGATGGTCACGCCCGGTGCAGGTACACCGATCACGCCAGAGGCTGACTCTTCAACAGATGCAAAGGTGGCTGACGGTGCAGTTTCAGTACAGCCAAGCCCCGTTAACATAGGGATTTTCTTGCCTGTATATTGGATTGATAAGGCATCGAGATCATCCCAAATATGTTGAGCCAATCCAGCCGCAGCAAAAAAGGTAAACTGTAATCGCGAGAAGAAACTTTCTGCTAACTCGCTATCAGCCTTCAAATGTTTAACCAACAGCTCAAACCCTTTTGGCACGTTAAAATACACTGTTGGCTTAACGTCCACGATGTTTTTTAGGGTTTTATCAAACAGTTTCTCAGTTGGCTTACCATCATCCAAATACAAGGAACCGCCATTGTATAGAGCAATCCCCACGTTATGATTACCGCCAAAGGTATGGTTCCAGGGAAGCCAGTCAACCATAACAGGTGGTTTTTCAGCCAAAAACTGCATAACTTGGTGGATCATTACTTGGTTGGCACAAATCATTCTCTGGGTATTAGTCACCCCTTTTGGCAGCCCTGTTGTACCAGAGGTAAACAAAATTTTTGCTACCGTATCGCCATTTACCTCGGCGTTTTTCGCCTCAATGGCAGGATCGACTGGGTAATTCCAAAATTCATCAAATGAAATAGTTGGGTTAGTAATTTTTTGTGGCTTAATATCCCCTTTAATCACCGCGACAGGGGTGCTGGTATCCTCGCAAACAGACTGTATGGCTTTTTCATAAGGCGCTAGATCATCCACCACAATCAGTCCAGGCGTTAAGACATCAAAAATATGCTTAAGCTTGGTATAGTCTGTTGCGATTAAAGAATAAGCTGGAGAGACAGGAGAATGGGCAATACCGACATACATCCCTGCTAACGCTAGCATTAAATGTTCAACGCTATTGCCACAAAGAAAAACAATTGGACGCTCCAAAGAAACTGGCTGCTTAATCAACCAAGAGGCAATCTGACGAACCCGTTGCAGAGCTTGGGAGTAGGTTACCTCATCCCATTCGCCCTGATCATTACGTTGCGCAACAAACACTTGATCCGGTGTTTTCTCTGCCCATAAAGCAAGCTGATCGGTCCAACAGCGTGCATAGTCATTCAGCGCTTTTTTGCTACTGATTATTTGTACCCCATCTTCCCTATGTTCAATATCGATAGGGTGAGCAGTCACTTTGATAGGATGAAATTCACTATTCATTTTAAGCTCCTAAAACCACGCTGGTTATTTTTATGTGGTTAAAGTTTTAGAGAAGCGACTATCATAGCCACAACCAATATTATTGTTATTCTCTCGACGAGACCAAGACCCTAGAGCGTTAGCGCAAGCAAGATCAACTTGCTATACACTCACTCTCATTCAGCGGCTAGCTAACAAACTGTTTGGCACCACAGCTTGCTAAACGCGTTATTTAGCGGCCATCCGCAGTGCGCCATCTAAGCGAATCACTTCGCCATTTAGCATGACATTTTCAATGATATGTTGAGCCAAAGATGCAAACTCATCAGGCTCACCCAAACGAGCAGGAAATGGTATAGAGGCCCCTAACGATTGCTGAACCTCTTCTGGCAACACATCCATCATCGGGGTTTTGAACAACCCAGGTGCAATGGTCATAACACGAATACCAAAGCGAGCAAGCTCGCGGGCAATTGGCAATGTCATCGCACAGACACCGCCTTTAGATGCTGAGTAGCCTGCTTGGCCAATTTGTCCATCAAACGCAGCAACAGAGGCCGTGTTAATGATCACACCGCGCTCTAAATCCGCATCTTGTTCATTGTGCTGCATTTTGTCAGCAGCCAAACGAACCATATTAAAGGTTCCCAACAGATTGACTTTTAAAGCGCGCTCAAAGCCAGCTAGACTGTGTGGTCCTTCGCGCCCAACCACACGTTCAGCACCAGGAATACCGGCACAATTGACAATACCGCGAATCGAGCCAAAAGCCTCAACCGCTTTATCCATACAGTTTTGTGCCGACGCTTCATCAGAAATATCCGTCGTCACCGCTTGAACGCGTTCACCAAGATCCGCCGCAACACGCTCTAATCCTTTTTCATTCATATCCGCGAGCGTGATCTTTGCTCCCAACCCATGAAGGCGGCGAGCAACCGCTTCACCAATACCAGAAGCCGACCCAGTCACAATAAAATGATTATTTTTGATTTGCATATTAATTGCTCCAATGAAGGTATTAGGAATTCTTTTTACGATTTAGAAAGGCATCGATACGCGCTTTCACTTCAGGACTGGTTTGCGTGACACCACAAAGTAAAGACTCGGTGTACATACCCTCAGAAGACGACATACTGTTAATATGACGTAGTCCAGTGGTCATCGCCCAGTTAGAATATTTAGAGTTCGTTGCGATCGTTGCCGCGACTTCACGAGCTTTTGCTAACGATGCGCCATTCTCAACCACGTAATGAGACAAACCGATACGCAATCCTTCTTCCGAATCGACATCACGACCAGTCAGCATCATTTCCGTCATTCGACTAGTACCAATCACATTCGCCACATTGACCGACGCACCACCGCCAACAAAAATGCCGTGACGACCTTCAGGCAAGCGATAAAAAGTACCTTGCTCAGAAACACGGATATGGGCACAGATTCCCAGCTCCAAGCCGCCACCGATGACAGCCCCTTGCATCGCTGCAACAACAGGAACCCCTGAATTCTGAATATGACCAAAAACGCGATGCCACATATTGGAATGCTTCACCACATCAAACGGCTCACGGGCGGTGTGCTCACTTAAATCTAACCCCGCGCAAAACTCAGGGCCGGCCCCTGATAACAAAATGACACTCACCTCATCACTGAGATTGATAAACACGTTTTCAATCTCAAGACACAACTTGTCATTAATCGCGTTCTTCTTTTCAGGGCGATTTAATACTAGATGGCCAATGCCATCTTCTACGGAAAAATTAATGTACTCATACGTTGCCATGCATCTGCCTCTATTCTTATGGTTATGCAGTCAAGGTCTGCCCATATTGTTTATATTGGTAAATAAATCATTAGACTGATAATAGTTGTACACATAAACAAATGTCAAACTCAACATTCTATGATTATTGAAAATATTTAAATAAATCGCCGTGTTGCACCCTGCACCAAGTAAGAAAAAAGCCATCCGAAGATGGCAAAGCCTTACAGCGACAGAAAATCACCACCGCTCGCTCTACGCAAACTGTGGACTTAATAACTTAGCGTTCAGACACCTTAATAATGGCAGCCATACCTGTATCGCCCGCTGCACAGCCAGTAAACAAGCCATAGCCACCGCCACGAATCGCCAGCTCTTCAATCATCTCAATAATGGCGCGCAATCCTGTTGGCCCTTGAGGGTGCCCCCAAATCAAAGAACAGCCATAGTTGTTCATTGTCATAACATCGATATTCAAGGCCTTAGCCAAGGCCACATCGTTCACCGCAAAAGGGTTGTGCGTTTTGATTGCATCAATTTGTTGAATATCAAGATTCGCCATTTTTAGCGCGCGTTGGGCCGCCTCAATGGGAGCCGCTGGCATGTAAGCCAAATCATCCCGAGCTTGACCAAACCCCAAGACTTCTACCTTGATCTCTGGCCGAGTCGACAGAGCCTGAGCTTGATCACTATGACAAATAATGATCGCCGCATTACCATCCGCCGGATGAGTTTGGTTACCAAAGGTGATCACTCCTCCTTCCATAATGGGTTTCAGCTTCGCCAGCCCCTCAGCCGTCGTAGGGAACACCCCTTCATCCCCCGTCAGAACCGTTTCTTCTTTCTTAAAGTTTGCGGTTGGCACGGACAAGGGCAAAGTCATAAAGCGTTTCTGAAACGCTTGATCATCTTTTAAAGCTTCTTGATATTGCTCATAACGACGTAAAGTAACGGCATCCAGCTCTTCCCTCGTAATATCAAAGCGCTTGGCAACATTTTCACCAGTTTGCATCATAGAATGGCCGCCCATAGGGTCATTCATCATGTTGTATGTCACCTGTGCTTCGCTCTGACCATAGCCCCCCATGCCTTTTGGGTTGGGGTAATAAATCTGCGGACCGTTAGAACAACGATCAGCCGACATCAGCAATGACACTTTCGCCATACCACACATGACTTCCGATGATGCCGCGAATAGGGCTCGCGCACTGGTCGCACAGACCTGATTAACCGCATGGCCTGGGGTACGAATTGCGCCAATATCATACAAAGCCCAAGGGGCACCATTGAAAGACTGATACTGGTTGATGGTCATGCCCAACACGCCAGAGTCAAAGATCAATGGATCAATCTCGCGTTTGGCCAGTTCCTGTTTTGCAACATGAGCGGCAAACTTCATCGAATGCAAATACTGTAGCGAGCCTTGCCATTTAGTAAACGGCGTACTCCAATAAGCACCATAAGGAATTTCAACATTGTTAATAGACATAAATTTACCCCTTGTTATTAGCCGCTACTGCCATGGCTTTCGTTAAACCGCCCCATTGCTCATAAAAGATCTCTTCTGGCATGGTTTTCAGGTCCGCTGCAATCACCGGTTTGAAGTCCATCATATCAAGCACATCTTTCTGTAAGTCCAGCCCTGGCGCGATTTCTGTTAACACCAAGCCTTCTTCTCGTAGCGCTAAAACACAACGTTCAGTAATAAAGAACACCGGTTGCTTATTCGCTTTCGCCACCTCACCACTAAAGGTAATATGATCCACGGAGCCAACAAATTTCTTCGTTTTGCCCTCTTCAACTACACGCGCTTTTCCCTCTTCGAAGACTAATTTCGCGCCATTCACCAAGGTACCGCAGAACACCATTTTTTTCGCACTTTGCGAAATATTAATAAAACCACCTGGGCCAACCACTTTTGGACCGAACTTACTAACATTCAAATTGCCATTTTGATCCACTTGAGCCAATCCAAGAAACGCCATATCCAAACCGCCGCCATCGTAAAAATCGAACTGCGACTCATGATTAATAATGGCTTCTGGGTTCCATGCCGCCCCAAAGTCGCCCCCTGAGGCCGGAATCCCACCATAGGTGCCAAGCTCTGTCGTCAAGGTGAATAATTGTGCAGCGTTTTCTTCTGCCGCTACCGACGCCACCCCATCAGGCATACCAATACCCAAGTTGACAATCGCCCCCTCTGTGAGCTCCATCGCTGCTCGACGGGCAATAATCTTACGATCGGAAAATTTTAAAGGCGGAATACCATTGGATGGCACACGGGCGTTGCCTGCTAAGCCGGGGTTATAATCTGTGGTAATGGTTTGCATATGGTCTTCTGCTGGGGCAACCGTGACATAGTCGACCAATACACCAGGTACTTTGACTTCTTTAGGAGGAATGCTGCAAGCCTCAGCAAGATACTTCACTTGAGCAATCACGATGCCGCCGCGATTTTTCGCTGCTTGTGCCATCGGCAGGATTTCTGCCATCATGGCTTCTTCTTCGACGGACAAGTTACCTTTTTCGTCTGCTGTTGTGGCTCGAATCACGACCACATCAACTGGGAAGCTTTTGTACAAAAGCCAATCTTCCCCTTCAATTTCAATACGCTTAACCAGTTCTTCTGTGGTGATGTTGGTTACCTTACCGCCATCGATTAATGGATCGACATACGTCCCCATTCCAATTTTGGTAATCACACCTGGTTTATTACCAGCAATCTGACGCCACAGGGTGGTCAATACCCCTTGTGGTAATAAATAAGCTTCGATTTGGTTATCAGCGATCAAATTCGCCATTTTTGGGGCTTGCCCTGTATGGCCAGACACCAGACGCTTTACTAACCCTTCGTGGGCCAAATGGGACATGCCCTTTTCTTTACCGTTGCCGCAACCGCAGTCATGAACTAAGGTTAAATTCTGTGGGTGGCCTGTTTGCAAAAAGCGCGCTTCGACTGATTTCGCTACTGCCTCAGCAAAATACGACATACCAACGGTAGACCAAGCCACACTGTCACCATCTTTAATTAGGCCTGCCGCTTGGTCCAAGGATATTACCTTGCTCATATATCACCTTCTTTATTTTAGATTTGTTATAGAATGCACCGGATAAAACATTCTATTGTTGTACACCACAACAGTTATTTTTGTAAATAATTATTTTTCCAGTCTGGCAAAAAAGGCCTAAAAAGCAAACGAAAGCGTAGATAAAAACACAAGCAATAAGGAGGGAGAAAAATATTTGATAGCGCGCGCAACAATTAAACATTACAATTATAAAAATTGAATAATAGATATAATAATTGAATAATACTCCCCTAGGTATGGCTTTACAGACAAAGACAGCCATCTAGATATGAATACAGAGAACTTAAGAGGTAGCCATGGCTCAAACCGACACAATCAACGACACCAACATTGACTTTGGGATGCTAGCGGAATCCGTCGGTTACCGATTACGACGCGCACAAATGAACTTCTTTGCAAAGTTCACCGAAATCTGCTCCGATTTAGGTATCAGCCCTGGCCTTTTTTCCGTTCTAGTCATCGTTGAAAAAAACCCAGGACTGACGCAAACCGCCGTTGCTCAAGCCCTTGGTAATGACCGCTCAGCGATGGTCGCCGCAGTAGATAAATTGGAAAGCATGAAGCTCATTGAACGCCGTCCAGCTAAAAATGATCGCCGTTCCTACGCCTTATTTATGACTAAATACGGCCAAGAGTTTTTTGAAATGTCGTCTAGAAAAGTCAGTGATTACGAAAGCACCATGATGGCCAGACTGCATAGTGATCAAGAAAAAGACCAGCTGATCGATATGCTCAAGCGACTATCTTAACCGCCCTATGATAAAAAACATGTCCTAGAACTAGGGATACTATTGTTATCCAACTCCCTTAGCCTCCTAAGAAAAGCTGGCCAGCCTCCCGATACTGGTCAGCTGTATACTCACCAACGGGACCTATAGGTTAGAACGAATACCAACACACCACAAATCACTATCTTATACTTATAAAAGCCTCGAAAACATATCATGGAAAAATTGGTTAAAAAATAATCTCTCCCCACACTTTGCGACCTTCATCAGGTATACTGCTTTTAACACGCAGCTGAGAAATGGTAAGTGGTCATCTATGAACCTCGATAAGCCCACACAAGCAAGACTCATCAACATCGTCCGTCGAGCAGGCCAAGAAATTGTTATGCCTAGCTTTCGCCAACTGGGTGCCGCCGATGTTAAAACCAAAAGTAGCCTTACGGACCTTGTCACCATTGCCGATAAAGCCAGCGAAAATTTTATTAGCAATGAAATTAGAACGGCGTTTCCTGATTGGGAAATCGTCGGAGAAGAAGCCGTCGCTGACGCCCCCTCAACGACCAATAAAATCGCCACCGCTGACACCTGTGTGATCATTGACCCCATCGATGGCACATGGAACTACGCCCATGGATTATCGGATTTTGGTATCATACTTGCCGTGGTCGTAAAGGGAGTCACACGTTTTGGCTTACTTTATGACCCCGTAAATGATGACTGGATTTACGCTAATCTAGGAGAAGGCGCGTTTTTCCAACGCACCACCATGAATGAAAAAGGCAGGAACCAAACGCCGACTCAAGCACCATTACCCTTGCACATCACCGCTGAACCCGAGCTAGACAAACTCGCTGGCATCATGTCGGTTAACTCTTATAGTGATGAGAGAAAACGAGACTTTGCCCTAAAAGCGTCTCGCTTTGTACGTATTAACAACCTACCGTCTTGCCCTGCTTATCGACAAATCGCCCAAGGCCACTTTCACTTCAGCCTCACTTATAAAATGCTGCCGTGGGATCACGCAGCGGGCGTACTGGTTCACACTGAAGCTGGCGGCATCTGCCGGACACTTGATGGCCAAGAATACAGCCCAACCCTGCTCAAGGGTGAAATGCTCGCCGCCCAGTCAGAAACTCAATGGCAGGAATTGGCGGCGTATTTTAGAAACGAAACAAGCGACCATTAAAAAAACATGTCTCACTAAAGCGATATCTCGCCTTGCCTCATAGAGGACTTTGCTTCCTTTGAGACTCCATATTTTAATCTAGTTCAAGCTGTAATACCGACGAAGCAGCGTGCAACCCAAGCTGCTCCAACTCCCCTTTAGCAAACTTATCAGTTGCTAAACTGCCTTCTAACCACAGTCCATCAATAATCGCATTCACTTGAATGGCGAAGCCCTGCACCGCCTTATTGTCCAACACCTTATCTTCTTGCTGAAAAGAGTCGGCGATTAACACCGCCAGAATATCCGTGGTATCCACATAAGCTTCACGGCGAATGGTCGCCATTTCAGGATCGCTGTAGGTTAAAGGCAAAAAATTCGCCCACAACAAAACCGTTCGCGGCGCCACAATCGGCGGGCTCAGGGTTGCCCGAATAAACTCGCGTAAACGGACTTTTGCCGGGACAGACTCATCCTCTACGCCAACACGTGCCGTCACATAAATATGCTCCAACAGCGCCGCATACGCGGCACGAATCAGCTCATCTTTGCCCGAGAAGTAAAAGCGAATTAAACCATTGGTCACCCCCGCATAGTCGGCCACTTTGCGCACCGTCGCCGCTTGCAAACCTTCTTGGGCAATACACTCAAGGGTCGCTTCGATCAGCGCTTGGCGGCGCTTATTGCTTTCTCTTCGTTTTGTTTCCATGGTGTTAATTCGCTTTTTACCAATAAATCTATAGAGACAATGTCACGAAATGACGGGCGAAACCAAGCATGGTTAGGCACGTAAGATAGTATTGGTTAAGCACGTCGGCCCACCTTCACAGGCAATACAAAGGGCATCGCCTTCAAACACATGTACCGTACAACCCGCCTCTTCCATCATTTTTTTGGTTTTTGGGAAACCATCAATCATGATGCACTCACTCGGTTTCACCGGCAGTACGTTTAGATTCAAGCCACCGCTTGCCAAAAACTCTTCCGCTGGTGCATCCAACAGAGTAAAGCCTTCTTCAAGTAAAAGCTGATAAAAGGCCGTTGGCATTAGAGGAGAATAAATCAGCGCGAGCTTATCATCCAAAGGCGAGATCATCGACATAAGATGCAAGCAAGCTTCTGCCCCTTGCCAAACGGGTAAATCAAAACCAATGACAGTGATCTCATAAGGATTCAAAATCGCATTCAGCTGCGCAATGCCTTCACGGTTAGAACGAAAGCCACAGCCCACCACAATGGTTTTGTCGTTTAGCCAAATAAAATCGCCCCCTTCAATACGCCCATTGCCAGTAAGCTTACCAATAACAGGCACACCAGCGGCTTCATAAGCCTCGCCATGCATCGCAGGCTCTGGCACACGCAAAGGTTTGCCCATGTTGAGCAACACCGCACCGTGATCCGTTACCAAAGAAGCATCTTGGGTAAACATGGCATCACAAAGGCCATCGCCATTGTCTTCAAGCCAAGTGATTTCCGCGCCAGACTCTGCCACCAGCTTGGCAAACACATCGTATTGGGCAATGGCTTTGGGGGCATCAAACAGACTGCCGTAATGCCATTCGTTGGCGTCCGCCGCAAGCAAACTCTTACCTGGACGACGCATTAATACACGCTTGATCGGTGCGACCATGGATTGACTGCCGAATGTTTTCATCTCTTTTCCCCTCACCCTTCTGTGTTTCGCATTAGCACGAATTCTAAAAATTCAACGGATAAGCGACATTATTATGCACTTGCATAAAATTATGCAAGTGCATAATAAAAATTTTAGCGACAAAAAAACCGGGCACTTAGCTCGGTTTCTTAAACAATTTTTCTTTATCGGACCCATTTGGCCCAGCAATCAATCTCAAGCTTGGCAAATCAAATCCTCAGTACTTAAATGCGGTCTTTCTGCGACCAATTTCACTTCCGTTGTTGAATGATCAGGATTGCGCAGAGGGTCTTTGCGAGCTTTACGAGAAATCATTTTAACTATACTCATTGCGGCCTCCAATAGTAAGCATTTGATTCCTTAGAATGGATAACACTATATCAGCGAAACGCCACGATAGTTTATTTTCTATTCATCAACACAACGAACGAAGCACCCAAGGTCACCATGGATTATCAGCAAAGTAGCTTTCTAGATAATCGATTAAAGCACGTACAGTAGGCGACAAATGTTTACGGGAGGAGTATAGGGCGTAGATGGTTAGATCTCTGGGAGTCCATTCTGGCAATACGTGGCACAAGCGGCCATCGTGTAGGTAGTAGTTTGCCAAATAAGTGGGTTGCAATGCGACGCCCATGCCGTTCAATACGCCATGCAAGAGTGCTGTTGCTTCGTTAACGCTTAAACGACAGTCCACCGATACCGACTCAAATTGCTCGCCTTTCGACAAGTGCCAAATATGGCGTTCAAAGTTTTTGTACCCCAAACATGCGTGCTTCACTAAGTCCTGCGGGTAATGGATTTCACCCAATGTGTGGCGCGTTTTTTCAAGATACGCCGGAGAAGCAACCAACACAGATTCGCACACTGCAATGGGTTTACCGATTAAAGAAGAGTCTGGGTTGGAGGCGATGCGGATCGCAAGGTCGATGCTTTTGTCCGTTAAATCCGCAGTGCTGTCTTCTAAATCAATATCAATACGCACTTGCGGATGCAGATCCATAAAGCCTTGTATTGCGGGCATTAATTGGGAATAACCAAACGACATGCTGCTGGTAATGCGCACCATGCCAGAAAGCTCCTGGCTATTGTTCACTAAGGCGGTGAGTTGATCCGCTTGTTGTAACCATTGTTCGACGTCTTTTAAGCAGGCTTCCCCCGCACTAGTGAGGGATACTTTGCGGGTTGTTCTGTGTAGTAGGCGAATCTGTAGCCAATCTTCCATGGCTTCTATGTATCGCGTCACCATAGGGCGAGACATGTTCAAACGGGTTGCGGTACGAGAGAAACTCTGTGATTGGGCCACATCAAGAAATACTTTTGCAGCGGTAACTCTGTCCACTATTCTTCCACCTGCTCGATTTAAGAAACAAAGATGCTCATTTTTGTCTATTTTTCCGAGCAAGACAATTCTTTATTCTAACGCCATAACTTTGAGGTTACTGGACAGCGTCGGTTAAAACCGTTTTCTCACGCGATTTCCACTCAATTTTCGAACTCAATAGGTAAAATACAATGCTCAAAGTTCACTACTTCTTCGACCCAATGTGCGGTTGGTGCTATGCCGCGTCTTCTTTGGTGGAGGTGTTGGCAAATATGCAAGCATTCGAAATTCTCTATCATCCTGGTGGTATGATCCCTAAACGGGCCATTGAACCGTCGTTTAGACAACATATTTTGCAAGCGGACAAACGCATTACCGAGATGACAAAGGTGCCTTTTGGTGACAATTATATTGCCCGTGTAAAAGGGCCGGAAGAATACGTTGTGGATTCTCTGCTCCCTACCCAAGCCATGATCGCAGGGGAAAAAATGGGCATTGATCGTCATACAATGCTAGTGGCGATGCAAAAGGCACACTACCAAGAAGGCAAGCATTTGCACGAGCCCGAGGTATTGGCAGAACTAGCGGTGTCCCTTGGTTTAGATAAAGCCGAATGGGAGAAGACAATGGCGCAGTCTGACAATGCAATGAAATCGGAAATAACCCAAAGCCGTCAACTTATGTCACAGATGCAAGTCAGTGGCTTCCCAACCTTTATCCTTGAAAAAGATGTCACCTGGATGCCTTTGTCTCACAGCGCATTCTATGGCAAGCCCACTGAATGGAAGGCGTATCTTAGTAATTTACTCTAAGACTGTAAGCCATTGCTTTCATGGACTTTCTTTCTTCATGCATCCAGACACAATGAAGCGGCCGTATTGTTTAACATCATTCGGCCCTTCTGCCCTGCGTTTCCATGCCTCCGCCCAACGCTTGAATCAGCGTCACGTGATTCTGGAGTTGTGCCAAACATGTTGTCGCTAGAGCCACCTCAGCGGAACGTCGCCGTTTCTTGGCATCCAGCCAAATCCGCAAGGCAACCTGTCCAGCACGGTAGCGCGCTTCGTAGATTCTTTCTATCTCTATTGCTTCATTGAACATGCGCCATTGCGCAGCTTCTTGCTGGGCAAGTTGCGTTCGCGCTGACAGGGCTTTTTCGACGTCGGCGAAGGCGTTGTATAGCGACTTTCTGAATATGACAATGGCTTCTTCATAACGTGTACGGGCGATGGCTTTATTGATACGCATGTCGCGGACATTAAGGAAAGGTAACGTCAGGCCCGCTCCGAGTGTGGCCACGGGATGGGCCAATACGTTTAGTAAAGCGGTACTCGATGTACCAAGGCTGCCAGTTAACGAAAGAGCAGGATAGTAACGTGCTTGAACGGCGTCACTACTGGCTAAAACACGGCGCAAACGTAATTCCGCTGCACGCAAGTCGGGACGGCGCAGCAGAAGTTCTGCTGGCAATCCTGCCTGCACCGACGGCAGTGGCCGCATCGGTAGATGCTCAGGAGCGGGAGACGGTGGCACAGCACCATCGAACAACACCATGAGCGACTGCTGCAATTCCGCTTTCGCTTGGACAAGCTGACTGAGTGCTAGTTTTTGTTCGGCAACGGCTTGCTCTGCCTCTCTGCGCTCTAACCCCGATACAGCACCCACTGCGTATTGGCTCAATACTAGATCATGAATGCGAGCGGCATCGGCCACATTCTGTTTAGCCAAGGCGATTTGTTGGTTAGCAAAGGCCAGTTGCCAATACAATTTGACCGTGGTACCAACCAGAGATAGGGCTACAGCGTCTCGATCTTCAGCGGTTGCCTTTGCCTCGAACGCAGCGGCATCACGCTGAGCTCCCAGCCGATCAAATAAGTCTATTTGCCATGTCACTCCTAGCGTTCCTGTAGTGGTTTTAGTAGAGCCCTGGGTATCACCAGACAGTGGACGGCTCACGCTAGTTGCAACCGTGCCGTTGAAAGCAGGTAATAAGGCATTGCCTGCTAAACGAGACTCAAGGGTCGCACGTTTCACACGGATGGCCGCCGCCGCGAGGTCGGCATTACGAGCGCGAGCCAAATCAACCCAAGCATCTAGATGCGGCTCCTCTAACCGACGCCACCAGGCATCAAGAGGAGTGACCCCAACGTCACCGGTGACGTTTTTAAAAGTCTCCGGTAGTGAAACAGCCGGTACGTGATAGTCAGTACGGGTGAGAGTGGAGCAGCCTGTCAGTATAACAGCGGCCAATACAACACTTTGCTTAAACATAGTCATCAGTCCCTCGCCAATGCTTGGATCGGATCCAGCCGAGAGGCATTGCGGGCAGGAAAAAATCCGAAAGCGATGCCGATCAATGAGGCACAGGCAACCGCTAGCAACATAGAGTCCACGGAATAGATTAATGGTAGATCGATCCCCGTGAGCTTAATCAGCCCTCCCACTGACAATGCCAATGCGATACCGATGAACCCACCGACCAAACACACCAATACCGACTCAATCAGAAATTGCTGTAGAATATCGACTTGACGAGCCCCCACTGCCATACGTACACCAATCTCACCAGTACGTTCAGTGACGGATACCAACATGATGTTCATCACCCCAATGCCACCAACAAGCAGTGCAATGGCGGCAATTGCAGAGATTAATAGCGTGAGCGTTGCACTGCTTCTCTCCACCGCCTGACGTACTTGGTCTGAGTTAAAGATGGAAAAATCCTTGCTGCCATGACGACGAACCATAAAGCTTGTCACTGCTTGCTCAGCGGCCTTGCTGGAAACCTTGCCCTTTAGACGCACGGTAATATTATCCAGATAAGACTTCCCTATCAGGCGAGTGGCGACAGCACTGTAAGGGACATAGAGGATGGGACTGGAGCCAGTGAAATTGTTTTGCGATGGCTTTAACACGCCAATGATCTCGACTGGCATGTCTCCAATCAACACGACCCTACCGATTGGGTGAGCAGTGTGTGCAAACAAAGCGGCCTGTGCCCGTTGATCAATAATGGCCACTTGGGCAGCTTGTTCGGCCTCACGCTCGTTAAAAAAACGTCCATTGGCAAGCTTCAAGCCACGTACTCGAAAGTAGTCTGCACCGACACCGTTCACCTGAGCTTTTGCAGCAATATTCTGATACAGGGCTGTCACACTGGTTGAAACATTAGGGGTTACACTGTCGATATAGGGTTGTGTTGCCAGTGCTTCAGCATCTCTTGCGGTCAGGGTTTCGATGGCGGCCGCCTCTAAATCACCAAAATCACTACCAGGATAGATATCCAGCGTATTCGTCCCCAAATCACTAATCTGACTCATAACCTGCTGCTGGGCACCACGACCAATCGCCACCACAACGACCACGGCAGCAATACCGATGATAATGCCCAGCATAGTCAAAAAGGTCCGTAAGCGGTGTGCATTCATCGAACGTAGCGCCATACGGAATGCTTCCGTAAAGCCTCCCCAAAACGCACTCAACACATCGGCACGGAGTGGCAGTTGATGATGCAAAGCTGATGGCGGGTTGCTTGGTTCGCGACGCTGATCGGCGACAATCACCCCATCGCTGATTTCAATCTGCCGAGGTGCATGTGAGGCCACTTCCATGTCATGGGTGACAAGAATAACCGTATGACCGTCAGTGTTGAGTTCCCGTAGAATATTCATTACTTCCACACCGCTGGCTTTATCCAGCGCACCCGTGGGCTCATCGGCTAGAATAACTGCGCCGCCATTCATCAAAGCACGCGCAATCGACACACGTTGTTGTTGCCCACCCGAGAGTTTACTCGGACGAAAATGCTGTTTATCTCCCAAACCAAGACGGGCTAATAAAGCGCTCGCCCGTTCATGGCGCACTGAGGAATCACAGTTGGCGTAGATGGCTGGCAGTTCAACATTGCTAAGAGCACTGATATCAGTCAGTAGATGGTAACGCTGAAAGATAAAACCAAAATGTTCGCGTCTCAGTTCGGCTAATTCATCCCGACTCAGTGAACTGGTTTCTCGCTCTGCGATCCGGTAAGTACCAGAACTAGGGCGATCCAAACATCCGAGAATATTCATCAGGGTCGACTTACCCGAGCCAGATGCCCCCACAATGGCCACCATCTCGCCTTCGTCGATACGCAGGTTAATGTCTTTCAAGATCGTGACAACATCTTCCCCAGCAGCAAATTCACGGTGCAGATTACGTATTTCAAGTAATGGCGATCCCACGGCTATATCCCCATCAGATTGGCTGACGAATTACTCTCAGACCCGGCCTCACCGAGGACGACCTGTTCACCAGGCTTCACACCAGAAATAACCACCGCTTGGTTGGTCGTGGTTGTTCCTATCATCACCTGACGAGAAACCACTTGGTGAGTTTCAGGATTCACCACTCGAACCCGATAGCCATCATCGATACGCTCCCCCAATGCGGCTATGGGAATCAGCACAACACCCCGCTCCCTTGCTACCAGCACAGATACCTGAGCTGTCATTGATGGCTTCAACACGCCTTTAGAATTCGGTACATCGAACAGCGCATTATAGTAGATGGCTTGAGCGGTACTGGTTTCACCTTTGACAATGGATTTTGGTGCAGGCTCAATTTGTTCAATGTGTGCCTGATAGCGATGCTTCTGCCCCAGTGTGGTAAACCAAACCGACTGGCCGGGATGAATTTTATTAACATCAGCTTCCGCGATTTTAGCTCGAACGGTCATGACATTGAGTTTAGCGAGGACCACAATCGTAGGAGCTGACTGGAATGAATTAAGCGTCTGGCCCTGTTTGGTCACCACGGCGACGACCACGCCATCCATGGGGGCAGTAATACGTGCGTAGGTCAATTTGATGCGTGCCGTTTCTACCTGTATACGAGCTTGATCAATTTGTGCTTGTAGTGAGTGGATTTCCGCACGGACCACATCTCGTGCTGCCCGTGCTGCTTCAACATCGGCCCTTGCCGTGGCATCAACCGCTATCAATGTTTTTTGCCTATTGTAGGTGAGTTGTGCTTGCACCAATGTCGCCTGTCGAGCAGCCTTTTGTGCTTGTAATGAAGCGACGGACGCTTCTGCATTACGCAGTGCTAGCTGTTGTGGCTTGGCATCAATTTCGGCAATAAGATCGCCCGCTTTCACCTTCTGCCCCAGTACGACATGTAGACGCTGGACTTGACCTGTCACCTGAGCGCCAACATTGACCAGCTCCTTAGGCTGTAAGCGCCCTAATGCCGTGACCGTCTGATCCAGATTGCCGACCGTCACAGTAGCCGTCAAAAAATTGGCACTACTGGTTTGCATTAGATTTGACGAAAACGCGACGCTAACCGCAATCACCGCCGCGATAGAAGAACCGATAAAAACCCATCGTCGATGAATCGACATATAACACCCTTTCTTAGGTTGCAGTAGTTAAGAGAGCCGATTCTCGCATTGCTCGATGGAGTATCGATTGATGTTGTGTGGAGGTTTTATGGAGGGACAACGGTCCGCATTTTTTACGATATGTTTAAAGCGGTGCTAGTAAGCATAAGTGGAAAAACTTTCTGTCTAATCTCATGAATCAGATATGTTCATAATTAAGCGAGGAAACCACTGTCTAGAGGCTCTAGACAGTGGTTTTTAATTAGAATTGGTAATTCACAGATGTCCGTAGGACTGTCAATGAATCTTTTGGAACATTTTGATTGTAATCGATATAGGATAGCTGCATCAGCGCAGACAAACCTTTAATGTCTTGAGACTTATAATCGACGCGCAAAGACGCTTCATATCCACCATCTAAATCCGTACCACGACTGTGTTTTATCCCCTGCGCACTTTGTTGCCAAGAGGTATAACCAATTGTCGTTTTAAAGCCCGGTATGTGAAAGCCATAATTTGCTGCAATCGATGTGGTTTTCAGACCGGCGAAATACTCGCCCTGTAAACCTGGGTTATAAGCACGAAACATGGGTACATGCCCTAACGTCCCTGGGAAGCTCGCCGCATCTTGCACGGAAGTATACGCCAACTGAACACCAATACCATTAAAGGTATTTTTAACAAGTGCGCCCCAATAGCCAGTATTGGCGCTGTTTTCAAAATTGGCCGACAATGTCTTAGCACCGACCACCCAATTGGTATCTAACACTTTATAAGTCAAACCCAAAAAGCTTGTATCGTAATCCTTCGCCGTTACCGCTATCGGTGGATCGCCTGCATTTTTATCATTATGATTTGCTAACCATTGAGCTTCAATGTTTAAGCCGTTGATGCTTTTGTTATTTAGGTAGAGCGAAACGACGGGATGGTGATAACTTTTACTGGTTTGGGTGAGAGAGCCATTATTATCATCGCCATAGCGCATATTCCATTTCGTTACATACATAACGCGCAAGAGAGTATTCTGAATATCTTTATTCTCAAGCACTGCCGCATCAAACGAATCTTTCATTGGGTAGATGCCACTATTCATTAATAAAGGAGAAACAATCCCCTGTCGGCCGATGCGTATGTGAGTATTGGTTATCTCTTTACGGAAACGATAATCAAGGAAAGCGCGATACAAATTTGTCGTATTGACCGTCACACGATGATCATTTTCCCCGCCGGATGTCGTTAGCGTGTCATTGTCTTGAATTTTCCAGTCGTAACCTGTTTCAGATCCCACGCCTACTTTAAATCCGTAATAGGATCCCGTGAGGTAGTCTAAGGTTAATGCCGAACCTAAGACTTTCGCGTTGTTAAGCGCGCCTGCGCCTGCCGCGTCGGATTGGGTGGCAAGTTCTAGCGTATTACGAAGTCCACCCGAGAAAGTGCCTCCTTTGATCGCATCTTGTAAACTGTCGGCCTTAGCATCGGCACTGATTGCCCCGATCATAGACATAGTAATGAGAGTTCCATAATGTATTCTTTTCATTGTAAACAACCTTTTTATTATTATTTAAGTTCATTCCCTTTATGGAAATGTCTGCTGCATGCTGTTGCATATATCAACAACATATTGCCCTACAATAAAAACCCTAACGCTGAGGCATATCCGCAACGCTATAGCCAAGACTCACGGTGGCATCCTCTGGTATTGCAGGAATCGTAGCATTCCAAACGAGCCACTGCTGTCTCATCTCCTCTAATTTTTCAGGATACTTTTTCCCCAAATTTGCTCGCTCACGGGCATCATTGGTTACATTAAACAAGTATTCATGCTCATCTACTTTTAGATATTTCCAATCACCAGTGCGCAAAGCCCTTTGATTACGATGATTCATGCGCCAATATAGTGGCCGCTCAAACTCTTCCGTCTCTCCTGTTAGAACCGGCATCAGGGATACTCCATTGACAGGATAATCGGGATTAAATTGACCATTTCCCGCTTCCAGTCACGATGGTCCTATATACGCGTTTGCCTTTTGCTTCAGGCCAACTTTTAATACCGGACTTGGCGCTTGTAATGGCATGATAATAACTTCCAGGAATGGCAAATAAGGCACGAACATTCCCTGCAATTGACTTGGTTTTATCGGCAATTTTGGCATATGGGCCTGTGCCCTTTTGAAAGTCTTCATACGCGAGAGGAGGAACAACGGCAGAATCTGGTTTGCCTAATGCTATTTTAAGAAGAGACTTGGTGAGCGTTTGATTGAGAGCAAGCTGAATATTTATGCCACTTTTCGCCCAGTATGGGGCCATGGCCTGAGGCAACATACCAAGAACACTGTTTTCACTGGCTGATTCCATGCCTATCGTTTGCGCCTGGCTGACGGTCGCAACAAACGCGCTGGCATAAACAAGACCCATGATCCCTATCAGCTTCCTAAAGAACCTTTTGAAAGTAGACATTTTATTACCCTGCTGATTTTATTTTTTTTGTTTAGCGGTAAACAATCTACCTCCATTGCATATATCCGTAAAATAGCAATTTGAATCTTTAATCATACAAAAATGCATACGAAAATTGGCTTGTTTGCTTGAATAGTGCAAACTGGTAGACCTTGTATACACAGAAGACGTGCCAGAAAATGTGATTAGAACGACTCTCTTCTTCAATATATAAGAACTAAAAATTACAAGAATAGGAGGTTCTATATGATAAATGCGCCAACACTGAATTACTTCGCCACGTTAGAAATCGAAGTGGCTGAGCCACAAGAAATCGGTAAATCAATACACGGTGAACGTCGTATCATCCCCATTTTAGGTGGCAACATTTCTGGGCAGAACTGGCAAGGTAAAGTGCTATTAGGCGGGGCAGACTACCAACTGATTGCCACTCCAAGACTGGCGCTTCTGGATGCACACTATACCATTGAGACAAACCAAGGAGAGTGTATTTATGTCCATAATAGCGCCATTCGAGTGGCCTCCCCTGAAGTGACACAACAAATCAAAAAAGGCGAACCGGTGGATCCTCAGCAAGTTTATTTCCGCTGTGCTCCTAAATTTGAAACCAGTGCAGAACGTTTTCAATGGATCACTGAACGTCTTTTTATCGGAGTGGGGGTTCGCAAACCCACATTGGTTGAATTAACGTTATTTGAAGTAGGCTGATCCCCAGCTGAACAGTCGCCGATGATTTAAATAGGCATTGTTAATGGAATCCAAACACCTTGTTTACTTATCTATTGTTCTAGAAAAAGGCTCCATAACCGCCGCAGCCGAGCATTTAAATATTGCCCAACCGACGCTAACGAGAGCCATGGCCACCCTAGAAATGCAAGCAGGTGCACAACTGTTTACTCGCAGCCGTTTTGGCGTCTCAAGTACTCCAGTGGGTGAATCCTTAGCCAGAGAGGGACGCGCGATTACTCGCAGATTAGACTCGGCAAAAGAGCAGGTATCTCAATATAAATTAGGCATTAAACATAATTTACGTATTGCTTCTGGCTCACTGCTCTCAATGGAAATATTGCCCATCATCATTGAAAAAATGTTAGAGAAACACCCAGAAATAGCGATAACGGTGACCTGTTTAAATCCATCCATTGCTTTAGAAGGATTGATTGACGATCAATTTGATATCATTATCGCTCCCCAATCAACGGACAAAATCACCTCAACACTCCACAGAGAACTCATCATCCGAGATAAAATCGGTATTTTTTGCGGTAAAAATCATCCCCTTGCCAGTGAAAAACACATTCAAAATAGGGATTTCATCGAGCAAGATTGGCTCAGCCTAGGTATCGCTTCTTATTTTGAAAAGCAAACGACAGAAATGCTAACGTCCTACGGTATTCATGGCATGAAAACCAAAGTCATCTTTCGAAATGACGCAATGATGCTGATAAAAATGCTGTCTACAGGGCGCTACCTTGCTGCCTTACCCAGTTTTCCAGTCTCAACCATTCAAAAACATTATCCCATCATTGAAATTAAAATGAATGATGTTACGCCAATAAACAGAGACTTGTATCTATGGTGTACAAAATCGCTAAAAGACTACACCGCTTACTTATCATTTAGAAATATCGTTCGCAGTGTCTTTGACGACCTATCTAAAAGCAACGAAGTGGAAAAAATAGAGGGAAAATAGCAAGGGGCCAAATAAGGCCCCTTGCTAATAACAAAACTTACGCTAAGCAATCCAAATCTGTTGCACATTAACAAATTCACGAATGCCCTGAGGGCCAAGTTCGCGCCCATACCCCGAACGGCCAATGCCACCGGAGGGTAAACGAGGATCACTTTTCACAATCCCATTAACGGCTATCTGCCCCGACTGCAAATGATTGACAGCCAGATCAATGGACGCTTGGCTGCGCGTCCAGATACTCGCTCCCAAGCCATACTCTGTCGCGTTTGCCAGTTCAAGCGCTTTTTCTAACGTTTGTATGGGGGTCACACTTAGCACTGGGCCAAAGGTTTCTTCTTCAAACGCCGCCATACCAGGTTGCATATCGACTAATAAGGTTGGTGGATAAAAAAAGCCTGAACGAGAGGGTAAGTCTCCTCCTACTAAACAGCGAGCCCCCGCTTCAATACTTTTTGAAACTTGCTGATGAAGCTGATCCCGTAAGTCTGCCCTTGCCAAAGGCCCTAAATTATTGCTTTCGTCTCTTGGGTCACCACATTTCAGTTTACTAAAGCGTTCACGAAGTGCTTCGCATACCTCATCATAGATGCTCTGCTCCACAAATAATCGCTTCACTGCAATACAGGACTGTCCAGCATTGATCATCCGCGACAGAGTAATCACATCAAGGGCTTTCTCGAGATCCGCATCCGCCATGAGGATACATGGATCCGACCCGCCAAGTTCTAATACCGCCGGCTTTAAACCTGCTGCAGCTTGAGAGGCAATGGTTTGTCCCGCCCGGCTTGACCCAGTAAAAGACACGGCTTTGACTTTCGGGTGATCAATCATTTTACTGGCCACATCATTGGCAACGGCTAAGTTCGCCACAACGTTTTCTGGCACACCCGCTCGATAGAAACATTCAACCAATCTACTTGCCGTTGTCGGCACATTTGGATCGGCTTTCATAACACAGGTGTTGCCTGCTATTAAAGCAGGGGCTAAAAAACGCAGAGCCAGCCAAACAGGCGCATTCCAAGGTAAAATACCTAAAACGGTACCAAGAGGAGGATACTGAACATAACTGTGACTGGCATCCGATTCTAGTGTCTCAGACGACAAAAACGCCGCTCCATTCTCAGCGTAATACTCGGCACACCAAGCACTCTTTTCTACTTCTGCAAGGCCTTCTTTAACGGGTTTACCCATTTCCAATGCCATAAAGTCTGCGAGCACTGCTTTGTCTTCTCGAAGCTCAGCGGCCACGGCGTTGAGCAATGCAGCTCGTTCTGCCATGCTTTTCCCTCGCCATGAAACAAAGCCATCCGCCACCTTGTCTATAACTGCATTGGCTTGCTCTAACGTCAATGCGGGAGAAGGAGGTAAAGCTTGGCCTGTCGTTGGATTAATCACTTCTAACATTACGCACCTCTTATTCGTTGACGGCTTTGTCAGCTGATTTCGCATTCGCTTTGGGCTTTTTCACGTTTTCTTTAGCTGGCGTGCCAGATAACTCTATCGTTTTTGTTTCCGGCTTAGACTCTGCCTTGCCTGGTTTGACGGTAAAATCACGATCCAAACTAAAAAATGAACGACAGCCGTCTTCGGTAATTTCGATTGTATCTGAAATACCGCAGGTCTTATTGCCTTCAATCCCCCACATCCAAGGAATCATGTGAAAGGTCATGCCCGGTTTAAGTACTGCAGAATTTCCCTGTTTCAAGCTAATAATATACCCTTCATCCCAGCTTGGTGGAAACGCAATCCCGATTGAGTAACCGGAACGAGTAATCAAACTCGCTCCAACTTGGTTATCCATAATGATATTACGCACCATATTATCCACATCTGAGACGGTCATCCCAGGCTGAACCAGGCGATGAATTTCATTTAATGCCCGCTTCATGATTTCTTGAGATTGATACATCGCATCCGATAACTCGCCTAAAATCACCGTACGCATCATCGCGGTATGGTAACGGCGATAGCAACCTCCTACCTCTAAAAAGACGTGTTCATTGGGTTGTACGGTTCGACCTTCAAAAGATGCATGACCTATCATGGTTCTGGGCCCAGACGTGACATAAGGCATAACCGCCGGTGTCTCACCACCAGCACGAAACATAGCCGCCGCAATTTCAGCGCCAATTTCATTTTCTGTGATTCCAGGACGACATATTTCAATGCCCGCCTTCATGCCTGCTTCTGTCGCTATTGCCGCACGACGCATGACCGCAATTTCTTCTTGCGATTTACTAATACGCCCTTCTTCAACAATACCAAAGCAATCCATCAATTTGGCATTTCTCAAGGTGGTATGAATGCAATCTTGTTGATAAGCAGGAAAGAAATAACTGTTTCGCTCATAGCCAATACGTTTGTCACCTAAACCAAACTCACGTAGTGCATCCACCAGCATTTGAATAGCATCCCCTGTATCTGGGTAAGGCCTTGTCACTTCCACCCAAGTACGAGCAAATATATTGGACTCTTCTAATGCCCGGGTGATCATAAAGGGCTCTTTTTCGAGAGGAATCACCAGTGCTTGGAAAAAGGAATAGCCTGTCGTCTGGTAATCCGTTAAGTAAGTAATGTTTTCCGGATCGGTCACTACCACGGCGTCCAAACGGCGCTCAGCAATACGAGCTCGTAATTCTGCAAGTCGACGCTGATATTCAGCGAAGGTAAACGTCATATCATCGCGTTCAATCATGCGGCTTCCTCCATTACAAAACGTACAGCACTTTTCAGAATATCGAGACCTTCCATTAAATCTGCTTCAGGAATCGTCAACGGCGGGATGATTTTCAATACTCGCCCACCACTGCCACAAGCACCAATCATCAGGCCATTTTGAAAGCAGCGCTGTACAACTTTAGCCGCCAGTTCACCCTTGCCCATATCCAATCCTAAAATTAGCCCTTTGCCACGTAACTCATGGGCACTTTTCTCAGCGACCAATGGCTCTAGAGCAGAGCGAACTTGCTCGGCTTTTTGCGCCACTTCCTTCATTAGGTCTGCGTTTTCAAAATAACTAAGTGCCTCCGCGCCCGCAACAAAGGACAAGTTCTGGCCCCGAAATGTACCAGTGTGTTCGCCAGGGGACCAATGCTTATCCAAATCAGGATTCACCAAGTTCATGGCCATGGGCGTACCAACCCCACCGATACCTTTCGCCAGGGTAATAATGTCTGGCTTGATCCCCATGTCATCAAAACTAAAATACGACCCTGTGCGACCACAGCCAACTTGGATATCATCGACAATCAGTACAGAACCAAACTCTTTCGCTAGCTTTTCAAGCTTTTGCATCCATTCCTTACTGGCAACATTCACCCCACCTTCAGCTTGAATGGTTTCCACCATAAAAGCTGCTGGAGGCTTAATGCCACTGGAAGAATCACGATATTGACTAGCCAATGAATCTAATGCTGCAAGGGCGGCTTTAGCATCATGAGCTTGATCAAAACGTTCATGACTTACATGTAGTAAAGGCACACCAGAAGCCTGACGGAAATATTCATTGGCTGTTGCAGCTAATGCCCCCAATGTCATGCCATGGAAGCCTTGGCTAAAGGCTACAATGTTATGCCGCCCAGTGACATTTCGAGCTAGCTTCATCGCAGCTTCTACTGCATTCGTGCCCGTTGGCCCCATAAATTGAATACGGTGTGGCATGTTTCGCGGTTTAAGAATGACATCGGTAAATTTTTGCATAAACGCTGCTTTGGCTTGCGTTTGCATATCAAGACTGTGCAACACGCCGTCTTTTTCCATGTAATCAATCATTGCCTGCTTCATACGCGGGTTATTATGGCCAAAGTTCAATACTCCAGCGCCAGCAAAAAAATCAATGTACTCCTTACCGCTCTCGTCTACCTGACGTGAGTTTTTTGCCGTAACAAAAACCGTTGGGTACGTGCGAGCATAAGCTCGAATGTTGGATTCTCGTTGTTCAAAAATACTCATAACGTCTCCTAATTAACCCTGTATTCAATTGCTTTGGTGTTGAGTTGTATGCGTTACCGCTTTGGTGGTGATTGATCAGCAAGGCCTGCCAGTTGGCAAAACCAACGACAGACATCGGCAATCAACCGATCATTGAAATCGTAGTGTGGACTATGACATGACACGTTGTGACCTTCGCCGTCGTCACTGCCAATCAAGGCAAATGCCCCAGGTACAGCCTGTAAGTAATAGCTAAAATCCTCTGAGGCCATAATGGGTAAGGATTGACCGTGGTTCAGTGCTTGCTCGCCATAAAGAGACTGCCAAACGTGTCTTGCCTGAGTTGCCTGCTCTTTATGATTGATAGTGGCTTGATAACGAGTCTCATGCTGCACGACGCATTCCACGCCATAGGCCGCTGCGGTTTGCGTGGCAACCTGAGTTATATGATCAGTAATAAGCTGTCGAGTCGCCTCATCCGGTACACGAATACTGCCACTTAATGTAGCGGTTTCCGGTATCACCGTCGGTGCCGTACCGGCATTCATTTGCGTCACACTAATCACCGCCGTTGCTTGCGGCGCAAGACGTCGACTCACTATTTGTTGTAACGCAAGATTGACGGCACTGGCCGCTAACAGTGGATCAGCACATAGTTCAGGCTGGCTGGCATGACCTCCATGGCCGTTAAACGACATGCTGAAAGTCCCATTACCGCACATCACTATATTGTCTGGACAAGCTAGGGTGCCGTAGGGCAAGGCGGGCCAATTGTGCCAACCATAAATCGCACCAACGTTGTCCAATGCTCCCTCCTTGATCATTTCACGAGCACCATGAAAGCCCTCTTCCGCAGGCTGGAAAATGAGCACAACAGGCTGAGGTAACTCATGCTCAAACCGCTTCAACCAACGTGCCGTTGCTAGTAAAGTCGCGGTATGGCCGTCATGCCCACAAGCATGCATACAGCCTGTATTTAACGACGCCCATTCTTTTCCAGTTTTCTCATCAATGGGCAAGGCGTCCATATCCCCACGAAGTGCAATTGCCGCCCCTTTCGCCTCTCCATTGAGCCAAGCAAGGGTGCCTGTAGCCGCACAAGCTCGCCAAGGAATATTCAATTCATCCAGTTGAGCACGAACCAATGACGCCGTATTTCGTTCTTGCCAACTAAGCTCTGGATGAGCATGCAAATGCTTACGCAACCTTTCTGCATAAGCAATATTGTCTTGCCATGCATCCGACATCTATCACTCCGAGAAGAAAATAAAATATAAAAAGAAATAAACACTCCATTACAGTAGTAATTAAACAATTGAGCTTTTGCAAGAGGGAAAAATAAATAAAAGTAAATTATAAAATTAAAATAATAGCTAAACAGAAGAAAAAAATGCTCAAAACAAACACATAGAGAAAAAACATAAAATATGAATTTTTTTTAATTTACACACTTCAACCTTAAGAGAAGAATAATTCTCACGCACCAAAGAAGAGCGCAAAAGCACTAAGATTAGGCACCTAAGTGAATAAAGGAAAATAATTAAAGCATTAACTATAAAGATTAGTTCTATAACATTTGAAAGCTAAAAAATAAACCCAAATATAATTAGACATATAAGTTTTTATTTTTTTATTTAAAGAAAATAAAAATTAAGAGACATTTAGCTTTATAAAAACTAAAACAACCAAAAATTTATTATTTTAATAAAACCATGAGTGATGTACTTATTATCTAAACTTTCGGGACATTAATCTTCAAATAAGAGAGGCCTTAAAAAATATGCTTTAGTATCCAACAAGAAGCGACTGACAGACTCTGTGAGTGAGATAAGCTCACTACTCACGATAGAAAGCGTCAAAATGAGTGCCCAATAGCATTCAGATAAGATCATTGACAACAATGAGGAGCAATCGTCGACAAACAGCCCACTATTCGAAAGCAAGGTAGAACCCCGTTAGCTACTTTTTGCTATAGGAGCACGACAAAATGTAACATATCTTCCCTAGCATGTGGTGATTCACCCCTTGGGCTAATGGTATTCCAAAGTGATAAATTAACATAATAATTACAATTTTATATGCAATGACTACCACTTAATAACAAAAGGCTATTCGTAAAAAAGAGAATCGAAAACATGGACTTATGAAAAAATTCCTGTCAACATGTGGCACGCTATGCATTCTCCGTGGGCATTCTTACGGTACTTTTATTGACACATACTAGATAAACAATCTATAACACTACTACATCATGGAATTGATCAACCTCTCAAGGTGAGAGCGCCAAGCAAACTTTGACGTCAATCTCAATGTACAAGTAGTAATCCTTTTGAGGATGGTTAAGAGAAATAAATAGATACAAAGAGGTCAGGGTTATGTCTCATATCGACCAGATTAAATCGAAGCCAAACTTGACATCCGATTTATCCTCTCCAGAAACCTCCCCCAGTCGTACTAATTTACCTGAAACAGGTACGCTTTCATCTTCTTCAGGCGAAAATGTTTATCTACGTAATTACCATACCCTAGGACGTGCCGATAACTGCCATACTCACTTACCGGCTAGCAGTGTTTCTCGCCTTCACGCCATCATTTTCTGGCAAGACAACACTTGGTACATTGAAGACAAAAGTACCAATGGTGTGTGGGTAAATGAACATAAACTGCAAACTGGCCGGCCTCATGCCCTCAACAAATATGACACGATCATCTTTTCATCTAAAGATGTGGGACTCTTCACCCTCACCAATAACACTTCACCTCAAGACCTATTGATCCCTGTTGATTTGAACCAGCCATTAACGCCTATTTGCCTAGACAAACCGATTCACGCTTTATCAGAAGTCAGTACATTACTATGGAGAGAAGGAAGTTGGGTATGGGTCGACAATGAAACCCTGCCAAATGAGAAGAGAGTGCTGGACGGGGATATCATAAGGGTAGGTAAACACGAATATCGGATGCAATTTAATCAAATGTCGTCTAATACCAGCCAGTATTTACCTGTTGCTCAAACACTTGAAGACCTGACATTTCAACTCAATGTGTCAAATGATGAAGAAGATATCCAGCTTTACATTATGGACGGTGTGCAGACGGCAGAAATTAAAGGCTACAGAATCCAAAGCCAATTATATTTATTACTCTATTTGGCTCGCCAAGCTGTCTATGATAAACAGCAGGGCTATGCTGAGAATCAGCGGGGCTGGGTAGACCTCTCTAAACTGTCCAAAGACTTGGGTATTGAAACTGAAAATACGCGCATTCGTTTACATCGACTTAGAAGCCGAATTCGTGATGTTGTTAGTTTCAGCAATCTTGATGTATGCCAACTACTCCAGCTCCAAAATGGAGAAGTAAGACTGAATACTAGCAACATTCTTATATACAAAGGCCAGCAGTACGAATCTCAAAATGGGATTCACCGATTACTATGAAAACGACATTCAAAAATACAATGGCGTCATTTTTCTCCTCGAAAGGATATCAACTCGAACATAAAATCGGCCAAGGTGGATTTGGTACGGTTTACTTAGCGATCCATCATAATACAGGCCAGCGTGTAGCCATTAAAAGCGTTAATTTAGAAGCGCATAACCCAAGAAACATCCAGCAAATTGAGCGTTTTGAACGAGAGTGTCATTTTGTTGCTAAACTCGACCACCCTAATATTGTTCGATTACTTGATAAAGGCCAAATTTCACCTAGCAATGTCTATAGTATTTTCGAGTATGTCGACGGCACAAATCTAAGCGATTATATACAGCAACATGGAGCCCTGAGTATTGAGGAGACTTATCCAATCATGCTGCAGGTATTGGATGCGCTCGTTCATGCTCACCAGCAAGGTATTATCCATCGAGATATCAAGCCTTCTAACATTATGCTGCAGCAAACGGGTGCGAAAAAGAACGCTAAGTTGCTTGATTTTGGTATTAGCACGGTCACTATTAATCAGCGTTCAGAAGACTTTAAAACGATTACGCTAGCTCAAGAGTCTGTAGGAACACCTAGCTATTGTGCACCTGAGCAACTTCGCGGAGAGCCTGCGACTTTTCAGTCAGACCTCTATATGTGGGGGCTTGTTTTTATTGAAGCTCTGACAGGATCTCCTGCTATTTCAGGTTCTAGTATTGCAGATTTGTACCATCAGCATCTAAGCGATACACCCGTCGCTATTCCTGGTTTACTTTTATCACACCCATTGGGGCATATTCTGCAAAAAGCGCTCAGAAAGAGTGTGAATGAACGTATTGAAAGCGCTCAAATGTTATTTGAAGAGCTCGAAAAAATTACCATCAGCAATCTTGTTGGGAAGTTTCGACCAATAAAGCCTGCTATACAAGAGGATATGGATACTCTCGTCCAACGAGGCGATGATCCTAGTCATATTTTCAAACAGTACATCCCGTCTACCGAGCGTAAACAAATCACGGTATTAGCTTTAAGCCTTTCGTTAAAAAAAATACATAACATCCCAGAAGAACAAACGGGGCTTCTGGAAACTATTTATCACTCAACACGCCAACAGTGTATTGATTTAGCACAGCGCTATGGCGGATTTCACGTAGCCAGTTTAGGGGATCTAACCCTATTTTACTTTGGTTATCCTGTCGCAAGTGACCATGATTCTCGTCTCGCTGCTCGCACATCACTTGAAATAGTTAGCACTATTTCTAAGCTGCAAGACTATATATTTGAGCAACATCAATGCCAATACATCGTCAAAATGGGAATTCACTCTGGCATTTTGACCCAACATGGTAATCAAGTACCAGATGGTTTTGCCAGCCATCAAGCCTGCGCCTTAGCAAAACAAGCCCGTGACAATAGCATTCTATGCTCAATAGACACCAAAACCATATTAGATAACTACTACCAATTTTCTGAACAACAGCCCTCCCAACTGGACTACATCGAACTCGTCGCCGAACGAGCCCTAGAAGCATTCGGTTTTATTCGTGGTGTACGAAACACTTACCCACTGGTCGGACGTGGCAAAGAGCTAGACACTTTACGTACGTCTCTAGACACTCCTAGCTCTAAGACAATAATGCATATATACGGTGAAGCAGGCGTCGGCAAGTCACGCCTTATTCATGAGTTCAGGCGACTAGAATCCACCAGAGTTCAGCATATTTTTCAAGCACTCCCCGAACACCAAAACAACGCCCTCTTCCCTATTTTATCCGTCATAAAACACCTACTTACTTCCCTATTTAATCAACAACAAAGCCAAGGCGAACAACTCACCCAGTTAATGGAAAGCGGGGAGTTTCTAGGATCAAAAATAGAAATCACTACCCTACTAGCAGCATGGCTCAATATTGATGATATTGAAAAGTGTCAACTATCCAGTGTTGAACTAAAAGCGCAAAAGCTGTTGTTGTTCGAAGGGCTGGCTCATATCCTTAACAGTTATCAAGAACAAATGACCCAATACAGTCAATCTGTTGGACATATTTATATTTTTGAAGACATCCATTGGGCCGATGTCACCAGCCAAGAATTCATCGTCTATCTAAGTAAAGAAAACGGCTTAAACAATCAAACTGATGCTCAAAAACAAACGATTATTACCACTTCTCGTCAACCTGCACCATCAGCCTTTGACGACGGTAAATATCATTGCATCCATCTTGAGCAACTAAGCCAAACCTCTTCACAGGAATTTATCAACACACTATTTGACGGAACAGCAGTTGCCGAGGATGTGATGGAAGTCTTAGTAACCCGCACCGATGGCATTCCACTCTTTATTGAAGAGCTGGTATCCATGCTTAAGCGCCGTAAGTTAGTACATCTCAATAATGGATTGATAGCCTTTGTCGATCACCAAAGAATTGATGAGATACCAAATAGTCTACGAGAATCTATCCAGAATAAAATCGATGGTCTGATTTATTCCAAGGACACCTTACAACTTGCTGCCGCGATAGGAAGAGAGTTTAGCTATAACCTACTAGCTACCGCCTCCCACTTCAGCGCACTACAAGTTCAAAACGATTTATCAGAGCTGATCGATAACCAGCTTATTATTCAGCTGCGTCATGTCGATGGTGACCGTTACCTATTCAAACATGCCCTAGTCCGAGATACTGCGTACGACAGCATTGAAAAACAAAACCTACCAGAACGACATGAACTTATCGCTGAGTCTATCCTCAAGATAACAGGCAATATAGATCGCTTTATTGCTTCCGACCTTGCACAACACTATGAAAAAGCTCAGCAATACGACAAAGCCAGCCAATACTATTACCAAGCAGCTAGTGAAGCCGAAACCACCTTTGCCGTTGATGATGCAATACATTTATATAAGCAAGCCTTAAACACTTGTAATACAAGTACGAACCTTAAAAAGGAAGAAAAAGAAAAACACTTTATTAAAATATTGGAAGGATTATCGGAAAGTCTTATCAGTGATGGACAACATGAAAAGGCTAGAGACTATCTAGAAGAAAAAATTCAGTTACTAGAAAAAAGTAATCAATATGAAAAAACAGCAACATCTCTAGTTTCTCTAGGTAAAACATACGAAGTAATCCATGAACATGATCTTGCATTGATAAACTATGAAATAGCGTTAAAATCATTAAAAAAATCTACAAATCAAAAAAAAATATTAACATCAAACTGGTGGAAGATTTGGTTAGAAATAAAAAGTGCTCAATTGTATGTTTACTATTGGCAAGGCAAGCCAAACGAAATGAAACTAATATTAGACGAAATGGAACCTATCATCCAATCTAGTGATGACCAAGAAAAAATAGCTGATTATTATAATGCACACTTTCAATTTAGAGTACGAAAAAAACGTTATTCATTAACACATGAAGACCTTTATTATCAAAAAAAAGCCTTAAAAGCTGCCAAAAAATCTCATAATATCTATTTAATTTCCTATATCATACTAGCATATGGACTAGGCCTCATTCTATGTAAAAACAATAAAAAAGCAATAATAAAACTAAACTCAGCAATTGAATTAGCAAAAAAAATAAAAGACAAAGTTATCCAACTTAGATGCTATACCTATCTAACAGTTGCCTATAGATTATTAAAGAATATTGAAATTGCTAGAGAACATGCAGAGCGTTCTTTACAACTTTCTCGTGAGCTAAAAATGGATGACTACGAGGCGGTAGCACAAGCAAACCTGTCATGGACTTACTTTGCTGAAAACAATAACAAACAGTCACTTATTCACTTAGAACAAAGCCTAGCTCAGTGGGACAAGGTAGCAACACGTTTTGAATACCCTCTTCTATGGTTGTCCCACCTACATGCTATTGCTCTATTTGGTATGAAAATTGAGCATAATGACTCAACTTGTATTGATCAGGTGGCTGAGCTAGCCACTATGTTATTAGGCTCTCATCAAATGGCACTTCCAAACCTTATTACTACAATACTTTCTCAACTATCGAATACCTCTGAAAAAGATCAGATCTCTACTTTAATAGAGGAACTAATAAAGAATGCGAAAAACGAAAATTTAATTTAAAAACCAAAAGGAGTAGTTATGAAAACAATGAATGACATTTACCTATTAATCTCTGGAAAGCAATACGATTGCTCAAATAAAGAGTATATACTCTATATCCCTAGAAGCTTTTATAGCAATCCTGACAATGTAGAAATCATTGAGGAGATTGCATATATCAATGATAACCTTCCACCTTTAATCAATAGATTCTTTCTAAATGAAAACGGAATATATCCTATAAACATAGCAGGACCAGCTGTTTCTAAAGTTATCCCCTGGAATCTAAAAGAAGCTAAGAAAAACTCTAAAAACAATCCTTTAATATCAGATTTATCGAAATTCGAGCCAGGCTATTTTATTGACCTACGACAATTAAAAATGAGTAGGCTGAATATGATTAAAACAGAAGATGAGCATATTATTACATCCGCAGAATGCATACCTAATAAATTACTTCCTTGTGTAAAAAGTGGTTTTTTGAAAGTTCCCTCAGATGATTTAGCATCTCTAAGAGACATTCCAATAGCAAATCTTTATGTTGCCTTTTTTGATGAAATAAACAAGACCTACAACAATATAAATTGTTACAATTATAAAGTTTGCTATATATCTTTAGAGACTATTAGAGAAAATATAGACAATTATGATGAAAACAAAATCTCAATTTGGGAGGTAAATGATAAGATACCGGATGAAGATGAGCAGATATCTCACTTAGAAACTTACTATGGTGATGCTGGTATTCAAGCTGGCGCACTTAATCCTTTTGATATACAAGCAGATAAAGACTTTCATTTTAACTCTTCCACTACTCATCATAATGATATGATAATGTTAGGTGGACCTCGTGGAGGTGGTGGAGCAACCTGCTATGTAGCCAACTTAAGAACTTTTAAAAAGTAATAAATAATAACTAAAAAGAGAGCTGATTTTTAGCTCTCTTTTTACCTTAATATTTTTATTAGATTAGTCACTCAGCCCTTTAATACGGTTAGATAATTAGGTGATTCTTTGACAAGTAAACTCATAAAAACCTATCGCACTGGCACCCATCGGACAATATCACCGCAAGAAACGCTGAATAAGATTATCCCTTTATTGCCAGCTATGGGAATTACTCGATTAGCTAATGTCACTGGCTTGGATGATATTGGTATTCCAGTATTTACCGCCTGCCGACCCAATGCCAAAGCCATTTCTGTTTCTCAAGGCAAAGGAGTTTCTATTGAAGCAGCCAAAGCTTCTGCTGCAATGGAAGCGATTGAAACCTATCATGCTGAGAATATAGACTTACCTACTCGATTTTGCTCTTACAATGAATTAGTCAAATCACATTCTATAGTCAATTTGGATCAGCTACCTAAAATGGATGTAATTGCTTTTGATCCGGACTCTCGTCGCTTGTGGATAGAAGCTCATTTTCTGCAATCCTCCCAAACCACTTATATTCCTTATGATTTAGTGCATTGTGATTTTACCTTGCCACTCCCACCGGGCAGTGGATGCTTTCAGCTCAGCACCAACGGCTTAGCCTCCGGCAATACTCGTGAGGAAGCAGCCAGCCATGCTTTATGTGAGCTTATCGAAAGAGATGCGTTAACCTTACGTTCATTACTGTCCGAATCACAACATGCGCAGCTAAAAGTCGATTTAACTACGATCAAAGATCCCCACATCGATGAACTGATTAGAAAAATAGAAGAAGCGGACGTTATGGTCAGTGTTTGGAACATCACATCAGATATTGGTATTCCCACTTTTTCAGCAACTATTATCAACAAAAACGAAAGTCAGCATCGTCAGCTTTACCCCATGAATGGATCCGGCACTCATCCAGACAAGCATGTTGCCATTATGCGTGCCATTACTGAAGCGGTACAAACCCGTTTAACATTTATCTCTGGGTCTCGTGACGACGCAAGCCTATCCATGTATAAAGCCAAACAAAATATAGAGCATCAGCGTCGTATTCGAGATCAATTGATGCATATGCCAGCCTATGTCGATTTTAATAATATTAAAAGCTGGAATCACGACACCATAGAGGAAGATCTAGCACTACTAATTCATAAACTTGAACAGCAAAATCTTCCATGTCCTATGATGGTAGATTTAACCAAAGCTGAATTTGATATTCCGGTAGTACGTGTTGTTGCATCAGGCCTAGAAGGTATTCACGATGTACCTGCTTATGTTTATGGTCAACGTGCCCGTGATTTTGCTGAAAAACAAAAAAATATACAGAAGAAGGACACAGCCCTATGAGTATAATCGTATTTGCAGGGCCAACTATTCGCAAAGACACTATACTAAAAACCCTCCCTGCTGCCGATATTCGGCCTCCTGCAAAACAGGGAGATCTTTATCTCGCTACCCGCGATAATCCAAAAATCATCCTATTAATTGATGGCTTTTTTGAATCCGTCCCAGCCGTGTGGCACAAAGAGATTCTATACGCTATGTCTACAGGTATTCATGTATATGGAAGCTCTAGTATGGGTGCTCTCAGGGCGTCTGAGCTACATTCATATGGCATGGTTGGGGTTGGAGTAATTTTTGAAAAATTTGCCCATGGAGAGTGGGAAGATGACGACGAAGTCGCACTAACCCATGGCCCAATGGAGTTAGGTTATCCATCTGTTTCCAGAGCTATGGCTGATCTGAGATACGATCTTGCTCGCGCATGCGAAAGAGAGATACTCACCCCTTCCCAAGCAGAAACCATAGCATCTAAACTGAAATCACTTTGGTATCCAGAACGTTCTCATGACACTTTATGCTCCTATGCTGAGGAGCTTCTAACACAAGGTAAAATGGAACAATTATCTTCCTTTTTAAAAACAGAAACTCAGTCACTCAAAGAAAAGGATGCCACAGTACTCATTAAGCAAATTGCTGATATTGACTTAAATAACGTTCCCCCAAAAACAATTAACTATGTCCTACAAGAAAATGATGCATGGCAAACCCTCATTAACGATGTCTCTCGTTCCCGCCTCACTAAAGTACAAGTAGACTTACCTTCCCATCTATCACCAGAACATACAAAAGACAATATATTCCAGAGCAAACTGAGAGCTTTAGCATTAGAGCATGCAGAGGATATAGGCATAGAGTATAAGCCTTGGGTTCGTCTGGCATTTGAAAAAGTTGTTAGCCAATGGGGATGTGTAACAGAAGAAGGGCAGATTCAATTTGAAAAAGTAAGCGATAAAATTGTCTCCTTATCACTAACGACCGAACAATTTGATCGCTGGATTGAACGGGAGGCCCTACTAATGGCTTATGCAGACCAAATAGAAATTAAGCCAGAACACATAGCAGATGAAAGCTTACTTAGACAAGGTGCAGCGCCCCCTCATAGCGCACTAGAAACACTTCTTAAAGAATGACTTCTAAAAAGTCATCCTGTGCTTCTTATTGGATTCGCACGGACGCGTTAAAACCTACGAAACAGGCGCAAGTAAATTAATGGCAAGGTGCGTCTAATTTTTAGGGAGGTTGACTCCCCCTTTTTATTTTTTGAATTTTCTGCAGACGAAAAAAGCCCCGACCATTTCTGATCAGGGCTTCCTATTTAAAATCTTGATAACGACCTCACGGATCTAACGCTATGCGTTATCCTACTTCGCAGCGCCTCCGGCGGTACCGTCCCAAAAAGTGTGTCTTTTCTCACATTCAATTCATCTATTTCACTCTTTACTTAAACAGGTGGCTTTTCTGAAAACGACTGACCGGATGACGATAAGTCGAACTGTTCATATCAATTGC